>NZ_CADFFT010000001.1:0-2097088 GCF_902833455.1 Caballeronia sp. BCC1704 | reverse complement strand
CTAACTGATACTAATTGCCCGTAAGGCTTGATCCTATAACTGGTGTGTTTTAAGCCACCCCGAAGCGGGTGCGCCACCGGTTGAGTAGCGACTGTGCCCACAGTCACTACCCCAAACCACTACTTCTTCCCCGATTGGTTGTAGCGCCCCACAGGCGAGACAACATCCCCTTAAAGCCTGATGACCATAGCGAGTCGGTCCCACCCCTTCCCATCCCGAACAGGACCGTGAAACGACTCCACGCCGATGATAGTGCGGATTGCCCGTGTGAAAGTAGGTAATCGTCAGGCTCCCCCTTGCTCAAAACAAAAACCCCACCCCGCAAAGGTGGGGTTTTTGCGTTTGGGGCTCACGAACCCGCGCCCCGTCTCACCTCCTCGGATCTTCCCACCCATACCCCAGTGCAGCCCGAAATACTGTATAAATGTACAGTATTAACCGGAGGCCGCATCGCGTTCACGCATAGCGGACTCTGCATACGGCAGACGGGAATCCATGGGTGCCGCACTTTCATTACTGGACATCGGACTGACGTCGCGCTTGCAGCAGCAGCTATGGCAAGGCGAGCAGTTCACCACCTCGCATTCAGGCGTCGTTCCGAGCGGCTATCGAATGCTGGACCTGGCGTTGCCAGGCGCAGGCTGGCAGCCGGGCACCGTGACCGAAGTGCTGATCGAAGAAAGCGGCGTCGGTGAGATCCGGCTGCTCGCGCGCACGTTGCGGGACTTGACGACGGTTCAAAGCCGCTCCGTCGTCTTCATCGCGCCACCCTGGATGCCCAATCACGCCGCGTTTCGGGCAATGAACATCGCGCCGAATAAGCTCGTCTGGGTCAAAGCGCCCGACGATCAGGTGTTATGGGCCGCGGAACAGTCGCTCAAGCAGGAGGGCATCGGCGCCGTATTGATCTGGCTCCCCAAAGCGCGCCCCGAAGCCTTGCGGCGATTACAGGTCGCAGCGCAGGAGTCGCAGTCGCTGGCGTTCCTGTTTCGTCCATTGAATGCCGCGAAGCAGTCTTCGGCGGCGCCGCTGCGAATGGTCTGCAAGCCGATGCTGCCCGCAGCCGCGCCAACGATGAATCGTCGCGAATGGATGCAAGTCGTCATGCTGGAGATCAGCATCATCAAGCGACGCGGTCCGTTGCTGGAAAAGCCGTTGCATTTGCGCTTGCCGCTGCAGTTGCCCGCGTTGCCCGAGCATCTGCGCCGCGCCAGCCAGCAAAGGAAAGCACGAGAGGTCAAACATGTTGTGGATAGCGGTGACATTGCCGCTTTTATCGCTCGAAGCAGTCAAGCCGCCATCGATGCCATGCGCATCGGCCGGTTCGATTTCGCTTGGAGCGAGGCCGACGCCGAATGACCGCGCCGACACGCCCGCCGCGCAGGACATCGATCAGCCCTGTTTCGCGCTCGCCGATCACGCGCGCATCCTGCTGCCCGACCTCATCGCGTTTCGGCTGGGAGTGAGGCCCGGCAGCACGCGCTCTCACGCGTTTGCGCTGGCGCCGCGGCTGACGCTGCTCGCGGTCGATGTCAACGCGGAGCAGCGCGCGCTCGAAGCGGTGGCGCTGGCGTTGCTCGCGTTCACGCCGAAAGTCGTGCTCGCGCATGCGAATACGGTGCTGCTGGAAGTCGGTGCGAGCACGCGGCTTTTCGGCGGCTTGCGGGCGCTGATCGCCAAGGTGTCGTCGACGGTGAAAGGATGCGGCTTTACGTCGCGAATGGGCTGTGCGCCGACCGCGTGGGGCGCCTGGCTGCTCGCGCATGCGCGCACTCGCCGCGTGACGCGTCGCGTGCGTATCGTGAAGGAGACGACGCTCGTGCGCGTGTTAGACGCGTTGCCGGTGTCGCTGGTTCCGTCGGCGGAATCGCATGGGAACGTGTTCGAACAGATCGGCTGTTCGACGCTCGCCGATTTGCGCCGCCTGCCGCGCAAGGGCGTCGCGCGGCGGTTCGGGCAGGGCATTCTGCAATGGCTCGCGCAGGCTTACGGGCAGGCGCCCGATCCGCGCGAGGCGTTCTGTGCGCCGGCATCGTTCGAGGCTCGGTTGGAATTGCAGGCACGCGTGGAAAGCGCCGAGGCGCTGCTGTTCGCAGCGCGCCGGCTCGTGCTGCAACTGGCCGGCTGGCTGAGCGCGCATCACGCCGCGGTGAGCGAATTTTCGCTGCTGCTGGAGCACGAACTGGCCGCGCGCCACGCGCCGAAAACATCGACGCTCGAGGTCGCGTGGGCCGTGCCGACGCGCGACGCCGATCACGTCCTCTGGCTGCTGCGCGAAAAGCTGAATCAGACGACGCTCGTCGCTCCAGTCATCGAAATGAAGCTGTTCGCCGACAAAGTCAGCGAGCACGCGCCGCCGTCCGACACGCTGTTTCCGATGCCGACTTCCGACAACGAATCGATGGCGCAACTGCTCGAACGTCTGAGCGCGCGCCTGGGAGCGGAGAATGTCGTGCAACTGGTTGCGCGGGAGGATCATCGGCCTGAGGCAGCGATGACGGTCGAGCCCTATCAGGCAGTGCGCGATATCAAGCCGAAGCGCACAAAAAAGCCGAAGCACGCGCATGTCGAAACTGCGCCCGAGGAAGCGACCGAAGAAGCGCAGGAAGACGAGCCAGAGACCGACACCGACGAGCCGCTGCAACTTCCCGATCGCGCCGTGCCTTCGCAGCCGCGCCCCTCGTGGATCCTCGAAACGCCGCAAAAGCTGCAACTGCGCAACGAGCGGCCGTTCTATCGCCGTCCGCTGAAGCTCATCAGCCGAACCGAGCGCATCGAAGCGGGCTGGTGGGACGGCAACGGCGTCCAGCGCGATTACTACGTCGCCTCCGACGATCGCGGCCGCATGTTCTGGCTGTATCGCGAGCGTCTGAGCGGCGCGTGGTTCCTGCACGGATTCTTTGGATGACGCCGATGGACGATCTCAACGACATCATCGGTCTGGCCGACGACGGCGGAGACTTTTCCGGCGCCGTGTCCGCGTCCACGCTCCTGCCCGGATACGCCGAGCTGCATTGCATCAGCAATTTCTCATTTCTGCGCGGCGCGTCGCATCCGCAGGAACTGGCCGCCGCGGCGCTCGAGCACGGCTATACCGCGCTCGCGATCACGGACGAATGCTCGCTCGCCGGCGTCGTGCGGGCGCACGCGGCGATCAAGGACATCGAGGCAAAAGTCAAAGCCGCGGTCGAGGCCGCGCGGCTCGCCGGCCAGCCGTTGCCCGACCAATCGACACTCAAGCTAATTATCGGCAGCGAATTGAATCTGACCGATGCCGACGGCCAGCCGTTCTGCACGCTCATCGCGCTGGCGACGAACCGCGAAGGCTACGGCAATCTGTCCGAGCTGATTTCGCTTGCGCGCTCGCGTTCGCCGAAGGGCCAGTATCGGCTGGGGCCGGAAGATTTCACCGATCCGGCCGCGTCGTCCAATGCCACGGATGCCGCCGATCTGCGCGGCGATATCGCGCATCTGAAGCATTTGCCCGACTGCCTGCTGATTCTCGTGCCGCAGCGCGCGGCCACGCTCGCCGACACGCTCGAACGCGCGCACTGGCTCGCCAACTTCGCGGCGGGCCGCGCGTGGCTTGCGCTGGAACTCTGGCAGGACGGCAGCGACGACGAGCGCCTCGCTTCGTGCCGCGTCATTTCGGAGGCGAGCGGCCTGCCGCTCGTCGCGGCAAGCGGCGCGCTGATGCACGCGCGCTCGCGCAAGCCCTTGCAGGACACGCTGACTGCCGTTCGCCTCGGCCGTCCGCTTGCCGAATGCGGCTATGCGCTCGAAGCAAACGCGGAGCGGCATTTGCGCACGCGCCTGCGCATCGGCGCGCTGTATCCGAAGGCGGCTATCGCGGAAACGCTGAAAGTGGCGGCCCGCTGCACGTTCCGTCTCGACGAGCTTCAGTACGAATATCCCGAGGAACTCGTGCCGCCGGGCGAAACGCCCGCGAGCTATCTGCGCAAACGCGTGATGGCGGGCGCGAAAGTGCGCTGGCCGAACGGGTTCGATGCCGACACCATCGGTCTCATCGACAAGGAACTGGCGCTCGTCGCCGCCCTGGGCTACGAGAAATACTTCCTGACGGTCTACGACATCGTCGCCTTTGCGCGCAGCAAGGGCATTCTGTGTCAGGGGCGCGGCTCGGCGGCGAATTCGATCATCTGCTTCTGTCTTTTCATCACCGAACTGGATCCGGTCAGAATGGGCCTGCTGGTCGAGCGATTCATTTCCCAGGCGCGCAACGAGCCGCCCGATATCGACGTCGATTTCGAGCACCAGCGGCGCGAGGAAGTCATTCAGTACATTTACCGGAAATACGGGCGGCATCGCGCGTCGCTGGCGGCGTCGGTCACGACGTATCACACGCGCAGCGCGCTGAAGGACGTGGGCCGCGCGCTCGGGCTGGATGCATCGCTGATCGAGCGCATCGGCAAGGCGCAGCAGTGGTGGGACGGGCCGTCGGCGGTGGCCGGCTATCTGCGGGAAGCGGGCTTCAGTGAAGACTCGCACATCACGCGGCATCTCATTCGCCTGACGCGCGAACTACGCGGCTTTCCGCGCCACTTGTCGCAGCACGTCGGCGGCTTCGTGATCGCGCGGGAACGGCTGTCGCGACTCGTGCCGATCGAAAACGCCGCGATGAAAGACCGCTGCGTGATCCAGTGGGACAAGGACGACATCGACCAGCTCAAGCTCCTGAAAGTGGACGTGCTCGCGCTCGGCATGTTGTCGGCGATCCGCCGCGCGCTCGAATTCGTCGCGCTGCGGCGGGGCATTCCGCAATTCGGCCTGTCGCACATTCGCCGCGAGGACAAAGCCGTCTACGAGATGTGTTGCCGCGCGGACACCATCGGCGTATTTCAGATCGAGTCGCGGGCGCAGCAGAGCATGCTTCCGCGCTTGCGGCCGCAAAAGTATTACGACCTCGTGATCGAAGTGGCGATCGTGCGTCCCGGCCCGATTCAGGGCGGTATGGTGCATCCGTATCTGCGGCGCAAGCAGGGTCTGGAGGAAGAGGATTATCCGAAGGAAGAACTGCGGCCCGTGCTCGGCCGTACGCTCGGCGTGCCGATTTTTCAGGAACAGGTGATGAAGCTCGCGATGGTCGCGGCAGGCTATACGGCCGAGCAGGCCGATCAGCTGCGACGCGCGATGGCCGCCTGGCGACGCGGCAGCCATCTGGAGGAGTATCAGGCCGATCTCATGAAGAAGATGCTCGCGCGCGGCTACGAGCACGAGTTCGCGGCGCGCGTGTGCAAGCAGATCGAGGGTTTCGGCGAATACGGGTTTCCGGAGAGCCATTCAGCGAGTTTCGCGCTGCTCGTCTATTTCAGCGCGTGGATCAAGCGTTACGAGCCCGCCGCGTTTCTGGCCGGCCTCCTGAACAGTCAGCCGCTCGGCTTTTATTCGCCGTCGCAACTCGTGCAGGACGCGCGGCGGCACGGCGTCGAGGTGTTCGCGCCCGATGTTTCGCTGAGCGACTGGGAATCGGTGCTCGAATTGTCGCCGGGCAGGGGCGAGCGCGTCGTCTTCGATGCCGGCAAAGAGCAGCGGCGTCAGCAGTTTTACGGCGCGCCGTTGCCGCATCAGATCTTTCGCAAGACCATGCGGCGCGGCGCGCGCAAGCTCGCCGCGCGTGTCCAGTTGCCGGCACAGCGATACGGCGCGGGCGGGCCGGGCGTGCGCATCGGCCTGCAACTCATCAAAGGTCTGCCGCAAGCCGCGGCCGAGCGGATCATGATCGCGCGCGCCGAGGCGCCTTTCGTCGATGTCGACGATCTCACGCGCCGCGCCGCCTTGTCGCGCCGGGAACTGGAGGCGCTCGCAGCGGGCAACGCGCTCGCGAGCATCGCGGGGCACCGGCGCCAGGCGTGGTGGGCGGTGACCGCGCAGCAGCGCGCGCCGGAATTGCTGCGCGACGCGCCGATGCCCGAGGCGCCGCTCGCGTTGCCGCAGGCATCGGAGGGCCGCGAAATCGTCGATGACTACGCGAGTCTCGGGCTCACGCTCAATCGTCATCCGCTCGCGCTGTTGCGCGCGCGGCTGGCGCGCCTGCGTTTCCGCACGGCCGCTGATCTCGCGGAACTCAAGACCGGGCGCGTCGTGCGGGCGTGCGGCATCGTGACGGTGCGGCAACGGCCGGGCACGGCGAACGGCACGATCTTCGTCTCGATCGAGGACGAAACCGGCGCGATCAACGTGATCGTGTGGCCGGGACTCGTCGAGAAACAGCGCAAGGTGCTGCTCGGCGCGTCGCTCCTCGGCGTGCATGGCGTGTGGCAGAACGAGGGCGACGTGCGGCATCTGGTCGCGCAACGGCTCGAAGACCACACGGCGCTGCTCGGGCGCCTTGCCGCGTCGAGCCGCGACTTTCACTGAATCACGACGACGGCAGCGCCGGATAATTCGCGAGCAGCTGTTCGATCGCCGTATCGAACGGCGTGCGCCGCCCGATGCCGAGCGCCTCCAGGCGGCCGGAATCCAGATGGCAATCGCGCGGGCGCGGCGTCGCGTCGGTCGGCTCGCGTTGCGCGACGAGCTTCGCGTCCACCTTCAGCACGCGCGCGATGCGCCCGGCGATATCGAACTTCGTCATCGGTTCGTCGCCGGACCATTGGGTGATGCCGGAAATCGTCGCGCCGCGAGCGTGATGTTCGAGCATGCCCCGGATCACCACTGCGACGTCCGGTGTGTAGGTCGGGTAACGCGTGGCCCACGCATCCATCGAAGCCGGCGCTTTTATCGGATCGGCGGAGGCGACGATGGCGGGCGTCAGGCTCGTCACCGCCGATTCGCTCCAGTCGACGACCGGTCCGTAAAGCAGCGGCAGACGCAGCACGCACGATTGCGGATCGGCTTCCAGCAACGCGCGCTCGCCGTCGAGCTTGCTGCGACCGTAGGCGTTCAGCGGCGCCGGCGCGTCGTCGGGAAAGTAGGGCGCCGACGTGCCGTCGAAAACATAGTCCGTCGAAATCGACAGGACCCACGCGCCGAGCGCACTCGCTTCGCTAGCGATGACGCGCACCGCGTCCACGTTGAGCGCGCGGGCGAGTTGCGGGTCGTTCTCGCACACATCTGGCCGACGCTCCGCTGCCGCGATCACGACGGAATCCGGCTTTTCCCGGCCCAGAAAGGCGCGCACGGCGTCGTGATCGCGGATATCGAGCGGCACGCAGTCCGCACTCGTGCGCCGATGCGCGGTATGCACGACGCGCCACGGCGCCACGCCGGCGAGTTCAGCCGATACTGCGCGCCCGAGAAGACCGGAGGCGCCGATCAGCGCGACGGTGAACCCCTTGCGGCCAGTCATGCGGAAGCTGCGCCTACGACGGTATAGCCGGCGTCGTCGATGGCGTCCTTCAGCGCCTGTTCCGTCTGCGTCGATTCAACCGCGACCGTACCGCGTTCCAGATCGACGCGAACCTGCGCCTCTGGGTCGATCTCCTGAATCGAACGCGTGACGGCAGCGACGCAATGCTGGCAACTCATGCCCTGAACTTCGAATTCGGTCATATCGGTTCCTCTTGAAATGAGTGAGAGTATCGACATCGTATACCTTGCCATGATTGGAAGGTGTAGAGTCGACGGAAAGTCGAGGGAGGACAGGATGAATATTGGGGAAGCGGCCCGCGCGTCGGGCGTCACCGCGAAGATGATCCGGTATTACGAGAGCGTCGGCTTGCTCACGCCGGTCGGGCGGACGTCATCGGGATATCGCGTGTATGGCGAACAGGAAGTGCATGCGCTGCGGTTCGTGCGACAAGCGCGGCGTCTGGGCTTTCTCGTCGAGGATATCCGCAAACTGCTGGCGCTGTGGCATGACCGGACGCGAGCCAGCGCAGAGGTGAAGGCAATCGCGCTGGAACATGTCGCGGAACTCGATCGCCGGATTGCGGAGCTGACGGACATGCGTGACACGCTGTCGCACCTCGCACGGCATTGCCATGGCGACGAGCGCCCCGACTGCCCGATATTGGACAAACTGGCGCAGTGAGTGCACATAAATGGTGCTCGAATCTGCGGCTAAGTCAGATTCTGCTGAGAAATCAGTTGTTTGACGAGCGGAAAACCAAGCACCATTCCGAAACGGAATGCACTCCATGCGGGCATTTCACTCACCCAATGCAGCTGGGTCAGCTATAATCCGGGTTATCCCTAATGCGGGTTATCCCTGACCCGAACCGCCAGGGACCAGCACCAATCCTTGGAGAACATCATGTTTGCAATCCTGCTCGAAAAACTCAGCATCTGGTTCGAAGCCGCCGAACAACGCCGCCGCGAAGAGTACCTCGCTCAGTCGTCGGACGTCGTCCAGCTCGAGAAGCGTATCCGTTCGCTCGAAAACAACGGCTACAACATCTGAAGCCCGAGTCCGCGCATCGCGAAGCGCGCCAGGTGTTGAAATGAAAAGCCCCGCCATGCGGGGCTTTGTCGTTTCGGCGCTTTTTCAGAGCGACGTCACTTCTGCGCGGGATGGGTCGCCAGCCACTGCTTCATAAACGCGATTTCCTTCTCCTGCGCCGCGACGATGTCCTTCGCCAGTTCGCGCAGTTTCGCGTCCTTTCCGTACTTCAGTTCCACCTTCGCCATCTCGACCGCGCCCTCGTGATGCGGAATCATGTGCGCGACGAAATCGCGGTCGGCGTTGCCCGTGTACTGAACGTCCGACATTCTCGACATCATCGATTCATCGGCGGCCTCGAAAGCTGCATTCGAGGGCGCATCCGCGTGGGCGGTGGTGCCATGTTTCATGCCCGACATGCCGTCGTGCGACGGCGCCGCGGTCTGGGCAAAGCCGCTTACGCTGAAGGAAACGGTGATGACGGCGAGTACCGCGCGCAGCAGATTCCGTGTCGACTTCATGATTCTCCCGAAAGAACGGTCAAGTGGATGTAAGCGCCTAGCCTAAAGCTTGCCACCGGGGTAAGGTAAAGCCGTTTCGTCTACCGAATAGAGCGATCGATGACACGCCACATCTCCAAGGCGACGCAGACCCGCCTGCTCGCAGCCTGCGCGGTGTTCGCCGTGGCGCTTTGCCACGGCAACTCGGCATTCGCGAAGCCCGGCGGCGAACCGCTCGTGCTCGATACGCAGACCGGCATTCATAGCGGCGTGAGCGGGACGGTCCTGCAAAGCGCGCCCCTCGGCGCGCCGGGCATGGTCCCGATGGCGACGTTACCCGGACTGCCGCCACAGGAGCAGCAGCCGATCGTGGTTTCGCCGTACGTCGAATATGGCGGGCAGACTGCGACCCCCGCGACGACTAACCCGAGCCACTCGCGCAGGCGACGGGAAGCGTACCCCTGATCCGACGCAATCAGTCCGCTCGTTGCTCCAGTTTGAAAGCAGCGCCTGCATCCTGACCGAGCGCATCGACGAGATAGGGCAACGCCTGCTTCAACTCGCTCGCGAGCTTATACGGCGGATTCAAGATGAACATGCCACTGCCGAACAAGCCGAGGCCGTCCGCCGGCGGCGCCTTGACGGTGAGCGTCGCATGCAGCCAGCCCGTCGGTTGGATGGCCTTCAACTGATCGGCGAAACGTTGCGACTCGATGCGAGAAACTTGCGGATACCACACCGCATAGGTTCCGGTGGCGAAGCGCCTGAGCGATTCTTCCAGGCATTCGACGGTGCGCGCGTAGTCGCGCTTGTCTTCGTAAGACGGATCGATCAGCACCAGCGCGCGGCGCGGCGGCGGAGGAAGGATCGCCTTGATGCCTTCGAATCCGTCGCCGTCGTAGATCATCGCTCGGCGGCCGGCGTCGCGGAAGTTATGACGCAGCACGTCGATTTCCGTGCTGTGTAGCTCGAAAAGCCGCATGCGGTCCTGCTCGCGCAGCGCGCGCCAAGCCAGATACGGCGAGCCCGGATAGAAGCGCAATGCGCCGTCCGGATTCAACGCCTTTACTTCATCGACGTAATTGGCGAGCAGCGGCGGCAAGTCGGTGCGATCCCACAATCGCGCGATGCCCGATTCGTACTCGGCGTTCTTCGCCGCGAAGCCTTCCGCTAGCGAATACACGCCCGCGCCGGCATGCGTGTCGATGTACCAGTACGATTTGTCTTTCAGCCCGAGATATCGAAGCATCTGAATGACAATGGCGTGCTTCAGCACATCGGCGTGGTTGCCCGCGTGAAAGGCATGACGGTAACTGAGCATGACGAGTGACCCGCAAGAAGCGATGAAAAGCGAAAGCGATCAATTGTAGCGGAGCACGTAGGCGCGGTTATTCGGCTCGGCCGGCGGCTGCGACGCACCGCTACGTTCATGCACAATAGCCGCTCCCGGCTTCGCGCAATAGCTGGCCGAACGGCCTAGGCGATCCTTGCGAGCGAACGCGAATCCGCCTATGCCGATTGGCCGGCTTGATGGTCGCATGGTCCGCGTGTTGTCATTCAGTCTTCCGACAGGAGCTTGGCACGTCACAGAACGGTAAGCTGGACGGCAACACGGCGGTGGTCACAGGCATCGTGGACGGCGTGTCCACAACGGTCGAAGACGCGGCGCAGACCGCGTTCGAACCGGCGCCACGCACAGGGCAATCGTTCGTCGTGAGCCGCGGCTCGTACAGGCAATAAGGAACGAGGCCCCATGTCAGAAAGCGACGACAAGCAAGCCCTCGGAAGCGAACGCAGCCACGAACAAGCGCCGCGCATCAGCTTGCCGCCCTACGAGACCATCGCGCTCCTGCTTCAGGGCGGCGGTGCGCTCGGCGCGTATCAGGCCGGCGTCTACCAGGGCTTGCACGAGGCGGACATTCACCCGAACTGGATCGCCGGCATCTCGATCGGCGCGATCAACACCGCGATCATCGCGGGGAACGCGCCGGAGAATCGCGTCGAGCGGCTGCGGGAATTCTGGGAAACCATCTGTCAGCCGGCGTTCGGCTTTCCGTTGCCCGCGTTCGTCGAGCGCGCGTTCTTCGATTCGACCGACCAGATTCGAAAGGCCTTTACCGCGTTGCAGGCGGTCGATGCGCTCGTCGAAGGGCAGAAGGGCTTCTTCGCGCCGCGCTTTCCGCCGCCGTCGCCGGTGGCATCGAGTTCGCCCGAGACCGCGAGCTATTACGATACGACTCCGCTCAAGGCTACGCTTGAACGCCTTTGCGACTTCGACCGCATCAATTCGGGCGAGACGCGCGTGTCGGTCGGCGCCGTGAACGTGGCAACCGGCAACTTCGCGTACTTCGACAATACGCGAACGAAGCTGCGCGCCGAGCATTTTCTGGCCTCGGGCGCGCTGCCGCCGGGCTTTGCCGCCGTCGAGATCGACGGACAGTTCTATTGGGACGGCGGCCTCATGTCGAACACGCCGCTTTACGAGGTCGCGCAAGCCACGCCGCGTCGCGACACGCTCGCGTTCCAGGTCGATCTCTGGAGCGCGCGCGGCCCGGTGCCGGACAACATCGTCGATGTCACGGGCCGCATCAAGGACGTGCAGTATTCGAGCCGCACCCGGCTCGTCACGGACGAGATGCAGCGTGCCCAGCGTTACCGCAAGGTGCTTAAGCACGTCCTCGACCTCGTGCCCGAGACGCTTCGCAACACCGACGAGTGGTGCCGACGCGCCGCCGAACTGGCGTGCTCCAAGCGCTACAACATCATTCACCTGATCTATCGGCAGAAGGAGTACGAGGGCCAGTACAAGGACTATCAGTTCGGCTTCTCGACGATGCGCGAGCACTGGGAGACCGGGCTCGCGGATATCCGCCGCACGCTCGCGCACCGCGACTGGCTCGACATGCCGGACGGCGAAAGCGGCTTCGTCACGCACGACATTCATCGCGAAAAGGGCTGATCCTGCGCGGGGGAGAGCGCCGGTCGCGGGCCCGTCCGGGCGCGTTCCGACGAGCCTTTGTATAATCCGAGCGCATTCGAACCCGCGGTTGTCTGCGCGGCGTCCCACACCCATTTCCCCGTTCGGCCCGATGAATTCGATCGCAATCTGCTTCGTCTGTCTCGGCAATATCTGCCGGTCGCCCAGTGCGGAAGCGGTCATGCGCGAACTGGTCGAGCGGGCGAGACTGGCTGACCGGATCGTCATCGATTCTGCGGGCACGGGCGACTGGCACATCGGCCAGCCGCCCGACGAGCGCGCCCAGCGCGCGGCGAAAAAGCGCGGCTACGATCTCTCGGCGCTGCGCGGCCGTCAGGTGGCCGCAGCAGACTTTGCGCGCTTCGACCTCTTCATCGTCATGGACGACGCCAACGCTGCCGCGCTCACGTCGGTCTGTCCCCCGGAGTACCGCGACAAGATCCGGCTCCTGATGGAGTTTGCGACCCGCGACGACAGCCGCGTGGTCGTCGATCCGTATTTCGGCGGCGACGAAGGCTTCGAGCGCGTGCTGGACCAGTGCGAGGACGCCTGCGAAGGCTTGTTGAACGCGCTGCGGGCGCAGCTTCGGCCGTAGCTCGCCGCGCGCTGCTGGCGGCGAAAAGATCGACTAAATCGTTACTTATTCCGCCTGGATACTTGACTAAAACTGTGGGATATTTATACTTGATCAAAATCATCGAGTATTAGCGTTAGCCCCCAATTATGAGACTCACCACGAAAGGCCGTTTCGCCGTCACGGCGATGATCGACCTGGCGCTGCGCCAGGAGCAGGGCCCGGTGACGCTGGCAGGCATCAGTCAGCGCCAGCGCATCTCGCTTTCCTATCTCGAACAACTGTTCGGCAAGCTGCGTCGGCACGAGATCGTCGAATCGGTGCGCGGTCCGGGCGGCGGGTACAACCTCGCGCGCCGGGCGGAGAACGTCACGGTGGCGGACATCATCATCGCGGTGGACGAGCCGATCGACGCGACCCAGTGTGGCGGCAAGGGCACGTGCGAAGGCACGAAGCAGCACGACGGCCACTGCATGACCCACGAACTCTGGGCGACGCTCAATCAGAAGATGGTCGAGTATCTCGATTCCGTCTCGCTGAAAGATCTGGTCGACCAGCAACGCGCCCGCGAAGGCTCGGCAGCGGTGCTGCGCGACCGGCGCGCGGAACCGGCAGGCGTCGAGGCTGCGCGCGTCGTGCCCAAGGGTCCGAATTCCATTTTCAATCTGGCTGGCTGACCGCCCGGCCGCCGCGAACCGCAGAACGTACTGCAACGCGGCGCCAGCGACCCAGCCAAGCGATTTGACCGATTTTCCCGGAGCGACTGATGAACAACGATATCCCCCACCTGCCCATTTACATGGACTACAGCGCGACGACGCCGATCGATCCGCGCGTGGTGGACAAGATGATTCCGTATCTTCGCGAGCAGTTCGGCAATCCGGCCTCGCGCAGCCACCAGTACGGCTGGGACGCGGAGCGCGCGGTCGAAGAAGCGCGCGAGCAGGTCGCCGCGCTGGTGAACGCCGATCCGCGCGAGATCATCTGGACGTCGGGCGCGACGGAATCGGACAATCTCGCCATCAAGGGCGCGGCGCACTTCTACAAGAGCAAGGGCAAGCACATCATCACGGTGAAGACCGAGCACAAGGCTGTGCTCGACACCTGCCGCGAGCTGGAGCGCGAAGGCTACGAAGTCACGTATCTGGACGTGCAGGAAGACGGCCTGATCGACCTCGACACGTTCAAGGCGGCGATTCGCCCGGACACCATTCTCGTTTCCGTGATGAGCGTGAACAACGAGATCGGCGTGATTCAGGACATCGAGGCGATCGGCGAGATCACGCGTGAGAAGGGCATCATTTTCCACGTCGATGCGGCGCAGGCCACCGGCAAGATTCAGATCGATCTGCAAAAGCTGAAGGTCGATCTCATGTCGTTCTCGGCGCACAAGACGTATGGCCCGAAGGGCATCGGCGCGCTGTATGTGCGTCGCAAGCCGCGCGTGCGCATCGAAGCGCAGATGCACGGCGGCGGCCACGAGCGCGGCATGCGTTCCGGCACGCTTGCGACGCATCAGATCGTCGGCATGGGCGAGGCGTTCCGCATCGCGCGCGAAGAAATGGCGACGGAAAACGAGCGCATCCGCATGCTGCGCGACCGGCTGCTGCACGGCCTGCAGGAAATCGAAGAGGTGTACGTCAACGGCGACATGGAACGCCGCGTGCCGCACAACCTCAATATCAGCTTCAATTTCGTCGAAGGCGAGTCGCTGATCATGGCGGTGAAGGATGTCGCGGTGTCGTCGGGTTCGGCGTGTACGTCGGCCTCGCTCGAGCCGTCGTATGTGCTGCGCGCGCTTGGCCGCAACGACGAACTCGCGCACAGCTCGATCCGCTTCACGGTCGGCCGCTTCACGACCGAGCAGGACGTCGATTACGTCGTCAACCTGCTCAAGAGCAAGATTGCGAAACTGCGCGATCTGTCGCCGCTCTGGGAAATGCACAAGGACGGCATCGACATTTCGAGCATCCAGTGGGCGGCGCACTGAACGAAGCGCACTGCGTCCACGCGAAACGAACATACGGAGAGTTGAATCATGGCTTATAGCGACAAGGTTCTGGACCACTACGAAAACCCGCGCAACGTCGGCTCGTTCGCGAAGGACGACGACGCTGTCGGCACCGGCATGGTCGGCGCGCCGGCATGCGGCGACGTGATGAAGCTGCAGATTCGCGTGGGCGCGGACGGCATCATCGAGGACGCGAAGTTCAAGACGTACGGCTGCGGTTCGGCCATCGCGTCGAGCTCGCTCGTGACCGAATGGGTGAAGGGCCGCACGCTCGACGAGGCGCTGTCGATCAAGAACACGCAGATCGCCGAAGAACTGGCGCTGCCGCCGGTGAAAATCCACTGCTCGATTCTCGCGGAAGACGCGATCAAGGCAGCGGTCGCCGACTACAAGCAGCGTCACGGCGCGGCTGCGCCGCAAACGGACGACGCGCAGGCGAAGCAGCACGCTGCGTAAGCGGGCATCACGCAGGTGGCAGGGAAAGGCCGCAGCGCCGCAGCACGAACGCGGCGGCGCTGCGGGAAGCACGATTTGAGCGCGAGAGACGCGACGACTATGGCAATCACGTTGACGGAGAAGGCGGCACAACACGTGCAGAAGTATTTGACGCGGCGCGGCAAGGGCGTGGGCCTGCGCCTGGGCGTGCGCACTACCGGCTGCTCGGGTCTGGCTTACAAGCTCGAATATGTCGACGAACTGGCACCCGAAGACATGGTGTTCGAATCGGCGGGCGTGAAGATCGTCATCGATCCGAAGAGCCTCGCGTATCTGGACGGCACCGAGCTCGACTTCGCCCGCGAAGGGCTGAACGAAGGCTTCCGCTTCAACAATCCGAACGCGAAAGACGAATGCGGCTGCGGCGAATCGTTCCGCGTGTAACGCGCGTGACGCCGGCGGTTTCGGCACAAGAGGCGGCGCGGGCCGCCTTTTTCATTCGCGCATCCCGAACTCACTGACACAGCCATGGCAACGCTCACCGACAGCCACTTCGATCTCTTCGGCCTGCCGCCGACTTTCGCCGTTGACCGCGACCGGCTCGACGACGCCTACCGCACTGTGCAGGCGCAAGTGCATCCCGACCGCTTCGCCGCCGCCGGCGACGCGCAACGCCGGCTCGCGATGCAGTGGGCCACGCGCGCCAACGAGGCGTATCAAACGCTGCGCGATCCGTTAAAGCGCGCGCGCTATATGTTGTCGCTGCGCGGCATCGACGTGGGCGCGGAAAACAACACGGCGATGGAGCCCGCATTCCTCATGCAGCAGATGGAATGGCGCGAGAATATCGAAGATGCCGCCGCGGCGAAGAACATCGGCGCGCTGGAATCGCTGCTTACCGAACTGCGCGATGAAGAGCGCGTGCGCTTTACCAAACTCGAAGCGCTGATCGACAGCAATGCGGATCAGGCGGCGAGCGAAGCGGTGCGTCAACTGATGTTCATCGAGCGCGTCGCGCATGAGATCGGCGCGCAGATCGAGCGGCTGGAAAACGCCTGAAGACGAGCGCACTTGCACTCCAGCACGACAAGAAAACACAGGCCCAGCGCGCCATACAACCCCACAAGACCAACGATGGCTTTACTGCAAATCTCAGAACCCGGCATGGCGCCCGCGCCGCACCAGCGGCGCGTGGCGGTCGGCATCGATCTCGGCACCACGAACTCGCTCGTGGCCGCCGTGCGCAACAGCGTGCCCGAAGCGTTGCCCGACGAGGACGGCCATGTGCTGCTGCCGTCGGTGGTGCGCTATCTGGAGAAGGGCGGCCGGCGCATCGGCCGTATCGCGAAGGAAGAAGCCGCGACGGACCCGCGCAACACGATCGTCTCGGTGAAGCGCTTCATGGGCCGCGGCAAGAGCGAAGTGGAAGGCGCGGAAAACGCGCCGTACGATTTCGTGGACGCGCCCGGCATGGTGCAGATTCGCACGGTCGACGGCGTGAAGAGCCCGGTCGAAGTGTCGGCGGAGATTCTCGCGACGCTGCGTTACCGCGCGGAAGACACGCTCGGCGAGGATCTCGTCGGCGCGGTCATCACGGTGCCCGCCTATTTCGATGAAGCCCAGCGCCAGGCCACCAAGGACGCCGCGAAGCTCGCGGGCCTCAACGTGCTGCGCCTGCTCAACGAGCCGACGGCCGCGGCCATCGCGTACGGCCTCGACAACGCTTCCGAAGGGCTGTACGCCGTCTACGATCTCGGCGGCGGCACCTTCGATCTGTCCATCCTGAAGCTCACGAAGGGCGTGTTCGAAGTGCTCGCGGCGGGCGGCGATTCCGCGCTCGGCGGCGACGACTTCGATCACGCGCTGTATCGCCATGTGCTGACGCAAGCCGGCATCCAGCCGAAGACGCCGGAAGACGTGCGCCTGCTGCTCGATCGCGTGCGCACGGCGAAAGAGGCGCTGTCGTCGGCGAGCGAAACGCGCGTGCAGGCGAGCCTGTCGTCGGGCGATACCATCGACGTGGCCGTGACCGAAGCGCAATTCGCCGCGCTCACCGAATCGCTCGTCGCGCGCACGCTCGGGCCGACCAAGAAGGCGCTGCGCGACGCGAAGGTGACGCCCGCCGATATCAAGGGCGTCGTGCTGGTCGGCGGCGCGACGCGCATGCCGGTGATCCGCCGCGCGGTCGAAGCGTTCTTCGGCCAGCCGCCGCTCGTCAATCTCGACCCGGACCAGGTCGTCGCGCTGGGCGCCGCGATTCAGGCGGATCTGCTTGCGGGCAACCGGCGCGGCGAGGGCGACGACTGGCTTCTGCTCGACGTGATTCCGCTGTCGCTCGGCGTAGAAACGATGGGCGGTCTCACCGAGAAGATCATTCCCCGCAATTCGACCATTCCGACGGCGCGCGCTCAGGACTTCACGACCTTCAAGGACGGCCAGACGGCGATGGCGATCCACGTCGTGCAAGGCGAGCGCGAGCTCGTCTCCGACTGCCGCTCGCTCGCGCGGTTCGAATTGCGCGGCATTCCGCCGATGGCGGCGGGCGCGGCGCGCATCCGCGTCACGTATCAGGTGGACGCGGACGGTCTGCTGTCGGTTTTTGCGCGCGAGCAGACATCGGGCGTGGAGGCGTCGGTGGTGGTGAAGCCGTCGTACGGTCTCGCCGATGACGACGTCGCCCGCATGCTCGAAGAGAGCTTCAAGACCGCCGAGACCGACATGCGCGCCCGCGCGCTGCGCGAGGCGCTCGTCGAAGCGCAGCGGCTGATCGAAGCGACGCAGGCCGCGCTTGCCGCCGACGGCGAATTGCTCGACGACGCCGAACGCGCGCAGATCGAAACGCTGATCGGCGAACTGGCGACGCGCTCGCAAAGCGAGTCGGTCGAGCAGATCGACGAGGCGACGAAGGCGCTCGCCGCCGCCACCGACGAATTCGCCGCGCGCCGCATGAACAAGAGCATTCGCCGCGCGCTCGCGGGCCGCAAGCTCGACGACGTCTGATTCACTCAAGCATTCACGGAAAACCATGCCTCAAATCGTTGTGCTGCCTCATGTCGAACTTTGCCCCAACGGCGCGGTGATCGACGCCGATGTCGGCAAGAGCATCTGCGACAACCTGCTGGAACACGGAATCGAGATCGAGCACGCGTGCGAGAAGTCGTGCGCGTGCACGACCTGTCACGTCATCATCCGCGAGGGCTTCAACGCGCTCGAACCGTCGAGCGAGGACGAAGACGATCTGCTCGACAAAGCCTGGGGTCTCGAGCCGACATCGCGGTTATCATGTCAGGCGATGATGCCCGCCGAGGACGATCTCGTGGTCGAGATTCCCCGGTACTCCATCAATCACGCCAAAGAAAATCACTGACAGGAGGCTCGCTCATGAAGTGGACAGATACTCAGGAGATCGCGATGGCCCTGACCGACGCGCACCAGGATGTCGATCCGCAATATGTGCGTTTCACGGACCTGCATCGCTGGGTGACCGAGCTGGAAGGTTTCGACGACGACCCGCAGAAATCGAACGAAAAGATCCTCGAAGCCATTCAGGCGGCGTGGATCGAAGACGCGGACTACTGAGTCCGTCTCTCGCTGATTGTTGAACGACGGCGGCGCTCGCAAGAGCGCCGCCGTTTTCGTTTATACAAGTCGCGCCGAATCTTGACAGAACTTGACGCCGCGCGCGTTGTTGCGCGTGCATCGGCCCCTTAAAATCCCGCCCTCTGCGTGCCGGCAAACGATGCCGGCCGTCACCATAACGTCCGGACACCGTCGCTGCTTGCGGTTCGATCCTTTGCATTGCAAACGAATGTCACGACGACCGCGCCGCGGCGGCGCGGTCGTCAGCGCCTGCGCGCGTCCAGAAGGCGTTCATTCGAGGAGAAGTACATGGGGAAACTCGGCCTGTCGCGTCGCGGTTTTCTGAAGGCGGGGGCGCTCGCGGGCGTATCCGTGTTCATCGCGCCTTTGGGCAGCCGCGCGTTCGCCGCGCTGTTCGAAGAGCGCATTCTGACGCCCGTTCAATGGCATGCGACGAGCGGCTATCCGAAGTTCCGCATCGACGGCATCGCGAAAGTCACAGGCGACAAAGTCTTCGCACGCGATATCCGCGCGAAGGACATGCCGCATTGGCCGCAGGAGCAATCGCATGCGCTGATCCTGCGCACGACGCTCGCGGATCGCCTGTACGAAGGCATCGACCTTTCGATCCTCGACGGCGGGCTCGCGCCCGATCGCGTCGTGACGGCGGATGACCTCGCGCGCGACAAGCTCGCGTTTCCCGCCTTCTACGGCGACGACATGCTGTTGCCCGCCGGCAAGACGCCCGCCTATCTCGGCCAGGCGGTCGCCATCCTGATCTATCACGACTTCGCGCGCTTCCGTCTCGCGAAGGACAAGCTCCAGTTCCGCGAAGGCGTCGTCCGCTACGGCGCGACGACGGGTTTCATCGAGCGCGATCCGTGGGCGTCGTTCCGCTTCGTGCGCGTGGGCGGCAAGACGCCGTTCGACGACGACGCGTTCTCCAGCCTGAAAGACTCGCCGCTTTTCCCGCACATGATGAAAAAGCGCGAGCCCGTCTGGGCCGACGCCAACGAACACGGCAAGCTCGACGAGCAGGGCATGTTCCACGCGCAGGCCATCGCGAACGCGCTGGATCATCCGCCGGGAGAATGGCTCGTCGTGGATCGCGAATACACGACGCAATCCGTCGATACCGCCGCGCTCGAGCCCGACAACGCGAACTGCTGGTACGACGCCGCAACGCAGTCGCTGCACATGGTCGTGCCGACGCAAGGGCCGTATGAAGTCGCGCAGAGCGCGCTGGAGATGGCGACGAAATCGCGCTTCACGGTGAAGAAGCTGTTCCTGCATCCGTGCTACACGGTCGGCTACGGTTCGAAGGATCACTTCAACGTGCCGTTCTACGGTCTCGTCGCGGCGATGTACGGCGACGGCCGCCCGGTGCGTCTCGCGTTCGACCGCTTCGAGCAGTTTCAAAGCTCGCTCAAGCGCCACGCGTTCGACATGCGATATCGCATGGCGGTCGACAGGAAGACCGGCAAGATTCAGGCGTTCAAGGGCGAGTTCATCGCGAACGGCGGCGGACGCTGCAATTTCTCGCCGTCGGTGGCGATGGTCGGCGCGACCGCCGCGCAATCCATCTACTACATTCCGCAGAGCGACCTGACCGCGGTCGCCATCGCTTCGCGGGCGGTCGACGCTGGCTCGGCGCGCGGCTACGGCACGCTGCAAAGCATGGCGGCGACCGAAATGATGATCGACGACATCGCCGCGCAACTCGGCACGGACCCGATCGACCTGCGTCTAGCCAACGTCATGCGCACCGGCATGAAGAACACGCAAGGCGCGATTCCGGCAGGCGCCGTGCGCGCGGAAGACGTGCTGCGGCAGGCGAAGGCGCATCCGCTGTGGGCGGGGCGCGCGCAACGCAAGGCGGAGTACGAAGCCGCGCATCCGGGCATGCGCTATGGCGTTGGCTTCGCGTGCGTGCAGAAAGACTTCGGCACCGGCGCGGAGAGCGCGTTCGCCAAAGTCGAATTCAGCGCGGACGGACGCATCGCGCTCTCGCACTCGGGCGCGGAGATCGGCACGGGATCATCCACGGCGCAGGCGCTCGTCGTCGCAAAGTGGCTCGGCAAGCCCGCCGCCGAGGTCCACATGGCCGTCACCGACTGGGCGGATCTGCCCGTCGTCACGAGCGGCGATCCGTACCTCATGTCGCAGGCCGAGCAGGACAGGCTGAGCGCGAATCCGCGCTGGTCGCCCGCGTACATGTCGCCGGCGAGCGCGACGAATTCTGCGTACTACTTCTCGCACGCGACGCGCGAGGCGGCGCGCGTGCTGTTCCGCCACGGCCTCTGGCCCGCCGCGATGGCGATCTGGGGCCAAGGCATCGGCGGCGGTCAGGCGGCATCGTTCGTCGTGCGAATCGAAGACGCGCGCTGGAGAGACGGCAAGCTGTCCGCCGACGGCCTCCAGCCGATTCCGTTCGACGTCCTCGCGAAGAAGGCGCACGAACTCGGACTCGCGACCGGCGCGGTCGTGCACACGTTCAACCGCTGGCAGTGGAGCGAAGCGCAGTTCGACATCGCGGGCGCGGCCGATCAGTTGCCGCTCGACGGCTTGTCGGTGCGCTTCGGCAGCGGTGCCGTAGATAAAGGCAAGACCACCGCCAATGGATATCGCGTGCTCGACCGCAAGCGCGTGATGATTCCGCCCGTGCAGCGCAATAACGCGATGGTCACGTACTACAGCGCGGTGGGCACGCTCGTCGAACTGGCCGTGAACGAGGCGAGCGGCAAGGTCGAACTGCTGTCGCATCACTCGATTCTCGAATGCGGCAATCCGATCGCGCCGCAACTCGTGTCAGGGCAGTTGCAGGGCGGCCTCGCGATGGGCATCGGGCACGCGCTGCACGAGTATCTGCCGCTCTACGAAGACGGCCCCGGCAACGGCACGTGGAACTTCAACCGCTACCGGCTGCCGCTCGCGAGCGATGTCGCCGTGTGGAATCAGACCAGCGACGTGCTGTCGCCGCTCAGTGAGACCGATCCGCCGAAGGGCATCGCCGAAGTGGTGATGATTCCGGTGGTCGGGGCCATCGTCAACGCGATCGCGCACGCGATCGGCCATCGCTTCACCGACCTGCCGGTGACGCCGCAAAACATTCAGGAGGTGCTCGCATGACGGCCATCCCATCCGCCGCGGGCGTCGACATGCGCTCGCTCTCGATGACGATCAACGGCAACAAGGTCGGCCCGATGCCGGTGCCGTCCGGTTTGCCGATGATCGACTTTCTGCACGAATACGCCGGTCTCACGGGCTCGCGGCTGGGCTGCGGGCAGGGCGTGTGCCATGCGTGCGTGGTGATCGTCGATCACGCGGACGGCACGAGCGAGGAAGTGCGCACGTGCATCAACGGCGCGCACTTCTTCGACGGCAAGACGGTGCGGACCATCGAAGAACACGCGAAGCGCAACGAACGCGGCGAGGTGGTCGAACTGTCGCCGGTGCAGCAGCAGTTCCTCGATCATTTCAGCTTCCAGTGCGGCTATTGCACGCCGGGTTTCGTCAACGCGACGACGGTGCTGCTCGAGCGGCTCAAGCGCGAGCCGATCGCGAAGGATCAGATCGAAGCGACGATCATGGCCGCGCTCAACGACCACATCTGCCGCTGCACGGGCTATGTGCGCTACTACGAAGCCGTGAAGGACCTCGTGCTCGCCACGCCCGGACTCGTGAAGGACGCCGCATGATGAAATCGATCATGACGCGTACCGTGCGCCGCTCGTTGATGCGTGTGCTTCCGTTTGCACTGTCCGCGCTCGCGCTGTCCGCGTGCCACAGCGATGGCGATGTGGCGCAGAAGGCCGCCGCTTCGCCGGAAGTCGTCGCTCGCGGACGCTACCTCGCGCAAGCGGCTGACTGCGCTGCCTGCCACACGGCCGAAGGCGGCGCGCCGTTCGCGGGCGGCGTGAAGCTGGAGTCGCAATTCGGCACGTTCTATGGCAGCAACATCACGCCCGATGCGAAGTACGGCATCGGCAAATGGACGTCCGACGCGTTCTACGCGGCACTGCACGACGGCAAGACGCCGCATGGCAAGCTGTATCCCGCGATGCCGTACACGTCGTACCGGCAGATGTCGCGCGAAGACAGCGACGCTATCTACGCTTACCTGATGGCGCAAAAGCCCGCCGCGGTGCCGAACGTCCAAGCGAGTCTGCGCTTTCCGTACAACATGCGTTTCGCGGTGCGGTTCTGGGACATGCTGTTTGTGAACGACGCGCTGCCCGATGCATCCGCAGGCCAATCGGCCGACTGGACGCGCGGCCGCTACCTCGCCAACGCGCTCGGACACTGCGCGGAATGCCACACGCCGCGCGGCGCGTTCGGTCAGCTCGCGGACGCGAAGACGCTGCAGGGCGGCGCGCTCGGACGCATCGCCGCGCCGGATATCACGCCGGCTGCATTGGCGGCGCGCGGCTGGGCCGGCGCGGACTTGCAGGCGTACTTCTCGACGGGCGTCGCGCGGCAGGGATCGGCTTTCGGCGAAATGCATCGGGTCGTGTATCTGAGCACGCAGCATCTGAATCGCGATGACGCCCGCGCGCTCGCGACGTATCTGCTCGGCGACGCGCCCCCCGCGCCAGCGCCGGTTAAGCTGCAATCGGCCGCCGCGGAACAACTCGCGGCCGGCCGCAATCTGTATCTCGATTCGTGCGCCGGCTGTCACGGACGCGAAGGCGAGGGCAAGCCGCACGTCGCTGTCGCGATGAAGGACAACTCGACGCTGCGCCAGGGCGACGCGCACAATCTGATCGTATCGATGCTCGACGGCATCGAAGCGCAGCCGTTCGCCGGCGTGGAGCGCATGCAGCCGATGCCAAGCTTCGCCGCGACGTACAGCGACGAGCAGATCGCGCAGTTGGCCAACTACCTGCGGGCCACATGGGGCGGCCAGCCCGGCGATATCACCGCCGACAAGGTGAAGTCGCTGCGCTGATGCGCGAAGGCCACGCATTGCGTGGCCTTCGTCTTTTTGATGCCGTCAAACGCGCATGCCGCGCTCGGCCAGTTGCCGCTGCAACGTCGGCCACATCTTCGACACCGCTTCTTCGCCCGCAAGGATCGCGGCGTTGCGCTGGCTGAAGTCGCTGCTGCTCATCGCGTTCAGATTCGGGCGGATGACCGCGTTCGCGTATTTGTCGAGTTCGTACGCCTTGATCGACTGGCCCATGATGGTGAACGTCTGCATCAGCACGTCGAACGAACTCTGCGTGAGCGCTGTTTCGGGCCGCGCGGAGATATCGACCGCGATCACGAAATCCGCGCCCATCTTGTGCGCGAACGCGGCGGGCACCGGGCTCACGAGTCCGCCATCGACATATTCGTGGTCGCCGATCTTCACCGGCTCGAAGATCGACGGCACGCTGCACGACGCCCGCACGGCCACGCCGGTATTGCCGCGCTGAAAGAGAATCGGCTGGCCGGTTTTGAGGTCGGTGGCGACGATGCCGAGCGGCTTCGCCATCTTTTCGATCGGCCGGTTGTCGAGCGTCTTGTTCAGGAAGTTCTGCAGCGCCACGCCTTGCAGGATGCCGCGCGCGCGAAAGGGCATCGCCCAGTCGCTGATGGAGGCTTCGTCCATCGTCAGCGCCAGTTTGTTCATCGCGATGCCGGTCATGCCGGACGCGTACAACGCCGCGATCACCGAACCCGCGCTCGTGCCCGCGACCAGATCGACGCGGACGTTGCGCGCTTCGAGCGCCTTGATGACGCCGATATGCGCAAACCCGCGCGCCGCGCCGCCGCCGAGCGCGAGGCCGATTCGCGCGGCGCGTTGCGGTTCCGGGGCCGGCGTATTCGCGACCGGGGAACTCTTGCCGCCGAGGCCGCCGCCGCTCGTGCTCGTGCAGGCCGCAAGAATGGACGACGCCGCCGCGAGCGAGAATGCACGGCGTGAAAGAAGACGTGACGATGATTCCAAGTGAGACTCCAGCGATGCGGCGAGTGTGCAGTTGCATGCGCGTTTCCGGGTGCTCAAGAAACGGCGCGCACATCATAAAACAAAAGGCGCCGGCTCAGGCGCGAGGCGGGCGGCGGGTATAATTTCGGGTCATCGAGCCGGTGCCCGACGCGTGTCCGACGTGCGTGCATCCCGGCCGGCAACCGCTTTCGTGCAAGAGCCAACGGCGCTTTCACGCGCCGCCCGTTCGCCTCTTCGCTCTCTCGCTCGGCCGCTTCTTTTCGCCGGGCGAGCGCAAACATTCGAGTCCATCGAGAAAACAGCAATGACCCAAGTCCGTACCCGCTTTGCCCCGAGCCCGACCGGCTTCATCCATCTCGGCAACATCCGCTCCGCGCTCTATCCGTGGGCGTTCGCGCGCAAGATGAAAGGGACCTTCGTGCTGCGTATCGAGGATACGGACGTCGAACGTTCGACAGAGGCGTCCGTCGACGCGATCCTGGAAGGCATGGCGTGGCTTGGCCTCGATTTCGACGAAGGCCCGTTCTATCAGATGCAACGCATGGACCGTTATCGCGAGGTCGTCGGCCAGATGCTGGAGAAGGGTCTCGCGTATCACTGCTATATGTCGACGGAAGAACTCGACGCGTTGCGCGAGCGCCAGCGCGCCGCCGGCGAAAAGCCGCGCTATGACGGCACGTGGCGTCCAGAACCGGGCAAGACGCTGCCGCCGATTCCGGAAGGCGTGAAGCCGGTGGTGCGCTTTCGCAATCCGCTGACGGGCGTGGTCGCGTGGGACGACGCGGTGAAGGGCCGAATCGAGATCTCGAACGAAGAACTCGACGACCTCGTGATCGCGCGCCCCGATGGCACGCCGACGTACAACTTCTGCGTGGTCGTCGACGATCTCGACATGGAGATCACGCACGTGATCCGCGGCGATGACCACGTGAACAACACGCCGCGCCAGATCAACATCCTGCGCGCGCTCGGCGGCGAGACGCCGGTTTATGCGCATCTGCCGACCGTGCTGAACGAGCAGGGCGAAAAGATGAGCAAGCGTCACGGCGCGATGGCCGTGATGGGATACCGCGACGCGGGGTACTTGCCGGAGGCGGTCGTCAACTATCTGGCTCGGCTCGGCTGGTCGCACGGCGATGCGGAGATCTTCTCGCGCGAGCAGTTCATCGAATGGTTCGATCTGGAGCATCTCGGCAAGTCGCCCGCGCAATACGACCACGACAAGCTCAATTGGCTGAATGCGCACTACATCAAGGAAGCGGACAACGCGCGGCTCGCCGAACTGACGCGGCCGTTCCTGCTGCAAGCCGGGATCGACGCCGCGGCAATCGACAACGGCGCGCCGCTCGATCAGGTCGTCGGGCTGCTGAAGGATCGCGCGTCGACGGTTAAGGACATCGCCGACAACGCCGCGATGTTCTACCGCGAGCCCACGATCGAAGCCGACGCGTTCGCGCAGCATGTGACCGACGCGGTGCGGCCCGCGATCGCGGACCTGCGCGCGGCGCTCGAACAAGCCGAGTGGACCAAGGAGGGCATCTCGGCGGCATTGAAGGCGACGCTCGGCGCGCACAAGCTGAAGATGCCGCAACTCGCGATGCCGGTGCGCCTGCTCGTCGCGGGCACGACGCATACGCCGTCCATCGACATCGTGCTCATGCTGTTCGGCCGCGATACGGTGCTGCGTCGTCTGGAGCGCGCGGCCGCTTAAGCATAGACGCGCGCAAGATCGCTGAAGAAGCCCCTGCGCGCGCTCCCGAAGTGATAAGTGAAAAAATTGTCAGTTCTATCGCCAGAAGGTATTTACAACTTCAAAAGCGGCCTATAGAATCTCGTTTCTGTTCTGCAAGGGGGTATAGCTCAGCTGGGAGAGCGCTTGCATGGCATGCAAGAGGTCAGCGGTTCGATCCCGCTTACCTCCACCAAGAACAGATGAAGTGATTGCGAAGTTGTTCTCCGGGTTTCGGAAGTCGCAAAAAATACTTCACAAGTAACGCGAAGTTGTTTAGAATCTCGGTCTTCGCTGATTTGCAGCAGTAAATCAGCGAGGCAAGCGGTAAAGACAGAATCACAAGTTTCTGTCCCCTTCGTCTAGAGGCCTAGGACATCACCCTTTCACGGTGAGTACAGGGGTTCGAATCCCCTAGGGGACGCCAGAATTCAGGCGGCTGCTAGAGAATGCGCTGTCGGTTTCATGAGGTGACTAGAGCCTCGTGGAGCAAGGAAAGAGCTGGAGCGGTAGTTCAGTTGGTTAGAATACCGGCCTGTCACGCCGGGGGTCGCGGGTTCGAGCCCCGTCCGCTCCGCCAACATTTTGCGAGCAGGAAATACTCCGGCTGATCAGCCGGTTTTTTTTCGCCGCGGGATTGCAAGAAGTACGTTGTCCCCTTCGTCTAGAGGCCTAGGACATCACCCTTTCACGGTGAGTACAGGGGTTCGAATCCCCTAGGGGACGCCAGAACATCGGCGGCTGCTAGTAGAAAGCGCTGCACATTTCTCGAAGCTTGATCTTCGAGAAACGATGAAAGAGTTGGAGCGGTAGTTCAGTTGGTTAGAATACCGGCCTGTCACGCCGGGGGTCGCGGGTTCGAGTCCCGTCCGCTCCGCCAGCTTGTTGTGAAAAATCCAGCCTTCGGGCTGGATTTTTTTTGCCCATCTTTCGCCGCTTTTTCGCCGCGCCGATTCGGTCTTCACACCGGCATCGCATTTTCCATTGCCAGCAGGCGCGCGCTGTCTTAGTGTGGAGGCACTGTCCCGTGCCTGCATGCGTGCGATGCTCGACCCGACCGAAGACCTCTCGCTCTACCAACTCCGCCAGGCGACGATGGCCGACTTCGCCTTCGCCGAGGCCCTCACGCACGACAACATGGTCGGTTATTACCGGCGTCATAATCTTGTCTGGCGCGGCGACCTGTTTCTTTCGAGCTGGCGCGAGTCGGAGAACTTCATCCTGCAGGCGGACGGCGTACCCATCGGCGTCATGCGCGTGACCGAAGAAGACAACTCGCTGCATATACGCGATGTGCAAATCGCGCCGGGCTACCGGGGACGAGGCGCGGGCACGTTTCTGCTGAACACGGCGCATCGCTGGGCCCGGGCCCGTGGGCTGGCGGAATGCCAACTGCGCGTTTTCGTCGACAACCCGGCGGCGCGTCTTTATATGCGGCTCGGATATCGTCCGGCCGGCCCCAGGCTGGCCCAGCTCGGCGCCATTCGACATATGGTCCGGCGCGTCTGAGCCGACGCAGCGCGCAGCATTAGACAGCGCGCGTGTCGTTCTGATCGCGCTCGTCGCTGGCGTCGCGGGCGAAGAACGCACGCGGACTCTCGCCGAAGGCACGTCGAAACATCGCCGAAAATGCGCTCTGGCTTTGATACCCCAACTCACGCGCGACCTGCGCGAGCGGCCGGCCCTGACTCAGCAAAGGAATGGCGCGTGCCAGCACGGCCTGCTGCCGCCACTGCGAGAAGCTCACGCCGAGTTCGCGTCTGAACAGGCGCGCGATGGTGCGCGTGCTCGCGCCGGCTTCCGACGACCAGCGTTCGAGATCCGAGTGCGAAGGGTCCGCGAGCACCGCGTCGCAAAGCGCGCGCAGGCGCTTCTCGTTCGGCATCGGCACGGAGAGCGGCAGCGGCTGCGACCGGATGATCTCGTCCAGTGCAAGCGTGCCGAGCAGGCGCTCGCGCTCACGCGTGATCGACGCTTCGTCCAGCGCCGCGATCACCTCGCGCAACAATGGCGACACTTCCACTACGCGGCACGCGCCGAGCCCGGCCGGCACGACGCTCGCGTCCACATAGAGCGTGCGGAGATACGCGTCTTCCACGATCAACACTTCGTGCGTGACGTTCGGCGGCACCCAGATCGCGCGCGAGGGCGGCACCATCCACGTCGAATCGGCGGTTGCCACGCGCAGCACGCCCCGCGACGTGTAGGCGACTTGCGCCCACGGATGCGTATGCAGCGCGATCCGCACGCCATACGGTACCGGGCGCGAGCGAACGCGGATCGGATGGTCGAGCGTCGGCGAGTGCTCGACGGGAATGTCGAGGTGTTCGACCTGCTCGAACGGCGGGCGGGGATCGGCGAACGTGGGCATGGCGGCTCGTCGGGCGGCCTGGCTGGCCGCGATCCGCCGATCTTAACCGAAGCGAGCCGGCAGTCCGTCCGCGCAATTTTGGGCGGCGATAATGCGTACCTCGGCGACTAGCGGAAGGAGCGATTTCTTCGATGCAATACGTTTTCGTGTACGGCACGCTGCGCGCGGGCGAGATCAATGACATTAATCGCGCGGCCGAGCGCAGCGGGATCGCGGCGCCGCAATGGATCGGCACGGCGCACGTGCGTGGACGGCTTTACGATTTCGGCGCTTATCCCGGCCTCGTTCTCGATGAGGAGGGCGGCACGCCGGTCAAAGGCGATGTGTATCGCATCGAGGATGCGCTCGTCGCCGTGCTGGACGAGATCGAGGAAGTGTATCCGGGCGTCGAGGGACTTTTTCGCGCGCACCGGCTGCATGTGGATGTCGAACTGGATGGCGAGGCGACGCATGTCGTTTGCCTCATCTATCCGGTAGCCGCGAGTGCGGTGCAGGGCTTGCCGCGCATCGAGGGCGGCGATTGGGTGGCGCATCGCGCAGCGCGCGGCTGAGCCCAAAACGGATTTCGCCGTCATCGCGTTCATGCACTGCGATGACGGCGCGGCGCGACCTGCCAGAAGCAGGCCGGCGACCGAGGGCCTTACTCGGCCGAATGGTGCATCGACTTGCCGTGCGACTTCTTGTGATGACCCGACTTGTGCATCGTGTTCGATTGATCCATCTGCATGTTTTGCATGCTGGACTGCTGCGATTGCAGATTCTGCGCGCGCGATTCGATGTCCGCGATCCGTGCGGGATCGGTGCTCATCGTCACGCCTTGTTCGCTCTGCGCGTAGGCCGATGCGACCGCGCTCAGGGACAACAAAACAGCCAGGGACACTTTCTTCATTGTTACCTCCTAGTAGCAGTTGAACCCGGGAATCGCCTGTCCGATCCGGTTGGAAAGACAGATACATCGGAGCAAAAATCGCTCCCGCCTGGCCTTGGCGCGCATCCGTAACGGGATGCCTACGGGAACAAGCCTCCGCCTGACAGCGCCCATCATAGGCCGAGATCAGGTCAGCGGCGTGTCGGACGACGATACCGGCCCGGCTTGCCAGCCGGAGCGGAATGATACCGGCGCGAACAGGTACTTTCCAGTCCTGATTATTTTGATATAGAACCGTTCGGCGTCTTAGTACAGGTGCAGCCAGCGCCAGACGTGAAAACGCGCAAGACCCACCAGCTCGTGCAGCGCAAGCTCGCTGTTCTCGAGGCTTCTGTATCGCGGTAATACCGTCAGCCGATTCTCACGCACGTCCGAAACATAGGGCTGCGGCTCGTAGCCGAACGCTTCGAAGGCCCGGACCGAACGTCGCATGTGATACGCGGATGTGATGACGATCAACCCAGTGTCATGGGCGTTGCCTAAGATGGCGGCTACGTTTTGCGCGTTCTGGTACGTGTTGAGGCTCTTGTTCTCGCGCGTCAGATCGGCCGGTGCGACGCCCTGAGCCAGGACATACGGCGCGTAGTTGTCGGCCTCGGCCTGTCCGTGGTGCTGGGGATCGCCGCCGCTCAGAATGACGCGGCACGAAGCGCCTGTGTCCCGGCATTGCCGATACAGCCGCGCCGCCGCCGCGATGCGCGGCATCGAATCGCTTTTGGGCACCAGCTTGCCGTGACGCCGGTCGGTGCCGCCGCCCATCAGGACGATGGTGTTTTTCGGACCGAAAGAGGGCGGCATGGTGTCTTCGTAACCCCGCTGCGCGATGTGCAGCAGCGGTCTCGCGAGCCAGCCGCTCCCGAGGCCCCAGGCGAGCAGAACGGTGAGGATGATAATCGCCGCACGAAGGCGCTTGCAAAACGCAAACAATGCAAAAAAAAGCAGCAATAAAGTAAATAGAACCAATTTAATTGGAGTAACGTATTGGTTTCAGGGCAATTTGCTCCGTCATCGCGTGGTCAGAGCGCATCGGCGGTTGTCGCAGGAAAGCGCGTGATTAGCGCGCTCTCAACGGGGGCTTTTAATAGAAAGCAGCACCTAGCGCAAGCGGCGGCCAAACATTCAGGCAGCGAACGCTTAAATCGTTCGCTGGCGTGAAATTCGGCGCGCCGCGTTTAGTCGACGTCGCGGACCGTCTTGCGACCGTCACGAGCGTCGTCACGGCTGCACAGGAAGAAAAAACGAGATGACCACGTATTCCAACGAAGCGGTACTCGAAGCACTTCGCCGGGCGCAGTATCGTCAAGTTCCGTGGGCGAAACGCCCCAAGGGTTTCGACCACCTTCGCGCCCTCGGGCTACTCGAGCTCGCGCGGCAACGCACCGTCGCGCCAGCGCCGGGATTTCATGCACCCGTGGATATCGCCGTCGTCACCGAGCGCGGAAAACAGGAATTCACGCGGCTCTCGCGCGATGAGCGTTCCATCGACTGGGATTTGCGTCGCACGGAACCGTACACCTTCGGTGGCCACGAAGCGGTGCTCGAAGCCAGAATGTGACGCGACGGCGGAAAGCGGTAGTTGAAGTCCGGGCAAAAAAAAGCCCGTGTCCGAGGACACGGGCAGACCGGATTCCACTGTTGCCATGCTGTGCTCATGGCATTGGGTGTGACTGCCGCCGATTCAGCGGGTTCCGCCTGAATCAAGACTCGTTGCCCGAAGATTCAGTGATGCGGCGAGCGTTCGTCGCGGTCGTTGTCCGGCCGAGCGCGCGCGTTGCTTGCAATGTCGCCGCGCAGATCGCCGCGCGGCGCAGGCGGCGTCGCGGCGCGAGCGCGCGCAACGTCAGGCGATGCGGGCGCCGCCGTCTTCGCGGTGAGATGCAGATCGGATGCAGGCGGCTGCGCGTGAGCAACGGTCGCCACGCCGGCGAGCCCCGCCAAGACGCCACGCACGAGCAGTAACGAAACCTTCATGAGAGTGTCCTGAAGCCCTGATCGGACCTGTTGGGTCACTCGTCACGCTAAGCCTCGATTCGTTGCGGCGCTGTAAGCAATCGTAAAGAGATGTATCGCGCAAGGAACCGCGCGAGTTCGGCATTGCAGCGCCCGAAAGTGATCGAAGCCGGCAGGACCGGCTTCGACGTGTGATGCAGTAGGCTTAGGCCATCTTGGCCGGAGCGCGCCACGATTCGGGATTGGTCCAGAACGCGCCGCGCAGTCGATCGCGGCTCGGCGGAGCGGGCGGCTTCACCGCGCTCGATCCAATACGCCCGCGCAGCGACACCTCGCGGCCGTTGCTCGACAGACGCTTCACGATTTCCGCGAGCGTGCCGTCGGCTTGCCATTCGTCGAAACGACGGCGGCAGGTGGGCGGCGAGGGATAACGGCCCGGCAGCTTCGACCAGCCTTCGCCCGTCGACAACACCCACAGCACCGCATTGACAACCGATCGCGCTTCGACGCGCGGCCGGCCGCGCCGCTCGCTGCGCGCGGGCTCCGAACAGAACAACGCCTCAACCAGCGCCCACTCGTTATCTCTCAAATCGTCGAACAGCACCATATCTCACCTCAGCGAAGCTAACCCCGGTGCGCTGCCCCGCGCCGCGCACTCTGGTCGAATCCGATGAACGAATCCAGGGAAGGCCGAAGCGGCTGCGGCAAACCAGTTTCCGATACGTCCGCTGTGCTTCGACCTCTGTGCGCAATGAAATGCGAGAACCATGCCATGCACGTCGCGAAATCCGGGAAACCCGCATGGCAGTAGGCTGACGCGATGCCAGCATGGCCCGTATCAGACCCGAATCCGATTGATTAAGAAATCGGGACAATCACCAATCCTGTGCAGCAGGCCCTCCCGGCGTGCGTTCCGGGCGGTTTGCTGCACCGCAGCGAAACCCATGCGATGGCCTATAATTGCGCATGAGACCATGCTTTTCATGAATCGCCGGAATGAACGCCTCGCTTAACGTGACGTTGCGCCAACTGCGCGTCTTTATTGAAGTGTCGCGGCTGCGCAGCTTCAGCCGCGCCGGAGCCGAGATCGGCTTGACGCAGTCAGCGGTGAGCCGCTCGGTGCGCGAGTTGGAAAGCGAAATCGGACTGAAGCTCATCGACCGGACCACGCGGGAAGTGCAACTGACCGATGTCGGTATGGATCTCGTCGGCACCGTGTCGCGCCTTCTGGCTGATCTGGACGAAGCCCTGCGTGAAGCGCGCGATCTCGGGCAGCAGCGTCGCGGCCGGGTGATTGTCGCGGCGAGCCCCACGATCGCGTGCCGGCTGATGCCGCGCGTGATCGCGTCGTGCTCGCGGCAGTTTCCGCTCGTCACGCTCAGCCTGAGGGACGACGTCCAGTCCGACGTGCTCCGAAAAGTGAAGTCGGGCGAAGTGGATTTCGGCGTCGTGATCGGCCCGTTTTCCGCCGACGATCTGCATGGCGAAGCCGTGATGACCGATTCGTTCTGCCTCGTCGCGCGGCGCGATCACCCGCTCGCGCACGAACGCGCCGCGCCCTGGGAGGCGCTCGCGGGCGAGCGGCTCGTCATGCTGGACTACGCATCGGGCAGCCGCCCGATCATCGATGCCGTCATGCAGCAGCACGGTGTCGAGGCGCAGGTGGTGCAGGAGCTCGGGCATTCGGCGACTGTCTTCGGGCTGGTGGAAGCGGGCGTCGGCGTGAGCGTGCTGCCGTGGCTCGCGCTGCCGTTGCCGGCGGATTCGTCGCTCGTCGCGCTGCCGCTCGAACCGCGGGCCGAACGCACGGTGGAACTGGTGCGGCGGCGCGACCGCTCGCTGTCGCCGGCGGCGCAGTCGGTGTGGTCGCTGATCGCGGGGCTGCCGCGACGCGCCGAAGAGCTGTGAAGGCCGCGCGCTTTTTAACGCGCTCGCGTTAGACTTCTTCCTTTTCGACGGAGCGGGCGATGAGTGAATCGGAAGGCGCGGTAATCGCTGAATTGGGCGGCTTGACGGCGCAGACGAACGCGGGCGGCGCGCCGAACGCGCGCGACGCCGTGCGGGCGTTGCGTCCCTCGCAGATTCGCGAAGTCGCGAACGCCGGCTTCGGCGTGCCGGACGTGCTGCCGTTCTGGTTCGGCGAATCGGACCGGGTCACGCCCGAGTTCATTCGCGATGCGGCAAGCCGCGCGCTCGCCGACGGCGCGACGTTCTACACGCACAATCTCGGTATCGCGCCGTTGCGCGAGGCGCTCGGCCGCTACGTCAGCGCGCTGCACGGCCCGACGCCCGCCGATCACATCGCGGTGACGAGCGCGGGCGTGAACGCGCTGATGCTGGCCGCGCAACTCGTTGCTGGCGCGGGCGACCGCGTGGTCGCCGTGACGCCGCTGTGGCCGAACCTCGTCGAGATTCCGAAGATTCTCGGCGCGACGGTCGAAACGGTCTCGCTGACCTACGGCGAGCGCGGATGGACGCTCGATCTCGACCGGCTGCTCGCCGCGCTCACGCCGTCCACGCGCATGCTGATGATCAACTCGCCGAACAACCCGACCGGCTGGACGATGACGCGCGAGGAGCAGCGCATCGTGCTCGACCATTGCCGGCGTCACGGCATCTGGATCGTGGCGGACGAGGTCTACGAGCGTCTGTATTACGGTCCGGGCGCGAACGTGGCGCCGTCCTTCCTCGATCTCGCGGATCGCGACGAGCGCGTGATCGCGGTCAATTCGTTCTCGAAGGCGTGGCTCATGACCGGCTGGCGGCTCGGCTGGCTCGTCGCGCCGGCGCGCCTGATGGACGACCTCGGCAAGCTCGTGGAATACAACACGTCGTGCGCGCCGTCGTTCGTGCAGCAGGCGGGCATCGTCGCGGTGGAACAGGGCGAGCCGTTCACGCAATCGCTCGTCGCGGACCTGCGTGCGAGCCGCGATCACCTGGTGAACGCGCTTCAGAGTATCGAAGGTGTCGACGTGCGCGCCCCGGACGGTGCGATGTACCTGTTCTTCTCGCTGCCGGGCGCCGAGCGCAGCCTCGAACTCTGCAAGGCGCTGGTGAAAGAGGCCGGGCTCGGGCTCGCGCCAGGCAGCGCATTCGGCGCGGAAGGCGAAGGCTTCGTGCGCTGGTGCTACGCCTGCGATTCCGCGCGCCTCGACGTGGGCGTCGAACGCCTGCGGCGCTTTTTGTCAGCGCGCGGTGCGAAGTGAGGGGCTAAGTGAGTCGAGCGGGGCGTTAATCGATCACCTTTACGCCCCGGTTCTTTTTGCGTAATATGGCGCTCAGTCACGCGCTTTCGCCAGGAAAGCGCCACCTCGTCCGGCTGGGATGGCCCGGCGATTCGCTCACCGATCGCCCATTTGACGCCTCTCCCCGGTGCGTGCTCCCAATCAATATGACCGATTACAATCGGGCGAGCGCGTCTTGAAACTCCGCGTCCAGCTTTATCGCGCGCACCGCTTCGGTGACGTTCGAACTCGCTCAGGCTCGTTTTGAACCGGATCATTGACCATTAAGGGTTGACCCAAGCTGCATGAATACCCAAGAGGCGAAAATCGTCCTCGAGACTGCTTTGATCTGCGCGCAGGAACCGCTGCGGGTGAGTGAATTGCGCAAGCTCTTCGCCGAGGACATTTCGGCCGATACGGTGCGCACGCTGCTCGAAGGACTACAGGCTGATTGGTCGGGGCGCGGCGTCGAGCTGGTGGCGCTTGCGTCGGGATGGCGCTTCCAGAGCAAGCCCGCCATGCGGACTTATCTCGACCGGCTCAATCCCGAAAAGCCGCCGAAATATTCGCGGGCGGTGCTCGAAACGCTCGCCATTATTGCTTATCGGCAACCGGTCACGCGCGGCGATATCGAAGAGATTCGCGGCGTGACGGTGAATACGCAGGTGGTGAAGCAGCTGGAAGATCGCGGGTGGATCGAGGTCATCGGACATCGCGACGTCCCCGGCCGGCCCGCGCTGTACGCCACGACCAAGCAGTTTCTCGACGACCTCGGCCTGACCGCGCTCGACGAACTGCCGGCGCTGGACAATCCGTCGGCGCAGTTCGAGGCGTCGCTGCTCGCGCAGCATTCGATCGATTTTCCGGACGGCGCGGCGGCGCAGGCGTCTGCTGGCGAAACCGCGGGGGGCGACACGACGGCCGTCGCGGCTCCCGCAGAAGCGGACCTGGCGAACGATGCGCCCGAGGCCTCGATGCCTGCCGTCGCCGACGCGCCGGACGCTTCGCCGAGCGAAGCATCCGAGGCCGGAACGCTTCGTGCGAGCGAAGAGACGGGCGGGCCCGTGTTGACCGAAGTCCGCCTGATGTCCGCGACCGATGCATCCGATTCAGAAGAAGCGCCTGCGTTGGCCGACGCAGGCGACGCTGGCACACATCGAGAACACGATGCGACCGACGCCCGCCCATCGAGCGGCGTCGAACTGAACGACGCCGACCTGAACGACGGCGACTCCGACGAAGAACCGAAGGCGCGCCGCGCCTGATGCAATTGCATGGCCCCTGATTCAACCGGCTCTCGATAAAACATCACGTCGAAGACGACGAGCCGGACCGGTCAGCGGAAATTTTTGACGCGCCCGCCAAGGGCGCGCATTCGACATTTGAGGTTGTTTTGACACACTCCCACGACAGCGATTCGCCCGAATCCGCGCGCCCCGTGCATGGCGCGGACGCCCATGAGTCGGCCGATGCCGGCGAACGCACGCGCACCGACGAGAGCGCCGACGGCGACGATCGTCCGCGCCGCGGCTTGCGCCGCGGTCCGCGCAGTCTGATCGCACGCCGCCGGGCTGTCGCCAAGACCAAGGGCGCGGATGGCGCGCCCGACGCCGCGACCGACGCGCCGCCGCCAGAGGGTGCCGCCGCCACGCAGGCGCGCGCGCCGCGCAAGGAAGCGGGCGCGAAGGCGCCGCGAAAACCGGCAGCGAAGCGCGAGCCCAAGCGCGAGACGGCGGACGGCCAGCAGGACGCCGCGCGGCAAGGTGGCCGCAAGCGTGGGCGGCGCGACGAGGCAGAAGTCGCTGTGGAGGCGTCGGTCGAAGCCGCCGCATCCGCCCCACGCGAGGGCGGGCAGCGCAAGAATCCGCCGCAGAAGCGCGAACGGCAGCCGCGCAACGGCAAGCGCAACGATGCAGGCCCGGCGACGGTCGAGAGCGCGGCGGCCGCCGCCGTCGACGACGTCTTCGCGTACGTCACGTCCCCGGCATTCGACGCGGACAACGGCTCGGCCGGCGTGCGCGCCCCGATGCTGCGCCGTGGCCGCAACGAGCCCCAGCAAAAGCGCGTGCTGGAACCGGACGACGACGCTCCCAAGCTGCATAAAGTGCTGGCCGACGCCGGCATGGGCTCGCGACGCGACATGGAGGAATTGATCATCGCGGGGCGCGTGTCGGTGAACGGCGAGCCTGCGCACATCGGCCAGCGCATCATGCCGACCGACCAGGTGCGCATCAACGGCAAGCCGCTCAAGCGCAAGCTCGCGAGCAAGCCGCCGCGCATCCTGCTGTATCACAAGCCGACGGGCGAGATCGTTAGTCACGCGGACCCCGAAGGCCGTCCGTCGGTGTTCGACAAGCTCCCGTCGATGAAGACGGCGAAGTGGCTCGCGGTCGGCCGGCTCGACTTCAATACGGAAGGGCTTCTGCTGCTCACGACCTCCGGCGATCTGGCGAACCGGTTCATGCACCCGCGTTATAGCGTCGAGCGTGAATATGCGGTGCGCGTCGTCGGTCAGTTGTCCGAGGCGATGAAGCAGAAGCTGCTCAAAGGCGTAGAGCTCGACGACGGCCCCGCCAACTTCCTGCGCATTCAGGACGGCGGCGGCGAAGGCACGAATCACTGGTATCACGTCGCGCTGGCGGAAGGCCGCAATCGCGAAGTGCGCCGCATGTTCGAGGCGGCGGGGCTCATGGTCAGCCGCCTCATCCGCACGCGCCACGGTCCGATCGCGTTGCCGCGCGGGCTCAAGCGCGGGCGCTGGGAAGAACTCGAAGACAATCAGGTGCGCAGCCTGATGGCGGCGGTCGGCCTGAAGGCGCCGACGGCCGAGAAGGGCGGACGCAGCGCCGCGCCGCGCGTCCAGCCCGATCCGATGCAGACGTCGATGGGCTTCATCACGCGCGAGCCGGTCTTGAGTTCGCACTTGCGCGCGGCGCAGACGCCGGCGCGCGGCGGTCGGCGCGGCGGCGCGGGCGGGCTTCCCGGCGCGTTCGGCGCGAGCGGCATGGGCGGCATGGGCGGCTTCGGCGGCAACATGGGCAATACCGGCAACGCCGGCGGCCCTGGCCGACGAGGCGGTCGTGAGCCGAACGGCAACCGCATCGGCAACGAGCCGAATGGCAATCGCGCGAACGGCGGCCGCTCGGGGCAGCGCAATGCGCGCGGACAGGGTCCGCAAGGCATGAGCGGGCCGGCCAAGCGTCCGGCGGGCGGCAACGGTCCGCGCGGCAATCGTCAGGGCGGCGGGCAGCAAGGCGCGGGGCAAGGCAAGGCCGGCGCCGGACGCGGCCCGCGCAACCGCACGCGCGGACGTTGAACGCGCGTTGACGAGCCGTGTCGGTCGGTCGCGGGTGCGCCTGCGGCCGATCCACCGGAATCGCGTCGCCGAGCCATCGGCATAAAGCAAAAAAGCATGCGAACTGGCACGAAACGGGTCCGATCGCGGGCTTTACGTTTGCGTTTATCCCGAAAAATGGCTAAAATCGCGGAGTCGCTGGGCACATAGTTTTTTCGCTGCCCGGGTGCGACCTCGGTTGAAAAAGATGGGCGTTGCGCCCATTTTTTTTTGGCTTTTTGGTTCGGCATCTCGGGAGCAGGGGTGCGCCCAGTCAAGGCGCTCGCCCGCAGGTGTTTCGCGGCGCGGGCGCGAAACACCTTGGAGTTACTGTGCAACTGACGGAACTGATTGAAACCACGGTCTCGAGCTTGGGCTACGAGCTTGTCGATCTCGAACGTTCGGGAGGCGGCATGCTGCGTATTTATATCGACCAGCCGGCCGGTATCGCCATCGAAGACTGCGAGAAAGTCACGCGTCAGCTTCAGTATGTGCTCGAAGTCGAAAACGTCGATTACGACCGCCTCGAAGTGTCGTCGCCGGGGCTCGACCGCCCGCTCAAGAAGCTGGCCGACTTCGAGCGCTTCGCCGGCAACGAAGCCGTCATCACATTGAAAAAGCCGCTGGACGGGCGCAAGTCGTTTCGCGGCGTTCTGCACGCCCCCGAGGGCGACAAGATCGGTTTGGAATTCGAAGGGAAGGACGGCGCCGCGATGCTCGATTTCACGCTCGCGGACCTCGATAAAGCACGTCTCGTCCCCAAAGTTGACTTTAGGAGCCGCAAACAATGAGTCGCGAAGTTTTGATGCTGGCGGATGCGCTGGCGCGCGAAAAGAACGTCAACAAGGACGTGGTGTACGCAGCTCTGGAGGCTGCGCTTGCTTCGGCAACGAAAAAGCTGTTCGAGGAAGATGTCGATATTCGCGTCGCGATCGACCGTGAAAGCGGCGAGCACGAGACGTTCCGCCGCTGGCGCGTGGTGCCGGACGAGGCGGGCCTTCAGGAGCCCGACCAGGAAATCCTGCTGTTCGAGGCGAAGGAGCAAAAGCCCGACGCGCAAGTGGACGACTATATCGAGGAACCCATTCCGTCGATCGAATTCGGCCGTATCGGCGCGCAGGCTGCCAAGCAGGTCATTTTGCAAAAGGTGCGTGACGCCGAGCGCGAGCAGATCCTGAACGACTTCCTCGAGCGCGGCGAAAAGATCATGACCGGCTCGGTCAAGCGTCTGGACAAGGGCAATTTCATCGTCGAATCCGGACGCGTGGAAGCGCTGCTGCGCCGCGACCAGCTGATTCCGAAGGAAAACCTGCGCGTGGGCGACCGCGTGCGCGCCTATATCGCGAAGGTCGACCGCACGGCGCGCGGCCCGCAAATCGAACTGTCGCGCACCGCGCCCGAATTCCTGATGAAGCTCTTCGAACTCGAAGTGCCGGAAATCGAACAAGGGCTGCTGGAAATCAAGGCGGCCGCGCGCGATCCCGGCGTGCGTGCGAAAATCGGGGTGATCGCCTACGACAAGCGCATCGACCCGATCGGAACGTGCGTGGGCATCCGCGGTTCGCGTGTGCAGGCCGTACGCAACGAGCTCGGTGGCGAGAACGTCGACATCGTGCTATGGTCGGAAGACCCCGCGCAGTTCGTGATCGGCGCCCTCGCGCCGGCAGCCGTCCAGTCGATCGTCGTCGATGAAGAAAAGCATTCGATGGACGTCGTCGTGGACGAGAGCGAGCTCGCGGTCGCCATCGGCCGCAGCGGCCAGAACGTTCGACTCGCCAGCGAGCTCACCGGCTGGCAGATCAATATCATGACGCCGGACGAATCGGCGCTGAAGCAGAACGAAGAGCGCGGCAAGTTGCGCAATCTGTTCATGGCGCGTCTGGATGTGGACGAGGAAGTCGCCGACATCCTGATCGACGAAGGCTTCACGAGCCTCGAAGAAATTGCCTATGTGCCGCTCAACGAGATGCTCGAAATCGAAGCGTTCGACGAAGACACCGTGCACGAGCTGCGCAACCGGTCGCGTGACGCGCTGCTCACGATGGCGATCGCCAACGAGGAGAAGGTCGAAGGCGTCGCGCTCGATCTGAAGAGCCTCGAAGGCATGGACAACGAGCTTCTCGCAAAGCTCGCGGAGCATCAGATTCAGACCCGCGACGACCTCGCGGAGCTGGCAGTAGATGAACTGGTCGAGATGACCGGGATGGAAGAGGATAACGCTCGCGCGTTGATCATGAAAGCACGTGAACACTGGTTCCAGTGAGAAATGACCATGGCGCACTGAAATATCGCGGCCAGTTCGGCCGCATGACCCGATCTAACCGCAAGGACTGATCCTTGCATCAAGAGGAATGAATGGCGAGTAACAACGTAGCCCAATTTGCCGCGGAACTCAAAATGCCTGCGGGCGTGCTGCTCGAGCAGTTGCAGGCGGCTGGCGTCCAGAAAGCGAGCGCGAACGACGACCTGTCCGAAACGGACAAGGCGCGTCTGCTCGATCATTTGCGCAAGTCGCACGGGTCCGCCGATGCCGACAAGCGCAAGATCACTCTGACCCGCCGGCATACGTCGGAAATCAAGCAATCCGACGCAACGGGTAAGGCTCGCACCATTCAGGTCGAGGTGCGCAAGAAGCGTGTGTTCGTGAAGCGCGACGAGGCAGGCATCGAGCAGCCGGCCGAGACGCCGAATCATGTCGAAGACGAAGTCGACGAGGCCGAACTCCAGCGCCGCGAGGAAGAAGCCCGCCGCGCCGCGGAGCAACTCGAGCGCGAAGAGCGCGAGTTGAAGGAGCGTCAGGCGCGTCTCGAACAGGAAGAAGCGGAGCGTCGCGCCCGCGAGGAAGCGGCGGAAGCCGAGCGTCGCCGCCAGGAAGCGGAAGCCGAGCGTCGTGCGCAAGCCGCCGCGCAGGCCGCCGAGATCTCGCGCGCCGCGCAGGCAGCGCGTCAGGAAGCTCGTACGCCGGTCCCCGCCGAGGTGAAGGCCGAGGCCAAGCCGCCGAAGCAGGACGATACGGCCCAGCGCGAAGCCGCCGAAAAGGCTGCGGAAGAAAAGGCTGCGAGCGAACGCGCCGCCCAGCGCGAAGCCGCGAAGAAGGCGGGAGACGCCGCGCGCGAAGCCGCCGAGAAGGCGCGTCTGGAGCAGGAAGCCATTGCGAAGCGTCGTGCAGCGGCGGAAGCCGAAGCGCGCGCCATTCGCGAGATGATGAACACGCCGCGCAAGGCGCAAGTCAAGGCGCCGGAACCGGCCCCTGCTGCGAAGCCGGCGGAAGCGGCCAAGGCCGCCGAAGCGAAGGGCACGCTGCACAAGCCGGCGAAACCCGAAGGCGCGCAAGCCGCGCGTCCGGCAGCCGCGAAGAAGCCGGCGCCCGGCGCGGCAGCGCCCGCCACGACGGCGCCGACCGGCGACAAGAAGAAAGCCGGCGGCAAGGGCGGCTGGCAGCAGGACGACGCATCGAAGCGCCGCAGCATCAAGACGCGCGGCGACACGAGCGGCGGCGTCGATCGCGGCTGGCGCGGCGGTCCGAAGGGCCGTGGCAAGCATCAGGAACAGACGTCGTTCCAGGCGCCGACCGAGCCGATCGTCCGTGAAGTGCATGTGCCGGAAACCATCTCGGTGGCCGATCTCGCGCACAAGATGTCGGTGAAGGCTTCGGAAGTCATCAAGGTGATGATGAAGCTCGGCCAGATGGTCACGATCAACCAGGTGCTGGACCAGGAAACGGCGATGATCGTCGTCGAGGAACTGGGCCACCGCGCGGTCGCGGCGAAGCTGGACGATCCCGAGGCGCTGCTCATCGAAGGCGAAGCCGCCGAGGAAACGGCAGAGCGTCTGCCGCGTCCGCCGGTCGTCACCGTCATGGGTCACGTCGACCACGGCAAGACCTCGCTGCTCGATTACATCCGTCGCGCGAAAGTGGCGGCGGGCGAAGCGGGCGGCATCACGCAGCATATCGGCGCGTATCACGTCGAAACGCCGCGTGGCGTCATCACCTTCCTGGATACGCCGGGTCACGAGGCCTTCACGGCCATGCGTGCGCGCGGCGCGAAGGCAACGGACATCGTCATTCTGGTGGTCGCGGCCGACGACGGCGTGATGCCGCAGACGAAGGAAGCGATCGCTCACGCGAAGGCGGGCGGCGTGCCTATCGTCGTGGCGATCAACAAGATCGACAAGCCGGAAGCCAACCCGGACCGCGTGAAGCAGGAACTGGTGGCGGAGGGCGTGGTGCCGGAAGAGTACGGCGGCGATTCGCCGTTCATCGAAGTGTCGGCGAAGACCGGCAAGGGCATCGACGATCTGCTGGAAAACGTGTCGCTGCAAGCCGAAGTGCTGGAATTGACCGCTCCGGTCGACGCCGGCGCGAAGGGCCTCGTGATCGAAGCGAAGCTGGACAAGGGCAAGGGCCCGGTCGCGACCATTCTGGTGCAGTCGGGCACGCTGAACCGCGGCGACGTGGTTCTCGCGGGCAGCGCCTACGGCCGCGTGCGCGCCATGCTGGACGAAACCGGGAAGCCGACGAAGTCCGCGGGTCCGTCGATTCCGGTGGAAATTCAGGGTCTGTCGGAAGTGCCGGCGGCGGGCGAAGAAGTCATCGTGCTGCCGGACGAGCGCAAGGCGCGCGAAATCGCGCTGTTCCGTCAGGGCAAGTTCCGCGACGTCAAGCTCGCCAAGCAGCAGGCCGCGAAGCTCGAGAACATGCTGGAGCAAATGGGCGAAGGCGAAGTGCAGAACCTGCCGCTCATCGTCAAGGCGGACGTGCAGGGTTCGCAGGAAGCGCTCGTGCAATCGCTGCAGAAGCTCTCGACCGGCGAAGTGCGCGTGCAGATCGTGCACAGTGCGGTCGGCGCGATCAGCGAGTCGGACGTCAACCTGGCGACGGCGTCGAAGGCGGTCATCATCGGCTTCAACACGCGTGCGGATGCGCAAGCCCGCAAGCTGGCCGAATCGAACGGCATCGACATTCGCTACTACAACATCATCTACGACGCAGTGGATGAGGTGAAGGCGGCCATGTCCGGCATGCTGGCGCCGGAAAAGCGCGAGACGGTGACGGGCGCGGTCGAGGTGCGTCAGGTCATTCGCGTGCCGAAGGTCGGTCTGATCGCGGGTTGTATGGTCACGGACGGCTTCGTGAAGCGCACGTCGTCGGTTCGCGTGATCCGCAACAACGTCGTTATTCACACCGGCGAGCTGGATTCGCTGAAGCGCTTCAAGGACGACGTCAAGGAAGTGCGTCAGGGCTTCGAGTGCGGTATCTCGATCAAGAACTTCAACGACATCGTCGAAGGCGATCAGCTGGAAGTCTTCGAAGTGACGGAAGTGGCTCGCACGCTGTAATGCATTAGTACGCCGAGCTCGAGGCGGAGCGGGCCTGACGGCTCGCTCCGCCTTTTTCTTTGGCGCGGCGATAGAGAAGGGAAGGAACCAAGATCATGGCTAAAAGACGTACGTCCACGAATCGCAACGTGCAGATTGCGGACCAGATTCAGCGCGATCTCTCGGAACTGATGCGCGAGGTGAAGGACCCGCGCATCGGCCTCGTCACGATGCAGAGCGTTGAATTGACGCCCGACTACGCGCACGCGAAGGTCTACTTCACGACGCTCACCGGCGATCCGAAGCAGACCGAAGAGGCGCTCAATCACGCGGCGGGTCATCTGCATAACCTGCTGTTCAAGCGCCTGCACATTCATACGGTGCCGACGCTGCATTTCCACTACGACAAGACGATCGAGAAGGCCGTCGAGATGTCGCGCCTGATCGACGAAGCCAACGCGACGCGCGCCAAAGACGACGAAGAAGGTGCGTGAGTGAAAGGCGGTCCGAAGATCCCGCGCCGTGCGCTCGACGGCGTGTTGCTGCTGGACAAGCCGCTCGGTCTGTCGAGCAACGACGCGCTGATCAAGGCGAAGCGCCTCTATCTGGCGAAGAAGGCGGGTCACACGGGCACGCTCGATCCGCTTGCCACCGGCCTTTTGCCGCTGTGCTTCGGCGAGGCGACGAAGTTCTCGCAAGACCTGCTCGAAGCGGACAAGACGTACGAAGCGACGATGCGCCTCGGCATTCGCACGACGACGGGCGATGCCGAAGGCGAGGCTGTCGAGACGCGCGACGTCCTGTGCGACGAAGCGGCCGTCGAAGCGGCGATGCAGCGGTTCCTCGGCGACATCGTCCAAGTGCCGCCGATGTACTCGGCGCTCAAGCGGGACGGCAAGCCGCTTTACGAATACGCCCGCGCCGGGCAGACGGTCGAGCGCGAGGGCCGTCAGGTGACGATTCACGCTCTAAGAATGCTCGCCTGCGCGCTGCCGCTCGTGACGTTTCGCGTGACCTGCAGCAAGGGCACGTATGTGCGGACGCTGGCGGAAGACATCGGCGAGGCGTTGGGCTGCGGCGCGCATCTGACGGCGCTGCGTCGAACCGGAGTCGGCGCGCTGACGCTGGAAGGCGCGGTGACGCTGGATGCGTTGGCCGCTGCGGCCGAGTCGGAACGCGATGGCTGGCTGCGTCCGGTCGATGCGCTGTTGTCGACGTTCCCGGCCGTGCATCTGCGCGACGACGCGACGCGGCGCTTCAGGCACGGTCAGCGGCTGCGTCTGGATGAGCTGGGCGAAGCGGCATCCGTTTGGCAAGCTGAGGACACGCGAGTGCGCGTCTATGACGATGCGGGAAAGTTGCTCGGCGTCGCGCGGGCGGCGGAGGGCGTGCTCGCCCCTGAGCGGTTGGTGGTGAGCGGGTCTTGACTGACCGCAGCGAGCGCATCCACAAATAAAAAAGGAGAGGCCAGCGCCTCTCCTTTTTCATTTCCGCCGATGCATTCCGTTCAATGCGCCGCCGATGCTGCCGCTGCCGAATCGCCGCCGCCCGAGCGCTCGGGACGCGTGATCCAGATCAGCGCGATCAGCGCCACGAAAATCCCGGCCGAAATGTAGAACATGTCGTTCACGCCGAGCTGCGCGGCCTGCTGCGTCGCCATGCTGTTGAAGAGCCCGTAAGTCTGCTCCTTCGACATGCCGAGCGTGCTCATCTGTTGCATTGAATTGGTGAACGTCGGGTTGTACGAGTTCGCCTGTTCGATCAGTTGCGCGTGATGCACGATCGAGCGATGTTCCCACGCCGTCGAGAAGATCGACGTGCCGATGCCGCCACACATGATCCGCACGAAGTTCGACAAGCCGGACGCAGCCGGAATGCGATGCCCCGGCAAGCCCGACAGCGTGATCGACACGAGCGGAATGAAGAAGCCCGCCATGCCGATGCCCTGAATGAGCGTCGGCAGCGTTAGCGTCCACGTATCGACGCCGGTCGTATAGCGCGAACGCATCCAGAAGCAGAGCGCGAACACGAGGAACGCGGCCGTCGCGATGCGCCGCGGGTCGGTGCGCGGCAGGAACTTGCCCGTGATCGGCGAAAGCAGAATGGCGAACACGCCGACCGGCGCCATCACTAGCCCGGCGTTCGTCGCCGTGTAGCCGATGTCCGTCTGCAGCCACAGCGGCAGCAGCACGAGATTGCCGAAGTACAGCCCGTAACCGATCGACAGCGCAATGGTGCCGCCCGTGAAGTTGCGCAGTTCGAAGAGCGACAGGTCGACGACCGGATGCTCCGCCGTCAGCTCCCACACGATGAAGAACGCGAACGAAATCACCGCGATCAGCGCCAGCACCACGATGGTCGTCGAGTTGAACCAGTCGAGGTCCTTGCCCTTGTCGAGCATGATCTGCAACGAGCCGACCCAGATCACGAGCAGCCCGAGGCCGACCGTGTCGATGGGCGCCTTGCGGATCGCGGAATCGCGGTCGCGGAAGATGGCGAACGTGGCGAGCGCCGCCGCGATGCCGACCGGGATGTTCACGTAGAAGATCCACGGCCACGAGATGTTGTCGGAGATCCACCCGCCGAGCACCGGCCCGGCGACCGGCGCGATGAGCGTGGTCATCGACCACATGGAGAGCGCCATCGGCGCTTTTTCACGCGGATAGCTCGCGAGCAGCAGCGTCTGCGACAGCGGGATCATCGGGCCAGCGACCGCGCCTTGCAGCACGCGCGCGGCCAGCAGGAACGGCAGCGTCGGCGCGAGACCGCACAGCCACGACGCGAGCACGAACAGGATGATCGAGCCGAGGAACAGGCGCACTTGTCCGAATCGCTGCGTGAGCCAGCCCGTGAGCGGCACCGAAATGGCGTTGGCGACCGCGAAGGACGTGATCACCCACGTGCCCTGGTCCGAGGAGACGCCGAGATCGCCCGAAATCGACGGAATCGAGACGTTCGCGATCGACGTGTCGAGCACGTTCATGAACACCGCGAGCGACACAGCGATCGTCCCGATGACGAGCTTGCCGCCCGAAAGCGGCGGATGGACGACGTTAGCTTGAGACATGTGTTGGTTCCGCGAAGCGGCCGCTTACATCAGCTTGGCGGCCGACGCGGACTTCGTCGCGTTGCCGCGCGAAGCCGCGGGCGAGCCCGTGCCTTGCGTACCCGCGCCGCCGCCCGCGTTCTGCTGGATGATGCGCGCGATTTCCGCGTCGGCCTGGGCGCCGTACTTGTCGAACACGTTCGTCTGATAGACGGTGTTCGGCACGTTGCCCAGCTGGCCGCCTTGCTCGTCCTTGATCGTGACGTCGACGTTCATCGACAAACCGATGCGCAGCGGATGCTGCTCCAGTTCCTTCGGATCGAGTTCGATACGCACCGGCAGGCGCTGCACGACCTTGATCCAGTTGCCGGTCGCGTTCTGCGCGGGCAGCAGCGAGAACGCCGAACCCGTGCCGGCCGAGAAGCCGATGACCTTGCCGTGGAACACGACGCCCGAGCCGTACAGATCGGCCGTCAGTTCGACCGGCTGGCCGATGCGCATGTGCTTGAGCTGCACTTCCTTGAAGTTCGCGTCGACCCACACGCCGTTAAGCGGCACGATGGCCATCAGCGGATTGCCCGGCGCGACGCGCTGGCCGACCTGCACCGAACGCTTCGCGACGTAGCCCGTGACCGGCGCGGGCAACGTGTTGCGCGCGTAGTTGATGTACGAGTCGCGCACCTTGGCGGCAGCGGCGAGCACGTTCGGATGGTCCGCGATAGTCGTGTTCGCCGTCAGCGACCGGTTCGAGGCCAGTTCCTGCTGGGCGGCGTCGAGCGCGGCCTGCGCGCTGCGCACGGCGTCGCGTGCGTGCGAGATTTCTTCCTGCGACACCGCGCCCGTCTGCGCAACCGTCAGGCGGCGGCGCAGGTCGTCTTGCGCGCGGGACAAGTCCGACTTGCGCAGCGCGACTTGCGCTTCGTACTGGTTGTTGTTGACGAAGAACGTGCGGACCTGCCGCACCGTCTGCGCGAGATTCGCTTCCGCCTGATCGAGCGCGACTTTGGAATCCGCCGGATCGAGCGCGACGAGCGGATCGCCGACCTTCACGGTCTGCGTGTCGTCGGCGTTCACGGACACCACGGTGCCGACCACTTGCGGCGTGATCTGCACGACGTTTCCGTTGACGTACGCGTCGTCCGTCGACTCGTGGAAGCGGGCGACGAGGAAGTAGTACAGGCCGTATGCGATGGCGGCGATGAGAATGACGAGAACGATCAGCGTCATCAGCATGCGGCGCTTGCCACTGCTCTGCTTCGGTGCGGGCGCGGCGGCGGTTTGTTGAGGGTCGCTCATGAAGGGCTCCGAAAATTCCGTATTGGTCTTGATGCGTGTTCTTTTGAGTCGCTCAGTGCGACGGCGCGGCTTGGTCTGCAGCCTGCCGTTGCCCGCTGCCGTCGATGGCGAGATTCGTGCTCGTGGCGTCGAAACCGCCGCCGAGCGAACGAATCAGCGCGATTTGCAGATCCGAGCGCTTCAGGCGCAGGTTCGTCACCGTCTGCTCGTTGGCGAGGCGGTTTTCGTCCGCCGTGAGCACTTGCAGTTGCGGCGAGAGGCCGGCCTTGTAGCGGATCACCGCCAACTGATAGGCGCTGGTCGCAGCAGCGAGCGCGCGTTGCGCGTCGGCCATTTGCCTGTCGAGCGAGCGGATCGACGAGATGTTGGTCGCTACGTCGTTCAGCGCGTTCACGAGCGTCTGATTGTAGTTGGCGACGACATTGTCGAAATCGGCGTAACGGCCTTTGAGCTGCGCGCGCAGCGCGCCGGCGTCGAAGATCGGCAGGTGAATGGCCGGTCCCGCCTGAATCTGCCGGCTGCTCGCCATCAGGAAGCGGCTCCAGCCGAACGCGTCGAAACCGAAACTCGCCGCGAGATTGATGTCGGGGAAGAACTCGGCCTTCGCCTCCGCGATGTCATGCGTGGCCGCTTCGACCTGCCAGCGCGCCGCGACGATGTCCGGGCGGCGCGAGATGAGGTCGGCCGGCACGTTGTCCGGCAGCGTCACGTTGACGTTGGGATCGATCACCGGATTGGCGATCTGCAAGCCGCGGTCCGGGCCCTTGCCGAGCAGCGCCGCCAATTGATAGCGCACCGACTGGATCTGCCCGTCGAGTTCGCTCAGGTTCGTCTGGCTCGTCGCCACGTTGCCTTCGGCCGTGCGGCGTTCGACGTTCGTATCGAGGCCCGCGGTCACGCGTCCGCTCGTGATGCGGCCGACGTCCTGGCGATTGGCGATCTCCCGCTGCGTGACGTCGCGCAGCGCGTAGAGCAGGGCGAGCTGGTTATACGTGCGCGCCACGGACGCCGCGAGCGTCACGCGCGCCTGCTGCATGTCCGCCTCGGCTGCCTTCTGCTGCGAGACGGCCATGTTCAGCCGCGAGCGGTTCTTTCCCCACAGGTCCAGGTCCCACGACGCGCTGGCGAGCACGTTGTTCTCGCTGAACCAGGTGCCGCCGTACGGCGGCGGAAAGAGCGCGTTGCCCGAATAGAGCTCGCGCGTCCATGAATACTGGGCGTTCACGTGCGGATAGAGCGTCGAGCGCGAGCTTTCGATATACGACGATGCCTTCGCGATGCGCGCCTGAGCCTGCGCGATGCTCGGATTGTCCGCGACGGCTTCGTCGATCAGTTGCGGCAACTGCGGATCGCCGAACTGCTTCGCCCAGTCGAGATTCGGCCACTGGCCGCCTTGCCCCGGCACGCTCTCAGTCGACTGCAAGGCGTCGGGCGTGGTGATCTGCTTGTCGCTCGAGATGCCCGCGTAATTCGCGCAGCCGGCGACCGCGAGCGCGGCCACGGCGGCCGCCACGGCGCTCTTCGCGCCGCGCAGCGCGCTTTTCGGCCTGCACGCGGACAAGGAAAGGTGTTTCATCGCTCGTCTCTTGAGATGAGTGTTAAAGATGGACGTTGCAACCAATTCTTGGGTGGTCAAGCTGGATTCCCCGGTCCATTTGCTTGTCAGCGCAATGGCATACCAGGCTTATCATTGCCGCCTGCGGGACACGCGGCAGGATCGCACGTATTGGCGAGAATGCGGCGGAGCATGCTCTTCAGAAAGCCGACTTCCTCGGGCGTGAAGCCCGCAAGCAACGCATCCAGCACACGCGTGAAGATGGCCGGCACCTTCTCCGCCATCGCGCGGCCGTCGGCTGTCAGCGCGAGACGCACGACGCGCCGGTCTTCCTCGCTGCGCACGCGCGAGAGCAGTCCGCGCTTTTCCAGACGGTCGATGAGGCGCGTGACCGCGCTCGCGTCGATGCCGTATTCCCGCGCAATATCCGCCGCCGTCAGGCACTTGCCGACCGCCAGCATGAAGACGATGCTCGCCTGCGTGCTCGTGATGCCGAGTTCGGACGTGGTGTGCTGCGTCACCATGTTCCACAGCGTCGAGCGCACGCGGCTCAGCAAATAGCCGACGCTTTCGCTCAACACGTAGTTGTCGATCGCCGTGGGTTTCGGAGCGTCGCTCATGAAAAATTTTGTGCGAGTGCAATAGTTGACTAGGCAGGATTATAGGGGCGTCAATCCGCCGCTGCAACAGTCTTTTCTGAGAATGCTTAACAACCGGCGCGGGAGCGCAGTGCTCTATCGATGCACTTCGATGCTGACACGTGCGCGTGCTATAATTTTCGGTTCTCACCGCGCCGGGCCCGAAGAGTCATTCCAGGCAGTCACGAAGCAGTCATGCGAATCGAAAGCGTGACGTGACGCTTATCCGAGGGTCTGCCGAGCCATCAGCCATTGAGCGTTCTGCTTGGCGGCCCTCGCTCCGACGGCGCACAACCAAGATACTCTTATGACTCGCGCCCTCCGCAATATCGCCATCATTGCCCACGTCGACCACGGCAAGACCACGCTCGTCGACCAGTTGCTCCGTCAGTCGGGCACGTTCCGGGAAAATCAACAAGTCGCCGAGCGAGTCATGGACTCGAACGACATCGAAAAGGAACGCGGCATCACGATTCTCGCGAAGAACTGCGCGGTCGAATACGAAGGCACGCACATCAATATCGTCGACACGCCGGGACACGCCGACTTCGGCGGCGAAGTGGAGCGCGTGCTGTCGATGGTCGATTCCGTGCTGCTGCTCGTCGATGCCGTCGAAGGCCCGATGCCGCAAACGCGCTTTGTCACGAAGAAAGCGCTGGCGCTCGGTCTCAAGCCGATCGTCGTGATCAACAAGGTGGACCGTCCGGGCGCGCGTATCGACTGGGTGATCAACCAGACGTTCGATCTGTTCGACAAGCTCGGCGCCACCGAAGAACAGCTCGACTTCCCGGTCGTCTATGCGTCGGGCCTGAACGGCTACGCGAGCCTCGATCCGGACACGCGCGAAGGCACCATGCGTCCGCTCTTCGAAGCCATCCTCGAACACGTGCCGGTGCGCCCGGCCGATCCGGACGGCCCGCTGCAGTTGCAAATCACTTCGCTCGACTACAACACGTACGTCGGCCGTATCGGCGTGGGCCGCATCGCACGCGGGCGTATTCGCCCCGGCATGCAGGTCGCGGTGCGCTCGGGGCCGGACGGCGCGATCCTGAATCGCAAGATCAATCAGGTGCTGTCGTTCCACGGTCTCGAGCGCGTGCAAGTCGAGGAAGCGCAGGCCGGCGACATCGTGCTGATCAACGGCATCGAGGAAATCGGCATCGGCGTGACGATCTGCTCGCCGGAGAATCCCGAGGCGTTGCCGATGATCACCGTCGACGAGCCGACGCTCACGATGAACTTCCTCGTGAACTCGTCGCCGCTCGCGGGCAAGGAAGGCAAGTTCGTGACGAGCCGCCAGATTCGCGACCGCCTCACGAAGGAGCTGAACCACAACGTCGCGCTGCGCGTGAAGGACACCGGCGACGAAACGACGTTCGAAGTCTCGGGCCGCGGCGAACTGCATCTGACGATTCTCGTCGAGAACATGCGCCGCGAAGGCTACGAGCTTGCCGTGTCGCGTCCGCGCGTCGTGCTGCAGGAAATCGACGGCGTGAAGTGCGAGCCGTATGAAAACCTGACGGTCGATATCGAAGACCAGCATCAGGGTGGCGTGATGGAAGAGCTCGGCCGTCGCAAGGGCGAAATGCTCGACATGACGTCCGACGGCCGCGGCCGCACGCGCCTCGAATACAAGATTTCGGCGCGCGGTCTGATCGGCTTCCAGAGCGAGTTCCTGACGCTTACGCGCGGCACGGGCCTGATGAGCCATACGTTCGATTCGTATGCGCCCGTCAAGGAAGGCTCGGTCGGCGAGCGCCGCAACGGCGTACTGATCTCGCAGGACGACGGCGCGGCTGTCGCCTACGCGCTGTGGAAGCTGCAGGATCGCGGCCGCATGTTCGTGTCGCCGGGCGATGCGCTCTATGAAGGCATGATCATCGGCATTCACAGCCGCGACAACGACCTCGTCGTGAATCCGATCAAGGGCAAGCAGCTGACCAACGTGCGTGCCTCCGGCACCGACGAAGCCGTGCGCCTCGTGCCGCCGATCCAGCTTTCGCTGGAATACGCGGTCGAATTCATCGACGACGACGAACTCGTCGAAGTGACGCCGCAGTCCATTCGCCTGCGCAAGCGTCACCTGAAGGAACACGAGCGTCGTCGCGCGAGCCGCGAATCGGCGGAGTAAATCGCCTCAGACGTTGCAGTCCAAAAAGCCGCCTTCGGGCGGCTTTTTGCATTCTCCGCGCCCGTTGCGTTAAAGAATGGCAAGCCGAGGCCGACAACGATGCATGGCACGCGCTCTTGCATCGGCCGGAAACGCCCGCACATGCCCGTTGCAGAAGGGCGAATGCGTGCGCAACGGTGCGACGTCCGGTCATATGACGAATGCATGTGTGCTATGCTATTCGGATTAGCTGTCGCTTTTTAGGTCCTTCCAAGCAGACTTGATTCGCGCAATCCGCTAAACGGTCAGGCCGTGTCGCGGAAGGTTTTGTAACCCGCACTTCCTCGAGAAACTCGAAGAAAGGTGAGCGTAAAATGATGAAGCAATTCCAGTCGAACTCTTATCTGTTCGGCGGTAATGCTCCGTACGTCGAAGAGTTGTACGAGGCATATCTCGATAATCCCGCGTCAGTGCCCGAGACCTGGCGAGCCTATTTCGACGCGTTGCAGAACGTGCCCGCGTCGGACGGCACGAACCACAACGACGTGGCCCACGGCCCGATCGTCGAGTCGTTTGCCCAGCGCGCGAAGTCCAACGGCTTCGTTCAGCGTGAAGGCGCCACCGAAGATCTCGCCACCGCGCGAAAGCAAGTCTACGTTCAGTCCCTCATCGGCGCGTATCGCTTCCTCGGCTCGCAATGGGCCAACCTCGATCCGCTCAAGCGCCGCGAGCGTCCGCATATTCCCGAACTCGAGCCTGCGTTCTACGACTTCACTGAAGCCGACATGGACCAGACGTTCAGCGCCACGAACCTGTATTTCGGTTTCGAGCGCGCAACGCTGCGCGAGATCGTCAAGGCATTGCGTGACACGTACTGCGGCACGATCGGCGCCGAGTACATGTACATCAGCGATCCGGAACAGAAGCGCTGGTGGAAGGAGCGTCTCGAGTCCATCCGCTCGACGCCGAACTTCTCGAACGACAAGAAAAAGCACATCCTGAACCGCCTGACGGCCGCCGAAGGCCTCGAGCGTTTCCTGCACACCAAGTACGTCGGCCAGAAGCGTTTCTCGCTGGAAGGCGGCGAGAGCTTCATCGCGTCGATGGACGAAGTCGTGCGTCACGCGGGCAAGAACGGCGTGCAGGAAATCGTCATCGGCATGGCGCACCGTGGCCGTCTGAACGTGCTGGTCAACACGCTCGGCAAGATGCCGGCGGACCTCTTCGCCGAATTCGAAGGCAAGCACGTGGACGACCTGCCGGCCGGCGACGTGAAGTACCACAAGGGTTTCTCGTCGGACGTCGCGACCGAAGGCGGCCCGGTTCACCTGTCGCTCGCGTTCAACCCGTCGCACCTGGAAATCGTCAACCCGGTGGTCGAGGGCTCGGCGAAGGCGCGCATGGATCGCCGCGGCGATGAAGAAGGCCTGCAAGTCCTGCCGGTGCAGATTCACGGCGACGCGGCCTTCGCGGGCCAGGGCGTCGTGATGGAAACGCTGAACCTCGCGCAAACGCGCGGCTACGGCACGCACGGCACGCTGCATATCGTCATCAACAACCAGATCGGTTTCACGACGTCGGACCCGCGCGATTCGCGCTCGACGCTGTATTGCTCGGACGTCGTCAAGATGATCGAAGCGCCGGTGCTGCACGTGAACGGCGACGATCCCGAAGCAGTCGTGCTCGCCACGCAGCTCGCGATCGACTTCCGCATGAAGTTCCACAAGGACGTGGTGGTGGACATCGTCTGCTTCCGCAAGCTCGGCCACAACGAGCAGGACACGCCGGCGGTCACGCAGCCGCTGATGTACAAGACCATCGCGAAGCATCCCGGCACGCGCGCGCTGTACGCGGAGAAGTTGGTGCAGCAAGGCGTGATCACCGCCGAAGACGCCGACAACTACGTGAAGGCGTACCGTCAGGCGATGGACGAAGGCCATCACACCATCGACCCGGTGCTCTCGAACTACAAGAGCAAGTACGCGGTCGACTGGGTGCCGTTCCTGAACCGCAAGTGGACCGACGCCGCCGACACCGCCGTGCCGCTCGCCGAACTGAAGCGTCTCGCTGAGCGCATCACGACGATTCCGGAGAACTTCAAGCTGCATCCGCTCGTCGAGCGCGTGATCAACGATCGTCGCGCGATGGGCCGTGGCGAAGCGAAGCTCGACTGGGGCATGGGCGAGCATCTCGCGTTCGCGTCGCTGGTGGCATCCGGCTATGCCGTGCGTCTGACGGGCCAGGACTCCGGCCGCGGCACGTTCACGCACCGCCACGCGGTGCTGCACGATCAGAACCGTGAACGCTGGAACGACGGCACGTACATTCCGCTGCAGAACATCGCGGACAACCAGGCGAAGTTCACGGTCATCGACTCGGTGCTGTCGGAAGAGGCGGTGCTCGGCTTCGAGTACGGCTATTCGACCGCCGAACCGAACACGTTCGTCGCGTGGGAAGCGCAGTTCGGCGACTTCGTGAACGGCGCGCAAGTGGTGATCGACCAGTTCATCTCGTCGGGCGAAGTGAAGTGGGGCCGCGTCTCCGGCCTCACGATGATGCTGCCGCACGGCTACGAAGGCCAGGGTCCGGAGCACTCGTCGGCGCGCATCGAGCGTTTCCTGCAACTGTGCGCGGACCACAACATGCAAGTGGTTCAGCCGACGACGCCGGCGCAGATCTTCCATCTGCTGCGCCGTCAGATGATCCGCCTGTTCCGCAAGCCGCTCATCATCGCCACGCCGAAGTCGCTGCTGCGTCACAAGGAAGCGGTGTCGGACCTGTCGGAGCTGGCGAAGGGCTCGTTCCAGCCGGTCATCGGCGAAGTGGACGAAAGCATCGACGCGAAGAAGGTCAAGCGCGTGATCTGCTGCTCGGGCCGCGTGTATTACGACCTCGTCGCGCATCGCCGCGAAGCGAAGGCGAACGACATTGCCATCGTGCGTATCGAGCAGTTGTATCCGTTCGCGCACAAGCAGTTCGACGCGGAACTCAAGAAGTACGAAAACGCGACCGAAGTGGTCTGGGTGCAGGACGAGCCGCAGAACCAGGGTGCCTGGTTCTACATCGAGCACCATCTGCGTGAAGGCATGAAGGAAGGGATGAAGCTGGCCTATAGCGGCCGTCCCGCTTCCGCCTCGCCCGCGGTCGGCTACTACGCGAAGCACTACGAGCAGCAGAAGGCGCTGGTTGAAGGCGCGTTCGGCCGCCTGAAGGGTGCGCAGACCATCGCGAAGTAATCGTTGCCTGATCGGACCGGCGTGCGGGAAGCGCGCCGGTTCCGACGCTCGTACACACAGAACGCATTAGGACAATACAGAAATGGCTATCGTAGAAGTCAAGGTTCCCCAGCTTTCCGAGTCGGTCTCGGAAGCCACCATGCTGCAATGGAAGAAGAAGCCGGGCGAGGCAGTCGCCCAGGACGAAATCCTGATCGAAATCGAAACCGACAAGGTCGTGCTCGAAGTGCCCGCGCCGTCGGCTGGCGTGCTCGCGCAGGTCATCAAGCATGACGGCGATATCGTCACCGCTGACGAGATCATCGCGAAGATCGACACGGAAGCGAAAGCAGGCGAAGCGCCCGCAGCCGCAGCCGCTGGCGACGCCGAAGTGAAGCCCGCGCCGCAAGCCGAGCCGGCCGTGGCGTCGTCGTCGGCGACCGCGCAAGCGACCGCCTCCGCGACGGGCGGTTCGGTCACGGGCGGCGCGGCATCGCCCGCCGCGACGAAGATTCTGGCCGAGAAGGGCGTGTCCGCCGACCAGGTGTCGGGCTCGGGCCGCGACGGCCGCATCACGAAGGGCGACGCGCTCGCCGCGCAAGCCGGCGCGCCCGCCGCCGCGAAGGCCCCGGCTCCGGCTGCCGCGCCCGCGAAGGCGGCGAAGCCTTCGCTGCCGCAAGTCAACGCGCCCGCATCGGCTGACCAGTGGCTGAAGGATCGCCCGGAACAGCGCGTGCCGATGTCGCGTTTGCGCGCGCGTATCGCCGAGCGTCTGCTCGAATCGCAGCAAACCAACGCCATTCTGACGACGTTCAACGAAGTCAACATGGCGCCGGTCATGGATCTGCGCAACAAGTACAAGGACCGCTTCGAGAAGGAACACGGCGTGAAGCTCGGCTTCATGTCGTTCTTCGTGAAGGCCGCCGTGCACGCGCTGAAGAAGTTCCCGCTCGTAAACGCGTCGATCGACGGTAACGACATCGTTTATCACGGCTACTTCGACATCGGTATCGCGGTCGGTTCGCCGCGCGGTCTGGTCGTGCCGATTCTGCGCAACGCGGATCAGATGAGCCTCGCCGACATCGAGAAGAAGATTGCCGAATTCGGCGCGAAGGCGCGCGACGGCAAGCTGTCGATCGAAGAAATGACCGGCGGCACGTTCTCCATCTCGAATGGCGGCGTGTTCGGCTCCATGCTCTCGACGCCGATCATCAACCCGCCGCAGTCCGCCATTCTCGGCGTGCACGCGACGAAGGAACGCGCTGTGGTCGAAAACGGCCAGATCGTGATCCGCCCGATGAACTACCTTGCGCTGTCGTACGACCACCGCATCATCGACGGCCGCGAAGCCGTGCTGTCGCTCGTCGCCATGAAGGACGCGCTGGAAGATCCGGCCCGTCTGCTGCTGGACCTGTAAGAACACCGTGCCTTCGGTGCGCGCGATAGGCTCGCGCGCACCGCTCGAAGGCGTCTCCGCAAGAGCGGGGTCTACTCAAGGAAAGTCATGTCCAAGGAATTTGATGTCGTCGTGATCGGCGCGGGCCCGGGCGGCTATATCGCGGCGATTCGCGCAGCGCAACTCGGCAAGACGGTTGCGTGTATCGAGAAGTGGAAGAACCCCGCCGGCGCGCTGAAGCTCGGCGGCACCTGCCTGAACGTGGGCTGCATTCCGTCGAAGGCGCTGCTCGCGTCTTCCGAAGAATTCGAAAATACGTCGAAGCATCTGGCCGATCACGGCATCAGCGTGTCCGACGTGAAGCTCGATGTGTCGAAGATGCTGGCGCGCAAAGACGGCATCGTCGAAAAGATGACGAAGGGCATCGAGTTCCTGTTCCGCAAGAACAAGATCACGTGGCTCAAGGGTCACGGCAAGTTCACCGGCAAGAATGCTGCGGGCGTGCAGATCGAAGTGTCGGGCGAAGGCGAAACGGAAACCGTCACGGCGAAGAACGTGATCATCGCGACGGGTTCGAAGGCGCGTCATCTGCCGGGCATTCCGGTCGACAACAAGCTGATCGCCGACAACGAAGGCGCGCTCTCGTTCGATTCCGTGCCGAAGAAGCTCGCCGTGATCGGCGCGGGCGTGATCGGTCTGGAACTCGGCTCGGTGTGGCGTCGTCTGGGCGCTGAAGTGACGGTGCTCGAAGCGCTGCCGCAATTCCTCGCCGCAGCGGATGAATCGCTCGCGAAGGAAGCCGCCAAGCAGTTCAAGAAGCAAGGTCTCGACATTCGCCTCGGCGTGAAGATCGGCGAAGTGGAGACGACCGGCAACGGCGTGTCGATCGCGTACACGGACAATCAGGGCAACCCGCAAACGCTGGAAGCGGACCGCCTGATCGTCTCCGTCGGACGCGTGCCGAACACGGACAACCTCGGTCTGGAAAGCATCGGCCTGAAGGCGAACGAGCGCGGCTTCATCGACGTGGACGATCACTGCGCGACGAGCGTGCCGGGCGTGTACGCGATCGGCGACGTCGTGCGCGGTCCGATGCTCGCGCACAAGGCGGAAGACGAAGGCGTGGCGGTGGCGGAAATCATCGACGGACAAAAGCCGCATATCGACTACAACTGCGTGCCGTGGGTCATCTACACGGAACCGGAAATCGCGTGGGTCGGCAAGACCGAGCAGCAACTCAAGGCCGAAGGCCGCGAGATCAAGACCGGTCAGTTCCCGATGATGGCCAATGGCCGCGCGCTGGGCATCGGCCGGGCGGAAGGCTTCGTCAAGATGATCGCGGACGCGAAGACCGACGAGATTCTCGGCGTGCATATCATCGCAGCGGACGCGTCGGATCTGATCGCGGAAGCGGTCGTCGCGATGGAGTTCAAGGCGGCGTCGGAAGACATCGGCCGCATTTGCCATCCGCATCCTTCGCTCTCTGAAGTGATGCGCGAAGCGGCGCTCGCCGTCGACAAGCGCGCGTTGAACATGTAATTCGGCTCGACTTCGGGCAACAAGCAGGGCATCGCACACGAAGGCGAGCGGATCAAACCGCTCGCCTTCGTCACATCGAACGGCAGAAGATGAACGTCACCGAATACTACGAAAACGAACTGCGCACGCGGGGCTACCAGTCCGACGAAGCGCAGCTGGCGGCGGTCGCGCGCCTGCAACGCTGCTACGAAGAATGGGTCGCGTACAAGGCGCGCCGCTCGAACGCGATCCGGAAGTTTCTCGTGCATCCGGAACTGCCGCGCGGTGTGTATATGTGGGGCGGCGTCGGGCGCGGCAAAAGTTTTCTGATGGACAGCTTCTATGCCGTCGTGCCGGTGCAGCGCAAAACGCGCCTGCATTTTCACGAGTTCATGCGCGAAGTGCATCGGGAACTCGAGGAACTGAAGGGCCAGGCCGATCCGCTCGACGAACTGGCGCGGCGCATCGCGAAGCGTTACCGGCTGATCTGCTTCGACGAATTCCACGTCTCGGATATCGCCGACGCGATGATCCTGTATCGGTTGCTGGACCGCCTGTTCAACAACGGCGTGCAGTTCGTGATGACGTCCAATTACCAGCCGGACACGCTGTATCCGGAAGGTTTGCACCGCGACCGGTTGCTGCCCGCCATCGAGTTGCTCAAGAAGAATCTCGACGTGCTGAATGTCGACGCGGGCACCGATTATCGCAAGCGCACGCTGTCGCAAGTGCAGGCGTATCACACGCCGCTCGGCGCGGCGGCGGACAAGGCGCTGCGCGCGGATTACGCGAAGCTCGCCGCCGTTCCTGACGAAAGCCCGATCCTGCATATCGAAAAGCGCGAGATCAAGGCGCTGCGCAAAGCGGATGGCGTAGTGTGGTTCGACTTCGCGACGCTTTGCGGCGGCCCGCGCTCGCAGAACGACTATCTGGAGATCGCGAACCGCTTCCACGCGGTCATCCTTTCGGACGTGCCGCAGATGTCGCCACGCATGGCGTCGGAAGCGCGCCGCTTCACGTGGCTCATCGACGTCTTCTACGACCACAAGGTCAAGCTGCTGATGTCGGCGGCGGTGCCGGCGGAGGACTTGTACGTGGAAGGGCCGATGGCGAACGAGTTCGCGCGCACGGTGTCTCGCATCGTCGAAATGCAGTCGCAAGAGTATCTGGAGGCGCCGCGGCGGCTCGCGAACATTTCGCTTACGTGAGCTAATACGAGAATCAAAAACAGGCGTCTAGCCAAACGGCATAAGGCTTTCGCCGGTTTTTCAAGATTAGGACCTCTCTGATTTGCCGGTTGAAGGGCACTCGGTATCGTTCTGCCAATTAATCAGCAGTTAATTGGAGAGAATGCCGTGAAACCCTACCGCGATATGTCCGACGAAGAATGGCAGATGGTCGCGCCGCTGCTTCCGGAATTGCGTCCGCGCTCGGAGCTGCGCGGCCGTCCGCTGGCCAACACGCGCGCTGTGCTGAACGGCGTGCTGTGGGTCATGTATAGCGGCGCGTCGTGGTCCACGCTGCCGCGCAAATATCCGTCGTATCAGACGTGCCATCGGCGCTTCAAGGCGTGGCATGAATCGGGCGTGCTGCTGCGCGTGATGACGCAGCTCTTCGGCCCAGCCGGTGAATCGCTGTACGGGCTCATGACGTCGCGCATGCGCGTGCCGGCCGAATTGCCGGTTGTGACAGCGCAAGCCTTGGAGCCGATGCGCGCCATCGCGGCGGCGCGCTCGCCGCAGGACGACGAGGCGGTTCGTCACGCTGCCTGAACTGCGCGCTGAACCAAAAGAAACGGGCGGAAGACACGCAGTCTTCCGCCCGTTTTTCTTTGCGCATTGCGAAGTGTTACTGCTGCCGCACCCAAGTCTGCGAGCGCCCGAGCAGCGACACGCCGATATAACCGCGCACCACCAGCTTCTGCCCGCCGTCTTCCAGCTTCATCTTGCACTTGTACAGCTTGCCGTTTTCCGGGTCCAGAATCTGGCCGCCTTCCCACGTATCGCCGTTCTGTTTCATGCCCGTGATGATGGTCATGCCTTTGACCAGTTGATCCTTCCGATCGTCGGTGCACGCGGTGCAGCGCCGGTCCGGATGATCGAATTCGCCGATGCCACGCACCACCTTGCCGGAGAGCTGCCCGCTACCGTCGTCGATGATCTGAATGATCGCCTTCGGCTTGCCGGTGGCGTCATCGATGGTTTGCCAGGTACCCGCGGGCGACGACGCCTGCGCGAACGCGCCCGCCGCCGACATCGCGATAAGCGCGCCAGCCGCGATGCGGACGAAGTGCTTCATAGTGCCTCCTTGTTTTTGTGATCGTGGCGCCCGGAGCCGTTGCCGGGCGCGTTGCCGACGCAGGATACGAGAAACCGTCCGTGGCGTCTGGGAGGAAAGGCTCTAGGCTCGCGCGCCGCCGCGCAGACCGGCTTCGAGCGTGGCGAACGTGCGCGAATCGGTGCGATCGAAATGCAGCGGCGTCACCGAGATGCGCTTGCTCGCGACCACGGCGGTCTCGCTGTCGGGCGCGTTCTTGCGCTGACCGCGCTGGAATCTCAGCCAGAAGTAGTCGATGCCGCGCGGATCGGTCTCATCGACCACGTCGATGCCTTCCACGAGCCCGACGCCTTGCCGCGTCACCGTGAGCGGACCCGCCGCGGATGCATCGCAGTCCGGGAAGTTGACGTTGAGACACGTCGGCGCGTCGTGCGAGATGGCCAGCAACTGACGGATCACGCCGGGCGCGAGCGCGCGCGCCGTATCCCAGCGCACGCTTTCACGGTCGGAGAACGTCTGACTGAGCGCAATGGAGGGCAGGCCGAGCAAAAGGCCCGTCATCGCCGCGCCTACGGTGCCCGAGAACATCGTCTCGACGCCGAGGTTCGCGCCGCGATTGATGCCCGACAACACGAGCGTCGGCGGCGCGTCTTTCATGAGATGCCGCGCGGCCATCACGACGCAATCGCCGGGCGTGCCCTGAACGCCGAAGCGCCGCTCGCCCTGACGCGAGATGCGCAGCGGCGAATGCAGGCTGATGGAGTGCGAAGTACCGCTCTGATCGTGCTCGGGCGCGACGACCCAGACTTCGTGCGCGAGCTCAGCGGCGACGGCTTCGAGCACGGCGAGGCCGGGCGCGTCGATGCCGTCGTCGTTGGTCAGCAGCACACGTTGAACGATGGGTTCCATGGCGGGCATCGCGAATCACTCCTCGGTCGGTTAAGAAGGTCGACCGATTATTACAGAGATCGCGACGGGAAGACGGGCGCTTACCTGACGCCCAAGCCGCGCAGAACGGCGTTGCCGTCTTCGGTGAGGCGCACCTTGGGACCGTCGGCGCCGGGCGAGACGATTTCCACGTAGCCGTACTCCTGCAGCGAGGTCACATCGGGCGGTGCGGCCATCGCGTCGATCGGCGCGTGCATCAGCAAGAGCAGCGTGGCGATTTCGTGATGACTCAAGAGCCGTTTGATGGCTCGCACGGGAGCCGAAGCAGAGCGGAGGTTCATGCGCGAACTCCTTGGTTACATGACGATTCGCGCCGCGGACAGGGCGGCGTCGTGGATGTCGATGATGAAGTGCGGCAAGCGTATCGGCCGAAACTTAGGCGAGACTTAAACGCGGCACGTCGGCAGGGATGCGCGTGTTACAGCGTGTGTCACGCAGTCAGCGCGCGCCTCAGAAGCGGTAGTCGGGGTTGCGTGGATCGAATGTCAGGCCGTCGAACGGCTTCGGCTCGATGTGCTCGAAGACGACGCTTTCGAACACTGTGCCTTCGTTGTCGAAGGATTCGACCGCGCGGATGAGCGGCGCTTCGAGATCGAGGTCGATCACTTCGCGCTTCGCATAGAAGTCGGGCTGCCCGGCCGGCGCGACATACGTCAACGCGACGACGCGCACGCCATTGACGGTCGCCACCGCGATATCCGACGGCTGCGTGATGCCGGCGTCGGCGAACTTCTTGCCTTCGTCGATAAACCGCTGCGTCACGGCATCGATGCCGAGTTCGCGGATCGAATGGTTCGATTGCGCGCGGGCGAGCGGTCCGTTCAGCGATGTCCACATCGGCACGACACCGAGCAAGCCGCCGGCATGGCCGTATAGCTCGTCGGGGCGCTTGGACTCGTCGTAGATGACTTCCTGGCCCGCATGGGCGCCATCGGGCAGCCATCTGGCGTAGATGCGCAGCGGCTCGCGCGTGACGCGTACGAGCATGTGGTCGGGCCGCTTCGGCCATTTTCCGCCGATGCGCTCGCGTCGAAGGATGGTGAATTCGCAGGACGCATAGCGGACCAAGCCGTCGCGCAGGTAGCGCGGCAGCGTCGCGAGATCGAGCGCGCGGAAGAGGGCGACGAGTTCGTCGTCGCTCAGGCGCGCGAGCGTGCCGTCGGCGGCGGCGCGTGCGAGCGATTGGGCTTGTTGGTCGGCGGTTTGCGTGGCGATTTCGTTGACTGCCGGCTGGGGAGTCGATCGCGCGGGTGCCGGGCTAGCGGTGATCGCCGCTGAGAGGGCGCACGCGAGCGTCGAGTAGAGGAGGCGACGGACGTGCGCTTGCGTCATGACTTGTCTTCCCGTTTGGCGGTGCCGGAGTGGTCAGGTGTAAACGGGGAATCGCGGGCATTCTTCCGTTCAGCGCAAGCGTGAGTCGTCGGTTGAGGCGTCCAACAGGTTTGCCGGACGCCCGCTAGCGAGACGCCAAGCCCTATCCCGTCGCCCCCACTTCCTCCGCCGACCGGGTCATATCGATCCCCCTGCGCTCGCGGCTAAAGAAAATCAACGCCGCAATGACCACCGCAACCGTACCCGCGACGATCGCCATCGCCATGCCGTAGTTGTTTCCGTGAGAAGTGGCAATCGACGCCTGCATCGTCGCATTGATTGCGGCCAGCAAATTGCCGAGTTGATACACGAGCCCCGGAAAAGTGGCGCGAATTTCATCGGGCGATATCTCGTTCAAATGCACCGGAATCACGCCCCACGCGCCTTGCACCGATATCTGCATCAAAAACGCGCCGATTGCCAGCGCAACCGGAGTCACCGAAAACGCCCACAGATAAAGCACCGGCAGCGCAATCAGTGCCGCGATAAAAATAGTCACACGCCGCCCGATTCGCTCAGACAACGACCCGAAAAACAATCCGCCGACAATCGCGCCGATATTCAGCACGATGGTAATGATGGACACCGTATGCGGATCGAAGTGATGCTGTTCGCGCAGAAACGTCGGATAAAGATCCTGTGTTCCGTGCGAGAAGAAATTGAATGCGGTCATCAGAACGATCGCATAGAGGGAGAGGGTCCAGTTCTGTTTGAGCGTCGAAAGCAGGCCGGGACGCTTGCGCTTTTCCATCGCTCGCCATGCGGGCGATTCGGGCACATGCGCGCGAACATAGAGCACGAGCAGCGCAGGCGCCACGCCGACGAAAAACATCCCGCGCCAGCCGACGAACTGGTACAGCACGCCGAATACGATCGATGCGAGCAGATAACCGCTCGGATAACCGGCTTGTAGCAAGCCGGACACGAAGCCGCGCGCCTTGGGCGGCACCGTTTCCATCGTGAGCGCCGAGCCGACGCCCCATTCACCGCCCATCGCGATGCCGAAAAGCGAGCGCAAGATGAGAAGCGTCGTCAGATTGGGAGAGAGGCCGGATAGTAACTCCAGCAACGAATAACACGCGATATTGACCATCAGCGTCGGACGGCGGCCGAACTTGTCCGCGAGCCGGCCGAATATCAGCGCGCCGATAGGGCGCATGGCGAGCGTGAGCGTAATGGCAAAGGCGACTTCGGGAATCTTCGTGTTGAATTCCGCGGCAATGTCCTTCAGGACGAAAACCATCAGGAAAAAATCGAATGCGTCCAGCGTCCAGCCGAGATACGCGGCAATCGTTACGTTTCTTTGTTCTCGCGTCCAACTCATCGCCTCGGTCTCCGAATCAGTGTTGATCAGCTTGATATGCAATGCGATTGCACGCGGCGGTCATGCGGCCACGCGGGCAGGACGAGTGTACGCCGCCGTTTAAGAGCGTGCTGATCGTTACTGATGGAGAAAAGACGATAACGCGGCCGATCCATTCATTTGGCTTTAATCCGAGTCATACGTCGAATAAAACCGAAAGCAAAGCGAAGCCGCTTATAAGCAGAAAAATCGCACGCAGAAAACAAAAAGCCCCACGTGCATGTGCGTGGGGCTCTTCGCGAGAAAGGGACCTTGGTGCCCAGGAGAGGACTCGAACCTCCACGGTGTTGCCACCGCTAGGACCTGAACCTAGTGCGTCTACCAATTCCGCCACCTGGGCCAAGGGGTACAGCGAGCCCGCTATTTTAGCGGGAAGCCGAGCCGTGTCAACTGCGCTTCACGACCGGCAGGAGCCGAAAAGCACGGTCTCCGCATAAAAAGAAAACGCCACCCGAAGGTGGCGTTTCCTGACATCTGGTGCCCAAGAGAGGACTCGAACCTCCACGGTGTTGCCACCGCTAGGACCTGAACCTAGTGCGTCTACCAATTCCGCCACCTGGGCAAGGGTGCGTTACTGCGTGGTTCTTTGCGTGCGTTCAGCAGCAAAGAACGCCATTATAGCGACTCGGGAACCGCTGTCAAGTATTTCGACGCGTCGCGAGGCGGGGCTGCGGTTTGCTTCCGTGTAAGGCGCGAGCGCCGGCCTGGCAGCCGGAGTCCACAATAGGCAGTGTTAGAATGATTTCAACGATTGCCGCTCGACTAACGGCAAAACACGGCGAAGTCCAGTCCAACGAGAAGAACTCTATTAAGCCCTTGAGCAAATATCCGTATCCGATTCCCAGCCGCGAAGAGATTCTCGGCGTGCTGCGCACGAGCGAAACGCCTCACTCCGCGAACGACATCGCCGAGGCCCTGTCGATCAAGCGCCAGGAGCGCGAAGGATTTTTCAAGCGACTGGCGGCCATGGAACGCGACGGGCAAATCCGGCTCGACAAGCGCGGCCATTATCAGCTCACGCATCCGTCGAACTTCGTCGCGGGGCGCGTGCAAGGTCATCGCGACGGCTTCGGTTTTCTGATCCGCGATGACGGCCAGGACGATCTCTTCCTGCCCAACGGCGAAATGCAGAAGGTCATGCACAACGACCGCGTGCTCGCGCGCATCGTCGGCTATGACCGGCGCGGGCGGCCCGAAGGGCATATCGTCGAAGTGACCGACCGCGCGAACAAGCGCATCATCGGGCGGCTGGTGAATGAAAACGGCGCGCTGATCCTCGTGCCGGAAGACAAGCGCATCGGCCACGACATTCTCATCACGCAGAACCCGAAGAAGGCGAAAGTCGGGCAGGTCGTGTCCGTCGATCTGACGGACTTTCCGAGCCGCCATTCGCAGCCGCTCGGGCGCGTGGTCGAAGTGATCGGCGATATCGACGATCCCGGCATGGAAATCGAGATCGCGGTGCGCAAGTACGGCGTGCCGCATCAGTTCAGCGACGCCGCGCTCGCCGCGGCCGCGAAGCTGCCCGACGAAGTGCGGCCGGTGGACATCCGTCATCGCGTGGATCTGCGCGACGTGCCGCTCGTCACGATCGATGGGGAAGACGCTCGCGACTTCGACGACGCCGTATATTGCGAGCCCGTCGCCGTCGGCCGCGGACAAGGCTTCCGTCTGCTCGTGGCGATCGCCGACGTGTCGCATTACGTGCGTCCGAACGAGCCGCTCGATGTCGACGCGCTGGACCGCAGCACGTCGGTGTACTTCCCGCGCCGCGTCATTCCGATGCTGCCCGAGAAGCTTTCGAACGGGCTGTGCTCGCTGAATCCGGACGTCGACCGCTGCGTGCTCGTGTGCGACATGATCATCACGGCGCGCGGCGAGATCAAGGCGTATCAGTTCTATCCGGGCGTGATGCACTCGGCGGCGCGGCTTACCTACACCGAAGTCGCGGCCGTGCTCGCCAACACCAAGGGCCCGGAAGCCGCGCGGCGCGCGGAACTGGTGCCGCAGTTGCAGAATCTGTATGGCGTCTTCAAGGCGCTGCACGCGGCACGGCAGAAGCGCGGCGCGATCGACTTCGACACGACCGAGACGTATATCGTCGTGAACTCGCAGGGCAAGATCGAGCAGATTCTGCCGCGCCATCGCAACGACGCGCATCGGCTCATCGAAGAGTGCATGCTCGCGGCCAACGTCTGCGCGGCGGACTTTCTGAAGCGCAACAAGCATCCGGGCCTGTACCGCGTGCACGCGGGGCCGACCGAGGAAAAGCTCGAGAACCTGCGGCAGTTTCTGCGCGGCGTCGGCCTGACGCTGACAGGCGGCGACAAACCGCACGCGAGCGACTATGCGGCGCTCATCGCCCAAATCCGCGACCGGCCCGATGCGCAGATGCTTCAGTCGATGGTGCTGCGCTCGATGCAGCAGGCCGTCTACAGCCCGGACAACATCGGTCACTTCGGGCTCGCGTACGAAGCGTACGCCCACTTCACGAGCCCGATTCGCCGCTATCCCGACCTGCTCACGCATCGCGCCATCTACGCGATTCTGCAGGGCAAGAAATACGTGCCGGATATTGGCCACGACGTTTCGCTGAGCACGGGCTTGACGAAAGCCGCGCGCGAAATGCAACTGGCCGACGACAGCGCGCGCAGCCGGTCGCGCAACAGCGTCGCGGTGTGGGAAGAACTCGGCCTGCATTGCTCGTCGAACGAGCGTCGCGCCGACGAAGCGTCACGCGATGTCGAAGCCTGGCTCAAGTGCTATTTCATGCGCGACAAGCTCGGCGAGGAATACGGCGGCATGGTGAACGGCGTGACGTCGTTCGGCATCTTCGTGCAACTCGATTCGCTCTTTATCGAAGGGCTCGTGCATGTGACCGAACTCGGCTCGGACTACTTCCAGTACGACGAGATCAAGAACGAGCTGCGCGGCGAGCGCACCGGTATCCGCTATCGCATGTTCGATCGCGTGCGCGTGCAGGTGGGCCGCGTCGATCTCGATGCGCGCAAGATCGACTTCCGTCTGGTGCGCGATACGCCGGTGAAGCCGTCGCCGCGTTCGTCGTCGGGCGCGGCCGATCACGGCGCCTCGGGCGCGAATGGCGCAACGGGTCCGCGCATTCGTCCGCTGAACGACGACGCGCCAAGCACGCGTCAGCGCGGCGGCACGAAGAAGGGCGCGTCGCCGGCGGCGCGCGGCGGCGCGGCGAAGAAACGCGGAGGGACGTCCAACTCGGCGTCGAAGTCGTCGGCGCAGGGGCGGCCGGCGCGCAAGAAACGCTAGCCGACGCTCATCGCGTCAACGAATACGCGCGGTCCGGTGCGCTTTGCACCGGGCCGCGTCGTGCTTTTCATGGTTATCACGAAGGTTCGAATCAGTCATGTCACGTCTCAAGGTTCTTTACGGTTTCCACGCGGTGACGGCGCGCGTGCGGGCGGATGCCTCGTCTATCGAGGAAGTGTTGTACGACCCCACGCGCAAGGACCGCCGCATGCAGGACTTCCTGCGTGCCGCGAAGGACGCGGGCGTGCGTCTGATCGCCGCCGACGAAGGGCGTCTTTGGGGCCTCGCGGGCAATATCCAGCATCAGGGCGTCGTGGCCCGCGCGCACGACTTGCCGCTCGCGCAGAACCTCGCCGAACTGCTTGACGGCATCTCGGGAACCCCCTTGCTGCTCGTGCTCGACGGCGTCACCGACCCGCATAATCTTGGCGCATGCCTGCGCGTCGCGGACGCGGCGGGCGCGCATGCGGTCATCGCGCCGCGCGATCGTTCGGCGGGCCTCAACGCGACCGCCGCGAAAGTGGCGAGCGGCGCGGCCGAAAGCGTGCCGTACATCACGGTGACGAATCTGGCGCGCGCGCTGCGCGAACTGAAGGATGCCGGCGTCTGGGTGATCGGCACGGCGGGCGAAGCGACGGCGAGCGTCTATGAGACGAAGCTCGACGGCCCGGTGGCGATCGTCGTGGGCGCGGAAGGCGAGGGCATGCGCCGCCTCACGCGCGAGACGTGCGACGAGATCATGCATATTCCGATGGCGGGCGCGGTGGAGAGCCTCAACGTGTCGGTGGCGAGCGGGGTGTGCCTGTTCGAGGCCGTGCGGCAGAGGATGGTGAAGAAGTAAGCGTGTCCAGCATGTTTCGCTTCGTCTTTATTGCGCTTGCCTGCGCAGTCATCACCGCCTGCACCCCCACCATGCAAAACCGCGGCACCTACATCGCCGACACGCAACACCACGCGAAAAACGCCGATTCGCGCGTGCGTTTCCTCGTCATGCACTACACGGAAATCGACGAAGCGCGTTCGCTCGCCGTCCTCACCGGCGATGAGGTCAGCGTCCACTACGTCGTGCCGGACGCGCCGCGCATCGAGAACGGCGAGCCGGTCGTCTATCAGCTCGTGCCGGAAGACAAGCGCGCGTGGCATGCCGGCCAGAGCTACTGGCAGGGCGCGACGGAGCTGAACGCGTCGTCGATCGGCATCGAGAACGTGAATCTCGGACCGATCAATACCCCCGCCGGACGCACCTGGCAGCCGTATCCGCCCGCGCAGGTCGATGCGCTCGTGAAGCTCTCGCGCGACATCGTCGAGCGTTACGGCATTCCGCCGACGCGCGTGGTCGGCCATAGCGACATCGCTCCGCAGCGCAAGATCGATCCGGGTCCGCTCTTTCCGTGGCGCACGCTGTACGAGGCGGGCATCGGCGCATGGCCCGACGACGCGACCGTCGCCGCGCATCTCGCCGGCCGCGATCCCAGGGCGCCGTGCGACGTGCGCGCGTTGCAGGAAAAGCTGAAGCGCTACGGCTACGACGTCGCCACCGACGGCATGCTCGACGAGAAGACGCGCCGCGTCTTCGGCGCGTTCCAGATGCACTTCCGGCCGTCGGACTACGCAGGCGACGCCGATGCGCAAACAGACGCCATCGCGCAAGCCTTGCTGGACAAATACTTCCCCTGACCGTTGCGTTAGACAAAAGAAGAAATGGGCGACTACTTCCTGCCGCTGCGCGCGCTCCATATGACGTGCGCGGGCCTGAGCATCGCTGGCTTCGTTGTGCGCTGGATCTGGATGCTGACGGACTCGCGCCTGCTCGCCACACGTGCGAGCAAGATCGTGCCGCATATCGTCGATACGCTCCTGCTCGCGAGCGCGATTGCGCTCGTCGCGATCATCGGCTTCGGGCCGAACGCGGCGTGGCTGGGCGCGAAGATCGCGGGCCTCGTCGTCTACATCGCGCTCGGCACCTTCGCCCTCAAGCGCGGCCGGACGAAGGGCGCACGCGCCGTCTTCGGCGTGCTGGCGATCATCGTGTTCGCGTTTATCGCGTCCGTCGCGCGCACGCACGATCCGCTCGGATTCCTGCACGGCATCCTCTGACCGCACGCGCAAAAAGCGCGGGAAGGCGGCGCGCGCTCCGATAAAATCGCGTTTTACCCTCACGCGCAGCACCATTTCCATGACTCAGGACGAACTCAAGCAGCGCGTCGGCCAGGCGGCGGCCGACTACGTGAACGCGCACGTGCCCGAAGGATCGATCATCGGCGTCGGCACCGGATCGACGGCGAATTGCTTCATCGACGCTCTGGCCGCCTCGAAAGGGCGTTATCGCGGGGCCGTATCGAGTTCGCTCGCGACGACGGCGCGGCTCGAATCGCACGGCTTCAAGGTGTTCGACCTGAACGACGTGGACACGCTGCCGGTGTATGTCGACGGCGCCGACGAAATCGACGCGAGCGGCGCGATGATCAAAGGCGGCGGCGGGGCGCTCACGCGCGAGAAGATCGTGGCGTCGGTGGCCGAGGTATTCGTGTGCATCGCGGATGCGAGCAAGCGCGTCGACGTGATGGGCACGTTCCCGCTGCCCATCGAAGTCGTGCCGATGGCGCGCACCGCGATCGGCCGCAAGGTCACCGCGCTCGGCGGCGTGCCGATCGTGCGCGTGACGCAGGACGGCATGCCGTTCATCACCGACAACGGCAACGAGATCATCGACGTGAAGGGTCTCTCCATCACGGACCCGCGCGGACTCGAAGCGCAGATCAACGCGTGGCCGGGCGTGGTGACGGTGGGTCTTTTCGCGGCGCGCGGAGCGGACCTGTGCCTGCTCGGCACGGAGCAGGGCGTCGGCCGCATCGACTACTGAAGCGCGTCGCCATAAGCACAACGGGCCCGGCAACGCGAGTCGCCGGGCCCGTTTTCGTTGCATGCAGCGCTCAGCGCTTAGTATGCGTTTCGTCCGATGAAGCCCTTGAACAGCGTCATCGCGACGATCTTGATGTCGAACCAGAACGACCAGTTGTGAATGTAGAACAGGTCGAATTTCACGCGGTTCTGCATCTTCTCGACCTTCTCGGTCGCGCCGCGATAGCCGTTCACCTGCGCCCAGCCGGTAATGCCCGGCTTGATGCGATAGCGGAACATGTAGCCGTAGACGAGATCCTTGTACAGATCGTCGTGTTCGATCGCATGCGGACGCGGCCCGACCACCGACATGTCGCCGAACAGCACGTTGATGAACTGCGGCAGTTCGTCGAGGCTCGTGCGGCGCAGGAACGCGCCGATCTTCGTCACGCGCGGGTCGTTGCGCGTCGCCTGCGTCACGTGACCCTTGGTTTCGCGATGCACGGCCATCGAACGGAACTTGTAGATCTTGAACGGCCGTCCGTCCGCGCCCTTGCGGTTCTGCGTGAAGAACACCGGCCCTTCCGATGTCGCCTTGATCGCAATTGCAATGGTGATCATGATCGGCGACAGCGCGAGCAGCGCGGCCGCGGCAAAGCAGCGGTCGAACAGCTGCTTCGGCCACATCTGTAAGGTGCTGACAGGCGATGTCGTCAGGTTGATGGTCGCGAGCCCCGCGACATCGGTCATCGAATGGTTGAAGAGCGAGATGCTGCGCGTGTCCGGAATCAGCCGCAGATTCACGAAGTCGTGCCGCAGCGCATGCACGAAGCGATAGATCGTGTGTTCCTGCGAAAGCGGCAGCGCGAGCCACACTTCGTTGATGTCCTCGGCGCGCACTTTTTCGACGAGTTCGTCGAAGTCGTTGAGCACCGGCAGGCGCATGGACGCGCCGGGCCGGCTGCCGAGGCCGCTTGCATGGAGTTCTTCGTCGCCCGTCGTGTCGAGCAGACAGACGGGCGTGAAGCCTTGCTCGGGCGTGCTGGACAGATGCGCGAGCAGCGTGCGCGCGAAGCCCTGCGCGCCGACGATCGCCACCGTGCGCTGATTGAAGCCGCGGCCGCGCATGATGCGCAGGCTCGCGTACACCGCGCATTTCGCGAGCACGATGAGCGCGCCGGAGATGAGCGTCGAATACGCGAACCAGAGCCGCGACACGGCGTCCATGCGATGCAGCGTGAAGGCGAGCAGAAGCGCCGCGGCGGCCACCGTCATCCAGGCGAGCGTGACGCGCGCCAGCATCATCGGAAGCGGCTTGCCGCGCCAGGCTTCGTACACGCCGAACGTCGGGAACAACAGCAATGCCAGCACGCTATTGAATGCGATCAGGAGCTTCTCGATATCGCTGAATTCGAGCGAGGAAAAGCGCATGGAATGCGCGATCACCCCGCCCGCGATAACGAAGAACACGTCCAGACAGCGCGCCGTCCAGCCGAACATATCGTGACTTTTATTGTGCATCCGCATCTCAGACACTGGAGGCCGAAGCCGTCTCCTGCGCGCGCAGACGCGGCAGCAGGCGGTCGAACTCACGTTTGACGAGGCCGTAGCATTCGCACGCGCGCGCTTCCAGCCCTTCGCGATCCACCACTTTGATGCAGCCGCGGCTATGGTGGATGAGGCCCGCATCGTGCAGCTTGCCGGCCGCTTCGGTCACGCCTTCGCGACGCACGCCGAGCATGTCCGCGATCAGTTGCTGCGTGACTTGCAGTTCGTTCGACGCGGTGCGGTCGATTTCGATCAACAGCCAGCGGCAAAGCTGCTTGTTCAGCGAATGATGACGATTACACGCTGCGGTCTGCGCGACTTGCGTGAGCAGCGCCTGCATGTACAGGAGCATCAGGCGGCGCAGAAAGTCCGAACGTCCGAACTGTTCGCGCAGCGCCTGGGCGCTCATGCGGTACGCGAAGCCCGGGCACTGCACCTGGACACGCGTGGGCATGGTTTCGCCGCCGGTCAGGACCGGCACGCCGGTCATGCCTTCACGGCCGACTGCGGCGATTTCGACCGAGCCGCCGTCTTCCATCGTATGCAACAGAGAGATGATGGCGGTCGTCGGGAAGTACACGTGATGAATACGTTGGCCCGAATCGCAGAGCAGTTGCTCGGTGCGGAGTTGAACCAGTTCGAGATGCGGAGTCAGAGCTTGCCACTCATGTGCCGGAAGGGCGCCGAGGAGGTGGTTGCCGTGCAGGTCGGACTGAAGGGTCAGCATGTTTGTTCTCTCGTAACTTCGCGCGTTGCGCTTCACTTTTTTCTTTACTGGTGTGATCGTTCTCGGGTCGCGTCTTTCGCGGCTATGAAAACGTCTCACACCAGCCCCGTTAGCAGCCCGTGCTCGCTTGAGTTGATTTAGTAGATCGCGTCGCTTCGGGTTGCGCGACTCTTTTAGCGAGGACTGTGCCAATGCGGCGAACGTCAATGCTGGTGGGGCCTCACTGCTCGAACCCCTGCTGTGATGCGGCGCAGCGTCGCTATTTTGTTTCAGTCTTGAACATTGCTGGTCTTAGGAATCCCCATACGCCCGGAGGGGTATCGTCAGCGCAAACGGCTCGCGGACGGGGCCGAGCTTCGACGATCACCGTGCGATAAGCCTCAGAGGCCCGCGTCACACTGCGAGAACCCCTCCTTTTGTAGGGACATTGAAAATTGATTCATCTGTGTTCCATCATGTTCGTGGCCTAACGAACGTGCTGCCGGCGCGAGACCTCTTGCTTCCCGCCAAAGCCTTGCCGCATAAGGCTTTGCGCGGAGTGAAGAATGTGTTCCATGGCAATTTCGCAAACGGCTAAACGTTGCGCCTGCTGCACGAAACGGCTCGTCTGTGGGCCATGCCGCGCCCGAATGCGTGAATCGTGCCCGCGAGAAGGCGTGAGTTGCCCCACATAGGGCGCGCGAGCGATTCGTTTTTCCCCCGAAAACCGCGATCGACGTGTCAAACGTTTGCGCTGCGCACGGCGATGCCGAGGTTCGACGCGATACCGGAAGGTCCCCGCCGAACGTATGGAACGCGCCATTACGCGGTGCGGAAATGTTTCATCGGGGACAATAGGGTGCATGCCGCACGTCGCATCTCACCATGCGAGCGTGAAATGCGCATGACGCGACGTGCGATCATCGCGATGTCATACGCGCATGCATTGCGCATGCATTGGGCATGCATCGCGCACCACGCATTGGAATGATCAACAGACGATAGCCGCGAGCGTGGGCACCACGCGCTCGTACGCGGCTTCCATGATGTCGAACGAGGCGTCGCAGAGATCCGCCTGCCCGTCTGCGAGCGCCCGCGCGAGCCGGCATTGCAGCGCCATCGCTTCGCTTGCTATCGCGCGAGCGGCCACGTGCGTCGTCACGGGAATATCGAAGCCGTGTTCGCGCATCCATTCGAGGTAATGCGCGAGCAGTTCGAAGTTCGCGCCCAACTGACGCATCACATGACACCCATAGGGCCGCGCATACGCTTCTTTGCGCTCGAGCATCGTATCGACGTGCGCGGGAAACGCGCTGCGCCAGCGCGATATCGGGTTGTGCATCGGACGGCGCAGCAGATGCGCGCATAAGAGGTCCGCCGATCCTTCCGCAAGCGCTGTCCCGCCGAGCGATTCGCCCACGCGTTTGATGAACTCCACATGCGGGAATAGTGCTTGCCCATGCGTTGTGCCCGCTGCACCGGATAACGTCGTATCGTGCGCGGCCTTGGTTCCGAGCACGCCGTCGTAGTCGTCGCCGTGAAGCAGGTGATAACCGCTGTGATGAAAGTAACCGAGCCGTCGCGCGTTGGGATCGATCACATCAATGCCGATGGTGGTCTTCACATGCTCGCGTCGATAGTGCGTCGCGCGCATGTCGGGCAGAAAGAACGCATCGACTTCGACGAGGACCGTATTGCCGCGGCGCGTTTGCACGAGCGCGCGTTCTTCGAGCGAGCCGAACAGAGCGAGTTCATGCACCTGCAAGCCGTAGAGCTTTTCGATGTCTTCACAAGGCGGACGGCCGAGCGTGAACTGATCGTCTTCGAAGTCCTGCGTGACCGTGTAGGCCAGCATCGCATGCGGTTCGAGTCCGTTGCCATGCAAGAGCTCGATCCACAGGTCGACGGGGCCTGCGCCATCGCGCCAGATGCGTTCGGCGCGATGCAGCGCATGCGCGCGATGACGTTTCGCGCGCATGCGCAAGGGATCGAGTGAAACGACGCGTGAACGACTGACGCCGGAACTCGTCATACCGCTGGTATGAAACGCGCTCATGGGCTTACCTCGGGCCTGAAAAGCCGGCAACCGATACCGCGTGCGCGCCGAAGCATTCGTTGTTTTTACCTGCGTTTTTATCGCTTGCGCTTTTATCGCTTTCTAAGGCGCCGCGTTCAATGGCGGGTTGCATTGTGATTTTCCCATGAAGGTGCGCAACGACGCGAGTGCTATCGCGGCACGTGCACGAGCCTTCCGCGCGTGGCGCAGGACTCGGGTGACATGTCGTGATGGATCTCGTGAAGGCGTCCTTTTCCCCGAAGACGCCTTCTTGTGTGGTTGGCCTTATTTGACGGGGCTGCAAGCCCTGGAGTCGGTGCGCCCCCGCACTGAAAGCTTGTTTCGCGGGACGTAACGTTCAATCGTCGCAACGCCGGTGAGAAACCGGCAGCAAGGAGAACAACCAATGAATTGGAAGACCCTGGATTTCGAACAGCTCACTGCGCGCGAGCTTTATCTGATTCTGCGTGCGCGCAGTGCGGTGTTCGTCGTCGAGCAATCGCATGTGCATCTCGATGCGGACGGCCGCGATGAAACCGGCGTGCACGTCTTCGCCACGGATGACATGACGCGCCCGATGCCGGTGCTCGCTTACGCCCGCATTCACGAAGGCGATCTCGAAGATCCCGAAGTCGTCGTAGACAAAATCCTGACGAGTCCGCTGCGTCGTGGCGATGGCACCGCGCACGCGCTCATCGAACGCGTGCTCAACGTGTGCGCCGAACGTTGGCCCGGCCGCGCCGTGCGGCTCACGGCGCCCGTGAGTCTGCGCGCGTTTTACGAAGCGTTCGGTTTTCGCAAGACGGAAGGACCGTTCCTCGAACACGGCATGCCTTATATCGGTCTGACAAGAAAAGGCCGCACGACGCGCGAAACGAGCGCAAGCAAGTTGCAGCAAGCGGGCGTCAACGCGTTCGCCAATACGTACGAACTGCTTTGAAGCGCGACGCGCGCCGCATGTCTTCGGCGCGCGCGTGTCTGCGATACCCATAGCTCTTCTTCATAACGATAACGAACCGCGCGGCCGGCGTAATCACGCATGCCGGCACGCGCGCAACCGGCACCCTCATGCGAATAGTCCATCTCGCCAACCACGCGCAGATCATCGGCAACGGCACCGTCAACATGATGGTCGATCTCGCATGCATGGAGGCGCGCATGGGACACGACGTGGTCGTCGCTTCATCGGGCGGCGGCTTCGAGCCGCTGTTGCGGCGTCATGGCATCACGCACATTCCGTTGCAACAGTCGAGGCAGCCCTGGCGCGTGCCGTCGATGATCGCGGGCTTCAATCGTCTCATCGATCGTTTCGATCCCGACATCGTTCACGCGCACATGATGACGGGCGCGCTCATCTCGCGATTCGGCAGCATGCGCCGCCGCTTCGCGCTCGTGACCACCGTGCATCACGAATTGCAGAAGAGCGCGTCGCTCGTGCGCGCGGGCGATCGCATGGTCGCCGTGAGCGATGCCGTTGCACGCACGCTGGAGGAGCGCGGCATCGGGCGCGAGCGCGTGTCGGTCGTGCTCAACGGCGCGGTCGGCGCGCCGCGCCTCACGTGTCGTCCTGCGGCGCGTCCGGTGCACATGAAGCGGCCGAGCGTCGTCTGCGTCGCGGGAATGTATCGGAGAAAAGGCATTGCGGATCTTCTGAAAGCCTTCGCGATCGTGCGGGAACAAACGGCGCATCAGCGCGACTTCATCGCGGAGCCGCACCTGTATTTGATCGGCGATGGTCCCGAGCGCGAGTCGATGGAAGCGCTCGCCGCGGAACTCGGTCTGCAATCGGCTGTTCATTTCACGGGCTTCGTGACCGACCCGCGCCCTTATCTCGCGAACGCCGACGTCTTTGCGCTCCTGTCGCATCAGGACCCGTGTCCGCTTGTGATCGCCGAGGCGCGCGAGGCGGGCTGCGCGATTCTCGCGACGCGCGTGGGCGGTATCCCCGAACTGCTCGATGGCGGCGGCGCGGGCGTGCTCGTCGCGCCGGGCGATCCGGCGCAGGCCGCCGCGAAGTTGCGCTGGCTGCTGCTCGATTCGCAAGCGCGCAGTCAGTATGCGGCGCGCGCGCGGGAAGACATTCAGCGGCTTTCGGTCGAAAGAGTCGGCAGCGACTACGTCGCCATCTACCAGCAGACGCTTGCGGAGCGCGAGGCGCTGCAACGCCGCGATCAACGCATGCATGCGAGGCGTCCGCGCGCCTCCGACGGTGCCATGTAAGCGCCCCAATACGCCGCGCAAAACGATGCGACGGCGTTTGAAAGCCGCATTCTCATGAACTAAGCACTGCATGAGAATTTCGGTAATCGCGTCATACAATAGCCGCCCCCGCGCGGGCGAGCGTTCGCGTTCGCACAGAAAGCCTACGAGATGCTTGCTCAAATGAGTGCATGAACGGCTGACGATTTCCGGCCGAAAAATCACACAATAAAACGCCGCGCTGCGACGCTGTCATTCATCAGTTTCCCTGATGAACGACGGCGCCCGCGCGGCGCGAGCGCAGGAATTGAGCGTACGAATACTCAATCGATAGGGCAATTAATAGGGCAACGAATGGTAACGGCGGCCAACGAAGGCGGCTCGTGTGCGGCGATCAGAGGGAATACCCTGTCAGGAAATTCCTCACTGGTTTTCAGCGCGACGAAGACGCAACGTGTAGTGCGACGAATGGATGTTCGCAAATTCCTCGCCCTGGCCGCCGCAGGGCGCGTGAGAGAACGCGCGCAGACACACATGGGCTACGGACAGGCGGATAGGGGAGAAGCGTGATGGATGAAAACAAAGAGCGGTCGCTGGTGGCGAAGGTCATGGACGGGCTGGTCTCGGGGATCGTCGAGCAGAAGTACGGCGCGATACTGCCGCCGCAAGACATCCTTTCGAAAGAGTTCGACGTGAGCCGCACCGTCATGCGCGAAGCGCTCTCGATGCTGCTCGCCCGTCATATGCTGGACGTGCGGCCGAAAACCGGCACGCGCATCCGGCCGATGAGCGACTGGCGTCTCATCGACGAAGACGTGGTGTCGTGGCGTTTTCGCGCGAAGCCGGACCAGACTTTCTTGCGGGATGTAATCGAATTCCGCATGTTGATCGAGCCGCGCGCCGCCGCGCTCGCCGCCGCGCGCGCGACGCCCGATGAGATCGCCGGCATCCGCGACGCGTTCGATACGCTCTCGCGCCTTCAGGTTGGCGAGCCCGAGTATCAGGCAGCGGACGAAGTGCTGCATACGCGCATCGTCGCCGCCAGCGGCAACCAGTTCTTCCGGCAGATGACGGCCATCGTGCGCGGCGCGCTCGTGACGGTGAATCCGATCGTGGATGGCATCGAGTCCGTGCGCGAGGCGACGCTCGCGGCGCAGCGCAGCGTCGTCGAGGCGATCGAGGCGAAAGACCCGGCAGCCGCCGAACGCGCGACGCGCTCGCTCGTCGATCTCGCGGCGGAGGAAGTTGGGCGCGCGTTCTCGCTCGAACGCATGATTCAGCCGAGCCAGCCGGTCTCGCCCCCGGACGTGAACGCGTCGGCCGGAGCCTGAGCGGTCTCTAGCGCTGCCGCTGTCGGTGCGAAGGCGCGGCGCGATCGCATCGTCCGATGAAAGCCGGGCCTCGTGCCCGGCTTTGTCTTTTTCGCGCGGCGCATTCAGGCACAATCCCCGCACGACCCAATATCCGGAGGCAAACTGCATGGAATCGATACGCTGGGGCATCGTCGGCGCGGGGCGCATCGCGCGGCGCTTTGCCGAGAGCCTGCAACACGTCGAGGGCGCGACGCTCGCGGGCGTGTCTTCGCGTCGGCCGGAGTCGGCGCGCGCGCTCGCCGAGCCGTTCGGCGCGACCGCATTCGATGACTTCGATACCTTGCTCGCCAACATCGACGCGCTCTACGTCGCGACGATGCAGGACAGCCATCCGCACTATGCGTTGCGCGCGTTCGCCGCGGGCAAGCCGGTGCTATGCGAGAAGCCCGCCGCCGTGAACGCGCGCATTTTGCAGCAGATGATCGACGCAGCGCGTGGCGCGAAGGTCCTCTTCATGGAGGCGATGAAGCCGCCGTTCTACCCGCTGTATCGGCGCTTGCGCGAGCATCTGCAGGCCGATCCGATCGGCGATATCGGCCTCGTGCGCGCGGGCTGCTCGATGGCGAACGTGCCGGCGGATCATCCGTCCTTTTCACTCGAAGCGGGCGGCGGCGCGTTGCTCGATATCGGCATCTACGAGGCGTTTCTCGCCGTCGACTGGCTCGGCGAGGCGCTCGATGTGCAGACGATCGGCCGCGTCGGCGCGACGGGCGTCGATGTCTTCGCGAGTCTCAACGTGCGGCACGAGCGCGGCATCGCGCAGCTCTTCTGCGGAATGGACCTGCAAGGACGCGGCGACGCGCTCATCGGCGGCACGAAAGGCACCGTGGTGATTCACGAGAACTGGTGGAACCCGTCTCGCGCGACCATCGCCTATACGGACGGCCGCAAGGTGGAACTCGACGAGCCGTTTTCAGGCGGCGGCCTCAACTACGAGACCGCGCACTTCTGCGAGCTGCTGCGCGCGGGTGTAACCGAAAGTCCGGTGATGCCGCATGTCATGTCCATGCGGATGATGGCGATCATGGACGCCGCGCGGCGCGATCTGCGCGTGCGCTTCCCGTTCGAGGAAGACTGAACGAGGCGCGCGCGTTAGTGCCGGCCGGGCAGCGCGAGCCGCCGCTCGAACACGCGCTGCACGACTTCCAGCACGCTGCACAGCAGCCAGTAGACGAAGGCCGCCGCCAGATAGAGCGGCAGCGGCTGATACGTCGCCGCGATCACTTCCTGCGCGCTACGCAAAAGCTCCGTCACCGTGATGACGGAAACGAGCGACGTGTCCTTGATAAGGCTGATGAGGCTGTTCGAAAGACTCGGCACCGCGATGCGCAGCGCTTGCGGCCCGATCACGTAGCGCAGCGTCTGCGTGCGCGACAGGCCGAGGCTGTACGCCGCGAGCCATTGTCCGCTGTGAATGCCGAGAATCGCGCCGCGCATGCTTTCTGACAGATACGCCGCCACGTTCGCCGATAACGCGATGACGCCCGCGGGCGTCGGTTCGAGCGAAATGCCGAGGCTCGGCAAGCCGTAATAGATCACGAAGATCTGCACGAGGAGCGGCGTGCCGCGCATCACGCTGACGTAGACGCGGCCGATGCCGACGAGCGCGCGGTTGCGGCTGATGCCCATCAGCGCCAGCACCGTGGCCGCGATGAGGCCGAAGAACATCGAGTACAGCGCGAACTTGATCGTCAGCAGCGCGCCTTGCGCCAGCACCGGCGCCGATTGAACCAGCAGGGAAGTGGTCGACATGAACGGGAAAACGTAAGCGGAAAGCGCGCGGATGGAAACGAAGAGCCGGGCGGCGCGCGAAAGCGCACATCATAAACCGGGCGCGAAAAAGAGAAGGGCGGCACCGTGAGACGATGCCGCCCGATCATGCGTGCGCTCGCGTGTCTGCGTGCTTACTTCGCCGGCTTCGTCACGTCGATGCCGAACCACTTGTCGGAGATCTTCGCGAAGGTGCCGTCCTGTTCGAGCTGGGTCATCGCGTCGTCGATCGCCTTCGCGAACTTCGGATTGCCCTTCTTGAACGGAATGCCCGACGGATTGCCCGCGCCGACATTCGCACCCGTGCGCAGCGGCAATTGCGAGTTCTTGAGCAGGTACGCGAGCATCAGGCGGTCGTTGAGCGCGGCGTCCAGACGGCCCGCGGCCAGATCGCGCAGATATTCCGGCGCGCCCGGATACGTCTTCACGTCGATGCCGGGCACCGACTTCGCCATGTCCATGTAGTTCGTGCCGAGGCCGACGCCGAGCTTCTTGCCCTTCAGGTCTTCGAGCGACTTAAAGTCACGCTTGTCGTCGGCGCGCTGGATCAGCTGCGCGTTCGAGTACGTGTACGCCGGCGAGAAGTCGAGCGTTTCCTTGCGCTTGTCGGTGATGCCGACCTGGTTCACGATCACATCGAACTTGCCCGCCTGCAGGCCCGCGATGATGCCGCTCCACTCCGTCGTGACGAACTCGGGCTTCACGCCGAGCTTGGCGGCGACGGCCTTCGCGATATCCACGTCGAAGCCGACGAGTTCGCCCGACGGCGCCTTCGAGTTGAACGGCGGGAACGTGCCTTCCAGACCGACGCGCAGCGTGCCGCGCTGCTTGACCTGATCGAGCAGGTCTTCTGCGTGCGCCGTGGCGGTGACCGCGGTGAACGCCGCGCCGATCAGGCTGGCGGCAACGAGCTTCTTGAGCGTGGACAGGTTCATCGTGTTGTTCTCCTCGTGTTGGCAAAGTGGCGCGCCGCTTCTTCCAGCGCCGCGCCCGATAGGTGCGGCATCATAGAGAAACTGCAACCGGCGCGTAAGATCGTTTGCTTATGTCTATATTCCCTGCGCGAGCGACTCGACGCATTCGGTGACGAGCGCCGGCCCGCGATAAATCAGCCCCGTGTAGATCTGCACGAGCGATGCGCCCGCCGCGAGCTTCGCGCGCGCATCCGCGCCGGAGAAGATGCCGCCCACGCCGATGATCGGCACTTCCGTGCCCACTTCCGCGCGCAGTTTGCGGATCACCTCGTTCGATGCATCGAACACCGGACGCCCCGACAGGCCGCCCGCTTCGTCGGCGTGCGCCATGCCCGCGACGGCCGCGCGCGACAGCGTCGTGTTGGTGGCGATCACGCCGTCGATGCGATGCGCGAGCAGGGTGCCCGCGATCGACTTGATCTGCTCGTCGTCGAGATCGGGCGCGATCTTCAGCGCGAGCGGCACGAGCTTGCCGTGCAGGTCCGACAAACGCTGCTGCTTGTCCTTCAGCGCGCCGAGCAGCGCATCGAGTTCGCCCGCGCCCTGAAGTTGCCGAAGGTTCTTCGTGTTCGGCGACGAAATGTTGATCGTCACGTAGCTCGCGAACGGATACACGCGCTCCAGACAGTACAGATAGTCTTCGGCTGCGCGCTCCATCGGCGTATCCGCGTTCTTGCCGATGTTGAGCCCGAGCACGCCGCGATAACGCGCGGCCTGCACATTCGCGACGAACTGATCGACGCCGCCGTTGTTGAAGCCCATCCGGTTGATGAGCGCGCCGGCTTCCGGCAAACGGAAGATGCGCGGGCGCGGGTTGCCCGGCTGCGCGCGCGGCGTCACGGTGCCCACTTCGATAAAGCCGAAGCCGAGCGCCGCGAGCCCGTCGATGCACGCGCCGTCCTTGTCCAGTCCCGCCGCGAGGCCGACCGGATTCCTGAACGTGAGGCCCATCACGGTGCGCGGCGAATCGGGGCCGCGCTTGCCGAGCACGCCGGCGAGTCCGGTGCGGCCGGCCGCGCGGAGCATGCGCAAGGTCAGGTGATGCGCGTCTTCCGCGTCCATGCGAAAAAGGCGCGAACGCGCGAGCGGGTAGAGAGAACTGAACACGGATGAGCGCCGGCGACGGCAAATTTTTTTAAGACCGCTATTTTAGCGGCTTTGTGACGTGCGCCCGGAGCCGGATGACATGCGCGTGGACGCCGTTATTTCGGCTGGCCCGGCCCTGTGCTGCGGCCCGGCATCGGCAGGGCGCCGGCCGAGTGCGTCGTCGCGGGATCGAGCACGGACCAGCGGCCATCGACGAGCCCTTCCAGCGGCCGGAAATTGGCCTTGTACGCCATCTTTTCGCTCTCGCGTATCCAGTAGCCGAGATACACGTGGGGCAAGTCGAGGCTTCGCGCCTGTTCGATCTGCCACAGGATGTTGAACGTGCCGTAGCTCGTCTTCGGCAGGTCGGGCTCGAAGAACGTGTACACGGACGAAAGCCCGTCACCGAGAATGTCGATCATGCTGATCATGCGCAGCGCGCCGGGCGCATCCGGCGTGTCCGGCGAGGCCGGTTCGCGGAACTCGACGAGCCGCGAGTTGATCCGGCTCTGCAGCAGAAACTGCTCGTACTGATCGCGGCTGTCGCGGTCCATGCCGCCGCCCGCGTGCCGCGCCGACTGATAGCGCATGTAGAGCGCGTAGTGTTCCTCGTCGTAATGCAGGGGCGCCACGCTCGCGATCAAATTGCCGTGCTGCTTCCACACGCGCCGCTGCGCGCGGTTCGGCGCGAAGCGCGCGACGGGCACGCGCACCGGCACGCAGGCGCGGCAGCCGTCGCAGTACGGGCGATACGTGAAGACGCCCGAGCGCCGGAAGCCCGCCTTGACGAGTTCCGTGTAGACGTCGGAGTTGATCAGGTGGCTGGGCGTCGCGACTTGCGAGCGCGCCACGCGCCCTTCCAGATAACTGCAAGGGTAAGGCGCTGTTGCATAGAATTGCAGCGCGGAAAGCGGTGACAGTGGCAGCTCGTTCGGATGTGTCACTTTGGCGGCTCTCGCAGGCGTCGTCTCTTCATTGCCGCGTGCGCATCGCTGTTGGCGAAGGCGTGCGCGGCGGATCGTGCGTGTCTGAGTACTCGTGTCGCAAACGGTGCGCCCGGCGCGGGTTCAGGATGATCGGGGCGCGGCCGTGCCGGTGAGGTCGATGAGCACGGACTTGTCGAAGCGCCACGGGATCGGCGCTTCGGCGACCGCGCGGCGCAGATGCGCGACGAACGCGCGGCGAGGAATCTCGCGGCCGCCCAGCGACGCCAGATGCGACGTGTTCTGCTGGCAGTCTATCATCTCTATTTTGTGGCGGCGCAAGTGTCCGACAAGTGCCGCGAGCGCGATTTTCGAGGCATCCGTTTCGTGCGCGAACATGGATTCGCCGAAGAACATGCGCCCGAACGACACGCCATACAGCCCGCCCACGCGCACGCCGTCGCGCCACGTTTCGATGCTGTGCGCCTCGCCCGCGCGATGCAGCGACGTATAAGCCTCCACGATATCCGCCGTGATCCAGGTGCCGCGCTGGCCTTCGCGCGGCGTGTCGGCGCAGGCGCGCATCACGGCAGGAAAGTCGTGGTCGACGCGCACTTCCCACGCATCGTCGCGAAGGACGCGCTTCAACGTCTTGCGCAGCGAATGCGACACCTTGAACTCGGCGGGCACGAGCACCATGCGGGGATCGGGGCTCCACCACAGCACGGGCTGTCCGTCCGAATACCACGGGAAGATGCCGCGCCGGTAGGCGTCGACGAGCCGCGAGGGCAGCAGATCGGCGCTCGCGGCGAGCAAGCCCGGCGCGCCGCTCGATGCGCCGAGCGCGCGCTCGACCGGCGGAAACGGATCGTCGTGGGCGAGCCAGGGGACCATGATCGTCCTGCGCCGTTCAACCTTCGCGCAGCGTGCGGAAAATGTCGCCGGTATGCAGCGTGAAGTTGCCGGCGGCGCGGTCGGCGAAGAAAAAGCGCAGCGTCTGGCCGACGGTCGGGAACGCGATCTCGTCCCACGGAATTTCGCTCTCCTCAAAGAGCCGCACTTCCAGACTTTCTTCGCCGGGGTCCAGTTCGATATCGAGCAGCCGCGCGAGATAGAACAGATGCACCTGATGCACGTGCGGCACGTTCAGCAGCGTGAAGAGGCTCTGGATTTCGACGCGCGCGCCGGCTTCTTCCAGCGTTTCGCGGGCGGCGCCTTCGCTCGTCGTCTCTTCCATTTCCATGAAGCCGGCGGGCAGCGTCCAGTAGCCGTAGCGCGGCTCGATCGCGCGGCGGCACAGAAGCACCTTGTCGTCCCACACGGGCACGGTGCCCACGACGTTGCGCGGGTTCTGATAGTGCACGGTGCCGCAGTTGTTGCAGACGAATCGCTCGCGGTTGTCGCCGGGCGGAATGCTCAGGCCGACCTCGTGGCCGCAGACGGAACAGAATTTCATGGAAATGGACGCTGGAAGTGTGCTGCGAGTGTATCACTGGGGCGGGGCAGCTTTCGCGTGCGGCGGCGCGTGTCGGGTGCCGCGCGACGAGTCGCTACAATAGTTGCCGATAGCCTCATTTTTCCATTCCTTCAGCGCGCCGCGCTCCCAGCGAAGCCATGTCCTCTCCGTCAGCCGGTTCCTCTCGTCCTCCGATGCTCGCCACAGCCGATGCCCTCGGTCGTCTGCTCGACGCCGCGCGCCCGGTGACGGACACCGAGCGTATCGACACGCTCGACGCCCTCGGGCGCGTGCTCGCCGCCGACGTGACTTCGCCGCTCGACGTCCCGCCGATGCACACGAGCGCGATGGACGGCTACGCGGTCCGCGCCGCCGATCTCGCCGCCGCCAGCGACGCCGCGCCGGTCGCGCTGCGCGTCTCGCAGCGCATCCCGGCCGGACACACGGCCGAGCCGCTCGCGGCAGGCACGGCGGCGCGCATCTTCACGGGCGCGACGGTGCCGCCGGGCGCGAATGCCGTCGTGATGCAGGAAATGGCGCAGGCGTCCGACGATGGCACCGTTGCGTTCACGCAGCCGCCCGCCGCAGGCGAATGGATCACGCGGCAGGGCGCGGACATCGAGCGCGGCTCGGTCATTCTGCGCGCCGGCACGCGGCTGACGCCGCAGGCGCTCGGTCTCGCGGCGTCGGTCGGCTGCGCGGCGCTGGATGTGACGCGTCGCGTGCGCGTCGCGATTTTCTTCACCGGCGACGAACTGCGCATGCCCGGCGAGCCGCTCGCGCCCGGCGCCATCTACAACTCGAACCGCTTCACGCTGCGCGCGCTGCTCGCGAAGCTCGGCTGCGACGTGACGGACTTCGGCATCGTGGCCGACCGGCTCGACGCCACACGCGACACGCTGCGCCGCGCCGCGCTCGACCACGATCTGATTCTGACCTGCGGCGGCGTTTCCGTCGGCGAGGAAGATCATGTGAAGCCGGCGGTCGAAGCAGAAGGGCGCATCGCGATGTGGCAGATCGCGATGAAGCCGGGCAAGCCGCTCGCGTTCGGCGCGGTCCGGCGCGGCGAAGGCGGGCAGGAGGCGTTCTTCATCGGCTTGCCGGGCAATCCTGTTTCGAGCTTCTGCACGTTCTTGCTGTTCGTGCGGCCGTTCGTGCTGCGCCTCGCGGGCGTTGAGGATGTCGCGCCGCGCGTCTACTCCATGCGCGCCGACTTCACGCAGAAAAAGGGCGATCGGCGCAACGAGTTTCTGCGCGCGCGCGTGAACGACGGCGGCGGCCTCGATCTCTTCCCGAACCAGAGTTCGGCGGTACTGACGTCCACCGTCTGGGGCGACGGCCTCATCGACAATCCGCCGAATCACGCGATCAGCGCGGGCGAGACGGTGCGGTTCATTCCCTTTTCAGAGTTGATGCGGTAAGGAACGAAGTCCCATGAAAGTCGAACTGAGATTTTTTGCGAGCGTGCGCGAGGCGCTGGGCGTCGCGAACGAGACGGTGAGCGTGCCGGATACGGTCGTCAATGTCGGCGACGTGCGCGCGTGGCTGCGCATGCGCGGCGGCGTGTGGGCCGAGACGCTCGCGGAAGGCCGCGCATTGCGCATGGCCTGCAATCACGTGATGACGAACGCCTCGCAGCGCATCACCGATGGCTGCGAAGTCGCGTTTTTCCCGCCGGTCACGGGTGGCTGACATGGGAACGCATGCGAAAGTCCGCGTGCAGGAAGCCGATTTCGACATCAGCGCCGAAGTGGCCGCGCTGCGCGCCGACAATCCGAAGGTCGGCGCGGTCGCGTGCTTCGTCGGCACGGTGCGGGATCTGAACGAAGGCAGCGCCGTCGAGACGATGGAACTGGAGCACTACCCCGGCATGACCGAGAAGTCGCTCGAAGCGATTGCCGATCAGGCGCGCGAACGGTGGCGCGGCTCGGACGTGCTCATCGTGCATCGCGTGGGCAAGCTCAAGCCCCTCGATCAGATCGTGCTCGTCGCGACGACCGCGATGCATCGCGCGGAAGCGTTCGAATCTTGCGCGTTCGTGATGGATTATCTGAAGACGCAGGCGCCGTTCTGGAAGAAGGAAAAGACGGAGCAGGGCGAGCGCTGGGTCGACGCGCGCGAATCCGACGACGCAGCCCTTGCGCGATGGACGCCGCCGCAAGGCTGAGGAGCGGCGTTCGAACTCGTCGACGACGTGGTTTTTGCCTGCCGAACGCGCCGCGCAGTTTAGACGCGCGTCAGTCTTCGTCGGCCGGCTTGCCGACGAACTTCGCCGGGAACGGCTCGCCTGCCGGGCGCTCGGGGAAACGCGGCTCATCGCGGTCGCCGGTGCGCTGGCGCTTGAGCGCCGCGAGCAGGGCTTCCTGCGCCTCGGGAATCCGGTAGTCCCAGCCGAACTTGCTCAACTGGAGGCTTTGCGCGATGCGCAGCGCCGGCTCCATGAACTGCACCGCCGCGCCGGGCTCATAGCGCGCTTCGACGGTGTTCAGAAACAGCGACAGCCAGCGCGCGAAGTGCTGCGGCTCGATGCCCTCCAGCGGCCGATGCGCCTCCTGCACGTTCCCCCGATACTGCTTAGAGCCGAGCACGAGGCTCGACCAGAACGTCGTCATCTTCGCGAGATGCTCGTCCCAACGGCCGGTCAGTTGCCGCGCGAAGATCGGGCCGAGCAGCGGATCGTCGTCCACGCGGCGATAGAACGCCTCGACCAGCGCGCGGATATTCGTTTCCGTGGGCTCGCTCTCGCGGGTGATGGCGTTACTCGTTTCGTCTCGGTTCATGGCTGAAGACTTCATGGCTGCAAACAGTAAGGCTGCAAACAGTAAGGCTGGCGTCCGAGGCCGAATCATCGCGAATCTGGCTGACGCAAAGCACCCAAGTGGCGCAAAATGTTGAGCAGTGCTCTGGCGCGTGACGGTTCTGTCGCGACTGCCGCGAGCGGATATTAGACCCTGTGACGCTCGCGCGGGCGATGGCCCCGGCCGCCGCGCGGATTTGTCCGGCTTCGTTCGCCCGTCAGTCGATTCACGCAACCTCGGCTTTTTTCCACTCCGCCGTCCGACGCACCGAGGCCATGCGACTGACCGACTACACCGATTATGCGCTGCGGGTGCTGCTGTATCTGTCGGTGCGGCCGGCGCGGCTCTCGACCATCCGCGAGATCTCCGACGCCTACGGCATCTCCAAGAATCACCTGATGAAGATCGTCCAGCAACTCGGCGACCTCGGCTGGGTGGAAACCGTGCGCGGACGTCACGGCGGCCTGCGGCTCGCGGCGCGCTCGCGCGGGCTGACCATCGGCGACATCGTCAGGGAAACCGAGAGCGACTTCGCGCTCGTCGGCTGCTTCGGCCCGCAGACGGACGGCCGGCATTGCGCGATTCAGCCGGCTTGCCGCCTGCGCGGCGTGCTGGCGGCGGCGCGCGATGCCTTCCTCGCCGAACTCGACAAGCACACGGTCGGCGAGTTGTCCGAGCCCGCGAGCGAGCTCGCGCGGCTGCTCGGCATCGCGCCCGTCGATGCTCCGTACGCCACTGCGCTCGTCCCGCGCGCCGCTTCGTCCTGACCGACACTTCCGCACGATCACGCGGCACTGAACGAAACCTGCACAGCGCGGTCTTTCGAAGGCGCCGCCGCGCGTTTCGGACGCGGCCAATCCTGCAAAAAATCCCCGGAATGAGCGGTTTGCGCGCTTGAAACCGCCCGAAAGCGCCTCATTTTGGTTGTATTCGAATTGGAGCTCACCAAAAATGAGAATCGACAAACTCACCACCAAATTTCAGGAAGCACTGTCGGACGCGCAAAGCCTGGCTGTCGGCAACGACAATCAGTACATCGAGCCCGTGCATCTGCTTTCCGCGTTGATCGCGCAACGCGATGGCTCCGCGCGCTCGCTGCTTTCGCATGCCGGCGTGCAGGTTCAGGCGCTGCAAGCCGCGCTCAACGAGGCGATCAGCCGCCTGCCGCAAGTTCAGGGCACGGACGGAAACGTTCAAGTGAGCCGCGACCTCGCCGGTCTCTTGAACAACGCCGACAAGGAAGCGCAAAAGCTCAACGACACCTACATCGCGAGCGAAATGTTCCTGCTCGCCGTGGCGGACGACAAGGGCGAAGCGGGGCGCATCGCCAAGCAGCACGGGCTCACGCGGCGCGCGCTGGAAGCGGCCATCAATGCCGTGCGCGGCGGCGCGCAGGTGAACAGCCAGGACGCCGAGAGCCAGCGCGAGGCGCTGAAAAAATACACCGTCGATCTGACCGAGCGCGCCCGCGCTGGCAAGCTCGACCCGGTGATCGGCCGCGACGACGAAATCCGCCGCTCGATCCAGATCCTCCAGCGCCGCACGAAGAACAATCCGGTGCTCATCGGCGAGCCGGGCGTCGGCAAGACGGCCATCGTCGAGGGCCTCGCGCAGCGCATCGTCAACGGCGAAGTGCCGGAAACGCTCAAGGGCAAGCGCGTGCTGTCGCTCGACATGGCGGCGTTGCTCGCGGGCGCGAAGTATCGCGGCGAGTTCGAGGAGCGGCTGAAGGCCGTGCTGAACGACATCGCGAAGGACGAAGGGCAGACCATCGTCTTTATCGACGAGATTCACACGATGGTCGGCGCAGGCAAGGCCGAAGGCGCGATGGACGCGGGCAACATGCTGAAGCCGGCGCTCTCGCGCGGCGAGCTGCACTGCATCGGCGCGACCACGCTGGATGAATACCGCAAGTACATCGAAAAGGACGCGGCGCTCGAACGACGCTTCCAGAAAGTGCTGGTCGATGAACCGTCGGTGGAAGCCACTATCGCGATCCTGCGCGGCTTGCAGGAGAAGTACGAGCTGCACCACGGCGTCGAGATCACCGACCCGGCTATCGTCGCGGCGGCGGAACTGTCGCATCGCTATATCACGGACCGCTTCTTGCCGGACAAGGCCATCGACCTGATCGACGAAGCTGCGTCGCGCATCAAGATGGAAATCGATTCGAAGCCCGAAGAGATGGACAAGCTCGACCGCCGCCTCATTCAGCTGAAGATCGAGCGCGAGGCCGTGAAGAAGGAGAAGGACGAAGCATCGCAGAAGCGCCTGCAACTGATCGAAGAGGAAATCGACCGGCTGAATCGCGAATATTCGGACCTCGAAGAGATCTGGACCGCTGAAAAGGCGGCGGTGCAGGGCAGCGCGCAACTGAAGGAAGAGATCGAGAAGGTGCGCGCCGACATCGCGCGTTTGCAGCGCGACGGCAAGCTCGAAAAGGTCGCCGAGTTGCAATACGGCAAGCTGCCCGAACTCGAAGCGCGGCTGAAGCAGGTCACGCAGGCGGAATCGGAGGAGCAGAACAACCCGACGCGCCCGCGTCTTCTGCGCACGCAGGTCGGCGCCGAGGAAATCGCGGAAGTGGTGTCGCGTTCCACCGGCATTCCGGTGTCGCGCATGATGCAGGGCGAGCGCGAGAAGCTCTTGCAGATCGAGAGCAAGCTGCACGAGCGCGTCGTCGGCCAGGACGAGGCGATCGGCGCGGTCGCGGATGCGATTCGCCGTTCGCGCGCCGGTTTGTCGGACCCGAACCGTCCGTATGGATCGTTCCTGTTCCTCGGGCCGACGGGCGTCGGCAAGACCGAGCTGTGCAAGGCGCTCGCGGCGTTCCTGTTCGATTCGGAAGATCATCTGATCCGCATCGACATGAGCGAGTTCATGGAGAAGCACAGCGTCGCGCGGCTGATCGGCGCGCCGCCGGGGTACGTCGGCTACGAGGAAGGCGGTTATCTGACCGAAGCCGTGCGCCGCAAGCCGTATAGCGTGATCCTGCTCGATGAAATCGAGAAGGCGCATCCGGACGTGTTCAACGTGCTATTGCAAGTGCTCGACGACGGCCGCATGACGGATGGCCAGGGCCGCACGGTGGACTTCAAAAACACGGTGATCGTGATGACCTCGAACCTCGGTTCGCAGGTGATTCAGGGCATGGTCGGCGAGCCGCAGGAAGCCGTGAAGGACGCGGTCTGGGAAGAAGTGAAGCTGCATTTCCGGCCCGAGTTCCTGAACCGTATCGACGATGTCGTCGTGTTCCACTCGCTGGATCGCGCGAATATCGAGTCCATCGCGAAGATTCAGTTGCAGCGTCTGCACGACCGGCTGGCGAAGCTCGACATGCAGCTGGACGTGTCCGATGCGGCGCTGGAACAGGTCGGCAAGGTGGGCTACGACCCGGTGTTCGGCGCGCGGCCGCTGAAGCGCGCGATTCAGCAGGAGATCGAGAACCCGGTCGCCAAGCTGATTCTCGCCGGGCGCTTCGGACCGAAGGACGTCATTCCGGTCGATGTCCGGGACGGCGAGTTCGTGTTTGATCGCGTGGTCCATTAAGGCCCACTAAGGCGCAGTGTCTTTCGAAGGCAACGAAGCGATTCGTTGCCTTTTTTATTGCCCGCGATGTGCGAGCGGCTGCTTCGTAAGCAAAAGCAAAAAGCAAAAGCCCCGCGCCGGCGTGAGCCGGGCGCGGGGCGAAGCGTGCGACAGGACGATCGCGCTTATCCCTGCTTCGGCTCCTCGCTCTTGCCGAACAGACCGGCGAGACCGCCGAGCGAGCCGAGCACGCCCGTCAGGTCGAGCTTGCCTTCGGGCGGGACTTCGCCGTTGGGCGTCGCGCGATCGACGATATGCGGCAGCACCGCCGCCAGCATGCCGGAGAGCTGATCGCCCGACACGCCCGCCTTCTGCGCGAGCGCGCCGACGTTGTCCGCGCCGAGCACGTTGGTCAGGAGGCCCGGGCTGATCGGCTTGTTTTCGCCGTTGCCGATCCACGACGAGACGATATCGCCCGCGCCGTTCTGATGGAAACGCTGAATCAGCCCCATGATGCCGCCGGGCTGGCTGTTCACGAATTCGAGCGCCGCCGCGATCAGCGCAGCCTGGCCGGACTGACCCGGCTGACCAGTCTGGCCGCCTTGTTGCGACGAATTACCGAGGGAAGAGGCGAGGATATCGAGTAGGCTCATGGCAGTCTCAGTACTAAAGGTTGCAGATGAATTACAGGCTGGCAGCCGACGCGCTCGCCGCCTTGTCTTTCTTTCGCTTCGGTTTCGAAGGCTTCGCGTCGCTGGTGGCTGCCGCAGCCGTGGCGCCCGACTTCTTGGCCGAAGCAGTGGTGGAAGCCGAAGCACCCGCCGGGCCCGATGCCGGGGCGACGGCCGGCGTCTGCGCGGTCGTGGCCGCGGGCGATGTCGCAGCGGTCGCCGCCGCCGATGACTTGATGGTCGAGTTCGGCGCGGCCGCGCCGTGAGAAGCCGTCGCGGCGGGCTTCGATGTCTTGCCGGTCGGCGGCAGCGAAGACCCGCCGATCGTCAGACCGTTTTCTTCCAGCTTGGCGACCGACTTGGCGCCGAGGCCTTTCACGCGATTAGCGAGATCGTCCGCGTCCTTGTACGGGCCGTTCTTCGTGCGTTCGTCGACGATCGCCTTCGATTTGACCGGCCCGAGGCCCTTGACCGAATCGAGCGCGGCTTGATCGGCGGTATTGACATCGACGGCAGCGAACGCCGCGCCGATGGACAGCGTGAACGCGAGGCACAGCATCAACAGCTTTCTCAGCATGACGACACTCCAGGCAGATTGACGGAACGAAAGAAACGAAGGAAGCGAAGGCCGCACGGTCCGGCAAACGGACGATGCCGTAAAGGATAGGACAAATCCGTGTTTCGAACGCGGGCCGTCTGCATTGTGCATGAGGCCGGGGAGAGCGCTCCGTCGGCGCACAATCTTTAACGTTACATGTCGTGCGACGAACGGCCGGATTGTGTCCGCGAGCAAATGAATTGTTGAAACGCTTCGTCGTGCCAACGGTGCGCCAGCGCCGGCAGCTATTTCGCGGCAGGCGCGGCAGTTTTCGCGAAGGCGCCGCGCACTTCGAAGTTGACCGAGTCGATCACCTCGCCGCGCGCATCGACGAGTTGGAGCCGATGACGGCCCGGCCACGGCAGCCACGCGGCGCGGGCGTGGCGGCTGAACGGCTTCCCATCGAGCCGCCAGCCGAGCTGCCCGCTGCCGCCCGTGCGCTCGAACCACACGCGCTGGCGCGCGGGCGGAATGTCGGGATCGAGTGCGAAGATGGTGCCGTCGGTCGGCGCGCCGATCCTGGCCGGGCTCGCGTCGGAGCTTGCCACGTCCCGCAAGCGTTCGCGGCGGCGAGCGTGCGCATCATCGGCTTCCGTTCCCGCCGCTGCATTCGCCGTCAGACCGATCTTGTTCATCTCCGTGCCGCGCAGAAACCATTCGTCGCGCGCCGGCTCCACGTCGTTCTGATACGCGACGCGTGTCTTCACGACGCCCGGCGGCGCATCCGGCGCGCGGCTGTTCGCGCGGCGGGTCAGATAATTGACGATCGCATTCCACGCCGGGGCCGCGCCGGTGACGCCGGAGACGTCCCACATCGGCGCGCCGTCCGCATTGCCGACCCACACGCCCACCGTATAGCGCGACGTGAAGCCCACCGCCCAGTTATCGCGCATGTCCTTGCTCGTGCCGGTCTTCACCGCGCTGAACGTGCGCGTCGCGAGCACGCTGTCGAAGCCGAACGTGCGCGTGCGGGCGTTGTTGTCCGCGAGGATGTCGGTGACGATGAAGCTCGCCTGCGGACTGAACACGCGCTGGCCGGCAGGCGCGGCAGCGTGGCCCGCGAGATCGAAAAACGGCCGCGCGATGCCGCCGTTCGCGAGCACCCGATACGCGTTGGTCAGCGCAGCCAATGTCACATCGGCGCTGCCGAGCGCGAGGCTGAAGCCGTAGTAGTCGCCGGTGCGCGTGAGCGGCAGGCCGAGCGCCACCAGCGTGCGCGCGAACCGATGCGGCGTGACGAGCACGAGCGCGCGCACGGCCGGCACGTTCAGCGACGAGCCGAGCGCCGTTCTCACGCTGACCCAGCCTTTGAAGTCGTGATCGTAGTTCTGCGGGATGTAGAGGCCGCCGCCCGTGGCGAGATTGAGCGGCGCGTCGTCGAGCAACGTCGCGGCAGTCAGGCGCTTTTCGTCGATGGCTTGCGCATAGAGAAAAGGCTTGAGCGTCGAGCCGGCCTGACGCGCGGCGAGCACCGCATCGACTTCCGGCGCATTCGACAAACCGCCCGCCGATCCGACCCACGCCAGCACGTCGCCCGATGCGTTGTCGATGACGATCGCCGCCGCGTCGTGCACGTTGCGCGGATGCGCGCGGGCGTTGAGCTCGGCGAGCGTGCGCGAGAGCGTATCGCGCGTGAAGCGTTGCAGGCGCGCGTCGAGCGTCGAGCGCACGCGGTCGCCCGCCGCCGGATGCGCTTCGCCGGCGATGCGCCGCGCGAGATGCGGGGCGAGCGCCTCGTCGCCGGAAGCGAGCGCCGGCGCGGCGGCGCTGCGCGTGAGCGTCAGTTGCGCGTAGCTGTCGAGATTGGCGCACGGGTCCGCGTCACGCGAAGGGCCCGGCGCGCGCAAGCCGTTCATGTCGCGCAGAATCACGCACGCGCGCGCGGCGACCTTTGCGTACGACGCGTTCGGCGCGCGCACGAGCGCCGCGGCCAGCGCAGCTTCGCGTTCGTCGAGGCCGGAGGGTGCCTTGCCGAAAAGCGTCTGCGAAAGCGCCGACAGCCCGACGATTTCGCCGCGAAACGGCACGAGGTTCAGATACGCCTCCAGAATCTGATCCTTGCGCCACGTGCGTTCGAGCCACAGCGCGCCGACCGTCTGCTGCGCCTTCTCGCCGATACTGCGCCGTCCGGCGGGCTTGCGGCCTTCATCGCCGATTAGGCCGGTCAGCTGCATGGTGACGGTCGATGCGCCGCGCGTGCGCGTATTCCACAGATTCGCCCAGGCGGCGGCCGCCGCGCCGCGCCAGTCGACGCCCGCGTGCTCGTAGAATCGTTTGTCCTCCGAAACGACGATGGCTTCGCGCAAGGCCGGCGATACGTCTGCCAGCGCGACCCAGTCGCCGCGCCGCGCGCTCGCGTCGATGCGCGTGCGTTGCAGTGTTTCGCCGTTGCGGTCGAGCAGCAGCCAGTCGGAACTGCGCCATTTCGCGCGCACGTCGCTGAAGCTGGGCGCGGCGTGCGCCGCCGCGCTCAGCAGGCATGCGACCACTAAACAGGCGGCGCGTCTCATCGCGTCATCTCGCGGCGAGCGGCTTCACGACCATCCGCGCACTGGGCAGCGCGCCGAAGGTCGACGGCGCATAGAGCGCCTCCACGCGCGTCGGCGGCAGGCCGAAGCTGCCGGCGTTGTTCAGGCGCATCGTGTATTCGACATGAAGCTTGCCCTTCGGCAGATAGTCGTAATACGCGCGATAACCGTCGAACGCGCGCTCCACGTACATCGGCCATTGGCCGCTGCTTCGCTCGCCTTGCGTGGCGGATTCCGAATCGCGGCCGAGCCCGGAACCGAGAATCGTCGCGCCGGCGGGAATCGGATCGTTGACGACGACCCATGTCATGTCGCTTTGAGCGTCGATGTCGAGACTCACGCGCACGATATCGCCACGCCAGAATGCGCCTTTTACGGCCGGTTCGACCGGCGTGATGGTCTTCGCGATCCGATAGCCGGCCGCAAGCGGCGCTTTCATATCGACGGCGGCGAGGCTCTCGATGGTCGCCCACGGTTTGCCGGTGCCTTGCTGCGTGAGCGCAAGCGAGCCGGTGGACCACGGCAGCATCACGCTGCGCGTGTTTGCGGTGCGTGTGATCGGCGTGGCGGACGCCATCGGCGCGGGCGCGGCGGCGGCCCAGTCCACCGTTTTCGACGACGCGCCGAGGCGAATGTCCGTGCTGCCCGTGACCGGCGTGCTTTCGAACACGCGCGAGAACCGCGCGACCGCGAGCGAGCCCCACAGGTTGGCCGTCGTGGTGGACCATGCGCCGTTCGTCTGCAACGCGAGCAGGCCCGCGACGAGGCGCGGCATCTCGTCCTTCCAGCCGGGCGCGTCGGCGAAGAGTAGCGCGGTGCGCGCGGCGTTGGTCTCGACGCCGGTCATGAACCACCAGAGATCGTCGTCCGACGCGGTCGAGAACGTCAGGCGCGTGCCCTGATAGGTGAGCCGCGCCCGGATGATCTGCTCGGCTTGCGCGCGCTTCACTTCGCGGTCCGGAATGCCATCGACGCGCGAGAGGATCGCGTAGTAATCGAGCACAGCGGAAGTCGGCCACTGATTCGGCGCGATGGTGATCGAATCCAGCATGCGCGGCTGCGCGACGCCATAGCGCGACAGGGCTTCGATGGCCGCGAGCTTCTCGAAGTCGAAACCGTTGCGCGGAGCCCAGAAATTGCGTTGGATCTTGCCGTCGACGACGTTCGCCAGCGCTGCCGTGAGCCTGTCGCGCAGGTCGGCGGGCAGCGCGAAGCGGCGGTCCGTTTTGGCCGCTTCGTCGGTCACGGCGAGCAGGTAGGCCGTGAGCGTCGGACTGCCGGTCGCACGGGAGTCGTCGTACGGCGGGAAGTAGTTCGCGAGGCCATCGGCATCCAGATACGTGGCCATATGCGCGAGCACCGCTTGCCATTGCGCCGCGTCCATCAGCCCGAGCGCGCGCGAAGTCTGCTGCTCGAGGCAGTTGTACGGATAGTTGAGGAACCAGCGGCGCACGCCCGGCAAGCCGTCCGCGAGCTTCGGCTGCAACGACACCGCGATGCCGCCGCGCACCGTGCCGGCAGCCGTCTTCGTAGCGTCGGCGGGCGGCGCGACCGGCACGTTCAGCGTGCCGTCGACTTGCGCGATGGTCGCCTGCTGCACCGTGACGGGAATCGCCGCGACGATGCGCTGCGTGAGCTTGAGCGCATCGCTGGCCTTGCCGGTGCCTTGTTCGACGGCGCTCACGTTCCACGCGAGGCTCGCCGACGATTCCCCGCCGGGCATATCCGGCGGCGTCACATCCCATGCGACTTCCTGCGACGACTCCGCCGCGAGGGAAACTGTGCGCGCATCGAGCGCGAGCGATCCGGCGCGCGGCGTCACGAGCACGCGCATCGCGCGGGGCGTGGTATTGCGCAGCGTGAACTGAGCGCGGAACGTATCGCCGACGCGCACGAGCGGAGGCAGCCCCGAGACCAGTTGCAGGTCCTGGCTCGTCTGGATCGATGCGCTGCCCGTGCCGAAACGACCCGCGCCGACCGCCGCGATCGCCACGATCCGAAAGCGCGTGAGCGAATCGTTGAGCGGAACGTCGAGCGTTGCCTCGCCGTTCGCATCCAGCGTCACGCGCGGATTCCAGAGCAGCAGCGTGTCGAAAAGCTCGCGCGTCGGGCTATGGCCGCCGCCGCCGCCCGCAGGCACCGCCTTGCGCCCGAAGTGCCGCCGCCCGATGATCTCCATCTGCGCCGTCGATGTCTCGACGCCATACGCGCGCTGCTGCAGCATCGCGTCGAGCACGTTCCAGCTTTGATTCGGCATGAGTTCGAGCAACGCTTCGTCGACCGCTGCGACGGCGATTTGCGTGCCCGCTGGCGCGGGCTTGCCGTCGGGCAGGGCGACTTTCACTTTCACGCGCGCCTTGCCGCGCACCGCATACGACTTCGCGTCCGGGCTCACGCTGACCGCGAGCTTGTGCGACGCGATGCCGACCTTGATCGACGCCAGTCCATAGCGGAACGCGGGCTTCGACAGATCGACGAGCGGAGTCGGCGCCTGATACTGACGGCCTTCGTACCAGAACGCGCGCGCCCATTCGACCGGCGCCTTCCAGCCCCAGGTGAAGAACGAGTACCACGGCACTTCGCGCAAGCGGCCGCGCAGCGCGAGCACCGACACATAGACGTTCGGCCCCCACGCATCCTGCACCTTCAGGTCGATGGTCGGGTCCTTGCCGTTCAGCTCGACGACATGCGTTTCCACGATGCCTTCGCGTTCGACTGCGACGAGTGCCGTCGCGGAGCGGAACGGCATGCGCACCTGGAACCGCGCGGTCTCGCCCGGCTCGTAGCTGCTCTTTTCCGGCAGCACGTCGATGCGGTCGGTGTTCTCGCCGCCGAACCACAGTTCGTCTTCGCGCGTGACCCAGACGGACGTCGTCGCGTTGGCTTCGCGGCCGTCGCCGTCTTTCGCGACCGCTATCAGATCGATATTGCCCGGCTGCTTGAGCTTCGCTTCGCACGACAGCAGGCCGTGGTCGTCGCTCTTGCCGCTGCACAGCGTGCCGAGATCGTTCGTCTCAGTGTGATTGTCGTAGGCATAGAAGCCGCCGACCATGCGCTTGCGCGAGCTCGTCATCGCGTGGACGATGCCCTTGATCTGCATCGGCACGCCGGCGCGCGGCTTGCCTTGCAGATCGAGCGCGATGGCCTGCACCGGCACCGTGCTGCCGACCGACACCCACGAGCCCGACTTCAGGCCGACCGCCACGGCGGCGGGCCAGAGCATCGCGTTGCCGCTGATGGTCTGCACTTCGCCGTTCGGATCGGCGAAAGTGGCTTCGAGCGCGAGGCGCTTCGGTGCATCGACGGCGGGCAGCGGGGCGACCGTCAACTTGCCGACGCCGTCGCGGTCGAGCGTGATGCGCTCCTTGTCGGCGACGAGCTTCGTCGTGGCATCGCTTTGCTGCTGCTGCGCTTCGTCGTCGTCGTTCTGGTCCTCGGCGGGCGCGCTCGCGCCGTCGTTGGCCGGCTTACGATACGGCGCGAAGCTGAAGGCGTCGTATTGAGAAGCGAAGGGCGGCGCGATGTCTTTCACGAGCGCCGACACCGCGACCGGCACCTTCGACGCCGCGCCGCCCTGCACGTATTCGAGCCGCACCGAGACGGGCGCTTCGCGCGCCGCGATCAGTCCGGCCGACTTGCTGTCGCCGGCAGAAATCGAGCCTTTGAACACCGGCAGCCGGAATTCCTCGACGCGAAAGCTCCCGGTTTCGTACGACTCCGTGACGCGGGCGTCGTCGTCATCGCTCGTGCCTTGGGCGGTGCCGTCGTCGAGCGAGACGCTGTACTCGCCGAGTTTCGCCGCCGTCGGCACAGTAAAGGTCGAGTCGGCGCTGTGATCGGCCGCCCACGTCAGCGGCAAATGCCACGTCTGTCCGCTGCCGACATGGCGAATGGTCACGCGTGTCGGATAACGCTTGGGAAAAGCGAGGCCGCCGAGCGTCTCGACGCGCATCAGATGCTTCATCGACACGGTTTCGCCCGCGCGCAGTAGCGTGCGGTCGAATACCGTGTGCGCGCGGGCGGTGCGCGTGCTACTCATGTCCGTTGGGACGTTGAAGCGCCACGATTCGATGCCGCGGTTCCAGTCCGACATCACGAAGGCCATGTCGGGACCGGTCGCGGGATCACTGACGCGTGCCGAGACGAAGAAGCCGCCGTAGGCGAGGCTGGTTCCGTTGCACTCGTGCAGCGGCGCGAGCGACTTGCCGATTCTCGCGATGCCTTCTGCATCGGTGACGCCGGCGGCGACCTGTTCGCCGTTGCAGTCGGTCACGCGCACTTGCGCGTTCGGCACGGGCTTGCCCTTGTCGAGCGTCGTGACCCACACGAGGCTGTTCTCGCGCCCCTGCTTCAGATGCACGCCGAGGTTCGTGACGAGCACGGAGGTGCGCACGTACATCGCCTGATGCTTCGCCATCAGCGATGCGCCAAGCGCGGGCGACGCCAGTTCGACCACATAAAAGCCGGGTTTGCTAAGCGGAATGCCGACGACTTCAAACGGCCGCAGCGCCTTCGGATCGGCCGCCGGCAGCGTCAGCGTCTCGACGCCCGCGTGCTTGCTCAGAAGCGAGAGCGAGCGCGCGTCGAAGTACACACCGTCTGTCGTGTTCGTGACGATCGGCGCGATGCCGTTGGTCAACGCATGCGGCGCGAGCGATTCCACGGTTCTTTGATTGATCGACATACCGCCGAATGCTTCGACGGTTTTCATCCATTGACGGATGTCCGTGTCTGCATCGACCCGGAGGCTCGTGATCTTCGACGTGCCCGAATTCAGCCCTTGCACATGCAGATCCGCTTCGACATGACGCAGCGTGACGGGCAGCATCGCGGGCATGTTCGGTTCCGCGAAGCGTTCGATGATGCCGAACTCGCCCGAAGAGAACTTCGCGAGCGGCGGCATCGGCGCGGTCTGCGTTCTGAGCGGGAAGAAATCCGCGTTGGCGAGCTTGCGGCCGCTCACGTCTTTCAGATCGGCGGGCGCTTCGATCGTGAGGCTCGCGCGCTCGGGCAGCGGCGCGGCAAAATCCACGTCGCTCACTTCGTCGTCCTTGTTGTCGGGATCGAAGTGCGGCGCGGCGGTGCCTTTCGGTCCGCGCAGAACGAACTTCTGCGCGTCGGCGCGGCTGATCGGCGCGGTGAAGGTGACGCGAAGCGGCCGCAGCGGCGTACACGGTGCCTGCGCGTTCTCGCGCTCGCACGTGAAGCCTGCCTTGAACGGCTCGCGCACCTTGAACTCGAAGCGCCGCTCGGCATCGTTCGGAATGCCGCTCGGTCCCGTCACGCCGACGCCGTAGACGAGCTGCATTCTAGTCGCGGAGGGCAGCGTCTGCTGGCACGCGAGCGTCAGTACGCGGTCGCTTTCTTTCTCGTAGTGAAATTGCTTGAGGATCGCGCCGCGCGCGGCGGAGTCGAGCATGCGCACCGGGATGCGATTGCCGATCGCGTTCGATTCGCACCACACATGATCGAGCACGGAAGCCTGCGTCGCCGGACCGTTCAGGTGCAACACGAACGCCTGGTCTTCCTCGATGTCGCCGTAGTCCGGTTGAATGGCCGTCACGAACGGCCCGCCGGTCTCGAACGTGAAGTGGCTCGGCCCCGCGAGCGCGTTGCCTGCGGCGGATTTCAGGCCGGCGTCGAGGTCAATCGAGCAGCGCACGCCGGGCGGCAGATCGGCGGCGAAATCGAAGGCCCACGTCTTCTGGTCGATCCAGCGGGCGCTGCCCGCGGTGGCCGACGCCGGCGCGCCGCTACACGAGACGTTGCCGGGCGCGGCCGCGGCGGGATTGCCGAACGCGGTCATCGGCTCGTCGAACTTGACGACGACTTGTCTCGCCTGCGTGACCTTGCCTTGGGGCGAGACGCTGGCGGCACGCGCGGCATCGGCACGATGCGCGGCGGCGCTCAGGCCAAGCGCTGCCAGCACGGTGGTTGCGGCCAGGATCCATTTTTGTGTGTTCGTAACGCGGCTCATCCACTCGCTCCGAGATTCCTCGGGCGGGATTTTACGGGACTCCTACCGAATTCCGTCTATGCGGCACGGCCATCGACGCTTTTCGACGCTTTCTCCCGCTTTTGATGACACGCGCTCGCTCAGTCCGCGTCCACCGTATCGAGATGCCGCACGCTCACGCGCCGCCAGTAGAGGAACAGTCCGACGCCCGCCACGCCGAGGCTCAGCGAATTGGCGATCCAGAATCCGCGCGCGCCTTGCAGCCACGCGGGCACCGCGCCGCCGACATCGAAGCCCAGCAGATAACCGCCGCCGAGCCCGATGCCCCACAGCGCGATTGCATAAATCACGGTAGGCACGAGCGTGACCTTGTACGCGCGCAGAATGAAGGCGGTGGTGATCTGCAACGCGTCGCAGAGGTGATAGAAGACGATGATGAAGACTAGCGGCATCGCAGCCGCGATGACGTTCGCATCGGGCGTATAGGCCGCGATGATGTGCGGCCGCGCGGCGAGCAGGATCACGCCGTACACGCACGCCAGCACGCACGCCATGCCGATGCCGTGCCGCGAGATCGACGCGGCGTCGTCGAAGCGCCGCGCGCCGAGCGCCTGCGATACCAGCGTGGACGAGGCAATGCCGATGGCAAGCGGCGTCATGTAGAGCACCGCGCCGAGGTTGCCCGCGATCTGATGGCCCGCGAGCGTCGTCGTGCCGAATCGCGAGATGAAGAGCGCCATGAACGTGTACGACGTCACTTCGATCAGATAGGAAAGCCCCATCGGAATGCCGAGCCGCAAGAGCGCGACTTGCCGCCTGAATGCGGGCCACGAAAAGCGCGAGAAGATGCCGAACGGGCGGAAGAACTCGAACTTGACGAGCACCGTCATGCCGACCGCCGCCAGCACCCAGTTGATGAGCGTGCTCGCGAGCGCGCAGCCGGGGCCCCCGAGCGCCGGCACGCCCGCGCCGCCGAAGATGAACCACGTATTGAGCGGAAACTTGAGAATCAGGCCGCCGACTTGCAGAAACATCACGAGCCGGGGCTTGCCGACCGCGTTGGTCAGTGAACTGTAGACGCGAAACGCGAGGCTCGCGGGCAAGCCGAACGACAAGATGCGCAGATACTGCACCGTGCGTTCGTGTAGCGCGGGCGGCGCCTTCGCGAGACTCAGAAGCGGCTCGGGGAAGAACAGCAGCACGAAGCCGATCACCGTCAGCGCCACCGCGAGCCATAGCGCCTGACGCGTCTCCTCGCCGATCTCGCTCTCGCGTCCCGCGCCGAAAAGCTGTCCGGCAATCGGCTGAAGCGCGACGAGAATGCCCGTCAGGCCGATGTAGATGGAGATATAAACCGACGAGCCGAGGCCGAGCGCGGCGAGGTCGGTGGCGGAGAAGCGGCCGACCATCGCGGTGTCGATCACGCCGAACGCGATCACCGCGAGCTGGCCGATCAGCACCGGCCACGCGAGCGCCGCGATGGTGCGTACATCGCGCCACATGCCGGCCTGGCCGTTCGGGATCGGGAGCTTCGGGAGCATGGCCTTACTGTGTCCGGCGCAGGGTTCGCGGGCGCAACGGTTTCTTCGCAGGCGGCGCGGGGCGCTGGATGCGCACGTAGAGGCGGAAGCGTTCGTCGCGGTCGGCGGCGCGGCGGCCTTCCCACACGAGCTTCCACTGGAACGTCGAGATGGACGGCGGATCGCCGTAATCGGCGCGGTCCTGTCGGAGGATCACATCGCAATCTTCGTCGAACGCGAAATGCATGCCGCCGAAATAGGCGAAGGTCGCGATCTGCGCATCGCCGAGACGCACGGGCGAAATGCAGGTGTAGTCAGGCGGAAGATGATCGGCGATCTGCTCCGCGACGTCGCGATACGTGCGGCTGTAGTTGACGACAGGCAGCCAAAGCGTCATGAGCAGCACCCACATCAGCGTGGTGCCCGCGCTCGACAACACGACGCTGCGCCACAGCACCTTCGGATGCCGCGCAAGCCGCCAGCGAGCGAGCAGGAACCAGCAGACCGTCACCGCCACCGCGCACACGAAGGAAATGAGCTTGAACTCGGGATGAAAGCCCGGCACGAGACGCGCGAGGTTGCGCGCCATCGGCGCCGGGAAGCCGATCATGCCCGCCGTCCACACGAGCCACACCAGCGAGCCGATGATCGTGAAGCTGAGCATTGCGAACCAGTCGATCGCGTTGATCGCGCCGCGCTTGAGCGTCGGCAGCGCGAACGTCGCGAGCACGGAAAGCGGCGGCAAAAGCAGCAGGAAGAGGCGGTTGGTCTCGTGCGCCTGCAACACGACGAGCACCAGCAGCGGCCCGATGATCGACAACGGCACCGCCACGTGCGGCGAGCGGCGCATGCCGCCCCAGCTCACGAACGCCCAGATCGCGAGCGGCCACGCGGGCCACGCGAAGAGCGGCAGGTTCTTCATCGCGTAGCCGAAGACGATCGACGGCGGCCCGGAAAACGTATAGAAGCTCGTGCGCCACCATTGGCGCAGCCACCACTCGCCGTCGTCGGGAAAGAAGTGCAGCGTCGGCCACACCCATGCGGCGATCAGCACGACGGCGACCGGCAGGCCGTAGATCAGCAAGGGCGCGGCGCGCACCTGACGCACGATGATCGTCATGGCGAGCGTGCAGAGCAGCAGCGCGAAGACGAGCACCGGCGAGCTCGACAGCCCGACGACGCCGATCGCCGCACCCCACACCAGCGCGCCGTGTACCGGCTTGTCGAGGCTGCGCACGAGGCCGTAGATGAGCATGGCCGTGCCGGCGAACTGCGCGAGCTGCGGCGTGGTTTCGTGGCCGCGCTCGGCGAGGCCGAAGCACGCGAGCAAAATCAGGAGCGCGCCGTCGGCGAGGGTGCGGCCATAGTCGCGCGGTTCCGGCTCGCCGCCGAACGCGTACTTGAAGGGCTGCGCTTCTTCGCGGCGGCCGAGCAGATACGTCGAGTACCAGACGAACGCGCACGCGAGACAGAAGAGCAGGCCCGTCACGACGCGCGACGCGTTGCTCGCATCGACCCACGGGCTCAGGAGGCGAATGAACGTCGCGCCGAGCCAGTACATCAGCGGTCCGTCGGCGGTCGGCGCCTTGCCGAGCAGATTCGGCAGGAGCCAGTCGCGGGCGTCGCCGTTGGCCATCGTCCACATCACGCCGAAGCCCGCTGCGTCTTCGTTCTTCCAGGGATCGCGGCCGAAGAGGCCGAACGACGCATACGTGATGCAGATGGCGAGCAGGAGCCAGCGCGGCAGGGCGCTGGTGGCGGAGGCGGTCAGACGAACGACAGATCGCATGCGAGAAGGCTTGATGGAGAGACGGGCCGCCGGACGTGCGCAAAAAAGCGCGGCGGGGCCGGAGCATCCGGCATTGTAGTCGGGCAGCGGCTTCTGTAGCGTCTTGCCTCGTCGGCATGTAACCGCGCGCAACAACGCCCGCCGAAGGTGCGACGACAGATGCAGCGACAGAAGACGCAGGGACAAAAAAGGGCAGCCAAAGCTGCCCTTTTTGCTGAACCCTGAAGTCCGACTTACTTCTTGGTGGAGAAGCGCGCGAACTTGTTGTTGAACTTCTCGACGCGGCCGGCCGTGTCCATGATCTTCTGCTGGCCGGTGTAGAACGGGTGCGATTCCGACGACACTTCGATCTTCGCGAGCGGGTACGTCTTGCCGTTGTACTCGGCGGTTTCGCGCGTCTGGATGGTCGAGCGGGTCACGAACTTGAAGTCGTTCGACATGTCGACGAACAGGACTTCGCGGTAATCCGGGTGAATGCCTTCTTTCATGATCTTTCCTGGTATCTGGCGGTAGCCAACCCGCTGCACCGTTCACGGTGGCTTTAGCGAGTCACTTGCCTGGGGGTCGAAAAACGAAGATTATGCCAGAAAATCAGTCGGTTGTTACTTTTTCCGAGACGTTCGCGGCACTCAACCGGCCAGCGCGCCCACGTTCGCCGGGTCTTGACGGTAATAACGCGCGAGCAGCCGATACAACTCGGGATACTCGGCCTCGAAAGCCTGCGGCGTGACGAAGAGCGCCTCGCTGCATACCGCGAAGAATTCCGACGGATGGTCCGCCGCATACGGATCGATCAGCGATTCGCGCTCGAAGCGCGCCCAGCGGCGCTTCGGCACCGCGTCCACGCGCGCGCAGAACTGGTCGTAGGCGTTGTCGAACACGTCGGACCACGCGGCATGGTCGAGCGGCGCGTGCCAGCGTCGAAAGAGCGGCGGATGCCCGTTAGCCTCGCCGTTCACCATGTCGATCTTGTGCGCGAACTCGTGAATCACGACGTTGTACGCGTCCGAGCCGTCCGCCATCTGCGCGTCCTCCCACGACAGCACGACCGGGCCGCCTTCCCACGCCTCGCCGCTCGCGTCGTGCTCGATCTCATGCACCACGCCCGCTTCGTCCTCCACGGTCTTCTTGATCACGAACTCGCCCGGATAGACGATCACGCCGACCCAGCCGTCGTACAGATCGAGGCTCAGGTTGAGCACCGGCAGGCACGCCTGCGCGGCGATCGCGACGATCATGTCGTCGGTCAGTTCCAGTTCGTGCGCGGTGGAAAACGACTTCTGCGCGATGAACAGGCTCGTCAGCTCGCGCAGGCGGTCGCGGTCGGGCGCGCTCAAGTGGCCGAAAAACGGGAAGGCGTCGAGCGTGCGCTGCCAGAGGGCGTCGTCGATGGCGTACTTGCGCAGCGCGCGCTCGCGGCGTTGCGCGCCGAACCAGCGGGTGAAGAGGTTGGGCATCGGTCGGTCGAGTGGTGCACGGGATCGCGCAGGAACAGACGGGATTGTACGGATGCGAGCCCGACGGCATCGTGACCGGGCGCCCACGCGCCAATGAAAAAAACCGCCTGACGATGCAGGCGGTTCCTTGAAAGCGCGAAACAGGACGGAGAATCAACCCCCGCCGCGACGCATCAGGTCGAAGAACTCGGAGTTGCTCTTCGTCTGACGGATCTTGTCGAGCAGAAATTCCATGGCTTCGACTTCGTCCATGTCGTGAATGAACTTGCGCAGCACCCAGACCTTTTGCAGCAGATCCGGCTTGATGAGCAGTTCTTCGCGGCGCGTGCCCGACTTGTTCAGGTTGATCGACGGATACACGCGCTTTTCCGCGAGACGGCGCTCGAGGTGCACTTCCATGTTGCCGGTGCCCTTGAACTCTTCGTAGATCACGTCGTCCATGCGGCTGCCGGTTTCGATCAGCGCCGTGCCAATGATGGTGAGCGACCCGCCTTCTTCGATATTGCGCGCCGCGCCGAAGAAACGCTTCGGACGCTGCAGCGCGTTGGCATCGACACCGCCCGTCAGCACCTTGCCCGATGCCGGCACGACCGTGTTGTAGGCGCGCGCGAGACGCGTGATGGAGTCGAGCAGAATCACGACGTCATGCTTCATTTCGACGAGGCGCTTCGCCTTCTCGATGACCATCTCGGCCACCTGCACGTGACGCGCGGCGGGTTCGTCGAAGGTCGAGGCGATCACTTCGCCCGCGACCGAGCGCTGCATTTCGGTGACTTCTTCGGGACGCTCGTCGATCAGGAGCACGAACAGGACGACATCCGGATGATTGGCCTTCACCGCATGCGCGATGTGCTGAAGCATCACGGTCTTGCCCGACTTCGGCGACGCGACGAGCAGGCCGCGTTGGCCCTTGCCGATCGGCGCGATCATGTCGATGATGCGGCCGGTCACGTTCTCTTCGCCGCGCATTTCGCGTTCGAGCGGCAGCGGCTTATTCGGATGCAGCGGCGTGAGGTTCTCGAACATGATCTTGTGTTTCGAGGCCTCGGGCGGCTGCCCGTTGACTTTGTCGACCTTCACCAGCGCGAAATAGCGCTCGCCGTCTTTCGGCGTACGGACTTCGCCTTCGATGGTGTCGCCGGTATGCAGGTTGAAACGGCGGATCTGCGACGGGCTGATATAGATATCGTCCGTACTCGCGAGATACGAAGTCTCGGGCGAGCGCAGAAACCCGAAGCCGTCGGGCAGCACTTCGAGCGTGCCGTCGCCGAAAATCGTGTCGCCAGCCTTGGCGCGCTTTTTAAGAATCGCGAACATCAATTCCTGCTTGCGCAGGCGGTTCGCGTTTTCGATCTCCAGGCCATTGGCCATCTCGATCAGTGCAGACACGTGCTGAGACTTGAGCTCGGATAAATGCATACGGATTTCCCGCCGGGGAGAAGAGGTGCGACAGAAAGATTTGGGGAAGAGGTGAGCGGAACCGCTCTAGACTTAATACTGCTAGTTAATACTTCTTGAAGTCTTGTGATTCTAGCATAGCACACGCCGCGCAAGCCTCGGATAGGCCGGGGACGGGGCTTTTCGGCCGATGTTGTCGTGCGACAACATCGGCTCTCGCGCTTTTCATTCGAATCGCGCGGAATCGCGCAAAACCGCGCAGAGCGGGCGTCGATGAAAGCCGACGCCCGCCTGTGGTGCAGTTACAGGTTGCTGTCGAGAAATGCGGTCAGTTGCGACTTCGACAAGGCGCCGACCTTTTGCGCGGCGACCGCGCCGTTCTTGAACAGGATCAGCGTGGGAATGCCGCGCACGCCGAACTTGACCGGCGTCGACTGGTGCTCGTCCACATTGATCTTCGCAATCTGCAGGCGATCGCCGTAATCCTTCGCGACTTCGTCGAGGATCGGGGCAATCATCTTGCACGGACCGCACCACTCGGCCCAGAAGTCGAGCAGGACAGGTTTATCCGACTTGACGACGTCCTGTTCGAAAGAAGCGTCGCTGATGTGCTTGATTGATTCGCTCATTGTCTGAATACCTCTATTGATTCGAGGCCCGCGTTGGAATGCTCGCCACGATACACGAAAACTGGAAAAGGATTTCGCCGCTCATTTTGCCGCTGAATCGACAGCTCATGAGCGAACGAATGTCCCGCCACCGCGCCCGCCGATTCGAGCTCGAGCACGCACGGTCACAGGTAAGTCACATGCCATCTTAGCCTACTTTGCTATCCGTTGCCCGTGCCCGATAGCGACGATCTGAGGGCGAAAGCACGAAGCACAAGAGCACGGTCGCGCTTTGCAGCGAGGTTCGCGGCGAGCCTTCCGGGCGGCGCGCGGTGCGTGATACAATTCGTCGTGACGGGCCTCCTCGCATGGTGGCGCGGTCAACCTGGTCAGGTCGGGAACGAAGCAGCCACAGCCGCTTTCCACCAGTGCCGAGGGTCGGGCTCGTCACCTTCCGCTTTTCTTCTTGTCTTCTCCCCAGATTTCCCGGTTTTTCCAGTGCGGCGACAGCCTCGCTGGACGCTTGCCGCGTCCCGCTCTCGCGCGTTTGCCGCAAGTCGTTGCTGATACAATTTCGCGCATGACCTATCAAGTTCTCGCACGCAAATGGCGGCCGAAATCGTTCGAGTCGCTCGTCGGCCAGGAGCATGTCGTTCGCGCGCTCACGCACGCGCTCGACGGCGGCCGTCTGCATCACGCTTATCTGTTCACGGGCACGCGCGGCGTCGGCAAGACGACGCTTTCGCGCATCTTCGCGAAGGCGCTCAATTGCGAGACCGGCGTGAGCTCGAAGCCGTGCGGCGTGTGCCGCGCGTGCCGGGAAATCGACGAAGGCCGCTTTGTCGACTATGTGGAGATGGATGCGGCGAGCAATCGCGGCGTCGATGAAATGGCCGCGCTTCTGGAGCGCGCGGTGTATGCGCCGGTCGATGCGCGCTTCAAGGTCTATATGATCGACGAAGTGCACATGCTCACCAACCACGCGTTCAACGCCATGCTGAAGACGCTGGAAGAGCCGCCGCCGCACGTCAAGTTCATTCTTGCCACCACCGATCCGCAGAAGATTCCGGTGACGGTGCTCTCGCGCTGCCTTCAGTTCAACCTGAAACAGATGCCGGCGGGGCATATCGTCTCGCATCTCGAGCACATTCTCGGCGAAGAGCACATCGCGTTCGAGCCGCAGGCGCTGCGGCTATTGTCGCGCGCGGCGGACGGCAGCATGCGCGACGCGCTTTCGCTGACCGATCAGGCTATCGCCTATTCGGCGAATCAGGTGACCGAGGAAGCCGTGCGCGGCATGCTCGGCGCGCTCGATCAAAGCTATCTGATCCGTCTGATCGACGCGCTCGCCGCCGGCGACGGCGCGGGGGTGCTCGCCATCGCGGACGAAATGGCGCTGCGCAGCCTGTCGTTTTCGACCGCGCTGCAGGATCTGGCGAGCCTGCTCCACAGAATCGCGTGGGCGCAGTTCGCGCCGTCGTCGGTGTTGGACGAGTGGCCCGAAGCCGAAGATATCCGCCGCTTCGCGGACGCGCTGTCCGCTGAGCAGGTGCAGTTGTTCTATCAGATCGCGACGGTAGGCCGAAGCGAGTTGGGCCTCGCGCCGGACGAATACGCGGGCTTCACCATGACGCTGCTGCGCATGCTGGCGTTCGAGCCCGCGGGCGGGCCGGGCGGTGGTGGCGGCGGCCTCGCGGTGAACGCGCCGCAAGCGACGAAGCCGCAGCGCAGCGCGGCGCTCGCCGGCGCGATGGCCGAACGCGCGGTGGCGCCCGCGCCGGTTGCCGCGAAAGCGGCGAGCGGGGCATCTGCGGCGACGGACGAGCCGCACGCGCAGGGCCGTGATCGGAGCGGTGTTTCTCCGGCGCACGCGTCGACTTCTAGTGACGAGGCGTCCGCGACGAACGTCGAACGCGCGGGTGCGTCGCGCGTTGCCGCGACTCGCCCGGAAGACAAAGCCGCCGATGTCGGCAACGCTCCGGCAGCCGCGTCGCTCGTGTCTGCGATTCGGCCGAAAGACGAAGCTGCCGATGTGGGCGATGCGCCACCAGCAGCATCGACCGTGTCGGCGACTCGCTCGGAAGCCAAAGCCGGCGAGAGAGAGAGAGCACTGCCAGCCGCGTCGCGCGTCTTTGCGAATCGGCTGGAAAACAAAGCTGCCGATGCGGGCGATGCGGCACCAGCAGCGTCGACCGTGTCCGCCACTCGCTTGGAAGACAAGCCCGGCGAGAGAGACAGCGCACTGCCAGCCGCGTCGCGCGTCTCCGCGATTCGGCCGGAAGACAAAGCCACCGATGTGGGCGATGCGCCACCAGCAGCGTCGCGCGCTTCCGGGAGTGAGCCAGAAGGCGAAGCTACCGATGTGGGCAATGCGCCACTAGCCGCGTCGCTGACGTCGGCAACGCGGCCGGAAGACAAAGCCGCCAACGAGCCGCCAGCCGCGCCCGCGCCGCTTACCGCGGCCGCGCGACAGACGGTGGACGCTGCTGCATCCGTGGAATCTCCCGCAAATTCCCGCGCCGGAAGCGGAGCTAGCGCCGCGCTCGAGGTGCTGCGCAGCGCAGGCATGCGGCTGTCGTCGGATCGTCCGGGGCGCGGATCGGCGGTGCAGGCGACCGCGCCGGCCGCTGTGCCCAAGCCCGTTGCCAAGCCCACTGTGAAAGTCCAAGTTCCGGAGCCGCGCCGTCCGGCGGTTCAAGCGGCATCCGCGTCGACACCGGCGTCGGCACCGGTAGCCACGTCCGAGCCGCAAGCCAAACCCGCCGCGAAAGTCATCCCGCCGTGGGAGGATATGCCGCCGGACGACTACGCGCCGGCATCGTCGGAAGATGCGTATTTCATGCCGCCCGACGACGGTTATATTCCCGCGTTCGACAACGGCCCCGACGACATGCGCTTTGGCAGCGAACCCGCGCCGAAGCCAGTCCCGAAGGCCGACACCGCGCCGTTGCCGCCCGCCGTGCCGCTCGATGCGCTCGGCGTCGACATGGAATGGCCCGCGCTCGCTGTCGATCTGCCGCTCAAAGGCGTCGCGTATCAGCTCGCGTTCAACAGCGAACTGACCGCTTGCGACGCCAATTCGGTCACGCTCACCGTCGCCGTGCCGATGTACAAGGACGCGGGCCACGTCGCGAAGCTCAAGAGCGCGCTCGCGGAGAAGCTCGGCCGCGCCGTCGAAGTCAATGTGAGCGTCGGTCCCGCGCGCCGCACGGCCGCCGCGCTCGACGCAGCCGAACGCGCGAAGAAGCAGCAGGAGGCCGAGCAGGAAATCCAGCGCGATCCGTTCGTGCAGTCGCTCATCCGCGATTTCGGCGCGAGCATCGTGCAAGGCTCGATCAGACCGCTGGCCGCATCGGGCGGACATACGCCGGGCGCATCCGCCTGACGGGCACGGTACAGTAAGCAGCAAGACACGCCGCACATTCGCCGCATGTGCGGCTTGAATCCCGAAGCGCGCCGCCGCACGTCGCGGCGCGCTCGCCGCCATCCGCATATCCGCTTTTCAGGAAGGAGCCGCACCATGATGAAGAACCAACTCGCCGGGCTGATGAAGCAAGCTCAGCAGATGCAGGAAAACATGAAGAAGATGCAGGATCAGCTCGCGCTGATCGAGGTCGAGGGCCAGTCGGGCGCCGGTCTCGTGAAAGTGACGATGACCTGCAAGAACGACGTGAAGCGCGTGCAGATCGACCCGAGCCTGCTCGCGGACGACAAGGACATGCTCGAAGACCTCGTCGCCGCCGCGTTCAACGACGCCGTGCGCAAGGCCGAAGCCACCACGCAAGAAAAGATGAGCGGCATGACCGCCGGCATGCCGATGCCGCCGGGCTTCAAGCTGCCGTTCTGATCGCGCGCGCCGAAGCGTATTCGGCGCGTTTCGATGCCAACGAAGGACACATGAAACAACCTTCCGCCCTCTCGGCGCTCGTCGAGGCGCTGCGCGCGCTGCCGGGCGTCGGCCCGAAATCCGCGCAGCGCATGGCGTATCACCTGATGCAGCATGACCGCGCAGGCGCCGAGAAGCTCGGCAATTCGCTGCTGTTCGCGACCGAGCACCTGCGTCACTGCGAGAAGTGCAACACCTTCACCGAGGCGCCGGTCTGCGAAGTCTGTCTCGATCCGGAGCGCGATCCGGCTCTGCTGTGCGTCGTCGAGACGCCCGCCGACCAGATCATGCTCGAACAGACGCTCACGTATCGCGGGCTGTATTTCGTGCTGATGGGCAGGTTGAGTCCGCTCGACGGCATCGGGCCGAAGGAGATTCACTTCGAGCGCCTGATCAACCGCGCGCTGGATGGCGTCGTGCAAGAGGTCGTGCTCGCGACGAACTTCACCAACGAAGGCGAAGCCACCGCGCATTACCTCGCGCAGACGCTCAAGTCGAAAGGGCTGAAGGTCACGCGGCTCGCGCGCGGCGTGCCGGTGGGCGGCGAGCTCGAATATGTCGATGCAGGCACCATCGCGCGCGCGATGCTCGACCGGCGCTCCGTATAAGGAAGACTTCATGACAGAAAGCGAAGCTCTCGCGCTCGCCACGCATCGGCATTACAAGGGCGGGCTGTATCGCGTGATCGGCGTGGCGCGTCACTCCGAAACGGAAGAGGCGATGATCGTCTACGAACACCTGTGGCCGCACGAGCGTGGCTTGTGGGTGCGGCCCGCCGCGATGTTCAACGAGACGCTCGCCGACGGCACGCCGCGCTTCAAGCCGCTGGATCTGCCGCTCTGAAAGCCCGTACAAAAACAAAGGAGACGAAAACATGAGCGCAACCGCGGGGCCGCTCGCCGGCGTCAAGGTGCTCGAATTGGGCACGCTCATCGCGGGGCCGTTCGCGGCCCGCTTCATGGGCGAGTTCGGCGCGGACGTGATCAAGATAGAAGACCCGAACGGCGGCGATCCGCTGCGCAAGTGGCGCAAGCTCTATCCGGAAGTCGGCGGGACGTCGCTCTGGTGGGCGGTGCAGGCGCGCAACAAGAAGTCCGTGACCGTGAACCTGAAGGCCGAAGAGGGCAAGGAAATCGTGCGGCGGCTCGCGAAGGAAGCGGACATCGTCATCGAGAACTTCCGGCCCGGCTTGCTCGAAAAGCTCAGTCTCGGCTATGAAACGCTCTCTGCCGAGAACCCCGGCCTCGTGATGGTGCGGCTTTCCGGCTACGGCCAGACCGGGCCGTATCGTGACCGTCCGGGCTTCGGCGCGATTGCCGAATCGATGGGCGGCCTGCGGCACATCACCGGCTACCCGGACTTGCCGCCGCCGCGCATCGGCATTTCCATCGGCGATTCGATTGCCGCGCTGCACGGCGTGATCGGCGCGCTGATGGCGCTGCATCATCGGCAGGTGAACGGCGGCAAAGGGCAGGTGGTCGATGTCGCGCTCTACGAAGCCGTCTTCAACATGATGGAAAGCGTGGTGCCGGAATACGGCGTCTACGGTCTCGTGCGCGAGCGCACGGGCGCGTCGCTGCCGGGCATCGTGCCGTCGAACACGTATCCGTGCCGCGATGGCAGCATCGTCATCGGCGGCAATAGCGATCCCATCTTCAAGCGGCTGATGACCGCCATCGACCGCGCGGATCTCGCGAACGATCCGGCGCTCGCCTCGAACGACGGCCGTGTGCCGCGCACGCAGGAAATCGACGACGCCATCGCCGCGTGGCTTTCGACGCGCAGCATCGACGAGGCGCTCGCCGTGCTGAATGCGGCGGACGTGCCGGCCGGGCGCATCTACAGCGTCGCCGACATGTTCACGGACCCGCAGTACATCGCGCGGCAAATGCTGCAACGCTTCCCCTGGCAGGACGGCCGCGAGATCACGCTGCCGAACGTCACGCCGAAGCTCTCCGAAACGCCCGGCGAGACGCGCTGGCTCGGGCCGCAACTCGGTGAACACACCGATGAAGTCCTTACAACGCTCGGGTATCATCCTGACGATATCGCGCGACTGCGGGCGGCCAAGGTGATCTGAGCGAATCGCGTCACCCGGGCCGGCAGCGCAGACCAGAATGACAAGCAACCGGAGCGCGCTTCATGCGACATCCGGTGGACAGGAGACAACAACGATGAAACGCAGGACGTTCATCGCGAGCGGCGCCGTGCTCGCGGGTAGCGCAGTGACGGGCATGCCGCTCGCGTTCGCGCAAGGCAAGCCGGAACAGACGAAGGTGTCGATCGCCGTCGGCGGCAAAAACCTTTTCTACTATCTGCCGCTCACCATCGCGGAGCGCCGCAACTACTTCAAGGACGAAGGACTCGATATCGAGATCGCCGATTTCGCCGGCGGCGCGAAGGCGTTGCAGGCGGCGGTCGGCGGCAGCGCGGATGTCGTGTCCGGCGCGTTCGAGCACACGTTGCTGCTCCAGGCGAAGAACCAGTATTTCCGCGAATTCGTGCTGCAAGGTCGCGCGCCGCAGATCGTGCTCGCCGTATCCAAGAAAGCGATGCCGAACTACAAGTCCGTCGCGGACCTGAAGGGCAAGAAGATCGGCGTCACGGCGCCGGGTTCGTCGACGTCGATCATGGCGAGCTTCGTGCTCGCGAAGGCCGGTCTCAAGGCGACGGACGTGTCGTTTATCGGCGTCGGCGCGGGAGCGGGCGCAATCGCGGCGCTGGAGTCCGGCCAGATCGACGCGATGGCGAACCTCGATCCCGTGATGACCAAGCTCGACCGCGCGGGCGAAATTCGCATCGTCTCGGACACACGCACGCTCGCGGATACGCGCACCGTGTTCGGCGGCAACATGCCCGCGGGGTGTCTGTACGCCTCGCAGAGCTTCATCAGCAAGAATCCGAACACGACGCAGGCGCTCACCAACGCAATGGTGCGCGCGCTCAAGTGGCTGCAATCGGCATCGGGCAAGGAACTGATCGCGACGGTGCCGGAAGGCTATCTGCTCGGCGACCGCGCGCTGTATCTCGATTCGTGGCAGCACGTGAAGGAAGCCATGTCGCCCGATGGCCTTATGCCGGAAGACGGCCCCGCGACGTCGCTGAAAACGCTTCAGGCGTTCGACGAAACCGTGAAGGGCAAGCCGATCGACTTGTCAAAGACCTGGACGAACGACTTCGTGAAGAAGGCGCTCGCCTCGGTCAAGGCGTGATCGTGGCGACACCCGTAGAAGCCGCGCTCGCATTGCAGGACGTCACCTGCACGTTCGCGTCGCGTGAGAATCGCCGCGACCGCTATACCGCCGTTCGCAATACCACTTTGTCGATTGCGCCGGGCGAGTTCGTGTCCGTCGTCGGCCCGACGGGATGCGGCAAGTCCACGCTGCTCAACATCTCGGCGGGCTTGCTGCAGCCGTCGTCGGGCACGGTGAGCGTGTTCGGCGAACCGCTCAAGGGCATCAATCGCCGCGCCGGCTACATGTTTCAGGCCGACGCGCTGATGCCCTGGCGCTCCGCGCTCGACAACGTGACCGCCGGCCTCGCGTTCGACGGCGTGCCGAAGGACGAAGCGCGCTCGCGCGGCGAGGCGTGGCTGAAGCGCGTGGGGCTGTCAGGCTTCGGCGATCGCTATCCGCATCAACTGTCGGGCGGCATGCGCAAGCGCGTCGCGATGGCGCAGACGCTGATTCTCGATCCCGACATCATCCTGATGGACGAGCCGTTCTCCGCGCTCGACATCCAGACGCGGCAGTTGATGGAAAACGAACTGCTCGAACTCTGGGCCGCGAAGCGCAAGGCGGTGCTCTTCATCACGCATGATCTGGACGAAGCCATCTCCATGTCCGATCGCGTCGTCGTGCTGTCGGCGGGGCCGGGCACGCATCCTATCGGCGAGTTCGCGATCGACTTGCCGCGTCCGCGCGATGTCGCCGAGATTCGCTCGCATCCCCGCTTCGTCGAATTGCACGCGCAGATCTGGGGCGTGCTGCGCGAGGAAGTGCTCAAGGGTTATCAGCAGCAATTGAAGCCCGCCGTCGCAAATTAAGAATACGAACATGTGGAACAAGCTGCGCCCCAATCGTTCAAATCGGGCCAATCTCGCGCTGTGGCAGTGGCTGCTGCTCGTCGCGTGCTTCGTCGTGTGGTACGTGCTCACCAGCCCGACGCTCTTGCCGCCTTTGTATTTCGACGACGCCAACAAGGCCGCGTTCTTCTTCGGCGAGCCGCAGAAGGTGCTCTTGCGCATCTGGGAGTGGTTTAGCGGCGGCGAGATTTATATCCACCTTTGGGTGACTCTGATCGAGACGGTGCTCGCGTTCGTCATCGGCACGGTGTCGGGGCTCGCGGTCGGCCTCTGGCTCGCGCTCGCGCCCACGACGAGCGCGCTGCTCGACCCCTACATCAAGGCGGCCAACTCGATGCCGCGCGTGATTCTCGCGCCGATCTTCGCGGTTTGGTTCGGGCTCGGCATCTGGTCGAAGGTCGCGCTCGGCGTGACGCTCGTTTTTTTTATCGTGTTCTTCAACGTTTATCAGGGCGTGAAGGAAGTGAGCCCGGTCGTGCTCGCAAACGCGCGCATGCTCGGCGCGAACCGCAAGCAACTGCTGCGTCATGTGTATCTGCCGAGCGCGACGAGCTGGGTGTTTTCGAGCCTGCATACGTCGGTCGGGCTCGCGTTCGTCGGCTCGGTAGTGGGCGAGTATCTCGGCTCGGCGCGCGGCGTCGGCTATCTGATTCTGCAGGCGGAAGGCACGTTCGACATCAACACCGTGTTCGCCGGCATTCTCGTGCTGACCGCGTTCGCGCTGGTGCTCGACGGGCTCGTTGCGCTCGTCGAGCGGCGGCTCATGAAATGGCAGCCGAAAACCGGCGATACAGAAAAGCTCTGAGACAGCCGCGATTTACGGCTCGATCACGACCTTGCCCGTCACTCGGCGATTCATCATGTCGTCGAGTGCTTGCGGCGTCTCTTCGAGCGTGTAGCGTTTCGTGACGACGGGGCGCAGCTTGCCCGCTTCGATCCACTGGACCATCGTCGCGAATTCGCGATCCGCAAGCGCGTGCTCGCGGCGCATGTGATCGCCCCAGAACACGCCGACGATGCTCGCGCCTTTCAGGAGCGCGAGGTTGAGAGGCAGCTTCGGAATCTCGCCGTTCGCAAAGCCGACGACGAGATATCGCCCGCGCCACGCGATGCTGCGAAACGCCGGTTCCGCATACGCGCCGCCGACGGGATCAAATATGACATCCGGACCGTTGCCGCCGGTCAGCGCCTTGATGCGCTCGCGCAAGTCTTCCTTCGTGTAGTCGATGACATCGTCCGCGCCGTGCTCGCGGCAAAACGCGAGCTTCTCCGCGCTCGATGCCGCCGCGATCACCCGCGCGCCGACGATCTTGCCGATCTGCACCGCCGCCAGCCCGACGCCGCCCGCCGCGCCGAGCACGAGGAGCGTCTCGCCGGCCTTCAGTTCACCGCGATCCACGAGCGCGTGATACGACGTGCCGTAGGCGAGCGTGAACGCGGCGGCCTGCGCGAGATCGACGTGATCGGGCAGCGCGATGCACGCAGTCTCGCTCGCGCGCGCCTGCTCGGCGAACGCGCCGTGCGCCGTGTACGCGGCCACGCGCATGCCCGGCGCGAAGTGCGTCACGCCCGCGCCCACTTCGCGCACCACGCCCGCCAACTCCGCGCCCGGCGTGAACGGCAGCGGCGGCTTGAGCTGATACTTGTTTTGGATGATGAGCACGTCCGGAAAATTGACGCTCGCCGCCTTCACGTCGATGATGATTTCCCCGGCTCCGGGGTGCAGGTCCGGCAGCGTTTCGATGGTGAGCGTATCGGGTAATCCGTATTGATTGCAGCGAACGGCGCGCATGTCGTCTCCTCGTTGTCGAGGCGGTCAGTGTAGGGCAGCGCGGCGCTCCGGACGAGCCCGCGCGCGCGTTCGCGCGTCATCTTTCCTCGGTTACAATCGTCAGATGCGAATCCTACTCAGCAACGACGACGGCTATCTGGCGCGCGGCATCAACGTGCTGCACGACGCTTTGCAGCCGCTCGGCGACGTGACCGTGATGGCGCCCGAGCAGAACTGCAGCGGCTCGTCGAACTCGCTCACGTTGTCGCGGCCGTTGAGCATCCATCGCGCGCCGAACGGTTTCAACTTCGTGAACGGCACGCCGACCGACTCCGTGCATATCGCGCTCACCGGCATGCTGGACGAGCAGCCGGACCTCGTGGTGTCGGGTATCAACAACGGCCAGAACGTCGGCGAGGACACGCTTTATTCGGGCACGGTCGCCGCCGCCACCGAAGGCTTCATGTTCGGAATTCCGGCCATCGCGTTTTCGCTGGTCGGCCGCGACTGGCTTCATCTGGAGGATGCGGCGCGCGTCGCGGCGGAAATCGTCGCGCATTTTCTCGAGCATCCGATGCCGGGTCATCCGTTGCTGAACGTCAATATTCCAAGCCTGCCGTACGACCAGCTCGGCGAATGGCGCGTGACGCGCCTCGGCAAGCGGCATCCTTCGCAGCCGGTCATCCGGCAGACGGACCCGCGCGGCAATCCGATCTACTGGATCGGGCCGTCGGGCGATGCGCTCGATGCCAGCGAAGGCACCGATTTCCACGCCGTGGCGAACGGTTATGTCTCCATCACGCCGCTGCAACTCGACCTGACGCACACGAAGCTCATGGCCGAGACGCGCGAATGGGCCGCCGCCGGGAGCCGCCGCTCATGACGGACGAGCGCGCCAAGCGCTTTCCGCTGGCGCTCGCGGACCTGGTACGCGAGCCGCGCAAACCCGCCGGCCGCGCGGATGCGTCGCGCGTGAAGCCTGCCGCCGCGCCCGGCGCGTTGCGTTCGGCGGGCGGCGCTCAGAAAGCGGCGTCCGCTTTCGCTGTCAAAACGGCGAACGGGAAGCCGGTTCCCGCAGCGACTTCTCCTTTAGCGCGCAGTCCGGCGCAGGCGCCGCATCCACGAACGAGCGCGTTGCGCACCACGCAGCGTCCCGCTGAGCGCGACCCGAACGCGAACACCAACGCCGCGACGAAGAAGGGCGCGCCGAACGTCGCCCTGACGAGCACGCAGACGCTAACCTCCGAACGCGTGCGCGAGCGCATGGTCGAGCGGCTGCGCGGAAACGGCATCACCGATCCGCGCGTGCTCAACGCCATGTCGGTCGTGCCGCGCCACATGTTCGTCGATCCCGGCCTCGCCGCGCAGGCGTACGAAGACGCGGCGCTGCCGATCGGTCACCATCAGACCATCTCGAAGCCTTCCGTGGTCGCGCGCATGATCGAACTGGTCGCGGCCGGCCGCACGCTCGACAAGGTGCTCGAGATCGGGACCGGCTGCGGTTATCAGGCGGCGGTGCTGTCGCAGGTCGCGACCGAGGTTTATTCGATCGAGCGCGTGCGGCCGCTGTCCGAGCGCGCGAAGCTCAATCTTCGGCCGCTGCGCGTGCCGAACATCCGGCTGCACTATGGCGACGGCCGTCTCGGCCTGCCCGCGGCCGCGCCGTTCGATGCGATCGTCATCGCGTGCGCGGGGCTCGACGTCCCGCAAGCCTTGCTGGATCAACTGGCGGTCGGCGGCAGGCTCGTCGCGCCGGTCGGATCGCAGGCCGCGCAGTCGCAGGTGCTGACGCTCGTCACGCGCGTTTCGGCGACGCAGTGGCGCGAGTCGCAGCTGGATCGCGTTTTCTTTGTACCTTTGAAATCCGGAGTGATTTGACACCGATGAGTATCTTGCGTGCTTGGCGAGTAGGGAGTGCGAACGTTCGCCTGACGGCGGCGCAGCGCAGCGTGTGCGTCGTTGCGCTAACCGTGCTGGCGGCGTGTTCGACGCGCATGGACATGGCGCCGGTGGTGGATAGGACCGGCGCGCCCATCGGGACGGATGCCGCCCAGGCCGCCGCGTCCAACGGTCCGCCGCCGCCGGGCTTCTACCGCGTGAAACCGGGCGACACCCTATATCGAATCGCACTGGAAAACGGTCAGAATTATCACGACATCGCTGCCTGGAACAATCTGACCAACCCGAATCAGATCGAGGTCGGTCAGCTGGTGCGCGTCGCGCCACCGGGAGCGAATGTCGCCGCGGCGACGCCGGGCGTGTCGACCGCGCCGATCGCGGGTGGCGCAGTCGAAGCGCAGCCGCTCAACGGCGGCGCGCAGCAGCCGGGCACGACAACGGGCACGGCTCAGCCGCCGTACTACGGGCCGAGTTCCGGCATGGGAACCGCGCCGGGCGCGGCGGCAGGCGCGGCACCGGGCGTGGCGGCGGGCGTCGACAACAGCGCAGCGGCGGCAGCGCAGCCGGCGTTCATCTGGCCGACGCGCGGCCCGATTCTCGGCACGTTCGACGACGCGAAGAACAAGGGTTTGAACATCGGCGGGGCGGCCGGAGATCCGGTCAACGCATCGGCGGACGGGCGGGTCGTTTATTCCGGAAACGGGCTGCGCGGCTACGGCAATCTCATTATCATCAAGCACGATGCGACTTTTCTCACGGCATATGCACATAACCGCGCTTTGATGGTAAAAGAGGGAGACGCGGTGACTAAAGGGCAGAAAATCGCTGAGATGGGGAACAGCGATTCGGACCGTGTGATGTTGCATTTCGAAGTTCGCCGGCAGGGTAAACCTGTTGACCCACTGAAGTATTTGCCGCCGCAATAAAAGCGGAGCCATCATGCCGAAAACGAAGCGCCGCCTGCCGCAAGCCGAGACTGAGACGATCAGCCGACCTTTGCAAGTGTCGGCGGAAGAGGGCGCTTCTACCCGCGACGAGGACGCCGAGAACATCGACGTCGATGTCGATTCCGACGAAGACGGCGCGGGCCGCGGCAAGCGCGCGGAAGACGGCGCTGAAACCGCCGACGGCGCAAACGATTCCCCGCCCGACGCGGACGACTTCCGCTCGCTGCTTCAGGCCGAACTCACGGCCGACACTATTCAGCATTACCTGAATCGCATCAGCGTGAAGCCGCTGCTCACCGTCGAGGAGGAGCAGCGGTATTCGCGTCTCGCGAAGGCCGGCGAGTTCGAGGCGCGGCAGGTCATGATCGAGCGCAATTTGCGGCTGGTCGTCAGTATCGCGAAGGGTTATTTGAATCGCGGCGTGCCGCTCCTGGATCTGATCGAGGAAGGCAACCTCGGCCTCATGCACGCGATTGAGAAATTCGATCCGACGCGCGGTTTCCGCTTCTCGACGTACGCGACCTGGTGGATACGTCAAAGCATCGAGCGCGCCATCATGAATCAGGCTCGCACGGTGCGGCTGCCGGTCCACGTGATTCGCGAACTGAATCAGGTGCTGCGCGCGAAGCGCCATCTGGAGAAGAATTCCGCCAACGCGAACGATCCCGTGGCGCCGGAGCGCCGCGACGCCAGCATCGACGACATCGCGTATCTCACCGGCAAGACGCCCGAGGAAGTCACCGACATTCTCGCGTTGAACGAACACACCGCTTCGCTCGACGCGCCGCTCGACCTCGATCCGGGCAGCAGCCTGCTCGACCTGCTTTCCGACGATCAAAGCCAGTCGCCGGATGCCGAAGTGCAGCACCGCGAACTCGAAACGCTAACGCGCTTGTGGCTCTCGCGGCTGTCGGACAAGCATCGGCATGTGATCGAGCGACGTTTCGGACTCAATCACATCGAGCCGGCCACGCTGGAAGAGCTGGCCGATGAAATGGGCCTCACGCGCGAGCGCGTGCGCCAGATTCAGCAGGAGGCGCTCGTGAGGCTCAAGCGTTTCTTCGCGTCCAACGGCGTTCGCAAGGACGCCGTGCTTTAGCGCTTACCTGGCGCCCGCGAGGGCGTCGTCGCACTTGTTCTGCCGCATTCCCAGGATTCAATGACACCGATTCTCGTATTCGACATCGAGACGATCCCCGATGTCGACGGCATTCGCCGTCTCGAAGATTTGCCCGCCGATCTTTCGGATCGCGAAGTCGCCGACTATGCGTTCCAGATGCGCCGCGAGCGCGTCGGCAACGACTTTCTGCCGCACCATTTGCAACGCGTCGCGGCTATTTCATGCGTGTTTCGCGACAACAACGGCTTTCGCGTGCGCTCGCTCGGCGCGCCCGGCGACGGCGAAGCGGCGCTGATTCAGTCGTTTTATCGCGTGATCGAGAAATACACGCCGCAACTTGTTTCATGGAACGGCGGCGGATTCGACCTGCCGGTGCTGCATTACCGCGCGCTCGTGCACGGCATCGCCGCGCCGCGGTATTGGGACCTCGGCCAGGACGACCGCGAATTCAAATTCAATAACTACATCAGTCGCTATCACATGCGGCATATCGACCTCATGGACGTCCTCGCGATGTATCAGGCGCGCGCCAACGCTCCGCTCGACGCGCTCGCGAAGCTCTGCGGCTTTCCCGGCAAGCTCGGGATGGACGGCGGCAAGGTGTGGGATGCCTTCTGCGACGGCCAGCTCGACGAGATCCGCAACTATTGCGAGACGGATGTCGTCAATACGTACCTGATGTATTGCCGCTTCCAGCTGATGCGCGGCGGCTTCTCGGCCGATGAATACAGCGACGAAGTCAACTTCGTGAAGAACGCGCTCGCGCAGGAAACGTCGCCGCACTGGGCCGAGTATCTCGCCGCGTTCGGCCGATGAGTTCTTGACGGTTCGTCTACAATCTCGCCTTTGCTATCACGTCAGTCAGGAAGTACGCAGGTGTCTGAAGCCGCTCGAAAAAATCCGCATCGCCGCCGCGCGGCGCCCGCGAAGTCCGTCACGCCCGATCCGTCGTTCGTCGCGCCTGAAATCGAAATCGACGCGCTCGATATGGACGCGCGCGGCGTCGGCCGCACCGTCAACGAGGACGGCGAGCCGGGCAAAGTCATCTTCGTGGAAGGCGCGCTGCCGGGCGAACGCGTGAGTTATTCGAGCTATCGCAAGAAGCCGAGCTTCGAGCAGGCGCAGGTGGTGAAGGTGCTGCGCGAAGCGGTGATCCGCACGAAGCCGAAGTGCCAGTTCTTCGGCACGTGCGGCGGCTGCTCGATGCAGCATCTCGACGTGCGCGCGCAGATCGCGGTCAAGCAGCGCGTGCTGGAAGACAATCTCCAGCATCTGGCCAAATTGCGCGCGGAAACCATGTTCCGGCCGATTCACGGTCCGTCATGGGGATACCGCTATAGGGCGCGGCTGACCGTGCGCCATGTCGAAAAGAAGGGCGGCGTGCTGGTCGGCTTTCACGAGCGCAAAAGCAGCTACGTCGCCGACATGACGAGCTGCGAAGTGCTGCCGCCGCACGTTTCCGCAATGCTCGTGCCGCTGCGTCATCTCGTAGCGGGCCTGTCGATCCGCGATCGCATGCCGCAGATCGAGCTGGCGGTGGGCTCGGACGTGACGGCGCTCGTTCTGCGCATTCTGGAACCCCTGACCGAAGCCGACGAAGCGCTCCTGCGCGCGTTCGCCGACGAGCACAACGTGCAGTTCTGGCTGCAGCCGAAGGGTCCGGACACCGTCTATCCGTTCTATCCGCTCGACCGCGAACTGGCGTACACGCTGCCGGAATTCGACATCCGCATGCCGTTCAAGCCGACCGACTTCACGCAGGTCAATCATCAGATCAACCGCGTGCTCGTGTCCCGCGCGTTGAGCCTGCTCGCGGCGGAACGCACCGATCGCGTGCTCGATCTGTTCTGCGGCATCGGCAATTTCACGCTGCCGCTCGCGCGAGTGTCGCGCGAAGTGGTGGGCATCGAGGGCAGCGAGGCGCTGACGGCTCGCGCGCTCGAGAATGCGAAGGCGAACGGCGTCGATGGACACACGTCCTTCGCGTGCCGGAATCTGTTCGAAGTCACCGCCGACGACATGCGCGCGCTCGGCCGCTTCGACAAGTTCCTGATCGATCCGCCGCGCGAAGGGGCGCTCGCGGTGTCGAAGGCGCTCGCGGACATCGCGCAAAGCGGCGACGACGCGATTCTTCCCAAGCGCATCGTCTATGTGTCCTGCAATCCGGCGACGCTTGCGCGCGATGCCGGCCTGCTCGTGCACGAGGCCGGCTACCGGATGAAGGGCGCGGGCGTCGTGAACATGTTCCCGCATACATCGCACGTCGAATCGATCGCCCTGTTCGAGCGGGACTGATTCGACTGCTCCTCGCGCGTTTTCAGCAGGCAAAGAAAAACCGGCCCGAAGGCCGGTTTTTTCGTCTCAGCGAAGCGTTGCCGCGATCAGTTGCGATTGCCGCCGAAGATGCCGAGCAGCGCCAGCAGGTTCGTGAAGACGTTGTACAGGTCGAGGTAGATGGCGAGCGTCGCGCTGATGTAATTCGTCTCGCCGCCGTTCACGACGCGCTGCACGTCGAACAGCATGTATGCCGAGAAAATCACGATGGCCAGCACGGAGATCGTCATCATCAGCGCCGGCAGTTGCAGGAAGATGTTCGCGAATGCGGCGAGCAGAATGACGATCACGCCCATGAACAGGAACTTGCCCAGCCCCGAGAAATCACGCTTGCTGACCGTCGCGATGGTGGCCATGGCCGCGAAAATCACGCCCGTGCCGCCGAACGCCATCATGATGAGCTGCGGCCCGTTCGAGAAGCCGAGAATGAAGCTCAAGAGGCGCGAGAGCATCAGCCCCATGAAGAACGTGAAGCCGAGCAGGACGACGACGCCCATGCCGCTGTTCTTCGTCTTCTCGATCGCGAACATGAAGCCGAACGCGATGGCCAAGAACGCGATGAAGCTCATTGCCGGGCTCGTGGCCGCGAACAGCGAAAAGCCTGTCGCGACGCCGATGTACGCGCCGAGAACCGTCGGCACCATCGAAAGCGCCAGCAGCCAGTAAGTATTGCGCAGCACCTTGTTGCGCACGTCGACCGAGGTGACGGCGCCAGTGCGGCCGAAGCCGTAGGGTGATTCGTTCATGGTTTCTCCTTGCTCCAATTGTCCGTCGTTCAGTTTTACCGCTACGTTCTGATTACACGGGATCCTAACGTCGCTGCCTTAAGCCAGTATTAGTATCGCAATGGTGCACGGCTGGTCCATTGAGATACCGCGTTTTGCTCCAATATGGCTGCGGCGCGCGCAGAATTCAATGCTTGCCCGCTCTATTTCACAGCCCGCTTGCAGCCAGCCCACGCATGCTTTGATCCTTACGGCGCCGTAAGGTTTCAATCGCAATCATACCTTGCTTCGTGCTACAATTGTCGATTCGTTTTAATCCGTAAACCGTTCATTTTTTGGAGTTTTTCATGGCGATCGAGCGCACCCTGTCGATTATCAAGCCGGACGCAGTGGCAAAGAACGTTATCGGCCAGATCTACAGCCGTTTCGAGAACGCTGGTCTGAAGATCATCGCGTCGCGCATGGTTCACCTGTCGCGCGCCGACGCAGAGAAGTTCTACGCGGTGCACGCCGCGCGTCCGTTCTTCAAGGACCTCGTGGAATTCATGGTGTCGGGTCCGGTCATGATCCAGGTGCTGGAAGGCGAAAACGCAATCGCCAAGAACCGCGACCTGATGGGCGCCACCGACCCGAAGAAGGCTGACAAGGGCACGATCCGCGCCGACTTTGCCGACAGCATCGACGCGAACGCCGTGCACGGTTCCGACGCTCCGGAAACGGCGCGCCAGGAAATCGCGTTCTTCTTCCCGGAAGTGAACGTCTACTCGCGTTAATTCGTGTGCTGGTCGCCGCGCCTGGTTAAGGCGCGGTCAAACGCGCCTCAGCACAAGAATAGCTGCAAAAAATAGTTGTGAATAAGCAGGAATTTGGCGCGAACGGTCCCGGGCAAGCGCCCGGGCTTCGCAATCTGGAAATGGCAGAACTCGACATGACGAGCAGCAGCACCGTCAATCTTCTCGATCTCGACGCCGCCGGGCTGGTCGCTTACTGCGGCAGTCTCGGCGAAAAGCCGTTTCGCGCCAAGCAGTTGCAACGCTGGATCCATCAGTTTGGCGCCGACGACTTCGACGGCATGACGGATCTCGCGAAATCTTTGCGCGAAAAACTCAAGGGCCGCGCCACGCTGGCGATGCCCGACATCATTCGCGACCACGTTTCCACCGACGGCACGCGCAAGTGGCTGATCGACGTCGGCAACGGCAACGCGGTCGAAACCGTGTTCATCCCCGAAGAGACGCGCGGCACGCTTTGCGTGTCGTCGCAGGCGGGATGCGCGGTCAACTGCCGGTTTTGCTCCACCGGTAAGCAAGGCTTCTCCCGGAATCTGACGACCGGCGAGATCATCGGCCAGCTGCGCATGGCGGAGTTCGCGCTGCGCAAGTCGCTCGGGCGCGACGTCGGCGGGCCGGGCAAGGGCGAGCGCGTCGTCACCAACGTCGTGATGATGGGCATGGGCGAGCCGATGCTGAACTACGACGCCGTCGTGCCGGCCATGCGCCTGATGCTCGACGACAACGCCTACGGCCTGTCGCGCCGCCGCGTCACGCTGTCCACGTCCGGCGTCGTGCCGATGATGGACCGGCTCGCGGCCGATCTTCCCGTGGCCCTCGCGGTGTCGCTGCACGCGCCGAACGATCCGCTGCGCGACATGCTCGTGCCGCTCAACAAGAAGTATCCGTTGCGCGAACTGATGGCGGCGTGCCAGCGGTATCTGAAGGTCGCGCCGCGCGACTTCATCACGTTCGAATACTGCATGCTGGACGGCGTGAACGACAGCGAGGCTCACGCCCGCGAATTGCTCGCGGTCACGCGCGACGTGCCGTGCAAGTTCAACCTCATTCCGTTCAATCCGTTCCCGGAATCCGGCCTCACGCGCTCGAAAAACGAGCAGATCAAACGGTTCGCGCAGGTACTGATCGACGCGGGCGTCGTCACGACGGTGCGCAAGACGCGTGGCGACGACATCGACGCGGCATGCGGTCAGCTCGCGGGCGCGGTGCAGGATCGCACGCGGCTCGCCGAGCGCACGAACCGCGCGGGAAGCAAGGTGATCGAGGTGCGCGCGGTCTGACGGCTTCGCGGCTGCGCCCACGCTCCGACATGGCGAGACGGCAACGACCACGAGGCAAGCGCCGCGCGAAGGCGAACATTTTGTTATAAAGCGGTCTGCAACGGCGCCGGAGTTGTATCGTTCAGTGCTTTTGAACCTGACGGCGCAGCAGCGCAATATAAAAGAATCGATGCGAGGAATTTGGGATGAGTGAGCCGCAACACCCGACGCCTTTCGGCAGTCATACCGACGAAATGTCCGGCGATCAGCATGATGCCCGGACGCGGGTCGGAGGGGCGGCATCGCGCGAGGGCCAGCCGGAGACGCTGGACTCGTTGCAGGCAGTCGGCGCGCGTCTCGTGCAGCTTCGGCACGCCAAGGGATGGTCGATCGACGACGTTTCCGCCCGGCTCAAGGTGTCGCCGCAGAAGCTCGCCGCGCTCGAAGAGGGCGATATCAGCCAGTTGCCGGACCGGACGTTCGCGGCGGGCATCGTGCGCAGCTACGCGAAAGTGCTCGGCGCCGATCCGGCGCCGTTCACGCAGGCGTTCCGGCGTGACGGCGTGCCCGTCGAGCACAATCTGAAGGTGCCGGCGTCGTCGGGCGCGGGCTTGCCGCGCGGCCGCGTCTCGGTGCCGCTCGGCAATTCGTCGGGCCGCAAGCGTTCGTGGCTGTGGGGCGTCGCGGCGATCGTCGCGGTGCTCGCGGCGCTGGTGATGTGGCATACCGGCGGCGATTCGTCGGCGTGGCTCGCGCGGCTCAAGTCGACCACCGGCGCGGGACTCGCGTCGACATCCGGCGACAAGCCCGCCGCGTCGCAAGTCGCTACGCCCGACGAAGCCGCCGCCGCGAACACCGGCGAAGCATCGCTGCCGGAAGTGGCGGCCGCGCCCGGCGAGCAGCCGATGCCGCGCCCGCTCGGCACGAACGCGCTGCCGGCGTCGTCGTCCACCATCACGGCGGTGCAGAGCGCGAGCGCGCCGGCAGTCGCCGCGCCGGCGGCGAAGGCGGCATCGGCGGCCGTCGCGACGGCACCGGCTTCGGCCGCGACCGTGGCAACGACGGGCAAGGGCACGAACGCCGTCGAATTGAAAGTGAAGGAAGATAGCTGGTTCAGCGTGCGCGGCAAGGACGGCAAGGAAGTGTTCTCCGGACTGGTGCGCGCGGGCAGCACGCAGCGGGTTCAAGGAGAAGCGCCGTTCAAGGTGACGGTCGGAAACGCGAGGGGCGTCGAGTCGCTGTCCGTGGACGACGAGCCCGTCGACGCCAAGAAGTATTCTTCCGCCCGCGGAAACGTCGCGCGCTTCTCGCTGCCGTAAGGACATCACGCGGGCGGCTTGAGGCTCCGCGCGACGCGCGCGGACAAGTCAGGGGCGCCACGGTCTTTGCCGTGACGCCCATTCGAGGTTCTCATTCAAGCAACTCCGGCTGCCTGTCGGCGCCCCGGTTGCCAAAGGGTTTTTCGATGCAATCCGAAGCTCAATCCCTGATTAGCAGCAAAATCTGTTCGACGGAGCCGGTCTTCGGCGGTCCGTTGCCGCGGCGGTCGTCGCATGCGGTGGACGTGCGCTGGGGCGGCCAGCTCGTGACCATCGGCGGGGATGCGCCCGTGCGCGTCCAGTCGATGACCAACACCGATACGGCCGACGCCATCGGCACGGCGATCCAGATCAAGGAACTCGCGCAAGCCGGATCGGAACTCGTGCGCATCACGGTGAATACGCCGGAAGCGGCCGCAGCCGTGCCGCATATCCGCGAGCAACTTGACCGCATGGGCGTGACCGTGCCGCTCGTCGGCGACTTCCATTACAACGGCCACTTGCTGCTGCGCGATCATCCGGCGTGCGCCGAGGCGTTGTCGAAGTATCGGATCAACCCCGGCAACGTCGGACAAGGCGCGAAGCGCGACACGCAATTCGCGCAGATGATCGAAGCGGCGATCCAGTACGACAAGCCGGTGCGCATCGGCGTGAACTGGGGCAGTCTCGATCAGGACCTGCTCGCGCGCATGATGGACGAGAATGCCGCCCGCGCGACGCCGTGGGAACTGCAAAGCGTGATGTACGAGGCGCTGATCCAGTCGGCGATCGGCTCGGCGGAGCGCGCCGTGGAGCTGGGGCTCGGACGCGACAAGATCATCCTGTCGTGCAAGGTGAGCGGCGTGCAGGATCTGATCGCGGTTTATCGCGAGCTGGCCAAACGCTGCAGCTTCGCGCTGCATCTCGGCCTAACCGAGGCGGGCATGGGCTCGAAGGGCATCGTGGCGTCCACGGCGGCGCTGTCGGTGCTGCTGCAAGAGGGCATCGGCGACACTATCCGCATTTCGCTCACACCCGAGCCGGGCGGCGCGCGCACCGGCGAAGTGGTCGTCGGACAAGAGATTCTGCAGACCATGGGCCTGCGCTCGTTCACGCCGATGGTCATTGCGTGTCCCGGCTGCGGGCGCACGACGAGCACGCTATTCCAGGAACTCGCGTCGCAGATTCAGACCTACCTGCGCAACTCGATGCCCGTCTGGCGCGACCAGTACCCCGGCGTCGAAAAGATGCACGTCGCCGTGATGGGCTGCATCGTCAACGGGCCTGGCGAGTCGAAGCACGCGAACATCGGCATCAGCCTGCCGGGTTCGGGCGAAAATCCGGCCGCGCCCGTGTTCGTCGACGGCGTGAAGGTGAAGACGCTGCGCGGCGAGCGCATTGCCGAAGAATTCCAGCAAATCGTTAGCGACTACGTCGAGCGCACTTACGGCAAGCGCGTCGAAACGTCCGCGGCATCAATCTAAAGACAGATGACTGAACAGAAGAAACGGCTCGCGAAGCTGACGGGCGTGAAGGGCATGAACGACATCCTCCCGCAGGATGCCGCGTTGTGGGACTTCTTCGAAACCACCGTGAAGTCGATGCTGCGCGCATACGGCTATCAGAACATTCGCACGCCGATCGTTGAGCATACGCAGCTTTTCACGCGCGGTATCGGTGAAGTGACCGATATCGTCGAGAAGGAGATGTACAGCTTCACCGACGCGCTGAACGGCGAGCATCTCACCATGCGCCCGGAAAATACGGCGGCCGTCGTGCGCGCGACCATCGAGCACAACCTGCTGTACGACGGCCCGAAGCGCCTGTGGTACATCGGCCCGATGTTCCGGCACGAGCGTCCGCAGCGCGGGCGGTATCGCCAGTTCCATCAGGTCGGCGTCGAGGCGCTCGGCTTCGCGGGTCCGGACACGGACGCGGAAATCATCATGATGTGTCAGCGCCTGTGGGACGACCTCGGGCTGACGGGCATCCGCCTCGAACTCAATTCGCTCGGCCAGGCGCACGAACGCGCGGCGCACCGCGAGAAGCTGATCGCGTATCTGGAACAGCACGTCGATGTACTCGACGAGGAAGCGAAGCGCCGTCTCTACACGAACCCGCTGCGCGTGCTCGACACGAAGAATCCGGCGATGCAGGAGATCGCGCAGAACGCGCCGAAGCTCGTCGACTTTTTGGGCGATGAGTCGCGCAAGCACTTCGAAGGCGTGCAGCGGCTCCTGAAGGCCAACAATATTCCGTTCACGATCAACCCGCGTCTCGTGCGCGGCCTCGATTACTACAACCTCACCGTCTTCGAGTGGGTGACCGACAAGCTCGGCGCGCAGGGCACGGTGGCGGGCGGCGGGCGGTACGATCCGCTGATCGAGCAACTCGGCGGCAAGCCGACCGCCGCATGCGGCTGGGCGATGGGCGTCGAGCGCATTCTCGAACTGCTGAAGGAAGAAAATCTGGTGCCGGAAGCCGAGGGCACGGACGTCTACGTCGTGCATCAGGGCGAGCAGGCGGCAGAGCAGGCGTTCATCGTGGCCGAGCGTTTGCGCGACACGGGACTCGACGTCATTCTGCATTGCAGCCCGGACGGCGCGTCTTCCAGCTTCAAGTCGCAGATGAAGAAGGCCGATGCAAGCGGCGCGGCCTTCGCGGTGGTGCTCGGCGAGGACGAACTCGCGCAGGGCATGATCGGCGTGAAGCCGCTGCGCCGCTCGGGCGACGAAACGTCCGATGCGCAAAAGAACGAGCAGGTGAACGTTCCGGCGGAAGACTTGACCGAATACCTAATCAATGCGATGGTTGCAACCGCCGCGGACGAGGATGCCTAAAGCATAGGCATCGAAGCGAAGCCGTGCGCATCCGGCGGAATCGAGTGCAAGCGCGTGCAAGCGCGTTCCGCCATCGCGCCACGCGAACGAAGGGCCATGAAACGCAGGAAGGAATAGCTGGACGATGAGTTACCACGACGAACAAGAATCGCTGGAAAGTGTCAAGGCCTGGTGGGCCAAATGGGGTAACACCACGACGTGGATCGTGCTCGTGGCGCTCGTCGTTGCGGCCGCTTTCAACGGCTGGAATTACTGGCAGCGGCGTCAGGCTGCCGAGGCTTCGGTGCTGTACGACCAGCTTCAGCAGGCGGTCAACGGCAGCGATCAGAAGCTCGTGGCGCGGGTCGCATCGGACATGGAAGACAAGTTTGGCCGCACCGCTTACGCCGAGATGAGCGCGCTTCTGGCCGCCAAGTCGCTGTACATGGCAGGCGATACGGCCGGCGCGAAGGCGCAGTTGCAGTGGGCCGTCGATCACGCGAAGGACGACGAGTACAAGCAGATCGCCAAGCTGCGCCTCGCGCTCGTGCTCTCTGACGAGAAGAATTACGACGCGGGCCTCAAGCTCCTCGCCGACGCGCCGCTCGATGCGTTTAAGGGCGTGATCGCGGACCGCCGGGGCGATCTGCTCGCTGCGCAAGGCAAGCGCGACGATGCGCGCGCCGCGTACCAGACGGCCCTCGCAGCGCTGCCGGCGAACGACACGTCCGCGCGGCAACTGGTCCAGTTCAAGCTCGATGCGCTCGGCGGCTGATCCGCATCGCTTCCGACGTTCGGCGCTCCGCTAGCGCCGAAGCCGATTCGCCAATCAAGCCGCCGCGCCGCGTGTCGCCCTAAGCGATTCGCGGCCGCGCCGGTCAACCGAATTCACATTCATGTTGCGTCCTCCGATGATCCAATTGAAACGCTACGCAGTGCCGCTCGCCTGCGCGATGACCGTGCTTCTGGCCGCCTGTTCGTCGACCAAGGACGAGCGCCGCGTGCCGACGCCGCTCGTCGAGTTCAAGCCGGTGCTGAACGTCAGCCAGGCGTGGAAGGCCAGCGTCGGCAAGGCCGGCCGCTATCTGTTCTCGCCGGTCGCGGTGGGCGACGCCGTCTACGCCGCGGGCGAGAACGGCACCGTCGCGAAGATCGACGCGAAGACGGGTCAGGACGTCTGGCGCACGAAGCTGAAGGACGACCTGTCCGCAGGCGTCGGCAGCGACGGCAATCTGACGGCGGTTGGCGGCCTGAAGGGCGCGGTCTACGTGCTCGGACCCGACGGCAAGCAGTTGTGGACGGCGACCGCGCCGGGCGAAATCATCTCGCCGCCGCTCGTCGGCAACGACCTCGTGATCGTGCGCACCATCGACGGCAAGGTGGTCGCGTTCAACGCCCAAACCGGCGAGCAGAAGTGGATCTTCCAGTTGCGCGCCGTGCCGTTGAATCTGCGCGTGGCCGCCGGCATGACGTTCGCCGGCAGTCAGGCGGTGCTCGCGGGCTTCCCGGGCGGCAACTTCGCCGCGATCAACCTGCAAACGGGCGATGCCTACTGGCAAGCGCCGGTGTCGTACCCGAAGGGCGTGACCGAAGTCGAGCGCATCAACGACGTCACGGGCGCGCCCGGTCTCGTCGGCGCGCAGACCTGCGCGGTCACGTTCCAGGGCAAGATCGGCTGCTTCGACGCCAATTCGGGCCGTGCGGTGTGGGAGAAGAACTTCTCGAGCGACAGCGGCCTTGCGCAAGACGAGCAGATCGTCGCGGCGGGCGACGACTGGTCGGTCGTCAATGCGTTCCGTGCCGCCGACGGTTCGCCCGTCTGGAAGAACGACAAGCTCAAGAACCGCCAGGTGAGCGTGCCGTTCATCCTCGGGCGCGCGGTCGTTCTCGGCGACTACAAGGGCTTCGTGCATTTCCTGAGCACGGACAACGGCGAACTCGTGGGCCGCATGCCGACCGACGGCAGCGCGATCACCGCCGCGCCGGTGCTGGCGGGCAATACGCTCGTCGTGCAGACGCATGACGGCGATCTCTACGGCTTCCGTCCGCAGTAAGTCTCGAAACGGCGCGTCGGCTCGCCCGAGGCGAAGCGCCGTGGAAAGCCGCGCTGGCGGGTTCGTCCGCGCGGCATGCAAGAAAGAGGGCGCGTCCACCGTACGCGCCCGGCAACAACACTCAGTACGCAGGGCGTGACAGAACAAAGCGCGTCGCGCGGTGACGCGGCGCGAGAATAGCCCTCGGACAGACAGAACAACGGCGCACGGCGCCGGCGCTCGATCGCCACGCACCCTCGCGTGGCTCGGGCCGAATCCATGCTAATTTTCGACAAGCGCAGCCATTGCGCGGCGTAGGCGGGACTGACGTTCGCACCGCACGTTTCGCGTTCGCCTTGCGTTCAACCGTGAACAACATCTGATGAAACCCGTGATTGCCCTCGTCGGGCGCCCCAATGTGGGGAAATCGACTCTCTTCAACCGGCTGACGCGTTCGCGCGATGCGCTCGTCGCCGACCTGCCCGGCCTGACGCGCGACCGCCATTACGGCGAAGGTCGCGTCGGCGGCGAACGGCCGTATCTCGTCGTGGATACGGGCGGCTTCGAGCCGGTGGCGAAAGACGGCATCCTCCACGAAATGGCGCGGCAGACGCGGCAGGCCGTGGAAGAAGCGGACGTCGTCGTGTTCATCGTCGATGGACGCAACGGGCTCGCGCCACAGGACAAGTCCATCGCGGACTATTTGCGCAAGACCGGCCGGCCGCTCTTTCTCGTCGTGAACAAGGCCGAGGGCATGAAGTACACGGCGGTCGCGTCCGACTTCTACGAGCTCGGTCTCGGCGATCCCCGGGCGATCTCGGCCGCGCACGGCGACGGCGTGACCGAGATGATCAACGATGCGCTCGACATCGCTTATGCCGGTCACGCGGAAGAGAGCGAGGAAGAAAAGGCGCAGCACGGCGTGAAGATCGCTATCGTCGGGAGACCGAACGTCGGCAAGTCGACGCTCGTGAACACGCTGATCGGCGAGGAGCGCGTGATCGCGTTCGACATGCCGGGCACCACGCGCGATTCGATCTATGTTGATTTTGAGCGACAAGGCCGCAAATACACGTTGATCGACACGGCCGGCCTGCGTCGACGCGGCAAGGTGTTCGAGGCGATCGAGAAGTTCTCGGTCGTGAAGACGCTGCAGTCGATCTCGGATGCGAACGTCGTGATCCTGCTGCTCGACGCGCAGCAGGACATCTCGGATCAGGACGCGCATATCGCGGGCTTCGTCGTCGAACAGGGACGCGCGCTCGTGGTGGGCGTGAACAAGTGGGACGGTCTGGATTCGCATGTGCGCGAGCGCACCAAGGCCGATCTCACGCGCAAGCTCAAGTTTTTGGACTTTGCTAAATTTCACTACGTCTCGGCGCTGGAGAAAACCGGCATCGGCGCGCTGATGAAATCGGTCGACGACGCCTACGCCGCCGCGATGGCCAAGCTGCCGACGCCGAAGCTCACGCGCGCGCTGATCGAAGCCGTCGAGTTCCAGCAGCCGCGCCGTCGCGGGCCCGTGCGGCCGAAGCTTCGCTATGCGCACCAGGGCGGTCAGAATCCGCCGATCATCGTCGTGCATGGCAACGCGCTCGATGCGGTCACGGATACCTATAAACGGTATCTGGAAGGGCGCTTTCGAGAAACTTTTGGACTGGCCGGCACTCCATTGCGCATAGAGTTCCGCTCGAGCAAGAACCCCTATGCGGACAAGGACTGAGAGCCGCTTCAGTCAAGCGTTGCGGCCCGATTGGCCGGGTGGCCGATCTCTTGCCGAAACGAAAATCGGCTATAGTGTAGCGATTGTCGGCGGATCTCTTTTTCTTCGTCCACAATACTTCTAACCTGCAAAAAAATACGGAGTTTGCTATGAGCAACAAAGGGCAATTGTTACAAGACCCGTTTTTGAACGCGCTGCGTAAAGAGCACGTGCCGGTGTCGATCTATTTGGTCAACGGCATCAAGCTTCAAGGGAACATCGAATCGTTCGACCAGTACGTTGTGTTGCTCAGAAATACGGTCACCCAGATGGTCTACAAGCACGCCATTTCCACGGTCGTGCCGGCCCGTCCGGTGAATTTCCATCCGGACGCCGAATCGTCCTAAACCTCGTCGCGGCCGGCGGCAAGATCGCAGCTAAATGCGACTCGCCGGTCGCTTCAAAAACGAATACATCAATTTGATTAACGCCGCACTCGTCGGCATCGACTTCGGCAAGATCGATTTCGAAGCCAGTCTCGAAGAACTCAGTCTGCTCGCAGAAAGCGCGGGCGCCCATCCCGCCGTTACGCTCACCGGACGCAGGTCCAGTCCGGACGCCAAAATGTTCATCGGCAGCGGAAAGGTCGAAGAACTGCGCCTTTCCTGCGAAGCGAACGACGTCGAACTCGTCATCTTTAATCACGCCCTCGCGCCGGCGCAGCAGCGCAATCTCGAGATGGCGCTGAACCGCCGCGTGGTGGATCGCACGAGCCTCATCCTCGATATCTTCGCGCAGCGCGCCCGCAGCCACGAAGGCAAGCTGCAGGTCGAGCTCGCGCAACTGCAATATCTGTCGACGCGGCTGATTCGCGCGTGGACTCACCTCGAACGGCAGAAGGGCGGCATCGGCTTGCGCGGTCCCGGCGAAACACAGCTGGAAACCGACCGCCGTCTGATCGGCGAACGCATCAAGGCGCTCAAGACGCGTCTTGCCAAACTGCGCCGCCAGCACGGCACGCAGCGCCGGCAGCGCACGCGCAATCGCACGTTGTCGGTGTCGCTCGTCGGTTATACGAACGCGGGCAAGTCCACGCTTTTCAATGCGCTCACCAAGGCGCAGGCGTACGCGGCCAACCAGTTGTTCGCCACGCTCGACACCACTTCGCGCCGCGTATTTCTCGGCGAGGAAGCGGGGCAAGTGGTGGTGTCCGATACGGTCGGCTTCATCCGCGAGTTGCCGCACCAGCTCGTCGCCGCATTCCGCGCGACGCTGGAGGAGACCGTTCACGCGGATCTGCTGCTGCATGTCGTGGATGCATCGAGCCCCGTGCGCCTGGATCAGATCGATCAGGTGAACGAGGTATTGCGCAGCATCGGCGCGGAATCCATTCGCCAGATTCTCGTCTTCAACAAGATCGACGCGGTGCCGGAACTCGCGGCCCGCGCCGAGGCGGTTGAAAGGGACGAGTATGGTAATATTTCGCGCGTCTTTTTGAGCGCGCGCACCGGTCAGGGACTCGACGAACTGCGCGCCGCCATCGCCGAAATCGCTGCGGCCGACGAAGGCGAACCCGAAGAAAGCCTGCCCAGCGTGCTCGCCGAAACACAAGCGCCGGCGGAAACGTCGGAAATGTCGGGAACGCCGGAAGTGTCGGATGAGCCGGAAGTATCGAATGCGCCGGAAGCCACGGACGTCACACAATCCGGGCAACCCGCGCAGTCCGGGCCGAACGAGACACACGACGCCAACGCGCAGCCGGAAGACCACCGGCCAGCCGAACAACGTGACGGCCACCAGGTTCCCGAGCACGGACACTGAACTGCTCCGCAATACCGACGCGGCATCGAACCGGCTGTCTAATGGTGAATCACCGAGTGAACGATTACAACGAGCGGACTAACAGGCAGCGCATGAGCGCCGTCTTTTCCATCAACGATCCGCACTGGGGGCGGGGCGACGCCAATGGTGTAAAGAACGACGCGAAGCGTCCGCAAGACGGCAAGCGCGGCAACGGCAAGGAAGAAGGCCCGCCCGACCTCGATGAGATGTGGCGCGAGTTCAACCGCCGGATCGCGGGCATCTTCGGCCGCAAGCCAGGCGGCGGCATGCCGCGCGACAACGGCCGCGGCACGAAGATCGGTGTCGGCATCGTCATCGGCGTGTTGATCGCCATCTATCTCGGCAGCGGCGTGTTCGTGGTGCAGGACGGGCACGTGGGCGTCGTTTCCCAGTTCGGCCAGTATCGGCAGACGGTGCCGCAGGGCATCCACTGGCGCTTGCCGTATCCGTTCCAGTCGCACGATATCGTCGATACGTCCCAGATCCGGTCGGTCGAGATCGGGCGCGGCGTCGCGCTCGCGCAGGGCAACGTGCGCGATGCATCGCTGCTCACGAACGAGGCCGACATTCTCGACGTGCGCTTCGCGGTGCAGTATCAGATCAAGTCGCCGACCGACTTCCTGTTCCGCAATCTCGATCCCGACCAGAGCGTGACCGAAGCCGCGCAATCCGCCATCCGCGAGATCGCGGGCGCGTCGGCGACGGACGATCTGCTCTACAAGGACCGCGACGCGCTGCGCGCGCGTCTGGCCGAGACCATCCAGCACGCGCTCGACGCGTACCGCACCGGCTTGCAGGTGACGGGCGTCACGGTGCAGAGCGTGCAGGTGCCGACTCAGGTGCAGGCGGCGTTCGAAGAAGCGTCGCGCGTGCGGCAGGACAACGAGCGCGCCCGCGACACCGCCCAAGCCTACGCGAATCAACTGCTGCCGCGCGCGAAGGCCGATGCCGCGAAGATGATCGACGAGGCGACCGCCTACAGCAATCGCCAAGTCACGCAGGCACAAGGCGACGCCGAGCGCTTCAAGCAGGTCTACGCCGAATACTCGAAGGCGCCCGCCGTCATTCGCCAACGCATGTACCTGGACACGATGCAGCAGATCTACTCCCGCACCACGAAGGTCTTCGTGGACAGCAAGGCCGGCAACAACGTGGTCTATCTGCCGCTCGACAAGCTCGTCGAAGCGAATCGTCAGCAGGCGAAAGACGCAGCCGCGAACCCGGCCGACGCCGCGTCGGCCAGCGCGCCCGCGGCGGCTAGCGCCGAAGTGCGCCCGCAAGGCTCCGCCGCCGCTTCAGCCGCTGCGGTCCCCGCCAGCGGCGCGGCAGGCGCGAGCGCGCCGAATGCCGCGAGCGGCGCAGGCGACCCGCTGCGCTCGCGCGATGCGTTCCGCTCGCGCAGCCGTCAAGACGATCTGCAGTAAGGAGCGCTCAACATGAATCGAATCATTGCGCTCGTCGTCGCGGTCGTGGTCGTGCTCTTCATCGGCTCGTCGATGGTCTTTACCGTCGACGAACGGCATGCCGGCGTCGTGGCCGCGCATGGCGACAGCAACCCGCGTCTGGATGGCCCGGGCCTGCACTTCAAGCTGCCGCCGCCGTTTCAGACGCTGACGCTCATCGACACGCGCACGCTCACCATCGACGAGGGCGGGGCGGACCGCTTCACCACGTCGGACAAGAACGAAGTGCTGGTCAACACGGTCATCAAGTATCGCGTGGCGGATCCGCTTAAGCTCTTCGTGAGCAACGAAAAGAACACGCAGAGCGCGCAGGAACGCCTCGCCGCGCTGACCCGCACCGCGCTTGCGAGCGCGTTCGCGAATCGTTCGCTCAGCGATGCGCTCGCCAATCAGCAAGCGCTTGAAACCGAGGCGCAGAAGGCGGTGGAAGGCGTGGCATCGGGATTCGGCGTGAAGCTGGTCGATCTCCAAATGACGCGCGTCGACTTTCCGTCGGCGGTGGCGGATTCCGTCTACAAGCGCATGATCGCCGCGCGTCAGCAAGCGGCCGCGAACGAGCGCGCGAAAGGCACGGCAGAGGCCGACAAGATCAAGGCCGACGCGGAGCGCGAGCAGCAGCAGATTCTCGCCGACGCCTACAGCCAGGCGCAGTCCATCAAGGGCGAAGGAGACAGCAAGGCGGCAGCCATCGCCGCCGATGCCTATGGACGCGACCCGCAGTTTTACCAGTTCTATCAGAGCCTCGAAGCGTACAAGAAGACGTTCAAGCCGGGCGACGTGATCGTGGTCGACCCGAGCAGCGACTTCTTCCGTTTCATGAAGAGCCCGAACGGCGGCGTCGACACGTCCGCCTCCGCCGCGCCGAAGCGCTGACCGCACCCGCGCCGCGCGGCTCTTACGTCGCGCGGCGCTCATCCTCCGTAGACAATGGTCGAGACGATACTGCTCGCTCTTGCGTTGATGTTGATTATCGAAGGCATGTTCCCCTTCGTCTTTCCGACGGCCTGGCGCGATACGTTCCGCCGCATCGCCGAGCGCCCGCCGCATCACATCCGCATCGGCGGGTTGATCGCGATGGTGCTGGGGCTGATTCTGCTCGTTATCGCGACGTAGCCGCGAAGCCGCGTCTTTTCGCCTATCTTTGTCCATATCCTTCCATGCGCGCCGCGCTTTGACGCGTCGCGCCCCGCAGGAAACGTATCGATGTCCACCTGGCTTCTTCCCGAGAATATTGCCGACGTGTTGCCGTCGGAAGCGCGCAAGATCGAAGAACTGCGCCGGCGCCTGCTCGACCGCTTCCGTTCGTACGGCTACGAGCTCGTCATACCGCCGATGCTCGAATACCTCGAATCGCTGCTGACGAGCGGCGGCAGCGACCTCAATCTGCGCACGTTCAAACTCGTCGATCAACTGTCGGGGCGCACGCTCGGGCTGCGCGCCGACATCACGCCGCAAGTCTCGCGCATCGACGCGCACTTGCTGAACCGGCAAGGCGTGACGCGCCTGTGTTATGCCGGCGTCGTGCTGCACACGCGTCCGCGCGGCCTGCACGCCACGCGCGAGCAGATTCAAATCGGCGCGGAAATATTCGGCCACGCCGGCCTCGAAGCGGACCTCGAAATTCAGCAACTGATGCTCGACTCGCTGCATCTCGCCGGTCTGACGAAAGTGCGGCTCGATCTGTGTCACGCGGGCGTGCTGGCGGCGTTGCTGGAACTGGAGCCGGCGGCGGCATCGCTCGGCGAGGCGCTCTACGACGCGCTCGCGAGCAAAGACGTGCCGCGCCTGAACGAACTGACGGCGCATCTCGGTCAGGTGCCGCGCGAGGCATTGCGCGCGTTGCCATCGCTCTACGGCGATGCCTCCGTGCTCGAGACGGCGCGCGCGCGGCTGCCGAATCTGCCGGTGATCGCCCGCGCGCTCGACGACCTTGCGTTCCTCGCGTCTCAGGCGGATGGCGCCGAACTGATGATCGACCTCGCCGATCTGCGCGGCTACGCATACCACAGCGGCGTGATGTTCTCGGCGTACGTCGATGGCGTGCCGAACGCGGTGGCGCGCGGCGGCCGTTACGACGACGTGGGCCTCGCCTACGGCCGGGCGCGCCCCGCGACGGGCTTCTCGCTCGATCTGCGCGAAGTGGCGCGCATTTCTCCCGTCGATGCGCGCGGCAGTGCGATCCTCGCGCCGTGGAAGCACGACGAACCGCTGCGCGCGGCGGTCGCAGCATTGCGCGATGCCGGAGAAGTCGTGATTCAGGCGTTGCCGGGCCACGATCACGACCTCGACGAGTTCGCGTTCGACCGCGTGCTAATCGAACGCGACGGCCGGTGGGAAGTGGAAGAGCGCGTGACGCCGGCGCGCGCAGGCGTCTGATCGGCAAGGACTTTTGCGAAGACGCGCGTGCGCGCGCCGACGTGACGGAGTCGCGAAACGCATCCCGAAAAATTCGGAACGCGCCGCGAACATAGGTAAAATACGTTTTTAACCAGCTAACGAATCAACATGTCTGCCAGTGCAGTGAATGTGAACCCAGGGCGCAATGTCGTCGTGGTGGGCACCCAATGGGGTGATGAGGGCAAGGGCAAGATCGTCGACTGGCTGACGGACCACGCCCAGGGCGTCGTGCGCTTCCAGGGCGGTCACAACGCCGGACACACGCTCATCATCGGCGGCAAGAAAACCATTCTGCGCCTCATCCCGTCGGGCATCATGCGCGCGGGCACGGCCTGTTACATCGGCAATGGCGTCGTGTTGTCGCCCGAGGCGCTCTTCAAGGAAATCGACGAACTGGAAGGCGCGGGCATCGACGTTTCGAAGCGCCTGTTCATTTCTGAAGCCGCCACGCTGGTTCTGCCGTACCACGTCGCCATCGACCAGGCGCGCGAAGCGAAGCGCGGCGCCGGCAAGATCGGCACGACGGGGCGCGGCATCGGCCCGGCGTACGAAGACAAAGTCGCGCGTCGCGGCCTGCGCGTGCAGGATCTCTTCGACCGCGCCGTGTTCGAAGAGCGTCTCTCCGAAGCGCTCGACTTCCATAACTTCGTGCTGACGCAATACCTCGGCGCGAAGGCCGTCGACTTCCAGCAAACGCTCGATACGATGCTCGGCTTCGCCGACCGTCTCGCGCCCATGGTCACGGACGTCTCCCGCCGTCTCTACGACGAAAACCACGCTGGCCGCAATCTGTTGTTCGAAGGCGCGCAAGGCACGCTGCTCGATATCGACCACGGCACGTATCCGTTCGTCACGTCGAGCAACTGCGTCGCCGGTGCGGCGACGGCCGGCGCGGGCGTCGGCCCGCAGAAGCTGAACTACATTCTCGGCATCACGAAGGCGTACTGCACGCGCGTCGGTTCGGGGCCGTTCCCGAGCGAGCTGTACGATGCGGACAACGCGCAGCGTCAGGATCAAGTGGGTCTGAACCTCGCCACGGTCGGCAAGGAATTCGGCTCGGTCACGGGCCGCCCGCGCCGCACCGGCTGGCTGGACGCCGCCGCGCTGCGCCGTTCGATTCAGATCAACGGCATTTCGGGCCTGTGCATGACCAAGCTCGACGTGCTCGACGGCCTCGAAGAAGTGAAGCTGTGCGTCGGCTATACGCTCGACGGCAAGCCGGTCGACATCCTGCCGCGCGGTGCATCGGAAGTGGCGCGCTGCGAGCCGGTCTACGAGACCTTCGGCGGCTGGAAGGAAAGCACCATCGGCATCACGCAGTGGGACAGCCTGCCGGAGAATGCGCGCGCTTATCTCACGCGCGTGCAGGAAGTGGCCGGCGTGCCGATCGACATGGTTTCGACCGGTCCGGACCGCGACGAAACCATTCTGCTTCGTCATCCGTTCAAGGTCTGAGCGCGCGTTAGCCTCGACCTGAACCGGACGCTGTAAAGAATGTGGCCGCTTCATGCGGCCACATTTCGTATATAACCGCAGTATGCAATCGAAAGAGCCTCACCATGATCGCGATGACCGACCCGCGTAACGACGACAAGAATCTCTGGGTCAACTGGGACGAATATCACCGGTTGATCGAACTGCTCGCGCTGACCGTGCACGACTCCGGATGGAAGTTCGACAAGATCCTGTGTCTCGCGCGCGGCGGCCTGCGCGTGGGCGACCAGCTCTCGCGCATCTACGACCTGCCGCTCGCCATTCTCGCGACGAGTTCGTATCGCGAAGCCGCGGGCACGCAGCAGGGCGATCTCGACATCGCGCAGTACATCACCATGACGCGCGGCGAGTTGTCGGGCAACGTGCTGCTCGTGGACGATCTCGTCGATTCGGGCGTGACGCTCGCGCGCGTGCAGGAGCATCTGAAGGAGCGTTATCCGGCGATCACGGCCGTGCGTTCCGCGGTGCTGTGGTACAAGGCGTGCTCGAAGGTGAAGCCCGACTACCACGTTCAGTTTCTCGAAACGAATCCGTGGATTCATCAGCCGTTCGAGGAATGGGACACCGTGCGTCCGCACAACCTCGGCGCGTGGATCAAGCGAGGCATGCAAAACGGCCGCGCGTAAGCCAACCACCGCTTTGTTTCGACAAGAGGCGCCGTTGCGCCCGGGCTTGCGCCCGGCGCAACGGCGTTTTGCATTTCGGGCTGCTTTCACCGCGAACCGCGCATCAAGCCAGCGGAAGGATGCGCGTAAGCATGCACGACCTGCCGACGCGTTTGGGGCGCGATGCTAAACTTCCAGTCGCGCCTGTCGTGGCAAGTGAGCAACATGCGACAGGCCGTTTTTGCGCGCGGCGTTAGATAGAATGGCGTTCGGTTTTTTACCGCTCTGGACGGACATTTCGTTTTTATGACTACCCTGACTCACGCGCAAGAGCGCAAACAGCCGTTGCCTTCGCTTGCGCTCGCGGCCATCGGCGTCGTCTTCGGCGACATCGGCACGAGTCCTCTTTATGCGCTGAAGGAAGCCTTCAGTCCCTCGCACGGCATCGGTCTTTCCGAAGCCTCGATTCTCGGCGTCATCTCACTGCTCTTCTGGGCCATCGTGATGGTGGTCGCGATCAAATACGTGCTGTTCGTCATGCGCGCCGACAACAACGGCGAAGGCGGCGTGTTCGCGATGATGACTCTCGCGCTGCGCAGCGTGAAAGATCCCGGCCGACTCTCCGGCGTGCTGATGATGCTCGGCATCTTCGGCGCGTGCATGTTCTATGGCGATGCCGTCATCACGCCGGCCATGTCCGTCATTTCGGCGGTGGAAGGTCTGGAAATCGCCGCGCCCAAGCTGTCGCCGTACGTGATTCCGATCACGATGATCATCCTCATCATGCTCTTCTGGATTCAGCGGCACGGCACGGCGGTCGTCGGCAAGCTGTTCGGGCCGATCATGCTGCTGTGGTTCCTGACGCTCGCGGTGCTGGGCGCCTATCACATCGCGCTCGCGCCGGGCGTGCTGATCGCGCTGAATCCGTACTATGCGTTCTCGTTCATGGCCGACCATGTGCTGCAAGCGTATATCGTGCTCGGATCGGTGGTGCTGGTGCTGACGGGCGCGGAGGCGCTCTACGCGGACATGGGGCACTTCGGCGCAAAGCCCATCCGCTTCGGCTGGTATGGACTCGTGATGCCGTCGCTCTTGCTGAACTACTTCGGCCAGGGCGCGCTCTTGATGCACTCGCCGAAGGCCATCGAGAGTCCGTTCTTCCTGCTCGCGCCGGAATGGGCGCTGCTGCCGCTCGTCATTCTCTCGACCATCGCTACCGTCATCGCGTCGCAAGCCGTCATCTCGGGCGCGTACTCGCTCACCAGTCAGGCCATTCAGCTCGGCTACGTACCGCGCATGAAGATCCTGCATACGTCGGAACTGGCCATCGGGCAGATCTATATTCCGCTCGTCAACTGGATGCTGCTGTTCATCATTCTGTGCATCGTCGTCGGCTTCAAGAGCTCGGAGAATCTCGCGGCGGCCTATGGTCTCGCCGTGACCGCGACAATGCTGGTGACCACCATCCTCGTGTCGGTCGTGATGACGAACCTGTGGGGCTGGAACCGCTTTCTCGTCGGCGGGATGATCGCCGTGTTCCTCGTGATCGACATCGGCTTCTTCGGGGCGAGCCTGCTGAAGATCGAGCAGGGCGGCTGGCTGCCGTTGTGCATCGGCGGGGCGCTCTTCTTCCTCTTGATGACGTGGTACAAGGGCCGCATGATCGTGAAGGACCGCACCGCCGCCGATGGTATCCCGCTCATGCCGTTCCTTCAGGGCTTGCTCGCGCATCCGCCGCATCGCGTATCGGGCACGGCCATCTATCTGACGGGCAGCGATTCGCTCGTTCCGGTAAGCCTTCTGCATAACCTGAAGCACAACAAGGTGCTGCACGAGCGCACGATTTTCCTGAACTTCCTTACGCGCGATATTCCGTATGTGGACGACTCGCATCGCCTGGACGTGAAGGACATCGGCGGCGGGCTGTTTCTGGTGAAAGCGGCGTACGGCTTCAACGAGACGCCGGACGTGAAGGCCGTGCTCGAGCAGATCACGCGCACGCACGCGATGACCTTCGAGCTGATGGACACGTCGTTCTTCATGGCGCGCGAAACCGTGGTGCCGACGGAGCTGCCGGGCATGTCGGTATGGCGCGAGCGTGTTTTCGCGTGGATGCATCAGAACGCCGCGAAGCCCACCGATTTCTTCAGCATTCCGGCGAATCGCGTGGTCGAACTCGGGACCAAGATCGAGATCTGACCGCGCTCTCGGTCACGGAGCACAAACAAAAAACCCACGCCGCGAAGCGTGGGTTTTTTTCGTTCGAGCTTGCCGAATCAGCGTTTGAGTTTCGCGAACGCCGCGGCCATCGCGCCTGCCGGTTCCGGCTCGCGGCGCTGGTTCGGGCGCGCGTCGCGCCCGCCGCCGCCCGCGCGCCGATCCTGCCCGCCGCGCGCCGGCGCGCCCGCGTTGGCTGCGGATGCCGGCGCGAAATCGTCGTCGAGACGCATGGTCAGCGAGATCCGCTGGCGCTTGACGTCGGTTTCGAGCACTTTGACCTTCACGACCTGACCGGCCTTCACGACTTCGTGCGGGTCCTTGATGAACTTCGTCGACATGGCCGACACGTGGACGAGTCCGTCCTGATGCACGCCGATATCGACGAACGCGCCGAACGCCGCGACGTTCGTCACCACGCCTTCGAGGACCATGCCCGGCGCGAGGTCCGAGATCTTTTCGATGCCTTCGCGGAACGTCGCGGTCTTGAACTCGGGGCGCGGATCGCGGCCCGGCTTTTCGAGTTCCGCGAGAATGTCGCGCACGGTCGGCAGACCGAAACGATCGTCGACGAATTCGGCGGGCGAGAGGCCCGCGAGCGCCTCGCGCTTGCCGAGCACATCGCCGACGTGCTTGTTGATTTTCGCGAGAATGCGCTCAACCACCGGATACGCTTCCGGGTGCACTGACGAGCGGTCGAGCGGATTCTCGCCGTTGTTGATGCGCAGAAAGCCCGCCGCCTGCTCGAAGGTCTTGTCGCCGAGACGCGGCACGCGGCGCAGATGCTCGCGCGACGGGAACGGCCCGTTGGCGTCGCGGTATTCGACGATATTGCGCGCGAGCGTCGCATTGAGACCCGACACGCGGGCGAGCAGGGCGACGGAAGCTGTGTTCGCATCGACGCCGACGGCGTTCACGCAGTCTTCCACCACGGCGTCGAGCGAACGCGCGAGTTCGCGCTGATTCACATCATGCTGATACTGGCCGACGCCGATGGCTTTCGGCTCGATCTTGACCAGTTCCGCGAGCGGGTCTTGCAGACGCCGCGCGATCGACACCGCGCCGCGCAGCGACACGTCGAGTTCCGGAAACTCCTTCGCCGCGAGTTCGGACGCCGAATACACCGACGCGCCCGCTTCCGACACCACGATCTTTTGCAGCTTCAGATCCGGATGCTTCGCGATGAGTTCGCTCGCGAGCTTGTCGGTTTCGCGCGATGCGGTGCCGTTGCCGATCGAGATCAGTTCGGCCTTCGTCTCGCGTGCGATTCGCGCGAGCTTCGCAAGCGAGCCGTCCCAGTCGCGGCGCGGCTCGTGCGGGTAGATGGTATCGGTGGCGAGCAGCTTGCCGGTGCGATCGACGACCGCCACCTTCACGCCGGTGCGCAGACCCGGATCGAGACCGATCACGGCCTTCGGACCCGCGGGCGCCGCCAGCAGCAGGTCTTTCAGATTGCGCGCGAACACGCGAATCGCTTCGTGTTCGGCTTCTTCGCGCAGTTGCGTGAGCAGTTCGTTCTCGATATGCGGCTGCACCTTCACGCGCCAGCACCAGCGGCAGACATCGGAGAGCCACTTGTCGGCCGGGCGGTTGCGGTTCGAGATGCCGACATGGTGCGCGATCATCGCTTCGCACGGATGCGGCACTTGTGTATCGAGTTCTTCGCCGAGACCGAGCTTCACCGACAGCACGCCGGCATTGCGCCCGCGGAAGAGCGCGAGCGCGCGATGCGACGGCACCGTGCGCACCGTCTCGCTGTAGTCGTAGTAATCGCGGAATTTCTCGCCTTCTTCGCCTTCCTTGCCGTCCACCACGCTCGATATCACGAGCCCCTGATTGAACAGATATTCGCGCAGCTTGCCGAGAATTTCGGCGGTCTCGCCGAACTGTTCCGAGAGAATGTCGCGCGCGCCGTCGAGCGCGGCTTTCGTGTCCGCGACGCCTTTCTCGGCATCGACGAACTTCGCCGCTTCGGTGTGCGGATCGAGCGTCGGATCGGCGAGGAGCGCCTGCGCGAGCGGCTCGAGCCCGGCTTCGCGCGCGATCTGGGCGCGCGTGCGGCGCTTCGGCTTGTACGGCAGATAGAGGTCTTCGAGCACCTGCTTGCTGTCGGCGCCTTCGATCGCGCCGCGCAGTTCGTCGGTCAGCTTGCCTTGGTCGTCGATGCTTTGCAGGATCGCCGCGCGCCGGTCTTCCAGTTCGCGCAGATAGAGAAGGCGCTCTTCGAGCGTGCGCAGTTGCGTGTCGTCGAGATTGCCGGTGACTTCCTTGCGATACCGGGCGATGAACGGGACAGTCGAGCCTTCGTCAAGAAGCTGCACGGCGGCGGCGACCTGGCGCGGCTGCACGGTGAGCTCGGTGGCAATGCGCTGTACGATCTTGAGTGCTACGGTTTCCGTCATGATTGCGCTGTCTGCTGGCTCGTCGGAAAGCGGCGCGGGCGTCCTGCATCGCCGCGTCCGGGCGGGCGGCGCTCGAGGCCTCGCGGCGCGCCGCGACGAGCGATGGGCCGGGTTTCTGAGCGGGGCATTTTGCCATAAATGCCGAAGCGCTCCGGCGCGCGGTGATAGAATTTCGGGACCGCGCACGCCCCTTTTTCACCTTCGCGCACCTGATTCCTTATCACGTTGCCGTTCATCAACTTGCTCAATTTTCGCCTTACGAAGCTCGCGCCGATGGCTGTTGCCGCATCGTCGGTCTGCGCGCTTGCCGTCGTCTTGCCGCAGCATGCGAACGCCCAGACGCCGAAGCCGATCGACCCGACGACCGCGGTAAGCACGCAGCCGCTCGATGCGTCCCAAAGCGGCCCGGCGAGCGCCGACAACAGCGCGGACAACAGCGCTGACGCCGCCCTTCGCGCCGGCTTCGAGCGGCGTCAGAAGGCGCTCGACCAGCGCACGTCGGAGAACGACTATCGCTATGGCGTGAAGCAGCACGACTGCTACAGCAAGTTCTTCGTGAACCATTGTCTCGACAATGCGCGCACCGAGATGCGCGAGGCGCGTCAGCAGATCCGGCAGGAGCAACTCGCGCTGAACGACGAGCAACGCGCGGAACGCGTGAAAGAGCGCGACCGGCAGACGGCGTTGAAAGAGGCGCAATACGAAGCCGACGCGCCGCAACGCGCGGCCAACGAGCGCGCGAACCAGCAGGCGTACGAGGACAAGCAGCGCCAGAACGCGCTCGCCGCCGCCCAGCGCAATGCCGAAGCCCCGCAGCGCGCGGCGAACCAGAAGGCTTACGATCAGAAGCAGGCGGACTACCAGAAGAAGCTGGAGGACGCCCGCGCCCGCGGCGTGCAGGAAGCGCAGGAGCGCGAACAGAAGGCGCAGCGATTCGAGCAGAAGCAGCAGGAAGCCGCGCAGCATCGCGCGGAAGTCGAGGCGCGTCAGAAGGAAGCCGCCCGCAAGCAGCAGGAAAAGGCACAGCAAGCGCAACAAGAGCAGTTGAAGCAACAGCAGCAACAACAGCAGCAGCAAGGCAAGTAGCGCCGCGTCGGCGCGAGGACCGGGCCCACCGGGCCGACCGGGTGTCCCGGGACAGGAGGCGAGCATGCAGCAACGCTTGAACGCACCCCGACAAACCGCAGCGGATGCCGCGATGATCCGCGACCGGATCGCGCAATTGCAGGACGAGCATCGCGGTCTGGACACGCTCATCGGCAAGCTGTCCGGCATCGACGACCTCGAGCTGCGGCGCTTGAAAAAGCGCAAGCTCAAGGTGAAAGACACCATCCTGCTGCTGCAATTGCAGCTGGACACGGACCCGCACTGAGCGGCCCCGACGCGTGGCGCAGAGATCGCCGGCGCGTGGCGCTTGCGTGCGTGGCGCACGGCACGAAACCGCAGTATTCGCAGGATCAGGCTCCCTTTGAACTCTCCCGCCCAACCGTCCGATGCCGCGAGCGCGCCGCTCGCGCTGACGAACAAACGCAGCGTCGAACTCGATGCGATCTTTTCCGCCGATGGCCTGCTCGCCCGCGCCATAGACGGCTATCGGCCGCGCGCATCGCAGATCGAAATGGCGCGCTCGGTCGCTGCGGCGATGGAAGCGTCCGGCCGCGCCATGCCCGAGCCCGCGATGTTCGAAGCGCAGCGCCGCCCCGCGCGCAAGCTCGGGCCGTCGGACAAGCCGCATGCACCCGACGACGAGACGGCTGACGACGTCGGCATCGCGACCGCGAAGGCCGCCATCGACGGCGGCGAGAACACGTTGATCGTCGAGGCCGGCACCGGTACGGGCAAGACCTACGCGTATCTCGTTCCCGCGATGTTGTGGGGCGGCAAGGTCATCGTCTCGACGGGCACGAAGCATTTGCAGGATCAGCTTTTCCAGCGCGATATCCCAACCGTGCGCGACGCGCTCGCCGTGCCGGTTTCGGTCGCGATGCTCAAGGGCCGCGCGAACTACCTCTGTCACTACTATCTGGAGCGCACCGCCGACAACGGCCGGCTGCCGTCGCGCCAGGACACGTCGCATCTGCAAGAGATCGTCCGCTTCGCGAAAATCACGCGCACGGGCGACAAGGCCGAACTCGCGAGCGTCCCCGAAAACTCGCCCGTCTGGCCGATGGTCACGTCCACGCGCGACAACTGCCTCGGTCAGGAGTGTCCGCACTACAAGGACTGCTTCGTGATGCAGGCGCGCAAGGAGGCGCAGCAGGCCGATATCGTCGTGGTGAATCACCATCTGTTTTTCGCCGACGTGATGTTGCGCGATACCGGCATGGCCGAATTGCTGCCGATGGCCAACACCATCATATTCGACGAAGCGCATCAGTTGCCCGAGACCGCGACGCTCTTCTTCGGCGAGACGCTTTCCACGACGCAACTGCTGGAACTGGCGCGCGACACCGTCGCGGAGGGGTTGAGCCACGCGCGCGACGCGGCGGACTGGACCAAGCTCGGCGCGGCGCTGGAGCGGGCGGCGCGTGATCTGCGGCTCGCGTTCAAGGAAGATTCGGCGCGCTTTTCGCTCGGCCAGCTTCCGGACGGGCATCCGCTCTTCGAGGCGCTCGACACGCTCGAAACGCATCTCGATGCGCTCGCGGCGGCCTTGTCGTCGCATGCGGAGCGGGCGGAATCGCTGCAGGCGCTCGTGCGGCGCGCGCGCGAGTTGCAGGACTTGCTCGCGGGCTGGACCACGCCGCCGACGCCGCTCGAACGCGCCGTCGCGGACGACGAAGACACCGCGCAACAAACGGCGAAGGACGAGCCGAACGAGATGGTCCGCTGGGTGGAGGTGTTCTCGCACACGGTGCAGTTGCACGAGACGCCGCTATCCGTGGCGCCGATTTTCGCGAAGCAGCGCGCGGGCGTGCCGCGTGCGTGGATCTTCACGTCCGCGACGCTTTCGGTGCGCGGCGACTTCACGCACTACGCGGCGCAAATGGGCCTGAACGCTCGCCGTTCCATGACGCTGCCGAGCCCGTTCGATTATCCGACGCAAGGGTTGCTGTACGTGCCGCGCAATCTGCCGCAGCCGTCGTCGCCCCAGTTCACGGATGCCGTCTTCGAGGCGGCGCTGCCCGTGATCGAAGCGGCGGGCGGCGGCGTGTTCGTGCTGTGCACGACGCTGCGCGCAGTCGACCGCATTTCGGCGCGCCTGCGCGACGTGATCGAGCGGCGCGGCTGGCAGAATCCGCTGCTGGTTCAGGGCGATGCGAGCCGCACGGAACTGCTCGACCGTTTCCGCGCCTACGGCAACGCGATTCTCGTGGGTAGTCAGAGCTTCTGGGAAGGCGTCGATGTGCGCGGCGATGCGCTCTCGCTCGTCGTGATCGACAAGCTGCCGTTCGCGCCGCCGGACGATCCGGTGCTGGCCGCGCGGCTCGATGCGCTCACAAAAAAAGGGCTGAGCCCGTTCGCCGTGCATCAGTTGCCGCAGGCGGTCATCACGCTGAAGCAGGGCGCGGGTCGACTGATTCGCGCGGAAACGGATCGCGGCGTGCTGATGATCTGCGACACGCGCCTCGTCGACAAACCGTACGGACGGCGCATCTGGCAAAGCCTGCCGCCGTTCAAGCGCACGCGCGAGCTCGATGTCGTGCGCGCGTTCTTCAGCGATTCGCGCAGCTCGGCGGTGGAACTGGCCGACTAGCCTTCCGCGACGCTGCGCACGTTGAAGATCGCCTGAGCGAGCCGCGCGGCGCGCTCGGCTGCGGCCTCGTCGGCGCCACGCGCGAGGCGCACGCGCATCGATTCACGGCCGTATGCGCCGCCAAAGCTCGGGCGCGCCGCAGCTTTGCTGGCGACGGGCTTTGGCGCGGTTTCGTCGCGTCGCGTCGGCGCGTCGGCGAAAATGCGGGCGTTGACGATCGCGCCCGGCTTGACGCGGATGCCGTTCGACTCCAGCACGCGGTTGACCTCGGCCGCCAACGGCTGCGCCCGTTCGCGCGACTGCAACTCACCGCGAAACTCACGGATGGCGCGCGCGTCGGGAAAGCCGTCGCGTTCGGCGTCGATACGCGCGAACCGCTGAAGGCCGATGCTGTCGATGAGCGCGTCCGCGCAATCACGGTCGGACAGACCGAACCAGCTTTGCAGCAGGCAAATCCGCAGCATGCGCTCGGTGTGCACCCGCGCCTCGAGGTTCGGCTGAACGATCGCGCATAGCGTCGGCCAGGGCAGCAAGGAATCCATCGTGTCGAGAAATGCGTCGCGCTGGGTGCGCGGAACCGTTACAGCCATGCTGGTCTCTTGCAGAAAACGTGTTGCAGACGAGGGCTCGCTTCGCACGGATGCCTGCGAACGCCTTCAGGATTGCTAAATTTTGTTGCGGGATTCTGTTGCCGGACTTCGTTGCCAAATGGCAAAAATCTGGACGAAAAAATAGGGCGATTCAACGCCCTTGCAAACGAAGCCGGCGCAAGCGCGCCGGCCGTTCGACATGCATTACCAGATCTGATACCAGGGCTTGTCCGTGCCCGGACGACGCTTGCCGGTGACATACGGGCTGTCTGGGAACGTCGCGGCGAGCACGCGCTTGGTGTCGTCGGCGAGTTGCGGCTGATCGAGCCTCTGATACGACAACATCATGATGTGCAGCGCGTCTTCGGTCGCCGGGGCGTTCTTGTATTCGCGAATGGCGAGTTGCGCCCGGTTGATGGCGGCCACATACGCGCCACGGCGGAAATAGTAATCGGCGGCATGAACTTCATGCGAAGCCAGCGCGTTCACGATATAGCGCATGCGCTGGGCGGCGTCCGGCGCGTACTTGCTTTGCGGATACTTGTCGACGACCACCTTGAACGCGTCATACGACTCGCGCAGCGACTTCGGATCGCGCTCGCTCATGTCCTGGCCGGAAAAGCGGCCGAAGAGACCGAGGTCGTCGTTGAAGTGGATCATGCCCTTCAGATAATACGCATACGCGATATCCGGATGATCCGGATGCAGGCGGATGAAACGGTCGATGGCCTGATCCGCCGAGGCGGTTTCGCCGTCCTTCCAGTTGCAGTACGCGACGTTGATCTGCGCCTGCTGCGCGAAGTGGCCGAACGGGTCGCGGCCTTCGAGCGCCTCGAAATACTTGGCGCACTTGCCCCAGTCGCTGCCGGATAGCGCGTCCTGGGCCTCCGTATATAATTTGTTGTTATTCCACGTTGCCGTTTCGTCGGTTTTCTCGGGCAGGCCGTGGCAGGCCGTGACGATGGCGACGCTCGCGGCCAGCGCCAGATACTTGATCGATCGCTGCATCGCGTGATGAATGGTGTTGAAGGCTCGCATCAGTGCTTGCATTTCCTGGGCTGATTTCTGGCTTGCTTCTTAACTGATTCCAACTGTGTGCGGCAGTGCTTCCGGTGCAGTCTTTTGCGCGCGGCGCGCTGCTCGGTCGATCGCCTCGTTTCGCCCCGTTTCGTCATTCGCAACGGTCGCGCGTGATGACTCGTCAGGCTGTCGGCTTCCTGTCGGCTTCGATAGAGACCGCGGTCTGCTTCCCGTCAATCTCTCGTTCACATGACTCGCTCAAGTACTCGTCGTACCAAAGACCAACTCAAAGATTATAGCCCATGCGCCAACGGCGACGACTCGGCTTTCCCCGAATCGGAAGCCGGCGCGGGCCCGCAACAAGGCGCCGACGGGCCTCGCACGGCGCGCGTGCCCGACGAACTCGCGGGCGACCGGCTCGATAAGGTGCTTGCCAAGGTTTTCCCAGAGTTTTCGCGCAGCCGTCTGCAAAGCTGGATCGAAGAGGGCCGCGTGCTGGTCGACGGCGCGAGCGCGAAAGTGCGCCAGCCGGTGCCGCTCGGCGCGACCATTTCGCTCGTCCCGGACCTGTTGCCTGAGCAACTCGCCTTCACGCCCGAGCCGGTGCCGCTCGACATCGTGTACGAAGACGACGCGCTCGTCGTCATCAACAAGCCCGCGGGAATGGTCGTGCATCCCGCGGCCGGCAACTGGAGCGGCACGCTGCTGAACGGCCTGCTGCATCGTTACGGCAGTGCCGCGGCCGGCTTGCCGCGCGCGGGCATCGTGCATCGGCTCGACAAGGAGACGTCCGGGCTGATGGTCGTGGCGCGCACGCTCGAAGCGCAAACGGACCTCGTGCGCCAGTTGCAGGCGCGCACGGTGAAGCGCCGCTATGTCGCTTTCGTGTGGGGCACCATGCCGGAGGACGGCACCATCGACGCGCCCATCGGCCGCGATCCGCGCGAACGCACGCGCATGGCGGTCGTGCAGAGCGCGGCAGGCAAGCCCGCGCGCACGCACTTTCGCACCATCGACCGGGCGAGGTGGCAAGGCCAGCCGGTGAGCGCCATTCATTGCGATCTCGAAACGGGCCGCACGCACCAGATTCGCGTGCATTGCGCGCACGTCGGACATCCGCTTCTGGGCGATCCGGTCTACGGGCGCGCGCGCGGCAAGCGTTCGGTGACGCCGCTGCCGGACGGCTTCGCGCGGCAGGCGCTGCATGCATGGCGGCTCGGCCTGATCCATCCGGTGACGGGCAAGGCCGTGTACTGGCGCGCCGACGTGCCCGAGGATATGACCGCGCTCGCCGCCGCACTCGGATTCGGACGCGAAGACGAAGCGGAATTCGACGACGAAGACGAAGACGAGGAGTTCGTGCAGGTCTACGAGGCGGACGAAGACTGGGAGGAAGACAAGCAAGACGAAGACGACGATTACGAGGACGACGAAGCATGACCGATTCGCACGCGGCTCAGCCACACGCATTGGACCCGAAACACTGCCTCTGGCCGCAATGGCGCGTGGCGCCGCGCGTCCACGCCTTCGTGACGACGCGCGCGGGCGGCGTGAGCGAGGCGCCGTATGACGGCGGCGCGCCGCAAGCGGGCGGTTTGAACCTCGGTCTTTCGACCGGGGATGCGCCCGCCGCCGTGCAGGAGAACCGCCGCCGCGCGCTCGCGCTGACCGGCGCGCGCGACGCCGCGTGGCTCGAACAGATCCACGGCACGCAAGTGGAAGACGCTCACGCCGTCATCGAGGCACGCGCGTCAGGGCCGACGCGCGCCGACGCGAGCGTGACGGATCGCGCGGGCATCGTCTGCGTCGTGATGACGGCGGACTGCCTGCCCGTGCTTTTCTGCGATGACGAAGGCCGCGCGGTTGGCGCGGCGCATGCGGGCTGGCGCGGGCTCGCGGGCGGTATCGTCGAGAAGACGGGCGAGCGCGTGGCGGCGCTCGCGGGCGCGCCAGCATCGGCACTTAACGCTTACCTCGGACCGGCCATCGGACCGAATGCGTTCGAAGTCGGCGAAGACGTGCTCGACGCGTTCGTCGCCGCGAGTCGGGCGCAAAGCCGGGATGCGACCGCCGCCGCGTTCAAGGCGGCCGACACGCCCGGCAAATACTTCGCGGATATTTACGCGCTCGCGCGGTTGCGGCTGGCCGAGATCGGTATCGACGCGGCGCGCATTCACGGTGGCACGCATTGCACCGTGACCGAAGCAACGCGCTTCTATTCCTACCGGCGCGACCGCGTGACGGGCCGCATGGCCGCGATGATCTGGCTCGCCGATTGATCGGAAAAGCCGCATCACCGAACGCCCGAAACCGCGCGGCAAAGAGGCATTTCTTTCATGGGGGAAAACGATAATTATAAAAACATCGCACTGCGGCAAAATCGGGACGAAGCATTGACATGCTTGACGCCCAAGCGCAAGAATGTTCCCAGAATTGTGTTCAATCGGGCACGGCGTAGCGAGGGCGGACTCCCGCCCGGCGCGCAAAGGCGCACCCATACTTTCGCGCGCTGGCCGAGACGGCCCGGCAATGCCTGCATCAGCAATCAGTCTTTCGAGACTCAGAGGTCAAAGGCGGGTATGGCTTCCAAAACATCCTCATCATCTTCCCGCTCCCGTACCGCCGCCGAAGACAGCACCGCGGCGCAGCCAGCAGCCGACAACACGGCAGGCGTACAGCAGGCGTTCGAGCAATGGCTGAATGCGTGGCGCGCGGTCGCCGATCCGGCGCAGTGGGCGAAATTCACTCAACAGACGAATCCGGCGAATCCGCCGGCTGACGGCGCGTCCGCGAACGGCGGCGCTTCGCCTTCTTCCGCGTTCGGCGGCTTCCCGTTCCAAGGTTTCGGCGGACTTCCCGGTGCGCTTCCCGGTGGATTCCCGACCGCTTTTCCGACCGCTTTTCCCACCATCGCGAGCATGCCGCAGATGCCGGACCTCGCGAAGATGAACGGTCTCGCCGAATTCGCGAAGCTCGCGAGCAGCATGCCGGGCTTCGGCGCGGCGATGCAGGGCCTGCCGACGTTGCCGAAGATTCCGACGGCGGCCATCGCGCCCGAGCGCTTGCATCAACTGCAAAGCGACTACACGCGCGACGTCGGCGAACTGATGAAACAGGCGAGCGGACAGAGCATCGATCCGGCCGCGCTCAAGGATCGGCGTTTCAAGGACACCGCGTGGCAATCGACGCCCGCATTCGCATTCACGGCCGCATGGTATCTGCTGAACGCGCGCTATCTTCAGGAACTCGCCGACGCCGTGCAGAGCGACCCGAAGACGCGCGAGCGCATTCGCTTCGCCGTGCAGCAGTGGGCCGCCGCGGCCGCGCCGAGCAACTATCTCGCGCTGAATCCCGAGGCGCAGAAGGCGCTCATCGAAAGCAAGGGCGAAAGTCTGCGCCAGGGCATGCTGAACCTGCTCAACGACATGCAGCGCGGCAAGATCTCGCAGTCGGACGAATCGGTGTTCGCCATCGGCAAAAACGTCGCGACGACCGAAGGCGCGGTCGTGTACGAGAACGAGCTCATGCAGCTCATTCAGTACAAGCCGCTCGCGCCGAAGGTGTATGCGCGGCCGCTCTTGATCGTGCCGCCGTGCATCAACAAGTTCTACATCCTCGATCTTTCGCCGGAAGGCTCGCTGGTGCGTCATGCGCTCGAATCCGGCCAGCAGGTGTACATGATCTCGTGGCGCAATGCGGACCAGTCCATTGCTCACAAGACATGGGACGATTATGTCGGCGAAGGCGTGATGCAGGCGATGAGCGTCGTCTCCGACATCTCCGGCGCGGACAAGATCAATACGCTCGGCTTCTGCATCGGCGGGACGCTGCTCGCAACCGCGCTCGCCGTCGAGAAGGCGCGCGGCAACGAGCCGGCCGCGTCGATGACCTTGCTCACCTCGATGCTCGACTTCTCCGACACGGGCGTGCTCGACGTCTTCGTCGACGAGGCGCACGTGGCGATGCGCGAGCAGACCATCGGCGGCAAGAACGGCGCGCCGCCGGGACTCATGCGCGGCATCGAGTTCGCCAACACGTTCTCGTATCTGCGCCCGAACGATCTGGTGTGGAACTACGTCGTCGATAACTACTTGAAGGGCCGCACGCCGCAAGCGTTCGATCTGCTCTTCTGGAACAGCGATTCGACGAATCTGCCCGGTCCCATGTGCGTCTGGTATCTGCGCAACACGTATCTGGAGAACAAGCTGCGCGAGCCGGGCGCGGTGACGGTGCTGGGCGTGCCCATCGACTTGTCGACCATCACGACGCCGACATTCATCTACGGTTCGCGCGAAGACCATATCGTGCCGTGGAAATCGGCGTATGCTTCGGCGCCGCTGCTCTCCGGGCCGCAGACCTTCGTGCTCGGCGCTTCGGGGCATATCGCGGGCGTGATCAATCCGCCGTCGAAGAACAAGCGCAGTTTCTGGATGCTGGACAGCGCGGGCGAGCGCCTGCCGGAAACCGCCGACGCCTGGTTCGAGGCCGCGAGCGAGCATCCCGGCAGCTGGTGGCCGACGTGGACGCAGTGGCTCGCCAAGCAGTCCGGCGAGCAGCAGAAGGCGAGCGCAGGGCTCGGCTCGAAGGATTATCCTGTGATCGAGGCGGCTCCGGGCCGTTACGTCCTCAAGCGCGACAGTTGACCGACGCGAACGGATCGGCCGCAGCCACACCGCTCTAACATTCGATGCCAAAGGAAACGGAAATGACTGACGTAGTGATCGTATCGGCCGCGCGCACCGCGGTCGGCAAATTCGGCGGCTCGCTTGCGAAGATCGCAGCGCCGGAACTGGGCGCGACGGTGATTCGCGCGGTGCTCGAACGCGCGGGTCTGAAGCCCGAGCAAATCAGCGAAGTCATTCTGGGTCAGGTGCTGACCGCGGGCTCGGGCCAGAACCCGGCGCGCCAGTCGGTCATCAAGGCCGGCTTGCCGGAGATGGTCCCCGGAATGACGATCAACAAGGTCTGCGGCTCGGGCCTCAAGGCAGTGATGCTCGCGGCCAACGCGATCATCGCGGGCGATTCCGAGATCATCGTCGCGGGCGGCCAGGAGAACATGAGCGCCGCGCCGCACGTGCTGCCCGGCTCGCGCGACGGCTTCCGCATGGGCGATGCGAAGCTCATCGACTCGATGATCGTCGATGGCCTCTGGGACGTCTATAACAACTACCACATGGGCACCACCGCAGAAAACGTCGCGAAGGAATACGGCATCACGCGCGAAGCGCAGGACGCGTTCGCGGCGCTTTCGCAGAACAAGGCGGAAGCCGCGCAGAAGGCCGGCCGCTTCAACGACGAAATCGTGCCGGTGTCGATTCCGCAGCGCAAAGGCGAGCCGATCCAGTTCGCCACGGACGAATTCGTGCGCCACGGCGTCACCGCCGAAGCGCTCGCGGGACTGAAGCCCGCGTTCTCGAAAGAAGGCACGGTGACGGCGGCGAACGCATCGGGCATCAATGACGGCGCGGCGGCTGTGGTCGTGATGTCGGCGAAGAAGGCCGAAGCGCTGGGGCTCACGCCGCTCGCGCGCATCAAGGCGTACGCGAGCGCGGGCGTCGATCCGAAGATCATGGGCATGGGTCCGGTGCCGGCATCGAAGCGCTGTCTGGAACGCGCGGGCTGGAGCATCGACGATCTCGACCTGATGGAGATCAACGAAGCGTTCGCCGCGCAGGCGCTGGCGGTGCACAAGCAGATGGGCTGGGATCAGGAAAAGATCAACGTGAACGGCGGAGCGATTGCAATCGGGCATCCGATTGGCGCATCGGGCTGCCGCATTCTGGTCACGCTGCTGCACGAAATGCAAAAGCGCGACGCGAAGAAGGGCCTGGCGTCGCTGTGCATCGGCGGCGGCATGGGCGTCGCGCTGGCGGTCGAGCGGCTGTAACACGGCAAGCGGCTGCAAGCCGCGTCGTAACAAAGCAAGGGACAAGCGGGCGGCGCCTTCGGGCGCGCACCGCATAACGAAAAGGGAGTCGAGCATGACGAAGCGCGTAGCGTATGTAACGGGCGGGATGGGCGGCATCGGCACCAGCATTTGCCAGCGGCTCCACAAGGACGGCTTCACGGTCGTGGCAGGCTGCGGGCCGAACTCGCCGCGCCGGGTGAAATGGCTCGAAGACCAGAAGGCGCTCGGCTTCGACTTCATCGCCTCCGAAGGCAACGTCAGCGACTGGGAATCGACCAAGAACGCGTTCGACAAGGTGAAGGCCGAAGTCGGCGAGGTCGATGTGCTCGTGAACAACGCGGGTATCACGCGCGATGTCGTGTTCCGCAAGATGACGCACGAGGACTGGACCGCGGTCATCGACACCAATCTGACGAGCCTCTTCAACGTCACGAAGCAGGTGATCGACGGCATGGTCGAGCGCGGATGGGGCCGGGTCATCAACATTTCGTCGGTGAACGGGCAGAAAGGCCAGTTCGGCCAGACGAACTATTCGACGGCCAAGGCCGGCATTCACGGCTTCACGATGGCGCTCGCGCAGGAAGTGGCGACCAAGGGCGTGACGGTCAACACGGTCTCGCCGGGCTATATCGGCACGGACATGGTGAAGTCCATTCGCCCGGAAGTGCTGGAGAAGATCGTCGCGACCATTCCGGTGCGGCGTCTCGGCACGCCGGACGAGATCGGCTCGATCGTCGCGTGGCTCGCGTCGGAGGAATCGGGTTTCTCCACCGGAGCGGATTTCTCGCTCAACGGTGGCTTGCACATGGGCTGACGGGCCGCGATCGCCGGCGGGGCGCATGGGGCGCCCGCGCCGGCGAATGCCGCCTGCCGGATACATCAACGATGCGGCGAACCCGCAGCAACGCTTTTTTGCGACAACGCAAGACATGCTTGCTGCCATCGCAGTAAAGTCTCGCGTTTTGAAGGCGTTCAATGACCACCACGACTACTACAAAGAAATCCGCCGAACGACTCATCAAAAAATATCCGAACCGGCGGCTCTATGACACGGAGACGAGCACCTACATCACGTTGTCCGACGTGAAGCAGCTCGTGCTCGATCAGGAAGACTTCAAGGTGCTCGACGCCAAGTCCAACGACGACCTGACGCGCAGCATCCTTTTGCAGATCATTCTGGAAGAAGAGAGCGGCGGCTTGCCGATGTTCTCCTCGGTGATGCTCTCGCAGATCATCCGCTTCTACGGCCACGCCATGCAGGGCATGATGGGCACGTATCTGGAGAAGAACATTCAGGCGTTCATCGACATCCAGCAGAAGCTCTCGGAGCAAAGCAAGGGCATCTACGACGGCAACGCGCTCAATCCGGAAGTCTGGTCGCAGTTCATGAACATGCAGGCCCCGATGATGCAGGGCATGATGACGAGCTACATCGAGCAGTCGAAGAACATGTTCGTGCAGATGCAGGAGCAGATGCAGAATCAGGCGAAGACGATGTTCAACACGTTCCCGTTCCCGACGCCGACTGCGCCGTCAGGGGACAAGAAGTAGGCAAGCCGGGCGTCCTCGCTTCGGGCGAGCCGGCCCGGAAGGGCTTTCACGGATGCTCCGGGGTAAAATACGGGATTGGCCTCGTGCGTCCGGCGACGCCCCTCATCCGACCGTTTCCCCGTGAAAAATTCCCCAGATTCAATCGTCAAGACCCACTCCGCGCCGAAGATCGGCATGGTCAGCCTCGGCTGCCCGAAAGCCCTCGTCGATTCGGAGCAGATCATCACCCAGTTGCGCGCCGAGGGTTATCAAATCTCCGGCAGCTATGACGGCGCCGACCTCGTCGTCGTCAATACGTGCGGCTTCATCGACGAAGCGGTGCAGGAAAGCCTCGACGCCATCGGCGAGGCGCTCAACGAAAACGGCAAGGTCATCGTGACCGGCTGCCTCGGCGCGAAAAAGAGCGCGAGCGGCAGCGGGCTCATCGAAGAAGTGCATCCGAAGGTGCTGGCCGTGACCGGCCCGCACGCGACCAACGAAGTGATGAACGCGGTGCACGCGCACTTGCCGAAGCCGCACGATCCGTTCGTCGATCTCGTGCCGCCCGCCGGCATCAAGCTCACGCCGCGCCATTACGCGTATCTCAAGATTTCCGAAGGCTGCAACCATCGCTGCACGTTCTGCATCATTCCGTCGATGCGCGGCGATCTCGTATCGCGCCCCGTCGCCGAAGTGATGCTCGAAGCCGAGAATCTCTTCAAGTCGGGCGTGAAGGAACTGCTCGTCATCTCGCAGGACACGAGCGCGTACGGCGTCGACGTAAAGTACCGCACCGGCTTCTGGAACGGCAAGCCGCTCAAGACGCGCATGACCGAACTCGTCGGCGCGCTGGGCGAACTCGCCGCGCAATACGGCGCGTGGGTGCGCCTGCATTATGTCTATCCGTATCCGAGCGTCGATGAAGTCATCCCGATGATGGCGGAAGGGCCGCTCAAGGGCCACGTGCTGCCGTATCTCGACGTTCCGTTCCAGCACGCGCATCCCGAAGTGCTCAAGCGCATGAAGCGCCCGGCCAACGCCGAAAAGGTGCTGGAGCGCGTGAAGGCATGGCGCGCGATGTGCCCCGATCTGACGATTCGCAGCACGTTCATCGCAGGTTTTCCGGGCGAGACGGAAGAGCAGTTCCAGACGCTGCTCGACTTCATCGAGGAAGCGGATCTGGATCGCGTTGGCTGCTTCGCGTATTCGCCGGTCGAAGGCGCCACCGCAAATGAGCTCGACGGCGCGCTGCCCGACGACGTGCGCGAGGAACGCCGCGCGCGCTTCATGGAACTGGCCGAGGAACTGTCGGCGAAGCGCATGAAGAAGAAGGTCGGCAAGACGCTGAAGGTGCTTGTCGATGAAATCAGCGCGGAAGGCGGCATCGGGCGCACGGCGGCGGATGCGCCGGAAATCGACGGCGTCGTGTATATCGCGCCGCCGACGAAGGCGTCGAAGCGCTACAAGGCAGGCGACTTCGTCTCGGTGAAGATCACGGGCGCGGACGGGCACGATCTCTGGGGCGAGGTCTGATCGATGACCCCGAAGACGCCCCACGCGCCGCACATCCTCGCGCTCGGCGAGGCGATGATCGAGTTCAATCAGGCGAGACGCGACGAGCCGACGTATCTGCAAGGTTTCGGCGGCGACGTATCGAACTTTCTGATCGCGGCGGCGCGGCAGGGCGCGGCGACGGGCTTCGTTTCGGCCGTCGGCAACGATGGTTTCGGGCAACTGCTGCTCGATCTGTGGCGCGCGGAAAACGTCGATACGTCCGCCGTTCGCGTCGATCCGGACGCGCCAACGGGCGTCTATTTCGTGTCGCACGGCGCGAGCGGGCATCGCTTCGACTATCTGCGCGCGGGGTCGGCGGCGAGCCGCTATGCGCCGTCGCATTTGCCGCTCGACATGATCGCGGCGGCAAAAGTCGTGCATCTGTCGGGCATTAGTCTCGCCATCGGTGTGAGCGCGTGCGATGCCGCGTTCGCGGCCATCGACCATGCGCGCAGCAACGGCGTGCGGGTCAGCTTCGACACGAACCTGCGCCTGAAGCTCTGGCCGCTCGCGCGCGCCCGCGCGGTGATGCTCGAAGCGATCCGCCAGAGCGATATCTGCCTGCCGAGCTGGGACGACGTCACCGTGCTCACGGGCCACGAAGACAAAGACGCGATCGTCGACACGCTGCTCGCGCTCGGTCCGACCATCGTCGCGATGAAGCTCGGCCCGGAAGGCGCGTATATCGCGACGCCCGACGAGCGGCGCGTGGTGCCGGGCCGCGTCGTGAATGCGGTCGATGCGACCGGCGCGGGCGATTGCTTCGGCGGCGCGTTCATCGCGCGGCTCGTCGCGGGCGACGATCCTTTCGCGGCCGCGCACTACGCGAACGCGGCGGCGGCCTTGTCGACGCAAGGCTTCGGCGCGGTCGCGCCGATTCCGGACCGGGCGGCCGTCGAACGCGCGCTGGCGTGAGCTTTCGAAACATCACTCGATAGGAAAAGGAGACGACATGGAACGCGAAGTGGTTGTGGCAAGCGGCGTACGGACGGCAATCGGCGACTTCGGCGGCGCGCTGAAGGATTTCGCGCCGACCGATCTCGGCGCGCGCGTGGTGCGCGAGGCGCTGTCGCGCGCGAGCGTCGCGGGCGAGGAAGTCGGACACGTCGTGTTCGGCAACGTGATCCAGACCGAGCCGCGCGACATGTATCTCGCGCGCGTCGCCGCGCTCGACGGAGGGGTGTCGCAGCACGCGCCCGCGCTCACCGTGAACCGGCTGTGCGGCTCGGGCTTGCAGGCAATCGTGTCGGCCGCGCAGTCCATCCTGCTCGGCGATGCGGACATCGCCATCGGCGGCGGCGCGGAAAGCATGAGCCGCGCGCCGTACGTGATGCCCGCCGCGCGCTTCGGCCAGCGCATGGGCGATGCGCGCGTCGTCGACATGATGCTCGGCGCGCTCAACGACCCGTTCCACAAAATTCACATGGGCGTGACGGCGGAGAACGTCGCGAACAAGTACGGCATCACGCGCGAGGCGCAGGACGCGCTCGCGCTGGAATCGCACCGTCGCGCGGCCAACGCCATCGAATCCGGCTACTTCAAGGAGCAGATTCTGCCGATCACGCTGGCATCGAAGAAGGGCGATACCGTGTTCGACCGCGACGAGCACGTGCGCATGAACGCGACGGCGGAAGACTTCGCGAAGCTGAAGCCGGTGTTCGCGAAGGAGAACGGCACGGTGACGGCGGGCAACGCGTCGGGCATCAACGACGCGGCGGCAGCCGTCGTGCTGATGGAACGCGGCGTCGCGGAAAAGCGCGGCGCGCGGCCGCTCGGGCGGCTCGTCGCGTACGCGCACGCGGGCGTCGATCCGACCATCATGGGCATCGGCCCGGTGCCGGCCACGCGCAAGGTGCTGGAGCGCGCGGGGCTTTCCGTCGACGATCTCGACGTGATCGAAGCCAACGAAGCGTTCGCCGCGCAAGCGTGCGCGGTCACGCAGGAACTGCGGCTCGATCCCGCGAAGGTGAACCCGAACGGCTCGGGCATTTCGCTCGGGCATCCGATCGGCGCGACGGGCGCGCTCATCACGGTGAAGGCACTGTACGAACTCCAGCGCATCGGCGGGCGCTACGCGCTCGTGACCATGTGCATCGGCGGCGGGCAGGGGATCGCCGCGATCTTCGAGCGTATCTGACGTGGTATCGAAGGAAAGAAGGATGACAGAAGCAACGAAGCGGCCGGGCTTGCGGGCCGCGCTGACGATGACCGCCGCTGTGTTCGTCGCGCTCGCGCTCGCGGGCTGCAATTCGCCGATGCCGCCGGATGCATCGGCGTCGGCGTCCGCGAGCGCCCGGAGCGCGCCGAGCGGCGAATCATATGGCGCCGACAAGGCGATCCGGACGCTCGCGCTGCCGCCGCAAAAGCCGCTCGCGCCGAATCCGGAGTACGCGCGCTTCCCGCGCTACGTGGGCACGCTCGGCGGCAAGCAGATCGAGATGAAGCTCGGCGCCAAGACCGACGACGCGTCCGGCGTGCACGGCGAGTATCGCTTCGCCGGCAGCCCGACGGTGATTCTCGTGGCGGGCGACCGCGACGGCGAAACGCTCGAAATCGAGGAGTCGAACGACGGGACGCACATCACCGGCAACTGGGTCGGCAAGTTCGAGGCGGACGGAAGCGTCTCGGGCGAACGCATGGACCCGGACGATTCGAACGCGCAGCCTTTCGAAATGCGGCCTGCCGTCGCTGGCGTGACGCTGCCTCGCGCGCCGGTCAGCACCGGCGCCGCCGCTGCGCCCGCCGCGCCTTCGCTCGAACCCGCGCCGCCTGCGTTGCCTTCCTCGCCGCCGAACGCCGTGGGCGGCACGACGAACGTCATCATCGGCGAATAACGCCTTCTTTCATCCACGCTGACAGCCAGCCCATGACCGATTTCAGCAGCAAGGACCGAGACCTGCAAACGCGCATCGTCCAGCCGGACGACCGCATCACGCCCGGCTTCGAGTCGTTCTCCGTGCCGGTGGCGCGGGCCTCGACGGTCGTTTTTCCGGATCTCGCGACCATGCGCGCGCTGGTCTGGAGCGACGACTCGAAGTGGCGCTACGGCCTGCACGGCACGCCGACGACGATCGCGCTCGCGCAGCGCCTCGCCGCGATCGAGGGCGGCGAGCATGCGCTCTTGCAGCCGTCCGGCCTCGCGGCGATCTCCAACGTGTACTTTGGCCTCGTGAAAGCGGGCGATCACGTGCTCGTGCCGGACAACGCGTACTCGCCGAATCGCGAGCATGCGGACTGGCTCGCGAGCGACTTCGGGCTCGAAGTCAGCTACTACGATCCGATGATCGGAGCCGGCATCGCCGATTCGATCCGTCCCAACACGAAGCTCATCTGGCTCGAAGCGCCCGGCTCGGTCACGATGGAAGTGCAGGACGTGCCGGCCATCGCCGCGGTCGCGCGGGCACGCGGCATCGTGACGGCCATCGACAACACGTTCTCGGCGGGACTCGCGTTCAAGCCGTTCGATCACGGCGTCGATATCTCGGTGCAGGCGCTGACGAAGTATCAGTCGGGCGGCAGCGACATTCTGATGGGCGCAACCATCACGCGCGACGTCGAATTGCACAAGAAGCTCAAGCGCGCGCGCATGCGACTGGGCGTCGGTGTGTCGGCGGACGATGCATCGCTCGTCTTGCGCAGCCTGCCTTCGATGAAACTGCGTTATGAAGCGCACGACCGCTCCGCGCTCGCGCTCGCGCGGTGGCTTAAGACGCGCACAGAAGTGGCCGCGGTGTTGCATCCCGCGCTCGACGATTGCCCCGGCCACGAGTTTTTTGCACGCGACTTTTCGGGCGGCGCGGGCGGTCTGTTCTCGATCGTGTTGGATGCCCGATACAGCGCCGAACAGGTCGATGCGTTCGTCGAGGCGCTCGAACTGTTTTCGATCGGCTGGAGCTGGGGCGGCGCGCATAGCCTCGCGATGCCCTACAACGTGCGCTCGATGCGCACCGCGTCGCAATGGCCGCACGAAGGCGTGCTCGTGCGGCTCTACGTGGGACTCGAAGACGAAGCGGATTTGCGCGCGGACATCGAATCCGCGCTCGGCAAGGCGTTCGCGTAATTAGAACAGGCGAAGCAGGCCGTCCAGTCCGACGAAGTTGAACGCGACGCTCGCCGACTCGCGCACGACGGGCTTCGCGCGAAACGCCACGGACAGGCCGGCTTCGGCCATCATCTTCAGATCGTTGGAGCCGTCGCCCATTGCAATCGCCCGCTTCGGATCGATGCCGATCTTCGTGCACGTCTCAAGCAGCGTGCGCGCCTTAACATCGGCATTCACGATTTTACCGATGACCTTGCCGGTCAGCTTGCCATCGACGATTTCGAGCGTGTTCGCGCGCGTGTAGTCGAGTCCGAGGCGCGTCTTCAGGCGCTCGGTGAAGAACGTGAATCCGCCGGATACCAGCAGCGTCTTCAGTCCCGCCGCGCGCGCGCCTTCCAGCATGCGCTCCGCGCCCGGCGACAGTCGCAGGCGTTCTTCATAGACGCGTTCGAGCGCCGTGGCGTCGAGCCCCTGCAAAAGCGCGACGCGGCGCGTGAGGCTTTCATTGAAGTCCTTGATCTCGCCGCGCATCGACGCTTCCGTGATGGCGGCGACTTCGGCCTTCAGCCCGCAAAAGTCCGCGATCTCGTCGATGCATTCGATGGTGATCAGCGTCGAGTCCATGTCCATGGCGACGAGACCGAAATCGGAAAGCTGCGCTTGCGGCTCGATGTAGGCGTAGTCGAGCGCGTGCGTTCCGCAATAGGCATCGACGTCGGGACGTTGAAGCGGATCGGCATCGACGAGGCGCAAGAGCGTGTCGTCGATACGTGAAGCCGTGCGCGAGCGGGCGAGGGCGGCAAGCGGCCGCAAATGCGAATCGGCGATCGGGGCGGGGCTTTGAATGACGAGGTTCATCGGAGCGGTTCGTTGTCGAGCGATGGCGCGGGAAGCAGGTATTGTACGGGGCGGGTGTTGTTTCGACGCCGTGCGGTCATCCTCGGCATTTTGCATGCGGCATAGGGCGTGCGGCATGCGGCACGCAAAACGCGAACCTCGCTACCGCATGACCGCAGCCGGCTCGACTTGCCAATACGGCACCTCGCCGAACCGCTTCGCGAGATGTACGGGCGGGGCGCTACCTCACGCCGGGCGAGCAGCGTTGGCATCTTGCATGGGGCATAGGGCATGCTGCATGCAAATCGCGGAACTCCCTACCGCACGACCGCAGCCTACTCGACGTCTCAGTACGGCGGGTGACCGAACCGCCTCGCGAGCAGTATGCGAGGGGCGCTACGTCGACGCCGCGCGGGCATCCTTGGCATTTTGCATTCGGCATAGCGCGTGAGCCATGCAAAACGCAAGACTTGCTACCGCATCACCGCAGCCGGCTCGACTTGCCAATAAGGCGGCTCGCCGAGCCGCTTTGCGTGATGTACGGGCGGGGCGCTACCTCAACGCCGGGCGAGCCGCATTGGCATCTTGCATGCCGCATAGGGCACGCAGCATGCAAAACACAGAACTCCCTACCGCACGACCGCAGACTATTCGACGTCTCAATACGGCGGCTGGCCGAACCGCCTCGCGAGATGTACGCGCGCGAGGCGCTACCTCGACGCCGGGCGGCATACTTGGCATTTCGCATGCGGCATGACGCATGCGGCATGCAAAAGGCAATACACAAAACTCGCTACCGCATCACTGCCGCCGGCTCGACGTCCCAATAAGGCGGCTCCCCGAACCTTCCCGCAAGAAACTCGATGAACGCCAGCGTCTTCGGCGGAACGAACGCGCGACTCGGATACACCGCCCAGATCGCGACCGTCTGCGCGATCGGATAATCATCGAGCACGGTGACGAGTTCTCCGCTCGCCAGCAACGGCGCCACGCTCCACGTCGACTTCAGCCCGATGCCGATGCCCGCCGCGAGCGCATCGCGAATCACTTCGCCGTTGTCCGTGACGAGCCGGCCGGACACGCGCACATCGATCACGCCCGTCGGCGTCACGAAACTCCAGTCGCGCTGATCCGCGAGAATCACGCATTCGTGCTGTGCCAGATCGGCGGGATGGCGCGGCGTGCCGTGTTTCTCCAGATAAGCGGGCGACGCGCATAGCACGCGGCGATTGCTGGCGAGCTTGCGCGCGACGAGCGTCGAGTCCTTCAACGCGCCGATGCGTATCGCGAGGTCGATGCCTTCATCCACAAGATCGACGATCTGATCCGTCATGCGCAAGTCCATCGTCACGCTTGGATACTGCGCGAGGAATGCCGGAATCAGCGGCGAGATGTGCTGACGGCCAAGCGATGAGGGCATCGTCACGCGCAGCCTCCCGTGCGGTTCCGCGAGCGCCCGGCCGACCGACGCGCGCGCCGCATCCGCCGCGTCGAGCAACTGGCGCGCATGCGCCGCGAAAATCTCGCCTTCCTGCGTGACGCTCACGCGCCGCGTCGTCCGATGCAGCAGCCGCGCGCCCAGCATTCGTTCCAGGCCCGCGATGCGCGCGCTCGCCACGGCCGGCGACAAGCCGAACTCCCGCGCGGCCGAGGACAGGTTCGAGAGCGCCGCCGCCCGCACGAAAAGGCTCACGTCGAGCAAATCGAGCCGGTCTCGCGCGTGTCCTTCAACCCAAGCGTCGCTCGCCATTTGATGGATTCCACGAAAAATGTTTCATGCATTATCGCGGTTTTCCGATAGCGTGGCGCACGCTACGATGCAGTCACCGTTTGCATTAAGAATCCAAAGTCACCTCAACAAGGACACATCATGAAAGCCATCGGTCTGACACGTTACTTGCCCATTTCGAATCCCGAATCGCTCATCGACATCGAACTCGACAAGCCCACGCCGACCGGCCGTGATCTGCTCGTCAGAATCGAGGCCATCGCGGTGAATCCTGTCGACACGAAAGTGCGCGCGCCGAAGGACAAGGTCGAAGAAACGCCGCGCGTGCTCGGCTGGGACGCGGCCGGCGTCGTGGAAGCCGTCGGTCCGGACGTCTCGCTCTTCAAAGTGGGCGATGCCGTGTACTACGCCGGCGACATCACGCGGCAAGGCGCGAACAGCGAATTCCATCTGATCGACGAGCGCATCGTCGGCGCAAAGCCGAAGTCGCTCGACTTCACGCACGCGGCCGCGCTCCCGCTCACCACGCTCACGGCATGGGAAGCATTGTTCGACCGGCTGAAGGTGTCCGCCGAAGGCAAGGACGCGGGCAAGACCGTGCTCATCATCGGCGGCGCGGGCGGCGTCGGTTCGATCGGCATTCAGCTCGCCAAGCAAGTGGCGAAGCTGCACGTCATCGCGACGGCGTCGCGGCCCGAGTCGGCGAAATGGGCGACGGAGCTGGGCGCGGATCGCATCGTCAATCACTTCGAGGACATTCCGGCGCAACTGAAGGACGCCGGCATTCTTCAAGTCGACTATGTGCTCATCTTCAACGACACCGACAAGCATTTCCCGGCCGCGGCCGAAGTCGTGAAGCCGCAGGGCAGCATCTGCACGATCGTCGAGAACGCGGCGCCGCTTCCCGTCGAACTGCTGAAGGCGAAGAGCGCGGCGTTCCACTGGGAGTTCATGTTCACGCGCGCGATGTTCCAGACGCCCGACATGATCGAGCAGCACAAGCTGTTGTCCGAAGTGGCGCGGCTGATCGACGCAGGCACCATCCGCACGACGCTCGGCAAGAACCTCGGAAAGATCAACGCCGCGAATCTGCGAGAAGCGCATCGCCTTCTGGAAGAAGGGCGCGCGATCGGCAAGCTGGTGATGACCAGTTTCTGAAACGCTTCGGCGCAATTTTTCCGGCATGCGCGGGCTCGGGTTTTCCCCGACGAAGCCCGCGCATCCTCGGCGCTAGACTGACTCCGCCTTAAGCCGATCCGGCGCCCGCCGCGCCGGATTGCTCTCGCGCTTATTCAGGAGATGCCGGATGAATCGACTCTCGAACGCAGTGCGCGGCGCGTGTGCAGCCGTGGTCGCTTGCGGGCTGCTTGCGACGGCGCACGCCACGCCCGGCATCCGCGTGTTGTCCGAAGCGCCCAACGACGGGCCGATCAAATACACGGTCAAGATGACGTCGAAAACCTTCGGCAACGAGCAGGAGACGCGCACCATCCGCTCCGGCGAGAGCGACGACTTCACCTGGCAGGCGTCCGCGCCCAAGGGCGCGCAGGCGGTGCCGGACGGGTGCCCTCAGCTTTCGTCGATCCCGCGTGGCGCAGACGGCGCAGCCGTGCGTCAGGTGCAGATTCGCTTTGCGCCCGTCGTCGCGGACAACGGCTCGGCCAACGTGCAGTTGAGCTTTCGCGCGTACGCGCCGAAGGGCACAAGCAAGGTCACGGTCGCAGGCAAGGCGTTGCAGTGTCCCGTCGATTCCCGCGTCAGCCAGATCGTGCGTTTCAGCATGCCGACGTCGACCGGCTCGAAGAAGACCGTCACGCTCGACGACGGCACTCAGTTGACCATCACCGCGAGCCGGAAGTAAGCCGCTCGCGCCGCGTATCTACGCGGCACGCCGTCACGCAACTAACGGTCTTTGTCACCCACCGGCGCGAATGACAGGCGGTGCCCATCGTTGGCATCCTTCCTGCTACCAGAACCGATGCGCATGGCGTCGCGCCCGATCGCGCCGCCGACATGCCAACCGCCAACGCATCGACCGTTCCGTCAGCGAGGTAATCGCGATGCCGCACATGATCTGGAAAGGCGCGATCAGCTTCGGGCTGGTCCACGTGCCTGTGCAACTCTATCCGGCCACACAGTCGGAGAAGGTCGGCTTCAATCTGCTCGATAAACGGTCGATGGATCCTATCGGCTACAAGCAGATCAACAAGAACACCGGCAAGGACGTCACGCGCGACAACATCGTGCGAGGCTTCGAGTACGAGAAGGGCAAGTACGTCGTGATGACCGACGCCGAAATCCGCGCGGCCAATCCCGAATCGACGCAGACAGTCGATATCCTCTCGTTCGTCGATGCCCCCGAGATCTCGTTCCTTTCGCTCGACACGCCGTATTACCTCACGCCCGACCGCAAGGGCGAAAAGGTCTATGCGCTCCTGCGCGACGCGTTGAAGGATACCGGCAAGGTCGGCATCGCGAGCGTCGTGCTGCATAACAAGCAGCATCTTGCCGCGCTGATCCCGGTCGGCCCCGCGCTTGCGCTCAACACGCTGCGCTGGGGCGACGAAGTGCGCGACTTCAGCCAGTTCACGTTTCCGGACGAAGACACCAAGAAGGCCGGCGTCACGACGAAGGAACTGGACATGGCCAAGCGTCTTATCGACGACATGAGCGACTCGTGGGACCCGACCAAGTATCACGACACCTTCCGCGACGACATCATGGCGCTCGTCGAGAAGAAGGTGAAGGAAGGCAAGGTCGCCGAAGTGATGAAGTTCGAGGAAGGCGGCGAGGCGAAGGCGAGCGCAGACATTCTCGACTTGTCCGAACTGCTCAAGCGTAGCCTGAAGAAAGGCGGCGCAACGAAGCGCGGCGGCGGCTCAAGCAATGCCGACGACGGCGGCGACGACGCGGGCAAGGACGCCAGCGAGGAACCCGCGCGCCCGGCGCGCAAGACGGCGCGTCGCAAGCGCGCTTAGCGCGAGATAAGCGCCATCGGACGACACAAGGACTTCACGACGATGACGGGCAAGCTCGAAACCTATCAGCGGATGCGGCGTTTCAACGAAACGCCCGAGCCTTCGGGCGAAAAGACCGCCGCGCGCAAGACGGCGCGCCGCAAGAAGGCGCCCGCGCAGGCGCTTTCTTTCGTGATTCAGGAACACGACGCGCGGCGGCTGCACTACGACTTCCGGCTCGAACTCGACGGCACGCTGAAATCGTGGGCGGTGCCCAAAGGACCGAGCCTCGATCCGTCGGTGAAGCGGCTGGCGGTGCATGTCGAAGATCACCCGATCGACTACGGCTCGTTCGAAGGCGCCATTCCCGAGGGCAACTACGGCGCGGGCAGCGTCATCGTATGGGATCGCGGAACGTGGGCGCCGCAGACCGGCACGGCCGAAGACGCCGCTCGCGAGTACGAGAAGGGCAAGCTCAAGTTCACGCTCGACGGCGAGAAGCTGCACGGCGGCTGGACGCTCGTGCGCAGTCACATGCGCGGCAGCGGCGACAAGGAACAGTGGTTCCTCATCAAGGAACGCGACGAGGAAGCGCGGCCCGAATCCGAATACAACGTACTCCTGAGGAAACCCGGCAGCGTGCTGTCCGACTCGCTCGGCGCGCGGCTCGAAAACGGCGAACTGCGCGATCGCAACGAGCGCAAGGCGAAACCGGCGGCGCGAAGAACGGTGCCGCGCCCGCCGAGCGACGCATCGAACGGTCACGCGCATCCGGATATCGTCGCGACGCGCAACAGCGAATCGCTGCGGGCGCTGTCGCACGATCCGGCCATAGAAGGCGCCGAAAAGGCCAAGCTCCCCGCGCTCCTGAAGCCGCAACTCGCCACCCTGGTCGATGCCGCGCCGCCCAGCGACGAGTGGTCCTATGAGATCAAGTTCGACGGCTATCGCGTGCTCGCGCGCATCGAGCGGACCAAGGGCAAGAGCGATATCCGCATCTTCACGCGCAACGGCAACGACTGGACGGCCAAGTTTCCGAAGCAGGTGAAGGCGCTGGAGAAGCTCGATATCGACAGCGGCTGGCTCGACGGCGAAGCGGTCGTGCTCGACGACCGCGGCTTGCCGGACTTTCAGGCGCTGCAGAACGCGTTCGATGTCGGGCGGCCGCAGGGCATCGTCGTGTACTTCTTCGACCTCGCGTTTCTGAACGGCTACGACCTGCGCAACGTGCCGCTCGTGCAGCGCCGTGCGCTATTGAAAGCGATCGTCGAACCGGTCGACGACCCCGCCTTGCGCTATTCCGAAGACTTCGCCTTCAGCGCCGACGACCTGCTCAAGAGCGCGTGCGACATGGCGCTCGAAGGGATCATCGGCAAGCGGATCGACTCGACGTATGTCTCCGGGCGCAGCAACTCGTGGATCAAGCTCAAGTGCCGGCGTCGGCAGGAGTTCGTCGTCGCGGGTTACTCGGAGCCGTCCGGCAGCCGCGGAGCGTTCGGCGCGCTTCTGCTCGGCGTGTACGACGCGAAGGGCAAGCTGCAATACGCGGGGCGCGTGGGCACCGGCTTCGATCACGCAACGCTCGTCGCAATCAAGAAGGAGCTCGACAAGCGCGAGACGGATCGCATGCCGTTCGAGAAAGAGCCGCAGGAACGCAGCCGCACGCCGGTGCATTGGGTGAAGCCCGAACTCGTGGCCGAGTGCAATTTCGCGGAATGGACCAAGGAGCGCATCGTGCGACAAGCATCGTTCGTCAGTCTGCGCGACGATAAACCCGCGCGGCAGATCGTGAAGGAAGAGCCGGCATCGGCCGAAAAGGTCGATGCCGAGGAAGAGAAGACAGTGACGCCCAAAGCGCGAAAGACGGCGGCGAAGACCGCGGAAAAGACAGCGGCCAAAACAGCCGCCAAAACGGCCGCCACAACGGCCGCCACAACGGCCTCGAAGTCCCGCGCGAGCGCGACCGAAATCGAAGGCGTGAAGATCAGCCATCCGGACCGCGTCATCGACAAGTCGACGGGCCTGAGAAAGATCGATGTGGTCGAATACTACGCGTCGATTGCCGAATGGATGCTGCCGCACTTGCAGGATCGGCCGGTTTCGCTCGTGCGCGCGCCCGACGATATCGGCGGCGAACTGTTCTTTCAGAAGCACAGCGCGCGGCTCGCGATTCCGCATATCACGCAGCATCCGGACGTCGATCCCGGGCATCCGCCGCTTCTCACGGTCGAATCGGCGCAGGCGCTCGTCGGCACCGCGCAGATGGGCACGATCGAACTGCATACGTGGAACTCGGTGGCGTCGAACATCGAGAAGCCGGATCGCATGGTGTTCGATCTCGATCCGGGCGAGGGCGTCGGCTGGGATCGCATGGTGGAAGCGGCGAAGCTAACGCGCGACTTGCTGGAAGAGCTCGGGCTAACGTCTTTCTGCAAGACGAGCGGCGGCAAGGGGCTGCATGTGGTCGTGCCGCTCGCCAAGCAGGCAGGCTGGGACGAGATGAAGGGCTTCTCGCAGGCCGTCGCGCAGTTCATGGCCAAGACGCTGCCGAAATTTTTCTCGGCGAAAATGGGCATGCAGAATCGGCAGGATAAAATTTTCGTCGATTATCTGCGCAACAATCGCGGGTCCAGCACGGTCTGCGCGTTCTCGCTGCGGGCGCGGCCGGGCATGGGCGCGTCGATGCCGATCAGTTGGGACGAACTCGACGACACCACGCGCGGCGACCAGTGGAACATCGGCAATGCGCGCGAGCGGATGGACGCGCTCACCGCCGATCCCTGGGAAGGCTATGCCAAGGCGCGCCAGCGGCTCACGGCGCAGATGAAAAAGCGCCTGGGCATCGACGGCTCGCGCGGGTGATTCACAAAACCGGAGCGCATCATGAACCAGGCGAAGGACGAACCCAAAAGCACGCCCGAAGCGCCTCGGGACGACGAGGCCAACGCAGCGAGCGACGACCGCGCGAAGCCGCCGCTGCCTCACGAGACGGATCAGAGCGTGCTGTCGCAAGATGAGGAAACTCCGCGCGATGTCGGCAAGCAGGCGCATGAGGACGTCGAACGCGGCCTCGTCGATACGGACCGCAGAAGCAGCGAACCGTGAAGCGGAAAATGGGCTGACGCGCGGCCGATGCGCCGATGTCCATGACAATGGAGGGGCGCGTTGCGTAGAATGGTCGTCTGTCTCGAAAAAAACAGGTGACAGCCCCTTTTTACCGGCCGCCACGCGCAACGCCTCCCGGTCCGGTAAGACCTTCCAGTCAGCTTGCCTTTTGCCGCATATCCGGCGCAACAAGCCACACAACCGAACATGCGACACGACCTTCTGTCCCGCCTGAAGCAAGAAACCGCTGCGTGTCATTCCCGTCTGGAGCATACGCTCGACCTGATGCGGGACGGCTTGCAGCGCGACGAATACATCGCGCTGCTCGAACGTTTCTATGGCTACGTTGCGCCGTGGGAAGACGCGGTCGGCGCATGCCTGCCTGCGTCGCTGCACGCGTTCTTCGATGAGCGCCGCAAGACGTCGCTGCTTGCCGCCGATCTCGTCGCGCTCAGTGGCGATCCCGCAGCCGCCGAGTCCATCATGATCGCGAACGCGCGGAGCTTGCCGCCGATCGACGATCTCGGCAGCGCATTCGGCTCGCTCTATGTGATGGAAGGCTCGACGCTCGGCGGGCGCTTCATCGCGCCGCACGTGGCCGAGCAACTGGGCCTCGCGCCGGGCGTCGGCAACGCCTACTTCGACGGCTACGGCGCGCGCACGGGCAGCATGTGGAACGCGTTCCGCGAAACCGCCGTCTCGGTCGTCCCGGAAACGGGATACGACGCCGCAGTGAGCGCCGCCATAGGAACGTTCGATAGTCTGCAGGCGTGGCTGTGCGTGGATGCGCCCGACGCGCGAGCGATTTTGGGAGCCGCCGCATGAGCAACCCAGCGAATCCTTTGAGCGCAAGCCACGTCGCCGGTCCGCCAGACGCAGAAGCGCGCCGCCGCACGCTCGATTCGGGCGTGGTGAGCAAGGACTGCGACGCCGAGCCGATTCACATTCCCGGCGGCATTCAACCGCACGGTTATCTGGTCGTGCTGGCCGAAGAAGCCGGCGATCAGGCCGGCCCGCGCATCACGCAAGCGAGCGAGAATATCGCGGCGCTGACCGGCGAAAGCGTCGAGGCGCTGCTCGGCAAGCCGCTCGACGCGCTCGTCGGCGAAGACGCCGCGCGGCGCGTCATGCGCGCCGCATCCACGATGCAGGTGGAGGACTCGCCGCTCTACGTCGGCGCCACGGACAAGCCCGCGCGGCTCGATGTCACGGTTCATCGGCACGACGGCGTGCTGATCGTCGAAATGGAAGCGACCGCCGAGCCCGGCGAAGCGGCGTTCTCGTCGATGTATCCGCTCGTGCGCACGTTCGCCCGCGATCTGCAGGACGCCACCACGGTCGAGGAACTCGCGGCGCTGGCCGTGCGCGAGGTCCGCGCGATTTGCGGTTTCGGCCGTGTGATGCTCTACAGCTTCGACGCGGAAGGCCGGAGCCACGTGCTCGCCGAAGACCGCGACCCGCGCTATCCGTCGTTCCTGCATCAGTTCTTCCCGGCATCCGACATTCCGGTTCAGGCGCGCGCCTTGTACCTGCGCAACCGCATCCGCCTCGTGTCGGACGTGAACTACGTGCCCGCGCGCCTCGTCCCGGCAGTCAACCCGGTCACCGGCCGCCCGGTTGATCTCACCTTCGCCACGCTGCGCAGCTTCTCGCCGGTGCATCTGGAGTACATGCGCAACATGGGCACGAACGCGTCGATGTCCGTGTCGATCGTCGTGCGCGGGCAGCTCTGGGGCCTCATCTCGTGCCACGATCAGGACGCGCGCCGCGTGCCGTTCAGCACGCGCGTGGCGGTCGAGCATCTCGGGCACATGCTGTCGCTGCAAATCGAGGCGAAGGAGGAGCGCGAGCAGGGCGAATATCTCGCCGAATTGCGCCGCACGATGGCCCGTCTCATCGCCGCGATGAGCGAGCACGAGAGTTTCGTCGCCGGGCTGCAAGACGTACCGCGCGATTTGCTCGGCTTCACGCGGTCCGAAGGCGCGGCCATCGTGATGAACGACCAGATCACGCTGATGGGCAAGACGCCCGACGAAGAGACGGTGCGCGCGCTCGCGCTCTGGCTCGCGGAGAACACGTCCGGCGTCTGGTCGACGGATTCGCTCGCGCGCCAGTGGCCGCCGGGGCAGGCGCATCAGGACACGGCGTGCGGCGTGCTCGCCGTGCCGGTGTCGCAGATTTTCCGGAACTATCTGCTGTGGTTCCGGCCGGAGGTCATGCAAACCATCAAATGGGCCGGCGAGCCCGTGAAGATTCGCGGCGAGGACGGCGCGAGCGCGCCCCGCACGAGCTTCAGTCCCTGGCTCGAAACGGTGCGCGGACATTCGGTGTCGTGGCGCCAGGCCGAGCTCGAAGTCGCGAGCGAATTGCGCGGCGCGCTGCTCAACATCGTGCTGCGTCGCGCGGAAGAGCGCGCCGAGATGGCGACGGAACTCGCCCGCGCGAACAAGGAACTCGAAGCCTTCTCCTATTCCGTGTCGCACGACCTGCGCGCGCCGCTGCGCCATATCGCCGGGTACGGAGACCTGCTGCGCGAGCTGGAAGCCGAGCGCATGTCCGACAAGAGCCGCCGCTTCCTCAACAACATGCTGGAATCGGCGCGCTTCGCGGGCACGCTCGTCGACGATCTTCTGACGTTCTCGCAGATGGGCCGCGCCGCGCTGCGCCCCGCGCCGGTCGACCTCGGGCAACTGGTGCGACTCGTCGTGCGCGAGTTCGACTCGGAAACCGTCGGACGGCACATCGAATGGGTGATCGGCGAGCTGCCGCGCGTCACCGGCGACGCCGCTTTCCTGCAACTTGCCGTGCGCAATCTGATCTCGAACGCGGTGAAATATACGCGGACGCGGGAATCGGCGAAAATCGAGATATTCGCGACTCGCAGTGGCGACGAGCACATCATCGGTGTGCGTGACAACGGCGTCGGGTTCGACATGAAGTACGAAGGCAAGCTCTTCGGCGTGTTCCAGCGGCTGCATCGCGCGGAGGAGTTCGAAGGCACGGGAATCGGCCTCGCGAACGTGCGGCGTATCGTCGAGCGGCATGAGGGGCGCACGTGGGCCGAAGGGCGGCTGGGCGAGGGCGCGGTATTCTATTTCTCGTTGCCGGTCGAGTTTCACAGCGTGACGGGCCGGGAGGCCGGCAAGCCGAAGGCCGCATCCGCAACGTCAGTGACAAAATCAAGACCAGACCATGCTTAAACCGATACTGCTCGTCGAAGACAATCCGAACGACCTCGAGCTCACCCTCGTCGCGCTGGACAAAAGCCAGCTCGCCAACGAAGTGATCGTTGCGCGCGACGGTCAGGAAGCCATCGACTATCTCACGTGCGAGGGCCAGTGGAAGGAACGCGCGCCGGGCAATCCTGCCGTCATCCTGCTCGATCTGAAGCTGCCGAAAATCGACGGCCTCGAAGTGCTGGACATGGTGCGGTCGAACGCGGGGCTCAAGAGCATTCCGGTCGTCATGCTGACGTCCTCCCGCGAGGAGCAGGACCTCGTTCGCAGCTACGAGCTCGGCGTGAACGCCTATGTGGTGAAGCCGGTGGAATTCGCGGAATTCGTCGAGGCCATCAGCGATCTCGGCGTCTTCTGGGCCGTGCTCAACGAGCCGCCGCCCGGCTCCACGCGTTTTCGTCGTCCGTCGGCGGGGCAGTGAAGGTTGTGCCCATGTTCGCCGTCGTGACTTTCTCAGCGCCCGCGCGCCCGCTTTCGAGCGAGGCCGCCTAGACCATGCAGCCCCTGCATCTGCTTCTCGTCGAAGACAACGCACTCGATGCGGAACTGACGATCGCCCAGCTCGAACGCGCCGACTACATCGTGGACGCGACCATCGTCTACGATTCCGCGAGCTTCAACGCCGCGCTCGACAGCCAGCGCTTCGACGTGATTCTCGCCGACTTCGTGATGCCGACGTTCTCGGGCATCGAGGCGCTGTCCATTGCGAGCGAGCGCACGCCGGACACGCCGTTCATCTTCGTGTCGGGTCTGCTCGGCGAAGAACACGCCGTCGACATGCTCAAGCGCGGCGCGACCGATTACGTGCTGAAACAGCGTCTGCAACGCCTGCCTGCGGTGGTGCGCCGCGCGATGCGCGAAAGCGCGGAACGCGAGCAACGCATCGCGGTGGAGCGGGCGCTGCGCGAGACCGAAACGCATTTTCGCCTGCTGATCGACGCGCTGAAGGATTACGCCGTCATCACGCTCGATCCCGATGGGCGCATCCGCACGTGGAACGCGGCCTCCGAGCGCATTCTGGGCTTTCCGGCGCAGGACGTGCTCGGGCAGAGCGCGAGCATCTTCTATAGCCAGGAAGACCGCGAAGCCGGCGTGTACGACAACGAACTGGAAACGGCGCGGCGCGAAGGCAGCGCGAGCGACGATCGCTGGCTGTGGCGCAAGGACGGGCACTCGTTCTTCGCATCCGGCGTGACGACCGCGATCCGCACCGAGCATGACGAGTTGATCGGTTTCTCGAAGATCGTGCGCGACGCGACCGATGCCCACATGGCCGCCGACGCGCTGCGGCTCGCGAAGGATCAGGCCGAATCCGCGAACCGCGCGAAGGACCATTTCCTGGCGGTGCTCTCGCATGAACTGCGCACGCCGCTCACGCCGATTCTCGCGGCTGTACGGCTGCTCGAAATCAAGCATCCGCTGCCGCCCGACGCACATCCGACGCTCGATCTCATTCGCCGCAACGTCGAATTGGAAGCGCGGCTGATCGACGATCTGCTCGATCTCACGAGCATCGCGCGCGGCAAGCTGAGCCTGAACTTCGCGAACGTCGCGCTCGATACGCTGCTCACGAGCGCGGTCGACATGTCGGAGGCCGACTTGCGCGCGAAGCAGCTCACGCTCGAAACGCGGTTCGAGGCGGAGCGTTTCGTCGTGCTCGGCGATGCGGCGCGGCTTCAGCAGATCATCTGGAATCTGATGAAGAACGCGGTCAAGTTCACGCCGGCGGGCGGGCGTATCGAAGTGCGCACGTGGAACCCGGACGACCGGACCATTGCGGTGTCGGTGACCGACAGCGGCATCGGCATCAGCGCGGAGGCGTTGCCGCGCATCTTCTCGGCGTTCGAACAGGCCGACGATTCCATCACGCGCTCGTTCGGCGGATTGGGCCTCGGTCTTGCCATCGCGAGCACGCTCGCGCAGAAGCACGGCGGCACGCTCTCGGCGCATAGCGACGGCCGCGACATGGGCGCGCGTTTCACGCTGACGCTGCCGCTCGCGCGCGTGCAGCCCACGCACGAAGCCGCGCCGCTGCCCGAAGCCGCGCGCCACGAGAAGGGCCGGGCGTTGCGCGTGCTGCTCGTCGAAGACAACGAGCAGACGTCGTCGGCCATGGCGGAAGTGCTGGAGATGCTCGGCCACGATGTCGCGGTCGCCACGACCGTCGCGGCGGCGTTGGAACGGGCGAGGAGCGCGCCGTTCGATCTGCTCGTGAGCGATATCGGCTTGCCGGATGGCAGCGGACTCGATATCGCCCGCGCATGGCGCGAGCTTCAGCCGGACAAGCCTTCTGTCGCCATCACGGGATACGGCATGGACGAGGACATCCGGCGCTGCCGCGAGGCAGGCTTTCGCGATCATCTGACGAAGCCCGTCAACTTCTCGCGGCTCGAAGCGCTGATTCGCTCGCTCGCGGAGCAGCTTTCGCAGTAGCGCCTTCGGTGCGCGCGCGTCTGCAAAAATTTGCGCCGGCTGCACGGAACGATGTCGATTGGCGGCATGCTTGCACGTCGTAGGACAGAGAGCGGGTGAGCCCGCTCGTCCACCACGTTCAATCACGGAGCCACCATGTCGCACAGTCCCGTCAAAGCCATTCCCGAAGGCATGCACTCGCTCACGCCGCACCTCGTCTGCGCGGGCGCGGCCGAAGCCATCGAGTTCTATAAGCGCGCGTTCGGCGCCGTCGAGATGGGACGCCTGCCCGGCGACGACGGCAAGCTCATGCACGCGATGGTCAAGATCGGCGATTCCATGCTGATGCTCGTCGACGAGCACCCGGACTTCGGCATGCTCGGCGCGAAGTCGCTAAAAGGCTCGCCCGTCACCATTCATCTGTACGTGGAAGATGTCGACGCCACGGTGAAGCAGGCCGAAGCCGCCGGCGCGCGCGTCACGATGCCCGTCGCCGACATGTTCTGGGGCGACCGCTACGGGCGTCTGGAAGACCCGTTCGGGCATCAGTGGTCGGTCGCCACGCATAAGCGCGATGTGAGTCCCGCCGAAATGCAGCAGGGCAAGTGCGCGCCCCGCGAATGACGTCAGGCGGTATCCGAATCCCAAGGAGAAAGCTCATGCAGAAGATTTCGCCCTGCCTGTGGTTCGAGGCCGACAATGCGCAGGAGGCCGTCGACTTCTACCTCACCGTGTTCAACAACGCGCGCATCGTCGAAACCATGCGCCACACCGAAGCCAGCCCCGGCCCCGCGGGCAGCGTCCTTGCCGTGCTGTTCGAACTCGACGGCGAGGAGTTCATGGCGATCAACGGCGGCTCGCAGTTCAAGTTCACGCCCGCCATTTCGCTTTTCGTGAACTGCGAGAGCCAGGACGAGATCGACCGGTACTGGGACAAGCTGCTCGATGGCGGCCAGGCGCTGGCGTGCGGCTGGGTGACGGACCGCTTCGGCGTGACGTGGCAGATTGCGCCGTCGCGCCTGCGCTCCATGCTTCAGGACCCCGACCCGGCCAAAGCCAACCGCACCATGCAGGCGATGATGGGCATGATCAAGCTGGACATCGCGGCGCTGGAGCGCGCTTACCACGGCGCGTGATCACGCGCGGCGCTTCTTCGCCTTGCGCTCGACGAGCTTCGACGCATTGAAGCGGTGGTCCGGCGAGAAGAGCCGCCGGTACGTCATCACGACCGCGCCGACGACGCCCAGCCCCGACGCCGCCGCGATCAGGAACATGATGACGATCTGATAGCGCACCGCCTGCAAAGGCGACTGCCCCGCCAGCACTTGCCCGGTCATCATGCCGGGCAGGCTCACGAGACCGACCACGGCCATCTGGTTGAGCGTCGGAATCATGCCCGCGCGCACTGCCTGGCGCGCGGGACCTTTGGCCGCTTCCCAGCGCGTCGCGCCGAGCGCGAGCGACATCTCGACCGCGCCGCGTCCGGCGGTCAGTTCTTCCGTCATGCGTTCGATGCCGAGCGACACGCCCGTCAGCGTATTGCCGAGCACCATGCCGAGAATCGGAATCGTGTATTGCGGCTCGTACCACGGATGAATGCGGATCACGACGAAAAGCCCGAACGCGCCGATGAGCCATGAACTGCCCCAGATCGACACGATGCTGTCCGCGCGCTGACCGGCATACGTGCGCCGCCCGCGATCGGACGCCGCGAGCCCCGCGATCACCGTCATCAGCACCATGAGCGGCAGCACGACATACCAGCGGCTGAACGCGAACACCCAGCCGAGCACGTAGCCGATAAAGAGCAATTGCACGACGGTGCGCACCGCCGCGATCAGGAGCCGCCGCTCCAGCCCGAGGTCGAGCGCGACAGAAAGCGCCCCGTTCACGACGATGAGCGCCGCCGCGAGCCCGATATCGACGAGGCTCAGATTCTGGTAACCGTTCACGCGGCCTCCGCAGTTTCGGTGAGCGTGCCCGCCGACATCGCAAGATGGCGCGTGGCGACGCGGCGAGCCTGCTCCGGATCATGCGATACCCAGATGCAGGCGCGCGCTTGCATTCCTTGGCCCCCGTCGAACCACGCGCCAACGAGCGCTTCGATCGCGCGCACGGACGCGGGATCGAGCGAGGCGGTCGGCTCGTCGAGCAGAAGCACATCGGGCGCGAGTTGCAGCACGCGCACGAACGCCGCGATTTGCGCTTCGCCGCCCGACAACTCGCTTGCGAGCTTGTCGAGGAAGTCGGCGCTGCGTCCTGCTTCGCGCGCGAGGCGCGCGGCGGCGTCGCGATCGAATTGCGCATCGCGATAGGTCTTCAGCGTGTACGGATAGCGCAAGTTGTCCTCTACCGTGCCGTCGAGCATGGCGGGCCGCTGCGCGATATAGGCCACGCGCCGCCGATACGCCGGAATGCCCGCGCGTTCGATGCGCTCGCCGCGCCACGTGACGACGCCCGCATCGAAGGGATCGAGCAGTGCGAGCGTGCGCAGGAACACGCTCTTTCCCGACCCCGACGGCCCGGTGATGGCGACGCGTTCGCCCGCGCGCAGCGTGAAATCGGTGGGATGCAGCAGTACGGTGCCGCGCAGCGCATCGTGGCGCGCGACGCCTTTTGCCGCCACGAGCGGTCTCTCGTTGGTCATCTGCGAATTCGTGGGGAATGTGTTGTGGCCGTCATCTTACGCGGGCTCGTGGACATGAACCGGGCACATCTCATGCTGGCGCGAAGTGAATCAGAAAAAACGGATGGAGAGGTCATGGCGCAAGCCCGAACCGCCGGAAAAATCGGAAAGATCGCAGCATGGTTCTTCGCCATTCTCGCGGTCCTGATCGCCGTGCTGGTGATCGTGTTCCTGACCTTCGACTGGAACCGGCTGCGGCCCTGGATCGACGACAAGGTGTCGCAGGCGATCGGCCGTCAGTTTCAAATCACGGGCGACCTGAAGGTCGGCTGGCGCCGTCCGCCGAACGAAACCGGCTGGAAGCGGTGGGTCCCGTGGCCCCGCTTTTCCGCCGAGAAAATCACCATCGCGAACCCGGACTGGGCGCGCCAGCAGCACTTCGCGACGCTCGATGAAATCGACTTCCAGGTCGCCGTGCTGCCGCTGCTCGCGCATGACATCGTGATTCCGAACATCAATCTCGTGAATCCGGCGATCGACATCGAACGGCTGAAGGACAATCGCAACAACTGGACGTTTAAGTTCAAGCAGTCGAGCGAGCCTTCGACATGGAATCTGAAGCTCGGCGACATTTCGCTCGCCAAAGGCACGATCGGCGTCCATGACGAAGTGACCAAGACGCAGATGGACATTGTCGTCGATACGCTCGGCCAGGCGGTGCCCATCGGCGAAGTGATGAAGCAGCAGGAAGCGGCATCGACGAAATCGTCGGCGGAGATGGTCGGCAAGGGCGGGGCGGCCAAGCTCAGCAAGCAGGCGGATGCGGCGGCGGCATCGGAAGCGTCGGCTGCATCGGCGGCGTCGGCAGCGGCAGCGGCGAATGCATCGGCGCCGAATCCGGCGAGCACATCCGCGAACAAGAGCATCACGACCAAGGACGCGCCCAAGCCGCCGATTCCGCCGTATGCGTTCGGCTGGACCGCGAAGGGCACGTACAACAACGGCAAGGTCTCGGGCGAAGGCAAGCTCGGCGGCGTCCTCGCGGTGCAGGACGCGCAGCGCCCGTTCCCCGTTCAGGCCGATGTGCGGCTCGGCGATACGCATATTGCATTCGTCGGCACCGTGACCGATCCCGCGCATCTTGCCGCGGTCGATCTGCGGCTCTGGGTGCAGGCGGTCAGCATGGCGCATTTGTACACGTTCACCGGCGTCACGCTGCCGGAGACGCCGCCTTTCGCAACGGAAGGACGCCTGACCGGTCAGTTCAGGGAAGAAGGCAACGTCTTCCACTACGAGAACTTCACCGGGCGCGTGGGCGGCAGCGATATCAACGGTTCGCTCGTCTATGCCGCCAGGAAGCCGCGGCCGCTCCTGCAAGGCGAACTCGTATCGCACCTGCTGCAGTTCTCGGATCTTGCGCCGATCATCGGCGCGGACTCCAACGCCAGCAAGGAGAAGCGCGGCGACGCGAAGAAACAGCCGTCCGCCAAGGCGCTGCCGACCGAGGAATTCAAAACGGACCGCTGGAAGGCCATCGACGCCGACGTGAAGTTCACCGGTCAGCGCATCATCAAGGACCCGAAGCTGCCGATCACGGATCTCTACACGCATGTGGTGATGAAGGACGGCGTGCTCTCGCTCGAGCCGCTCAAGTTCGGCGTCGCAGGCGGCACGTTTGCATCCAATATTCATCTCGATGGCAGCGACGCGCCGCTGAAGGGCAAGGTGTCGGCGGAGGCGCGGCATCTGAAACTGAAGCAGCTGTTTCCGACCAACAAGACGATGCAATCCGCGCTCGGCGAAGTGAACGGCGACGCCGCGCTGTCCGCGACCGGCAATTCGCCTGCGGCGCTTGCCGCGAGTTCGAACGGCGAAGTGAAGGCGCTCATCACGGAGGGCACCGTGAGCCGGCTCTACATGGAAGCGGCGGGCCTGAACGTGGCGAACGTGGTCTACGAGAAGCTCTTTGGCAACCGGGACGTGAACATCAATTGCGCGGCGGCGGACTTCGTGGTGACGAACGGCGTGCTGGATTCGCGCGTCTTCGCGCTCGATACCGACGATGCGGTGATCAACGTAGATGGCACCATCAACCTGAAGACCGAGGACATGGATCTGGGCATTCATCCGCACACCAAGGGCTTCCGGATTTTCTCGCTGCGCTCGCCGTTGTACGTGAAGGGTACGTTCAAGGAGCCCAAAGTCGGCGTGAACGTCGGGGCGCTGGCGGTGCGCGGAGGCGCGGCGGTCGGGCTCGGGCTGATCAATCCGTTTGCGGCGCTGATTCCGCTCATCGCGCCAAGCAACAACAAGCCGCTGCCGTGCGGGCAGATGCTCGCGGACATTCAGAAGCCGCCGACCGCGCCGCCCGCCGGGCAGAAGCAGAAGGCGAAGGCTGCGCCGGCGTATATGTCGTCGGGCGCAGCCGCCGCCGGCGCGGGCGCGGGTGCCGCCGACAAGAAGGCGCCGAAGAAGCCGGCGGTGCCGGGGGCCGCGAGTGCGGGGCAGTATCGGGGGAGTTGAGTCATCTGCGACGCCGTGGCCCGCGCGTCTGTTGCGTGACGATGCGGCTGCGGCGATGTTGGAGTCGGCGTTCGCCGTTGACACCACGTTGACCTTCCGTTGGATGGAGCGCGACGACGCTCGCTTCTTCGCGGACGATAAAGAAGCCCCGGGCAACACGACAACGAAGATTCACATCTGCATGTGCGCGACCCCGCCGGTCAGGCCGACGAGGCCGAAGCACGAAAACACCACGCGTACGAATAGCCCGCCGCCAGCAACGTTCAGCCGAAGCGTGACGCATTCCGACGCGCGCGTGGGTTTCGCTTCGGCGTCAACGACTTAACGCAGTTCTAGGCAGGTTATCAACAGGGTGATGCACGGTCTATGTGGATAGACGCCGCGCTGGCTCGTCATCGTCATTCGGAGGAGGGCTTGCAGCGAGATCGCGCCGATCATGCTGCCGATAGGCGTTCGGTGCGGCGCGAGCGGAACTCGCGCTTGCAGGTACGCGTGCGAAGCGACGTTCGTCCGCCCTTTGCTCTTCAACCAGCGATCCCCGGCCCGCCATTACTCCCCAGCAACTGCTCGACCGAATCCGCATCCGCGTAATCCTGCTCCGGAAGGCCGTCGAACACGTTGATCACATCGTTGCTCGCGCCCGCCTGCCGCGCCGCTTCGACTAGCGCGTCCTTGTTCGCGGGAAACTGCACCATGCGCAGCGTCTGCGCGATCTCATCGTCGATCGGCTCGTCGTTCAGGAAGTGGTTTTCTGCGGGCTTGTCGGTCATCGTCGAATCCGTTGTTATGAATGGATGAGCGTTCAGGTCAGCACTTGAATCGGCTGGCTCGCCATGCCGTGCCTCGGGGCGCGCGACTTTGGTAGCGGCACTTGACGCCAGTGCGCGTGATCGAGGTCCTGCGCGCTCACTTCCGGCGCGGGCGGCGACACCGGCCCGGCGTTGACGCGCAGCGCAGCGCGGGTCGCCGACGCGACCGCCGAATCCGTCGAACTGGTATGCAGCGGCGCGGCGTAGCACGACACCGAGACCAGCGCCATCGACAACAACGTTGAGGTCTTCATCGGGCAACCCCTCCTCACGTAAGCAGCCAAGAGCAACAAGCAAAGCCTATGCCGAATTTCCTCACGCGTGCGTTTGGCGCACCGTTAGCGTCGCGCCAGGATGCGCACGGGCGCGCCGAGCGGGCGTCGCGCGACCATAGTTCGAGTGATGCGTGAACTTGCGCACGCACGCCTCGGACGCGCATTCTTCCGAAGCGGCGAGCCACGAAATTGCACGGCCGCGCAGTTTCAGCGCGTGGTCGGGTTCAGACGGAAGTATGCGTCCAGAAGCGAGGTCTTGTACACGACGCCGAGCAGGAGCGGCGCGGACTTGCGCTCGATCACCGGCAGCCGTTCGCCCTGAAACGCGAGGAAGTGCTGTAGCGCCTCGCCGAGCGACATGTCGGGCGTTAGCACGTCGAATTGCGGCTGGAGATAATCGGCGGCGGTCTTCGTCGCCGTGTCGTGGGCGTCGAGCAGATCGGACGTGATGTCCTTCAGCGCGACGACGCCGCGAAAGCGACCGGCTTCATCGATCACATAGAGGTACTTCACCGGATACTCGAGGAACACGCGCGTCATGTCCTTCACGTTCGCCGTCAGCGGCACGACCGTATCGGCGGGCTTGACGAGCTCGCGCATCTGCGTCGCGGCGAGGCGCAGTCGCTCCTTCTCCTCGCGCGTGCGGCGCAGCGTGACTTCGTACATCGAGGTCTGCTCCGACGTCCGCGCGATGAAATACGCGACGACGCACGAGAGCATCAGCGGTAGCACGACCTGGTACGAGAGCGTCATTTCGAAGATCATCAGGATCGCCATGAGCGGCGCGTGCGTGGCGGCAGCGAGAAAGGCGCCCATGCCGACCATCGCGTAGGCGAACGGCGCGGACGTCGAATGCGGCCAGATTCCATGCACGCCGAGCCCGAAGAGACAGCCGAGCACCGCGCCCACGAAGAGCGTCGGCGTGAAGATACCGCCGACCGCGCCGGAGCCCGCGGTCGCCGCCGTCGCGATGGTCTTGAAGACGAGCACCGTGAGCAGCGCCGTCCAGGTCCACGGTTGATGCAGCAGCGAGTTCACGACCTCATAGCCGTTGCCCCAGACTTCCGGCCACCATACGGAGATGATGCCGACGATCAGTCCGCCGAGCGCGAGCCGCACCGGCAAAGGCAGCGGCAGCAGCGCGAAGCGGCGTTTCGACGCCGCGAGCAGCCGCAGAAAATGCGGCGCCAGCGCGCCGCACAGCAGGCCGAGCACCACGAAAAGCAGCACTTCGACGCCCGCGATGGTCGGGAACACCGGCATCTCGTAAGGCGGCCGATAGCCCGCGAACTCGCGCATCGTGATATTGGCGACGACCGACGACACGACGATCGGTCCGAAGCTCTCCATCGCCATCGAGCCGAGCACGATCTCGGTGACGAAGAACGCGCCGGCGATCGGCGCGTTATACGCCGACGTGATGCCCGCCGCCGCGCCGCACGCGACGAGCAGACGCAGGCGCGGCGGATCGAAGTGAACCCATCGGCCGATGAGCGACGAGGCGAGCGCTGCGAGCTGCACCATCGATCCTTCACGGCCGATGGAGCCGCCGCTCGTGATGGTGAACAGCGACGACAGGCTTCGCCAGACCGTTTGCGAGACCGGCACCGCACCGTCGCCGATGGTGACGGCTTCCATGTAATCAGCGTTGGCCTGCTTCTTCGCATGCCGCCGCGCCGCGATCAGGCAGAAGCCCGCGACGAGTCCGCCGGCGGCCGGCAGCGCGATGCGCGCGGGCCACGGCAGCATGGTCGCCAGCGCGACGAGTCCTTCGGAGTGATTGCCCAGAAGCCGCTGCGAGAGCGCGATGCCTCCGCGAAACACGGTCGTCGCAAACGCGCCCGCCACGCCGACGACCACCGCCCAGATGAGCATCGTGTGCGAGTCGGACAGCCGAAAGAGTCGTTGCGCGTGCGTGCGCAGCTTGAGCAGGAACGAGAGCACGGGTCGATTAGCTGTAAGCGTGGATAGCTTAGAAGCAAAAGGAATAAAGCGCCGCAAGGATAGCATTGCGCGAGGGCCCCGCAGACCGTGCGCGCGCAAAAAAGCCCGGCGCGCGAACGCGGGCCGGGCTCCATCGTGCGCGGGCTGGCTACCACTTCGGCGCGAACGACGGATTCGCGTTGCGCTTGCCTTCGTCGAGCTTGTCGATTTTGGCGATGTCGTCGGGATCGAGCTTGAGCTTTTGCGCGTCCCAGTTGGCTTGCTGGTGCTCCGCATTGGTCGATGCCGAGAGCACGACGATGTCGCGCGACAGCAGCCATGCGAAGGTCACCTGCGCGGGCGTGGCGCCGTGTTTCTCGGCGATCGCCTTGATGGTCGTGTCGTTGTGCGCGCGGCCTTCACCGAGCGGCATGTAGGCGGTGACCTTGACGCCGAGCCGCTGCGTCGCTTCGACGAGCGGGCGGTTGGCGAGGAACGGACTTACCTCGATCTGGTTCGTGACGATCTCGCGCCCGCCCGGCGCATTCAACGCTTCTTCGAGCAGCGGCGCGGTGAAGTTCGACACGCCGTAGTGACGGATCAGGCCGAGCTGCTGCGCTTCCTGCATCGCGGCGAGCGTTTCGGCGATGGGCACCGCGCCATCGGGCGACGGCCAGTGCACGAGCGCCAGGTCGATGGTGCCGATATCGAGCTTCGCGTGACTGTCCTTCAGGCTCGCGATCAGCTTGTCGTGCGCGAGGCGATCCCACCAGACTTTCGTCGTCACCCAGACGTCGTCGCGCGCGATGCCCGATTCGCGCACGCCCCGGCCGACGGCGGCTTCGTTGTTGTAGAACTGCGCCGTGTCGATATGGCGTTAGCCGATTTGCAGCGCGCTATTGACGGCTTGCGTGGTTTTGTCGGCATCGACGCGAAACGTGCCGAGACCGAAGGAAGGAATCGTTTCGACCATGCTGGCTCCTTTGTTGAGGTAGGTAACGCCAGGACGCAGTTCAATGCGCGCCCTGATCGAGTTCGGGGTAGTGCCGGAAAATGCCGGATTCGTTGAACGGAATGCGCCGCTCCGAATCGACATACGCCGCGATGTTCGGCCGTTTGAGCACGGCGTCATGCAGCGCCGACACGCGTGGATAGAGCCTGGCGAAGGTCTTCATCGCGCGGGGGAATGCATAATGCAATCCCTCGACGATCTGGAACATAGACAGATCGACATAGGTGACCGTGTCGCCGATCATCTGCGTGTCGCCGTGCGGGTTCTGCTTGAGCACGCGCTCGAAATAGCCGATGAACTTCGGCACGCGCTTCTCGATGAAATTCTTCGTGCGAATTTTCGCGGCGTCTTTCTGGTCTTCGTAATACAGATCGGTGGCGAGCGGATGATGCGTGTCGTGTACCTCGGCGACGAAATCCGCGATGGTCAACTGCAAACCATGCGCAACGTAGCGTAACGCTTCGTCCTTTGGCGCAAGGTTCAGCTTCGGGCCAAGATAAAGCAGGATGTTCGCCACGTGCGGCACGATGAGTTCGCCGTCTTTGAGGAACGGCGGCGCAAACGGAATATGCGGCTCCGTCTTGCTGTTCAGCAGCTTCATCATGGCGTCCAAGCCATAACCGCTCTTCTTGGATGCGCGCGCGACATCGATGTACTCCGCACCGGCATCTTCCAGCGCAAGCCGCACGAATTCACCGCGGCCCTGCAAGCCGTCCCAGTAATACAGTTCGTAAGCCATGCGTGAACTCCTCATCGATCGGCCGCAAGCGGCGAAGCGCGTCGTTGCTGCTATTGAAGCACGATGCGCGCGGCGTGAAGCGTGACCGCAGCAACACCTATACCCGCGCGTGGAGCGGCGATTGGCTGAAAAGCTGCGGTGTAGAATGGCCTTTTGCATGCGGTCTACATAACGCCGCATGCAGCACGCAAGCGATACATCGACAAGCAAGCGGAGAAGGGATGGACAAGCAAGGCTTCACCACGAGCATCGTTCACGGCGATCGCAACGCGGGCGTCGAACATGGCGGCCTGCGCCAGCCGATACATACATCGGTGCAGTACGGGTTCGAGCGCGTCGAAGACCTGATCGGTGTGTTCCAGGGCACAAAGAAGGGCGGCTATAACTACGCGCGTCAGGGCACGCCGACGACCGCGGCGCTGGAACGCAAGCTCACGATGCTGGAAGAAGGCGTCGGCTCGATCTGCTTCAGCACCGGCATGGCCGCGATCACGGCGGTGTTCCTGACGCTGTTGCGCGCCGGCGATCATCTCGTTGCGAGCCGTTACGTGTTCGGCAACACGAACAGTCTCTTCAATACGCTTCGCACGCTCGGTATTGAGGTGACGACCGTCGATGCCGGCAAGACGGAACATGTCGCCGAGGCCATCACGCCGAAGACACGCATGGTCTTCGTCGAAACCATCGCGAATCCGGGCACGCAGGTGCCGGACCTCGCGGGTATCGGCGAACTTTGCCGCGAGCGCGGGCTGGCTTATGTCGTCGATAACACGATCACGTCGCCCGCGCTTTTCAAGCCGAAGCACGTCGGCGCGAGCCTCGTCGTCAACTCGCTGACGAAGACCATCGCGGGCCATGGCGCGGCGCTCGGCGGTGCGGTCACGGACACGGGGCTCTTCGACTGGAGCCAGTATCCGAACATCGCCGACGATTACCGACGTGCCGGTCCGAAGGAGCAAGGGCTGTTGCAGATCCGCAAGAAGGGGCTGCGGGACATGGGCGCCTCGCTGTCGTCCGAGCAGGCGCATCAGATCGCGCTCGGCGCCGAGACGCTCGCGCTACGCGTCGCGAAGTGCAGCGACAACGCGCTTGCCCTTGCGCGCTTTCTGGAAGGGCACGAGGCCATCGGGCGCGTCTTCTATCCGGGGCTGCAGAGTCATCCGCAATATGGCATCGCGAAGTCTTTGTTCAAAAGCGGCTCGTGGCTGCTTTCGTTCGAGTTGCGCAATCCGGACAAGATGATCGACGTCGTCAACGCACTGCAACTGCCTGTGAAGGCTACGGGTCTGGGCGATACGCGCACGCTCATCATTCCCGTCGCGCCGACGATCTTCTTCGAAGCGGGCGCGCAGACGCGCAAGGCGATGGGCATTTCCGACGGCATGATCCGGCTGTCGGCGGGCATCGAAGAGAGCGACGATCTGATCGCGGATTTCGAGCAGGCGCTTCGGCTTGCTTGATTTTTTCGGGCGAGCGATCGATTTGTAGAGGGACTGCCTTCGGGCGGTCTTTCTGATTTCGTTAGGTAATCTAACTAAAAATGGATTGCCTGCTCGTATGGTAGCTTTTGCAATGGGCAAGCGTTGACCCGAGTTTGGAACTGGCGACGCGCAAGTGGAGCCGAAACGTCCGGGAGGCTCGGTCACTCGACAAGCAACCGAGCCGAAGCGAGCGGCTTAGCGATGGTGCTCTGCGTAGTAGCCCGCAGCCTGGTCGAGCTCGGCCTGAGCCTGCTTCAACAACTGCTTGGCCTTCTCTGCGTGACCGCCGAACTGACCGTGACCGGCCGATCGCGCGGCCTCGATGTGCCGGTATCCCTGATCGACGAGCTGGTGCGCGCCTTCGATGTCGTGATTGACTGCACCGCCAGCAGCCATCGCAGTGGTAGCGGCAAATGCGAGGGCAGCAGCAGTGATGATCGAGCGTTTCATATGTCTTTCTCAGTTACGTTGTTGAGCAGCAGACGACACGGTAAGAGACGGTCTCTTCGTGTCGTTGACGGCGAATCGCGCTGCTGTGCAGATATTCGCTGAGGCGTACAACGTTACTGAAGCACATGCTGCTGACTTCGCAGAATCTCCTTTTAGTAACCGCGGATTACGAGATAAGTCGGGTCTGCATTGGTGAAAGCAAAAGGAAGTTAGCACTCCGGCGCATTGCACGAGCTTCGTCGCTCAAAAGCAAGGGCGTCTCAGTACATTGGACGCCGCATTCGCACACTTACGAGCAGATCAACCGAAGAGGCGTTCGACGCCGTACGTGATCGCCAGCCCGCCGCCCACCAGCCACACGTAGAGGATCGCGCCGGTTGCGATCGCGCGCGGGCCGGCTTCACGAATCTGCGCGATGCGCGTCTCCATACCGAGCGCGGTCATTGCCATCGTGAGAGCGAAGGTGTCGAGCGTGTTGAGCGTGCTCGTGGCGCTTTCCGGCAGGATATGAAGCGAATTCACGACGACGAGCGCGAGGAATCCGAGCGCGAACCATGGCACCGCGAGCTTGCCTTTTGCATTGTTGGCTCGCGTTGCCGCATCGCCGCGCGTCCGGTTGATCCATACGCCGACCACGAGCAGCACCGGCACCAGCAACATGACGCGCGTCATCTTGACGATCGTCGCGATGTGCGTCGCCTCCGGGCTCACGTTGCTCGCCGCGCCGACGACCTGCGCGACTTCGTGGATCGTGCCGCCGAAGAATAGCCCAGCGCCGAGCGTATCGAGATGCAGCCATCCTGCGTGCATCGCGATCGGATAGAGGAACATCGAGAGCGTGCCGAACAGCACGACGCTTCCGACCGCCATCGCGCTCTTGTGCGGCTTGGATTGCAGCGTCGACTCAAACGCGAGCACGGCGGCCGCGCCGCAGATCGCGCTGCCGGCCGCAGTGAGCAGCGCCGTATCGCGGTCGAGCTTCATGAGCTTCATGCCGACCCACGTGCCGATAATGAGCGTGCTCACGACCACGAGCGCCGATACGGCGAAGCCCGGCAGGCCGACTTGCGCGATCTCCTGAAGACTTACGCGCAGTCCAAAGAATGCCACCGCGATGCGCAGGAGCTTGCGCGCCGAGAAGTTGACGCCGGCGGCCCAACTCTGCGGCATGCCGTCCTTGAGCGCATTGCCGTACAGCGCGCCTGCCACGATGCCGACGATCAGCGGGCTGATCCCGAGCCCGGCGATGGCAGGAAGCGCGGATAGCCGCGTGACTGCGGCGGCGAACAGCGCGACGAACAGGATGCCGTTGAGTTGACCACGGGTGGACGAACCGGAGGCAAGCGAGGCGGGGGCGGTGGACATATGCGGCGTCCTTCGATGAGCATTTGAGCGATGTCGCTATCCTAGTTCGGATATATGCATATGAGAAATCGTGATTTAGAATGCAACATATCCGTTTCGCTGATACTTCTGCGCCGTGACCCCCGACCAGTTGATAACGTTCGCCACCGTAGCGGAGCACGGCAATATCAGCCGGGCGGCGGTCGCATTGCATCTTTCGCAGCCCGCCGTGTCGGGCCAACTCCGTTTATTGAATGAAGAATTCGGTGAACCGCTGTATCAGCGCGACGGACGCGGCATCCGACTCACGCCTGCTGGCGAAGGGCTGCTCGGCTACGCGACGCGCTTGCGGGAGGCGTACCAGCAAGCGCACGCGCTGCGCGACGCGATGCGCGGGCTGGAAAGCGGCACGTTGCGCATCGGCGCGAGCACGACGCCCGCGAGTTATCTGCTGCCATACCTGATCGCGGCGTTTCGCAAACGCTACCCGGACGTCGTCGTCACGACCATCGACGGGAACACGGCGGAAATCGTCGCGGCGCTCGGCTCGCTCGATGTCGCGATCATCGAGGGACCGGCCGGTCTTGGGCTGCCGCCAACGGCGGGCGTGACCCCTTGGCTCGACGACGAAATCGTGGCCATCGTGCGCGCCGGGCATCCGCTTGCCGATGGCCGTGCCGGCGCGACGCTCGAAGTAATCGGCGAGCATTCGCTGGTATTGCGCGAGCGCGGTTCGGGCGTGCGCCAGATCGTCGAGCGGGCGTTCGCCGAAGCTGGGGTGGAGATGCGCGTCGCGCTCGAGATCGCAGGCGTGGAGGGCGTGAAGGAAGCGGTGCGAGCGGGCATGGGCATCGGCTTCGTCTCCGCGATGTCCATCCGTCACGAGGACGATGCGCTACGGCGTCTGCATATCGCGCCCGAGCCGCTCATGCGGCGTTTCTCGCTTCTGGTGCCACATGCAGCCGCACCGTCGCGCGCCGCCGCGCGTTTTGTCGAGATTTGCGAAGACCGCGCCGCGATCGGCTAGGGAATTCCACTATGGCGCGAGCGCCTGGTCAGGGCGCAGTATCCGAACTCAGTCAGGCGCTTCGGCGTCTTTTTTGAATGCCATATTGGAACCGGTTCCATGAGACAGTCGAGCAGCAGCGCGAGAACCGAAATCGTGATCGTCGCGAGCGCGTTCGGCGTGGATGCGATCCGCCGCGACGGTCATGCCGCGTGGGCGGAGAAGGCGTCGCTCTCGGGCGCGGACGGTTTCGAGGTACGTCGGGAACTGTGCGAAGACACCAGCCTGGACGCACTCACGCGGCTCGGTGAGTGCATTCGGGCCGCTGGTTTATGGGCCGTGCATTCGACGCCTGCCACGCTATTTTCTGCTGACGGCTCGCTCGACCATGAAGCGCTTGCGCTCGCAATCGATGAAGCGCGGGCATTGGGTGCGCGCATCGTCAAGCTGCAACTAGGCGGCGACGAGCGCGGCGTGGCGACGGATTCCGCGACGCTGGAGGCGCTCACACGCGCCATCGACGGCTCTCCGGCCCGGGTGTTGGTCGAGAACGGCCAATTGCGGGCGGGCGGTTTGCCGGATGCATTCGAAATGCTATTCGCCGCGCTGCCGGCCGAGAGCAATCTTGCAATGACCTTCGATACCGGCAACTGGCGCTGGGCCGACGTCGATCCGCTCGACGCTGCCAGGCGGCTCGGGCGATACGTCGGCTATATACACTGCAAGGCGACGCAAGGCGAGGGCGCGCGGCGCTTCGCCGTGGCCCCGGCCCACGACGACACGCAGTTCGCCGCGCTTCTCGCGCATTTGCCGTCCGATGCGCCACGCGGGATCGAATTTCCGTTCCGCGACGAAGCCGACGCAGCGACTCAGGTGGCGCGCATCGCGGCGTTCTGATTTGAATTCTGTACGCAAAAGACAAGGATCGAACATGCAGGTTGAGCACGAAGCTCTGGACGTCGTCACTTACGGCGAAGCGATGACGATGTTCGTCGCCGCGGAAACGGGCGATCTCGCGTCGGTCGGCCACTTCACGAAGCGCGTCGCCGGGGCGGATCTGAATGTCGCCATCGGCTTGTCGCGGCTCGGCTTCAAGGTCGGCTGGATGAGCCGCGTCGGCCGCGATTCGTTCGGCCGCTACGTGCTCGACGTGCTCGCGGCGGAAGGCATCGACGCGCGCTGCGTCAGCATCGACGAACGCTATCCGACGGGCTTCCAGCTGAAGGGCAAATGCGACGACGGCAGCGATCCCGCAGTCGAGTATTTCCGAAAAGGCTCGGCGGCAAGCCATCTTTCGGTGGACGATTACGTCGCCGACTACGTGCTCGGCGCGCGTCACCTGCACCTCACGGGCGTCGCGCCGGCAATCTCGGCAAGCTCGCGTGAACTCGCATTCCATATGGCCCGCGAAATGCGTGCCGCAGGCAAGTCCATCTCGTTCGATCCGAACCTGCGTCCGACGTTATGGCCGTCTCGCGAAGCCATGGCCGAGTCGCTGAACGCGCTCGCCGCGCTCGCCGACTGGGTTCTGCCCGGCGTGAGCGAGGGCCTCGTGCTTACCGGTTATGCCGCGCCCGAGGACATCGCGGCGTTTTATCTCGATCGCGGCGCGAAAGGCGTCGTGGTCAAGCTCGGCGCAGAGGGCGCGTACTTCCGCACTGCCGATGGCGACTCCGGCGTCGTTGCCGGCGTGCCGGTCGCGAACGTGGTCGATACCGTCGGCGCTGGCGATGGCTTCGCAGTCGGCGTCGTCAGCGCGCTGCTCGAAGGGCGCAGCGTGCGCGATGCGATCGCGCGCGGCAATCGCATCGGCGCATTGGCGATTCAGGTGATCGGCGACAGCGAAGGCCTGCCGACGCGCGAGGCGCTCGATGCGCTCGAATCGCGGGACCAGAGCGGCAGTAACGACAAGAACGACAAGACGGCCCAAGCCGCGATCATCGTCTGACATCGCGAGACGACACCGAGGCGAGCTCGATCACGACCTCGCCCTAAACACCCGACACTCAGCGTTCGGAGACAACATGCACACATCCTCGACACCCAAGCTCGCCGTGCGCCGCTGGTGGGCGATCATGCCGATCGTCTTCATCACGTACAGCCTTGCGTATCTCGACCGCGCGAACTACGGCTTCGCTTCGGCCGCCGGCATCAATCAGGACCTCGGGATCAGCAAGGGACTGTCGTCGCTGATCGGCGCGCTCTTCTTCCTCGGCTATTTTTTCTTCCAGATTCCGGGCGCGATCTACGCGGAACGCCGTAGCGTCAAGAAGCTCGTGTTCTGGAGTCTCGTGCTCTGGGGCGGATGCGCGGCGGCGACGGGCATGGTCAGCAACATTCCGTCGTTGATGGCGATTCGCTTCGTGCTCGGCATCGTCGAAGCGGCAGTGATGCCCGCGATGCTCGTCTTCATCGCGAACTGGTTCACAAAGTCCGAGCGGTCGCGCGCGAATACGTTCCTCATTCTCGGCAATCCGGTGACGGTGCTGTGGATGTCGGTCGTATCCGGCTATCTCGTGAATTCGTTCGGCTGGCGTCATATGTTCGTCGCCGAAGGTCTTCCGGCGATCGTGTGGGCGGTGATCTGGTGGTTCATCGTCAAGGACAAGCCCGCGCAGGTGAGCTGGCTTTCAGATCAGGAGAAGCGCGATCTCGACGCGACGCTGCGCGCGGAGCAGGCCGCGATCAAGCCGGTGAAGAACTATCGCGAAGCCTTCAAATCGCCCGCTGTCATGAAGTTGTGCGCGCAGTATTTCTGCTGGAGCATCGGCGTGTATGGCTTCGTGCTGTGGCTTCCGTCGATTTTGAAGAGCGGCTCCACGCTCGGCATGGTCGAGACAGGGTGGCTTTCGGCGGTGCCTTATCTCGCGGCCACCATTGCGATGCTGCTGGCCTCATGGGCATCCGACAAGCTCCAGGCACGCAAGGCGTTCGTGTGGCCCTTCCTGCTGATCGGCGCGGTCGCGTTCGCGGGTTCGTATCTGCTTGGGACAACTAACTTCTGGGCTTCGTACACCTTGCTCGTGATTGCCGGTGCCGCCATGTATGCGCCGTACGGGCCTTTCTTTGCGATCGTGCCCGAGCTGCTGCCGAAGAACGTCGCAGGCGGAGCGATGGCGCTCATCAATAGCATGGGCGCGCTGGGCTCCTTCGTGGGTTCTTATGTGGTCGGTTATCTGAATGGGGCGACTGGTTCGCCGGCAGCCTCATATGTGTTCATGAGCGTTGCGCTCTTGCTTTCTGTTTGGTTCACGTTGGCTGTCAAGCCTCAGGCGGCCGTTCCGGCTTCGGGGGTATTGCGGTCTTGATGTATGCGGTTTCGTGCGACTGGCTTCGTCGGTATGTTGGCGCTGAATCGCACAACGGATGAATTGACACGTTAAGCTGAAGCAAGAACCGCAAAGAGAACTCATCGCTCACAGGGCGCAACCTGAATTCCGACCATGACCCAGAAAAAGATCGTAGCCTACAAGCCCCTACCGCCCGACGTGGAAGCGTACCTTCGCACGCACGCGGAAGTCGTCAACGTCGATCCGAAAGACCACGCCGCGTTCGTGGCGGCGCTCAAGGACGCCGACGGCGCCATCGGCGCAAGTGTGAAGATCACGCCCGACATGCTCGAAGGCGCGACGCGCCTGAAGGCGTTATCGACCGTATCGGTGGGCTTCGACAACTTCGATGTGGACGACCTGACGCGTCGCGGCATCGTCCTGACGCACACGCCCGACGTGTTGACCGAATCCACCGCCGATACGGTATTCGCGCTGATCCTTGCGAGCGCGCGCCGCGTTGTCGAACTCGCCGAATGGGTGAAGGAAGGCAACTGGAAGGGAAGCATCGGCGAAGCATGCTTCGGCGTCGATGTGCAGGGCAAGACGCTCGGTATCGTCGGGCTCGGGCGCATCGGCGGGGCAGTCGCGCGGCGCGCGGCGCTCGGCTTTCGCATGAACGTGCTCTATACGAACAGGCAGCCCAACGAGCAAGCCGAGCAGCAATACGGCGCGAAGCGCGTGCCGCTCGACGAACTGCTCGCGCAGTCCGATTTCGTGTGTCTGCAAGTGCCGCTCACGCCCGAGACGCGTGGTCTCATCGGCGCCAATGAACTGAAGAAGATGAAGCCGAACGCGATTCTCATCAACGCGTCACGCGGGCCGACCGTCGACGAAGCTGCGCTTATCGAAGCCCTGAAAAACGGCACGATCCGCGCCGCCGGTCTCGATGTGTTCCAGCAGGAGCCGTTGCCAGCCGATTCGCCGCTTCTGTCGATGAAGAACGTCGTCGCGTTGCCGCACATCGGCTCGGCCACGCACGAAACGCGGCATGCAATGAACCGCAATGCCGCGGAGAATCTGATCGGCGCGCTCGACGGCACGCTCACCGAAAACATCGTCAATCGCGAAGTGCGCATGCGCTAACAGCGATGGGATCGGCGCGTCGCATGCGATAACATGCGCTTGGGCGGCACGCTTGCACCGCCTCGCATTTTGCATGCAACGCGCATCGGCGCTTGACGAGTACGAGCCAGCCTCACGACACATCATGTCCGACGATCCCAACAAGCAGACTTCTCGCCCGCTGACCTTTGCCGCACGACGCGCGACGATCACCGATGTCGCGCGCGAGGCCGGCACCGGCAAGACCAGCATTTCGCGCTATCTGAACGGCGAGACCGGCGTGCTCTCGCTCGAATTGCGCGAGCGCATCGAAGCGGCCATCGCGAAGCTCGACTATCGGCCGAATCAGATGGCGCGCGGCCTGAAACGCGGGCGCAACCGGCTGATCGGCATGTTGCTCGCCGACCTCACGAATCCCTATTCGGTCGAAGTGCTGCAAGGCGTCGAAGCCGCTTGTCATGCGCTCGGCTACATGCCGCTCATTTGCCACGCCGCGAACGAGGTCGACATGGAGCGGCGTTATCTGCAACTGCTCACCACCTACCGCGTGGAAGGCGTGATCGTCAACGCGCTCGGCGTGAAGGAAGAACTGCTGCAGGGCTTCACGCAAGGCGGCATTCCGGTCGTGCTCGTGGACCGCACGGTCGAAGGCATCGTCACGGATATGGTCGGGCTCGACAATCCTGCGGCCGTGGCGCTTGCGACGCGTCATCTCGTCGATGAAGGTTTCGATGAGATGCTTTTTATCGTGCAGCCGGTGACGCACGTGAGTTCCCGGCGCTTGCGCGAAGCCGCATTTCGCGAGACGGTCGCGGCGCTCGGCGCAAGCGGTTCCACGCTCGTGCTCGATCTCTCGGATGCTGCGTTCGCGCTCGCCGAAATGGACCGGCGTGTCGATGCGGCGCGCTCGTCCGGCAAGCGCGTCGCGCTTTTCGCGGCGAACGGGCCGGTTGCGCTGCGCGTCGCGGTGCACCTGAAGGAGCGGCACGGCCCAGACTGGCAGGCGAGCGTCGCGCTGCTCGCCATCGACGATTCGGAATGGGCGGAACTCGCAGGCATGACGGCGGTTCGTCAGCCGACCTACGACATCGGCCGGCGCGCGGTCGAGTTTCTGCACGAGCGGCTCGGTGGTGCGTTGATGCCGGCGCGCGAGTGCCTTCTGCCGGGCGAACTCGTCGTGCGATCCTCGACGCAACGCTCGGCCGGCATCACGCAACAGCCGGCGACTCACGGACTCTGAAGGAACCTGAATGGTCAGCATCCCGACGCTGGCGGGCCTCGTATTCGTGACGCTCGTCGTCGCGGCCATGCCCGTCGTGTTGTACCGAAAGCTGCGCACGCGTTTTCGGCTGGTGCCACGCGAGCCGATCCTCGGCATCGCGGTCTTCGCGCTCTTTGCGATGGTCATCGAGCGCGCGCTGCACGGCTTCGTGCTCGGCAATGCGGTGACGTCGCATTGGCTGTCGAATCCGGTGGTGTTCGTCGTGTACGGCGCGCTCGCGGCAGGCGCATGCGAGGAAGCGGGGCGCTTCGCCGGCATGAAGTGGCTGATCCGGCGCGAGCCCGGCGCGCTCGAACGACACGGCCCGGCGCTCGGCTACGGCATCGGTCACGGCGGGGCGGAGGCGTGGATCGTCGGCGCGCTGGTGCAAGCGCAGTGGATTCTGTATGCGATTCTTGCGAATAGGGGCACGCTCGACGCGCATTTCGAAAGCGCGCCGCTCGACGCCCTCGCGCGCATCCACATGATCCTCATGAGCTTGTCGCCGGTGTCGGCGGGCATCTTTCTGGTCGAGCGCGTGAGTGCGTTCGTCTTCCAGCTCGGCTTCTCGGCGCTCATGTGGCAACTGCTGCGCGAGCGCTCGCGTGCTGCGCTTGGCGTGCTGATCGCCGCTCATGCGCTCGTCGGGCTGCCCGCTGCGCTGTTTCAGGCGCGCCTGATTCCGCTCGTCGCGGCGGATGCGGTGTATCTCGTGCTGGGCGTGATCGTCGCGCTCGCGCTCGTGCGCTACTATCGCCGCGCCGCCGAAGCCGACAACTCAACGTCTCCCGCCGCGCACCAACTCTGAACGACCAAGACCAAATGGACGATTACCAATACGACTGCGCGAGCGCGGATATCGACATGCTCGCGCACGTGATCAGCGATCTCTTCCCCGAGCAAACGCAATTCGCCGAGCGCATCGACGACGACGGCCGCACTTCGCTGATGATTCACTACATCGCGATGCGCTTCGGCTCGACGGCGCGGCGCATCACCATCGACGTGCGCTTCGATCCTGGCGCGCTCGCGCGATACCGCGCGCTGCCGCCGCGCTTGCAGGCGCGCAGCTACGCGGTGCTGCGGGCCTATGTCGAGGCGACGCTCGGCTCGCTGGAAGAACGTTATGCGAACGGGGAGGCGGTGCCGCGCGAGCTTGAGATCGAAATGGGCGATGACTTTGCGTGAGCGCGCTTAGGGCTGCGCGTGGAGATCGAGGGTGTCAAACCGCTCGAAGCAGTTCGAGCGACCAAGGCACCTTCACGCCATCGAGGCGTATGGATTTCGTCTACCCGTTGAACGTATGGCGCTTGCAGCGTTGAAAGCGCACGCCGTTGCTTGCGCTCAGCGGTATTTGCGAAAGAGGGGCTCTTGCAGATGCCGAGGCGTTCACGGTTCATCAGAAACCCTTCAGTCGAGAAGCTCAAGCGTCGCGATACACCTTCGCGAATCGCGCCGCCTTGACCACGCCGTAATCGCCCGCTGCATACTGCATTACCCAGTCGCCGGGCTCGCCTGTCAGCACGTCGCCCGCAGCGGAGCGCGCGATGCTGAACGGCTCCTGCATCTGCTTCGCGAGCACGACGCTCGGCCGGTTCCGATACGTGCCCGGCTCGCCATGCGCGATGCCCCCTTCAGGCGCGTACTTCGCGTCGAAACGTTCGCGCGACACGACCCAGCGTTCGCCCGATGCGCCTGTCACGATGGCGTCGCCCGTCGCATAGCGGTTCGGTCCTTCGAGACTCATCAGTTCACCGGCGGCAGCCGCGAATTCTACGGTAACGGCCTCATTCTTTACGACGCGGCGCGCGAGAGGATCGACGGAGAGGTCGGGTTGAGCGAGTTCGAGCATGGGAAAGATGAAGACATGAAGACGAGGTGAAGACCGCGATGCTAACGGCTATCGCGGCATTTTGCATCCATCATGGCGCACGCAGCATGCCGCATGCAGAATGCAAAAAGGCCCGCATCGATGAGATGCGGGCCTCTCGTTCCGCCGCAATCGCCGCTTACTCAGGGCTTCGTCGTCGATGCAGCGTCTGCACCCGACGCGCGCGGATGCCGCGACCCATGTTCACGGCGACCGTGGTGTTCCCCTTCCTGACGGAAGCTCGTGTCGGCGAGCTTCTTCTGTTCCGGCGAGAGGCTCGCGTACAGCGGCTCGAATGCGTCGACCAGACGCTTCGTACCGTCTGCGTTGGCTTGCGTGATCTGCTGATACTGCTTCATGTCGTCCAGCGCGGACATGGTGTCGCGTTGCGCGATGCGTTGGCGATACAGGTCCGCCATCGTGCGGGCGTTTTCACGCATGGCGTCGGCGAACGGCGCCCACTGTGCTTCCTGCGCGGACGTGATCTTTAAACTCGAATGCAATTGGGCGATGCGTTCTTCGACGCGCGCTTCGCGCTTCGAGCCTGCGGGCGCGGACGCCGACGCGGGTTGGGCGGCGACGGCAGGAGCGGATGCGCTTGCCGCAGGCGCGGACGATTGTGCGAAGACCGCCGTGACGGCGCAGGATGCCGCCAGTGCGACGAGTGTTTTTTTCATTCGTAAGCCTTTCGATCAATGGAAAAGTGGCGAGCCGCGTGGCCCGGCCCCCGTTCTGACAACAGGGCCGGCTCGACCGCGAGAATGACGCCATCGCCCGATATTAGTATCACGAATGAGCGACAATTCGCCTGCATTGCCACAACTGCTTACATTCGATACGTCTCTGGAAAAATGCCATCGAATAAAGAATGCAAAACAAAGCCATGCAAAGCCAAGCGAAGGGGATGACGACATGAGACCACCGCGCCTCGATCAACTCGATGACATCGACCGCAATCTGGTCGCGCTGTTGCAGACCAATGCCCGCGACAGCGTCGCGAATCTCGCGCGGCAACTGGGCGTCGCGCGCACGACGGTCATTGCCCGCATGGCGCGGCTGGAGAAGAACAACGTGATCGCGGGCTACGGCGTGCGGCTCGGGCAAGACGTGCTCGACGCAAGCATTCAGGCGTACGTTGGTATCAAGCTCGCGCCGAAGTACGGCCGCGACGTGCAGAAGCGTCTCGCGCGCATGCCCGAAGTCCAACTGCTATGCGCGGTGAGCGGCGAATTCGATTACGTCGCGTGGCTGCGCGCGGATTCGCCCGACCGTCTCAACGACATGCTGGACGAGATCGGCGCGCTCGAAGGCGTCGAGCGGACGACGACATCGATCATTCTGGCGCGCAAGATCGACCGCACCGGATAAGGCATGCAAAATACAAATCGCATCGAACGGTGGTCATAGTGACGAAAACCATCGCCACTTCGCATCATTTTGCGTCTAGGATCAATATTCACGGGCTCCTACACTGAGGCGTTCATGCCCCAACAAGGAGACAAAGATGAAAGTGGCACTCGTCGGCGCCGGATTGATCGGTCAAAGCATTGCGCATCTGCTGCGTGGAACGGGCGACTTCGAGGTCGTCGCTTTTGATCGCGACGAACACGCGCTCGCGCAACTCGACGCGCAGGGCATCGCGACGCGCCGCGTCGATTCGGCCGATACGCCGGCCTTGCGTCACGCGCTCGGCGGTTTCGATGCGCTCGTGAACGCCCTGCCGTATTACCTCGCGATCGGCGTGGCATCCGCGGCAAAGTCGGCGGGCGTGCACTACTTCGATCTGACCGAGGACGTGCGCGCGACGCACGCGATTCGCGCCATCGCCGACGGATCGCATACTGCATTCATGCCGCAATGCGGGCTCGCGCCGGGTTTCATCGGCATCGTCGCGCACGATGTCGCCGGACGGTTCGACAACTTGCGCGAAGTGAAGATGCGCGTGGGCGCGCTGCCGCAGTTCCCGACCAACGCGTTGAAGTACAACCTGACGTGGAGCATCGACGGCCTCATCAACGAGTATTGCCAGCCGTGCGAAGCAGTACGCGAAGGCCGCACGCAATGGGTGCAGCCGCTGGAAGGCGTTGAACATTTCTCGCTGGACGGCATCGAGTACGAAGCGTTCAACACGTCGGGCGGACTCGGGACCTTGTGCGAAACGCTTGCGGGAAGAGTCGAGACGCTGGACTACAAGTCGGTGCGCTATCCGGGGCATCGCGACCTGATGAAGTTCCTGCTCGACGACCTGCGCATGTCCACCGACCGCGACGGCCTCAAGGCGATGCTCAAGCGCGCGGTCCCCTCGACGGCGCAGGATGTGGTGCTGATCTTCGTCACGGTGACCGGCATGCGCAGCGGCAGCGATCAACTGGTCCAGCAGGTTTTCACGCGCAAGATCGTGGCGAAGGATGTATGCGGTGTTCCAATGAGCGCGATTCAGATCACGACGGCGGGCGCCGTGTGCGCCGAACTGGATCTGTTCCGCGAAGGCATCTTGCCGCAGAGCGGCTTCGTGCGGCAGGAGCAGGTTCCGCTGGATGCGTTCCTCGCGAACCGCTTCGGCAAGCTCTACGAAGGGGCGAACGCGCTGGAGACGACGCGCCGCCTCGCGGTCGCATAGCACGCTTGGTCATGTGTGAGCGACGAGGCGCGCTAGCAAACGCGCCTCGTCGTCCGCGGTCGAGGCCGTGTTGTCGAACATTAGCAGATCGGCGGCGAGCGCATCGTCGGGAAAGAAAAGACGCTGCCGGTAGTCCTCCCAGTGCGCGAGTTTGTATGCATCATGCGGATCAGCGCGCGCGGCGATGCGCTCGCGCGCCACGTCCTCTCCGACATGCACCCACACGACGCGAATCGTCACATCGTCGTCGATGCCGAGCCATGCGCGATCGAAGAGCCGCCGCTCGCGCACTTCACGCGATAGCGGCGCGACCACGACCACGCTCACGCCGAGCGCGAGATTTTCCGCGGCCGTATCGACGAGACTTCGATACTCCGGGTCGCGCAGATGCTTGATGAAAAGCGGGCTGTCGCGGTCGTGCGGATCGCCCGTCAGCGCGCCGATGGCCGCCGCGCTGTACGCGCCGTAAAGCGTGTCCTTGTCGAGCAGGCAGAACGGCTCGCCCGTTTCGCGCATGAGCGGCGCGAACAGGCGTTTCGCGAGCGTCGTCTTGCCGGTTCCCGCGTGACCGCAAAAGAAAAGCAGATGCTTCATAAGATCGTATCTTGTATGCAATCGTCATCATGCGCGGTGATAGCGAATTATCAGCGGTGTCGACGGGTACTTGGTGAGCGTCGTGTTACCAATTCCCGCGTGACCGCAAAAGAAGAGCAAATGCTTCGTGGAATCGTATCTTGAATTCAACTGTTGTCATGCTCGCGTTGATAGCGGTTCATGAGCGGTGCCAACACGTGCTTCGTGAGCGTCGTCTTGCCGTTCCAGCGTGACCGCAAAAGAAAAGCAGACGTTTGATGAGATCGTATCTTGTATCCAACTGTCGTCAGGCGCGCTGAGCAGTGCCAACAGGTGCCTCACAAGCGTAGCGTTGCCGTTTTTAGCGTGACCGCAAAAGAACAGCAGATGCTTCGTGAAATCGAATTTTGTATTCAGTCGTTGTCACGCGCCCGCTGATAGCGGTTCATCAGCGGCGTCGATGTCACGCCGTGGACGATGACCGACGCCGTTATCGCCGCGATGATGATGGGCGTGAGCGGGGCGGCGACCTGCTTCGGAGCGTGCTCGATCGCGTAAAGCAGATAGTAGAACGATCCGACTCCGCGGATGCCGAACCAGCTCATTAATAGCCGCTGCCCGCGCGACGCACACGACCCGACGAGCGACGCCTGCACCGCCAGCGGCCGTATCACGAGAAAGAGACCGCCGATGACGATGACCGCGCGCCACGTGAAGATATCGCGCCACATCGTCGCGAGAACGGAGCCGACGAGCAGCATGATCGCCACTTCGGCGATGCGCTCGAGTTCGATCGTGAAGCCGTGCACGCGCTCGGCCATGAACGCGTACGCGCGGTCGGGATCGGCTGCGGTCGCGCTGAGATCCCCGACATCCACGGTGCCGACGGCTTCCCGCGCGCCCTTGTCGCCGCTTTCGCGATGCTCGACGCGCCGCATCGCAAGTCCTGCCGCGAACACAGCGAGGAACGAATACGAATGCAGCAGTTCGGCGACGCCGTACGACAGTGCGATCAAACCGAGCGCATAGAAGCCTTCCGAGCCCAGCGCTTCCCCGTGACGCGTGCGCAAGTAGCCCACCACGCGCACCGTCAGTTCGCCGAGCAGCCAGCCGCTTACAAGCGCCGCGAGCGTGCCCCACACGGCTTGGAGAACGAAGCTCCACTGCAGCGCATCGTGCGGCGATGCTTCGAAGCGGCACACCGCGATGCCGAGCAAGGCAAAGGGCAGCGCGATGCCGTCGTTCAGGCCGCCTTCAGCGGTCAGCGAGAAGCGCAGCAGATCGGTGTCGCCGGGGGCTTCGACCTGTACATCGTGCGCGAGAACGGGATCGGTCGGCGCGAGCATCGCGGCAAGCAGCAGCGACGCGCCCCACGACATGCCGAGCCCATACGCGCAGAGCAGCGTGAGCGCGCCGATGGTCAGCACCATCGCGAGGAAGCCCAGACGCAACGGCAGCAGCCAGCGGCGGTCGGTGGGCGGCACGCGCAGGCGCAGTCCGATGGCGAAGAGGGACACCAGCATGCCGACCTCGGTGATGAGGCGCAGCACCGCCGTGTCGCCGTCGAGCCGGATATGCAGCAGATTCGTGACGCCCGGCCCGAGCAGGAAGCCGATGGCCAGATAGCACATCGCGGTGCTGATCGGCAGGCGTTTGAACGTCGAACTGGCGAGCGCCATCAGAATGAGCACGCCGCCGACGACGAGAAACCAGATCGTCTCGGTCATGAAAGCCTTGAGGCGGTGAATCGGTTCGAGCCGGGCGAGAGGCCAATGGGGTGGGGCGAGCACGGAACATGCCCGTGCGCGGCGATCGGCGTAAGATGGCCGGGCATCGCCATCGGCTCGTCTTTGTCTTCGCGTTACGTACAACGGTCAGGGAGGCCAGCATGTCACAGCACTTCGATGCAGTCGTCGTCGGTACAGGGCAGGGCGGCTCGCCGCTTGCCGTGCGACTCGCGCAAAGCGGCAAGGGCACCGCCGTCATCGAGCGGCATCTGTTCGGCGGGACCTGCGTGAACTTCGGCTGCACGCCGACCAAGACCTATGTCGCGAGCGCGCGCGCGGCGCACGTTGCGCGCACGGCGGCGAAATACGGCGTGAATATCGGCGGACCCATTACGGTCGACATGGCGCGCGTGAAGGCGCGCAAGGACGAAGTGATCGGCGCGTCGCGCAACGGCATCGAGCAGTGGCTCCATGAAACGCCGAACGTGACGGTATTCAAAGGACACGCGCGCTTCACCGGTCGGCATGCGCTCTCGATCGAAGGCAGCGACGGCGAAACGTACGACATCGACGCCGGGATGATCTTCATCAACACCGGCACGCGCGCCGCGGTGCCGGCCATCGACGGGCTCGACAGCGTGCCCTACCTCACCAATTCGAACGTTCTCGAACTGACGGAAGTGCCCGAGCATCTCGTGATCGTCGGCGCAAGCTATATCGCGCTGGAGTTCGGCCAGATGTTCCGGCGCTTCGGCAGCCGCGTCACGCTGCTCGTGCGCGGCGAGCGCATTCTCACGCGCGAGGACGCCGATATCGCTCGCGCGATACAGGACGTGCTCGTGCGCGAGGGCATCGAATTTCGCTTCGGCGCGGAGCCGCAGCGCGTCGAGCGGGCGAACGAAGGTGTGCGTATTTCGCTGGGTGGCGAATCCATCGACGCGTCGCATCTTCTCTTTGCGACGGGACGCACACCGAATACCGACGATCTCGGACTCGACAAGGCCGGCATCGAGGTGAACAGGCACGGCATAATCGACGTGGACGGCCAGCTGCGCACGAAAGTGGATGGCGTCTGGGCAATCGGCGACGTGAACGGACGCGGCGCATTCACGCATACGTCGTGGAACGACTATGAGATCGTCGCGGCCAATCTGCTCGATGGCGAATCGCGCAGTGTGGATACGCGCATCATGACGTACGCGGTGTTCGTCGATCCGCCGTTCGCTCGCGTCGGCATGAGCGAGGAGGACGTGCGGCGAGACGGCCGGGATGCGCTGATCGCGACGATGCCGATGTCGCGCGTCGGCCGGGCGCGGGAACGCGGCGAGACGGACGGCTTCATGAAAGCGCTCGTCGATGCTAAGACGAAGCGCATTCTCGGCGCGGCGATTTTCGGCATTGAGGGCGACGAAGTGATTCATACCTTCGTCGACATCATGAATGCGGACGCGCCGTACACCACGCTGCAACGCGCGATGCATATTCATCCGACGGTGAGCGAGCTTGTGCCGACGTTGTTGGGTGACCTGAAGCCGCTGCGGTGAGGGCGATGGCCGCGGCTGCATATAAGACGCGACGGCATTTTGAATGCCAAGGCGCCGAGCGGGGCGCGGCGCGCAGGGTGACCGAGGTGGTCGTTGACTTCGTCGGGCCACCAGACGCCGCTGGCACAGCAGGCCCGCGGTATTTTGCGTGCTGGACCACGCATTATGAATGCCAACGGGCGACGTAGGACGCGCCACTCAGGTTTAGCCGATGGTGAGCGAGTTAGCGTTCACTTTCGTCCGGCCAGTCGCGATCGAAGCCTTCGATGACCTCGCCCACGAAGTTGTTCATCGTCTTGACGCCGCTGGCACCACCGAGCCCGCCGGCATCTTGCGTACTGGGCGACGGCATTGAGGATGCCAACGCGGCAGACACCGCGCTGCACCCGGTGCACGTTGAACCGACGGTGAGCGAGCTTAAGTAGCTGCTGTTGAGCTTCTCAGTTCGCCGGCACGACCGCGCTCGTCGCGTTTCGTGTACAGCGCGGCGGCCTTGTGTATGCCGACGCGCGATGCACGACGCGCCATGCGGCTTCCGCCGATGGCGAGCGCGTTGGCGTTAGTTTTGTCGGACGGTCTGACGCCCCAAGGCACAAGCGAGCCCGTCGAAATCTTGCGTACTGGGCGACGGCATTATGAATGCGAACGCGGCATACACCGTGCTTCGCGCGATGCACGTTGAACCTACAGTGAGCGAGCTGAATCAGCCGCTTTTGAGCGATATTGATCCGCCTGCACGACCGCGCTCATCGCGTTTTCTGTAGAACGCGACGGCATCATGAATGCTCTCCCGCGACGCGGGACGCGCCATGCGGCTCGAGCCGATGGTGAGCGAGTCACCGTTTTCTCGGACGACCTGGCGCCGCTGGCCCAACACAGCTCGCCGGGAATTCAGCGTACTGGACAACGGCATTATGAATGCCCACGCGACATACCCCGCGCTGCACCCGATGCACATTGAACCGACGGTGAGCGAGCTGAACTAGCAGTTGTTGAGCGGCCTCGATCCGCCGACACAACGGTACCGTTCGCGTTCCCGCCAGAGCGCGACGGCACCTTGAATGCCAACGCGCGACGCAGGGCACGCCACGCAGCTTCAACCAATGCTGAGCGAGTCGGCGTTGACTTTGCCGGACGACTTGACGCTGCCAACACAACCCAGCCCAATTACGTCCCGGAAACACGGCACGGCGAGCATTATGAATGTTGAGACCGCATGCACCCCGCCGTAACGCACGACGAACAACGGTTGGACGGTGGGCGACGAAATCGCCCCGACATCGTCCGGCGTGCTAAAGCCGCCTTCGCTCTCGCGCACTCGGTTGCAGGCGCTGGACTAACCGCCGCCGCGCCGCCCGTCTCTGGCATTGAATACAGACGCGCCTCACAGGCGCTGCCGTACAACTCAGTCGCCAACGCTCGAAACGCGGAAGTAACGCCGACCCACGTCTCAAGCCTCCACCGGCGGCTTCTGCACATTCTTCGCCGCGACCCCAGCCCCTCGCGTTTCGGGCATCGCGAGCCAGACGAGCGCGACCGCGATCGCGCCCGCCGCCGCCAGCCCGAAGAAGCTCATCGCCGTGCCGAAGCGGTCGGCGGCAAAACCGGCCGCCGCCGTCGATAGCGTCGCGCCGACGCCCGCCGCGAGGCCAAAGAAACCGATCGTCAGGTTGTAGTGGCCGCGTCCGCCGGCGACATCGGCGGCAATGAGCGGCAGCATCACACCGAACACGGCGGCGCTGATGCCGTCGAGCATCTGCACCGGCACGAGCAGATACGGACTGCTGACGCCCGCGAACAGCAGCGCGCGCACCGGCAACGCACAGAAGCCGAGAATCAACACCGGACGGCGTCCCCACTTCTGCGCCTGTCGTCCGACCCAGGGCGAAAGGGCCGCCACGATGAACTGCGGCACGATAATGCACGCTGCGATCACGAGTTGAACGTTGTCGCCCATGTGCGCCGTGACTTCGCCGGCGGCGAGATTCAACATCGCCGCGTTCGAAAGGTGGAACAGCACGACGCACGCGGCGAAGATCAGCAGGCGCTTGTCTTTCAGTAGTTCGCGCAGCGATTCGCGCTCCTCGCCCTCCGGCGTGAGCTTCGGCTTGCCGGGCGTGCGCGGCACTGCGGGCAGCGGTTCGTAGTGAATCATCCGCAGCGCGAAAATGGCCGGCAGCGCGAGCGCCGCCGTCAGGAAGAACACCGAGCGCAGCGACAGATACTCGCCGAATGCGCCCATCAGCGCCGCCGTGAGCGCGCTGCCGATCGACGCCCAGCGCGCATTGCGCCCGAGCCGGTCGCCGAGATCGGCGCGCGAGACGAGCGCGAGCGAGATCGCGGCCATCGCCGGGACCAGCATGCAGCTCGCGAAGCCGTGCAGCACTTCCGCCGCGAACACGGGGACGAAGGTCGGACTTGCGGCGAGCAAGAGCGCGCTCGCGATGATCGCGACGATCGCCGAAAGGGCCGCGAACTTCTTGTTGCGCATGGCGTCGACGAGCGCGCCCGCGGGAAGCTGGCTCGCCATCGCGCTGATCGTGCCGACGGACAGCATCAGGCCGATCTCGCCCTGCGTCCACTTGTTGGCCGCAAGGTACGAGGCGATGAACGGGCCGAAGCCGGTCTGCACGTTGGCGACGAAGAAGTTCAGCCAGTCGAGCGCGCGCAGACTGCGTGCAATTACCATGTCGTGAATCGGTTATCCATGTGGTGTTCCGTTATCGGGCCGGGCGCGCGCCGGACGAGGGCGTTTGCGCCGCGACCGCGCCCGAGGCGGTCGTGCCGCCGGAGTTGGCCGAGCCTGCTCCGCTCGCCGCGCCGCCCGCCGCCGCCGCCGAAGCCGGCGCGGCAACGACCGGCGACACGATCTTGATCGGCTGCTCGGGCGCGTAGGTGGGCGCGGCTTTCAGTTGCGCGTCGTTGAAGTCCATTTGCAGCGCGAGTTGCTTGTTGCGCGACACCACCTGCAGATCGCCCCAGTTCACCGCGACGTGGCGCTTGTCCGCGGCGAGCGAGCTCGACAGATCGACGACGAGCGCCTGCGGTTGCGCCTGCGAATCGACGAGCACGTCGACCACGCGGCCGATGCGCGCGCCGTTTTTCTGCGTCACCGTCGAATCGACGAGCTGCATGAAGTTCGACGGCGCCTCGCTGACGGGCTGCGGCTTCGGCACCGGGTCCGCTGCCGGCTTGCCCTTCGCGGGCGGCGGCGGTGGAAGGAAGGTGATCGGCGCGGTCTTCGAATTCGGCGTGAAGCGAAACGCCGTCCACGGGAAATTGACCTTGCGATCGCCGATGCCCATGAAACCGGACAGGTTGACCATCAGCAACTTGGGTTTCGCCGACGGATCGACGTACAGATCGACCGCGCGGCCGACCACCTTGCCATCGGGACGCTGAACTTCGGCATCGAGCAGGCCGTGAAGCTGGTCGTGCTGCATGAGGCGCGTCGAGATGATCTGCGGCGGGGGCGGCGGCTCGGGCGGCTCCGGCGGCGGCGTCACGACCGGCTCCGGCGGCTTCGGTTTCACGACGCGGCGCTTCGGCTTCGGCGCGGGCGGCGGCTTCACGGCCGACGCGGGCTCCGGCACGGTGACGACCGGGGCCGGTTCTTCCGGCTCGTTGGTTTCGGTCTCGCTCGGCCCCGGAATGTACGAATGCTCGACGATGGGCGCGGGCGTCTGCTGCTGAAAGATCCCGCAGGCCGACAGGCTGCACGCGCCGAGCACGACGAGCACCGACGATAGCCGCAGCGCGCGCATGCGTTGGACGAGGGCGCTTACCAGAGCGAACAATCGCGCCGCCGCGCCCCCGATCGAAAGAGCCGGCGCAAAGGCGGCCGCGCCGACCGACGACGCATCGCCCCGATGCGAGATACCGCCTGCCATCACAAACGCTCCATGTGTCCGGGCCGCCTTCCAGTTTTTGTTGGTGTCGATGAACGCGCTGCGCGCGCGCGTCCCTGTTCGTTCGATGCGCTCATGCGCCGCGCGCCGCCGGGTTGTCGCCAGCGTCCCCGGCGTCCGCGTTCTTGGCGAGGCGCGCCGCCGTATCGGCCGCGCCCATTCTCGCGGCGGCTTCACGCGCGGACAAGCCGCCCTGATCGCGGGCGTCCGGATTCGCGCCGCGAGCGATCAGCAAATCCAGAATCTCGACGCGGTTGAACATGGCCGCGATCATCAGCGCGGTGCGGCCATCGGGCGATGCGCCTTCGACATCCGCGCCGTGATCGAGCAGCGTCTCGGCGACATCCTTAAAACCCTTGAATGCGGCTCCGGCGATCGGCGTCTGGCCGTTGTCGTTGCGCATGTCGGGATCGGCGTTGTATTCGAGCAGCACGCGCACCGCGTCGGCGTGGCCGTGATAGCTCGCGAGCATCACGAGGCTGTCGCCTTTGTCGTTGCGCAGGTTCGGCGGCAAGCCCTTCTGAAGCCAGACTTCGAGCAGGGCGGCATCGCCCCGGCGCGCAGCGTTGAAGACTTCGTTCGCGAACGCGATGGTCTCTTCGTCGGGGCCTTCGCGCCCCGGTTGTTCCGGGTTCTGATTGCTGTCCTGCTGCATGTTTGGCTCCGTGTCGGGCGCTCTGCGGCGCGCCGTTTCGTCGTGATGCATTCGATGATGCGCGTGGACTTGCGCAAACGCTCGAAAGAGGCGAGCGCGCGCCGGCTCATCGGGAGCATACACAGGTTGATGATGCTCCGCGCCTGAGTGCGTGCCTGCGGCGATGGTCGATGGAGAGCCCGGGCAGCACGTTTTGCGCCAAGGCTTTCGCCGCTCGCGACGGCTTGACGCCGCAGCGCGCGCGCCCTTAGTCTCGATGCCACCATTCGCAACTATCGACCGCCCGCGCGATCACCGTTCGATGCAAGCTCCATCCAATACTCAAGCCAGCGTGCGCCGCCGCGCGCCCGCCGCCGAACGCAATCGCGATGCGATTCTAACGGTGCTCGCACGCGTGCTGCCGCCAGGCGGCACGGTTCTCGAAATCGCGAGCGGCACCGGCCAGCATGCGGTGCATTGCGCGGCGGCGCTGCCGCACATCGTCTGGCAACCGAGCGATCCGGACGCCGCCGCGCGCGATTCCATCGCCGCGTGGCGCGCGCATGCGGGCCTCTCCAACCTCGCCGCACCGCTTGCCATCGACGTGACCGAGAGCGACTGGGGCATCGGCGACGTGGCGGCGGTCGTTTGCATCAACATGATCCATATCGCGCCGTGGCAGGCGGCCGAGGCGCTCTTTCGCGGCTCGGCGAAGCGGCTGGCTGCGGGCGGCGTACTGTACCTCTATGGGCCGTATCGGCGCAAAGGGGCGCACACCGCGCCGAGCAACGAAGCATTCGATGCCCAGCTGCGCGCCATCGATTCGCGCTGGGGCGTGCGCGACATGGAGGCGGTCGAGGCGCTCGCGCGTGACGCGGGATTCACGCTCGCCGAAGCCGTTCCGATGCCGGCGAACAACTTCAGTCTCGTGTTCGTGAAAGACGCGAAGCCGTAGGCGCGGCTGCGTGCGGCTTTCCGCTTGCGCCGAAATGCGCGTCGCCGTGTAGACTGCGGAGGTCGTTCGTCGTGTCGTTTTTTGCGCCGCTCCGACGGCGCGTACCCCGATCTCCCTCTACCGGAGGCGTTCTACATGCACGCAGCGTTGCCGCAAGGCGATGAGGATGGCGCTCTGACCGATACGCCGGGAAGCCCGCGCGACTTGCGCCGCACCGACATTCATCCCGATCACTGGTATCCGCTCGCGTGGTCGGGCGAAGTGAAGCGCGGCCGCGCGCACGCGGTGCGCTTTGCCGGCGACCCGATCGTGCTCGTGCGCACGGACTCGGGCAAGGTGTTCGCGCTCGAAGACCGCTGCGCGCATCGGCAAGTGCCGCTTTCGGCCGGCGTGGTCGACGGCGAGTCGATTCGCTGCTGCTATCACGGCTGGACCTACGACTGCACCGGCCGCTGCACCGACATTCCGTATCTCGGCCGCGAGCGTCTGCCCAACGGCGTGCGCGCATATCCGTGCCGCGAGGAAGCGGGGCTCGTCTTCGTCTTCACGGGCGACCCGCAGCGCGCAGCCGCCGCGAAGTTTCCTTCGCTCGTGAGCGCGACCGACAAGGCCTACAAGACGCGCCGCTTCGGCCGCGAAGTGAAGTGCCATTACACGTTCATGCACGAGAACCTGATGGACATGAACCATCAGTTTCTGCATCGCCGGCAGATGGGCAGCATGCGGGCGCGCTCGCTCGGGCGTCGCCGGGGCGAGGACTGGATTGAAGTGGATTACACCTTCGCGCGCGAAGCGGGCAAGCAGCCGATCGGCGAGGCGCTCGTGTTCGGGCAGAAGCGCGGCGAGAAGCCGGACGCCTCACAGAAAGACGTGATGACCATCCGCACGGACTACCCGTACCAGACGCTCAAGATCCGCACGAAGGACGACACCATGGTGATGGACCTGTGGATCGCCTACGTGCCGCTCGACGCCGAGCAGCGCACCAACCGCACCTTCGGCCTGTTGTCGATCCGCCGCCCGAAGATTTCCGGCCTGCTCGACGTCGCGTGGCCGCTGCTCGTGTGGTTCACCGAGCGCATTTTCAAGGAAGACCGGTGGATCGTCGAGCGCGAGCAGGAAGCGCACGACCGGCAGGGCGCCGACCACAATCACGAAGTCTTTCCGGTCATCAACGAACTGCGCGCGCTTCTGATGGAGCACGGCGTGCCGCATCGGGCAGCCGGCGCGCATCCGGGCGACGGCCGGCGCGTGCATCGCATCGTGCCGGTGCAGGAAGTGCCCGCGCCGTAGGCGACACGGCGGCGCGACACTGCGGCGCGGCGGGCCCGGATTGCGGCCGTCGCGCGGCGGCGTTATACAGGAAGCGTGCACAGCTACGAAGGCAGACCATCATGAACGACGACCCGACCGATCCGCGCCCGCCTTCCCCAAACGTCGACGAAGCGCATCCGGATGTCGAGCATTTCGATGCGGCCATCACGCACGTCGATGAATCCGTCGCCGCCGGACGAATGGCCGCAGGCGCGGCAAAGGGCATCTTGTACAGCCTGATCGAGACGCTCGGCACGCTCGTCGGCGATCCCGATCTGCCTTCGCACGCCCGCTCGGGCTATGAAGGGCTGCTGGAGACTGCTCGGGAACTGCGCGCGAAGATCGAGCAGTAGTGTTCTCGCTTCGCGCTTTTCGGAAGGAGCGCAGGCGAGCGGGCTGCTCGCCCGTTGTGGGCTTGCCTGCGCTTGCGACTCGCTGTCGCGCGGGTTTCAGCGTTCTCTGTCTTCTTTTTCCTTGGCAACCGCCGCGCGGCTTGCCAGCCGGCGCACGCGCGCCCGTCGTGCGTTGGTTTTCTGTCAGTTTCGTGCCTGGTTGCCAAATATTTGCGCGCTAGCAAATACTGGTTAACCACACGGTGAAAAAAAAAGACACCAGTACGCGCGATTCTTTCGAATTCCATCCGCAAGCCATACACTTGCCAGCGATAAAAGTTGCGCTCGCGGCGCGATAGCGCGCCGGTTTCAGCGTCAACGACGAAGAATCCGCTCATACCGCACAAAGCAAGAGGAGAAGAAATGAAAGGCTTCAGACTGACCAAGGCCGCCGTCATCGCCGCGACCGCGTTCGCAGCCGCCGCGCCGGCGTTCGCTCAGAGCAGCGTGACGCTGTACGGTATCGTCGACGATTCGATCGTCTATCAGAACAGCCAGACGAATCTGGCGCGCAGCCAGCCGGGCCGCTCGAACGTGAAAATGGCGTCGGGCATCTGGGCGGGCAGCCGCTTCGGCCTGAAGGGCGCGGAAGATCTGGGCGGCGGCTACAAGGCCATCTTCCAGCTGGAATCGGGCTTCGATATCAATAGCGGCACCCAGCAGTTCACCAACGCGATGTTCGGCCGTCAGGCCTGGGTCGGTCTTACGAACGCGAACTACGGCACGGTGACGTTGGGCCGTCAGTACACGTCGTACTACACGCTGCTTTCGCCGTATAGCCCGACGAACTGGCTGACCGGCTATTTCGGCGCGCACCCGGGCGATATCGACAACATGGACACGATCTACCGGGCCAACAACTCGGTCGTGTACACCTCGCCGAAGCTGTACGGCTTCACGGTGAGCGGCTCGTACTCGTTCGCAGGCGTGCCGGGCAGCGCGTATCAGGGCTCGGCGTGGTCGGCGGCGGTGCAGTACGCGCAAGGTCCGGTCGGCATGACGGTCGCATTCGAGCGCTTCAACAATGCGGCCAACGGCGGCGGCATCTATAGCGGCAGCTCGGCGGTGGTCAACAACACCGCGGCCACCGACGGCACCGGCCAGCCGGGCGTCTCGGCGCTCACCGCGGGCTATCAGCGCGCGCAGGCGCAGAACCGCTTCGCCGTCGCGGGCGGCTACGCGTTCAACAGCGCGTGGGACATCTCGGTGACGTACTCGAACGTGCAGTACATCCCGGGCGTCAACTCGCTGTTCACGGATGAAGCCATCTTCAACACGGCGGGCACGGTGCTGCACTGGAAGGCATCGTCGGCATGGGACTTCGCCGCAGGCTACAGCTACACGTGGACGAGCAAGGCGAACGGCATCACGAGCGCGGCGACGTACCACCAGTTCAACCTGTCCCAATACTACGCGCTCTCGAAGCGCACGGGCTTCTACGCGCTCGAAGCGTTCCAGCGCGCGAACGGCAACACGCTGTCCGCGCCGACGGGCAACACGCCGGGCCGTCAGGTGACGGCGAACGCGACGCTCGGCGACGGCTTCCAGAATGCGCCGTCGGCCACGCGCAACATGTTCGGCGCGGGCGTGGGCATCATCCACCGCTTCTAAGCTACACCTGCTTCACAGCGAAACCGGACGCCTCGGCGTCCGGTCTTTTTGCCTTCACATTGCGCGAACGGTTTGCGTCAGATAAACATCCCGCCCGACACCTCGACGCGCTGGGCCGTCATCCAGCGGTTGCCGTCGGAGAGCATCGCGGCGATCGCGCCGCCTATGTCGTCCGGCAGGCCCACGCGCCCGAGCGCCGTGTTCTGCGCGACGAATTCGTTCACTTCCTGATCGTCGCGCACGACGCCGCCGCCGAAATCCGTTTCGATCGCGCCCGGGGCGATGGCATTGACCGTGATGCCGTGCGGTCCCAGCTCCTTCGCCAGATAGCGCGTCAGCACTTCGACGCCGCCTTTCATCGCCGCATACGCCGCGTAGCCCGGCAGCGCAAAGCGCGTCAGTCCGCTCGACACGTTCACGATGCTGCCTTCCTCGTGCAGAAACGGCAGCAGCGCCTGCGTCAGAAAGAACGGCCCCTTCAGGTGTGTGTTCACGAGCTGGTCGAACTGCTCGGGCGTCGTGTCGGCGAAAGCCGCGTGTATGCCGATTCCAGCGTTGTTCACGAGAAAATCAAAGTTCGTGCGATCGAACGATTGTTCGAGCGCCTTGCATACTTCGTCCGCGAAGGCGCTGAAGGTTTCGCTGCGGGAGACGTCGAGCTGCAGCATCGCGCACTTGCAGCCGAGTTCCTCGATTTCGCCGGCCACGGCTTCGGCCGCGGCCGCGTCGCTATGCCACGTACCGATGATGCCGACGCCCTGCTGCGCGAGCTTGAGTGCCGCGCTGCGCCCGAGCCCGCGGCCCGCGCCCGTGATGACTGCGACTTTCGCGCTCATGGTTCCGTCCACTGGCTGCTCCTTTAGGTTCGTCCTGCGAGTTGCGTTCCGCGAGTCGTATTTCGTATTGCATCGGGTGACTACAGCACTTTAGGACGACGCGGTCCGCAATGGAAACGTTGCGCCACTTCGCGCGGGACGGCGCGTCTCGGGCGCATGGCTTGCTTCCAGAAAACGACCTTAAGCATCCGAGGAGAAGCAGCGATGACAGCGCAAACGAATTCGAATGCAAAAGACCAGACCGGCTCGACGTCGGGCTCGGGCGACTCGATCGGACTCGAGCGGCCTTTTCGCCTGTTCGCCGTGGAGCAGCGCGTGCTGGCGCAGAACGTCGATGGCAAGGTGATCGACATCGGCGCCATGGAATCGAACGGCGGTGAGTACTGCGCGCGCCTGGACGTCGACGACATCACGGTCGAGCCGAAGCGCAGCCCCGAGCTCGCGCTGAAGGCGCTGGTCGATAAGCTGACGTTCGATTATCTCGACGGCCTTTTCACGAGCGAAGGCGAAGCCGAGGTGGCCGGCCGCTTGCAGGATTTCCCGAGCGTCGAGTTCGAACTGGAAGAACCGCTGCCGCGAGATATGGTGGATCGGACGCCGCCGCATTTGTTCTAGCGAGCGCTCGTTGTTCGGACCAGTGCCGAAAACGCATACAGAATACCGGACGGTCGGAGCTGGTCCGCAAGGCCAAGGTTGAGCGGCTCCTGAGCGCGTCCCGGCGACGCGCGCTTCTTTCTAGCAGACGTGCTGTATCCGCAGATACATCGTCATGAATTCTGTATGCAGGAGGATCTGGCCCTCACGTTCCGACTGGGAGCGCGCATAACTGGTCACGCAGGGAAGGGAATGCATCCAAAAAACCGGGTGTGCTGAGGCGATTCGCGAGGCTCGGATCGACCGTCTCGTTGAGCGCAGCCCCGGCGACGCGCGGCTCTTTCTTGCAGACGTCTTCGAGCAACGGATTCATTTTCGTGAATTCTGAATACGAATCGATGGGCTCGCACGAGTAAGCCTCTTTCGGGATCTGGATCGGCCGGTCGAACGTAAGGCCGTGCAGTTGTCCCTTCTGCCGTAGCCATTCCGCCGGAATCAGCGGTAGCAGATCGGCGGGATCGCGCGGCGGGCTCAAATAGCCGCCGCCCACGTTCGCGTGCGCGCCCGCGAACCATCGCTGTTCGAGCGGCAGCGTGCCGCGTTCCTCGGTGCCCTTCGTCCAGAGCGTCGGCTTGTAGAGCGAGCGGAACTCGTTCGCCGCTATCGCGTGGTAAGCCGCGCGCGTGGTATTGGCGAGCGTGGTGTCGTGGAAGTTGTAGTAGCTGGAGAAGCCTGGCACCGGCAGCCCGCCGATAGGAATACCCAGTTCGCCGACCGTATCCCACACGCCGATGAACGCGACATCCACCTCGCGCGCGAACTGCTTGCGGTACGCCTGCACGGAGTCGTCGGATGGCCCGACGCCCTGGTCGCGATAAATGCCGTACGCCTGATCGATGGATGCATCGCTCCAGTCATTCGACAGACCGCATTTTCGGATGAGCCCGGCCAGGCTGCGTGCGGAGTACGCACCGCGCGAGAAGCCGAAGATATAGATCGATGCATCGGGCTTGTACCGCTGGCACAGCCACGCATAGCCGCTCTTGATGTTCGCGGAGAGGCCGTCGCCGAACGCGCCGCCGAGAAACTTGTTCGCCAGCGCAAACAGGCCGTTGCCCTGCGTGCCGACGCCCGGCACGTAAAGCGTCTCCTGATCGTCGGTCTCGGGCGCGAGCTTGTAGAGCAGGTAGGCGTTGGTTCGGTCGTTCGGCTCGTTCCAGGTGCCGTCGAAGAAAATGGCGAGTCTCATGGCGGGCGTCTCCTGAACGTAGCGTTTCAGCTAACAGATAGGAGATCGCTGCGCCGCCCGCAAGGCCGCCTTTGCATGCAGCATGCAGCATGCAGACGGCGCGGCGACGCTGTATTTTGGCGGATACGGGAGAGGCTCGCGATCGCGCGTCGACGCACGCATCCCGTCTTCCTGCGGAGGTGAATGATGAATACCAAGCGCCTGAAGGCCATCGCCCTGATCGCGGGCGCCATGCTCGCGAGCGCAACGGCGCACGCACGCGACGATGGTCCGCGTTTCGCGCAGGATCGTCTCGATGCACTCGTCGCTCATCATGCGGAGGCGAGTCGGCACATATCCCATGGGCCTAGACAGGCAACGCCGCCCGAGGGCCGCGACGCACCCAAAGACGCGTCCTGAACGTTCTGCGTGGCTGGCTAGTCCCGTTGCTTCTTCCGACGCAATGGGCGGGAAGACTCGTGCCTGCGCGTCCAACGTTAAAAACGGTATGAGAATTGCTGCCGGCCCCGAGGCTCGCGGTCACCGCGCCGACGATCCTCCTCGCTGACCTCACTCAAGGCCATATGAACCGGACGACACCGACCCAGAAATCAACGAAAGCCCTATCCATCGCTCTCATCAGCGCGACCTTCCTCGCGGCGGGCTGTTCCGGCATCGGCCCTACGCGGCTCAAGGCCGATCAAGTGGACTATGCCCGCGCGCTCGGCGACGCGCAGAAGCGCGAGATTCTCGCTGCCATCGTCGGACTGCGTTTCGCCGATGCGCCATCGTTTCTCACGGTGAGCAGCATCATCGCCGCGTATACGTTCGATGCAACGGGCGGCGCAATTTTGAATGCCGGATCCGGCGCGCAGCCGAACTACGCGCAGGCCTCGGGCAGCGTGTCGTATTCCAATCACCCGACCTTCACCTTCACTCCGACGACCGGCGACGCGTACGCCAGTGCGTACATTCGCCCGCTCTCGCCGACGCTCGTGTTGCCGCTCGCGGAAAGCGGCATCCCTGTCGACCTGTTGCTGCGCATTACCGCGCAATCCATCGCGGGCCTGCAGAATGGCAATGCGCTCGGCGGTCCCAATGCGTCGGGCGCGCCGGAGTTCTTCCTGTTGCTTCAGGCGCTGCGCCGGCTGCAACTTGCCGGCGAATTGAATGTGGAAACGCGCGACCAAGATCATCAGCCGCGCATTTTCATGACGCTCGGCGCGACGCGCAGCGGCGCGAACAAGCAGACCGTCGACGACCTGGCGCTCGTGCGCAGGCTCTTGCATCTTTCGCCGAAGATGAAGACCTACGAGATCGTGTACGGGCAGTCGGCTGATCACGATCGCATTCCGATGGTCACGCGCTCGGTGCTCGGCATCCTCACCGATTTGGGCGCGCAGATTCCGGTGCCGGATGCGCAGGTCGGCAGCGGAGCGACGAAGCCGACGATCGGGCTCATCGGCGGCGAAACGCGTCCGACGATCGTCGTCAAAGTCGGCGAGAAAGCGCCGCCGGACGCCTATGTGAGCGTGCTTTACGACAAGTCGAACTACTGGATAGACCGCGCCGACTTCGACTCGAAATACGCATTCACCGTGGTACAGAACCTGATGGCGCTCGGAGAAGTGACGGATACGGCGAAGGCACCGGTCGTCACGATTCCGGCGAACTGATGCGCGGCATTTCGCATGCGACGTGTTGCATGCAGAATGCCGGCCGCAGTCTGTGCGCGGTTGCATAGCCTGTCGTTCGCATTCAGCCGCAGCGACGCGCGGGTCGAAGCGTTGCTTTTCGAAGGCGCCGCTAACCTTGAAGCGGACGCGGGCGGGAAAGCTCCGCGACGCGGGCGGCGGCTTACCTCAGCCTCACCCGCGCGCCCCGCATTTGGGTGCGGCGGGTTGCATGCAGGATGCCGGCCGCAGCCTTTCCGTATACGCAGACGCTGACGCTCGCGTTGAGCCGCAGCGACGCGCGTCGGCTGCATGCCTCTATCTAAATCGCGCGTCCCGCATTTTGCGTGCGTCGTGTTGCATGCAGAATGCCGGCCGCAGCCCTTCCGCACACGCATACACATACGCCCGCGTCTGGCCGCAGCGACGCGCGGGTCGAAGCGTTGCTTTCCTAAAGGCACCGCTATTCTGGAAGCGGAAGCGGAAGCGGAAGCGGAAGCGGAAGCGGAAGCAAAGCTCCGCGACGCGCGTTGGCCGCATGCCTTAACCTCGCCCGCACCCCGCATTTCGCATGCGGCGCGTTGCATGCAGAATGCCGGCCGCCTGTCCTCGCGCGCGTGTGAAGCCGCCGCTCCTCGAGCAGCGACCCGTGCCTGCACGCGTCGCTTTCTGAAAGGAGTCGTCAGCACCAACGCGCACGCGGGCAAAAAAAGCGCGTCGACGCGTGTTCCCCGCAACCTGAACCTTCGAAACGCGCGCGGCAGTTCGAGACATCGCAGTTCCAAAGTACTGCGCCCAGTGTGCATGACTGCCTTCCACTGACGCACACCCTTGTCGAACGCCCGGTCGGCCGCCGAACCAACGCAACCAGCAACCAACCACCCTCAACCCCGCCCACGCGCCCGGCAAACCATAAAGTACTGCGAACTAACCCACCAAGGCGCGTGCGGCACTGGACTCTTATGCACTGCATCCAAGACGAAGCGCTCGCTCACGAGCTTGCGAAGCTCGCGGAAATCGAACCCCTTATGCGTCGTCCGCGGGTTCGCCGGCCGGCTCACGCGCATGCCAATCATCGACTTGAGCAATTCGGCAGGCGTGTATTCGGACTTGAGCGTGCGGCTGCGGATCATCCAGTTCGACACTTTCGGCGCAATCGCGAGTCCGTACATGATCGGCACTGAAATGACGAGCGCGCCGTCCGGCTTCAGGATTCGCGCGGCGTCATCGAGCAGCGCGTCCACTTCGCGGGGATAAAGATGCTCGCAGACCTCGAAGGCCGTCAACACGTCCACGCTATGCGATGCAACCGTGTCCAGCGACTCCGCATACTTCACTTCGGCAAATGCGGGCGCCATGAACTTGTCATGGCCGATCAACGTGACGTCCCGTCGCGACTCGCCGAGCGTATGCAGAAAAAGGCCCGGTCCCGCGCCGAAGTCCACCACGGTTCCGCGTGCGGGGCATAGACCGGTGACGAGCTCGGTCGCCATGGTCATGCGCGCGCGATGGGCGAAGCGCGCGAGCGGATTGATCGAATTGACGGTTTGTTCTTCGTACGAGATTTCGCGCATGACAGAGTCCCCGTTGTTATGACTTTTATCGGACCGGCCAGGTCCGTATCTTGGCGCAGCACAGCGTTTTTTATTCGTCGTTTTCGGCGATATTGCCGGGACGCGCGTCCTCGTGCAATCGGCGGCGGTAGGCGTTAGACGCCGAACTTCTGCCGCCGCCCGCCATCGCGGTGGGCTGCGAAAATCGGCATCCACGCTACACCCAGAGCCAGATCCCGCATGCGATCAGCGCCACACTCCAGAGCCAGTCGACGTTGACCCAGCCCGTGCGCAGGAACGCGAGGCCAGTACGCTCGTGCAGCGACATGGCGGCCAGCGCAATGACCGCGATCACAACGAGCATCGCCACGGTATGCACCGACAGCGCGAGCGCTCCGGCTTCGAACGCAGCCGCCGAGGACGTGCCCGCCGCGCCTGCATTTGCACCCCCGCCCCCGCACAGCGGCAGCAGGGCGGGCACGAGCATCAAGCCCGCGCCATGCGCGCTGGACATCACGAATGACCATAGCGCGAGACCCGCGAGGCCGGTCCGCATGCCCACCGTCGGCCGTCCGCGATGTCCGCGCCACGCACGCCATGCGCCCCAGCCGATCAGACACACGCCAGAACCGCGCGCAAGCGTCTCATGATCCACCACCGAGCCGAGCGTCAGCACGCCCGCGAGCACGAGCGCAACCGACGCCGCATGCCCGAGCGCAATCGGCACGAGCGACACCAGCACCACGCGCCTGCTATGCGCATAGAGACCGAGTGCGAGCGCGAAGAGCCATCCCATCGCGGGATTCACGCCATGAAACGCGCCGAGGCCCGCCGCCGTGAGCCAGAGCGAGGGCGGGGCGGCATTCATGTGATGACGTCCGACGTGAGCATCAAGGATAACAATAGGAGTCCGAAGAACAATCGCCGCCTTGCAGCCGGATCTGATGCGGGCGGTGTCCCTTCGGCCAGTCGATGAAGAACTTTTCGTCGATGGAGAGGCCGCCGTTTGGATCGGCGTCGAGCTTGACCATCCATCCGTCGATGCCTTCGGGGTAGAACTGCGCATCGACCGCGCCGTAGAGCGAGTTGGTGAAATACACGCGTCGTCCGTCGCGGCTGACTTCGACCATCTGTGGCCCGCCGTTGAGCGAACCGTTCTTCGCGCCCGCATGCGTCGCGCGCGCGACCACGCCGCCGATGCGGACCTTGCCCGTGAGTTTCGGCGCGAAGGGGTCGGAGACATCGTATTGCAGCATGTCGCCCGTGCCCCAGCATGACACGTAGAGGAAGCGGTCATCCATCGAGAGATCGATATCGGACACGAGCGGCGGCACCGCGCCGAAGCCCTGCAAGAGCGGGGGCAGCACCGAGGCATCGGCGGGCTCAGCCGGAATATCGATCACTTTCTTCACCGCCCACTTGTCCTTGTCGCGATACCACGTCCAGATCGACGAAGACAGGTCCTTCAGGCTAATCACGCAATTGACGAAGCCATACGCCTTGGTCGGATCGTGGGCGGGCCGCAGTTCGAAGACGAGTTGATACTCGTCGCCGAAGTCGATCTCCTGTAGATGCTTTCGCTTCGTGAAGTCCCAGAAATGCAGCTTGCGCCCGTACTTCGCGCCGAGCAGCAGTTCCGGCACGAGGCCCTCTTCGAAGGTGTCGGGCGTGCCCCATTCGCTCGTGACCATCGTGTCGTAGCCGAGATGCCACCAGCCGTCGTAGGCCAGTTGCTGCGGTCCGCGATCCACTTCCCAGCGGCCCAGTGGATCGAAGCTCTGTTGATCGAGCAGCAGCACGCCGCCGGGCGCCTTGCCTTCGGCGTTGCCGAGCGCGGTGACATAGATGCCGCCCGGTCCGCAATGAACCGTATGCGGGCGCGTATAGCCCGTTTTCTCGGCAAGTTCTTCGGGCTCGATCGTCTTGACGATGACCGGCTTCGTCGGGTCAGGCTTCGTATCGACGATATGAATCCGCGACGAGCGCAGTCCCGGCACGACGAGATAGCGCCGCTCCATATGCGGATGCGGCGCGTTCGGGCACAGACACGACGAGCACGCGTTCCAGCCGAAGTGATGCAGTTCGTCGCCGGCGTCGGGCATCGCCAGTTCGCCGACGATCTGCGCATAGCTCGATGAATCCGGGTCCACATCGACGACGGCGAGCTTGTCCGGACTCTTGCGCTCGGGATCGAACGTCGCAACGTAGGCGAGCGTTTCGCGGGGCGCCTTCGCAGCAAGACGCGGGGAAGGGTAGAAGCTCGGGTCGGGTTTCCATGTCGCCATGTCGTGTCTCCCTCATGCGGTCCTCTGCACTATAGGACATGGTTAGAGCGCATGCGGCGGCTCGCATATAAGGGATTGCGCAATACAAAGCTGTCGCGTCGCAATCCCGTCTGGCTTAGACTGGGCACTTCTCAAAAGAGGACGGTTCCACGGATGTTCAGCTACGTAGGCGGCTGCGTGCTCTTCGCCGCACTTTTACACGCGACCTGGAACGCGATGCTGCACGGCAACGCGGACCGCTTCCTCTCCATGACGTGGATGAGCCTTTGCATCGGCATCGTGTCCGTCGTGGCCATTCCGTTCTTGCCGCTGCCCGCGAGCGGCGCATGGCCGTGCATCGTGGCGTCGGGGCTCGTGCATATCGGCTATAACATGGCGCTCGTGCGCGCCTATCAGGGCGGCGACCTCGGCGCGACGTATCCCATCGCGCGCGGTTCTTCGCCGATGCTCGTCGCACTCGGCGCGGCATTCTTCGCGCGCGAGCATCCGGGCGCGCTTCCCGTGGTGGGTATCGTGATGGTGTCGGCGGGCATCGTATGGCTCGCGTTGCAGCGCGGCAATCTGTCGGGAAAGGGCGCGTTGGCCGCGTTCGTCACGGGCGCGACCATTGCCGTCTACACCGTGATCGACGGCATCGGCGTGCGGGCTTCGGGGCACGCGCTCTCCTATACGGCGTGGATGTTCGCGTTCTATCTGCTGATGCTGCCGCTTTTCGTCGCGCTGCGAGGGCGGCATGCGTTGCGCGCGCCCGCCGCCGCCGTCGCGCAGAACGTGGCCGGCGGGCTCGTGTCGGTGGCCGCATACGGCATCGTCATCTGGGCGATGCAGTTCGGCGCGATGGGCGCCGTCTCCGCTCTGCGCGAAACCAGCGTCGTGTTCGCGGCGCTCATCGGGCGCATCTTCCTCGGCGAGCAACTGACCGCGCGACGCCTGCTGGCCTGTTGCGTGATCGCGGCGGGCGCGGTGTGCATCGGCGCATGAGATTCGCGTGTCTTGCAGCGACGCCAGCACCTACAATAAAAGCGTTGCCCCTCGAGCCCGAAGGAGGTTGCGATGACCGAGCCGATGATCAGCTTGATGGTGGGAGTCGTCGTGGTGTTATGCGCCATCGTGATTCTCGTGATGCATCACAAACATCCGAACATTCATCCGCCGAAAGCGCGCTGGCTGGACACGCATCCGCCGCGAGACTGGACGCATCGCAGGCACTGAACGAGCGTGCGGACGCGAACGGCGCCGGTCCACGCCGGCGCTTCTCGGGTCAACCATGCATATCAACGCCGCGGGCCTTTCATCGCTTCGGCTTCCATTGCCGCGTGCCATTCCTCGCTGCTTTCGATCGGGTCCATGACATCGTCGATGAAAGCCGAAGCCCGTTCGGCCACCGCGCGGGCGTCATCGTCCGCGACTTCATCCAGCGCGCTTTCTTCGTCGGGCGGCTCCAGCATGTCGCGCAGCATCGCGCGCAATTCGGGTGTATTCCACGGCTCGCCGCGCTGCTTTTTCTTCTTGATGTAGTGTCTGACTTCGGCGTCCTGCTCAGGCGTGAGCGGTAGGCCGCGGAACGTGCGGTTCGCGTCTAGATCGATCATTCCAACCTCCTCGCCCGATGCACGCGTGCGATCGAGCGCCCTCAGTGTAGCCCCGTTTCTGCCGATGGATGCGCCGCGTCGCTCTGCATGAAGCCGGCGGCTCGCGCCACGCCGCATGCGTCGTATAGAATGGCCCGCTTTTCCGAACAACATCGAAAGCGCCGCCATGTGGTTCAAGAATCTTCAGCTTCACCGTCTTCCCGTTCACTGGACCGTCACGCCCGATCAGATGCAGAAGTGGCTCGCGCCGCTTGCTTTCAGCGATGCATCGAGCATCGAAAACGAGCGGCGCGGCTGGGTCTCGCCACGCGGCGACGATGCGCTCGTCTACACCGTGAATCGCCAGATGCTGCTCACGTACCGCGCGGAGAAAAAGCTCTTGCCCGCGTCGGTAGTCACGCAATTCACGAAGGAACGCGCGCTGGAACTCGAAGAGCAGCAGGGCTTCAAGCCGGGCCGCAAGCAGATGCGCGAACTGAAGGAGCAGGTGACCGATGAACTGCTGCCGCGCGCGTTCAGCATTCGCCGCGATACGCGCGTGTGGATCGACCCGGTGCACGGCTGGCTCGCCATCGATGCGGCATCGGCCACGCTCGCCGACGACATCATCGGCTTGCTGGTGAAGTCGGTCACGGACTTGCCGCTCGCCAGCGTGCGCGTCGCGCGCTCGGCTGTTTCGGCGATGACGGAATGGCTGCTGACGGGCGACGCGCCCGTGGGCTTCACGCTCGATCGCGACACGGAACTGCGTTCGGCGGGCGAGGGCAATGCGACCGTGCGCTACGTCGGTCACGCGCTGGAAGCGGAGGACATGCGCCGCCATATCGAAGCCGGCAAGCAGTGCATGCGTCTTGCGATGACCTGGGACGACCGCGTGTCGTTCGTGCTCACGCCGTCGCTCACGCTCAAGCGCGTGAGCCCGCTCGACGTCATCAAGGAAGCAGCCGATCCCACCGCCGCGAACGACGACGAACGCTTCGAATCGGACTTCCTGCTGATGACGGGCGAGCTCGCGCGCCTTTTCGCGGCGCTGACCGAAGCGCTCGGCGGCGAAGAAGACTTGCGCGCGGCGGCCTGACGCGGGCGATCGCCCAGCAAAGCGGAGTTATGAGGCCGCCGACGCGAACGCGTAGCCGTTCTTGCCGTTGCGCTTGACGGCGTACATGGTTTCGTCGGCGGTCGCGACGAGCCGCCAGTAATCGGTCACGCGATCCGGAAAGCTCGCGATGCCGATGCTCGCGCGCACGAGCGACAAGCCCATGCGCGTGTCCGTTTCCGCGACGCAATGGATGATGCGTTGCGCAATGGCCGCCAGTTCCAGATCGCTCGAAAACTCTCTGACCAGCACCGCGAATTCGTCGCCGCCGATGCGCGCGACGATATCGCTGTTGCGCACGGTCTGCCGGAAACGCCGCGACACGGCGATCAGGAATTCATCGCCGATGCGGTGGCCGAGCGTGTCGTTGACGCGCTTGAAGCCGTCGAGATCGATATACAGCACGGCGATGCGCTTCGCCTGCGAACCGTCGGCGAGCGCTTCCGCCGATTCCTCCAGCGCCGCGAAGAGCTTGCGGCGATTGGGCAGATCGGTCATCGCGTCGTGCAGCGACGCATGCTCGAATTCGCTGGAGATGCCGACGAGCTGCCGATTGCGTTTTGCATACATGCCGAGCGCCGTGATGAGCACGCCGAACACGACCGCCGTTAATGCAATCAACGTGTGCGACACGCTGACGATGCGCGCGCGCACGTCGCTGCTCGCGCGATCGCGTTGCTCGCGCCAGTAGGCGTCGGCGGAATCGAGCGCGGCGCTCGCCTGATTGAAGTCCGCCGCCGCGGATAGCGCGGAGGGCGGCAACGCGGGCGCGGGCGTGGGACTCGACGCGATCAGCGCGTGCAGGCTCGCGAGCCGAGCCGCCCACTCGATGCGCGCCTCGCGGTATGCGGCACGATGCTGCGCGTCGGTGGCGGACGCGTCCTTCAGCGCGATCGACGAAGCGCGCGCCGCGTCCGCGCGCTCGACGGCCTGAAGCACGAGCCCGACGTATTCCTGCTCGAGCTGCGCGGAGAAGATGCCGCGCACCTGATACGCGAGAAACAGCAGGCCGATCAGAAGACACAGCAGCGCGGCGGCGGCCATCGGCGCCGGGCCAGGCATGCGCAGCCGCCCGGCCTGCGCGCGGGCTTCGTCGAACACACGCGCGGCGCGCGCCGCCAGCGCCTGCGTCGCGCCGTTCTCACGGACGGGAATATTCCTCTCGCTGGCCGGATGTGGCATTGCGTCGATAGCTCACTCGATGAAAGAACGCGCCCACGCGGGCAAAAAGTCCCGGCTCGGCCTTGGCGCGCGACGCTCGATGCCGGGCCTCTTTCGCCTGCGCCGTGCGCACCGCCTGGCCGCTTGCGCCGCGATTAGGGCGATTCGCCGCGACCGTCTGCGACGCAGGAGTCGCCGCCGTTCGCGATGGCGACGCCGCATCTTGCGCTGCGCCGGCGACGGTCGCGGCCGTGGCCACCGGCGCGACCGCGACGGGTCCGAGGCTCGTCGTGCCGGATGTGTCGGCGGGCGGGTTGTCGGCGAGTGCCGTGGTGTCCGCGTGCGCCGCGACGAGGCTCGTGGTGGGCGGTGGTGCCTGCACGACGCCCGACGACAGCGTTTGCGCGGGCGGTCCGGCCGCGATCACCGGCTGGTCGATGCCGAGCGTGCGGCGCGCGCTCGCCATCGCTTCCGTATAGACGCGCTGGTCGTGGTTGAACCACATGCTGTAGGCGACCGTGCCGAGCACGCCGATGCCGAGCGCGCTCGCCGACGCCATCCAGAGCGCGAGCCGCCCGAAGCGCAGGGGGGCGCGCGGCGCGTCGAGATCGTCGTCGAAGTCGGGCGCGGTCTCGGACGCGGCTAGCGGTACGGAAGGATCGTTCGCTGGCGTCGCGACGCCAGCGAACGGCTCTTCGGGTAGTTCAGCGTGGTGAGGCATGGCTGCGCTCTCCAGAACATGTACATCAGCGGCGGACACCGACCGCGCGCGTGCTCGTGCGCGGGTCGCCGCAGGAAGCCGGATGAGGCGCGTAAGCGAAGCGGACGTGAGCCCTTACGCTGCGCGCGTCATTCGAAATGAATAATCAAACTGAAAAAGCGTGCGGCCGATCTCGACGGCGTTGCCCCGAGCGTGGCTCATCGGGAAGCGGAGAACCGGCCGTTCCGCCTGCAACGATGTAAGGCTTGCCGCAGGCCGGCAAAATCTGCCAATCGCCAGTAGCCACTGTGTTGCGCGACGCGCGCTGCCGGCCGCAAGCCGCACTGCGCATGACGCTGCCGCACGTGACCGCGCGAATACCGAATACTACCGTAGCATCGAGTAGGCCAGCCGACCGCAATCGCCATTCCTCAGATCAGCGAGGCTTCGCTTGGTTGCCTTGCGCACAGACCGAAGCGGCGAATGCATGCAGCGCCGCTCATTCTAACGTTTTCGGCGACTGGCGATGACGAGCGCGATACCGCCGAGAATCGCCACCGAACTGACGACGAGGCGGACACTGAGCGCCTCGCCGAGCAGCGCGACGCCGCCTCCTGCCGCAAGCACCGGCACGCTCAGTTGCACGGTCGCGGCGGTCGCGGGTTCGAGCTTCTTCAGTGCCGCATACCAGATGATGTATCCGAGTCCCGACGTCAGCGCGCCCGAGGCCAGCGCATAGCCGAAGCCGGCGGCGTCGAACGTCGCGTGCCGGTAAGCGAGCGCGAAAACCGCCGCCGCGATGGGAAACGCGCGCAGGAAATTGCCGGCGGTCGCGGCGGTCGGATCAGCGAGACCGCGGCCTCTTAGCGAATACACGCCCCAGCCGACACCCGCGACGACCATCAGCGCCGATGACAAAGGCTGCGGTGCGGCCAGTCCCGGCAGCACGAGCCAGACAAGGCCGGCGAGCGCGAGCGTCAGGCCGAGCCATTGACGCGCGGTAAGCCGTTCGCCGCGAAAGAGACCGTAGCCGATCATCGTCGCCTGCACCGCGCCGAAGAGCAGCAGCGCGCCCGCGCCGGCCGACAGCGCGACATAGGCATAGGAGAAGGCGACCGCATAGAGCGTGAGCATCGCGGCCGACGCCCAGCTTCCGGCGCGCCGCGCATGGCCGCCGCGCGCCGCGAGAATCAGCCACAGCACGAGCGCCGCCGACGCGATGCGCACGAACGTGAACGTCGCGGCATCGATGCTGGTGCCCTTCAGCGCCAGGCGACACAGCAGCGAATTGCCGGCGAACGCGAGCATCGCGAGCGCGGCGAGCGTGGCGGTGCGCGCTGGCGACGACGCATCGGGATAGGCTTCGTCCATCGAAAGTCCCGGCGATGGCAACGCGCCCAATGTATTCCAACCGTGCCGCGCGGGCATCGCGCGGTGCGTCAGTCGGTGTGTCAGTCGGCGTGTCAGTCGGTGCGAAAGGCGGGCGGCTTCTCCGGCTGCGGCAAGCCGAAACGCTCGAACTCCGAGATCACCTGCGCGCCGAAGAGCAGCAGCGTCGCGAGCGCTTCGAGGCTGAAGAGCACGACGATCGACGTCGTGAGCGACCCGTACACCACGCTCACCTGCGAAAGCGTCGCGAAGTACCAGACGAGCACGTGGCGCGTGATTTCCCAGAGCAGGGCGGCGGTGATGCTGCCGAGCAGCGCGAGCCTGAACGAGGGCCGGCCCACCGGCATCACGAGATAGATGGACGTCAGCACGAACACCTCGCCCGCCACGCCGAGCAGATACAGCAGCAGCCGCGACGCGCCCTTGAGCGAGACTTCGAAGCCGAGCAGGGTGACGCTGTTATCGCCCATTGCCTGAAGGCCGTTCGACACCAGCGTGACGATCAGCATGCCCACGCCGAGAAAGAGGATGTAGCAGTACGGCAGCAGCGCGGACCAGAGAAAGTGGCGCCGTCGAATGGCGACGCGGTGCACGAAGATGACCGACATCGCGTTTTCCAGCACCGTGAAGGCGAGCGAGCTGAAGAAGATCATCGTGACGAGAAGCAGCCAGCCGATCACCGCGCGATGCGTCAGAAAATTGGCGAGCTCGCGCACGATGGCGCGCGCCTGTCCCGGCACGAGCCATTCCAGCAGATGCGCGAGCGTGTCCAGCAACTCCTGCTGACCGACGAACTTCGACAGCACGATCACGATGAGAATCAGGAGCGGCACGATGGAAAGCAGCGCGTAATACGCCACCGCGCCGGCGAGCAGCATGCCCTGATTCGCGCGGAACGCCTTCACCGTCCGCGTGAGAAATCCGAGCGGATGGCGCGCGACGCTTTTGATCTGTGGCCCGAGCACGGGGCCGAGAATCTTCGACATGGAACCTCCGCGGCGCGTGTGCGGCCCTCGCACGATGGCCAGCCCCATGTTCAGGGCGACGGGACGACAAGCCGCCAAGCAACTTGCACGCCCGAAGCGCGGTTTATCCCGCGCGATGCGCCTTCGTGCGGCGTGCGGCGGCTTGCTGCGCGGCTTCTTCGAACGCGATGTCGAGCAGCGCATCGACGTCCTGTGCCGGCAGATCGGCCGCGTCGATGCGGCGCAACCGGCAGATGAGCGCGAGGGCTTCGGCGGCGGCGGCGAAGGCGAGATTCACATCGCGGGCGGGAAGGCGTTTTTTTCTCATGCCCCGCATATCGGCAAGCGCGCCGTTTTACTTTAATCTCTCTGTAACGGCGGGCGCGCGCCCGTCGTGGCCGGGCCCGCGCGCTTTCTCCCCGGATCTGGCGATTCGCATCTCCATCGCAGTTTCATTTGTCGGCCGTTTGCGTGGCAGGCAACGCTACCCAACGTTGCTCAACGCGGCTCGACGCTTTGAACAGAGGGGACGATCATGCCAGCTTCGCACGTCGCGAATACCTCCGCTCTCGGTCCGGGCGCCGATGTCGACGTCGCCGACGCCGACGAGCGCCTCTACAACCACGACCTCGCGCCCGTGCCGCGAGCGCGGCGGACATGGACCGGCTACAGCATCTTCGCGATGTGGATGTCGGACGTGCACAGCGTCGGCGGCTACACCTTCGCGGCGAGCCTCTTTCTGCTCGGGCTCTCGGGCTGGCAGGTCCTGCTTGCGATGACCATCGGCATTCTGGTGGTCTATGTGCTGATGAACTGGGTCGGCAAGCCGAGCCTCGTGCACGGCATTCCATTCCCCGTGATGGCGCGCGTCTCGATGGGCGTGATGGGCGCGAACCTCGCCGCGCTGATTCGCGGCGTCGTGGGCATTGTCTGGTATGGCGTGCAGACGTACTTCGCGTCGAAGGCGGTGGCCACGCTGCTCTTGCTCTTCGTGCCGTCGGCCGTGGCGTTGCGCGATTCGAGCTTTCTGCGGCTCGACATGCTCGGCTGGGTCAGCTTTCTCTTCATGTGGCTGCTGCAACTCGTGATCTTTCAGCGTGGCATGGAGATCATCCGCAAGTTCATCGACTTTTGCGGGCCGGCGGTGTACGTCGTGATGTTCTTTCTGATGGGATGGATTCTGTATCGCGCGGGGCTCGGCAGCCTCAACCTCACGCTCTCGGGAAAGGTGCTGCCGGGCGACGAGCAACTGCACGCGATGGTGAACGCCATTCTGCTCGTCGTGAGCTATTTCGCCGCACTGCTGCTGAATTTCGGGGACTTCTCGCGCTTTGCGAAGAGCGAGCGACAGATGAAGATCGGCAATTTCCTGGGCCTGCCGTTCAACTTCATTGCGTTCGCCATCATCACCGTGATCGTCACGGCGGGCAGCGAGAAAGTATTCGGCGCGATGATCATGGACCCGGTCGAGATCGTCTCGCGCATCGACAACAAGCTCGCGGTGGCGGTCGGCAGCATTACGTTCGTGATCGCGACGATGGGCATCAATATCGTCGCGAACTTCGTATCGCCGGCCTACGACATCGCCAATCTGTTCCCGAAGCACGTGGACTTCAAGAAGGGCGGACTGATCGCGTCGGTGCTCGCGGTAGTCGTGTGTCCGTGGATCTTCGTCGATAGCCCGAAGGCGATCACGATTTTCGTGTCGGTGTTCGGCGCGGTCCTCGCGCCGCTCTATGGCGTGATGATCGCCGACTATTACCTCGTGAAGCGTCAGCACGTGAACGCCGCCGAGCTGTACACCATGCAGCCCGGCTCGCGCTTCTACTACGACGGCGGCTGGAACAAGGTCGGGCTCGCGGCGCTGATCGTGTCCGGCGTGATCTCGGTCGGCTGGGAACTGTCGACGCAACTGCTCAAGGCGCTGCCCGCGAACAACCTCGGCTGGCTGATCGGCGCGGTGGCGGGGGCGTTGCTTTATATCGTCTTCATGCGTGTTGCGCGGCGTACTTGATGCGAACGGCGCGCTTACTCGACATCGCCAAGGCGCTGCAGGCCGATGACGTGAATGTTGCCGTGCCGCTCATGTTTGCCGACAGAGTTCGAGTGCTTGCGCGCGGGCTGGAGGCAGCGTTGCTCGGCGTACTTGATGCGAACGGCGCGCTTACTCGACATCGCCAAGGCGCAGCAGGCCGATGACGTGAATGTTGCCGTGCCGCTCATGTTTGCCGACAGAGTTCGAGTGCTTGCGCGTGGGCTGGAGGCAGCGTTGCGCGGCGTACTTGATGCGAACGGCGAGTTCACTCGACATCACCAAGGCGCAGCAGGCCGATGACGTGAATGTTGCCGTGCCGCTCATGTTTGCCGAAAGAGTTCGAGTGCTTGCGCGTGAGCTGGAGGCAGCGTTGCTCGGCGTACTTGACGCGAACGGCGCGCTTACTCGACATCGCCAAGGCGCTGCAGGCCGACGACGTGAATGTCGCCGTGCTGCACATGTTCATCGACAGAGTTCGAGTGCTTGCGCGCGAGCCGGAGGCAGCGGCCCGCTGCCATCGTGAGTCCTTGCTCCAACGAGCCCCCGTCATGCCGGACGTCCTCATATGGCCGTCGTCGCTGCGGTGACTTTCGCCCTGAATCACTTTAGCCAGCGGCGGACATCCTGTTCCCAGTCGGGTTGTCCGCAATTCGGCGGATTCTCCGGACCCAGCACGGTGATGTAACCCTGCGTCTTCATGCACGCCTCATAGGCGCGAACCTGCGCGCACCGGCCGGGGCCCGCCTTGCGCGACGAGGCCTTGCAGGTGTCCATCGCGCGGTCCATGCCGCTGAAGTCCGCTTTGACGGATTCGCTGGCAGGCGGCGGATTCCCGCCTGCCGAGAATTCGACGGGACCGGTGCAGGCGGCAAGCGCGAGCGGGACCAGGGTGACGAGCGTGCGTGCAATGCGATATGCCATCGTGCCGTTTCCTCGCGAGAATGATGGGGTGAATGTTACGCGCAGTTTGGGGCCGCGCAGCATCGCGAGTCTGAGACGATCGAGCAGCCGAACGAGACGTTGCGACATTCGCGCCGCCGGCCCTCGCCACTAAGCTTTCCAACGACGAAGCACGCAACCGCGCGCTTCTGTCATCCGAAAAGGAGAAAGCAATGGACAAGAATCAACCGGCTACTCGTCCCGGCTCGATGCCGGTGGCGTTCTTCGGCATCGCAGTGGGCGCGCTGGCGCTGGCCGGTGCGTGGCGCGCGGCTGCTCGCGTGTGGCATGTTCCGCACGCCGTGCCGGACTTGCTGACGGCGGGCGCGCTCGTCGTATGGATCGCGCTTCTCGTCGCTTATGGCCGCAAGTGGCTGAGTCAGCGCGACGAGGCCGTCGCGGAAATGCGGCATCCGGTGCAGTCGTCGTTTGCGGCGCTCGTTCCCGTATCGACGATGCTCGCCGCCCAAGCGGTGCAAGCCGTATCGCGCGAACTCGCGGTCGGGCTGTTCGTCGTTGGCGTCGCGAGCCAGCTCGCGCTCGGGGCGTTCCTGCACGGGCGCTTCTGGCAAGGCGGCCGCAAGCCCGACCTGACGACTCCGGCGATGTATCTGCCGACTGTCGCGCCGAGCTTCGTCGCGGGCACGGGAGCCGCGGCTTTTGGCTGGACGCAGATCGGCGCGTTGTTCTTCGGCGCGGGCGTGTTTTCGTGGCTCGCGATCGAATCGATTTTGCTTCATCGCGCCGCCGTGCACGAGCCGCTCGCCGATGCGCTGCGCCCGACGCTCGGCATCCAGCTCGCGCCGCCGGTGGTGGGAGGCGTGTCGTATCTCACGATCACGCACGGGGTGCCGGATGTCTTCGCGTACATGCTGCTCGGCTACGGCCTCTATCAGGCTTTGATTTTGACGCGCCTCGTGCCGTGGATCCGTCAGCGCGCGTTTGCGCCTTCGTACTGGGCGTTCAGCTTCGGCGTGGCCGCGTTGCCGACGATGGCCATCCGCATGCTCGAGCGCGGCGCGCAGGGTCCGGTGGAATGGATCGCGCTGGCTTCGTTTATCGTGGCGAACGTGGTGATCGCGGGGCTGATTGCTGGAACGGTGCGGGCGGGTTTGCAAGGGCGGCTGGTGCCGGTGGTTCCGGTAGTGCCGGTGCAGGCGACGCAGGCGACGCAGGCGTGACGTGGGCGGGCGGCGGTTGTCGGCGGTGGGAAGTTGGTGGAGGGCTTCTTTGTGGGGAGTGAGTTGTTCGAAGTGGCGAGGGCGAACGCGAAACGGGAAAGGTCGAAGGCATGCTAAATGCCGAATGCAGAATTCCAAAAGCCAATCGCGAGAAGCAGAGCCGTTAAGCGCACCGATAAACGCCGCCCGCTACGCCCAGCCTCGCGCACCCTCAATCCATAGGCTCGGTCGCGGGTTGGCGCCGGCCGTTTCCGTTGGAGTGAACTGATCTAATAGGGGCGGCAAACCCCGGAAAGCGAAGGTCAATGGCATGCAGAATGCCGCATGCCGAATGCGAAAGGCTAAAGGCGAGAAGTCAGAACCCGTTAGAGGGCAAACAGCAATCGACGCCCGCTGAGTCCGGCTTTGTGCACCCCAACCCATAGGCGTCAGTGCAGGGGTAATGTCGGAACTCGGCGTTGCGAGCGAACTACCCAACAAGGGGCGATGGTCCCCAAGGGGCAAGGCAAAGGCAGGCGAAATGGCGATGATGAACGTCGATTGGTGGATGGCAGCAAACGCCGCCCGCCACGCCCATCTTCCTGCGCGCTGAAATACTTCATTGGCGGGCTGCTGTCGGAAGTCTGCGTTGGAGGGAACTGATCGAAGAGGGGCGGCAAACGCCAAAAGGCAAGGGTCGAAAGCACGCCGAATGGAATGCGAAATCCCGAATGCCAAACGCCACACGCGAGAAGCCAGACCGCTTCAGGGCAACTGGCAAGCGCCGCTCGCCACGCCCAGCTTCGCGCCGCCTCGAATCGTCGGGCTTCAGTGGTGAGATGACGTCGGCGGCCAGTGTTGGGACCGAACTGATCGAAGAGTGCGGCGAACGCCGAAGCGCAACGGTCAACGGCAGGCGGAAAGCAGAATTCAGAATGCCGAATGCAAACGCCCAACGTCCAACGTCCAACGCAAAACGCCGAACGCGAGAGGCAGACCCGTTATGGGCAACGAGCAACCGCCGCCCGCCACGGCGAGCTTCGCGCAGCCTCAACTCATCGGGCGTCAGTGGCGGGCTGACGTCGGCGGAATCCGTTGAGAGTGACCTGACCGAAAAGGGACAGCGAACGTCAAAGGGCAAAGCCACGCAGAATGCATAATTCCGAATGCAGAATGCCAAACGCCAACCACCAGACCAGTCGCACGCACGAACAAAGCCCCCCCATCACCCCCGACTCCCCGCACCTCACCCCATCTGCTCCGCCAGCGTCCCCTCGACGAATTCCTTCAAGAACGCCACCCATGTCTTGATCTTTGCATCGAGATACTGCCGCGACGCATACATCGCGTAAATCGTCATGGTTTGCAGTTCCCACTCGGGAAGCACGCGCACGAGTTCTCCGCTTCTAATGGACGGCAGCGCGGACAGCGCAGGGAGCGGCGCAATGCCGAAGCCATCCGCGACCGCGAAGGCGAGCGCATCGGCCGAATTCACCCGCAGGCGCCCCGGCGGAAGATCCACCTCGGCGCGTCCGCGCGGGCCCTCGAACGCCCAGCGATCGACCGGAAAAAACGTGGTGACGAGTTGCAGGCAAGCATGCTTCGCCAGATCGTCGATATCGCGCGGCACGCCCGCCCGCTCCAGATAACGCGGCGACGCGCACAGCACGCTCGGCATCGAGCAGATGCGGGTCGAGACGAGCGCCGAGTCCGGCAGCGCCGACGTCGTGACCTGCACGAAGACGTCGTAGCCTTCGTCGAGCATGTCGGGCACGTTCTGCGACAACGTCAGCTCCACGCGAACCTGCGGATGCGCTTCCAGATAGCGCGTGAGGGCGGGCACCACATAGTGATGCCCGAACGTGATCGGCGCATGCATGCGCAGCACGCCGCTCGGCAGCACGCGGGCGTCGCCGGCTTCGGCTTCGGACAGATCGACAAGCTCGATCACTTCCTTGCATCGCGCGAGATAGCGGTTGCCGGCATCCGTCAGCGCGACGCGCCGCGTCGTGCGATTCAGAAGCCGCGTGCGCAAGTGCGTCTCGAGATCGGTGATGGCCCGCGATGCCTGCGCCGTGGTGATGTCCAGCTGTTGTGCCGCCGCCGTGAAGCTCGACGCTTCCGCCACGCGCGCAAAAATCCGCATGCTTCGCAACAGGTCCATTCGCTCGCAACCCTTTTTGACGAAGCCCGCACTATCCCACCGGCCGCCCGAGCGCGCAACCGCTTGCGACGGTCGATACGGCGCAGACCGACCGTTCGTTTCACCGTTCACATCTGTTACAGGCGTTGTAACGCAAGGCCCGACGCGCCCGCCTAACATGCCGTCATGGCCGTGCTGCGGCCGTCAGAGGTAGAGGACAACATGAACGTCAAAACAACTATCGGACTGGGAATCGCCGTATGCGCCGCGCTCGCGTGCGAGGCGGCATTTGCGGGAGTGAGCATCGGGGTCAATCTGGGCGTGCCGGTCGCGCCGGTCTATGCCGCGCCCGCGCCGGTGTACGCCGAGCCGCAACCCGTGTACGCGCCGCCGCCGGTCTATGTCGAGCAGCCTGCGCCGCCGCCTGTCGCGTATCAGCCCGCGCCGCCGCCTGTCGTGTACCAGCCCGCGCCCGTGATGGTCGCGCCCGCGCCGGCTATCGTCGTCGGCTGGCACGGCGACCATTACTGGGACGGCTACCGCTATTGGGACCGGCGCGACTGGTACGCGCATCACGGCGGCTATGGTCATCGCCACTGGTGAGACCGGACGTCGGGGAGCCCACATCATGAAAAAACACACTAACACCACCCCGCGCAGGCGCGTGCCGCGTCTGGCGATCGTCTCCGCGACGCTCGCGCTCGCGGCGGCACTAAGCGGCTGCGTCTATGCGCCGCCCTATGCCTATGCGCCCACGCCGGCTTACGGCTATGCGCCCGCATACGGCTACGGTTATGCGCCGGCGTACTACGCGCCGTCGGTATCGGTCGGGGTTGGCTTCGGCGGATACGGACACTGGCACGGGCGCTAATTCCGGCGAGCCGGCGAGGCGTGGAATCGCGATGAGCATCGGTCGCCGTCGTCTTCGGTGGATACGGACACTGGCACGGCCGCTAATCTTAGCGAGCCGGCGACGCGTGGAAACGCGATGAATATCGCTCGGCGTCGTCTTCGGCGGATATGGACACTGGACGGCCGCTAATCTCCGCGAGCCGGCGACGTGTGGAAACGCGGTTAATACGGGCCGGCGTCGGCTTCGCCGATACGAGACTGGCACAGCCGCTAATCCCCACAAGCCGGCCATCCGTAGAAACGCGCTGAACCGCGCCTAGTGACAGGAACACCCGTTGCTGCGACGCTCCCGATTTCACGGAGAAACGCATATGGCCGAGCACACCGAAACCGAGCAGGCGGCCGACGCCCGCTGCGAGTCGTTCATGCTCGCGGCGAACGGCTGGGTGCCGAACAACGCGCGCCTGCCGGTACTCGTCTGGCACGGCGCGATCGATCCTCAGGACCGCGACTGCGGCAGCCGCTTCGAGGCGCTCTTCGCGCAAAACGGCTGGCCGCCGCAATGGCGCGACAGCGTCTTCGACTATCACCATTTCCATTCGACGGCGCATGAGGCGCTCGGCGTCGCCTCGGGGGAAGCCGAACTCATCATCGGCGGACCGAACGGACGCGTGATCCCCCTGCGCGCGGGCGATGCCCTGATTCTGCCCGCCGGCACCGGGCATTGCCTGCTGACGAGCGGAGGCCGCTTTCAGGTGATCGGCGCTTACCCGCCGGACCAGCAGTGGGACATTCGCCGCGACGCGCTATCCGACGACGAGCGGCGCGCGATGGAAGCCCTGCCGTTTCCGAGAAGCGATCCGGTCGGCGGAGAAGGCGGACCGCTCACACGCTTGTGGCGATAAGCGGCGCATGACGCGCGGCGTTCACTGTTTCGCGCACGCCGCGCGGCGCTCGCGCACGAGCGGCACGCGCTTGACGACGCCCGTCGCGAGCGCAGTGCCCGCCAGCACGACGGCGCAAGCCGCCGCCATGCCCGCCGACACGCGCTCGGCAAGAAAGAGCGCGCCCCACAGAATCCCGAAAATCGGAATCACGAAGGTGACGGTGATCGCCCGCGCGGGTCCTGCGACCGCGATCAGGTGGAAGAACACCATGTAAGCCACGCCCGTGCACGCGATGCCGAGGCCGAGCACCGCGCCCCACGCGCTGAGCGACACCGTGCCCGCCGGCCACGCGACGAGCGCGAACGGAAGCAGCACGAGCGTCGCTGCGCTCATCGTGCCGGCTGCCACGGTCAGCGAATCGACACCTGTCAGATACCGCTTCGTGTAACTGGCCGCGATGCCGTAGCAGAGCGTCGCGGCCAGCGCGGCGAGGGCCGCGAGCGCCGTCGTCATCGGCGCGATCGCGGGCGTCGTGGCGTCGTGAACGAACATCTGATCCCACACGAGCGCCATCACCCCGGCAAAGCCGATGGCCAGTCCCGCCACACGCAGGCGGCTCAACCGATCGCCGAGCCACAGATAGGCGACGAGCGCGCCCCAGAGCGGCGTCGTCGCGTTGATCACAGACGTGACGCCGGCGGTCAACGTCAATTCAGCATAGGCGAAGAGACAGAACGGCGCGGCGGAGTTGAAGACGCCGACCACGAAAAGCGGCCACGCGCGCTCGCGCATGGTCGCGAACGCCTCGCGCGGCGAGCCCCGCAGCATCAACACGATAAGGAGAAAGGCAGCGCCGATGCCCACGCGCAGCGCCATCAGCGGCGCGACGCCGAGATCGGTCACGCCCACGCGGATGAACAGAAAGGAGCCGCCCCACAGCGCGGCGAGCAGGAGCAACTGAGCTAGATTGACGGGATTCATGACGGGCTTCGCTGGAAAGTGGATGAAGCCATCGTAGCGGCGCGCAATCGCGCGATGCTTCGCTGCGGCCTGAAACGAAAGATGCGCGAGCCGACGGCTTCGTCCGATGGAGGAGCATCGTAGGCGCGCGGCCGGGCGTCGGCAAACGAGCATTTCTCACCGGTATGTGAAGTAAATTGCGATTCCTCGCGCGCATCGTGCGTCTCGCCTATGCCGTATGGACGAGTGGCGTGCGTCGGTCGTCGGTGCGACTCTTGCTGACAGGACGACGAACGGATCACGCAGTGCCTTCAACCACGCGAAAGGAGAGCGCCATGGAGAACGTCAACGCCAATGCCAACGCTAAACAGAATGCTGCGTCATCGACCGGCGAACCGGCTGTGTCGCGCAAGGCCGTGGAGCGCGCGATGGACGCCGCACTCGGGCCCGGCATGGAGCAGAGCGGCGAGAGCAACGCGTCGGCGCACGCACCCGGCGCCGCGCAACAGCCCGCGCGCAATGCCCCGTATCCCGCGCCCTATCATGCGCACGGCAGCGTGCTGGAAGGCGGCGACAGTCCCGCCGTGCTCGCGCAGCCCGCGTCGGCCTCGTCACAAGGGCAGGGCAGTCCGTTGCGGCCCGAGCGTCTGTCGGCGGGCCGCCGCGCGCAGCGCGTCATCTCGGGGGCGCAGGATGTCGCCGTGGCACGTTACCGGCTCGTCACGGAAGGCACCGACGACTTCGTGCACGACAACCCGTGGAAGTCCATCGCGATGGCGGCGATAGGCGGGCTGATCGTCGGGCTGCTGATCGCGCGATAGTGCGGCGCTGTGGCGGTGGGCTTCGTCTTGGCTCGAAGCGATGAACGGCGCGGCACTCACCGCCACGCCGGACGCGTATGGACGCAGCGACGAACGAAGTTTGCGCCAGCCGCGAACTGTGAACGCCACGGAAGGCGACTTCGCTAAGACAGTCGCTCCGCGTACTGATTGCGCATTCCAAAGCGAACTTAGCCGGTTGTCCCGCGCTGACGCTCGCCATGCGCGGTTTCGAAACGGCGCCGAGCGGCGATGCCGAGGCTGCTGTCGGGCTCGCGTCGTCTTGGCGGTCGCAGGCGCTTTTCGTGGACACGCGCATTGGCGCGACGGACGGCGGAGGCGGCAGGCGACGGAACGTCATCCGCAGCCGCTTGAGCGCTTTGCGCGGGAACCACAGCACGAGGGACATGCGGCACAGCACGAACCGCTGCTGATAGGCGCTCGCCACGGACGAAGGCATTGGTCCGCGCGACGCATTTCAGGAAGCCTGCTACGACGGAGTCTGTCGCAAGCCTTCGCCGGTCTATGAATCGTGGACGCGTTGTCGCGTTTCTCGCGCGCTGAAGCTCTGCCGCGAGCGACGGCGGCGCCGTAGCGTCGACGCTGCCGTCCATTGAATCAATCCGTCCGGCGGCGTCGATGTGTGAATGTTCAGGCCGTCTTCTTGAAGTCGTTGGTTTCGAGTTCCACCGACTGACCGCCATTGCGCTCGAGCGCCCGGCGCGCCGCTTCCTCGATCTGCAAACGTCCGCCTTCGAACGCGCTCAAGATTGCGTGCGACGAGGTTCCGCTGTTACCGAAGTGGTCGTTGAGCGCGTCGAGGGACACGCTGCACCAGACTTCGCGGCCGTCCACCGACGCCTCGAATGCGACACGCGCTGCCGCTACCACATGACGCCGCCCGCTGAACTCTATCGTCATCCTGATCACCTCCTGTTGTTCGTTTGAGTTAAACGTTGGGAAAAAAGGAAAAGTGGAAAGGCTTGATACACGCTGACCGTCGCGCTTCGGACGAAGTGGCCGGATGCCGGCGTGATGCCGGGGCCGCATTCATCATACGCCGCGCGGCGCGTTCGCAGCAGAATGCAACGCGTATGCCTGGCCGCGGTCGGCGAGGACCGTTTCAGCAGCAGAGGCAGCCGCCGCGATGCCGCATGCCGTAGCTGCCGACGTCGTCGCTTTGAGGCGCGGAACTGCCGCTGCTGCTCCCGACGGATGGCGCGCCTACGGTCACGCGAACGGCCGTCGCGCCGCACGTCGGGCAGGCGGCGGGGTCGTCGCGTTCGGAGATGCGGCGGACTGCTTCGAATGCGCCGCATTCGGAGCACGCGTAGTCGTAGACAGGCATGGCGTCTCGGTAAAGGGAACGGAAGAAGAGAAAGTGTAGCAAGACAGCATAAGAGAAACGCAGCAAGCGCTATTCCGGATGATCGAGCCGCGCCGGTCCGCGTGGCATCGCCATTGCTAACGAAGGGGAGCTATCACCGCCAAAGGAGGCATCAATGAAACGCAATGCAGTTCTGCTCACCGCGCTGGCATCGGCGCTATTCGCCGCCGCGCCGGCAGTCACGCTCGCGCAGACGCAGGCGGCCAGCACCACGATGGCCAACGACTTGCCTTCGCCTGACAAGGAATTCGTGCAGGCCGCGTCGAAGTCCAGTTCGACCGAGATCGACGCCAGCAAGCTCGCGACCAAGCAATCGCAAGACAAGGATGTGAAGAGCTTCGCCCATCACATGATGGTCGATCACACGAAGCTCACCATGCAATTGAAGATGGCCGCGCCGCACGGCATCGCCGTGCCCAAGGACAATTCGGACACGACCGTGCTCGACTCGCTGAAGGGGTTGAAGGGCAAGGAGTTCGACACCGCCTATATCCAGAAGGTCGGCGTGCAAGGGCACCAGGAAGCGGTCGAAGCCTTCAAGAAGGAAGCAGAAGGCGGGCAGAACGCGGATCTGAAGAAGGCCGCGCAAAAGGCATTGCCGACCATCGAGCAACACCTGAAGATGGCGCAGGACCTCGCATCGAAGAAGGGCGTGCAGTAAGCACCGCACCGACTGCACCGCAACGGCCGGCGCGGCGTCTCCGCCGCGCCGCCTTTCCTTGCGGCACTTCGTGCTCCTGTCAGCGCGAGCCGCTGTGCAGGAGCCGTTCGCGTGCCTGCGGAATCGACTCGAACGCGCCGGCGCTTTCATCGAACACGGACACTTCGCCCTGTCCGATGTCGTAGACCCAGCCCTGCACCTGTAGCTTGCCGAGCGCGAGCCGCCCGGCCACCGCCGGGTGCGTGCGCAGATGCGTGAGCTGGAGGCGGATGTTTTCTTCGACCATCGCCTGCACGACGCGATTTTCGTCCAGTTTCCTCGTCATCACGACACTGCGCGCAGCCTCCGCGTTGCGCAGCCACGCGTGGACCGTCGGCATTTCATCGGCAATGGTGGCGCCCGACGCGAGGCCCTTCATGGCGCCGCAATCCGAGTGGCCGCAGATGACGATCTGGCGCACGTTCAACGCCAGCACCGCGAATTCCACGACGGCCGAAACGCCTCCGAGCATTTCCCCATAAGCCGGCACGATATTGCCGATGTTGCGGCACACGAAAAGTTCGCCCGGGTGCGTCTGGGTAATCATCTCGGGCGACACGCGCGAATCGGCGCACGTGATGAAAAGCGTGTGCGGCGCCTGCTGATGCGCAAGGCTCTTGAAAAGCGCCTCGCGGTCGGGAAAGACGAAGCGGCTGAAATCTTCGGCGCCCTGCAGCAGGTAAAGCAGATCGGGGTTATCGGCGCCTTTGCGCTCTTCGTTCATCGTCAATTTGTCGGACATGGGACCTCTTTGTTTTACAGACCGGCGCGCATCACGCGCCGCAACCGAGAGCTTGCGGGGTTTTGAGATGATCTGCAAGCGGCACCGACATGCGCGCCCGTGCTGCGGCGTCTATGCGCCGCGTTTCGGTTTTTGCGCGACTTTATAGTTCTTGACGAATTCGTGCCGGACCTCTGTTAGTTTTACGCTCCAAAAATCCCCAAACAGTGGTTCCGCGCGTTTCGCTCATGGTTTTCGACCCGAATCTCTATCACACGGCAGCGGCACATTATTCGAACGGAGACTTCGAGGCGGCGCTGCATGTGCTGCAGCCCATGCTCCAGGATGCGGCAGCCGACGCGGAAGTCCTGAATCTGGCGGCGGTCTGCTGCTATCGACTCGACCGTCCGGACGACGCGGAAGCGCACTGGCGCCGCGTCATCGATGCACATCCGGAGCATGCCGGAAGCTACGGTAATCTCGCCAATCTGTTGATGGCGCAGGGCCGGCTCGCGGATGCCGAGTCGGTCTACCGCAAGGCCGTCGCCCTTCGCCCGGATTTCGCGCAAGCCCATTACAACCTCGGCAATCTGCTGCGCGCGTGCAATCGCGCCGGCGAAGCGGAAGCCTGTTTTCGTGAGGCGCTGCGCCTCTGCCCGGATTTGGCCGAAGCGCATTACAACCTCGCAAGCCTGCTGAAAGACGGTGGACGCCTGGCGGAAGCCGAAGCCGCTTACCGCCGCGCCGTCGCGGTGCGTCCCGACTACGCCGAAGCCTTCAATAATCTCGGCAATCTGCTGCGCGAGCAGGGCCGCCTCAGAGAGGCGCGGACCGCACTCAGGCGCGCGGTGGCGCTGCGTCCGACCTTCGACATTGCGTATCAGAATCTGGGGCTGGTGCTTCAGCAAATGGGTCAGTTCGCGTGGGCGCAGGCGTTCCACCGGCGCGCGACACAACTGACGCCTGATTATGTCGAGGCGCACTGCAGTCTCGGCGATGCGCTCTTCGCGACCCGGCGCGTGGCGGAAGCGACGGCCGCGTTCGAAGCGGCGCTCGCTATTCGGCCGGACTGCACGCAGGCGCTCATGGGTCTCGCGCGTGCGCGGCGTGAGACCGGCGGCATCGAGCAAGCCGAGCGCATCTATCGCGAGGTGCTCGCCATGCAGCCGGACCACGGGGACGCTCGCGCGGGCCTCGCTCAAATGCTGCACGAAGCGGGCCGCGTGAAAGAAGCGGAAGCGGCGTATCGCGTGGTCATCGCGCAAAATCCCGGCAACTTGGACCTGCACTACAACCTCGGCGTGCTGCTTGCGGGCGAGCATCGCCTGCCTGAAGCTGAAGCCGCCTATCGCCGCGCGATCGCGCTGCGTCCGGACTGCTCAGATGCCTACACGAACCTGGGCCGCGTCGTGCGGGACATGAACCGGCTGCCGGAGGCGGAGGCCATTCTGAGGCAATCGATCGCGATCGCGCCGCATTCCGCCGAGGCTCATAACAACCTCGCGACCGTGCTCAAGGACATGAGCCGGATGGATGACGCCATCGAAGCCTTTCGCCGCGCCGTTGCCTGCGCGCCCGGCAACGAATGCGTGCATCGCAACCTCAACTACGCGCTGACCTATTACGCCGAAGACTCCAGGACCATCCTCGACGAATGCCTGCGCTTCGCTGCCCAGCACGAAGCCCCATTGCTTGAACGCGCCGTGACGTATGCGAATGACCGGTCGGCGTCGCGGCGGCTCAGAATCGGCTATGTCGCGCCGGACTTCCGTATGCATTGCCAGTCGATGTTCACGGCGCCCGTTTTCGCAGAGCACGACCATGCATCGTTCGAGATTTTCATCTACGCGAGCGTGGAGCATCCGGACGCGGTGACCGATCTGTTTCGCGGCATGGCCGATGTCTGGCGCGACGTCCATGCGCTCGACGACGAAGCGCTCGCGCAACTCATCCGCGATGACCGCATCGACGTGCTCGTGGATCTCACCATGCACATGGCGGGCGGGCGTCCGCTTCTGTTCGCGCGGCGGTCCGCGCCGGTGCAGGCGCAGTGGCTCGCGTATCCGGGCACGACGGGCAGCCGCGCGATCGGCTACCGACTCACCGACCCGTGGATCGATCCGCCCGGTCAGCCGGGCGTCGCCGAGCGCTACAGCGAGCGCTCGCTCTGGCTGCCGGAGACCTTCTGGTGCTTCGATCCGCGCGTCGCGATGGACGATGGGGCCGCCACGCCCGAGGTCGGCCCGTTGCCCGCCGAACGCAACGGCTATATAACATTCGGATGCCTAAATAATCCGTTCAAGGCGTCGGAGCGCACGCTTCGCATGTGGGCCGCCGTGCTGGCGGCGACGCCCGGCGCGCGTTTCGTTCTGCTCGCGGAGCGGGGCGCGCGCGAACGCTTCACCGCGCGTCTGAGCGCGTTGGGCGTGGACATGTCGCGCGTGGCGTACGTCGGCTATCAGAAGCGCAGCGCGTACCTCGACACCTACAATGCCATCGACATCGGCCTGGACACCTTCCCGTACAACGGTCACACGACCACGCTCGACGCGCTGTGGATGGGCGTGCCGGTGCCGTCGCGCGCGGGCGAGACCGCTTGCAGCCGCGCGGGACTGAGTCTGCTCATGAACCTCGGCTTGTCCGAACTGGTTGCGCATGACGACGCGGCGTACGTCGATATCGTCACGCGCCTTGCCGGCGATATCGCGCGTCTCGCCGGACTGCGCGCATCGCTGCGTCCTCGCCTAGAACAGGCGCCGATGATGAACCCCCCGCGATTCACGCGCAATCTGGAAGACGCCTATCGCACGATGTGGCGCGAGTGGTGCGCCACGAGCGCCGACTGAACCGCTTAGAAGGCGTCGAGTCCGGTGGCGGTTTCCACGGGACGCACCGCGTCCGTCGGCACGGCTGTCGCATGGCGGCGCAGGCGGTTGATCGCTGACAGTCCCAGCGACAAGCCCGGATCGAGATAGTGAATGATGAGGCTGCGGCGCTCGCCCGCGAGCACATCGAGATTGCAGTGCTGCATCAGGAATCCGTTGAACACGTACACATCGCCCGCGAAGCCTCGAATGCGCGAGCACAGGCCGCGCTCGAGATGCCGCTCCGTGCGCGCCGCGCGAAGCGGGAAGGGCAGGCCGCGCTCGCCCCACTGCACGCTCTTGCGCAAGAGGTTGTCGCGGCGTCGCGGAATGCCGCGCGTTCTCGGATAGACGACGAGGTCGCCGCTCTTTTGCGGATCGCTCGCCGTCTTCAAGACGATCACGAGCGTGAGCACGTGCGAGTCGAAGTGGCGGCAATGGCTGCCCGCCGTCGTCGTGCTGCTTCCGATGCGAAGACCGAACCACGGTCCGACCGTCGCATTGACCTGCATGTTCGACTGAAGCCAGTCGGATGCGGCGCGCACGGCTTCGTTCTCCAGCGCCTTGAAGGCGGGAAGGTCGCGCAAGGTGTGCACGACGTCCTTCGCGCTGCCGAAAAACTGCTCGTGATGTCGCGTGGCTTCATAGGCCACATCCAGCTTGCGGTTGATGGCGGCGAGCGTCGCCTCAGGCACGACGGATTCGAACACCGCAATGCTGCCCTTCGATGCCTGCGTCAACGCGGCACGGTCTTGTGCGTTCATATGCGCTCTCGGAGATGACGTGAAAAGACGGCGATTCGTTGCGGGCGCGAGATTCATCGGGGGCCGCGTGGCGCGGGCCGTGTAGGCAAGAGCGTGGCGTTGCCGATGACGCGTGCGGCATTGCGGGCGTGCGTGTTGGTCTGACTCATGGCGAGCCTCTTTGAATTATTCGATGCGTTCGATACCGCGACCCCGCGCGTCCGGCCCCGACCGCCTTCCGGCGCGCATTTCTTTCCGGCTGTTTGGTACGCAATCCTACGCGTCACCATTCGTACCGATATGACTCAAATGTACGACGTCACGCGCGTTTGCGACACAGCGCGATGACAAGGACAAACCCGTAGCGGTACGACAATAAGCCGGCTTATGTTCGGTAACGATCTCAGAGAACGTTTCGGGATCCGCTATCCGCGCCTGTGGATTGCAACTTATGAGCGCAAGCCGACATAGCAAACGTGAGCGTCGGCTAGCGCCCGGATCGAGCGTGCGTAGGCGCACGGAGGGGCGGCGGCGGCGCCGGTAAGTTTGCGACAACGGGGGCGGGCCTGGCCGGGTCCGTCGCGCTGGAAGCACAGCGCATACAACAAGAGGCGATCGGCGGCGACATGAGCAACATGGGCGACCAACGATCCCCGGCGACATGCGACGGTGAAACAATGGAAAGGGCATCGCTCGAAGACAAACTGTGGGTCGCGACGTTTCTCGCCGCCGTGGGAAGCGACGTGCTCTCGGGCGTCGTGCGCTATTACACGTCGATGGCCGGCGTGCCTCAGGCCGCGTATCTTCCCAAAGTCGTCATGGTCGCGTGGGTGTTGTTCACGCTCATCAAGCGCCCGAAGGCGAGCCACGCGCTCATTGCGCTCTATATGCTCGCGCAGTCGTGCGTATCGCTCTCGCATGGCGTCGTGCCGCAAGCCGTCGCGTTCTGGGTGTGGACGGTGACGCCGATGCTCTTCGCCCTCACGGCGCCGCGCGGCGCGCTGGCGCTGCTCAACGCGCGCGCCGCGACGACGGGCTTCGTCGTGCTCGCCGCGCTTTGCGGCATCGGCATTCTCGCGAACACGTTCATGACGCTGCCGTGGGTCGGCACGAGCGTGTCGGTGGGCGGCCATAATGTGCGTGTCGCGGTGTCCTCCTATGTCGGGATTGCGTCGCGGCTGTCGGGCTTCGGCCGCGACAGCGCGTCGACGGGGCTCATGGCCGGTCTGCTCACCACGTGGCTTCTTATGCGGACCGACAATCGCTGGTTGCAGTGCGCGTTGCTCGCGGCAGCGGGCGCGGCCATTCACGCCACCACCAACAAGACGGCGCCCGTGGCGCTCGCGCTTGTCGTCGGTGCGCACTGCCTTTTATCCACGATAACGATGAAGCGCGCCTGTCTGTGGGCGGCTGCCTTCGCCATCGGCTTTCCGCTCGCGTCGTTCATCGCGGCCTCGGCATTCAATCTCTCCGGCACGGGCTACATGACGCTCGCATCGTTTCAGGACCGCATGTTCAATACATGGCCGATCCTGATAGAAGGACTCCTGAAGAATAATCGGATATGGCTCGGGCTGGGTCCGGGAGGCTTCGGCTCGGCGTCCACCTACTATGAGAGCGCGTTCGGCTTCAATGTGGCCTATGCGGACAACACGGTGCTGTATGCGCTCGCGAGCTTCGGCATGTTCGGCGCAGTGGCGCTCATCGGCTTTTTCGTGCGCGTGATGTTGAGGGCACAGCCCGACGACAGACCGTCCTGGGCGATGCTTCTTTATCTGCTGTTCGCGTGCGCGACGACCGATATCTGCGAATCGATCGGCTGTCTGTTGTTCCTCGGCATCACGCTCGCGTATCTGCGTCAGAGCGGGCTCGTTACGCAGCCGCGCGTGTGGCGCATGCCGGTGCCGTCGTCCGCGATGCAATGGCGCGCCCGCATGCCGGCGATGCATGCGATGCCGTCGGTCAAGAGCGAGCCGATGCTCGAATCGGCGCGCGACGGACTGCGGAGCCTCTGACATGATCCGCAAGAAAAGCATCGCCCGGCACATCGCGGTAGCGTGCGTCGTGGCCGCCTGCATCACGATGCTGCCCGCATCCGCCACGCCCGATGTGGCGCTCGACGGCTCGGCGGTGTCGCTCGAGCGCGCTTATGTCGCGTTGCCGTCGTTTGCCGCTTCGCGGGCAAATACGGGCGTCGCCATTCATCAGATCGGCGATACGCAACTCCTCGACGCCGTGAAGGACGTCGGCTTTTCGTTCGTGCGCACCGACCTCTTCTGGGAGGCGGTGCAGGCGCCGGACGGCTGGCACTTCGGCGAATTCGACGGTCTCGTGAACAACCTGAAGGCGCGCGGTCTCGGCGCGCTTTTCATCCTCGGCTACAAGCATTACGCGTATAGCCCGGACCAGCCGCCGACGTCCGCGCCGCAACTGGCCGCGTTTCAGACGTACACGCATCAGGCGGCATACCGCTATCGCAATGCGCCGGTACGCTTCGAGGTATGGAACGAAGAGGATCATAAGGACTACTGGTTAGCCACGCCATCGCCGACCGCGTATCGGGCGTTGCTTCAGACCGCGGTGAAAGCGGCACGAGCCGCGAATCCCAGCGTGGTCATTGCGACCGGTGGCGTGCAGCAGGTCGATCGCGACTTTATACGCGCGGTGGGCGATATCAGCGCGACGCAAACGGGGCCGGACGCCGTGAGCGTCCATCCGTACCGGCAGCAAGAACCGGAGACCGTGCTCGGCGATTATCGCGCGTTGCGCGAGGACCTCTCGACGTATGCAAGGCGTCCGCAAGTGTGGGCCACCGAATGGTCATACCCGAGCGTCGGCTATCACTATGTAGCCGATATCGGCAATGGTCATGCGAGCGAAGCGCGCGCGAGACAGGCCAACTATGCGGTGCGATTGCTGTTGATGAACTGGATCGCGCAAGTGGGACTGACGTCCTACTACGACATGCGCAACGACGGCAACGATCCGAAGGAGATGGAACATAACTTCGGCCTGCTGGATGCGCAGAACGGAAAGCTCCCGGCGTATCGAGCGGTGAAGCATCTGTTCGCGTTCACGGCGGATGCGAAGAACGCGCGGTATTTCATCGACGAGAAGGAGCAGTACATCGTGCTCAAGTTCGACGATGCGCTGGCAACGAAATACGTGGTCTGGTGCTACGGCGCCGGCAACGTGGTAAATCTGGATGTCTCGCGTCTGCCTGCGGGCGCGCGGATCACGGATCTGTATGGCGTCGCGCGAGGCGGGCAGAAGGTGCTCGCCGTGACGGAAGCGCAAGGGCCGGTCTTCGTGACTGTGCCTTCATAGCGGTTCGCTGTACGTATCAGCAGGCACATGCGAGGGAATGCGCCTGCGTGGAAATGCACTGACGTCCTGGGTCTTTTACTTTTCTTAGGGATATAACATGCTTTCATATAATATGCGCCCGGCCATGACGCCAGTTCCGCAACGCGGCGACGGTCTCGTCGACCTATGGCGCAGCGTGGTGCGCCATAAGACCTTGCTGGGCGCAGTCACCGGCACATGCTGCGCGGCCGGTGTGCTGTATGTGCTGCTCGCCACGCCGCAATATCGCGCCGAAGCGCTGTTGCGCGTGCAAAGCAAGGCGGGCACGTCGATCAGCGCGCTCTCCGACGTCTCCGGCTCGATGGCCGCCGACGCCTCCGCGAACGACGAGAGCGACGTCCTCACGTCGCGCTCCGTGGTGAGCGCGGCTATCGCGCAGACGGGCGCGGAAACCGTCGTCGAGACGAAGAGCCACTTTCCTTTGATCGGTAGCTATCTGGCGTCGCGCCACGCGAGCGACAACGAACTCGCGCCATCGCTCTTCGGCCTCGATGACTATGCATGGGGGGGCGAGCGCCTGAAGCCCGGCGTGTTCACGGTTCCCGAGTCCGCTTACAAGGCGAAGTTCCGCGTGGTCGCGGGACCAGCGGGACGATGGACGCTCTACGACAAGGACGACAGGCAGCTCGCGCAAGGGCGCGTCGGCGAGACGGTGCCGTTTCAGGTCAGTACGCCGGAAGGGCAGGCGCCCGGCGAACTGCGCATCGACACGTTGCGCGCGCGCCCGGGCATCAGCTTCGAACTGCGCAAGTACTCGCAGCAGATGACGTTCGACAACGTGATTGCGCGGCTGCGCACGTCGATTCCGCCGCGCGAATCGTCGTTGCGCGACCCGTCGCTCATTCACTTGAGCTATCAGGCGGAATCGCCGCTGCTCGCGCAGGCCATGGTCAACGCGATCATCAAGACGTATCAGCAGCGCGACGTCGAACGCCGTGCCGCGCAGGCGCAGACGAGCCTCGACTTCCTGAAGCAGCGCCTGCCCGCGCTGAAGCAGGATCTCGAAACGGCCGAGCGACGCCTCAATGCGTTCCGCACGCAAACGGGCACGGTCGACATGGCGCAGCAGAACACGGCGCTCATCACGCGCATGAGCCGGCTGGAAGAGCAGCAGACCACGCTGCAACTCGCCCTCGATGCCGCGCAGCATCGCTACAAGCCCGACAACGAGAACTATCAGAGCGCGCTCACGCAGTTGAATCAGGTGAAGCGCGAGATTGCCGATACGTCGAAGATCGCGGCGAATCTGCCGACCGTGCAGCGGCAATACGTCGAACTCGCGCGAGATGTCGCCGTCACGACGCAGCTTTACACGAGCGTGCTGACCAATGCGCAACAACTGGAAGTGGCGGCAGCGAGCACGCCGCCCGGTGTCGCGGTGGTGGATTGGGCCGTCGCGCCCGAGAAGCAGTCGTGGCCGCGCGCGTGGATCGTGCTGCTCGGCTCCATCTTCGGCGGCCTCTTTATCAGCACCGTTTCGATCTATCTGATCGCGTTGAATCGACGGGAACTTCGTAGTCCAGAAGAAATCGACCAGTTTTCGCAGTTGCCGCGTCTTGCCGTGATCGCGCGTTCGACGGCGCAACTGCGCCAGGACGTGCGCGCGCTGACGCACAACGCCGCGCCCGCGAAGCTGCTCGCCATGACCAGTCCGACTGACCCAAGCATCGAGGCGTTGCGCTCGTTGCGCAACAGCGTCCGCGCGATGCTGAGCGGCGCGCCGGTGCCGATGGTTCATGCGGGACTCGGCGGCGGACTCAACTCGCTGAACCCGATGAACGGGATGCCTTTCGGCACGACCACGACGATGATGAATTCGCGCTACGTCGCCAGCGCCGACGATCGTCACGGCAAGGTGATCCTCTTCACCGGCCCGACGCAGGGCGTGGGCAAGAGCTTCGTTTCGTCGAACTTCGCGTATCTGCTGGCGGAAACGCGTGCGTCCGTGTTGCTGATCGACGCGGACATGCGGCAGGGCCGTCTGCGTCATCTCGTCGATGGACGCACCGGGCCCGGTCTCGCTGAAGTACTGGAAGGCTCCGCGCACGTGGATGAAGCGATCGTCTCGCTCGGCGGCGGTCTCTCGATGATGGACGCGGGCGCGTTCTATCCCGAGAATCCCGCGGAACTGCTGGGGCGTCCGGCGTTCCAGGAGACGCTGTCGATGCTGCGCGACATCTACGATTACGTCGTCATCGACTCGCCGCCGGTGCTTCCGGTCAGCGACGCGCTCTCCATCGCCATGCACGATTGCGATCTCGTGCTGCTGGTGTCGCGGGCGGACCGGACGGGCGCGCGGCAACTGGAAGAGACCTTGCGCCGCCTTGAAAACGTCGGCGCGAAAGTGGGCGGCCACGTGTTCAACGGCTTCGCGCCCGGTCGCTACGGCGCGCGCGAGGAGTACGGCTTCAGGGCAGTCGCGCGCTGAGCGCGGCTAGCGTGCGTCGGCATTGAGCAGTCGCTGCAACGTGCCGACCACGTCGCCCCACGCGCCCAGCTCCCGCGCCCGGACGAGCCGCACGTTCGGGTACCAGGCCGTCGTGGCGCCTTCGCGCTCGTAGCGCCATTCGGCGACGTGGTTCAGAAAGAGATAGGTGCGCTTGCCGAGCGCGCCGGCGAAATGCGTGAGTCCGCCGTCATTGCCGATGAACGCATCCAGCCGATCGATCAGCGCCGCACACTGACCGAGCGTCATGTCGAGATCGAGCGTCGTGAAGCGGTCGAGATCATTGGAGCGCGGGTCGTTCAGCCAGCGGCGGCGTTCGAAGCCGCGCTGCATGACAACCCAGTAGACGTCGCTCTGCGTATCGAACAGGGGGTCGAGGTCGGGCAGGGTGAGGCTGCGGCTCGCGAAGTTGTTCGCCGATTCGCACGATGACCAGAACACGCCGACGCAGCGCCGGCCGCGCGCGCGATGCCAGATGCGGTCGATGACGGCATCGACGCTCGCGGGGTTCGCCGGTTCGACGTACCGGTGCGACGGCGCGTGGCCGAGCACCGGGAAAAGGGCGGTGAACAGCGTGAACGGGTCCGTCCACATCGCGCCGTCGCCCGTTGGCCTCGTGAAGCCGGCGGCTTCCATCGCCCGGACGTAGTCGGCGCGATCGGCTTCCGGCGTCGCCACGCGGAAGAGGTCGGCGTCGTAGTCGACGGCGACGCCCATCGCCTGCAATGCGCCGATATAACGCGCCCAGTTCACCAGATCGCCGAAGCCCGACGCGATGAGGCGCACGGACATGCGCGCGGGCAGGGCGCGCTGACCGGTCCAGTAGCCTTCGCGGTTGACATGCGGGAAAAGCACGCGCCGCGCGTCGTCGGACGACCAGTACTGATGCATCGCCTCGACGCCATGCTCGATGCCGTGAAGCCGCATGCGGCTGCGCGCCTGATGATGACCGAGCACGAAGGCGGAATGCTCGTCGATGCCGTCAGGCCTCAGTTCCAGTACGCGGTTGTCTTCGCCGAGATAATGCCATCCGTACACGCGCCATAGAAAAGCGGCGATTTCCGGCGTCGACGCTTTCTGCGCGAACGATTCGATTCCCGCGAGCGCGACTTCTTTCAGGCCGAGATGTGCGGCGACGTCGCACATGCAATGGACGTGAAAAGCGAAAGAATCGGACAGACGCGTAAGCATGAAACAAATATCGAGCGCCTGAAGAAACTGTCCCGCGCGAAGATGCACGATTGCGCGCCAATGCCAATATTCGGCCGTGTTGCCGTCCACCGCGCGCCGTTCGTCGAGAAAGCGCGCGCATGACTCGACATCGCCGGCGTAGAGTTTCGGATAAAGGTCATCGTATTGTTCGAGCATGCTGTCGTGTCGTGGGTGGTGCGCGAAAGTGGGCTTGAGCCCGGACGCAAGCGCTAATTACGCGACTATGGCACGATGCCCCTGAAGGTTTCGCTGGATGAACGAATCGTCGAAGAAATTTGACGATTAAGCGCGCGTGCTTGTCAGTATAGGTCGCGGTTTCGGTGTCGGCGAGTAGGGCGCAGACTGTATTAATGCTGGGCGCCATGCCGACGCTAAAACGCGTAAAGCTCCGGCACGCGTTCGCCCAGTTTGCGCGCCTGGTACATCAGGCGGTGAGTTCTCGGCGATAATACGTTGACTTCTCCTTTCAGCAGGCGGCTCACGATCTGCACCACATCCTGTAATTCGTCGGCTTTATGGGCGACGCTCAGCCGGTCCAGATGCGACATTTTCTCCAGGATCTGCGGATCCGTTACGGTGGTATGAAGAAGAATGGAAACGTGAGAATACCGATTACTGAAATTCGCGAGTGAATCGATATTGCCGAAGTCGACATCGTGCTGAACGAATGTTGGATCGAGAATAAGAAGATCGACTTCGCTGCAATGGAGCCGGTCCATTAACTCTATCTTGCACGACGCTATTCCAACGAGTACCGAAAGAGCGCTTTCATCCAGAAGCAGTTGCAGGCCTGCCGCGATCATTGGAGTGCTGTCCGCGATAAGCACCCGACGCAAAGCCTTTCCTCGTTTCATCCTCATGCCCCAAATCGATCAAAGGTGTGCCGCATAAGAACGAGGATAACGCGGAAACGCCGTTTCCAGGATTGATTTTCATGCATGTTGCTGCGAATGTTTTTACTGAGGATTTTCTGATTAGATTCTGATGCCTTCGGGAAATGCTCTCGGACGTGAAGCAGGCAGTTCCCCCCAAACATTGAGGGCGGTTTCAACCGTCGCACCGCAGTCAATATCGCGCGCAACATGAAACCCGGCCGCGCCGATTATCGGCGCGTACCGTTCACGCGGTATAGAAAGCGGCATCAGCGGTCGTCCGGACGCGGAACACCTGCGGGACTCGGCGGGTCGCGCAAATCAGCATCGGCTTGCGGCGGTGCCGGCGGATTTTCGGGCTGCGCGGGTCCCAGATCGGTCAGGCCCTTCGAATCGACAGGGTTTTGCGGCGGGTTATCGCTTGAGTGGTTGGGCGCGGACATGTTGGGCTCCGTTTGTCGAACACGTCGACACGCGCAGCAACGCGCATTCCGCGATCAGGCACTGCCGATGCTTGATCTCGACAGCAACCTCAACAACGGAGACGATCATGAGCATTCCGCAAAACGAACCGGGAACGGATGTCGTCGATACGGACAAAGCGGCGCAGCCGGCGCCGCAGTCCGATAATCAGCCCGCCGATATGCCGCTGACCGAAGCCGACGACGGCAATACGCGCACGCCGGCGGCTCCTACGCAGGAGTGACAAGCAGTTGAGCATAGAGCGACGGCTCGGGTGCGTTGCCGAGCCGTTTCTAAGCAGTTACGAAACGTCGCTAATTTATCTTATGTCAAATGTGATAGACGCCGCGACGACTTAACCGATCTCCCGACTCCGCTTCAACAAAAACTCCCGCTCCCGCGCGTTCTTCGCCAGCCCCGCCGCCCGCATGAACTCGTCGCGCGCCTCATCCACGCGACCGAGCCGCGCCAGCAAATCTGCGCGCACGCCGGGCAGCCAGTGATAATTCTTCAACGCGGCAGCATCCCGTAACCGGTCGACGATTACGAGCGCCGCCTCCGGCCCCGACGCCATGCTCACCGCGACCGCGCGGTTGAGCTCGACCACCGGCGTCGGCGCCACCTCCATCAGCGCATCGTAAAGCGCGACGATCATCGCCCAGTCGGTCTCGGCGGCGCTCGGCGCGCGCGCGTGGCATGCCGCCAACTCCGCCTGCAACGCATACACGCCGCGCGCGCCGCCCAACGCCGCCGCGCGCCGCAGCGCCGCCAGACCGCGCTGGATCAGCAACGGATCCCAGCGGCTGCGATCCTGATCCGGCAGCAGCACCGGGCGGCCGTCGCGGTCCACCCGCGCCTTCGTCCGCGATGCCTGAATCTCCATCAGCGCGACGAGCCCATGCACCTCGCTCTCATGCGGCATCAATTCCGCGAGAATGCGGCCGAGCCGCAGCGCTTCGTCGCAGAGCGCGGGCCGCATCCAGTCATCACCGGCTGTGGCCGAGTAACCTTCGTTGAAGATGAGATAGATGACTTCTAGCACCGATGCCAGCCGCGCCGCGCGCTCGCCGGCCTTCGGCACCTCGAACGGCACGCGCGCCGCCGACAGCGTGCGCTTCGCCCGCACGATGCGCTGCGCGATGGTCGGCTCCGGCGCAAGAAACGCCCGCGCGATTTCGTCCGTCGTGAGGCCGCCCAGCAGCCGCAGCGTCAGCGCGACGCGCGCATCCAGCGACAGCACCGGATGGCACGCCGTGAACACGAGCCGCAGCAGATCGTCGCCGATGTCGTCGTTGCGGGCGGCATCGAGGGACTCGACGAAATCGGGCGTGATGTGCCGCTCCTGCGCATCCAGATCGCGGCCGAGTTCCTCGTGCTTGCGCGCGTGCAGCGCGTGCTGACGCAGACGGTCGAGCGCCCGGTTCTTCGCTGTCGTCATGAGCCACGCTCCCGGTTTCTCGGGCACGCCTTCGCGGCTCCAGTGCTCGAGCGCCGCGACGAACGCGTCCTGCGCCAGCTCTTCCGCGAGCGCGACGTCATGCACGACGCGCGCCACGCTCGCAATCACTTTCGCCGATTCGATGCGCCACACCGCCTCGATGGTTCGCCGCGTCGCTGCTTCGTGTTCGTCCGACGACGCGCTCACGCTGCTTCCGGCTCCATATGCACCAGTTCCCAGGTATGGCCGTCGAGGTCCTCGAACGCGTGACCGTACATGGACCCGTGGTCCTGCGGCGCGCGCGGCGTGCGCCCGCCCGCAACCACGGCCTTGGCGATGAGTTCGTCCACTTCCGCCCTGCTCTCGCACGACAGGCACAGGAGCGCCTCGACGCTTTCACGCGCATCGACGAGCGTCTTGTCGGTGAACGTCTTGAAAAACGTTTCGGTGAGCAGCATCGCGTAGATGTTCTCGCCGATGACGAGGCACGCGGCGGCGTCGTTCGTGAATGCCGGGTTGAAGTGAAAGCCGAGCGCCTTGAAAAACGTCATCGATTGCTGAAGGTCGCGAACCGCCAGGTTCACGAAGATCTGCTTGTGCATGGCGTGATGCTCCGTTTTCATGGGATGTCCTTCGAACGACGATCGAAGCACGCGGAAATCGACACCGCGTCACAGATAGCACGGCCCGAGCTTGCGGACCTCCACCGTGCACCATGCCGCCGCCGGGCACTCGGCGGCAATCGCCACCGCTTCGGCGTGCGTCTCGCAATCGAGCAGGAAGAAGCCGCCGATCATTTCCTTCGCTTCCGCGAACGGCCCGTCGATGACCCGCGCGTCGCCTTTTACCGTGGAGACGCGCGACGCGTCCGCGAGCGACGTCAGCGATTCGCACGCGCGCAAGACGCCGCGCGCCTTCAGTGTGTCGGCGAATTCGACCATCTGCCGATACGCCTCCCGCCCTTCCTCGGCCGTGCGCTGCGCGCGCTGTCCGACGGGTTCCACGATGAGCAACAGAAAAGCCACGGCGGTCTCCTTTCGTGAAGTCATGTGCCGACAAAGTTAAACCGGCATCGCGCGGACGGCAACCGTCCAGCGCCTCAGCAATTCATCTGAGGATACAAGTTAATTGTCGTACGTTACAAGACGTTACGAGCTGTTACGTGCCATTGTCTGAATTATCCCGTAGTATTTGCCTCCGTCGGACGGTAAGCGGATTGCCCAGAAGCAATTTATACCGCCGGTGTCGCATGCCCTCAGTAGAGCGTCGCGCGGCGGTGGCCACCGCTGTACGTCCGCTCATCCATCACGACGGCGCATTCGTTCGCTTCTTCGACATCCGGCCCGAAGCCGGGAGAGGCGAATACGTCGGTTCCCTGCCCGTCCCGAACCCGATGCCGAAGGCGTCGCCGGTCGCCTGCGCGCGTCCGGTCCATGCATATGAATCCATGAAGAAGAATACTTTCCTGCTTTCGACGCTCGTTCTCGCTCTCGCCGGTTGTGGCGGCAGCGACGACGCCTCCTCGCCCGCCTCCGTCGCGAACGCGGCCAACGCAACGGCCGACGGCTCCACGGCGGCCGACCCGACTGCGGTCGCCAAGGCGGCGAGCGCGCAATCGATGACCTGCGGCGCGCCCTCGGCATCGGCGGCATCGGGCGGCAGCGGACAGATCACGGCGGACACGCCGAGCAGCGACGGCTCGCGCATGTTCCCCGCCGGCACGAAATTCCAGGTGGCGATCACGACGCGCGCGGCTTCAGCCGACACGCTCAAATGGACCATCGCCGACGCGCTCGGCAAGACGGTCGCGAGCGGCAGCTTCCCGGCGCCCGCCGCGGCCACGAAGATGACGCTCACGTGCTCCTCGACGCTCGCCGGCTATTTCGCAGTCTCCGCGACGCTCGCCAATCACGGCGGACAGGTTCAGACGGCCGGCACGCGCCCGAACGGCATCGCCACCTTCGGCGTGATTCCGGATCTCGGCGGCGTGATTCCCGCCGTCACGTACGCGAAGCAGGAACAGCATCGCTTCGGCATGCAGGGCTTCAACGGCAACGGCACGATGCTTGCCGCGCTCGGCATCTCATCGACCATCGACGACCGCCAGATGTCCGTGATGGAGCCGAACGGCCGCTTTGCCTTCAACCCGAACGCGAACAATCTCGACCCGTTCTATACGTCCGGCAAGATCATGCGCCTCGTCCGTCTTGACGGCATTCCCGGCGGCGCGAGCATGCACGGCCTGAGCCCCGACTACAGCTACATCCCGAACGACCTGAACTACTACGCGAACTACATGGGCCGCGTCGGACAGGAAACCGAGGCGATCCGCGCGCGCTACTACCCGACCATGTCGGCGAACTACTATCAGGTGACGTGGGAGCCGTACATCCTGTGGAAGGACACGGACGTGAACTTCGTCGCACTCTACAAGGCGGCGTATCAGGGCCTGCATTCAAAGGACCCGCACGCGGTCGTCATGGGTCCGGCCGAGCCGTTCCCGTCGCTTACCACCGACCGCCTGAAGCGCCTCGCACCGCTCGGCCTCGCGCAGTATCTCGACGGCATCGCGACGCACGGTTACTACGATGCGGGCACGTCGCCGTCGCATCCGCCGGAGCGCCATCACACGGACGCGAATGCCGCCGATGCCGCGAACTCGCTGCTCAACGAGATGCGCAACCTGCGCGCGGAAATGGCGAAGGACTACAAGCCGAACATGAAGCTCTTCGTGACCGAGACGGGCATCAGCTATGACATCGGCGCGAACTACGGTCCGAATTATCCGACGCCGAACATTCTGTTCGCGCATGGCGCGGTCGTCGCGCGCGCGCACATCATCCTGCTCGGCGAAGGCGCGGATCAGACCTACGTGTTCTTCGGGCCGGACTTCCCCGGCGAGCCGGGCTACGGCACGTTCTTCGATCTGGATCATGCGCAGGCCGCGTTCGGCACGACGAACATCAGCCCGAAGCCGGCCGCGATGGAAGTCGCCGCGATGACGCGCGTGCTCGACGGCACCACCACGCTCGGCCCCGTGAACAACCTGCCCTCCGGCGTGTACGCCTACGCGTTCCAGCAACTCGGCAACGGCAAGGTCATCACCGCGCTCTGGACGCACAACAACGCGGTGTGGCCGGCTTCGAACGGCGCATTCAGCACGACCTACAGCACTGCCTACAAGCTCAATGTCGATGCCGCCGGCACGAGCGGCACGGTGAAACTGATCGACGCGATGGGCAACGTGTCGAGCGCGCCGTACACGAACGGCGTGGTGACGCTCACGCTCACCGAGTCGCCGCAGTACGTCGTTTCGACCAACGCGGATGTCGCGAAGAAGAACGCGACGAAGCCGCAGGGTTACACGGGCATGTGACCTCAGCGCCGTAGAAACGCGAACGCGCCGCTATCTCGATATTGACAGCGCCGCGCGTTCGCGTCGATACTGCGTTCATGCACGCAATCCTTTCCCTCGCCATCGCCGCGATTAAAAACCCAGTGAACGCCATCATCGGCGGGTCATCGGGAGAACGCGTGCGCTAGCGAGACAGGCAAGCAAGTCGATTCCGAAGGCCCCGCCGCAAGACGGGGCCTTTTTGTTTGATGCGTGCCTGGCCTTCCGTCTTCGGCTCAAATAAGGAGAGCAAGATGGAAGAGCTGTCGCAAGTGCTGGAAGGACGTGGCGCGCGCCACGGTGTCGCCTCGGGCAAGCTGCATGCGTCGGGCGCGCGCGTGGTCGTGTATGTCGAAGTGCTGCCGCATCAGACGGTCTCGTGGCGGCTTGCGCGCGATGCCGAATTGCGCGCGGATGCCTCGATATGGCTCACGCGTCATGAGGACCCCTACGATTACTGGCTCAAGCCGGGCGATGTCGTGCGGCTTGCGCGCGGCGAACGCGTGTGGCTGTCGTCGGAGTCGGAGCGCGCGGTTGAGGTGTCGCTGACATCGTATCGCGCGAAGCACGTTCGGCCCGCGTGGGCGCGCATTCTTGCCCGCTTCGTGCCGCGCGCCGTGAACGCGCTCTGATGGCGGCCGCCTACGGTGCCGTGCAGCGGAAGCTCGCGGCCACGTTCACTCGTCCCTTGCCGAGATAGCGCGGATAGCCGGGGTATCGGCAGATGGGACGCGTGCGTCCGTTGGTGGCCGGCGCTATATCCGTGCCGATGAGCGTCTCCGGCGCGACGCCGTTCGTCACCCACTCGTCGAGCGCGCCGAGTTCGTCCCATGCGGGAATGAACACGCCGTTGCCGTGCTGGAAGCCGGGCACCATGTAAAGCCGCATGAACGAATCGACGGTTTCCTGCCCATATCGCTCGACGAGCCCGCGATAGAACGCGATGGTCTGGTTCGGGCTGATCACTTCGTCGGCGAGGCCGTGCATGGCGACGAGCTTGCCGCCGTGCGCGATGAACGCCGAGAAATCCGGGTTCATCGCGCCGACCGTATAGGCGAGCGTGACGAGCCGCTGCCGGTAGCGGCCGGGGTTGTCGATATCGAACGAGAGTCCGCTCACCGCCGCGTCGCGCGTGACGAAGTGGCGGATATACGCGTCGCCCTGCGCGAAGAGATAGCCGTTCGCGGCGAACGTCGGCGGGTTCACGAGCGTGGGCGAATCGCCGAGGCCGAGCATGCCGGAGAAGTCCACGCCCTGAAACACGTTGTAGCCGGGATAGGTCGCGACGCCATAAGCGAGGGGATAGCGCATCGAAAGACCGTCGCGCAGCAGTTCCAGCGTGTCGAGTTGCGCATCGGAGAGACAACTGTCACGCAGCGAAGGACGCTGGCCGTTCGCGCAGCGCAATGACGCGATGATCTGCGGTTCCAGTTGCCGGCACCCTTCGACATTGCCGACGATGCCGTCCGCGAGACCGTCGAGCCGGTCGCATTCGTGGATCACCGTCTCGTACACGCGCCGTTGCTGCGCGAGCCCGACGAAGCCGCCCGGCTTCGCGTACGACGCCTGCCCCACTTTCACGCCGAGCAACCGCACGCCCGAGAAGTTGATGGCGGGCGCGTTGGCGATCACGCCGTCATAGTCGTTCGGGAACCGCTCGATGACCGTGAAGCCTTCGCGCCCGCCCGTCGAGCCGCCCGCGAAGTAGATCTTGTCGGGCAAGCGCCCGTAGCCCATTTCGATCAGCGCGAGCGCGACATCGCGCGTTTTCTTCAGATGCGCGAAGCCGAAGTTGACGATGGCTTCGTCGTTGACCGCGAAATCCGCGCGTCCCGAATTGCCGACGTGCCCCGAGTCCGAGCCGAAGGTCGCGTAGCCGCGCGCGAGCGGCGTCGAATCGGGCGCGAAGGGCATCGGCTCGGTGCCGGACACGAGCACGCCGTTGTAGCCGCCGCCGCCCATCTGCAGCGCGCGACCGTTCCAGTGGCTCGGCAGGTTCACTTCGAAGCGGATGTCCGGCGTCGTCTCCTGAATCGCGCGGATGATGCCCGTCACGCGGCAATACTCGCCGTTGCGATTGCCCGGCGCGGCCGCCTTGACCGCCGACGCCGTGACGATCAGCGCGCCGCGCGTCGGCAAGCCGATGATCGACGCGAGCACCGTCTTGCCGGCGAGGTCGTCGCAGTGCTTGGTGACGTACGCGGCGGCGTGCGCGCACGAAAGCGGCAGCAGCGCGAGCGCGGCGGCGAGCAATGCCCAGCACGCGCGGCGCGAGGCATCGGCGAGAAAAAGACGGCGGAGAGAAAGCACGGGCTGGAGTGGATACTTCAATGGCCGCTCAATATATAAGAAGCGTTTCGGGTTAGCCATTCGGGGCCGCCGCCCGGCGTTGCGGCGGCACGACGTGATTGATCCGCCCAAAGCACGCCGCATTCCCTACTCCCCGTCCCACTCCCCGCGCAGATCGCTCGTCTCCAGAAGCTGGAGCAGCGTCTCCGCCGGCCGGCTCAGATGCTTCGCGCCGAACGCGATGAACTCCACTTCGGGCAACTCCGGCAACTCCGCCCGATTGACCGGCGGCGCGAGCCCGCGGCCCGCCAGAAAGTGCGAGCGCACCGTGAGGCCTAGCCCGCCGCGCGCCGCCGCGATGCAGCCCGCGTGGCTGCTGCTCGTGCAGACCATTTGCCAGCGCGCACCGGTCATCGCGAGGGAATCGAGCACCACGGCGCGCGTGACGCTCGGCTCGGCGACGAGAATCAGCGGCAACGGCAGCGTCGTATCGACGACGGTCCCCGGCTTCGCGAGCCATTCCAGCCGCCCGCTGAAAAGCCGCGTGCCGCGCGCATCGCCGAGACGCCGCTTGCCGACGGCAAGATCCAGTTCGCCCGCGTCGAGCAGTTGATACAGCCGCCCGGTCATGCCGATGGTGATTTCCAGTTCCACGTCCGGATGCGTGTCGCGAAACGCGGCGAGCACGCTCGGCAGCGGTCCGAGCGCGAGATCGTCGGATGAGCCGAGCCGCACCCGTCCGCGCAGTCGAGGCGAGCGGAACTGCGATTCGGCGTGCGACATCGCTTCCAGAATGACGCGGGCGTGGACGAGCATCGCTTCACCGTCGGCGGTCAGCGCGAGCGAGTGCGTGTCGCGCAGGAAAAGCCGCCGGCCCACGCTCTCCTCCAGGCGCCGGATATGCTCCGATACGCTGGATTGGCGCAAGCCGAGTTGCCGCCCGGCTTCGGTGAAACTGTGCGACGCGGCCACCGTCGCGAAGGTGTTCAGCCAGAGCGGATTGAGCATGCGAGATTGTCATCGCCAAAGCCGATTACAGTCAATGCGGTTAGCGGTCTTCCCGATAACGCCCGCAGTCACTAAGATTTCACAGATGCGCTGAAAACGGTTCCAGCGCGACGCCCAGCTCTCCTCTCCCTCATGACCAGACAGTCCTCGCACACGGCGCTTTTGTGGATCGTCGCCGTGGGCTTCTTCATGCAGGCGCTCGACACGACGATCGTCAACACGGCGCTGCCTTCCATCGCGCGGGACTTGCACGCCGCGCCGCTCGCCATGCAGTCGATCGTCGTCGCCTACACGCTCACGATGGCGCTCCTCACGCCCGCCTCCGGCTGGCTCGCTGACCGCTTCGGCACGCGGCGCGTGTACTTCGTGTCGATCAGCGTGTTCGTCGTCGGATCGCTCGCCTGCGCGGGCGCGCATTCGCTCAATCAGCTCGTCTTTGCGCGCGTGCTGCAAGGCATCGGCGGCTCGATGCTGCTGCCGATCGGCCGCCTCGCGGTGTTGCGCGCCGTCAGCGGCGAAGCCTACGTCTCCGCGCTCGCGATGATTTCCGTCGCCGGACAAGTCGGCCCGATTCTCGGCCCGACGCTCGGCGGATGGTTCGTCCAGTCGTTCACATGGCACTGGATCTTTCTGATCAACGTGCCGATCGGCGCGGCTGGCCTCTATGCGGTCCAGCGTTTCCTGCCCCACGACACGCTGCACGACGCGCCGCCCTTCGACTTCATCGGCTGCGGCTTGCTCTCGCTGTGCATGGTCGCGTTTTCGCTCGCGCTCGATCCTCCGGTGCAGACGCATCGCGGCGCGCTGTCGGCGGCCCTCTTCACGCTCGCGGCGATATCCGCGTTCGCCTACATTCCGTATGCGCGCCACCGGCGCAATCCGCTCTTCAAGCTCGCGCTTTTTCGTGAACCGAACTTCAGCGTCGGCCTGATCGGCAATCTGCTGTGCCGCATCGGGTCGAGCGCGGTGCCGTTTCTGCTGCCGCTCATGATGCAACTGGAACTCGGCTATAGCCCGCTGCATTCCGGGCTCATGATGCTGCCCATCGCGATTGCGGGCACCGTCTCGAAGCGCTGGATCGCGCGGCTCGTCAAGCGGTACGGCTACGACACGTTCCTGTTGGTGAACACGGCGCTGGTCGGCGCGTCGATCGTCGCCTTCGCGGCTTTTTCGCCGTCATTGCCGCTTTTCGCCGAAATCGTGATTCTCGCGATCTTCGGCGCATGCAACTCGATGCAGTTCGCCGCGATGAACAGCGTCACGCTCAAGGGTTTGTCGAAGCAGGACGCGGGCAGCGGCAACAGCCTGTTCTCGATGGTGCAGATGCTCGCCATCGGGCTCGGCGTGTCGATCGGTGGCTCGCTCGTGCAGGTCTTCGAGGGACACTTCGGGTCGGCGTCGCTCGGCTTCAAACTGAGCTTCGCGTGCATGGGCGTGGTCACGTTGCTCTCGGGCGCGGTGTTCCGCCGGCTCGATTCCGCGCCGCGCACGTCCGCGCCGACGCCCGCCGCACGATAAGCAGGCGCGCACGGTACGGGCTATCCTGCCCGTTGCCGCACGCCTTCTTCCCTTCTTCTGGAGCGCAACCGTGCAATACCGCAAATTCGGCAGCACCGGACTCACCGTTTCGCGTCTCACCCTCGGCACGATGACTTTTGGTCTGCAGACCGACGAGAACGTGTCGCGCAGCATCATGGATCGCGCGAGCGAGGCAGGCGTCAATTTCATCGATACCGCCGATGTGTATCCGCTCGGCGGCACGCACGATATCGTCGGCCGCACGGAAGAGATCGTCGGGCGATGGCTTGCGGGCAAGCGCGACCAGTTCATCCTCGCGACGAAGGCCGTCGGCGTGATGGGTCCGCTCGACTGGAACAAGGGCGCGTCGCGCAAGCACCTGCTCGATGCCATCGACGCGTCGCTCAGGCGCCTGAACACCGATTACGTCGATCTGTATCAGCTGCATATGGACGACCGCGACACGCCGCTCGACGAAACGCTCGAGGCGCTCGACGTGATCGTGCGGCACGGCAAGGCGCGTTATATCGGTGTGTCGAATTTTCTGGCGTACCGGCTCGCGCGGGCGCTCGGCCGCGCCGACGTGCTGCGGACCGCCCGCTTCGTCTCGGTGCAGCCGCGCTACAACCTGCTCTTCCGGCAGATCGAGCGCGAGTTGCTGCCGCTTTCGACCGAAGAAGGGCTCGCCGTGATTCCGTACAACCCGCTCGCGGGCGGCCTGCTGACGGGTAAGCACAAGCACGGCGCGGCGCCTTCCGAGGGCCGCTTCACCGCGACCGTCGGAAAGGCGGGCGAGATGTATCAGGAGCGTTACTGGCACGAGCGCGAGTTTCAGACCATCGAGAAGCTGAAAGAAATCGTCGCGCCGACCGGGCGTTCTCTTGCGAGCACGTCGCTCGCGTGGGTGCTGGAAAATCCCGCGGTGACGTCGGCGATCATCGGCGCGAGCCGCCCGGAGCAACTCGACGATACGCTCGCTGCCGTCGATCAACCGCTCGATCCGGACATCAAGGCGAAGCTCGACGATGCGACCGTCGAATACCGTTGGGGCGATGCATCGCGCTGAACGGCGCTGACCGGCATCGGTCGGCTCAGGCTGCCCGCGCTCGCCGCGCGGAATAGACGCCTTCGAGCGAATACAGCGCGAGCGCGGCCCAGATGGCGCCGTAGCCGATCAGCTGATCGTGCCCGAACGCCTCCTGATAAATCGCCACGCCGATCAGCAGTTGCAGCGACGGCGTGATGTATTGAATGAGCCCGAGCATGGACAGCGGAATGCGCCGCGCGCCGGCGGCAAACAGCAGAAGCGGCACGGCGGTCACCGGTCCGGCCGCCGCGAGCAGCAGCTTCACGCTGATGGTCGCGTGCGCGAAGCCGCTTCCTCCGTGCGAGCCGAGCACGAAGAGATAGAGCAGCGCGACCGGACACAGCAGCATGGTTTCGAGCGTCAGGCCTTCGAGCGCGCCGAGCGAGGCGGTCTTGCGCAGCAGGCCATAGCCGCCGAACGTGAGCGCAAGCGCGAAGCTGATCCAGGGCGGCGCGCCGTTCACCCATGTAAGCCACGCGACGCCCAGCGCCGCCACGATAACGGCAAGCCACTGCACCGGCCGCAGGCGTTCGTGCAGGAACGCCATGCCGAACAGCACGTTGACGAGCGGATTGATGAAATAGCCGAGACTCGCCTCAACGATGCGCCCCGCGTTCACCGCCCAGATATAGATGCCCCAGTTCGCGGAGAGCAGCACCGCGCTCGCCGCGAAGCGCGCGAGCAGCCGCTTGTCGCGCAGCACGGGCACGAGCCATTGCCATTGACGGCGCGCGGTCAGCACGATCAGCAGGAAGAGCATCGACCACGCCATGCGGTGCGCGAGCATTTCGATCGCGCCGATCGAATGCAGTGCCTTGAAGTAGATCGGGAAAAGACCCCAGATGGCAAAAGCCGCGAATGCGTAGACGACGCCTGGATTCATGGTTCGATGCGTGACGCAGATGTAAGCCGTTCCGGACGTGGCCGGAAGCCGTCTGCAAGAAATGGAAGCCGGATTTTAGTCGATGCGGACCACCGAACCGCGCATCTCGCGAACGTCAGGCGAGCTTCGTGCTCGTAGCGTGCGTGAAAGCTCGCCGACAGCGCGTGCTAGCATGGCCCGCTAACCCTCGCCCTGCCCGCTTTTTTTGCCTTTTCCCGTCCCCGCTAATGAACAACAACCAGTCCGTTCACCAGAACTTTTTCCATATCCTGCTGTTCGTCGTGACCGTCGCGCTCGGCTGGGTGCTGCTGCCGTTCTTCGGCGCGATCTTCTGGGGCGCGATACTCGCGCTGCTTTTTCAGCCCATGCAGCGCTGGCTCACGGTGCGCTTCGGCAAGCGCCGCAACCTCGCCGCGTTGACGACGCTCGCGGCCGCGATTCTCATCGTCATCATTCCGGTGTCGGTGGTGGCGGTGACGCTCGTGCAGGAAGTCGCGCTCGTCTATACGCGCATCAAGAGCGGCGATCTGAACTTCGGCATGTACTTTCAGCATGTGCTTCATGCGCTGCCGGCGTCGGTGCAGCAACTGCTCGGGCGTTACGGCCTCGACGACATCGGCGGCGTGCAAAGCAAGCTGATGGAAGGCGCCTCGCGCATCAGCCAGTTCGCGGCGGCGCAGGCGCTGCTCATCGGTCAGAACACGTTCCAGTTCATCGTGAGCTTCGGCGTGATGCTCTATCTCGTGTTTTTCCTGCTGCGCGATGGCGGCGAGATCGGGCGACGCATCCGCCGCGCGCTTCCACTCGATCCGGCGCCGAAGCAGCATCTGATCGCGAAGTTCACGACCGTCGTGCGCGCGACGGTCAAGGGCAACATCGCGGTGGCCGCCGTGCAGGGCTTTCTCGGTGGGCTGATCTTCTGGATTCTCGGCATCAACGGCTCCTTGCTCTGGGGCGTGCTGATGGCGTTTCTGTCCCTCTTGCCGGCGGTGGGCGCGGCGCTCGTCTGGGCGCCGGCCGCGCTCTACTTTTTCATGACCGGCGAGATCTGGCGCGGGCTGGTGCTGGTGGCGTTCTGCGTCGTCGTGATCGGGCTCGTGGATAACGTGCTGCGCCCGATTCTCGTCGGCAAGGACACGAAGATGCCCGACTGGGTCGTGCTCATCTCGACGCTCGGCGGCATGGCGTTGTTCGGTATCAACGGCTTCGTGATCGGGCCGCTCGTGGCCGCATTGTTCATGGCGAGCTGGGATATCTTTTCGCAGGATGAGGACGGGCAGTAGGCAAGAAAAATGGCTCCGCGAAGGAGCCATTTTTTCATTGCACACTAGTCTCGATCAGCGCGAATTCGGCGCCGTATACCGGCAGTCGAAGCGCTTCCTCACCGTGCCGTTTTCATCGACGCTTTCCAGATACACATCGAACTGCCACAAGCGCGCCATGTGCTTGAGCACTTCGTCGCTGTCGTTCGACAGATGGCGATTGTCGGTCATGAAGTGACGCAGCGTGAGACTGCGGTCGCCGCGCGTGTTCACCGAATACACCTGAATGTTCGGCTCGCGATGATGAATGTCGTACTGCCGCGACAGCGCCTGCCGCACATAGCGATAGCCGCTTTCATCGTGAATGGCCGAGACTTCGAGCGCGTCGCGCATGTCGTCGTCGAGGATCGAGAAAAGGCGCATCTCGCGGATCAAATGCGGCGACAGATACTGCGCGATAAAGCTCTCGTCCTTGAAGTTGCGCATCGCGTAGTGCAGCGATTCCAGCCAGTCGCTGCCCGCGAGGTCGGGGAACCACTCGCGGTCTTCGTCCGTCGGGTTCTCGCAGATGCGGCGAATGTCGCTCATCATCGAAAAGCCGAGCGCATACGGGTTGATGCCGCTGTAATACGGCTTCGTCACCGGCGGCTGATAGACCACGTTCGAATGCGAGTGCAGGAACTCCATCATGAAGCCGTCTTCTAGCCGGCCTTCGTTGTAGAGCGTGTTCAGCAGCGTGTAGTGCCAGAACGTGGCCCAGCCTTCGTTCATGACCTGCGTCTGCCGCTGCGGATAGAAATACTGTCCGACCTTGCGCACGATGCGAATGACTTCGCGCTCCCAAGGTTCCAGGAGCGGCGCGTTCTTTTCAGCGAAATACAGCAGGTTCTCCTGCGGCTCCGGCGGATAGCGGCTTTCGATTTCCTCGGCCGACGGCGCCTTTTTGTTCGGCAGCGTGCGCCACAGTTCATTCACCTGCGATTGCAGATACGCCTCGCGCTCGCGGCGCATCGCGGCTTCTTTCGCGAGCGACAGCTTTTGCGGACGCTTGTAGCGGTCCACGCCGTAGTTCATCAGCGCGTGGCACGAGTCGAGCAGTTCCTCGACGCGATCCAGCCCGTGACGCTCCTCGCATTCCGCGATGTAATTCTTCGCGTACACGAGGTAATCGATGATCGCGTGCGCGTCCGTCCACAGCCGGAACAGATAGTTGCCCTTGAAGAAGGAGTTATGCCCGTAAGCGGCATGCGCGATGACGAGCGCCTGCATCGTCATCGTGTTCTCTTCCATCAGATACGCGATGCACGGATTCGAGTTGATGACGATCTCATACGCGAGGCCCATCTGCCCGCGCCGGTAGCTCTTTTCCGTCGAGAGAAAGTGCTTGCCGAACGACCAGTGCCGATAGTTCACCGGCATACCGACGGACGCATACGCATCCATCATCTGCTCGGCGCTGATGATTTCGAGCTGGATCGGATACACGTCGAGCCCGTAGCGATTCGCGACGCGCGATATTTCGGCGTCGTACTCCTCGATCAGCTCGACGCTCCAGTCCGATGGGCATGGCAGCGGCCGCCGTTTTTCTGCAACGTTCATGCTTACCTCGTGCGTCGTGGCGGACGCATTGCGTTGCCCCGCTTCCGGTCCGAGTTTCGACGGCGCACGATCGTCCGTGCCGTCGAGATGATATCCACGCGTTTCGTTGTTCACGTGCCTCGTCGTCATGCGGCCGCCTGTTGTTTTTCGAAGAGTTCGCGGAACACCGGATAAATGTCCGAGGCCGAATCGACCTTCTTCATCGCCAGTTCAGGCGCGCCGGCCGCAAGTTGAGCATACTCCAACCACAGGTTCTGCTCTTCTGGCGCGACTTGAATATACGCAAAATACCGCACCTTCGGCAGGATGTCCTCCGCGAGGAGCTTGCGGCACTTCGGGGAATCGTCGGTCCAGTTGTCGCCGTCCGATGCCTGTGCGCCGTAAATGTTCCATTCAGTCGGCGAGTAGCGCTCGTCCATGATCTTCTTCATGAGTTCGAGCGCGCTCGACACCACCGTGCCGCCGCTTTCCGTCGAATGAAAGAACGTGTCTTCATCGACTTCTTCGGCGCGCGTATGATGACGGATGAACACGACCTCGATCTTCTCGTAGTTCCGCTGGAGGAAGAGATACAGCAGGATGAAGAAACGCTTCGAGAGATCCTTGCGCTGCTCGTCCATGGAACCGGACACGTCCATCAGGCAGAACATCACCGCCTTGCTGGAAGGCGTGGGCTGCTTGACGCGATTGATGTAGCGCAGATCGAACGGATCGATGAACGGAATGCGTGTGATCCGTCCCTGCATGATGACGATATCCGCTTCCAGCCGCGCGATGTCGTCCGGATTGCCGTCCTCTTCCTTCAGTTGTTCGAGCTGGCGTTCCATCTCGCGCAATTGCGCCGACAGCGGCCAGCCGAGCGCGATGCGCCGGCCGAGCGCGCTGCGCAGCGAGCGCACCACGTCGATGTTATTCGGCGTGCCTTCCGCCGCCCAGCCCGCGCGCACGTTCTTCCACGTCGGCACGGCCAGCAACTGCGTCTTGACGAGGCGCGGCAGTTCGAGATCGTCGAAGAAGTACTGCATGAATTCTTCGCGCGACAGTTCGAAAACGAAATCGTCCTGGCCTTCGCCCTCGTTGCTCGCGCTCTTGCCGCCGCCGCCCGAGCCGCCTTGCGGACGCGGAATCTTGTCGCCGCGCACGTAATCGGCGTTGCCCGGATGCACGTATTCACGCTTGCCGCCCGGACCATGCCGGAACGACGGCTCCGCGATGTCCTTCTTCGGAATCGTGATGCTCTGCGTGCTTTGAATGTCTTTGATGCTGCGATCGCGCACCGCGTCGGAAACGGCGCGGCGAATATAGTTCTTGACGCGTCGCAGGAAGCGTTCGCGGTTCGCGATGCTCTTGTTCTTGCCGGCTAACCTGCGGTCGATGATTTGGTGCAGCACATCCAGTCTCCCGCAAAAATGGCGAGTGTGCGAGGCGCCGCATGTTTGCGCCGCAAGCCGGCGCCTCTCGCTCGCAATCTGCCCGCTTGGCCATCCGGATGCAAGCATCGAACCCGGACGGCGCGGACCTGCACTGCTTTTACTGCTACTCGACTACGCCGCGGCGTGTGCTTAAGACGACTTGCGCACGCGCAGATACCAGTCGCACAACAAGCGCACCTGCTTCGGCGTATAACCCTTCGCGACCATGCGATTCACGAAGTCCTCGTGCTTGCGCTGCTCTTCGGCCGATCCCTTCGCATTGAAGGAGATGACCGGCAACAGTTCCTCCGTGTTCGAGAACATCTTCTTCTCGATCACGACGCGCAGCTTCTCGTAGCTGATCCACGCGGGATTCTTGCCGCCGTTGTTCGCACGCGCGCGCAGCACGAAATTCACGATCTCGTTGCGGAAGTCCTTCGGGTTGCTGATGCCCGCGGGCTTCTCGATCTTCTCCAGCTCCGCGTTGAGCGCGGCGCGGTCGAAGCTCTCGCCGGTGTCGTGATCGCGGAACTCCTGATCCTGAATCCAGAAGTCCGCATACGTCACATAGCGATCGAAGATGTTTTGTCCATACTCCGAATACGATTCCAGATAAGCCGTCTGAATCTCCTTCCCGATGAACTCGGCGTAGCGCGAAGCCAGTACGTCCTTGATGAACGACAGGTACTTCTGCTCCGTCTCCGGCGGGAACTGCTCGCGCTCGATCTGCTGTTCGAGCACGTACATGAGATGCACCGGGTTAGCCGCGACCTCGGTCGAATCGAAGTTGAACACGCGCGACAAAATCTTGAACGCGAAACGCGTGGACACGCCCGTCATGCCTTCGTCGACACCCGCGAAATCGCGATACTCCTGATACGACTTCGCTTTGGGATCGGTGTCCTTCAGGTTCTCGCCGTCGTAGACCTGCATCTTCGAGAAGAGGCTCGAATTCTCCGGCTCGTGCAAACGCGTGAGCACGGCCATCTGCGCCATCATCTTGAGCGTGCCGGGCGCGCACACCGCTTCCGCAAGCGAAGAATTGCGCAAGAGCTTCTCGTAGATCTTCACCTCTTCGCTATAGCGCAGGCAGTACGGCACCTTCACCACGAAGATACGATCGAGCAGCGCCTCGTTGTTCTTGTTGTTGCGGAAAGCCTTCCATTCCGATTCGTTCGAGTGCGCGAGAATCACGCCGTCGAATGGAATGGCGCCGAACCCTTCCGTGCCTTTGAAGTTGCCTTCCTGCGTGGCGGTCAAGAGCGGATGCAGCACCTTGATCGGCGCCTTGAACATTTCGACGAATTCGAGCAAGCCCTGATTCGCAAGGCACAGGCCGCCGGAATAGCTGTAAGCATCGGCGTCATCCTGCGAGTACGTTTCAAGCTTGCGAATGTCCACCTTGCCGACGAGCGAGGAGATGTCCTGATTGTTCTCGTCGCCCGGCTCCGTCTTCGCGATGCCGATTTGCCGAAGGATCGACGGATAGCGGCGCACGACGCGGAACTTGCGGATATCGCCGTTGTATTCGTGCAGGCGCTTCACAGCCCACGGCGAAAGAATGCTCTTCAGGTAACGGCGCGGAATGCCGTACTGTTCCTCGAGCACGGGACCGTCTTCGTCGTAATCGAAAAGACCGAGCGGCGATTCGTTCACGGGCGAGCCCTTGAGCGAATAGAACGGTACGCGCTCCATGAGTTGCTTGAGCCGTTCTGCAATGGACGACTTGCCGCCGCCCACCGGACCGAGCAGATACAGGATCTGCTTTTTCTCTTCAAGACCCTGCGCGGCGTGCCTGAAATACGACACGACGTTCTCGATCACTTCCTCCATTCCGTAGAACTCGCGGAACGCCGGATACACCTTGATGACCTTGTTTGCAAACACACGCGATAAACGCGGATCGAGGCGAGTGTCGACCATTTCGGGTTCCCCGATGGCCGTCAGCATGCGTTCGCCCGCTGTTGCATATGTGGCAGGATCTTCCTTGCAGAGCGCGAGATACTCTTCGAGCGAGAATTCCTCCTCGCGCGTTTTTTCGAAGCGGGTCGCGAAACTGCTGTAGATATCCATGCTACCTCCTCGCCGAAGTCAGAAAGCCTTGGTCGTCTCAACGCGCGTTATCGAAACGACATCGCTTGAATTCATCCTAAACCCTTTCGAATTTTTTTTCACGCACTAGCTTGGATGATTTGCTTAGAAGCTGCTCGGAACAATCACTAGCTTGGTAGGTTATTTTCGTTCACCTACAATCCTCAGTCCCAAGATGTTCTTCGTATCTGCGCTCGCCTGTCATGCAGCGTGCGCTCTGCGTGCGCTTCGGCATGTTCGCTGCGCCGCGCACGCTTCATCGCTACACCGCGACCTTCCGCCAAAGCATTCTTGCGAGCGCATGTCGTCACGTCAGCACGAGTTCCAGTTCCCCGATGCGATCAATCGAGCCGTGCACCATGGCCGGTCCTTCCACGCGATAAGCGCCTGTGTATGAGCCCGTCGTGATAGTCCAGAAAGGCTCGACCGTTAAACCCATGCGCGAACAATGGTTGACGAGCCAGGGCAGCAATTCGCGAGGATCGCCCGCCGGATTGCCGAGGGTAGCCGGAGCAATCCCCACGCCATCGAGCGTGAGTTCGAGCCGTGGCGCAAGAAAATCGAAGCCCGGCGCGACGACCCCGTAAGGTTCCATGCCGCTCGTGATGAGCGCGCCGTTGTTCTGCGAGTCCGCAAGCTGCGCGAGCGGATCGAGATTGGGCCACTGCGCGAAACGGCTATCGACCACTTCGAGCGCGACTGCAATGCCGCCGATCGCGGCGAGCACTTCGGCGCGCGTGTAAGGATCGTTCTTCGGGGGCAACGCATACGCGAAGCGAAAGGCAATCTCCAGTTCCACGAGCACGCGAAAGAAGCCTTCGAAAGGAAGGCGCGCGGGCGAGACATAGACACATTCGGCATCGATAGGCGCGCCCGCCGCGAGCGCATCGGGCGCGCGCGCGCCGATCTTCCATGCGCCAATGCGCGCGTGGCTGTCGCGCAGGACTTCGTGCTGGATGGCGTAAGCGGTAGGCGCGTCGGCGGGGAGATCGGGCGGCTCCAGCGTGTCAATCAGTCGATGCTGACGCCGGGCCGCGACGAGCTTGGCGGCAAGTGTCGATCCGGTCATGTCGATCCCCTCGTGTGAATGGACGCGCAGTGTCGTCAGTGTACGGGTTACCGGACCGGAGGTGCTTCACGTTGCCCGCTTGATGCGATGTCCTGCGTACGCGCACTCCGGGCGACGGCATCAAAACGTCAGAACGTCTCCCAGTCGCCGCCCGCCGTCGACAGCGCGGCGGGCTTCGCGCTCGCCGCAGGCTTCACAGCGGGCGCGGGCGGCGCGACGCGCTTCGGCTTCGTGGATACGGTCGCCGGCACTTGCAAGGAAGCAGCAGCAAGCCCCGCGCCTTCAGTCACTTGAAACACTGCGACCGCCTGACGCAGGCGCGCGGCCTGATCTTCGAGCGACTGCGCGGCCGCCGCCGCTTCTTCCACGAGCGCCGCGTTTTGCTGCGTGACTTCGTCCATCTGCGTGACGGCGCGCGACACCTGCTCGATGCCGGTCGTCTGCTCGGCCGATGCCGCCGCGATCTCGCCCATGATGTCGGTCACGCGTTGCACCGCGCCGATGATCTCGTTCATCGTGCGGCCCGCTTCGTCCACGAGCGTGGTGCCCGACTGCACGCGCGCGACCGAAGTGTCGATCAACTCCTTGATTTCCTTGGCCGCCGTCGACGAACGCTGCGCGAGATTGCGCACTTCGCCTGCCACGACTGCGAAGCCGCGCCCTTCTTCGCCCGCGCGCGCCGCTTCGACGGCCGCGTTGAGCGCGAGGATGTTGGTCTGGAACGCAATGCCTTCGATGATCGTGATGATGTCCGCTATCTTGGCCGAGCTGCGGCTGATTTCGCCCATCGTATCGACCACTTGCGTGACGACGGCGCTGCCCTTGCCCGCGATCTCGGACGCGTTGGCGGCGAGCGTGCTGGCCTGACGCGCGTTATCCGCGTTCTGGCGCACCGTGCTCGTCAGTTCCTCCATGCTCGACGCCGTTTCCTGCAACGCGGACGCCTGTTCCTCCGTGCGCGACGAGAGATCGGTATTGCCTGCCGCGATCTGCTGCGTGGCCGACGCGATCGATTCGCTGCCCGAGCGGACCGTGCGAACCGTCGTCAGCAGGCTCGCGCGCATCTTCGCGAGGCCTTCGAGCAGCAGGCCCATTTCGTCGCGCGAGGTCACGACCACGTCGCGGCGCAGATCGCCGGCGGCGATGGCTTCGAAATGCGTGAGCGCGGCTTCGAGCGGCCGCGCGATGGCGCGCCGCAACGCGACCCACGCGAACGCCGCCGCCGCGAGGCCGAGCGCGATGGCCGAAAGACTCAGCGCGCGGAACCACGTATAGCGGCTCTGCGCGTCTTCGTAGCTCTTCTTCGAGGCGTCGGTGAGAAACGCGCGCAGCGCGTCGTTCGCGTTGGCGAGTTCGTTGTAGGCGGCCTGCATCGCCTTGGCCGCCTCGATCATGCCCGCGCGGTCGTCCGCCGTGACGGCCGCGAGTCCCTTGTCGACGGCGCGTTGAAGCGCGAGCCGCTTGTCCTGCGACGCATCCGCCAGACGCCGCTCGTCGGGCGTCTGCGGCAGCGACATGTAGTTCTTCCAGAAGGCGTCGGCGCGCTCGCGCATCATGCGCGAACGCTCGATGGTCGCGCTCACCTCGGACGTGCCGGCGAGCAGCGCCGCGCGGTCGAACACGAGCCGTTCGCGCGCCGCATACATTTCGCTGTTGCCGACCGCGATGGCGCCCGGCATCTGCACCGAGTACGTGTCGAGGAAAGCCTCGTTCGTGCGGCCCATGCCCGCGAGTCCCAGTGCGCCGATGCCGATGAGCAGCGCGCCGAGAAACGCCATCGACATGCCGATGCGTGCCTTGATCGTCAAAGCCTTTTTCATGGATGTGTCCCTGATGCCGGTTCGAATGTGCGCGGGCGTCGTGACGCATAGAGCCGCGATCGGGCGGCGCGCGTTTGCGCAGCCGCTTTCGATATAAACGGCATGAGGGCAGCGGGACTTGAGAAGGTTCTTTCCCTGATAGGGAAAACGACGCGTTGCGCGCGCCGTTATTCAGCGCATGTTGAAAACTTATGCTGCGATTTCGCTGCGGCGCGGAATGGACGGCTGCGCGCCCTCGCGCGTGACGGCGAGCGCGGCGGCGCGCTGACCGAAGGCGATCGCGTCTGCGACGGCGCTGCCGCGCGCCAGTTCCGCCGCGAATCCGCCGATGAACGTATCGCCCGCGGCGGTCGTGTCGACGGCCTCGACTTTCGGCGACGGCAGATGCTGGCCGTCGCTGTCGTCGCCGAGCAGCGCGAACACGCCCTGCGCGCCGAGCGTGATGATCACGTTGCGCGCGCCCTTCTCCTTGAGCATGCGGGCGGCGCGGCGCGCATCGTCGGGCGTCGCGATGGCGATACCCGAAAGCGTCGCGGCTTCCAGTTCGTTCGGAATCAGATAGTCGATAAGCGCAAACCAGTCGGCGGGCAGCGTGCTCGCCGCGGGCGCGGGATTGAGAATCGTCGTGCGGCCGAGCCGGCGGCCCGCGGCCAGCGCCGCGCGCACGGTCTCCGGCGGCGTTTCGAGCTGGCAGACGATGACATCGGCGCGTGCGAGCAGTGCTTCTTGTTCGTCGATGACCGCGGGCGTGACCTGCGCGTTGCTCCCCGCGACGATGACGATCGCATTCTGGCTCGCGTCGTCCACGATGATGAGCGCGACGCCCGTCGGCGCGTGGGCGCTCGTCGCAAGCGCCGCGCAGTCGATCCCTTCCGCTTCGAGGCCCGCGCGCAGCGTCGCGCCGTTCGCGTCGCCGCCGACGCAGCCGATCATCGCGACCTGCGCGCCGAGACGCGCGGCCGCCACCGCCTGATTCGCGCCCTTGCCGCCCGGCGCCTGCACGAAAGCGGAGCCGGCGAGCGTTTCGCCGGGCTTCGGCAGGCGCGGCGCGCGCGCGACGAGGTCCATGTTGAGACTGCCGACCACCACCACGCGCCCGCGCGCGCCTGCTTCACTTGTTGCGTTGTCGCTCATCGCGATGAAATCCTGCTCCGTTGTTGTCCTGCGTTAATCCGCGTTATTCCGATCTGGCGTCTGCCACGGCGCCGCTCTCGGCGCCATGCGACTCGGGCACGACCGCCGTGGATTCGCGCAGCACGAGACGCGGCGGGACGACGCGGCGGCGCGTCGTGCCGCCGAGCTTGCCGACGATGCGCTCGATCAGCGTCTGCGCGGCCATCTCGCCGAGCGCGCGCACCGAATGGCCGACCGTCGAGAGCGCAGGATACGTGTAGCGCGACAACTCGACATCGTCGAAGCCGATGATCGAGCAATCGTCCGGCACGCGAATCTTGCGCTCGGCCGCCGCCCGCAGCGCGCCGATGCCCATCATGTCGTTGCACGCGAAGATCGCGGTCGGCTTCATCGCGTCGAAGAGTTGCGAGGCCGCCGCATAGCCGCCCGTCGCGGAAAAGTCGCTCTGGACGATCGCGTTCGGCTCGATCTCGACGCCGCGCTCGGCCATCGCGCGGATAAAGCCGTGCAGGCGCATGGCGCTCACCGCCGTCGCGACCGGGCCGGTAATGCAGCCGATCTCCGAATGCCCCGTTTGCAGCAAATGCTTCGTCGCGATATACGCGCCTTTTTCGTGGTCGATCTGGACGAGGTCCGCCGAGACGCCCTCGATGTTGCGGTCCACGATGACGAGCGGCTCACGCGCGCCCGCGAGACATTGCGCGAGCACCGCGTCCTCGCCCGCCGATGCGATCACGAGGCCGTCGATGCGCTTTTCCTGCAAGACGCGCAGATAGTTGCGCTGCTTGGCGGGATCGTCGTCCGAGTTGCAGAAGAAGACGCAGTAGCCGTTTTTCGCGCAGCCGTCCTCGACCCCGCGCGCCAGTTCGGCGAAGTACGGATTCGTCGCGTTCGGCACAAGCAGCCCGATGGTCGCCGTGGACTTCGCCTTGAGCGAGCGCGCCACGGCCGACGGCACGTAGTCCAGCTCGCGGATCGCGCGCTCGACCTTCGCCCGCACATCGGCCGATACCGGCCTCGAATTGTTCACTACGTGGGACACCGTCGTAAACGACACCCCAGCAATGGCTGCCACGTCCTTGATCGTCGCCATACATCGTCCTTCGCTTATGCTTTGGTCCAACTTCTTTTATTGACCGGAAACGTCCTCTCGCGCGGCCCTCCCGCGCCCGGCCGTTTTCCTTCCGCTCACCGCTCTTGACGTTGTCTAGACGTTGAACGGACTGCCCGGTCATCTCTATTTGACTGCACTTACGTTTAACGTCGCCGCCCACCCCGTTGCGAAGCGCCGACGTGCTGCCTGCTGCCCTGCTACATCATCCGCGCCTGCGCCGGCTCCGGTACGTATCCAGCACCACCGCGACCACGATCACCGCGCCCGTGATGATGCGCTTGGTCGGCTCGTTCGCGCCGATCTGCGCGAGCCCCGCCGCCAGCACCGAGATGATGAGAACGCCGAAAAACGTGCTGATGACCGAGCCGCGCCCGCCCATCAGACTCGTTCCGCCGATCACCACCGCCGCGATCACCTGAAGCTCCACGCCCGCGCCCGCGTTCGGATCCGCGGCTTCGAGACGAGAAATCTGGAACAGCGCGGCCAGTCCGGACAGCGCGCCCATCAGCGCGAACACGATGACCTTGTACGGCCGCGGATCGACACCCGCGAGCCGCACCGCTTCCTCGTTCGTGCCGATGCCTACCAGATAACGGCCGAAAATCGTCCGGGTCAAGACCCAATGCGCAAGAATCATCACCGCGACCGCAATCAGGAACGCCGGCGAGATGCCGAACGCGATCGGATTCGACAGAAAATCGAACGCATCGCCGATATACGCGGTGCGCGAGTTCGTCATCTGATACGCGAGCCCGCGCGCCGCTTCCAGCACGCCGAGCGACACGATGAACGACGGAATGCGCCACGCCACCGTGACGAGTCCCGTGACCGTGCCCGTCAGCGCGGCGGCGGCGAGCCCGATGAGCGCCGCCGGAAGCGCGGGCCAGTGCCACTTCAGCGCGGCCACGCTCACCACCGACGCGCCGAGCGCAAGGACCGAGCCCACCGACAAGTCGATGCCCGCGATGATCAGCACGAACGTCATGCCGACCGACATCACGACGAGATCCGGTATCTGGTTCGCGATCGTGCTGAACGTGTCGTACGTCAGAAAGTGGGAACTCAGCACGGAGAAAAGCGCGATCATCGCGGCGAGCGCGCCGGCCAGCCCCAGATAATTGGAGAAGCCCAGGCGCGTGCCCGCGCCCTTCGCGTTCTTGCCGCTTTTAGGCGCATCGGCTGGCAGATTCGCTTCGGTCTGTCCGGTCATTCAATGCTCCAGCAAATTGTCTTGTTCGGGCGGCTTCGCGTCGGGCGCGAGCGGCTCGTGGAGAATCGCCTCGCGCTTCGCGTAGCCCGCGAAAGCCGCCGCGAGCAACGCATCCTGCGTCCAGTTCGCGCGCTCGAACACGCCGGTCATGCGCCCGGCCGACATCACGCCGATCCGGTCGCAGATCAGCATCAGTTCGCGCAGATCGCTCGACACGACCACGAGCGCGCGGCCTTCGCGGGCGAGCGCGCCCATGAGCCCGTATATGTCGAACTTCGCGCCGACGTCGATGCCGCGCGTCGGTTCGTCGAAAAGCAGCACGGTGCAGTCGCGGGCGAGCCAGCGGCCGATCACCACTTTCTGCTGATTGCCGCCCGAAAGCTCGGACACCGCCTGCGCCGGCCCCGACGTGCGGATGCGCATGGCGTCGATCTGGCGCTCGGCGAGCGCGGCTTCGCGGCGCGTGTCGATCACGCCGTGACGCGCCACCGCGCCGACGTTGCCGAGTGAAACGTTCGCGGCGATGGGCAGGCCGAGCAGCAGGCCCTCGCCCTTGCGGTCCTCCGTGATGAGCGCGATGCCGTTTTTCACCGCGTCCGACGGCGACTGGATGTTCACCGGGCGCAGTGATTCGCCGCCGCGCGAGACGGACACCGTGCCGGCGTCCGCGCGATCCGCGCCGTAGATCAGGCGCATGAGTTCCGTGCGCCCCGCGCCGATCAGCCCGCTGATGCCGAAAATCTCGCCCGCGCGCACTTCGAAGGACACGTCGCGCACGGCCGGGGCGCGCGTCATGCCGTCTACTTTCAGCGCGACGCCGCCCAGCTTGCGCTCGCCGAGATCGATGCGTTCGCCCAGTTCACGGCCCACCATCAGCGTGACGAGCTGGTCGCTCTTCAGCGCGCTCATCGGCCCGACGTGCACGAGGCGGCCGTCGCGCAGCACGGCCGCGCGCTCCGCGATGCGCCTCAGTTCTTCCAGCCGATGCGAGATATAGACGAGCGCCACGCCGCGCGCCTTGAGCCGCGCGATCTGCTCGAAAAGGAGATCGACTTCGCGTGCGGTGAGCATCGCGGTGGGTTCGTCGAGAATCAGCACGCGGCAATCGCCGATCAGATTGCGCGCGATTTCGACCATCTGCTGATGCCCGATGCCGAGATGGCCCACGGGCGTCTCCGGGTCGATCGCATCGAGCCCGACTTGCGCCATCGCGTGCCGCGCGTCCTCGGCGAGCCGCTTGCGGTCGATCCAGCCGATTTTCAGGCGCCCTTTCTGCGGCAGGCGGTTGAGGAACAGGTTCTCCGCGACCGAAAGCGTCGGCAGCAGGTTCAGCTCCTGCATGACCATGCGCACGCCGAGCGATTCGGCTTCGGTGCGGCTTTGCGGCGCGTACGGCTGGCCCGCGAGCGTCATGGTGCCCGTGCTCGGATTCGTAAGCCCGCCGATGATCTTCGACAGCGTGCTCTTGCCCGCGCCGTTCTCGCCGGTCAACGCGAGCACCTCGCCCGGCGAGAGTCCGAGCGATACGTCGGCCAGCACCGGCTCGACATAGGTCTTGCCGATTCCCGTGACGGTCAGCACGCTCGCGTCGTGCGCGTCTTTCATCATGGCGTAAGGTCGCTCAAGGCGGTCGGTGCATCCTCGGCAAAGTTGTGCATGCGTTGCGGCGGGACGGCGGCCGGCGCGCTCCGCCGCCATCCGTCCACCGCGCTCGTCCGTCTTAACGGCATGATGGCCGCGAACTTGAGGACGAACGGTTCGCGGCGCAACGCTGGCTGCGCTTTACTTCATCACGAGATCGACGGGCGTTTCCACCACGGTCGAGAGCTCCGACTGCTTCTTGTGCCCGGCAATGGCCTTGAGCGCCACGTCGATGCCGAACACGGCCTGCTTCGCCGCGTATTGATCCGCGGTGGCGAGCACGCGGCCGTCCTTCAGCATCGGCTTGATGGCGTTGATGTTGTCGTACCCGACCACCTGCACCTTGCCGGCCTTGCCCGCCGCGCGCACCGCCGACACCGCGCCGATGGCCATGTTGTCGTTGCCGCATAAGAGCGCCTTGACGTTCGGGTTCGCGTTGAGAATCTGCGACGCGACGGCGTTGCCCTTGTCGATTTCCCAGTCGCCCGACTGGAGCGCGACCACCTTCATGCCGGCCGCGTCCATCGCGTCCTTGAAACCGGCCGTGCGCTGCTGCGCGTTGGTGGTCGTCGAGACGCCTTCGATGATGCCGACTTCGTCGCCCTTCTTCAGGTGCTTGGCGAGATAGTCGCCGACCTGGCGCGCGCCCTTGCGGTTGTCCGGGCCGACGAACGGCACGTTCAGGTCCTTCGACTTGAGCACGTCCTGGTCGAGCCGGTTGTCGATATTCACCACGATGATGCCCGCGTCCGCCGCCTTCTTGATGACCGGCACGAGCGCCTTCGAATCCGCCGGCGCGATGACGAGCGCATCGACCTTCGAGACGATCATCTGCTCGACGATGCGGATCTGCGCGGCCGTATCGGTTTCGTCCTTGATGCCGTTGGTGATGAGCTCGAACTTGTCGGCGTTGTGCTGCTGGTAGTCTTTCGCGCCGTTTTCCATCGTGAGGAAGAACTCGTTGGCGAGCGACTTCATCACGAGCGCGACCTTCGGCTTGCCGGCGCTCTGCGCGAACGCGGGCGATGCGGCGAAAGGCAGCGCGCTGCACGCAACGAGCGCGACGGCGGCTGACAGGACGCGACGGCGAATGGCTGACTTCATGCGGTTCTCCTCCGGTGTTTTGATTGGTGTTGTTTGCAGTTGTCTTGCATGTCACGCGAAACGTGGGCGGTTCAACGTTTGCCGCCGTCGATTCTCGTTCGTGGGAGGCGCGCGGTCAATCGGGCTAACGTGCACTGGGCGCTTCGGACGCACGCGCAATGTGGTCTCGCGCGCGTTCGAAGCCAGCCGCAGCCGCTCAGAGATCGGCGACGGACTGGCCCTCGATCTCGTTGTCGATGATCTTGCGGCCATAGTCGATGCCGGCGCGCGTCGCATCGATCGGGCTCTCGAACGGCTCCTGCTCCGGCACGCCGAACATGGCGGAGCGGCCGCTCTCCCCGGCCGCGTCGCGTGAAATGGTCACGAAGATGTCGAAGTGGCGCGGGCCGTCGTCCGGCTCGTCACGCTCTTTCGCGCGTCGCATGGCCTGCACGTGGATGGCGAAGCCCTTGTAGTGATCGGCGAGCGGTGTGGACATGAAGCGGCTCCTGTCGTGGATCGCGAGAACGCGTCGTTGCGTGAAGGATCACTGCGTCCGCTCGCCGGCGAAAGCGCGTTGCAAGGCGCGGCGCGCGGTCAAAAGAATCAACCTCGAGACTTAACCTTATCGCACACTCAGTTGAAACCTGCTTTGCCATAATGCGCGGGCGAGACGTCGAAACTCGCTTATTCAAGAAGAATCGTCAATTACTCAGGGAGCGTTACATGACCATCCGAGCTACTGCCCTTATCGTTGTTTTGAGTCTTACGCTGGGCACGCATACGGCTTTCGCGGCCAATAGCCAGCAGTCGAAGATGAGCGACTGCAACAAGCAGGCAGGCAACAAAAAGGGCGACGACCGCAAGGCATTCATGAAGAGTTGCCTGTCCGCGACGCCCGCCGCGGCCTCCGCCGCCTCCGCGCCGATGACCCAGCAGCAGCGCATGACTGCGTGCAACAGCCAGGCATCCGGCAAGAAGGGCGACGACCGCAAGGCGTTCATGAAGAGTTGTCTCAGCACCAAGGGCTGATCGCGGCGCGGGCCGCATCGTCTGATTCGCGCCGCGTCGATCGCGTGCGGCGCGGGCTGCCTCCCCTTGCCGTCCGTAGATATTGCACTGCACCCAAGCAAGTGTTTCGCACCGCCGTCTTTTTCTCATAAGATGGCGCGAAGGCGGCCCCTCACGAATACAAGAAACACGCCATCGGCCGCCGCTCGTCTAGCGTGGCGACAAGCCTCGCATGGAGGCAACGGATGGCATGGAAATACAAGAACCGCTGGTTCCGCCGGTGGCTCGTGACGATCACCTTCTGGGCTGTGCCCGTGATGATCGTCGCGGTCAACGAGGTGCGCGAGGAAATGGCCTACAACACGGTCGATCTTCAAAAGGCGCTCTCGACCTGGGAACTCACCGATGCCCAGCGGTCCGCCGGTGCCGCCGCCCGTTGTCACGGCGCGCCGGACGAAGCGCGCGCAGCCGGCTGCCCCGCCGACGTTCTCCAAGCCAACGCCCGCCGCCATCAGGAAGCGCTCGATGAATACGCGCATCGCAAGGCCACCCTCGCCGACTATCTGTGGCATGCCTTCATCGGCTATTGGGTCGTGCCAGCGGCTTTTCTTCTTGCCGTCGGCATCGTGATCGGCGGAATCAAGCGCGCATTGCGGCGACCGTCGCGCGCGCCGGAGCCCGTTCCTCCGACCAAAGTAAAAACGACGAGCCACTGACGCAGGCGACCCGGGTACGGTCGTTGCTACTCGCTACGCGGCGTTGCCGCCGTCACCGTGACCGGTGCGGTGAAATTAATGCAGGGCTTCAGGCAGCGGGGCGGGCGAAATAGCCGGCCATTCGCCGTCGTCAAATCGACGACGCGCGGATGCGACGCAGGGCTTGCGCGGCATGCGCGGAACGCGGTATCTGTGTCCGGTGCGAGCGTCGCGTTGTTGCGTCGCTGTGCTATAACTTGGCGTGCCTCACCCTCCCGCACTATGGGGTTTCCTAAATTCCACGATGGAGAACAATGATGCAAAGACGAAACTTCATGCTCAAGACGACGGCCGTGTTGGCGCTGGGAGGCCTCGCGCTTGCCGGTTGCACGACGAATTCGAATACCGGCGCTGAAAAGGCCGCCGGCAGCGCGGACGATCGCCGCAGCATCGACGCGGACGTCGACAGCACCATCCAGCGGCTCTATGCGACGGTTCCCGGCTCGCGCGAACTGGTCGCGAAGTCGCGCGGCGTGCTCGTGTTCCCGTCCGTGATTCAGGCAGGCTTCATCGTCGGCGCGCAGTACGGCAAGGGCTCGCTGCGCGTGGGTGGCAGCACGGTCGGCTACTACAGCACGACGTCCGGCTCCTTCGGCTTGCAAGCGGGCGCGCAGTCGAAGTCGATCATCTTCCTCTTCATGACGCAGGACGCGCTCGACAAATTCCGCAATTCGGACGGCTGGTCGGCAGGCGCCGATGCATCCGTGGCGCTCGTCAAGATGGGCGCGAACGGCGCGGTCGACACGACCACCGCCACCAACCCGGTCGAAGCGTTCGTGCTGACGAACGCGGGCCTGATGGCCGACGTGTCGCTCCAGGGCACGAAGGTGACGCGCCTAAAGATGTAAGGCGGCGCGCGCCGTCTCACGGTCCCGGCGGAAAGCATGACCGCCGTGCGGCGCGACTCGAGGTCGCGTCGCACGGCGGTTTTTTCGTTTTCGTTCTGGCGGTTCGAGGACTCAGGTCGCCGCGCGATCGATCAGCTTGAAGCGCGAGCGCTTTTGCGCGCGCACCACGGCCTGATACGCGTCGAGATATTGCCGCGCCATGCGGTGCGACGTGAAGCGCTCCTCGAAGCGCCTGCGCACGCCCGCCCGCGAGAGCGTATGCAGCCGGTTCACCGCCGCCACCGCGCCGATCTCGTCTTCCACGATAAAGCCCGACACGCCCTCGTCCACCACTTCCGGCACCGCGCCGCGATTGAACGCGATAACGGGCGTGCCGCAGGCCATCGCCTCGATCATCGCGAGTCCGAACGGCTCGGGCCAGTCGACCGGGAAAACCAGCGCGTGCGCGCCCGAAAGGAAGTCCGCCTTCTGCGCATCGTTGATCTCGCCGATGAATTCGACGTAGGGCAACTCCAGCAGCGGCGCGATTTCGCGCTCGAAGTATTCGTGATCGGCTGCATCGACTTTGGCCGCGATCTTAATCGGCAAGCCGCAGCGCCCCGCGATGCGAATGGCCGTATCGACGCGCTTTTCCGGCGAGATGCGCCCGAGGAACGCCAGATACTTCTGCTCGACGGGCTGCGGCACATAACGCGTCTCCGGCAGGCCGTGATAGACCGTCGAGACCCACTTCGCCTGCGGCAACGGATGGCGCTGCGAATCGGAGATCGAGATCACGGGCGCGGTGTTGAACGTGTCGAAAACCGGCTGCTGCTCGGGCAAGTCGAGCCGCCCGTGCAAGGTCGTGACGAACGGCGTGTCCTGCCGGTTGAAGAGCGAGAAGGAGTAATAGTCCATGTGGAAATGCAGGACGTCGAACTCCTCGGCGCGGCGGCGCACCAGTTCCATCAGCAGCATGTGCGGCGCGATGCGGTCGCGAATCGCCGGGTCGAGGCGCAGCGCGCGCGGCCAGACGGCTTCGAGCTTCGCCGTGGTTTGCGAGTCGCCGGTGGCGAACAGCGTCACATCGTGGCCAAGCTCGACGAGCGCCTCCGTGAGATACGACACGACGCGCTCCGTGCCGCCGTAGAGCTTGGGCGGGACCGACTCGGTCAACGGGGCAATTTGGGCAATCCTCATCGTTCTCGTCTCCATGCGAACTTCGACGTGCGAGCGTGTGCTCGTGTTCTCAATGCGTCGCGCGAGACTGAGTATGACAGCAGACTGTCAGCCGGCTAACGAGGGTTTCCCTCGATCGTTGGATGCGGCAAGCCGGCCCGCCGCGCGACGATTCATTATCGACGGCGACGCGGCGCGAACCGGCGTTCTCTTGCACTTTCATCGCTCTGTTACAGGCCGGAAACAACCGTTTCGCGCGCCTGTTACTTGCGTCGCACGCCGCGAAGGTCGGCCAGGAAATCGTCGCGCCAGACGCCGAGATTGTGCTTGCGCAGCGCCGCCATGTTGGTCTGGTAACGCTGCTGGCGCTCGGCGAGCGGCATGGCGAGCGAACGGGCGAGCGCGTCGCTCATGCCGACGACATCGTGCGGATTCACCATCACCGCGCCCGTCATTTCGCCCGCCGCGCCCGCGAATTGCGAGAGCACGAGCACGCCGGGATCGTCCGGATTCTGCGCGGCGACGTATTCCTTCGCGACGAGATTCATGCCGTCGCGCAGCGGAGTCACGAGCCCGATCTGCGATTCGCGGAACAGCGACATCAGCTTCCAGCGGTCATAGCGCTGGTTCAAATAGCGGATCGGCGTGTAATCGAGGCCGGAATAGCGCCCGTTGATGCGCCCTGCTTCGTATTCGAGGTTCTGGCGGATCTGCTGATACGTTTCGACGTCCGAGCGCGTGGGCGGCGCGATCTGCACGAGCGTGACGTTGCCGCGCCATTCGGGCGATTTCTCCAGAAAATGCTCGAACGCGCGAAACCGTTCGACGAGCCCTTTCGAATAATCCAGCCGGTCGACGCTCATGATGAGCTTGCGGCCTTCGAGACTCTGCTTCAGGTCCATCACGTCCTGCCGCGCCTCGCCGCGCTGCGCCTGTTCCGCGATCTCGTCGGGGAATACGCCGATGCGGTACACGCCCGTCTTCAGCTTGCGCCCGAACGCCTCGACGTGGCCGTCCTCCGTCGCGGTGCCGTGCGCGTGCCGCACGATGTAGTCGTGAAAGGCGGTCTGATCGCCTTCGGTCTGGAAGCCGACCACGTCGTAGCAGCACAACGACCGCACCAGTTCCTCATGCGGCGGAATGTTGAGCAGAATCTGCGGCGATGGAAACGGAATATGCAGAAAGAAGCCGATGCGGTTCGTGATGCCCGCGCTGCGCAGCGCCTCGGCGAACGGAATCAGGTGATAGTCGTGGACCCAGATGACGTCGTCCGGCTCCAGCAGCTTGATGAGCTTGTGGGCGAGCCACGAATTCACGCGGCGATAGCCGGCATATTCGTCGCGGTCGTAGACGGCGAGATCGTTGCGATAGTGGAAAACGGGCCACAGCATCGCGTTCGAGAAGCCGCGGTAGTACTGGTCGTAGTCCTTCTTCGGCAGGCCGACGGTGGCGAACGTCACGGCGCCGTCCTGCACGAGCGTCGGCCCCTGATTCGCGACGCTCTCGCTCACGACGTCCCCGCTCCAGCCGAACCAGACGCCGCCGCTGTCCTTCAGCGCGCCGAACACGCCGACGGCGAGGCCGCCGGCAGAGCCCTTGGTTTCGGTCGGCGTGGCGACCCGGTTGGATACGACGACGAGACGGCTCATAGGCTTTCCTCTTGCGTTTTTTGTGTGATGTGCGGAAATCGCTGTCCGACGTTCGACCAGCAAACGGCGTGCGGGTTTCCGCGCCGCGTCCGATCACCCGAGCCGCTGCAAGAGGCGCGTCGGCGCGCGTTCAGCGTTCCGCCTTGCAGGGAAACGCCTTGCCGAGGCCGAGCGAAACCATCGTCGTGGCGTTGAAGTTCGCCTTGTCGGGGTTGTCCGCGATGTACTTGCGCACCGCGTCCGTCAGTTGCTGCGGCTTCACGTCGGCCGGCAGGCAGAAGTACTGGCCGACTTGCGGCCCCGTGGTGCCGCCGATAGCTTCGATCGTGTTGTACACGCCGTCGGCCGCGCCTTCGATATAGGCGGCACACGCGGTACGCGAGTTCGGGTCGGTCTTGATGCAGAGCTTGTTGAGATCGTTGCCGGTGAATGCGAACGCGCACACGGGCGTCGCAAGAACACAGGCGATGGCGAATTCCCGCAGCATGGTCTTCCTTGTCTGTTGAGCGGCGGCGTATTGGGGCGAGGCGGCCGCGCCTGACCGCGCTCGCCCGGTTTCGAGCGTAGCAGTGTTATTTTGACCCATTTGCGCCGCTTTGAGCAGCGCCGCCTTGCATGGCGTCGAGGCGCGCCTGCAAACCTTCCGCGACGTCCTTCTCGTTGTACTTGCGGGCGAAATCCACCGCCGTCATGCCGATCTGGTTCTTCACGCGCAAATCGGCGCCCTGATCGAGCAGCAGTTTGCACGTCGACAGATGGCCGCCGCGCGCCGCCATCATCAGCGGCGTCGTGCCGTTCGGCGATCCGGCGTCGATGTAGGCGGAGTGGTCGAGCAGAATCTTCACGATGTCGTCGTGGCCGTTGGTCGCCGCGTAATGCAGCGGCGTCCAGCCCTTCTTGTTCACTTCGGCGTCCTTCGCGATCAGCAGATTTACGAACGTCGCGTCGCCGTTGAGCGCGGCGAGCATCATCGCGTTCTCGCCGGCGGAATCGAGCTTTTCGAGGTCCGTGTTCGGGTTGTCGGCGAGCAGCTGGCCGACCTTGTCCGACTTCTCGCGCGCGGCGATGACGAGCAGCGGCGCGCCGGTGTTGTCGACCGTATTCGGGTCGGCGCCCTGCGCGAGCTGCTTCTTGACCTCGGACACGTCGTCGAACTTCACTGCCTTGATGAGCGAGTCCACGGAAGCGGCCCAGACCGGTTGCGCGAACGCACACGCGGCGATGAGCGCGCCCGCGAAAAGCCCGCGCACCGCCGCGCGCCTGCCGCCGCGCGTGGCGGGCTGCGAGCGTGCATTCGTGGCGGACTGAGTGGAAACCATCGGGGAATTGTTCATAGTGGACCTTCGAATTGCCATGAAACGATGAATCGCGCCGCTTGCCTGACCATGCTCAGGCAGCCGCGCGCGCGATCTTGAAAAGCCGGAAGAAGTTGTCGGTGGTCGCTTGCGCCACCGCTTCGTCCGTCTGCTCGCGCAGCTGCGCGATGAAACGTCCGACATAACTCACGTACGCAGGTTCATTCGGCTTGCCGCGATACGGCACCGGCGCCAGATACGGCGAGTCGGTTTCGATCAGCAGCCGGTCAAGCGGCACGCGCCGCGCGACGTCCTGCACGTCCGTCGCCTTCTTGAACGTGACGATGCCGGAGAGCGAGATAAAGAAGTTCTGCGCGAGCGCCGCTTCCGCTACGTCCCACGGCTCGGTGAAGCAGTGCATCACGCCGCCCGGCACGCTCGCGCGCTCCTCTTCCATGATGCGCAGCGTGTCTTCCGACGACGACCGCGTGTGGATGATGAGCGGCTTGCCCGTCGCGTGCGCGGCGCGGATGTGCGTGCGAAACCGCTCGCGCTGCCATTCCATGTCGGCGATGCTGCGGCCTTCCAGCCGATAGTAGTCGAGTCCCGTCTCGCCGATCGCGCAGACTTTCGGGTGCGCCGCCAGTTCGACCAGTTCCGCGACGCTCGGCTCTTTCGCGTCCTCGTGGTCTGGATGAACGCCGACCGACGCATAGACGTTCTCGCATCTCTCGGCGATATCGAGCACCGAGGGCAGCGTCTCCAGATCCACCGACACGCACAGCGCATGCGTGACCGCATGCGCGCGCATCTTGTCGAGCACGTCCGGCAGCCGGTCGGCCAAGCCTTCGAAATTGATGTGACAGTGCGAATCGACGAACATCCCGTGCTCCTTGCTACTGTTTTTGATTCAGGCCGCAGCCGTCGTGGCTTTGCGCGCGTCGTCCAGCCGCAAGCCGAGAATGACGAGATCGCGTTCCACGCCGTCCAGCACCGCGACGCGCGGCAGCGTGCCCCACGCTTCGAAGCCGAAGCTCGCGAAAAGCCTCATGCTCGGCTCGTTATGGCCGAAGACGAAGCCGAGCACCGTATCGACTTGTAGCGACGGCGCCTTATCCAGTGCTTCGCGCAGCAGTTGCTTGCCGAGCCCCTTGCCGCGCGCGCGCTCGTCCAGATAGATGCTCACTTCGACGGTGCGCACATACGCCGGCCGGCCGTAGAAATCCGAGAAACTCAGCCACGCGATCACGGCGCCGCCCTCTTCGACCACCCACAGCGGCCGCGCGTTCGGGCCGTGCGAATGGAACCACGCGAGACGGCTTTCGACGCTGACCGGATCGAGGTCCGCGGTCACTTGCCGCGAGGCGATCGTCGAATTGTAGATGGCGACGATGGCGGGCAGGTCGTCGAGGGTGGCGTCGCGATACGTGAGACTCATGAGCGATGGCGTTGGAAACGAAGCAAGAATTCAGGCGGTGAAAATCCCGCGATACGCGAGAAACAGTTCTTCGAAGACGAGCCGCGCGTTCAGCGGATGGTTCTCCACGGCGCGCTGACGTGTGACGGCCTTGATGCAGCGGGCGAGCGCGGCAGGATCGGCGGCTTGCGCGCAGCGCGCGAGCGCCTTGCCCGCGCCCGGGAAATAACGCGGCCGGCCGGCGGTGCGCTGCGCGAGCACGTCGTAGAGCCAGCGTTGCAGCCAGCCGAGGACCATCGGCACGGGCAGCTTCTGCAGGTTTTCGCCGCACGCGAACGCATCGCAGTTCGGGCCTGCGGCGAGTTGCGCGAGCGTGAAATCGCGTAGCGCGCGGTTTTCGTCGTGCGCGAGCGACAGCGCGGCGAGCGGCGCGCCGCCCGCTTCGGCGAGCAGGCTCGCGGCATCCTCCACGCCTTGCGAGGCGAGCCACGCGCGCGCGGCGTTGGCGTCGGGCAGGCTCATCGGCCATTGCCGGCAGCGGCTGATGATCGTCGGCAACAGCCGGTCGATCCTCGCCGACACGAGCAGAAACACGACGCCCGAAGGCGGCTCTTCGAGCGTTTTAAGAAGCGCATTCGACGCCGCCACATTGAGCGCCTCGGCCGGATACAGCAGCACCACGCGCAAGCCTCCGCGATGCGAGCCGAGGCTGCAAAAGTCCAGCAGCGCGCGCACCTGCTCGATCTTGATTTCCTTGCTGGGCGCGCGCGTTTTTTTGCCTTCGCCGTCGTCGGCTTTGTCGGCGGATGCGTCATCTGCGCCCGACGGTCCGGCGAGCGCGGCAAGCGCCTCGGGCAGCACGGCGCGGTAGTCCGGGTGATTGCCTTGCGAGAACCACAGGCACGCGGGACACGTGCCGCACGGCTCGCCGTTGGGGACGGGCGTCTCGCACAAGAGCCCCTGCGCGAGATGCTGCGCGAACGCGAGCTTGCCGATGCCCGCCTCTCCGTGCAGCAACAGCGCATGCGGCCAGTGCGCGCGCAGTTGCTGGAGGCGTTGCCAGTCGTCGGTTTGCCAGGGGTAGATCATCTTTTTGTGTCGTAGTCTCAAAGGCCCGCGATCACGTCTTTCAGACGCTCGCGGATCGCGTCGATCGGCTGAGTCGAATCGACGATGACGAAACGCTCCGGCGATTCCGCCGCGCGACGCAGATATTCGGCGCGCGTGCGCTCGAAGAACGCGTCCGACTCGCTTTCGAACTTGTCCGGCGCGCGCGCGGCCGAGCGGCGGTCGCTCGCGGTCTCGGTCGGGACGTCGAAAAGCACCGTCAGATCCGGATGGAAACCGCCCTGCACCCACCGCTCCAGCGCCTCCAGCTTGTCGCGCGGCAGGCCGCGCCCGCCGCCCTGATACGCGTAGGTCGCGTCCGAGAAGCGGTCGGACAGCACCCAGTCGCCGCGCGCGAGCGCCGGCTCGATGACCTGCGCGAGATGCTCGCGGCGCGCGGCGAACATGAGGAGCGCCTCGGTTTCGAGGTCCATCGGCTGATTCAGCAGAATGCCGCGCAGCGTTTCGCCGAGCGCGGTGCCGCCGGGTTCCCGCGTCATGACGACATGGTGGCCGCCCGCCGCGATTTTCTCTTCGAGTTGCTGGCGAAACCAGTCGAGATGCGTGGTCTTGCCCGCGCCGTCGATGCCTTCGAACGTGATGAAAGTGCCGCGCGCCATCATTGACCCCGGATGTACTTGTCGACGGCCCTGTTGTGGTCGCCCAGATTGTCGGAAAAGATGCTGCTGCCGTCGCCGCGCGCCACGAAATACAGCGCGCTGCTCGGGGCGGGGTTCAGCGTGGCGCTGAGCGCGGCCACGCCCGGCAGCGCGATCGGCGTCGGCGGCAGGCCCATGCGGGTGTAGGTATTGTACGGAGTGTCCGTCTGCAGATCCTTTTTCTTCAGATGGCCCTCATAGGTCGAGCCGAGCCCGTAGATCACGCTCGGGTCCGTCTGGAGCGGCATGCCGATGCGCAGCCGGTTCGCGAACACCGCCGCCACGAGCGGCCGGTCGGAGGCGCGCCCCGTCTCCTTCTCGACGATCGACGCCATGATGAGCGCCTCGTACGGCGTCTTGTACGGCAGGTTCGGCGCGCGCGTCGCCCACGCTTCGGCGAGGCGCTTTTGCATCGTGCGATACGCCCGCTTGTAGACGGCGAGATCGCTCGTGCCCTTGTCGAAGAGATAGGTGTCCGGGAAGAACAGGCCCTCGGCGGAGGCTTTGTCCACTTCCGTTGCGCCGATGGCTTTCAGCAAGTCGATGTCGCTCATGCCGGCCGTGTCGTGCGTGAGCGCGGGATTGCCGTCCAACTCACTCCGCATTTTCTGCAGCGTCCATCCTTCGATGACGGTCGCAACGTATTCGTTCACGTCGCCGCGCGCGATTTTCTGCAGCACCTCATACGGCGTGATGCCGCTCTTGAACGCGTAGTTGCCGGATTTGAGCTGCGCGGACAGGCCGAGCACGCGCGTCATCAGCACGAACAGCTCGGGCTCGACAGGCACGCCGCCGCGATTGAGCTGGGCGCTCACGCTGCGCAGACTGCTGTGCGGCTTGATGGTGACATCGAGTTCGGCGGGCGAAAGCGCCATCGGCCGATTGGCCCAGTAATAGACGCCGCCCGCGACGGCCGCTGCGAGTATCGCGACGAGCAGCGCGGCCACGACGCATTTCTTCAGGAAAGACACGACGAATAGAGGCAGTAATGGAGTGATGACGGAGAGGTGCGCGCCGATCGGGTCAGCGTGCGACTCCCCTTTTGCAGCCGTTCGGCCGATTTCGACCCGTATTGTATAGATGCGGCCACGCTTCGGTCAGAGCGGAGGGGTGGCTGGATGCGAACGACCGGGCGAACGCGGCACGGCACTTGCGACTCATTCAATTAAGCAGGCGATGAGCGTCTGCCTCGATTTTGGAGAACGACCAAGGAGGAAGAGATCATGAGCAAGGCAATGAGCACATTGATCGCGGCTGTCGCCGCGCTGACGCTGTCGGGCGGCGCGTTCGCGCAGGCGGGCGGCGGCGGCTCGGCGGGCGGTTCCAACGGCGGTTCGACGGGCAGCACGGCGAGCCCGGCGAATCAGGTCAACCAAGGCAACGGCGCGACGGGCGGCTACGGCTCGCCGGGCGCGACCGGCTCCGCCAGCGGCATGTCTGGGGGCGCGCCGAACTCGGGTCTGCCGAGCGCCACGAACGGCACTACCACTACGGCACCTGCGACGAGCAATAACACGCTTGCGACGCCTAGTGTGAGGTCGCCGGCTGGGCAGTGAGGGCTTCACCTGGGCGGACGAAGACGGCAGTGTGGCGCGGATGACCGCGCCACGTCTAAGCAAGCGGAAGCCTGAGAGTCGCTTGAGCCGCTGCTGCCGCTTCCCGCACTTTCGACGCTACGGCGGGTGAACGCCCGCCGTAGCGTCTGATTCAGCAGCTGAACATAACGAACAACCGCGAGCAAGCGCATGCGAACGGGCAGGCGGCCGTCGCGGCACGGGCGCAGTCGGCCGTCTCAACTAGCGGCCCCAATCCGCGACGGCACGCGCGGTCGATTGCCACGAAACGCACGGACTGCGAAGCGTGTTCGGCGCATCTTTGCGCCCGCCCCGCCTGCCCGCTCACTCAACGCGAAGGAAGCGCGACGGTCTCCGCAGAGGCTCAACGCATCGGCCGATTCCACGAGGCCCCGACTGGCCGCGCATCCGAGGCGACTCTCGTGCCACTCAGCAGACATGCGTCTGCCAACGCGAACGCGATAGCCGTGCGCCGTGATGCCACGGCAGCTTGGGCCATCAGACCCTGACCGCGAAGCCTGAAGTTACGCCGCGCCGCCAGCGCGCGAAAACACGCCCCGCCCAACCCCCATATAATGACTTGCCACCTGCGCGGGGCCGGATCGACCGGCCGCGCCTTTCGCATCGACACATCGTCCCTATGAATTCCCAGACCAGTTCCCTCGCCGCCGCCGATTTCGAAGCCGTCAGGACCGCGGGCGTCCACATGCCGCTCACGCAGTTCGGCGTGATCGACGTGAAAGGCGATGACGCCGTCGCGTTCCTGCATAACCAGTTGACCAACGACGTCCAGCATCTCGACGCCTCCACCGCGCGCCTCGCGGGCTATTGCTCGGCCAAGGGCCGCCTGCTCGGCTCGTTCCTCATGTGGCGCACAGCCGACGCCGTGCGTCTCCTGATCTCGCACGACATTCAGGCGCCCGTGCAAAAGCGCCTCTCCATGTTCGTGCTGCGCGCGAAAGCCAAGCTCTCCGACGCGACGCCCGAAGTCGCGGCCGTCGGTTTCGCGGGCGATGTGCGCGCGGCGCTCTCCGGCATCTTCGACGCGCTGCCCGATGGCATCCACGTCAAGGTGGAAGGTCCGCACGGCGCGCTGATCCGCGTGCCGGATGCCGCGGGCCGTCCGCGCTTTCTGTGGGTCGGCACGAAAGCCGATATCGAGGCGCACTTGCCGGAACTCGACGAAAAGCTGCGGCGCGGGCCCGCCGAACTGTGGGACTGGCTCGACATTCACGCGGGCGAGCCGCGCATCACGCAGCCGACCGTCGAGCAATTCGTCCCGCAGATGGTCAACTTCGACGTGCTGGGTGGCGTCAACTTCAAGAAAGGCTGTTATCCGGGTCAGGAAGTGGTGGCGCGCAGTCAGTATCGCGGGACCATCAAGCGGCGCACGGCGCTCGCGCACGGCGAAACGGCCGCGCCCGGCGCGGCGCTCTTTCATTCGGACGATCCCGGTCAGCCGTGCGGCATGGTCGTGAATGCCGCGCCAGCCGAAGGCGGCGGCGTCGATTGTCTCGTCGAAATCAAGCTCGCGGCGCTCGATAACGGCTCGGTGCACGTCGGTGCCGTCGATGGCCCGCGCCTCGACTTTCTGCCGCTGCCGTATGCGTTTCCGTCCGACGTCTGATCAGCCATGTGCCTGATCGTATTCGACTGGCAGCCCGACGCGCGTTCCAACGACGGTCGCCCGCTGCTGACGCTCGCCGCGAACCGCGACGAGTTCTTCCGCCGCGAGGCCGAGCCGATGCACTGGTGGACCGATGCGCCCGGCGTGTTGGCCGGCCGCGATCTGACGGGCGGCGGCACGTGGCTCGGCGTGAGCCGCGACGGCCGCTTCGCCGCGCTGACGAACTATCGCGCGCCGAGCGAAATGCGCCCGGATGCGCCCACCCGCGGCACGCTTGTGAGCGCGTTCCTCGCGGGCGAGCGCGAAGCGCCGCTCGATTATCTGCGGCGCGTGGCCGAGCAAGGTCATCGCTATAACGGCTTCAATCTGCTATGCGGCGATTTTGCGCGACGCGAGCTCGGCTGGTACGGCAATCGCGCCGACGCGCCGCCCGCGCTGCTCGAAGCCGGCGTGCACGGTCTCTCGAACAGCCTTCTGAATACGCCATGGCCGAAGCTCGTCGCGCAGCGGCAGGCGCTCGCCGATCTGATTCATGCCGGCGAGCATCCGGCGCTCGACGTTCTTATCGACACGCTGCGCGACCCGCGTATCGCTGATGACGAACATTTGCCGTCCACCGGAATTTCGATCGAGCGGGAGCGCGTGCTGTCGGCGGCGTTCATCGAGACGCCCGAATACGGCACGCGCAGCACGACCGCGCTGCGGGTGCTGCCTCGCTTGGGTGGCCTTTCGCTCACGATCAAAGAGCGAAGCGATGATGATGGTTCGCATCGGGTCGTCAGACCGGGGAATGTCGAGCGGGCGTTTTCGTTCGACGTTGCGTGAGTGTGGCTTTCGGGGTCCGCAGCGTGTCTGCGTTCGCCGCTTCCGATACCGAACGCCTCATCGCGGCGCTGACGGACGGCTCGCATCGTCGAGTTGGGGGGACGCGCAAAAGTGCTGCGCCTGAGCTGTCGAACGCGCCTCTCACCGCCGCTACCGCATACGCGTGCGCCTGCGCCTGCGCCTGCGCCACTTACGGCACGAAGCCGGCCATTTTGATGAACTCGTGGACCATGCGCGGCGCTGACGGACGGCTCGAGTGCCGCGCCTCAGCTCTCAAACGCGCCCTTCAGCGCCGCTACCGCATCCGCATGCGCCGGCGCTACTTCCGGCACGAAGCCGTCATCTTGAAGACGCGTGGATCAGGCGCGGCGCTGACGGACGGCCCGCATGGTCGAGTTGGGGGACGTTCGAAAGTGCCCCGCCTCAGCTCTCGCACGCACTCTTCAGCGCCACTACCGCATCCGCGTGCGCCTGCGCCGCTTCCGGCACTAAGCCGCCATCTTCAAGAACCCGTGGATCACGCGCGGCGCTGACGCACGCCCCGCATCATCGAGTTGGCAAGAGTTCGAAAGCGCCGCGCTTTAGCTCTCGAACGCCCCCTTCAACGCCGCCACCGCATCCACATGCGCCTGCGCCACTTCCGGCACGAAGCCGCCCATCTTGAAGAACTCGTGGATCATGCCTTCGTAGCGCGCGAGCGTCACCGGCACGCCCGCGGCCGCGAGCTTCGCCGCATACGCGATGTCTTCGTCGTAGAGCGGATCATGGTCCGCCGCCGCGATCCACGCCGGCGCCACGCCCACGAAATCCGGCTGGCCGCCCGCTGCATCGAGCGGGGCGAAGCGCCAGTCGTCGCGGTCGCGGTCGTCGCGCAGATAGTGGGCGAAAAACCATTGAATCGTCTCGCCCGACAGCAGATAGCCCTCGGCCAGCCGCGCATGCGATTCGCTTTGCTGCCGCGCGCTCGTGCCCGGATAGATCAGCAGTTGCAGCCGCAACGCGATGCCCGCGTCGCGCGCGAGCACCGCGCAGACGGTGGCGAGCGTGCCGCCCGCGCTGTCGCCGCCGATGGCGAGCCGCGCCGGATCGATGCCGAGCATCGGCGCTTCGCGCGCGAGCCATTGCAGCGCGTCGAACGCGTCGTTCACGGCGACCGGGAATTTGTGCTCCGGCGCGAGCCGGTAATCGACCGATACCACCGCGCAGCGCGCGTCGTGCGCGAACTTGCGGCAGAGCGCGTCGTGCGTCGCGATGCTGCCTACCGTAAAGCCGCCGCCATGCAGATACAGCAGCGCGGGCGCGGGCTCGGCCCAACTCGGCGCGGCGGGATGATAAACGCGTACGCCGATCTCGGCGCCATCGCGCATGGCGATGCGCATGTCTTCGACGCTATAAAGCGGCAAGGGCGCGATATCGAGAATCGGCGCGCTCATTGCATACGCGGCGCGCGCCTCGTCGGGCGTAAGCGTGTGATACGGCGGACGGTTCGCGCGCGCGACCATGTCGAGAATCTGCGCGATCTTGGGATTGAGCGGCATCGTCACGCGTCCCGCTTCGTTTCGCCCCTGACCGACATCGGATCGCTCGGGTTGCGCAGTTGCGCGATATCGTCGAGCCGCAGGCGAATCGACGCCATGATGCCCGGATGCGTGATCACGTAGAAACGGCCATCGCGGACCGCATCGAACGTCATCTCGGCGATGTCGCGCGCCGAGAGCCGCCCGCTTTCCACCGCGCGCGCCAATTGCCGCGCGGCCATTTTCTGCGATGCGGTGAGCGGCGCGTCGTTGGCCAGCGCGTCGGGCCGGGAGCGCTCGGCGTTTGCAATGCCGGTCGGCACGAACGCTGGGCACAAGAGCGACACGCCGATGGACGCGCCCGCGAGCCGCAGATCGTGATACAGCGTCTCGGTAAGCGCCACGACCGCGTGCTTCGATGCGTTGTAGACGCCCATCGCGGGTGCGGCGAGCATGCCCGCCACCGACGCCGTGTTCACGATATGCGCCGGCTCCGCCTGCTTCAGCATGATCGACGTGAACGCGCGCACGCCGTTCGCCACGCCCATCACGTTCACGCCGAAGACCCACTGCCAGTCTTTCGCGCTGTTCTCCCAGACGAAGCCGCCCGCGCCCACGCCTGCGTTGTTGAAGAGCAAATGCACGCCGCCGTATGCGTCGAGCGCGGCCTGAGCGAGCGCATCGACTTGAGCCGCATCGGAGACGTCCGTGCGCACGCCGAGCGCATCGCCGCCTTGCGCGCGCACGGCGTCGACGGTGGCGGCGAGCGCGGCGTCGTCGATATCGGCGAGCACGAGCTTCATGCCGAGCGACGCCGCCTTGTACGCGAACTCGCGGCCGAACCCGCTGCCCGCGCCGGTGATGACGGCGACCTTGCCTTCGAAACGATCCACGCGGATTCCTCTGCTGTCGTTAAATCAGCTTGACGAGTTGCTTGCCGAAGTTCTTGCCGCGCAACAGGCCAAGGAACGCTTCCGGCGCGCTTTCGATGCCTTCTGCAATCGTCTCGCGATACTTGAGCTTTCCGCTCGCGACCGCAGCGCCCAGTTCGTTCAACGCCTGCGGCCACACGTCCATGTGCTCGCTGACGATGAACCCTTGCAGCTTCAGCCGCTGCGTGAGCAAAAGCGCGGGCGCTTTCATCGGCAAGGGCTTGCCGTCGTAGCCGGAAATCATGCCGCACAGCGCGATGCGTCCGAACGCGTTCATGCGCGCGAGCACCGCGTCGAGCACTTCGCCGCCGACGTTTTCGAAGTAGCCGTCGACGCCGTTCGGCGCGGCCGCCTTCAGATCGTCGCGCAGATTGCCTGCTTTGTAGTCGACGCAGGCGTCGAAGCCGAGCGTCTCCACCACATAGCGGCACTTCTCCTCGCCGCCCGCGATGCCGACCGCGCGGCAGCCCGCCGCTTTCGCGAGTTGCCCGACCACGCTGCCGACCGCCCCGCTCGCCGCCGATACGACGACCGTCTCGCCCGCCTTCGGCTCGATGATGCGGTTCAGGCCGTACCACGCCGTCACGCCCGGCATGCCGACCGGCCCGAGATAAGCTGAAAGCGGCACGTGCGTCGTATCGACGATTTGCATGCCTTTGCCATCGGACGTGCCGTGTTCCTGCCAGCCGAACATGCCGACGACCTTGTCGCCCGGCTTGAACGCCGGATTGCGCGATTCGATCACTTCGCCCACTGTTCCGCCGATCATCACTTCGTTGAGCGGTTGCGGCGGCGCGTACGACTTCGTGTCGTTCATCCGTCCGCGCATGTACGGATCGAGCGAGAGATAGTGATTGCGCACGCGCACCTGACCCTCGCCGAGCGGCGCGAGCGGCGTTTCGACCAGCCGAAAGTTGTCCGCCGACGCTTCGCCTTGCGGACGCGAAACGAGCAGTATCTGACGATTGATGTTGGCGTTTGCCATAAGGAGTCTCCTGATCAGGCGTCGCTCGGTCCGGGCGTGGCCGCCGGGTCCGAACGCAGTTTCTGACGCACGACGTCGCGGCCCACCGCGAGCCGCTTCATGTACTTGAACGTGCCGAGCGCCTTCGCGACGAAGTGCCCTTCGCTGTCGCGGATTTCGCCTTCGCAGTAGGCCATCGTCGTGGAGCGATGCAGCACGCGGCCGTAGCCGCGCAACTCGCCGCGTCCTGGCTGCATGAAGTTCACCTTCATCTCGACGGTGACGACGCCGACGCCATCGCCCGCGACACTGCGCGCCGCAATGGCGAGCGCCGCGTCGAGCAAGGTCATCGTGACGCCGCCATGCGCGATGCCCCACGTGTTCAGATGCGCTTCGCTGAGCGGCAGGCGCACTTCGCCTTCGCCATCGACGGCTTTCACGAGCTGCACGCCGAGCGCGTCGATGAACGGGCTTTCGATTGCGATGGCCTGGTTCGCGGGCTGTTTTTGCGTATCGGTCATCGCGATCACACTTCGTAGTCGAGGCATTGACGCGCTTCGCGAACCGCCGCCACGAAGTCCTTCACCGCGAGATGCTTCGGGTGAACCTGGTACGCGTGCAGCGAGGCCGTGTCGTCGAAGTCCGAGACGAGCACCACGTCATACGTGCAGTCGAAGCCCGGCTGCGCGATGCCGACCTCGAAGTGTCCCTGCCCTTTTACGAGGCTGCGACAGGTTTCGAGCTTGGTCTTCAGCTTCTGCGCGTTCTCCGCGCGATTCGCGCCCTCGGCGAACTCCTTCAGCTTCCACATGACGATGTGACGTAGCACGGCGGCTCCTGTAATGCGAATGAACGAACGAAGCGCCAAGCGTAGCAAAAATCGCGATCAGTCTTGTCGCAGCAAATCGTCCGACCGTACCCGCGCGACGCCCGCCGCGCGCATGTCGGACCACGCGCGGTCGAGCGAGCCGTTCAGGTCGATGGCGCGGCACGCGTCTTCTATCACGCTCGCTTCGAAGCCCGCGGCGCGCGCATCGAGCGCGGACCACGCGACGCAGTAATCGGTGGCGAGTCCCGCGAGCCATACGCGCTTCGCGCCAACTTCGCGCAGATAGCCGGCGAGTCCGGTCGGCGTCGTGCGATCCGCCTCGACGAAGGCCGAATAGCTGTCGACGCGCTCGTGATGTCCCTTGCGCACGATCAGCCGCGCATGCGGCACATCGAGGTCGCGATGCAGCGCCGCGCCCTGCGTGCCCTGCACGCAATGCGGCGTCCAGAGCACCTGTTCGCCATAAGGCATCGCGATGGTTTCGAACGGCGCGCGTCCCGCGTGATTCGCCGCGAACGACACATGCGACGCCGGATGCCAGTCCTGCGTCAGCACCACATGCGAGAACGCCTTCGCGAGCCGGTTGATGACGGGCACCACTTCATCGCCCCGCGCGACCGCGAGCGCGCCGCCGGGCATGAAGTCGTACTGCGCGTCGACGACAAGGAGCACTTCTTCCGCTGATTTCATTCGGCACTCATGCATTGAAGCGGCCGTTGCTCGCCGCCAGTTCGATGATGCGCGCAGCCGGCTGCCACGCTTCGCCGTTGCGTTGCGCGGCGTACTTGCGCATGGCGCGCTCGACGTTCGGCAGGCCGAGCGTGTCGGCATAAAACATCGGCCCGCCGCGCCATAGCGGAAAGCCGTAACCCGTCAGATACACGATGTCGATATCCGATGCCTTCGCCGCGATGCCTTCTTCGAGAATCTTCGCGCCCTCGTTAACGAGCGACAGCACGAGCCGCTCGACGATCTCGTCGTCGCTTATGTCCCGCCGCGCGATGCCCTGTTCCTTCGAATACGCGACGATCATCTCAATCACTGCCTGCGACGGCTTCGCCTCGCGGGAGCCGGCTTCGTAGTCGTACCAGCCCGCGCCGGTCTTCTGTCCGAAGCGGCCCGTCTCGCACAGCCTGTCCGCGACGCCGGAATAGCGCATCTCCGGCTGCTCGCGATAGCGCCGTTTGCGAATCGCCCAGCCGATGTCGTTGCCCGCCAGATCGCTCATGCGAAACGGACCCATAGCAAAGCCGAAGGTTTCGATGGCGCGGTCGATTTGCGCCGGCAGCGCGCCTTCTTCGAGCATGAAAAGCGCCTGCCGCAGATATTGCTCGACCATGCGATTGCCGATAAAGCCGTCGCACACGCGCGCCACGACCGCCGTCTTGCCGATCTTTCGCCCGAGCTGCATGACGGTCGCGAGCACGTCTTTGTCGGTCTTTGCGCCGCGCACCACTTCGAGCAGCTTCATGACGTTGGCCGGACTGAAGAAGTGCATGCCGATCACATCGCCGGGACGCTGCGTGAATGCGGCGATCTTGTCGAGATCGAGTGTCGACGTATTCGACGCGAGGATCGCGCCCGGCTTCGCAATCACGTCCAGTTGGCGGAAGACTTGCGCCTTCACGTCGAAGTCTTCGAACACGGCTTCGACGATCAGATCGGCTTGCGCGAGATCGGCGTAGTCGAGCGTCGGATGCACGAGTTGCATGCGCGCTTCGAGCTGTTCTTGCGTGAGCTTGCCCTTCTTCACCTGCGCTTCGTAGTTGCGCCGCACGGTGGCGAGGCCGCGATCGAGCGCGTCCTGTTTCGTTTCCAGCAGCACGACCGGCAAGCCCGCGTTGATGAAGTTCATCGCGATGCCGCCGCCCATCGTTCCCGCGCCGATCACGCCGATGCGTTCGATTTTCCGGACCGGCGTGTTCGAGGGCACGTCGGCGATCTTGCTCGCCGCGCGCTCCGCGAAGAACGCATGCCGCAGCGCGCGGCTCTCAGGCGTCTGCACGAGAAAGAGAAAGCACTCGCGCTCGAAGGCGAGCCCGCGATCGAAGCCTTCCTTCGCGCCCATCTCGATGGCATCGATGCACTTGTGAGGCGCGGGAAAGTGCCTGGCTTTCTCAGCAATCGCATGACGCGCGGACTCGAAGCAGCGCGCGGCGTCAGCATGTGCGATCGGGCGATCGCGCACTTTCGGATGCGGACCGCCTCGTTCGGCCATGCGCCGCGCGAAGCCGACGGCGGCATCGAGCAAATCGCCTTGCGCCATGTCGTCGAAGAGCGCCGTGTCGGCGAGCTTTTCGGAGCGCACCGGCGTGCCGGACACGATCATGTCGAGCGCCCGTTCGAGTCCGACGACGCGCGGCAGACGCTGCGTGCCGCCCGCGCCCGGCAACAGGCCGAGCTTCACTTCGGGCAGCGCGATCTGCGCGCCCGGCAATGCGACTCGGTAGTGCGCCCCGAGCGCGAGTTCCAGCCCGCCGCCCATCGCGACCGCGTGGATCGCCGCGACGACCGGCTTCTCGCTGCCTTCGACGGCCCTGATGACGGTCGCGAGCGTCGGCTCCTGCGTTGCCTTCGGCGTATTGAATTCGATGATGTCCGCGCCGCCCGAGAACGCCTTGCCCGCGCCGATCAGCACGATCGCGCACACCGACGCATCGCTGCGTGCCCGCTCGATGCCCTCGACGATGCCAAGCCGCGTCGAATGTCCGAGCCCGTTGACCGGCGGGTTGTCGAGCGTGATGACGGCGACACCTTCGCGGATCGTATAGTCGACTGCCATGGATGCTCCCTCTCGCGTGATGGCTCATTGTGGGCGATCGGGCAAGAATATACAAAGGCGAACGACCGTGCAATTCGGCTGTGCCCGCATGCGATTCAAGCGGGCACGCGCTGCGGCGCAGGCGTATCAGACCGCCTTTTCTTCCGCGACCGGCAGCACATGCTCGCGGTACTGCTCGCGCAGCCGCACCTTCTGCAGCTTGCCCGTGGCGGTATGCGGCAACTCGTCGGCGAACACGACGTCGTCCGGGATCCACCACTTCGCGACCTTGCCTTCGTAGTACGCGAGCAATTCGTCGCGCGTGAGCGTCGCGCCCGGGCGCAGCACGGCGACGATCATCGGCCGCTCGGTCCACTTTGGATGCGAACACGCGATGCACGCGGCCTCCGCCACTTGCGGATGCGACATCGCGATGTTCTCCAGATCGATCGAACTGATCCATTCGCCGCCCGACTTGATCACGTCCTTGCTGCGGTCGGTGATGTGCATGAAGCCGTCGGCGTCGATGGTCGCGACGTCGCCGGTCGGGAACCAGCCGTCGACGAGCGGGGATTCGTCGCGGCGGTAATAGCGGTCGATGACCCACGGCCCGCGCACGTAGAGATCGCCGAACGACTGGCCGTCCCACGGCAGTTCGCGGCCGTCGTCGCCGACCACTTTCATGTCCACGCCGAAAAGCGCATGGCCCTGCTTCTCGCGCGATGCGCGCTGCTCCTCCGGCGAGCGCTGCTTCTGGCGGAACGACAGGCGCGCGAGCGTGCCGAGCGGCGACATCTCCGTCATGCCCCATGCGTGAATCACTTCGACGCCGTATTCTTCTTCGAACGTGCGCAGCATCGCGGGCGGACACGCAGAGCCGCCTATCACGGTGCGCTTGAGCGTCGTGAAGCGCTTGTCCGCCTGCTTCATATAATTCAGGAGTCCGAGCCAAACCGTCGGCACGCCCGCCGAATACGTGACGCCTTCCGCTTCCATCAGTTCATAGAGCGACTTGCCGTCGAGGTCTTTGCCCGGAAACACGAGCTTCGCGCCGACGAGCGGCCCGGCGTGCGGAATGCCCCAGGCATTGACGTGAAACATCGGCACGACGGGAAGAATGGCATCGCTCGACGAAGCGCCCATCGCATCGGGCAGCGCGGCGGCGTACGCATGCAGCACGGTCGAGCGATGCGAATACAGCGCGCCCTTCGGATTGCCTGTCGTGCCCGACGTGTAGCAGAGAAACGAGGCCTGCCGTTCGTCCAGCACCGGCCACTCGAAGACGCCGTCCTGTGGCGCGATGAGGCTTTCATAGCTCATCACCGGCACGCTCATGTCGCCGAGATGTTCGGCGATGCACGACGCATCGCCGAGCGCGATCCAGCCCTTCACATTCGGACAATACGGCGCGATGCGTTCGACGAGCGGCCCGAACGTCATGTCGAAGAAGACGTATGAATCGTCGGCGTGATCGATGATGAACGCGATCTGATCCGGAAAGAGCCGCGGATTGATGGTGTGGCACACGGCGCCCATGCCGCTCACGCCGTAATAGCACTCCAGATGCCGATAGCCGTTCCACGCGAGCGTGCCGATGCGCTCGCCCTGCCCGACGCCGAGCGCGGCGAGCGCCTGAGCGAGTTGCTTCGCGCGCTTCTCGCAATCGCGATACGTGTAGCGATGAATGTCGCCCTCGATGCGCTTCGACACGATCTCCGTATCGCCGAAGTGGCGCGCCGCATGCGAGAGCAATGACGACGCGAGCAGCGGAATGTCCATCATCTGACCGTAAAGCGGCGACGCCATGTGTGAAGTCCTCGACGAGTGGATGGTCCGAAGATGGTCCGACAGCTGCCCGAGTGCCGCCCTGCAGGCCCGCGGGCGCGGAATTACAATATCGTTTAACTCAGAGGCGCTCAACATGTCGTTTTCCCCAAGCAATGCCGTGCGCGCAACGACCGGCGCAGCCGATGAACGCGATTTCTACGCGCAGTCGATGCAAGAAGTTGCCGAGTCGATCCAGAGCAACCGTCCCGGCTCGTTCGCCTCGCTCGGTCCCGCGTTTCTCACCCGCCTTCCCGCCACACCTGTTCCCGATCCGTACGTCGTCGCCGTGTCGCGCGAGGCGGCCGAACTGCTCGGCTTCGACGCGCGCATCGCAGAGGAAGAACCGGCGGCGTTCGCCGCGTACTTCGCGGGCAATCCCACGCGTGAATGGCCGCCCGAGGCGCTGCCCTATGCCGCGGTCTACTCGGGGCATCAGTTCGGCGTGTGGGCCGGTCAATTGGGCGATGGCCGCGCGCTCACGCTCGGCGAAGTCGAGCGCGCCGGCGCGCGTCTCGAAGTGCAGCTGAAAGGCGCGGGCCGCACGCCGTATTCGCGCATGGGCGATGGCCGCGCGGTGCTGCGCTCGTCCATTCGCGAATTTCTGTGCTCGGAGGCGATGCATCATCTCGGCATTCCGACGACGCGCGCGCTCGGCGTCATCGGTTCGGACTTGCCGGTGCGCCGGGAGACCATCGAGACGGCGGCGATCGCCACGCGCATCGCGCCGAGCTTCGTGCGCTTCGGCAACTTCGAGCACTTCTATGCGAACGAGCGCGTGGACGATCTGAAGACGCTGGCCGATCACGTCATCGAGCGCTTTTATCCGCAGTGCCGCGACGCCGACGATCCGTATCTCGCGCTGCTCGATGAAGTCGTGCGACGCACGGCGGAACTCATGGCGCAATGGCAAGGCGTGGGCTTCTGCCACGGCGTGATGAATACCGACAACATGTCGATTCTCGGCCTTACCATCGACTATGGTCCGTTCGGCTTCATGGACGGCTTCAACGCGCATCACATCTGCAATCACTCGGACACGCAAGGCCGCTATTCGTATAGCCGGCAGCCGCAAGTCGGGTACTGGAACCTGTTCTGTCTCGCGCAGGCGCTTGTGCCACTCTTCGGCGCGAAGCTGCCGGAAGAAGGCCGCGCGGAACGCGTGGTCGAGGAAGCGCAGAAGGTGCTCGAGCGCTACAAGACGTACTTCGCGCCCGCGCTGGAAGACAAGATGCGCGCAAAGCTGGGTCTGGAAACCGCGCGCGAAGGCGACGACAAGCTCGCCAACGGCCTGCTGGAAATCATGCATTCGAATCGCGCGGACTTCACGCTGACGTTCCGCAATCTGTCGAAGCTCGCAAAAGCGGATGCATCCGGCGACGCGCCCGTGCGCGATCTCTTTCTCGATCGCGCGGCCTTCGACGCCTGGGCGGTGCAGTATCGCGAGCGGCTCGCGCACGAATCGCGCGACGACGCGGCCCGCGCCGCGGCGATGAATCGCGTGAATCCGAAGTTCGTGCTGCGCAATCATCTCGCCGAGCAAGCCATCCGGCAGGCGAGCGAGAAAGATTTCTCGGAAGTCGCGCGCCTGCTCGACGTGCTGCGCCGCCCGTTCGACGAGCAATCCGAAAACGAGGCTTACGCCGGCCTGCCGCCGGACTGGGCGAGCGATCTGGAAGTGAGTTGTTCTTCCTGAGCCCGCCCCCAACTACACAGCCCAGAGCAACGAAAGGAAGACCATGAACCGAGACGACACCCCCGGCGCCACCGAGCATCCGCTGCAGAAGGACGACGCGGTCTATCGCCGTGAACTCAACGAGATGCAATATCAGGTCACGCGCCACGCGGCGACCGAACGCCCGTTCACCGGCGAGTACTGGGATCACTTCGAGCGCGGCGTGTATGACTGCGTGTGTTGCGGCACGCCGCTCTTCGAATCCGACACCAAGTTCGACGCCGGCTGCGGCTGGCCGAGCTACTTCAAGCCGATCAACGGCGAAGTGATCCAGGAAAAGACCGACCGCTCGCACGGCATGCTGCGCATCGAAGTGCAGTGCAAGAACTGCGGCGCGCATCTCGGCCATGTGTTCGAGGACGGCCCCGCGCCCACCGGCCTGCGGTATTGCATCAATTCGGCTGCGCTACAATTCGAACCCAAGTAACCGGGCTCAGCCTTGAACGGACACGGGCCTAGCACACTCGCTCGTGGCCGACGCCCGACCCGCGCCCGCTCTTTCGAGCGGGCGTTCGTTTAGCGTCATCGCGCCCCGCATCGCACCATTCGCCTCATTTCCGGACGCCAATGAAATTCCTGTTCGATCTGTTTCCGATCATCCTCTTTTTCGTCGCTTTCAAGATATGGGGCATCTATACGGCGACGGCCGTGGCGATCGCGGCGACGCTCGTGCAGATCGCGTGGGTCGCGTTCCGGCACCGCAAGGTCGATCCGATGTTGTGGGTGAGCCTCGGCGTCGTCGTCGTGTTCGGCGGCGCGACGCTCGTGCTGCATAACGACACGTTCATCAAGTGGAAGCCCACTGCCCTTTACTGGCTGTTCGCGTTCGCGCTGATCGTCGCGCAAGTCGGCTTCAGGAAGAACCTGATCGAAGCGATGATGGGCAAGCAGATCGTGCTGCCGCATCGCGTATGGGGACAGCTGAATATCGCGTGGGCGGTGTTCTTCGCGCTGCTCGGCATCGTGAATCTCTTCGTCGCCTATCACTTCACCACCGACCAGTGGGTCAACTTCAAGCTCTTCGGCGCGACCGGCTGTCTCGTGCTGTTCATCGTCGCGCAGAGTTTCTGGCTTGCGAAGTATATGAAGGAGGACAACCAGTGACCGCTCCGTTCGATTTCATGGCCGCAAGCGCGCAGGACAAGATCGCGCATCTCGAAGCGCGCCTGAACGCCGCGCTCGATCCGCAGTCCGTCCATATCGAGGACGACAGCGCCGCGCACGCGGGCCACACCGGCGCGGCGTCGGGCAGTCACTACACGGTGACGATCGTCGCGGAACGCTTTGCCGGCAAGGCGCGCGTGGCGCGGCACCGGCTGGTGTATGATGCGCTGGCCGAAGAAATGCGGCGCGGCGTGCACGCGCTCGCCATCCGGGCTTATACGCCGCAAGAGTTCGCAGAACAATTCGAATAAATCGCGGTTCGGCCCGATCTCGCTAAGCCCGCCTTTGAAGGCGTCTGTTTGTTCAGTCTGTTCGTTCAGTTAGGAACCTCCGATGACTTTGAAAAAAACCCGTGTCTGGGTGTTGCTGGCTGCGTTCGCGGCGGCTCCCGCGTTCGCGCAGAACATCGCCGTCGTGAACGGCACGCCGATTCCCACGGCGCGCGCCGATGCGCTCGTGAAGCAACTCGTCCAGCAGGGTCAGCAGGATTCGCCGCAACTGCAACAGGCCGTGCGCGAAGAACTGATCAACCGTGAAATCCTGATGCAGGAAGCCGCCCGCGAAGGCGTGGCCAACCGCCCGGACGTGAAGGCGCAACTGGCCGTCGCGCAGCAGACCGTCGTGCTGCGCGCGATGATCGAAGACTACCTCGCGAAGAACAAGCCGACCGACGCCGAGATCAAGGCGCGTTACGACCAGCTCGTGAAGCAGCAAGGCGGCGGCAAGGAACTGCATCTGCATCACATCCTCGTCGAGAACGAAGCGCAGGCCAAAGACCTGATCGCGAAGATCAAGGGCGGCGCGAGCTTCGAAGACCTCGCAAAGCAGTATTCGAAGGATCCGGGATCGGGCAAGAACGGCGGTGATCTCGACTGGTCGTCGCCGTCGGCGTACGTGCCGGAATTCGGCGCAGCGGCCGAAAAGCTGAAGAAGGGCGAAGTCACGGCCGCGCCGGTCAAGACGCAGTTCGGCTGGCACATCATCCGTTTGGACGACAGCCGCGACATCGCGCCGCCGCCGTTCGATCAGGTCAAGGCGCAGATCGCGCAGCAGATGCAGCAGGAGAAGCTGCAGGCGTTCGAAGAGGATCTGCGCAAGAAGGCGGTCATCAAGTAATCGCCCTTCTCACGCGAATCCGCGCATTAGACAACAAAGCCGCCCTCGGGCGGCTTTGTTTCTTCTGAAACGGCGGAACCCAAAAGAAAACGCCCCGGCAGCCGAAGCTCCGGGGCGTTGCTTTACGCTTACGCGCGATCAGCCGAGGAAGCGCCGCGCGTTCTGGAACGCGCGCAGCCACGGGCTCGCGTCGGTGGTCCATTCGGCGGGCGTCCAGCTCATCTGCACATTGCGATGCACGCGCTCCATGTGCGGCATCAGCACCGTGAAGCGGCCGTCGGGCGTCGTGACGGATGTGATGCCCTGCGGCGATCCGTTCGGGTTGAACGGATACTGCTCCGTCGCGTTGCCGCGATGATCGACGTAACGCATCGCGACGAGCGCGCTCGCGGCATCGCCGTGTTGCGAGAAGTCCGCGAAGCCTTCGCCGTGCGCGACCGCCACCGGAATGCGCGAGCCTTCCATGCCGGCGAAGAAGATGGACGGCGAGCTCTGCACTTCCACCAGCGAGAAGCGCGCCTCGAACTGCTCGGACTTGTTGCGCGTGAACTTCGGCCAGCTTTCCGCGCCCGGGATGATCGACGCGAGGCTCGACATCATCTGGCAGCCATTGCAGATGCCGAGCGCGAACGTGTCCTGACGCGCGAAGAATGCCGCGAACATGTCCGCGAGGCGCGGATTGAAGCGGATGGTCTTCGCCCAGCCCTCGCCCGCGCCGAGCACGTCGCCATACGAGAAGCCGCCGCACGCCACCGCGCCCGCGAAATCGGCGAGCGTCGCGCGGCCTTCGAGCAGGTCGCTCATGTGCACGTCGTGCGCGTCGAAGCCGGCGCGGTCGAACGCGTAAGCCGTCTCCAGATGCGAGTTCACGCCCTGCTCGCGCAGAATCGCCACGCGCGGGCGCTTGTTCGTCGCGATAAACGGCGCGGCCACGTCTTCCGCCGGATCGAACGTGAGCACCGGCGAAAGGCCCGGATCGCTCGCGTCGAGCAGCGCGTCGTATTCGGCGTCCGCGCAGGCCGGGTTGTCACGCAGACGCGCGATGCGCCAGCTCACCTCGCTCCATGCGCGATGCAGTTCGACGCGCGGCGCATCGAAGATCTTCTTCGCGTCGCGATAAATCTCGACGGCATCGCGCTCGTTCGGCTTGCCGATCACATGCGAGCACGCCGACAAACCGTGTTCGCGCAGCGCGGCGAGCACCGCGTCGCGGTCCGCTGCGCGCACCTGCACGACCGCGCCCAGTTCCTCGGCGAAGAGTGCGCGAACGGTGCGGTCGTCGCGGCGGCCGCTCGTCTGCTTCGCCCAGTCCTTGGCGTCGCCGTAGTCGGATTCGTGCTCGGCGTCGAGCGTCAGCATGTCCACGTTCAGCGACACGCCCACGTGCCCGGCGAATGCCATCTCGCAGACCGTCGCCCAGAGACCGCCGTCGGAGCGGTCGTGGTACGCGAGCAGCTTGCCGTCTGCATTGAGCGACTGAATGGCGGCGAAGAAGCGCTTCAGGTCTTCGGCGTCGTCCACGTCGGGCACGGCGTCGCCGACCTGCTGCGTGACTTGCGCGAGAATGCTGCCGCCGAGGCGATTGCGCCCGCGCCCGAGATCGATCGCGATGAGCACGGTGTTCGTATCGGCGACGAGCTGCGGCGTCAGATGCCGGCGCACGTCTTGGACCGGCGCGAACGCCGAGATGATGAGCGACACCGGCGACACCACTTCCTTCTGAGCGCCGCGCGCGTCCTGCCATTTGGTGCGCATCGACAGCGAATCCTTGCCGACCGGAATGCTGATGCCGAGCGCCGGACACAGTTCCATGCCGATGGCCTTCACCGTCGCATAGAGCGCGGCGTCTTCGCCCGGACTGCCGCACGCGGCCATCCAGTTGGCGGAGAGCTTCAGTTTGTTCAACGATTCGATCGGCGCGGACGCGATGTTGGTCACCGCTTCGCCGACGGCCATGCGGCCGGAAGCCGGCGCGTCGATGACGGCGAGCGGCGTGCGCTCGGCCATCGTCATGGCTTCGCCGCGAAAGCCCGCGTAGTCCATCGTCGTGATCGCGCAGTCGGCGACGGGCACCTGCCACGGACCCACGAACTGGTCGCGCGCGGTCGTGCCGCCCACCGAGCGGTCGCCGATGGTGATCAGGAACGACTTGCTCGCCACCGTCGGATGCTTCAGCACGTCGAGCGCGACTTCCGATAGCGCGAGGCCGGTGACATCGACCGGCTCGAACTGCGCGCGCTCGCGCTTCACGTCGCGATGCATCTTCGGCGGCTTGCCGAGCAGCACGTCCATCGGCATGTCGACGGGCTGCTGGCCTTCATTCTCGTCGTCGATCAGCTTCAGTTGACGCTCCTCCGTCGCGACGCCGACGACCGCGACCGGGCAACGCTCGCGCGCGCAGATGGCTTCGAACGCGGGCAGATCGGCGGGCGCGATGGCCAGCACGTAACGCTCTTGCGCCTCGTTTGACCAGATTTCGCGCGGCGACAGGCCGCTTTCTTCGAGTTGCACCTTGCGCAGTTCAAAGCGCGCGCCCTTGCCCGCGCCGTCGACGAGTTCGGGGAACGCATTCGAGATGCCGCCCGCGCCGACGTCGTGAATCGACAGAATCGGGTTGCGCTCGCCCATCTGCCAGCACGCATTGATGACTTCCTGCGCCCGGCGCTGGATTTCGGGATTGCCGCGCTGCACGGAATCGAAGTCGAGCTCGGCGGTGTTCGCGCCCGTGGCCATCGACGAAGCCGCGCCGCCGCCCATGCCGATGCGCATGCCCGGTCCGCCGATCTGGATCAGGAGCGTGCCGGCCGGCAAGTCGTGCTTGTGCGTGTGCTGGTCCGAGATATTGCCGATGCCGCCCGCGATCATGATCGGCTTGTGATAGCCGCGCACCCGGCCGCCGACGTTCTGCTCGTAGGCGCGGAAGTAGCCGCCGAGATTCGGCCGGCCGAATTCGTTGTTGAACGCAGCCGCGCCGATCGGGCCGTCGATCATGATCTGCAACGGCGAAGCGATGCGGTTCGGGCGGCCATACGGCTCGTGCGTGTCGGCGGGATTGCGCGCGGACGGCGGCGTGGCGCTGTCGCGGGCGTTTTCCCACTTTTGACGGGCATCGGGCAAGTCCAGATTCGACACCGTGAAGCCCGCAAGACCTGCTTTCGGACGCGCGCCGCGGCCGGTCGCGCCCTCGTCGCGGATTTCGCCGCCCGAGCCCGTCGCCGCGCCCGCGAACGGGGAGATGGCGGTCGGGTGATTGTGCGTCTCGACCTTCATCAGCGTGTGCGTCAGCTCGACGTGGCGCTCGTAATGCTCGCTCTCGCCGCGCGGGAACCAGCGTTCCGCCACGCCGCCCCGCATGATCGCCGAGTTGTCCGAATACGCGACGACTGTCCCTTCGTGATTCAGCTTCTCGGTGTTGCGGATCATCTGGAAGAGCGACATGTCCTGCTTCTCGCCGTCGATGGTCCACTCACCGTTGAAAATCTTGTGGCGGCAGTGCTCGCTGTTGGCCTGCGCGAACATCATCAATTCGACATCGGTCGGATTGCGCCCGAGGCTCTGGAACGCGTTCACCAGATAATCGATCTCGTCATCCGCCAGCGCGAGGCCCAGTTCGACGTTCGCCGCTTCCAGCGCCGAGCGCCCGGTGCCGATGATATCGACCGTCTGCAGCGGCTTCGCGGGCAGTTCATCGAAGAGATGCAGCGCCTGATCGCGCGATGCCGCGACGCTTTCCGTCATGCGATCGTGCAGCGCGGCCGCGACCTGCGCGCGCGCCTCGTCCGACAACGCCTTCTTGCCGCCGAGCAGCCCGCTTTTCATGACGACCGAATACTCGACGCCGCGCTCGATGCGCCGCACCTGCGCCAGACCGCAGTGATGCGCGATGTCGGTCGCCTTGCTCGCCCACGGCGACACCGTGCCGAAGCGCGGCACGACGAGGAACGTCTCGACATGGCCGCGCTCTTTCTGGTCCGCGAACGGCGTGCCGTAGTGCATCAGCGCGTGGATGCGGTTCGTGTCCTCGTCGCTGAGCGGCTCGGACGCGTTGACGAAATGCAGGAATTGTCCGCGCACGCCGACGATGTTGGCGTCGATGCGGGCGAGCGTTTCGAGAAGACGAGCCTGACGGAAATCGGAGAGGGCCGAAGCGCCGGGGAAACACGAGAAATGGGCCATTGTGACGGTGCGTCGATGACGTCTGTGAGCCGCTCGATGGCACTCGGCGCGCCGAGTGCGGGAAAGCGGCGTGAGGCGGAGTGAAGACCGCGATTATAACCCGGATACATCTCGAAATCGGCCGCGCCCGGCCGGGCAGTGCCGTCGCGGTGGCGCCTGTCGTCCTGAAATTCTGAGGCTCGGTCGCGCGGCTGAGTGACACGCTTTTTGACACAGTAGCGGTTCCCGAACGGCCGTCCCTGGACGGCGCATTTGGCGCTATCATGGCGCGCTTTCTTCGGGCGCGGCATGCCGCCGCGCCTGCCGTCTTACCGTCAGGACACGCGGCTCGCCGGGCGCTCGATGCGCCGCGCCGCGCGTGCGTTCTCCCGCCCTCGGGCACAAAAAATCATGGATGTCATCGTCATCGGCGGAGGAATCGCCGGCATCGCCACCGCTTATCAGTTGCACGCGGCCGGGCATCGCGTCTCTGTGATCGAGCGCCACGCGACCGTCGCGCAAGGCGCGACGTACGGCCAGGGCGGCGCGCTTCTGCCCTCGCCGCTCGACGTCTGGTTCGGGCCGACATTCATGGCGTCGAGCCGCGCGAAGCAGAGCGGCATGATCGTGAAAACCGGCTTCGACGGCGCCGCGCGCGATTTTCTCAAGCGACTCGGCGAGTTGCGCGATCCACAGGCGTTCGCGGCGCAGTACGCGCGCTTGCAGCCGCTCGTCGAACTGTCGCGGCGCGCGCTTGCCGATATCGAAACGCGCTTCGAGCTCGACTACGAGCAGCGCGTCGGCATGCTGCACGTTTTCCGGCACGCCCGCGAACTCGACGACGCGCAACCGGCCATCGAACTTCTGAAGAGCTTCGGCGTGCCGCACCGGCCGCTCGCGCCGGACGAATGCGTGCGGGCGGAGCCCTCCGTGCCGGACGATCCCGCGTTCGCAGGCGGCGTTCTGCTTCCCGAAGAACGCACCGCCAACTGCCCGCTTTTCACGAAGCAACTCAAGCAATTGCTGGAAGAAGCCGGCGTCGAGTTCCGCATGAATTGCGAAGTGGCGTCGCTGCGGCTCGAGGACCGGCGCGCTGCGGTCGAACTTGCTCGCTCGAAGGACGACAAGAGGCGCCATGCCGACGCCGAAGTCATATCCGCCGATGCGGTCGTCGTCGCGGCGGGCGCGGATACGCCCGCGCTCGTCGGCGGCTTTCGCTCCACGCCTTCGCTGTATCCGCTGCGCGTGCATACGCTGACCGCGCCCGTCGCCTACGAGGAACGCGCGCCGCATATCACGGTGATCGATTCGGTGAAGCGCATCACGATGTCGCGGGTGCATCAGCGGCTGCGCGTCGGCGGCGCGGGCGTTTTCCAGAGCTTCGCGAAGGCCGACAAACCCGCGCGCGCCGGGCTCGCGCGCCGCGCCTTCGACGTGCTCGGCCAAGGCACGCACGACTGGATTCCGGGCGCCGCGCGGGTATCGGCTGCGCGTTCGTGGGACGGCTTGCGGCTGCTTTCGGCGGACGGGCTGCCGGTCGTCGGCGCGACGCGGCATCCGCGTCTTTTCGTCAACGCGGCGCACGGCCCAGCGGGCTGGGGCCTCGCGTGCGGGTCTGCTAAAGTGGTCGCGGATCTCGTCTCCGGTGTCGCGACCGATCTTCCCGCCGAGACGCTCGCGGCCATCGGCGTCGAACGCTTTTGACGCGCTTCTGATGTGCTTCGAGGCGCAAGTCGCCCGCCCGCGCGGCGTGGCATGAAGGGTGCGAGCCGGAACGCTTCTGCCTTCTTTGCCGACCCTTGGTTCGCGCCACCATGATTGCATCCGCTTCCTACTTCACGCCCGACGACGACGCGCTCCCGCTCTTCACGCTCGCGGAGCTGCGCAGTCTCGAAGCGCGAGCCGGCGCCGCGCTGCCGCCGCACACGCTGATGGCCCGCGCGGGCGCGGCCGCCGCGCAGTATCTGCTCGATGCCCTCTCCCGCGATCCCGACGCCCGCGCGTTGCCCGTGTGGATCGCGGCCGGCCCCGGCAACAACGGCGGCGATGCGCTCGTTGTCGCCGAGCATCTGCGCCGCGCGGGCGTGGCCGTCGAGGTTTGCATGCCGGTCGCGGTCAAGCCCGACGACGCCCGCTGGGCACTCGGTGCCGCGCAGGCGGCCGGCGTGCCGATCAAGAGCGACCCGCCCGCTTCCTTCGACGGTTTCGGCTGGCTCGTCGACGGCATGTTCGGCATCGGACTCACGCGCCCGCTCGATGGCGTCTTCGCGACGCTGGCCGCGCGCATGTCGCGTCGCGCTCAGCAATCCGGCCGCGTGCTCGCGCTCGATGTGCCGAGCGGCCTCGACAGCGATACCGGCGCGCCCGTCGGCGGCGGCGAGGCGCTCTGCGCGAACACGACGATCACCTTCATCGGCGCGAAGCCGGGTCTCATCACCGCGCTCGGCCGCGATCTCTGCGGCACGCTGCACGTCGCGACGCTGGACGTGGAGCCGCCCGCCGCGCCCGCGATCGTGCTCAACGCGACGTCGCTTTTCCGGGCGAGCCTGCCGCCGCGCGACTTCGCGACCAACAAGGGCACGTTCGGCACGCTGGCCGTCGTGGGCGGCGACACGGGCATGTGCGGCGCGCCGATTCTCGCGGCGCGCATGGCGCTCTACGCGGGCGCGGGCAAGGTCCACGTCGCGTTTCTGGGCGAAGGCGGCCCGCCCTACGACCCGCCGCATCCCGAGCTGATGCTGCATCACGTCGACGGCTTCGCGCTCGACAAGACGGATGCGCTCGCCATCGGCTGCGGCATGGGCAAGACGGATCGCGCGAAGCGCGTGCTCGCCGATGTCCTCAAGCTAGACATGCCCAAGCTCCTCGATGCGGACGCGCTCAATCTCGTCGCGACTGACGACGCGCTCGCGGGCGAAGTCGCGGCGCGCGGCCGCGCGGGCGATCCGTGCGTGCTGACGCCTCATCCGCTGGAGGCCGCGCGGCTTCTGCAATCCGACGCGAAAGCCGTGCAGGCGGATCGCATTGCCGCAGCGCGCCAGCTTTCGGCGCGCTACGCAGCTGTCGTCGTGCTGAAAGGATCGGGCACCGTGATCGCGTCGCCGGATGGCCGCGTCGCCGTGAATCCGACCGGCAACGCGGGACTCGCCACAGGCGGCACCGGCGACGTGCTCGGCGGCCTGATCGGCGCATTGCTCGCGCAAAAGCTGCCGCAGTACGAAGCGGCGCTCGCGGGCGTCTATCTGCACGGACTGGCCGCGCAGTCGCTGACCGGTCGCGGCATCGGACCGGCCGGGCTCACGGCGGGCGAACTCGCGCCCGAGGTACGCAGTCTCATCAACCGCCTGTTTTATCCGCCGAACGGCTAACGCCGCGGCGCGTGTGACGGCTTGCAAGCATCCATTCACGCATCGTCGCTATACTCCCTTTGATTCGTTGCTTCGATTCGGGCATCCGCGGCGGCACGCACCGCGTTCACGAACCTTCGATGGTCGCAGTACGCAGCCTCGGCAAACCGCATCCGCACGGACGTTTCCCACTGTCACTCTGGACTATCAGACCGCTATGACGCTCAAATCGCACCCTGCCTGGTCGGCGCTCCAATCGCACTACGATGCCATCTCCGGCGAGCGCCTGCGCGACTGGTTCGCGCCGCAAAACGACACGGCGCCGACGCGCGCCGAGCGCCTGACGTTCGAAGGCGGCGGCCTCACGATCGATTTCTCGAAGAACCGCATCACCGACGCCACGCTCGAACTGCTCGTCCAGCTCGCCGAAGAAGCCGGCGTCACGAAGCGCCGCGACGCGATGTTCGCCGGCGAAACCGTGAACGTCACCGAAGGCCGCGCCGCGCTGCACACGGCGCTGCGCGCGCAGTCGCCCGATGCGCCGTTCCACGAACAGGTGCAGAAAGAAAAAGCGAAGATGGCCGCGTTCGCCGACAAAGTCCGCGGCGGTTCGTGGACCGGCTATACCGGCAAGCGCATTCGCCATGTGGTGAACATCGGCATCGGCGGCTCGGACCTCGGGCCGAAGATGGTCGTGCACGCGCTGCATCATCTCGCGTCGAAGGAACTGGACACGCACTTCGTCTCCAACGTCGACGGCGCCGATCTCTATAGCGTGCTGCAACAGATCGACGCGGAAGAGACGCTCGCCATCGTCGTCTCGAAGACCTTCACCACGCTCGAAACCATGACCAACGCGCACTCCATGCGCGACTGGTTCCTGAAACAAGGCTGTCCGGAAGACCAGCTGTCGAAGCACTTCGTCGGCGTGTCGGCGAATACGGCCGAGGTCGTGAAGTTCGGCATCGCGAAGGAGAACGTCTTCGAGATGTGGGACTGGGTCGGCGGGCGCTATTCGCTGTGGTCGGCGGTCGGACTGTCGATCATGCTGTCGGTCGGCCCGCAGAACTTCGAAGCGCTGCTGCAAGGCGCCGACGCGATGGATCAGCATTTCCGCACCGCGCCGCTCGCGCAGAACCTGCCAGTGCTGATGGGCATGATCGGCATCTGGTATCGCAACTTCTTCGGCTCGCAAAGCGATCTCGTCGCGCCGTATTCACAGGCGCTGGAGTATTTGCCGTCGTATCTTCAGCAACTGGAGATGGAAAGCAACGGCAAGTCCGCGACGCTCGACGGCGGCATGGTCGACTACCCGACCGCCGCGGTGATCTGGGGCGAGCCCGGCACGAACGGCCAGCACGCGTTCTTCCAGATGCTGCATCAAGGGCCGACCATCATCCCGATCGACTTCATCGCGCTGCTGACGCCGGAACACCCGCTCGTCGATCATCACGCGAAGCTGCTTGCGAACTGTTTTGCGCAGAGCGAAGCGCTGATGCTCGGCCGCACGCTCGAAGAAGCGAAGAAGGTCGCCGGTCCGGGCAAGGAAGAACTCGCGACGCACCTGAGCTTCCCCGGCAACCGGCCGACGACGACCATCCTGCTCGACGCGCTCACCCCGCAGTCGCTCGGCGCGCTGATCGCGCTTTACGAGCACAAGGTGCTGGTGCAGGGAACCGTGTGGGACATCAATTCGTTCGACCAGTGGGGCGTCGAATTGGGCAAGATTCTGGGCAAGGTCGTCGAGGCGGATATCACGGCAGCGAGCGTGGACCCGGCCAAGCACGATTCGTCGACGTCCGCGTTGATCGAACGCGCGCGCAAGGCGCTCAAGCGCTAAATTGCCGTTTGTGCAGACGCCCGCATCTTCGCCGATGCGGGCGTTTTCGTGTCTAGACGGCGAGCCCGTTGACGAGCCGCCCCGCTTCGATCGTCACCGTCGCGTCGCAGCGTTGCGCGAGTTCCGTGTCGTGCGTGACGAGCACGAGCGTCGCGCCGTTGCGCGCATTCATCTCGAACATCAGGTCGATGATTGCGTAGCCGGTCGCGGCGTCGAGGCTGCCCGTGGGTTCGTCGGCGAAAAGAATGGCGGGATGCGTGACGAAGGCGCGCGCGAGCGCAACCCGCTGTTGTTCGCCGCCCGAAAGCAGCTTTGGGTAATGCCCGGTCCGTTGCGAGAGACCGACCTGATCGAGCAGCGAGCGCGCGCGCTGCGCGATCTGGTCATGCGGCATCTCGGCGCGCAGTTCGAGCGGCAGCATGACGTTTTCGAGCGCGGTCAGATGCGGCATCAACTGGAACGACTGGAACACGAAACCGACCGCGCCGCTTCTGAGCGCGGCGCGCTCGTCTTCGTTCAGTGCCGACAGGTCCTTGCCGAGCAGGCGAACCGAGCCGTCGCTCGCGCTGTCCAATCCCGCGAGCAAGCCGAGCAACGTCGACTTGCCCGATCCCGATGCGCCGACGATCGCCACGCTGCTACCCTTCGCGATGGACAGGTCGATGTTGTCCAGAATCGTCAGCTCGCCCGTGGCGTCCTTCACCCGTTTGCTCAATCCCCGAACTTCGATGACCGGCTCAGTATTGTTTTGCATGGACACCTTGAATAAGAACTGGAGCGCGCGCGGCTTCGTGAAGGCTGCGATCGCGAGCATGATGTTGTCAGCGGCCGCTTTCTCGAATGCTGAAGCTGCCGACGCGCAAATGAAGCCCGCCATCGTCGTGCTGGGCGACAGTCTTTCGGCGGAATATGGCCTGCCGCGCGATACCGGCTGGGTCGCGCTGCTGCGCGAGCGGCTGGTTAAAGAGCGTCTCGATTATAGCGTCGCCAATTCGAGCATCAGCGGCGACACGACGAGCGGCGGACGCGCCCGGCTCACTGCCGTGCTCACGCGCATCAAGCCGTCGGTCGTCATCGTCGAACTCGGCGCCAACGATGCGCTGCGCGGCGTGCCACTCGCGACCACGGAGGCGAACCTTCGCGGCATCGTCGACGCGTCGCAGGCGGCGCACGCGAAAGTGCTGCTCATCGGCATGTACGTGCCGCCCAACTACGGCCCGGACTATTCGCAAAAGTTCCACGCGGTGTATGAGCGCATCGCCAAGGACAAGCACGTCGCGCTCGTGCCGTTCCTGCTCGCCGGCATCGAAGACAAGCCATCGATGTTTCAGTCCGACCAGATTCATCCGACGGCTCAGGCGCAACCCTTGCTATTGAACAACGTCTGGCCGACGTTGAAACCCTTGCTGGGCGCGAGCGCTTCGCAGTAGCGGAACACAAGCGCAGTAGCGGCGGGAATAACGCGGAACGCGGCCAGGATTCAATCATCAGACTCGCGTCACTCTTATAACCCGCTCGACATCGAGCGACTCTACAAGGAGGTCACGTGAAACATATCCCCTTGCTCGCATTGACCGTTGCGATCTCTGCCTGTGCCGCACAGCCGCCTGCCGGCGTGCAGCAAGTCGGTACGAGCCAGAAGGCGCCGAAGGTGGTCGCGCAATGCATCTCCCAGCAGTGGGCGACGAAGTCGCAGCAGCAAGTGATTTCGCAAGACACGCTCGCGAACGATCAGGCCGTCGACGTGTTCGTTCCGGGCCAGCAGCCGCCTAACGGCGCGGCGGCCGTGGTGCGTCCGTCGTGGTCCGGCTCGGGTACGTGGGTCGGCTTCCGCGCCTCGGGCGCAGCCGGCAGCGACGCGACCGGCGACATTCAAGGCTGCCTGTAAGTCCGCGTTCGCTCTGTGATGTGCCGAGACATCGCAGGCGGCTGATTCGCGGATGACGGCCAAGACAAAGCCCCCGCTCCTTCCGGACGCGGGGGCTTTTTCGTTAGCGACGCTTGAGATGCTACTCGTTCGCGGACGGCGCAGGCGCCGCGCTGAGCTTGACCTTCGAGCGCGCCTTCAGTGAGTCGATATAGGCTTCCATTTCGGCCTGCCCGTACACCTGCGCGATCTGCTGCTGCGCGCCCGCGAGTCGGTCCGCTGCGACCGGAGCGGCCTTCTCGATCCCGTTCACGCGATAAATGGCGTAGCCGTCCGCGCCCAGATCGACGCCCACATACGCCGGCAGTTTCGAGGCGTCCGCCTTGAAAATCGCCGCGAGCGCGGCAGGCGGCAAGCCTTGCGCGTCGTTGCGCGAGACCGTGACGGCCGACGTGAAGCCCTCCGCCGACTTCGACTTCTGCAGTTCCGCGAGCTTCGCCTCGCCTTCCTTGTGCGCGAGCGCCGCAGCCTGTTCCGCGACGACCCTCGTGCGCACGGCGTCCTTGACGGCGTCGAACGCGGGCACCGTCGGCGCCTTGTAGTCGGTCACGCGCGCCGCGATCAGCGTGTTGTTGCCCACGTCGATCGCCTGCGTGTTGTAGTGCTGCTTCACCGAATCCGGCGCGAACACGGCCGCGAGGAACTTCGCGTTGTTGAGCGGATTGTCCGGCGGCAACTGCGGATTCGGCTTCGGTCCGACCGTGGCGGTCTGGATCGTCAGCTTGTACTTGTCGGCGGCGGGCTGAAGCGACTTCTCTTTCTCGTAGACGAGGTCCGTGAAGCCCTGCGCACTGTCCGCGAAGCCCTTCGAGCCCTGCTGCGCGGCGTAGTCCTTCGCGACGGCGTCCTTTACTTCCTCGAACGGCTTCGTCGCGGCGGGCTTCACATCCGTCGCCTGAATGATGTGATAGCCGAAGTCCGATTCGACGATGTTGCTGACCTCGCCCTTTTTCAGGCTGAATGCGGCGTCGTCGAATGCCTTGCCGCCCGCGATCTGGCCGGGCGCGAAGTAACCGAGATCGCCGCCCTTTTCGGCCGAGCCCTGGTCATCCGAATTCTTCTTGGCGATATCCGCGAACTGGTCCGGATGCGCCTTCACTTGTGCGAGCAGCGCTTCGGCCTTCTGCTTCGCCTTGGCTTTGTCGGCGGCGCTGGCGTCCTTCGGCGCGTTGATCAGAATGTGGCTCGCGCGCACTTCGCCCTGCGTGCGGTAACGCTGGATGTTGTCGTCGTAGAACTTCTTGAGGTCGGCGTCGCTCGGCTTCGATGCCGCCGCGAGCGCGGCCGGCGACAGCACGAGATACTGGATCGTCGCGGTCTCGGGCGTCGCGAATGCGTTGCGATGTGCGTCGTAGTAAGCATGCAGTTGCGCGTCGGTCGGCTGGACCTTCGCGGTGTAGTCCGCGCTGCGCAGCGACAGCCCTTGCACCGATCGGCGCTGTTCGGCCAGTTCCGTCAGGTTCTGCGCAAGCGACTTCGACGTGAACGCGCTCTGCTGAATGCTCGACGGAATCTGATCGTTCGCTATCGTGTAGCGCATGCGTTCGTCGTATTGCGCGGGCGTCATGCCCTGCATGGCGAGAAGCTGCTTGTAACGGTCGAGGTCGATGGTGCCGTCCGGCTTGCGCAACGACGCAATGCCCGGATCGGACAGCAGCGCGCGGCGCACGGCGTCGTCCGAAGCCGTGAGATGCAAGCGCTGAGTTTCGTCGGCCATGACGCGTTGCTGCACGAGGCTGTTCACCATCGCGCTGCGCGTCTCGGGCGAATCGAACATTTTGGGATCGAACTGCGCGCCGAGCATGGCGCGGGCGCGGTCGACCTGCTGCCGGAAGGCGCTTTCGTATTCGGCGCGGGTGATCTTGTGACCGTTCACGCTGGCGACGTAAGCGCTTTCGTCGAAGAAGTTGCTGAAGCCCTGAATCCCGACGATACCCAGTCCGGGCACGATGATGAGAATCAGCAGGGCCATCATCAGGCGCTGGTGGTTGCGGAAGAAGTCGAGCATGCGTTGCGCTGCGAGGTTAGACAAAACGCTCGATATTACAACAGCGGGAGGGGAAAAGGCGAAAGCCGGCGGCGTTTTCCGCTTTTTGATGCTGTGATCTTTCGTTTGATCGACGCGTGATGTCCCATCCTCGCCCGAATCGTTGCGCCAACTGCAACTTGAGAATAATTAGGATACTTAACGAGACGCGGCCAAAATAAAAATCCCGCAAGCCGTGAAGCTTGCGGGATTTCCGGTCGTTCTTGGCGGAGCGGACGGGACTCGAACCCGCGACCCCCGGCGTGACAGGCCGGTATTCTAACCGACTGAACTACCGCTCCTGGGTGCTGCTACTGCATCAATGTACTGCGTGCCGCTGGAAGTGGTGGGTGCTGAGAGGCTCGAACTCCCGACCTACGCCTTGTAAGGGCGCCGCTCTACCAACTGAGCTAAGCACCCGGATTTCTGTTCGCCTGGAACAGAAGAACCGGTGAATTGCACCGTTCCCAGCGAGTCAGCTAGTTTAGCGCATCCTTCAGGGCTTTACCAGCGCGGAACTTGGGAATTTTTGCCGCTTCGATGGTGATCGCCGCGCCCGTGCGCGGATCGCGACCGGTGCGGGCGACGCGCTCGCCTACCGCGAAGGTGCCGAAGCCGACGAGCGTCACTGAATCGCCCTTTTCCAGCGTCGCCCGCACGCCGTCGATGACCGCTTCGAGCGCTCGCCCGGCCGTTGCCTTGGATATATCGGCTTGCTGCGCGATATGGTCGATCAGTTCCGTCTTGTTCATTGTTTCCCCAAATCTGTAATGGCACGTTGTAATCGATTTTTCGGTCCGCCGTCATTCGCGAACCGCATCGCGCCTGAGCCGATGCGCGGCCATTAAACGCAGCCGAAACTGCCGTGTCAACGAGGGTTGCGCCCGATTGGAACGCGTGCTCGGGCGACTTAGAAGCGGCAGCCGAAAAAAAACCCGCGGACGAAGCCGCGGGTTTCGATTGATGCCTTGAGACGCTCAGTGTTTCACGACGTCGCCCGTAGCGGGCTGGTCTTTCTGCGCTTCCGCTGCCACCGGGGTCGCTTTCGCTTCCTCCTCCGGCAACGGTTCGGGCAGACGTTCCAGCGCCAGTTCCAGCACGCGGTCGATCCAGCGAACCGGCACGATCTCGATGGCGTTCTTCACGTTGTCGGGGATGTCGGCCAGATCCTTCGTGTTCTCTTCCGGGATCAGCACGAGCTTGATGCCGCCGCGATGCGCCGCGAGCAGCTTCTCCTTCAACCCGCCGATCGGCAGCACTTCGCCGCGCAGCGTGATTTCGCCGGTCATCGCCACGTCCGCGCGCACCGGAATGCCGGTCAGCACGGACACGAGCGCCGTCGTCATCGCGATACCGGCGGACGGACCGTCCTTCGGCGTCGCGCCTTCCGGCACGTGGATGTGGATGTCCTTCTTCTCGAACGACTCATCCGTGATGCCGAGACGCCGCGAGCGCGAGCGCACGACCGAGCGCGCCGCCTCGACGGATTCCTTCATCACGTCGCCGAGCGAACCGGTGCGGATCACGCCGCCCTTGCCCGGCATGACCGCCGCTTCGATCGTGAGCAGATCGCCGCCCACTTCCGTCCACGCGAGACCCGTCACCTGACCGATCTGGTTTTCCTTCGCGGCCAGACCGAAGTCGTACTTGCGCACGCCGAGGAACGTGTCGAGGTTCGAACCGTCCACCTTCACCGCGCCTTCCGCCTTCTTCAGGAGCAGCATCTTCACGACCTTGCGGCAGATCTTCGACACTTCACGCTCGAGCGAACGCACGCCCGCTTCACGCGTGTAGTAGCGAATGATGTCGCGGATGGCTTGTTCCGCTACCTCGATCTCGCCTTCCTTCAGGCCGTTGTTGCGCTTTTGCTTCGGCAGCAGGTAACGCTGCGCGATGCTGACCTTCTCGTCCTCGGTGTAACCCGAGAGGCGAATCACTTCCATCCGGTCGAGCAGCGGCGGCGGAATGTTCAGCGAGTTCGACGTCGCGACGAACATCACGTCCGACAGGTCGAAGTCCACTTCGATGTAGTGGTCCGCGAACGTATGGTTCTGTTCCGGATCCAGCACTTCGAGCAGCGCGGAAGCCGGATCGCCGCGGAAATCCATGCCCATCTTGTCGACTTCGTCGAGCAGGAAAAGCGGATTGCGCACGCCGACCTTCGCCAGACTTTGCAAAATCTTGCCCGGCATCGAGCCGATGTACGTGCGACGGTGGCCGCGAATCTCGGACTCGTCATGCACGCCGCCGAGCGCCATGCGCACGAACTTGCGATTCGTCGCGCGGGCGATGGACTGCCCAAGCGAGGTCTTGCCGACGCCCGGAGGCCCGACGAGGCACAGGATCGGCGCTTTCACCTTCTCGACGCGTTGCTGAACCGCGAGATATTCGAGAATGCGTTCCTTGACCTTTTCGAGGCCGAAGTGGTCTTCGTCGAGCACGCGTTCCGCGTTCGAGAGGTCGTTGTTGACCTTGCTCTTCTTGCGCCACGGCAAGCCGATCAGCGTGTCGATGTAGTTGCGCACGACGGTCGCTTCAGCGGACATCGGCGACATCAGCTTCAGCTTCTTGAGCTCGGCGTCGGCCTTCTTCTTGGCTTCCTTCGGCATGCGCGCGGCGGCGATGCGCTTCTCGAGTTCTTCGAGATCCGCGCCTTCTTCGCCTTCGCCCAGTTCCTTCTGGATGGCCTTGACCTGTTCGTTCAGGTAGTACTCGCGCTGGCTCTTTTCCATCTGACGCTTCACGCGCCCACGGATGCGCTTCTCGACCTGCAGAATGTCGATTTCAGCTTCGAGCTGCGCAAGCAGGTGCTCCAGCCGCTCGATGACCGGGAACATCTCGAGGATGTGCTGCTTCTGGTCGAGCTTGAGCGGCAGATGCGCGGCGATGGTGTCAGCGAGACGACCCGCCTCGTCGATACCCGACAGCGAGGTCAGGATCTCCGGCGGAATCTTCTTGTTGAGCTTCACGTACTGATCGAACTGCGAGACGATCGCGCGGCGCAGGGCTTCAGTCTCGGCGCTGTCGGCGTGGTCCGGTTCGAGCGGCATCACGTCGCAGGAGAACTGGGTTTCCTGCTCTTCGATCGAGAGCGTCTTCGCGCGCTGCAAGCCTTCGACGAGCACTTTCACGGTGCCGTCCGGCAGCTTCAGCATTTGCAGGATGTTGGCGACACATCCCACTTCGTACATGTCTTTTTCGGTCGGCTCATCTTTCGCCGCCGTTTTCTGGGCGACGAGCATGATGTGCTTGCCGCCTTCCATCGCGGCTTCGAGTGCCTTGATCGACTTGGGCCGCCCAACGAAGAGCGGAATCACCATGTGCGGGAACACGACTACGTCGCGCAGCGGGAGCAGCGGCAACGTGATGCGTTCCTGCGGGAGGAGTTGGGTTCCTGACATTTCATTTCCCCATTAATGGAATCGGTTCGTTCGTAAGTAAGGCCGTTAAGAGCTATTGCAAGCCTTTATCGGAAGGGAAAAGTCGGTAGTCCAAGTTCGTCAGTAACGTCCACAAGATAAACCGAAAAATAAAAACAAAGGCCGTTCACGTCGCCATGAACGGCCTCTCGCCGACACACAGCCCGATTTAGTTCGACCCTGCTACTTTCGGTGCGTCTTCGTAGATGAGCAACGGTTTGCCGTCGCCGTCGATGGTGTTGTCATCGACGATCACCTTCGACACGCCCTTCATCGTCGGCAGTTCGTACATCACGTCGAGCAACGCCTGTTCCAGAATCGAGCGCAGCCCGCGCGCGCCGGTCTTGCGGCGAATCGCCTTTTGCGCGATGGCCTGCAGCGCGGCCGGACGAATCTCCAGTTCCACGCGTTCCATGGCGAAGAGCTTGTGATACTGCTTCACCAGCGCGTTCTTCGGCTCGATGAGAATCTTCACGAGCGCGGCTTCGTCCAGCTTGCCGAGCGTCGCCACGACGGGCAGACGGCCGATCAGCTCAGGAATCAGGCCGAACTTGATCAGATCTTCCGGTTCGACTTCGCGCAGCACTTCGCCCGCGTCGCGATCCTGCTTGCTCTTCACGCTCGCGCCAAAACCGATGCCGGTCTTTTCCGTGCGGTCCGTGATGACCTTCTCCAGACCGTCGAACGCGCCGCCACAGATGAACAGAATGTTCGTCGTATCGACCTGGATGAAGTCCTGGTTCGGATGCTTGCGCCCGCCCTGCGGCGGCACCGATGCCATGGTGCCTTCCACGAGCTTCAGCAGCGCCTGCTGCACGCCCTCGCCCGACACGTCGCGCGTGATGGACGGGTTGTCCGACTTGCGGCTGATCTTGTCGATTTCATCGATATAGACGATGCCGCGCTGCGCCTTGTCGACTTCGTAGTTGCAGTTCTGCAGCAGCTTCTGAATGATGTTCTCGACGTCTTCGCCGACGTAACCCGCTTCGGTGAGCGTGGTGGCGTCCGCGATCACGAACGGCACGTTCAGCATGCGCGCGAGCGTCTGCGCGAGCAGCGTCTTGCCGGAGCCGGTCGGCCCGATCAGCAGGATGTTGCTCTTCGACAGCTCGATGTCGTCCTTCTTGTCGAGGTGCTTGAGCCGCTTGTAATGGTTGTACACGGCCACCGCGAGAATCTTCTTCGCGCGTTCCTGGCCGATCACGTACTGATTCAGGATGTCGCTGATTTCCTGCGGGCTCGGCAGGTCGGACTTGGTCAGCCCGGCCTCTTCCGCCGCGCCGGCCGCTTCATCGCGAATGATCTCGTTGCACAGGTCGATACATTCATCGCAGATGAACACCGACGGGCCGGCAATGAGCTTCTTCACCTCATGCTGGCTCTTTCCGCAGAACGAGCAGTACAGCAGCTTTTCGCTGCTGGAACCTTTTTTGTCCGCCATAAATGTGTAAGCCTCCGGACACTCTTGTTACATGATACGCCCTTCGATCCGGCCACGCAGATTCGACTCCGCGCGCCTGCCACGAAGGGCGTTTTGGCGTTGCGCCGCATGCGCCATCCGCATTGCCCAGCCCTGTTTCCGGGGCCGGCGCGGCGCCGCTCCGGACGCCTTCAGGGACGCTTGTGCAGCACCTGGTCGACGATGCCGTAGGCTTGCGCGTCGTCGCCCGACATGAAATTGTCGCGATCCGTGTCGCGCGCGATGCGCTCGACCGGCTGACCCGTGTGATGCGACAGCAACTGGTTCAGACGCTCCTTCAGGTACAGGATTTCCCGCGCCTGAATTTCGATGTCCGACGCCTGGCCGCGCGCGCCGCCGAGCGGCTGGTGAATCATCACGCGGGCGTTGGGCAGCGCGACGCGCTTGCCCTTCGCGCCCGACGCCAGCAGGAACGCGCCCATGCTGGCAGCAAGCCCCATGCACAGCGTGGAGACGTCCGGCTTCACGAACTGCATGGTGTCGTAGATCGCCATGCCGGCCGAAACCGAACCGCCCGGGCTGTTGATGTACAGGCTGATGTCCTTGTCGGGATTCTCGCTTTCGAGGAACAGCAGCTGGGCGACGACGAGATTCGCCGACTGGTCGTTGACCTCGCCGACGAGGAACACCACGCGCTCCTTGAGGAGCCGGGAATAGATGTCGTAGGCACGTTCGCCACGGCCGCTCGTTTCCACGACCATCGGGACGAGGCCGAGCGCCTGGGCTTCGAAGTCCCGCGGAGCGTGGGACGCCAACGTATCGAGCAATTCAGCGCGAAAGGTCATGCAATTTCCTTGTTCGGAATAGGGATACTGATCGACGAAGGAACATCCAAAAGAACGGCACGTGCATGCACAACTTTAATGCAAAAAAGGCGTGCGGGCCGCCCTCCGACGACCCCGCACGCCCCTTGGCTTTCCGCGTCAGGCTTGCGCCGTTGCGCTGGCCAGTTCCTCGAAGCTAACTTCCTTGTCGGTCACCTTGGCCTTGCCGAGCACGAATTCGACGACGTTGCTTTCCACGACGTACGCTTCCATTTCGGCGAGGCGCTGCTGGTTCGAATAATACCAGCGGACGACTTCCTTCGGGTCTTCGTAGCTTTTCGCGAATTCGTCCACTTCAGCGCGGATCTGTTCGGGCTTCGCCTGCAGGTCGTTCGCCTTCACCAGCTCGGCCAGCACGAGGCCCAGCTTGACGCGGCGCTCGGCCTGCTCGGCGAACATTTCCGCCGGAATCGGCGCGTCCGCTGCGTTCGGCACGCCGCGCTGCTGTAGGTCCTGACGGGCCATTTCCACCAGACGCTGCTGGTCCTGCTCGATCAGCGCCTTCGGCACGTCCAGCTCCGAAATCTTCAGGAGCGCGTCCATGACCTGGTTCTTCACGATCTGCTGCGTGCGGCGCTTGGCTTCGCGTTCCAAGTTGTCCTTGATCTCGGCGCGCATCTTCGTGAGATCGCCGTCTTCGATGCCCAGCGACTTCGCGAATTCCGCGTCCACTGCGGGCATATGGGGCCATTCGACCTTTTTCACAGTGATCGTGAATTGCGCCGTCTTGCCCGCCACTTCCTTGCCGTGGTAGTCCTCGGGGAACTTCAGGTCGAATTCGCGCGTTTCGCCGACCTTCAGGCCGGTCGCCGCTTGTTCGAACTCGGGCAGCATGCGGCCTTCGCCGAGCACGAACGCGAAGTCCTGTGCGCTGCCGCCTTCGAATTCCACGCCGTCCAGCTTGCCGACGAAGTCGAGCGTCACGCGGTCGCCGTTCTGCGCCGCCGTGTCCGCGCCGCCGTCGCCGTGCTCGCCGCCTTCGCCGCGCGGGTGGAAATGCACGCGCTGCTTGCGCAGGATTTCCAGCGTGCGGTCGACTTCGGCTTCCGAAATGGTGGTGACGGTGCGCTCGATTTCAGCGGTGGCGACATCGCCCAGCTTCACTTCCGGGTAGACCTCGAAGGTCGCGTCGAACGCGTACGCGTCGGCGGCCGGCTCGGCCTTCGGCGCGAAGCTCGGCTGGCCCGCGACGCGCAGGTTTTCCGCGCGCGTGACATCGAAGAACTCTTTGCCGACCTTGTCGCTCAGCACTTCGGCCTCGACCTGGCCGCCGTACTGCTGCGTCACCATCTTGAGCGGCACCTTGCCCGGGCGGAAGCCCGGCATGCGCACGTTCTTGGCCAACTGACGGATGCGCGAATCCACTTCCCTCTGCACCGAGTCTTTCGGCAGGGAAATGGTCAGGCGGCGTTCGAGCTTGCCGAGGTTTTCAACTACGTTAGCCATGGCTTCAATCGTCCTAGAGTAATTCGGTGTTCGTTCGGTGGTCGGTTCTTCCGCGGTTCTAAAGGCGCGGGTCCGGTGAGCTTGCCGGCGCTCGCCACTTCGACGCCCGATTCGCGAAAGCGCACGTCATGCGCGTTTCGAAGACGCCCGGACCGTCGCCGAGCGAGTCAGCCAACAGAGCCCAGCATTTTAGCAAACAAATCAGGCCGGCCTGCTTGCGCGAACGCGCATGAAGCGTTTCGCGGGGTTTTTGGCGGATTTAGGGCGCGGATACGGCGTAAATCCCCGTTTTCCGGACGGTCGCGGCCGCGCACAATTCCCGCTATCGCAGCCGCGCTATTTTGCCGGACAAAGCGCGCTGCTAAGCTTGCCGCGCGTCGTTGACCCAATCTGCGCGCAGTTGTTCGACGCCGCGCCTCAAACAGAACATTCGAGACACCATGCCTACTACGTCCGCCACGCCCGCTCCCGTTGTCGTCATCGCGCCCGATTCGTTCAAGGGATCGCTCTCCGCGCAAGGCGTCGCGAACGCGATCGCGGAAGGCATCAGGCGGGCGCGGCCCGACGCGCAAATCCGCATTCGCCCGATGGCCGATGGCGGCGAAGGCACCCTCGACGCGATGCTCGCGGCCGGCGGCGAGCGCCGCATGCTCAACGTGCGCGGCGCGGCGGCGGCACGCCGCGACGCCGCGACGGGCCTGCTCGCCGACGGCAGCGCGATGATCGAGACGGCGGAGGTCGTCGGCATCACGGACCCGGACGGCATGGCCGTGCCCGTTACCGAACGCAGCACGCTCGGCATGGGCGAGGCGATCCGCGCGCTCTTCGACTCCGGCGCGCGCCGGTTCTTCGTCGCGCTCGGCGGCAGCAGCACGAACGACGGCGGCGCCGGGCTGCTCGTCGGCCTCGGCGTGAAGCTCTTCGACGCCGACGGCAACGAACTCGCGCCGGTGCCGTCGTCGCTGGCGAGAATCGCGCGGGTCGACGCATCGGGGCTCGACCCGCGCGTGAAGGAAGCGGAGTTCGTCGGCATGTCGGACGTCGATAATCCGCTCACCGGCGAGCACGGCGCGACCGCCGTCTTCGGGCCGCAGAAGGGCGTGACGCCCGAGCAGATCGCTACCATCGACGCCGCCCTCGCCCATTTCGCGGACCGGCTCGAACCGGCTATGGGTCTCGTGAAACGAAATGAGCCGGGCGCCGGCGCGGCGGGCGGTCTCGGCTTCGCGCTGCACATGCTGGGCGCGCGCTTCGAGACCGGCGCGGAAGTCGTCGCGCGTGAAATCGGTCTCGACGCGGCGCTGGAAGGCGCGAACTGGCTGATCACGGGCGAAGGCCGCTCCGACGTGCAGACCCTGCATGGCAAAGCGCCCTTCATCGCGTGCAAGCATGCGCGGGCGTCGGGGGTGCCGGCGTCGCTGCTCTCCGGCGCGATCGATCCGGCCGCGCTGCCGCGCCTCTCGGAATTCTTCAGCGGATGCTTCTCGCCCGCGCCCGGCCCGATCACGCTCGATGTCGCCATTCGCGACGCCGCGCGTCTGCTCGCCAATGAAGCGGAGCAACTGACGCGCTTGAAATTCGGCGTCGCGTGAGAAAGGGGCGGCGCTAGATTTGCGCCTGTGACCGCGCCGGGTTCTCGCCCGCGCCCGGCCCGATCACGCTCGGTGTCGCCACTCGCGACGCCGCGCGTCTGCTCGCCAACGAAGCGGAGCAACTGACGCGCTTGATGTTCGGCGTCGCATCAGAAAGGGGCGGCGCTAGATTTGCGCCTGTGACCGCTCCCCGATTCTCGCCCGCACCCCGGCCCAATCACGCTGGATGTCGCGATTCGCGACGCCGCGCCTCTGCTCGCCAACGAAGCGGAGCAACTGACGCGCTTGAAGTTCGGCGTCGCATCAGAAAGGGGCGGCGCTAGATCTGCGCCTACGAGACCGCGCCCCGATTCTCGTCCACGCCCGGGCCTATCACGCTCGGTGTCGCCACTCGCGACGCCGCGCGTCTGCTCGCCAACGAAGCGGAGCAACTGACGCGCTTGATGTTCGGCGTCGCATCAGAAAGGGGCGGCGCTAGATTTGCGCCTGTGACTGCGCCGGGTTCTCGCCCGCGCCCGGCCCGATCACGCTCGATGTCGCCATTCGCGACGCCGCGCGTCTGCTCGCTAACGAAGCGGAGCAACTGACGCGCTTGATGTTCGGCGTCGCATGAGAATGGGGCGGCGCTAGATCTGCGCTTACGACCGCGCCCCGATTCTCGCCCGCGCCCGGGCCTATCACGCTCGATGTCGCCATTCGCGACGCCGCGCGTCTGCTCGCTAACGAAGCGGAGCAACTGACGCGCTTGAAGTTCGGCGGCGCATGAGAAAAGGCCGCCGTCTGGTTTGCGCTGACCCCGCCCCGACTCGCGCTTGATGTCGCCATTCGCGACGCCAAACGAAGCGGAGCAACTGACGCGCTCGAGCTTCGGCGTCGCCTAATAGCGTCAGCCCTGCGCTCGTGCCCGCGCGCCGAACGCGAGGCGGTCGAGACACCAGACGGCGAGCATCGTCAGACCCATCAACGGGAAAACCGCGCCGACGAGCGCGAGGCCGGCTCTCCACGCGTGCATCGGCGGACGTTTTGCCGGCCGCGACGGCGCGCCGAGCGTGCGCGACGGACGGCGCTTGAACCACATCACGAAGCCGGTGACGGACAGCGCGGCCAGCCCGAGCGAGATCGCCGCACACACGATCTGATTGGCAAAGCCGAAATAGCGCCCCATGTGCAAGGACGTGCCATACGAGATGTACCGCGCGACCGTGCCATAGGTGCCGTACGAGATGTCGGACAGCACGCGGCCGCTGTATTGGTCGATGTGCAGCGTGCGTTCCGAGCGTGGATCGGCGGGGAAATACGACACCGTGTAGACGCCCGTCGGCGACGTGGGCAGCGCGATCCCGTAGTCGCTCGTCACGCCCTGTTTCGCGGCGAGCGCAATCACATCGTCGAGAGAGAGGCTCGCCGCCGCCGACGCCTTCGCGGTCTGCGGCACGTCCGTCGCGCCGACGGCCCACGGCGTCTGATGCAGCGGGAGATCGTCCATTTTCATCGGCATGGCGTGCATCGCGTGATCGGCGGGCACGCTCGAATGCACATGCGCCTCGCCCCACGCCCCTTTCGGATAGCCGAGCGATGCGGACGTCGCCAGAGCCTTGAACTGCTTGCCCCACGATCCGGACCACGGCAGTCCGCTGAGCACGAAGAAAAGCGCGCCGATAGCGAGCCACACGCCGCCCACCGCGTGCAGATCGCGCCACCACGCGCGGCCCTCGAGCGTAAGACGCGGCAGCCACACGCCGCCCGCGCGACGGCCCGCGCCGCTCCAAGGCCACCACAGCGCGACGCCCGTGCCTATCATCACGAGCGTCCAGCATCCCGCGAGTTCCATCGCGAGTTCACCGGTCTTGCCGAGCATGAGCCCGCGATGCAGATTGCGAATCTGCTTCATCAGCCGATGCTCGACGGAGAGCGTGCCGAGCAACGCGCCGTCGTACGGATTCACGTACACGCTTTCGCTCTCGCCCGAAGGCAGGCGGAACACGAATTCGGCGCTGCGCGTGCGACGCGTGTCGATCTGGGCGAGCGTCGGCACCGCGCCGCGCGGCTCGTGAGCGACGGCTTTGGCGAGCAGCGCATCGGTGGAAAGACGCGGGCCGTGGGTATCGGCGACGATCATGCGGTCGCGATACAGCATCGGCTCGATCTGCGGCTGGAAGCAGTACAGCGTGCCCGTGATGGCGAGCACGACGAGAAGCGGCATCACGAAGAGGCCGGCGTAGAAGTGCCAGCGCCACAGCGTGCGGCGCTCGGCGACGGCGTCGCTCTGAGTCGAAGCGGGCGTGAAGGAAGGTGCGTGCATGACGTGTCCTTTGGGATCGAACGAATGCGAATGAATGGAGATCAGATGCCGATGCGTCCTTCGACATAGAACGTGCGTCCCGCATACGGGTGGAAGACGTAGTAGCGACGGTCGAAAAGGTTGTCGACGCCGATGCCCAGCTCCGTGCGCTTCGTGGGCTTGTAGGAGAACTTGGCATCGACGACGGCGTACGTGCTCGTGCCGCCATACGTGTCCGGATTGACGTCCGTGTTGGTGAGCGTGTTGTACTGGCGTCCCGAATAACGCACCGCGAGCGTCGCGGCGGTTTTCGCGTTCGCGCGATACGTCGCCACCGCGTTCGCCCGCCACAGCGGAATGCGATAGAAGTACTTGCCGACGGACGCCGGATTGCCGCTGTTGGCGAGAATCTTCGACTGCGTGTACGCGACGTTGGCCGCGAGATCGAGTCCGCGCAGCCACACGTCCTGCCCTTCGTAGCTCGCTTCGGCGCCGCGCGAACGCACCTTGTCGATGTTCTGGAAGTTGGTGACGTTCGGAATGACGGTCGTGTTCGTCTGACTCAGGATGGTGTTCTTTACGTCATCCTGAAAGAGCGTGAAGCGGTACAAGCCGTTGCCGTGCGTCCATTCCGCGGTCAGTTCTTTCGAAAGATCGTCCTCGGGCTGGAGGTTAGGGTTGCTGTTGACGATCGACACGCCGTTGATCTGCCCCTGGAACAGCTCGCCGACAGTCGGAAAGCGGTACGCCCGCCCGATGGATGCGCGCAGCGTCAAGTCGTTGGTGGCGTCGAACGAAAGCGACGCCTTGGGCGACCAGTGGCTCTGGCTCGCATCGGCGTAATCGAGCGATGTCGCGCCGACGGCCCGCGTGCCGGCATAAGCGTTCCAGTTCTCGTAACGCACGCCGTAGGTGAACGCCCAGCGCGGCAGGAAGCGCCACGCGTCCTGCGCATAGACCGCTTGCGTGCGCGTGCGCCCGCCGAACGCGTTGGCGAACGAGATGCCCGCGCCATCGCGCCATGCGGCCGTGTTCGAGCTCACGTTGTCGAGAAAGTAATTGTCGTAGTGGTAGCCGAACGAGAGCGCATGCGCGGCCAGTCCCGAGCGCACGGTCGGCGTCCAGCTCGTGCGCAAATCGAGCGACTTCCATCCCGATCCGGAGCCGTCCGTGAGCGTGCCGGGGCCGTCGCCGGGCACGCCGGAACTCGCCGTACGCGCGATGCTCTGCGTGATGTCGAAGTACGACGCGATGGCTTCCGCGTTCCAGCCGGTGTCGTGGTGCGTGCGCAGCGTGAGGCCGTAGAGGAAGTTTTCGCTCGATCCCATGCTCGGCGCGAACGTCGCGGCGGGAATCGTGTATCCGAACCCGCCGATGTTGACGCGCCCGCTATACACCGGGTTGCCGGCCGCGTCGCGCAGAAAGGTCGTCGTATCGCTGTTGTATTTCTGATGCCAGTAACCGAGCGTGAAGCCGGCTTGCAGCGTGTTCGTGATGTCGTAGGCGAGCTTCACGCGCAACTGGTCCTGAAACGTGCGCTCGATGCCTTCGGACGACGTGCCGAGCACCGCCGTGCGCGCGCCGTTCTGATCGTTGTAGAACGTCGCGCCGGTCACGGGCCGGTCGGCGGCGGTGGCAGGCGTCTTCGACTGCGCGAGCGTCGCGAATTGCAGCGGCTGCCCGGTGTTTTCCAGATGATCGACGCCGATCAGAAACGACAGCTTGCCGATGCGGTCGCCGATGGTCGCGGTTGTGTTCGTGCCGTTGAAGCTGCGGTTGACGCCGAAGAGATCGAAGTGCTGCGTGAAGGCCTGCACTTTCGCGTCGGCTTCGAACTGCGTCGGCATGCGCGTCGTGATCGCGACGGTCGCGCCGATCGAGTTGCCCGGATAGAGCGCCGAGTAAGGACCGTAGATGACGTCCGTGCGCGCGATGTCGTCGGCGAAGACCATCGACCAGCGCGGCGCGAAGGTGAACGTGTTACCGAGGAAATTGCTGAGCAGAAGGCCGTCGGCATACACGAGGCCGCGCGCCGTTTGTGCGTTGCTCGTGCCGCGCACGGCGATCGGCGCGTTCACGTCGCCGATGAAGCGCTTGCGCACCGCCATGTTCGGCGCGTACTTGAGCATGTCTTCGGGCGTGACGACGTTCCAGTACTGTGACTCGTCCGCCGTGACGGTCGCGACGCTCGCGGGCAGGTTCGGATCGAGCGGCGATTTCAGGGACGCTGACTGCGCGCTCACCATTACCGGCGCGAGCGTGGTCTCGGTATCGGAAGCGGCTGCTGCTGCCGGCGTGGCCGGCCATGCGGCATGAGCGAAGAGGGACAGCGGCAGTGCGGCGTGCAAGGACGCGACGGTGCGACGGCGCGCGTGTCGGCGCGCTCGCGGGAGGAGCGTGAACATGGCGAAATAATTTCCTGAATGAGCTGACGAGCGAGCGCGCGCGTCGCCGGGCGCTCAGGCGCCTGACGAACAACAAAGCGATCGGACGGAGAACGGCTTCAGGAAACGATGGGCGGCGCGCGCGCAGACGCGGCGTTGAACGACTTCGAGCAGGCGGCGTCGACCGCCGCGACGGGCACCGCGCGCGTGACGCGCTCGGCAGGCGTGACCGCATGCGCCGCGGCCGACGCGACCGGCAGATGATGCGCGAGCAGCCCGCAATACGCGCAGGCGTCGAAGTGGCTTGCGGCGTCGTGATGGCCCGCGTGCTCGTCGGCGTCTACATGCGCGGCATGGTGATCAGCGTGCTCGCCGCCTTGCGCGAACCAGCTTGCTAGTGTACTGACGGTACAAAGCGGCGCCTCGGGATCGAGTGCCGCGTTGCGCGCGGCGATGCTCTGGCTGATGACCGGCGCGACAATGGCGAGCCACATGGCGGCGATGCCGAGCCATGCGACGAAGCGATTGCGCGCGTTGCGGGTCATTGGGAGCGAGAAAGCGAAACGGAAGGATTGAGCGAGATTCTAGGCAGACGTCTGCCTCGCCGCAATGCTTGCGCCCATATCGCCAGCATCGCGCGCTGCATGGCGCAGCGAGCCATGCAATCGTCACGCAAATTCTCAGACATCGCCTGACGAATGCGTTAGAATGCCCGGCTTGGCACAGTGGACCGGTGCCGGACACGGGGTGTGTCAAGTGCGGCAGGATAAAATCCGCTGCCTCGCAAAGCCCCGTGCTGCGAGGATGGCGAAATTGGTAGACGCACCAGGTTTAGGTCCTGACGCCCGCAAGGGTGTGGGGGTTCGAGTCCCCCTCCTCGCACCACTCCCCTCACCGCTCGTTCCGGAGCGACTACAGCGCGATGTCGCTCAGCTCGACCATCATCACTTCGCCCTTCTCCTGCGATCGTCCCGCGAAGTCCACGCCCGTCTGATTCATCAGCTTCCTGATTTCTTCCGGCACGCGCTCGCTGGCACGCGCGGCGGCAATCGGCCGGTCCAGGTTCGATAGAAACTGGCGCACGCTCGACGGCGGCAAGTACACGAACACGTTGAGCGGATACGACGCTTTCGCGTCCGCCCGACGCGCCGCCGTGATGTGCAGCCCGGGCGTCGGCGAGACGCTCATCTGACGCGGGCATACCCGAAAATCGAACCCGAGGCCCGTTGCCACGCTCCTCACGATGAGCGGCAGGCACTTGTCGCCGAATTGTTTGGTTTCCGTTTTGCTGAGCGGCATGGCGGCTGTCTCCGTTGGTCTCGCGCTTGGCGTGTTTCACGCAGTGTTGCGCGGGCCGTTCGGCGCGTCGGTGGGTCGGCGCACACGCGCAGGCAGCGCGGCGCGGGCGGCTGCGAATGCCGCGCCGGGATAAAATGAGCGCCCGTCTCGCTCGACGCGCGGCGAACCGCGAGCAAAGAACAACCTATTCGCCTTCCCCACCACAAGCTCCCCGTCCGTGAATTTCGACGACTATTGCCAGCAAAAGGCCGCTCCCGAAGGCTCAGGCACGTACTACGCGCTGCGCCGGGCCCCGGCCGCGCGTCAGCCGCTTCTCACCGCCCTCTATGCGCTCTATCGCGAACTGGAGGAAACGGTGAAGGAGACGAGCGATCCGACCATCGGCCGCACCAAGCATGTGTGGTGGCAGAGCGAACTCGAGCGCCTCTATCTCGGCGAGCCGACGCATCCGGTCACCAAGGCGCTGCAGGCTCACGCCGACGAAAGCGGCGTACTCGACGAAGAAGGCCGCGCGTCGCTGTCGATGCTCGTCGACGGTTTCTCGATGGACCTCGACCAGGCGCGCTATCTGGACTGGCCCGGCCTGCGGCGCTATCTGGACCAGACGGGTGGCGCATTCGCGACCGCCGTCGCGCGTGCGACCGCGAGTCCGCCCGCGCGCGGCGACGTGTCGTCGTGGGCCGCGCCGCTCGGCTCGGCGCTGCTGCTCGCCGAACGCGTGCAGGAAATCGGCGACGATGCGCGCAACGGCCGCGTCTACGTGCCGATCGATGAATTGCAGCGGTTCAATGTCACGGCGGCGGATATCATCAACCGCAAGTACAGCGACGCGTTCACCGAACTCATGCGTTTTCAGACAGAGCGCGCGCGCCGCTCGCTCGACGAGGCGCTTGCCGCCATCCCGCCCGCCGAGCGCGCCTCGCAGCGCGTGTTGCGGGCACAGGCGGCGTTGTCGCTGGCCCGCTTCGATGAAATCGAGCGCGAAGGTTTCAAGGTGTTGCACCAGCGCATTACGCTCACTCCGATCCGCAAGCTGTGGATCACTTGGCGCACGCGCTAAGCGCGATGCTCATGCGTGTGATCGGCAGCGCGGCGAACGGCCGCCTGCCAAACGTGACGTACGCGGTGAGCTTGGATTTAGCACGCAGATAATCGGCAGCGGCGCGAACAGCCGCTCAAAGAACTAGCGCACGGGCTAAGCCCGAACCTCACGCCCGCGTGACCGGCAGCGGCGCAAACGGCCGCCCGAGCACATCGGCGGCGTTCGCGTTCCAACATGCATCGAGCGCCGTGGCGCACAGCCGCCTGAAGTCGACGGCGGCCGTCAACCCGCCTTCCGCATCCAGCGCGTCGAGTCTCGGCGCTTCGCCGAAAAGACCGCCGCGCACGGCGCCGCCCAGCACGAACTGCGGCGCGGCCGCGCCATGATCGGTGCCGCGCGTCTCGTTCTCGCGCGCCGATCTTCCGAACTCCGAACGAGTCATCACGAGCGTGCCGAGCCAGTCGCCTGTCGCGAGCAACGCGGCCCGCAGCAAAGCGATGCCGTCCGCGAACTGCGCGAGCAGCGCGGCATGTCGCGCGGCCTGATGCTGGTGCGTGTCGAAGCCATCGAGCGTGAGTCGAATCAGCGTGACGCCGCTCTGCGCGCGATTCGCTGCGATGACGCGCGCAGCCGCCTCGCAGGATGCGGTGAACGATCGCGTATCGAACGGCGCGCTTGCCGGATGAACCATCGCGCTTTGCGGCGCCTGCACGCGCGCGAGCCACGCGTCGCGACGATATTCGTCCGCCTCGGATGCCGTATGCCAGATCTGCTGCGCGCGATAGTGCGAGCGGTTCGGCCGCGCATACCCGACGCCCTGCACGATGGCGCATTCGCCGGTATTCCACGCGGGCATCAGAGCACGCAGCGACGGATGCAGACCGGTGCGCTCGTCGATTCGCAATGCGTGATCCCGCGAAATGGCGAGCGTCGGCCGCAGCGCGTAGTAGCGCGGATCGGCAATGGGAATGACCGTATTGAGTCCGTCGTTGCCGCCGTTGAAGTCGACGAGAACGAGCGCCCTCGTCATCGGGCGACGCCCTTCGGAGGCGCGGCAGAGCGCGACCGGTTGTACTGCGGCGACGCTTGCGATCGACAGGAACTCACGTCTGTTCATCGCGTTCGTCCCTGTGTGAATCAGCGTTTGTAGAGGTCCCGCACGGCCTCTTCGATGTGCTGACGCAAGAGGCGTCGCTCGTCGGCCGTCATGACGGTGTGGCGCGGCGGGCGCGCGGGCGGTGTGTCGTCGACTTGCTGCACCGGTTGCAGCGCGGCGGGCTTGGTGTCGCGCTCGCGCTTGTTCGAGCCTCGGCCCGTGCGATCCTGCGCGCGGATCATGCGGCCGTCGTAGCGACCGGCGGGCGTGTGGACGGAGCGGTCGAACTCGTTAGATGGTGCAGACGAGGACGGGAACGCAGGGAGTCGGGAAGATTGCGCATAGGCATGCTGTGCGCTCAGTACAGCGTACAGCGCACTAGCCACTAACGTCTTTCTGAAAATGCGCTCGGTGCGCACAGGTCCGCGCCGCCGCGCTCCCTTCATGTTGTTCCCTTCGTTGCTCGACAACCGGACAGCCTCATTCTTTTCATGCGTCTCACGCGGCCTGGTCGCGCCGCTTGGGGCCGCTGGTCTAATGGAGTATCTACCGAATGGCGGGCTTAGGTAAAGCAGTGTACGCAGAGAAGTCAGGGGCCGTGCCACAGGCCCCGTAAATTTTGTAACTAACTGTTACACTCGCTTTTGTTACAAACTCGGCGCTTGAACAAACGCGCTAAGATGCCGCCATGGAAACCAAAAATCCTTCGAAAATTCTGGTAGTCGATGACGATCCGCGCCTGCGCGATCTGCTTCGGCGTTATCTCGGCGAGCAGGGCTTCAACGTGTATGTCGCGGAAAACGCCCCGTCGATGAATAAGCTTTGGGTGCGCGAGCGTTTCGACCTGCTCGTGCTGGACCTCATGCTGCCCGGCGAAGACGGCCTTTCCATCTGCCGCCGTCTGCGCGGCAGCAACGACCGCACGCCCATCATCATGCTGACGGCGAAGGGCGAAGACGTGGACCGCATCGTCGGTCTGGAAATGGGCGCGGACGACTATCTGCCGAAGCCCTTCAATCCGCGTGAACTCGTCGCGCGCATTCATGCGGTGCTGCGACGTCAGACGCCGTCGGAGTTGCCCGGCGCGCCGTCCGAGACGACGGAAGTGTTCGAGTTCGGCGAATTCGCGCTGAATCTCGCCACGCGCACGCTGACGAAGAACGGCCAGGAAATTCCGCTGACCACCGGCGAATTCTCGGTGCTCAAGGTGTTCGCGCGTCATCCGCGCCAGCCGCTCTCGCGCGAAAAGCTGATGGAACTCGCGCGCGGCCGTGAATACGAAGTGTTCGATCGCAGTCTCGACGTGCAGATTTCCCGTCTGCGCAAGCTGATCGAGCCGGATCCGAGCAGCCCGCGCTTCATTCAGACGGTGTGGGGTCTCGGCTACGTCTTCATTCCCGACGGCGCAGCCTAAAGCGCGTCGCGCCGCCTAGTCCCACGCACTTCCAGCGAGTCCGATACGCTTTATCCCCTTCACCGAGCGGAACCCGATAGACCCATGCGCATCGACAGGCGGCTTCTGGCGCTTGCGTTCGGCGGCCTGTTCTGGCGAACTTTCGCGCTGATCGCGCTGCTCATCGCGGTCAGCCTCACCGCCTGGTTTCAGAGCTTTCGCGTGATCGAACGCGAGCCGCGCGCGCAGCGCGTGGCGCTTCAGCTCGTCGCCGTCGTGAAGCTCACGCGCACCGCCCTTCTCTACTCCGATCCCGATCTGCGCCGCGCGCTGCTTCAGGATCTGGAAAGCAACGAAGGCGTGCGCGTATATCCGCGCGAGACCACGGACAAATACAAGCTCCAGCCGGACGAATCGCTCAACCGGCTGATCGAGCGCGACGTGCGCGGGCGGCTCGGCAACGACACGATCATCGCGCAGTCGGTCAACGACATTCCGGGCGTGTGGATCAGCTTCAAGATCGACGATGACGACTACTGGGTGGCGCTCGACCGCGATCAGCTCGACACTGTCACGGGCCTGCAATGGGCCGGCTGGGGCGTGTTCGCGCTCGCGCTGTCGCTCTTCGGCGCGGCGTTCATCACGAGTCTCGTGAACCGGCCGTTCGCGCGGCTCGCGCTCGCGGCGCGCAAGGTCGGTTCCGGACAGTCGCCTGAGCCGTTGCCGGAACGCGGCATGGGCGTCGCGGCCGAGACCAACCGCAGCTTCAACCAGATGGTGCAGGACCTCGAACAGCTCGAAGCGGACCGCGCGCTCATGCTCGCCGGCATCTCGCACGACCTGCGCACGCCGCTCGCCCGCCTGCGGCTCGAAACGGAAATGAGTCCGTCGGACGAAGCGACCAAGCTCGCGATGATCGACGACATCGAGCAGATGGACATGATCATCGGGCGCTTCCTGGACTACGCGCGGCCGATGCAGCGCATGCCCGAAGCCGTCGATCTCTCGATGATCGCGAGCGAACTCGCCGCGCGCTTCCAGGCGGACGAAGGCGTCGTGATGCGCACGGACCTCGCGCCGGGCGCGGTCATCGAGGGCGATCCGACAGATGCAAGGCGCGTCGTCGGCAATCTGCTCGAAAACGCGCGTAAGTATGGCCGCAGCGAACGCGACGATATCGCGCGCATCACGCTGCAAACGCGCGTGGCGCACGGGCGCGTCGAGCTGTCCGTGATGGACGAAGGTCTCGGCATCCCCGACGATCAGGTGGCGCTCATCACGCGGCCCTTCTACCGCGTGGACGCGGCGCGCACGCAGGCCAACGGCACCGGCCTCGGCATGGCAATCGTGCAGCGGCTCGTCACGCGGCAGCGCGGCGCGCTCCGGCTGCGCAATCGCACGCCGCTGCCGGGCTTCGAAGTGACCATCGACTTCCCCCAGATGAAGGGCGCGCGCTTCGACGGCCCGCGCGACTAGCTCGCGTATTCACCCGCGCGTTCACCCGCGACTCGCTGGCACGTTCGAAAAAAGCTATCCGCGTCATTGGGCAAACCTTTTGAACCAGTTCTGCCGTGGGGTTATGATGATCCGTTACGACGCGCGGCATTCACGGCAATACTGTCATGCGCGCGTTACCGCTTTCCGGTAGTTTGGCTTGAGTTGTCCTTTCAACGAACACAGGAGCGTTGCATGAAGACCGTTGGCGATAAAGTCGAAGCATTCACCGTCACCGCTGCAAAACCCGGCTTCAACAACCACGAGGAAAACGGCCAGTCCGCTTTTGAGGAAATCACCGAGCAGTCGTTTCCGGGCAAGTGGAAGATCATCTACTTCTATCCGAAGGACTTCACGTTCGTGTGCCCGACCGAAATCGTCGAGTTCGGCAAGCTCGCGAAGGACTTCGAAGACCGCGACGCCGTGCTGATGGGCGGCAGCGTCGACAACGAATTCGTGAAGCTCGCATGGCGCCGCGAGCATAAGGACCTGAACAAGCTGAACCACTATTCGTTCGGCGACGTGAAGGGCGAACTGATCGATCAACTCGGCGTGCGCGACAAGGAAGCGGGCGTCGCGTTGCGCGCCACGTTCATCGTCGATCCGGACAACGTCATTCAGCACGTGTCGGTCAATAACCTGAACGTGGGCCGCAATCCGGAAGAAGTGCTACGCATTCTGGACGGCCTGCAAACCGACGAGCTGTGCCCGTGCAACCGCGCGGTCGGCGGCGCGACGCTCTAAAGCGAAGGCACACGAGCGCATGCGTGAGCCCGCCTTCTTTCGAGTGCAAGCTCGGGAGCCGGCGGGCTTTTTTAACGCCATCGAATAGGAGAAATCAATGGAATTCCTGTCGTCGATCAAGGAGCTGGTCCCCGATTACGCGAAAGACATTCGCCTGAACGTCGACGGCACGATCGCCCGTTCGTCGCTCGAAGGCAATGACGCGGTGGGCGTCGCGCTCGCTGCGGCTTACGCGGCCAAGGCGACGAAGCTCGTGTCGATCATCCGCAATGCCGGCGTGCTCTCGCCCGAGGAAACCAACGCGGCGCTCACGGCCGCCGCGCTGATGGGCATGAACAACGTCTGGTATCCGTATCTGGAGATGGCCGACAACGCCGACCTGAAGACGCAGCCCGCCGGGCTACGCATGAACGCGTACGCTTCGCATGGCGGCGTGGACAAGCGGCGCTTCGAGATGTACGCGCTCGCGGCGTCGATCATCGGTAAGTGCCATTTCTGCGTGAAATCGCACTACGAGAATCTCGTGACCGAGGGCATGTCGACGACGCAATTGCGCGATGTCGGCCGCATCGCCGCGGTGATCGGCGCGGTCGCGCTCGCGATCGAAGCCGAGGGAAAGTAACGCGCTGATAGACGCCACGTCGTTCGAGCGTGGCGTCGCTCGCTCATTGGTCGATCGACGTGCGCCGCAACAGCACGGCCGCCTGCGCCTCGATGCCTTCCTTGCGGCCGAGATAGCCGAGCTTCTCGTTGGTCTTCGCCTTGACGTTGACGCGATCGACCGGTAGATCGAGGTCGGCGGCGATGTTCTCGCGCATCGCCTGGATATGCGGACTCAGCTTCGGCGCTTGCGCGATCACGGTGCTGTCCACGTTCGCAATCGCGAAGCCCGCCTCCGACACGCGCTTGGCCGCCTCGCGCAGCAGCACGCGGCTATTCGCGCCGGCGAACTCGGTGGCCGTATCCGGAAAATGCCGGCCGATATCGCCGAGCGCCGCCGCGCCGAACAGCGCGTCGGTGATCGCGTGCAGCAGCACGTCGGCATCCGAATGGCCGAGCAGGCCGCGTTCGTACGGAATCGTCACGCCGCCGATGATGAGCTCGCGCCCCTCGACGAGCTGATGCACGTCGTATCCCTGTCCGATTCTGAAATCCATCGATGCCACCTAGCAGTAGAGAGTGAGCGGTCCGTCAGGCGCGCGCCGAGAGGATCGCGCTGGCGAGACCGAAGTCTTCCGGATAAGTCACCTTGAAGTTTCGCAGGCTGCCTTGCACGAGCTTCGGCGAGTGGCCGAGCCATTCGATGGCGCTGGCTTCGTCCGTGAGATCGTGGCCGTCGCGACGCGCACGGTCGATCGCTTCGCGCAACATGCCGAGCCGGAACATCTGCGGCGTCTGCGCCTGCCACAAGCCGTCGCGCGATTCGGTTCGCGCGATGCGCGCGCCGCCTGCCGGCGCATCGGGCATGGTCGGTGCGACGCGCTTCAACGTATCCGCGACCGGCAGCGCGAGAATGCCGCCGACGGGATCGTCGCGCACTTCGGTGACGAGCTTGCGAATCAGCTCGGGCGTGATGCCGGGGCGCGCGGCGTCGTGCACGAGCACCCAGTCGTCGTCGCGCGCGCCGAATTCCGCCAGCGCGACGAGGCCGTTATAAACCGACGCCTGCCGCGACGCCCCGCCCCGACGCTGCACCACGAAGCGCAGGCCGGCGAACCGGCGCGCGTCGAAGTGATGATCGTCCGGTGCGAGCACGACGAGTGTCTGCGAGAATTCGGGGCACGCGTCGAATGCGGCGAGCGTGTAGCCGAGCATCGGCCGTCCCGCGACCGTCTGGTATTGCTTGGGCATCGGCGCGCCGGAGCGGCTGCCGGTTCCGGCGCAGGGAATGAGCGCGAAAAGACGCGCAGTGGTAGACGGGGCGGCGGGCGAAGTCACGAGAAAATCATGTGGCCAAGTCAAAGTGAAGCCCGGATTTTATAATAGGTCTTTCGCGACCACGTCCGGCGCGCGGCTATTCAGTGGCAGCGCGCGGGCGGTTCAATGCACACCTTATGTCTTCGAAAGCCGTCAACGCGCAGTCCATTTCCCCCATCGCGCTCGTCAAGGCAGGTCAGCGTTTCGTCTTCGGCGGCGCTTCCGGCTCCGCCGATGCGCTCGCCATCGCGCGTTACCTCGCGGCGCATCGCGAGGCGGTGCCGCTTCTGACGGTGGTGTGCGCAAGCGCCGTCGATGCGCAGCGCCTCGCGGCCGAGTTGCCCTACTTCGCGCCGGACGCCCGCGTGCGCCTGTTGCCCGACTGGGAAACGCTGCCCTACGACACGTTCTCGCCGCACCAGGATCTCGTCTCCGAGCGGCTTGCGACGCTGCACGACCTCGGCGAAGGACGCTGCGACATTCTCATCGTGCCGGCGACCACCGCGCTGTATCGCATGCCGCCCGCGTCCTTTCTCGCGGCGTACACGTTCTCGTTCACGCAAGGCGAGCGTCTCGACGAAGCCAAGCTCAAGGCGCAATTGACGCTCGCCGGTTACGAGCACGTGAGCCAGGTCGTGCGGCCGGGCGAATACTGCGTGCGCGGCTCGCTGATCGACCTCTACCCGATGGGCTCGCCGCTGCCCTATCGCATCGACCTGTTTGACGATCAGGTGGATTCCATTCGCGCGTTCGATCCCGACACGCAGCGCAGTCTCTATCCGGTGCGCGACGTGCGCCTCTTGCCGGGTCGCGAGTTTCCGTTCGACGAAGCCGCGCGCACCGCGTTTCGCAGCCGCTGGCGTGAAGTGTTCGAGGGCGATCCGAGCCGCTCGCAGATCTACAAGGACATCGGCAACGGCGTGCCGTCGGCGGGCATCGAATACTATCTGCCGCTCTTCTTCGATGACACCGCGACGCTCTTTCACTACTTGCCGCAAGGCTCGCAGCTCGCGTTCATCGGCGATCTCGACGCCGCGATCAAGCGCTTCACGCACGACACGAAGCAGCGCTACGAATTCCTCTCGCACGACCGCGAGCGTCCGCTCTTGGAGCCGCGCCGACTCTTTCTCACGGACGACGACTTCTTCACGTTCGCCAAACCGTTCGCGCAACTGAAGTTTCCGCCGACGCCCGAAGGCGGCTGGGCCGTGCCGCTGCCGGGCCTTGCCATCGACCGTCACGCGGACGAGCCGCTGCTCGCGCTGCGTCACTATCTGGAGCAGACGCCGAACCGCGTGATGCTCGTCGCGGAATCGGCGGGCCGGCGCGAGACCATTCAGCAATTGCTCGCGGACAACGGCTTGCGCGGCGAGTTGCACGACACGTTCCAGGAATGGCTCACGACCGACGCGAAGTTCACGCTCGGCATCGCGCCGCTCGCGAACGGCTTCGCGCTGCCAGCCGAAGAGCTTGCGATCATCACGGAGACCGAACTGTACGGCCCGCTCGCGCGCCGCGCCGGGCGGCGGCGTCAGGAACAGGCGAGCAACGTCGATTCGATGGTGCGCGACCTCGCCGAATTGAAGGTGGGCGATCCGGTCGTGCATGCGCAGCATGGCATCGGCCGATACATGGGCCTCGTGTCGATGGACCTCGGCGAAGGCGAGACCGAGTTTCTGCACCTCGAATACCAGAACGAATCGAAGTTGTACGTGCCGGTCGCGCAGTTGCATGTGATCTCGCGCTATAGCGGCGCGGACCCGGAAAGCGCGCCGCTTCACACGCTCGGCTCCGGCCAGTGGGAGAAGGCCAAGCGCAAAGCCGCGCAGCAGATTCGCGATACCGCCGCCGAGTTGCTGAACCTGTACGCCCGCCGCGCCGCGCGCGAAGGCTTCGCTTTCAAGCTCGATCCGCGCGACTACACGAAGTTCGCGGAGAGCTTCGGCTTCGAGGAAACGCCGGATCAGGCGGCGGCGATCGCATCGGTCATTGCGGACATGACGAGCGGCAAGCCGATGGACCGCCTCGTGTGCGGCGATGTCGGCTTCGGCAAGACGGAAGTCGCGCTGCGCGCCGCGTTCATCGCGGTGATGGCGGGCAAGCAAGTGGCGATTCTTTCGCCGACGACGCTGCTCGCCGAACAGCACACGCAGACCTTCACGGACCGCTTCGCGGACTGGCCGGTGCGCATCGCGGAGTTGTCGCGCTTCAAGAGCACGAAGGAAGTGTCGCAGTCGGTGCAGCAGATCAACGAAGGCTCGGTCGATATCGTGATCGGCACGCACAAGCTCCTGTCGAGCGATGTGAAATTCAAGCGGCTCGGGCTCGTCATCATCGACGAGGAGCACCGTTTCGGCGTGCGGCAGAAAGAGGCGCTCAAAGCGCTGCGCGCAGAAGTCGACGTGCTTACGCTGACGGCCACGCCGATTCCGCGCACGCTCGGCATGGCGCTCGAAGGCCTGCGCGATTTCTCGGTGATCGCGACCGCGCCGCAGAAGCGGCTCGCGATCAAGACCTTCGTGCGTCGCGAGGAAGACGGCGTGATCCGCGAGGCGATGTTGCGCGAACTCAAGCGCGGCGGCCAGGTGTACTTCCTGCACAACGAAGTGGAGACGATCGACAACCGCCGCGCGATGCTGGAGGCGCTCGTGCCCGAAGCGCGCATCGCGGTTGCGCACGGGCAGATGCACGAGCGCGAGCTCGAACGCGTGATGCGCGATTTTGTCGGCCAGCGCGCGAACGTTTTGCTGTGCACGACGATCATCGAAACCGGCATCGACGTGCCGAGCGCGAACACGATCATCATGCATCGCGCGGACAAGTTCGGGCTCGCGCAGTTGCATCAGTTGCGCGGGCGCGTCGGGCGCTCGCATCATCAGGCGTACGCGTATTTGCTCGTGCACGATCCGCAGTCGCTGACGAAGCAGGCGCAGCGCCGGCTCGAAGCCATTCAGCAGATGGAGGAACTCGGCTCCGGCTTCTATCTCGCGATGCACGACCTCGAGATTCGCGGTACCGGCGAAGTGCTCGGCGACAAGCAATCGGGCGAGATCCACGAGATCGGCTTCCAGCTTTACACCGACATGCTCAACGACGCGGTGCGCGCGCTGAAGGACGGTCGCGAGCCGGACTTGAACGCCCCGCTCGCCGCGACGACCGAAATCAATCTGCATGCGCCGGCCATTCTGCCCGCCGAGTACTGCGGCGACGTGCAGGAGCGTCTGTCGCTCTACAAGCGTCTTGCGAACTGCGAATCGAGCGATGCGATTGACGGCATCCTCGAGGAGCTGGTTGACCGCTTCGGCAAGCTGCCGCCGCAGGCGCATGCGCTTGTGGAGACGCATCGGCTGCGTTTGGCCGCGAAGCCGCTCGGCATTTCGAAGATCGACGCGGCCGAGATGTCCATCGCGCTGCAGTTCGTGCCGAATCCGCCCGTCGATGCGATGAAGATCATCGAGATGGTGCAGAAGAACAAGCACATCAAGCTCGCGGGACAGGACAAGTTGCGGATCGAGACGCGTAGTCCGGATTTGGCGGTGCGGATTGCTACTGTTAAGGAGACGTTGCGGGCGTTGGGGGGACCGGTGAGGAAGCCTGTTGCGGCGGCGCGGTAAAGGCTTCGCGGGTTTTTGAACGCCTGCGGGAAGGCGGCTATCCGAGGTATGATCGAAGCCTACCCGCCGCATCCCAACTGCATGCGATCAGAGCAAAGACGCTCTGCGTCCGCACACTGGTCGACAGGAGTCGAAAAATGTCATACGTCGCTGATCCGGCGCATTCCGAAGCTTCTTCACCGTCCAGCAAGGGGCAAGCGTCGTCGCCCCAATCCCTGCCGTGGATCGAACGGCTCATTTCCTTCGATACGGTAAGTCGCAATCCCAACCTCGGCCTGATCGAAACCGTCCGCGACGACTTGCGCAAATCGGGCATCGAAGCCGTCATCACGACCGACCCGCGCGGCCAGTGGGCGAATCTCTTCGCGACCGTGCCCGCGCACGACGGCGAGACCAACGGCGGCATCGTGCTGTCGGGTCATACGGATGTCGTGCCGGTCGACGGCCAGGACTGGACAAGCGATCCGTTCAAGCCGGAAGTCCGCGACGGCCTGCTCTACGGCCGCGGCGCGTGCGACATGAAAGGCTTCATCGGCGCGGCGCTCGCGATGCTGCCCGTCATGCAGTCGACGAAGCTCGCCAAGCCCATTCACTTCGCGCTTTCCTACGACGAAGAAATCGGCTGCGCAGGCGCGCCGCTGATGATCGAGGATCTCAAGAAGCGCGGCGTGCGTCCGGACGGCTGCATCGTCGGCGAACCGACGTCCATGCGCCCGATCATCGCGCACAAGGGCATCAACGCGTTTCGCTGCTGCGTGCGCGGCGCGGCGGCGCATTCGTCGCTGACGCCGAAGGGCCTCAACGCCATCGAATATGCGGCGCGCCTCATCTGCTTCATCCGCGATGTCGCCGACGAATTCCGCGCGAAAGGCCCGTTCGACGAACTGTACGACGTGCCCTTCACCACCGCGCAGACGAGCACCATCAAAGGCGGCAACGCGCTCAACACCGTGCCCGCCGAATGCAGCTTCGACTTCGAATTCCGCAATCTCCCGACGATGGACCCGGAAGCCATCTTCGCGCGCATCGAGTCGTACACGCGCGAGACGCTCGTGCCGAAGATGCAGAAGGAGCACGCGAACGGCGCGATCGAGTTCTCGAAGATCGCGTCGGCGCCGGGGCTCGATGCCACCGAACAGGCCGCCATCACGCAACTCGTGCGCGCGCTCACCGGCAACCAGGAAAAGCGCAAGGTCGCGTACGGCACCGAGGCGGGTCTCTTCGCGCTCGCGGGCGTGCCGAGCATCGTGTGCGGGCCCGGCAACATCGAGCAGGCGCACAAGGCGAACGAGTACGTGTCGCTCGAACAGCTGGCCGCCTGCGAAGCGTTCCTCGGCAAGTTCATTCACAGCATGTCGGTCGACGCGCAGGCGCGCTGATCGGTCCAACGAGAACGCATTGCACGCCATGTCCAGCGCGATACAGCCTACCGACAACACGATCGACGGCACGCCGATCCCGACGCTCGACGAGATCGCCGAACAGCATATGGCGCTCGCGCCGTGGGTCGCGCGCACGCCGGTTTTCGAGCGGCACGACTTTCCGAAGCTGGAAGGCACGCCCGTCACGTTCAAGTTTGAGCTGTTGCAGGCGAGCGGCACGTTCAAGGCGCGCGGCGCGTTCTCGAACATCCTTGCGCTGACCGAGAGCGAGCGTGCCGCGGGCGTCACCTGCGTGTCGGCGGGCAATCACGCGGTCGCGGTCGCGTACGCGGCGCAGCGCATGGGCGTCGGCGCAAAGGTCGTCATCATCAAGACGGCGAACCCGGCGCGCGTGGAGTTGTGCCGGCGCTTCGGCGCGGAGATCGTGTTCGCGGAAAACGTCGCTGAAGCATTCGAAGTCGTGCGGCGCGTCGAAGCGGAAGAAGGACGCGTGTTCATCCATCCGTTTAACGGCTACCGCACGGTGCTCGGCACCGCGACGCTCGGCTATGAGTGGACGTCGCAGGCGCCCGATCTGGATGCGGTCATCGTGCCGATCGGCGGCGGCGGGCTCGCGGCGGGCGTCTCGACCGCGATGCGCCTCGCGAATCCCGCGCTGCACGTGTACGGCGTGGAGCCGGAAGGATCGGATGCGATGAGCCGCAGTTTCGCGGCCAACCATACGGTGAAGATGGGCGCGATGCACAGCATCGCCGATTCGCTGATGGCCCCGCATACCGAGCAGTACAGCTACGAGCTGTGCCGCCGTCATATCGACGCCGTCGTGACCGTGTCGGACAGCGAGTTGCGCAACGGCATGCGCCAGTTGTTCAGCGAACTCAAGCTGGCGGTCGAGCCGGCGTGCGCGGCGTCCACCGCCGCCCTGCTCGGCCCGTTGCGCGAGACGCTGCAAGGCAAGCGCGTCGGCCTCCTGCTCTGCGGGACCAACACCGACGCCGACACGTTCGCGAAGCATATCGCCACGCCCTGATGTGCAAACGGCCCCTTCCGGGGCCGTTTTTACGCTTGCACGCGTGAACGCATCAACTCACCGCCGCGAGCCGCCGCCGCTCGCTGCGCTGCATGAAGACATTCGCCGCGATCACGCCCACCGTCACCAGCGCGATAAAGAGCGTCGCCAACGCATTCATCTCCGGATTCAGGCCGAGACGCACGCGCGAAAACACGACGAGCGGCAGCGTCGTCGATCCCGGTCCGGAGAGGAACGCCGACAGCACGAGGTCGTCGATGGACAGCGTGAACGACAGCAGCCAGCCGGCGACGAGCGCCTGCGAGATGAGCGGCAGCGTGATGGAGAAGAACACGCGCAGCGGCGTCGCGCCGAGATCGAGCGCGGCTTCCTCGAGCGACGGATTCAGTTCCCGCACGCGCGATTCCACGATAATCGCGACATACGAGATGCACAGCATCACATGCCCGATCCAGATGGTGAAGATCCCGCGCCCCGCCGGCCAGCCGATCAGCTTCGCCATTTCGACGAAAAGCAGCAGCAGCGAGATGCCCTGAATCACTTCGGGAATCACGAGCGGCGCGTTGATCATGCCGGTGTACAGCGTGAAGCCGCGAAAGCGCCCCATGCGAGCCAGCACGAAGCCCGCCCATGTGCCGATGACGACCGACGCGCACGCCGTCAGAAACGCGATGCGCAGCGACAGCCACGCGGCGTTGATGAGTTCGTCGTCGGACCACAGCGCGCGGTACCACTTCAGCGAGAACTCGGTCCACACGGTGACGAGCGGCGAGTCGTTGAACGAGTACACGACGAGGCTGATGATCGGGATATACAGAAACGCGAACCCGATTCCCAACGCCGTGATTTGCAGCGAACGGCTCGGCTTGATCATCGGTTTTCCTCCAGTTGCTTCGCCTGGAAGTGCTGGAAAAGCGCCATCGGCACGAGCAGCAGCAGGACCATCGCGCAGGTGACGGCCGAAGCCATCGGCCAGTCGGCGTTATCGAAGAACTCGTTCCACATGACGCGGCCGATCATCAGCGTATCCGCGCCGCCGAGCAGTTCCGGAATCACGTACTCGCCCACCGCCGGAATGAACACGAGCAGGCATCCCGCGATGATGCCGTTCTTCGACAGCGGCAGCGTGATCTGCACGAACGCCTTCCACGGCTTCGCGCCGAGGTCGTAGGCGGCTTCGAGCAAGGTCAGGTCCATTTTCACGAGATGCGCGTAGAGCGGCATGACGAGAAACGGCAGATACGAATACACCATGCCGATATAGACCGCGATATTCGTGTGGTATAGCTCGATCGGCGTATGAATCAGGCCGATCGACATCAGGAAGTTATTCAGGAGTCCGTTGTTCTTCAGGATGCCGATCCACGCGTACACGCGAATCAGGAACGACGTCCAGAACGGCAGCATCACAGCCATCATCAGCACGTTGCGCGTGGCCGGATTCGAACGCGCGATGTAATACGCCATCGGATAGCCGATCAGGAGACACAGCACCGTCGACACAGCCGCGACCAGCAGCGAATTCATGTAGGTCGCGAAGTACAGGCTGTCCGTCAACAGGAACGCGTAGTGCGAGAAATCCAGCGCGATGTTCATCACGCCGTCTTTCATCGCGACGAGTTGCGTGTACGGGGGAATGCCGAGTTCGCTGTCCGCGAAGCTGATCTTCACGACCAGCAGGAACGGCACGAAGAACAGCAGCAGAAGCCACAGATACGGTCCGGCGATGACCGCGGTGCGCCCGCTCACGCCGATGCGCTTGAGCACGTTCATCATCATGACGTCAGCACCACGCCCGCCGACGCGCTCCAGCGCACGTAGACTTCGTCGTCGAACGTCGGCGATTCGATTTCGCCGATCGCGAGGCTCGACAGATTCGCGACCACGGTTTTGCCGCTTTCCAGCGTCACGTGATAGAGCGTGTAGCCGCCCATGTACGCGATGTTGCTGATCTTGCCGCGGCCCCAGTTGAATGTGCCTTCGGGCGGCTTGCGCGTGAGCGCGATGCGCTCGGGGCGCACGGAAATGGTCACCGGCATGCCGAGCGGCCCGGTGATGCCGTGGCTCACGTACAGGCGCACCGGCAGTTCCGCCGATTCGACGAAAATGTGGTCCGGCTCGTCTTCGACCACGGTGCCGTCGAAGAGATTCGTCGAGCCGATGAACTGCGCCGAGAAACGCGTGTTCGGATACTCGTAGACATCGTGCGGCGTGCCGAGCTGCACGATGCGGCCTTCGCTCATCACGGCGAGGCGGTTCGCCATGGTCATCGCTTCTTCCTGATCGTGCGTGACCATGATGCAGGTGACGCCGACCTTGTCGAGAATGTTCACGAGCTCCATCTGCGTGCGCTGGCGAATCTGCTTGTCGAGCGCGGACATCGGCTCGTCGAGCAGCAGCAGCTTCGGACGCTTGACGAGACTGCGCGCGAGCGCCACGCGCTGCTGCTGGCCGCCGGAAAGCTGATGCGGCTTGCGCTTTGCGAACTGCGCCATCTGCACGAGTTGCAGCGCGTTCTCCACGCGGTCTTTCAGCTCGCCGCCCTTCACGCCTTCCTGCTTCAGCCCGAACGCGACGTTCGACTCCACGCTCATGTGCGGAAAGAGCGCGTACGACTGGAACATCATGTTGACCGGCCGGCGATACGGCGGCATCTTCGCGAGGTCCTCGCCGTCGATCAGGATCTGCCCTTCCGTCACGGATTCGAGGCCCGCCAGCATGCGCAGCAGCGTCGACTTTCCGCATCCGGAACTGCCGAGCAGCGCGAAAAGCTCGCCCTTCTTCACCGACAGATCGACGCCCCGAACGGCCACCGTCTCGCCGAATTTCTTGACGACGTTCACGACCTGCACGAAGTTGTCGTCCGTGCCCGGACCGGACGCCGCACTGCCCGGCTGCGGCCGGCCCGATTGTGGCGCTGCCTTCAACGCGCTCGACTGCTCACTCATGATTGCCTGTTCGACTCCTGCGTCTGTGGTTCGCCGCTTTCACTTTCGCCGACGAATCACGAACAAAGCCCCCGGAGGTCCGAGGGCTTCGTCATTTCAATGAATAACCGGTTCTCTCGACTTAGCGGCCGGACTTGAATTCCGTCCAGAGCCGCGTCTGCAGACGCTGGATCTCGGGCGGCAGCGGCTTCAGCAGGAACAGGGTCTTGATGACGTCCTGCGGCGGATACACCGCCGGGTCGTTCGCCACGTCCTTGTCCACGTATTTGCGCGCTTCCAGATTCGCGCTCGGGTAGTACACAGCGTTCGTAATCGCGGCATGGACCTGCGGCGTCTCGATGTAGTTGATCCACTCGTGCGCGGCTTCCTTGTTCTTCGCGTCCTTCGGAATCGCCATCACGTCGAACCAGATCGGCGCGCCGCCCTTCGGGATGTAGTAATCGATCTTGAACGGCTTCTTCGCCTCGATGGCGCGGTGCTTCGCGATCACCACGTCGCCGGACCAGCCGTACGTGAAGCAGATGTCGCCGCCGACCATGTCGTTGATATAGCCCGACGAATTGAACTGCGTGATGTAGGGGCGAATCTTCTTCAGCATCGCGAGTGCTTCGCGATAGTCGGCGGGATTCGTGCTCATCGGATCCTTGCCGATGTAGTGCAGCGCGGCCGCGAACATCTGGTCCGGCGCGTCGAGCACGGACACGCCGCAGGCCTTCAGCTTCGAGATGTTCTCCGGCTTGAAGAGGATGTCCCAGTTGTTCAGTTCAGCGTTCGGGCCGAGGATCTGCTTCGCCTTGTCGACGTTATAGCCGAGGCCGGTCGTGCCGTACGCCCAAGGCACCGCGAATTTGTTGCCGGGGTCCGCGCCCGCGACGAGTTGCATCAACGTGGGGTCGAGATACTTCAGGTTCGGCAGCTTCGACTTGTCGAGCGGCGAGAAGATGTTCGCGGCAATCTGCTTGCCGGCGTAATTGCTCGTCGGCACGACGATGTCGTAGCCCGAGTTGCCCGTGAGCAGCTTGGCCTGCAGGGTGTCGTCGCTGTCGTAGTTGTCGTACTTCACCTTGATGCCCGTCTGCTTGGTGAAGTTCGGGATCGTGTCCTTGGCGATGTAGTCGGACCAGTTGTACACGTTGAGTTGCGTGTCTTTCGCCGATGCCCCGAGCGGAAGCAGCATCGCCGCGCACCCGAGCGCGCCCGCGAGCTTCGCCAGTTTGTTGTTCATCTCGATTCTCCCTTGTTCCGACTTCTCGATGGCATCGCGCACGCGGTACGCCTCTTCTGGTCGAGCGGCCCGCGACAGCCTGTAAAACCCCGAAAACTACCACTAAACCGAAGTGCGACAAAAAATAATGCGCCGCTTGTCGCGCAAAGCACACGGGCGATGGCGCCAACACCCTTCGCCCGCAAAAGTGGGCGCATTTTAGCCCCTAATCGCCCCGCGCGACACCGGATAAAACCAAGCGCTTCGGCTCGGCCGCGCCGAAAGGCCGCAGTAATGTCATCACATGTGACGTTCGCCCGTCCGCCGGTCGCGTGCCCTTCTCAATCCGCCGCGAAAAGGGGTGCGCGGCGCTTTCGGACGCGAATAACGATCAGCGGAACAGTCGTTGCTTAATCAACCAGCGTGCGTCGCGGGAAAGCGTCGCCGTCGTGGCATCCGTCACGCTTATCCGTCACGCACGCTGCTGCGGCGGCCTCGGGAACCGCCCGAGCGCGCCGTCGCACCGCACCTCGAGGCCACCGTCTGCATGAACACCAACCCGTCCGCGCTTGCTCAACTCTCCGCCTCGAAGTCCGGCGCACCGTCCCGCCCCGGCACGCGCGATCTCCCGCCCCGGCGGCCGCGCGGCCGCTGGTATTCGTTCGCCGGAGCCGGCGCGCTCGTCGCCGTCGGCTACATGGACCCCGGCAACTGGGCGACGGCGCTTTCCAGCGGCGCGCGTTACGGCTATCAGCTGCTCTTCGTCGTGCTGCTCGCGAGCCTGATGGGCATGCTGCTCCAGTGGGTCGCCTCGCGCGTCGGCGTCGTGACCGGGCGCGATCTCGCGCAGCTTTGCCGCGAACGCTACAGCCGCCGCACCACCATCGTGCTGTGGCTCGCGTGCGAAGTCGCGATCATCGCGTGCGACGTCGCCGAAGTAGTCGGCAGCGCCGTCGCCTTGCAGATGCTGCTCGGCGTCTCGCTCACGGTGGGCGTGCTGATGTCGGCGGTCGGCACGTTTGCGATGCTCGCGCTGCAAAGCCGCGGCAAGCGGCCGTTGCAGCGCGCCGTGACCGCGCTGATCTTGTTCGTGAGCTTCTGCTTCGTAATCCAGCTCGCGCTCGCGCATCCGGCGTGGCATGAGGCGCTGGCGGGCTTCGCGCCGCCGCGCGCCCTGATTCGCGACGCCGGCATGCTCTGGCTCGCGGCCGGCGTGCTCGGCGCCACCGTGATGCCGCACAACCTCTATCTGCATTCGTCGCTCGTTCGGGACCATGCGGCGGACCGCGACGACGAAGCTATCGGCGACGCGCTCAAGGGCGTGAACATCGACACGTTCGCGTCGCTTGGCATTGCGTTCGTCGTCAACGCGTCGCTGCTGATCGTGGCCGCCGCCGTCTTCCACGCGGGCGGCCACGCCGAAGTCGACGATCTGGCGGACGCGCATCGGCTGATCGCGCCGCTCGTCGGCAGTCACTGGGCGGGCATTGCGTTCGCGTCGGCGCTGCTCGCGTGCGGACTCAACGCGACGGTGACCGGCACGCTCGCCGGCCAGGCCGTGATGGAAGGCTTCCTGAACCTGAAAGTGGCGCGGTGGGCGCGGGCGCTGCTCACGCGCGGCCTCGCGATCGGCCCGGCGCTCGCGGCGGTCGCAAGCTTCGGCCAACACGGCTCGAACTCGCTGCTCGTCGCCACGCAGGTCGTGTTGAGCGTGCAATTGCCGCTCGCGGTAATCCCGCTCGTGCGCTTCGCTTCGGATGCCGGGCTCATGGGCCGCTGGCGCGTCGCGCGCGTGCCGCTCGTGCTGTCGTGGGGCTGCGCGGGCGTGATCGTCGCGCTCAATGCCGCGATGCTCTGGCAAGCGGCGACGGGCCACTGAACGTTCCCTGTCGCGGGACAGCGAGCGCCGGCGTCTGGGCAAGGTCGGCGTGATCCGGTTAGGATCGAAAGTTCGTGCTCTTCGTCGGACTCAATGAGACCGCAGTGACACCGCAGTCCGACGATCTCCCCTTTGCCAACAGGATGCCGACTACATGGCCTCAGGCCCCCGTTTGCTTGCGATTCCGTCCCTCAACCTCCGAACCCGCCGCGCGCTGCGGTGCATGTGCCTTGCGTCGGGTCTTTCCATCGGCACCGCCGCGCACGCGACCGTCGCCGTGCTGCAACCGGCGCGCGAAGCGGCGGCCACGCAGCCGCTCGAACTGACGCTGCTCTACACCGACGACGACGCGAAGCCGCTCACCGTGGACGTGCCGAAGCAGCTCACCGTGCGCCTGACCAACGGCGATCTGCCGCCCGCGCCGCTCCTCCTCGCGCGCGATCCGAAGACGCCCGATCGACTGCGGCTCGTGCCGGGACAGTATCGGCGCGTGCGGTATTCCGCGCCGTGGCCGGACTCGGCGCGCGGCACCATCAAGATCGATCCGGTGGGCTTCGATGCCTCGCCGATGCTCGTCACGCTGAATCGGGGCGAGGATCAGACGCAGGTGGTCGCCGCGGAGAAGCGCGAGACGCAAGCGGCGACGCCGACGCAACTCGCCAGCGCGGCCGCCGTTGCGAACACGTCGGACGTGCCGACCACGACGACCGACACCATGCTCTCCGGCCGCTTCTCGACCTTCGAGCCGATCTACTTCGCCGACGGCCGCAACGGCGACAATCTCGCCAAGTTCCAGTTCAGCTTCAAATACCGGCTGCATCTGCCGGACGACCCGCGCTCGCGCGGCTTTCTGGACAACTTGTATTTCGCGTACACGCAGACGTCGATCTGGAATCTGTCGGCGCCGTCCGCGCCCTTCCGCGACACGAGCTATCAGCCGCAGCTGTTCTACTACGTGCAGGACACCGGCTGGAAGAGCCCGCTTTTTACGCGCATGGGCGTGGCGGCGGGTATCGGACATGAGTCGAACGGGCGAAGCGGCCCCGAGTCGCGCGCGATTAACATCGCGTTCGTGCGACCGACCTGGGACTTCGGCGACCTCAACAGCAATCACCTGACGCTGTCGCCGAAGTTCTATTACTACCTGTCGAAGAGCGGCAACGAAGATATCGCGGATTATCGCGGCTACGTGGATCTCCTCGTGAAATACGGCAGCCCGGATAGCTGGCAACTCGCGACCACGCTGCGCAAGGGCACGAAGCACTGGTACGGCAGCGTCGATTCGCAACTGACCTATCCGCTTGCGAAGCTGATCGGCAGCGCGTGGGGCGGCTATGTCTTCGTGAGCTATTTCAACGGCTACGGCGAGGACATTCTGGACTACAACCAGCGGCATCACTGGATCGCGCGGATAGGCTACAGTATTGCCCGCTGATTCTTTTCCGACGATCCCGCTCATGTCCTCGATTCTCCACGACCTACCCGACAGCCCTTGCATCGGCGTGTGCTCCACGCTTTTCGACGAAGTCTGCAAAGGCTGCGGCCGCACGGCGGGCGAAGTCTCGAACTGGGTGTTTCTGAGCGACGAGGAAAAGCGCGCGATCTGGGAGCGGATCACGCGCGAGGGAACGGCCATGCGGTTTCGCAACGACAAGCTGTGAGCGTTGGGCGGTCGCCCGACACAACAAAACCGGCGTCTGCAAACGAAAAAAGCCGCGAACGCGGCTTTTTTCTCTTCTGCGGCCGAACTTGCCGGCTTACTGAATCCCCTGGCTCGCCAGAAAATCCTCGTAATTGCCGCCGAAGTCGCGCAGCGTGCCGTCCGTCTTCACCTCGATGATCCGGTTCGCAAGCCCGCTCACGAATTCGCGGTCGTGCGACACGAAAATGAGCGTGCCTTCGTACTTGTCCAGCGCGATCTGCAGCGACTCGATCGACTCCATGTCCATGTGGTTGGTCGGCTCGTCCATCAGGAGCACGTTGTGGCGGCCGAGCATCAGCTTGCCCCAGATCATGCGGCCCTTCTCGCCGCCCGACAGCACTTTCACGTTCTTCTTGATGTCGTCCGCGTTGAAGAGCAGCCGGCCGAGCGTGCCGCGCACCATCTGGTCGTCGTCGCCTTCTTGACGGTATTGGTCGACCCATTCGGTCAGCGTCTCGTCCTTCGGGAACTCTTCGTACGTGTCCTGCGGCATGTAGCCGACGTTCGCGTTTTCCGCCCACTTGACCGTGCCGCCGTCCAGTTCCAGCGCGCCCTTCAGCGCCTTGAGCAGCGTGGTCTTGCCCGCGCCGTTCTCGCCGATGATCGCAATGCGTTCGCCCGGCTGCACGCTAAGGTTGAAGTTCTGGAAGATGGTGCGGTCGTACTTCTTCGTGATGCTGTCGGCCACCACCGCGATGTTATGCAGCTTCTTCTCGAAGTCGAAGCGGATGAACGGGTTCTGCCGCGACGACGGCTTGAATTCCTCGATCTTGATCTTGTCGATCATCTTCAGGCGGCTGGTGGCCTGGCGCGCCTTCGACTTGTTGGCCGAGAAGCGGCGCACGAAGTCCTGAAGATCCGCCACGCGTTCCTTGGCCTTGGCGTTCGCGGCCTGCTGACGCTCGCGCGCCTGCGTGCTGGCGAGCATGTAGTCGTCGTAGTTGCCCGGCCAGATTTTCAGCGTGCCGTAGTCCATGTCCGCCATGTGCGTGCAGACCTGGTTCAGAAAGTGCCGATCGTGCGAGATGATGATCATCGTCGAGTTGTACTGGTTGAGCACGTCTTCCAGCCAACGGATCGAGTTGATGTCGAGGTTGTTGGTCGGCTCGTCCAGCAGCAGCACGTCGGGCTTCGAGAACAGCGCCTGCGCGAGCAGCACGCGTAGCTTCCAGCCCGGCGCGATGTTGCTCATCGGGCCGTTGTGATCGGCAATGTTGATGCCGATGCCGAGCAGCAGTTCGCCCGCGCGCGCTTCCGCCATGTAGCCGTCGTATTCCGCGAACTTCGCTTCGAGTTCGGCGGCGCGCATGTAGTCGTCGTCGGTGGCGTCCGGGTTTGCGTAGATCGCGTCGCGCTCGGTCATCGCGGCCCACATCTCGGTGTGGCCCATCATGACGACGTCGAGCACGCGCATGTCTTCGTACGCGAACTGATCCTGACGCAGTTTGCCGAGACGCACGTTCGGCTCCAGCATGACGTTGCCGGAAGACGGTTCGAGATCGCCGCCCAGAATCTTCATGAACGTCGACTTGCCGCAGCCGTTCGCCCCGATCAGGCCATAGCGATTGCCTTCGCCGAACTTGACCGAGATGTTCTCGAAGAGGGGCTTGGGCCCGAATTGCATGGTGATATTGGCGGTAGACAGCACGGCGCGTCCTTTCGAATGGAGTACGGCGAAAAACCTGAGATTTTAGCAGCTTTTGACGGCTTTTTCGCCGTCTGCGGCGGTTCTGCGAGCGGTTGTCCGGCGCGACGTCCGGCAAAAATGCCCGCGATGATGCGTCGCTGAAAGCACTGCGGGGGCGCGGCCCTCGCTCGGACCGCGCCCCCGCGCGTCGTGTGGCTCCCGAAACTCAGGTCCGCTCGGCGATATATGCCTTCACGACAGCCGCATCGGCAGGAACGATATCGAACCTTTGTGGCAGTTTTTCAAGTCCCACGAATGCCGCCGGCCGCTCTGGCTCGCGTTCGAGCGCCTCGCGGATGGTTTCGCCGAATTTGATCGGCTGCGCCGTCTCCAGCACGATCATCGGCACGCCGGGCTTGAGATTCTCGCGCGCGACCTTCACGCCGTCCGCCGTGTGCGTGTCGATCATCGTGTCGTAACGCTCGAAGACGTCGCGGATGGTCCGCACGCGGTCGTCGTGGCCGCTCTTGCCCGACACGAAGCCGAACTGCTTCACGCGCGCGTAATCGCCGCTCGCCGCGAGATCGAACCCGCCCTTCTCTTCGACATCGCGGAAAAGCTGCACGACGCGCGCCGGATCGCGGCCGAGCAGGTCGTACACGAAGCGCTCGAAGTTCGACGCCTTCGAGATGTCCATGCTCGGCGATGTCGTGTGATACGTTTCCGCCGCGCCGCGCACGCGATACACGCCCGTCCTGAAGAACTCGTCGAGCACGTCGTTCTCGTTCGTCGCGACGACGAGCTGGTCGATCGGCAGGCCCATCATCCGCGCGATATGCCCCGCGCACACGTTGCCGAAATTGCCGGACGGCACGGTGAACGACACACGCTCATCATTGCTCTTCGTCGCGGCGAAATAGCCCTTGAAGTAGTAGACGACCTGCGCCACGACGCGCGCCCAGTTGATCGAATTGACCGTGCCGATCTTGTGCTTTGCCTTGAACGCGTGATCGTTCGACACCGCTTTCACGATGTCCTGGCAGTGGTCGAAGTTGCCTTCCACGGCCAGATTGAAGATGTTCGGGTCCTGCAGCGAAAACATCTGCGCGGTCTGGAACGCGCTCATCTTCTTGTGCGGCGACAGCATGAAGACGCGCACGCCCGTCTTGCCGCGCATCGCGTATTCGGCGGCGCTGCCCGTATCGCCCGACGTCGCGCCGAGGATGTTCAGTTCCTCGCCGTGCTTGGCCAATGCGTACTCGAACAGATTGCCGAGCAGTTGCATGGCCATGTCCTTGAACGCGAGCGTCGGACCGTTCGAGAGTTCCAGCAGCGAAAGCGGCGCGCCGTTTTCCACGCCGAGCGTCTTGAGCGGCGTGATCTGCGACGCGCTTTCCTCGTGGCGCACGTTGCTGTAGACCTGCGCCGTGTACGTCTTGCGCGTGAGTGAGCGCAGGTCGTCGGCGGGAATGTCGTCGCTGAATTTCGAGAGCACTTCGAACGCGAGATCCGCGTACGACAGCGTGCGCCAGCGCTCGAGTTCATCGGCCGATACGCGCGGATACTCCGCCGGCAAGTACAAGCCGCCGTCCTTCGCGAGACCGCCGAGCAGGATGTCGGAAAACGTGTGGCGCTCGCCGGTGCCGGCGCCGCGCGTCGAAATGTAGTTCATGTCACTGTCCTGCGCTTAATTGAGGGCTGCGATGCGCAGCTTCGTCACCTTCGAGACCACCGTCGCGAGCGCCTCGATCTCGGCGATCGCCGCGTTCGCGTTCTTTTCCACGGTCTCGTGCGTGATGAGGATGATGTCCGTTTCGCCCTCGTGGGCGCCATCGACTTGTTGCGATTCCTTTTGCAAGAGCGCGTCGATGGAAATGCCCTTGTCCGCCAGAATGCGCGTGATGTCGGCGAGCACGCCCGTGACGTCCGCCACGCGCAGCCGCAGGTAATAGCCGCTCGTGATCTCGTCGATCGGCAGAATCGGCGTGTTCGAAAGACTATCGGGCTGGAAAGCCAGATGCGGCACGCGATGCTCCGGATCGGCGGTATGCAGCCGCGTGACGTCCACCAGATCGGCGACCACGGCCGATGCCGTCGGCTCCGCGCCCGCGCCCTTGCCGTAGTAGAGCGTCATGCCGACCGCGTCGCCGTGCACGACGACCGCGTTCATCGCGCCTTCGACATTCGCGAGCAGGCGCTTTTCCGGCACGAGCGTCGGATGCGTGCGCAGCTCGATGCCCTTCTCCGTGCGCCGCGCGATGCCGAGCAGCTTGATGCGATAGCCGAGATCCTCGGCGTAGCGAATGTCGATCGCCGCGAGCTTGCTGATGCCTTCCACGTACGCGCGGTCGAACTGCACCGGCACGCCGAACGCAATCGCGCTCATGATCGTGATCTTGTGCGCGGCGTCGACGCCTTCGATGTCGAAGGTCGGATCGGCTTCCGCGTAGCCCAGCTCCTGCGCGGCCGAAAGCGCCGTCGCGAAGTCGATGCCGCGGTCGCGCATCTCCGAAAGAATGTAGTTCGTGGTGCCGTTGATGATGCCCGCGATGGCCTCGATGCGGTTCGCGGTCAGACCCTCGCGCAGCGCCTTGATGATCGGAATACCGCCCGCCACCGCCGCCTCGAACGCGACCATCACGCCTTTCGCGCGCGCCGCTTCGAAGATCTCCGTGCCGTGGACCGCGAGCAGCGCCTTGTTCGCGGTCACGACGTGCTTGCCGTTGGCGATCGCGCGCAGCACCAGTTCCCGCGCGAAGCCCGTTCCGCCGATCATTTCGCACACGATATCGATGGCAGGATCGTCGACGACCGAGTGGAAGTCGTCGGTAATGGCAACGCCCTCCGCAGCCTTCGCCTTGGCCGGCGTGCGCACCGCGATGCGCGCGATCTCGATGCCGCGGCCCGCGCGTCGTTTGATTTCTTCCTGATTGCGCCGCAGCACCGTGAAGGTGCCGCTGCCCACCGTGCCGAAGCCCAAGAGTCCTACTTTGATCGGTTCCATACTGCGCGAGTCTTATAAAGGGAGATTTAAGCGGAGTGCCGTTTGCGATAGCCGTCGAGAAAGCGCGCGATGCGGTTGATCGAATCGGCCAGATCGTCGATGTTCGGCAGGAAGACCACGCGGAAATGATCCGGCGTCGGCCAGTTGAAGCCGGTGCCTTGCACGAGCAGAACACGTTCTTCGAGCAGCAGATCGGTGATGAACTGCTGGTCGTCGGCGATCGGGTACATCTTCGGATCGAGCTTCGGGAACATGTAGAGCGCGGCCTGCGGCTTCACGCAGCTTACGCCCGGAATGGCCGTGAGCATGTCGTAGGCGAGATCGCGCTGCTTGAAAAGCCGTCCGCCCGGCACGATCAGGTCGTTGATGCTCTGATAGCCGCCGAGCGCCGTCTGAATGGCGTACTGGCCGGGAACGTTCGGGCACAGGCGCATCGACGCGAGAATGCCGAGCCCTTCGAGATAGTCTTTCGCGCGGCGACGGTTCTCCTCGATCAGCCCCGAAATCGCCATCCAGCCCGCGCGATACCCGCACGAGCGATAGCTCTTCGAGAGGCTATTGAACGTGACCGTGATGACGTCCTCTGACAGGGCGGCCATCGACGTATGCGTCTTGCCGTCGTAGACGATCTTGTCGTACACCTCGTCCGCGAAAATGATGAGACCGTGCTCGCGCGCGATGCCGATCAGTTCCAGCAGCAGTTCGTCCGAATACAGCGCGCCCGTCGGGTTGTTCGGATTGATGACGACGAGCGCCTTCGTGTTCGGCGTGATTTTCGCGCGAATATCGTCGAGATTGGGCATCCAGCCGTTGCCTTCCTCGCACATGTAGTGGCGCGGCGTGCCCGCCGAGAGGCTCACGGCCGCGGTCCACAGCGGATAGTCGGGCGCGGGCAGCAGCACTTCGTCGCCGTCGTTCAGAAGCGCCTGCATGGCCATCACGATCAGCTCGGACGCGCCATTGCCGATGAAGATGTCGTCCAGTTCGACGCCCGCCACGCCCTTTTGCTGCGTGTAGTGCATGATCGCCTTGCGCGCCGCGAACACGCCCTTCGAGTCCGAATAGCCCGACGAGCCGGGCAGATTGCGGATCATGTCCTGAATGATCTCGTCCGGCGCCTCGAAGCCGAACGGCGCCAGATTCCCGATATTCAGCTTGATGATGCGATGCCCTTCCTCTTCGAGGCGCTTCGCGTGTTCGAGCACGGGACCGCGGATGTCGTAGCAGACGTTTTGCAGCTTGTTGGATTTAAGGATCGGTTTCACGGCTAGCGGCTCTTTTGTTGAACGGGCTGTCGGGTTCGCTTGTTGTGCGGCTGCTGAAGCGGGCGATTTCGGCGGCCACCGCGCCGTCCGGACGCGCGGCGCCGCTCGAAGTATCGCCGAAGTGTCGACGAGTATCGACGAAACAGCGCCGGACAGGCAAAGCGGGATGTTACGGAGTTGTGCGGCCGACCCAGCCGTTTGACTTTGCGCAATGGCCGGCGCCGCGATTGACGCCGGGCCAGATAGGGCAAGGGCGCTGCCGGCCGGATTGCGTGTCGATGGCGGCTTGTGGCGGCACGCGAGCGCAACGGGCGCCGCAAGCGAACCCGGCGGCCGGAAAGTTATAATTTACTGATTATGGCTCAGTTCCGCAATGCACCATCGTGCACCATCGGCGGGAGCGTTTCGCCCCGTTGACGCGGTGCGCCGCGCCGGATCGGGCGCCGCGCGTCAGCCGGAACCGGGCCCGCCCCCTCTTTCCTTGCCGGATCATCGTTTTGAAACTTCATCAGGAATCCAGCGGCGCGCTCAACACCATCACGAGCTACGGCGAAGGCTTCGTGGCCGTCAATCTCCAGCGCCACGAAGGCAGCGTGATCATCGTGCCGGACGCGCCCGTGCAGGACTGGCCCGTCACCGCGTTCGACGCCCTCACCCCCGCCGACTTCGACGCGCTCATCGAAGCCGCGCCCGAAGTGGTGATCTTCGGCAGCGGCTCGAAGCTGCGCTTTCCGCATCCGCGCCTCGTCGCGAATCTGGCGAAGCATCGCATCGGCGTCGAGACAATGGACTTCGGCGCGGCCTGCCGCACCTACAACATTTTGATGTCAGAGGGGCGGCGCGTCGCCGCTGCGCTTTTGATCGAAGGGTGATGTCACCCCGAGATTCAATAAGCGTCCGATAAGCCGGGGTCAGGCACACTCGCGGGTCGCGGGCTGCGCGTGCCCTATCCGCGTGCGCCAAATTGACGAATCGCGGCCGCGCGTGCGATACACTCCCGCCCGGCGCGCACGCCACCGCGTCCCGCACGTCATGGCCGTTGCGAGCGAACTTCGGCGGCGCATGCGTGCCTGAAGATGCGGCGCGCGCCGGAAGCACCGGGCGCATGAAAGCGCCGGCATCGCGCCTCGCCAAGCCATTTCGAATCACTAGCGCCGCAATTGCGGCATCGGACAGGTCGACTTCATGAACGATACGCCTTCGCGGCTACCGCTCACACGTCTTTCGCTCATTCTTCTGGTACTCGTGCTCGCGATCGTCTGGTTCGCGCCGCTCGGCCTGCGTCATCTGGTGCCGAGCGACGAAGGCCGCTACGCCGAAATGGCGCGCGAGATGTTCACGACCGGCGACTGGATCACGCCGCGCTACAACGGCTACAAGTATTTCGAGAAGCCGCCGCTGCAAACCTGGGCAAACGCGCTGACGTTCGCGTGGTTCGGCATCGGCGAATGGCAGGCGCGGCTCTATACCGCGCTCACCGGCTTCGCGGGCGTGCTGCTCGTCGGCTACACCGGCACGCGCGTGTTCAACGCGATGACCGGTTTCGCCGCCGCCGTGATCCTCGCGACCTGCCCGTACTGGAACCTGATGGGCCACTTCAACACGCTGGACATGGGCCTGTCGTTCTGGATGGAGGTGACGCTCTGCGCGCTGCTGCTCGCGCAGCGGCCCGGCCTGCCGACGCGGCAGGTGCGGCTGTGGATGTGGCTCTGCTGGGCCGCGATGGCCGCCGCCGTGCTCTCGAAGGGCCTCGTCGGGCTGATTCTGCCGGGCGCGGTGCTCGTGCTCTATTCGCTGGTTTCGCGCGACTGGGCGCTGTGGAAGCGGCTTTATATCGGCAGCGGGCTGATCGTGTTCCTCCTCGTCGCCGCGCCGTGGTTCGTGCTCGTGCAGATGAAGAATCCCGAGTTCTTCGATTTCTTCTTCCTCGTCCAGCAGTTCAAGCGCTATCTGACGCCCGAGCAGAACCGCCCCGGCGCGTTCTATTACTTCGTGCCGGTGCTGATCGTCGGGTTCCTGCCGTGGCTGTCCATCGCGTTCCAGAGCGTGCGCCACGGCATCAAGACGCCGCGCCAGCCGAACGGCTTCGCGCCGGTGACGATGCTGCTCATCTGGTCCGCCTTCATCTTCCTGTTCTTCAGCGCCTCGCACTCGAAGCTGATTTCGTACGTGTTGCCTATCGCGCCAGCCATCGCGCTCGTGTTGGGGCTCTATTTGCCGTCGCTCACGCGCAGCCAGTACCGCAGGCACCTGATCGGATATGCGGTGTTCCTGATCGCCGCGGCGTTCGGCGCAATTTTCATCGGCCGGGCTGGCAGCGCGAATACGCCGAACGCGCTGTATCGCGAGTTCCAGGTGTGGGTCTATGCGGCACTCGCGGTGGCCTTCGTCGTGACGATCTTCGCGCTGTGGCTGAACCGTCGCAGCGTGCTCGCGGGCGCGGCGGGACTCGGCGCGGCGTGGCTGCTGCTCGGGACCATCGCGGGCACGGGCCACGATGTGTTCGGCACCGACAGCTCGGGCGTGAAGCTCGTGCCCGCCGTGAAGGCCGCGATGGCGGAGCTGCCGCCGGACGCGCCGTTCTATTCGGTGGCGAAGCTCGATCACACGATGCCCTTCTACCTCGGCCATACGATGATCATGGTGCAGGAAGCCGACGAGCTGAACTTCGGCGTGCATGCTGAGCCGCAGAAGTGGCTGCCGACGCTCGACGACTGGGTGAAACAATGGGACGCCGACCGCTACGCGCTTGCGCTGCTGCCGCCGTCGCGCTATGACGAGATGCTCGCGCGCCATGTGCCGATGCAGGTCATCGCCCGGGACGCGCGCCGCGTGATCGTCGAAAAGCCGCAGCCCTGATGGCGCGGCGCCGCCCCGCCACGGTGCCGCCAGCGCACGAGCGTTCGGCATCCGGCGGCGAACCGAGTATCCTTATTCTTCATCGATGAACCCGATATCCTTCACTTGCATCGTCATCGGCGTATTGTTGAACGCGTGCGCCCAACTGTTGCTCAAAGCAGGCGTGAATGCCGTCGGCCATTTCGACATGACGCCGGCGAACATTCTGCCGGTCGGCTTCAAGATCGCGACGCAGTGGCCTATCATCGGCGGCCTCGCGTGCTACGTCGTGAGCGTGGTCGTGTGGATTGTCGGGCTGTCGCGCGTGGACGTGTCGCTTGCCTACCCGATGCTCTCGCTCGGCTACGTCGTCAACGCGTTCGCGGCATGGTATTTGTTCGGCGAAGTGCTGTCGGTGCAGCGGCTCGTCGGCATCGGCATCATTCTCGTCGGCGTGGCCGTGCTCGCGCGCGGCTGACCCCGGATTCTCTCCACACTCTTTAAGCACACACTCCATGACTCAGACCTCGCGGCCGTTCCTGCCCTTCGTCAAGCCCGAGATCGACGAAGAGACCATCCAGGGCGTCGTCGACGTGCTGCGCTCCGGCTGGATCACCACCGGCCCGCAGAATCAGCAGTTCGAAGCGGAGTTGTCGGCGTACTTCGGCGGCCGTCCGGTGCGCGCGTTCAATTCCGGCACCTGCACGATGGAGATCGCACTGCGGATCGCGGGCGTCGGCGCGGGCGACGAGGTCATCACCACGCCGATGACCTGGGTCTCGACCGCGAACGTGATTCTGGAAGTGGGCGCCACGCCGGTTTTCGTCGATATCGACCCGGTCACGCGCAACATGGACCTGAACTTGCTGGAACGCGCGATCACGCCGCGCACGAAGGCGCTGATGCCGGTGTATCTCGCGGGCTTGCCGGTGGACATGGATCGGCTCTACGAGATCGCGCGCGCCCACAAGCTGCGCGTGATCGAAGACGCCGCGCAGGCGGTCGGCGCAAGCTGGCGCGGCAAGCGCATCGGTTCGTTCGGCGATCTGGTGTCGATCAGCTTTCACGCGAACAAGAACGTGACGTCGATCGAAGGCGGCGCGCTCGTGATGAACAACGAGGACGAAGCGGAACTCGCGCGCAAGTACCGGCTGCAAGGCATCACGCGCACGGGCTTCGACGGCATGGACTGCGACGTGCTGGGCGGCAAATACAATCTCACGGATGTCGCGGCGCGCGTCGGGCTAGGATCGCTCCGCCGGATCGAGTCGATCACCGAACGCCGCCGCGAACTGGCGCGTCTCTACTTCGACGCGTTCGAAGGCGGCGCGGCGGCGCGGCTCGGCGTCGGGCTGCCGGTGAAGAACTTCGCCGACAGCAACTGGCATATGTTTCAGATCGCGCTGCCGCTGGACAACCTGAACCTCACGCGTGCGGAATTCATGGCGCAACTGAAGGAGCGCAACGTCGGCAGCGGCGTGCATTATCCGGCGCTGCATCTGTTCACGCTGTACCGTGAGCGCGGGTTCAAGGAAGGCATGTTCCCGCATGCGGAGCGCTTCGGCGCGAGCACCGTGACCTTGCCGCTCTTTCCCGGCATGAGCGAGGACGATGTCGCGCATGTCGTGAAGTCCGTCGACGAAATCTGCGAGCAGTATGGACACAATCGTTAAGGAAACGCACAGCCACATGAGTCATACCGATTTTCCGGCGAGTTCGCCCGAGGTCTCGGTCATCATCCCGGTGTACAACGAGGAGGACGGTCTCGCCGCCCTCTTCAATCGTCTGTATCCGGCACTGGATGCGCTTGGCGCGTCGTATGAAGTCATCTTCATCAACGACGGCAGCCGCGACAAATCGGCTGCGCTTCTCGCGCAGCAGTTCCACGCGCGCCCCGATACCACGCGCGTCATTCTGCTCAACGGCAACTACGGCCAGCACATGGCGATTCTCGCGGGCTTCGAGCAGTCGCGCGGCGAGATCGTCGTGACGCTCGACGCGGATTTGCAGAATCCGCCGGAAGAAATCGGCAAGCTCGTCGCCAAGATGCGCGAGGGCTACGACTACGTCGGCACCATCCGCCAGCAGCGGCAGGACAGCCTGTGGCGCAAGAAGGCGTCGCGCGCGATGAACCGCCTGCGCGAGCGCATTACGAAGATTCGCATGACCGATCAGGGCTGCATGCTGCGCGCGTACAGCCGCCACATCATCGACACGATCAACCGCTGCGGCGAGATCAACACGTTCATTCCGGCGCTCGCGTACACGTTCGCGCAGAATCCGATCGAAGTGGACGTCGCGCACGAGGAACGCTTCGCGGGCGAATCGAAGTACTCGCTCTATAGCCTGATCCGCCTGAACTTCGACCTCGTCACCGGCTTTTCGGTGGTGCCGCTGCAATGGCTGTCGTTCATCGGGGTGATTCTGTCGGTCGGCTCCGCGGGCCTCTTCGTGCTGCTCTTGATTCGCCGCTTCATGTTCGGCGCGGAAGTTCAGGGTGTGTTCACGCTCTTCGCCATCACGTTCTTCATGCTCGGCGTGATCATCTTCGCGCTCGGGCTGCTCGGCGAATACATCGGCCGCATCTATCAGCAGGTGCGCGCGCGTCCACGTTATCTCGTGCAGACGATTCTCGAACAACGCGACGGGCTCTCCATCGCGAGCAAGCCGATGCAGGAACCCGTGCAGCCGGTCGCCGCTGCCGTCATCGGCCGCGAGGAACCGGGCCGATGAAGCCGCGCGCCGTCGTCTTCGCGTATCACAACGTCGGCGTGCGTTGTCTGCAAGTGCTGCTCGCGCGCGGCGTGGATGTCGCGCTCGTCGTCACGCACGAAGACAGCGCGAGCGAGAACATCTGGTTCGGCAGCGTCGCGCAGGTCGCGGCGGAACGCGGGATAGAAGTCATCACGCCCGCCGATCCCAAAGCCGCGGAAGTGCACGAAGCCGTGGCGAAAGCCGCGCCCGATTTCATCTTTTCGTTCTATTACCGGCACATGCTGCCCGTCGCGCTGCTCGCGCTTGCGAAGCGCGGCGCGTACAACGTGCACGGCTCGCTGTTGCCGAAGTATCGCGGCCGCGTGCCGACCAACTGGGCGGTGCTCAACGGCGAGACCGAAACCGGCGCGACGCTGCACGAAATGGCCGAAAAGCCCGACGCCGGCGCGATCCTCGCCCAGACGCCCGTGCCGATCCTGCCGGACGACACCGCCGCGCAGGTCTTCGATAAGACCGTGGTCGCCGCCGAACAGACGCTCTGGCGCGTGCTGCCCGCCCTGCTCGCGGGCGAAGCGCCGCATCTGCCGAACGATCTCGCCGCCGGCAGCTATTACGGCGGTCGCAAGCCGGAAGACGGCCGCATCGACTGGACGCAGCCGGGAGAGCGCGTCTACAACCTGATTCGCGCGGTCGCGCCACCTTATCCGGGCGCCTTCACCGATATCGGCGAGCATCGCTTCATCGTCGCGCGCGCGCGGCTCGTGCCGCCGACCGGCGCGCCCGGCATCCCGCCCGCGCGGCTCGCGGCAATGGCCAGTTTGCCGCCGGGCCTGACGGTGACGGATAATGCGCTGTTTGGCGTCTGCGGCGATGGCCGCGTGATCGCCGTGTACGAGCTGCGTCACCGGCTGCTCGATAGCGCGTCGCAACCTGTGGGCGAAGAACGCGCCGTCGATTCCGCCGAATTCGGCCGACTCATTCAATCCTCTCGTCATTCATGAAAAAAGTTCTCATCCTGGGCGTCAACGGCTTCATCGGCCATCACCTGTCCAAGCGCATCCTCGAAACCACCGACTGGGAAGTCTTCGGGATGGACATGCAAACCGATCGTCTGGGCGACCTCGCGAATCACGAGCGGATGCATTTCTTCGAAGGCGACATCACCATCAACAAGGAGTGGGTCGAATATCACGTGAAGAAGTGCGACGTGATCCTGCCGCTGGTTGCCATCGCCACGCCCGCGACCTACGTGAAGCAGCCGCTGCGCGTGTTCGAACTGGACTTTGAGGCGAATCTGCCGATCGTGCGTTCGGCCGTGAAGTACGGCAAGCATCTGGTGTTTCCGTCGACGTCCGAGGTGTACGGCATGTGCACCGACGAGCAGTTCGACCCGGAAAATTCCGTACTCTCATACGGTCCCATCAACAAGCCGCGCTGGATCTACGCGTGCTCGAAGCAGCTGATGGACCGCGTGATCTGGGGCTACGGCATGGAGGGGCTCAACTTCACCCTCTTCCGCCCGTTCAACTGGATCGGCCCGGGCCTCGACTCCATCTACACGCCGAAGGAAGGTTCGTCGCGCGTCGTGACGCAGTTCCTCGGGCATATCGTGCGCGGCGAGAACATCAGCCTCGTGGATGGCGGCGCGCAGAAACGCGCGTTCACGGATATCGACGACGGCATCGGCGCGCTGATGAAGATCATCGAGAACAAGGGCGGCGTGGCGACGGGCAAGATCTATAACATCGGCAATCCGAAGAACAACTTCTCGGTGCGCGAACTGGCGAACAAGATGCTCGCGCTCGCGGGCGAGTTTCCGGAATACGCGGACACGGCCAAGCAAGTGCAACTCGTGGAAACGTCGTCGGGCGCGTACTACGGCACGGGCTATCAGGACGTGCAGAACCGCGTGCCGAAGATCGACAACACCATGCAGGAACTCGGCTGGGCGCCGCAAGCCACGATGGACGACGCGCTGCGCAAGATTTTCGAGGCGTATCGAGGACACGTGGGCGAAGCCCGCAAGCTCGTCGAACAGGCGTAAGACCGCAGCGTGGCCCGCATCGTCCTCAAGATCGACGTCGATACGCTGCGCGGCACGCGCGAAGGCGTGCCGAACCTCGGGCGCCTGCTCGACAAGTACAACGCGCGCGCGACGTTCCTCTTCAGCCTCGGCCCAGATCACACGGGCTGGGCGCTGCGCCGCGTGTTCCGGCCCGGCTTTCTGCAAAAGGTGTCGCGCACGTCGGTGGTCGAGCACTACGGCATCAAAACGCTGATGTACGGCGTGCTGCTGCCGGGGCCGGATATCGGCCGGCGCGCGGTGTCGGAGATGCGCGCGATTCACGAAGCCGGCTTCGAGTGCGGCATCCATACGTGGGACCACGTCTACTGGCAGGACAACGTGCGCTCGCGCGACCGCGCGTGGACCGTCGCGCAGATGCAGCAAAGTCACGCGCGCTTCGTCGAGATTTTCGGCGCGCCGCCCGTCACCCACGGCGCGGCCGGCTGGCAGATGAACGGCTACGCGTTCGAGCAGATCGACGCCTGGGGCATGCGCTACGCCTCCGACGGCCGTGGACACACGCCGTACATTCCGGTGCTCGACGGCCGCACGCTCGCGCACATCCAGATGCCGACCACCCTGCCCACGCTCGACGAAGTGCTCGGCGTGAACGGCGTCGACGAGAGCAACGTCGCGGCGCACGTCTTGCGTCATACCGCGAATAATCCGCACGATCAGGTGTTCACGCTGCACGCCGAACTCGAAGGCCAGAAGCTCGCGCCGGTATTCGAGCAACTGCTCGCGGGCTGGCGCGCGCAGGGACACAGCTTCGCCACGATGGGCGACTATCATGCGACGCTCGACCGCGCGAGCTTGCCGTCTTATCCCGTGACGTGGGGCGAGATCCCGGGCCGCGCGGGCGAGCTGATCGTGCAGCCGGGCTGAGACGCCGTTTTGCCTCGGCGATACACAGCGAACACAAGACAACAACAGGAGAAACCTTCGTGCCAGTCGCAGTCGACCAGCCCGTTCCCGACTTCACCGCGCCCGCCACGGGCGGCGAGTTCACGCTTTCGAGCCTGCGCGGCCAGAAAGTCGTGCTCTTCTTCTATCCGAAGGACAACACGCCGGGCTGCACCACGGAGAGTCTGCAATTTCGCGACCACTACGACCAGTTCAAGGCGGCCGGCGCGGAAATCGTCGGCATCTCGCGTGACAGCGTGAAGTCGCACGACAACTTCAAGGCCAAGCTGGAACTGCCCTACACGCTCGTCTCCGACGCCGACGAAGCCATCTGCTCGCTGTTCGACGTCATCAAGATGAAGAAGATGTACGGCAAGGAAGTGCGCGGCATCGAGCGCTCGACGTTCCTGCTCGACGCCCAGGGCGTGCTGCGGCGCGAGTTTCGCGGCATCAAGGTGCCGGGGCACGTGGAGGCCATCGTCGAGGCTGTACAAGCCATTTGAGGCACGCTATATTGATTCGCAATGAGCGCCTGTCCACCCCATTCCTCAAGCCTTTGCGCGAGCCGCCGCATGCCCTTTGGCGCGGTCGGCAGGGACCCGGGCTATGTGGAACGGGCATGGCGCAGGCGCTCTGAAAGAGAAGTCAGCCGCTGGTTCCGGTAGCCGGAACGGCGGCTTTTTTATTGGCGTCGCGCGCTTCCTCGCTTTTGTCGTGGGCGCGACGCAACCTCAAGGAGCAGATCGAAACCTAGGCGAACCGGCGTTTTCGACAACGAAGCGCGCCACCGGGCGCAAACTGCGGCACACGTAGCTTACGGGCGGACGAGCAGGATGCGACAGGCGGCGCACGATACACGACCCGATTCCTTTCGAGGGAACACCATGCCTTTGCCTACCGCCCCGGCCAAGCTCGGCCATCTCCTTCCGGCCGAAGAGTACAAGGCCAAAGCCCGGCCTTCGAAGCAGCCGAAAAAAACGGCTGCGGCGAGCGACGACGACGCCATCGGCTCGGTCGAGACCGTCGCCGCCGAGCGTCCCGCAGCTGCGAACGCGGCCACCACGCTGCGCTCCATCGCCAGTGACGTGCTCGCGCAGGCGCCGCAAGACGCATCCGCCGAGACGCCCGCCGCTGCCGCGCCGGTTGCACCCGTTGCGCGCGGCCGTCGCACGAAGCAGACTGCCGCTCTCTTGCAGCCGGTGCCCGCTGCGCGCCAGAAAGACGAAGAGACGAGCGAGGAAGCCCGTCCCGTCAAGCGCGAGGCCCGCGCGGACGCGCCCGCCGCGACGCCGGCTCCGAGCGCCGCGCCCGCCAAGGACGCGCGCACGCAGAACAAGCGCCGCCAGCGCGGCGCGGTCGAGGAAGAACTGCGCAAGCTCTTCGTGCTCGACACCAACGTGCTGATGCACGACCCGAGCTCGCTTTTCCGCTTCGAGGAACACGACGTCTATCTGCCGATGATGACGTTGGAAGAGCTCGACAACCACAAGAAGGGCATGTCGGAAGTGGCGCGCAATGCGCGTCAGGTGAGCCGCACGCTCGACGCGCTCGTCGCGCACGCGGGCCAGATGTCGGAGGGCATTCCGCTTGCCGCCCAGGGCAACCGCGACGCGCTCGGCCGCCTCTACTTCCAGACGACGCTGACCGATATCGAGCCGGTCGAAGGCTTGCCTATCGGCAAGGCGGACAACCAGATACTCGGCGTCGTCCGCGCGCTTCAGAAGGAGCGGCCGGACCGGCAGGTCGTGCTGGTGTCGAAAGACATCAACATGCGCATCAAGGCCCACGCGCTCGGCCTGCCCGCCGAGGACTACTTCAACGATCAGGTGCTGGAAGACAAGGACCTGCTCTATTCCGGCGTGCGCGCGCTGCCCCAGGATTTCTGGACCAAGCACGCGAAGGGCATGGAAAGCTGGCAGGACACCAAGACCGGCACCACGTATTACCGCGTGACCGGGCCGCTCTGCCCGTCCATGCTCGTCAACGAGTTCGTCTATCTCGAGCCGCAGAACGGCGAGCCGTCGTTCCACGCGGTCGTGCGCGAACTCAACGGCAAGACGGCGCTCTTGCAGACGCTGCGCGACTACGGGCATCACAAGAACAACGTGTGGGGCATCACGGCGCGCAATCGCGAGCAAAACTTCGCGCTGAATCTCTTGATGAATCCGGAAGTCGATTTCGTCACGCTGCTCGGTCAGGCGGGCACCGGCAAGACGCTGATGGCGCTCGCCGCCGGCCTCGCGCAAGTGCTCGACGACAAGCGCTACAACGAAATCATCGTGACGCGCGCGACGGTGCCGGTCGGCGAGGACATCGGCTTTTTGCCGGGCACCGAGGAAGAGAAGATGCAGCCGTGGATGGGCGCCTTCGACGACAACCTCGAAGTCCTCCAGAAAACCGACGATGCCGCCGGCGAATGGGGCCGCGCAGCCACGCAGGAATTGATCCGCTCGCGGCTCAAGGTCAAGAGCATGAACTTCATGCGCGGGCGGACGTTCGTCGATAAATACGTGATCATCGACGAGGCGCAGAACCTGACGCCCAAGCAGATGAAAACGCTCGTCACGCGCGCCGGTCCGGGTACGAAGATCGTGTGCCTCGGCAACATCGCGCAGATCGACACGCCGTATCTGACCGAAGGGAGTTCGGGGCTGACTTACGTCGTCGACCGCTTCAAGGGCTGGACGCACAGCGGCCATGTGACGCTGGCGCGCGGCGAGCGTTCGCGACTGGCGGACTACGCTTCGGACATTCTGTAAAGCACGCGCAGAACGCGCAGCTCAATGCGACGGCCCGGCGGAGCGATCCGCCGGGCTTTTCTTTGTCCGCGCGTTCCGCTCTCGCAACACTTATCGCACAAAGTTAGAGTGGAACCTCACGATGTCTTGCCGCACGGCCGTGCGGCGGGCTAGTATCGGCGGACTGTCTTCTCTTCGGCGAGCGCGCTCGCTCGGCCTCAATGCGTCGAATCTGGCTACCGCTTTTCGTGTCCGTCCTGCTTGCCGCGTGCGGAAGCGCGCCGCAACAGGCGGCTCGCAAGCCCACGGTCTCGGCGAGCACGACGCCGCGCGCGTACAAGCCGCCGTCGGGTTTCCCGAATTTCGTCGATCACAGCGTCGGGCGCGAGGAGATTTCCATTCAGGCGATGTCGCTCGTCGGCGTGCCGTACCGCTGGGGCGGCAATACGCCGGAGGCGGGCTTCGATTGCAGCGGGCTCGTGCGCTATGTCGTTGATCGCTCCGCGTCCGTGAATCTGCCGCGCACGACCGCCGAAATGAGCGGGCGCGGAGAATCCATCGAGCCGGACGAAGTCGCGCCCGGCGACCTGATCTTCTTCAACACGACCGGGCGACCGCACTCGCACGTCGGCATTTATGTCGGCAAGCTGCGTTTTGTGAATGCGCCGTCGACGGGCGGCACCGTGCGGCTCGATTACCTGACGAATCCTTATTGGGCGAAGCGGTTCGACGGCATTCGCCGCGTCGCGCCGCCGAAGACGGCGCCGACGCCGTTCGATGCGCCGACGTATGTGGCGTCGCGCGGGGCGGATTCTGGGGAGCCGGCGTATCCGCGTCAGCCGATGCCGGCAACGGCCAGTGTCGCTGCCGTCGAGCGACCGTCGACGTCGATCGGCGCGGCGCAGCTGCAAACGTCTATGGCTTCGGCTTATGCGAGCCGGGCGCCTGTCTCAGCGACGACGGCTGGTGCTTCCGTCGCCTCGGCCAATGTCCGCCAGAAGCCGGCCGCAATCACCGGCGCGGACTCTTTCGAGCCGCCGCCGGCGTCGGTGAACGCTGCGCAGCGGCAGTGGTCGGCTGGGGCTTCGGCTTACGCCCGCCAGACGCCCGCAGCACCCGCTGGCGCCGATGCCTTTGAGCCGCCGCCTACATCGTTGAGCGCTGCGCGACGGCAATCGTCTACTGGGGCTTCGACTTACGCCCGCCGAACGCCCGCAGCACTCGCTAGCGCGGATGCGTTCGAACCGCCGCCTGCATCGTTGAGCGCCGAGCAGAGGCAATCGTCGGCGACGGCTTCGGCCTACGCGCAGAAAGCGCCCGCAGTGGCCACTAGCGGCGACGCCTTCGAACCACTGCCCGCATCGTTGACCGCCGCGCAGAGGCAGGCGTCTGCTGCGCCTTCGGCCTACACGCGGCAAGCGCCTACCGCAGCCGCCAGCGCGGACGCCTTCGAGCCGCCGCCTGCATCATTGACCGCCGCGCAACGGCAATCGTCCGCTGCGGCTTCGGCCTACGCGCGTCAAACGCCCGCAGCATCAGCCAATGCCGATTCCTTCGAACCGCCACCCGCTTCGTCGAGCGCGGCGCAGCGGCAATCGTCTGCAGCGGCTTCGGCCTACGCACGTCAAGCGCCTGCGGCATCGGCCAATGCCGATGCCTTCGAACCGCCGCCCGCTTCGTTGAGCGCTGGGCAGCGGCAATCGTCCGCTGCGGCTTCGGCTTACGCGCGTCGAACGCCTGGCGCAGCCGCCAGCGCGGACGCTTTCGAACCGCCGCCCGCTTCGTCGAGCGCGGCGCAGCGGCAATCGTCTGCAGCGGCTTCGGCCTTCGCCCGTCAAACATCTGCCGCCGGCGCTGACCCATACGAACCACCGCCCGCATCGTTGAGCGCCGCACAGCGCCAGTCGCAGACAGCCAGCAGAAGAACAACCGCGCCCGCGAGCCAGGCACCCGATCCGATCCAGGCCGCCGCCGATGCCTACGAGCCTCCACCGCCACTCTCACGCGCCGCGCGGCAGCAAGCGCAAGCGGCCATGGCGTCGCAGCCCGCCGAACCGCCCGTGCGCGCGATGCGGGCGTCGACGGGCTCGCTTACTCCGCCGCGCGCCGCATCGAACGACGACCCCATCGCCCGGTTCGCAACAGGCGCCGACTGACGCGACGCCAAGCCGCGCAATGCGACACTCACGCCGTCCTCTGCTATCGTGTCCGATACTTCCTCGACAGCGGCATCAAAGAACCGATAGGAGCGCAAGATCATGGATCTGGGACTGGCCGGCAAGGTCGTGTTGATCACGGGCGGCAGCAAGGGAATCGGCTTTGCGTGCGCGAAGGCGTTTGCGAGCGAAGGCGCGAAAGTCGCCATCGTGTCGCGCGATGCCGCGAATCTCGCCCGTGCGCGCGAACAACTGGCGGCCGACGGTCATCACGTCCACCTCGCGCGCGCCGATCTGCACGAGGCGCATAGCGCGGAAGACGTGGTCGAAGAAGCGAGCGCGGCGCTCGGTCCCATCGATATTCTGATCAACAGCGCAGGCGCCGCCCGCCGCTACGACCCCGATACGCTCGACGCCGCCGCCTACAAGGCCGCGATGGACGCGAAGTACTTCTCGTACGTCTATCCGCAACAGGTCGTGCTCAAGCGCATGGCCGAGCGCCTGCGCAGCGATCCCGGCGCGGAACCGGGCGCGATCGTCAATATCGTGGGCATGGGCGGCAAGATCGCGACGGACATTCATATCGCGGGCGGCGCGGCCAACGCGGCGCTGATGCTCAACACCGTCGGACTCGCGCATCACTACGCGAAGCTCGGCATTCGCATCAACGCGATCAATCCGGGCGCGACGCTCACCGAGCGCGTCGAGGAAGCGCTGCAACTGGAGGCGCAACGACAAGGCGTCACGCGCGATCAGGTGCTCGCCGAGAGTCAGGCCAAGGTGCCGCTCGGGCGTTACGCGAAACCGGAGGAAATCGCCGACGTCGCCCTCTTTCTGGCGAGCCGCCGCGCGAGTTATGTGTCGGGCGCGATCATCCCGATGGACGGAGTGTCGTCGCCGATCATCTGATGCGCCGCGGCCCGCTTTCTAACGCGGGCCGCAGGCCAAAGTTGACTGCTTACAGGAAGCGGTGCCCGAGCCACCAGCCGGCCGCGGCGAGCGCCGAGGAAGCTGGGATCGTCAAAATCCACGCCCACACGATATTGCCCGCGACGCCCCAGCGCACCGCGCTGAACTTCTGCGTCGCGCCGACGCCGACGATCGCGCCGGTAATGGTGTGCGTCGTGGAAACGGGAATGCCGAGGAACGACGCGACGAAGAGCGTGATCGCCCCGCCCGTCTCCGCGCAGAAGCCGCCGACGGGCTTGAGCTTCGTGATCTTCTGGCCCATCGTGCGCACGATGCGCCATCCGCCGAACAACGTGCCGAGCCCCATCGACAGATAACAGAGCCCGATCACCCAGATCGGCGGCGCGTCCGAGCCCACGGAGGCGTAGCCCGTCGCGATCAGCAGCATCCAGATGATGCCGATGGTCTTCTGCGCGTCGTTGCCGCCGTGCCCGAGCGAATACAGCCCGGCCGAAAGCAATTGCAGACGCCGGAAACGCCGGTCCACTTTCGACGGCGGCGTGCGGAAATACAGCCACGACACCAGCAGCATGAAGAACGAGCCGAGCACGAAGCCGAGCAGCGGCGAGATGAAGATGAACGCGACCGTCTTTAGAAGGCCGTCCCAGTTGAGCGAGCCCCAGCCCGACTTCGCGAGCGCGGCGCCGACAAGCCCGCCGATCAGCGCATGCGACGAGCTCGACGGAATGCCGTACACCCACGTGACGATGTTCCAGCCGATCGCGCCCACGAGCGCGCCGAAGATGACGTAGTGATCGACGATGTCCGGGTCGATCGTGCCCCTGCCGACCGTCGCGGCCACCTTAAGGTGGAAGATGAAATACGCGATGACGTTGAACGCGGCCGCGAACGCGACGGCTTGCTGCGGCTTCAGCACGCCGGTCGAAACGACCGTCGCGATGGAGTTGGCGGCGTCGTGAAAGCCGTTCATGAAGTCGAACACGAGTGCGACCATGACGAGCGTAGCGACTGCCCAGATAGCGAGTTGAATCGAATGCATCAGTTGGTGTGGTATTGACCGGCGCTGTACTGACGGCCGGTCTGTGTCGTCATCGCCCGCCGCATCCGATGAGTCCTGCGCGAACGGGCTCGGGCGGCATGATCAGGCGTTTTCCAGCACGATGCCTTCGATGATGTTCGCGACATCCTCGCACTTGTCGGTGATCGTCTCCAGAAGCTCGTAGATCGCCTTGAGCTTGATGAGCGTCTTCACGTCGTCTTCCTCGCGGAAGAGCTTCGACATGGCCGAGCGCAGGACGCGGTCCGCGTCCGACTCCAGGCGGTCGATTTCTTCGCAGATCTTGAGAATTTCACTTGCGCGTTTCATGTCTTCGAGCAGACTCACGGCCTGCTGCACGCGCAGACACGTGGCCGTGCAGATATGCGCGAGCTGGCTCGCTTCCGACGTCACCGCGCGCACGTCGTACAGCGAAATGGCTGTGGCGACGTCCTCCATCAGGTCGAGGATGTCGTCCATCGTCGTGATGAGCTTGTGGATTTCGTCGCGATCGAGCGGCGTGATGAACGTCTTGTGCAGCAGATCGATGGTTTCGTGCGTGAGCTTGTCGGCACGCTTTTCGTTGGTCTGGACGTTCTGCTTGTGAACCTCGGCTTCGTCGAGGTTGTCGATCAGCAGTTCGAGCTCGCGGCTTGCATCGACCATGCATTTCGCGTGCGCGTTAAAAATCTCGAAGAATTTGCCCTCTGTGGGCATGAAACGACCGAACATGAAAGTCCCGATAGATGGGTCAATGAGGCTGACATCAAACCGACATATTGTACCTGCGCCCAGCACCCCGCGCACCGCGCTCGGACGCCGCGTGCATGGGGCTCTGATCGAAGGCTTGACAGTCTTGCGTGAACGAGGCTATTCGCCGCCGTAGAAGCTCTGAACGCCGGCGAAGTTGTCGAACTTCGTGTATTGGCCGTGGAACGTCAGGCGAACCGGTCCGATGGGACCGTTACGCTGCTTGCCGATGATGATTTCCGCGGTGCCTTTGTCCGGACTGTCAGGGTTATACACCTCGTCGCGGTAGATGAAGAGGATCACGTCCGCGTCCTGCTCGATAGCGCCGGACTCGCGCAGGTCGGACATGATCGGCCGCTTGTTCGGACGCTGCTCGAGACCGCGATTGAGCTGCGACAGCGCGATTACCGGCACGTCGAGTTCCTTCGCGAGCCCCTTCAGCGAACGCGAGATCTCGGAGATCTCGGTTGCGCGGTTCTCGCCGCCGCCGGAGCCTGACATCAGCTGCAAATAGTCGACGATGATCAGCCCGAGCTTGCCGCACTGGCGCGACAGGCGCCGCGCCCGCGAGCGCAATTCCATCGGATTGAGGCCACCGGTTTCGTCGATGAAAAGCTGCGCCTCGCTCATTTTCTGCACGGCATGCGTGAGCTTCGGCCAGTCTTCGTCGGTGAGACGGCCCGTGCGCATGCGGTGCTGATCGAGCCGGCCGACCGAGCCGAGCATACGCATGGTCAACTGCGTGCCGGGCATTTCCATCGAGAACACGGCAACGGGTAAGCCGTACTCGACGGCCACGTATTCGCCGATGTTCATCGAGAACGCCGTCTTACCCATCGACGGGCGCCCCGCCACGATAATCAGTTCGCCGCCGTGCATGCCCGAGGTCATACGGTCGAGATCGACGAAGCCGGTCGGCGTGCCCGTCACGTCGCTCGGGTTGGCGGTGTGGTAAAGCGTGTCGATGCGCTCGACGACCTGCGTCAGCAGCGGTCCGATTTCGAGGAAGCCTTGCGTGCCGCGCGCGCCGTCCTCGGCGATCGAAAACACCCGCGCTTCGGCTTCGTCCAGAATCTGCCGGACTTCCTTGCCTTGCGGATTGAACGCGTCAGCGGAGATTTCATCCGCCACGGACACGAGACGGCGCAGCACCGCTCGGTCGCGCACGATTTCCGCATAGCGGCGGATATTCGCCGCGCTCGGCGTGTTCTGCGCGAGCGCGTTCAGATACGCGAGGCCGCCCACTTCCTCGGCCTTGCCGGCCATCGTCAGCGATTCGTAGACGGTGATCACGTCAGCCGGCCGCGTCGCGGCGATCAGCTTGCCGATGTGTTCGTAGATGATGCGATGGTCGTAGCGATAGAAGTCGCTCTGCGACATCACGTCGGCGATGCGGTCCCATGCCGCGTTATCCAGCAGCAAGCCGCCGATCACCGATTGCTCGGCTTCGATCGAGTGCGGCGGAACCTTCAGCGCGTCGAGTTGCGGATCTTTGGACGGTGCGTTCATGGGGTGGAATTATCGACGAAATCGGCCATGCGGTGTATTGATCGGACAAACAAAAAAGGCAGGAACCCGCGAAGGTTCCTGCCTTTTCTTACTGCTCGCGAAGCCGAAGCCTCGCGTGAAACTTAGGCGTGTTCGCCGAGCACCGACACCGTGACGTCGACCACGACGTCCGTGTGCAGCGCTACTTGAACCGGATGGTCGCCGACCATCTTCAGCGGGCCTTGCGGCAGACGCACTTGCGCCTTTTCCACTTCCGCGAAGCCTTGCGACTTCAGTGCTTCGGCGATGTCCGCGTTCGTGACCGAACCGAACAGACGGCCGTCGACGCCAGCCTTCTGCGAGATCTGAACCGTGAAGCCGTTCAGCTTGTCGCCTTGAGCTTGCGCTGCAGCCAGCTTTTCAGCGGCGTTCTTTTCGAGTTCGGCGCGGCGAACTTCGAATTCGGCGATCGCGTCCTTGGTCGCGCGGCGAGCCTTCTTGCCGGGGATCAGGAAGTTACGTGCGTAGCCGTCCTTGACCTTGACGATGTCGCCCAGGTTGCCCAGGTTGACGACCTTTTCCAAAAGAATGATTTGCATTTTTGGCTATTCCTTATGCGTCGTCTGATTAGGCCTTGTGCAGGTCGGTGTACGGCAGGAGCGCGAGGAAACGCGCGCGCTTGATTGCCGTGTCGAGCTGGCGCTGATAGTGCGCCTTCGTGCCAGTCAGACGAGCCGGCGTGATCTTGCCGTTTTCGCCGATGAAGTCCTTCAGCGTTTCCGTGTCCTTGTAGTCGATGTACTCGACGCCGGCTGCCGTGAAGCGGCAGAACTTCTTGCGCTTGAAGAGCGGGTTTTGTTGCTGACGACGCTTGTCGAATTTCTTACCAGTCGGGCGGGGCATGTTCAGTCCTTTCCAATGTCCTGCAATTCTGTGATGTGAAACACCAGGGTTCGGGAGTTACGGCCTTTCTTCGCCAGAAAGCCCGTGAAGCGCGTTTCGACGCCCATCGGACAGCTCTCCAGCCTGCCGCTCGCTTCTCCGGCAGCGACCGCGGGCAGTGTCAGTTCGATCTTCCGGGCGATGCCCGCTTCGACGACTTCCGCCGCGTGTTGCAACGTGCAGCTTGCGATCGGAATGCCAGCGGGCGTGTATCGCACCGGTTCGCGTTCCACGACGCTCGCTGTCAGTTGCAGCCGATTCACGAGTGAGTTTCGGTTCCCTGGTGGCTTGACAGTGTTGAACTGTCCTTAAGCCTGCGCTTCGGACGGCTGGCTGGCCGCCTTCTTGGCTTCTTCGCGCTGCACTTCCTTCATCATCGGCGACGGGCCGGTTTCGGCCTTCTTCATCTTGACGATGAGGTGGCGCAGAACGGCGTCGTTGAACTTGAACGCGTGCTCCAGTTCTTCGAGCGTCGCCTGGTCGCATTCGATGTTCATGCAGACGTAGTGAGCCTTCGCGAGTTTCTCGATCATGTAGGCCAGTTGGCGGCGGCCCCAGTCCTCGATACGGTGGATCTGGCCACCGTGCGACGTGATCGTGCTCTTGTAACGCTCGATCATCGCGGGCACTTGCTCGCTTTGATCGGGATGCACGATAAAGACGATTTCGTAATGACGCATATTCACTCCTTTTGGCTACTTGTGGATTGAAGCCGCCCGGGCGTCGGACCGGTGCGGCAAGTGAGAAGCCAGAGAGTATATACCGTTTGGCGGTCGGACGGCAAGCCAAACCGGAGTTTTCCGACTGACTTTCGTCGCTTTTTCAATCATTTAGCGCGCGTGCGTCCGTCTGCCGATGCGTTTCGCCGGGTGGCTCGAGCGCGCGGCTCCAATAACCGGGCTGCGCGTAGATTTCCTTCAGATAATCAATGAAGTAGCGCACGCGCGCCGGCACGTAACGTTGTTGCGGGTAGACGGCGAGGATGTCGTAGTCCGGCAGCTCGTACTCGTCCAGCACGGTTTCCAGTTCGCCCGCCGCCAGTTGCCGCTGAATCTCCCACGTCGAGCGCCAGCCGAGCCCGAGTCCCTCCGACACCCAGCGATGCAGCAGTTCGCCGTCGTTGCAGTCGAGGTTGCCGCTCACGCGCACGGTCGCGAGTTTGCCGTTGCGCCGGAAGTACCAGCCGCGGTTCTGCCCGCCTTGCAGGTTGAACGCGAGGCAGTTGTGATTCGGCAGATCGTCGAGCGATTTCGGCTTGCCGTGCTTGCGGAAATACGCGGGCGTGCCGCACACCACGCGCCGGTTGCTCGCCAGCTTCACCGCGACGAAGTTCGGATCGACCGTGCCGCCGATGCGAATCGACAGATCGTAGCCTTCGCGCACCAGATCCACGACGCGGTCGGTCAGATTGAACGACATCTGCAATTCGGGCTTGTCGGCAAGGAACGCCGGCGCGTGCGGCGCGACGTGCATGCGCCCGAACGCCGCCGGCGCCGACACGATCAAATGCCCGCCGACCGCGCGCCGTCCCGCCGCGAGTTCGTTTTCCGCCTGGTCCCATTCGGCGAGCAGATTCTTGCAGCGGTCGAGAAACGCCGCGCCCTCTTCGCTGACGACGAGCCGCCGCGTCGAGCGGTACATCAGCTTGACGCCGAGACGCTTCTCGAGCGCGTCGATGCGCCGCCCGAGAATGACCGGCGACACGCCCTCTTCGAGCGCGGCCGCCGCGAGGCTGCCGGCTTCCGCGACGCGCACGAACGTCTCGATCTGCTTGAAGCGGTCCATTTCCTTGTCTCCTGTGCCGAGCCGCGCCGCTGCGTCATTCGAAACTTTTTGTTTGGGAAAAAGCGACTCAGACTGATCTTATCAAACCTTTTTCACAATCTTAAAGTGCAACGGAACCCTGCTTCGATGCAGACAGCGATAACGGAAAGAGACTGAAGGAAGGAGACATTCATGGCCAAGATGAGAGCCGTCGACGCAGCCGTCCTCGTGCTGGAAAAGGAAGGTATCGATACCGCGTTCGGCGTGCCGGGCGCCGCGATCAACCCGTTCTACTCGGCGATGAAAAAGTCGGGCAGCATCAGCCACGTGCTCGCGCGCCACGTCGAAGGCGCGTCGCACATGGCCGAAGGTTATACGCGCGCCGCGCCCGGCAACATCGGGGTATGCATCGGCACGTCGGGGCCGGCGGGCACGGACATGATCACGGGCCTCTATTCCGCTTCCGCCGATTCCATCCCGATTCTCGCGATCACCGGGCAGGCGCCGCGCGCGCGTCTCTACAAGGAAGACTTTCAGGCGGTCGATATCGAATCCATCGCCAAGCCGGTCACGAAGTGGGCGGTGACCGTGCGCGAGCCGGCGCTCGTGCCGCGCGTGTTCCAGCAGGCGTTCCATCTGATGCGCTCGGGCCGCCCGGGTCCGGTGCTGGTTGATCTGCCGATCGACGTGCAGCTCGCCGAAATCGAATTCGACATCGACACCTACGAGCCGCTCCCGGTCTATAAGCCGAAAGCGACGCGCGCGCAGATCGAGAAGGCGCTCGCGATGCTCAACGACGCCGAGAAGCCGCTCATCGTCTCGGGCGGCGGCGTGCTGAACGCGGCGGCCGAAGACCTGCTCGTGCAATTCGCCGAAACGCTGGGCGTGCCCGTCATCCCGACGCTGATGTCGTGGGGCGCCATCCCCGATGATCACCCGCTCATGGCCGGCATGGTCGGCTTGCAGACGTCGCATCGCTACGGCAACGCGACGATGCTCGCATCGGACTTCGTGCTCGGCATCGGCAATCGCTGGGCGAATCGGCATACGGGCAGCGTCGAGGTCTACACGAAGGGCCGCAAGTTCGTTCACGTCGATATCGAGCCGACGCAAATCGGCCGCGTGTTCGGGCCGGACCTCGGCATCGTCTCGGATGCGAAGGCGGCGCTGGAACTCTTCGTCGAAGTGGCGAAGGAATGGAAAGCCGCGGGCAAGCTGAAGGACCGTAGCGCGTGGGTCGCGGACTGCCAGCAGCGCAAGCGCACGATGCTGCGCAAGACGCACTTCGACAACGTGCCGATGAAGCCGCAGCGCGTCTATGAAGAGATGAATCTGGCGTTCGACCGCGACACGTGCTTCGTGACGACGATCGGTCTTTCGCAGATCGCCGGTGCGCAGTTTCTGCACGTGTTCAAGGCGCGCAACTGGATCAACTGCGGTCAGGCCGGCCCGCTCGGCTGGACGATTCCCGCTGCGCTCGGCGTGCGTGCGGCGGACCCGCAGCGCAAGATCGTCGCGCTTTCCGGTGACTACGACTTCCAGTTCATGATCGAAGAGCTCGCGGTCGGCGCGCAGTTCAAGCTGCCGTACGTGCATGTCGTCGTGAACAACTCGTACCTCGGTCTCATTCGTCAGGCGCAGCGCGGCTTCGACATGGACTACTGCGTGCAGCTCGCGTTCGACAACATCAACGCGCCGGAACTCGAAGGCTACGGCGTGGATCACGTTGCGGTCGCCGAAGGCCTCGGCTGCAAGGCGCTGCGCGTGTTCAAGCCCGAGGACATCGCCGGTGCGCTGAAGCAGGCACAGGCGCTCGCGGCGGAGCATCAGGTGCCGGTCGTCGTCGAGATGATTCTCGAACGCGTGACCAACATCGCGATGGGCACCGAGATCGACGCCATCAACGAGTTCGAAGAGCTCGCCGAGAGCCGCGCCGACGCGCCGACGGCCGTCACGCCGCTCGACTGAAGCATCAACTGACGACCCACTGACCGACCATCAGGAAAAGAACAATGCCGAAATTCGCCGCAAATCTGACGATGCTCTTCAACGAAGTCCCGTTCCTCGACCGCTTTGCGGCGGCGTCGAACGCGGGCTTCGAGGCAGTCGAATTCCTGTTTCCGTATCCATATTCGATCAGCGATCTCAAAGCGCGCGTGCAGGACAGCGGCTTGCAGATCGTCCTGCACAACCTGCCTGCCGGTAACTGGGAAGCAGGCGAGCGCGGGATTGCGTGTTTGCCGGATCGCGTCGCCGAGTTTCGCGACGGCGTGCCGCGCGCGATCGAATACGCGAAGGCGCTGAACGTGCCGCAACTGAACTGCCTCGTCGGCATTCCGACAGCGGGCGTCTCGGCGCAACAGGCACGCGAAACGATCATCGAGAACCTTCGTTTCGCCGCCGATGCGCTGAAGCAGGAAGGCATCCGTCTGCTCGTCGAGCCGTGCAATTCATACGACATTCCGGGCTTCGCGCTGAACCGTTCGCACGAAGGACTCGACGTGATACGCGCGGTCGGCTCCGACAATCTCTTCCTGCAATACGACATCTATCACATGCAGCGCATGGAAGGCGAGCTGGCCGCGACGATCAAGAAGAACCTGTCGTCGATCGCGCATATTCAGCTTGCCGACAACCCCGGCCGCAACGAACCCGGCACCGGCGAAATCAACTACGCGTTCCTGTTCGATCTGCTCGATTCGATCGGCTATGACGGCTGGATCGGCTGCGAATACAAGCCGCTCACGGGCACCGAAGCGGGCCTCGGCTGGCTGCGCTCGATCGCGACGGACAAGGCGCGCGCCGCTGCCTGAACCACGACACAAAGGAGGAGCACACAGTATGGCAACGATCGGTTTCATCGGCCTCGGCATCATGGGCGCGCACATGGCGCGCAACCTCATCAAGGGCGGCCACGCGCTCGTCGTGAACGGCAAGTATCCGGTGCCCGACGATATCCGCGCGCAAACGAAAGTCGTCGCCGACTCGACGGCCGTCGCGCAGGCAAGCGAGATCGTCATCACGATGGTGCCCGACACGCCCGATGTCGCCAACGTCTTGTTCGCCGATGACGGCGTGGCCAACGGCTTGAGCCAGGGCAAGCTAGTGATCGACATGAGCTCGATCAACCCGCTCGACACGCAGGAGTTCGCCAAGAAGATCAACGCGCTCGGCTGCGACTATCTCGATGCGCCCGTGTCCGGCGGCGAAGTCGGCGCGCGCGAAGCGACGCTCACGATCATGGTGGGCGGCCCGGAGAAGTCGTTCAACATCGCGAAGCCGCTCTTCGAACTGATGGGCAAAAACATCTCGCTCATCGGCGACAACGGCGCGGGTCAGACCTGCAAGGTGGCGAATCAGATCATCGTCGCGCTGAACATCGAAGCGGTCGCAGAGGCATTGCTTTTCGCGTCGCGCTCGGGCGCCGATCCGGAACGCGTGCGCAAGGCGCTCATGGGCGGGTTTGCATCGTCGCGCATTCTCGAAGTGCACGGCGAGCGCATGACGAAGCGCACGTTCAATCCCGGCTTCAGGATCGAACTGCATCAGAAGGACCTGAACCTCGCGCTCGACGGCGCGCGCAAGATGGGCCTCGCGCTGCCTCACACCGCGAGCGCACAGCAGTTGTTCAGCGTGTGCGCAGCCAATGGCGGCAAAGCGTGGGATCACTCGGCGCTCGTGCGCGCGCTCGAAATAATGTCGAACTTTCAGGTAGCGGAAGAACCGCAGCAAGCGAAGGCCGCTGCGTAGGCTCGCGCCTGAACCGTGGGGCGTCCCGCGTATGGGCACGCGGGACAAATGCCGCTCTGGGCTGAGGGCGGCAAGTGGGGTCCGAGAGCGGCATCCGGCGGCGCGCCGGGTTAGCCTTGGTCGGTCAGACGGTTTGCCGTCGGGTGTCCGCGTCGGATTGCGTTCAGTAAGTATCGAAGAGGCGTTGCAGCGCCGCGGCGTCCTTCATGCCGGCCGATAGCACCAGCAGCAACAGCACGCGCGCCTTGTAGGGATTCAGCGTTCCCGCGCTGACCGTGCCGAGCGCATCGTCGCTGGCTGCGCCATTGCGCATCACATGTCCCGAGCCGACGCGCGATGCCCGCACGACCGCGACGCCCGCCTTCACCGCATCGCTCACGGCTTCTGCGATGCTCTCGTGCATCGAACCGTTGCCGGTTCCCGCGACGACGATTCCCTTCACGCCCGCCGCGACGAGTGCATCGATCGCGACGCGCGAAACGCCCGCATAGCTCCCGACGATGTCGACCATCGGCCAGTCCTCCGGCACGGTGAATTCGCTTGCCGTCGTATGCGGCTTCGTCACCGTACGCTGGGATTCCACGCGGCCGTCCTGCACGAAACCGAGCACGCCGGTTTCGGGCGAGCGAAAGGCATCGACGGCATAGGTGCTCGTCTTCGTCACATCGCGGGCGCTGTGAATCTGGTTGTTAAACGCGACGAGCACGCCCTGCCCTGCGGCATGCTTCGACGCCGCGACTGTCACCGCATTGAGCAGATTGAGCGGGCCATCGGCGGATAGCGCGGTCGATGGCCGCATCGCGGCCGTCAGCACAACAGGCTTCGAAGTCTTCACGGTCAAGTGCAACAGATACGCCGTTTCTTCGAGCGTGTCGGTGCCATGCGTGATGACGATGCCGTCGATATCGTCCTGCGCGGCGAGTTCATTGATGCGCGCGGCGAGCGTCGTCCAGAGCGCAAGGCTCATGTCCTTGCTGTCGATGCTCGCGATCTGCTCGGCATGAATTCGCGCGACGCAAGCGAGCGCAGGCACGGCGTCGAGCAGCTTGTCGACGCCTACGACGCCTGCCTTATAACCGGCCGTGGACGCGGCATTTCCGGCCTGTCCGGCAATCGTGCCGCCCGTTGCAAGGACGGCGATCCGGGGGAGAGTCTGTGTGTTCATGCCGGCGATTGTAAATCAGCCGGCATGCGTGTTTCAGGCCGCTTCGCGCAGTTGCGCGGCGATCTGCGCTTCGTCGAGTTGCGGCGCGAACATTTCGATCAGCCGGTACGCATACGCGCGCAGGAACGCGCCCTTGCGCAAGCCCACGCGCGTGGTGCTGGCTTCGAACAAGTGCTGCGTATCGAGCGCGACGAGTTCGGTGTCGCGCTTGGCGTCATAAGCCATCGCCGCGACAATGCCGATGCCCATGCCCAGTTCCACATAGGTCTTGATCACGTCCGCGTCGATGGCGGTGAGCACGATGTCGGGCATCGCGCCCGCGCTCGCGAACGCCTGATCGACGTGCGAACGCCCCGTGAAATCCTGATCGTAAGTGACGATCGGATATTCCGCGATCTGCTCCAGCGTGATGTCTTTCCGCCCGACGAGCGGATGATCCTTCGGCACCACAACTGTGTGATGCCACGAATAGCACGGAAAGGTGACGATGTCCGGATAGCGGTCCAGTGCCTCGGTCGAGATGCCGATATCCGCCTCGCCGTTCACGATCATCTGCGCGATCTGTTGCGGACTGCCCTGCCGCAGCGCCAGATGCACTTTCGGAAATACTTCGGTGAACTGACGGATCACTTTAGGCAGCGCGTAGCGGGCCTGCGTGTGCGTCGTGGCGACCACGAGATGCCCGTTGTCCTGATCCGCAAACTGGCGCGCCACGCGCCGCAGGTTCTCCGCATCGAGCAACATGCGTTCGATCAGCTGATGCACCTGCTTGCCCGGCTCGGTCAGCCCCGTGAGCCGCTTGCCGCGCCGGATGAAGATATCGACGCCCAGTTCGTCTTCGAGATCCTTGATCTGCTTGGACACGCCCGACTGCGACGTGTACAGCACGTTCGCGACTTCCGTCAGATTCATGTTCTGACGCACGGCCTCGCGCACGAAGCGCAGTTGCTGGAAGTTCATGGTTCGCCTCTCTTGTCTTGCTGCCGTTTTATGGATGTCTCACTGCGCCGGAAAGACGCGCAGCGCGCGCGGCACGGCGCGCACGCCATCGCCGATATCGAGCTTCAGCGCGCGCCACGCTTCCCGATCCAGTTCCGCTTCGAGCACGCCGCCCGCGTCGCCTTCGAGTTCAACACGCACCGAGCCGCCGAGCGTCACCACGCGCCGCACGCCGACCACGATACCGTCGCGATGCGCGAGACCCGCGGCATCGTCGGCGCGGTACAGCGCGAGGTCGTGCGGCCGGACGTAAGCGAGCGCGCGTCCGCTGAAGTGCGCTTGCGCGGCGATGGCTTGCGCCGCGCCATCCGCGACGAAGCCGCCCGCATCGACATGACCCTGAAGGCGATTCGCCGCGCCTAGAAACTCATACACGAACGATGTCTGCGGATGATCGTACACATCCTGCGGGCTGCCGACCTGCTCCACGCGGCCATGATTCATCACGACGATGCGATCCGCCACTTCGAGCGCCTCTTCCTGATCGTGCGTGACGAAGAGCGTGGAGATATGCAGATCGTCGTGCAGGCGGCGCAGCCAGCTTCGCAGCTCCTTGCGCACCTTCGCATCCAGCGCGCCGAACGGCTCGTCGAGCAGCAGCACTTTCGGTTCGACAGCGAGCGCGCGAGCAAGCGCGATGCGTTGCCGCTGCCCGCCCGAGAGCTCCGAAGGAAACCGCTGCGCGAGCCAGTCCAGTTGCACGAGCTTCAGCAATTCGTGCACTTTCTCGCGGATCACGGCTTCCGACGGACGCTCGCGGCGCGGCTTCACGCGCAGACCGAACGCCACGTTTTCGAATACCGTCATGTGCCGGAAGAGCGCGTAATGCTGGAAGACGAAGCCCACTTGCCGGTCGCGCGCGCCCACCTGCGCGACGTCTTCGCCGTTAAGCACGACCTGACCGGCATCGGCATATTCGAGGCCTGCGATCACGCGCAGCAGCGTGGTCTTGCCGCATCCCGACGGCCCGAGTAGCGCGACGAGCTCGCCTGCGGGAAAGTCGAGCGTGACGTTGTCGAGCGCGGTGAAATCGCCGAAGCGCTTTTGCAGATTGCGAACGATGATGCTCATGATGTGTCCTTTGCCTTAGTTCTTGGCGCCTGCATCGGCGAGCGATTGCGACATGCGGCGTTCCGCGACGAGCTTGAGTCCGAGCGTCACGAGCGCAAGCAACGCGAGCAGCGAGGCGACGGCGAATGCGGCCGAGAAGTTGTATTCGTTATAGAGGATCTCGACGTGCAGCGGCATGGTGTCCGTCTGTCCGCGAATGTGGCCCGATACCACCGAAACCGCGCCGAACTCGCCCATCGCGCGTGCATTGCAGAGAATCACGCCATACAGCAGGCCCCACTTCACGTTCGGCAGCGTCACGCGGCGAAAAATCTGCCAGCCCGAAGCGCCCAGCACATGCGCGGCTTCTTCCTCGTCGTTGCCTTGCGCCTGCATCAGCGGAATCAGTTCGCGCGCGACGAACGGAAAGGTCACGAAGATCGTCGCGAGCACGATGCCCGGCACCGCGAAGATGATCTGCACGTCGTGCGCCGCGAGCCACGGACCGAACCAGCCCTGCGCGCCGAACATCAGCACGTAGATCAGGCCGGAAATGACGGGCGAAACCGAGAACGGCAAGTCGATGAGCGTGGTCAAGAGCGCCTTGCCGCGAAAGTCGAACTTCGCGATCGCCCACGATGCCGCGAGGCCGAACACGACGTTGAGCGGCACCGCAATCGCCGCCGTCGTCAACGTGAGCTTGATGGCGGACCACGCGTCCGGGTCTTTGAGCGACTCGAAGTAATAGTCGATGCCCTTCGCGAACGCTTGCGCGAACACGGCGACGAGCGGCACCACGAGAAAGAGCGCGAGGAACAGCAGCGCGATGCCCGTGAGCAGCCAGCGCACCGCGCGCGATTCGGTGACGGGATCGAGCGTGCGGGCATCGCGCGGCGCAGCGGTGTTCATCGCGATGGCTTTGGTATCGGGCGTGCTCATGCGTGGCTCCCTTGAGCGGACCCGGCATGCGCGGCGTGCGCAGGGATCGCGCCCGTGCGGCTCGTGCGCCGTTGCAGGAACCATTGCAGCGTGTTGATGAGGAGAAGCATCAGGAACGACACGCACAACATGACGACGGCGAGCGCGGTGGCGCCCGCATAGTCGTATTGTTCGAGCTTCGTGATGATGAGAAGCGACGTGATTTCCGACTTCATCGGCACGTTGCCAGCGATGAAAATCACCGAGCCGTATTCGCCGAGCGCGCGCGCGAACGCCAGCGCGAAGCCCGTCAGCAGCGCCGGGAAAAGCGACGGCAAGACGACGCGGCGAAACGTCAGCCAGCGCGTCGCGCCGAGGCACGCGGCGGCTTCTTCCTGCTCGCGCTCGAAGTCCTCCAGCACCGGCTGCACGGTACGCACGACAAACGGCAAGCCGATGAACGTCAGCGCGACCAGCACGCCGAGCGGCGTGAACGCGACCTTGACGCCGAGCGGCGCGAGATACTGCCCGATCCAGCCGTTGCCCGCATACACGGCCGCGAGCGAGATGCCCGCGACGGAAGTCGGCAGCGCGAACGGCAAATCGACGATGGCATCCACGATGCGCTTCATCGGAAACGTGTAGCGCACGAGCACCCACGCGACGAGAAAGCCGAACACCGCGTTGATGAGCGCTCCGCCGAGCGCCGCGCCGAAGGTCAGCCGATACGACGCCAGCACGCGCGGCGATGTCACCGCGCGGACGAACTGCGCCCAGTCGAGCGTCGCCGTCTTCGCGAACGTGGCGGCGAGCGGTATCAACACCACGAGGCTCAGATACGCGAGCGTGATGCCGAGCGTCAGGCCGAAGCCCGGTAGCGCGCTCGGCTTGCGCAAAGTGAAAGTCGTCATCCTTGCTTTCGTCCTGTTCCAGTGCGCCGGGGAGCGCGTGTCATCGAATGCTTGTGTGACCGGCGGCGTCATGGCGCGCCGCTTCGGTTTGCTTACGTTTTGCGCTTACTGCGGCTGATAGATGGAGTCGAACACGCCGCCATCAGCGAAATGCGTCTTCTGCGCCTTGGTCCAGCCGCCGAAGGTGTCGTCGATGGTGTAGAGCTTGATCTTCGGGAACTGCTTCGTGAGGTCGGCCGGCACCTTGTCCGAGCGCGGACGATAGAAGTTGCGCGCCGCGATCTGCTGGCCTTCGTCGCTATACAGATACTTCAGATACGCCTCGGCGAGCTTGCGCGTGCCGTGCTTGTCGACGACCTTGTCCACCACCGCGACCGGCGGCTCGGCCAGAATGCTCACCGAAGGCACCACGATCTCGAACTTCTTCGGACCGAACTCCTTCAGCGACAGAAATGCCTCGTTCTCCCACGCGATCAGCACGTCGCCCTGGCCGCGCTGCACGAAGCTCGTCGTCGCGCCGCGCGCGCCGGAGTCCAGCACGCCCGCGTTCTTGTACAGCTTCGCGACGAAGTCCTTCGCGGTTTGCTCGTTGCCGCCCGGCTTGTGCTGCGCGTAGGCCCAGGCGGCGAGATAGTTCCAGCGCGCCCCGCCCGACGTTTTCGGGTTCGGCGTGACGATGGAGACGCCGGGCTTAGTGAGGTCGTCCCAGTCCTTGATGTGCTTCGAGTTGCCCTTGCGCACGAGGAACACGATCGTCGACGTGTACGGCGAGGCGTTATCCGGCAGCCGCTTCTGCCAGTCCGCGGCGACGAGTCCCTTGCCCGCGAGCGCGTCGATGTCGTAGGCGAGCGCGAGCGTGACGACGTCCGCCTGCAGGCCGTCGATGACCGCGCGCGCCTGTCCGCCTGAGCCGCCGTGCGATTGCTTGAACGTGACGGTCTCGCCTGTTTCGGCTTTCCACTTCTTGGCGAATGCCTGATTGAAGTCCTGATATAGCTCGCGCGTCGGGTCGTACGACACATTTAGAAACGACGTCTGCGCGTGGGCTTGCGTGCTCGCCGCGACCATCGCGCCGATGCCCGCCGCCGTCAGCGCCAGCGCGGTCAGCGCTTTGCGTGCCCTGGTCCCCAATCCCGCTTTCGTGCTTTGCATTCCCCGTTCTCCGTCTTATCCAATTGACGGAATCAGTCTATCGGCGGGCCTATATGAACAGAAATAATCGTTTTTCAGTCTTTTATATCCAAAGCTGCTAAAGCGGGTCCCCGGCGTTTGTGCGTGGCCGAACGTCGGAGCGTGTTGCGGTTTCGAGCCGAACTTAAAGTAATGCTTGAAAAGCGCCGAATACTGTATAAAAATACAGTCATCTGTTGATCCATACAGTGCACGAGAGGCCCGAGCCAGTGACCAGAACCTCAAAACTTACCGCGCGTCAGCAGCAGGTCTTCGAACTGCTCCAGCGTGCAATCGAGCGCACCGGCTTTCCGCCGACCCGCGCGGAGATTGCCGCTGAGCTTGGCTTCAGCTCCGCTAACTCTGCGGAAGAGCATCTGCGGGCACTGGCGCGCAAGGGCGTCATCGAACTGGCGGCGGGTTCGTCGCGCGGCATCCGGCTGATCGGGGACGCTGGCCGTTCGGAAGACGTTCCGCACCAGTTCACCTTGCCGCACGCGAGCATCATGCAGCTCTCGTTGCCGCTCGTAGGCCGGGTGGCGGCGGGCAGTCCTATCCTCGCGCAGGAGCATATTTCGCAGCACTACGCGTGCGACCCCGCGCTCTTTTCCAGCAAGCCGGACTACCTGCTGAAGGTGCGCGGCTTGTCGATGCGCGACGCCGGCATTCTGGACGGCGACCTGCTCGCCGTTCAGAAGCGCACCGAGGCGAAGGACGGACAAATCGTCGTTGCGCGGCTCGGCGACGACGTCACGGTCAAGCGTTGGAAGCGCCGCCCCGACGGCGTCGAGCTCATCGCGGAGAACCCGGACTACGAGAACATTTTCGTGCGGTCGGGCAGCGGAGACTTCGCGCTGGAAGGCATTGCAGTGGGCCTGATCCGCTCGGGCGAGTTCTAGTCAGCGGCGGCAGCGCCCGTTCAAGCATCGCTGCCCGCCTCTTCACGCCACGCACGACGCGGCGCGTTTCGAGTACATCAAGCACGGACGGCAGCCGCTCGCGGCATGCCGCGGTGCGTCCTATCGTCTGGAGAGTCATGATGGAACGTTTTGCCCGTTTGCTGCCCTTTCGCCAGTTCGGCCGTCTGCGTCATCTGCGTGCGTTGATTCCTTGCGGCGCCGCGGCGCCTTCGCGAGCTGAAGCTGCACCGGATCTCTTCGATTCCATGCCCGCGCTGCCGTCTCGTCAGCCAGCGTTTGCGCGCGTGTCGCTGACGCAGACGGTCCACGCGGAGCCGCCGCGAAGTACTCCCGTGCGCGTGTACCGAAGCGAGTCGCGGCTGATCCTCGTCGGCAAGATCAGCGAAGTGTCGCGCATGATCGACCGCTGCATCGACGAAGAGCGCGCCGGTCTGACGGGCGGAACGGTGGCGTGAAGTGGCGGCGAGTTGGGGAATCTGTCGTGCGGCGGCGTGGTCAATCCGGCATTGACCTTCGCTAGAGGCTTGACTGTCGCATGTCCCGCACCGCTCGTTTCATTGTCGCCACGCTCGCCGCCCTATTGCTCGTCGCGGCGCTCGGCTTCGTCTACGCGTCGCCGTATATCGTGCTGGACCGCGTCAAGCGCGCCGCCGACGCGCGAGACGCCCAAACGGTCAACCAATACGTCGATTTCCCCGCGTTGCGCGCGAGCTTGAAGGATCAGATCGCCGCGCTGCTCACGCGGCGCATCGATGTGCAGAAGAGCGGCAACCCGCTCGCGATCATCGGCGCGATGATCGGCGCGGCGCTGGTCGGCCCGCTCGTGGATTCATACGCGACGCCGGACGGAGTCGCCGCCATCTTGAACGGCATACCGCCGCGCGGCAATCCCGGCGAACGTCCTCCCTCAGCCGGCAAAGCCGATGCAAATGCGTCGGCGTCCGTGAGCCCATCCAATCCGGCTCCGCAACCGCCGCAGACGACGGCCGGCTATCGCGGCATCAACACGTTCGTCGTGACGTACCAGCACGGCGCAGGCGACGCCCGCTATTCCGCCATCTTTCACCGCAGCGGCCTGGTGTCATGGAAGCTCGTCGCCGTCGATCTCAACGGCTGACGTGCGATCACCAGCCATCCACGCTCACGCGCCCGCTTCGGCCTTTGCAGGCTTCGCGGCATACGCAGCGGCATCTTCCGCTTCCGCTGATTCGCCTGCCTGACAGACGGCAACGAGAATGCTACACGACACGCGATCCAGCAAAGGCGTGTTGCCCGCGCCCATCCACCAACGAGCGAGTCCGCTCCGGCAGCGGTGCCCGACGACGACGAGATCGACCTTGAGGCTGTCGGCCAGCGCCGCGATTTCGTCGATCGGATGGCCGAACGCGAAATGCCCCTGCGCCGACAGGCCACGTTCGCGCAGCCACTCGACGCCTTCCTGCAAGATATCGCGCGCCGCGTCTTCGAAGCGCCCGCAGGCCATATCGGTCAGCAATCCGGCGCTCTGCGCGATGCTCGACCGCATGTCCACCACCGCGAGCACGTGCGTCTCCGCGTTGAGGTCGAGCGCGAGGTTCGCGCCCTGGCGCAGCGCTTTGCGGCCCTCTCTGGAGCCGTCGTAGCACAGCAGAATCTTTCTATAGCTTGTCATGATGCCTCCCTGCCGCATCGCGGATTGACTGCGGCGTAACTTCATGATCCTGTGCCGCGCCGGACGTGGCAACGATGGAAAACGCTAACTTCACGCAATAGCGCGCCGAATCCGCGCCACGTTGGACTCATGACAAGCTGGCCGCGTGCCAGATTGCGACGAAGCCCGTCGCACAAGGCTTCGCGGCTTTCGGCATGCACGCACGACTCGCCAGGCGCACCGCTTCTGCCCGCGCAAGCGCCGCCCCGGTGCATTCGATTACACTAGCTCGCTGAACTTTCCCCGGCACAAAACGCATGACACAGCGCACCACGCGCGAGCACGCCCCCGAAGCGGCCGTCGCGCCCGCCATCGAATTCAGCGAAGTCATAAAAAGCTACGGCGCGAAAAACGTCGTCGACGGCCTCTCGTTCGACGTGCGTCCCGGCGAATGCTTCGGCCTGCTCGGGCCGAACGGCGCGGGCAAGACGACGACGCTCAGGATGCTGCTCGGCATGACGTCGCCCGATCACGGAAACATTCGTCTCGTCGGCGAACCGGTGCCGTCGCGCGCGCGTTTCGCCCGCGAACGCGTCGGCGTCGTGCCGCAGTTCGACAATCTCGATCCCGACTTCAGCGTACGCGAGAACCTCGTCGTCTTCGGCCGCTACTTCGGCATTGCGGGCGCGCGCATGGACGCGCTCGTGCCGTCGCTGCTCGAATTCGCGCGGCTCGAAAACAAGGCAGATGCGCGCGTCGGCGAATTGTCCGGCGGCATGAAGCGGCGGCTGACCTTGGCGCGCGCCCTCGTCAACGATCCCGACGTGCTGATCATGGACGAACCGACCACCGGTCTCGATCCTCAGGCCCGCCATCTCATCTGGGAACGTCTGCGCTCGCTGCTGGCGCGCGGAAAGACCATGCTGCTCACGACGCATTTCATGGAAGAAGCCGAGCGCCTGTGCGACCGCGTCTGCGTCATCGAAGAAGGCCGCAAGATTGCCGAAGGCCGTCCGCGCGACCTGATCGCGTCGGTGATCGGCTCGGACGTAATCGAGATCTACGGCCCCGACCCGCAGGCGCTGGCCGCCGAACTGCAACCGCTCGTCGAGCGCATGGAAGTGAGCGGCGAGACGCTTTTTTGCTACGTCGACGATCCGCAAGCCGTTCACGCGCGCGTCAAGGGGCGCGAGGGCGTGCGCTATCTGCATCGTCCGGCGAATCTGGAAGATGTTTTCTTACGCCTGACCGGGCGTGAAATGGTGGATTAATGGCGATGGAAACCTTCGATCAACCGCACGTCGCCAGCAAAAACCCCAACCAGACGCACCCGCGCGACGCCGCGCCGCTCACCAACGCCCTGCCCGCGAATGCAACACATTGGATGTCGGTCTGGCGACGCAATTACCTCGTCTGGAAAAAGCTCGCGGTCGCCTCGATGATCGGCAACCTCGCCGACCCGATGATCTATCTGTTCGGCCTCGGACTCGGTCTCGGGCTGATGGTCGGTCATGTCGAGGGCGTGTCGTATATTGCGTTTCTCGCCGCGGGCACGGTGGCCTCCAGCGTGATGATGTCCGCGAGCTTCGAGGCGATGTACTCCGGCTTCTCCCGCATGCATGTGCAGCGCACGTGGGAAGCGATCATGCACACGCCGCTCACGCTCGGCGATATCGTGCTCGGCGAAGTGGTCTGGGCCGCGAGCAAGTCGGTGCTCTCGGGCGTCGCGATCATGCTGGTCGCGGGCGCGCTCGGCTACGCGAGTTTTCCGTCGATGCTGCTGGCGCTGCCCGTTATCGTGTTGACCGGGCTGGCGTTCGCGAGCACCGCGATGATCGTCACGGCCATCGCGCCGAGCTACGACTTCTTCATGTTCTATCAGACGCTCGCGCTCACGCCGATGCTGCTGCTCTCCGGCGTGTTCTTTCCGGTCGCGCAACTGCCCGCGCTCGCGCAACATGTGACGCAGGCGCTGCCGCTCGTGCACTCCGTCGAACTGATTCGCCCCGCGATGCTCGGCCGCCCGCTCGACGGTTTCGCGCTGCACGCAGGCGTGCTGGCCGCTTATGCCGTGCTGCCGTTCTTCGTCTGCGCGTGGCTTTTCCGCCGTCGCATGATGAAATGAAAAACGGCGATGGACCGTCGCGGTCCATCGCCGTCTAACGAGCGCTCAGCGCGTCACTTCGCCGGAAACTCCTTGTGGCCGCCGAAGCCGAAGCGCATCGCGGAGAGCATGCGCTCGGGGAACAGATCGGCGTCGCGCGACCGGAAGCGCGTGTACAACGCCGCCGAGAGCACCTGCGCGGGCACAGCTTCCTCGATGGCCGCCTCGATCGTCCAGCGCCCTTCGCCGCTGTCCGCCACGATGGTCGAGAAGTGTTCCAGCCCGCCGTCGCTCGCGAGCGCGCCCGCCGTCAGGTCCAGCAGCCACGACGACACGACGCTGCCGCGCCGCCACACTTCCGCGATATCCGCGAGGTCGAGCGAATAGCGCTCGTTCTCCGGAAGGTCCGTCGATTCCTTGTGCTTCAGAATGTGGAAGCCTTCCGCATACGCCTGCATTAGCCCGTACTCGATGCCGTTGTGCACCATCTTCACGAAGTGCCCCGACCCGACCGGCCCGCAATACATGTAGCCGTTCTCGACGCGCGGATCGCGTCCTTCGCGGCCCGGCGTCGCGGGAATGTCGCCGCGTCCCGGCGCGAGCGTCGCGAAGATCGGATCGAGCCGGCTCACGACGGCCTCGTCGCCGCCGATCATCATGCAGTAGCCGCGCTCCAGTCCCCAGATGCCGCCCGACGTGCCGACATCGACATAATGCACGCCCTGCTCCCTGAACTGCGCGGCGCGTCGAATGTCGTCCTTGTAGAAGCTGTTGCCGCCGTCGATCACCACATCGTCCGCTTGCAGGATCCTGTGCAGGTCCGAAAGCGTGTCCTCGGTGATCTTGCCGGCCGGCAGCATCAGCCAGATCACGCGCGGCGCGGCGAGCTTCGCCACGAGATCGCCGAGATCGTTCGAGCCGGTCGCGCCTTCGCTCGCGAGCGCGTCGGTGGCTTGCGGATTGTGGTCGTACACGACGCATTCGTGTCCGTCGCGCATCAGGCGGCGGCCGATGTTGCCGCCCATGCGCCCTAGCCCTACGATGCCGATCTGCATGTCGATCACTCCCCGGCCGATTTGACGCGCTCGATCTGCTTCTTCGCCGCTTCGTAGACGCCTTCGAGCGTGAAGCCGAACTTCGTCTTCAGCGCCTTCAGCGGCGCGGACGCGCCGAACGTGTGCATCACGATCGTCGCGCCGAAGCGCCCCACGTAGCGATCCCAGCCGAGCGTCGCGGCCTGCTCGACGGCCACGCGCGCGTGCACGTCCGGCGGCAGCACCGAGTCCTTGTATTCGTCGTCCTGCTTCTCGAAGATGTCCCACGACGGCATGGACACGACACGCGCCGCGATCCCCTCGCTCGTGAGCTTCTCCCATGCTTCGACGCACAGCGACACTTCACTGCCGGTCGCGAGCAGCAGCACTTCGGGCTTCTTGCCGCCCTCGGCATCGGCGAGCACGTAGGCTCCGCGCCGCACGCCTTCAGCCGACCCGAACTTCGTGCGGTCGAATGTCGGCAGCGGCTGGCGCGTGACGACGATGCACGACGGCTCCTTCGAGAACGACAGCGCCACGCGCCACGCCTCGCTCACTTCGTTGGCATCAGCCGGACGCAGCGTGCAGAGTCCCGGCACGCCGCGCAGCGAAGCCAGTTGCTCGATCGGCTGATGCGTCGGGCCGTCCTCGCCCACGCCGATGGAATCGTGCGTGAACACGTAGATCACCGGCACTTCCATGATCGCGGAGAGCCGGATCGGCGGCTTCATGTAGTCGCTGAAAATCAGGAACGTGGACGCGAACGGCCGCATGTTCGAGAGCGCGAGCCCGTTGGCGACCGAGCCCATGCCGTGCTCGCGAATGCCGAAGTGCAGGTTGCGCCCGGCGTAGTTGTCATGCTCGAAACTGCCCGCGCCTTCGAACTTGAGATTCGTCTTCGTCGATGGCGCGAGGTCCGCCGCGCCGCCGATCATCCACGGGATGCGCTTCGCGATGGCGTTGAGCACCTTGCCCGACGATTCGCGCGTCGCCATGCCCTTCGCGTCCGCCTCGAACGTCGGGATGTCGGCGTCCCAGTCATCGGGCAGCTTGGATTCGAGCATCTGCCACAGTTGTTTCGCCAGATCCGGGTTCTGCTTCTCGTAGTCGTCGAAGCGTTGCTTCCACTGGGCATGCGCCGCCTTGCCGCGCGCGCCCATGCCTTCGGCGAAGTGCTGCATGACGCCATCGGGCACGAGGAACTGCGCGTCTTCCGGCCAGCCGTAGAACTTCTTCGCGAGCTTGATTTCCTCGTCGCCGAGCGCCTCGCCGTGCGCCGCCGCCGTGTCCTGCTTGTTCGGCGCGCCCCAGCCGATGATGCTCTTCACGACGATAAGCGTCGGTTTGTCGGTCGTCGCCTTGGCTTCCTTGAGCGCGGCTTCGAGCGCGTTGGCGTCGTTGGCGTCGTCGACGTGCAGCGTGTTCCAGTTGTAGCCGCGAAAGCGCGATTCCACGTCGTCGCTGTATGCGAGGTCGGTGTGGCCTTCGATCGTCACGCGATTGCTGTCGTAAATCCAGATGAGGTTGGACAGCTTCAGATGCCCGGCGAGCGATGCCGCTTCGTGCGAGATGCCTTCCATCATGTCGCCGTCGCCGCACAGCGCGTAGACGCGGTAATCGAAAAGCGGCGCGCCCGACTTGTTGAAGTGCGCCTCCTTCCAGCGCGCGGCCATCGCCATGCCGACGCTGTTGCCGAGACCCTGGCCGAGCGGCCCGGTCGTGGTTTCGACGCCGGCCGTCATCCGGAACTCCGGGTGGCCGGGCGTCTTGCTGTCGAGCTGGCGGAACTGCTTGATATCGTCGAGCGACACGGCCGGGTTGCCGGTAGGCTCGCCGCTTTCGTCCACTTCCTTGACGCCTGCGAGGTGCAGCAGCGAATACAGCAGCATCGACGCGTGCCCGACCGACAGCACGAAGCGGTCGCGGTTCGGCCAGAGCGGCGCGTCGGGGTCGTAGCGCAGATGGTATTGCCAGAGATGGAACGCGACGGGGGCGAGCGCCATCGGCGTGCCGGGGTGGCCGGAATTGGCCTTCTGCACGGCGTCCATCGACAGCGTGCGGATCGTGTCGATCGTGAGGCGATCCAGATCTTGGGACTGCGGCGTTGCTTGAGACATGAGCGACGACTCCTTTCGCGAAGAGCGCGCTGAGGCACGACGGGCGCCTCAGCGGCAACCAGGACCATCGAGCAAGCGCAGTGCCTTGCTAAAAGGCACCGCGCCCGGGTGCGGGCGGCCGCGCGCAGCCGTTTCATGCTGGCGCGGCGGCTTTCGGCAGGACGCGAACGCGCGGTGTTCGAATGCGCGTTCGGTGTTTCAGCCGGGCGACGCGATGCAACGAAGGCGCACCGCCCGGATAGTGCATGCGGCTTCTAAGCCGCGAAAGTGCTTGAACATCAATGCTGACACATTCGCGGCGCGGCGGCCCGAATCATGTCATGAGTCATAACATGACTCAGGGCGCCGGATTCGGCTGGCGCTCGTGCAGCGCCTCGATCTCGGCCAGAATCTCGTCGGACAGTTCGATGTCCACGCTCGCGATATTCTCCTGCAACTGCGCCATCGACGTCGCGCCGATGAGCGTGCTCGTCGTGAAAGGCCGCGTGTTGACGAACGCGAGCGCGAGTTGCGTCGGGCTCAGGCCGTGGCGGTTCGCCAGTTCGACGTAAGACGACGTCGCGGCGATCGCTTGCGGCTTGCTGTAACGCTGGAACCGCTCGAAGAGCGTGATGCGCGCGCCGGCCGGACGCGCCCCGCCCTCGTACTTGCCCGACAGCCAGCCGAATGCGAGCGGCGAATACGCGAGCAGACCGATGCCTTCCTTATGCGTGAATTCGGACAAGCCCAACTCGTAGGTACGATTCACGAGACTGTACGGATTCTGAATGCTGACGATGCGCGGCAGCCCGGCCTTCTCCGCTGCGCGCAGGAATTGGGACACGCCCCACGGCGTTTCGTTCGACACGCCGACATAGCGAATCTTTCCTGCCTTGACGAGATCGCCGAGCGCGGCGAGCGTTTCCTCGATCGGCACCGTGTATTCGTCGTCGATGTACGGATACGCCGAACGGCCGAAGGTCATCGTGCTGCGGTCCGGCCAGTGCAGTTGATACAGATCGACGTAATCCGTCTGCAGGCGCTTGAGGCTGCTGTCGATCGCCTCGTTGATGTTCTTGCGGTCGAACTGGTTGCCCGCGCCGCGAATGTGACGCGGATTATGCGGCTGGCGCGCGGGCCCGGCAATTTTGGTCGCGAGCACGATATCGCCGCGTTTGCCCGCGTTCTTCGCGAGCCACGTGCCGATGTATTCCTCGGTGCGGCCCTGCGTCTCGGGGCGCGGCGGGACCGGGTACATTTCGGCGGCGTCGATCAGGTTCACGCCTTGCGCAAGCGCATAGTCGATTTGCTCGTGCGCCTCGCTCTCGGTGTTCTGCTCGCCCCAGGTCATGGTGCCGAGCCCGATGAGGCTCACGTCTACGCCCGAATCGCCCAGTTTCCGATACTTCATCGCTTCGTTCCTTTTTGTTGACGCCTGCTGGCGCGGTTCCACGGCGGCATTGCCGACAAGCGCAGAAACTACCATAGGCGCGCGAGGTCTGCTCCGCCGATAGAATGCAAGGCTTAGCGATGCAGCGAAACCGGTTCCGGAGCTTGCAGTTCGCTTGATGTGGCTTACCGACAACGTCTTCCAACGACAAACCACGCAGCCGATGTCATCCTCCACGACGCCCAGCCAGTCCGACGAAGCGAAGCCCGGTTCGTCGCTGATCGTTTCTCTCGTCGCCGCGACTTTCTTCATGGAGAACCTGGACGGCACGATCATCGCGACCGCCATGCCGCAGATGGCGCACTCGTTCGGCGTGCATCCGGCCGACATGAGCCTCGGCATCACCGCGTATCTTCTGACGCTCGCCGTCTTCATTCCGATCAGCGGCTGGGCGGCCGACCGCTTCGGGCTGCGCACGGTGTTCGGCAGCGCGATCGCGGTGTTCACGGCGGCCTCCGTGCTGTGCGGCGCGACGTCCACGTTGCCGGCGTTCGCCGCGGCGCGCGTGCTGCAAGGCATCGGCGGCGCGATGATGGTGCCGGTCGGCCGCCTGGCCGTGCTGCGCGCCACGCCGAAGGACGGACTGATGCGCGCGATCGCCATCATCACGTGGCCGGGGCTCGTCGCGCCGGTGATCGGACCGCCGCTCGGCGGCTTCATCACGACGTATTCGTCGTGGCGCTGGATCTTCTATCTGAACGTGCCGCTCGGTCTGATCGGCTTGCTGCTGACGCTGCGCCATATCGACAACGTGCGCGAAGACGCGAACCGCCGCTTCGATTTCGCGGGCTTCGTGCTGTGCGGCATCGCCTGCACGACGCTTCTTTACGCGATGGAACTCATCGGCCGCAACGACACGTCGTGGAGCATGATCGGCGCGCTCGTCGCAGTGGGCGCGGCGGCGGGCATCGCGTCGTGGAGATATCTGATACTGGCGACGCAGCCGGTGGTCGATTTGTCGGCGCTGAAGGTGCACACCTTCGCCGTGGCGATGGGCGGCGGGTCGCTCTTTCGAATCGCGATCAGCGCCGCGCCGTTCCTTTTGCCGCTGATGTTTCAGGTCGGCTTCGGCATGAACGCGTTCATGTCGGGACTGCTCACGCTCTCCGTCTTCGCCGGCAATCTGGCGATGAAACTCGTCACCACGCCCGTCATGCGGCGCTTCGGCTTCAGGCCGGTGCTGGTGGTCAACGGGCTCATCGCCGCGCTTTCGCTTGCCGCGATGAGCCTGCTCGCGCCTTCGACGCCCACGCTCGTCATCGTCGTCGTCTTGTTCGTGAGCGGCCTGTCGCGCTCGCTCCAATTCACCGCGCTCAATACGCTCAGCTTCGCCGACGTGCCGAAGACGCAGATGAGCGGCGCCTCGGCACTATCCAGCACGCTGTTTCAGATGTCGATGGGCGTGGGCGTCGCGGCCGGCGCCATCGCGCTGCGCATCGGCGAATGGTTGCACGGGCATGACGCGCACTCCATCGGTCCGGAAGATTTCGGCGTGGCGTTCCTGATCGTGGCGTTGATCGGGGCGCTGGGTGTGATCGATCTGTGGCGTCTTCCCAAGGATGCAGGCGCGCTGGTTTCGGGGCATGTCAAAGGGAAGGCTACGGAGCGTTAGACGCGTGAGAGGCGCGCAATGCGAGCGTTGCCGAACTGGAAGCGTTGGTGGTGTCCTGCAAGGCTCGCACGGGCGGGGACGCTTACAAGACTCAGAACGGTTCAGAGGTTCGGAACGGCCGCTGGTTCGAAGCTCTAAAAAGGTCGCCAGGCACCAAAGGCTCGGAAGGTTTGAGACGCTTTCAAGACTGCCCACAGTTCCAGGGTTCGGAACGGCTGCTGGCTTGGCGCCTCGGAAAGGTCGCCCGGTTCCACAGGCTTGCAAGATCGGACCAGGTTAAAGGTTTGCGCGCTCGCGCCGTAAACCCGCGTATGAACCTGCAAAGTCTCGAATCTCTCGCCGCGTTGAGCGAAGCCGTCGCCGTGATCCGCCATGCGCGCGGGCTGAAGAATCCGGACGACCTGCCGACCGGCACGCCCGAATGGCAAGTCGCCAGCGACGCCTTCGCCGACGACTTCCTGCGCGCGCTCGACGGCGAGCCGACCGTCCGCGCGTGGTGGACGATCTAGGCTTCGCCTCACCCCTAGCGTCTGAGTGAATCCAACCAGCCGAGCGCAATCGCCGCATTGACGATTACGCCGGCCGTCGCCGCGAGCGCCGCGATCATCGTCCAGAACGCCGACCGGCGCGATGCCTCCGCGGATTCGCGAGCGAGTTGCGCCGCGTCGTTGGCCGACGACACCGACGCGAACATCGCCCGGAACTGTTCGTCCTGACGCGCGGTGTCCTTCGCGTGCAGCCATGCGCGCTTGTGCGCCGCTTCGGGGTCGGCGGAGGGCGCCGCGTCGAGTTGCGCGCGTATCGACGCTTCGCCGGCCGCTTCGTAGCTACGAAACCGCGCCTCTCTCGCTTCGTCCGCGCCTTCTTTCTGATGCTCGGCCATATCCGCTCGCGCGCCGCTTAAGAAGCGCCTAGCGGTCGCTTGACATCGCCTTCAGGCGATCGTTGCCGGCATCGCGCGCGGCGTCGGCCGTGGCGAAGTTGTCTTCGGACACCAACGCGCGCTTGACCTCGCCCGCCGCGAAATCGACGAGCGTGATGACCCACACGAACCCGCCGCCCTGTTCCGCCGTCTGCACGAATGCACGCAGCTTGCCTTCATTCGACGATGCCATCTGATCCTCCACGATCGTCCAAGCGATAGACACTCACGCCTCGAAGTCCAGCCCGCCGAGCAGCACCGACGGCTCCGCCTGCGAGCGCGTCGGTACATCCACTTCGCGGGCGTCCTGCCATGCGCGCAGCTTGTCGCCGAGCGCGTCGAGATAACGCTGCAAACGTGCTTCGCCGCCGGGACGCAGCAATCGCTCGATTTCTTCGTTGTCCCACGTCAGGAAGACGTTCATGTCGAACGGATAACGCCGCGAGCGCGCGCCATCGTCCGACGGCGGCGTGCTCACGCGCAGCCGCGCCGGCTCGCGCGGATTGCCGCCGGCTACGATTTCGACGCGCAATTTCGCATCGACCACGCGGGCCACGCCCTCGGCAATGCGCGGCATGATTTCGGTTTCGAACCTGTGCGCCTGTTCGCGATTCAACGCCTTCCTCTCAAGCCAGATTCAGACGTGCGGCAAGTCTTCGAGCGATTTCTCGATCTGCCCTTCCTGCACGCGCGCCTCGATGCCCACGTGGCCGTTCGAGTACGGCAATGCGGTGACTTTGGGTCCGAGAAACGTGCGGCCGCCTAGCCTGAAGAGCGTGCGCACTTCCTTGCCGCTTTTGATGGCGTCCACGACTTGATGGACGTCGACGATGGTGGTCGGCGCCGCCCAGTCGTTCGTGGCGGAATCAAAGCTGCCCCAGCGCACATTGGTCACGCGGTCGTTGACCCAACGCACGCCGTCGATCGCCAAAGTAGCCATAGCTGTCTCCGTGGTCGTTCGTTCGGGGTGGTGGTGCGTTGATGCTAGCACGGTGCGGGCGCGGTGCGGGGGCTGTGTTTAGCGGCGGAAAAGCAAAAAGCAGAAAGCAAAAAGCCCGGTCGCGATGACCGGGCTTTTCGTATGAATTCTTTGGGGTGGCTGATGGGACTCGAACCCACGACGACAGGAATCACAATCCTGGACTCTACCAACTGAGCTACAGCCACCGCTGACAACTGATTTGCTACGTCTCGTATAAGCAAGATTGCCTGCCAATCGAGAAGCGAGATTATACGAACAAAGTATTTGCTTGCCTAGTCCTCTTGAGCATTCTTTTACGATCGACGCGTGCGCTCATGACTCCACCGCTTCGGCCGCTTCGCGCAAGTACGCGCGCGCCTCGTCGAAGATGCTCAGATCGCCCTTCGCAAGCCGGCGGCTATCCGACAGCGTGCGCCGCCATCCACGCGCGCCCGCGACGCCGCGATATAGCCCCAGCGCATGGCGCGTCACCGCGCCGAGATACGTGCCGCGCGCGAGTTCGGCGCGCGCGTAGTCGATCAACTGGGCTTCGATTTCTTCGCGCGTCGGCACCGGCGTCGTCGCGCCGTAGAACTGGGTATCGACGCCCGCCAGCACATAAGGGTTGTGGTACGCCTCGCGGCCGAGCATCACGCCATCGACATGCTTCAGGTGCTCCTCCACTTCATCGAGCGTCGTGATGCCGCCGTTGATCGAGATCTCGAGATGCGGGAAGTCGCGCTTCAACCGGTACGCGTAGTCGTACTTGAGCGGCGGAATCTCGCGGTTCTCCTTCGGGCTCAGGCCCTTCAGAATCGCATTGCGCGCATGGACGATGAACACGTCGCAGCCCGCCTGCGCCACCGTGCCGACGAAATCGCGCACGAACGCGTAGTCCTCGACCGCATCGACGCCGATGCGATGTTTGACCGTCACCGGAATCGACACCGCGTCGCGCATCGCCTTCACGCAGTCCGCGACGAGCTCCGGCTCCTTCATCAGGCACGCGCCGAAAGCGCCCCGCTGCACGCGCTCAGACGGGCAGCCGCAGTTGAGGTTGATCTCGTCGTAGCCCCATTGTTCGCCGAGTTTCGCGCTCTTGGCGAGGTCGGCCGGTTCGCTGCCGCCCAGTTGCAGCGCGACGGGCGCTTCGGCCGGCGTGAACGCGAGATGACGCGCGACATCGCCGTACAGCAGCGCGCCCGTCGTGACCATTTCGGTGTAAAGCCACGCGTGATGCGACACCATACGATGCAGCGAGCGGCAATGGCGATCGGTCCAGTCCATCATGGGAGCGACGGACACGCGGCGGGGACTGGTTTTCGAAGCGGCGGACATGGCAGACGTCTGTTTCAGCTAATCCGCGATTTTACCGCAGCGCGCAACGGGCGGTTCTGGGCGCGCATCCCGAATCTTTCCCCGCGCCGGCTGTCACACCGAACATGCGACGCCCGCGTGCGTCGAGCCTCGCGGAGACTGACATGAAAAGCAAATCGATCGCGGCCGCTGCGCTGCTGTGCATGGCGTTCGCCGCACAGGCGCAAACCGCGCGACCGGGACCGGACGAAGGCGCGTCCATGGTCAAGCCGCCCAGCGCGCCAGGTTCGCCGGCAACGAGCGCCGCGCGCCCCGACAATCCCGATAATCCCGATAACATGCCGGTCAAGCGCCCCGCCCCACCGCCCAACAGCGACCGCATGCTGCATCACAGTCCCGCAAGCGACGCCATCGCGAAGTAGGCATCGGCTCCGGCTGGCGGGCGCGCGCCCCTATAATGGCGCTCGTCCCGATTTTCGCGCGAACCGCGTTCTCGCCTGCCAGCGGTCCAGCCAATGCAAAAACTCATTCTGCCGTTCGTTTCCGGTTTTCTCGCCGCACTCTTCTTTCGCGAATCGACGCTCGCGCTGCTGCATGCAGCCGGAATGATCGACGCCGCCGGCTTTTCGACGGCGCCGTTCCTGCCGCTCGGCATTCCGGAGTTCATCGCCAATGCGTTGTGGAGCGCCGTGTTCGGCGTATTGATGGCGTGGCTGTTGCGCGTCGCGCCGGAACACCGCGCGCCGTGGATCGGTGCGCTCGTGTTCGGCGGCATCGTGCTGACGGCGGTCAGCGCGTTCGTGATCGATCCGGCGCGCGGCATCTGGCCGAGCGGCAACATGCTGCCGCGCCTCGCGCCGGGCTTCATTGCGAACGCTATCTGGGGCTGGGGCGCGCTGGTTTTCATGCGCGCTTTCATGGCGGGTAGCGAGACCGCCTGAACGCAAGCACAAGCGGCCAAGCGGCCGCTTCCATCAGTCCTTCAACGACCGCAGCGGATGCGTCGCCGGCGTCCAGGCGCTGTCGAACATGCGCTCGACGTCATCGGGCCGCACGTCTTCTGCGCGCGCCACTTTCCATTGCGGCTGGTTGTCCTTGTCGACGATGCGCGCCCGGATGCCTTCCAGCACGTCGCCCCGCTCGAAGACCGAGCGTGTGAGATCGAGATCGCGGCGCAGCGTTTCGGCCATCGTCGAGAAGCGCGCGCGGTCGACCTGCTGAAGCGACACATCGACGGAGAGCGGCGAGCGCTCGCGCAATGCGGCCGCCGTGGCGTGCAGCCATTCGTTGCCGGATGCCTCCGCGTCCCGCTCCAGCGAAGCGAGAATGGCCGCGCCGTTGCCGGCCGCGAAATGCTTGTCGATGAGCGTACGCGCCTCGGCGAGCGCGCTCGTATCCGGAATCGGCGACACCTTGTACTTCGTAGTCTCGCTCTCGACAAAGCGCACGATCGCGACGCCATCCAGAAAACGCTGATGACGCAGCGATTCGATCAGGCCGGGCAGCGCGCCGTCGTCGAGATACGCGTCGGCCAGGCGGGCATAGAGCGCATCTGCCGGGCCGATGCTCGCGCCGGTGGCGGCGAGATAGCGGCCGATCGCGCCGGGCGCGCGGGCGAGGAACCAGCTCACGCCGACATCCGGAAAGAGACCGATGCGCGTTTCCGGCATGGCCATTTTCGTGGATTGCGTGACGATACGCAGTCCGCCGGTATGATGCGCGCCTTGCGAGATGCCCATTCCGCCGCCCATCACGACGCCGTTCACCACGGCGATATACGGCTTCGGGAACGTGAAAATGGCGTGATTGAGCTTGTATTCTTCCGTGAAAAAGGCGTCGATCGAATCGCGGTCGCCGGCCTTCGCCGCTTCATAGAGAAAACGGATGTCGCCGCCGGCGCAAAACGCGCGCACGTGCGGGCTGTAGACGATTACGGCGCGAATCGCCTGATCGTGACGCCAGGCGCGCAACGCCTCGCCGATGGCGTGCAGCATGGAGGGCGTCAGCGCGTTCAACGCTTTCGGGCGGTCGAGCGCAATGAAGCCGATGCCGTTAGCGGTGTCAATACGAATGTCTTCGGTGGTCATCGTGTCGAGAAGTCGAAACGGTTCGTACGGTCACTTCACTCAGCAGGCGGCGAGCCACGCATCGAGCGACAACTCGACGAGTTCTCTCGCCGCGACGTCGGCGCTTGCCGCGCCGTTCAATTGTAGCGCGGTGATGCCATGCAGGTTCGCCCAGAAAGCCTGCGCGCAGGCAGCCGCAGCCGCGCCGGACGGCAGTCTTACGAGCCGGTTCGCTGCCTGAAGTTCAAGGAACGCGTCCGCTATCAGCGAAAGCATGGCGGCGCTGTCGTCCGACACGTTTGCGCTGTTGGCGTTCGCATGGTCCATGAACATCAGGCGGTACGTTTCCGGCTCGTCGAGCCCGAACTGCACATAGGCGAGGCCCAACGCTCTCAGGCGCGCGGCGGCATCGGCGATGCTCGCGTGCGGCTCGAAAGCCGCCCGCAGTTGCGCATGCCCTTCTTCGCGCAACGCCCGCTCGATTTCCCCGCGATTCCGAAAATGCAGATACAGCGCGGCGGGCGAGTAATCGATCGCCTCCGCGAGCTTGCGCATCGAGAGCGACGCGAGCCCTTCCCTTTTGACAATGCCGCGCGAGACTTCGAGTATGCGCTCGCGCAGCGCGTCGCGCTGCTGCTTCTTATGTCGTGACTGGCGCGTGGGCGCGTCGTCAACACTCATACGAGGCATGGTCGGCTCCGCCCGTTTTGATGCCGCTTTCGAAGACGAGCCGCGTACTGGCGGACTCGCGGACCGGAAACGGTCAGACGATCATCGGACCGTCGTCGTCGCGGCGAGATCCCGATGCCGCGCGATACAGCGGCTCCTCCGAGTCGCCGAGCACGACCGACGAAAACACGATGCAAAAGCCCAGAATCAGGACACCGACCGCCGCCCAGATGAGCCACAGTGCATTGGACTCGACGAGCGCGTGAAGAAAGGAATGAAACATGACGACCCCGCGCGATTTTTATAATGGCTGCTCAACTCATGCAAAGGCTGATGAGCAAGTGACATGCCGAGCGAATCGCATCGCAAGCGGCAGAATGACAGGATCTTACTCCGTTGCTGCGCCGCGGGAAAGCGTGCGCGGCCCTTTCAGGCGCGGCTAAATGGTCGATCAGACGCTTCAAGCCGTTACACGTGCAGCCGCTAGTCGACGATCACGCGCCCCGGCGGAAAGTGGCCGCTTTTCAGCAGCACCGGCATGCCCTGAGTGACCTGCAAATGTTCGCGCGCCACCGCTTCGATGCGGGCGCGGCCGGCATCGAATGCATCGATCCAGCCGGCGCTGTCGAAAGTCTTTGCGCCGAAGTGGTCTTCGAGCGCTTCGACGGAAATCGCGCATGGCACGCGTCGGCCATCGACGAGCGCAGCGAATTCGATCGTGAGATTGGAATCGCGATAATCGGGCGCGTCGGAAAGAAAACGAATGTTCATGAGACTCTCGTGGATCGGGCGGCGGACGGCAGGTGGTGCTCGTACCAGCACGCGGTGAGGTTGACGCACTCGGTTCGGCACGCGGCACCGTTTCGCTGGCGTGCGCGTGAATCGATTCGCGGTCTATGGTACTCGCGCTCGCGCCGCGGGGTCCAGCGGCGCGGCGCGCAGGCACCTCACGGATCGAGCACGTCTTCGTTCACGTCGACGACGAGCAGCGAGCTCGCGAGCGGGTCGGCGTAGTTAAAGTCCAGCGAGCGCGTCATGTCGCGCACGCGCTCGCAGACGCGCTGCCGCGCTTCATCCGACAAAGGCGGATAGTCGCGCAGCACTCGCGCGTCGAAGCGGTAATGCACGCCCCAGCCGATATTGCCCGCATGATTCGCCACCCCGCCCGTGCGCCAGCTTACGAACAGCGCGGGCGCAACGTCGGCTCCGCCCCCGATCTCGATGATGTCCGCGCCGATCGGAAACAGGTCGACGAGGCAGTTCGCGATATCGTAGAGCACCGCATGGCGAAGATGGATCGGGCGCATCACGTCGGTTGCAGCAGTCGGTCGATGTAATCGCGCGCCGCCTTCTCGACGCTTGCGAGCGCTTCGTCTTCGGTGGCGAAGCGTTGCTCGGGACCGAGATCGACGAGCGCCTCGAAGTGACGCGGTTCGTCCGGTCCGTTCTGCGCAAGGCTCACGGACCCGACATAGATCGCCGTGCCGGGCTCACCCGGCTTCGCGTCGTGTGTCGGAACGAGCCGCGCCGATGCGCTGATGTAATAGCCTCGATACGGGCCCGTCACTCTATCGACCATTCCATTGCCTCCGTATGTGTTCCGGGATATGCGTTCGGTCGCGCTCCATCATGCGTTCGACGGCAAATCCAACCGATGCCCCAGTAGCATAAGGCGCGCGACCCGGAAAATAGTTCACGGCTCATCGGGCCGTGATCGATGACGCAAGTTCGTCGATTCAGGCATCGCAAGCATTGCGCCCGCACTGCTTCGCGCCCGCGCGCTCGGCGTCATGCAAGCGGCCTATGGGACAATGCTCATCCGAAAATACGGCGGCTCCCAACACAACGAGGAAAAGATGAATCGAAACGATCGGCCGATGCGCCGACTTCCGGCGTGCGCAAGCACGATGCCGAAAGCAGTGCGCGCGGCGAGCATTAGCGCGGCCATCGTACTGGTCGCGAGCCTCGGCGCATGCGCGTCGTCGAACGAAGCGTCGCTGATCAATTTGCCGGATGGCCAGACGGGCTATGCCGTCAATTGCAGCGGCGCGGACGCGGGCTCAAGCTGGGCGAGCTGCTATGTGCTCGCGGGCAAGGCGTGCGGCGCGACGGGCTATGACATCGTCTCGAAGGACAATGAGGAAGGCGGGCCGAGCGGCGGCGGAATTAGCAACGTGATCTCGGCGAACGTGAAGAACCGTTCGATGATCGTGAGGTGCAAGTAGAGGCAACCGGCAACGACAAGGCGCGCTCGCCCGCGTGGCCGGACCCTCAGCTATGGTCCAGCGACAGTGCCGCGAAGCTATGGCCGAGCACGGCGCAGAGCGCTTCGACGACCATCTGGTGATCGCCGCGCTGCGGCAAGCCCGACACCGTCACGGATCCGATGACGCCGGCACTCGCGACGCGGATCGGGAAGCTGCCGCCGTGCGATGCAAAATGCGCGGGATCGAGGCCGAACTTGTCGGCGAGCGTGGTGCCCGCCTGTTGCAACGTGAGACCGATGGCATACGAGCTGCGTCGAAAGTGCTCGACCGTCTTCGATTTGCGCTCGGCCCAGCGCGCGTTGTCCGGGCTCGTGCCATCGAGCGCGGCGAAGAAGAGCCGCTGACCGAAGGTGCGCACGTCGATCACCACGGCAGCATCGCGTGCCAGCGCCACCTCGCGCAATTGCGTGCCGAGTTGCCACGCCTGATCGGCGTGAAACTGCGGAAAGACGAGCGTGTTTTCCTGATGCGCGATGGTTTGCAGGTCGTGCGGAATGTCCATGAGCGGCGCCTCTTCGTTAGCGTGGTGGCTGTTGTCGAATGGGGGATTTTGACACGGGCGCGCCGTGGTGAGCGATTCGATAGAATCTTGAGGCGAGCGCAATGTGGGAACCAACTGCCTATTGAATTCGCTCGGGAATGGCTTCCCACTCATGACCGGCATTACAGCGCCATAGCATCTTCGCCTCCATGCCACGGTAATCCTGTGTCAGGCACTGCCCCCTCCTCTGCGTGCAGCGAGTGCCTGCATGTCCGCGATGGTCTTGCGATAAACCATGGTCTACAAGTCCCTACCGAGTCTTCTTGAGCTCACGTCTGGTTGTATCTGCCGCTGCGGTGACGATCGATCCCGCAGCGGTGTTCGCGCTCTTCGAAGGCATTAGCGCGAACATGGTAGGCCAACCACTTTTCCGGATAACGGGATTCGCCGTGTCGAATGCTTCAGGTATTGCCTTGGCAACCGCATGTGATCGCGCGGTGGCGCGCTACAACATCAAGTATTTTCGCGGGCTCGAACGCTTCATCAGAAGGGCACACCCTCAAATTCCATGAGCGGATAAAGCGTCTGCTCACCGCCCACGTGCAGCACCAAGCGCGTCGCATGATGGAAGCTCGAATAGCGGCCCACGAAACGACTCAGCACATCGCCGAAGAGCGCGACGTCTCCCGGCCCGGCGAAGGCGGACGCGTCGAGTCGAACATGCACTCGAATCTCGAAGCGCATGTGACCTTTGCCGACTGTCTGATGCTTGGCCAGTCGGACGTCCTCGATTGCGTCGATGCGCCGTTCGGTCCCAGGGTCAGGCGACCAGTCGTAGAGTTCGAGCGCTTCACGTAACGCCGGCGCCCCCGCCATACCGATCATGTTGAGTTCGTTCGCGCCGCCCGCCGTGTAGTGTTCCAGCACGCGCCAGTCATACTCCGGGTGATGGCGCGGCGGATACACCGGCAGGGTCGGCGCAGTCAAATTGCGCACCGATGCAATACCGGTAAAGCCCGACACCGTCTCGGTGATCGTCGCCTCGGCCAGCGCCATACGTGGCAGGCGACCGTTGTTCGCCAGCGCGCGCACCGTCAGGTACCGATCCGGCTCTGGGCGGTTTTCCTCGCGCTGGGCGTCCGACTGAAAGCGCTCCCAGAGCTGGCCCGAGAGTGTCAGCCAAAGCTCGCGTCCCGTTACACCAAATCGCTTCGCAGTATGGAAGTACCGCTCTGGCTTCTCGTAACGCAGCATCCAGCCGCGGGGCTGGAAACTCGTGAACGCGCCGTAAGCGTGACGGGCGCTATCCTCAGGATCGGCAGCGGTCACCGCGAGCACCTCGTACGGTTCAATGTAGTCGGCCGCGCCCGGTTGCACGAGAACGCGGTGTTCGCGGTCATGCCAGTCCGTGGGCCGCAGCGGCAATGCGTCCACTTCGAACAGGTTGATCACCGGCGTGCAGAAGAGGCGAAAACTCTCGCGACTAATCGGATAGTCGCCGGGCACGCGACCACCCAGTTCGATCTCGAAGCTCATGTGTGACTCGCCCGCCGGCAGCATCGAGGCATCGAAGCCGCACAGATCGACGAAGTGGAATTTCTGCGGAAACGCGAAGTACTCGAGCAGCGTCTGTTCGCGGTCCAGACTGCGGTCGCGCTCGCGCTCCGTGACGGGCCACAGCCGTGTGGCGGGTCCAAATCCCGCGGCCTCGAAGCGCACGGCATGGAGCGCCTGTAACTCACCATTGCGTACCGAGGGCAGGCGCAGGCCAATCGAGGCAACCTGCCGTGTCAGCGCTGCATACAGCGCGGCGGCGGCAGGCCGATCGCCGTGCAGATACAGACGGATGCGGGACAGGTCGGTGGCCTCGCGCTGTTCGCCTAGCCATAGCCTGAACGTAAGGCGGATAACCGTGCGCCCGCCATCGCGGGTAGCGACCTGCGCATCGTCCACCGACACCGGCAGCAGTTGCACGGGCTGCGTCGTCCGATAGTGACATCGCACCCGATCGGGACCGACCGGCGCCGAGCGCACGACGGCGCCCGCCGGGATCTGCGCCACGCTCGCGGCTCCGTGTCCAAGCGGCGTGCATTCGATGATCGACAGCGAGGGAACCGCGCGCGCCGCATGTTCGTACAGATTGTCGATCAGCGCTTCGGTGAACTCGGGGTTGCCGTCATCGAGTTTCATACGCAGCCGCGCCATGAGCAGCGCGAAGCCCTCGAACGTCGCACGCACGCTCTCGCTCAGTTCTCCGTAGCGCATGCCCATGCGACGGGCGGCCTCGGGCTGGGCTGTGGCGAACTCGGCGCATGCCGCGCGTAGATAGCGCATCTCCGCGTCGAAGTACTTGAGGAACGGATTCTCGTGTTCGAGGGCGGAGTGCTTCCACGGGGCGGTCATGGCTGCAACTCCGGTGGCAACGGCGGTAAAGACTGCGGCCCGGCGAGTGTGCCTCCCTTGCCGACGAGGAAGACCCGTTGCGGCATCTTGAAGCCGCGTAGCTTGAGAAGATCAAGCGGTCCTGCGCCGACCTGCGCTTTGAGGTCATAGTGCAGCCCAAAGCCGTTAGCTTGATTGAACGTCAGCGCATAGGTCGTGCTGTCCAGCGGCTTGACCTGAGCGGTGCCGAGCAAGCGCAGCCATGCCCACTCCCCGTTTGCGGCGAACGCCAGGCGCGTCCCTGCGTCGATGGATTCCCAGGTCAACTGCACGTGTCCGTTTTGCCCGTTCCCCGGCCACACGATCGGCGTGTACGTCTCCGACTGATTGAAGTATTCGATCTTCGTACCGTCGATGGTCAGGATGCTTCGTGTGACGTCTGGATTCGGATGCGGCATGATCTGGAAGCGATAGCCGGCTTCTCCTTGCGCATAGAGTTGCGCGCCGAGCGTCGACAACTGACGCAGCGCGGCCAGGAACTCGGGATCGAATTGCAATGTCTGTGGCGCGAGTTCGCTCGGTGCCCAAGCGTTGCCCTGAGGCTGGAGCGTGCCCGCAAGTTGCGTTGTCACGAAGCGCGAGATCAGGCCCGTGTCCGGTTTGATAAATCGGCCCAGCTCGACGAACGAGGCATCGGAACTGGTGTCCGAGAACGGGTAATGGCCATCGAAAGTATTGGCGAAAGGCGCGGCAACCGACACGCGCCACGCTTCATTCAGGCTTGCCGCTGCAGGTTGCAGGATGGTTTGCCACGCGACGTCGAGCGGACGGGCGAACAGCGCGTCGCCAAATCCCGACCACTGCGAGCCGAGGCTCGCGGCGGTGAGCGCTGCATCGTCGCGCGCCTGCGTGAGTTCGGACAGCTTGCCTTGGAACACCGCTTGTGCCATCTGCCGCGCCATCGCCTGCGCGTCGGCGCTAGTGGCGATCTGCTGTAGCTTCAGACGCATGGTGGTGGCCACCGTCAAAAAGTGCGCGAGGCTCACGCCGCTGAAGTCGCCTACATTCTTGCTCGCTCTATCGTTGGTTTTACCATTCCCGTTGCCGCTGCCGGTGACCACGTCGTCACCCATCAGCGCCAGCAACGGGCCGAAGGGCTTGTCCAGCGGATTAATTTCCGGCGCGGCTGTCATGTCGGCTTTGCTGCCGATCAAATCCTGGGCCTTGCGCACTAGCGTGTCGGACAGAGCCTGCGAAGGACGGCCTGCCTGTGCCTGATATTGAACTGATTTCATCAGCGCGATCAGCGGCGAAGTCTGAGCGTCCGTCAGACGGGTGAGCTGCGTGATCGCGTCGCTCAGGTTCGACGCATTGCGCCACTGGATGCTATTGAGCATCGCCTGCCAGGCGGCGGCGTATTCGGCGAAGTACCGAGCACGCAGGCGCTGCTTCACTTCCGCGATGTCCTGCTGCGCTTGCAGCGCCGCGCCCGGCACACGAGCCGCGCGCTCGTCGGCAAGCACCCAATCCGAGGTGACGCGCCCTTCCTTGGCAGCCTTGTCGATTGCCTCGCTGATCATGCCGTCCCACGCGGCGCGCGTGTAGACGCCCGGTACCGTCTGACTCGTCGTGAAGAGACCGCGCGCATCCGCGCCATTGATGAGCGTGGCCAGCGACATGTCCGCGTACTTGCCCTTCGCCTGTTCGAGGACCGATTGATAGAGCGTGTCGTCGGAATTCTGCAAACCGACTTGATTAACGAGCATGTTACGCGCGGCTTGGGTCAGATCGTTCGAGGCAGCAAGCGCCCATTCCGGATGCAAACGCAGATGCGATGCGTAAAACGACGTAAGACGTTGGGAGGTGTCCAACCATTCACCGGCGCTCATGTCGGCGACGGCTAGCCACGCGGCGGGCAGTTGTTTGGCGAGATGCGCGGCGTCTGCATGTTGCGGTTGCGCCAGCATCAAATAGGTCTTGAGCGCCTGATAGTCGCGCTGCTGCTCAGCGGTGCTGGGAAGCGCGTCGGCGCGGGACTGTGCAAGTTGCGTGAGCGTCGCTTCGAGCTGACGGGCGGCCGGATCGCGTAGATTGCGCCCCGCCACTGTGGCATACGAGGGCCATAGCGCCGCGAGGACTTGATCGTTGTGGTTCAGAGCCGCGCGCAGATACCACGGTGCGCCGTGTTGCCGGCGATATTCCAGCGTGTCGATTTCTTGTTGCAGTGCGAGCTGCGTGCGCAAGGCTGTAGGCGTGCCCGGCTTCGCGGCAAGCGCGGTTTCGGCTACCGCTTGCGCATTCACCATGACAGAACGGTTGCCGATGAACGAGACGATCAGCGCAGCGCACCAGCTCATGGCTGCCATCGTCACCAAGGCCGCGAGCGCGTTGGGCCAGTAGAAACCGACGCGGCGTCCATCGTGCGGCTTCACACGGGCGCCAATCTCAAGCCAGATAGATTGCAATGCGCGAGGCTGCTCACGCACCACACGAGCGTGCTTTGAAAGGCGCTCGGCCACATCCTTCGCGATGTCTTCCTGATCAGCGGGCACCGGTGTCGGTACGGTAGGTGCGGCAAAGACGGGCGCGAACATCACGCCCCCTAGCGGTGCGCACCGCCATTTCGACACGCAATGCGTCTGCCACATGTTCATGACGCGCTCGCGCTGCGCGGTGATGTACTGCGACACCTGAGCAAGCCAGACACTCGGCGCGGGCCGCGCGCACAATTCGACGCTTGCATCGGCTGTCACCAAGTCGAGCACGCTCAGTTGATGGTTCAGCGACGCTTGTGCAGCTTGTGCATCGGTGTTCAGCCGCACTCTCGTCAATGCGCCGACCGGAGAAAATTCGTCCCGATGCTCACCGCTCGCGGGGAGCGCATGAAGAAAGATGATCGGTGCGCCCCAGCCGAGATCGCGAGACAGATTCGAGAGCGCGCGCGGCAGTTCGTCGTCGGGCAGCAATGCCTGACCGGTCCGCACCACGGGGATCACCGCATCGACCGGATATCGGCGACGCAAGCGGCGAAGCTGGCGGCGCCAGGTTTGTGCATCGATGCCATTGGGTGCGGCATGGACGAGGACGATATCGCTCGTGCGCATCACGCCGGTTTGTTTGAGGTCCGGCGCCACCGCCTCGATCAGCGCATCGTCGCCCGCGAGCATAAGCCAGGGCATTGCGCCCCGCCAGCGCCAGCCGAACGAATTGCGCAACTCCTCATGAAGATATTCCAGGCGGGCGTCATATTTGAGCTGCGTCTCGCGCTTCTGCTTGTCTCCCAGACGGTCGATGCGATTCGCCAGTTTCTCGTAGATACCCGCCCAGAGTGCTGCGGCGTGCATCAGCAGCACAATGCCGAGCGCGCCCAAAATCTTGAGAAGCGCCGAGATACGCATTTCGAGCGTGTTCAGCTTCGTGATGCCGGGATAGCCCCACCACGCCAGCGCAGCAAGAACCGCGGCGATCAGCATGGCGGCCAGCGGCACCCCCCAGAGTTTGAGAAAGCCGGAGGATGTGCCTTCGACCTGTTGAGAATCAAGCGACTTCAAATTGCTGCTCGGGGTGGTCATGCGGAACTTGTTGCTGTACGTGGAGAACGACGGCCTGTGTCCGGTTCAGGATCAGGTGCGGACCTGTCGATCCAGATTCGATGGCCGCTGCAATTGAAAGCCACGGCGTGACCGCGCCTGCATCACCCACGACACGATCGAGTCGGCGGTGCGTTTCGTGTGTGATGATGCCGGCAAAGGTGGCTTGTTTGAGTCCGTCGAGCAGCGTGCGGTCATGCTCGGCGTCAAGGCGCGTGATCCACGCGAGGGTGATGTCGCGCGGCTCGGCCTTGCCCCAAAGCGCTGCGTTCAGCGCGAGATCACGCAGTGTTTCAACTTCAGGTCGATCTTCGATCGGGCGATGCACAGACGCGACCGCTCGCACCGACTCCGGTAGCTGATAAAAGCCCGCGTTCAGCAACACGGCGACGGCAGCCTCGCCGCTTCGTTCAGGCGGCTGCGTGTCGTGCCACGCGTAGGCCAAAACGAGTAGCGCGCGTCGCTCGCGTGCGTCAAGCCAGCCGTCAGCGATCAGCAGGCTGTGCGCTTCGGCTACGGCGGCGCAGTCGAGCGCAGGAAGGCCCGCCAGACGCAGGGCGTCGCGTGCGTGCTGCTGCGCCTGATCAGCTCGATCAGTCGGCGCCAATATGCGCACGAGCGGCGCGTATTCGGGCCCATACTGGGACAAGGCTTGCAGCGCGGGCACGAGCGGTTCGATAGCACCGGCCAGTTTCAGGACGACCGTGGCGATGCGGGGTGGCGGCTGAAGCGTTAGGAGAGGCGCGTCACTGTCGGGACCGCCGTCGTCCCAGTCCGGCGCAAGCATAGGCTCTTCGGACCACGAACCGTCCTCGAAGCGGTTGTGAACGACTCTGCCCACGCCATTGCGCAGCCCTTGTGATTTGAACAACGGCGTCTTCGCCGCGACGACAGCCGAAAGATTCGATGTCACCGACGCCACGTCATAGCCCACGCCCAGCACTTGCAAAGGCTTTTGTGCGACACGCAGACGTTCGGCGAGGCGCTTGGCTCGGGCCCGGTTGCGATTGTGCGCGTGAGTCCACATCGCCTCGTAACCGAGGCGGGCGATACAGAGCAGTACGAGGAATGCGAAATTCGGCACGCCGATGACGACGCACCAGAATGACGGCCCGCTCGCGGGTGCATTCGCCGACCAGGCAAGCAGCATCAGCGGTACGCCCAACGCGCAGCACGCGAGCCATATTGCCAGCCACGGCAGCAGGCGCGGGCCGTGGGTAGGATACGGATAAGGCATGCCAACAGCGGACAGATCAACCGGCATGCGTCAGGCGAAGCTCACGTTTGGCAGCGATGAAATCAGGCATCCGCACACACAGCGATGATGATGCATCGCGTAGGGCTGGCCGTCCCGGTCGGGAAAGCGCGTGTCGCCTTCGGCAATTGCCGTGTTGCCGTGCAGGTCGCATTGCGCCGTGTCGCCAACGCGAGCGAGTCTGCGGCCCATGAAGGTCGTGAATGGCGAGCCGCTCGTCACTTCGCCGCCGTGTTCGAGTTTGTCGTGTTCGCGGATGGGAGAACGCATGTTGGTTTGCCCTTTACCTAGAAGATCAACCGATCGGCATCACTGATGTTGCCAACATTCGATTTTACCTTTTTGACATCCTCGATCTCAGCACTGTTCAGAGTCTTTTGCCCCAATTCGACGAAATTCCCATCCGGTGCCACTTCCATTGACACCGCTGCGCCAGTGGCATCATCATTCCATTTAAAGCCAATTGCGCGACCCAAAACCAATCGATTGTCTGAAATTGTGTAGAAATATCTGTAGGCCTGGTATTGACCGCTACCTGAAATCAACGTGGAAAAATAACCCTTCATAAATCTGTCGTTTGACAACGCTGGAGCATCACCAAGATCAAGCATCGTTCGCCCGTTAGCTAATATCTTCCAGTAGTGCATTCCGTTCGCATCTCGTCCCTCACCAGTACTTACGCCAACCCCTTGACTCTTGCCGTTATCGAAGTCGATCGACGTATCAATTGACAACTCGTATGCCGGATTCCTATAAATGATTTGCGCGGAGCGCGCTTCTCGGCGCCCACCAATGTTTCTACGAAAATCTTCCCGCCGCCGTCCTGCTCGGAACATGCGATAGCCGTCACGCGACCATTATTAATTTTTGGAAGCGGTACGTTTACTCGTTGTTCACGGTCACATACAGCATAGGCATGCCCGGAAACCAATGAGAACATGAAAAGAAAACTACCTTATCAATTTGCGTCGCATAGCCTTTTTTTGCCTCCTCGGAGCGTTGCTTCCTTGCGGAAAACGTTGCTTGATCGTATAAGTTAATCATCTTCGAAAACATTAAGAGAATTAATAACGAATCCGAGCAGGCATTGCGAGTTGCTACTTGTACGCTTTCGTGCAGTTAATGGCTTCTTTTCTTCCGCTTGACTTCAAATAGCATTGAGATGGCTTATAAATTTTTTCCTCACCACTCCAAACGTAAATAACTTGAATCTCTGGATAACCAGGTGATGCTTGCGTAGATGTTCTCCACCGCATTGGTTTCAATGTCACACGTTTTCCACTGGCTGGCGCAAGACTAGCAACAGGAGGAGATGTCAGTACGACACACCAGCTTTCGTTCGTACGTTTTTCGAAAATTGTCCGAGGTGCGTTTGTACCAGATGTGCGATCCTCAGTAAGCAACATTTCGTCTTTACCATATGCAACTTCGTGCTGAACAATATTCTCGTCTGATGCATAGTCAGGTCCGTACACATCTTTCATACCACTTTCAATCGATCTATAACACGTTCCTTAGTGCGAGTCCGCCCATGCGTCCGGCAAACTCAATATGCTTCCAGCTGCAGCAGGACTAGCAGCAAATATAAAGAGTAGGCTAAGGAATCTGCAGTGCATGAAAATGAAATGTCCGGTGGACGGCGAACCGCTTTACTATTCTCCGCCGTGAAGTTATTCGTCTCGTAGGTGGAGGAGCTCCTGGAAATTGCGCAACATGTATTAGCATCTGTCAACCGCGCATAGTTGCGACGAAACTTAAATTACCATTGACATCCTTTGTCCTGCGTGCCGATTACATTTCGATCTAGTAGGAAGCTGGTCTTTCTATGAGTTGAATAGTTGGTATACACCATCGATTCGATATTCGTGCCTTGGCTAATCATCTCATACTCACCGGAAAGTCTGCCGTTCGCCACTTCGAGCCAAACTTCCGTAACCTGAAACGGTGAGTCTTTGCTCAATTCCTCCTCTTGCCTTGCCCTCCACACTAACGGTAAAGCAGACGTCGCCTTCACATATTTCACAAAGCCACTTGAGAATTTCGTCGACCGGTCGAAAAATGAGCGAAATTCGAAGCTCTTCGATTCTCCGCTATTCGATGAAAAGCAATAGACTTCGACCGACACATCGCACCTTGCGGTCAAAGGGATGAATAGAAAAATCGTCGCGAGAATATTAAAAATCAATTTTTTCATGGCACCTTACTCAGCTTTCTGCCGCAAGAGAGATGCTTCAATGCTGTGTGTGGTTTTGTAGAATTTCATTTTCTTCTTTCCCGCTATTGGGTTGCCATCAGCGCTTATGACTGGCTCTTTTTGGCTATTTCGTCGCCAATCGAACGAAATCCGCACCCTATCAGCATCGAACAGATCGTCAAGCAAGATATTTCGTAGATACACCACTGATTGAAGGCGCACGTCTAGACCGTTTAGATTTTCAATTGCGACATAGCCATTTACGTCCTTGCTTGCAATTATTGCGGCGTCTTGGCTAGCACCCGCATCTAGATGCATCAACATATTATGACGTTGCACTATGTAGTAGCAAGCGCTGTCGACGCAATTATCGTAATTGTGGTTCCCATTGTTATCCTTCGCGATGAGGTCGTCGGGATTCCATCCAAGTTTCGCATAGATTGCACCAGCGTTTTCATGGACAAAATTGCGGAATTTCCCGTATTGCTCGTAGTTACCGAAGTGGGTAAGCTGAATCAATCCGCGACCGTAGTACGGACTATATGATGCTCTTTCTCCGCCTATCTCTTTCACAAGCCCCAAGTTCCCCGTTTCCGGAATCACATGAGAGAACAGGTGCAATAAGCGAATGTTTGAGCGTGAGATTCCGTATTTCCGTGTGCCTTTATTAAAAGACTGGACCCAACGACCGGCGCGCTCATACGCCGTATTCCACGACGTGTTACTCACGCGAAATTGAGTTGCTTGAAGATGTTTCAATTCGCGTGGAAAGCATTGCGCCATTTCTCTCGCGCTGATCCAGCCACATTTCCTAAAGTGACGAATAAACGCCATTGGATGGAAGAACCACAACTTTTTTCCCTCACCTAATGGCGTCTGCCCCATGAACTGAAACTTCTTCACATAATTGATGAAATTTTCATAGCCATGTGGATCCGTACCCTTGCGTTTTCCGAAGAACCCGGTCGGTTCATTCAACTCGCCAAAGCGCTCGTCGTTATCACTCGAATCCCATTCACTTTTAGCGTGGCAGATGAATCCCCTGAGCTTCGCCCGCACGTCGGTATGGCCTTGCACATACGAAGCCACTTGTTGCTCGTGATCGAATTGAGTAGGTATCGTGTCTTGCGAGGAAGCGCGCGTATCTGTCACGCCCACGATTTGACAAAGTGCATCGTATCCGCATAAGCCGTCCCGACCGAAGGGCGTATTGCCATCTTCGATCTTCTGCCAGTTCATGAAGAACGGAAAGTTTGCGTCCGACAGCTTTTGGATGCTGTCGTTGTTTATATCGATATAACCTATCTTGTCGTTCGCGAATGGCATCGCTACCCAAGTAGCGCGCGCCTGAGCCTGCAGCTTAGGCGTGTCCGTGCTCAGAATACGTCCAAAGCGCAGCAGTTCATAGCCATCGCTCGGACAGGTTTCGTACAGGGTGGTGGCTCGCTCGTATAGTTTGTATTCGTATTCGGCGAACGGATCCTGCACGGGAACAGGAGTGAGCGAAACGAGCTTACCGTCGCCATGGTCGATCCACGCCAACATAAACCGCTCGCCGCGATTGAAATACGTTTGAACGTAGAGCGTGCTCTGCGCATCCAACGTCCCCTCATTCAGTGGCGGAAAGAAGGGCTTGGGGTCGTGTCCCTTGGTTTTCAGACCGCCAAGACCCGCCGGCACGCGGACAAATGTCGAGCCTCCCGGGATCACGAAATACGACTGTCCCCAGTAGTCCTTCGATTGTGGCGTTTTAGGCTGCGTCTCACCCAACTCGACCTTGTGCCCCTCCTGCTCGAAATACGCGGTGAAGTCCGCCTCGGTCATAAAAATTTCGAAGTGCAGATGCGGCTCACCGTGGCTTTGACCTCTAAATCCCAACTGATCCTTGCGATATACCTTTTTACCGCCACCTGCTTGCACGCCGCTGGTTTCACTGAGCAGCCACGCGGGCAACGCATTGGGTGAGCTATCCGGCGCAGGATGGTTCGGCTGCGGCACCAGCGCGTTCGTACTCACGAGATCGAGCAAGTGCATGTAGAGCGAGTAAAACGTGATAGTGCGACCCTCGCCCGTGTCCGTTACATGCTTGAGCAGCACAAAGCCGGTGTTGCTGTTGAGCGCATCGGTACCATCGCGATTCTTCTGTCCGTCTGAGATCGCTTTCATGGCCACGCGATAAGCGACGACCTCTCCGTCCGCGATCGCACGCACTGGTTCGAGTTGGCCTGCGCCGCCGGACGGTACCAGATGCATGCCGCAATGCCAGCGGCGATCGAAGGCGATCGGGAACACACCGCTATGCGACAACTCAAACGTGTCAACCACATCCATCATTGGATCGGTCTTCCACTTCTCGGCGGGCATGTTGAGGCCTTCCGCCGGAAGGAATGGGGGGCTGATAATCATGAATTAGCGTGACTGAATGTATTGTTCTACGATTTTTAGTTCGCTCTGAGGCAAGTCCGGCAAGGTTGGATTCAAGCTGTCCGCCCCCTCAAACGTGAACGATCCCGCCTTGATCTTGAAATCCCCCGGACAGATCACCTGGACGCTCCCGTTCTCGATCTTGATTGCCGCGCCGCCGCTTGCGAGCACCGCCTTCGTCTTGCCGTTCACCAGCACGTTGGCATTCGCACTGGACACATGCAGTTGCTGATCGGCGAACAGATCCATAGGCGCGTCCTGCGCCTGAACTTCGATCTTCCCCTTCGAAAACATCCGGATGCCCAGTTTGTGCGCGCACAACGAAATCAACTCTCCCGCCACCATACGCAGCCGCCTCGTGATGCTCGCATCCATGTCTCGGCCCGCCGTGACGATCACGTTCTCCCCTGCGGAGTGTTGAGCCGACTTTGGGGTGGTAAAGGCCATGCCGCCCGGCGCACTGGCCAATAGTCCCGCGTCGCGAAGCTGATCAAGGCCATCAAGCAGCGCCGCCTGTGCGCCCTTGTCAGCCGGATCGCCCTTGGCTTGCATGGTCGCATCCGCCAGTTCCGTCACGCGCTGCAACGCGGCCTTCAACTGCTGAACGGCTGCTGGCATGTCAAGGTGGGGAGTGTCCACGCCCGCTGCAGCATCGGCCGAGACGAACAACCCTTTCGCCCCGCGCATCGTGCCCCACCCCTGCGAAGTGATTTCAAATCCTTCCCCTCGAGGGCGCTTCCTACTGTCGAGCAGATAACCTTGATTGAACGCCGTCTGGCCGTACACCGTGGCAATGCGTGCGCTTTCCTTGCCCTGCAGATCGTTGAAGACGGTCTCCGCACCGCGCAACGGCGAGCGCCAGATCGCGTAGCTGAACATCGCATCGGCGCCGTGCACCACGTCCGGATGCGAATAGTCATGCAGTGCGCCGATGATGTGCTGACGGTCGACGTCGGCATGTGCCGCCCCCAGCAAAACTTCCGTCGTGGGTAGCAACGGCGAATGAAAGCCTCCCTGATACGACGAGGACGGACGCAGCAGGCGCAGCTTGAGAAGTTGTTTGTCGCTATTGGCCGTGCCCTGCAAAAACTTCGGCAGCACAGGATATCGACCATGTTCATCCATACAGCCGTAAGGCGACGAGTCAAACGTTGTAACAACGCCGACGATGGGTCCCTTCAGAAATCTCCAGTCCCGCTCGTAGACGAATTCGGGCCGGTAGGCCAGATGCGCGGGCATCGCCTTGAAGCGGACAAACGCCGGCTTGGTGCGGCTGCCCTTCATCGTCATCGACACCACCACGAATCCGTACGGGGCGCTCGTCAACTTCGTGTTGGTCAGCTTCACCACCACGCCCGGCGCCACGCCCTTGGCGTTCGTCGTACCCGAGACCGTTGTCTGCTTGGCGATCTGCTCGTCGCGCCGCGTCTGCGCCAGCGCCTGACCCTGCCGCGGCGTCAGATGAAATTCCGCGCTGCGGTTGATCTGCCCGAACACCGAACGGTCGTCGGCCTCATCCGAGACATGCGCCGTGGCCCGCAGTGCGTCTTCCGGCGTGCGGTAATTGCGCTCCCACAGTTCGATCGTGGCCGGCACCAGCGTGCGCGTTTCGCTGACCGATAAGGTCGCTTCGTGCCAGTTGCTGTTCAGACCGGAATCGGAGAGCAAGGGCACGTCGATCGAGCGCACGTAGGCCCGCGGATTGTCGGTGAATACAAGGACGTCGAGTTGGCCATCCTTGCCGCGCCCCTGTTTATAGAACCAGCAGATGCCCTTACGTTTCGCGTGACGGGTGATGAAGTTCCAGACGGACTCCTCGTACATCACCACCTGTTCCATCTTCTCCTGCGCGCCTTCCAGATGAAACTCGATATCGAACGCATCAAAGTTCTTCCGGTCTACGAGCAGTTGCGTGACCAGGTCCTGGAAGGTCACGTCCTTGAAAACGTCAGAACCTTGTATTCGCTTGCCAAGCGCGGCAAATCTCGGCTCGATGCGCAGTTGATAAGTCGCCTCGTCGCGGTTCGCGCCGACACGTTTGCAACGCGTGACGATCCCATTGAAGGTTGCGGCCGCATGATCGACCGGCTCGATGTAATCGACCGAAGGCACCGCCACCCGCTCGTCGATCTGCAGGCCCGCGCGCCGACCGACCAAGAGCTTGCCGTCGATATCGAGTTGCGGTGAGGTCACGGTCACTTCGACTCGATAGTCATCACAGAGCCCCGCTTTGATCTTGAACTTGAACACATCAAGATCAAGGTCGAGCGTCCCAATCCATATGCTCAGATGCTGAGTGAGGCGCGCACTCGGATGGCGTAGCGCGTCTACCAAGTCTTTCGTTACTGCGTTCATTCGCATCCCTATTCAATAGGACGGAACGATAAGAAAAAGTCTCGTCCGGAGCGTCCCGACAAGGAATTTAGGGTTCGAAGATAAGGATGTCAATTCAATCAACTGACTTTTTTGATGAATCGGAATATTCGTAGTTTTCGATGATCCATCCAAGCGGTAACGGCCCGTCCCGCTGATGAAAGCGGTGCACTGACTAGGTGTCTTACTTTTTCTCGCCTATCGGCAGCAATACCTGACGCATTGGATCCACGCACGTCAGGCACGGTAAGGCGACCACTGTCATTGCCGCTGTCGGCGATACTATTCGAATCGCCTACGATCTCGATGATCGTGCAGTTGGGCAGAAACAGCAGCGCCGCACTCGTGCGCACGATCCTGAACATGATCCCCTCCGCCTTGATGTCGCTCGCCCGTCATCTGAGGCCGACGAGCGGCGCGACACGACCGTTCTGCAGCCCGATCCGCGAAGCCACGCCCGCTGCGGTGCGTCGCCACTCGCTGTGCTGTCAGCGCCTTGTTGTGAAGGGCCACTTCACCGATCACGGCAACGAACGCGCCAAAGGTCGGACGCGGTTTCATTACGGGCGGCAAGAGCTATGGTTGCGACATTGTGAAGACGGAGCGCGGCAGCGACTATCAGGTCAGCGCGAAGGAAGCTGAAACCATCGTTTCATTTTCAAGAAATTCGCCGCTGGCTGATCTACCCTGCAAATCTGTGACGACCTAAACGGCCGCGGCATTCCCTCACGGCGCGGCGGCACCTGAATGCGTTCGGCGCTCTTCGGCAGTCCCAACAAAGGCTCCGGCGTTCTCAACAACTCGTCGTACATCGGCGTCTATAACTGGAATAGGTCGCAACGGCTGAAGAATCCAGACAGCGGCAAGCGGGTGCGTGAGAACCGACCCGAGCACGAGTGGAAAACGGAGCACCGCGCGCACTATCGCATCGTGTCGGACGAGCTTTGGGAAGCCGTGCGTGCGCGCATGGTGAGCGACCGTCTGAACTCCGGCACAATAGGCAAAAGCGCGCCGCTGAAGACATTATTCTCTGCGCTGCGTGCATTGCGGCGCACTCACGGCGATCAACCCGCGCTACTACGGCTGCGTCACGCGCAAGGAGCGCGGCGAGCATCCCTGTGAAGGCATTTCCGTATTCCGCAAGCAGACCGACGAACGACTGCTTGGCGTGTTGCGCGACGAACTCTGTTCCGAAGCGGCTCAGGCCGATATCGACGCAGTCGTTCGGCGCTATCTAGGACACGATGACGGCGACCGCGACGCAGCCAAGCACGCGAAGGCGCAGTTCGACGCGCTGACGATGGAGATGGACAACCTGAGTCAAGCCATCGCCGAACTTGGCATCGCCCCCGCGCTCATCGAGCGGTCAAGCGCACGCAAGCCGAACGCGAGGCGTTACAACGAAGTTTGGCAAACAGGAGAATAGGCAGCGAACACTACGCAAAAACTGCGCAGCGTGCGTCGGAGAACCGCTGAACTGAAGGAGCTACTAGCTGGGAAAACAGGTGAAGCCCGGCAAATTGATGCCACCCTGTTCGGGCGGATCACGGTAGAACGACGTGACGGGGCTTACTACGCTAGTTTCGACGACATTTCTGAGCGACTTATTGCGACCACAGTCAGAAACGTGTCTATGAGAATGGTTGCGGGGGTAGGATTTGAACCTACGACCTTCGGGTTATGAGCCCGACGAGCTGCCAGACTGCTCCACCCCGCGTCCGTCGAAGAAAAGATTATAGAGCATCGTTTATGGAAAAGCAACGGTCCATGACGATCAATACTCGAAACGATGCCCGCGCGCTGCGTCGCTTCGACTCGTTACGCACCCAGCGCATCAGTAAAGCCGCACTTTCGTGCATGGCATAATCGCCCGTTCAGCGGCATCGGTTATTGCGGTTATCGGTTATCGGCTCGGGAACAGGCATGCATTCCTTGCGGCGCGGCATCATGGGAAAGATCGGCGGCATCGCGGCGGTGTGGGCGATGCTGCTTCTCTCGCTCGCGCCCGTCGTATCGCAGACGCTGAAGGCCGAGCCGTTCGAAGCGCTGCTCGCATCGATATGCGCGTCGCGTATCGATACGCCCGACATCCACTCGGCGCACCATGCCGGACACAGCGCGGTCGGCACGCTCGACGCCTGCGGCTATTGCGGCTTCGTCGGACACGCGCCGGCGCCGCCGAGCTTCGTTCGCGCGAGTATCTTCGCGCACTTCCCTCGCGACGCTTTCTCGGTAGCTAACGCCGACAGCGCGTCACCTCTTTCGCGCTTCGCTAACGCGCAACCTCGCGCGCCGCCTGCATTCGGCTGAATCGCCCATCATCCGCACGCGTGATCCGCTTCTCTGCGAAGCGATAAGGCGCGTCGCAACACCATGTTTTCGACAGGACACACCATGACGTTCCAATCCGCATTGCGGAGCGTGCTCGCGTTCGCGCTGGCCGCTTCCACGCAACTGGCGCTCGCTCACGCGCTGCCGAAGCTCCAGCAGCCCGGCCCCGGGGCGACGGTCAGCGCGCCGCACGAAGTCTCCATCGAGTTCGGTGAGCGCATCGAGCCGACTTTCAGCTCGCTTCTCGTCACCGACGCGCACGGCACGCAAGTCAACACCGCGAAGTCGGCCGTCGATGCGAACGATAAGAAGCACATGAGCGTCGCCCTCGGCGATCTCGCGCCGGGCGTCTATACGGTGCAATGGACCGCGGTCGCAGCCGACGGTCATCGCACGCAAGGTCACTACAACTTCACGGTCAAGTGAGGCCGCTTTGAACAAGAACACATTCCTCTCGGGCGCGCTCGCATGCGCGTCGTTCGCCGTCTTCGCCAGCGCCGCGCACGCGGCGACGCTCGAAGCGCATGATTGCTGGGTCCGCGCGATGCCGCCGAGTCTGCCGTCATCGGGCTACTTCGTCGTGTCGAACAACGGCGATGCGCCCGCGACGCTCACCGCCGCGACGAGTCCCGCGTTCGCCATGACGATGATGCACAAGTCGGAGAACAAGGGCGGCACGGCAACGATGGCGCCCGTCGATACCGTCGAGGTGCCCGCGCACGGCTCGCTGGAATTCGCGCCGAAGGGCTATCACCTGATGATGGAACAGCCCGCCAAGCCGCTCAAGATCGGCTCGACGATTCCGCTCGCCCTCACCTTCGCCGACAAAAGCACGCTCAACGTAGAGTGCGCGGTGAAATCGGCGGCGACAGTCGGCAAGTAACTCGCCGCCGAACGCAAAAAAAACGCGCCAGCCACGGCGCGTTTTTTTTTTGAAGCAAGCTGATCAGGGCCGGTTGAACATATCCATGATCTGCTTGCGCTCGTCGGTGGTGACCTGCGGGACCGGCGGCGCCTGCATGCCCGCGGGGCCGACGCCGCCCGCGGTCGTCGAATCGCCCGCCATCGGGTTCGTATTGTCGAGACCGATGCTCGCGACGAAGCCCGCGCCCGGCGTGCGGTCCGCATAGAACAGTTCGCCGTCGACGGTCGTCACGCCGTCGGGCATCGCCATCTGCTGTTGCGGGATGCCGCGCAGCGCTCGTCCCATGTACTCGACCCAGATCGGCAACGCGAGCTGCGCGCCGAACTCTTTCGTGCCGAGTGACTTCGGCTGGTCGTAACCCATCCACGCCACCGCGACGAGCTGATGCTGATAGCCCGCGAACCAGCCGTCCTTCGCGTCGTTGGTCGTGCCGGTCTTGCCCTGCAAGTCGTTGCGCTTGAGCACGTTGGTGCCCGAGCCCGTACCCGAAGTCGCGACCGTGTGCAGCAGGCTGTTCATCACGTACGCGTTGCGCGGTTCGAGCGTCTGCGGCGCGTTCGCGCCCGCGGTCAGCGGATCGGCGCGCGAAATCACGGTGCCGCGCGCATCGGCGACTTGCGCGATCAGATACGGATTGATGCGATAGCCGCCGTTCGCGAACACCGAATACGCGCCGCTCAGCTGCAACGGCGTGACGAGCCCGGCCCCCAGCGCGAGCGGCAGATACGGCGGCGTCTTGTCCTTGTCGAAGCCGAACTTCTGCGTGACGAAGTCCTGCGCGTAGCCCGTGCCGATATACGACAGGATGCGGATCGACACGAGGTTCTTCGACTTCTGCAAGCCGGTGCGCATGGACATCGGGCCGTCGGGCTGATCGTCGTCCTTCGGCTCCCACGGCTCGCCGCCCGCGGGCGCCGGAAAGTACAGTGGCGCGTCGTTGATGATGGTCGCCGGTCCCAGACCCTTGTCGAGCGCCGCCGAGTAGATGAACGGCTTGAAGCTCGAACCCGGCTGACGCCACGCCTGCGTGACGTGATTGAACTTGTTCTTGTTGAAGTCGAAGCCGCCCACGAGCGCGCGGATCGCGCCGTCCTGCGGCACCATCGAAACGAGCGCGCCTTCCACCTGCGGCAACTGCGTGACCTGCCAGTTGTCCTTCGCGTCCTTCGTCAGGCGGATGATCGACCCCGGCCGGATGGCGAGCGCCTTCGACGCATTGCTGCGCAACGCCGCTGCCACGAAGCGCAAGCCTTCGCCAGAGATCGTCGCCGTTTCACCGCCAACGAACTGCACGCTCACCTGCTTCGGGCTCGCCGCCGTCACCACGGCCGCGACGAGATCGCCATTGTCCGGGTGATCGACGAGCGCGTCTTCGATGGCTTCGGCGCGGTCATCCGCCGCCGACGGCAGCGCGATGTTGCCCTCCGGCCCGCGATAGCCGTGACGCCGCTCGTAGTCCATCACGCCTTTGCGAACTGCGCGGTAAGCGGCGTCCTGATCGGCCGAATCGATGGTCGTCGTCACCGTCAGGCCGCGCGTGTAGGTCTCTTCCTTGTACTGCGCGTACATCATCTGTCGCACCATTTCCGCGACGTATTCCGCATGCACGCCGTACTCGGTGCCCGCCGACTTCGTGTGGATTTCCTCGGCGACGGCCTGATCGTACTGTTCGCGCGTGATGAAGTTGAGGTCCAGCATGCGCTTCAGGATGTACTGCTGGCGCACTTTCGCGCGCTTCGGATTCACGACCGGGTTATACGCGGACGGCGCCTTGGGCAGACCCGCGAGCATCGCGGCTTCGGCGAGCGTGATGTCCTTCAGGTCCTTGCCGAAGTACACGCGCGCCGCGGCAGAGAAACCGTATGCGCGCTCGCCCAGATAGATCTGGTTCATGTACAGCTCGAGAATCTGGTCCTTCGTGAGCGCGCGCTCGATCTTGTACGCGAGCAGCATCTCGTAGACTTTGCGCGTGTACGTCTTCTCGCTGGAGAGGAAGAAGTTCCGCGCCACCTGCATCGTGATCGTGCTCGCGCCCTGCGATGCGCCGCCGTGCATCAGGTCGGTCACGCCCGCGCGCAGGATGCCGACGAAATCGACGCCGCCGTGATCGTAGAAACGGTAGTCTTCGATCGCGAGGACCGCTTTTTTCATCTGGTCCGGAATGTCCTGAAAGCGCACGAGGCTGCGCCGCTCTTCGCCGAATTCGCCGATCAGCACGTGATCCGCCGTGTAGACGCGCAGCGGCACCTTCGGCCGATAGTCGATGAGCGCATTGAGCGACGGCAGGTTCGGCTCCATCACGACGAGCGCATAGCCCACGATGAGCGCGCCGACCACCGCCGCCACCGCCGCGAGACCCGCGAACCACAGCGCGATGCGCCCGGCCACCGAACGCCCGCCATCGCGGCCGCTCCGGTCATTGCCATTGTTCCGGCCGTTGCGGCCGTTTCCACCGCTACCGCCGCCGTCGCGGCCCGCCCCCGAGTCGTTGCGTGAGTCGTTCCAGCGCGGCTCGCGATCGTGTCGCGATGAATTCGAAGAGTCGGGGCGTTTGATGATAGGCATGACTGGGATGGTTCGGCGCGCCTTATAGCACGCTTGGTAGCGCGCACTGCGCGGCGTATCGAAAGAAGCGGATCAGGCGGCGGATCAAAGCGCGCGTGGAAGAACGCAAGCGCGGCAAAGACCGGCGAGCGAATGCATGAGCCGGTCCGACCGAAGAGTAACGGCACATTTTAAAGAATTCGGACGGGCCGCTACAGAATGAGCGGGCATTTTTTGTAAGCAAATGCCGCCAGTCGACGCGAAGAGGCTGGCCGAAAGCAACGTGCGCTTACCCACAGAAATTGTTGAGAGCCTTGTGGACAACCCTATGAGAAAATAGCCAAGCCGTTGATCGGACGCGGTTTTTCGTGCACGCTCATACGATGATCCAGGACGCGCATTCGGTGGACGCTGCAAAACAGCGAGCACGCACAGCCGCCTCGCGAACCGATATGATGGATACATGTATAGCCGGGGCTTTTCGCCGGCGAACGACCTGCGGTAACGAAGTGAGCGATCCCGGCGCCGGGACCGCGCATGCGATGTTTGCAATCGCCTTACTGTCTGCGAGCCGCTCATGACGACCAAGCCTACCGAACGCATCGTTGTATTCGTGACCCCCGCGCAGAAGCTCGCCATCAGCAAGACCGCGGACGACCTCGGCATCAGCGTGAGCGAACTCATGCGGCGGGCGGTGCTCAACTTCAACGCGACGAGCGAGCAGATCAAGGTGGCGGGCATCGTCGACCGTCTGCGCGCGCCGAAAGCCCCCGATCCGCTCGATGTCGCGCTACGCAGCGTGGCCGCTAAAGCAGCGGCCCGCGAAGCGCGCGAAGCTGCCGCGGGCGCGGCCAAGATCGCGCGATCGCAGGCTGCGGCGGCGGCTGCATCGACGGTGGCGACAGTGGCGACGACAAGCGTTCCCGTCAGCCGCGACGACACCGAAAGCGCCGGCGAGGACGCGTCGCTGACCGGCGACGAACGGCTCGGCGGCTAGGCTCGTCGCACGCCTCCCTCTTCACGGCGCGCGTCTGCGCAGCCGTTACATTCCTTCACCTTGCTTAAGTCCATATTAAGTCGCGACGTGCTCTAATGAACGGGTAAACCCGCGCGTGAATGCCGCGCGCTTGCGCTTGCATTCCGGGCGCGGCGCCTCACATTCGATGCGCGGCGCGCCAGCCGCGGTCTAGTGGTCCGTGGTTTTCATCCAGGAGATACATACATGTCGCTTTTCGATTCCATCTCGCGCACCGTCAAAGGTCTGCTGAACGATGCCGCCGACACCATGCAGGATCCCTCGCGCGACGCCCGCCAGATCGTGCGCGAACTGGACGACAGCATCGCGAAGGCGGAGAACTCGCTGATCAAGATCGAGGCGCAGGTCGCCACGCAGCAAAGCAAGCGCGACGCCGCCGCCGAGAAAGCGAAGAAGTACGAAGACGGCGCCAAACGCGCGCTGCAAAGCGGCGACGAAGGTCTCGCGCGCGAAGCGCTCGCGGCGCAAGCCAATGCCGAAACGGAGCGCGACGCGCTCGCGGCCGAACTGCAAACACTCGTGCCTTCGGTCGATCACCTGAAGCAGCAGATCGCCGACATGCGCCAGCGCCGCAACGATCTCAACGCGCGCTCGAACATCCTTCAGGCGAAGCAGCAGATCGCGCAGGCGAAGGACACGGCCGCCACGGCGCTGGGCGGCATCGGCGGAAGAAACCTGTCGGAAGATTTTCAGAAGCTTGAGGACAAGGTCCAGCTCGCGAACGCCCGCTCCGACGCGCGCCTGAATTCGGCGGACCAGAAGTCCGGCAAGGCGCTCGACGACAAGCTCGCGGCGCTCAATCGCGGCCCTTCGGTGGAAGACCGTCTGGAAGCCCTGAAAAAGCAGCTGAATACGCCGGCGCAGTAACCCCGGCGGCTGCCGCCGTCGCTTCGTGGACTTTTGCGCTTTCGGGTATCCGCCTTGCGATGTCTTGGCAATCACCGATCGCAGCTTCGAATGGAGACGGGCGTCGCAACGCCCGGCCCGCACATGAAAAAGACTTTGACGGCTCTCGCCTTATCGATGTCCCTCGCGCTGTCGGTCGCCTCGCCGCTCGCGTTGGCCGCCGTGCCGACCGCGCAGCAGGTCGAACAATCGATGACGCAGGGCAACTGGCAGAAAGCCGACGCGCAGTTGAGCGAAGTGCTCGACGCGCATCCGAACAACGCGCACGCCCACTATCTCTACGCGCAGGTGCTGGACCGCGAAGGCCGCGCGAGCGACGCGCTCTCGCATTTGCAGCAGGCGAAGACGCTCGATCCGTCGCTGAGCTTCACGGACCCGTCGCGATTCGCGTCCACCGAAGCCCGCATCCGCAACGACGCGAACCGCGCCAACGCGACGACCAATCGCGGCTCCAACGGCTCAGTCGCGCTGAATCCGTTCAACCCGGCGCAAGCCGCCGCGCCGCAGAAGCATGGGCCGTCGATGGGCATGTGGATCGGCCTCGCGGTGCTGATCGCGGCGATTGCGCTGGTGCTGCGCTGGGGCCTGCGACGCGCTCGCGCCCGTGACGACGGCCGCACCGAAGACGACCGCCGCGCCCAGCTCAAACGCGCGACCGAGTTGCTCAACGATGTGCGCACGCTGAAGCTGGACGTGAGGCTCTCGACCGCGCCCGGTCACGAGGCGCTTCTGCGCGACGTCGAGGGCGTGGAGACGCAGTTGCGCGAGATGGTGGAGTCGCTATCTAACGCGAAGAACCCGGTGCCGCCCTATGCCATCGAGGATCTCGAGAATCAGGTGGCGAGCCTGAAGGCGCGCGCCGAAGGCCGGCCCGATCCAACTGCGGCGAATGCGGCGAATGCGGCGAATTCCAGTGCGCAAGGGCAGTCGCCTTTCGCGCAGGAAGCCGAGCGCTTTGGGCGCGGCCAGCAGCCCTATGGTCCGCAGGCGCCGTATCCGCAACAGGGACCGTATCCGCCGCAACCAGGGCAGCAGCCGCCCGTCATCATCCAGCAAGGCGGCGGCTTCGGTGGCGGCATGGGCGGCCTCCTGACCGGCGTGCTGCTCGGCGAAGCCATGTCGCACGGACGCGACCGCGTGATCGAGCGCGAAGTGCCGGTCGAACGCCGCGACGTCGGCAACGACAATGGCGGGCTGGACTTCGGCAACAACAACGGCGGCGGCCTGGACTTCGGCAACGGGTCGAACGACTGGGATGACGGCAGCGGCGGCGGAGGCGGTCTCGATCTCGGCAGCAACGACGACAACTGGCGCGACACTTGAAGCGCTTCGTCGAGCCACAAGCAAGGCCCCGCTCGCGGGGCCTTCTTTTTTTCGTATGCGCGCTTCAGCCGCCGCCCAGAAAGCGCAGCAGCGCCCACAGAAACTTGAAGAAGCCGACGACGAATTCCCAGATGCGTTCGAGCTGATCCCACGTCGCCACGCGCAACAACGTGTGCAGGATCATGCGAGGGAGCGTCGGAGGGAACGTGAAGAAGGCATCGTGGAAAGAAAAAAGGCGGCTTGCGCCGCCTTTTGCGATTGCAAAGATCGCATGATAACCAATCGACACGGGCTCCCGCGTTATCGGCGGGAGCCCATGCGTCAACTGGCGGACGGCGTGTCGCCCTGCTCCGGCGGCACGTCGTCGGTCAGCGCTTCTTCCAGCCGCTCGAACACGCGTTTCGTGGCCCCGCGCGCCTGAAGCGCGAAAAGCAGCAGCGACCGGCCCGTGACCTGATAGACATCGCCCGAATCGAACTGCGGCAGTTCCTCGCGAACCGGCGCGTTCGTGTCGATCAGACAGCTCCATTGATCGGGGCCGGGAATGTCCGGCAGCGTGAAATCGACGACATCGTGGTACGCGTTCACGATCAACAGAAGCGTCGCGTCCGATGCCGGCTTGCGGATGCCGGTGGCCTGCGCGCGGCCGTCTATCACGAGACCGAAGCAGCGCATGCCGGGGTCGCCCCACTGCTCGGGCGTGAGCTCGTCCCCGCTCGGACTCAGCCATTTCACGTCGGCCACGCCCATATCCTCACGGACTTCGCCCGTCAGGAAGCGCTGGCGTCGCAGCACCGGCAGCGTGTGGCGCAGCGTCGTCAGCTTGCGCACGAACTCGGTGAGCGCGCGGCCGTCGTCGTCGATGCCCTCCCAGTCCACCCAGCTGATCTCGTTGTCCTGACAATACGCGTTGTTATTGCCCTGCTGCGTGCGGCCGAACTCGTCGCCCGCGAGGACCATCGGCGTGCCTTGCGAGAACAGCAGCGTCGCGAGCAGATTGCGCTTCTGGCGCTCGCGCAGCGCGCGGATCTCCGGGTCGTCGGTCGGGCCTTCGACGCCGCAGTTCCACGATTTGTTGTCCGAATGACCGTCCTTGTTGTCCTCGCCGTTCGCCTCGTTGTGCTTGTCGTTGTAGGACACGAGATCGTTGAGCGTGAAGCCGTCGTGCGCCGTGATGAAGTTCACGCTCGCCCACGGACGACGCCCGCGCTTGTTGAACTTGTCGCCCGAAGCGGTGATGCGCGTCGCCAGTTCCGCGGATTCGCCCTCGTCGCCCTTCCAGAACGCGCGCACGGTATCGCGATAGCGGTCGTTCCATTCGGCCCAGCCCGGCGGGAAGCCGCCGACCTGATAGCCGCCGGGACCGCAATCCCACGGTTCGGCGATCAGCTTGACGCTGGAGAGAATCGGGTCTTGCCGGCAACTGTCGAGGAAGCCGCCGCCTTCGTCGAAGCCATACGGCTCGCGGCCGAGAATCGTCGCGAGATCGAAACGGAAGCCGTCGACGTTCATCTCCGTTACCCAGTAGCGCAGGCTGTCGGTGACCATCTGCAAGACGCGCGGATGCGAAAGATTGAGCGTGTTGCCCGTGCCCGTGTCGTTGATGTAGTAGCGCGTCTGGTCCGGCATCAGCCGGTAGTACGACGCGTTGTCGATGCCGCGGAACGACAGCGTCGGCCCGCGCTCGTTGCCTTCGGCGGTGTGGTTATAGACCACGTCGAGAATCACTTCGAGGCCGGCTTCGTGCAAGCGGTCGACCATCTCCTTGAACTCCGCGACGACGCCGGCTCCGCGCGAGAAATAGCGCGGATCGGCCGCGAAAAAGCCGATGGTGTTATAGCCCCAGTAGTTCGTGAGGCCCTTGTCGAGCAGATAGCTATCGTTCACGAACGCGTGAATCGGCAGCAGCTCGACGGAGGTCACGCCGAGGCTCTTGATGTAATCGACCACTTCCTTCTGTCCGAGCCCTTCGAACGTCCCGCGCATGTTTTCCGGAATCGCCGGGTGCCGCTTGGTGAAGCCGCGCACGTGCGTCTCGTAGAAGATCGTGTGTTCCCATGGCACGCGCACGCGCGTCGCATGAGTCCACGTGAAGTTCTGGTCGATCACCTGGCATTTCTGCATGAACGGCGCGCTGTCGCGTTCGTCGAAGGTCAGATCGTCGCCTTCCGCGTTGAGCGTATAGCCGAAGAGCGCCGGGTCGAACTTCATCTCGCCGACGTGCGCCTTCGCGTACGGGTCGAGCAGCAGCTTGTTCGGATTGAAGCGATGCCCGTTCTCCGGCTCGTAGGGCCCGTGCACGCGGTAGCCGTACACGGCGCCCGGCGCCAGGCCATGCAGATAGACGTGCCAGACTTCGTCGGTGTATTCGGGCAGCTCGATGCGCTGCGTTTCCTTTTCGCCTTTCTCGTCGAAGAGGCACAGTTCGACTTTCGTCGCGTTCGCTGAAAACAGGGCGAAGTTGACGCCGTTTCCGTCCCACGTGGCGCCAAGCGGAAACGGGGACCCTTCGGCAATGCGGAATTGATTCGGCATGAGATGATCGGCAGAGAATGACGCGCGATGCGTCGGGATAAGGGTGCCGCATTGCACGGCATTAAGCGGATTGGGTAAGAGCAAGGCATGTGCCCGGCATCGGCGAAGCAGCGCTTTCCGAGTTGCGCCCCGTTACCGCGCGCGATCTGCGGTATGCTGGCCTGTCCATCGCACATGCAGCATTCGCTCGCCGAAGGAGGCACGTTTGTCCACGCGCTTCAGCTCCATCCCGACGACATCGCAAGCCAGCGGCACCGCCGACGAAAGCCGTGCCGCCGGCCGCGCGCTGCGCGACGCCATCCCTTTCGAAGCCCACGCGAACTGGCAGCCCGAGCCGGACCGCCCCGATCCCGTCGAGCGCGTGCTCGCCGTCAACGCCGGACGACAGGAGCGGCTCGTGCCGCTGCGCATGTCGCGCATGGCCGAATCGCCGTTCGCGTTTCTGCGCGGCGCGGCGACCGTCATGGCGTGGGATCTGTCGAGATCGCCGTCGATCGGCCACAACGTGATGATCGACGGCGACGCGCACATCAATAACTTCGGACTCTTTCGCACGCCGCGTCAGGACGTCGTATTCGATCTGAACGATTTCGACGAAACGATCGTCGCTCCGTGGGAATGGGACGTGAAGCGCCTGACCGCGAGCATCAACGTCGCGGCCCGCGAAAACAACGTGGACATGCAAGGTCGCGAGCGCGCCGTGCGTTCCGCGTGCGAGGCGTACCGCACGACGATGAACGAACTGCGCCAGGTGAGCCCGTACGATTTGTGGCAGATGCGCTCTTACGCGAGCGCACTGCACATCGACGCGCCCACGCATCTCGACGCCGACGAAAAAGCCACCATCGAGCGCACCGTCGAGCGCGCGATGAAACGCTCGCACGCGACGATGCTCGCGAAGGTCGCTGAGCCGGCCGGCAAAAGCTGGCGCTTCAAGGTCGATCCGCCGATCCTAACGCAACTCGACGCCGCCGAGAAAAATCACGTCATCGATGGCTTCAGGACCTATCTGCGGACCATCGCGGGCGAGTGGCGGATGATGCTCGAACGATACGATGTCGTGGATGTCGCGCATCGGGTGGTCGGCGTCGGAAGCGTCGGCACGCGTGCGTATCTCGTGCTGCTGATCGGCCGCGCGCTCGGCGACCCGATCTTCATGCAGGTGAAGGAAGGCATCGTGCCGGCCGCCGCGCCGTTCGTGCCGCCGCTGGAAGAGCCGTTCCGGCATCAAGGAAGGCGCGTCGTGCATGGTCAGCGGCTCCTGCAAAGCTCATCCGATGCGCTGCTCGGCTGGACGACCATCGCCGGGCGCGATTTCTACGTACGCCAGATGAAGCAGATTCGCGGCTCCGTTCCCGTCGACTGGCTGCATGGCGCCACGTTCGACTTCTACGCGTGGTGTCTCGGACTGCTGCTCGCCCGCGCTCATGCGCGCACCGGCGACCCGGCGCTCATCGCGGGTTACTGCGGCGCATCAGACAAGCTCGACGCCGCCTACGCGGTCTGGGCCGAGCGATACGGCGCTCAGACCGTCGCGGATCACGCGGCCTTTTGCGCGGCGATCAGCGTGGGGCGCGTTAAGGCTGCATAGCCGTACGTGTCGCCCACGCAGTCACTCGCCGCGCGACGCGCCACCGGATTGACTATCATTGCCTTGCCTGCGAGCAAAACGCACGGCTTGCGCAGTAAGGCTCGCGCTCGATGCAGCGGCGCGCGCTCCCGGCCCGCCGCACCCTCACAACAATCGTTTAGCACCTGAAAAGGAGGAATCCCCGCATGAGCATGATCGAGGAATTCAAGAATTTCGCCCTCAAGGGCAACGTCATGGACCTCGCAGTCGGCGTCATCATCGGGGGCGCGTTCTCGACTATCGTGAACTCCGTCGTCAAGGATTTGATCATGCCGGTCGTCGGCCTCGCGACAGGCGGGCTCGATTTCTCGAATCTCTTCGTCCGGCTCGGGCACATACCGCCGACCTTCAAAGGCAATCCCGATTCGTACAAGGATCTGCAAACCGCGGGCGTCGCGGTGTTCGGCTACGGCTCGTTCATCACCGTGCTGATCAACTTCATCATCCTCGCATTCATCATCTTTCTGATGGTCAAGTTCATCAACAATCTGCGCAAGCCCACCGAAACGCCGGCGCCCGCCGCGCCGCCCGAAGACGTGCTGCTTTTGCGCGAAATCCGCGATGAACTCAAAAGGACGCCGCGCGTCTAGGCAAAGGGGCGTACCGAGCGGGCGGTGAGAGCCCCGGTTTAGGGCACGCCATCCGCCTTTCGTTAGCATGGACGCTTTTTTTCTTCGCGAAGGCTGTTCGCGCGGCTCGCAGCAGGACTATTATTGAGACAGATGTCAGATAGATACCCATAGGAAATGCCGAGGGGATGCCAGCGGGCCGCCAACGGGTCATCGGCACGATTCGTGCGCTTCTGACGCCTGTCGGCGATTTTGCCGATCGCGCGTTCCGGAGGCCCGAATCACCGTGACCCGATCACATCGATGCGCTATAAAAGATCGACGTGCGGCACGCAAGACGGGAGTGGCCGCATGAGGACGCTGCGTTTCTTGCAATTCTTTTTCAGGCGAGTTTTTATGTCCTTCCCGAAAAAGCGTAGACGCGTGAAGGCTGTTGGCGATGAGTCGTTTCTCGCCGTGCTGCGGCATTTCAAGCCGTTCGGCCAGCTGGATACCAAGATTGCACGCGCTCGCGCGCAGGACGAACCGGTGCTGTATGCCCATGCGCTGCCAGGACTCGATGTCCTGCTGTGCAGCGTGCGCGGCGCCCAGCCGCCCTACCCGGCCATCGACGAGCTGCACCGGCGCTGCGTCGAATCCATCACGAATGCTCTGGAGCAGCCGCTCGACGGACTCGAGAACGGCGGCTACTGGTATGAGGCGAACGGCTTCGGCTTTCTTGTCTTTGCTAGTCGCGCCCGCACGCAGATTCTGAGCGAATTCGGCGCGACCGCTTCGGCTCGCAGACGCCGCGGCACGCGCCGTCAGGATGCAGGCGACGCCGCTTCGCGTCCGCTGCGTTGAGCGCCGGCATTTTGCATTCGATATCTTCTGCGTGACACGGCGGCCTCGATGCGCCGTGGCGCGCGCCTTGCTGGATCGAAGTCCGAGCAAACCACAAGGAGAACAGCATGTCGGATCACGTCTATAAGCAGATCGAACTCACCGGCTCCTCGACTCAATCGAGCGACGACGCCGTGCGCGTCGCGCTGGCGAAGGCCTCGAAGACCTTGCGCAATATGCACTGGTTCGAAGTGACCGAGACGCGCGGGCATATCGAGAACGGCGAAGTCCTGCACTGGCAGGTGACGATCAAGGTGGGGCTGCGGATCGATGACTGAGCGTCGAGTGTTGGCGTTTTGCATGCCATAAGTGAAAACCGCGCCCTCGGGCGCGGTTTTCGTTTCGGCTGACGACCCGCCTTACTTCGGCAGGGACCCGTCCACGCCTTCCACATACCAGTTGATACGCTGCAGTTCCGGATCCGTCAGCGTCTTACCCGTCGGCACCTTTTCCGCGCCCGACTGATCCTTGATCGGGCCGCTGAAGACATCCCACTTGCCCGAGTGCAGTTCGTCGCGCTTCGCTGCAACGGCCTGCACCGCCTTCGCCGGAATCGCGCCGGTGTTCAGATCCTCCAGGTCCACGGCCTTCTGCGGAATGCCGAGCCAGACCGGATCGTTCTTCCACTTGCCGTCGAGCACCTTCTGGATCACGTCGTTGTAGTACACGCCCCAGTGCGCGACCACCGAGCCGAGATGCGCGTCCGGGCCGAACTTCTTCATGTTCGAATCCCAGCCGAACGCATGCACATGCTTTTCGTTGGCGGTGTTGAGCGTCGCGTTCGAATCGGTGTTCTGCAGCAGCACGTCCGCGCCCTGTCCGATCAGCGTCTCGGCCGCCTGCTTTTCCTTGCCCGGATCGAACCAGCTATTGATCCAGATGACCTTCGTATGGATCTTCGGATTCACCGAACGCGCGCCCAACGTGTAAGCGTTGATGTTGCGGACCACTTCGGGAATCGGCACCGACGCGACGAAGCCCAGCGTATTCGTCTTCGTCACATAGGCCGCCGCAATGCCCGCGAGATACGCGCCCTGATACATACGAACATCGTACGTGCCGAAGTTCTTTGCTTTCTTGAAGCCCGTCGCGGTCAGGAAGATCGTGTCCGGAAAGTCCTTCGCGACCTTCAGCTGGAAGTCCTGATAGCCGAAGCTCGTGCCGAAGATGACCTTGTTGCCCTTGTTGGCCAGATCGCGGAACACGCGTTCCGAGTCCGCGGATTCCGGCACGTTCTCGACGCGCGTGATCTTGATCTTGTTGCCGAACTTCGCTTCGGCTTCCTTGCTGCCGGCGTCGTGCGCGAAGGTCCAGCCGGCATCGCCCGGGTTGCCGAGATAGACGAAGGCGACGCCCGGGGCGTCGGCGGCTCGCGCACTCGCGGCGGCGAGCGTCGCGGAGAGCGCGACAGTGGCCGTGATCGCCTTCAGCCAGGTTTTTTGCATCGTGATGCTCCTCTTTGGATGTTGTATGCAAAACGGAAAACGGTTCGCCTAAAGTTTCGTCGGTCAAAAAACGCGGCGGAACCTCAGGCGCGCGCGGTGCGGTGGCGGAACAACACAGCGACCGCGCAATTGAATGCGGCACTTTGCATGCGGTACCGCGAATCCAAAATGCCGGCGCGCCACGCGCTTCAACTCGCTGCGAAAAACGGCTTGCCGAGCGATGCAGGCGCGTTGAGCTTGATCGTGTTCGGGTTGCGCGAGATCAGCACGAGCACGACGATGGTCGCGATATACGGCAGCATCGCGAGAAACTGCGTCGGCACCGGCACGCCGATGGCCTGCGCGTAGAACTGCAGCGCCATCACCGCGCCGAAGAGCAGCGCGCCGATCAGGAGACGCCCCGGCCGCCACGTCGCGAAGACGACGAGCGCGAGCGCAATCCAGCCGCGTCCTGAGGTCAGTTGCTCCTGCCAGACGTGCAGATAGACGATCGAGTAGTAGCCGCCCGCGATGCCCGCCATGCCGCCGCCGAAAAGGGTCGCGCCGTAGCGCACGCCGACCACCGGAAAACCGACCGAATGCGCCACCGCCGGCGATTCGCCGACCGAGCGCAGCACAAGCCCCGCGCGGGTCTTGAAAAGGAACCAGCCGATCACCGCGAACATGACGAACGCAAGATAGCCGAGCGGCGTCAGCGAGAAGATCGCCGGGCCGAGAACCGGAATCGACGAGAGGCCAGGAATCGGCAGCACGTCGATGGTCGCGCGCACCGCGGCCGACGTGTACGGCTTGCCGACGTACGCCGAGAATCCGATGCCGAAGATCGTCAGCGACAGGCCCGTGGCGACCTGATTCGCAAGCATGGTGATGGTGAGGAAGCCGAAGAGCAGCGCCATCGCGAGCCCGGCGAATACCGACGCGACGATGCCGAGCCACGGACTGCCGGTGATCGACGTGACCGCGTAGCCCGTGACCGCGCCCATCAGCATCATGCCTTCGACGCCCAGGTTGAGCACGCCCGACTTCTCCGCGACGAGTTCGCCCGCGCCCGCGTACATCAGCGGAATGGCCGCGATGACCGCGCTCGATGCGAGATTGCTGGCTTGATTGATATCCATCTTCGAGTTCTCTTATGCGGTCTCAAGCAGCGCGGTGCGCGGGGGTCCTGCGCCTGATGCGGTAATTCACGAACAGATCGCAGCCGAGCAGACAAAACAGCAGCAACCCCTGAAATACGCCCGCGAGCGCCTGCGGCAATTGCAGCGATGTCTGCACCGCTTCGCCACCGAGGTACAGCAGCGCCATCAACAGACTCGCGAGCACGATTCCCACCGGATGCAGCCGCCCGACGAACACGACGATGATCGCGGTGAAGCCGTAGCCCGGCGACCAGCCGGCCTGAAGCTGCCCGATTGGTCCCGCGACTTCCCCCACGCCCGCGAGACCCGCGAGTCCGCCGGAAAGCAGCAGTGAAGTCCAGATGGTCTTCTTGTCCGAGAAGCCCGCGTAGCGCGCGGCGAGCGGCGCGAGGCCGCCGACGTTCATCCGGAAGCCCGCGAAACTCTTGCGCATAAAAAGCCAGACGAGCGGAATGGCGATCACCGTCAGAAACACCGACGCGTTGATGCGCGTGCCCTTCAGGAAGCTCCAGTGCCAGTCGCCATAGAGACGCGGGAACAAGGCGTCGTCGACGAACATCGCGGAAATCGGGAAGTTCATGCCTTCCGGGTCGCGCCACGGGCCGCTCACGAGATAGATCAGCAGCTGCGTCGCGACGTACGTGAGCATCAGGCTCGTGAGAATCTCGTTGGTGTTGAAGCGGCTTTTGAGCAGCGCCGGAATGGCGGCCCACAGCATGCCGCCCGCGATGCCGCCGATCACCATGAGCGGCAGCGTCCACCAGCCGGACGCATCGCCGACGTGTATCGCAATGCCGCCCGCGACGATGCCGCCGAGCAGCATCTGCCCTTCCGCGCCGATATTCCACACATTCGCGCGATAGCCGACCGCGAGCCCGAGTCCGATCAGGCACAACGGCGACGCCTTCAGCACGAGCTCGGACCAGCCATTCACGGTCGAGAGCGGCTCGATGAAGAACGCGTGCATCGCGCGCAGCGGGTCCTGGCCGACGACGCTGAAAATCAGGAAGCCGATGACCAGCGTCGCCACGGCCGCCACGACCGGAACCGCAAGCTGCATGGCGCGCGAGGGCGTCGGGCGCGCTTCGAGTCGATAGGGAAAGATCATGCTTATTTGCTCAAAGAATCCAGTTCGGCCGCGGCCGCGCGCTTGCCTTCGAACAGCCCCGCCATGAAGAGGCCGATCTCCTCGGCGTTCGTCTCGCCCGTCGCGCGCACCGGCGAGAGCTTGCCGCGCGCGAGCACCGCGAGCCGGTCGCAGATGTCGAACAGTTCTTCGAGTTCTTCCGAGATCACGAGAATGGCGACGCCGCGCGACGCGAGATCCAGCAATTGCTGGCGGATGAAACCGGCCGCGCCGACATCGACGCCCCAGGTCGGCTGCGCGACGACGAGCACCTTCGGCGCCTGCAGAATCTCGCGTCCGACGATGAACTTCTGCAAGTTGCCGCCGGACAAGCTCTGCGCGAGCGCGCCGCTGCCGCCGCAGCGCACGTCGAACGCCTGGATGCAGCGATCAGCGAAGCTGCGCACCACGCCCGCGCGAATCCAGCCGCCGCGCACCATCTGTTGCCGATGCGCGGTCAGTAGACCGTTTTCCGCGAGCGACATCGCCGGGACCGCGCCGCGCCCGAGCCGTTCTTCCGGCACGAACGCAAAGCCGAGCCGCCGCCGCGCGCCCGCCGTGAGCCGCGCCGCGGGCGTGCCGCAGATCGACACGGCATCGGCCGCGACGTGGCGATCGCGAATCTCGCCCGAGAGCGCCGCGAGCAGTTCCGCCTGGCCATTGCCCGAGACGCCCGCGATGCCGAAGATTTCGCCCGCGCGCACCTCGAACGACACGTTCTGGAGCGAAGTGCCAAACGGGTCCGGACTGGCCACCGAAAGATTCCTGACCGCGAGCAGCGCATCGCCCGGCGTGTGGGCGCGGCGCGTGTAGTCGGGCAGCGAATGACCTACCATCAGCTGCGCGAGCGACGCATGCGTTTCCTTACGCGGATCGACATTGCCGGTCACCTGGCCGCCGCGCATCACCGTGGCGCTCTCGCACAGCGCCTGGATTTCGTCGAGCTTGTGGCTGATATAGAGAATGCTGCACCCTTCGGCCGCGAGCCGGCGCAGCACCGTAAAGAGCTTCTGGACGGCCTGCGGCGTGAGCACGGAAGTCGGCTCGTCCATGATGAGCAGCCGCGGGTTCTGCAAGAGGCATCGCACGATCTCCACGCGCTGCCGTTCGCCCACCGTCAGACTATGAACATGCCGCTGCGGATCGACATCGAGCCCGTAGTCCTTCGATACGTCGCGGATGCGCTTCGAAAGCGCCTTCATGTCGAACTTGTCGTCGAGCGCGAGCGCGATGTTTTCGGCGACCGTCAGCGTTTCGAACAGCGAGAAGTGCTGAAACACCATGCCGATGCCGAGCTTGCGCGCCGCAGCCGGACTGCCGATGTCGACGGTCTCGCCCTGCCAGCGGATCTCGCCTTCGTCCGGGCGCACGGCGCCGTAGATGATCTTCATCAGCGTGGACTTGCCGGCGCCGTTTTCGCCGAGCACCGCGTGGATCTCGCCGGGCATGACGACGAGATTCACGCCGTCGTTCGCCTTGACGGACGGGTACTGCTTGCTGATGCCGGACAACGCCAGGCGCGGTGGCGTTGTCGACTTTTGAATGGCGTCGCCCATTGAGCTCTGAATAAGCGCCCGGCCACCGAGCAGGCCGGACTGGAAAGGATTACCGCGAGAGCGAGCGCAGGACACCGTTGTCGCACGAACTCATATCGCGGGCAGAATTTACAGAATTCGAGACGCTAAGTCGATAACTCAAAATTAGCGCAACTCCCCGCCGAGCCAGTATTTGCGGGTTAGCCACACCTTGACGCAAAGTCTATGTCATATTAAAAATGATATGTTGTACCCCGCCGTCGATCAGCCAGAACATATAGTGGAGATAACATGAGTCAGCAACGCGAGGCGATCGATACGTACTTATTGCGCGTCTTGCATACCTTGCTGATGGAACGCAGCGTCACCCGCGCGGCCGTCAAGCTCAATCAGTCCCAACCCGCCATCAGCGCCGCGCTGCGCCGCCTGCGCGACATCACCGGCGATCCGCTGCTCGTGCGCGGCAAATCCGGCATGGTGCCGACCGAATACGGCCTGCGCCTGCTCGAACCGACGCAGAACGCGCTGCGCGAGATCGAGCGGATCAAGGTCCAGCAGCACAACTTCGACCCTTCGACGTCCGTGCGGTGCTATCGCATCGGCTGTCCCGACTATCTGAACGTGCTGTTCGTGCCGACGGTCGTCGAGCGTTTCCGGCAGGCCGCGCCGAACGCGACGCTCGAGTTCCATTCGCTCGGGCCCGCGTTCGATTACGAACTGGCGCTCGAAGACGGCAAGCTCGATATCGTCGTCGGCAACTGGCCGGAACCGCCCGAGCAACTGCATCTGTCGAATCTCTTCGTCGACAAGATCGTGTGTCTCGTCAGCAACACGCATCCGTTCGCGAAGCGCGGCGGGCTCACGCTCGATCAGTATCTCAACGCGCCGCACCTCGCGCCGACGCCCTATTCCGTCGGTCAGCGCGGAGCAATCGACGTGCATCTGGCGCGCGAGCGCCTGAAGCGCCATGTCGTCGTCACGCTGCCGTACTTCAATCTTGCGCCTTACGTGCTCATCAAGTCGGACCTCGTCTTCACGACCACGCGCCTGTTCGCCGCGCATTACGCGAAGTTCCTGCCGCTCGCGGTGGTGCCCGCGCCGCTCGACTTCCCGCCCATGCAGTATTACCAGCTCTGGCATGAGCGGTGTCACTACTCCGACGAAGTCCGCTGGCTGCGCAGTCTCGTCGCTGAGGCGACGCGGTCGCTGATCGATCAGCCTTGACCTCGCAAGAGGCGCGGCGCACCTTCAGCGCGCCGCGTTCGCCAGTTCACGTGGCAGCGTTTTGTGCGGCGCTATGACCGCACTCTTTCACGCCCACTTACCCGACGATCACGCTCGTCGCGCACTGCGACGACGCGCCCGTCACCTTGACACGCGCGTCGCGCCTTTAATGTGCCGCATTCGCCAATTCGCCCGCCAGCGCGTTATGCCGCTCGACCGCCGCGCGCAGATCCACCGTCGTCAAGCGCCCTTCCTTCACGACCACTTTTCCGTCGATGACGCTCGTCGCGACTTGCGACGGCGCGCGCCTCGCCTTGAGGCGCGCATTGCGCGTTCAGTGCGCCGCATTCGCCAATTCTCCCGCCAGCGCGTTATGCCGCTCGACGACCGCGCGCAAGTCCACCGTCGTCAGCCGCCCTTCCTTCACGACCACTTTCCCGTCGATCACGCTCGTCGCGACCTGCGACGGCGCGCGCCTCGCCTTGAGGCGCGCATTGCGCGTTCAGTGCGCCGCATTCGCCAGTGCGCCCGCCAGCGCGTTTTGCCGCTCGACGACCCCGCGCAAATCCACCGTCGTCAGCCGTCCTTCCTTCGCGACCACTTCTCCGTCGATCACGCTCGTCGCGCACTGCGACGACGCGCCCGTCACCTTGACACGCGCGTCGCGCCTTTAATGTGCCGCATTCGCCAATTCTCCCGCCAGCGCGTTATGCCGCTCGACCGCCGCGCGCAGATCCACCGTCGTCAGGCGCCCTTCCTTCACGACCACTTTTCCGTCGATGACGCTCGTCGCGACCTGCGACGGCGCGCAGAACACGAGCGCCGCGACGGGATCGTGCAGCGCGCCCGCGAACGCCGGCTGCGACAGGTCGAACGAGACGAAATCCGCCGCCATGCCGGGCGCGAGCGCGCCGATGTCGTCGCGGTTCAGTACCTTCGCCCCGCCGAGCGTCGCGATTTCGAGCGCTTCCCGCGCGGTCATGGCATCCGGTCCAAACCCGACGCGCTGGAGCAAAAGCGCCTGCCGCACTTCGGCGACCATCTGCGCGCCATCGTTCGATGCCGAGCCGTCCACGCCCAAGCCCACCGGCACGCCCGCGTCGCGCATCGCGCGGATCGGCGCGATGCCGGACGCGAGCCGCATGTTCGAACAGGGACAATGCGCCACGCCCGTTCCCGTGCGCGCGAAAAGCTCGATGCCCGGTTTGTCGAGCTGGACACAATGCGCGTGCCATACGTCATGGCCGACCCAGCCTAGGTCTTCGGCATATTCGGCGGGCGTCATGCCGAACTTTTCGCGGCTGTACGCGACATCGTTCACGTTTTCCGCCAGATGCGTGTGCAGCGACACGCCGTACCGACGCGCGAGCGCCGCGGAATCGCGCATCAACTCGCGGCTCACCGAAAACGGCGAGCACGGCGCGACGACCACGCGCAGCATCGCGTAGCGGCCTTCGTCGTGATACGTCTCGATGAGGCGCTGCGAGTCCTTCAGGATCGCGTCTTCTTTTTCGACGACCGAATCCGGCGGCAGCCCGCCGTCTTTCTGGCCGACGCTCATGCTGCCGCGCGCCGCGTGAAAGCGCATGCCGATCTCGCGCGCCGCCGCGATGCTGTCGTCGAGCCGGCTGCCGTTCGGATAGATATACAGGTGATCGCTCGATGTCGTGCAGCCGGAGAGCAGCAGTTCGGCCATCGCGGTCGTCGTGGAGACGGAGATCATCTCGGGCGTCAGATGCGCCCAGATCTTGTAGAGGTTCGTGAGCCAGCCGAAGAGTTCGGCGTTCTGCGCGGCCGGAACCGCCCGCGTCAGGCTCTGATACATATGGTGGTGCGTGTTGACGAGGCCGGGAATGACGAGATGCCCGCGCATGTCGAGCACGTCGTCGGCGGTCTGCGGAAGCTCGCTCGTCGGGCCGACCGCGACGATGCGGTTGCCTTCGATAAAGAGGCCGCCATCGGCGATTTCGCGGCGCTCTGCGTCCATCGTGACGAGCATGTGGGCGTTCTTGACGAGCAGGCTGCGGGGTGTCGCATTCATCGAATGTTCTCCGAAAACGGGTTGCATCAGGGTAAGAGGACCAGTGAAAGCCCCGGTTACCCAGCGTGGAACGCCGTCTTCGGGACGCGGCTCAATTGCGCGCGGTGTCACTGTCGGCAGCCAAAAACATGGCGGCAATCACGTGGGCGTCATAGTCGAGTTCAGCCCGGCGATATATTTGCGAATTTTGGCGCAGGTAGCATCGCAGCGAAAGCCGTGCAGATTGTCCGCGCGCCGTGGCTTTGCGGGAGCGGCGGCGCTCATGCGCCCGGCATTATCTTTCCTATCGCGGACGCACAGCGCGTCTCGAATTTCTACAATGCTGTACACGGCGCGCATCTGAAACGCCGACGGGTATGTAGCCACTGACGTGGAGCCTCGATCCGCCGCCGCCGCACGGTTCCCCACAGTGCGGATTTCGGATCGATGCGCGAGCCGGACATCGCACAACACAAGGAACATGCGAATGGGCAAGCTCACCACCCACGTCCTCGACACCGCGCACGGCCGCCCCGGCGCGAACATCCAAGTCGAGCTCTTCGCGCTATCCGGCGACACCCGGCGCGCAATCAAGACCACCCTGACCAACGACGACGGCCGCTGCGACGCGCCGCTGCTCGAAGGCGCGGAACTCGAAACCGGCGAATACGAACTCGTCTTTCACGCGGGCGATTATTTCGCCGCGCTTGGCGTGAAAGTGCCCGAACCGCGCTTCGTCGATCGCGTCGTGCTGCGCTTCGGCATCGCGGACGCCGCCGCGCACTATCACGTGCCGCTCTTGGTCTCGCCGTGGGCGTACAGCACGTATCGCGGCAGCTAACACGCGGCAGCTAACCCGCGCCAGACATAGCGATCACAGCACGCCGCGCATCGACGGCGTGCGCATAACGAATCGGTAGTGGAGGAGTTCATGGAAGGCTTTATCACCGACTGGCTGAACCTGGTCTTGCGCTGTCTGCACGTGATCGTGGCGATCGCGTGGATCGGCGAGTCGTTCTATTTCGTCGCGCTCGACAACAGCCTGAAACCGCCGCAGGACCCGAACGCGCGCCGGCGCGGCGTGTTCGGCGACTTCTGGCACGTGCACGGCGGCGGCTTCTATCACATGCAGAAGTATTCGGTTGCGCCGCAGGACATGCCGGAGAACCTGCACTGGTCGTTCTGGCCGTCCTACACCACGTGGATGTCCGGCTTCGGCCTCTTCTTCGTGCTGTATCTGCTCTCGCCGAGCACCTATCTGATCGACAAGAACGTGCTCGACATGGGACCGGTCGTTGCGGTGTCGGCGGCGCTCGGCTTTCTGATGGCCGGCTGGATCGTCTACGATTCGCTCTGCCGCCTGCTCGGCCACAACGACAAGCTGCTCGGCATCTGCGTCGGCATCTACGTGCTGATCGCGGCGTTCGTGGCGTGTCACGTATTCTCGGGCCGCGCGGCGTATCTGATCACCGGCGCGATGATCGCGACGATCATGTCCGCGAACGTGTTCTTCGTCATCATTCCGGGACAGCGCAAGATGGTCGCGGCAATGCTCAAGGGCGAGACGCCGAACGCCATCTACGGCAAGCGGGGCAAGCAACGTTCCGTGCACAACACGTACTTCACGCTGCCGGTCGTCTTCGCGATGCTGTCCAACCACTACGCGATGACTTACACGCACAAGTACAACTGGGTGATCCTCGTGCTCATCATGCTGGCGGGCGCGCTGATCCGTCAGTTCTTCGTGATGCGTCATCGCGGGCAGGTGCTGTGGTACATGCCGGTCGCGGGTCTCGTGCTGGTGCTCGGCGCATTCGCGTGGACGATGCCCGCGCCGACGGTGCCGGTCGCGCAGGCCGCTGGTGCGCCGACGATCAAGGTCGCCGACATTCAGCCGATCATCCAGCAGCGTTGCGCGGCGTGCCACTCCGCGCATCCGACGATGATGGGCAGCGCGCCCGCAGGCGTTCTCCTCGACACGCCCGCCGAGATTCGCCAGAACGCGCAGCGCGTGCATCAGCAGGCGGTGACGCTGAAAGCGATGCCGCTTGGCAACGTCACGCAAATGACGGATGCCGAGCGTCAGAAGATCGCTGCATGGTTTGACGGAGGCGCGGTGCAGTAAGCATCGCTGCCGATGCGAGACGGGCCGATCGGTTAGCGCCGATCGGCCCGTTTTTCATTGCGCGGCGAAGTAGGCTTTGACCGCGTCGATGACCGTGTCGATATCTTCGCGCGACACATCGCGATGCGTCACGAACCGCGATGCGTACAGCATCTGCGTGAGAATGCCGCGTTCCTTGAGCCAAGCTTCGAGCGGCGCGCAGTGCTTCGCGGGAATCTGCGCGAACACCATGTTGGTCGCTTGCGACTGAATCACGATTCCGTCGATGCCGGCAAGCCCCGCTGCGAGCCGCGCCGCGTTCTCGTGATCCTGCGCGAGCCCGTCGACATGATGATCGAGCGCGTGAAGGCACGCCGCCGCGAGCACGCCCGCCTGCCGCATGCCGCCGCCGAGCACCTTGCGCCAGCGGTGCGCGACATCGACGAGCGCCTTGCTGCCCACCAGCACCGAACCGACCGGCGCGCCGAGGCCTTTCGAAAAGCAGATGGAGACGGTATCGAACGGCGCGCACAGTTCGCTCACCGGCCGGTCCGACGCCACCACCGCGTTGAAGATGCGCGCGCCGTCCAGATGCGTCGAGAGGCCGCGATCGCGGGCCAGCTTCGTCGCCTGCGCCACGTAGTCGGCCCGCAGCACTTTCCCGCCGATGGTGTTTTCCAGCGCGAGCAGGCGCGAACGCGCGAAGTGGTCATCGATGGGCTTGATCGCCGCCGCGATCTTGTCGAGCGGCAACGAGCCGTCCGGCGCGTTCTCGATAGGCTGCGGCTGAATGCTGCCGAGCACCGCCGCCCCGCCGCCCTCGTACTTATACGTGTGCGCCGCCTGCCCGACGATGTACTCGTCGCCGCGCGCGCAATGCGCCATCAGCGCCGCGAGATTGCTTTGCGTGCCGCTCGGAAAGAACAGGCCCGCTTCTTTGCCGGTGCGCTCCGCGAGCGTGGACTGGAGCTTGAGCACCGTGGGATCGTCGCCCCAGACGTCGTCGCCTACTTCGGCGGCTGACATGGCGGCGAGCATCGCCTGGCTCGGGCGGGTGACGGTATCGCTGCGTAGGTCGATCTGGCGTGCTGGCATCGTGAGTCGCTTGGTCGGAAGTGAGCGGCATAGTGTAGCGCGCAACAAAAAAGACCGGCCATGCTGCGCCGGTCTTTCCGTGACTGCTATGGGCAATACGCGCAATACGCGCGACGACTCAGCGCAGCGCCTCTTGAGTCAGCCACAACGACTCTCTCAGGTCCTGCTCGTTCAGATTCAAGCCTTCCCCGCCGCGATCGACGACGATGAAATCGCTGACCTTATCCAGCGCAATCAGCGGATGATGCCAGACGCCTTTCGCGTAGTTCACGCCCTGCCAGCCGCGCGTGACGAACGCGCGGATCTGCGATTCGTCGAGGTCTCCCGCCGGCGCGACGACCACGAGATACGGCCGCTCATCGAGCGGAATGAACGCCTGCGAGCCGAGCGGATGACGCTCCATCATCTTTACTTCGAACGGCAGCACGCGCGGCTGTCCGCGAAAGAGATTCACGAGCGTGCGGCCGCCCTCATCCGTCACGTCGACCTTGCAGAGATCGTGAAAGCGGATCGTCGTGCCGAGGTTGATCGGGATCTGCTTCGCGCCGTCGAGCTCGATCACATCGCCGAAAGGCTCGAACGCCGCGCGCGTCAACGGTTCGATCGCGAGCGTCTTCATCATGCAAGCGTTCCGAAAAGACGCAGGCGCGACACGCCGCCGTCCGGGTAGATGTTGAAGCGCACGTGCGTGACCGGGCCGAGCGCCGCGAGTTCGGACTCGAAGAAATGCTGCTTGTCCATCTGCAGCTTCTGTTCCGACAACAGCACCGGCCAGAACATGGCCTGCGTGACGAGCGAGCTGTCCGTGCCGCCCTTCACATACGCCGCCTGCAAAGAGCAGCGGTCGGGGAAATTGCCCTTGAAGTGTGCGGTATCCACTTCGACTTTCTTGATAATGCCCGGCTGCGCGAGCGCGACGATACACCAGTCGTTGCCCGGCTCGCGGCGGCGGCGGGTTTCCCAGCCATCGCCCATATTGACGCCGCGGCCCGGCATCAAAAGCGTGGACGCGAGACCGAAGTGCTGGTTGTTCGTGCCGACCATGTACGCGCCGTTTTCCATCGCGGCGAGATCGAACAGTTCATTGCGATCCGCGTTGCGCCAGTCGAGTTGCGGCTGACCGTACACCCGCAAACGCGCGATGCCGCCGTCCGGATAGATGTTCACGCGCAAGTGCGTGAACGGCTCGGCCGAGGCGACATCCAGATAGTGATGGCTATTGCCCTGCAGCGTCGTGGACGGCACGATTTCCGTCCATTGCGTGGACTGGCTCGGCGCGCCGTCGGCGACATGCGCGCCTTCGATCGACGCCGCCGGCGGGAAGTTGCCGGTGAAGTGGCTCGTGTCCAGATCGATGCCCTTGATCACGCCCGGCCGCGCCAGCTTGACGATGCACCAGTCGTAGCCGGTCGTGCGCTTGCGGCGCGTTTCCCAGCCGTCCATCCACTTGCCGTGCTCGTCGTATTTGCCGGGGATGAACACGGCCGGCTCGGGGTTCAGCATGCGTTCCTTCGGCGCGAAGAAATCGTCGCTCGCCTCGAGTGCCTGCGCGCCCAGACGCGGGTCCGCGAGATTCACATAGCGGCGCGTGAAGTCGGGCGCGTTGGGATCGAGTGTCGGAATTGCCATTGTCTTCGTCCTATTGTCGTTGCAAGGGGGATCAGGCGCGGATCAGGTCGTCGAGCCTGAAGCGCGCGATCCGGTAAATCTGGTCGAGACTCGTGCGAAGCTCCTGGTCGCGGTCATGATTCACGCGCGCCTCGAAGTTCGCGATGATGCCGTGACGGTCATAGCCGCGCACCGCGAGAATGAACGGGAAGCCGAACTTCTCGCGATACGCCGTGTTGAGCGACTGGAGCTTGTCGAACTCTTCCTGCGTGCAGAGGTTCAGCCCCGCGCCGCTCTGCTCACGCGTCGATTCAGCCGTCAGTTCGCCGCGCACCGCTGCCTTGCCCGCGAGTTCCGGGTGAGCGTTGATGAGCGCGAGTTGCTTTTCTTCGCCCGCCGTCTCCACCGCTTGCGACATGGTCGCGTGCAATGCGTCGATGCTCGAAAACGGGCGCTTGGCCGCCGCGATCTCCGCAACCCACGGCGAATGCTCGAAGATGCCGGCGAGCACGGTCACGAACGCGTCGGCGGGCATGGTGTTGAGTTGGTCGAGTGTGGTTTGCATCGCCTTCATGCCGCCGTCCCGTTGTCTGCCTGCGTTTGATCGTAAGGGTGATGTTCGCGCCAGTGCCGCGCGATATCGACGCGACGCGTCACCCACACGCGGTCGTGCTTTTCGATGTGATCGAGAAACTTCTGCAGCCCGCGAAGACGCCCCGGCCGGCCGAGCAGCCGGCAGTGCATGCCGATGGACAGCATCTTCGGCGCTTCGTCGCCTTCTTCGTAGAGCACGTCGAACGCGTCGCGCAGGTAGGTGAAGAAGTGGTCGCCCGTATTGAAGCCTTGCGGCGTGGCGAAACGCATGTCGTTGGTATCGAGCGTGTACGGCACGATGAGTTGCGGCGTGCTCTTGCCGTTGCCGAGCTCGACGTCCATCCAGAACGGCAGATCGTCGCCGTAGTAGTCCGAGTCGTACAGAAAGCCGCCGTATTCCGCCACCAGCCGATGCGTGTTCGGACTGTCGCGGCCCGTGTACCAGCCGAGCGGCCGCACGCCCGTCACACGTTCGATGGCTTCCATGCCGAGACGCATATGCTCCGCTTCGCGCTCCGGCGACATGTCCTGATAGTGAATCCAGCGATACCCGTGGCACGCGATCTCATGCCCCAGTTCCACGAACGCCCGCGAAAGCTCGGGATGCCGCTCCATTGCCATGCCGACGCCGAACACGGTCAGCGGCAGGCCGCGCTTCTCGAACTCGCGCAAGATGCGCCAGACGCCTGCGCGCGAGCCGTATTCGTAGATGGACTCCATGCTCATGTGACGCGCCGGATACGACGCCGCGCCGACGATCTCCGACAAGAACTGCTCGGAGCCGGGATCGCCGTGCAGCACGCAGTTTTCGCCGCCTTCTTCGTAATTGAGCACGAATTGCACGGCGACGCGCGCACGCCCCGGCCAGTTCGCCTGCACGGGATGGCGGCCGTAGCCGATCAGGTCGCGTGGATAGTTCGGATCTAGAGACATGGCTGGGTCAGGAAACGGGGCGTTGGAAAGCGGAATGTCGACGATTCAGTGTAGCGAAAACGCCCGGATGCGCCCATACAGCGGCGCAGATATTGCGGGTCACGTCACCGGTATGTGTCGATCGTTTCGGGGCGCTCAGCGCGGGCCGAAATCGGCGAGCACGCCGTCGTAGCGTTTCGGCAGCGGCCGCGCGAAGTCGCCGCGTTTCGCCGTATGCAGCCTGAGCGCGATGAGCGCCTCGGCCCACTTGACCGCCGCCGTCACGCCTTCGACGACCGGCGCGCCGATAGCGTCCTCCACTTCGCGGCAGAATTCCGCCATGCCCGCGCAGCCGAGCACGATGGCGTCCGAGCCGTCTTCGTCGAGCGCGCGCCGGCATTCGTCGATGATCGTCTGCCGCGCCGCCGAGCCCGGCTCGTCCAGTTCGAGCACCGCGACGTCCGTCGCACGCACGTTCTTGCAGAAGCGCGTCATGCCGTAGCGCTCGGCGAGATGCCATGCCATGCCGCACGTGCGCCGCAGCGTCGTCACGACCGAAAAGCCCGGCGCGATGACGCTCGCCGCGTGCATGGCCGCTTCCGCGATGCCGATCACCGGCCCGCGCGCCAGTTCGCGCGCCGCGTACAGCGCCGGGTCGCCGAAACACGCGATCACGTAGCCGTCGAAGCCCTGCCGCTCGCCCGCCTCCACTTCGGCGAGCAGCCCGAGCGAGGCAATGGCTTCGTCGTAATAGCCTTCGATGGAAGGCGGGCCCATCGTCGGGCTCACCGCGACGATTTCCGTGCCCGGCGCGGCGACCTCGCGCGCGCAGCGGGCCATCGATTCCGTCATGCGCTGCGTGGTGTTCGGGTTGATCAGTTTGATGCGCATTGCTGTCTCCTGCTCATTGCGTCTCTCCGTCCGCCGCAACGTGTCGCGGCGGCTCGGGTTCCCTTCACTTCAAGCCGCGTGCTTGCGATCCGCCAGCATCCAGTAGAACAACGCGCCAAGCCCCGCGCCAATGAACCACGAGAAGTTCGCGGCGCCTTCGAGCGAAGGCAGCATCACGCACAGAATCGCGATGACTGCGGCGGGCAAGAGCGCCATCACTGCGCGGCGATTCACGCCCTTCGTGTACCAGTACTTGCCGGTGTCGGACGTCGTGTAGAGGTCGTTCACCGCGAGCTTGCCGCGCTTGAGCAAATAGAAGTCGAGGATCAGCACGCCGTACAACGGTCCGATGAAGCTGCCGAGAATATCCAGCGTGTAGTGGATCACGGCGGGGTTGTTGAAGAGGTTCCACGGCGTGATGAAGATGGACGCGGTCGCGGCCATCATCCCGCCCATGCGCCAGCTGATGAGACGCGGCGCGACGTTGGAGAAGTCGAACGCCGGCGACACGAAGTTCGCCACGATATTGATGCCGATGGTCGCGATGGTGAACGTCAGCGCGCCGAGAATGACGGCCGTCGGATGATCGATGCGGCCCACCGTTTCGACCGGATCGGTAATCAGTTGTCCGAAGACCGGCAAGGTGGCCGCCGTCGTGATGACCGTCACGAGCGAGAACGCGAGGAAGTTGACCGGCAGCCCCCAGAAATTGCCGCGCTTCACGCTGCGAAAGCTCTTGCAGTAGCGCGAGAAGTCGCCGAAGTTCAGCATCGGCCCGGAGAAATAGGACACGACGAGCGAGATCGCGGTGATCATCACCGGCACGACTTCCATGCCGTGATACTTCACGCCGCCGAGGTTCAGCCCGATGTTGTGGATGCCCGCGCGCCACACCATGTATCCGGCGAGCCCGAACATCACGACATAGACGGCAGGTCCCGCGAAGTCGATGAACTTCTTGATCATCTCCATGCCGCGCCAGAACACGACCGCCTGCAACACCCACAGCAGCATGAAACCGGCCCAGCCGAGCGCCGACAGCCCGACGAAGCCGTAGCGATGCACGTCCGCATAAGGCATCAGCGACGGCACGAACTTCAGCACGACGATCACGAGCGCGCTGGAAGCCAGATACGTCTGGATGCCGTACCACGCCACGGCGATCAACCCGCGAATGACGGCGGGAATGTTGGCGCCGAGCACGCCGAACGTCGCGCGGCACGCAACCGGATACGGCACGCCCGCCACCTGACTCGGCTTTGCGATGAGATTGCACAGGAGATTCACGAGCCCGATGCCGATCAGAAGCGACACGAGCACCTGCCAGCTCGTCAGCCCGAGCGCGAAGAGACTGCCCGCGAACACATAGCCGCCGACGCTATGCACGTCCGACATCCAGAACGCGAAGATGTTGTACGCGCCCCACGTCTGATTTCTGAGCGGCGCGAGATCTTCGTTGTACAGACGATCGCCGTAGCCGGCGGGCAAGCCGGTATCGTGTTCGGAAGATTCGTACGGGGTTTCATAGGGCGGCAGTGCTGAACTGCCGGGCGTTGCACTGAACTGAGCCATGACCTCTCCTTGAATGGGCGGCTTGCGTCATGAAAAAGCGGCAATTGCTTGGGATCAAGCGTCGTCGGATACCTTCGCGAACGGGCTCGCCGCCACGCTCGCGCGGTACTCTTCGGATTTGCTCCATCGCCTGCGGCGTAGTGCCGAGAGCGAGCGGGCTTTGGCCCCTCTCGCTCGCCGTCAGGCGTTTTTCATTGCACGCTCATCGATGAGCGTCTCGTTCAGTGCGGCGCATGCTGCGAACGGGGTCGCGCGTGCGTCTCGCCACGCGTCCGCTGCAATCGGCGCGGGCGCGGTTTCCAGTCATGTGTGTTCGTGCTGCGGCTTGCTTACGCGCCGAACGCCTTTTCGCGTTCGCCCGGCCTTGCGAATACTTCCTTCAGATCGACCGCGCCACGGACGGGCCGCTCCAGCATCTTCAGTTCGACATCGCGCAGATGTTGCGCCATCAGATCCGCGGCTTTCGCGGCGTCGCCAGCATCGAGCGCGGCGAGAATCGCTTCGTGATCTTCGAACGAGCACGAACTCTTGCCGAGCGATTCATACAGCGCCGAGATCAGCGTTGAGCGCGCGACGAGTCCGGACAGACAATCGCACAGCACGGCGTTGCCGGTGAGCGCGGCGAGTTCGGTGTGGAACTCGCCCGACAGCCGAATCCATGCGGAAAAGTCGCGGTTCTCGAACGCTCGCCTTTCGCGCCCGATGGTGGCACCGATCGACTTCAGCCGCCGCGTGCCGTGCCCTTTGCAGATGCGCTCGACGACAGCCAGCTCGACGATGCGTCGCATCTCGAACACGTCGTGCACTTCCTGCAGCGACGGACTCGCGACGAACGCGCCGCGATTCGGTTCGAGATCGACGAGCCGCTCGCCTGCCAGTTGCGACAGCGCCTGGCGCACCGGGCCGCGTTTCACGTCGAACACTTCGCACAACTGCGCTTCGGTCAGCTTCGCGCCGGGAGCAAGCCGGTGTTCGAGGATCGCGGCGCGGATGTTCTCGGCGATCGACTCGGGGCTCGCTGCGACGGCTCCGTTCAGAGAATCGGCGGAAGCGTTCGATGCAGCACTCGTTTTACGGTCGGACATGATGTGCTCGCTTGCATGTCGACCATCTTAGAATCGACATAAAGATTGTCAACAATTCAAATGAAAAAATCTTGGTCGAAGACGGCGTCGCGCGAGGTGAGGTTTGCCTGAAGGCCAATACCAACGGGCTGTTCAGGCGATTACGCTACTTTTTGTCGGCATTGCCCGCCGAATTTTGTCGACAATCCGGTGTGCTCGAATGGTGCATCGCGAGTCACGGTGACGCATAACAAAGACGGTTAGTTGCGTCATCAGCGTAACGAAATGGCACTCGAAACGAGTGCCCTCACCCGCAAACTCAAGCCAGATGCGGATAGTCCGACAGCGCCAGCGTGAAACCGCGCTCGTTCGCGACAAGGTGTGCAGTCGCACCAAAAGGCAGCGTGAGCAGATTATCGACGTGCCCGAACTGCAAGCCCGTCACAAACGGCACGCCGGTCGCCGCCCTCATCTGCTCGATCACCGCGTCGAGCGAGAAGCCGTTGTCGTAGTCGGACAGCCGCCCGCCCGAGAACTCGCCCATGATCACCGCTTGCTGCCGACCGAGCACGCCCGCCTGATGCAGCTGATAGATCATCCGCTCGATGCGGAACGGATGCTCGTTCACGTCTTCGATGAAAAGAATGCCGCCATCGACAGGCGGCAGATACGGCGTGCCGACGAGCGCGGCGAGTATCGCGAGGTTGCCGCCCCACAGCATGCCGGTCACGTCCACTGACTGGCGCTGCGGCGTTTGGCTCGTCACGGTGAACTTCGGCTGCGAGATCGCCTGCCAGAAGTGGTGCATGGTGAACGAGCTCAGGTGCTCCGCGCCGAAGTTTCCGGCGAACATCGGGCCGCCGAAGCTCTTCACCGCCGAACGCGCGTACAACGCGCACTGGATGGCCGTGAAATCGCTATGGCCGACGAGCGCCACAGGTTCGTCGGCGAGACGTCGCAGGCCGTCGTAGTCGAGGCCGTGCAGGATGCGCGATGCGCCGTACCCGCCGCGCACCGCCAGCACGATATCGGGCAGCGGCCGCGACGGATCGGCGAGACGGTTCAGATCGGCGGCGCGTTCGCTGTCGGTGCCGCCGAATCGCTGGAAGCGCCGGCGCGTCGCATCGAGATTTTCGAGCCGATGACCCTGCGCCCGCAAACGCCCGATGCCCCGCTCGACAGCGGCGGGATCGTGCGGATAGCCGGAAGGCGCGATGAGGTCGATGGTGCGTGATTTCACGATGTTCGGTTCGTGTTGGTGAAGGAATCGGCTGTTAGGCGCGCGGCGCGCTCTTCCCGCGCGAGAAGCCGCCGCTCGGCGAAGAAGTTCTTGAGCGCGTGGCCGCATTCGTCGGCGAGCACGCCGCCCGTCACGGCCGTGTGATGATTCAGCCGCTCGTTCGCGAACATATCGACGACGCTGCCGCACGCGCCGGTCTTCGGGTCGGCCGCGCCGTACACGACCCGCGCGATGCGCGCGTGCATGATCGCGCCTGCGCACATCACGCACGGCTCCAGCGTCACATACAGCTCGCAGCCCGGCAGCCGATAGTTCCGCAGCGCCTGCGCCGCGGCCCGCAGCGCGACCATTTCCGCGTGAGCGGACGGATCGTGCCCGCGAATCGGATGATTGAAACCCGTGGCGATGACTTCGTCGCCCAGCACGACGACCGCGCCCACCGGCACTTCGCCCGCGCGGCGCGCTTCGTCGGCGGCGCGTTGCGCGAGCGCCATGAAGCGGCGATCGCGGTCGCTGGCGGGAGCGGGATCTTCTGGTGTGTCGGGAGAAGCGCCGGGCGGCGGCTCGGTGAGCGTCAAGGCTGCTCCGGCTCCGTGTCGCCGCGCGCCGCGACGCGCTCGGAGAGCCGCTCCGCGATGCGCCGGCGATATTCGTGCGGCACGCAGCCGCCGCCGCGCAGCGATTCGAGCGCCATGTCGAGCGCGAGCACCTTCACCTGAATGCGGCAGCGGGCGGCAGGATCGGTTACTTTGTCGAGTTCGTCCTGCAGGCCGCGCAGCGCGCGAAGCTGCTCGACGGCGGGCGGAACGAAGCCCGCGTTCTTGAGAATACGGTTGGCGACGCGCACTTCCTCGGGAACGAGAAGATCGTCGTCCAACTGAAGCGGCGCGCCTGCGCCCGGCAAGTTGTTCAACTCGCCGCGAGACACGGCTTCGTTGATCCGCTGTTCTACCAGAGCATCTAGCAATTTCATCGGGGATTACGACCGGCTTTCGAATGACGCCGAAGCGGTCTGTCACGATTTGCGGGGTTAGCGTGAAGTCGGAGCCCGCCGGAACAACGCGCTCGCGCGTGGTTCGGCTCGCTTCGACAATTCATCTCGTATTCTATCAGCGGCGGCCCCGATTGCTTCGGGCGGCGCACGGCCGTTCGCGCGCGCCGGCCGTATAGAGAAGATATGCGGGGTTTTCGCGACATCGCTTGCCGCGCGCCGGCCGTCTGTGCTTACGAGCGCACGGGCTCGCGCGTGTAGCCTTGCGTCGCGAGGAGAAGACGCCGCGTGTACTCGTGCTCGACGTCGTGCGCCCTCACCGCCTCCACGCCGAGTTGCTCGACGACTTCGCCGTTGCGCATGACGGCCACGCGCTGACACAAGAAGCCGACGACCGCGAGATTGTGGCTCACGAGGATCATCGTGAGCTTGCGCTCGCGATGCAGACGCCGCAGCAGGTTCAGAATTTCGGCCTGCACGGAGACATCGAGCGCGGACGTCGGCTCGTCGAGCAGAAGCACGCGCGGCTCGACGATCAGCGCCCGCGCAATCGACACGCGTTGCCGCTGCCCGCCCGACAACTGATGCGGATAGCGAAAGCGGAACGCGGCCCCGAGGCCCACTTCGGCGAGCGCATCCAGAATGCGCGCGTCCTGATTGCCGATGCCGTTGATCGCGAGCGGCTCGCGCAATGTGCGGTCGACGGTGAAGCGCGGATGCAGCGAACCGTACGGGTCCTGAAACACCATCTGCACGTCGCGCTGCGGCCGATGCGCGACGGCCTGCCCGTCGATGCGCATGGCGCCTTCTGCAAGCGGCACGAGGCCCGCGAGCGCGCGCAGCAGCGTCGACTTGCCGCTGCCCGACTCGCCGACGAGACCGAATACTTCGCCATCCTCAACGCGCAAGGACACGTCGCGCACGGCATCGACATGGCCGGTTTTCGTCTTGAAGCGAATGTGCGCGTGGTCGATCTCGATCATCGCGCGGCCTCCTCGATCGTTTCCGCGAGCCACGACGGATCGCGGCGCAGCGTCGGCAATTCGTCGGGCGGATTGGTCAGCGGTGGGCTGGCCGCGAGCAGTCCGCGCGTGTACGGATGCCGCGCGTTGGCGAGTTCACGCGCCGCGCACGTCTCCACGACGCGCCCGCCGTACATCACCGCGACGCGATCGCAGAACGACATGACGAGCGGCAAGTCGTGGCTGATGAACACGAGCCCCGTGCGATGACGCTCGATCATTTCGTCGAGCACGGCGAGCACCTGCATCGACACGAGGACGTCGAGCGCGCTCGTCGGCTCGTCGGCAATCAGAAGGCGCGGACCGGCGCTCACCATCATCGCGATCATCACGCGCTGGCCCATGCCGCCCGACAACTCGTGCGGATACGCGTCCGCCACGCGCTCCGGGTCGCGGATATGCACGGCCGCGAGCGCCTCCACGATGCGCGACCGCATCGCGCGACGGTTCAAGCCGCCGTCCTGACGCGCGATGGTTTCGCGCATCTGCTGCGCGACCGTCATCACCGGATTGAGCGAGTACTTCGGGTCTTGCAGGATCATGCTCATCTGTGTGCCGCAGAGGCGCCGGCGCGCGCTCGGCTTCATCGCGAGCAGGTCGTGGCCGTCGAAGCGCAAAGCCTTCGCGGACCATCGCGCTTCGGGCGGCAAGAGGCCGAGCAGCGCGCGGCCGGTCAGCGACTTCCCCGAGCCCGATTCCCCGACGATGCCGAGCCGCTCGCCGCGCCGCACCGTCAGCGAGACGCCGCGCACGGCGGGCATCGCGACGCCGTCGTGGCCGGCGAAGGCGACTTCGAGACCGTCGATTTCAGCGAGCGCATCTTCCATGTCAGCCTCCATGACGCGGATCGAAGACATCGCGCAAGCCGTCGCCGAGCAGATTGAACGCGAGGCTCACCGCGAGAATCGCGAGGCCGGGAATGGTCGCGACCCACCAGGCGTCGAGCAGCACGTTACGGCCCGAGGCCACCATGTAGCCCCATTCCGGATTCGGCGGCTGCGCGCCCAGCCCGAGAAAGCCGAGCCCCGCGACGGCGAGAATGATGCCGGCCATATCGAGCGTCGCGCGCACGATCACCGACGACGAGCACAACGGCACGATATAGCGCAGCAGAATGCGCGTGTGCGATGCGCCCGCGAGCCGCGCCGCGTGGATGAAATCCGCCTGCGCGAGCCGCAGCGATTCGGCCCGCGCGAGCCGCGCATAAGGCGGCCACGCGGTGATGGAAATGGCGATGACCGCGTTCAGCACGCCCGGCCCGAGCGCCGCCGCGAACGCGAGCGCCAGCACGATCTTCGGGAACGCGAGCGCGACATCGGTCACGCGCATGAGCGCCGTGTCGACGAAGCCGCCGCAATAGCCCGCCAGCGTGCCGATCAGGAGTCCGACCGGCACCACGAGCACGACGACGAGCATCGCGATGGATAGCGTGAGACGCGAGCCATGCACCAGTCTCGACAGAATGTCGCGGCCGAGCTGATCCGTGCCGAACCAGTGCGCGGCGCCCGGCGGCATCAGACGATCGGCGAGCACCTGCCGCAGCGGGTCCTGCGTGACCAGAAGCGGCCCGACAGCCGCCGCCACGACGAGCACGATCAGAATGACGAGGCCCAGCATGCTGAGCGGATTGCCCGAAAACCGCCGCCAGCGCCGGTACGCGCGCCCGAGCGCGGCCTGTCGCGGGGACGCGGGCGTGTCGGTCAGGAGCCGCGCGCGCCACGTGGCTGGCGGAGGTTTCATCGGCGTGCGCTTGGCGGGCGAATGCATGCGGCAGGGTTCTCCTTTGTCAGCGAGCGCGCGGATCGAATACGCGGTACAGGGCATCCGTCAGCAGATTGAGCGCGATGAACGTCGCGCCGATCACGAGCGTGCTGCCGAGCACTGCGTTCATGTCGGCGTTCAGCAGCGCGCCCGTCAGATACGAGCCGATGCCCGGCCATGCGAAGACGATCTCGGTCAGCACCGAGCCTTCCAGCAAATAGCTATACGCGAGCGCGATGACCGTGAGCAACGGCACCGCGATATTGCCGAACGCATGACGCCAGATCACGCGGCGCTCGGGCAAACCCTTTGCGCGCGCGGTCGTCACGTACTCCTGGCTCAGTTGTTCGAGCATGAACGAGCGCGTCATGCGCGAGAGATACGCGATCGAATAGAACGCCAGCACGCCCGCCGGCAGCGCGATATGCGAAAACGCGTTGGCGAACACGTCCCACTCGCGGGCGATGAGCGCATCGATCAGCAGACTGCCGGTGCGCGTATCGACCATGCCGTCATACAGCGGATCGATGCGGCCCGGTCCCGACACCCAATGCAGCCGCGCGTAGAACAGCAGCAGCCCCATTAGCGCGAGCCAGAACACCGGCACCGAACTGCCCGCGAGGCCGATCACGCGCGCGACGTGATCGACCATGCGGTTGTGCCGCACCGCAGCAATGACGCCGAGCGGCACGCCGATCATCACGCCGATGAACGTCGAGAGCGTCGCCAGTTCGAGCGTCGCGGGAAAGACGCGCCGGATGTCGTCGATGACGGGATTCGCCGTCAGCAGCGACACGCCGAGATTACCGTGCAGCACGTCGCGGGCGTAAATCAGGAATTGATCGACGAGCGGCTTGTCGAGCCCGAGTTGCGCGCGCGCCGCGGCATACGCGCTCGCCGATGCGCGGTCGCCGAGAATCGCGAGCACGGGGTCGATCGGGATCTTGCGCCCGATGAAGAACGTGATCGCCAGCAAGCCGGTGAACGTGACGGCGAGCATCGCGATCCAGCGCAAGAGCGCGAGCGCGATCCGCGCGCCGCCGCGATTCGCGTTCGCGGCGCGCAGGCGGTCGAGCACGGTCGGATGCGGCGTCATCGCGTCATTGCTTCTTCAGGTTGCGATACGACACGAGATCGTTGATCGGCCCGACTTCCAGACCGGTCACGCCCGGACGCGCCGCCACTTGCGACACCTTCTGGAACATGATGACAAACGGCGACTTGGCGAGAACTTCGCGCTGCATCTTTTCGTACAACTGCGCGCGTTTCGCGGTCGAACTTTCCGCGAGCGCCGCGTTGGTTTCCTTCGTCAGATCCGGAATATTCCACGCATTGCGCCACGCGAGCATCTTGAAGCTCGACGCGTCCGAGTTGTCCGGATTCCACGCGAAGCCCTGCGCGTTGCTGTGCGGATCGATATAGTCCGCCGACCATTCGCCGATATAGATGTCATGCGCCCGCGCCCGGTAGCGGCCGAGCGTCTGCTTGTTGTCGCTCGGGATGAGCTGCACTCTGATGTTCGCGAGCGCGAGATTCGCCTGCACCGCCTGCGCGATCTCGCTGTACGGATAGTCGTTGCGCACGTCCATCTTCACGGTGAAGCCGTCCGCGAGCCCGGCTTTGGCGAGCAGCGCCTTCGCCTTCGCGACGTCCTGGTGATACGGGTTCTCGTTGAGCGCGCCGAGAAAGCCTTCGGGCAGAAACGTTTCGTGAACCTTGTACGTCGTGCGGATCACGTTCTTCTGAATACCCTGATAGTCGATCAGCCACTTCATTGCTTCCCAGACTTCCGGCTTCGCCAAGTACTGATTCTTGTTGTTCAGGCCGAGATACATGAGCGTCGCCTGCGGCACGGCCGTCGCCTTGATGACGCCGTTCTTCGAGAGCGTGTCGAGGTCGTCGGGGCTCAAATCGCGCGCCACGTCGATATCGCCGTTCTGGATCATCAGACGCTGGCTGGCCGCTTCGGTCACATGGCGCAGCACGATGCGCTTCATCGCGAGCGGCAGGCGATAGCCGTCGAAACGTTGCAGCACGATGCTGTCGTTCGCCGTCCACTTCACGAGCTTGTACGCGCCCGAGCCGGCCTCGTTGGTCTTGAGCCAGTCGTTGCCATAGTCGTTACCTTTGGCATGCGATTCCAGCAGCTTGCGATCCACCACCGACGCCGGCCACGCGCCCAGCACGTTGAGCACGAAAGTCGGCGCGTAGCGTTGATCGGTCGTGACGGACACCGTGCTGTCGTCGATCTTCTTCACGTTCGCGAGCGCGTTGGCCTTCGTGATGCCGATGCCCGCGAGCACCGCCGCCGCGCCCTTGTCGAGCAACGCCGTGCGCTGGATGGACCACGCGACGTCATCCGCCGTGAGCGGATTGCCGGAATGGAACTTGAGGCCGGAGCGGATCTTGAACGTGAACGTGAGCCCGTCCGGGCTGACCGTCCACGACTGCGCGACGTCGCCGTTGAACTTCGACGGGTCTTTCAGATCGACGCGCACCAGACGGTCGTACGTGTTCGCGACGTATTCTTCCGGCACGAGCTCGTAGACTTCGCCCGGATCGAGCGTGGTGAATTCGTCGAGCAGCGTCGCCATGACGAACATGTCCTTCGGCGTCGCCGCGTGCGCTGCACAGGCGAAACTCAACGCCAGCGTCATCGCGACAAGGGCCTTTCGTGCGCTCAGTCTCATGGTTGTTTATCTCGTTCACATCAGCCGCAAGGGGCCGCTTTCTTCGTTGTCGATGAGCGCGAGTTCGCGCGATCCGGGTAACTCGTAATGCCACCATTCGCTCGGAATATGCGCGAAGCCCGCGCCGTGCATGACGCCGAGCAAGAGCGTGCGATTGCGCTGCACGTGAGCCGGCAGACCCGCGTGAAAGTGGCCGGACTCGGGCACCATCGCGTCGAAGCCGGTGCCCATGTCGAACTCGATGCCGTCGCTATCGACGAGCGTCAGGTCCACCGCCGTGCCGCGGCTGTGATTCGAGCCGCGGCCGAGATCGGCGATGAACGTGGGATCGGGCAGGAAGTTCCACAGCACTTCCTGCGCTTGCGGCGGACGGTAGGCGTCGAAGATCTTCAGCGTCGCGCCGAAGCTCTGCGCGATCGTCACCGCTTGGCGCAATGCCGCTTCGGCGGGTTCGAGCAGCAGGCAATGCTGCGTCTTGTAGATGGGCTTGCCGGTGAGATTGCGATCGGTCGCGTAGACGAGGTCGATCTGGACGTGATGCGTTTCAGGCGTGACGGGCAGCAGACGGGATCGAGTCATGTAATCGGAATCCTTGGGTCGAACCCTTGAACCTTAACCCGGACGAAAAATCCGCGAAACAGTTTATTCCGAATGTGCGGCGTCTTATGCGGCGTCTTATGCGTCGAGCGGCCAGCGTTCGATGACCTGATGCTCCGAGCGTCCGAGCAGACTGCGCACGAGGGCGAACTCGCGCACGGTCCATGTGATCGGCTGAACGGCTTGTCGCGCGACGCGATGCTCGTCGTAAAGCAACGTCACGTGCGGGATGAAGCGCGGATGCGATTTGACGAAGATGCCGACTGATTGCAGCGTTTTGTCGAGTTGATCGACGAAAGCGGAGAACGCGTCGCCCGGCTCGCCCGCTATGACGAGCGGCCGCTTGGGACGGCGCGTGGCGAAGGTTTCGACGCGGTCGAGCGTCACGTCGAATGACGGCATGTGAACCGATGAAGCCGCCGCGTGGGTCGCAGCCAGCGTGTCGGCCGGCACGCCCGCGAAAACGCCGAGGTAATGCAGGGTGATGTGCAGGCGGTCGGCGGGAATGGGCCGCGCCTTTAGCGCGTGTTCTGCGCGAAGGCGCGCCGCGTGGTCCCCGATGCGCTCGGCAGCGGCGGCATCGGGGTAGACCGCGAAGAAGAGCGAGTCGGTGGGACGGTCAGGGCGAGGGGTGTTCATGCGTCTTCACAGGTTTGACTCGCGTGCCGATCGTGACGGCTGACGCCGGCACACACCGAATCAGCGCCCATGTTGTTTGGAAAAAAATCCACGAACGTTGGCTGTCTCAGGCGACTTGTCAGCGCCTTACCGTTGTTGATACTGTCAGACGCATTGAAAGGAGGTCGCCATAGCGTCACAACCGCAATGCCGCATCAAGATCATCATGTTCGAAGGCACTTGCCATGCGAGCGATCTCTGCGCGCCGGCAACCGACTTCCTGAGCAACCGCTCGCCATGTACGGGTCACGTCTGCCACCTCGCGGATCGTGGCCCGAGCCTGCTTCAACGACAAACCGAAGAACTCCGCCGCACTTTCTAGCAGGTCGAGCGAACATGTCCCTTCGTCGAGATCGATGTTGGTCGTCAGAATGCGCGCCTTGACGTCGGTTGGCGTGGGGTTGAGGTCATAGGCCGGTGACAACACCCAGCCGTCGCGGCCGGTCCAGAGGAAACCATGGTTACGCAAATGGTCATCGACATTTGAAACCAGTACGTTGAACGTCACACGGCGATACAACTGGGCAGCGTCGGCTCTCGCCCTGGCACCATGTTGTGTCAGTGCATCAACCAGTTCGGGATAGCTGCCGCGTTGGCCGTCCCGAGATCCTGTCATCGACATTGCCGAGAGAAAGGGAATGCGAACACCGCCAGCGCGATCGAAGCGGCGCGACAACAGCACAGGCTTGCCCGCTACCTGAAGCAGCTGGTGATGCGGGGTCGAAATGCCGGCGCGCTCAGCCAATCGCAGGGCGACCTCCTCCCAGGCCTCGATGCTGTATTCGTCGAGTTCCTTTGGAAATTTGGCAATCGACAAATGGCCGTACTGGTCGATGACCGACGCCTTGGGACGCGCGCCACCGAGCGATGATCCAGGCGCGAAGATCAGTTGCAAATCTTCATCCGTTTCCTCGTCTCGCAGGATACGCTCGGTGATTTGAAGCAGCCGGCCCAATTCGATCAGCGCGGGGACACCCGCAGGCACGGGCGCCTGGAATTCACTATCTCCGCCCCAACGGAATCGCAGGGCGCCGAGACGCGTTTCATCCGCCACGCCCAACAAGTAGTCAAGTTCACCAAGCGTCCGGACGCGCCTCCCCTCCCGTTCGGCCTGTCGACGCTCCGCGCGTTGCATGAGTCGCCGTCCCCAGGTATCGGGCGCTGAATCGCCGATTGAACCGAAAATGGACTGATCTGGCGGCGGTGGAAAAACGCCGCGCGTCAACGCCAGCGCCGGCTCAATTGAGAACCGCCCGTCGTCGGCCAGCCATGTCTCGTCGTATTCGAACGTGACCGTTTCTTCTCGACGCGACGCATGACGCCTGAGGAGGCCTACCGGACGCGGCGAGCCATCTAGATCGATGTGCACCTCGACATCAGTCATGATCCCCCTTTCCTCTGCCGCTGCGAGGCAACCTGACGCGCTGAGGCAACGCGGCGGTTGCCAGCGACTGCCCGACGGTGTCCCGCGAGGCGTCGGCGACCTGAGTCAGTCCGTCCAGCAGCCCAAGCGCCTGTAGCACGGCCGCATAGATGCCGATGCTCACCCCCGCATCGCCCGCCTCGACCCGCTGCAAAGTCGCTCTCGACGTGAACGCACGCTCGGCGACCACCGCCATGGTCAGTCGGCGATGGCGGCGGGCGTCGTGAATATCGGCGCCCAATTTGCGCAGCGCGCGCCGGACGGTGGCCGGAGGCGCGTGAGGTGTCGGCATGTTGCTAACTTCGTAAGTCTTTACAGCTCTTAATGTATCACGAAGTCAGCATTCCCCAACCGTTGGAGTCAGAGGGAAATTTGACGTCGGGCGATACTTGAAACGCGTTCTCGTCGAGCCAGGTATTTGACCATCACCAGCCTGTAGCGCGCCGCCGGGTCATAGTCCCCGGCAGGTCTCTTGCACACGGCCCCCGCATACCGTCAGCACTACCGTAGAATCGCGCCCGCTACACGCCGGCACGAATGGATCGACGAAAAATCCTCGTAGCTTTTGATTGGTTGCAAAAGAACCCGCAAGCGATAAACAAGCACCGATTAGTCACCGGTCGCAGCAGCCAATACTGCGACCATTTACTCCCCTCACTCCCACTCGATCGTCGCAGGCGGCTTGCCCGAGATGTCATACACCACCCGATTGATCCCGCGCACTTCGTTGATGATGCGATTGCTCACATGTCCGAGCAATTCATGCGGCAGATGCGCCCAGTGCGCGGTCATGAAGTCCATCGTCTGCACCGCGCGCAGCGCGACGACGTAATCGTAGGTCCGGCCATCGCCCATCACGCCGACGCTCTTCACCGGCAGAAACACCGCGAACGCCTGACTCGTCAGCTCGTACCACGACTTGCCGGTTTCCTTGTCGATGGTATTGCGCAGCGTCTCGATGAAAATCGCGTCCGCGCGGCGCAGCAGATCCGCAAACTCGCGCTTCACTTCGCCAAGAATCCGCACGCCGAGGCCGGGACCGGGGAACGGATGGCGATACACCATCGCGGGCGGCAGGCCCAGCTTCACGCCGAGTTCGCGCACCTCGTCCTTGAACAATTCGCGCAGCGGTTCGAGCAGCTTCAGCTTCAGCGTCTCGGGCAGCCCGCCCACGTTGTGGTGGCTCTTGATCGTATGCGTGCCCTTCTTGCCCTTGCCCGCCGATTCGATCACGTCGGGATAAATGGTGCCCTGCGCGAGCCATTTGGCGTCGGTGAGCTTGTGCGATTCGGCGTCGAACACTTCGATGAACTCCGCGCCGATGATCTTGCGCTTCGCCTCCGGATCGGTCACGCCAGCGAGCTTCTCGAGGAACGCTTCGCTCGCATCGACATGAATGACCTTCACGCCGAGATGATCCGCGAACGTCGACATCACCTGCTCGGCTTCGTTCTCGCGCAAGAGGCCGTGATCGACGAACACGCACGTCAGCTGATTGCCGATCGCGCGATGCAGGAGCGCCGCGGCCACCGACGAATCCACGCCGCCAGACAAACCGAGAATGACGTGCTCGTCGCCGACCTGCGCGCGAATCTTCGCGACGGCTTCGTCGATGTAATGGCCCATCTCCCAATCCGCCTTCGCGCCGCACAGTTCGAGCACGAAGCGGTCGAGCATCGCGCGGCCCTGCACCGTGTGCGTGACTTCCGGGTGCCACTGCACGCCGTAGAAGCGGCGGTCGTCGTCGGCCATCGCGGCGATCGGGCATGCGGGCGTCGAGGCCATCAGCTTGAAGCCGGCCGGCATGTCGGCCACCTTGTCGCCGTGGCTCATCCAGACCTTGAGCATCGACTCGCCTTCGGCGGTCCTGAAGTCTTCGATGCCTTCCAAAAAGCCCGTGTGGTTCAGCGCCTGCACTTCCGCGTAGCCGAACTCGCGCACCTTGCCGAGTTCGACCTTGCCGCCGAGCTGGTCGGCCATCGTCTGCATGCCATAGCAGATGCCGAGCACCGGCACGCCGAGATCGAACACGATCTGCGGGGCGCGCGGCGACTTCGCCTCGGTGACCGAATTCGGGCCGCCCGACAGGATGATGCCTTTCGGCGCGAACTCGCGGATGAACGTCTCGTCGACGTCGTACGGATGGATTTCCGAGTAGACGTGCGACTCGCGGATGCGCCGGGCGATCAGCTGGGTGACTTGGGAGCCGAAATCGAGAATCAGGATTTTGTCGTGCATGGCTGCGGCCAAAGGCTAAGTGAACGAATGGTGTGGGCGGCCGGTCCGGTGCTGCCGGCTCCGGCTGCCAATAAATCGACGGCCGGCGCGAAGGCCGACCGTCCTTGTGTTTGCTTGCTGCGCACGCCGCCGCGCTCGCTTTCGCGCATCTGCGGGCGCCTCAGCGCGGCGTCCCGCTCGCCGGGTCCGGCGCCACGCGGCCCGTCAGCGGATCCACGCGCCGACCGGTCGCCGGATCGATGTCGCTGCCGATCACCGGGTCGATGCGCCTGCCGGTGGCCGGGTCGATCTCGCGGCCCGTTTGCGCATCGAGCGTGCGGCCCGTGACCGGATCGACGACGCCGGCTTCCGTGCGCGTGCGCGCAACCGGTGGCGCGGTATCGGCATCGATCGGACGCCCCGCCGGATCGACCGCGCGGCCGGTGACGGGATCGATGGCAGTCGCTTCGGGCGCGCGCGCGGCGGGACGCGTTGCCGTATCCGACGGCGGCACGGCGGTCGTCGCAGGCGGGCGCGTTTCGTCGCGCTTTTGCGCCGCCTTCTTTTCCGCCCGCTCCGCCGACGCCGCGCCGGCCAGTGCCGCGCGTTCCCGCCGCCGCACCGCGCCCGCGAGCCTCACGCTGCCGAGCCCCAGCACCAGCAACACGATGCCGATCAGCGCCGCGCCGACCTGCCCGAAGCCGTCGACCTCAGGCGTGCGCAGTCCGAGCAGCCAGACCAGCACGACGGTGCCCGACAGCCATTCGACATGGCCCGACGCCCTCGCGGCTGCGGCGGTCAGCGCACCGTCGATGGCCGCGTGCAGCGACAGCCACGCGAAACCGATCAGCGCGATGCCGAGCAGTTGCCCGGCGAACGCCGGTTCCACTCGCATCGCGTCGAGTTGCAGCGCGTCGTAGAGTCCCGCCCACGGCGTCAGCAGAAACAGCACGCCGAACACCAGAAAAATGAGGGCATTGACGACCAGCACGACGCGCAGCAACGGTTTCATGATCAGTCCACGAGTTTATCGGCGCAAAAGCCGGGAGACGGCGCGAGCAAGCCGGTCAGTCGACGTGATAGTTCGGCGCTTCCTTGGTGATCTGCACGTCATGCACGTGCGATTCGCGCATGCCCGCCGCCGTGATCTGAACGAATTCTGCCTTGTCGTGCAGTTCCGCGATGGTGCGGCAGCCGCAATAGCCCATGCTCGCGCGCACGCCGCCGACCACTTGAAACAGGATGGCGTTGACCGAGCCCTTGTAGGCCACGCGGCCTTCGATGCCTTCCGGCACGAGCTTGTCGATGTTCGCCGAGTTGTCCTGGAAGTAGCGATCCGCCGCGCCGTCCTTCATCGCGCCGACCGAGCCCATGCCGCGGTACGCCTTGTATTGACGGCCCTGGAACAGGAACACGTCGCCCGGCGACTCTTCGGTGCCGGCGAGCATGCTGCCCATCATCACGACGTTCGCGCCTGCCGCGAGCGCCTTCGCGACATCGCCCGAGAAGCGCACGCCGCCGTCCGCGATGACCGGCACGCCGCTGCCGCGCAGCGCCTCGGACACGTTCGCGATAGCCGTGATCTGCGGCACGCCCACGCCCGCGACGATACGCGTCGTGCAGATGGAGCCCGGGCCGATGCCGACCTTCACGGCGTCCGCCCCGTACTCGACGAGCGCCTTTGCGGCCGCCGCCGTCGCGATATTGCCGCCGATCACCTGCACGCGCGGATAGTTCTGCTTGACCCAGCGCACGCGCTCCAGCACGCCCTGGCTATGTCCGTGCGCCGTGTCGACGACGATCACGTCCACGCCCGCCTGCGCCAGCAGATCGACACGCTCTTCGTTGTCCGGGCCCACGCCGACCGCCGCGCCGACGCGCAACTTCCCGTCTTCGTCCTTGCAGGCGTCCGGGTTCTCGGTCTGCTTCGTGATGTCCTTCACGGTCATCAGGCCGCGCAGTTCGAATGCGTCGTTGACCACGAGCACGCGTTCCAAGCGATGGCTGTGCATCAGCGCCTTCGCTTCGGCGAGCGACGTGCCTTCCTTGACCGTCACGAGACGCTCGCGCGGCGTCATGATGTTGCGCACCGGTTCGTCGAGCCGCTCTTCGAAACGCAGGTCGCGGTTGGTGACGATGCCGATGAGTTGCGTGCCTTCCACCACCGGGAAGCCCGAGATGCCGTGCTGCTGGGTGAGCGCGATCACGTCGCGCACGCGCATTTGCGGCGGCACGGTGATCGGGTCGCGCACGACGCCGGATTCGAAGCGCTTGACCTTCGCGACTTCGCGCGCCTGTTCCTTCGCGGTGAGATTCTTGTGAACGATGCCGATGCCGCCCATCTGCGCCATAGCGATGGCGAGCCGGCCTTCGGTGACCGTGTCCATGGCGGCGGACACGAGGGGCATATTCAGGGAGATGTTGCGAGTCAGCTGGGATTTCAGGCTGGTATCGCGCGGAAGAACGCTGGAGAACGCAGGCACGAGGAGCACGTCATCGAACGTGAGTGCTTTCTGGATCAGACGCATGGCAAATCCTATGGGCGCAAAAGCAGATTATACCGATAGTTCCCCGCATTTTCACTGCCCGAACAGCAGGTTACGGCCGATCGACGCAAAATGCGGGCCGGCGGCGGCGCGCCATGCGGTGCACGTTTGAACAAGACGCGGGCGGTGCGCCGCGCTACGCTTTCGCGTCATTCGAGTGCAAGTCGGAGTCGGTCAATGCAGCGCGGTGTCGTTTATGGAATGCTGGCGGGAGCCATCTGGGGTTTTATTTTTCTCGCGCCGCGCCTGTTGCCGGACTTTTCGCCGCTCATGCTGAGCATCGGGCGCTACGTGATGTATGGCGCCGTGTCGCTGGCCGCCGCCCTGCCGTTCGCGCGACGGCTCGCCGCAAAGCTCACGCGCGCCGATGTTATTGCGCTCGTGAAGCTCGCGCTCGTCGGCAATCTGCTCTACTACATGCTGCTCGCGAGCGCGGTGCAACTCGTGGGCGTGGCGCCGTCCTCGCTGATCGTCGGCATTCTGCCGGTGACGGTGACGCTGGCAGGCCGGCGCGATCACGGCGCGGTCGAGCTCAAGCGCCTCGCCGCGCCGCTCTTGCTGGTGCTCGCGGGCATCGCGTGCATCAATCTGGACGTGTTCAGCGACGTCTTCACGCATCACGGCGACGCAAGTACGAGCAGCGTGCTCACGCGCCTTGCCGGGCTCGCGTGCGCGGTCGGCGCGCTGGCGTCGTGGACGTGGTATGCGGTCGTCAACGCGCGCTATCTGCAGGCGAACCGCCACTTCGACGGCAACGAGTGGTCCGTGCTGTGGGGCATCGTGACAGGCGTGCTCGGCGCGGTCCTCGGGGCGGTTGTCTGGATGTTGCCCGCCGGCATTGCGCAGGCGAGCGTGCCGGCCGCGCGCTGGCATCTGTTCTGGATCGTGTGCTTCGCGCTGGCGACGGGCGGTTCCTGGCTCGGCAACATGCTGTGGAACGCGGCCGCGAAACGCCTGCCGCTCACGCTTTCCGGGCAGATGATCGCGTTCGAAACGCTCTTCGCCCTGCTCTATGCTTTCGTCTACGACGCCCGCTGGCCGCGCGCGCCGGAGATGCTGGCTATCGTGCTGCTGCTGGCGGGCGTGAGCTGGTCGGTGCGGCAACATACCGTCGAGCCGGCGGCGGCATCGAAGGAAGCGCCCGCGCATTGATGCTGTCCTAGGTCAGCGCGAATCCTTCGACTGCCATTTGCGCCCTTCGATGGACCCCGCCTTGCGCGCCTTGTCCACGCGGCGCTGACGCGCGGTCTTCGGATCGACCTTCAGCGGCCGATAAATCTCGACGCGGTCGAAATCGGCGAGCGCCGCATCGAGCGCTTGCAGCTTGCCGAAGACCCCGACCTTCTGCGTCGTCAAATCGATCTCCGGATGCGCTCGGAGCACGCCGCTCGCCTCGATGGCTTCGCGCACGGTCGCGCCGTCGCGCAGATCGACGCGCGTGAGAAAGCTCTTGCCGTCCGGCAGGCCGTAGCAGACATCGATATGCAGATTCATTTTTTGCCGTACCGCTGATCCGCGCGCTTCACGAACGAATCGACGAACGTGTTCGCGATATGGCTGAACACCGGCCCGATGATCTTCTCGAGAATCAGGTTCGAGAACTCGTAGTGCAACGCGAATTCGATCTTGCACGCGTCCGCGCGCAGCGGCGTGAAGCGCCAGTAGCCCGTGAACTTCTTGAAAGGGCCGCTCAGGAACTCCATATCGATGTTCGTCGGACGCTTCTGCACGTTGCGCGTCGCGAAGTGCTGCTTGATGCCCTTGAAGTTGATGTCGATCTTCGCTTCCATGCCGGTCTCGTCCTGGCGGCCGATCTCGACGCCGCCGCACCAGGGCAGGAAATTGGGGTAGTCGGCGACATCGGTGACGAGGTCGAACATTTCTTCCGCTGAATGGCGGATCAATACGGTTTTCTGGACGTCGGCCATAAGGGCGCAGCGGGTGACTGGATCGGGTGGCGGCGCGCGCGGCTTTAAGCGATGAGCTAGGTCTGCCCATCGTGCGTCGAGCGGCGCGCTGCTAAAATCGTGATTTTAAACGAGTTGGGCACTTTCCATTCATGAGCATCATTGACAACAGAAAAGCCTTCTTCGATTACTTCATCGAAGAACGCTACGAGGCCGGTCTCGTGCTCGAAGGCTGGGAAGTCAAGGCGCTGCGCGAAGGGCGCGGGCAGATCAAGGAAGGCTATGTCGTGATCAAGAACGGCGAGCTGTTCCTGATCGGCACCCACATCAGCCCGCTGCCCGAGGCGTCGAAGTTCGCCAACCTGGACCCGGTGCGCACGCGCAAGCTGCTGTTGCATCGCGAGCAGATCGACAAACTCATCGGCAAGGTGGAGCAGCGCGGCCATACGCTCGTGCCGCTCAACTTCCATTACAAGGAAGGCCGCGTGAAGTGCGAAATCGGTCTGGCAAAGGGCAAGAAGCTGCACGACAAGCGCGAGACCGAGAAGAAGCGCGACTGGGAACGCGAGCGCGCTCGTTTGATGCGCACGGCCGCGCGCTGATCGTTCACGGTTGCATACAACAAGGGGCGCTTCGAAGCGCCCCTTGTTACATCAACTCTTTCTGATGACGCCGCCGCCCTCGCCCTTCACGATGGCAAGCGCCGACGCGATCATCGAACTCATGTCGGACATGTTGCCCGGCACGATCAGCGTGTTGCCGGTCTTCGCGATGTTCGCGAACGCGCCGACATACTGCTCCGCGACCTTGAGGTTCACGGCGTCCATGCCGCCCGCCGACTGAATGGCGGCGCCGATCTTCTCGATGGCCTGGGCGTTCGCCTCGGCCACCGCGAGAATCGCCGACGCCTCGCCCTGCGCCTGATTGATCGCTGCCTGACGTTCGCCCTCGGACTTCTGGATGGCCGCTTCGCGCGCGCCCGAGGCCAGATTGATCTGCTCCTGCTTGCGCCCTTCCGACGCCGCGATCAGCGCGCGCTTCTCGCGCTCGGCGGTGATCTGCGCCTGCATCGCGTGGAGAATCTCCTTCGGCGGCGTCAGGTCCTTGATCTCGTAGCGCAGCACCTTCACGCCCCAGTTGGACGCAGCTTCGTCGAGCGCATTCACGATGCTGTGATTGATGTACTCGCGCTCCTCGAAGGTCTTGTCGAGTTCCAGCTTGCCGATGACCGAACGCAGCGTGGTCTGCGAAAGCTGCGTGATGGCGAGCACGAAATTGCTCGAACCGTACGACGCCTTCATCGGGTCGGTGACCTGAAAGTACAGCACGCCGTCCACCTGAAGCTGCGTGTTGTCGCGCGTGATGCAGATCTGACTCGGCACGTCGAGCGGAATTTCCTTCAGCACGTGCTTGTACGCGATGCGATCGACGAACGGCAACACGATGTTCAGCCCCGGCGTGAGCGTGGCGTGATAGCGGCCGAGGCGTTCCAGCACCCAGGCGTGCTGTTGCGGAACGATCTTGACCGTGTTCACCACGATCACGATTGCGATGACGAGCAGGACGACGGCGATAGTCATGTGGGACTCCTTCAGTTCTTATGCGGCGAGTGTGCGTGCTCTAGCGTTTGGCGGCGACGACGAGCCGGCTTCCGTCGAGCGCGGTGATGCGATACCAGCGCGCGCTTTCCGATTCGCCCGGCGCCAGCTCGACGTCCCACTCCGCGCCGCGGTACATCGCGCGCGCCCGGCGGTCGTGCCATTCGGCGACTTCCAGCGTCGCGCCGATGTCGAGGTTCACGGCGGCATCGCGCGAGGCGTCGCGCCGCTTCCAGCTTCCGAAGCGCGACCGGCGCAGCGCTGCGACAGCGATCAACGCGACGAGCGCCGCGACGCCCAGTTGCACGTGCAGCGCAAGCCCGACGGCGAACGCGATGCCGCCCGCGATCATCCCGAGCGCGATCATCAACAGATAGAACGTGCCGGTGAAAAGCTCGGTGACGATCAGCGCGCCGGCTGCTATCCACCAGATGAGTTCATGGGTCGCCATGCCAGTCTCCAAACGAAAACACCCCGGAAGGTCCGGGGTGTTTTTTATAGCACGCAGCGCCTTCCCGAAAGCATCCGGAAAGGCGTGACCGACTTATTTTGACAATGTGGTCGCGAGTTGCTGCCACGTGTCGATGATCGTGTCCGGGTTCAGCGACATCGACTCGATGCCCTGCTTCGCCAGCCACTCGGCGAGATCCGGATGATCCGACGGCCCCTGGCCGCAAATGCCCACGTACTTGTTCAGTCTCAGGCACGTCTCGATGGCGCGCTTGAGCATGAACTGCACGGCTTCGTCGCGCTCGTCGAAGTCGGCCGCGAGCAGTTCCATGCCGGAGTCACGGTCGAGACCGAGCGTCAACTGCGTCAGGTCGTTCGAGCCGATCGAGAAACCGTCGAAGTATTCGAGGAACTGTTCGGCGAGAATCGCGTTGCTCGGCACTTCGCACATCATCACGAGCTTGAGACCGTTCACGCCACGCTTCAGGCCGAACTTCTCGAGCAGCCCGACCACGCGCTCCGCCTGCTTGAGCGTACGCACGAACGGCACCATGATCTCGACGTTGTCCAGACCCATTTCCTCGCGCACCTTCTTCAGCGCGATGCATTCCATGTGGAACGCCTCGGCGAAGTCTTCCGCGATGTAGCGCGACGCGCCGCGGAAACCGAGCATCGGGTTTTCTTCGTCCGGCTCGTAGCGCGAACCGCCGATCAGCTTCTTGTACTCGTTCGACTTGAAGTCCGACAGGCGCACGATGACGGGCTTCGGATAGAACGCCGCCGCGATCGTGGCGATGCCTTCGGTCAGCTTGTCGACATAGAACGCGCGCGGCGACGCGTGACCACGCGCGACGCTTTCGACCGCTTTCTTGAGATCGGCGTCGACGTTCGGGTACTCCAGAATCGCCTTCGGGTGCACGCCGATGTTGTTGTTGATGATGAACTCGAGCCGCGCGAGGCCGACGCCCGCGTTCGGCAACTGCGCGAAGTCGAACGCGAGCTGCGGATTGCCGACGTTCATCATGATCTTGACCGGAATCTTCGGCAGCTCACCGCGCTGCACTTCGGTCACTTCGGTTTCGAGCAGGCCGTCGTAGATCTTGCCTTCGTCGCCTTCCGCGCACGACACGGTGACGAGCGCGCCGTCCTTCAGCACGTCGGTCGCGTCGCCGCAGCCGACCACCGCCGGCACGCCCAGCTCACGCGCGATGATCGCCGCGTGGCAGGTGCGCCCGCCGCGATTCGTGACGATGGCCGATGCACGCTTCATCACCGGCTCCCAGTTCGGATCGGTCATGTCGGCGACGAGCACGTCGCCCGGCTGCACGCGTTCCATTTCCGACGGATCGTAGATCACGCGCACGGGACCCGCGCCGATCTTCTGGCCGATCGCGCGGCCCGTGGCGAGCACGTTCGACTGGCCCTTCAGCTTGAAGCGCATCTCGGCCTTGCCCGCCGCCTGGCTCTTCACCGTTTCAGGACGCGCCTGAAGGATGAACAGCTTGCCGTCGCGGCCGTCCTTGCCCCACTCGATGTCCATCGGACGCTGATAGTGCTTCTCGATGATGACCGCGTACTTCGCGAGCTCGATCACGTCTTCGTCGGAGATCGAGAAGCGGTTGCGCTGCTCGTGCGGCACGTCGACGGTCTTCACGCGGCCCGGTTCGCCCGGCTGCGTGAACTCCATCTTGATGAGCTTGGAGCCGATGGAACGACGGATGATCGGATACTTGTTTTGCGCTAGCGTGGTCTTGAAGACGTGGAATTCATCCGGATTCACCGCGCCCTGCACCACGGTTTCGCCGAGGCCGTAGCTCGACGTGATGAAGACCGTGTCCTTGAAGCCGGACTCGGTGTCGATGGTGAACATGACGCCCGCGGCGCCGACGTCCGAGCGCACCATGCGCTGCACGCCAGCCGACAGCGCGACTTCCGCGTGCGTGAAGCCCTTGTGGACGCGATACGAGATGGCGCGGTCGTTATACAGCGACGCGAAAACGTGCTTCATGCGATCGAGCACGTCTTCGATGCCGACCACGTTCAGATAGCTTTCCTGCTGCCCCGCGAACGATGCGTCGGGCAGGTCTTCGGCCGTGGCGGACGAGCGCACGGCGAACGACAGCTCTTCGGGCGAGCTCTTTTGCAGGACTTCGAATTGACGGCGGATTTCGTCTTCAAGACGCGGCTGCAGCGGCGCGTCGACGATCCACTGACGGATTTCCTTGCCGGCCTCGGCAAGCGCCTTCACGTCGTCGACGTCGAGCGTCTCGAGACGTTTGGCGATGCGCTCCGTCAGTTCGTTGTGATGGAGGAAGTCGCGGAATGCGAGCGCGGTCGTGGCGAAGCCCGTCGGCACGCTGACGCCGGCTTCGGAAAGCTGGCTGATCATTTCGCCGAGCGACGCATTCTTGCCACCGACGATTTCCACGTCGGTCATTCGCAACTGCTCGAATGGAACTACATACGCTTGATCCTTTGCGACATCGTTCGCAACATTGACTGCGTTGGTCATACAAGCCCCTAAGGTGGATGGAATTCACGATCGCACGAGTGGGCTCGCATGCGGCGGCGCTCATTGGAAGCGCCGGCGCATCTCGTACAACCTGTTTGATAAGCCTTCGCGGCGGTGAGGAACCGCACTCCGGTTTGCCGAAAATCGCGCAGTCATGCGGTGAAAACGCACGAACTACCCGTCAATTGAGGAAGATCAGGCTCAATCTCGACGCAATTGCTTATCGAACAGGTTGCCGCTATTCTACCGTGCCGATTCTCGCATTTGTCCGGGCACGGACAGTAAATCCACGGCAAAATCGAGGTCTTTCACGCCTCTTGGTGCGCCTGCGCACACGTTTGGGCCGCTCAATGTAACACACGCTCAGGCGAGGCCGCCTGACCGCGCACGCTCCGGTTCGAGCGTGCTGTTTTCAACTCGTTCCCACTGGTTCACCGCTGATGCCGCCTTCCGTATTCATCGTTTCCGACGGTACCGGGATCACCGCCGAAACGTTCGCCCATTCGATCCTCGCCCAGTTCGACCAGAAATTCCGGCTCGTGCGCGTGCCGTTCGTCGATTCCATCGACAAGGCGCATGCCACCGTCGAGAAGATCAACGAAGCCGTGTCGCTCGACGGACGCCGTCCGATCGTGTTCACGACGCTCGTGGACAGCGCATCGAACGAGATCGTCAAGCGCTGCAACGCGCTCGTGCTCGACATGTTCCAGACGTTCATCGAGCCGCTCGAACACGAACTGGAAATCAAGTCGACGCACGCGATGGGCCGCGTACACCAAAACGCCGACACCGAGGAATACAAGAACCGCATCGAGGCGATCAACTTCTCGCTCGCGCACGACGACGGCCAGTCCAACCGCAATCTGACCGAAGCGGACGTGATTCTGGTGGGCGTGTCGCGCAGCGGCAAGACGCCGACGAGCCTCTACCTCGCGATGCAATACGGCGTGAAGGCTGCAAACTATCCGCTGATTCCGGAAGACTTCGAACGAGGCAAGCTGCCGACGCCGCTTCTGGAACATCGCGACAAGATGTTCGGCCTGTCTATCGACCCGCAGCGGCTCGCGGAAATTCGCAACGAGCGGCGCCCCGGCAGCAAGTACGCCGCGCTCGAAAATTGCCGCTACGAGATCAACGAAGCCGAGAGCATGATGAAGCGCGAAGGCATCAAGTGGCTGTCCTCGACGCATAAGTCGATCGAGGAAATCGCCACGACGATCCTTCAAGAGATCAAGCCGGAGCGGCCTTCCTATTATTGATTCAGCGCTGCTGGCGGCACTGTTCGAAGAGACAGATGGCCGCCGCAGCCGCCACGTTCAGCGATTCCATGCCGCCCGGCTGCGGAATGGTCACGCGATGCGTCACGGCATCGCGCCAAACCTGCGACACGCCCGCGCCCTCGTTGCCGAACACCCACGCGACGGGCGACGACAGATCGCAATCGTAGATGGCGACGGCGCCGTGCGAATCCGTGATCGTCACCGGCACGTCGAGCCGCGCGATGAGTCCGGCCGGATCGACGTCCTCGAAGATTTCCAGCAGAAAATGCGCGCCCATACCCGAGCGCAGCACCTTCGACGACCACGCGTACGCGGTGCCCGGCGCGCAGAAGACGCGGCCGACGCCCGCCGCCGCCGCGCTGCGCAGAATCGAGCCGACATTGCCCGCGTCTTGAATGCCGTCGAGGATCACGCACGTCTCGCCGACGCGTTCGGGCAACGCCGTTTCGATCTTTTCGACGAGCAGCAACATCCCGACGCCGTGCACGACGCTCGATAGCTGTCCGAAAAGCGCATCCGGCAATACGATCACGCGCTTCTCTTCGATGCGCGCCACGATCTCGCGGGCTTCCGCATGCGCCAACGCGCCTTCGGTGACGACACACGTTTCCGGCTGGCCCGCAGTGTCCAGATAAGCAGCGGCGAGATGCAGACCTTCGAGCAGCGCGTGACCGCTGCGCCGCTGCTGCGCCGTCGAGCCGGCGAGCGCCTTCAGGCGCTTGTAGAGCGGGTTGTCCCGCGAAGTGACGGATTTCACGTTGGAATGGAACGGCAAGGCCGCTCAGAACGGATGCGCTTCGGGATCGGCATTCAGCGCGGCGGTTGCCTGAATGACCTCGGGCGCGATATCGGGCAGCACCGAGCCGAAGCGAAGATGCGCCTCGCGCACCGGCGCGAACGAACGCCGGTGATGCTCGCAAGGCCCGTGTTCGCGCAGCGCGGCAAGATGCTGCGGCGTGCCGTAGCCCGCGTGCACGTTGAAACCGTACATCGGATGCGCCTCGTGCAGTTCGCACAGCACACGGTCGCGCGTGACCTTCGCGAGAATCGACGCCGCCGAGATTTGCTTGACGAGCGCATCGCCGCCGATCACGGCTTCCGCGCGTATCGACAGCACCGGGCAGCGATTGCCGTCCACTTTCACGAGCGTCGGCGCAACCGACAAGCCTTCGACCGCCCGCTTCATTGCGAGCATCGACGCGTGAAGGATGTTGATGGTGTCGATCTCCTCGACGCTCGCCGACGCGATGCAATACGCGAGCGCGCGATCGACGATCTTCTCGTAGAGGTCCTCCCGCTTCTTGGCGGACAAGGCTTTCGAATCGTCCAGCCCGTTGATGCGCGGCTTCGCCGGATCGAAGATCACGGCGGCGGCCACGACCGGCCCCGCGAGCGGGCCGCGCCCCGCTTCGTCGACACCGCAGACGATGTCGAACGGCGAGCTGAAGTCGAGTCCGCGTTGCGCCGACCGGTTCGCAGCCTTCATTGCGGCCTCCGCGTGTCGAGCACTCGCGCCACGGCTTCGGCCGCCCGCTGCGACGTGTTCTGGCGCAGCGCGATGTGCATCTCGGTGAAAATCTCGGTCAGGGTACGGCGGTTCGCGTCGTCGTTCAACTGTTTCAGCGTGGCCTCGGCGAGGGCTTCGGGCGTCGCGAAATGCTGAAGGATCTCCGGCACGACGAAACGGCCCGCGAGAATGTTCGGCAAGCCCACGTACGGCAGGTAGCCCTGCCGCTTCATGATCTGACCCGTGAGCCAGGGCACCTTGTACGAGATGACCATCGGCTTCTTCAGGAGCGCCGCTTCGAGCGTGACCGTGCCGCTTTTCACGAGGATGGCGTCGGCGGCGGTCATCGCGGTCTGCGCGCGGCCGTCCGTAATCGTCAGCGACAGATGCGGATGCGCCTCCACCAACGGTTGCAGCAGCTCGCGCAGCGCCGGATTCGCCGCCGGCATCAGGAAGCGCACGCCCGGCTCGCGAAGCTGCATCAGCTCCATGGCGTCGAAAAACGTCGGGCCGATCAGCGCAATTTCCGAACGGCGGCTGCCCGGCAGCACTGCGATGACCGGTCCGCCTTCCGCGATGCCGAGTTCGCGCCGCGCGGCGGCAGTATCCGGTTCGAGCGGAATTTCGTCGGCGAGCGGATGGCCGACATAGCTTGCCGCAACGCCCGATTTCGCCAGCAGCGCCGTTTCGAACGGAAACACGCAGAGCATGTGATCCACGGCTTTCACGATCTTCTTGATGCGCCCGCCGCGCCATGCCCAGATCGACGGACACACGAAATGCACGGTCGGAATGCCGGCTTCGCGCAGCGGCTGTTCGAGCCCGAAGTTGAAGTCCGGCGCATCCACGCCGATGAACACCGACGGTGGATCCGCCAGCAACTGCCGCTTCAGCTCGTTGCGAATGCCGAGAATCTCGGGGATATGCCGCAGCGCCTCGACGTAGCCGCGCACGGTCAGCTTGTCCATCGGCCAGTGCGCTTCGAAGCCGGCCGCGGTCATGCGCGGGCCGCCGATGCCGCTATAGCGCGTTCCGGCCGGCAGCCGCTCCTGCAAGCCTTTGAGCAGCGAGGCCGCAAGCAGATCGCCGGACGGCTCGCCCGCGACCATCGCGATACGCGGCGCAGTGGTGATAAGCGTCATCGGATGGCGCGATCAGCGGATGATGCCGCGCTGCGACGCCGCGATGAAATCGGTGAACGCCTTGACCGGCGCGTCGCCGTCGCCGCCTGCCGCGCCCAGTTCCTTCAGTTGCGCCTTGGCTTCTTCGAGCGACAGACCGCTCTTGTAGACGATGCGATACGCCTGGCGCAGCGCCGAAATGGCGTCCGGCGTGAAGCCGCGACGACGCAGCCCCTCGACGTTGATGCCGTGCGGTTCCGCCTTGTTGCCGGCCGCGATGACGAACGGGGGCACGTCCTGCACGAGCGCGGACGCGCCGCCGAGCATCGAATGCGCGCCGATGCGCACGAACTGATGCACGCCCGACATGCCGCCGACGATCGCGTGATCGCCCACCGTCACGTGCCCGGCCAGTTGCGCATTGCTCGACATGATGACGTGGTTGCCGAGCGTGCAGTCATGACCGACGTGCACGTACGCCATGATCCAGCAATCGTCGCCGATCGACGTCACGCCGCGGTCCTGCACGGTGCCGGTATGCAGCGTGGTGAATTCGCGAATGGTGTTGCGGTCGCCGATGACGAGACGCGTCGGCTCGTCGCGGTACTTCATGTCCTGCGGCCGTCCGCCGATGGACGCGTAATGCCCGATGCGGTTCTCGCGTCCGATGGTCGTGTGACCTTCGATCACGCTATGCGAGCCGATCGTCGTGCCCGCGCCGATGACGACATGCGCGCCGACGACCGCGTACGGTCCGACTTCGACCGAATCGTCCAGTTGCGCGCCTGGCTCGATGATTGCGGTGGGGTGAATGATGGTCATGCGCCTCGCCTCTGTATGCTGTGTTTCTGCCGTTGTCTGCTGCGCTTAAGCGCCGGCGTCCGTGTTCTTCACGGTGCACATGAGTTCCGCCTCGGCGGCCGTCACGCCGTCCACTTCGGCGCGCGCCTTGAACTTCCAGATGCCCCGCATGTACCGCTCGAAGTTGACGTTGAGAATCAGCTGATCGCCCGGCTCCACCACGCGCTTGAAGCGCGCACCGTCGATGCCGACGAAGTAATAGAGCGTGGTCGTCGGGTCGTGCGGCTCTTCGGCGAACGTGAGCAATGCCGCGGTTTGCGCGAGCGCCTCGAGAATGAGTACGCCGGGCATCACGGGCCGCGTCGGGAAATGACCCTGGAAATACGGCTCATTGATCGACACGTTCTTCAGCGCCTTGATGCTCTTGTGCGGCTCCAGTTCGAGCACGCGGTCCACGAGCAGGATCGGGTACCGATGCGGCAGCAGCGTGAGGATCTTATGGATGTCGAGGTTGATTTTTTCTGTGCTCATGGTGGTTCTGCTCGCGCGCATCTCCTGCGCGGAAATTGACTGCGGGCGTCGTGCGCCCGCTTGGTGAATCTTACTGTGTTGCCGGCGCTCGCCTGCGCGCTCATCCGGCAGCCTTGCGTTTATGCTTCGTCGCCCTGGTCGCCTGCCTTCTGCTGGCTCAGCGCCAATTCCAGCGCCTTGATGCGATCGCGCAGCTTGTCCAGATTGCGCACGAGCGCGGCGCTCTTGTTCCAGTCGGCGTGGTTCACGGCCGGAAATGCGCTCGTGTACATGCCGGGCCGCGTGAGCGACTTCGAGACGCCCGACTGCGCGGTGACGATGACATGATCCGCCAACGTCACGTGGCCCGCGATGCCCACCGCGCCGCCGATCATGCAATGCCGCCCGATGTTCGTGCTGCCCGCGATGCCCGCGCAGCCCGCGATCACCGTGTATGCGCCGATGCGGCAGTTATGGCCGATCTGCACGAGATTGTCGATCTTCACGCATTCTTCGATGACCGTATCGGCCATGGCGCCGCGGTCGATGGTCGTGTTCGCGCCGATCTCCACGTCGTCGCCGATATCGACCGCGCCGACCTGCGGAATCTTCACCCAGCTCCCCGTACGCGCCTCGCCCTCGCCGACGAAATCCGGCGCGAAGCCGAAGCCGTCCGCGCCGATCACCGCGCCCGCATGCACGATCACACGCGCGCCGAGCTTGCAGCCATGATAGACGGTGACATTGGGATACAGATGCACGTCGTCGGCCAGCGTGACGCCCTGACCGACGGACACGCCGGCGTCCAGCCGCACGCGCTCGCCGACGACCGCGCCCGCTTCCACCGTGACATGCGGGCCGATGACCGCGCTCGCGGCCACTTTCGCGGCCGGGTCGATCCACGCGCTCGGATGCACGCCCGGCACCGCCCTCGGCGACGCCAGGTCGATAAACGCCTGCGCGACGCGGGCGAAGTACGCGTAGGGATTCGGCGTGACGATGAAATTACTGCCTTCGCGCGGCGCGGGCAGTTTGTCGAGATCCGCGCGGGAAATCAGTACGGCGCCGGCGCGCGTCGTCTCGACTTGCGGCAAATACTTCTGGTTCGCGAGAAACGCGAGTTGCGCAGGCCCCGCCTTGTCGAGCGGCGCCAGGCCCTCGACGCGATGCGCGCCCTGGCCGACCACCTCGCCGCCAAAGCGCCTGACCAGTTCGTCGAGCGTGATCGCCATGCCTGATGCCATGCCTATGAAAACTCCTCGTCAGTTCGGGCTCGCGCCGCCGTTCTGGCTCGTCGCCGCCAGCGCCTTCAGCACCTGATCCGTGATGTCGATGCGCGGGCTCACGTACACCGCTTCCTGCACGATCAGGTCGTAGTGCTGCTGCTCGGCAATCTGCTTGATGACCTTGTTCGCGCGATCCAGCACCGCCGCCAGTTCTTCGTTGCGGCGCTGGTTCAGGTCTTCGCGGAATTCGCGCTGCTTGCGCTGGAAGTCCGCGTCGAGTTGCGCGAGATCGCGTTGACGCGCGGCGCGGTCGGTGGCGGACATCGAGGCGCCGTTCTTGTCGATGTTGTCCGACATCGACTTGAGCCGCTGCGCCATGTCCTGCAGCGCCTTGTCGCGCTTGGAGAATTCCTGCTCCAGCTTCGACTGAGCGGCCTTCGCCGCCGACGATTCGCGCAGGATGCGGTCCGAATTGACCGCGGCGATGCGCGCTTCCTGAGCGTCCGCTTTCGCGACGGCGCCGAGGCCGAAGACCAGAGACAAAGCCAGCGCCAGCGCCGCATGTTTCGAAAGCATACCGGTTCGCAAAGTGTTCCTCACGTCACGTCGATTTGAAGGAAGTGTCCGTTCGTTCACGTCGGGCCGTCTCTTAGAAGGCCGTACCGATCTGGAACTGGAACTTCTGGTATTGGTCGCCCGTGTGTTTCTGCAGCGGGAAGCCGAGGCTCAGCTTGAGCGGGCCGATCGGCGAAATCCACGCGAGACCCACGCCGTAGCCGTAACGCAGGCCGTTCGCGCCGCTCGTCGTGCCGCCCTGACCCGGATCGCCCCAGACGTTACCGGCGTCGAGGAACGTGAACACGCGCAGCGTGCGGTCGTAGCCGGTGCCCGGCAGCGGGAACGTCAGTTCGATATTGCCGACCGCCATGCGCGAGCCGCCGATCGGATCGTTCGTGGTGGCGTCGCGCGGACCCAGCGAGCTCGGCGAGTAGCCGCGCACCGAACCGATACCGCCCGCGTAGTAGTTCTTGAAGATCGGGAACGTCTGACCGTCGAGACCCTTGCCGTAACCGCCTTGCAGGTTGAAGCCGAGCACGAAGCCGCGAGCGAACGAGTAGTAGTACTGGAACTGCGCGTCGAACTTCGCGTACGTGGTGTTGCCGAGCGGCGTGCCGTATTCCGCGTTCGACTGGATGTAGTAGCCGCGGCTCGGCACGAGCGCGCTGTCGCGGTTGTCGCGGGACCAGCCGACCGTGAGCGGGAAGTTGTTGACCACGCGGCCGAACTCGGCGACGTAGTTCTTGTACGACTGCGGCGTGGACGAGTCCACGTCCATCGTGTTCTGCTCGGCGCCGACGCCGAAGAACACCGTGTCCTGCTCCGAGAACGGAATGCCGAACTTCGTGTCCGCGCCCATCGTCACGATCTTGAAGCTCGAATCCGTCGAGTAGTACAGCGGCTGATACGTGCGGTAGTACGCGTCGGTGATGCGCTTGATGCCGTCGATGGTGAAGTACGGATCGACCTGCGTGACCGTGAGCGTGCGATACGTCTTGGCCGTGTTCACGTTGACGGAAAGGCTCGTGCCGGAGCCGAACACGTTGTCCTGCGACACGCCCGCCGACAGCACCACCTTGTCCGTCGACGAGAAGCCCGCGCCCAACGTGATCGCGCCGGTCGGCTTTTCGGCCACCTTGACGTCGACATCCACCTGGTCGTTCGTGCCTTCCACCGGCGTCGTGGTGACGTCCACGTCGGTGAAGTAGCCGAGACGATTCACGCGGTCCTTCGACAGCGCGAGACGGCTCGAATCGAACCACGAGCTTTCGAGCTGGCGCATTTCGCGGCGCACCACTTCGTCGCGCGTGCGCGTGTTGCCGACGATATTCACGCGGCGCACATAGACGCGGCGGCTCGGATCCACTTGCAGCGTGAGCGCGACCGTGTGATGCGCCTGATCGATTTCCGGCTGCGCATTGACCTGCGCGAACGCGTAGCCGTACTGGCCGAGCTTGTCGACGATCGCCTTGGTCGTTGCCTGCAATTTCTCCGCCGAGAACAGCTGGCCCGGCTTCACGGTGATGAGCTTGTTCAGCTCCGCTTCGCGGTCGAGCAGATTGCCGGCGAGCTTGACGCTCGCGATCTTGTACGGCTCGCCTTCATGCACCGCGATGGTCAGGTACATGTCCTTCTTGTCGGGCGAGATCGACACCTGCGTGGAGTCGATGCTGAATTCGAGGTAGCCGTGGTTCAGGTAGTACGAACGCACGTTCTCGAGGTCGCCCGTCAGCTTTTCCTTCGCGTACAGGTCGCTCTTCGTGTACCACGAGAACCAGTTCGGCGTGGACAGCTGCATTTCGCTCAGCAACGTGCCGCTGCTGACTGCCTTGTTGCCGACGAAGTTGATCTGGCGGATCTTCGCGCTCGGACCTTCGGCCACCGAGAAGAGGATCGACACGCGGTTGCGGTCCACCGGCGTCACCGTGGTGGTGACTTCGGCCGCGTAGTAGCCGCGCGTCAGGTATTGGCGCTTCAGTTCCTGCTCGGCCTTGTCGAGCAGCGACTTGTCGTAAGAGCGGCCCTGCGACAGACCGACCGAGCGCAGCGCCTTGGTGATGGTGTCCTTGTCGAACTCGTGCAGACCGCTGAATTCGATGTTCGAAATGGCCGGCCGCTCCTGCACCTGCACGACCACCACATTGCCTTCGGTTGCGATTTGTACGTCGTTGAAGAAGCCGGTTGCATACAGCGCGCGGATCGCTTCGGAGGCCTTGTCGTCGGTGAATGTGTCGCCTTGCTTGATCGGCAGATAAGCGAATACGGAGCCCGGCTCGATGCGTTGAAGACCTTCGATCCGGATATCCTGCACGACGAACGGCGTGGTGGCGTGTGCCGCCATGCCCGTTGCGGCGAGCGCCGCGGCCACAGCCGACTTAGGAACAAAGCGATGAGGTTTGAACAACGTGCTTCCCCAGTATTTAAAGCTGCATTCGTTCCGGCGGTCGCTTCTCGAGCGCCGCCAGACATTATCAAAGTGGATCAGAAACGGATCAGGCGAGTCAGGTCGTTGAAGAGCGCGATCATCGACAGAGCGACGATGCAGACCAGCCCCGCCCGCTGCAGAACCAGCTGCCAGCGATCGGACACGGCTTTGCCGGTAACGGCTTCAACCAAATAATATAACAGATGCCCACCGTCCAGAACCGGAATCGGTAACAAGTTCAACACACCCAGGCTGATGCTGACGAGCGCCAGGAAAGACACGAACGCGGTCAAACCGAGCCGCGCGCTCTTGCCCGCGTAATCCGCGATGGTGACCGGACCGGACAGGTTTTTCAGCGACGCCTGCCCGACGATCATGCGGCCGAACATGCGCAGCGAATACACGCTGATGTCCCAGGTCCGATTGACGCCGAGCCGCAGGCTTTCGAGCGGACCGTAACGCACGTCGACGGTCGGCAACTGGTTCGCGAGCGCCGCGCCGATGCGACCGATGTCCTTGCCCGTCGCCGCATCGCGTTTCACGTCGGGCACGATCTGGACGGAGGCGCGCTTGGCATCGCTGCCCGCGCCGCGCTCGATCTGAAGCGTCACGGGCTTGCCGCCGTGCGCCTTCACGTAGTCGATGAAGCTCGTCGCGTTGTCGACGGGACGGCCGTCGATCGCGCGCAGCCGGTCGCCGGCGACGAGACCGCTCTTCTGCGCCGCGCTGCCCGGCTCCACGCCCGCGACCGTCAGCGTGCCGCCGCCCGGCGTGAAGCCGAGCTTGTCCATGAAGTCCTGTTCGGCATCCGCGTCCGTGATGCCCGCGACGTTCACCGGAAAGTCGAACGTGCCGTCGTGCGTCTTCGCCATCAGCACGACGCGCCGGTGATCGAACGACGCGTCGAGCAGCTTCCAGCGCAGGTCGGACCACGAGCGGATCGGCTCGGTCTGGCCGCCTTGGGCGTCGCGCATCGACTCGATCTTCTCGCCGCCCTCGAAGCCCGCGCGTGCGGCGGCCGTCGCGGGCGCGGGCGTCGACACGATCGCCTGCGGTTCGGTCACGCCGCCCGCGAACACGGCGGAAAAGAGCGCAATGGCCAGCAGGAAGTTCGCGACCGGCCCGGCGGCGACGATCGCGATGCGCTTGATGACCGGCTGCCGGTTGAATGCGCGCGGCAGATCCTCGGACGGGATGCTGTCTTCCGTTTCGCGCTCGTCGAGCATCTTCACGTAGCCGCCGAGCGGCAGCGCCGCGATCGTCCATTCGACGCCGGTCTTCTTGCTGACCCAGCGCACGAGCGGCTTGCCGAAGCCGACTGAGAACCGCAACACCTTGACGCCGCATAGTCGCGCGACGCTGTAGTGACCGAATTCGTGGACGACGACGAGCACGCCAATCGCAACGACGAAGGCGACGATTTCGGTCAGGAAGTTCATGACGGCCTCAATGGGCGATGGGTTCCGCGCCTGGCGCGCTCGCAGTGAGCTCTGCGACGAAACGGGACGCGAGACGGCGCGCGGTGGCATCGGCGGCGAGCACGTCGTCGAGCGATGCGGCGCTCGTGTTCGGCAAGGCGCTCAGCACGCGCTCGACCACGCCGCCGATCGACATGAAGCCGATGCGCCGCGCGAGAAACGCTTCGACCGCGATCTCGTTCGCCGCGTTCAACGCCGCGCTCGCGATGCCGCCGGCTTCGAGCGCGTCGATGGCGAGCGCGAGACACGGAAAGCGCGCGAAGTCGGGCTTCTCGAAAGTCAGCGACGCGATCTGCGCGAGATCCAGCGGCGCGACACCCGACTCGACGCGATCCGGGAACGCGAGCGCATGCGCGATCGGCGTGCGCATGTCCGGATTGCCGAGTTGCGCGAGCACGGAGCCGTCGGCGTACGACACCATCGAGTGAATCACGCTTTGCGGGTGAATCAGCACTTCGATGCGCGAGCCCGGCAGGTCGAACAGCCAATGCGCCTCGATCACTTCGAGGCCCTTGTTCATCATCGTCGCGGAATCGACGGAAATCTTGCGGCCCATCGCCCAGTTCGGATGCTTGCAGGCTTCGTCAGGCGTGACGTCGACGAGCGTCGCAGGCTCGCGCGTGCGAAACGGTCCGCCGGACGCCGTGAGAATGATCTTCGACACGCCGCCGTGCAGGCGCGCCTCGCTGTCCGCGCAAGGCGGCAGGCACTGGAACACGGCGTTGTGCTCGCTGTCGACCGGCAAGAGCACGGCGCCGTTGTCGCGCACGGCGTCCATGAAGATCTGGCCGGACATGACCAGCGCTTCCTTGTTCGCCAGCAGAATGCGCTTGCCGGCGCGCGCGGCCGCCAGCGTCGGCGCGAGGCCCGCCGCGCCGACGATCGCCGCGACCACGGTATCGCACTGGGCGGCGCGCGCCACGTCGACGAGCGCGTCCGGGCCGTACGTCACTTCGGTCTTGCTGCCGGCGGCGCGCAACGCCGCGGCGACGCGCGCGGCGGTTTCGGCATCGCCTACGACCGCGACTTCGGGCTGAAAACGCAGGCACTGCGCGACGAGTTTGTCGCCGTTACGGTGAGCGGTGAGCGCGTAGACCGAGAACCGGTCCGGGTGCCGCTCCACGACGTCGAGCGTGCTGTCGCCGATCGAGCCCGTGGAGCCGAGCAATGTAAGACGTTTTTGCATGAAATCTTCTCTGGCCGATCTATCCGAGCATGAGCAATGCGATCGGCAATACCGGCAACAATGCATCGATGCGGTCGAGCACGCCGCCGTGGCCCGGCAGCAGACCGCTTGAGTCCTTGACGCCGGCCTGGCGTTTCAGGAGCGATTCGAACAAATCGCCGACCACGCTGAACGCCACCAGCACGGTGAGCGCGACGAGCGCGCGCGCCCAGCCGAGATGTCCGACGAAAGCTGCGAACACGGTCGGCGTATAGACGCCGGTGGCCGCCGCCAGCGAGCCGATCACCATGACGGCCGCCCAGCCGCCGATGGCGCCTTCCCACGTCTTGCCCGGGCTGATGGACGGCGCGAGCTTGTGGCGGCCCAATGCTTTTCCGGCGAAGTATGCGCCTATGTCAGCCAGCCAGACGACTAGGAGAAGCGATAGCACGAACGCGACGCCGACGGTGCGCGCCGCGACGACCGCATGCCAGCACGCGACGAACACGATGATTCCGGCGAAAAGCAGAAACGCGCGCCACGCGCCGCCTGCCAGAACCGGCTTGCGCAAGAGCGCGTACGGTCCCGCGAGCACCCAGAAAATCGCCGCCATCTGGAAGAGCGCCTTCGGCGCGACGCCGAGGTACATACTGAAAATGAGCGCGAGCCCCGCGACCAACGCGTACGCCACGGGCCCTGCGCCGTTGAGCTTCAGCAGGCGTCCCCACTCCCACGCGGCGAACACGACGACGAAACCGATCAGCGCGCCGAATGCGCCGATCGGCGCGAACAGCGTGACCGGCACCAGAACCGCCAGCAGCACGATTGCCGTGATGACACGGGTCTTTAGCATGAAAGGGTGTCGGCCTTCTGCGATTGGGACGCGAGTTGAGCGCTGGTGCGCCCGAAACGGCGCTCACGGCCGCCGTATGACGCAATCGCGCGGTCGAGCGCGTCGGCGTCGAAGTCGGGCCAGTAAGTGTCGGTGAAATAGAACTCGGTGTACGCGAGCTGCCACAGCAGGAAATTGCTGATGCGCTGCTCGCCGCCCGTGCGGATGAAGAGGTCCGGCTCGGGCGCGTAAGCCATGGCGAGATGCTCGGCGAAGGACTCGTCGTCCACGCGGGCGGGCGTGCCCTGTTCGAGCGATTGCGCGATGAGCTTCTTGGTCGCCTGCATGATGTCCCAGCGCCCGCCGTAATTGGCCGCGATGGTCAGCGTGAGGCGCGTGTTGCGCGCGGTCTTGGTTTCGGCGCGCTGAATCAGCGCGCGGATGCGATCGTCGAACATGGAGATGTCGCCGACGACGCGCAGGCGAATGCCGTTGGCGTGCAGCTTGCCGATTTCGCGTTCCAGCGCGGTCACGAACAGGCGCATGAGGAACGACACTTCTTCCGTCGGACGACGCCAGTTTTCGGAACTGAACGCGAACAGCGTGACGAATTCGACGCCGCGCTTGGCGCAGCTTTCGACGGTCGCGCGAACCGCATCGACGCCGCGCGTATGACCGGCGACACGCGGCAGGCGCCGCTCGGTCGCCCAACGGCCGTTGCCGTCCATGATGATCGCGACGTGGCGCGGGACAGCCGCGACATCGGGCACGCGAACGGTAGAGCTGGTATAGGTCATGGCCGCTGAATCTTGTAATCGACGGGAAATGAAAAGCCAGCCTGGGTTTTTCGTCACCCGAGGCTGGCAGGACCGGTTAGGGCCTCACACCGTCATGATTTCGGCTTCTTTCGTCTGAACGAGCTTGTCGATTTCCGCCACGAATTTGTCGGTGAGCTTCTGAACGTCGTCACTGGCGCGGCGCTCGTCGTCTTCCGAGATTTCCTTGTCTTTCACGAGCTTCTTCAGTTGCTCGTTCGCGTCGCGGCGCAGGTTGCGCACCGCGATCTTCGCCGTTTCACCTTCGCTCTTCACGACCTTCGTGAGTTCGCGGCGGCGCTCTTCGGTGAGCGCGGGCATCGGCACGCGGATCAGATCGCCTTGCGTGGCCGGGTTCAGGCCGAGATCCGATTCGCGGATCGCCTTTTCGACGACGGCGACCATCTTCTTTTCCCACGGCTGCACGCCGATCGTGCGGGCGTCGACGAGCGTCATGTTCGCCACTTGCGAGATGGGCACGTTCGAGCCGTAGTAATCAACCTGGATGTGATCCAGCAGGCCGGTGTGCGCGCGGCCCGTGCGGATCTTGGCGAGATCGGCCTTGAATGCTTCGATCGATCGCTGCATCTTCTGATCGACGCCCTTTTTGATGTCAGCCACACTCATTTGAACCTCCAAAACCTGGGTTTACTGGCGATGCGGGCGCCCGCTTCGCCCTCGCCCGGCGCGGTTCACGCCGGGGTGCGCGCGGCGCCCGATTACGCGAGAGTTTACACGTGGACGAGCGTCCCTTCGTCGTCGCCTTGCACGATGCGCTTGAGCGCGCCGGCCTTGGTGATCGAAAACACGCGGATCGGCAGTTTCTGGTCGCGGCACAGGGCGAAAGCCGTGGCGTCCATCACCTGCAGATTGCGGCCGATCGCCTCGTCGAAGCTGATCGTGCTGTAGCGCGTCGCGCTCGGGTCCTTCTTCGGGTCGGCGGAGTATACGCCATCGACCTTCGTCGCCTTCAACACCACTTCGGCGCCGACTTCCGAGCCGCGCAGCGCGGCAGCCGTATCCGTCGTGAAGAACGGATTGCCCGTGCCGGCCGCGAAAATCACGACCTTGCCTTCTTCGAGCTGGCGAATGGCGCGCGGGCGGATATACGGCTCGACCACCTGATCCATGCGCAGCGCGGACTGCACGCGCGCCTCGATACCCGCGTGGCGCATGGCGTCCTGCAGCGCGAGTGCGTTCATCATCGTGGCGAGCATGCCCATGTAGTCGGCCGTCGCACGGTCCATGCCGGCCGCGCCGCCCGCGACGCCGCGAAAGATGTTGCCGCCGCCGATCACGACGGCCAGTTGCGTGCCCATCCGCACCACTTCAGCGACGTCCGCCACCATCCTTTCGATTGTTGCGCGATTGATGCCGAATGCATCGTCGCCCATGAGGGCTTCGCCGGAGAGTTTGAGGAGTACGCGTTTGTAGGCTGTGGGCATATGAGGTTCCGATCGCGCCGAGGAGGGTTGCAACAACGTAGAACTGTAGGGGTGAAACAATAATTACCGCAAGCGGCCCGGATCGGACTGACGGGCGCGGCATGCACGGGTTAACCCGAACCTACCGCGCCCGCCACATGATGCGAACCGGAACGCCTTGAATCTTGCGGCAGACGCGTGCTGCGATCCGCCGCGGGTGTCGCTTCGATGCGGCGCCGCGCCATTTGATCACAGGCGCCGCGAATACCGCTTACGACTGCTTGGCCGCCGCGACTTGCGCCGCCACTTCTGCTGCGAAGTCGTCCTGGCGCTTCTCGATGCCCTCGCCGACGACGAACAGCGCGAACTTCTGCACCGACGCGTTGGCTGCCTTCAGCATCTGCTCGATGGTCTGCTTGTCGTTCTTCACGAACGGCTGGTTCAACAGCGAGACTTCCTTCAGGTACTTCTGGATGCTGCCGTCGACCATCTTCGCGACGATCTCAGCCGGCTTGCCCGACTCGGCGGCCTTCTGCTCGGCGATGCTGCGCTCCTTGGCGATCAGGTCCGCCGGCACTTCGTCCGACGACAGCGACACCGGCTTCATTGCGGCGACGTGCATGGCCACGTCCTTGCCGACTTGCTCGTCCGCGCCCGTGAACTCGACCAGCACGCCGATGCGCGTGCCATGCAGGTACGACGCCAGCTTGTTCGTCGTTTCGAAGCGCACGAAGCGGCGGATCGACAGGTTTTCACCGATCTTGCCGACGAGCGCGAGGCGCACGGCGTCGACCGTGTTGCTTTCGTACGGCAGCGCCGACAGCGCGGCCACGTCAGCCGGGTTGCTCTTCGCGACCAGCGCCGCGATGCCCTTGCCGAAGGTCATGAAGTCGTCGTTCTTCGCGACGAAGTCGGTTTCGCAGTTCAATTCGACGAGCGCGCCCACGCCGCCTTCGACGTGCGCCACCACGATGCCTTCGGCCGTCACGCGCGATGCCGCCTTGCTCGCCTTGTTGCCGAGCTTCACGCGCAGCAGCTCTTCAGCGCGCGCCATGTCGCCGTCGGCTTCGGTCAGCGCCTTTTTGCATTCCATCATCGGCGCATCGGTCTTCGCGCGCAGTTCTGCCACCATGCTTGCGGTAATTGCCGCCATCATTCGCTCCTTGAGTCTGTTTGATACGTGCCGCCGGCGTTTGCGCCCACGGCAAAGATTGGTTCAGCCATCGCGCCGACTAAAAAAAAGGGGCCTTTCGCAAAGCCCCCTTTTTTGTCGGCCACAGGGCTCGATTACGCCTCTGCGTTGACCTCGACGAACTCGTCGCCTTCGCCGTTGCGCACAGCCTGAACGACGTCGTTCACGGCGTTCGCACGGCCTTCGAGGATCGCGTCCGCGACGCCTTCGGCGTACAGGGCCACGGCCTTCGACGCGTCGTCGTTACCCGGGATCACGTAGTCGATGCCTTCCGGCGAGTGGTTCGTGTCGACCACGGCGATGACCGGAATGCCGAGCTTCTTCGCTTCGGTGACGGCGATCTTGTGATAGCCGACGTCGATCACGAAGATCGCGTCCGGAATGCCGCCCATGTCCTTCACGCCGCCGATCGACTTTTGCAGCTTGGCGATTTCGCGTTCGAACAGAAGGGCTTCCTTCTTGCTCATGCGCTCGGTTTCACCCGACTCGACCGCTGCTTCCATGTCCTTCAGGCGCTTGATGGACACTTTGAGCGTCTTGAAGTTCGTCAGCATGCCGCCGAGCCAGCGGGCGTTGACGAAAGGCATACCCGCGCGCTGGGCTTCCTGCGCGATCGTGTCGCGCGACTGGCGCTTCGTGCCGACGAAAAGAATCGTGCCGCGATTCGCTGCCAACTGGCGCACGTACTTCAGCGCGTCGTTGTAGAGCGGCAGCGTCTTTTCAAGGTTGATGATGTGAATCTTGTTGCGATGACCGAAGATGTACGGGGCCATCTTGGGGTTCCAGAAGCGCGTTTGGTGACCGAAGTGGACACCGGCTTCCAGCATTTGACGCATCGTGACTGCCATGAAATTCTCCGCGAGGGTTAGGTCTTAAGCCGGCTGCCGCATCCTGCGCCCGGTTTCAGCGTCTCGCTGACCAGACGCCGGACACCCTGGGTGCGCCGGCTTGAGTTTCGGCTTCAGTTTCGAACAAGCGCCGCCTTGTGAACCGCGAACGCTCTAAGCCCTGCCACTCCAAGTGAACTGAGGAAGTGGACTAAGACTTAGCCCATGAGTATAGCATGTGACGATTACACCGCTCAAGCCGCCGATGCCCGCTAAACCGGCGCGCGAACCGGCGCCGGCGCCCCGCGCGCCGCAGAATCGCCCTGCGGCGCCTTTCCTAAGGTGCGATAATGCCGGCTTCGCGGCTCACGCCCGCCGCCCCGCCAAACCGCGCTTTTAGAGCCCGTCATGTCCATTACGCTGAAAAACGAACACGATATCGCGCACATGCGCGTCGCCTGCCGGCTCGCCAGCGAAGTGCTCGATTTCATCACGCCGCATATTGTGCCCGGCGTGACCACCGAAGAACTCGACCGCCTCTGCCACGAATACATGGTGAAGGAACAGGGCACGGTTCCCGCGCCGCTCAACTATCAGCCGCCCGGCTATCCGCCGTATCCGAAGGCCACCTGCATCTCCGTCAACGACGTGATCTGCCACGGCATTCCCGGCGAGAAGGTGCTGAAGAACGGCGACGCGCTGAACATCGACATCACGGTGATCAAGGACGGCTATTTCGGCGACACGAGCCGCATGTTCATCGTCGGCGAGGGTTCGATTCTCGCGAAACGCCTCGTGCAGACGACCTTCGACTGCATGTGGCTCGGCATCGATCAGGTGCGCCCCGGCGCGCATCTGGGCGACATCGGTCATGCCATTCAGAAGCACGCCGAAGCGCAGGGCTACAGCGTCGTGCGCGAATACTGCGGCCACGGCATCGGCACGGTGTTCCACGAGGAGCCGCAAGTGCTGCATTACGGGCGGCCGGGCACGGGCATCGAATTGCAGCCGGGCATGATCTTCACCGTCGAGCCGATGATCAACGCCGGCCGGCGCGACATCCGCACGATGCCCGACCAGTGGACCGTCAAGACGCGCGACCGCAGTCTCTCGGCGCAATGGGAGCACACGGTGCTCGTCACGCCGACGGGCTATGAAGTGCTGACGGTGTCCGCCGGCACGCAGGCGCCGTCGCAACTGATCGCGGCGACGGCCTAAGCGCCGCGCCAACGCGCTGCGTGCGCCGCGCGAGAGCCGCCTTCCGGTTCCCTCGTCCGCCGTTCCATTCACCTCTCGCTGATCCGTCCCATGAGCGTCACTGCCGTCGTCGCCTCGCCTTGCGAAACGCTGCGCGCCGCCTACAAGGCGGCGAAGGCGGCACTCATCGAACGCTTCAAGACGGCATCGAATGTCGACTCGTTGATGCAGGCGCTCGGCCGCGCCACCGACGACGCGCTCAAAGGCGCCTGGTCTGCGTCCGACATGCCCGCAAACGCCACGCTCGTCGCGGTCGGCGGTTACGGGCGCGGCGAGCTCGCGCCCTACTCCGACGTCGACATTCTCGTGTTGCTGCCGGACGCTGTGCCGCAGGCTGAGGAGGCCGAGCTCAACGAACGCGTCGAGCGGTTTATCGGCATGGCGTGGGATCTCGGGCTGGATATCGGCAGCAGCGTGCGCTCCGTCGAGCAATGCATCGCGGAAGCCGCCAACGATGTGACCGTGCTTACGTCGCTCCTGGAAGCGCGGCGCCTTTGCGGCGACGCGGCGCTCTTCAGTCGCTTCACGGAGCGCTATCGCGAAACGCTCGATCCGCGCGCCTTCTTCCAGGCGAAGGTGCTGGAGATGCGGCAGCGTCACGCCAAATTTCAGGACACGCCGTACAGCCTGGAGCCGAATATCAAGGAAAGCCCGGGCGGGTTGCGCGACCTGCAACTGATTCTCTGGATCACGCGGGCGGCGGGGTTCGGGTCGAGCTGGCGCGAACTGGATGCGCGCGAGCTCATCACCGAGCGCGAGGCGCGCGAACTGCGCCGCAACGAAGCCTTTCTGAAGACGCTGCGCGCCCGCCTGCATGTGATCGCCAAGCGCCGGCAAGACATTCTCGTGTTCGACTTGCAGACGCCGCTCGCCGAGAGCTTCGGCTTCAAGGCGACCGCCGCCAAGCGCGCGAGCGAACAGCTGATGCGCCGCTATTACTGGGCGGCCAAAGCGGTCACGCAACTCGCCACCATCCTGATCCAGAACGTCGAAGCGCAGCTTTTCCCGTCGACGTCGGGCGTCACGCGCGTGCTGTCCGAGCGTTTCGTCGAGAAGCAAGGCATGCTCGAGATCGCCAGCGACGATGTGTTCGAACGCGAACCGCACGCCATTCTCGAAGCCTTCCTGCTTTACGAGCAGACGCGCGGCGTGAAGGGCCTGTCTGCGCGCACGCTGCGGGCGATCTATAACGCCCGCGAACTGATGGACCGCAACTGGCGGCGCGACCCGGAGAACCGGCGTCTTTTCATGGAGATTCTGAAGCAGCCCGAAGGCATCACGCATGCGCTGCGACTCATGAACCAGACGAGCGTGCTCGGGCGCTACCTGCTGAACTTCCGGCGCATCGTCGGGCAGATGCAGCACGACCTCTATCACGTCTACACGGTCGATCAGCACATCCTGATGGTGCTGCGCAATCTGCGCCGCTTCGCCATTGCGGAGCACGCGCACGAATACCCGTTCTGCAGTCAGCTGATGGGCAACTTCGAGCGGCCGTGGGTGCTTTACGTCGCGGCGCTGTTTCACGATATCGCGAAGGGCCGCGGCGGCGATCATTCGACGCTCGGCATGGCGGACGCCCGCCGCTTTTGCCGCGAGCACGAGATGAGCGCGGACGACACGGAACTCGTCGTGTGGCTGGTGCAGCAGCATCTGACGATGAGCCATGTCGCGCAGAAACAGGACACGAGCGATCCGGAAGTCATCAAGCAATTCGCGTCGGTCGTGCAAACCGAGCGGCGTCTGACCGCGCTCTATCTGCTGACCGTGGCGGACATTCGCGGCACGAGCCCGAAGGTCTGGAACAACTGGAAAGGCAAGCTCCTCGAAGACCTGTACCGCGCGACGCTCGCCGTGCTCGGCGGCGCGCGGCCCGACACGCATTCCGAACTCAAGTCGCGCAAAGAAGCCGCGCTTGCGCTTTTGCGCCTCGAAACGGTGCCCGAGCACGCGGAAAAGCGGCTGTGGGATCAGCTCGATGTCGGCTATTTCCTGCGTCACGATCCGGCGGACATCGCCTGGCAGACGCGCGTGCTGTACCGGCACGTGGAAAGCGACGCGCCGATCGTGCGCGCGCGGCCCTCGCCGATCGGCGCGGCGCTGCAGGTGCTCGTCTATCTGCGCGACCGGCCGGATCTTTTCGCCGGCATCTGCGCGTACTTCGACAAGAACGGCCTCTCGGTGCTCGATGCGCGCATCACGACGACGCGCCACGGCTACGCGCTCGACAACTTCCTCGTCGCGCACCCGGATCACGACGGCAGTTATCGCGATATCGCGAATCTCGTCGAGCAGCAACTGAGCGCGCGCTTGACGGACGAAAGCATTCTGCCGGAGCCGTCGAAAGGCCGCGTCTCGCGGCTCGTGCGCACTTTCCCGGTCACGCCGCGCGTGGATTTGCGCCCCGACGAGCGTGGCCAGTACTACATCCTGTCCGTGTCGGCGAACGACCGGCAGGGCCTTCTTTATTCGATCGCGCGCGTGCTCGCGCAACACCGGATCGGCGTGCAGGCGGCGCGCATCAACACGCTCGGCGAACGCGTCGAAGACGTGTTCCTGCTCGATGGCCGAGGCCTGTCGTCGAACCGCACGCAAATCCAGGTCGAAACCGAACTGCTGCGCGCGATCGCAGCCTGAGACTTTATGCGCGTCAAACTGACAGCCAAACATCCGCGTCCCACGTCGGCGACGCGATCGCCGATCCGTTCCGGATCGATCACTGGGCGCAAGCCTGCGCGCGATGCCGCGCCCGAGAAGGCGCTGGTCAAGCGCGGAAAGCCGGCGGAGGCGCGGGCGGGATCGACCGGGCGCGCGGATGCGTCGGGCGAGCGGAGGCCTTTCAAGTCGCGTGATGCGGCTGGGGATCGCGATCGCGATACGCGTGGGGATGAGCGGCGCCCTTTCAAACCGCGTGGCGATGATTCGCGGGCTGCGTTCGGCGATCGTGGTCCGCGTCGGGCGGCTGAAGGACGCGGCGATCGCGATTCGCGTTCCGACGAGCGGCGTCCGTTTAAACCGCGCGGCGATGGTTCGCGGGCTGCCTTCGGTGATCCTGGTCCGCGTCGCACAGCGGAAGGACACGGCGACCGACATTTCCGCAGCGACGAGCGCCGTCCGTTCAAGCCGGGCGGCGATGATTCGCGCCCGGCATTCGGTGATCGTGGCCCGCGTCGGCCGGCGGAAGCGCGCGGAAACAGCGATTCCCGCAGCGACGAACGCCGTCCGTTCAAACCACGCGGCGATGACTCGCGTGCTGTGTTTGGCGATCGCGGTCCGCGTCGGGCGACTGAAGGACGCGGCGACCGCGATTCGCATTCCGACGAGCGGCGTGCTTTTAAGCCGCGCGGCGATGATTCCCGAGCTGCGTTCGGTGATCGTGGTCCGCGTCGAGCGGCCGAAGGACGCAGTGAGCGCGATTCGCGTTCCGACGAGCGGCGTGCTTTCAAACCGCGCGGCGATGATTCGCGTGCTGCTTTTGGCGATCGCGGCCCGCGTCGCACAGCGGAAGGACACGGCGAACGACATTCCCGCAGCGACGAGCGCCGTTCGTTTAAACCGCGCGGCGATGATTCGCGCCCAGCTTTCGGTGATCGTGGTCCGCGTCGGGCCGCTCAAGCGCGCGGCGACCGCGATTCGCGCAGCGACGACCGCCGCCCGTTCAAACCACACGGCGATGATTCGCACTCGGCTTTCGGCGATCGCGGCCCGCGTCGAGCGGCCGAAGCGCGCGCCGACCGCGATTCCCGCAGCGACGAACGGCGTGCCTTCAAACCGCGTGGCGATGATTCCCGCGCTGCGTTTGGCGATCGTGGCCCGCGTCGAACAACTGAAGGACGCGCCGACCGCGATTCCCACAGCGACGAACGCCGTCCCTTCAAACCACGCGGCGATGATTCCCGCCCGACTTTCGGCGATCGCGGCCCGCGTCGCACAGCGGAAGGACACGGCGAACGACATTCCAGCAGCGACGAGCGCCGCCCGTTCAAACCACGCGGCGATGATTCGCGCCCGGCATTCGCCGATCGCGGTCCGCGCAGGCCGACCGAGGGAAGCGAGGCACGCCGAGGCGACGAGCGCCGTGCTTCTAAGCCTCACAGCGACGACTCCCGCCCGTCATTCGACGACCGCGGCCCGCGCAAACCGTCTGAAGCGCGCGATCCCCACACAGACGACCGTCGCCCATCGAAAGCGCGCGGCGACGCTCCGCGAGCGGACTTCACAGCCAACGATGGAGCATCAGCACCAACCGACGCCCCCAAGAAACCCCACGCCCACGGCGACAACCTCGTTCGCCTGTCGAAAGTCATGTCCGAACTCGGCCTGTGTTCCCGCCGCGAGGCCGACGAGTGGATCGAAAAGGGCTGGGTGCTCGTCGATGGCGAAGTGATCGACACGCTCGGCTCGCGCATTCGCCCGGATCAGAACATCGAGATCCTGCCCGCCGCGCGCTCCGCGCAGTCGCAACTGGTGACGATCCTGCTGCACAAGCCCGTCGGCTACGTGTCGGGCCAGGCGGAAGACGGCTACGAGCCCGCCGTGACGCTCATCAACCCGTCGAATCACTGGGACGAAGACCGCTCGGGAATCCGTTTTTCGCCGGGACATCTGCGCACGCTCGCGCCGGCGGGCCGTCTGGATATCGACTCGACCGGCCTGCTCGTGCTGACGCAGGACGGCCGCATCGCGAAGCAACTGATCGGCGGGCACTCCGAAGTCGACAAGGAGTACCTCGTGCGCGTGCGTTACGGCGAGCATACCGTCGACGTCGACCAACACCTGCCCGCCGAAAAACTCGCGCTGCTGCGTCACGGTCTGGAACTCGACGGCGTGCCGCTCAAGACCGCGCAGGTCAGCTGGCAAAACGGCGAGCAGCTTCGCTTCGTGCTGCGCGAAGGCAAGAAACGTCAGATTCGCCGCATGTGCGAACTCGTCGGGCTGGAAGTCGTCGGCCTGAAGCGTATCCGCATGGGACGCGTGACGCTCGGGGCGCTGCCGCCCGGCCAGTGGCGTTATCTCGCACCCAACGAGACCTTCTGATTCGTCACACGTCGCGAAAACGCGACATCCGAAGCCCGAAAACGGCGCGATCGCTTATCGATCGCGCCGTTTTATTTTGTTCACATTTAGGCTAAAGAAAATCGGTCAAATGTCCGTTAGGTACGGAATGTCCGAGAACTTTTGACAGCCCCAACGCGTCGAGGACGGGCATCGGAATAACGGCAATCAGCATCAACGCTTCAAGGAGAAATGGCCATGTCAGTTGAGATCATCGTTCGTGCGACAGAAACCGGTCTTGAAATCGTGAGCGGCCGACGACGGCTCGAAGCCCTGCTCGCCCTGCGCGATGAAGTCGTCGTGACGAGCCCCGGCATCGGAGAGATGGTGTTCGCGCGCCTGCCCGACGGCCGTCTGCAAGGCTCGGCCAATCCCAAGCACGTCGCGCTGTTTCGCCAACCCGACACCACGCGCGATTCCGAAACGTTGGCCTGAACGAAAAAAACCCGCTTGCAGCAAGCGGGTTTTTTCTTGGGCGGCGCGAGAATCAACCGGCTCAGTCGTCGCGCGCCGGGTCGAGGCCCGGAAAGAGCACTTCGGTGAAGCCGAACTTCGAAAAGTCGGTGATGCGCATCGGGTACAGCTTGCCGATCAGATGATCGCACTCGTGCTGCACGACGCGCGCATGGAATCCCTCCGCGAGCCTTTCGATCGCGTTGCCGTACTGATCGAAGCCCTGGTAGCGGATCATCGAGAACCGCTGCACCGCGCCGCGCAGGCCCGGCACCGAAAGACACCCTTCCCAGCCCTCCTCCATGTCGTGCCCGTTGGGCGTGATGATCGGATTGATGAGCACCGTCTCCGGCACGGGCGGAGCGTCCGGATAACGCTCGTTGTGGCCGAAGCCGAAGATGACCACCTGCAGATCGACGCCGATCTGCGGCGCGGCGAGTCCCGCGCCGTTCGCGTCGCGCATCGTGTCGAACATGTCCTGCACGAGCGTGTGCAGTTCCGGCGTGTCGAAGTGTTCGACAGGCTGCGCGATTCGCAAAAGACGCGGATCGCCCATCTTGAGAATTTCCCGGATCATGGAGTGACTCCTTCCAATAGCTTCTTCATGCCGTCTTCGTCGACGACGGGAACCCCGAGTTCCTCCGCCTTCGCGAGTTTGCTGCCCGCTTCGGCGCCCGCCACCACGTAGTCGGTCTTTTTCGAGACGGAACCGGCCACTTTCGCGCCGGCCGCCTCCAGCATTTCCTTCGCTTCATCGCGCGAGAGCGTGGGCAGCGTCCCCGTCAGCACGACCGTCTTGCCGGCCAGCGCCCCCTGCGGCGCTTTCGGCGCGGGCGGCCCTTCCGGCCACGACACCTTGGCGCGCAACTGCTCGATCACGTGCTGGTTATGCGCTTCGCTGAAAAAGTTGTGAATCGCTTCAGCGACGACCGGGCCGACATCATTGACTTCCAACAACTGTTCGACCGATGCCGCCATGATCGGATCCAGCGAGCCGAAGTGCTTCGCGAGATCCTTCGCCGTCGATTCGCCGACATGCCGGATGCCGAGCGCATAGATGAAGCGTGGCAGCGTCGTGTGCCGCGCCTTCTCGAGCGAATCCAGCAGATTCTGCGCTGACTTGTCGGCGAAGCGGTCGAGCGCCGCGAGCGTCGAAAAGCCGAGATTGAACAGATCCGCAGGCGTGCGCACGAGATTCTGCTCCACCAACTGATCGATGATCTTCTCGCCGAGACCGTCGATGTCGAGCGCGCGGCGTTGCGCGAAATGCCACAGCGCCTGTTTGCGCTGCGCCGGACAGAAGAGCCCGCCTGTGCAGCGTGCCACGGCTTCGTCCGGAAGGCGCTCGATTTTCGAGCCGCACACCGGGCATTCCGTCGGCATGACGAACTCGCGAGCGTCGGCAGGACGACGTTCCAGGATCGCGCCGACGACTTCCGGAATCACGTCGCCCGCGCGGCGCACGGTCACTGTATCGCCGATGCGGATGTCCTTGCGGCGCACTTCGTCTTCGTTATGCAGCGTCGCGTTGGTCACCGTCGCGCCGCCGACGAACACCGGCGCGAGCCGCGCCACCGGTGTGATCGCGCCCGTTCTGCCGACTTGCACGTCGATGGCCACGAGTTGCGTCAGCGCCTCCTGCGCCGGGAACTTGTGCGCGAGCGCGAAGCGCGGCGCGCGCGAGACGAAGCCGAGCTTGTCCTGCTCGTCGCGCCGGTTGACCTTGTAGACGACGCCGTCGATGTCGTACGGCAGCTTGTCGCGCTTCTCGCCGGTCTTGCGGAAAAAACCGAGCAAGCCTTCCGCGCCCTCGACCACGCCGCGCTCGGCGTTGACCGGCAGCCCCATCTCACGGTACCAGTCGAGCAGCGCCGCGTGCGTGTCGGGCATCTCGGCGCCTTCGAGCACGCCGATGCCGTACGCGAAGAACGACAACGGCCGCTGCGCCGTCATTTTCGGGTCGAGCTGGCGCAGGCTTCCCGCCGCCGCGTTGCGCGGATTCGCAAACTCGCGCTGTCCGGCCTCGCGCTGGCGGGCGTTCAGGCGGTCGAAGTCGCGCTTGAACATCAGCACTTCACCGCGCACGTCGAGACGCTTCGGCACGTTCGCGCCTTTCAGCGTCAGCGGGATCGAGCGAATGGTCCGCACGTTGGCCGTCACGTCTTCGCCGGTCGCGCCGTCGCCGCGCGTCGAGGCCTGCACGAAGCGGCCGTCGTCGTACCGCAGGGAGATGGCTAGTCCGTCGAATTTCAGCTCGCACGCGTACTGCACCGGCGCATGGCCGAGCGCGTCGGACACGCGTTTGTCGAACGCGGCGATGTCTTCGTCCGCGAAGCCGTTGTTGAGCGACAGCATCGGCACGTCGTGGACGACCGGCGCGAAGCCTTCGGCGACCTGACCGCCCACGCGCTGCGTCGGCGAATCCGGCGTGACGAGTTCCGGATGCGCCGCCTCGATGCCCTGCAATTCCTTGAAGAGCGTGTCGTATTCGGCGTCGGGCAAATCCGGCTGGTCGAGCACGTAGTACGCGTAGTTCGCGCGCTCCAGTTCCGCGCGCAGCCACGCGGCGCGCTCCTCCGGCCGGTCGGCGCTGGGCACGGGCGCGAGCGACTTGGCGGTGGCGGCGGATTCGGCTTTCGTTTTTGCGGACATGCGGCTTTCGAGGAATGAGATGAGTCAGTTGAACCGACCGTTCGATTGTCTCAGAAGAACGGTCGTCGCGGCATCGGCCGAACGGTCTAGGCCATGCGCGCATGTGGCGGCGCGTACCAACGGAAAGCGCCCCAGAACGGGGCGCAATAGCGACACGACATGCAGCTACGACGAGCGCTTACTGGCTGAACAACCTGCGCGTGGCGGGCGACCCGGCAGGCATGCCCGCCTGCTCCAGCTTCGCGTACAGCGTCATCAGTTGTTTCTCGATGGCGAGCAGCGCCGATTCCGGCAACGGCCGTCGCTGATCGTCGACCACGCGCGCGCCGATGCGCTCGGACAGCGACTTCGCGTAATCGCACATCAGGCGGAACGGCAAGATGTCTTCGTCGGCGACGGGCACGTCCAGCACCAGCGTAATCATCTGGCCGCCCTTGTACGTGAGGTCGTCGCGCAAAAAATTGGTGTCGCCGAACTGGAGCATGAACACCGGGTTCTGCTTCGCGTCCAGCTTGACGAAGCGCGTGCCGTCGCGCGAGAGCAGCAAGCCGTCTTGCGAGGCCACCGCCTGAACGTAGTTGGCGGACCACGGCGCGCCGTCGGAAAGAATGTTGATGGACAGCTGCGCGTCGCACTGGGCGGCGAACGCGTCGAGCTCGCGCGCCATGCCGACGGTTTCCATCATGTCGGGGAATTCGGGCGCGCCGTCGATGGCGTCCGCGAGACGCTGCACGCCCGTGACGAACTCCGAGAACTCGAGTTCGTTCAGCGGACCGCCGCGGTTGGCGAGTTGCGCGGCCGCGCGCAATTCTTCGTAGCGCACCCCGTGGCGCAACAGCTCCCACGTGCTCTCGCCTTCGGCCTTGCCTTCGATGGTCACGGGCTTCGTGCCCGCGCGACGCAGCCGCTGCGCGAGCGGAATCACGCGGTCGCCGGCCACGGGCGCGGCGAGCCGGATCGGCACGACGCAGTCGATGCGCCGGTCGACGACCGCGGGCGGCGTCGAAGAGATGGTCGTGGCGGCGGGCATGACCGGCTCGCTGCGCTCGTCTTCTTCGACGACCGCGGGTTCATCGGCGACGCCGTTCGCGGAGGTCGCTTCCGCCTGCAGATCGATGGGCGTATCCGCCGGCGCGACGGCTGGCGTGATCGCCGCAGCCTCGGTCGACACAGGGACGCCGCCGAAGCTGGGTTCGACGCGCGCGTCTTCCTGCGCATCGCCCGCGCCGCCGCCCCCGACAGGCTCGCGCCGCGCCGGGCGCACCGGCTCGATGAACGGCTGCTCGTCGTCGGTTTCCTGGCGCGCGAGCGCATCGGCGGCTTCGTCGGGCATCGGGCGCGGCATCTTGCGCCGCACTTTCGCGCTCTGCCACGCGTTGTACACCACCACGCCGCCGACCACGACAGCTCCCGCTCCGATCAATCCGAGTGTCAACTCGTCCATGCACGCTCCATCATTCTTTTGAGTTACGAAGCGCCGCGCGATCTGTCGCGCGCATCCGATGCACGCCACTCCGCGCCTGCGCGCCTGGCCGGCTCCGCGTCCGGCCTTCATTCATAAAAATCGGGTCAGCCGTTCTGCGCGAATCCCGCGGCGGATTCCATATCCACCGCGACGATGCGCGACACGCCCTGCTCCTGCATCGTGACGCCGATCAGTTGCTGCGCCATCTCCATCGCGATCTTGTTGTGCGAGATGAAGAGGAATTGGGTCTTGCTCGACATGGCCCGCACGAGGTTGGCGAAGCGTTCCGTGTTCGCGTCGTCGAGCGGCGCGTCCACTTCGTCCAGCAGACAGAACGGCGCGGGATTCAGCTGGAACATCGCGAAGACGAGCGCCGTCGCGGTGAGCGCCTTTTCGCCGCCCGAGAGCAGGTGAATCGTCGAGTTCTTCTTGCCGGGCGGCTGCGCCATAACCTGCACGCCCGCGTCGAGAATTTCGTCGCCGGTCATGATGAGCTTCGCCTGCCCGCCGCCGAAAAGACGCGGGAACAGATCGCCGAAGTGGCGGTTCACTTCGTCGAACGTGCCTTGCAGCAAAGCGCGCGTTTCCTGGTCGATCTTCTGGATCGCGTCTTCGAGCGTGCCGATGGCGTCGTTCAGATCGGCCGATTGCGCGTCGAGGAACTGCTTGCGCTCGGTCGCGGCCGCCAGTTCTTCGAGCGCGGCCATGTTGACCGGCCCGAGCGCGATCACCGCGTTGTTCAGGCGCGTGACTTCGCCTTGCAGATACGACGGCTTCATGTCGGGCGTGAGCTTCGCCTGCAATTCGGCTTCGTCGACGCCCGCCGCCTGCAACTGCTCGGCGAACTGCTCGCCGTTGATGCGCGCCGCCTGCTCCTTCAACTGCAATTCGTTGATCTTGTCCCGCAGCGGCTGAAGCGACCGCTCCGTCTGCAGACGCTGCTCGTCGGCCTGACGCAGCCGCGCGGTGAGATCGTCCAGTTCGATGCGCGCCGCGTGCAGCGCCTCTTCGCGTGCCGCGCGCACTTCGAGGGCGTCCTGCAAGCCGGTCTGTGCGGTCTGCGCGTTGATGGTTTCGAGTTCGGCCCGCGCGTCTTCCAGCGCGCCTTCGACGCGTTCGCTCTGCTCGTGCGCCGTGTCGATGCTGCGCTTGTATTCCTCGATCTTCGCCGCGAGGCCGCGCGCCGCGAAGTTCGCGTCGCTGGCCACGCGTTCCAGTTCGCGCAGTTCGTGACGCGCGTTGGTGAGCGCCTCGTCGAGCGATTCGAACGCAAGCTGATTGTCTTCGAAGCGCGCCTGCAATTGCGCGATCTCGGCGTCATGCTGCTCGAACGCAGCTTCCGATTCGGCCCGCAGCGCGCGCTGTTCTTCGATCTGCGCGGCAATTTCTTCGAGTTCCTCGCCGATCTGCGTGCTGCGCTGCGTGTAGCGCTCGTGCGCCTGCGTGAGTTTGAGCACGTCCATCTGCAACGCGTGGACGCGCTGCGTGGCGCGCTCGGCGGCGGCACGCGCATCGGCGAGAACTTGCGATGCCTGCGTGTGAGCCGCGTCGGCGCGCACGGCGTTGGCTTTCGCTTCGTCCGCGAGCAGCGCCTGCGCGCGCACTTGCCGCGCGAGATTCTCGATTTCCTGCGCGCGCGCCAGCATGCCCGACTGCTCGGAATCCGACGCATACAGTTGCACGCCGACGCGCGTGACGATATGCCCCACCTTCACGACGAACGCGCCGCCTTCAGGCAACTGATTGCGCATGGCGAGCGCCTGCGCGATGTCGTCGGCGATGAACGTGTTGCCGAGCCATTCGTTGAGCACGGCGCGAATGCCGGGGTCGTCGATGCGAAGAAGCGAAGTCAACGGCCGCAAGCCCTGCGGCGCGTCCAGCGGCTTGCCCGCGACGGGCGGCGCGAAGAACGCGAGCTTCGCGGGCGGCGCGTCGCTCGCGAACGCCTTGGTCCAGTCGAGATTCGAGACTTCGAGCGCGGCGAGACGCTCGCGCAGCACGGCTTCGAGCGCCGGCTCCCAACCTGCTTCGACGTGCAGCTTCTTCCACAGACGCGGCAGTCCGCCGAGTTCGTGCTTGTCGAGCCACGGCTGGACCTTGCCTTCGGTCTGCACGCTTTCCTGCAACGCTTTCAGCGCGGCAAGGCGTGCTTCGAGCTGATGAATCTGCGCGCTTTCCGCCTGCACGCGCTCTTGCGCGGCGCGTCGCTCGGCGTCGAGACGCGGCACGGTTTCCTGCGCATCGGCAAGACGCGCCTGCGCTTCGGCCAGAATCTCTTCGTTCTCGGCAAGCTGCATGCGCAGTTCTTCGAGTTGCGCTTCGTCGGGAGCGTCGAGGCCGCCCGCTTCGTTCTTCAGGCGTTCCTGGCGCTGCTGCAATTGCTGAAGCTGTTGATCCGCGTTGCGCTGATGCGCGGCTTCGAGCTTCAACGCCTGTTCCGCCCGCGCGATGCCGGCGCGTTCCTCGTTCAGCTGAGCCTGCGCGTCGCGCCAGCGGGCTTCGAGCGCGGGCAGCGCGTCGTGCTTCGCGGCGGCGTTCTCTTGCGCGATCGCAGCCTTCTCTTCGCCTTCGGCCAATGCTTCGGACGCCGTTTCGATTTCGTCGCGCGCCTTTTGCGCCTGCATCTGCCATTGCTCGCGCTGCGCGGCGAGCGCGGCGATCTGCGCCTGCACGCGGTTGCGCGACTCGACGATAAAGCGGATCTCCGCTTCGAGCCGGCTCACTTCAGCATTGGCTTCGTAAAGCGCGCCCTGCGCGCCCTGCATTGCGTCGCTGGCGCTGTAGTGCGCGACGCGCAGCGTTTCCAGTTGCGCTTCCACTTCGCGCAGACGCGCCGTTTGCGCTTCGAGCTCGATCTGCGCGTCGCGAATGGCGCGCTGCTGGCGCTCGGCTTCGTTGCCCGCTTCGTTCTTGCGCAAGAGCCACAGCAGGCGCTGCTTCTCTTCGCCTTCGGTCTGCAAGGCCTTGTATTTCGTCGCGACGATGGCCTGCGCTTCCAGCTTCTCCAGATTGGCCGTCAGCTCGCGCACGATGTCTTCCACGCGCGTCAGATTTTCGCGCGTATCGTGCAGACGATTCTCCGTCTCCCGCCGACGCTCCTTGTACTTCGACACGCCCGCGGCTTCTTCGAGGAACACGCGCAAATCTTCGGGCTTCGCCTCGATGATCCGCGCGATCATGCCCTGCCCGATGATCGCGTAAGCGCGCGGGCCGAGGCCCGTGCCGAGAAAGATGTCCTGAATGTCGCGGCGGCGCGCGGGCAGATTGTTGATGTAGTAACTGGAGGTGCCGTCGCGCGTGAGCACGCGCTTCACCGCAATCTCGCCGTAGGCGCTCCACTGACCGGCGGCGCGGCCGTCGGCGTTATCGAAGATCAGTTCTACGCTCGCGCGGCTGCCCGGCTTGCGCGCGGTGGATCCGTTGAAGATGACGTCCTGCATCGACTCGCCGCGCAATTCGGATGCGCGCGATTCGCCCAGCACCCAGCGCACCGCGTCGATGATGTTGGACTTGCCGCAGCCATTCGGCCCGACGACGCCGACCAGTTGGCCGGGGACCTGGAAATGCGTGGGATCGACGAAGGACTTGAAACCAGCGAGTTTGATCGAAGTCAGACGCACGGCGATATCGCTGTTTGAAGTGAATGACGGAGGATGAACGGCAGACAAGCCGCAGCGCGGCCGGTCGCGGATGAAGATCTCATGCGCGCCGGACGCCGCCTGCCGCGGCGCGAGCGGACACCATCATACCATCGCGCGTGTCGATTTCTTTTCGGGTTCGGCCTCGCCGGGCGGCCGTTGCGATGGCTCGCGGCCCTGCCTGTGCGCCCATGCCGAGAGCACGCACGCAGCCACGATGCACGCGCCGCCCGCCCATTCGCGCGGCCCCGGCACTTCGCCCGCGATGAGCCACGACGACAGCGCCGTCACCACGAGTTCGAACAGCATGATGATGGACGCGCGATTGGCCGGCACCCGCGCGAGCCCGATCTGCACGATCACGTTGTTGACCGCGAGCACCACGCCGAGCGCGATCACGATGAACGCGACCGTGCCCATCTGCGATGCGGCGGGCGGCGCGGGCATCGGCTCGAACAACGTGGCGACCGACGCCACGATCGCCGCGCCGCCGAAGATCACGGCCGTGCGCATCTCCGGCTTCATGTCCGGCATGACACGCGTAATCTTCACGACGAGCACGTTGCTCATCGCGAAGCCCATGCCGCCCATGAGCCCGGCCCATTCGGCAAGATTCGCGGGCAGCGGCACGCCGAGTTCGGGCGACCAGAGCATCGTGACCGCGCCCGCGAGCGACAAGAGCGACAGCGCCGCATCGGCGCGCGTTAAGCGGTCGCGCAAGATGAAATGCGCGAAAACGGCGGTCCACGCGGGCGTCAGATAGAACAGCAGCAGCACGCGCATGACCTGTCCGTGGATCGCGCCCCAGACGAAGCCCACGCTCGTCACGCCCGCCGCCACGCCGAGGCACGCGAGCAGCCAGTGCCACGACACCGTGCGGATCGCGCGGCGCTTGAGCAGCAGCACGAAGAGACATGCGGCGCCGCTCGTCGTCGCGCTGGCGGCGGTGCCGGTGAGTCCCATCGATGCGAGCAGGCGCATCGGATACCAGACGAAGCCCCACACGGAAGCGCCGATCATGATGGCGAGCGTGGGCAGCGCGTCGTGCAGGCGGCGCGTCATTGCGGCGCTCCTCTGCGCGTAGGTTTCGATACGGTTTTGCTACGTGTCATGCGTCTGTCGTCCTTGCCGCCGCGCGCCGTGAAGCGCAAACGCGCGCGGTATAATCGCCCGTTCTCTGATGTCTTTCTCATGCCGCTACATAGACCGCTGCGGCCACATGGCGCATTGCCGCCGCCCGACGTTCATCGCTCAATTGACCCGCCGTGAATCCACTTCTCCAGAAACTCCAGCCGTATCCCTTCGAAAAGCTGCGCGCGCTGTTCAAGGGCATCGAGCCGCGCGCCGGATTCACGCCGATCAGCTTCGGCATCGGCGAGCCGAAGCATGCGACGCCCGCGCTGATCCGCGACGCCGTGATCGACGCGCTCGGCGGCCTCGCCGCCTACCCGGCGACGCTTGGCAGCGAGCCGCTGCGCGAAGCCATCGCCAAATGGGTGAAGGCGCGCTACGGACTCGCTTCGATCGACGCGGCCACTGAAGTGCTGCCCGTTTCCGGCTCGCGCGAAGCCTTGTTCGCGCTCGCGCAGACGGTGATCGACAGCCGCAGCACCCAGGAGCTCGCGGGCGCGAAACCGCCGATCGTACTCTGCCCGAACCCGTTCTACCAAATCTACGAAGGCGCGGCGCTGCTCGCGGGCGCGGAACCGTACTTCGTCAATAGCGATCCCGCGCGCAACTTCGCGTGCGATTACTCGGCCGTGCCAGACGACATCTGGGCGCGCACGCAACTGCTCTACGTCTGCTCGCCCGGCAACCCGACGGGCGCGGTGCTCACGCTCGACAACTGGCGCGAACTCTTCGCGCTCTCGGACAAGCACGGCTTCGTGATCGCCTCCGACGAATGCTATTCCGAGATCTACTTCGACGAAGGGCAGCCGCCGCTCGGCGGTCTGGAAGCCGCGCGTCTGCTGGGCCGCGGCTTCGAGCGCCTCGTGATGCTGTCCAGCCTCTCCAAGCGATCGAACGTGCCGGGCATGCGCTCGGGCTTCGTCGCCGGCGACGCTGCCGTGCTCAAGAGCTTCCTCTTGTATCGCACGTATCACGGCGCGGCGCTCTCGACCGTGTTCCAGCGCGCGAGCATTGCCGCGTGGCAGGACGAAGCGCACGTGCGCGAGAACCGCGCGCTCTACGCGAGCAAGTTCCGCACGGTCACGCCGATGCTCGCCGAGGTGCTGGACGTGCGTCTGCCCGACGCCGCGTTCTATCTCTGGGCGAACGTTTCGCGCACCGGACTCACGGATACCGAGTTCGCCGCGCGCCTGTACGCCGACTATAATGTGACGGTTCTGCCGGGCTCCTATCTCGCTCGTCCCGCGCATGGCACGAATCCCGGCGAAGGGTTCGTGCGTATCGCGCTCGTTGCCGGGACCGAGGAATGTATCGAAGGCGCCCGCCGCATCGTCGAATTCTGCCGCACGCTGAACACCTGAACGGTCCTGAACGCGTTGCCGGTTCCTCTCTCCATCCTTGAAATCACTATGTCGGAACAACTTCAGAGCATCATCGACAACGCCTGGGAAAACCGCGCCGAGCTGTCGGCGAAAGCCGCGCCCGCGGAAGTGCGCGAAGCCGTCTCGCACGCCATCGAGCAACTGGACCGCGGCGCCTTGCGCGTCGCCGAGAAGCGCGACGGCGACTGGGTCGTGAACCAGTGGCTGAAGAAGGCCGTGCTGCTGTCGTTCCGCCTCGAAGACAACGTGCCGATGCCCGCCGGCGGCTACAGCCAGTTCTACGACAAGGTGCCCTCGAAGTTCGCCAACTACACCGCCGAAGACTTCGCAGCGGGCGGCTTTCGCGTGGTGCCGCCGGCCATTGCGCGCCGCGGCTCGTACATCGCGAAGAACGTGGTGCTGATGCCGTCGTACACCAACATCGGCGCTTACGTCGACGAGGGCACGATGGTCGATACTTGGGCCACCGTCGGCTCATGCGCGCAGATCGGCAAGAACGTGCACCTGTCGGGCGGCGTGGGCATCGGCGGCGTGCTGGAGCCGTTGCAGGCGAACCCGGTCATCATCGAGGACAACTGCTTCATCGGCGCACGCTCGGAAGTGGTGGAAGGCGTGATCGTCGAGGAAAACTCGGTCATTTCGATGGGCGTCTACCTCGGCCAGAGCACGAAGATTTATGACCGCGAAACCGGTCAGGTGAGCTACGGCCGCATTCCGGCGGGCTCGGTCGTCGTGGCGGGCAATCTGCCCTCGAAGGACGGCTCGCACAGCCTCTACTGCGCGGTGATCGTGAAGAAGGTCGATGCGAAGACTCGCGCGAAGGTCGGCCTCAACGAACTGCTCCGAGGCGACTGATCGTGGCGCGCGGCCCCAATGCCATGACGGTCGTGTACGGCATTCCGAACTGCGACACGGTGAAGAAGGCGCGCGTGTGGCTGGAAGAGCACGGCGTGCCGTTCGAGTTCCACGACTTCAAGAAGGCCGGCGTGAACGAGAAGCTGCTTCAGGACTGGCTGAAGGACGTGCCGCTGGAACAGCTCATCAACAAGCGCGGCACGACGTGGCGCGGTCTTTCTGACGTGCACAAGGCGGAAGCCGACACGACTTCCGGCGCGATCGCGCTGATGATCCACAAGCCGTCGATCATCAAGCGGCCGGTCGTCGTCGTGAACGGCCGCGTGAAGACGCTCGGCTTCTCGGCCGAGCAGTACGAGACGCTCTTCGCGTGATTGACGTGCGATGGCTCTGAACATCACGCCGTCGCATCACGCTGAACCGCCTGCCGGCCCCGCGCCGGCATTTTTTTACGCTGTCGAAAGAAATGCAGGCTGAAACCATGTCCGGCACCTTGTCCTTAACCGAAGCCCTGATCGAGCGCGCGTCCGTCACGCCCGACGACCGCCATTGCCAGGCGCTGATGATCGAGCGTCTGTCCGCCGTCGGCTTCGAATGCGAAACCATCGAGTCGGGCGGCGTCACGAATCTGTGGGCCGTGAAGCGCGGCACGGACGGCGCGTCGGGCAAGCTGCTCGCGTTCGCCGGACATACCGACGTCGTGCCGACCGGCCCGCTCGATCAATGGACTTCGCCGCCCTTCACGCCGACGCATCGCGACGGCAAGCTCTACGGGCGCGGCGCGGCCGACATGAAAACGTCGCTCGCGGCATTCGTCGTGTCGAGCGAAGAGTTCGTTGCGAAGTATCCGGCGCATCGCGGCTCCGTCGCCTTGCTCATCACGAGCGACGAGGAAGGCCCCGCCACCGACGGCACCGTGAAGGTCGTCGAAGCCTTGAAGGCGCGCGGCGAGCGGCTCGATTACTGCATCGTCGGCGAGCCGACCTCGAACGAAACACTCGGCGACATGGTCAAGAACGGGCGGCGCGGCTCCATGTCCGGCAAGCTCGTCGTGAAGGGCGTGCAGGGGCATATTGCGTATCCGCATCTCGCGCGCAATCCGATTCACCTGCTCGCGCCCGCGCTCGCCGAACTCGTCTCGCAACGCTGGGACGACGGCAACGAGTATTTCCCGCCGACGACCTGGCAAGTGTCCAACCTGCGCTCGGGCACCGGCGCGACGAACGTCATTCCGGGCCACGCCGAGTTGATGTTCAACTTCCGCTTCTCGACGGCGAGCACGGTCGAGGGCCTGCAAAGTCGCGTCCACGCGATCCTCGACAAACACGCGCTCGACTACGATCTCACCTGGACGGTGAGCGGCCTGCCGTTCCTGACGCCGCGCGGCGCGCTCTCCAACGCGCTCGAAAAAGCCATCCACGATGAAACCGGCGTGCGGCCGGAGCTGTCCACCACGGGCGGCACGTCCGATGGCCGCTTTATCGCGCGCATCTGCGAGCAGGTCGTCGAGTTCGGGCCGCCGAACGGCAGCATCCACAAGATCGACGAACATGTCGACGTGCGCTTCATCGAGCCGCTGAAAAACGTGTACCGGCGCGTGCTCGAAGAACTGATCGCGTAAATCTTCACCCGTAAAAAAACAAGGAGCCTTCGATGGCGCTACCCTTCACCACCGTCCGCGACCTGCTGCGCTTCGGCGTCTCGCGCTTCACGGAAGCCGGCCTCTCGTTCGGTCACGGCTCGACCAACGCCTATGACGAAGCCGCGTATCTGATTCTGCATACGCTGCACTTGCCGCTCGACACGCTCGAACCGTTTCTGGACGCCCGCCTGCTCGACACCGAAATCGATGCCGTCATGCAGGTGATCGAGCGCCGTGCCAAGGAACGCGTGCCGGCCGCGTACATCACGCAGGAAGCGTGGATGCACGGCCATCGTTTCTATGTCGACGAGCGCGTGATCGTGCCGCGCTCGTTCATCGGCGAGTTGTTGCAGGACGGGCTGCAACCGTACGTGCCCGATCCGGACCACGTCACGCGCGTGCTCGAACTCTGCACCGGCTCCGGGTGCCTGGCGATTCTCGCGGCGCAAGCGTTCGAAAACGCGGATATCGATGCGGTGGACATCTCCGCCGATGCCCTCGCGGTCGCGCGCCGCAATGTCGACGACTACGGGTTGCAGGACCGCATCGCGCTGCACGAAGGCGACCTGTACGCGCCGCTTTCGCCTGCCCGCTACGAGGTCATCATCACGAACCCGCCGTACGTGAACGCGACCGCGATGAAGGCGCTGCCCGAGGAATACCGTCACGAGCCCGAACTCGCCCTCGCGGGCGGCGCGGACGGCATGGACGTCGTGCGGCGCATCGTGCGCGATGCGGGCAAGTGGCTGACCGAAGACGGCGTGCTCGTCGTCGAGATCGGCAACGAGCGGGCGAACGTCGAGGCCGCGCTCGGCGGGCTCGATCTCGTCTGGCTCTCGACCAGCGCCGGCGATGACAACGTGTTCCTGATTCAGGCGGCGGACCTTCCCGCCTGAGCGGCATTCGCCGCGCAGGTCAGGTTCGGTAAGCAGGTTCGGTAAGCGGGTTCGGTAAGATAAGGCATCGCCGCCGCGGCTCGCGGCGGTGTTCGTCGTCTGGCTTCGCGCCGATTGGCGCGCATCGAGCTCCGAACCGAACGCATCTATGCAAGCAGCAGACTGGCTTCACGTCGGCACGCTCGTGATGGCCGCGCATGTGCTCGGCGTGATCGCGGCCGTCCACGCCATCATAAATACGCGCACCTCGCAAGGCGCGGTCGCGTGGGCGGTGTCGCTCGTCGCGATGCCTTACCTCACGCTCATCCCGTATCTCTTTCTCGGGCGCAGCAAGTTCGCGGGTTACATCGACGAGCGACGGCTCGAAATCGAGATCCTGCGCAACCGCAGAAAGCCGACCGAGTGGGATTCGACCGACCGCAGCGACTCCGCTTCGGCAGGCACGGCGCTCGTCGACGCCTCCGGTGCGCGCGGCGAACTCGACACCGGCCCCGCGCGATACCTCGGCAACCCGACCATCCGCACGTTGCAACGGCTCTCCGGCATGCCGTTTCTGCGCGGCAACGCCGTACGCGTGCTGGTCAATGGCGACGCGACGTTTTCCGCGATCCTCGAGGCCATCGAAGCAGCCGAACAGTATGTCGTCGTGCAATTCTTCATCGTGCGCGCCGACGCGCTCGGCGAGATGCTGAAGGACGCGCTCATCGCGAAAGCGAAAGCCGGCGTGCGCGTCTATTTCCTCTACGACAGCATCGGCAGCTTCGACCTGCCGCATCGCTACGTGCATGCGCTGCGCGCGGGCGGCGTCGAAGCGCATCCGTTCGCGACCAAGCGCAAGTTCGTGCACCGCTTTCAAATCAACTTCCGTAATCATCGGAAGATCGTGGTCGTCGACGGCAAGCGCGCATTCGTCGGCGGGCACAACGTGGGCGTCGAGTATCTCGGCGGCAATCCGCGGCTTTCGCCGTGGCGCGATACGCATGTGGAAGTGCGCGGGCCGGCGATCGCCAGCATCCAGTTTGTCTTCACCGAGGACTGGTATTGGGCGACGCAGCGCCTGCCCGAGCTCGGCCCCGCGTCGCATACGGACGAGAACATGCATTGCATGGTGCTCTCGAGCGGCCCGGCCGACAAACAGGAGACCTGCTCGCTCTTCTTCGTCGAGGCGATCAACGCGGCGCGAGAGCGGATCTGGATCACGTCGCCGTATCTGATTCCCGATGAAGCCGTGTTCTCGGCGCTGCGACTCGCCGTGATGCGCGGCGTGGACGTGCGCATTCTCATTCCGAGCCGGCGCGATCATCGCGTGGTGTTCGCCGCGTCGAGGCTGTACGCATACGATCTCGTGCAGGCGGGCGTGCGCATCTTCCGCTACAAGCCGGGGTTTTTGCACCAGAAGGTCGTGCTCGTCGACGACATCGCCGCGTCGGTTGGCAGCGCCAATCTCGACAATCGCTCGTTCCGCCTGAACTTCGAGATCACGGTGCTGACCGTCGATCACGACTTCGCCCGCGAAGTGGAGAGCATGTTGCTCGTGGACTTCGCGCATGCGTATGAGATCGACGGCAACGACTATCGCGGCGCCGCGTTCTGGCGGCGCATGGCGATGCACGTCGCGCGGCTCTTCTCCCCGATTCTATGAGCGCGTCAGAGCAGCTTTTCGATGTCGTCCGCGATGGACTCGGGCTTCGTGATCGGCGCGTAGCGTTTCACGATGTTCCCGTTGCGGTCGATCAGGAACTTCGTGAAGTTCCATTTGATCGCCTCCAGCCCGAGCACACCCGGCTCTTTCTCCGTCAGATACTTGAAGAGCGGATGCGCGTTCGGCCCGTTGACGTCGATCTTCGCGAACATCGGAAACGTGACGCCATAGTTCGACTCGCAGAAGCTGCTAATCTGCGCCGCGTCGCCCGGCTCCTGCTTGCCGAACTGGTTGCACGGAAAGCCGAGCACCTCGAAGCCGCGCCCTGCGTACAGCGTGTACAACTCCTGTAGGCCCCTGTACTGCGGCGTGAAACCGCATTCGCTCGCGGTGTTCACGATCAGCAGCACCTTGCCGCGGTACGTGTCGAGGCTGACGGTCGTGCCGTCGAGCCGCTCTGCCGTGAAGCCGTAGATGCTGTCGGTGGTCGAATTCATGCCGTGCTCCGCGCTTTGAAGTGGTGAAAGTCAGGCGATCCTACTCCCCTGCGCGCTCGCCCGCCATTAGCCGAACGGACGACCCCTTGCGGCATACGCGCCCGGTCTAAAATAGCGGTTTCCTCCAGTCCGCGCTCTGCCGCCGCCCTCCGACGTGATCCGCTTCAACCAGTTCAGCCTGTCCCGCGGCACCAAGCCGCTCTTCGAAGAGACCAGCTTCACGCTCAATCCGGGCGAGAAAGCCGGTCTCGTCGGCGCGAACGGCGCGGGCAAATCCACGCTCTTTTCCGTGCTGCGCGGCGAGTTGCACGCGGACGGCGGCGATTTCTCGATGCCGCCGTCGTGGCGCATCGCGCATGTCGCGCAGGAAACGCCCGCCGTGGATCGCACCGCGCTCGACTACACGCTCGACGGCGACACGCAGTTGCGCGCAATCGAAGCGCGCATCGCGGCGGCCTCCGCGGCGCACGACGGCGCAGCGGAAGCCGAAGCCCACGCCGCTTTCGCCGATGCCGACGGCTACACCGCGCCCGCCCGCGCGGAAACGCTGCTGCTCGGGCTCGGCTTCACGCTCGAACAGACGCGCGAGCCGGTGGCGAGCTTCTCGGGCGGCTGGCGCATGCGGCTGAACCTCGCGCAAGCGCTGATGTGTCCGTCCGACCTGCTGCTGCTCGACGAACCGACCAACCACTTGGACCTGGACGCCATCGTCTGGCTCGAAGACTGGCTCGGCCGTTATCCGGGCACGCTCGTCGTGATCTCGCACGATCGCGAGTTTCTCGATGCGGTCTGCAACGTCACGCTGCATCTGGAGAACCGCCAGGTGAAGCGTTACGGCGGCAACTACAGCCAGTTCGAAGTGCTGCGCGCGCAACAGCTCGCGTTGCAGCAAAGCGCCTACGAGAAGCAGCAGAAGACGGTGCAGCATCTGCAGAGCTTCATCAACCGCTTCAAGGCGAAGGCCACCAAGGCGAAGCAGGCGCAAAGCCGCGTCAAGGCGCTCGAAAAGATGGAGTTGATCGCGCCGGCGCACGCGAGCTCGCCGTTCACGTTCGAGTTCCGCACGCCGGATGCCGCGCCTAATCCGATGATGGTGATGGAAGACGTGCGCTGCGGTTATCGCACCGAGGACGGCGCCGAGATTCCGATTGTCGAAGGCGTCACGCTGTCGATTCAGAACGGGCAGCGCATCGGTCTGCTCGGCGCGAACGGTCAGGGCAAGTCCACGCTCATCAAGACGCTCGCCGGCACGCTCGACGCCCTCTCGGGTCACGTGCGGCAAGGCAAGGGCTTGCAGATCGGCTATTTCGCGCAGCATCAACTGGAAACGCTGCGCCCGGACGACTCCGCGCTCGCCCATCTCGCGCGCCTCGCGCCCGACACGCGCGAGCAAGAACTGCGCGACTTTCTCGGCAGCTTCAACTTCTCGGGCGACATGGCCACCGCGAAAATCGCGCCGTTCTCCGGCGGCGAAAAGGCCCGGCTCGCGCTCGCGCTCATCATCTGGCAGAAGCCCAATCTGCTGCTGCTCGACGAACCGACCAACCACCTCGACCTAGAAACGCGTCACGCGCTGACCATGGCGCTCGCGCAGTTCGAAGGCACGCTCATTCTCGTGTCGCACGACCGGCATCTGCTGCGCGCCACCACGGACACGTTCATGCTGGTGGCGAAGCACCGGCTGAGTCCGTTCGACGGCGATCTCGACGATTATCGCGACTGGCTTCTGCAACATGCCGCCGACACGCGGGCGGCGGCGAAAGAAGCGAACGGCGGCGCGTCGGCTTCCGGCAATGCGCCGGACAGCGCGGCGAATCGCAAGGAGCAGCGCAGGCAGGAGGCGCAAGAGCGGCAAAAGCTGTCGCATCTGCGCAAGCCGCTGCAATCGCGCATCGCGAAGATCGAGAAAGAAATGGACGCGCTGAATGCGGAAAAAGCGACGCTCGATGCGTTCGTCGCCGATCCCGCGAGCTACGACGCCGCGCTGAAGGCGAAGCTCACCGACACGATTCGCCGTCAGGGCGAAGTCAACGTGCGGCTCGAGACGCTCGAACTGGAGTGGCTCGACGCGCACGAGGAACTCGAACAGCTGAGCTCGTAATTCTTCACGGAGACCGACGACTTGACGACCTCCTCCGCTCTCGCCGGTCTTCGCGTGCTGGATCTGACGCGGCTTCTGCCCGGACCGGTCGCCACGCTGCGCCTCGCCGAACTCGGCGCGGACGTGTTGAAGATCGAGCCACCGGGCGAAGGCGACTACGCCCGCTCGATGCTGCAAAGCGACGCCGACCGCGAGAGCGGCGCGCCGAGCGCGTTCTATCGGATCGTGAATCGCGGCAAGCGGTCGCTCGCGCTCGATCTGAAGACCGATGCCGGGCGAGCAAAGTTAATCGAACTGGCAAGGGATGCGGACGTGCTCGTCGAGAGCTTCCGGCCGACGGTGATGACGCGGCTCGGCGTCGGCTACGACGTGCTGCGGCAGGTCAACCCGAAGCTCGTCTACTGCGCGATCACGGGGTTCGGCAGCGAAGGCCCGTTCGCCGACAAGGCGGGGCACGATCTGAACTACATCGCGTATGCGGGCGTGCTGGATCAGCTTGCCGATGCAGACGGCGCGCCCATAGTGCCCAATTTCCAGCTTGCGGACCTGCTCGGCGGGGCGCTCGCGGCCGTGACGCAAATGCTTGCCGCGCTCTGGCACGTCGCGCGCGGCGGCGATGGCCGCTTTGTCGACGTTTCCATGACGCACGCCGTTCACGCCCACAACGTGATGGCGCACATCGCGCTCGCCAATGCCGACGAGCCCAGCACGCGCGCGGGAGCCGGCCTGCTCAACGGCGGCGTGCCTTGCTACAACGTGTATCGCACCGCGGACGACAAGTTCGTGGCCGTCGGCGCGCTCGAACTGAAGTTCTGGCAGACGCTATGCGGCGCGGTCGGCCACCCGGAATGGGCCGCGCGGCACTGGAGTCTCGGGCAGGCGATCGGCGGCGCGGATGCGAAAGAACTGACCGCGCGCCTCGCCGCGTGCATCCGCGAGCGCACGCGCGACGAATGGATGGCGCTCCTCGAACCGCTCGACTGCTGCGTCGCGCCGGTGCTCACGCCGGCGGAAGCGGCAGCGCATCCGCTCTTTCTCGGCCGATAAAACTAGCGTCGCGGCAAGGTCTGGCGCGGCTGACGCTCGTCGTCCACGAGCACGTGTTTGCGGCCCGTGACGTGACGGCGAATGGTCGCGACGACTTCGGCCTCCGTTACGTCCGCCGACACGACGCGCCGCGAGATCTGCCCTTCGCCGTCGATCCATTCGACGATCCGGCATCCGCTGCCGAACGGCTGTTGCAGAGGCGCCGAGACGCGGCAGCCGCGCAGGTGGAACGCTGGGGCGGGCCGGGCTGTTTTGACATGTTTCAAAGCGTGATCCTCTCGATCCATCCAGTCACTTCGGCGCGGCGGCGCGCGGTGGCTTCATCCGCCGGTCCTGGGTCCCAGAAGGATATGAAAACCGCGCCCGCGCCAGGTTACAGCGGCGCGCGTTTTTCTTACGGCCCGTTACCGAGGGTCCGATCCGTTCACTCGAGATCGCGCACGCGGTCGATGGCTTCTTCGATGCGATCGACCGCGATTACCTTCAGACCGTCCACCGCCTGCTTCGGCGCATTGGCCTTCGGAATCAGCGCGACGGAGAAGCCGAGCTTGGCCGCTTCCTTCAGGCGATCCTGCCCGCGCGGCGATGGCCGGATTTCGCCCGCCAGCCCTACTTCGCCGAACGTGATGAGGCCCTTCGGCAGCGGCTTGTTGCGCATCGACGAGTGAATCGCGAGCAGTACCGCGAGATCGGCGGCGGGTTCGGTGATCTTCACGCCGCCGACCGCGTTCAGGAACACGTCCTGATCGAAACACGCGATGCCCGCATGCCGATGCAGCACCGCGAGCAGCAGCGCGAGCCGGTTCTGCTCCAGCCCGACCGCGAGGCGGCGCGGATTGGGGACATGCGCCGTATCGACGAGCGCCTGCACTTCGACGAGCAGCGGCCGCGAACCTTCCTGCGTGACGAGCACACACGACCCCGCGACGCTCTGCTCATGCTGCGACAAGAAAAGCGCCGACGGATTCGCCACGCCGCGCAAGCCTTTCTCCGTCATCGCGAAGACGCCGAGCTCATTGACCGCGCCGAAGCGGTTCTTGAACGCGCGCACGAGCCGGAAGGACGAGTGCGTGTCGCCTTCGAAGTACAGCACCGTATCGACGATATGCTCCAGCACGCGCGGACCCGCGAGACTGCCTTCCTTGGTCACGTGCCCGACCATGATGATGGCCGTGCCCGTCTGCTTGGCGATGCGCGTCAGTTGCGCCGCGCATTCGCGGACCTGCGCGACGGAACCCGGCGCGGAGGTCAGCGCCTCGGAATAGACGGTTTGGATCGAATCGATGACGGCGACTTCCGGACGCTGCTCGTCGATGGCCGCCTGAATCTTTTCGAGCTGAATTTCGGCGAGCAGCGCGAGGTCCGCCGCCGCGCTCGCGGAGCCGCCGAGCAGCCCGAGCCGCTGCGCGCGCAACGCGATCTGCGCGCCGCTTTCCTCGCCGCTCACGTAGAGCGACGGCCGCTCGCGCGCGATTTCCGCGAGCGATTGCAACAGCAGCGTCGATTTGCCGATGCCCGGATCGCCGCCGATCAGCACCACGCCGCCCGGCACGAGACCGCCGCCGAGCACGCGGTCGAACTCGCCGACGCCAGTCGAAAAGCGCGGCACGTCCGCCGCTTCGATGTCGGCGAGCCGCTGCACCGGCGAGCTCTTCGCGAGCGCCTGGAAGCGATGCGCCGACGGCGCCTGCTCCACCGATTCCACGAGCGTGTTCCACGCCCCGCATGCCGCGCACTGTCCGGTCCACTTCGGCGCTTGTCCGCCGCACTCGCTACAGATGTAAAGCGTCTTTGCCTTCGCTGCTTTTGCCACGTATTGCCTTTAGATATTCATTGCCAACGCGCGAGTCGTGCCGTCCGCGGCGCGTTCATTCCGCGCGGACCGGTACGCGCTGCGCGATCGCGCACATCAGCTCGTAGCCGATGGTGCCGCACGCGCGGGCCACGTCGTCGATCGGCAGGTTCGCGCCCCACAATTCCACGCGCGATCCGATGCCCGCGTTCGGACACGGCGTCAGATCGACGGTGAGCATGTCCATCGAGACGCGGCCGACGAGCGCCGTCCGCACGCCATCGACGATCACCGGCGTGCCTTCGGGCGCGATGCGCGGGTAGCCGTCCGCGTAGCCGCACGCGACCACGCCGATACGCATCGGTCGGTTCGCCGTGTAGGTCGAGCCATAGCCGATGCTGTCGCCCGGCTGCACCGTCTGCACGGCGATCAGCTCGGAAGCGAGTGTCATCGCGGGTTTGAGGCCCGTATCGGCGATATCGGCCGTCACGCCCGACGGCGACGCGCCGTAGAGAATGATGCCCGGGCGCACCCAGTCGAAGTGCGCGTTCGGGTGCCACAGCACGGCCGCCGAGTTCGACAGGCTGCGCGCGCCCGCGATGCCTTCCGCGCCGCGCTCGAACGCCTCGAGCTGATGCGCGATGCCGCGTTCGCTGTCGGCGTCGGAAAAATGGGTCATGAGCGTGATCTGGCCGATGCCGTGGCAGGCGCGGGCCCGCTCCCACGCCGCGCGGAAGCGCTCCGGCGTGTAGCCGAGCCGGTTCATGCCGCTATTCATCTTCAACTGGATGTTGACCGGCTTCGAGAGCCGCGCCATTTCCAGCATGCGCAACTGCTCGTCGCAGTGAATGGCCGTGGTCAGGCTATAACGGTCGATCACGTCGATATCGGTCGGACGAAAGAAGCCTTCGAGCAACAAAATGGGGCCTGCCCAGCCGAGTTCGCGCAACTTCGCTGCTTCTTCGAGGTCGAGAAGACCGAAACCGTCCGTTGCGCGAAGTCCGGGGAACGCTCGCGCAAGACCGTGGCCATACGCATTGGCCTTCACGACGGCCCAGATTTTGGATTTCGGCGCGTACTTGCGCGCAATGGCAAGGTTGTTGGCGAGGGCGGCGGTGTGAATCGTTGCGGAAAGGGGGCGCGGCATGAGTTTTGGTCGGGAATGCGGTTCAAAAGGCGGTTCAGGCGGAAAGGCAAGCATACGCCAACGGGGCGAGCGGCCGGTTCGCCAATCGAGACACCTTGCGAATCAGTACTTTATGACGAAAGACACGTGCGAACGTACCGTCTCGCATGTAATCGAGATTACTGCTAGTCAGAATGCGCCTATTTTCGTGTTATAAAGCCGTGCGCACAACCCATTTCGAACGGCATAAGCCCGAACGCGCGACCGGTATCAGCGGCGGCGTCGGGGGCGGATTCCCGGCAGTGAGGAAAGCTTCGGATCAGATGAAAAAAGGTTTTTACACCATCATGGCCGCGCAGTTTTTCTCGTCGCTGGCCGATAACGCTCTACTGATCGCTGCCATTGCACTGCTGAAAGACCTTCACGCGCCGAACTGGATGACGCCGCTGCTCAAGCTGTTCTTCGTGCTCTCCTATGTGGTGCTCGCGGCGTTCGTCGGCGCTTTCGCGGACTCGCGGCCGAAGGGGCGCGTGATGTTCGTCACCAATTCCATCAAGGTGGTCGGCTGCATCACGATGCTGGCCGGCGCGCATCCGCTTCTGGCTTATGGCATCGTCGGCTTCGGCGCGGCGGCCTATTCGCCTGCGAAGTACGGCATTCTCACGGAACTGCTGCCGCCCGACCGGCTCGTCGCCGCGAACGGCTGGATCGAAGGCACGACGGTCGGCTCGATCATTCTCGGCACCGTCATGGGCGGCGCGCTCATCAGCCCGCATATCGCGAGTCACCTGCTGACGCTGCACATTCCGCGCATCCACACGCCGGCCGAAGCCGCGATGCTCGTCATCATGCTGATGTACGTGGTCGCCGCCGTCTTCAACCTGCGCATTCCCGATACCGGCGCGCGCTATCCGAAGCAGGAACATCGGCCCATCAAGCTCATCACCGATTTCGCCGACTGCTTTCTCACGCTCTGGCGCGACAAGCTCGGCCAGATTTCGCTCGCGGTCACGACGCTCTTCTGGGGCGCGGGCGCGACGCTGCAGTTCATCGTGCTCAAGTGGGCCGAAGTGTCGCTCGGCATGACGCTTTCGCAGGCAGCCATCTTGCAGGCGGTGATCGCAGTCGGCGTGGCGGCCGGCGCGGTGCTCGCGGCGGCGCGCGTGCCGCTCAAGCGTTCGCTGTCCGTGCTGCCGGTGGGCATTGCGATGGGGCTCGCCGTCATGCTGATGGCCTTCTACACGCGGCATCTCTTTCCCGCGCATTGGGGCGTCTATTTCGGCCGGATGCACTTCCCGGGCTATCTGCTGATCGCGTATCTCTTCCTGATGATCGTCGGCGGTCTGTCGGGCTTTTTCGTCGTGCCGATGAACGCGCTTTTGCAGCATCGCGGGCACGTGCTGCTGTCCGCCGGCCATTCGATCGCCGTGCAGAACTTCAACGAGAACCTGTCCGTGCTCATCATGCTGTGCCTGTACGCGGTGCTCGTCTGGCTCGACATGCCGATCCAGTTCGTGATCGTGATGTTCGGCTCGTTCGTGTGTCTGATGATGTACTTCGTCATGCGCCGTCATCAGGCGAACCAGCGCGCGTTCGATTCCGTCGCGCTGATCGGCGAAGCGCGGCACTGACGTTGCCTTCTTGGCTGTTGTTTGGGCCGCGGTCATCGGCCGATCGGGCTAATCTCTCCTCATCATGCTTGCTGCCGATCTTTTCTCGTTCGTCACGCGCGTGCGCGAGCGCGCGCCGCTCGTCCACTGCCTGACGAACCTCGTCGTCACGAACTTCACGGCCAACGTGCTGCTCGCCATCGGCGCGGCGCCGGCGATGGTCGTCGCGCGCGAGGAAGCCGCACAGTTCGCGCCGCTCGCGAATGCGCTTCTCGTCAACCTCGGCACCCTCGACGTGCCGCAAATGCGCGCGATGCGCGCCGCCGTCGATGCCGCCAACAGCGCGGGCACGCCCTGGGTGCTCGATCCGGTCGCAGTCGGCCCGCTCGCGTTCCGCACCGAATTCGCGCTCGAATTGCTCGACGCGAAACCGGCCGTGATTCGCGGGAACGCGTCGGAGATCATCAGCCTCTCGGGCGGCAAAGCGAGCGGACGCGGCGTCGACAGCACCGCCGCCACCGACGCCGCGCTCGACGCCGCGCAGATCCTCGCGCTCAACACGCAGGCCGTCGTCGCCGTCACCGGCGCGACCGACTACATCACCGACGGCCGCCGCGTGATCGCGCTCTCGAACGGCTCGCCGCTGATGACGCGCGTGACCGGCGTCGGCTGCGCGCTCTCGGCGACGGTCGCGGCGTTCGTCGGCGCGGCGCAATCGCGCGATGAACACTGGGCGGCGACGATCGCCGCGATCGCCTATTCGACCGTCGCCGGCGAGCTCGCCGCCCGCGAAGCCGCGCTGCCCGGCAGCTTCGCCGTCGCGTATCTGGACCGGCTGGCCTCGGTCGATTCGCAAGCATTCGACGCGACGCTCGTGCTACGCGAGGTGGCCGTATCGTGAACATGCGGCGCGCGTTCGATCTCTCGCTCTATCTCGTGCTCGACCCGGTGCAGTGCGGCGGCCACGATGCGGCCGTGTCGGTCGCCCGCGCGGCGCTGGACGGCGGCGTGACGCTGTTGCAACTGCGCGCGCCGGAGTGGCACAAGCGCGCGTGGCTCGCGTTGGCGCTCGACTTGTTGCCGTTGACGCGCGCGCGCGGCGTTCCGCTCGTCATCAACGATCACGCGGATGTCGCGCTCGCGGCCGGCGCGGACGGCGTTCACGTCGGCCAGCGGGATCTGCCCGCCGATGTCGCGCGGCGGCTGCTCGGGCCGGATGCGCTGATCGGCCTGTCGGTGTCGGATCTCGCGGAAGTCGCGGATGCGAACCGGCTGGAAGGCGTGATCGACTATGTCGGCGCGGGGCCCGTCTATGCGACGCCGACCAAGACCGACGCCTCCGCGCCCTGCGGCATCGACGGTCTCGCTGCGATGCGCGCGAGTTCGCGCTGGCCGACGGTGGCGATAGGCGGCATCCAGGCGCACAACGCGGCCGACGTCATGCGCGCGAAACCGGCGGGACTCGCAGTCGTTTCCGCGATCTGCAAGGCGGCCGACCCGCGCGATGCGTCGGCCGAACTGCGCGAGATGATCCGTCGCGCTTCATCCTGACTTTTCTCATGTCTTCGACCCAACCCATTCCCAACGTGCTCACCGTCGCCGGTTCCGATTCCGGCGGCGGCGCGGGCATTCAGGCCGATCTCAAGGCGTTCTCCGCGCTCGGCGCGTACGGCGCGAGCGTCATTACGGCGCTGACCGCTCAGAACACGCGCGGCGTCACGGCCGTCCACGCGCCGGAACCCGCGTTCGTCACCGCGCAACTCGATGCCGTGTTCGACGACATCCGCATCGACGCAGTGAAGATCGGGATGCTGGCGAACGCGGGCATCGTGCGCGCGGTCGCGGATGCGCTGAGGCGCCACCGCCCGGCGCATGTCGTGCTCGACACCGTGATGATCTCGAAGAGCAATCACGCGCTGCTCGCGCCCGAAGCGGTGGCCGCGCTGCGCGACGAACTGCTGCCGCTCGCTACGCTCGTCACGCCGAATCTGCCGGAAGCGGCGGCGTTGCTCGGCACGCAGCCCGCAGCAGACGAAGACGCGATGGTGCGTCAGGGCGAGGCGCTGCTTGCCTCGGGCGCGCGAGCCGTGCTGATGAAAGGCGGGCATCTGGCATCGGCGGACAGTCCGGACTGGCTGATCGAAACGACGGGCGCGCTGCGGCTTGCGGGCGCGCGCGTCGCGCTGAAGAACACGCACGGCACGGGCTGCACGCTGTCGGCGGCGATTGCCGCGCTGATCCCGCGGACCGGCGATCTCGCCAGCGCCACTGCGGAGGCGAAGCGGTATCTCAGCGGAGCCATCGAGGCGAGCGCGCGGCTGGACGTCGGGCACGGCGTCGGGCCGGTGCATCATTTTTATCGGTGGTGGTGATCGGGCGGCTGTAGGAAGCGGCGAGTGCTTCGCCGGACGACGTTGTTCGTCTGGAAAGATGAAGCCGCGCGATTCCTCCGGCGGGCGCCGCCGCCGAAGCGAAGCGTTATCTCACCGGCGCGATGGAGGCGAGCGCGCGACTGGACGTCGGGCACGGCGTCGGGCCGGTGCATCACTTTTATCCATGGTGGTGATCGGGTAGCCGTAGGAAGCGGCGAACGCTTCGCCCGACGAGGTTGTTCGCCCGGAAAGACGAATTCGCGCGATTCCTCCGGTGAGCGCCACCGCCAAAGCGAAGCGAGATCTCAGCGGCGCGATCGAGGCGAGCGCGCGGTCGAACCTCGAGCACGGCGTCGGGCCGGTGCATCACTTCTATCGATGGTGGTGATCGCGCAGCCGTAGGAAGCGGCGAATGCTTCGCCTGGAAACATGAAGCCGCGCGATGTCTCCGCTGAGCGCCACCGCCGAAGCGAAGTGGTATCTCAGCGGCGCGATCGAGGCGAGAGCGCGGCCGAACGTCGGCTACGGCGTCGGGCCGGTGCATCACTTCCATCGATGGTGGTGATCAAGCAGCCATAGCAAGCGGCGAACGCTTCGCCCGGAAAGATGAAGCGCGGGAGTCCTCCGGCGAAGCGCTTTCCAGCGGCGCAATCCAGGCGAGCGCGCGACTGGACGTCGGCCACGGCGTCGGGTCGGTGCATCACTTCTATCGATGGTGGTGATGGGGCAGCCGTACGAAGCGGCGAGCGCTTCGCCCGGAAAGATGAAGCCGCGCGATTGCTCCGGTGAGCGGCACCGCCAAAGCGAAGCGGTGTCTCAGCGGCGCGATCGAGGCGAGCGCGCGGCTAGGCGTCGGGCACGTCGTGGGGCCCGTGCATCACTTCTATCGATGGTGGTGATCGGGTAGCCGTAGCAAGCGGCGAACGCTCTGCCCGGAAAGAAGAAGCCGCAAGCGTCCTCCGGCGTGCGCCACCGCCGAAGCGAAGCGCCCAGCGAAATGTCGGTCACCGTCCGATAGTCACGCGGGCGCGGGAAGCTCCGAAGCCGCAAACGCCCTCGCCCGCTCGGGCCAGTCGTCCGGGACGATGAAGCCGCGCGATTCCTCCGCCCAGCCGGTCCCGCCGTCGCGCACGTAGGCAGCGACCATCGTCGGCGCGGCGATGGCGGCGAGACGCGTGTGAATGGCGGCGGCCTCGTCGATCAGCGAATCGGCATCCGGCGCGTTCAGGCGGCGCGGCGCGAGCCACGCAAGCCGCGGCTGCACGACCCATGCGCGATCTTCGCGCCCTTCGTGCGCTCCGTGCTCTCCATGCCGGTCGCGCCATTCCGTCGCCGTCAGCCACCAGCCGCGCACGTGCGCTTCGCCCACTTCCGGCGCGGGCGCGATGCCTTCATCGTGATAAAAGAGCCGCCCCTTGATGAACAACTGCGGGTGCCACGGCCCCTCCAGCCCAAGCGCGGCGAACTCCGCCCGCGACGTCAAGCCGAGTTGATGCGTCAAAAGCCGTGCGTGTTTCAGATCGAAGCGATCCTGGAGATTGGGCCCGACATAGTCCGACAAGCGCGCCGCGCGCTCGACGCCATCGCCGATGTGCAGATAGAACTTCACCGCCAGTTCCCAGTGCAGCCGCGCGCCGGCCGCCGTCTCCAACAGAAAATCGCACTCTCCGATAGTGCGGCGCTGACGCCGCAGCGGCACGTTCGCCGCGATCAGCCGCGCGGCCGGCCCGTGCGCCAAAAAGAATTCGAGCAGGCTTTCGGCGTAGATGCCGAGGCGCGTCGATTTGGGATTGCGCGAGCGCACGTGCAATGCCTCCGGCGCAGCGTCGAGTGAAGCGAGCCACGTGAGCGTGGCGTCGCGCGCATCGGCGGATCCGAACGGCTGCGCGAGCGGCGCGCCGGCCGCGCTTTCGCGCAGAAGGTCGGGGGAGAAAAGCAGCCACGCCAGATCGCGCACCGTCGCGTCCCCGAAGCGATCGACGAGGCGCGACAGGCCGGTCATCCGCGCGCGCCCTTCCCGGCTCCCGGCTCGACGCCGAGCGCGGTGAGCGCATCGGCGTGCGTCTTGCGGGCGAGGCACAGATCAGCCCAGGCCTTCGCCTTGTCGGGCAGGCTGCGCAACAAATACGCCGGGTGATAGGTGACGACGACCGGCACGCCGCGATACTCGTGCACGCGCCCGCGCAACGCCGCGATGCTCGCCTCGCTCTTGAGCAGGCTCTGCGCCGCAAAACGCCCGAGCGCGACGATGATCTTCGGCTTCACGAGTTCGACCTGACGCTGCAGATACGGCTCGCACTGCGCGACTTCGTCGAGTTCCGGATTGCGGTTGCCGGGCGGCCGGCATTTGATGACGTTCGCGATATAGACGTTCGATTCGCGCGAAAGGCCGAGCGCATGCAGCATGTTGTCGAGCAGCTTGCCCGCCTGTCCGACGAACGGCTCGCCCTGTTTGTCCTCGTTCTCGCCAGGCGCTTCGCCGATCAGCATCCAGTCGGCTTCGCGGTCGCCCACGCCGAACACCGCGTTCGTCCGGCGTTCGCAGAGGCGGCACAACTCGCAACCCGTGACGCGATCTTCGAGCGCCGTCCAGTCGAGCGTGCGGACGTCGTCGGGGACGGCGGGCGCGACGGGCGTTGCAGGCGATGGCGCGTCATCGGTCCACGGGAGGTCGTCGTAGGCGTCGAACGGTGGGTAATCCGAGGGTGGCGCGTCGAATTCGGACTGCGGCTCGGTGCGGGGTTTCGCGGATGCGGGTGCCGGCTCCCGGTCGGCGCGAGCGGGAGCCGGAGCGTCGAGGGGCGGTGTGGATGTTTGCGGGCGGCGCACGGCTTCCGCCGGCTCTGCGTGGGGTGCCGTGTGGAGCGTGTCAGCCGCCACCGCCCGCGACGCGTCGAGCGGTGGTGTCAGTGTGTGCGGGCGGCGCACCGCAGACGCCGGGGCGCCGTCCGGTGCCACCGTGTGAGAGCCGTCGAGCGGCGGCGTCGATGTTTGCGGGCGCCTTGTGCCGTCGGCCGGCGCTGAGTTCAACCGCGTGTCCGCAGCATCCGGCGCCGCGCCATGAGAGCCGTCGAGCGGCGGCATCGGCGTTTGCAAGCTGCTCGCGCCGGCTGCCGGCTCCACGTGCGGAGTCGCATTCGCTGCATGCGGGGACACCGCGCGCGACGCCCCGAGCGGCGTCGCTGCCGGCGGAGCACTTGCGGCACGAGCCGTCGCCTCCACCGCGTCCGCACCCGACCCACCCGTCTTCCGCCTCACCCAAACGAACCCGATGCCGAGTTCCTCGACCAGCGTTTCATCGAGCGCCATGCGCACTCTCCTTGAACGACAGACGCATGACGATTGCGTCCTCGCGCGACCGATGCCGCGCGGGGTAATAATTCTTGCGACGCCCGATGGCCGTGAAGCCGAAGCGCTCGTAAAGCTGGATGGCGCGCGCATTCGACGGCCGCACTTCGAGCAGCATCCCTTCGAGCTTTTCGGCACGCGCGACGCGCACGGCTTCGCGCAGCAGCGTCAGCCCCGCGCCGGCGCGTTGGGCGGACGGCGCGACGCAGAGATTCAGCAGATGCATTTCATCGACCACAGGCATCAGCACGCAATAGCCGATGAGCGTGCCGGTCACGTGGCGCAGGCACACGCCGTAGTAGCCGTTGCGCAGCGAATCCTGGAAATTGCCGCGGCTCCACGGAAATTCGTAGGCGAGCTTCTCGACGGCGGCGACTTCGTCGAGGTCCGCTTCGGTCATCGGCGTGAGATACCGATCCGCGAGCAACACGCCGCTCACCGAAGCGCCTCCGCGCCGGCAGACTGCGCGCCGGCCTTCCCCGCAGCGGCGCGCGCTTCGGTGCGCTCGGCTGTCGTCTGCGCGACCTTGTTGCGCACGTAATCCGGCGCGGCGAGTTCCGGCGCGACCGCGCGTCCCGCCCTGAGCGCGCGCAGACCGAGCAGCGCGACCGGCAGCGCGTGCGGCAGCGCATCGCGGTCCACATGCGCGGCGGCGGCAAGCGCGGGCAGGCGATCGCCGAACGCCGCCGCCGCGTTGCCCGCGAGCGCGAACGGCACCGAGGGAAGCCACAACGCGTCGGGACGATCGAGCGACGCGGCGTGCAGTTCGCGCCAGTCGCCGGGCGCAGATTCGCCATTTGATTCGTACTGATATTCGGCCCAGTAGACCTCATCCATGCGCGCATCCAGCGCGACGAGCACCCGATCCGGCAACGACGCGTCGTTGAGACGGGCCGCTTCCGCGCAGGCGAGCAGCGTGCTCACCGGCACCACCGGCACGTTCAGACCGAACGCGAGCCCTTGCGCGACGCCGGTCGCCGTCCGCAGGCCGGTGAACGACCCCGGCCCCGCGCCGAAGGCAATGGCGTTGCAATCGGCGAGCGCGAGCCCTGCTTCGTCCAGCAGCTCGCGCACCGCCGGCAGAAGACGCGTGCTGGAGACCGCGCCCGTCGCTTCGTGGCGAAACCACACCGATGTGTCGCCGCTCGTGTAAGCGGGCGCGGCAACGGACGACGGCTTGGCCGCGGGATCGTCGAGCAGGAGCGCGACGGAGCAGAATTCCGTCGAAGTATCGAGAGCGAGCAGTGCGGTGCGTGTCATAGGCCGTATTGTAATGCGGGAGTGCGCCAGCTTTTGCGGCTCGCGTGACATGCGGCACGCGTTCACGGACTTTTCCGCGCGATGACGCGCCCCGCTCGCCGCGCGATGCCATTTGATTCGATTCGAACAAAGCCTCCAGAGCCAGCATGACTGCGCTTGCTAAGATCTTCGGCATCTCAAATTAAACAGGACGCCCGCATGACCGACATCGATCAGCAATTCGCCCGCGCGCAAGCCGAGGTCACCCAATTGCCGGAACGCCCCGGCAATCTCACGCTCCTGCGTCTCTACGCGCTGTACAAGCAGGCGAGCGTCGGCGACGTGCAAGGCGACGCGCCCGGCTTCACCGATATCGCCGGCAAGTACAAGCACGAAGCATGGGCCGCGCTGAAAGGCACGCCGGCCGATACCGCGAAGGAGCGCTACGTCGAACTGGTCGAGTCGCTCAAACGCGGCGAGGCAGGCTGACCGAGCGACATCTGCCGCGCGCCTTCGATGCCCTCCGATGGCGCGCGAATGCGTCAAACTGTGGCGCGGTGCAGCAATTTCCGATATACTTCTTGTCATGCAGCTTGATTGCGAGGCGCACGCCGCAAGGCAACGTGCCCCGTATCAAAATGCTTCGTAGCGTTTCGCTCCAATCCAGTTTAGAAACTGTCCCTTCCCTGCCAGGCCGTAGCGCATCGTTTGTGCGCTATTCATTTCGCGGCCCGTCATGCACCAGGCTGACGTCAGTGCTTAAGCGCCCTGACGTATCCGATACAGCTTCTAACAACGATGCTCGCCGTCTGTTTGCGCGAGTTGCCCCCGTTTTTCGATTTGCTCGCTGTTTCTTCGCTCGCTGAATCCAACGACCTGGGTATGCCGATTGGCGCCGACGCCTTATTTCCCGTTTCAAGGATCGACATGACTTCGAGCTTTACCCCCAGCCCGTTGGACAACATCGCAGCACAAACGCTTGGCATTTCCCCGGCCGCCGATACGGCCGCACCCGCAGCCTCGGCCGCTGCCTCAGCCGAAACGGCTCCCGCAGCACCCGCCGGCCCCACTTTCGAATCGCTCGGTCTTTCGGCCGATATCGTTTCCGCATTGACCGACGCCGGCTACCAGTCGCCGACGCCCGTGCAGCAGCGCGCGATTCCCGCCGCGCTCGCCGGCCGCGATTTGCTGGTTTCGAGCCCGACCGGCTCCGGCAAGACGGCGGCGTTCATGCTGCCGGCCATCGAAAAATTCGCGCAACTGGAAAAGCTCCAGGCGCAGCAGCCGCGTCAGCCGCGCGACCCGAACGCGCGTCCCGGCCGCCGTCCGCAGCCGATCGCGCGCCCGCAGTTGCTCGTGCTCACGCCGACGCGCGAACTCGCGATGCAAGTGTCCGCCGCCGCGACCACGTATGGCCGCCATCTGCGCCGCCTGCGCACCGTCAGCATCCTCGGTGGCGTCGCGTACGGCCAGCAACTGATGCTGCTCGCGAAGAACCCTGAAATCCTCGTCGCGACGCCGGGCCGGCTGATCGACCACCTGGAGCGCGGCCGCATCGACCTGTCGAACCTCAAGATGCTCGTGCTCGACGAAGCCGACCGCATGCTCGACATGGGCTTCATCGAAGACATCGAAACGATCGTCGCGGCCACGCCGGCCACGCGTCAGACGCTGCTGTTCTCGGCAACCATCGACGGCAAGATCGCGTCGCTGACCGGCCGCCTGTTGAACGACCCGGAGCGCATCGAGATCGTGCAGAAGCTCGAGGCGCGCAGCAACATCGCGCAAACCGTGCATTACGTCGACGACCGCGACCACAAGGATCGCCTGCTCGACCACCTGCTGCGCGATACCGAGCTGGATCAGGCCATCGTCTTCACGGCGACGAAGAGCGACGCCGATCTGATCGCGAATCGTCTGTCGGACGCGGGCTTCGAATCCGCCGCGCTGCACGGCGACCTGCCGCAAGGCGCGCGCAACCGCACCATCCGCGCGCTGCGCGAGCGCCGCGTGCGCGTGCTGGTGGCCACGGACGTCGCGGCGCGCGGCATCGATATTCCGGGCATCACGCACGTCTTCAACTACGACCTGCCGAAGTTCGCCGAAGACTACGTGCACCGCATCGGCCGCACGGGCCGCGCGGGACGCAGCGGCACGGCCGTGAGCCTCGTGCATCACGCCGAAATGGGCGCGCTCAAGCGCATCGAGCGCTTCGTGCACGCGCCGCTGCCGGTGAATGTCGTCGCGGGCTTCGAGCCGCGCAAGTCGCCGCCGAAGGGCGGCTTCGGCGGACGCGGCCGTCCGGGCAGCGGTAACGGCGGCCGGCGCTTCGGCAGCGGCAATGGCGGCGGACGCGGCTACGGCGCGGCCAACGCCAGCGGCTACGGCAACAAGTCGGGCGCCGGTTCGCGCGAAGGCGGCTACCGCGAAGGCGGTTATCGCGGCGGCAACGCCAGCAGCGGCGACCGTGACGGCGGCTATCGCGGCGGCAATCGCGAGGGCGGTTTCGGCCAGCGCGACGGCTACAGCGCGCGCCGCAACGACGGCCCGCGCGCACCGCGCCGCGGCAACTGATGTAAGCGCAGGGACGGCGCGATAACGTCGTCTTTCGCCAGCAGGACAAGAAAACCGATGCCTCGCGCATCGGTTTTTTTTCGCCCGTCTTTGGATTTCATAATGCGCAACGTTTTTTTGCGTCGCAAAAGCGTTGCTGCGCGGCACAACAAGCAGGATTGCAGCATGGGAAAGGACATTGCGCAATACGAAATGAACAACCTAATTGATTGATTCATAACGACATTTCAATCGACCGAAACTCCTTGCGACGGCTTTTTATCGACCACCGACCGGCCTACACTCTTATATAAGAGTTGAGCAAAACCCAGCAGCACTTGCTCAAACGCGATCAAGCATCGACCACGGTTTCGTCGTACAGCCCAATCTCAAGGAGAAACGTCATGACATCACGTCAACAACAAGCCCAGCAACTCCATCAGCAGTGGGAAACCGATCCGCGCTGGAAAGGCATCAAGCGCGGCTACTCGGCCGAGGACGTCGTGCGCCTGCGCGGCTCGGTGCCGGTCGAGCACACGCTCGCGCGACGCGGCGCCGAGAAGCTGTGGTCGCTGATTCAGGAAGAGCCGTTCGTCAACGCGCTGGGCGCGCTGACCGGCAATCAGGCGATGCAGCAGGTCAAGGCGGGCCTCAAGGCCATCTACCTGTCCGGCTGGCAAGTGGCCGGCGACGCCAACATCGCGGGCGAGATGTACCCGGACCAGTCGCTGTATCCGGCCAATTCGGTGCCGCTCGTCGTGAAGCGCATCAACAACACGTTCACGCGCGCCGATCAGATCCAGTGGTCCGAAGGCAAAAATCCGGGCGATGAAGGCTATATCGACTACTTCGCGCCGATCGTCGCCGACGCGGAAGCGGGCTTCGGCGGCGTGCTCAACGCGTTCGAACTGATGAAGGCGATGATCGAAGCCGGCGCGGCGGGCGTTCACTTCGAAGACCAGCTCGCCTCCGTGAAGAAGTGCGGCCACATGGGCGGCAAGGTGCTCGTGCCGACGCGCGAGAACGTCGCGAAACTCGTCGCCGCGCGTCTCGCCGCGGACGTCTGCGGCACGCCGACGCTGCTTGTCGCGCGCACCGACGCCGAAGCCGCCGATCTCGTGACCTCCGACATCGACGAAAACGACAAGCCGTTCCTCACCGGCGAGCGCACCGTGGAAGGCTTCTATCGCACGCGGCCGGGTCTCGAACAGGCCGTGTCGCGCGGTCTCGCGTACGCGCCGTACGCCGATCTCGTCTGGTGCGAAACGGGCAAGCCGGACCTCGAATACGCGAAGAAATTCGCCGAGGCCATCCACAAGCAGTTCCCCGGCAAGCTGCTGTCGTACAACTGCTCGCCGTCGTTCAACTGGAAGAAGAACCTCGACGACGCGACCATCGCCAAGTTCCAGCGCGAACTCGGCGCGATGGGCTACAAGTTCCAGTTCATCACGCTCGCGGGCTTCCACGCGCTGAACTACTCGATGTTCAACCTGGCGCACGGCTATGCGCGCACGCAGATGAGCGCGTTCGTCGAATTGCAGCAGGCCGAGTTCGCCGCCGCCGACAAGGGTTTCACGGCGGTCAAGCATCAGCGCGAAGTGGGCACGGGCTATTTCGATGCGGTCACGCAGACGGTCGAGCGCGAAGCATCGACGACCGCGCTGCACGGATCGACCGAAGACGAGCAGTTCTTCGACAAGAAAGTCGCGTAAAGCATTGCCCGAGGGCAGGCTGAATCAGGGAGAGCGGTAAAGAAAGCGGCGGCCGGGGCGCGCGTGGCAGGCGCGTCGGCCGCCGCGACATCAGCGGTACACGATGACCGGAATGCGCGTGTGCGTCAGCACGCGCTGCGTTTCGCTGCCGATAAGCAGGCTTCCGAGCCCGCGACGACCGTGCGACGCCATCAGAATGACGTCGCAGCCGTTCTGCTCCGCCGCGTCGATGATGCCGATGTACGGCGCCGCCTCGATGCTCGTCACGCTGTCGCACGGCACGCCCGCCTGTTCGGCCGCGCGCTCGACGGCCCGCAGATGCTCGCGCGCCTCGCGTTCGGCGCGGGCGTGGAAGTCGTCGGGCGGCTCGACGGCGACATCCGCGAACGGCGAGTACGGATACTGCGGCAAACACGCATAAGCGGTGATGCGCGCGCCGACGGACTGCGCGAGGTCGATGGCGCCGTCTATGGCTTTCTGCGACAGCTCGGAGCCGTCGGTCGGTACCAGGATGTGCTTGAACATGGCGTCCTCCTTCGAACGGCGGGGCACGCTTTCATTGTAGTCAGGCGGCCGCGCGGCGATGCAGTCGAGATAACGATAAGTAGGAATCCGTAGCGAGTCTCGTTACGAAACGAGAGCCTCCCAGTATCCCGGAGCGGCATAGGTATGCTTGAGCAGATCGAGAAAGAGCCGCACGCGCAACGGCAGGTGCCGGCGCTGCGGGAACACGGCGTGAATGCCGATGGGCGGCGCGGCGAAATCGTCGAGCACGCTGACGAGCCTTCCTGCGCCGATATCCGCGCCCACTTCCCACCACGATCGCCACGCGAGGCCGCGCCCTTCGAGACACCATTCGTGCAGCACGGCGCCGTCCGAGCATTCCATCGTGCCGGACACCTTGATCGTCACGACCTTGCCGTCCTGCTGAAACACCCAGCCGCGCTGCTGATTGGCGGACGCGCCGAGCGCGAGGCAGTTGTGATCGGCGAGCGCGCTCAGCGTGGCGGGTTTGCCGCGCTTTTGCAGGTACTCGGGCGACGCCACGCAGACGCGCCGGTTTTCGGCGAGCTTGAGCGACACGAGCGACGAATCCGGCAACTCGCCGAGCCGCACCGCGCAATCGAAACCTTCGTTGACGAGATCGACCATGCGATCCGTCAGGTCGAGGCTCACGGAGACGTCCGGGTGCAGCGTCGTGAAGGTTGCGACGAGCGGCGCGACGTGCCGCCTGCCGAAGCCCGCGGGCGCCGACACGCGCACGTGCCCGCTCGCCTTCACGCCGCCCGCCGACACGCTCGCCTCCGCGTTCTGCATGTCGTTGATGATGCGCTGACAGTCTTCGAGAAACGCGGAGCCTTCGAACGTGAGCGTGATCTTGCGCGTCGTGCGCACAAGCAGCTTCACGCCGAGACGTTCCTCCAGCGCGTCCAGCCTTCTGCCGATGACCGCCGGCGCGATGCCTTCCGCCTGCGCCGCCGCCGAAAGACTGCCTTTCGCCGCGACGGAGGCGAACGTCTCTATTTGCTTTAACCGATCCATGCGCTTTGCTCTTCAAACCGGGGAATTGGCGCACAGATTAAGTATGGAAAAGTAAAAGATCAAGTGATCTCGCCGGCCTTTTTCCACCTGTTCGATCACCAATAGAATCCACCCCGACCTCTTCATGGAGCGCACGGCTATGTCGGCCACAACGACACACGCATCGTCCACACCCTCGCCTGTTCTTCCCCGCGCTGTCATCTTCGACGCTTACGGCACGCTCTTCGACGTTCACTCGGTCGTCGCCGCCGCCGAGCAGCTTTTTCCCGGCAACGGCCAGGCGCTGTCTCAGCTTTGGCGGCAGAAGCAGATCGAATACACGCAGCTACGCAGCCTCGCCGATCCTTCCGGCAGCCATTACGCGCCGTTCTGGGACATCACCATCGACGCGCTGCGATACGCAGCCGCGCGCCTCGGCCTTACAGACGCGCTCACGGCCGCCGCCGAGAAGCGCCTGATGGACGAATACGCCTGCCTCTCCGCCTTTCCCGACACGCTGCCCGCGCTGAAAACGCTGCGCGAACGTCACGGTCTGCCGCTCGCGATTCTGTCGAACGGCAATCCGCCGATGCTCGACGTTGCCGTCAAAAGCGCCGGCATGACGGGCTTCTTCGATCACGTGTTGTCGGTCGAGCCCGTGCGCGCATTCAAGCCAGCCGCCGCTGCCTATGAACTCGGCCTGCAGGCGTTCGCCGCGGCGGCGCGCGAGATCGTGTTCGTCTCGTCCAACGGATGGGATATCGCCGGCGCGACGTGGTTCGGCTACACCACGTTCTGGCTGGATCGCGCGAGCTTGCCGGTCGAGGAACTCGGCGTCGCGCCGCGCGGGATGGGGCACGACATGAACGACCTCGTCGCGTTTATCGAAGGGGGTTGCGCGCAGCAGCCGATTCCCCTCGCCGCCGATCGCGCGGGCGCGCGAAAGCGCTCGTCATCGCCAAAACAGTAGAACCCAAAAGCAAAACCGTCTGACCGACCAAGGAGAAAACACATGACGCACCCTTCGAACCCGCTCGCGTTGCCGGAAGGCATGGCCATTTCGGCTGAGATCAAGCCCGGCTTCGAAGCCATCCTGACGCCCGAGGCGCTCGCGTTCGTCGCGATGTTGCATCGCCGGTTCGAGCCGCGCCGTCAGGAACTGCTCGCCGCGCGCGTGGAGCGCACCCAGCGCCTCGACGCGGGCGAGCGCCCCGGCTTTCTCGACGAAACGAAGGCCATCCGCGAAGGCGACTGGACCGTCGCGCCGCTGCCGAAGGATCTGCAATGCCGGCGCGTCGAAATCACCGGCCCGGTCGAGCGCAAGATGATCATCAACGCGCTCAACTCCGGCGCGGATTCCTACATGACCGACTTCGAGGATTCGAACGCGCCCGTGTGGGAGAACCAGATCGTCGGCCAGATCAATCTCAAAGAAGCCGTGCGCCGGACGATCTCGCTCGAGCAGAACGGCAAGTCGTACACGCTCAACGACAAGATCGCGACGCTGATCGTGCGTCCGCGCGGCTGGCATCTCGACGAAAAGCACGTGACCATCGACGGCCAGCGCGTGTCGGGCGGCATCTTCGACTTCGCGCTTTATCTCTTTCACAACGCGAAGGAACTGATCGCTCGCGGCAGCGGCCCGTACTTCTATCTGCCGAAGATGGAAAGCCATCTCGAAGCGCGTCTGTGGAACGATATCTTCATCGCGGCGCAGGAAGGCGTCGGCATTCCGCGCGGCACGATTCGCGCGACCGTGCTCGTCGAGACGATTCTCGCCGCGTTCGAAATGGACGAGATTCTCTACGAGCTGCGCGAACATAGTTCCGGCCTCAACGCCGGCCGCTGGGACTACATTTTCTCGGCGATCAAGAAGTTCAAGAACGATCCCGACTTCTGCCTCGCGGACCGTTCGCAGATCACGATGACGGTGCCGTTCATGCGCGCCTACGCGCTCGAATTGCTGAAGACGTGCCACAAGCGCAACGCGCCCGCCATCGGCGGCATGTCCGCGTTGATTCCGATCAAGAACGACCCCGCCGCGAACGACAAGGCAATGGGCGGCGTGCGCTCCGACAAGGCGCGCGACGCCACCGACGGCTACGACGGCGGCTGGGTCGCGCATCCGGGGCTCGTGCCCGTCGCGATGGAAGAGTTCGTCAAGGTGCTCGGCGACAAGCCGAATCAGATCGAGAAGCAGCGCCCCGACGTGCAAGTGACCGCGCACGATCTGCTCGACTTCCGCCCGGAAGCGCCGATCACCGAAGCGGGCCTGCGCAACAACGTGAACGTGGGCATCCATTACCTCGGATCGTGGCTCGCGGGCAATGGCTGCGTGCCGATTCACAACCTGATGGAAGACGCCGCCACGGCAGAAATCTCGCGCTCGCAAGTCTGGCAGTGGATTCGTTCGCCGAAGGGCAAGCTCGAAGACGGCCGCAAGGTCACGGCCGCGATGGTGCGCGAGATTATCATCGACGAACTGGAGAAGGTGAAGCAAAGCGTGGGCGGCGCGGGCAGCGATACGAAGCCGTATGAACGCGCCGCGAAGATCTTCGAAACCATGTCGACCTCGGAGCAGTTCACCGAATTTCTGACGCTCCCGCTGTACGAAGAAATCTGAAACCCGCGTCGTAGATTGCCGCATGAAAAACGGCCCGCGGGTTCGCGCCCGCGGGCCGTTCGCATATGCGAGGCGCGTCACGGGGAACGCATGGCGTGTGCTACATTGCGCATCGTCTTTTTCAACGATTCAACCGTGGAGCGCACTCGCGTGCGAACGACAGCATGAGCAATATTCAACTCGACATCGAATGGACGGAAGCGGCATCGCGCAAGATCGAGAAACTGATGCCGCGCAACGCCAACAAGGACGCGTTTCTGGCGCTGCCGCCGGTCGAATGCCTGCCGATGGAAGGCGACGTGCTGTTTCTCGGGCCGGCAGGCAAGCAGCAGCCGTTTATCGTGGCGGAGCGTCAGTATCACCATGACGGCGAAGCGGACTGGACCATCATCCTGATTCTCGACATCCCGCACGAAACGCACTGATGCCGCTTAAAGCAGCTTGCTCGCGACGTGCACATCGCCCTGTTCGCACAGTTCGGGCGCCTTCGCCCTGAACGCCTGGATGTGCGCGGTCTGGCCGTGGTCCGCGAGCGCGGCCTCACTTTCCCACCGTTCGACGAAGATAAAGCGGCGCGGCTCCTTGATGTCGCGGTGCAGATCGTACTGAAGCGCGCCGCGTTCCTGGCGCGTCGGCGCGACGTTGGCTTCCAGCACTTGCCGCAACTCTTCTTCCCTGCCCGGCTTGGCCACGAAAATGGCGACGACGGCGACTTCTGACATACGCTTTTTCTCCTATCTTCAATAAACGATTAAAAGCGAAGCATAAACGCGCGGCACAAATCTCGCCGAAAGCGATTTAAACGCGCAAAGAAAAAACCCGCGTTCCGGGTGGAACGCGGGCAAAAGCCGTCGCCCTACGAGGATAGGCGACGGGGCCATCGGGACTCGCTGCCGCGAGCCGTTATCGGGTAATGTCTGCGAGTAACTTGCTGCTCTGAATCGAGCGGCGGCGCGTCAATCACGCCATGGACGCAATGTACTGTCCCCCGAGAATTTTTTATAAGCTATTGCGCACATTGAACGGTGAAAAGAATCCTCTGCGCAATATAAGCATGCTCTTCGCATGCAATTCGTCTGGCGGCGCACTTTGCATTCGGCGCGAGAAGCACGTTATTCGCGTCCACGCGGGCAAAAAAAACCGCCTCGTGAAGAGGCGGTTCTCATAGCACTGAGCGATTAGTGCGGTTCAGACGCTGCGTCAGCTGATCTGATCGGCGAGCAATGCCATGATCTGCCGCGCTTGCGGAGACGAATCCACCTGGCCGTTGTCATCGACGATCGCGACGCGCGTTTCGCCTTCGGTAATGGCGCGCACGTTGACCTGATACTGCTTCACGGCGATTTCCTTGCGGCCGTGGAAAACCTGACTCCAGAAGCCTTGCTCGCGCGCCGACTTGTCGTTCGGGTCCGCATAACGCACGAAGTAGACGCCGCGCGCCCGATCCCGATCGTCCACCGTGAAGTTCGCCCGGTCGAGCGCGATGCCCACGCGCAGCCACGCGCGGTCGTACGCTTCGGGCAAGGTCAGTTGCGCCGAGTCGGCGTGCGGCACGGTCTCGTTGCGAATCGGGCTATTGCCGGCGTTCGCGACGTTCTGCGCGGCCGTGGCGGCCGCCTTGCTGTCGCCGCCCTTCGCGGGCTGCGCGTTCGCGGACGCTGTGGTGTCCGCTGCGCCCGCGACGCCCGCCGCCTGACGCGAATCAGCGACGGCGAGCGACGACATGAGCCGCTTCAGATATTCGCTTTCGAGCGCCGGATCGTTCGGACGCGCCTGCCACTGGCTCGTGTCGTTGTTCACGCCGGTCAGCGCCTCGCGCATGCCCTTCTGGCTGATGAACACGTACGTGCCGCCGTTCGATCCCGCTTCCAGACGCGTGCGGTACTTGTTGCGCTCGGCGGTCACGTAGGAGTTGCCGGTCGCCTTCGCGAGCGTGTCGCGAATGAGGCCATCCGAGATCTGCGGATGGGTTTCGTTCCAGTCGGTTTCCATCACGCCCTTGTCGCGCGAATCCACGACGAGCAGGAAGCCCTGCTCCTGCCAGAAGCGGCGGATTTGCGGCCAGACCTGATCGGGCGATTTGTTGTCGATGACGAGCCAGCGTTCCGCGCCGTCGCGCTGGATATGCATGCCGGAAACCGGCGGCACCACGGTCGGCGCGCTCGGCGCGACTTTCTGAACCTGCTGGAGATCCGAGAGCGACGCCTGGCCGCCTTGCGGCGGCAACGAACGCTGGTCGACCGCTTCGTCGAGAAGGTTCGGCGGAACGGCGAGCGACGATTGCTTCGAGCGTTGGTCGCTCTTGTAGTTGATCGCGGTGGGCGATGAGGTGCCGCAACCCGCCACGATTCCGGCCACCGCGAAAAGCGCAGCCATCCGCTTGGTTACACGAAAATCTGTCATGTCTGGAAAGTCCTTCCGCTACGCCACGGGGTCGTCCGTGGATCAACCCGGCATTTTACCGGTCCGGCGCAACGCCGTGCAAAAAGAGGGGTAAGCGACTCGCGCAGCAAGCTCGAAGGTCGCAGTCAGATCGCGGACCGCCGTCCGTCATCCGGCCCGCCGAGATCGCATCGGGCGCCATCGGCATTCGACCGCTCCTCACACATTTGACAATTTATGACATCCGCGCAAATCGTCAATGGGCAGCGCCGGCTCTGCGCAAGGTCTTGTTTTTTCAGATTTATCTGTCTCATTTCTTCAGTTTCCGAGTAAACCGCGTCCGGTATCGCCCTGCTCCGCATTCATCTTAAAATTCGATCCCAAAAATAGGACTGCTCCTAAAACGATCGGAGAGAACGATGCGGAACTTAAGACATCCTCAGTACCTCGCTGCGGCCCTGTGTTTCTCGCTCGGCATCAGCACGCTGTGTCATGCGCAGCTCGGCGCCACGAAACGCACGTCGGATGCTTCGGACGGCGCGGTCGTCCACCGGGCGCAGAGCGGGCTCGTGACCTACCGCGAGACGAGCGATCCGCACGGGATCGTCGTGCGCGAATACGTCGATGCGGCCGGCACCGTGTACGCCGTGTCGTGGCGCGGACCGGCGATGCCGAACGTCGAAGCGCTGCTCGGCGCTTACTTCTCGCGCTTTCGGGACGGCGCGAGCGCAACGGCGGGCGATGCCGGACTGCACACGGCGCGCGTCTCGGACGCGGATCTGAGGGTCGAGAACCGAACGCGATTGCGCGAATTCACCGGACGCGCATGGCTCGCGAGCGCGTTGCCCCCGGGCGTATCGGCAGCCGATATTCAATAAAGCGCGAGAGACCAGCCATGACCATCCGCACGCTTTGCCGCCTGCCCGTGATCGCCGTCTGCCTGCTGCTTCATGCATGCGGCGGCGGTGGCTCGGGGAGCACGGCCGCCTCGCCAGCCACGCCCGCGCCGACGGCCGCAAGCACGCCCGCGCCGGCCAGCACGCCGGTTGCCGCGAGCGCGCCGCCCGCCGCGAGCGCACCGAGCGCCGAGAGCAACGTCGTCGTTCAATCGACGACGCCCAACGTGCAGCCGATTCGGGTGACGCGCATTCCCACCGGCACGCGCAACATGCTGCAAACGAGCGTCACGCTCTGCGTGCCCGGCACGAACACGTGCCAGACCATCGACAACATTCAGGTCGATACCGGCTCGCAAGGCTTGCGCGTGCTCGCTTCCGCGCTCGATCCGTCGATTGCGTTGCCTCTGGTGGCGGGCAAGGCGGGCAGCTCGGGCAATTCGGCGGTCGCGGAATGCGCGGTGTTCGGCTCCGGCTACACGTGGGGCGCGGTCCGCCAGGCCGATGTGCGCCTCGCCGGCCAGGTGGCGAGCGCGACCTCCGTTCAGTTGATCGCGGATTCGGCCGTCCCCGCCGCCGCCACGGATTGCAGCCAGTCCGGTCTGCCGATGCTCACTGCGTCGAACCTGCGCGGCAACGGCATTCTCGGCGTCGGGCCGTTCACCGCCGATTGCGGCGGCGGTTGCGCGGCATCCGCGATGCCGCGCTGGTACTACGACTGCACGCCGAGCGCGTGTTCGGCGACCACGGTTGCCGTCGCGCAGCAAGTGACGAATCCGGTCGCGCGCTTCGCCACGGACAACAACGGCGTGCTGATCGAATTGCCGGCCGTGCCGCCTGAAGGCGCGTCCGCGGTCGCGGGAACGATGACCTTCGGCATCGGATCGCAGGCGAATAATCTGTTGGGCTCCGCGACGGTGCTCAAGTCCAACTCGATCACAGGCTACGTCTCGACGAACTTCGGCGGCAGCGACTACGGCTCCAGCTTCATCGACAGCGGATCGAACGGCCTCTTCTTTCCGTCGACCACGCTCACGTCGTGCGGCGTCTGGTACTGCCCAGCGACGACGCAAACGCTCAACGCCACGCTCAGTTCCGCGACCGGCGCGTCGGCCGGCGTGTCGTTTTCCGTCGCCAAAGCGACGACGCTCCTGTCGAGCGGCAACAACGCGTTCAGCAATCTGGCGGGGCCGGCGAGCGGCTTCTTCGACTGGGGCCTGCCGTTCTTCTACGGCCGGCGCGTGTTCACCGCGCTCGAAGGCCGCGCGACGCCAGCGGGCAACGGGCCGTACTACGCGTTCTAAAAGCGCAAAAGCCGTCTCCGGCATCGCGGAGACGGCTTTTTTCCGAAAGTGACCCGTTTACTGCCCGCCCGACCGCGCTTCCTCCTCGAAGATTTTCTGCGCGAGGTGGAACGCCGAATTCGCCGCGGGCACGCCGCAATAGACCGCGGTCTGCATCAGCACTTCCTTGATCTCGTCCTGCGTCACGCCATTGTTTTTCGCGGCGCGCAGGTGCAGCGCGAGTTCTTCGCTGCGGTTGAGCGCCACCATCATCGCGATGGTGATGAGACTGCGCGTGTGCCGCGGCAAGCCTTCGCGCGTCCAGATCTCGCCCCACGCGTAACGCGTGATGAAGTTCTGAAACTCGGTCGTGAGGTCCGTGCGGTTGGCAAGCGACCGGTCCACGTGCGCGTCGGACAACACCGCGCGGCGCACCTTCATGCCGGCTTCGTAGCGTTCGTCGTCGGTCATTGCTGTTCTCCGAGGAAGTCGAGCACGGCGTGCGTATAGGCGTCGTGCTTCTCGATGTTCGACAGATGCGCGGCATCCAGTTCGACGTAGCGCGATCCGCCGATGACGCCCGCGAGTTCGCGGCCCTGCTCGGCCGTCGTCGACATGTCGTGCGTGCCCGCAATCACGAGCACCGGCAGCGCGATGGCCTTCGCTTCTTCCCGAAGGTCGGCGTCGCGGATCGCCTCGCAGTTGGACGCGTAGCCGTCGCCCGAGGTATGGCGGAACACATCGCGGATATTCGCGAGCACGAGCCGCTCCCGCTCGATGAACGGTTCCGTGAACCAGCGCGCGATGACGCTGTCGGTGAGCGCGGCCATGCCGCCCGTCTCGCGCGCTTTCGCGGCGCGCGGCGTCCAGACGGCGTCCGAACCGATCTTCGCGGCCGTGTTGGACAGCACGACGCGCGAGAACCGCTCGGGATGACGCGCGGCGAGGCCGATGCCGGTCAGGCCGCCCATCGAGAGGCCGCAATAGTTCGCGCGCTCGATGCCGAGATGATCCATCAGCGCGACGACGTCGCCGATCAGCTGATCGACGGTGTACGGGCCGGGCGGCACATCCGAATGGCCGTGACCGCGCGTGTCGTAGCGCAGCACGCGGTAGTGTTTCGCGAACGCCTCGACCTGCGGGGTCCACATCGACACGTCCGCGCCGAGCGAATTCGAGAGTACGAGCCACGGCGCGTCGTTGCCGGCGGTGGCGTCGATCCGGTAGTGAATCCGGGTTTGATTGATAGCGGCGAAAGGCATGCTGTTATTGCTCCGTATCTTGATCTTGATACTGGCGATGCTGCGCGAGCGCGGCATCGACGAACGCCTGAGCCTGACCGACGTAGTTCGCCGGATCGAGCAGTTCCTTGAGACGCGCTTGCGACAGATGCGCGCTGACCGTTTCGTTCGCGGCGAGCACGTCGAAGAGCGACTGACCGCTCGCGACCGCCGCCTTCGACGCGCCTTCGACGAGCTTGTGCGCGTCGAGCCGGCCGATGGCGTCGCCGAGCGCGAGCATCACGGCTTCGCCGAGCACGAGGCCGTTCGTCGCGTTCAGGTTCGCCGCGAGCCGCCCGACGTTCACTTCGAGGCCCGGCACGATGTCTTTCACGTTGGCGAGCGCGCCCGCCGTCAGCCGCGCGAGGTCCGGCAACGCTTCCCACTCGGCTTGCCAGCCGCCGAGCGCGCGCTCGTGTTCCTGCACCATGCCCGCGAAGATCGTCGCGACGAGATTCGGCGCGCGCGTGGCCGCCGTGAGCACGGCCGCGCAGCCGACCGGGTTGCGCTTGTGCGGCATCGTCGACGAGCCGCCCTTGCCCGCCGCCGACGGCTCGGCCACTTCGCCGAGCTCCGTCTGCATCATGAGCGAAATGTCCCGCGCGATCTTGCCGAGCGTGCCCGTCAGCATGCCGAAGAACGACGCCGCTTCCGCGATCCGATCGCGCTGCGTGTGCCACGGCAGCGCGGGCAGCGCGAGGCGCAGGTCATCGGCGAGCGCGTGCGCCGTCGGCAGCGCCTTGTCGCGCAGGCTCGCCAGCGTGCCCGCCGCGCCGCCGAACTGGAGCACGAGCGCGCGTTCGCGCACATCGGCGAGACGCGCGCGATGACGCGTCACCGCGTCCAGCCATTGCGCGAACTTCAGGCCGAGCGTGATCGGCAGCGCTTGTTGCAGCCACGTGCGGCCGATCATCGGCGTCGCGCGATGCTTGTCCGCCTGATTCGCAAGCGCGTTTGCGAGCGCTTGCAGATCAGCGTCGATGAGATCGAGCGCCGCGCGCAATTGCAGCACGACGCCCGTGTCGATGATGTCCTGGCTCGTCGCGCCCCAATGCACGTACTTCGCGGCTTCGGCGTCGCGCGCCTTGACGACGGCGGTCAGTTGCTTGACGAGCGGAATCGCGAGATTGCCGCCCGCCGCCGCGCCCGACATGAGCGCCGCGGCGTCGATGTTGTCGGCGTCGCACGCGGCGACGATCGCATCGACGGCGCTCGCGGGAATCACGCCCGCTTTCGCCGACGCGCGCGCGAGCGCCGCTTCGACATCGAGCATGGCCTGCACGGTGGCGCGCGGCGACCAGACCGCGTTGGCCGCTTCGCTGCCGCAGATGAGGTCGGTCAGGCGTCCGGTGGAGTCGAACATGCTCGTCAGACGCGTTCGATGACCATCGCGATGCCCTGCCCCACGCCGATGCACATGGTGCACAGCGCGAAGCGGCCGCCGGTGCGTTCCAGCTGATACGTCGCCGCAGTGACGAGCCGCGCGCCGCTCGCGCCGAGCGGATGCCCGAGCGCGATCGCGCCGCCATTCGGATTGACGCGCGGATCGTCGTCGCCGACGCCGAGCATGCGCAGCACCGCGAGGCCCTGCGAGGCGAACGCTTCGTTCAGCTCGATCACGTCCATCTGGTCGATGGTCATGCCAAGACGCGCGAGCAGCTTCTGCGACGCGGGGCCGGGCCCGATGCCCATCACGCGCGGCGGCACGCCTGCGGTCGCCATGCCGAGAATGCGCGCGCGCGGCGTGAGGCCGTGGCGCTTCGCGCTGTCCTCGTCGGCGATCAGAAGCGCGCAGGCGCCGTCGTTCACGCCCGATGCGTTGCCCGCCGTCACGCTGCCGTCCGGGCGCACGACGCCCTTGAGCTTCGCCAGCGCTTCGAGGCTCGTTTCGCGCGGATGCTCGTCGCGATCGACGACGATGGCATCGCCCTTTTTCTGCGGGATCGTGACCGGCGTGATTTCCTGCGCGAGCGAGCCGTCCTTCTGCGCGCGCGCCGCCTTCTGCTGGCTGCGCAGCGCGAACGCGTCCTGATCTTCGCGGCTCACCTTGTAGTCGTCCGCGACGTTCTCGGCGGTTTCGGGCATCGAGTCGACGCCGTACTGCTTCTTCATCAGCGGATTGACGAAACGCCAGCCGATGGTCGTATCGTAGATATCGGCCTGACGCGAGAACGCGCTCGTCGCCTTGCCCATCACGAACGGCGCGCGGCTCATGCTTTCGACGCCGCCCGCGACGAGCAGCCCCGCCTCGCCCGACTTGATGGCGCGCGCCGCGATGCCGATGGCGTCCATGCCCGAACCGCAGAGCCGATTCACCGTGGAGCCCGGCACGCCGACCGGCAAGCCCGCGAGCAGCGCGGACATGCGCGCGACGTTGCGGTTGTCTTCGCCCGCCTGATTCGCGCAGCCGTAGATGACTTCCTCGACCGCTTCCCAGTCCACTTCCTTGTTGCGCTCCATCAGCGCGCGCAGCGGCACGGCGCCCAGATCGTCCGCGCGCACCGATGACAACGAGCCGGCGTAGCGGCCGAACGGCGTGCGGATCGCGTCACATACGAATGCATCTTTCATCGCTTGCTCCAGTTCTGTTTGTCTCTGCCTATGTCTCTCAGGCTGCCTCGGATACCGGCGTGTACTGAAGCGGCACGTTCGCCAGCTTCTGCAATTCCTCGAACGACAGACCGTCGACGATCTCGCGCACCGCGAAGCCATCGGGCGTGACGTCGAACACGGCGAGGTCCGTGTAGACGCGGTCCACGCACTGCACGCCCGTCACCGGATACGAACACTCGGCCACGAGCTTGCTTTCGCCCTGCTTCGTGAGCAGTTCCATCATCACGTAAACCTGCTTTGCGCCGATGGCGAGGTCCATCGCGCCGCCGACAGCCGGAATCGCGTCGGGCGCGCCGGTGTGCCAGTTGGCGAGATCGCCTTTCGCCGACACTTGGAACGCGCCCAGCACGCAGAAGTCGAGATGTCCGCCGCGCATCATCGCGAACGAATCCGCGTGATGGAAGAACGCGCCGCCCGTCAAGAGCGTGACGTGCTGTTTGCCCGCGTTGATGAGTTCGTCGTCTTCTTCGCCTTTCGCGGGCGCCGGGCCCATGCCGAGCAGTCCGTTTTCGCTGTGCAGGAAGATCTCGCGGTCCGCCGCGAGATGGTTGGCGACGAGCGTCGGCACGCCGATGCCCAGATTCACATAAGCGCCTTCGGGAATGTCCGCGGCCACGCGCTTGGCCATTTCGTCACGAGTCAGTTTCTTCATGGCATTGATCCTTTATGCGGCTTCGGCGGCGAGTTCGGCGGCATGCACCGCTTGCGGCACTTCCACGACGCGCTGCACGAATATGCCGGGCGTCACGATGTGTTCCGGGTCGAGTTCGCCGAGCGGCACGACTTTCGACACCTGCACGATGGCCGTCTTTGCGGCGCTCGCCATGATCGGCCCGAAGTTGCGCGCCGTCTTACGATAGACCAGATTGCCCCAGCGGTCGCCCTTGAACGCCTTCACGAGCGCGAAGTCTGCATGCAGCGGCGATTCCAGCACGTAATGCTTGCCGTCGATTTCGCGTGTTTCCTTGCCTTCCGCGAGTTTCGTGCCGTAGCCGGTCGGCGTGAAGAAGCCGCCGATGCCCGCGCCCGCCGCGCGAATGCGCTCCGCGAGATTGCCCTGCGGCACGAGTTCCAGCTCGATCTCGCCGGCGCGGTAGAGGGCGTCGAATACATGCGAATCCGTCTGCCGGGGGAACGAGCAGATGATCTTGCGCACGCGCTTTGCCTTCAGGAGCGCGGCGAGCCCGGTGTCGCCGTTGCCCGCGTTATTGTTCACGATGGTCAGCTCGCGCGCGCCCTGCTCGATGAGCGCGTCGATCAGTTCGGACGGCATGCCCGCCGTGCCGAATCCGCCGATCATGATGGTCGCTCCGTCGTGAACATCCGCCACCGCGGACGCGAGCGATTCGAAAATCTTGTTGATCATTGCCGTTCTTCTCCGGTCCCGTTCGGCGCGCGCAGACACTGCGCGCTGCGTTGAACTTCGGGTTTACCTGCGCGTCGATGACGCTTGCGTGAGGTTGTTCGATATGCGAACATCGATTCGTTTAGCGAACAACCGAATGGTAGTCCCGCGTTCGTTGCAGTGTCAACGAAACCCGCGCAATTCGCGGGTTTGTACGGAGCCAGAGCCGTCGAGAATGTCATGAACAAGCTTCCAACGCCCTCCTTCGATACCGACGTGCAGGACGCGCCCTCGCGTCCCGGCGACGCCTACGTGCAGTCGTTCGCGCGCGGCCTGGCCGTGATTCGTTCGTTCGATGCGAGCCGCCCCGCGCAGACGCTCACCGATGTCGCCGCCGCCACGGGCCTCACGCGCGCCGGCGCGCGGCGCATTCTGCTCACGTTGCAGTCGCTCGGCTATGTGGAAGCCGACGGCCGGCTCTTTCAACTGACGCCGAAGATTCTCGATCTCGGCTTCGCCTATCTCACGTCGATGCCGTTCTGGAATCTGGCCGAGCCCGTCATGGAGGATCTCGTCGAGCAGGTTCACGAGAGCTGTTCGGCGGCCGTGCTGAACGGCGCCGAGATCGTCTATGTGCTGCGCGTGCCGACGCACAAGATCATCACGCAGAATCTGTCCATCGGCAGCCGTCTGCCCGCGTTCTGTACGTCGATGGGCCGCGTGCTGCTTTCGGCGCTCGACGACGCGCGGCTCGACGCGGTGCTCGACGCCAGCGACATCGTCGCGAGAACGCCGCATACGATCACCGACCGCAATGCGTTGAAAGACGCGATCGCGCTCGTGCGCCGTCAGGGCTGGGCGATTGTCGATCAGGAACTGGAGGAAGGGCTGATTTCGATGTCCGCGCCGATCCGCGACCGGCAAGGCCGCGTGATTGCGGCGCTCAATATCAGCGGCAACGCGCAGCGAAAGAACGCGAAGCAGATGGTCAAGGCATTTCTCGACCCGCTGCAAAGCGCGGCGCAACGCGTGTCTGAACTGGTCGCGCGACGCGGCTGACGGCGGCCCGCGGTCCACATCATGAACGACCTCGACCTGAACCTGATTCCGTTTCTCGTCGCCATCGAGGAGACGCGCAACGTGAGCCGCGCAGCCGAACGGCTCGGCGTGAGTCAGCCGCGTGTCTCGACGGCGCTCGGGCGGCTGCGCGAGTATTTCAACGATCCGCTCTTCGTGCGCACGTCGCGCGGCATGGAACCGACGCCGCGCGCGCTCGCGCTCGTGCCCGCGGCGCGCGAGGCGCTGAGCCGCATCGAGCGCGGCCTGCTCGACACGCAGCATTTCGATCCGTCTTCGAGCACCGACACGTTCGCGATCGCGCTCTCGGATGTCGGCGAGATCGTGTTTCTGCCGCGTCTGTTGCAGGCGTTCGCGAAGGAAGCGCCGCACGCGAATCTGCGCTCGGTGTCCGCATCGCACGGCGAAGTCGAGCGCGGGCTCGCGTCCGGCGACATCGATCTGGCCGTCGGTTATTTCCCCGACCTGCACGGCAACAACTTCTTCCAGCAGCGGCTTTTCTCACATCGCTTCATCTGCCTGATGCGGCGCGATCATCCATTTGCGAATGCGCCGCTCACGCTCGAACGCTTCGTCGAATGCGGTCACGCGGTCGTGCGCGCCGAAGGTCGCAGCCAGGAAATCCTTGAGAATTATCTGGACAAAGAGCGCGTGCGGCGCCGCGCCGTGCTGGAGACTCCGCACTTTATGAGCCTGCCGTTCATTCTCTCGCGCACGGATCTGATCGCGACGGTGCCGCATGCGATCGGCTTCGCGTATGTCGCCGAGCACGCGTCGATCACGCTTGCCGAGCCGCCGCTCCCGTTGCCGCGCTTCGACTTGAAGCAGCACTGGCATCGCAAGTATCACAACGATCCGCGCACGACCTGGCTGCGCGGCGTCGTCGCCTCGCTCTTCAACGACGCGCTCGATGAATGGCCGAAGTGATCCGGCTAAGATCGCGCTTTCCCTTTCCCGCGGACTCTGAACGATGGATGCGCTCACCAGCCTGCGCGTGTTTCGCGAAGTGGTCGAAGCCGGCAGCTTCGTGAAGGCAGCCGAGCGCCTCGACATGTCGACGGCGATGACGAGCAAGCATGTCGCGAATCTCGAACGTCAACTCGGCGTGCGGCTCCTGAACCGCACGACACGGCGCCTGAGCCTGACCGAAGCCGGCAGCGTCTATTACGAGCAGTCCCGCGAGGCGCTCGATATATTGCAGGCGGCCGAGGCGGCGGTCGGCGCGCAGACCGCCGAGCCGAAGGGCGTGCTGAAGGTGACGGCGCCGGGCTGGTTCGCAAATCGGCGGTTCGCGGATCTGCTCGTCGCGTATCAGGCGCGTTATCCCGGCGTGCTGGTCGACTTGCGGCTGGAGAACCGCTTCGTCGATCTCGTCGAAGAAGGCTACGACATGGCATTGCGCGCGACGTCGGAGCCTTCGCCCTCGCTGATCGTGCGGCCGCTGTGCACGATGCCGTTCGTGCTGGCTGGCTCGCGCGCTTACCTCGAACGTCACGGCGAGCCTCGCCATCCCGATGATCTCGCGCGGCATCGCATGGTCTTGCCGACATATACGAACATCGAGTCCGTCACGCTGTCCGGCCCGGACGGCGCTTTCACCGTCAAAAATCAAGCCGTGTTGAAAACAAACGACACTTCGATGGCGCTACAACTGGTGAAAGCCGGCATCGGCCTCGCATATTTTCCGCTGTGGATCGTCGAAGCGGAGTTGGCATCGGGCGCGCTCGTGCGCGTCTTGCCGAGCTACGCGGCCTTTGCGCCAGCCGTCTACGCGGTGTACACGAGCCGCAAGTACATGACGACGAAGGTGCGCACGTTCATCGACTTTCTCTCCGGCGCGCTGGCGGATCGGCCAAACTGATTAGGAATACTCTTATTCAAGCGAAACGGGGCTGCGTGTGAAGATCGCGCCCGGCGTCCGGTTGGCGGACTGCCGATCTCTTCAGCGCATGAGGCATCCGCACATGGACTTCCCCTGGGTTCCGTTGCTTTTCAATCTGTTACTGCTGGGCGCCGTGCTCTTCGCGTGCCGCACGGCCAACGCGGCGATCGGCAAACCGGTCTGGAACGGCGCGCTCATCTACTGCGTCTTTTGCGTGCTGGCCATGGTGCTCGACTTCACGCTGACGATGGTGTTCGCGTCCGCGGGCTTTCATGCGCATACGCGGTACGAGGCCGTCGGATCGCGCACGGCGTGGAGCGCGCGCGTGCTCGGCTATCTCGTTCCGTGCGCGGTGTCGCTGGTGCTGGCGCTGCGGTTCCGGCAGCGGCAACGGAGCGCCCAGCCGCGCGTCGTGGAGGAGAAGATGCCGGACATGGTGGAAGCCGAAGCCACCTCGGCAGCGGCGTCGTAACGCATGAGCGGCAGGAGTGGATTCTTCGACGTTTGCCGTAAAAATCGCCGAAGCAGTTCTACTATCCGTTTCGCTCTGATATACTTTCGCTCTTTCGGGGCGTAGCGCAGCCTGGTAGCGTACCTGCATGGGGTGCAGGTGGTCGGAGGTTCAAATCCTCTCGCCCCGACCAAAATTCAAAAGGCTCTCCGGCTTCTGGCCGGAGAGCCTTTTGTCTAATGCGGCAACGGTTTCCTCTCTTTGCCGCGACGAAGCTCCGCGTCGAGCGCGTGTCTCGAAACCGCTGCAGCGCGCGAGAATTCACTTGCGTAACAGCCACTTAAGCTCTAATGTTCGACTGACACATAAGGAGCGGCACCGCAATGCCTCTGTCCGCTTGCGCGCCTGTCGATCACAGGCGCGCCCAGCCCGATCCCATCGCATCCTCGTTGCGCAGTGAGATCGCCAGAAGGTTCGACGCGCGAAGTGCTGCGCGCGTCGCGCGCTTCGGCCGCATCTATCCCGGCGGAAGCCGCTATGTCTGTGTCAGCGCGCCCGACACAATACGCGGCGGCTTCTACGCGCTCTATTTCTTTCACCACGGCGCGAACGACTGGCGCATTTACCCACCCCGCGGTATCGGGCCCAGCATCGTCTATTGGTCGGTCGCGGGATCGGAGAAAAGCGTCAAAGCCGCACCGGGCTGACGCTGTTCATCCCTTGGCGACGAGCAGCACTTCTCCGGTCATCGCTTCGTCGATCGTGCGCTTGTATGCCCGCGCCACATCGGCGGCCGGGATGCCGCTCGACGGATCCTTGCCCATCGACTGAAGCGTCTCCGCGACCCACCCCGGACTCACCGCGTTGACGCGCATTTTCGCCTGCAACTCCAGCGCCGCCGCACGCGCGAATCCTTCGACGCCCGCGTTGACGATACTCACGGCCGCGCTGCCGATCATCGGCTGTTGAGCGAGCGTGCCGCTCGTCAGCGTGATGCAGCCGCCCTCGTTCACATGGCCGATCGCGCAGCGCACGAGGTTGACCTGTCCCATCAGCTTGTTGGCGAGACTGAACGCGAAGTCGTCGTCGGAAAGCGCGTCGAGCGGCGCGAACTTCGCCGTTCCGCCGACGCATAGCACCGCGCTCACGTTGCCGACCTTCGAGTACATGGCCGCGATGCTCGCCTTGTCCGACAAATCCACGGCGACATCCGAGCCTTTGCGGCTCGCCGTTATGACATCGTGCTCGGGCGCAAGAATCCGCGCGATCTCCGTGCCCAGCAATCCCGTCGCGCCCACGATCAACACACGCATAAAGCCTCCCTGAAAAGAACGAGAAAGACACGCGGGTATCGTACAGCCGGCGCTCCATGCACGCTCGATACAAACGAAAAAGCCGCGATACGCGATCGCGGCTTTTTCGTATTCATGGCACCGGCGCTTACCCGCCGAGCAGATCGATCACCTGCATGATCTCCTTGCGAAGCTGGTCCACGTCGACCGCCGGCTGCTGCGCCTCTCCCGCGCCGGGCGTCTCGGCAGACATGGCATCGTCGCCATTGGCGCGCCCTTGCGCGTCGAGCCGATTACGCGCGCCGTTGATCGTGAAGCCCTGCTCGTAAAGCAGTTCGCGAATCCGCCGGATCAGCAGTACTTCGTGATGCTGATAGTACCGGCGATTGCCGCGCCGCTTGACGGGCCTGAGCTGCGTGAACTCCTGTTCCCAATAGCGCAGCACGTGCGGCTTGACGCCGCACAACTCGCTGACTTCGCCAATCGTGAAATAACGCTTGGCCGGGATCGGAGGCAAGACGACTTTTTCCATCGTCGATCAACCATCGTGGTGAGTGATGTCGATGAAGCGCGGCGGTCGGACAGCGGGATGCGCCCTCAGGCGCGAGATACGCGTCAGCGAGTCAGACTCGTCTCCGCTCCCGTTTCGACCAGCGCCTTCAGCTTCTGGCTCGCATGAAACGTGACGACCCGCCGCGCCGCGATGGGAATGGCTTCGCCAGTCTTCGGATTGCGTCCCGGACGCTGCGGCTTGTCGCGCAACTGGAAGTTGCCGAAGCCCGACAGCTTGACGCTGTCGCCGCTTTCGAGCGCGTCGCGGATGACCTCGAAGAACGCTTCGACCATGTCCTTCGCTTCGCGCTTGTTCAGACCGACGTGGTCGAACAGCATTTCCGCCAGTTCGGCTTTGGTGAGCGTCGGCGTGTCGTTCGACAACGCGCCCGAAGTGGTGTTGTCGCGAGTCATGGCGCTACGCTGCGCCGAAAGAAGGGCTTCGAAATCACTCGAGTTCATTTGGTTCATATCGGTAAAACGGCAAATGCGATTGAGACGGAGGGGCCAACTGCAGGCTATCCGCGCAACCGCGCGCCGTGTACTCGAGCCAGGCGATCCACCAGCGTGTTGATGGCCGTGTCGACCGTTTCGTCCTGAAGCGTGCCGCCAGTATCTTGCAACGTTACACGGAAGGCAAGACTTTTCTCATGCGCTCCCAAACCGCCGGAAGTGTTTGATTTTGGACGGAATTCGTCGAAAAGCACAACCCGCGTGACGTACTTGCAGGCGGGCTCGGAACGGGCGTTTTCGAGCTCGTCGAGAAGCGCCTGCACGGGCACATTCTGGTCCACGACGACGGCGATATCACGGCGCACCGGCGGGAATTTCGATACCTCGGACGGCGTCGGCAGCGCGCGTTCCATGAGCGCCTCCGCATCGATTTCGAAGAGAATCGGCGCGTGCGGCAGGTCGTACTTCTGCATCCAGCGCGGATGCAATTCGCCGATCCACCCGACCGCGCGCCCCGCGACGTCGATGCGCGCGCTGCGTCCCGGATGCAGCGCCGGATGCTCGGCCTTGACGAAGCGCGGCACGACCGGCGCGAACAGCGCCTCGACATCGCCCTTCACGTCGAAGAAGTCGACTTGGCGCGACGCCACGCCCCACTGCTCTTCGAGCGCGGGACCATACGCGAGACCGCCGATGCGCTTTGGCTGCGCGAAGCCTTCCACGGCGAGTTCGCCCGCCTTCACCGATGCATCGCGCAGAAACACGCGCCCTGCTTCGAACACGCGGATGCGGTCCGCGCGGCGGTTCAGGTTGTAGCGCAGCACGTCGATCAGACTGCCGAAGAGCGTCGTGCGCATGACCGAAAGCTGGCTCGCGATCGGGTTGATGAGCCTGACCGGATTGTCGTTGCCGGCGAAGTCCTTCTCCCACTCGGCGTCCACGAAGCTGAAGTTGACCGTCTCCGAATAGTCGCGCGCGGCAACCGCGTGGCGCAGCACGTGAATGGAGCGGACCGTCTCGTTCGTGCGGCGCATTTCGCTCGCGGCCACGGGCGGGCGCGCCGGAATCTTCTCGAAGCCGTAGATGCGCGCGACTTCCTCGATCAGGTCTTCCTCGATCTCGATATCGAAGCGATACGGCGGCGGCGTCACCTTGAAGGTATCGCCGTCACGTTCGAACGCGAGGTTCAAGCGTGTGAAAATCTGCGCGATCTCTTCCGCGCCGATCTCGACGCCGATGATGCGATGCGCGCGCTCGACGCGCATCGTCACCGGACGACGCTCGGGCACGTTCAGAGTCTGGTCGTCGACCGGACCGGCTTCGCCGCCGCAGATATCGAGGATCAGTTGCGAGATGCGTTCGATATGCTCGACCGTCGTCGAATAATCGACGCCGCGTTCGAAGCGATGCGCCGCATCCGTCGAGAAGTTGTACTTGCGCGCGCGGCCGCGGATAGCGTCGGGCCACCAGAACGCGGCTTCCAGATAGATGTTCGTGGTATCGAGCGAGACAGCCGTGCTGTCGCCGCCCATGATGCCCGCGAGACTTTCCACCTGACGATCGTCCGCGATCACGCCGACGGTTTCATCCAGCTCGACGGTGTTGCCGTTCAAGAGCTTCAGCGATTCGCCCTTCTTGCCCCAGCGCACTTCGATACCGCCGTGAATCTTGTCGAGATCGAACACGTGCGTCGGACGGCCGAGTTCGAGCATCACGTAGTTCGAGATATCGACGAGCGCGGAGATGCTGCGCTGGCCCGCGCGTTCGAGACGCTCGACCATCCATTGCGGCGTCTTCGCGCGTGCATTCACGCCGCGAATCACGCGGCCGGAGAAGCGGCCGCACAAGTCCGGCGCCAGCACCTTGACCGGCAGCGTTTCGTCGAGCGTCGTCTTGACGGGCGGCATGTCGAGCGTCGTCAGCGGCGCGCCGGTGATCGCAGCCGTTTCGCGCGCGACGCCGAACACCGAGAGGCAATCCGCCTTGTTCGGCGTGAGCTTGATTTCGAAGACGGTGTCGTCGAGGTTCAGCGCTTGGCGGATGTCCTCGCCGACCTTCGCGTCCGCCGGAAGAATCAGCAAACCGCTGTGGTCTTCGGAAAGCTTCAGTTCGCGCGCCGAGCACAGCATGCCCTGACTGTCGATGCCGCGCAGCTTCGTCGGCTTGATGGCGAACGGCTCGCCGCCCGCTTCAACTGGCGGCAAAACAGCGCCGATCAGCGCGACCGGCACCTTGATGCCCGGCGACACGTTCGGCGCGCCGCAGACGATGTTCAACTGCTCGCCCGTGCCGGCATCGACCTGGCAGACGTTGAGCTTGTCGGCGTTCGGATGCTTCGCCACTTCCAGCACTTGCCCGACGACGATCTTCGCGGTCGGCGGCGCGACCGGGCGCAGGTCTTCGACTTCGAGACCGGCCATCGTCAGCGCGTGAGCGAGTTCGTCAGTCGAGAGCTTGGGATCGACGAAGCTACGGAGCCATGATTCGGGGAATTGCATGTGTGTCTACGTTCGAATGAGGTGGTGTCTCTCGCCCGATGCTTCTGCGCAAACCGGGCGTCGCGGGCTGTGCGGCTTCAGGCGAACTGGCGCAGGAAACGCAGATCGTTCTCGAAGAAGAGGCGCAAGTCCTGCACGCCGTAACGCAGCATGGTCAGACGCTCGAGGCCGCTGCCGAACGCGAAGCCGATATACCGCTCCGGGTCCAGACCCATGTTGCGGATGACGGTCGGATGCACCTGGCCCGAGCCGGAGATCTCCAGCCATTTGCCCGCGTTCTTGCCGTGCTCGAACATCATGTCGATCTCGGCCGACGGCTCCGTGAACGGAAAATACGACGGGCGGAAGCGCACGAGAATGTCGTCGCGCTCGAAGAACTTCTTGAGGAAATCGGTGTAGACGCCCTTCAGGTCCGCGAAGCTGATGTTCTCCTCGATCCACAGGCCTTCGACCTGATTGAACATCGGCGAATGCGTGGCGTCGCTGTCCACGCGATAGGTGCGGCCCGGCACGATCACCTTGATCGGCGGCTTGTTCATGCGCGCGTAGCGCACCTGCATCGGGCTCGTGTGGGTGCGAAGCAGGAGCGGGCGTCCTTCGGCGTCCTTGCCATCGACGTAGAACGTGTCCTGCATCGAGCGCGCCGGATGGTTCTCCGGGCTGTTCAGCGCCGTGAAGTTATACCAGTCGGTTTCGATTTCGGGACCATCGGCCACGTCGAAACCGATCGAGCCGAAAATCTGCTCGACGCGTTCCCACGTGCGCATCACCGGATGCAGCGTGCCCGCGCCCGCGCCGCGCCCGGGGAGCGTGACGTCGATCGCTTCGGCGGCGAGACGCTGATTCAGCAGCGCATCGGCCAGCGCCTGGCGGCGCGCGTTGAGCGCGGCCTCGACCTGCTGCTTGGCGAGATTGATGCGCGCGCCTTCCGTTTTCTTCGCTTCGGGATCGAGCTTGCCCAAGCCCTTCAGCAGTTCGGTCAGCGCGCCGGACTTGCCGAGAAAGCGGGCCTTCTCGTTTTCGAGCGTCGTGGCATCGGTGGCGTGTTCAAAGGCGCTTTTCGCGTCGGCGACAATCTGGTCCAGATCCATTGATCCCATCTTTTCAACGTCGAAAGTTCAATCTGATTTACGGTTTTGCGCGTGACCTGGCTGCAACAAAGCCAACGAAGCCCACAGGCCAAGTCATGCGCAAAACCGTCCGGCCAACAAAAACGGGGCTCGGTGAGAGCCCCGTTTTCTGCCTTCGCGCAACCGTCTACGACACGGCGACGCTCAGGCAAACCACGCAGTACTAATTTCGCAATTAGGCTGCGACGGCGGCTTTCACCTGCTTGACGATCGCAGCAAAAGCAGCCTTGTCGAACACAGCCATGTCAGCCAGCACCTTGCGGTCGAGTTCGATCGAAGCCTTCTTCAGGCCGTTGATGAACACGCTGTAGGTCATGTCGTGCTGACGCACCGCCGCGTTGATACGCGTGATCCACAGTGCGCGGAACACACGCTTCTTGTTGCGGCGATCGCGGTAGGCGTACTGCCCAGCGCGCATGACCGCTTGCTTGGCGATGCGATAGACGTTATTGCGACGGCCGCGGTAACCCTTGGCCAGACGAATGATCTTCTTGTGACGGGCCCGTGCGGTAACCCCACGTTTTACTCGAGGCATGTTGCTCTCCTTAAGTTAGATGAGGTTAGGCGAACGGCAGCATTGCGCGGACGGAGTTCAGATCGGAATCATGAACGGCCGTGGCGCCACGCAGATGGCGTTTGTTCTTGGTGGTTTTCTTGGTAAGAATGTGGCGCTTGAAGGCCTGACCGCGCTTGACGGTACCGCCCGGACGCACCACGAAGCGCTTTGCAGCACTCTTCTTGGTCTTCATCTTCGGCATGAAACTACTCCAGTTTATTAGATGGTCATGGGTGTGCGGCTGATCTTCACGTACCGGCCAAGATCCCTTCCCGCCCTTCGAAACCCACGCGCCACTTGTATGCGGACGATCTCGTTGGAAGACCGCCGCTTTTCATGAACCGCGCCACTGATCCGGCACGCTTCTGAAACCGCTAGCGATGCCGCGCTGGCCGCCGTGTCCACAGACCGGGCGGCGCGCGATCCATCGCTGACTACTGTGCTTACTTCGCCTTCTTCTTCGGCGCCAGCACCATGATCATCTGGCGACCTTCCATCTTCGGCATCTGCTCGACCTGACCGACTTCGTCCAGATCCGCCTTCAGGCGTTCGAGCATGCGCATGCCGATTTCCTGGTGCGCCATTTCGCGCCCACGGAAACGCAACGTGATTTTCGTCTTGTCGCCGTCTTCGAGGAAGCGCGTGAGGTTGCGCAGCTTGACGTTGTAATCACCGTCATCCGTGCCGGGGCGGAATTTGACTTCCTTCACCTGCACGATCTTCTGCTTCAGCTTTGCCTCGTGCTGCTTCTTCGCTTCCGAGTACTTGAACTTGCCGTAATCCATCAAACGGCAGACAGGCGGCGAGGCCTGCGGCGCGATTTCGACGAGATCCACGTCGAGCTGTTCCGATTGACGGAACGCCTCGGCCAGTTTCACGATTCCGAGCGGCTCGTTGTCCACTCCGACCAAGCGCACTTCCGGTGCAGTGATTTCACCGTTGATGCGATGTGACGACTTATCAGTAGCGATGTTACGTTTCCTCTAAAGATGAAAAAACTAGCCGCGCTGCGAGTGACTTACTTGAACGCCCGCACTTCCTGCTGCAGACGTTCGAGGAATGCGTCGACCGGCATGACGCCGAGATCGACACCGCCACGAGCACGCACGGCCACGGTTTGCGCTTCACGCTCCTTGTCCCCGACAACCAGCAAATACGGGACCTTTTGCAGCGTGTGCTCGCGTATTTTATAGCTAATCTTCTCGTTGCGCAAATCGGCCTCAACTCTAAGCCCTTGTTTTTGCAACGATTGGACGAGAGATGCCGCGTATTCGGCCTGACTTTCGGCAATATTCAGCACGACTGCCTGCACAGGCGCGAGCCACGGCGGCATTGCACCGGCATGGTGCTCGATCAGGATGCCGAGGAAACGCTCCATCGAACCGACGATCGCGCGGTGAAGCATGACCGGGCGGCGTCGGCTGTTGTCCTCCGCGACGTACTCGGCGCCCAGACGCTCCGGCAGCACCATGTCGAGCTGCAGCGTGCCGCACTGCCAGGACCGGCCGAGCGCGTCCTTGATGTGATACTCGATCTTCGGGCCGTAGAACGCGCCCTCGCCCGCCAGTTCTTCCCACTTGAGACCACACGCGGTCAGCGCTTCGCGCAGGCCCTGCTCCGCGCGGTCCCAGATCTCGTCGGTGCCGGCGCGCTGTTCCGGGCGCAGCGACAGCTTGATGTCGATGTGCTCGAAGCCGAAGTCCTTATACACGCTCATGGCGAGCGTGTTGAAGGCGATCGACTCGGCGATGAACTGGTCTTCGGTGCAGAAAATGTGCGCGTCGTCCTGAACGAAGCCCCGCACGCGCATGAGACCGTGCAGCGCGCCCGACGGCTCGTTGCGATGGCATGAGCCGAACTCCGCGTAACGCAGCGGCAGATCGCGGTACGAGCGCAGGCCGTGGTTGAACACCTGCACGTGGCCCGGGCAGTTCATCGGCTTGATCGCGTAGTCGCGCTTTTCCGATTCGGTCGTGAACATGTTTTCACGATAGTTCTGCCAGTGACCCGACGCTTCCCACAGCGAACGGTCCATGACCATCGGAGTCTTGATCTCCAGATAGCCGGCTTCGTTCACGCGACGGCGCATGTACTGTTCGACTTGTTGCCACAGCGACCAGCCCTTCGGATGCCAGAACACCATGCCGGGCGCTTCGTCTTGCAAGTGGAACAGGTCGAGTTGCTTGCCGAGCTTGCGATGGTCGCGCTTTTCCGCTTCCTCGAGCATGTGGAGATACTGGTCCTGGTCTTCCTTCTTGGTCCAGGCGGTGCCGTAAATGCGCTGCAATTGCTCGTTCTTCGAATCGCCGCGCCAGTACGCGCCCGCGACCTTCATCAGCTTGAAGACCTTCAGCTTGCCGGTGGACGGCACGTGCGGGCCACGGCACAGGTCGATGAAATTGCCGTGCGAGTAGAGCCGAATCTCGTCGGATTCGGGAATCGACGAGATGATTTCGGCCTTGTACTGCTCGCCGATGCTCTTGAAGTACTCGACCGCCTCGTCGCGCGAGACGACGCGGCGCGACACGGGCTCGTCCTTCTTCGCGATCTCCTGCATGCGCTTCTCGATCTTCTCGAGGTCTTCGGGCGTGAAGGGACGGCTGTACGAGAAGTCGTAGTAAAAGCCGTTGTCGATGACCGGCCCGATGGTCACCTGCGCCTCAGGGAACAGGTCCTTGACTGCGTAGGCGAGCAAGTGCGCCGTGGAGTGACGAACGACATCCACGCCTTCCGGGTCTTTGTCGGTGACGATGGCGAGCGAAGAATCGTGGTCGATCACGAAGGACGTATCGACGAGCTCGCCGTTCAGCTTGCCGGCGAGCGCCGCCTTGGCGAGGCCCGCGCCGATCGATGCCGCGACTTCCGCGACGGTCACCGGGTGGTCGTATTGGCGGACCGACCCATCAGGCAAACGTACCGAAACCATTTCGTTCTCCAGGACGCCGGCGCACGCCGAGCGAGTTCGAATAAGCACTGGCCCGCGGTATCGAAAACAGAAACCGAGGGACAAAAAAAAATGCGGCCCCGCTTTCGAGGGGCCGCATTCACTTTTCACACATACCGCGAAACAAAAAGGGCAGAAGGCGAAAGAGGTCCTCGACTAGCGTCGCTCCGAATATTTTTCGGTCAACGTTCGAAGTGCCATTTCTTTGTTCGCCTTTTGCGCCTTCGCGCTTCTTGCGGAGTGAAACTCCGTGAACCGATGATTCGCCGAAGTCTCGTTTTCGTTGGTAGGCTCGATTGGACTCGAACCAACGACCCCCACCATGTCAAGGTGGTGCTCTAACCAGCTGAGCTACGAGCCTGAAAGAAGTGAGATTATATGGAGCGTTTCGAATTTTGGCAAGTGTTTCTGTACATGAATCGCGAAAATATTCGCCGATCCGTTCAACTTTCCGCGCAATGAAACGCCAGGCGAACCGCTAGGCGCGCCGCGACGCGCGAATCACGCCCGGCACTTCGCCGAGCAACGTGCACGCGCGCTGGATCTGCGCCGCGTTCGACACCTCGACCGTAAACTGCATGAACGCGATGTTTCGCCGGCTCTGGCTCTTGACGCCGATCACGTTCATCTTCTCCCGCGCGAACACTTCGGAGATATCGCGCAGCAGCCCCTGCCGGTCCGCCGACTCCACCGCGAGGTCCACCGGATAGACCGACGATCCGCGGCCGTTCATCACCTCCGCGGACCACGTCGTATGCAGCACCCGCTCAGGCGAGCGATGCGCCATGCGCTGGAACGTCGCGCAGTCGGTGCGATGAATCGACATGCCTTTGCCGCGCGTGACGAAACCTGCGATCGGGTCGGGCGGCGCCGGACGGCAGCAGCGCGCGAGCTGCGTGAGCAACGCGTCGACGCCGACGACCAGCACGCCCGTCGACGCGCCGTGCGCCACGCTCTGCCCGCTGCTGCGCTTTTCGAATTGCGCGGGCGCTTCCGGCTCCGGCTCGGGCGGCGGCGCGTCCGAGAGCGCCTGCTCGATGTTGCGAAGGCTGAACTCGTCCTTCGCGACGACCGCGTATAGCTCTTCCGGCGCCTTGAAGCCCAGCTTGGCCGCGAGCTGATCCAGATTGACCGACGTCTTGCCTTCGCGCTGCAAGGTCTTTTCGACGATCGCGCGGCCCTGCGCGACGTTCTCGGCCGCATCGATCGCGTTGAACCACGCGCGCACTTTCTGCCGCGCGCGCGGGCTGTGCAGATAGCCGAGTTGCGGATTGAGCCAGTCGCGCGACGGTCCGCCCTCCTTCACCGCGATGATCTCGACCGTCTGACCGTTCTGTAGCGGCGTATTGAGCGGCACCATCGCGCCATCGACACGCGCGCCCCGGCAGCGATGCCCGAGCTCGCTGTGCAGGTGATACGCGAAATCGACCGCCGTCGAACCGTGCGGCAGCGCGATCACGCGCGCCTGCGGCGTCAGCACGTAGATGTGGTCGTCGTCGAGCGTGGCGTCGCGCAGATGCTGCCAGCCGGGACGATCACCCTCCACGTCGTCTTTCCACGCGAGCAGCTGACGCAGCCAGGCGATCTTTTCGTCGTACTTCTCGCTTGCCATGACCTGGCCCGCGTAGCCGCGCGCCCCGGCCTCCTTGTAACGCCAATGCGCGGCCACGCCGTACTCGGCGAACTGATGCATCTCGTGCGTGCGGATCTGCACTTCGAACGCGCGTCCGTCGTCGCCGACAACCACCGTATGCAGCGATTTGTAGCCGTTGGGCTTCGGCCGCGAGATGTAGTCGTCGAATTCGCGCGGCACCGGCTGCCACAGGTTATGCACGATGCCGAGCACCGTGTAGCAATCCTTGATATCGCCGACGATGACGCGGAACGCTCGCACGTCGTTGAGTTCTGAGAAGTCGAGCTGCTTGCCGCGCATCTTCTTCCAGATGCTGTAGATATGCTTGGGCCGGCCGCTCACTTCGGCCTTGATGTGCGCGGTGTCCAGTTCCTTTTGCAGCCGCGCGATGGCCTCGGTCACATACGATTCGCGCTCGATGCGCTTTTCGTCGAGCAGCTTGGCGATGCGCTTGTAGGTGACCGGGTCTTCGAAGCGAAACGACAGGTCTTCGAGTTCCCACTTCAGTTGCCAGATGCCGAGGCGGTTGGCGAGCGGCGCGTAGATGTCGAGCGTCTCGCGGGGCACCTCGGGCGGCGGCTCGGTCTTGTTCGCGGCGTGGTAGCGCAGCGTCTGCAGGCGCGAAGCGAGCCGGATCAGCACCACGCGAATATCCTGCGCGAACGCGAGCAGCATCTTGCGCAGCGATTCGACCTGCGCGCGGCGCGCCGCCTGCGCGTCGCGCGTGTTGTCGGGCAAAGCGGCGAGCGTCGCACGGGAACTGACCGAGCCGAGGCGCAAGAGCTTGCGCACGTCGCTCACGAGCCGCTGCACTTCCGGCCCGAAGCGTTCGGCGATCAAGGTCTCGGGATGGTCGAGATGCGGCGCGAGCGCGAACAACGCGGCGGCGGCGACCGCATGCGGGTCGACGTTGAGCGTCTGCATGATGCGCGCGGTGCCCGCGGCGTGGTCCGCCAGCGATTCGCCCGTCGAGAGCCGCGCGTCCTTCGCGTGCTCGCGCACGAACGCGAGCGCGTCGTCGAACGACGGCTCGGGCAGCGTGTCAGCGGGGACGGTGCTCTCGGTCATACGGTAAAGCCACGACGGTCGTGCTGCTCGCCGGTTCAGCTACGTTGCGCCGCCACCACGACGACTTCGACGAGGCAAGCCGGATTCGCGAGCTTCGCCTCGACGGTGGCGCGCGGCGGCGTGTGACCCGGCGCGACCCACGCGTCCCACACGGCGTTCATGCCGGCGAAGTGCACCATGTCCGAGATGAAGATCTGCACGGACAACAGGTGCGACTTGTCGCTGTTCGCCTCTTCGAGCAGACGGTCGATGTGGCCCAGCACTTCGCGCGTCTGGCCGGTGATGTCCTGATCCGTGTCCTCCGCGATCTGGCCTGCGAGATACACCGTGCCGTTATGAATAGCGATCTCGGAAAGGCGCGCGCCGACGTGATGACGAGTAACTGCCATGGGTTATCCAGTCCTGTGATGAGTTCAAAAACGAGACAGAGCGTCACCCGCTCAGCCCGATATTATGCCCCGCGGGCCTCGTTTTCGAGAAAGAAGCGCCGCGCGACGGCGATCTGCTCGCTGTCGAGAAACGCGGGCGCATGGCCGGCGTTCGGCACTTCCACGCTCGATACCGCCTGCCCCTTCTCGACCATCTGCGCGACCGTCTCGCGCGACAGCAGGTCCGAGCTTTCGCCGCGCACGACGAGCACCGGCGTCGCGATCGACGCGAACGAATGCCACAAGAACGCTTCGCCTGCGGCATTCTGTTCGTCCGTGGCCTCGGAAAACGGCGCGGCGATGCCCGGGTCGTAGCGGAACGTCCACGCGCCGTCGCGCTCATGCAGAAGCGGCGCGTTGATGCTCGCCCACTCCTCATCGGTAAGCGGCCCGAACGACGCCGCGAGCGCCGCCGCGTGCCGGATGCCTTCATCGAGCGATGCAAAACGCGCGGGCTTGCCGAGGTAGCTGCGGATACGCTCGAGCGCCACCGGCTCGATATGCGGCCCGACATCGTTCAGGAGCAGCTTGCGGATCGGCGTGTTCTTCAATCCGCCGAGCACCATGCCGATCAGCCCGCCCATCGACGTGCCGAACCAGTCGACCGTTTCTACATTGAGCCGCGCGATCAGCGTGACCATGTCGGCGACGTACTGCGCGAGACCGTAGTAACGCGAATCGGCGAGCCAGTCCGAGAGGCCGCGGCCGACCACGTCCGGACACACCACGCGATACTCGCTTGCGAACGCCTGCGCGACCTTGTCGAAGTCGCGGCCCGAACGCGTCAGCCCGTGCACGCACAGCAGCACGCGCGGATTGGCCGGATCACCCCACTCGGTGTAAGCCATGCGATGCAGCCCCGCCGGACTCGCGCACTGCACGAAACGCTGGCGCGGTGCGGTGAGCGTGGAATGCGAAGGTTCGACGACGATGGATGCGCTCATGGAGATTCCTCGTGGAAGATGTCCGATCGATTCTAAAGCGTCCGGCGCACGGCCGAGCGTCGTTAGCCGAACGGACGATGCCTTGCGCGCCCCAAAAGCAAAGCGGGCGAAGCCTTCCGCCCCGCCCGCTTCCGAACCGCGTTCTCTTGCGAACTTACTGCACGCCGCTGACGTCGAGCGGCGCGCCGGTCTTGCGCTGAATCTCTTCGACGGTCACGCCGTCGGCGAGTTCGACCAGCTTCAGCCCGCTATCGGTCACGTCGATCACGCCGAGATCCGTGATGATGCGATCCACGACGCCCACGCCCGTCAGCGGCAGCGTGCATTCTTCGAGAATCTTGTGGTGGTCGCCCTTCGCCACATGTTCCATCAGCACGACGACGCGCTTCACGCCCGCGACGAGGTCCATGGCGCCGCCCATGCCCTTGATCATCTTGCCGGGGATCATCCAGTTGGCGAGGTCGCCCGACTTGCTGATCTGCATCGCGCCGAGAATCGCGAGGTTGATGTGGCCGCCGCGAATCATCGCGAACGAATCCGCCGACGAAAAGATCGACGAACCTGGCAGCGTCGTCACCGTCTGCTTGCCCGCGTTGATGAGATCGGCGTCGACTTCTTCCTCGGTCGGCGACGGCCCGATGCCGAGCAGCCCGTTTTCCGATTGCAGCCACACTTCGACGCCCGGCGGCACGTGGTTGGCGACGAGCGTCGGCAAGCCGATGCCCAGGTTCACATAGAAGCCGTCCTGCAATTCCTTCGCCGCACGCGCGGCCATCTGGTCACGAGTCCAAGCCATGGTCACTCTCCTTTCGCGCGGACGATGCGTTGTTCGATGCGCTTTTCCGGTTGCGCATTAAGGACGAGCCGTTGCACGAAAATGCCCGGCGTGTGGATCGCGTCCGGATCGAGTTCGCCGACTTCCACGATCTCTTCCACTTCCGCGACCGTGATCTTGCCGGCCATCGCGCACATTGGATTGAAATTGCGCGCGGTGCGGCGATAGATCAGGTTGCCCGACTTGTCGGCTTTCCACGCCTTGACGAGCCCGACGTCCGCCGTCAGCGAATGCTCCAGCACGTAGTGGTTCTCGCCGAACTGACGCGTTTCCTTGCCTTCCGCGATGATCGTGCCGTAGCCCGTGTTCGTGAAGAACGCCGGAATGCCCGCGCCGCCCGCGCGCAGCTTTTCGGCGAGCGTGCCCTGCGGCGTGAATTCCAGTTCGAGTTCGCCGGCCAGATATTGCCGCTCGAATTCCTTGTTCTCGCCCACGTACGATGAAATCATCTTCTTGATCTGGCGCGTCTCCAGCAACAGGCCGAGACCGAAGCCGTCGACGCCCGCGTTGTTGCTGATGCACGTGATGCCCTTCACGCCCGAATCGCGCAGCGCGGCGATCAGCGCCTCCGGAATGCCGCACAAGCCGAATCCGCCGACGGCGAACGTCTGCCCGTCCTTGACGATGTCATCGAGCGCCGCTTTCGCGCTGGGATAGACCTTGTTCATCTGTTTGTCCCTTCCATGTTGACCCGACTAAAGAACCGGTTTTAGCGCCGCCAGACAGCGCGCGGCGGCGTTTTCATCTGGCCGAAAGGGTACGCCGCGCGATCCATCCTGCACAATACGCAAAAATACATAAGTCATTGCCCGCGCCCGTCGTTGCTTGCGACGCGGCCGGGCGCCGGAATCGACATGCGTGAACTGGACTATCAAACCGCGTTTCATCTCGCGCCCGTCGGGCTCGTGTTGTCGCGAGAGCGCACCATCGAGGACTGCAACGAGGAGGTCTGCGCCATTTTCGGCGCCACGCGCGAGACGCTCATCGGCTGCTCGTTCGAGGTGCTCTATCCGACGCCGGACGAATTCGCGCGCATCGGGGAGCGCATCGCGGCGCATATCAGCGGCCGCGGCACCTACAGCGACGACCGCATCATGAAACGCGCGAACGGCGAACTCTTCTGGTGCCACGTGACCGGCCGCGCGCTCGACCGCGCCGCGCCGCATGCGGCGGGCGTCTGGACGTTCGAGGACCTGAGCGCGACGCGGCGCGTCGCCATCGAACTGACGCCGCGCGAACGGGAAATCGCCGCGCAGCTCGTCACGGGCAAGACGAGCAAGCAGATCGGCCGCGTGCTCGATATCAGCCCGCGCACGGTGGATATCTACCGTGCGCGGCTCATGCGCAAATACGACACCGGCAACGCAACGGAGCTTCTGCAGCGGCTGCTCGGCAACTGAGCTTAGGCGATCAGGACGCGACGGGCGCGGCCGTTTCGATCATCTGACGCAGCAGATCGGGAATCGGCACCGACTTGCCCGCCGCGTAGTCCACCCACACGACTTTCGCGGCGCCCCGCGCGTACAGCGTGCCGGGGGCATCGGCGCGATACAGCTCGAAGTGCGTGTCGAAACTGCTGCGTCCCGGCTTGCCGACCGACATCCGCGCGATCACGTCGCCGGGATAGTGCAGTTGCCTCAGAAACTCCATCGACGCATTCACAATGACGGGCCCTTGGCCCTCGCCGTTGCCGCCCGCCGCGCCGATCTGCTCGAACCACGAAATGCGGACCTGCTCCATGTAGCGGAAATAGACCGTGTTGTTGACGTGCCCGAAGGCGTCCATGTCGCCCCAGCGGATGGGCATGGACATTTCGAAGACCGTGTGAAATTCGGGGTCTGCGTTCAAAGGCGCGTTCTTGGGCGTATCGGTGTTGCTCATTCAACCTTCCAGTGTCTGAAAACAGCGCACCGCGCGGCCTTTTCCCGCGCGATGCTCATAGTGAAAAACCGTCGTCCGCCGAAATGACCGAACCGTTCATGAACTGCGATTCGTCGGCCGCGAGCAGCAGCAACAGGCCGTCGAGGTCTTCGGGCGCGCCGACGCGCCGGCGCGGCAGCATCGACACGAGCTTCTGGCCCTGCTCGGTCTTCCAGTGGTGGTGATTGATCTCAGTGTCGATATAACCTGGGCAGATGGCGTTCACGTTGATGCCGTGGCGACCCCATTCCATGGCCATCGCCTTGGTCATCTGCACGACGGCGGCCTTGCTCATGGAATACAGGCCGATTTGCGGAAACACGCGCAGCCCCGCCACGGAGGCGATGTTGATGATGCGATAAGCGGGCTTGGCCGCGCCGTTGCCGCGCATGATCATGCGCTTGGCCACTTCCTGCGCGACGAAGAACGCGCCGCGTACGTTCGTGCCGAAGACGAACTCGAAGTCCGCCGGCGTCACGTCGGTCAGCTTCTGCGTGGTGGAGACGCCCGAATTATTGACGAGAATGTCGATGGTACCGGCTTCCGTCTCCGCGTGCGCGACCGCCGCCTTGACGCTCAGATAGTCCGTCACGTCGAGCGACACGACGTGCGCGGCGCCGCCGGACGCCTCGATTTCGGCGCGCAGTTCCTTCAGCCGCTCGACGCGGCGGCTCGCGAGCACCACTTTCGCGCCCGCCTGCGAGAGCACCTGCGCAAAACGCTTCCCGAGCCCACTGGACGCGCCGGTAATCAGCGCGACCTTGCCTTCCAGGTTGATCGAACGGCCCATTGTGCTTCCTTCTTGTACGGTTGATTCAGCCTTGCGGGGGACGCGGGCAGCGCGAGGCGCGCGGTCGCGCCACTTGGCGTAGACACCGATACCACGGTATCACGAAAAATAGTACGATCGTGCAGATCAAGACACCTTCGGTTGCAGCCCGCCTGACGTTCGCTGACAATACGCGATCTTGGAAGGCCATTCTAACGGTAGAGAGGAACATTGATGACCCCGGCGAGCCTCATCGAGCAATACGGTCCCCGCGAATCGATGGAATACGACGTGGTGATCGTCGGCGGCGGCCCAGCGGGTTTGTCGGCTGCGATTCGCCTGAAGCAACTGGCGGCGGAAAAAGGCGTCGAAATCGGCGTCTGCGTGCTGGAAAAAGGCTCGGAGGTCGGCGCGCACATTCTCTCGGGCGCGGTGATGGACCCGCGCGGCCTCACGGAACTCATCCCCGACTGGAAGGAACAGGGCGCGCCGCTCGACGTGGATGTGACCGAAGACCGGTTCCTGTTTCTATCGCCGACCGGCGCGAAGCAGGTTCCGAACTGGCTGCTTCCCGACAACTTCAAGAATCACGGCAACTACGTCGTGAGCCTCGGCAACGTCACGCGCTGGCTCGGGCAGCAGGCCGAAGCGCTCGGCGTCGAAATTTTCCCCGGCTTTCCGGCAGCGGAAGTGCTCTATGCCGACGACGGCTCGGTGCGCGGCGTCGTCACCGGCAACATGGGCGTCGGCAAAGACGGGCAACCGACGGAGAACTTCCAGCTCGGCATGGAACTGCACGCGAAATACACGCTCTTCTGCGAGGGCGCGCGCGGGCATCTCGGGCGCCAGCTTATCGACAAGTTCAAGCTCAATCAGAATGCCGATCCGCAGGTATACGGCATCGGCATCAAGGAATTGTGGGAGATCGATCCGGTCAAGCACAAGCCGGGGCTCGTGATTCACACGGCCGGCTGGCCGCTGGAACCGGACACGTACGGCGGCTCGTTCCTCTACCACATGGACAACAACCAGGTCGTGGTCGGCTTCGTGGTCGGGCTCGGGTATTCGAATCCGTACCTGTCGCCGTTCGAGGAATTCCAGCGTTACAAGACGCATCCGTCGATCCGCGGGTTCCTCGAAGGCGGCAAGCGCCTGTCTTACGGCGCGCGGGCGATCACGGCGGGCGGTCTGATGTCGCTGCCGAAGCTCACCTTCCCGGGCGGCGCGCTCGCTGGCGACGACGCCGGTTTCCTGAACGCGTCGCGCATCAAGGGCAGCCACGCGGCAATCAAGACCGGCAAGTTGGCCGCCGAAGCCGCGTTCGACGCCGTGCAGGCCGGACGTCAGGCCGACGAACTAACTGCGTATCCGGAAGCCTTCGAGAACTCCTGGCTCAAGACCGAGCTCTACCGGGCGCGCAACTTCAAGCAGTGGATGAGCAAGGGCCTGTATCTCGGCTCGTTCATGGTCGGGCTGGAGCAGAAAGTGATGGGCGGCAACGTGCCGTGGACGCTGCATCATCAGCATTGGGATCATGAGATGCTGAAGCCGGCGTCGCAGTGCAAGCCGATCGTGTATCCGAAGCCTGATGGCAAGCTCACGTTCGATCGCCTCTCGTCCGTGTTCATCTCGAACACGAATCACGAAGAGAATCAGCCGGCGCATCTGACGCTGAAAGATCCGAGCGTGCCGGTCAACGTGAATCTGCGGACGTATGCCGGTCCCGAAGGCCGCTACTGCCCCGCCGCGGTCTACGAATTCGTGAAATCGGAAGACGGTAGCGATCGCCTGCAGATCAACGCGCAGAACTGCGTGCACTGCAAGACGTGCGATATCAAGGACCCAACGCAGAATATCGTCTGGGTGACGCCGGAGGGCGGCGGCGGGCCGAACTATCCGAACATGTGACGAAAGCGCCGGTTCCAGGACCGGCGTTTCTTTCTGATGCGGCGTTACTTGCCCGGTACGTGCGCGGGAATCTTCGGCGTGGCGACGGTCACATCGCCGCATTGCGCGCGGTGCCGCAGCGCGTGGTCCATCAGCACCAAAGCGAGCAGCGCCTCCGCGATGGGCGTCGCGCGGATGCCGACGCATGGATCGTGGCGCCCGAACGTCTCGACGGTAGCCGGCGCGCCCGCCTTGTCGACGGACTGACGCGGCGTGCGAATGCTCGACGTCGGCTTGATCGCGATGGACACGGTGATGTCCTGCCCGCTTGAAATGCCGCCGAGAATGCCGCCCGCGTGATTGGTAGCGAAGCCTTCGGGCGTCATCTCGTCGCCGTGCTGCGAGCCGCGCTGCGCGACGCTCGCGAAGCCCGCGCCGATCTCCACGCCCTTGACGGCATTGATGCCCATCATCGCGTGGGCGATGTCGGCATCCAGCCGGTCGTACAGCGGTTCACCAAGACCGACCGGCACGCCGCTCGCCACCACTTCGATGCGCGCGCCGACAGAATCGCCATCGCGGCGCAGAGCGTCCATGTACGCTTCGAGCTGCGGCACGACATCCGCGTTGGGCGCGAAAAACGGATTTTCGCGCACGTGCTTCCAGTCGACGAACGGAATCGGAATCTCGCCGAGCGCGCTCATGTATCCGCGCGTCTCGATGCCGAACTTCTCGCGCAGCCACTTTTTCGCGACCGCGCCCGCCGCGACTGTCGGCGCAGTCAGGCGCGCGGACGAGCGCCCGCCGCCGCGATAGTCGCGCACGCCGTACTTTTGCCAGTAAGTGTAGTCGGCATGACCCGGACGGAACGTTTCCGCAATGTTGCCGTAGTCCTTGCTGCGCTGATCCGTGTTGCGGATCAAGAGCGCGATGGGCGTGCCGGTGGTGACGCCTTCGAAGACGCCCGACAGAATTTCGACCTGATCGGCTTCCTGCCGCTGCGTCACGTGGCGCGACGTGCCCGGACGGCGCCGGTCCAGTTCCACCTGAATGTCGGCTTCCGTGAGCGCCATGCCCGGCGGGCAGCCGTCGATCACGCAGCCGATCGCCGGTCCATGCGATTCGCCAAAATTCGTGACGGTGAAGAGCGTGCCAAGGGTGTTGCCGGACATGAGTCGACCTGAGAGAAGTGTCGGGGGAGACCGCTATTATGCCAGCGCCGTCTGCCGTCTACCGCTATCGTCTACCGCTATCGCCGCGCGCCGCGCAGCGCCGTCACGCGGTCCTGCAAGTGCTGCGGCGTCGCATCTTCCGGGGCGATCGGCTCGCCCACCGCCAAGGTCAGACGCGTCATCACGCCCCGCCGAATCGGACGCGGCCACTGCGCGTTCTGGTCGCGCGAGAAGACGCTGCCCCACAGTCCGCGCAGCGCCATCGGCACGACGGGCGCCGGATGCCGCCGCAGAATCTCCGAGATGCCGTGCCTGAACGGGTTCATCTCCCCGGTACGCGTCAGTTTCCCCTCGGGGAAAATGCAGATCAGATCGCCGTCTTCTAGCGCCCGCTGGCAGGCCTGATACGCGCGTTCGAGCAGTTCCGCGTCTTCGTGCGCGGGCGCAATCGGAATCGCCTTCACATGACGGAACAGCCAGCCGACGAATGGCGTGCGAAAGATGCGGTGATCCATCACGAAGCGGATGGGGCGCGGACTCTCAGCCATGATGACGACCGCATCCACGTAGCTCACGTGATTGCACACGAGCACCGCCGCGCCGTGCGACGGAATGCGCGCGGCGTCGACCAGGCGAATGCGATAGAACGTGTGCACGAGCATCCACGCGATGAATCGCAGCAAGAACTCGGGCACGAGCGAGTAGATATACACGGCGACGAGCACGTTCAGCAGCGCCGTCACGAGAAAGAGACCGGGGATGCCCACGCCCATCGAGGTGAGCGCGAGCGCCATGAGCGCCGAGACGATCATGAAGAACGAATTGAGAATGTTGTTCGCGGCGATGATGCGCGCGCGGTGCGTCGGCTGGCTGCGCGCCTGAATGAGCGCGTAAAGCGGGACGCTGTAGAAGCCGCCGAACATCGCGAGCAGAAACAGGTCCGCGAGAATGCGCCAGTGCCGCGACACGAGCAGAAATTCGCTGACATTGAGCAGATGCGAAGCGGGCGCGATGCGGTGGCTCGCGAAGAACAGGTCGATCGCGAACACGCTGATGCCGATGGACCCGAGCGGCACCAGCCCGATTTCGACGCGGTGCTTCGAGAGCCGCTCGCACAGCAGCGACCCGGTGCCGATGCCGAGCGAAAACGTCGCGAGCAGGATGGTCACCACATCGGGATTCGCGGACAGCACGTCTTTCGCGAAATTGAAGAAGGACGTGAGAAACGTCGCGCCGACGAACCACAGCCACGAGATGCCGAGCAGACTCAGAAACACGGTTCGGTCCGACCGGGCGAGGTTCAGATTGCGCCACGTCTCGGACACCGGATTCCAGTTGATGCGCAGGTCGCGCTGAGACGCCTCCGACTTCGGCACGAAGCCCGACACGACGCGCCCGACAATCGCGAACGCGAGGCACGCCGCCGCGAGCAACAGCGCGCCGTGCTCCGCCGCGCCCGCCGCCGCCCCGCCGATGATCGTGCCGATGAGAATGGCGACGAACGTGCCCATTTCGACGAGGCCGTTGCCGCCGACGAGTTCCGTGCCTTTCAGATGCTGCGGCAGATAAGCGTACTTCACGGGACCGAAGACGGTGGAATGCACGCCCATCAGGAAGGTGCAGACGTACAGCAGCGGCGCGCTGTGCAGCAGGAATCCCGCGCTGCCGATCAGCATCACGACGATCTCGAAGCTCTTCACGAGGCGCGCGAGCACGGCCTTGTCGTACTTGTCGGCGATCTGTCCGGAAGTCGCCGAAAACAGCACGAACGGCACGATAAAGATGGCGGAGATCAAGAACGCCGCGGTCTTCGGATCCACGCCGGAGAAGCGCGCCGCCTGAAACGTCACGAGCGACGTGAAGCCGACCTTGAAGACGTTGTCGTTCATGGCCCCGAGAAACTGCGTCCAGAAGAACGGTGCAAAGCGGCGCTCGCGCAGCAGACGGAACTGGCTCTCGCCGGCGGCGGGCGACTTGCGGGAAGCACGCGGGCCTGCGTCGTTCTTTGCGTTCAACGGGTTGTCACTCATGGTTATCGGTCAGATTGTGTCTTTGTGTGCTCAAACGCCGGACGAAAAAAAACGCGCCCTTCGGCGCGCTGCGATGTTCAGGCTCGACTTCTGTATGGCGATTCGGTCACTTCAGGCTGCCGCGCGGCGACGCGCGCGGCATGCAGCCCTGACTTCAGCGAACGTTCTGCTGCTCCTGCTGGCCTTGCTCTTCCGGCCAGTCGCGGATATACGCCTTCAACATGCGGTTCTCGAAACCCTGCTCCTCGACCACGGCCTTCGCCACGTCGTAGAACGAGATGACGCCCATCAGCGCGCGATTTTCCATGACCGGCAGATAGCGCACGTGATGCTCCAGCATCATGCGGCGGATTTCATTCACGTCGGTTTCGGGCGTGCAGGTGAGCGGATGGTCGTCCATGACCTTGCGGATGGTCGTGGTGCCGACGCCGCCGCCGTTCTCGCGCAGCGTCAGGATGATTTCGCGGAAAGTCAGCATGCCGACCAAATCGCCGTATTCCATGACGACGAGCGAGCCGATGTCGTGAGCCGCCATGACGTTGATCGCGTCGGAGAGCGGCGTATCGGGCGTAACGGTGAATAGCGCGTTGCCCTTCACCTTCAGAATGTCGCTGACTCGCATGACTTTCTCCTTGCGAAATGCCTGTTCAGATGCCTAAGCGTTTGTGAAACCATGGGTCGATGCTATCGGAAAGGCCCGCAAAAGGAAAGCGAACGGCGCCCGCGTTAGCCTTTCGGATAAGGCTTCGCGGCCCGGCGGCAGGCGTTCGCCCTAGGTTTGCGCGCGCCGCCGCGATGATAGGATGGCCGACCGACATTTTCGCCGGACGCACGCCGCGCCGGCCGCCGACGATGCCCGCCAACCGCTTCGATACGCTCGCGCTGCACGCGGGCGCCGCGCCCGATCCCGCCACCGGCGCACGCGCGACGCCCATCTATCAGACCACGTCGTTCTCGTTTCGCGACACCGACCACGCCGCGGCGCTCTTCAACATGGAACGCTCGGGGCACGTCTATTCGCGCATCTCGAATCCGACGGTCGCGGTTTTCGAGGAGCGCGTCGCGGCGCTGGAAAACGGCGTCGGCGCCATCGGCACGGCGAGCGGTCAGGCGGCGTTGCATCTGGCGATCGCCACGCTGATGGGCGCGAGCTCGCATATCGTCGCGTCCGCCGCGCTGTACGGCGGCTCCCATAATCTGCTGCACTACACGCTGCGGCGCTTCGGCATCGAAACCACGTTCGTGCCGCCGCACGATCTCGACGCGTGGCGCGCCGCCGCCCGGCCGAACACGCGCCTGTTCTTCGGCGAGACGCTCGGCAATCCGGGGCTCGACGTGCTCGATATCGCAGGCGTCGCGGAGATCGCGCAAGCGCACGGCGCGCCGCTGCTCGTCGATTCGACCTTCACGACGCCCTACCTGCTGCGCCCGTTCGAGCACGGGGCGGATCTCGTCTATCACTCCGCGACGAAGTTCCTCGGCGGCCACGGCACCACCATCGGCGGCGTGCTGGTGGATGGCGGCACGTTCGACTTCACCGCGAGCGGCCGCTTCCCCGAATTCACCGAGCCTTACGAAGGCTTCCACGGCATGGTCTTCGCCGAGGAAAGCACGGTCGCGCCGTTCCTGCTGCGCGCCCGGCGCGAGGGCCTGCGCGACTTCGGCGCGTGTCTGCATCCGCAGGCCGCGTGGCAATTGCTTCAAGGCATCGAAACCTTGCCGTTGCGCATGGACCGGCATGTCGCGAATACGCGCAAGGTCATCGAATTCCTGCTGGGTTCGCCGGCGGTCGAAGGCGTGGCCTATCCCGAACTGCCGACGCATCGCGACCATGCCCTTGCCAGGCGTCTGCTGCCGCGCGGCGCGGGCGCCGTCTTCAGCTTCGATGTGCGCGGCGGCGTGCCGGCAGCGCGCGCGTTCATCGAATCGCTGACGCTTTTCTCGCATCTGGCGAACGTCGGCGACGCGCGCTCGCTCGTCATTCATCCCGCGTCCACGACGCATTTCCGCATGGACGCCGCCGCGCTCGTCGCCGCGGGCATCGGGCCGGGACGGATTCGCCTTTCGATCGGGCTGGAAGATCCGGACGATCTGATCGACGATCTGAAGCGCGGGCTGAAGGCGGCGCGAAAGGCCGCCGATAGTGGCGATCAGGCGAACGCGACGCCGCTCGGGAGCCGCGCATGATGCTCGATCTCGACGGCCGCCGCGCCTACGCCTACACCGGCGGCAAGCCTTTCGACGCGGCGCGCCCCGCCGTCGTCTTCATTCACGGCGCGCAGCACGACCATAGCGTCTGGGCGCTGCAGACGCGCTACTTCGCGCACCACGGCTTCGGCGTGCTGGCGCTCGACCTGCCAGGCCACGGCCGCAGCGACGGTCCCGCGCGGCACGACATCGCCGGGCTCGCGGACTGGGTCATCGGCGTGCTCGACGCCGCTCGTGTGCGCCGGGCCGTGCTCGTCGGCCACAGCATGGGCTCGCTGATCGCGCTCGACGCCGCCGCGCGCTATCCCGACCGCGCCGCCGGCCTCGCGCTGATTGCAACCGCCGCCCCGATGACCGTCTCCGACGCCTTGCTCGACGCCGCCCGCGAGCGCGAGCCGCAGGCCATCGGCATGGTGAATCAGTGGTCGCATTCGACGATTGCGGCGAAGCCTTCCAGTCCCGCGCCCGGCTTCTGGCTGCAAGGCATGAATCAGCGGTTGATGGAGCGCGTGAGCGCATTGGGCGAGTCGCAGCTTTTCCACACTGACTTCAGCGCCTGCAACGGTTATACGGAGGCGCTCGACCGCGCCGCGTCCGTGCGCTGTCCCGTCACGGTGCTCTACGGCGAGCGCGATGTGATGACACCGCCGCGCGCCGCCCGCCCGCTCGTCGATGCGTTGCGCAAAACAGGCGCGCGCGTGCGCACGGTCGAACTGGACGGCGGCCACGCGCTGATGTCGGAACAGCCGGACGCCGTTCTGGATGCGCTATTCGCGTTCGCGCTGGAGTGTGCCGAAGGCCAGTGAAGCGCGGCTTGCGCGCTTGGGCCGCCGGTCGCAGAATGAATCTTGCTGATGAATCAGATATCCGCCCGTAGCGGCTCGTCGACACGGAGGCCATCATGGCGCACACGGCACACGGGGAGCACTTCGCGAGCTTCGCCGAGTTCTATCCGTATTACCTCGAAGAGCACCGCAACCTGATCTCGCGCAGGCTGCATTTCATCGGCTCGCTGGGCGTGATCGGCTGCCTGGCGATGGCGCTCGCCACCGGCGACTGGCTCTGGCTTCCGGCCGCCGTCGTCTGTGGCTACGGCTTCGCGTGGATCGGACACTTCTTCTTCGAAAAGAACCGTCCGGCCACCTTTCGCCATCCGCTCTACAGCCTGATGGGCGACTGGGTCATGTTCAAGGACATCTGCATCGGCCGCATTTCGCTTTGAGCCGCGTTACGCCGTTTGTTGCGGCATCGGCGAACGCGGCGTCTCGCGCACCGGCGCATTCGGCAGTTCCTTCGCGCGCGCCGCGATCAGCGAGCCCAGCGTCGCTTCGAGTTTCTCGTTCTCCAGCGCGTTGATGAGCGCATCGCGCTCGATCTGCGTGGCATCCAGTCGCAGCTGGTAGTCCAGTTCCTCGCGGTCGACGACGAATTCCTGAAACAGCATGGTGAGCGTGATCTGGTTCGGATTCGCGATCATCACGTAGCGCGGCATGCGCGCGTCCTCCAGCCTGCCGATCCAGCCGAGCGTGTCGAGCCGCGCGATGATGCGCGTGGACGTATCCAGGTCGCTACGCACCATCTTCGACAATTCGAGCGCGGTATAGCCGGGCTTGCCCTCCTCGCGGGCCTCGACGAGCCGGGCGAGAATCTCGAGCGCGTCCAGCAGATCACTGCCCGGAAACGCGCGCCGGTGATACTGCCCGATGCGGATAGCGGGTAGCGCCGAGGTCAGCATCGCGCCGACGAGCGCGATCATCCAGCAGAGATACACCCACAGCAGAAACACGGGCAGCGACGCGAACGCGCCATACACGGCGGTATAAGTCGGGATGCTGCGGACGTACAGCCCGAAGCCGCGCTTGCCGATTTCGAACGCGACCGCGGCGATCAGCCCGCCCACGACCGCATCGCGCCACTCGACCTTGCAATTCGGCATGTAGACGTAGGTGATCGTGAAGCCGAATACCGTGAGCGGCAATGAGACGCCGGTGAGCAGCCATTCGACGACGGGCGGCATCAGATTATGCGAGCCCGCGTACGCGACCGAATGCGCGAAGACGTAGGACGAAATCGACAGGCTGCAGCCGAAGAGAATCGGGCCGAGCGTGATGATCGACCAGTAGACCAGCACGCGCTGCGCGAGCGGACGCGCCTTCTTCACGCGCCAGATGACGTTGAATGCCGATTCGACGGTCATCATGGTCATCACGGACGTGACCAGCAGGATGATCATCCCGACCGTCGTGAGCCCTTTGGCCTTCGACGCGAATTCGTTCAGGTATCCGAGGATCTGGCTGTTGATCTGCGCGGGCATCAGGTGATCCGCGAGGAAATCCTGCAACGAAGCCTGAAACGACCCGAAGATCGGGAAAGCCGTAAACAAAGCGAAAGCCACAGTGGCGAGCGGCACGAGCGACAGCACGCTGGTAAACGTAAGACTGCCCGCCACTTGCGCGACGCGATCCTCGCCGATGCGCCGCGCGACGAAACCGGCGAGGCGCTTCACTGCTGCGAGATCGATTGAAGGACGCTGCAAACGTTTTCTCCTATGCATCGAAACGGGTCGCCCTGCCCCGCGAAGCCAGCCCCTGACCGCCTCGCCCACGCGCGTCGACCCAATCCCTATAATAGCCGTTCACCAAAAAGCTCATATGAACGACATCCTCGTGCTTTACTACAGCCGCCACGGCGCGACGCGCGAGCTTGCGCTCGCGATCGCGCAGGGCGTCGACAGCGTTCCCGGCATGCAAGCCCGCGTGCGTACGGTGCCGCCGGTTTCCACCGTCTGCGAGGCGACGCAACCCGACATTCCGGCAGACGGCCCGCCGTACGCGGAGTTGCGCGACCTCGAAGAATGCGCGGGCCTTGCGCTCGGCTCGCCGACGCGCTTCGGCAACATGGCCGCGCCGCTCAAATACTTCCTCGACGGCACCACGCCGCAATGGCTCTCCGGCGCGCTCGCTGGCAAGCCCGCGAGCGTCTTCACATCGACCGGCAGCCTCCACGGCGGCCAGGAAACCACGCTGCTTTCGATGATGCTGCCGCTTTTGCACCACGGCATGATGATCGTCGGCATTCCGTACACCGAGTCCCGGCTGACGACGACGCAAACCGGCGGCACGCCGTACGGCGCATCGCATCACGCGCGCACCGGCGACGAGGCCGGCCGGCAAGGCATCTCCGCCGACGAAAAGGCGCTCGCCGTGGCGCTCGGCGCGCGTCTTGCCCGCACGGCGCGCGACCTCGTGCGCGGCGCGCAGGCGAACTGAGCCGGCCATGCGCGCGCCTTCCGTCGACGAAACCCGAAACCACGGCGCGTTCGCGCTCGGCGCCACCGCGAGCCTCGCCGCGCTCATCGCGCTCACGCTGCTCTGGGAGTTGTGGCTCGCCCCGCTGCGCCCCGGCGCGTGGGTGCTCGCATTGAAGGCGCTGCCGCTCGCGTGCGCGCTTCCGGGCGTCGCGAAACGCAACGTCTACACGCTGCAGTGGTCGTGCATGCTCGTGCTGCTGTATCTCGCCGAAGGCATCGTGCGCGGCATGAGCGAAGCAGGCTTGTCGGCGCGGCTCGCGTGGCTCGAAGCGCTGCTTGCGCTCGCATTCTTCGTCTGCGCGATCGCCTATGTCGCGCCCTTCAAGCGCGCCGCGCGTGCGAGGAAACGCCACGGATGACCGCTGTCGTGCCGCTTCGTGCTTGCGCTGAGAAGCTTTGTAGCACGAAATACGGCCGAAAGCGCATCCGTCGCGCGTGCCTATGCCATTCGGCCGATGCTTCGCGGATCGCCCGCCTGCGCGATACTGTCGCTTAATCTCAGCACTTCCCTTCGCCCATGACCGCTTCTGCCGCAACTTTCATCGACGCCTGCGTTCAACTGCTCGGCGCGTCGCACGTCCTCACCGATGACCACGACACCGAGCCGTATCGCGTGGACTGGCGCAAGCGCTATCGCGGCAACGCCTGCGCCGTGCTGCTGCCCGCCGACACCGAACAGGTCGCCGGCATCGTGCGGCTCGCGCGTGAGCATCGCGTGGCGATCGTGCCGCAAGGCGGCAACACCGGACTCGCGGGCGGCGCGACGCCGGATGCAAGCGGCGCGCAAGCCATCATCAGCCTGAAGCGGCTGAATCGCATTCGCGGCGTGGACCCGCATAACAATACGATCACCGTCGAAGCGGGGGTCGTGCTCGCCGAGATTCAGGCGCGCGCCGAAAGCGCGCAGCGTCTCTTCCCATTGAGCCTCGCGGCGGAAGGCAGTTGCACGATCGGCGGCAATCTGTCGACGAACGCGGGCGGCACCGGCGTGCTGCGCTACGGCAACACGCGCGAGTTGTGCCTCGGTCTGGAAGTCGTCACGCCGCAAGGCGAAATCTGGGACGGCCTGCGCGGACTGCGCAAGGACAACACCGGATACGACCTGCGCGACCTCTTCATCGGCGCGGAAGGCACGCTCGGCATCATCACGGCGGCCGTGATGAAGCTGCATCCCGCGCCCGTCGCCAAGGTCACGGCGCTGGCCGGGCTCGCGTCGCCGCATGCCGCGCTCGACTTTCTGGCCATGGCGCAGCAGCATGCCGGCCCGCTTTTGACCGGCTTCGAACTGATGTCCGACTTCTCGATGCGCCTCGTCGGACGCCACTTCCCGCAACTGCGCTACCCGTTCGGCGAGCCGCACGGGCAGACCGTGCTCCTGGAGTTGTCCGATAGCGAAAGCGACGAACACGCCCGCGCGCTCTTCGAACGCCTGATGGAGCAAGCCATCGAAGAAGGCATCGTCGAGGACGCGGTGGTGGCCGAGAACCTCGCGCAGTCGCAGGCGTTCTGGGACTTGCGCGAGCACATTCCGCTCGCGCAGGCGCAGGAAGGACTCAACATCAAGCACGACATCGCCGTGCCCATCTCGAGCATCGGCCGCTTTATCGACGAAACGGATGCGATCATCGCGAAAGCCGTGCCGGGCGCGCGCATGGTCACGTTCGGGCATCTGGGCGACGGCAACCTGCACTACAACGTTCAGGCGCCGGAAGGCGTCGATCAGAAGGCGTTTCTCATCGAGTTTCAGACGCCGATCAACGCGCTCGTGTATGAGCAGGTGCACAAGCATCGTGGAAGCGTCAGCGCGGAGCACGGGCTCGGGCAACTGAAGGTCGACGAAGCCATGCGCCTGAAATCGCCGGTCGAAGTGCGGCTGATGCAAACCATCAAGGCCGCGCTCGACCCCGAGAATCTGATGAACCCCGGCAAGGTCGTGCGCTGGAACGCCGAAGCCGGCAAGGAGAAGACCGCATGAAGATTCGTGTGCTGTCGGACCTGCATCTGGAATGCGACGAGCCGCTCGCCATTCCCTATGCGGACGCCGATCTGGTCGTGCTCGCGGGCGACATTCACAACCACGCGGAAGGCTTGCGCTGGGCAGCGGAGAATTTCGACAGCGGCGTGCCCATCGTCTATGTGCCCGGCAATCACGAGTATTACGACGGCGAGTTCGGCGCGATGGAAGCCGCGATGCATGACGCCGCGCGCAGCGTCGACAACGTGCACTATCTGAACAACGCCGCGCTCGTCGACCGCAAAGGCGCGTGGCGCGTGCTCGGCACGACGCTCTGGACCGACTTCGCCTTGTTCGGATCGGCCGTGGACGAAATCGAGAAAGCCAAGGAAGCGTGCGCGAAGGTGATGCTGGACTATCGCGGATTGATTCAGCTCGCCTGGCCCGAACCGGACGGCGAGCCGGGCGCCTTCACGCCGGACGATTCGCTCGCGCTGCACGTGCAGGCGCGCGCGTGGCTCGAAAGCGAGCTGGCGAAGCCGTTCGCGGGGCAGACCATCGTGGTCACGCACCACGCGCCGCTGCGCGAAAGCCTCGCGCCGCGCTATGCAGAGGATATCGTGTCGGCGGGCTTCATCAATCACTTGCCGGCGCTCGCCCGCGAGCCGGCCGCGCTCTGGATTCACGGCCACACGCATACGGCGTTCGACTACACCGTGAACGGCACGCGCGTCGTGTGCAATCCGCGCGGCTACTTCGACAGGCGCACGCAGCGCTGGGAGAACCCGGAATTCGCCTGGGACAAGGTCGTCGAAATCTGACGCCGAAGTGGAGGAACGCCATGTGCGGCCGAATCAGCCAGTACCGACTGCCGATGCACTATGCCGAGCGCCTGCATCTGAAGAACCCGTTCGTACTCGTGGACGCCGCCGACCGCCGCCCCGGCTATAACCTGTCGCCCGGCACGCATCCGCTCGCGGTCTATCCGGACGAAACCATCCGCGCTGTGCATTGGGGCTACTGCCCGCCGTGGGCCCGAGAAAAGAAGCTGCCGCAGACGATCAACGCGCGCGTCGAGACGGCATCGACGAGCGCGTATTTCCGCGACTTGTGGCGCAACGCGCGCATCCTCGTGCCGGCGGACGGCTGGTTCGAATGGCGCGTGGAACCCCGCCCGGGCGATCGCGCGGGCAAGCCGTTCAAGCAGCCGTATTACATTCGCCGCGCGGACGGCGAGCCGATGTTTCTCGCGGCGCTCACGAGCATCGTGGGCGATGAAGACGCCGCGACGCCGGGCGCGGGCTTCGTGATCGTGACGTCGAAGGCAGACGAAGGCCTCGTCGATGTGCACGACCGCCGTCCACTCGTCTTCTCGCCCTCGGCAGGCCGGCGCTGGCTGGACGCGACGGCCACGCCCGCCGATCTCCACGCGCTCGTGAAAAGCGATGGCGTGCCGGCCGCGCACTTCGTCTGGCATCGCGTGACGAGCGACGTCAATCGCACGGTCAACGACGAACCGCGCCTCATCGAGCCGCTCGCAGCCGCTTAGCGACGATAGCGGTCACGATCGTCGTCGATCCGCACCGGCACGAGGCGCCGCTTGGCCTCACGCTCGGACTGGGCGCGCATTGCCTGAAAGAGATCGCGCGAGGCAGGCACGGCGACCAACACCAGCAGCGCGGCAAGGGCGAACAACAAAGGCGTACTCATTCGACGTTTTCCCGAAGAAGTTGCGTTGAGGGGAGTCCAGACCAGTCCAGACGAGTTCAGACGTTACCAAGCTGCGGACGAACCGGGAGTAAGCAAGTGTTGCACCGCGCTTTATTCGGTAACCAAAGACTCGGACGCGCGCATCAGGTCGCGACGAACTCTTTGAGCGACTCCTCGTCGGCCGCGAGCGTCGCCGGCAGCGCCTCGCGCAAGAACTCGACCCATGTGCGGATCTTCGCGTCCAGGTACTGGCGCGATGGATACAGCGCGTAGACCCGCAACTCCTGCATCGTGTATTGCGGCAGCACGCGCACGAGCGTCCCTGCGCGCAGCGCGGGCAGTGCGGAGGACGTCGGCAGCACGCCGATTCCCATGTTCTCGCGAATCGCAACGACCATCGCTTCGGCGACGTTCACCGTGAACGTGGACGGCCCGAGCGTCACGGTCTCCTGCCCGTTCGGTCCGTCGAAGACCCATCGGCCGGGCGGAAACACCGGCGTGATCAGATGCAGACAGGTGTGGTGCGCCAGATCGGCCAAGGTGTGCGGCGCGCCGTGCTTTTCGATATACGCCGGCGACGCGCACGCGATGCTGAACACCGTGCCGAGCCGCGCCGAAACGAGGCCGGAGTCCGGCAGCTCGGAGGCGAGCACGAGCGAGACGTCGTAGCCTTCGTCGAGCAGGTCCGGCATGCGCTGCGCGAGCGTCAGATCGACCTGCACCGACGGATGCCGCTCCTGGTAGCGCGAGATCATCGGCACGACATAATGCTGGCCGAAGCTCGTCATCGAATGCACTTTCAGACGGCCGGCCGGACGCGCGTGGGCGTCGCTCGCCTCGGCTTCGGCCTGATCGACATAAGCCAGAATCTGCTCGCAGCGTTGCAGGTAACGCTCGCCCGCTTCGGTCAACGCGATGCGGCGCGTCGTGCGATTCAGAAGGCGCGTGCGCAGATGCGCTTCCAGATCCGACACGGCCCGCGACGCGTACGCGGTCGTCGTATTCAGATGTTGCGCGGCGGCGGTGAAGCTGCCCGCCTCGACCACGCGCACGAATACGCGCATGTTTTGGAGCGTGTCCATATCGTTCTTCGACCCTGAACTGTCCTGTCGTCTCGTCAGACTCGAGCGACTGCCCTCATTGTTGCATGGGCTAGAAGTCCGCATTCTCTCACGATCTGCAAGAATTCTTTGCGTGAGCGCCGGTTATTCGCGGATCGTTGCAAAAATATAATCACCGCTTGGTCGATTCTTTTACGATTGAGGAGCGGAACGTGCAAGGCCGGGGCTTCAGACGCGCAAGCTGCGCGGCGCTGCTTACAACAATACTCACGATGGCCGGCTGCGCAAGCACGGGCCACATCGCGCCGCAGGACTCGCTGGAAGACGCTTCGACGCTCGATGCCGGCCACGCAATCGAAGCGGCCACGCGCGCCGCCGATGCCGACGCCGCCTGGCCCGACGCCCAATGGTGGCGCGCCTACCGCGACCCGCAACTCGACGCATGGATCGCCCGCGCGACGGCCGGCAATCCGACACTGGCGATGGCTGCGGCGCGCGTGCGCGAGGCGCGCGAACAGGCGGGCGTCGCGCGCTCGGCGTTGTATCCGCATGTGGACGGCAACATGAGCGTCACGCGCAAAAAATGGCCGGACAACGCGTTCTACGGGCCCGGGCCCTTCGCGGACGCGACGACCTGGGACAACACGGCCGGTCTGACTCTCTCCTACGATCTCGACCTGTGGGGCCGCGACGAGCACGCCGCCGAGCGCGCGCTCGATGTCGCGCACGTGCGGGCCGCCGATGCGCGGGCCGCGCAACTCGAACTCGAAACGAACGTCGTGCGCGCTTACGTCGGCTTCTCGCAGTCATTCGCACTGCTCGACATCGCGCAGCAAACGTACGACCAGCAGGCGCGCATTGCCGAACTGGCGCGGCGGCGGCTGAAAGGCGGGATCGGCACGCAGCTCGAAGTGAGTCAGGCCGAAGCGCCGCTGCCCGAGTACGAACGGCAGATCGATCTGTACAAGGAAGCGATCCAGCTTGCGCGTCATCAACTGGCCGCGCTGGCGGGCGAAGGTCCCGGCGCGGGCGAAGCGCTCACGCGCCCGGCGCTGTCGCTCGCGACGCCGCTGCCGCTGCCCTCCTCGTTGCCCGCGGAACTCGTCGGGCATCGGCCGGATATCGTCGCGGCGCGCTGGATGGTCGCGGCAGAGGCGCGCGGCATCGACGTCGCGAAGGCGCAGTTCTACCCGAACATCAATCTGGCGGCGTCGCTCACGCAGATGTTCGCGGGCGGCGCGCTGCTCAGCTTCCTGACGAGTCAGGCGACCGGCTACGCGTTCGGCCCGGCGCTCTCGCTGCCGATCTTCGAAGGCGGACGGCTGCGTGCGCAACTCGGCGCGGCGTCGGCGCAATACGACCAGGCGGTCGATCACTACAACGCGACGCTCGTCGCGGCGCTCAAGGACATCGCCGATCAGGTCGTGCGCGTGCAGTCGCTCGACACGCAGCTCGAAACGTCGGGCCGCTCGGTCGCCGCCGCGCGCAAGAACTACGACCTCGCCAACGAAGGCTACAGGCGCGGCCTCACCGACTACGTCAACGTGCTGATCGCGCAGTCGCAACTGCTGCGCGCAGAGGACGGCGAAGCGCGCGTGCGGGCGCAACGGCTCGGCGCGTACGCGACGCTCACGGCCGCGCTCGGCGGCGGCATCGACGATCCCGCGAACGGACCGGACGCGGCGAAGCTCGCGCCGTCGAAGCATATCGGGCCGCTCGCTCGCATTGCCGGCGAGAAGTAGAGGGAACGCGCATGTCGTCTCTAACTGCCAAACCCGCGCGCCCTTCCGCGATGGACGCGCTCGCCGACTGGGCGCGCACCGACGGCCTCGCGTGGGTCTACATCTTCAAGGCGGTGCTCGCGGCGCTGCTCGCGCTCTGGATCGCGATGCGCCTCGACATGCAGCAGCCGCGCACCGCGATGACCACGGTCTTCGTCGTGATGCAGCCGCAAAGCGGCATGGTGCTCGCGAAGAGCTTCTATCGCTTCTGCGGCACGATGGTCGGTCTCGTCGTGATGCTCGCGCTGATCGCCGTCTTCGCGCAGCAGCCGGTGCTTTTCCTCTCGGCGACGGCGCTGTGGGTCGGCATCTGCACGGCGGGCGCGGCGCGCAACCGCAATTTCCGCTCATACGGCTTCGTGCTCGCCGGCTACACGGCCGCGCTGATCGGCATTCCGGCCGCGCAGCATCCGGACGGCGCGTACCTGTCGGCGCTCACGCGCGTGGGCGAAGTCACGCTCGGCATCGTCTGCGCGGGCACGGTCAGCGCGCTCGTTTTTCCGCAGCACGCGGGTGAGCAGATTCGCGCTACCGTGCGCCGCCGCTTCGTGCAATTCGTTGATTACGTATGCCGCGCGATGTCGGGCGGCATGGAGCGCGCGCAGATCGAGCGGGCGAATCTTGGCTTCGTCGCCGATGTCGTCGGCTTCGAGGCGGCGCGCAGTGTCGCCGTGTTCGAACACCCGGAATCGCGGCGGCGCGGCGGGCGGCTCGCGCGCCTCAATAGCGAATTCATGATCGCCTCGACGCGCTTTCACGCGCTGCATCAGTTGATGAACCGTCTGCGCGACGGCGCGTCCGCGACGACCATCGCGGCGCTGACGCCGTTTATCCACGAAGTGCCGCCGCTCTTGCTCGACGCCGGCCAGCCCGTGCGCAATGCGGCCGAAGCCGCGCACGCCGCCGCGCGATTGCGCGAGTTCAAGGCCGCGCTGCCGAAGCGCGTGCGCGCGGCGCGCGAGACGATCGCGAGCGACGCGGCGTTCGCGCCGCTCGAGTTCGACACCGCGACCGAACTGCTCTACCGCTTCGTCGACGACATGCTGGCCTACGCCGAAACGTACGCGTCGCTGGCTTCGCCGTCGCATGAACGCGAGCGCTGGGCCGCGCGCTACGTGCCGAAGACCAACCTCCTTGCCGCCGCGATCTCCGGCGTGCGCGGCGCCATCGTGATGTTCGTGCTCAGCGCGTTCTGGATCGCGACCGCGTGGCCGAGTGGCGGCACGATGGTGCTGAACGCGGCGGCGGTTTGCGCGCTCGCGTCGTCCTCGCCGCGCCCGACGCTCATGTCGGCGCAAATGGCCATCGGCACGGCGCTCGCCGCGGTCGTCGGCATGATCGTCGTGTTCGGCGTCTTCCCGCACATGGACGGCTTCGTGCTGATGTGCGTCGCGCTCGTGCCCGCGCTGCTGCTCGGCACGTTCCTGAGCACGCGGCGCGCGGTGGCGGGCGTGGGCATCGGCTATTGCATCTTCTTCTGCTTTCTTGCGGGGCCGGACAACGTCGTTCACTACGATCCGACCGGCTTCATGAACGACGGCATCGCGCTCGTGCTGTCGATGATCGTCTCGGCCGTCGCGTTCGCGATCATCCTGCCCACCGATGCGCCGTGGCTGCGGCGTCTGTTGCTCGCCGACCTGCGTCGCGAAGTCGTGCTCGCGCGACGCGGCCGCCTGACGAACGTGGCGACGCGCTTCGAGAGCCGCACCCGCGACGTGCTCTCTCAAGTCGACGCGCTCGCCGCCGGCCGGCCCGCGCTGCAACGCGAGGCGCTGCAATGGCTCTTCGCGGTGCTGGAGGTCGGCCGCGCGGTCATCGACTTGCGGCGCGAGATCGCCGCGCTGTCCGACGCGCCGGACCATGCGGCCGCTCAACCGTGGCGGCGCGCGATCGACGCCACGCTCGATGCCGTCGCGCGTCTCTTCGATCGCCCGAACACGGCGCGCTTCGATGCCGCGCTGCGCTGCGCGGAAACCGCCATCGCCGATGTGCAGCGTCTCATCGCCGCGTCGGAGCGTCCGCGCGAGGAGCGGCATCGGTTGCAACGCATCGCGAGTCATCTGCATTTCATTCGCACCGCGCTGCTCGATCCCGAGTCGCCGTTCGCCACGCCCGAAACCGATTCGCCCGAAGGAGTGCCCCATGCCGCGTGACACCGCGATTCTCGAAGCCTATGTGCCGACGCTCCTGCTTTTGTTCGTCGCGGGCGCGCTGATCACATGGGTGATCGACCGCGCGCTCGCGCTGACCGGGATCTATCGCGTGGCCTGGCATCCGGCGCTGTTCCGCGCGAGCCTGCTCGTCTGCATCTGCGGCGCGCTCGGGCTCGCGGTGTATCGCTGAAAGCGGTCATTCACTCACACACGTACTTACACGTTCACAAGAGTTGCATCATGGTTCTCAGGAAAATCATCGGCTTAGTCATGACGATCGTCATTTTCGCGGCCGCGCTCGTCATCGGCCGCATGCTGTGGGTGCATTACATGGACGAGCCGTGGACGCGCGACGGCCGCGTGCGCGCCGATGTCGTCAACGTCGCGCCGGACGTGTCGGGCGCGGTCGTGCAGATGCCCGTGCGCGACAACCAGTTCGTGAAGAAAGGCGATCTGCTGATGGAGATCGATCCGTCGCATTACCGCATCGCGGTCGAGCAGGCCGAGGCGAACGTCGCGGCGCGCGCGGCCGAACTGCGCATGCGGCGCTCGGACGCGGCGCGGCGCGCGGACATGGACAGCCTCGTCGTTTCGAAGGAAGCGCAGGAAAACGCGATGCAGACGGCATCGACGGCGGCCGCGCAGCTTCAGCAGGCGCAGGCGGCGCTGGACGCGGCCAAGCTCAATCTCGAGCGCACGAAGGTCTACTCGCCGGTGGACGGCTACGTGACCAACCTGAATGTGTATCGCGGCGACTATGCGACGGCAGGCGCGGCGAAGCTCGCCATCGTCGATAGTCATTCGTTCTGGGTCTATGGCTACTTCGAGGAAACGAAGCTGCCGCACGTGCGCGTGGGCGACCGCGCGCAGATTCGCCTGATGAGCGGCGGCGAACTGACCGGGCATGTGGAGAGCATTTCGCGCGGCATCTATGATCGCGACAATCCGCAAAGCCGCGAACTGCTCGCCGATGTGAACCCGACGTTCAACTGGGTGCGGCTCGCGCAACGCGTGCCGGTGCGCGTGAGAATCGACGAGGTGCCGCAAGGCGTCATGCTCGCGGCAGGGACGACGTGCACGGTGGTGATCGCGCCGTCGATGTGATAGCTTCGGCGTATCCGGATGAACGCGAGTCCCATCGAAATGGCACCCAAAAGAATCGGTCGATTGCTGGCCGACGAGATCCCGCCCCGCGCCAAGATTGCACCACGCGCGGACCGAAGTATCGACATGTCCACGCCTGAGGCGCGCGAACGCGTCATGCAAGCCGTGCGGAAGGTGATTCGAACGCACAACGTCGCGATCAAGGCGCTCGCCAAACGCTGATGCTGCTCGATGCGCAGTACGTCATCGCGGTGCACGATGACATTCTGGAGCACGAAGGCGGCCTTCCCGGCTTTGCTCAGGCAGGCCCGGGCGGCGTGGAAGCGGTTCTCGCTCGCGTTGAAAATCACGCGCACTACGCCGGACTGGACGATACCTTCGGGATTGCGGCCATGTATGCCGTGGCCATCGCAAGAGGCCACGTCTTCAACGATGGAAACAAGCGTACAGCGCTGGTTTGTGCGCTGACGTATCTGAGCGTGCAGGGATTCGACCTCGCTTCGACCGTGGATATCGAAGACGATCTCGTCGAAGTGATGGTCGAAGTCGCCGAAGGAAAGATCGACCGGGAAGAACTGGCGGACTATCTGGCGGTCGTCTGCATGTGTTCGTGAGATCGACACAAAAAAGCCCGCCCCGGCCACGACCGGAAGCGGGCTTCGCACCACCCTCACGCCATCACTTCAACACCACCTTCACATCGAAGTACTTCGCGGCAAGCCGGTCGATGGAGCCATCGTCCTTCAGCTCCTTCAGCGCGCGGTTGAGCGCGTCCTTCAGGGCCTTGTCGCTCTTGCGCACGCCAAAACCCACGCCCGAGCCCAACAGCTTGTCGTCCGTCACCGCCGGACCCGCGAACGCGAAGCCCGCGCCCTGCGGCTGCTTCAGGAAGCCCTTCGACGCCGCCTCGGCATCCTGGAATGCCGCATCCAGACGCCCCGACGCGAGATCCGCGTAAATCTGGTCCTGCGCCTGATACGACTCAACATCGATGCCCGCGGGCGCCCACTTCGCCTTCGCGTACGTCTCCTGAATCGAACCCTGCAGCACGCCGACGCGCTTGCCCTTCAGGCCGTCCACCGTCGGGAGAATCGCGCTGCCCTTCTTCGCGATCAGCTGGTTCGGAATCGTGTAGATGGGATCGGTGAAGTCAATCGCGAGCTTGCGCTTGTCGGTGATCGTCATGTCCGAATTGATGCCGTCGAACTTGCGCGCCTCCAGGGCCGGAATCAGCCCGTCGAACGAGTTCTCGACCCACACGCACTTCATCTTGAGCTTCGCGCAGACCGCGTTGCCGATGTCGATATCGAAGCCGGTCAGCTCGCCCGCCGGCGTCTTCGATTCGAACGGCGCGTACGACGCCTCCACGCCGAAGCGCAGTTCCTTCATGTTATCGGCGGCGTGCGCGGTCAGCGACGCGGCGCCCGCGGCGGTCATCGCGCCCAGCACGGCGAGCGCGGCGAATTTGCGGTTGATCCATTGCGATTTCATCTACTGCGATCTCCTTCCAGTGTGTTTCGTGATCTGTCGTCCGATGCGGCACAACGCCGGCCATTGCAGGATCGCGGCGTCAATAAAAACGCTCAAACGAAACGCGCGCTTTTGATGCAACGCATCATGGACAGGGCCGCGATTGTATCGCGCGCCCGAAGCCGCACCCGCGCGTCGGCGCGCGGCGTGTGCGGCAAAAGCGGAAACGAAAACTGGCAAGCGGATGTCGCGCCGATGCAAGTCCGGGCGCGAGGAGGCGGGATTATTCGAGCGATGCGAGCGTCGCGTCGGTGGTATCGACGACCATCAAACCGGCGCGCAGGCCCGGCTTCACCTTGGGATTGGGAAACACGATGCGCTCTTCGTCATGCGTCACGCGATAGGTGTAATCGCCGTCGCGCGCGAGCTCCGCGCCTGCCGGAAACGCGGTGAAATTCGGCACATCGGCCGCGACGTTCAGCACGAATGCTTCGCTCTGCTTGTCGATTTGCGCGACGACGGTGAAGACGCGCAGCGGCGCGTCTTCAACCGGCGCGCTGCCCGCGACGAGCCGCCGCAAAGCCGCGTCCGATGCCGCGAAACGCGCGAGATCGTTCTGACCGAAAGGCCGCACCTTGCCCAGTTCGAGGGTGCAGGCGAGCGCGCCGCACTGCTCGGCGGTGAAATGCGTGAACGTGTTGCCCTTCTCCCGGTGCAGCAGCACCGCTTGCAGACGCGCATCCCGTAGCCAGTCGAACATCGCGCGCGAAAGCGGCGCGCCGGTGTGGGGCAACAGCGCGAACTGCTCGAAGACCGACGCGCGAATGGCCGTGTGCATGTCGATATGCCACTTCGGGTGCGCGACGCCTTCGAAGAAGCCGCGCGCCGCGCGTTCGAGCTCGGCTGCGCGCGGCGCTTCCCTGCTCGAAGGCAAGTTCGCGTGACGGCCGCTAAAGAGGCGATTGAGGTCGTCGTCGGCATAGCGCACGCCCGCTCGCATCGCGCCGATGTTGCCGAGAATCACCAGCACGCGGGCCGCGAGCGCGGCCTTTCCGCTCGCGATATCGGCGACAAGGCGCGACAGCATTTCGATTGGCGCCGTTTCGTCGCCGTGAATGCCGGCCGACGCAATCAAGCTATGCGTCGCGGGTTGCGTGGCGGGTTCCAGCAGCAAGACGCCTTCGCCCTGCCACGTCCAGCGCGCGCCCGATGCCGCCGTGCCGGACGCAACCGGCGGCTGCTTCCCCGCGAGACAGAACGCGAGAAAGTCGTCGAGAAGCTCAGTGCTGGAAGTCATAGATCGCGCCCAGTCCGAGAAGCGTCGTCAGTTCGTCGAGCGCCCTGCGCGATTGATCCAGCAGTTGCGGATCGGCAAGATCGGCGGGCGCGAGGCGATCGCGATAATGCGTGTCGATCCACGCGTCGAGGCGCGCGAAAAGCGCGTCGTTCATCCACACGCCGGGGTTCACCGCCGCGCGCTCCGCAACGTTGAGCACAACGCGCAGCCGCAGGCACGCCGGGCCGCCGCCGTTCTTCATGCTTTCGCGCAAATCGAAGACGAGCACTTCGTCGATAGGCGTCGCGCGCGTGGCGAGCGAATCGAGATACGCCGCCACGCGCTCGTTCTCGCGGCATTCCTGCGGCACGACGAGCACTTGCGTGCCGTCCGCCCGCGACAGCAGCTGGCTGTTGAACAGATACGACGACACCGCATCCGCCACGCTCACTTCGCTCTGCGGCACTTCGAGCGCCGTGAACGCCGCGCCGTGTTGCGCAAGCTTCGCGGCGAGCTCGTCGTAGACCTTCTGCTGATCGACGAACGCACGCTCGTGGCAGAACAGCGTCGTGCGATTGCCGACCGCGATGACGTCGTTGTGGAACACGCCGGCGTCGATCACATCGGGGGATTGCTGCGCGAACACCGTCGATGCATCCGAGAGTCCGTGCAGGCGCGCGACGGCGCGGCTCGCCTCCAGCGTCTGCCGCGCCGGAAAGCGCTGCGGCTGCGGCCCCTGGCCGTATTCGCTGCGGCCAAACACGAAGAATTCGACGCCCTTCTCGCCGTACTCACGCGCGAACCGCGTGTGATTGGCCGCGCCTTCGTCGCCGAGCGCGGGCGTGCCCGGCAGCGCGTGATGAATGCGAAAGCGCGCTTCGTCGGCGAAGATCGCGGCAAGCGAGCGGCGCGTTTCGCCGTGCTCGATCGCGCGATGCAGCTTCGCCGCCAGATTCGCGGGCGTGAAGTGGACGCGGCCATCGGCGGTATCGGCCGAAGGGCTCACGGTCGCGGCGTTGGCGGTCCACATCGCGGAGGCCGAACTCGCGGCCGCGAGCAATTCCGGCGCTTCACGGGCGGCGCGCTCGATCACGGCGGCGTCCGTTCCGGTGAAGCCGAGACTCTTCAAGAGCCGGATCGACGGACGTTCGAGCGGCGGCAGCACGCCTTGATGAAAGCCCAGATCCGCGAGCCGCTTCATCTTGCGCAAGCCCTGCTTCGCCGCGGCCTTCGGATTCGCGACGGACTTCTCGTTATTGCGCGACGCCACGTTGCCGAACGACAGCCCCGCATAGTTGTGCGTCGGCCCGACGAGCCCGTCGAAATTCGCTTCGCTCGCCGCGCGAGCTTCGTGGGTCTGGGTGGCTTGCTGTGCCTGCATATCGGATTCCGGTGCTTAGAACGTGAGACCCGGCGATACGCTCGCGGGCATCTGCAATTGCGCGCTTTCCACGGATGCCATCGGATACGAGCAGTAGTCCGCCGCGTAATACGCGCTCGGCCGATGATTGCCCGAGCGCCCGACGCCGCCGAACGGCGCGGCCGACGACGCGCCGTTGGTCGGCCGGTTCCAGTTGACGATGCCCGCGCGAATCGTGCGCTGGAAGTGCCTCCAGGCGGTTTCGTCGTCGGCGAGCAGGCCGGCGGAAAGGCCGAAGGCCGTGTCGTTCGCGCGCTCGATGGCTTCATCGAACGTCTTGTAGCGCGTGAGTTGCACCATCGGGCCAAAGTGCTCTTCGTCGGGAACGTCGCGGGCGTCGGTCACATCCAGAATCGCGGGCGTGACGAAACCGAGATTCGCCGCGCGCTGCTGCATTGTCAGCAAGGGCCGTGCGCCGGCTTCGATCAGCTGCGTTTGCGCCGCGACGAGCCGCGCCGCCGCCCGCGCCGAGATGACCGCGCCCATGAACGGCTGCGGCTCGTCGTTGTAGGCGCCGATGCGGATGCCCGCGCTCACTTCCGTGAAGCGTTGCAGGAAGCGCTCGCCGAATGCATCGTCCGGGACGAATAGGCGGCGCGCGCACGTGCAACGCTGACCGGCCGAAAGAAACGCCGATTGAATCGTGTGATGCACGGCTGCGTCGATGTCCGCGACCGGCGCGACGACGAGCGGATTGTTGCCGCCCATCTCCAGCGCGAGCACGATTTCCGGCCGCCCGCCGAACTGGCGATGCAACAGCGTGCCCGTATCCGAACTGCCGGTGAAGAACAGCCCATCGATCTGCCGATGGTTGGCGAGCGCGACGCCCGTGTCCTTTTCGCCTTGCACTAGGTTGAGCACGCCTGCAGGCAGCCCCGCTTCGATCCACAGCGCGACGGTCGCCGCCGCGACGCCCGGCGCGAGTTCCGAAGGCTTGAACACGACCGCGTTGCCCGCGATCAGCGCCGGCACGATATGGCCGTTCGGCAAGTGCCCCGGAAAGTTGTACGGCCCGAACACGGCGACCACGCCATGCGGCCGGTGCCGCAGCACGGCGACGCCATCGGCCATCGGCGCGCGCTTTTCGCCGGTGCGCTCGTGATACGCCTGCACGGAGATATCGACCTTCGCGGCCATCGACGCCACTTCGGTACGCGCTTCCCAGAGCGGCTTGCCGGTCTCGCGGCCGATAGCGTGCGCGAGCGATTCCTTGTTTTCGTTCAGCAGCGACGCAAAACGCTTCGCGACCGCCACGCGCTCATCGAAGCTGACGGCCGACCACGACGCGAACGCGCGCCGCGCCGACGATAACGCGCGGTCCACGTCGTCGGCGGATGCGCTCGCGCCTTGCCACACGGTTTCATCGCTTGCCGGATTGCGCGACGCGAACGACGCGCCCTGCCCGTCTTGCCACTCACCGCCGATATACAACTGGTTTCGGATATCCATGACGTCTCTCAGTTATTTCGCGCGCGGCGATGTCAGCACGCGCACGGTGTCGCCGTTCTTCACGCGCAAGGCGGCGGCTTCGTCGGCGGTCAGCAGGAACGTGCCGTCGTCGACCGCGCCGGTGGTTGCGCCGCAGCGGAAGTCGTCGAGCGAGGTGTTCGACACGAGGCTCTTTGCATCGCTCTGCGCGTCGTCGCGCTCGCCGATGCGCACGGTCGCCAGCACGCTTTCGCGCACCGTGCGCAAGTCCGCGATGTGGCATTCGAGCACCGGACCGGCATCGAAAATATCGACGTGGTTCTCGTAACGCAGGCCTTCGGCTTCGAGCATCTTGCGCGCGGGCGCGGTGTCGCGGTGCGTGACGCCGACCGTCTGCTGCGCGGACTCCGGCAGCAAGTCCAGATACACCGGATAGCGCGGCATCAGTTCCGCGAGGAACGACTTCTTGCCGTGCGAGCTCAAGTAATCGGCTTCGTTGAAGTCGATCTGATAGAAGTGCGAGCCGACCGCGTTCCAGAACGGCGATTCGCCGTTTTCGTCGAAATGGCCGCGCAACTCCGCGCACAGCCGCTGCGGAAAGCGTCCCCGAAACTGTGCGATGAACATGAACCGCGAGCGCGACAGCAACCCGCCCACGCCTGCCGTGCGATAACGCGGGCTCAGGAACAGCGAGCAGACTTCCGAGTAGCCCGTGAGATCGTGCGAGATGTTGAGCAGCGACATGCGCGTCCACACGCCCATGTCCTTGCTCGCATGCACGACCGTCGACACGCGATAGTTGTAGAACGGCTGCTCCAGCCCGACTTCCGTTTCGATGCCGCACACGCCCGCGACATCGCCCGTGGCGGTGTCTTCCATCACGAAGAAGTAGCCGGCTTCGAACGGCTCGGCCTCGCCCGCGAGCGTGCGCCGCGCCCGTTCGACGCGTGACGCCAGCGCGGCGCGATCCGGCTTGAACGTGGTGAGCCCCGGGCCCGTTTCCAGCGCCAGCGCGACGAGCGCGTCGACATCTCCCGGCTGCACGCAGCGCACGACGATCATTGCAATTCTCCCGAGGCTTGATGCAGCGGCACGCAGCGCACCGTGTCTTTTTCCGCGACGCCGAGCGCGCCGCACGCATCGGCGCTCAATGCCGCGCCGTCCGAGCGCGTGCCTGTCAGTTCCGCGACGATGCAGCGGAACTCGTGCGCCCCGCCCGCCGCGACGAGATACGCCGCGCCTTTCGTGTCCGTGCCTTCGCGCACCGCGCGCAGTTCGCCCGAGCTCGCGGATGCGCTCTTGTCCACGGCGAGGGTCAGCACCGGGCCGGCGTCGAAGATATCGACGAAACGATCCGGCTCGAAGCCTTCTTCGAGATGAATGTCGTAGGCGAGCAGCGTGCTCGCGTTCGGCTCGCCGAGCACGCGCTGCGCCTCGCCGGGCAGAAGCGGCACGTAGAGCGGATACGTCGGCATGACTTCCGCGATGAACGTCCGGCTGCGCCCGCCCGACTCCAGTTCCACCTGCTCGAAGTCGCGCCCGAAGAACTTGCGGCCGACGGCTTCCCAGAACGGCGACACGCCCGCGTCATCGGTGACGCCGAGCATCAGCGAGAACACTTCGCTCGAAAACCGCTTGCGGTTCGCCGCGATGTACATCATGCGGGCGCGCGAAAGCAGATGCGCGGTGGCTTCGCCCTCGTGCGTGCGCAGCGACGGATCGATGTAAAAGCCCGTGAGCCGGCTTTTTCCCGTCAGTTCGTGCGACATGGTGAGCGCGTGAATCTTGCGGTTCACCTTGAGTTCGCGCGATGCGTGGATCAGCGCGTCGTTGCGAAACGTGTAGAACGGCTCGGAATAGCCCGCTGACGCGACGATGCTCGACGTGCCGTAGAGCTTGCCGCTCTGCGCGTCTTCCAGCACGAAGAGATAGAACTCCTCGCCCGGAAAGTCGACTTCGGCGCGGAACGAATCTTCGGAGAGCGCGACGCGCGTTTCCAGCGCGCGCCGGTCGCGCGGCAACGAGTGCAGCACAGGTGCGGCCGAGCGCGCCATGCGCTCGAGCTCGTCGAGATCGGAGAGTCTTGCCGGACGAACGAATAGCATCGCCGTTTCCTGTAAAGCGGTGATCAACGATGAATCAGCGTGCGACGGCCGTCGCGCCCACGACCTGCTCGATCGCCTGCTCGATGCGCGCGAAGCCTTCGTCGAGGTCGGCCATCGGCATGATGAGCGACGGCGCGAAGCGCAGCACGTTCGGCCCGGCGATCAGCATGATGACGCCGTTGGCCGCCGCCGCGTTCAGCACGTCCTTCGCGCGGTCCTTGTAGGCGTCGGCGAGTTCCGCGCCGATCAAAAGACCGCGGCCGCGAATCTCTTTGAAGAGGCCGAAACGCTCGTTGATACGCGCAAGATGCGCCTTGATCGCTTCGCTGCGCGCGCCGACGCCTTCCAGCAATTTCGGATCGCTGATCAGTTCGACGACCTTCTCCGCGATGGACGCGCCGAGTGGATTGCCGCCGTATGTCGTGCCGTGAACGCCGACCTTGAAGTGCTGCGCGATCTCATCGGTGGTCAGCATCGCGCCGATGGGAAAGCCGTTGCCGAGCGCCTTGGCGGTCGTGAGAATGTCGGGCGTCACGCCGTATTGCATGTACGCGTAGAAGGTGCCCGTGCGGCCGACGCCCGTCTGCACTTCGTCGAAAATCATCAAAGCGCCGTGCTTGTCGCAGGCTTCGCGCAAGCCCTTCAGGAACGCGGGATCGGCGGGCAGCACGCCGCCTTCGCCCTGCACCGGCTCGACGATCACCGCGCACGTCTTGTCGCCGATGGCTGCGAGCGCCTGCGCGAGATCGTTATACGGCAGATGGCGGATGCCCTGCGGCTGCGGCCCGAAACCTTCCGCGTACTTCGGCTGGCCGCCGACGCTGACCGTGAAGAACGTGCGGCCATGGAACGACTGCGTGAACGAGATGATCTCGATCTTCTCGGGACCGAACTTGTCGATGGCATAACGGCGCGCGAGCTTCAGCGCCGCTTCGTTCGCCTCGGCACCCGAGTTCGCGAAGAACGCGCGATCCGCGAAAGTCAGGTCCGTCAGGCGTTTCGCGAGACGCAATACCGGCGCGTTCGTATAGCCGTTGCCGATGTGCCAGAGCTTCTCGCCCTGCTCGTGCAGCACCTTGAGCAGTTCGGGATGCGCGTGGCCCAACGCCGTTACCGCGATGCCGCCGGCGAAGTCGATGTAATCGCGGCCTTCGGTGTCCCATACGCGCGAGCCGCGGCCTCTGTCCGGCACGAAATTGGCGGGCGAAAACACCGGAACCATTACTTCGTCGAACGTACCGCGATTCACATTGATGTCGGTCATGTGCCACTCCTCTACGGGTTCTTGCTGCAGTCGTATTGCAATGCTTTCGATATTAGGCGCTTGCGTGCGTTCCGTCTTGCGCGTTCGCGACATGCTTTCATGCGCTTTCACGCTCGCCTTCAGTGCGTCGCTTCAACGAGACTCGGGCGGCTCGATCAACGCCCCGCCGCGCGGTTCGTCGAGCGCGCCGCGCTGCTTTTCGATCCAGTTGCGCCGCTCCTCGCGCGGCGTCACGCCGAAGCGGTCGCGGTACGCATTCGAGAAATGCGCCGCCGATGAAAAACCGCACGCGAGACTGATCTGCACCACGGACTTGCTCGTGCGCTGCAATTGCGTGCGCGCCTTCGTCAGGCGCAGATTGAGGTAATACTTCGAGGGCATCGCGCCGAGATACTGACGGAAGAGCCGCTCCAGTTGCCTGCGCGAGATGCCGACGAGATTCGCGATGTCATCGGTGGACAGCGGGTCTTCGATATTCGCTTCCATGAGTTGCAGCGCGTCGTTCAGGCGCGGATGCCGCTCGCCCGGCGCGGTCACGAACGGTATGCGCTGCCGCTCGGTGCCCGCGCGCAACGCGCCGACGCCCAGCGAATCCGCGATGCGCTCCGCCAGATCCTGCCCGTGATCGCGGGCGATCATCGCGAGCATGAAGTCGATGCTCGCCTGACCGCCGGAGCATGTGGCGCGGTCTCGGTCGATCGCGAAGATCTGCTGAGAGACGATCGCGCGCTCGAACTGCTCGGTGAACTGCTGGTACGTCTCCCAGTTCACGGCCACGCGATACTGCGCGAGTTGTCCGGCCATTGCGAGCCACCAGACGCCGTGATGAATGCCGGAGACGAGCGGCGTACGCGGCGCGACGCGCGCGAGGCTCGCGAGAAAGAGCCGGTAATCGGCGAACTGCTGATAGCGTTCGGAGAGGACGATCAGCCAGTCGCAATGAACGGCGTCGTTGAAGGCGCAATCGGCGGGAAGCTGCGCGCCGCCCGAAAGCGGCACCGGACGGCCGTCCCACGAACAAACGCGCCAGTCGTAGAGACGATGCCCGTCGATTTCGTTGGCGAGCGTGAGACTGTCGATGATCGGCGCGATGCCGCTCATCGATACCGGCGGCAGCGCCACGATCGCCACTTGCAGCGGCCCGCGCGCCGGGCCCGAAGCGCTCGCCACGTTACTTGAGACTGCCCGACAGGAACTGCTTCAGGCGCTCGCTCTTCGGCGCGCTCAACACCTCGGACGGCGCGCCTTCTTCTTCCGTGCGTCCTTGGTGCAGAAACATGACGTGATTCGACACGTTGCGCGCGAAACCCATTTCATGCGTCACGACGATCATCGTGCGGCCTTCTTCGGCAAGCCGCTGCATGACCTTGAGCACTTCGCCGACGAGTTCGGGGTCGAGCGCGGACGTGGGTTCGTCGAAGAGCATGACGTCCGGATGCATGGCGAGCGCGCGTGCAATCGCGACGCGCTGCTGCTGCCCGCCCGACAGATGCGACGGATACTGCTTTTCCACGCGCGGCGGCAGGCCGACTTTCTCCAGATACTCGCGCGCGCGGTCCTCGGCTTCCTTCTTCGAGATGCCGAGCACGTGAATGGGCGCTTCCATCACATTCTCGATGGCCGTCATGTGCGACCACAGATTGAAGTGCTGAAAGACCATCGCGAGCTTCGTGCGCACGCGCTGGAGCTGCTTGTGATCGGCGACTTCGAGATTGCCGTTTCGGTCGGTCTTCGTGCGCACGGCTTCGCCATCCACGACGATCTGCCCCGCGTTCGGCTTCTCCAGGAAGTTGATGCAGCGCAGGAACGTGCTCTTGCCCGAGCCGCTCGCGCCGATGATGCTGATGACATCGCCCGCGCGCGCCGCGAGCGACACGCCCTTCAGCACTTCGTTGTCGCCGTAGCGTTTGTGGATGTCCTCGGCGACGAGCTTCGTCGCGACGTCTTTGGCTTTCGGCTCCAACGCAATCTCCTCGGGTGATGACATGATTCTCCGCACGGCTTGGAATTTTACCGCTCGTCAGGCGCGCGACGGGCTCAGGTACGCGAGCCAGCGCCGCTCCGCGCGTCGAAACGCCGCGACGAGCGCGAACGAAATCGCCAGATACAGAAGCGCCGCGATGCCGAACGAGCCGAACGATTCATAGGTGGCCGAATTCGCATCGCGCGCGACCTTCAGGATGTCCGGCACCGTCGCCGTGAACGCGACGGTGGTCGCGTGCAGCATCAGGATCACTTCGTTGCTGTACAAAGGCAAGGCGCGGCGCAGCGCGGACGGCAGGATCACGCGGCGATACATTGTGAAGGTGCCCATGCCGTAGGCGCGCGCGGCTTCCACTTCGCCGTGCGGAATCGCGCGGATCGCGCCGGCGAAGATCTCGTTCGTGTAGGCGCAAGTGTTCAGCGCGAACGCGAGCACCGCGCAGTTGAAGCCGCTGCGAAAGAACGCTTCGAGCAAGGAATGCGTGCGCACGAATTCCAGGCTGTACATGCCCGTGTAGAGCAGCAGCAGTTGCACGTAGAGCGGCGTGCCGCGAAACACGTACGTGTAGAGGCGCACGGGCGTCGAGAGCCAGCGGCGCTTCGAGACCCGGGCGCACGCGAGCGGCACGGCCGCGCAGAAGCCGATGGCAATGGACGCCGCGAGCAGCCACAGCGTCACGACGAGGCCCGACGCGCGCATGCCGTCGGAATACAGAAACGGACGCCAGTATTCGGCGAAGATCGACATCATGGTCTCGTCCTCAAAGATCGGCGTGGCGCACGCCCGTCGAATAGCGTTGTTCCAGCGCCATCAGCACGAAGTTCGACGCCGTGGTGATGGCGAGATAGATGAGCGCGGCGATCAGAATGAAGAAGAACATGTTGAACGTGCTCTTGCCCGCGTCCTGCGCGGCCTTCACCACATCCGCGAGGCCGATGATCGACACGAGCGCCGTCGCCTTCACGAGCACTTGCCAGTTGTTGCCGATACCGGGCAGCGCGAAACGCATCATCTGCGGAAACAGAATGCGGCCGAACACGCGCATGCCGCTCATGCCGTACGCGCTGCCTGCTTCGAGCTGGCCGCGCGGCACCGCGAGAAACGCGCCGCGAAACGTCTCGGTGAAATACGCGCCGTAGATGAAGCCGAGCGTGAGCACGCCCGCCGTGAACGGATCAATATCGAACTGATCCCAGCCGAACGCATCGGTAACGTGGTTGATCGCGATCTGGATGCTGTAAAAGAGCAGCAGCATCAACACGAGATCGGGCACGGAGCGGATGAGCGTCGTGTAAGCGGTCGCGATGCCGCGCAAGAGTCCGTGCCGCGAGAGCTTCGCCGACGCGCCGACCAGTCCGAGCAACACCGACACCGCGAGCGAAAGCAGCGCGAGCGCGAGCGTTTCCTTTGCGCCCGCCCAGAGCAGCGGGCCGAAGCCGTACAGCGACATGAGCGCCTCCTGTTTCGTCTAACGGAGGCGACCGTCTTGCCGACGCGCGCCTCCCGGATTGGCGCGGATAGTCGCAAGCGAAAAATAATCGCTCAAAGAAGCGGCGTCGGCTTGCTGCGATGCAGCATCCGGTACGCGGGCGCGGCGCGCGGTTCATGAGCCCGCGCCGCAACGTCGGTGACGCGCGACAGCCGTGAAAACCCGCATGGGCGCGACGTGCGGAATTCGTGCTTTTGCGTCGCTTTTTCGATAGCGGAAAACGCGGCGGCGTCAGCCCGCCGACACGCCCCGCACGACCTGCACGACATGGCCCTTGGCGACCGCGATCTCCGGGCTCTCTTGCAGAAGCGGCAGAAAGCGTTCGGCGAAGGCGGGATCGCGCGTTTCGGCGCGGAACATGCCGATGACCGCTTTCGCATGCCCGAGGCGCGCATCCGGCGTGGCTTCGTCGTCGTCGAGGACGTCGTCCAGGGCGGCGATCAGCGTCGACAGCGGCGAGAGCCAGCGATACGCGCTGCCGTTGATCACGATCTGCAGGAATTCGCCCGGCGACACCGGCCCGAACTCGCCCTCGTGCGCATGGCGCAGGTGCGCGAGCACCGCGCGATGCAGCGCGAGCAGCGGATGCCGAACATCGCGGAGAAAGGAAACGGCGGTTTGATCGTCCATGAAGGCGTCCGGTTGGGGCTTAAAGATGCGGCTCGATGATGCGGCTCAACGAGCGCGTGTCGCGCCCGCGTAGCGGATGAATTCGGCGGCCGTGAGCGGCGGCGAAAAGAGCCAGCCTTGCCCGAACTGCGCGCCGCGCGCGTGGAGATACGCCGCCTGCTCTTCGCGCTCGATGCCTTCGGCGATCACCTGCACGCCGAGCGTCGCGGCCATCTCGATGATATGCGAAGCGACGCTGCTCGACGCGGCGTCCTGCCCGACCGTATCGACGAACGACTTGTCGATCTTCAGGCCGTCCACGCGAAACGTCTGCAAGTGCGACAGGCTGGAATAACCAGTGCCGAAGTCGTCCAGATAGACGGCGTGGCCCGCCGCCCGGAACGCGCTGATGACCTCTTTTGCCGCGTCGGCGTCGAGAAACCCGCGCTCGGTGGCCTCGATGCGGATCTGCTGCGGCCGGATGCCTTGTCGCGCGAGCGCGGGACCGATCACGCCGAGAAAACGATGCGTCGTCAGGTCCGGCGCGGACACGTTCACGGAGATGTAATAGTCGGCGTAGCGCCTGAGAAAGTCGCCCAGTTCTAGCAGAACGGTGTCCAGCACCTGATCGGTGATCGCCTGAATGAGCCCGCGATGCTCGGCGAGCGGAATGAAATGGTCCGGCCGCACGATGCGGTCGTGATGCTTCCAGCGCACGAGCGCTTCCGCGCCGACGCATTGGCGCGTCGCGAGATCGACGATCGGCTGATAAGCGACGATGAACTGGTGGCGGCGCACGGCGTCGCGCAACTGACCGCGCGGCGAGAGCCTGCGCACGATGACATAGGCGGCCCAGCCCGCGCACAGCACGCCCGTCGCGATCCCGGCGAGCAGCCACTCCCACGGCAGCGAGCGCGCGCGCGTGCGCCACGTCTCGCGCGGCGTGCTGACGACGACCGCGAGCGGCATCGTCGCCGAGCGGCGCACGGCCACCGACGCGCAATCCAGCAGCGACGGCGAACTGCGATAGACGGCGAGGACCGCGGATGCATCCGTGGCGGGCGTGCCGGCGATTACGCGCCGCGCCTCGGTGTTGATGACGGCGACATCGCCCGCGCGCTCTATGTTCGCGTCGATGCCGTCGACGTAGAGCGACGGATCCGCGGCAATGTAGACGCCGCCGCGCCCCATCACGAGCGAATCTTTGCCTCCGGGCAGTCGCGCCATGCCGTACCACGCGCTTACGCCATCGCGAGAACGCCAGTCGGGCGGCGGCAATGCGAGACCGTCCGACGCGCCCGCCGACACCGCGCCGAGCGACGACGAGCATTGCCACCGGCCGTCGCGGTCGTAGGCGCCCGCATCGCGCAGCGGCGCATTCGTGAGCGTGATGTGGCGCAGCGCCCGAAGATAGCTCGTGGAGCACGGCGCGTCGCTGACGTTGCCGATGTCGCCCAGCGCGCCCGACAGACGCCGCGTCAAGTCTTCCGCGCGAAGGAGCGTGGCATCGGCCAGCTTGCCGAGCCGCTCGACGCGCGCCTGCCGTTCGCTGCGCGCGGCGAGCGTCAAGCCGATCCCCGCCGGCGCGAGCGCCGCGATCATCACGACGACGATCAGGAGCGCCGCCAGCGCCCCGCGTTGAAGTTTGTTCATTCGTATTGTGGTCGTGCGCCGCAAGGCAGGGACGCTCGGGGCGCGTTGCCGCGCCGCGTGGGCTGATCGCGCTGACGTGCCTGCTTTGCGACGGCTGCACTGGAAGCGCGGACAGGGACGCCGCACGAGGCGCATGCGCCGGCTCGGTCGACAGGCGCCTTAGTGTAGAGGGCGGCCAGCGCGCGACTCAACGCTTATTTAGCCAGAAAGTCGCGCATTGAGTGGGCTGGCGCACGGCCACAAGCGATTTTCCGGTCCCGGCGCGGCGTGCGAAAATCCCGGCTGCACAGCCCGCCGGTGTGGGCTGCTCCGACCGCCATCCGAGAAACCGCCATGACATCGAGCCGCGCGCCTGCGCCCATCATTCGCGACGCCGCGTCCGGCGACTTCGACGCCATCGCGCGCATCTATGCGCACTATGTGCTCCACGCGCTGGCGACGTTCGAGGAAGCGCCGCCGACAGCCGACGAAATGCGCGCGCGTCACGCGGCGGCGGTCGCGGCGGGCCTGCCCTATCTCGTCGCGGAACTCGACGGCGAGGTCGCGGGTTACGCGTATGCCTCGACGTATCGCGCGCGCTCGGCGTACCGGCATACGATCGAAGATTCCGTCTATGTCGCCGACGGCCTCGGCGGACGCGGCATCGGGCTCGCGTTGCTTTCGGCGCTCGTCGAGCGATGCGAGCGCGGCCCGTGGCGGCAGATGATCGCGGTGATCGGCAACAGCGGCAACGCCGGGTCCATCGCGCTGCATGCGCGGCTCGGCTTCGAGCATGTCGGCGTGTTGCGCGACGTCGGCTTCAAGCTCGGCCGATGGGTCGATACCGTGCTCATGCAGCGCCCGCTTCGCGCCTCGGTCTGAATCCACTCTGTTCTAGTAGACGCTGCCGCCTTGCCCACTTATACGCTCGCCTCTCCCGTCAGCGCCGAAATCGACGTGCGCAAGAGCCGCTTCATCGCGCTCGCCATTCCGGTATCCGACCGCGATGCCGCCATGCAGGAACTGGACCGCCTGCGCGCCGAGCATCCGACGGCCACGCACGTCTGCTGGGCGCTGCTGGCGGGCGGGCAGTCGGGCATGTCCGACGACGGCGAGCCTTCCGGCACCGCGGGCCGCCCGATTCTCGAAGTGCTGCGGCATCACGAAGTGGACGGCGTGCTGGCGGCGGTCGTGCGCTACTACGGCGGCATCAAGCTGGGCGCGGGCGGGCTCGTGCGCGCGTACACCGACGCCATCGCGACCGCGATGCAGTCGGCCGAGCGCGTCGAGCGCATCGAGCGTGGCCTGCTCGCCGTCGAGATCGACTACGCCGACGAAGCGCGTGTGCGCCGCTGGATCGAGCAGCATGAAGCCGAGCTGGTCGACAGCGCGTACGGCATGACGGTGCGGCTCGTCGTGCGCATGGCCGCCGCCGCGCGCGAATCGGCGGCCGCCGAGCTGCGCGATCTCACGCACGGACGCGCGAACGTCGAGGTGCGCACGTGAGCGAGCCGCGCGTCTTCGCGATGACCGTCGCGCCGCGCGGCGATGTCGTCGAGGTGCAGCCGGGCGAAACCCTGCTCGACGCGGCATGGCGCGCGGGGCTGTCGCTGCCCCGCTCGTGCCGCAACGGGACGTGCCGGACATGCATGTGCCGGCTGGAATCGGGCGAAGTGGACTATCGCATCGAGTGGCCGGGGCTCACGGCGGAGGAAAAGGCGGACGGCTGGATTCTGCCGTGCGTGGCGCTCGCGCGCTCGGACGTGACTATCCACCAGCCGGACGCGGGACCGCGCGAGCTCGAAGACCGTCCGCGCCGTTCCCGCGGCTTCTGAGCCAACACGAGGCCGGGTTATTCAGGATTTGTCGTCTCGATTCAACAACCTACGATGTGAATCCCGAGCCGCGCCGCACAGAATCTCGTGCAAAGAGGATGCAGCGCGCCTCTCAGAAAGTGTACAATTGCGCTTTGCCCCAAATTCTGGCAGGGCCAGATCAACCGAGATTTCAATGACTAAAGTACTGTTGAAAGAGAATGAGCCTTTCGACGTCGCCATGCGACGTTTTCGCCGTACCGTCGAGCGTACGGGCCTGATTCAAGAACTCAAGTCGCGCATGGCGTACGAAAAGCCGACGACCGAGCGCAAGCGCAAGAAAGCTGCTGCTGTTGCTCGTCTTCGCAAGCAAATCCGCCGCGCGCAACTGCCGAAGAAGTTTTATTGATCGCTGCGCGAAGCCATCGACGGCGGGTGTGACGCCCTCGTCTTTCGGATTGCGTGGTGGGTCGGCGGTCTGAATTCGAACGGGTCGCGGTTTCGCGGAAGCGGCGGTCAAAACGCCGGACGCGAAAGCTCGCTGATAGCACGTCTTGCGCGTGCGCCTGGTCGGACGACGGCCAAAGGATTCGCAAAAAGCCTGCATGAGTTGGTGCTCATGCAGGCTTTTCGTGTTTGGGGTGGTCCGCGCTGAGCGAGGGCTTCAGGCGAACCAAGTAAGTCGAGCCGACGACGAACGCACTCGCCTAGCGACCGAACAGGAGCATAGAGAGTTTGACGATGGACGGAGAACAAGCAACGCAACTGCGTTGTTCCGATGCGTCGAGGAGAGAATATTAGATCGGCGCTTGCGCCACTGAGACAACGTCTCCAAGCGGCGTGTTACAACGGCCGCCGGAAACGCGATTTTGAATTCTGGTTGCGGGGGTAGGATTTGAACCTACGACCTTCGGGTTATGAGCCCGACGAGCTGCCAGACTGCTCCACCCCGCGTCTGAAGACTTAGATTATAGACTGAACCGCTCCGCGTCGTCAAACAGTGTTTCGCTCAAGACGCAGAAACGGGCGTCATGCGCTCCGCATCGGCGCTCGCACCCGAGCCTGCCGCGCGATGATGCGCCAGCGACAGTCTGCCGAGCAGCGGCAACAACACGAGCGCGATCGCCGCCCCGCCCGTCGCCAGCCAGCCGAGCGACACGAAAAGATGCGTGTACAGAGGCAAGGACTGAAGCGGATCGAGATGGCCCGGCGGCATGCGCGCGACATTCGCCACGACAGTGCCGAGATACTGCGACACGCCTGTCGCCACGAAATACGCGCCCATCATGAACCCGCTCATGCGGGCCGGCACGTAGCGCGCGATCATCGCGAGGCCGAGGCCGGACACCAGCAATTCACCCAGCGAATAGAGGCCGTAGCCCGCCACCATGAACCACGACGACACACGGCCCTCCACCGCGTAGCGTCCGCTCAGCCCGAACACGAAGAAGCCCACCGCGACCACCACGAAGCCGAACGCATACTTGGCAGCCACCGACACGTCGCGGCCGCGCCGCGCGAGTGCCGCATAAGCAACGGCGAGCAGCGGACTCAGAATCATGATCCAGATCGGGTTCAGCGCCTGGAACTGCGCTGCGCTCCACGTGAAGAGATGCACGCCGGCAACCGAGAAAGCAGGATCAACATTGCGCAGCGCGAACAGCGTGAGCGACGTCGACATCTGCTGATAGAACACGAAGAACAAGATGACCTGCAGCGTCAAAATGAGCGCCGCCCAGAGGCCGGCCCGCTCGCAGCGGTCGCAGCGCACGAGCATATAGCCAAAGATCGCGAGAATGCCGAGCGCGGCGGCCCAGACGCAAACCCTCGCCACCGTCTGATGCTGGAGGATGAACACCGTCGCCGCCGCGAGCACGGCACCGCCGGCCGCGACCGCGACAAAGCGGCCCCAGCGCATCGGCTGGTCGTCCGGTGCGGAACCCACATGCGCAAGCGTGCGGCGCGTCAGCGCGGAATTCACGAGACCGAGCACCATGCCGCCGCAGCATACGGCGAACGCCGCGTGCCAGCCCCAGTGGTCCTTGATCCACGGCGTCGCGAGCATCGAAAACGTCGATCCGATATTCACCGCCATGTAGTAAATCGTAAAGGCACTGTCGATGCGCGCTTCGTCGCCTTCGTAGATGCGGCGCACGAGATTCGCCGCGTTCGACTTGAAGAGCCCGTTGCCCACCACGATCACGCCGAGCGACGCATACATGAAGCCGAGCGCGTCGTAGGGCAGCGCGAGCATCAAATAACCGAGCGACAGCACGATCGCGCCGAAGGTCATCGTGCGGCGGGCGCCGAGCACCTTGTCGCCGATCCAGCCGCCGATCGACGGCGCCGAGAACACGAGCGCGGAAAATGCGCCCCATGTGAGATTGGCGTAATCGTCGGCGAAACCGACTTTATCGATCATGAACAGCACGAGTAGCGCGGCCATGCCGTAATAACCGAAACGCTCCCACATTTCGATTAGAAAGACGGTCGCAAACGCGCGCGTCTGCGACGCGGCGGGCGATTGATTATTCATGGGAAATTCCTTCAACCACAGAAGCGGTACGACGCCTTCGAAAACGCGTAAAGATTGAAACGAACTCGTCCTAAACAGACGACGACTGAGGAAAAGCACGTGATTATCGCTTATCGCTGCTTGAGAAGGCGTGCATAAGCCGCAACGACTTATTCCGAATCAAGTCGCCGAGCTTTCAAACGCGCGATTGGAGAAAATCGTGAAAAGAAAAATGACAAACGTCCCGGTGCGCGGACGAGGCGCGTTCTCAGGCCGCCGGACGGCGCACCAGCGCCAGCATTACGCCGAAGCCGATCATCAACGCGCCGCTCACGCGATTGAACCACCTGAAACCGCGAGCGCCGCGCGAAAGCGAACCGAGTCGCGCGCCGAGCGCTGCGTAAATGACGATCGCGACAAGCTCGAACAACAGGAATATCGCGCCGAGAATCGCGAAGCTCGTCGCATACGCGCTGCGGTCGACGAATTGCGGAAAGAAGGCAGTGAAGACGAGAATCGCTTTCGGATTGCCCGCGGCGACGAGAAACTCCTGCTTCGTGAGCCGCGCGAGTCCGGCAGCGCCCGCGCCCTCCTCGGCGGTGACGGTTTGCGGTCCCGAGCGGATCAGCTTGATGCCGATCCACACGAGGTAAGCCGCGCCCACGAGCTTGATCGCCGTGAAAAGCGTCTCCGACGCGAGCAGCAACGCGCCGAGTCCCAAGCCGGCAATCGCGATCATGACGGCAAACGCGGCGAGCCGTCCGAACGACGCGAGCACCGACATGCGCACGCCCCGACGCGCGCCGTTAGAAAGCGAAAGCATGTTGTTCGGGCCGAACGCCATGTTGATGGCGAAACACGCGGGCACGAACAACGAGAACGTCTGAATGGACATGAGACACCCTTCGAGGCGAGCAACCGATCCCGCCAAATTACCAGATTCAGAAGCGGTGGCGAATGCCGGTCGTGAACATCAACTGATTGCGGCCGCTCGAAGGATCGTTCGTGTTGATGACAGCCGGCGCGTCCGACGACGCGCGCTGATAGATGGACTCGACATAGACGTCCGTGCGCTTGCCCAACAGATAATCCACCTGCAACGCGCCTTCATGCCAGTGCGCACCCCCGCCGTTCGTGTACACGTACATGCCGGCGAGCAGGATCGCGGGCGTCAGCTTGTAGATGCCGTTGATCTCGTAGTTATTGAGCGCGAGCGAGGGCAGCGCGGCGCCGGTATCCGCGTCGTTCACGCCGGAATTGATCGAGCGGGAGAACGCGCCGGCAAGCTGGAAGTCGCCGATGCCGTAGCTCATCGCGACGCCGAAGGTGTTCTGCCGCTGCACGTTGGCCGCGATGACGGCGCCCGGCGCGTTGCCGGGCAGCGCGAGCACGTCGTACGCGCCGCCGGTCGTGTTGCCGCGTCCGTCGTTGTGCAGATAGGCCGCCCCGGCGCTGAACGAATCGAGCGTGTAGTTGGCACCGACGCTGTACGCGCGGTTATTCGCGAACCCGCCCGCCGCGTTCGAGAACGCGTACAAGCCGCCGAAGCTGAAGCCGCCGTACGTCGCGCTCGTGTATTTGACGGAGTTGGCCGCGAGGAACGAGTTGTTCGCGTTGTCGTTGTCGAGCACATGCGCGAAGGCCGTGCCGCCCGTGCCGCCCGTCAGCGTGAAGGGCGCGAAATAGTCGTGGATGGAGTCGTACTGACGGCCGAACGTGAGGGTGCCGAGCGCGTCGGTGCCGAGGCCGACGTACATCGGGTGATCGTTGAGCCCCTGCCCCGTCGACACCGCGTAGCCGCGTTCGAGCCGGAAGATCGCCCGCGCGCCGCCGCCCAGATCTTCGCTGCCTTGCAGCCCCCAATAGCTGCCGTCGATGGTGCCGGTCGTCAGCCGGTACTGCGAATGCCCGCCGACATTGCTGACATACGCGAGGCCGGCGTCCAGTTCGCCATAGAGCTGCACTGAGCTTTGCGCCCAGGCCGCGCCGGGCACGCCGATGAATCCGATGCAGGCCGCGAGCGCTGCCGCGAAGTTCGGGCGGGCGGCTGCGGGAGATGCTGTGCGCCGGGCACGGCTGACGGACGGCGCGGCCTTGCGCGCGGTTGGACGGATGGGCATAGAAGAACTCCAGATCGTTTCGCGGCTGACGATTGTCGATTCTGCAGCGCATCTTGTCAGGTAAAAAAGCGCCCGTCGCGCAGATGTGACTCATTACCAACGGATGAGCGCGAGCCCCTTTCCAATCCGGCATTTCGGCGCTATTGAGGCGAGCGCCGCTAGAATCGGAAGACATCGGCTCCTTTCATGCAAACGGACCTCTCCATGCCACAGACCACTCTCGCGATCGTTACCGGCCACACGCGCGGCCTCGGCGCGGCGCTCGCCGACGCCCTGCTCTCCCGCGACGCCGAGATTCTCGCGATCTCGCGCAAACGCAATGCGGCGCTGGCGGCGCGCTATCCCGGCCGGCTGCACGAAGCCGAGCTGGATCTCGCCGATCTGCCCGCGCTCGGCGCCTGGCTCGCGGACGGCGCGCTCGGGCGCTTTCTGGCCCGCGCCGATCGCGTGCTGCTCGTCAACAATGCGGGGATGCTCGCGCCCGTCGGGCCGCTCGCGGATCAGGATGCGGGCGCGGTCGCGCGCGCAGTCAGCGTGAATGTCGCGGCCCCGCTGATGCTGGCCGCTGCCTTCGCCGCCGCGAGCGCGCACGTGGCGGACCGGCGCGTCGCCCATATTTCGAGCGGCGCGGCGCGCAACGCGTATCCCGGCTGGAGCATCTACTGCGCGACGAAGGCCGCGCTCGACCATCACGCGCGGGCGGTCGCGCTCGACGACAACGGCGGCTTGCGCATTTGCAGCGTCGCGCCGGGCGTCGTCGATACGGACATGCAAGCCGAGATTCGCGGCACCGCGCTCGAGCGTTTCCCTCTGCGGGAGCGCTTCGATACGCTTAAGCGCGAGGGCCAGCTAGCGACGCCCGAGCAGTCGGCAAGCAAGCTCGTCGATTTCCTGCTGAGCGATGCCTTCGGCAGCACGCCGACCGCGGATATCCGCGAACTCGGCTGACCGTCAGGCCGCCGACACGGCGCACGCGGGCGCATCGGCGACGGCGAGCGCCTCGCGCGACAGCCGGTCCGCGTGCGCGTTGCGGGCGCGCGGAATCCATTGCAGGCGAACTTTGCCGATTTGCGCGATGAGCTTCCGCACGCGCGCCGCGTGATCCGCGAGCGAGCGGATGCCCTCCGCTTCGCCGGCCTGAACGTCGTCGATGACGACGCGGCTGTCGCCATAGATCGTCAAATTGGCGGCGCCTTCGCGCTGCGCCGCTTCGAGGAGCGCAGTCAGCGCGAGATATTCGGCCACGCTGCTGTCGCCGTGTCCGGCCGTCGCGCTGATTTGCAGCGTCTGGCCTTCCGGACTCTTGAGCACCGCGCCGATACCGATGCGCCCCGGATTCGGCAGCGCGGAACCGTCGAACCAGCCTGTCCACGCGCTGGCATCGTCCGGTCGCGGCGCGGAGGAATGCGGCCGCGTCGGACGGTTCGCGCGCGCCAGCCTGCGCAGGAGCAGCGCGTCGGCGGCTCGCGCGTGCGCGGCGCGACGCGCATCGACCAATTCTCTCAAGGACTGCGTGCCCGCTGCCTTCGTCAGCGTCTTCACGAGCGCCGCGTGCTCGGAAAAGGCCGCGCTCTTCACGAGCCGGCGGCTTTCCAGACGTTCCCTCTTGTAGGCGACGGCGAGCAGTTCCTCGAATTCGATCATGGGCGGCACGAAGGATGAACGAGCCCGCAGCTTAGCAGAACGCGGCGGGCGCACGGGCGCGGGAATTGCTTATCGAGAGGAGCCCGAACAAGAATCGACGCAGCAAACCGGGCAACGATGAACGGTCAGCCAGACACACGCCTGAACATCAAGCAAACGCCAAGGAGCAGATCATGAACCGACCGATGGAGGAATCGTCCGGTGGTGCAAAGATCATCGGCAAGGGCGCCGCGACGGCCGCGGGTCCCGGCCCCGACGTCATGGCGGCGAGCACCCTGGATGGCAACGCGGTGCTGAGCAGCGACGGGCACGACGTCGGCTCGCTCAAGGAAATCATGCTGGATGTAACGAGCGGCCGCGTGGCGTACGCGGTGCTGTCGAGTGGCGGCTTTCTCGGCATCGGGGACAAGCTGCTGGCCGTGCCTTGGAGCGCGCTGACGCTCGACACGGACAACCGCTGCTTCCGCCTCGCGGCGACGGCCGACCAGGTGCGCAATTCGCCGGGATTCGACAAGGACGCGTGGCCGTCGATGGCCGATCCCGTCTGGGCGAGCTCGGTGCATCAGCACTATGGGCGCGAGCCCTACTGGTCGAGCGGGTCCAGCGGGCCCGGCGCGCCGAGCACAAACGACGTCACCGACACGGGCGCGATCCCGCCCGGCGGCGTCGACGCGCCGGAAGCCGGCGGCGTGAAGCTGTAGCGAAGCGCGCGCCGGACGGCGCGCGTGAGCGGCAATCAGTCGAGCGGACGCTCGCCGAGCGGCAAGTCGACGTCTTGCGCGTCGTCGCCCATGAGCACGCGCAGGACATCGGTTGCGAACTCTTCCACCGCAAAGTGCCATTCGAGCGAGCCGACCGGGAAGTCGTTCGGGCTGCACTTGCCCTGCGCGCGACGGATCGCGCCGACGGACAGACTCAGCGCGCGCGCGTGCTGGAAATGCGGATCGTTTGAATCGAGAAACGGCAATTGATCTTTATCCATGACACCCTTCTGGCCCCGGCCGCTGACACATAACAACGATATCGGCCGGAACCGGAAATTCTTTAGTACCGGCTTTGATTAAATCCTTGCCGCCCGCCCTGCGGCGAGAACGTGCGGAGAAAACGCTTATGCAGCCCTATCGGAACGTTGCGGGCAATTCCGGCGTGTCGGCTTACGAGATTCTGCGCGACGGCATTCGCGTGCGCTTCGCCGACGGGCGGACGTATCTCTACAACTACCGCGAGTCGGGCCGCGCGCACGTCGAGCAAATGAAGCGGCGCGCCCGCGCCGGTCGCGGGCTCAGCAGCTACATTTCGCAGACTCGCGTTCCGTACGCCGCCGGAGACGAGCGGAGAGACGCCTGACGGCGCGAGCGCCCGAGATTTTGCCTCAACGCCCCGATGGCAGATGTGGCACCGTTTCGTTGCTGGTCGCGGCGAGCTGGTGCATTTGCCGTTGCAACTTACTCAGCTGCGCCTGAGCCGCCACGCGCCGGGCTTCGAGCTGCGCGAGATCCTTGCGCACCTCTTGTTGCCTGAGCGCCACTTCCTGGTCCTGCGTACTGCCGCGCTGGAGATCCACGCGAGAACGTTCGACCTGCGCTGCCGACTCGGCAATCAGCCGTGCGAACTGCTCGTTTTGCGCCTGCAAGTGCGCGCGCCGCAATTCCGCTTCCGCGAGCCGCACTGCCTGCTCGACGAAATGACGGAACGCGGGCTCGGCGGCGTCGATATCGCCCGCTTTCAGCACGCGCCATACGGCGTCCTCATGATAGAGCACGGCATAGTACGTCAGGTCGCGCGGATAGAACAGCAGGCTCGCACTATACGCGAAACTCTGAAATGTCCGGAAAACGGCGAGCGTCGACTGCTGGATCAGCCACTCCACCTCGGCAATTTGCGCCGCCTGCAAAGCGTGCGTGGCGAACGGCGTCGACGCGCCGTTCGGGCGCAGCGGCGTGACGCGGGTGGCGGTCGAAGGCGCGGCGGGTGCCGCTTCGTCGGAGGACTCGAGTCCGTCGGGCTTGTTCTGCGCAGCGAAGCGAACCGGAGCATTCGGTTTTTGGCGCAGGAGAAACGACGGCGCGTTATCGAGCAATGTGCCTCGTCTGCTCAGCAGGCTTTTCACGATGACTCCACGTTTGACTTACGGCTGCGATTATGACGATTCCTGACGACAGCCAGGGTGCTTTTATCCGCGTCGCATATTCTGAATATTCGCAGTGATTATTCTGGATACCGAACGAGCGGCGATGCAATTGGAACGAACTTTCGGCTGATGAAACTCAGTATAGGCGAGCGATTTCCAGATGCAATCGAAGCTGCGCGAGCGACAAAACCCTCCGCGAGTCAATGCGGTAAATGGTGCGTAAAGCCGCTTTTCGTTTCGCGGGCACAAATCATTACATGTGCCGGTAGACGGCCTGCATTCCGCTCACGCGCAAATTGGCAAGTTGCGCCGAGCGCGCTTTCGACATCAGCGCCACCATTCGCATGATTCGGATGCCCTGAATGCCGCACGCGATGCCGGGCGTATCGGCCAGCCGCGCTTCGAGATTCTTCATCCGCCCGTAGAGATTCACGATCGGCTCGGCCGGCGTTCCCACCTTGATCGCGTAATTCGCGTCGCCGTTCGTCACGACGGGCACGCTCAGCCGATCGGGGCCGGCCTGACCGTCGACGAAAGAATCGGCGAGAATCTCGGGCGCTTCGAAATGCAAGCGCCCTTCGTTGCGATCCCGAAAATATTCATAAACCGCCTCGAGGTGCGCAGTGGAAGTCTGTTCGATACGCCGTGCCGTTGCCGCACAACGATGCAGTTTCCAGTTCTCTTGCTGACTCACAGCGGCAATCAGATCGGCAATACGCGATCTCAGTTCCGTTTCGCGTTTCTCGATGAGAGCGTCGAGCATTTTCGCTTCGTCGCTATTGCGGTCCGGCAAGCTTTCGCTCCATGCCAATAAATCGTTCAGTGTGATCGACATGAAACACTCCGTTGGATTGGCCCATTGAATCGAATTCGGGCGGCTCAAGTTCGTTTGGAGCGCGAATTGTAATGAATCGGCATCCGTTTGGTAGCGCCAATAATCATCGTAGATGGTTTTGAGATAAGCGCCACGTTTCGTCTAAAGAGCGCGGCACAGCCGATGCTAGTTCCTCTGCACGGCGCGCCTCGCGCCTGGAACCAGGAGACAGCCATGAAAGCGACCGCAGCGATCGCAGGCGCCCTTCTCGCGCTTGCCAGTACCGCCTCCCTCGCGCAGGAGATGTCGCGCGACCAGTTGAACCAACGCCCACAGACGCAGCAGCAGGGACAGAATGCGTCGCCGGGGGGCGCAAACGATGCGTCGCAAGGCGGCGCGCCTTCCGGCACGTCCGGAAGCGGCACGCTCATGCAAAAGCGCGAGCAAGGCATGTCGCCCGATACGTCGCAACCGCCGGCGCGCGGATCTAAGTCCACCGGGACGATGAAGCAGTAACGCGCCCGCCGTTATATGAAGGCCGCACAGCGACGCCGGACGGCGAACCGGCGTTGCTGCGCGTGGCCGTCGTGAGCCGATCTCTGACTCATCGACGGAAAACGTAAAGGATCGTTGCCGACTGCGCGAATAGGAAAAGTCCTGCTGTATTTTGTCCGGCGAGCCGATTTAATGCCGCATTCTTCCGAAAAATGAGGCTCGCATCATGAAAGACCTGCACATTTCCGTCGACGCAAACGGCCGCGCAACCCTGTCGCACTCCACGCACATCAAGGAGCACTGCCTGAACCGCGCGCGTTTGCTGACGTCGCTCGTCAATATTGTCGCGGCGCCCGGCGGCTTCGAGCACTTCTGTTCGTACCCCGAGTCGATGCGCCGCGACATTCTGAGTCTTCTGCACTCGGTCGCCGAAGAACAGATTCCGCTCATCTCGGCACTGGAAGAACACACCGCGCGCGCGTCGTACGACCGCGGCGTGCAGGCCGCGCGCGAATTCCTCATGCAGGAGCAGGCGGCGAATTCCGCGCTGCACTTCGACGCCGAAAATCACCAGCCGGACCAGATGGTCATCGCGCATTGAGCGACGGGTTCGTCCCATCTAACGCGCTAAGCAATCGGTGATGGATCGGGCCGCGCGCGCCATGTCGCGCGGCCGTCACCGTAACGCGCTTAGAAATCGAAAACGACAAGAAGAAACACCATGCTCGTACGAAACGCCTGCTTCGCTCTCCTGTTTCCCGTCGCCTTCCTGACACTGAACACTGCGGCCTTCGCCAAGTACTCCGAAGAGTGGATCGGAGCCGGCAACGTCACGCACTCGCAGACGGCGCCGCGCACCAGCGAGAAAGCGGCCGCCGCTTCGGGCGCGGCAGCGTCGCGCGCGCCTTCGCAGCCGAGCCGTTCGAAAACGCCGCAGACAGCTTCACCGTTCGACAAAGATCCGATCGCCGCTTATGCCGACGATCCAATCGCGGAGTTCGCGCGTCCTCGGTCGAAACGCAACCATCTTTGATGCTGCAAGGAGAAAGCGCGAATCGTCCGATTCTCCGCGGTCGCGCGCTCGGCTAATCTTGCGCGCTGTCGCAGGGGGCGCTCTGCCATCGCCCGCCCTGCCATGTGCGCGACTTTGCGCATTATCAGAGGCGCGGACGTGCAGGCAGGCGACCTCTTGCGACGCCCTCTTTCTGCATCAGCGCGAAGCGATGAACGCGAAAAAGCCCGCGATTCAGCAATGAAAATGCTGGATCGCGGGCTTTTGCTTTGCGCGCGCGTTCAGCCGACGAGATCGGCCGGCAACTTGCCGCCGTTCGCGGCGAGCGCCTGCATCAGTTGCTTGTGCAGCCAGATGTTCATCGAAGCGGAGTCGTTCATGTCGCCGCTGTACTTGAGTTCTGTGGCGAGGTGCTTGCGATGATCGAGACTGCTGTCGACGTCGAGCAGCTTCATCATGTCGACGATTGAAACGCGCCAGTTCAGTTGCTGGCTGCTCTCGCTCGCCAGTTGATCCATGACGGCGGCGACGTCGACATCGGACAGCGGCGCGGGAGCGGCAGCCGCCTCGACGCTTGCCTGCGGCGCGGGGTCCGGCGCGGGGTCGGGCGTGGCGGCGGGTGCCGGGTCGGCGGGTTTCGCCTTGTGGAAGATATTGCCTACGATGTCACCGAAGATGCTCATGTCTTTGTCCTTTGCAGTTAGCTACGGAAGTGCCGGCGGCTCGCCGGTCAGCGACCGGACGCGGCGATGGCTGCCGGGGCTTCAACGCTGGGCGCTTTGGGACGTTGACTCGTTGCGACAAAACGGGGCGGATCTTGATGAATAGTTGCAGTGGTGATTAGGAGTCCGGTTCATGCTGACCAAAGCTGCCCTTGTTGCACGATCCCTTTCGGCGGACGTTGCGACCGCGCTACGACGCCCACATGCCCTTGCCGAGCATCGACAAAAACAAAAATCCCGCAAGACGATGAGCTATGCGGGATTCGGGAATCGATCTGGCGGAGAGAGGGGGATTCGAACCCCCGATAGGTTTTACCCTATACACGCTTTCCAGGCGTGCGACTTAAACCACTCATCCATCTCTCCGGAAAACTGCGATTATACCAAGTTCCCGCCGCCCGCCTAGCCCCTACGGGTGACGAATGTAGTCGACGAGCGCGCGCGTGTACTCGTCCGGCTTGCGGTCGAAGAGACTCACCGCGATCGCCACCGCGAAGCCGGCCGGCACGCCGAACACGCCCGAGCTGATCGGCTCGATGCCGAACCAGCGCGGCCCGTCGAAGCCCGTCAGGTGCGTGAAGAACGGATACGTCGACACGATGTAATACACGCACACGATCAGCCCCGCGATCATCCCCGCGACGACGCCCCGCTGCGTCGTGCGCTTCCAGAACACGCCGAGCACCAGCGCCGGAAAGAGACTCGACGCCGCGAGCGAAAACGCCGCGCCCACGAGAAAGAGGATGTTCCCCGCATTGAGCGACGCGACGTACGACGCAAGCAGCGCAACACCGAGCAGCAGTATTTTAGAGATTGTGACGCGCCGCTGGCTCGTCGCGCGGCGATCCACCATGCAGTAATACACGTCGTGCGACAGCGCGTTCGCGATGGTGAGCAGCAAGCCATCGGCCGTCGAGAGCGCCGCGGCCAGCGCGCCCGCCGCGATCAGTCCGGACATCACGTAAGGCAAGCCCGCAATCTCGGGCGCGGCGAGCACCACCATGTCCGGCTGCATCTGAATGCCGGCCCAGCGCACGACACCATCGCCGTTGATATCGCCGATACGGATCAGATACGGCTCGATGTGCCGCCACTGCGTCACCCATTGCGGCAGCTCCGCGAAGCGATGTCCGACGAGCCCCGTCAGAATCTCGTGCTTGATCAGCACGGCGAGCACCGGCACGGTCAGATAGAACAGTGCGACGAAAAAGAGCGTCCAGCCGACCGAACGCCGCGCCGATGCCACGGACGTCGTCGTGTTATAGCGCGTGAGGATGTGCGGCAAGCTCGCCGTGCCAATCGACAAGCACAGGATGAGCGAGAGAAAGTTCAACCGGTGCGCCCGCGCGCTGCCCTGCTCAGCCGTGCCGGAGGACGACGCGAACGCAGCGGTCAGCGGCACCGGGGCGGCGACGCGCTCGTTCAACGCATCGCGTTCGCGCGACCACTTCGCCTGCGCATCGGCGGGATCGCGTGGAAACGACGCGAGTTCGCGCTCGCGTTCGCTGATCTCGCGCAGCGGGCCATTGTGCCGGCGCAGATCGGCGATCTCGGCGACGAGCCGCGCGTGCTCGTCGAAGAACGATCGCGGCAGCGCATCGATGCGCTCCTGCGCGCGCGCCGCCTGACGCGCAAGATCGGCGCGGGCGCGCGCTTCGTCGGGCGAGACGGCGAGCGCGCGTTCGAGCGTCTCGACGCGTTCCATCACGCGGCCATAGTTGAGTTGCGGGAACCATCCGAGCCCGTCGCGATGCGCGATCATCGAGACGGGAATCAGCATCGCGCTGATCAGGATGATGTACTGCGCCACCTGCGTCCACGTCACCGCGCGCATGCCGCCGAGAAACGAGCACACGAGAATGCCCGCGAGCCCGCAGAAGATGCCGATCGAGAACTCGATGCCGATGAAGCGCGACGCGATCAGCCCGATGCCCTGAATCTGCGCGACCAGATAGACGAACGAGCACAGGATCGCGGCGATGGCCGCGAGTCCGCGCACAAGGTTGCTCGAGAAGCGCGTGCCGAGAAAATCGGGAATCGTGTAGCGCGCGAGTTTGCGCACGTACGGCGCGAGCAAGAACGCGACGAGGCAATAGCCGCCGGTCCAGCCCATCATGTAGGCGAGGCCGTCGTAGCCGCTCGCGTAGATGGAGCCGGCCAGTCCGATGAACGACGCCGCCGAGAGCCAGTCCGCCGCCGTCGCCATGCCGTTGAACGCGGAAGGCACGCGCCGCCCGGCCACGTAGTATTCGACGAGATCGGACGTGCGCGAGAGCAGGCCGATGACCGCATACACGGCAATCGGCACGAACAGGAACACATAGCCGACCCACATGCCCGCGCCGGCCGTGCGCTCGATACGCTCCATCACGAAGATGAAGAGCAGAAAGCCGAGCGTATACAGCGCGTAGGTGACGATCAGCCGGTTGGTGAGCTTCATCGCGGGCCGTCGTCACTCGCTTGGGCGTCTCCGACGGCGCGCGCGAGCCGCGCATCGGCGAGTTGCATCAGCACGATATAGACGGCGATCAGCGTCACGTAGACGAGAATGGCGCCCTGCGCGCCGAAGAAGAACGGCAGCGGAAACCCGGCGATGCGCACGTGCTGCAGACGCTCCGCGAAAAGCGGCACACAGAACGACACGACGAATCCGACGGCCAGCAGCACCGCGATCAGCGCGACATTGAAGCGCCAGTACGCGCGATGCGCGCGCGCCGCGGCCGCCGGGACGCGCGGCGGCGGGGCAAGCGTGGGATTGAGCGGATCGGCGGGCGTGACCATGCGGTTATGTACCAAAACCGCGTGGCATCGGCAATCGGGATCGACCGCCGCTTATCGGGCGGCGGTCGCTTGCGGCAGGCTCAGCGTGCTTCGCCCAGTTGATCGAGAATCGCGGGATTCTCGAGCGTGGACACGTCCTGCGTGATCTCCTCGCCCTTCGCGAGCGAGCGCAAGAGACGCCGCATGATCTTGCCCGAGCGCGTCTTCGGCAAATTCTCGCCGAAGCGGATGTCCTTCGGCTTCGCGATCGGCCCGATCTCCTTCCCGACCCACGCGCGCAAGTCGTTGGCGACCTGCTTCGCTTCGTCGCCTTCCGGACGCGCGCGCTTCAACACGACGAACGCGACCACGGCTTCGCCCGTTGTGTCGTCGGGACGACCGACCACGGCGGCTTCCGCGACCATCGGATTCGCGACGAGCGCCGACTCGATCTCCATCGTGCCGAGACGATGACCGGACACGTTGAGCACGTCGTCGATGCGGCCCATGATCGTGAAGTAGCCGGTCTCCTTGTCGCGGACCGCGCCATCGCCGGCGAGATACAGCTTGCCGCCGAGTTCTTCGGGGAAGTAGCTCGTCTTGTAGCGGTTCGGATCGCCCCAGACGTTGCGCAGCATCGACGGCCACGGGCGCTTCACGACCAGAATGCCGCCCTGCCCGTTCGGCACGTCCTGGCCGGTTTCATCGACGATCGCGGCCATGATGCCCGGCAGCGGCAGCGTGCACGATCCCGGCACGAGCGGCGTCGCGCCCGGCAGCGGCGTGATCATGTGGCCGCCGGTTTCCGTCTGCCACCATGTATCGACAATCGGACACTGCCCGCGGCCGACATTCTCGTGGTACCACATCCACGCTTCCGGGTTGATCGGCTCGCCGACCGTGCCGAGAATGCGCAGCGTCGAGAGATCGTAGCTCTTCGGATGCACCTTCGCGTCCGCTTCCGATGCCTTGATGAGCGAGCGGATGGCCGTCGGCGCGGTATAGAAGATGGTGACCTTGTGGCGCTGAATCATGTCCCAGAAGCGGCCCGCGTTCGGATACGTCGGCACGCCTTCGAACATGATCTGCGTTGCGCCGATGGCGAGCGGCCCGTACGCGATGTAACTGTGCCCAGTGATCCAGCCAATGTCGGCGGTGCACCAGAAGATGTCGCCGGGCTTCATGTCGAAGGTCCACTTCATCGTCTGCGCGGCCCACAGCAGAATGCCCGCCGTGCTGTGCTGCACGCCCTTCGGCTTGCCAGTCGAACCCGACGTATAAAGGATGAAAAGCGGATGCTCCGCGCTCACCCACTCGGGCTCGTACTGCGCCGCTTCGTTCTCGACGATTTCGTGCAGCCACACGTCGCGCCCTTCGTTCCACGCGATCTTTCCGCCCGTGCGCCGATACACGATGACGTCCTTCACCGCGTCGCAGCCGCCGGCCGCGAGCGCTTCGTCGGCGATGCTCTTGAGCGGCAGCGCCTTGCCGCCGCGCATCTGCTCGTCGGCGGTGATGAGCGCGACCGCGCCGACGTCGACGAGCCGTTCGTTGAGCGACTTCGACGAGAAGCCGCCGAACACCACCGAATGCGTCGCGCCGATGCGCGCGCACGCCTGCATCGCGACGACGCCTTCGACCGACATCGGCAGATAGATCACGACCCGGTCGCCCTTCTTCACGCCGCGCTTCTTGAGCGCATTCGCGAGGCGGCAGACGCGTTCGAGCAGGTCCTGATACGTGACGTTGGTCACGGTGCCGTCGTCGGCTTCGAAGATGATCGCGTTCTCGTTGCCGCGCCCCGCTTCCACGTGCCGGTCGAGACAGTTATACGATGCGTTCAGCTCGCCATCCGCGAACCACGTATAGAACGGCGCGTTGGTTTCGTCGAGCACGTTCGAGAACGGCTTGTGCCACGCGAGCGTCTCGCGCGCGAGCCGCGCCCAGAAGCCTTCGTAGTCGCGCTCCGCTTCGGCGACGAGCGCCTTATACGCGTCCATGCCCGAAATCGCCGCGCCGGACGAAGCCTTGGCTGACGGCGGAAACACACGTTTTTCCTGAAGAACCGATTCGATCGCAGACATCGACAACCCCTCCGATGGTGATTCCAAAAGCCGGCGGCGCGCTCGACGCTTAAGGCGGGCACGCCGCATGTTATTGAGGTTCGAAAGCGTCACGCGCACGGGCGTTCTCGCCGAACCCTGTCTCCTGTCGACCGGCTCCGCCGTCTCGCGGATTGCCGGCCACTTGCAACCTTGCCAGCGCGCTTCGTTTGCGAAACGCGCTTGCCGACTCATTGCAGCCTGCATGAAGATCAAGATATGCCGCGCAACTTACCCGCTTCTTACGCGGCCGACGGCTGCAGCACGGGGTATACACGGAGTCGGCGCGGCTTCTACAATGCGTCCCCACAATCCTAACTGAACTCGCCGCGCGCTTGTCGTGCGCTCGACGCCGAAATCACAGCTTGAATCGCTACGCCCTCTATCTCATCGCGTCGATGCTGCTCGTCGGAAGCAACGTCGGCATCGGCAAGTCGATCGTCGCGTCCGTGCCGGTGCCGCTCTTCGCGCTACTGCGCTTCGTCATCGCGCTGACGGTACTGTGGCCGCTGTTGCGTCCGTCGAAGATGAAGCGCGTGGCGCGCGCCGAGTGGATCAACCTCTTTTTGCAGGCGCTCTTCGGCACATTCGGCTTCACGCTGCTGATGCTAAACGGCGTCGCGCGCACGAGCGCGGTCGCGGCGGGCGTCATCACGAGCACCATGCCCGCCGTCGTCGCGCTGTTCGCGTGGCTCTTTCTCAGGGAAAAGCCGGGCGGACGAGCGTTCGCTTCCATCGCGCTCGCGGTCGTGGGCGTCGTCGTCATCAACGTCGCCCAGAGCGGCGGCGGCGATCACGGCGGCGGCTCGCTCGCGGGCAATCTGATGGTGGTCGGCGCGGTCTGCTGCGAATCGCTGTACGTGATCTTGTCGCGGCGGCTGACGCAGACGCTGCCCGCCATCGACATCTGCGCGTACACGCACGGTCTCGGCTTTCTGCTGATGTTGCCGCTCGGCCTGCCGACCGCGCTCGCGTTCGACTGGCGCGGCGTCGACGGGATCGCGTGGGCGCTCGTCGGATGGTATGCGCTTTCGGCGAGCGTCTTCTCCTTCTGGCTCTGGATGAAAGGCATCCGCCACGTCGCCGGCAGCCTCGCGGGCGTCTTCTCCGCCGTCCTGCCGATCGCGGCGGCGCTCTACGGCATCGCGTTCCTCGGAGAGCGGCCGACGCTCGCGCATGGCATCGCGCTCGCGTGCGTGATGGCGGGCATCGTCCTCGCGAGCCTGAAGCGCCGGGCGCCGGCGTCGCGCGACGAGCGTGGAAGCCCCGAAAGCGGCGTGTAGCGGCACGTTGGTGGCACGTAGGCGCGCATTCCATCCGATTGGCACAACAGTGCTTGCCGCTGCGTTCCGGCAGGCTCGCGCGGCGACACGCTACAATACCGGGCTTTCCCGGACGGGCCACGAACCGCCCGTTTCACGTTCCCAGCACTTCGATCTCCGCCGCCCGACCGACACGCCGCCCATGTCCGCTCAGAAGCACTTCCCCGACTCGCCCGCTCGCCCCGGCCCGATGAAGGCGCTGCCCAGATTCATCTTCATGAGCCGCTGGCTTCAGGTGCCGCTCTATCTCGGACTCATCATCGCGCAGGGCGTCTACGTCGTCCTGTTCCTGAAGGAAGTGTGGCACCTCGTCACGCACGCAATGACGCTCGACGAAACCAACGTCATGCTGGTGGTGCTCGGCCTGATCGACGTGGTGATGATCTCGAACCTGCTCATCATGGTGATCGTCGGCGGATACGAAACGTTCGTGTCGCGTCTCGGCGTGGAAGGCCATCCCGATGAACCCGAGTGGCTCGATCACGTCAATGCGGGCGTGCTGAAAGTGAAGCTCTCGATGGCGCTCATCAGCATCTCGTCGATTCATCTGCTGAAGACGTTCATCAATCCGGATCAGCACACGTTCCATGCGGTGCTGTGGCAAGTCGTGATTCACGTGGCGTTTCTCGTGTCCGCGCTCGTCATGGCCTATGTCGACCGGTTGACCACGCATACGCATCCGCGGCATTTCCACAGCGAAACGGCAACACCCCGCAGCGCACTCGATTGAAGCGTCGAAGAGAACGCACGCAGTCTTTCGTCCCCAGAGCCCAAGCCATGACCGTCATCAAGCAAGAAGACCTGATCCAGAGCATCGCCGATTCTCTGCAGTACATCAGCTACTACCATCCGCTCGACTATATTCAGGCGCTCGGCCGCGCCTATGAGCTGGAGGAAAGCCCGGCCGCGAAGGACGCCATCGCGCAGATCCTGACCAACAGCCGCATGTGCGCCGAAGGCAAGCGCCCGATCTGTCAGGACACGGGCATCGTCACGGTGTTCGTGAAGGTGGGCATGGACGTGCGTTGGGACGGCGCGACGATGTCGGTCACCGACATGATCAACGAAGGCGTGCGCCGCGGCTATCTGAACCCGGACAACGTGCTGCGCGCGTCGATCGTGAGCCCGCCCGAAGGCGCGCGCAAGAACACGAAGGACAACACGCCGGCCGTGATCCACTACGAGATCGTGCCGGGCGACAAGGTCGATGTTCAGGTCGCGGCGAAGGGCGGCGGCTCGGAGAACAAGTCGAAATTCGCGATGCTCAATCCGTCGGATTCGATCGTCGACTGGGTGCTCAAGACCGTGCCGACGATGGGCGCCGGCTGGTGCCCGCCGGGCATGCTCGGCATCGGCATTGGCGGCACGGCTGAAAAGGCGATGGTGATGGCGAAGGAATCGCTGATGGACCCCATCGACATTCAGGACATCATCGCGCGCGGTCCGCAGGACTGGATCGAAGAACTGCGCGTCGAACTGCATGAGAAGGTGAACGCGCTCGGTATCGGCGCGCAGGGTCTCGGCGGCTTGTCGACCGTGCTCGACGTCAAGATCATGGCCGCGCCGACGCACGCGGCGAGCAAGCCCATCGCGATCATCCCGAACTGCGCGGCGACGCGCCACGCGCACTTCACGCTCGACGGCTCGGGTGCAGCCAAGCTCGACGCCCCGCCGCTCGACGCATGGCCGAAGGTCACGTGGCAGCCGAACACGGAGACGAGCAAGCGCGTCGACCTCAACACGCTGACGCCGGAAGAAGTCGCGTCGTGGAAGCCGGGCCAGACGCTCTTGCTCTCGGGCAAGATGCTGACGGGCCGCGACGCCGCGCACAAGCGCATCGCCGACATGCTCGCGAAGGGCGAAAAGCTGCCGGTCGATTTCACGAACCGCGTGATCTATTACGTCGGCCCGGTCGATCCGGTGCGCGACGAAGCGGTCGGTCCGGCAGGCCCGACGACGGCCACGCGCATGGACAAGTTCACGGAAACGATGCTCGCCCAGACCGGCCTCATCTCGATGATCGGCAAGGCCGAGCGCGGTCCGGTCGCCATCGAGGCGATCAAGAAGCACAAGGCCGCGTATCTGATGGCGGTCGGCGGCGCGGCGTATCTCGTCTCGAAGGCGATCCGCGAGGCCAAGGTGCTCGCGTTCGAAGACCTCGGCATGGAAGCCATCTACGAGTTCGACGTGAAGGACATGCCGGTCACGGTCGCGGTCGATTCGAACGGAACGTCGGTTCACAAGACCGGCCCCGCCGAATGGCAGGCGAAGATCGGCAAGATTCCGGTCGCGACGGCGTAAGCACGAGACGCGGACCGCGTCGCGCACGACGTGCGCGGCGCGGTCGGAAAGCCGGGCCGCGCGCCCGGCTTTTCTTTGCAAGCCGCATTCGCCGATAGAGCGTTCCATTCGCTTTTTCGGCCGCGACAAAAAATTCCCTCTTAACCTTGGCAGGCCCCAGTCCCAAGGTTTATCTTTCCCCCATGCTCACACGCCCGGAACAAGGACACCTATGAAAGGCGACGCGAAAGTCATCGAATATCTGAACGCGCAGCTGAAGAACGAGCTCACCGCGATCAATCAATACTTCCTTCACGCCCGGATGTACAAGCACTGGGGCCTCGAGCAACTGAACAAGCACGAATACGACGAGTCCATCGGCGAGATGAAGCACGCCGACTGGCTGATTCAGCGCGTGTTCATGCTCGATGGCTTGCCGAACCTGCAGGACCTGCACAAGCTCCTGATCGGCGAAGAGACCAAGGAAATCATCGAGTGTGATCTGAAGCTCGAGCAGATTTCGCAGTCGACCTGCAAGGAAGCCATCGCGTATTGCGAGTCCGTGCGGGACTACGTTTCGCGCGATATCTTCGACAAGATTCTAAACGACACCGAAGAGCACATCGACTGGCTCGAAACGCAACTGGATCTGATCGACAAGGTCGGCATCCAGAACTATCAGCAGAGCATGATGGGCGAGCAATAAGCCGTCTCAACCGATGTCCGCTGTCGTCGCATCCCCCCTCGCCGCGAACGCGCGCGCGCCGGCTGGCGCAGACGCGCCTGTCGGCATCTTCGATTCCGGTCTGGGCGGTCTGTCCGTGTTGCGCGCGGTGCGCGCGCTGCTGCCGCACGAGCAGTTGATCTACGTGGCGGATTCGCTGCACGCGCCCTACGGCGAGCGGGACGACGCGTTCATCACCGGGCGCACCACGGCTATCGGCGAATGGCTCGTCGGACAGGGCGTGAAGGCGCTCGTCGTCGCATGCAACACGGCGACCGCGCAGTCCATCGCGCATGTGCGCGAGCGGCTGGCGATTCCGCTCGTCGGCGTCGAGCCCGGCGTGAAGCCGGCCGCGGCGGTGTCTAGAACCGGCGTGGTCGGCGTGCTGGCCACGCAGGCGACGCTGCGAAGCGCGCGCTTTCAGTCGCTTCTTGACCGCTATGCCGGCAATTGCCGCTTCATATGCCAGCCGGGGCACGGGCTGGTGCAGGCGGTGGAGCGGTGCGACACGTCGTCGCCCGAACTCATGGCGCTGCTCGAAAGCTATCTCAAACCGATGCTCGACGCGGGCGCCGACACCCTCGTGCTCGGCTGCACGCACTACCCTTTTCTTGACCGCGCCATTCGCGAGATTGCGGGCGAGCGGCTGCATATCGTCGATACGAGCGTCGCAGTCGCGCGGCAACTCGAACGCCTGCTCGACGCGAGCGGACTCTGCAACGCCGATGCGTCGGTCGCAGCGACCCCGCTTTTCTATTCCACCGCCGATGGCGAACCGCAGCGGCAACTCGCCGCCTCGTTGCTGCAAATCCAGGCGGATGTGCGGCACGTCGATATTCCGAGCGCCTAAATCTCCACAGCGCGCGCAGGGTTGCTGCTTAGCCTTGAGGCGCGAGGACAGCCGCTCTGCCCCGCCCGGCAAGCCTCCGGCGGGCGAACCGGCCAAGTCCCGCATCCTGTTACAAAAATCCCCGCTCCTCGCTTGCCAAGCTCGCGACACTGAATGATAATAATTCGCATTAACGGAAGCTATCGCGAACCATCATGATCGTCTGTGTCTGCAAGTCAGTGTCCGACAGAAAGATTCGCGCCGCCATCGCGGAGGGCGTCGATACGTTCGACGAGCTCCAGTTCGAACTCGGCGTCGCCATGTGCTGCGGGAAGTGCGAAGAGAGCGTGCGCGATGTGATGGTGCAAAGCGGCGTCTGCGCCTCGCATTGCGGCGTGCAGGCAGCGCCGGTCACGTTCTACGAACGCCAGGCGGCCTGACGCTCCCGCGCCAGCGGTCGCGCCGTTTGGCCGCGGCCGCGCCGGTAGCCAACCGCAGTACCTTCTGCAAACCGTTCAGTCCTGTCCGAGGAGAACGAGATGGAATTGCTGATCGGTTTTGTGGCTACCCTGTTCATTTCGCTGCTGATATTTCGTCGATGACTTCGCCCTTCGCTTTCGGGCCAGCTTATGTTCGGGATCTCAGCATCAGGAGCCGTCAGGCAAGCAGACTCTCGAACAACGCCCAAGAATGCAGTCCCCGACCACGTCTTCAGCCGCCTTTTCGCCCGCGCCGTCATCCGGCATCAGTCCTCGCATGGTCGCCGCGTGCGCGCTGGTACTCGCGATTCATGCGGCGCTCCTCGGCGTCGCGCTGACGCGGCATGAAGCGCCGCCGCGCCCCGTCGAAGCCAAGGCGATCACCGCGCAGTTGATCAGCGAGACCCCGCAACCCGCGCCCCAGCCGGTTGCCGTCCAGTCACCGCCGACGCCTCAGCCGCCCAAACCCGTTCCGCAGCCGCCGAAACCCGTTCCGCAGCCGAAGATCAAGCCCAAGGCCGAGCCGAAGCCCGCGCCAATGCCGGTCACGCCAGCGCCGTCGCCGATTGCGGCGCCCGCGCCCGAGCCCACGCCGCCGGCGCCTCCCGCTCCGCCGCCGCCCGCCCCCGCGCCGGCAGCGCCCGCCGCGCCCGCCATCGGGAAGCCGACGATGGACCTCGCCGCGCCGAAGAACGTCGCGCGCCTGTCGTGCAATATCGCGCAGCCGGACTATCCTGCCATGTCGCGCCGCCGCGGTGAGACGGGTACGGCGCTGGTCAAGCTGACCGTCGGCCTGTCGGGCAAGATCGAAAACGTGACGCTGCAAAAAAGCAGCGGCTCCTCGCGCCTCGACGACGCCGCGCTCGACGCCGTTCGTTCCAGCGCGTGCACGCCCTACAAGGAGAACGGCGAGGCGATCCGCGCCACGGCCACCGTCCCGTTCGTCTTCAGCCTGAACGACTGACCGGTTTTTTCAAAACAAGGAAACAGCAATGCAAAACTACGGAATTGCGCACGTCTGGGCGCAAGGCGATTTCGTGACGCGCGGCATCGCGCTCGCGCTCGTCATCATGTCGGTGCTCTCTTGGACGGTGATCGTCGTGAAGGCGTGGAACGTCGTGCGGCTCAAGCGCCTGACGAAGAACGCGGAGCAGGCGTTCTGGCACTCGGACGATTTCAACGACGGCATCCAGAAACTGGGCGCGCAGTCGTCGAGCGCAGCGGACAACCCGTTCCTCGCGCTCGCGCTCGCCGGCCAGGAAGCGGCGGACCATCACCACCAGACGCAGCCGCATCTGCACGACCGCATGGATGTCTCCGACTGGATCACGCGCTGCCTGAAGGACGTGATGGACGAAAGCGTCGGCCGAATGCAGGCGGGGCTCGCGGTGCTGGCGTCGATCGGCAGCACGTCGCCGTTCGTCGGACTGTTCGGCACGGTGTGGGGCATCTATCACGCGCTCCTGACCATCGGCGCGACGGGGCAAACGTCGATCGATCAGGTCGCGGGCCCGGTCGGCGAATCGCTCATCATGACCGCGTTCGGCCTCTTCGTCGCGATTCCGGCGGTGCTCGGCTACAACGCCCTCACCCGCGCGAACAAGAGCATCGTGACCAAGCTGAACCGCTTCGCGCACGGCCTGCACGCGTTCTTCGTCACGGGCTCGAAGCTCTCGTCGACCAAGCGCGCGACGACCGGGCAATCCGACAGCCTGCGTCTTGCGACGCGCGCAAGCTAAGCGGAGGTTCGCATGGCCATGAGCCCATTCGCCGGCGACGAAGACGACGGCATGATGAGCGAGATCAACATGACGCCGCTCGTCGACGTCATGCTCGTTCTCCTCATTATTTTTCTGGTGACCATTCCCGCGATGCATCACGCGGTGAAGATCGACTTGCCGCACGCGAGCAGCCAGCCGCAGGACGAAAAGCCCGCGCATGTGGACGTCGCGATAGAGGCCGACGGCACGATTCTCTGGAACGACCAGAAGATCGACGACGCAGCGCTCGACGCGCGTATTGCGCAGGCGTCGAAAGAGACGCCGCAGCCGGAACTGCACTTGCGTGCGGATCGCAAGGTGCCGTACGAGCGCGTCGCCGATGTGATGTCCGCCGCGCAGGCGGGCGGCTTGTCGAAGATCGGTTTCGTGACGCAGCCGAAGAGCGCCAAATAAGCGGCCGGCAACGCGCAAAAAGCAAAAGGCCTTCATCGTCGGATGAAGGCCTTTTTTCGTGCGCACTCGGCGCATTCGGGCAAGACGATTACTTCGGGCTCGAATACCCTGAGCCGCCAGAACCGTCACATGCGGCAGCCGTGGTCGACACGGACAGCGCCATCAGCCCTATCAGGCTAACTATCAGAGTAGCCGTCAGTTTTCGCATAAGAAGCTCCTTAGCGAAAGAGACCTCAATATAACGCCGCCGATTTTGCCGTACAAGATTCCGTGCGATTGAATCTCTGCATCGCAAACGCGTGCTTCAATGTCTGAAGCGATGCTACACCGTCTCCTGCTCGGCAGGCTCGATGACCGGACATTCGCCGGGAAAGCGCTTGCCGTCGTCGATGCATTCGACGAGAAAATCGACGAACGCGCGAATAGCCGGGACCATGCCCTGCCGCGACAGGAACACGGCGTAAAGCTGCGGCGTCGGAAAGGTCCAGCCGGGCATCACGGGCGAGAGTTGCCCGCTTCGGAGCGGCGCGCCGTACATCATCTCAGGCAACGCCGCGATGCCGACGCCGCGCATCACGGCTTCGCGAATCATTGAGAGGTCGGCCGTCACGAGCCGCGGTTCGTGCTCGAACTCGTGACGCGTGCCGTCGGGCGCGATGAGGCGATACACGTGCCGCCCGTCCGCCGATGGCATGTCGAGCGTGTCGTATTGCGCGAGGTCCGCGACGCTCATCGGCGGCGCGTTGGGCTTCAGCAGCGAGGGCGCGGCAACCAGCATCTGCTGCGTGCGCCACAGCGGCCGCGCGACGACGTTGGAACTCGCGGGCGGCTCCGAGCGCACGCGCAGCGCGACGTCGATGGCGTCCTCGAAGAGATCCACGACGCGGTTCGTCACGCGCAACACGACGCGCACTTCCGGGTAGCGATGCATGAAGTCGGGCATGACAGCCGCGAGGAAGGTCTGCGCGATGGTCACGGGCACGCTCACGCGCACAGTGCCGCGCGGCGAATCGCGCAGGCTCTGCACCACATTGACGGCGGCCTGCGCCTCGGCGAGCATCGCCTGGCAGTGCTGGTAGAACAGTTGTCCTGCTTCGGTGAGCGCAAGTTTGCGCGTGGACCGCTGCAAGAGCCGCACGCCGAGCGATGCCTCCAGTTCCGACACGCGCCGCGACAGCCGCGACTTCGAAATGCCCAGCACGCGCTCGGCCGCGGAAAAGCCGCCGTGTTCGACGACGTGCGAGAAGTACATCAGATCGTTGAGATCGTGCGAATCGGATGTCATGGCGTGTGCGGCTCTGGCTGTTGTCGCCGGCGCGAGGCCGGTTCGTTTATCGCAGCAGGACAATCCATTGCGCTGCGGCGTCTTTTACCCACAAATACGGCTCATATAATAGCTTCGTGTTTCACATTTATCGCTATTCCCCTAATGGCGAAGCGAGGCAAAACATCATGAGCCGCACCATTTCGAGCATCATTCCCGCCATGCGCACCGTCGAAGGCGGCGGATTCGTCGTGCATCGCCCGTTTCCGACACGCCTTCTGATGGACTTCGATCCGTTCCTGTTGCTCGACGAGATGGGCCCGATCGACTACGCGCCCGGCGAGGCGAAAGGCGCGCCGGACCACCCGCATCGCGGCTTCGAAACGGTGACGTACATGCTCGAAGGCGAGTTCGGCCACAAGGATTCGGCGGGGCATTCCGGCACGCTGCGTCCGGGCGACGTGCAATGGATGACCGCCGGCGCGGGCGTCGTGCATAGCGAAATGCCGGGCGAAGCGTTCGCGCAGCGCGGCGGGCGCGTGCACGGGCTGCAACTGTGGGTGAATCTGCCCAAGCGCGACAAGATGATCGCGCCGCATTACCAGGAGATCCCGTCCGAACGCATTCCTGTGGCGACGAGCGAGGACGGCAAGGTGCGCGTGAAAGTGATCGCGGGCGAAGCGCTCGGCGTGAAGGCCGCGATCGAAACGCGCACGCCCATCCTGTATCAGCACTTCTCGCTGCAACCGGGCGCGACCATCGAGCATCGCGTGCCGCGCGATTTTCGCGTGTTCGCGTACGGCCTCTCGGGCACCGCGCTGTACGGTCCGCAGCGCCAGCCGGTGCGCGCGCAGCAGATGATCATCTTCCGCGACGATGCCGATACGATCACGCTCGCCGCAGGAGACGAGCCCGCCGAAGTGCTGCTGTTCGGCGGCGTGCCGCTGAAGGAGCCGGTCGTGCGCTATGGCCCGTTCGTGATGAACACGGAAGACGAGATTCGCCAGGCCGTGATCGACTTTCAGGCGGGCCGCATGGGCGCGATCGCGCACTGAGCGGGCGTATCGTAGTGTTGAAATAATGCGCGACGGCGCGGCAAGAACGGGTACATTGCGTCACAATGACCGTTCGGCCGGCGCCGTTTTTTCGCGCTCGTCATCGATAAACCCGAGGAAACGCGCATGTCCGCTCCCGTCGTGACCGCCACCATCGGCAGCGCCGATTACGAAACCCGCCTCGAAGACGGCACGCATACGTGGTTCGCCGACGAGCCGGCCAGTCTCGGCGGCGCGGATTCGGCGCCGCAGCCGTCGTCGCTCCTGTTGTCGAGCCTCGGCGCATGCACGTCCATCACGCTGCGCATGTACGCGAAGCGCAAGGGCTGGCCGCTCGAATCGCTGCGCGTCGAGCTGTCGATGAACACCACGGCGGACGGCACCGTGATCGACCGCCGCATCTCGCTGGACGGCCCGCTCGACGAAGCGCAACGGGAACGTCTTTTGCAAATTGCCAATGCCTGCCCGATGCACAAGGTTCTCGTCGGTGCCATTCGCATCGACTCGGGGCTCGTTCCCGCCGAACCGGTGTGACCGGGCGTCACGAACGTCCAAGGAAACGTCGTCTTGAATTTCGAACACCTGATCCAGATTAACGATCCGACGAACCCGCTCGTCGACTCGCTGACGCGCGAGCAACTGTGGGAAGGCCTCGTGCTGCGCGCGGAACAGCCGCAGCTTTTCGTGCTGGGCCTCGATAGCTGCGCGATCCTCTTCCGCGAGGGCGATGTGATGGAGCGCGAGCTGCACTACGGTCAGGCCGTGGTGCGAGACCGCGTGACGCTCGATCCGCGCAACAGCGTGCGCTACGACATCCTGCCGACTGCCGAGCACGTCGGCGGCTCGCTCACGATGGCTATCGAGCAGCCCGACGCCATGCAGCTTTTCCTGCGCTTCACCTACAGCACGACGCTGCCCGAGAGCGAGAACTCCACGCCCGACGAACGGCAGACGCAGGAGATCGTGAAATCGGCGTATCGCGAGTCGGATATCGATACCGTGCGGCTCATACGCCAGTACGCGCACGGGCGCACCGGCGAAAGTCCGCTGCACTGACACACGACGGATGAAGCGCGGCTATCGGAAGCCGCGTTTCCATCGGAAAGCCTTAGTTGCAAATAGGAATAGTTATCATTTACTATGGGTCCAACGAATCAACGACAGCACTTTCCGACCGACACGACCGACATGACCGACACGCCGCGATCCACCACGCTCAGGCTGCGCCGCCCGCTTGCTCGCGACGCGGCCATCACTCGCCCCAAGGCTGCGACAGAGGCGGCGGAGCGCGTCCCGGCGAACGATGCCAACGGCGAACGGTCGCTGCGCAGCGACGCGCTGCTGCAAGGCCGCAGCCATGTCGCCATCGTGCATAACGGGGAAACGTATCAACTGCGCGCGACGCGTCTGGGCAAGCTCATCCTGACGAAGTAGCGCGAAAGAACAGCAGGACGTACCGGGTATTGTGGGGACCACCTCGCCAAGAGGTGTTTGGCCTTAGCCAGCAAGGACGACTTGCACGCGAGAATTTAGACCCCTTCGTGCAAACACCAGCCAGTCGTCGGTAGCCAGCGAAGCCGTTTTTTTGCCGCTCCAACGCTTAAACAAACGGCGCGATCTCTTGCGAGACGGCGCCGTTTTTCTATCTGCGATCAACCGCGAACTCAGACGTTCTCGATTCCCAACGCCGCGATGCCCGCGCGCGCGATCTGCGCGTCCTGATCCGACTTCACGCCCGAGACGCCGACCGCCCCGACGATATCCGTGCCGACGAAAATCGGCACGCCGCCTTCGAGCATCGCCGTCATCGGCGCGGAGAGGAACGCGGTGCGCCCCTGCTTGATGGTGTCTTCGTAGACCTTCGTCTCGCGGCGGCCGAGCACGGCCGTGCGCGCCTTGCCCGTCGCCATGTCCACCGTGCTCGCGCCCGCTCCTTCCAGCCGATGCAGATGCAGCAGATGCCCGCCGTCATCGACGATGGCGATGGTCACGTTCCAGTTGTGATGCTTCGCGTGCGTCTCGGCGGCGGCGGCCATGGCTAACACGTCATCGTCGGTCAATGCGGGTTTGGTTCTCACTTGGCGCGCCCTCGCGTGCTGGCGTTATCGGGAAAAGCCCCAGAACATCAGGTACCAGGCGCTGTCCGCCACGGCCAGCGCTGCGATCAACCATAGCATCGAAAGGAGCCGGGGACCAGGCGTCGACGCATAGCGCCCGGTCACGCGCCACGCGAGCCACGCGCTCCACACATTTGCGATGGCCAGAAGCGCGAGCCGCAAGTCCGCGACCCACCACAGCGGCACGTGCTCGGCGCGCAGAAGCGAAACCGTCGTCGCCGAAAGACCGAGGAACACGCCGACGCCCGCGATCGGAATCAGCGCGAGCGTCAGATGATGCACGCGCGTCGCGTTCAGCTTGCCGAGCATGCGCGCGCCCATTGTGATGAGCGCGAGCAGCGTCGTGCCATAGACGAGCGCCGTCGCGAGGATATAGCCGACGACCATCGTGCCGTCGAGCCACGAGAAGACGTCGTTCTGTTCCGGATAATGCGTGAACAGAAACCACGGCGCGTTGGTGTCGAGCGGCCAGAGGATGTTGTGATCGATCAGCCAGCCCGCGAAAAGCTGCTTCAGATCGACGAACCACGTGCTCACCGTCCAGTGGAACGCGCCGATGGCAATGCCGAGCAGGCCATAGAGAATCAGCGCGGTGTCCCACGGATTCGCCGCCTTGTCGCCGAGCTTCACGACTTCCTCGGCGGGCGAGCGCCACGTCAGCGCGATCGCATCGCGATGACCGCTGCAACGGCCGCACATGTGGCAGTCCGCGGCGCCCTTCATGTTGCGCAGCGGCACGAGCGGCGCGCAGTTGATCGGAATGACGCGGTGCCCGTGTTCGCCCTGCTTGTAAGAGCGGCGCCACGCGTCTTCGCTGACCTTGTAGTGGAACGGCGCGAGACGCGCGAGCAGCGAGAACACGCCGTTGACCGGGCACAGATACTTGCACCACACGCGCTTCTCGCGGCCGTACAGCAGGCCGATGATGATCGCCGCGACCGTCGAGCCGCCGAGCACGAGCAGCACGGCCTTCGGATATTGATAGACGCTGACCATCTGGCCGTAGATGGTCGTGAGTCCGAACGCGACGAACGGCCAGCCGCCCCAGCGCATCCAGTGCGGAATCGCGCGCCCGCGGCCGAAGCGGCTCGCGAACTCGGTCAGCGCGCCTTCGGGACACAGCACGCCGCACCACACGCGGCCGAGCATGACCATCGACAGGAGCACGAACGGCCACCAGATGCCCCAGAACACGAACTGCGCCGCGAGCGTCAGGTTGTTCCAGAGATGCGCGGAGCCGTCGGGCAGCGGCAGCACGGCCGGAACGATGATCAGAAACGCATACACGGCAACGACGACCCACTGAATTCCGCGGATCACGCTGCCGTGCCGTTGCATCCAGTGGCCGGCTTGCTGCAGCCGGCTCTGGGCTTGCGTATCGGGTTGCACGCTTTGTTGCATCGAGGAGCTCATGCCGGGCGTCCGGCCGCCTTCTGTTTCTGCGCCATCTGGCTATTCGAGCGGCGCAACAGGAGATAGATCACGATCCAGTACACCGCATACGCGACGATGTTCATGCCCGCCGGATGCGCGCGATACCCCGTGAGCGTCGCGACGAGCGAGCCGAAGGTGCCGGAGTCGTCGAGAATGGCGGACGTGTTCCACATCTGATTGACGATGACGGGCAGCACTTCCATGTCGATCAGCTTGTCGACGCCCGTCTCGAAGAGACCCGCGGCGAGGAACAGCAACATGATCTCGGTCACGCGGAAGAACGCGCGCCATGAGAACACCTTGCCGCCGAGCTGAAGCACGTAGAAGGTCAGCAGCGCAAGCCCGAACCCGATGATGATGGCCGCATACTGCGAAGCCGCGACGTGCCCGGTTTGCCCGAAGCCGACGCCGTACAGGAACACGGCGGTTTCGCTGCCTTCACGCGCGATGGCGAGCGCGACGAGCAGCGCGATGCCCCACCAGTGGCCGTCCTGCGTGGTCTTTTGCAGCGACGTTTCCATGTCGCGTTTCAACGTGCGGCCGTGGCGCTTCATCCACAGCACCATCTGCACGATCAGCACGCACGCGACGAGCACCATCGCCGTCTGAAAGTAGTTTTGAGCATTGCCGGAGAGGACTTCGGTGAAGCCGATCAACGCTGCCCCGAGGCCGACCGCCGCGAGCAATCCCGCCACGACGCCGAACCACAGATAAGGCAGGCCGCGACGCGCCTGATGATCGCCGTTCTTGAGCCACGCGTACAGAATGCCGACGACGAGAAGCGCCTCGACGCTTTCCCGCCACACGATGAAAAGTACCTGCCCCATATCGAAACTCCCTGCCCGTTCTGCTGTATCGGCCGCGCGATGCCTACCGAGAAGCGCCGCGCGGCTCAATCATCACTTCGCGACGATCACGCCTTGCGCCGTCTGATGAAAATCGTCGAAGAACTTGTACTCGCCCGGATCCAGCGGCGCGATCACCACGAACGAATCCGCGCCCGGCGCCAGCACTTTCTCTTTGCGCAACTGCACGCTTTCGAACTCGGCCGCGCCCTTGCCCACGTTGTGCACTTCGATCTTGATGCGCTGTCCCGCCGGCACCTCGATGCGCGCCGGGTTCAGCTTACCGTCGTTCATTTCCAGCTTGAACGTCGGCAGATCGGCCGCGCTCGCCGTGCCGGCCAGCACGGACAACGCGAGCGCAACTGCCTGAATTTTCGAGTTCATTCTTCCTTCCCGAAGATGCACGCGCCCGCCTGCATGCGACACGCCGGGCGCGCAAAGCGAGCGAACTGCTTAATAGCCGCCCTTCTTGCCGATGCCCGCGAACGGGAAGTCGTACTCGATGGTGAACGGCTTGAACCACGCGCCGACGCCCGTTTCCTTGTCGGTGTGACGGCCGAACGCCATATGGCCCGTCTCCGACGGCGGCGAGACATGCAGCTTCAGGTGATACTTGCCCGGCCCGAACAGCTTGACGTTGTCGCCGTAGTGCGGGCCGTCGCTCGCGACCATCGGCATGAGGTCGCCCTTGATCGTCTGCGTCGTGCCGACCTTGCTCAGTTCGTACGTGACGTTCAGGTACGGCATCCAGTCGCCTTCGGCGAAACCGGTCGGATTGTTCTTGACCGCGTGGATGTCGGCTTCCAGATGGATGTCCGAATCCGACGCCTTGCGCATCATGCCTTCGGGCGCCATCGTGATCGGCTGGAGATAGACGGCTCCCGTTTCCATGCCGCCTTCGATGTGCTGCTTGCCGATCGGATATTCGGCAGCCGAGGCCGCCATCATTGCCGTGAGACCAGCGGCGGCGACGAGGCCGCGCGTCAACGTTGAAACCATCAAACACACTCCTTTCTTGTTATCGGTCGGCGCGTGCGGCGTTGCTTCGCGCTGCCGTGCCACGAGACGGCTGCATCGACGTTTCCGGTGACCCACCGCGTTCCCGCGTAACGTTAATGCGAACCATTCTCAATGTTTGTCAGTTTAGCATCGTTTGATGCGGCGAACAATTTGACGGAGTGAATGAGACTAATGCTGGTAAGGGTTTTCGCCTGTCGGGCGGCTTTCACGGACGGTCGCGGAAGTCATGGAAGGCGGCGAATTCCAGCCTCGCCGCCTTCCCCGACGCTCATTTGCCGCCGATCCCGCTCACGTGATCGCCCACGTTCGCGCCGAACACGCGCTGACGCAGGAGCGCCAATTGGTCGCGGGTCTGCGCCGCCTTTTCGAATTCGAGGTTTTTGGCGTGATCCATCATCTGCTTTTCGAGGCGCTTGATTTCCTTCGCGATCTGCTTCTCGCTCATGTCCTCGAACTTGGCCCGCGCCTGCGCTTCCTTCAGCTCGGCGCGCGCTTCGTCGGCGCTGTAGACGCCGTCGATGATGTCCTTGATGCGCTTCTCGACGCCGCGCGGCGTGATGCCCATCGCCTGGTTATGCGCGATCTGCTTCGCGCGCCGCCGCTCGGTTTCGTCGATGGCGCGCTTCATCGAGTCGGTCATGTTGTCGGCATAGAGAATCGCCTTGCCGTTCACGTTCCGCGCGGCGCGGCCGATGGTCTGGATCAGCGAACGCTCGGCGCGCAGGAAGCCTTCCTTGTCGGCGTCGAGAATCGCGACGAGCGACACTTCCGGGATATCCAGCCCTTCGCGCAGCAAGTTGATGCCGACGAGCACGTCGAAGGTGCCGAGCCGCAAGTCGCGGATGATCTCGACGCGCTCGACCGTGTCGATATCGCTGTGCAAGTAGCGCACTTTCACGCCGTGATCCGAGAGGAACTCGGTCAACTGCTCCGCCATCCGCTTGGTCAGCACGGTGACGAGCACGCGCTCCTGCGCGGCCACGCGCGCGTTGATCTCCGAGAGCACGTCGTCCACCTGCGAGCGCGCGGGCCGCACTTCGATCTCCGGATCGACGAGGCCCGTCGGTCGCACGAGCTGTTCGGCGACCTGCCCCGCCTTCTTCTGCTCGTAGTCGGCGGGCGTCGCCGAGACGAAGATCGCCTGACGCATCTTGCGCTCGAACTCGTTGAACTTGAGCGGCCGGTTATCGAGCGCGGACGGCATACGGAAGCCGTAATCGACGAGATTCTCTTTGCGCGCGCGGTCGCCGTTGTACATGCCGTTCAACTGACCGATCAGCACATGCGATTCGTCCAGAAGCATCAGCGCGTCGGGCGGCAAGTAATCGACGAGCGTCGGCGGCGGCTCGCCGGGCGCGGCGCCCGAGAAGTGCCGCGAATAGTTTTCGATGCCCTTGCAGAACCCGAGTTCCTGAAGCATTTCCAGGTCGAAACGCGTGCGCTGTTCGAGCCGCTGCGCCTCGACGAGCTTGCCCTCGCGGTGGAAAAACTCCAGCCGGTCGCGCAGTTCTTCCTTGATCGTCTCGATGGCGCGCATCACGGTGTCGCGCGGCGTCACGTAATGTGACGACGGATACACCGTGAAGCGCGGAATCTTGTTGCGCACCCGCCCGGTGAGCGGATCGAAGAGCTGCATCGCCTCGATCTCGTCGTCGAACAGCTCGACGCGCACGGCCATTTCCGCATGTTCCGCCGGAAAGATGTCGATGGTGTCGCCGCGCACGCGGAACGTGCCGCGCTGGAAGTCCGCTTCGTTGCGGTTGTACTGCATCGCGATCAGCCGCGCGATGATGTCGCGCTGGCCGAGTTTGTCGCCCGTGCGCAGCGTCAGAATCATCTTGTGATACTCGGACGGATTGCCGATACCGTAGATCGCCGACACCGTCGCCACGATCACCACGTCGCGCCGCTCCAGAAGGCTCTTGGTGGCCGAGAGCCGCATCTGTTCGATGTGCTCGTTGATCGACGAATCTTTCTCGATGAAAAGATCGCGCTGCGGCACGTACGCTTCCGGCTGGTAATAGTCGTAGTACGAGACGAAGTACTCGACCGCGTTGCGCGGGAAGAACTCGCGGAATTCCGCGTAGAGCTGCGCGGCGAGCGTCTTGTTCGGCGCAAAGACGATGGCCGGCCGGCCGAGCCGCGCGATGACGTTGGCCATCGTGAAGGTCTTGCCGGAGCCCGTGACGCCGAGCAGCGTCTGGAACGAGAGGCCGTCCTCGACGCCTTCGACGAGCGTCGCGATGGCGTCGGGCTGGTCGCCGGCGGGCGGATACGGTTGATAGAGCTGAAACGGCGAGCCGTCGAAGGTGACGAACTTCGACTCGTCCAGTGCGTCGGGCGCTTCGATGAGGGTATCGGACATGGGAAACGGAGTCTTCGCCGGGACAAACACTTATTCTAGCGGCTGCCGCAAAACTGGCGCGGCGCCCGGACGGGTGCGAAAAGGGCGTCGGAATGACGCGTATGAAAATGCACATTGGGCTCGTCCGGGCGATCTCAAGCGCTTTCTCGGCGCTCGCCGGGCGCCTTGCGACCGAACCGGTAAAAAGCACGCGCGTTCTCGCCACTGCGCGCCGAAAAGATGCGACGGATTCGATACAATGTGCGACTGGGCTGAACGGCGCGCGAGCGTTTTCTGAACCGCGCACCGCCGTCGATGCCCACGCGCCGCATTCGTCGCCGCGCGACCGCCGTCCGCATTTGCCGCAGCCTGTCCTTTCCACACTGCCGATAGATCATGTCCCTTTTTTCTGCCGTCGAACTCGCCCCCCGCGACCCGATTCTGGGCCTCAACGAAGCCTTCAACGCCGATCCGCGCCCGACCAAAGTCAATCTCGGCGTCGGCGTGTACACGAATGAAGAAGGCAAGATTCCGCTGCTGCGCGCCGTGCGCGAGGCGGAAAAAGCTCGCGTCGAGGCTGCGCTGCCGCGTGGTTATCTGCCGATCGACGGCATCGCCGCGTATGACGCCGCCGTGCAATCGCTGCTGCTCGGAAAAGACTCGCCGTTGATCGCAGACGGCCGCGTCGTCACGGCGCAGGCGCTCGGCGGCACGGGCGCGCTGAAGATCGGCGCCGACTTTCTGAAGCGCATGAACCCGAACGCGATCGTCGCGATCAGCGATCCGAGTTGGGAAAACCATCGCGCGCTGTTCGAAGGCGCGGGCTTCGAGGTCGTCAACTATCCGTACTACGACGCCGCGACGCACGGCGTGAACTTCGAAGGCATGCTGGCCGCGCTCAACGGCTACGCGGCGGGCACGATCGTCGTGCTGCACGCGTGCTGCCATAACCCGACGGGCGTCGATCTGACCGACGCGCAGTGGGCGCAGGTCGTCGAAGTGGTGAAGGCCCGCAATCTGGTGCCGTTCCTCGACATCGCGTATCAGGGTTTCGGCGAGAGCATCGAGGCCGATGCCGCCGCCGTGCGCCTCTTTGCCGCGGCCGGACTGAACGTGTTCGTGTCGTCGTCGTTCTCGAAGTCGTTCTCGCTGTATGGCGAGCGCGTCGGCGCATTGAGCATCATCACCGCGAGCAAGGAAGAATCGGCGCGCGTGCTGTCGCAACTGAAGCGCGTGATCCGCACCAACTATTCGAATCCGCCGACGCACGGCGGCTCGATCGTCGCGGCCGTGCTGGCATCGCCCGAACTGCGCGCGACGTGGGAGCAGGAGCTCGGCGAAATGCGCGACCGCATTCGCGCGATGCGCAACGGCCTCGTCCAGCGTCTGAAGGCGGCGGGCGTGGACCGCGACTTCTCGTTCGTCGACAAGCAGCGCGGCATGTTCTCGTACTCGGGGCTGACGGCCGCTCAGGTCGATCGCCTGCGCGAGGAGTTCGGCATCTATGCGGTGAGCACGGGCCGCATCTGCGTGGCTGCGCTGAACACGCGCAATCTCGATGTCGTCGCTAACGCGGTCGCCAGCGTGCTGAAGTAAGCGGCGTTATCGCTCGATCGCTCAAAACACAAATGGCGTCTTTCGCATGAAAGACGCCATTTTTTGTGCGCCGCGTGGACGGCCATAGTGGCCGGAGCGGTCAGAGCGCGCGGGAAGCCGGGCCGACAGCGGGCGCCGCTTCGTCCGATTCGACGAGACCGTAGGAAATCGCGCGGGCCAATTCCGCGCTCACGCTCGCGACGCCCGGTTGCTTGTGACGCACGGCGGCGGACTCGCGCTCCTGCGCGTGCATGCATACGGTCAGCGCGGCGAGCAACAACACCGCGAGAGGCCAGTAGGTCGATATTTTCTTTCTCATGGGACTACCTTCATTGGATGCCGGAGCGGGCAGATTCGCCCACTTATCGACGGTACGAATGGTACGGAATCGTCCATCTCTTAAAAAGCCGGCTATGAGCGAAAGTCCGTTGCGCGAAGGACAACAAGCAAGGCGCCGGCCTGACGCTCCGCCGTACGAAAAAGTGCAACGGCCGTCATAAAACCTTACAAAGTTCTTAGGGACATTGGCATCAAGCTGATGTCTCATGAAACATGCTTGCAACGAAACGCTCAACCGTCATGAAAGTCGCTGGATTGCTTGTTTTCTCGTCTGCGCTGCTGCTCGGCGGCTGCGCAGCCTATCCCGATGGTTCCACTTACGGCGGCTATCCCGCCCCGTACGGCGAGCCCGGTTACGACCCCTACGGATATGGATACGGCGGCCCGGTGGTGCAGCCCGGCGTCGTGGTCCAGGGCGGCTACTACGGCGGCGGCGGCTATTACCCCGGCCCCGGACGCTACTGGGACGATGGCCCTGGCTGGCGCCACGCCCCTCCGCGCGGATGGAACGACGGCGGCCGTTACCACGGCGGTCCGCCGCCGGGTCACGAGGGACAAGCCGGCGGTCCGCCACAGCATGGCGGCGGTGGAAATCCGCAAGCTGGCGGCCCGCCGCATGGCGGCGGCGGTGGGCCGCTGCCGCAGGCGGTCGGCGGCGCGCGGCCGCGGCCGCCACAGCCCGGCCCCGCCCCGGCGCCTGCGGGCGGCCGCGGTGAAGTCGGTCGAGGCGGAGCCGATCAGCGCGGCTTCCTCGGGCGCACCGGCGGCTAGCGAGCACTGATCAAGCGCGAAATCAAAAAGGCCGCGCCGGATCACGCGATCCGGCGCGGCCTTCCCTTTTGCGCGATGAGTCGACCGACCAATCAGCCGATGTGCGACCCCTGCGCCTTATACAACTCCCGGAACGTGCGGCCGACTGGCGCGGGCATATCGCGCGTGGCGGTCCACCCCGCGCCGAACGGCAAACGCGAGATCGCCTTCCGGCTGCCGCCCGCGCGTTCCAGCACGCGCACCATCAGTTTGGTCAGCAGCGCATACGCAGCGGGCCGCATCGCCAGATAACCCCACGCCGCGAGCGCCGCGCGTTCGGTCCACGGCCGCAGCCGCCGCTCCATCTGCTTTTCGCGCAGTTTGCGAAGCAGGTCCGAGATCGGAATGCCCACCGGGCACACGCTATTGCATTCGCCGCAGAGCGTCGCGGCTTGCGGCAGGTCCAGCGCCTTGTCGATGCCCACATACGCCGGCGTGAGCACCGACCCCATCGGCCCGGGATACACCCAGCCGTACGCGTGTCCTCCGACTTTCTGGTAGACCGGGCAATGATTCATGCACGCGCCGCAGCGAATGCAGCGCAGCATCTCTTGGAAGTCGCCGCCGATGAGCCCGGTGCGCCCGCCGTCGACGAGCACGAAATACATATGCTCCGGCCCGTCCGTCTCGCCGGGCGCGCGCGGGCCGGTCAGCAGCGAGAAATAGTTCGAGATGGTCTGGCCGGTCGCCGAACGCGGCAGCAAGCGCATGGCCGTGGCGAGATCTTCGAGCGTCGGCAGAATCTTTTCGATGCCCGTCACCGCGACGTGTACGCGCGGCATGACGGTGCACATGCCTTCGTTGCCTTCGTTCGTCACGACCGCGACCGATCCCGTCTCCGCGATCAGGAAGTTGCCGCCCGTCACGCCCATGTCGGCCGTCATGAAATGCGGCCGCAGGACTTCGCGCGCCTCGCGCGTCATCGCGGGAATATCGGTCAGGCGCGGCCGGTCATGCGTCTTCGCGAACAGGTCGGCGATCTCGTCCTTATCCTTGTGCACCACCGGCGCGATGATGTGGCTCGGCGGCTCGTTGTCGTTGATCTGCAGGATGTATTCGCCGAGATCCGTCTCGATGGACTGCACGCCCATCTCGCCGAGCACGCGGTTGAGCTGCATCTCCTCGGACACCATCGACTTCGTCTTGATGACCTTCTTCACGCCATGCTCCCGGGCGATGTCGGCGACAAGACGCGCCGCGTCCGCCGTCGATTCGGCGTAAAGCACCGTCGCGCCGCGCCGTATCGCCTCGCGCTCGAAGGTTTCGAGCCACACGTCGAGGTTCTCGAGCGCGCGGTTGCGCCGTTCCTTGAGCGCCGCCCGCGTGGCGTCGAAGTCGATGTCGCGCACGGCGCTCGCCCGCGCGCTGACGAACTTGGTCGAGAGCTTGGTGAGATTGTGCTGAAGCCGGTCGTCGGCAAGCTTGCTGCCGGCGCGCGCCTTGAAGTGCATCGTCTGTACTTGCATGTGTCTGGCTCTCAGGTGAGGCGCTGCGCATCGCCGGCGAGCACCTGCGCGATATGCAGCACGCGCGTCGTGGTGTCGCCGGTGCGGCGCAGGCGGCCTTCGATGTTGAGCATGCAGCCGAGGTCGCCGAGCACGACCGCCTCCGCCCCGCTCGCCTTGATGTTCGCGCACTTCTCGTCGACGATCGCGGTCGAAATGTCGCCGTACTTCACCGCGAAGGTGCCGCCGAAGCCGCAGCAGTGCTCGCAGCCGGCCATCTCCTTCACCGGCACGCCGGCCTGCGCGAGCAGTTCGCGCGGTTGCGACTTCACGCCGAGTTCGCGCAAGCCCGAGCAGGCATCGTGATACGTGACGATGCCGTCGAAGACGCCCGGTTCCATGCGCGCTTTCGCGACCGTCACGAGAAAATCGGTCAGTTCGAACACGCGCGGCTGCAAGCGCGAATAGCGGTTCATGAGTTCGGGATCGTCGCGGAACAGGTCTCCGTAGTGCGCGCGGATCGTCCCGCCGCACGACCCCGACGGCACCACCACGTAATCGAACTGCTCGAATTCGCGCAGGGTTTTTTCGGCCAGATCGCGGGCGAGGCGGCGGTCGCCGGAGTTGTAGGCAGGCTGACCGCAGCACGTCTGCGCGGGCGGCACGCTGACCTCGAAGCCCGCGCGCTCGATCAGCTTGATGACGGAGAAACCGATCTCCGGCCGCATCATATCGATGAGACACGTCACGAATAAACCGACCCGCATGGCGTTTCCTTGTTTGAGTGGATGCGAAAGCGCGGCCATTATCCACCGACGCTCGGCTGTTTCCGAACCCGCCTTCTTTTCACATTATGAGATACAATCGATCTTCCGCTGTTTGACGCATCAACCGATTCAAACGATGAGCGATACGAACCCGGAATCAAAAACCTCCATTCAGGTCATCGAGCGCATGATGAGCCTGTTGGACGCCCTCGCCGATCATACCGATCCGGTCAGCCTGAAGGAACTCTCGCACAACACGGGGCTGCACCCTTCCACCGCGCACCGCATCCTAAACGACATGGTGCTGTGCCGGCTGGTCGACCGTTCCGATCCGGGCACCTACCGGCTCGGCATGCGCCTGCTCGAACTCGGCAATCTCGTGAAAGCGCGGCTTTCCGTGCGCGAAGCGGCCATGTCGCCGATGCGCGAGCTGCACCGCCAGACCGGGCAGACCGTGAATCTCTCGGTCCGTCAGGGCGATGAGATCGTGTATATCGAGCGCGCGTATTCGGAGCGCTCGGGCATGCAGGTGGTTCGCGCGATCGGCGGGCGGGCGCCGCTTCATCTGACGTCGGTCGGCAAGCTCTTTCTCGCCGCCGACGAAGCCGCCCGCGTGCGCGCCTACGCGATGCGCACCGGCCTGTCGGGGCACACGCAGAACAGCATCACGGATCTGGCCAAGCTCGAGCGCGAGCTGTCGTTCGTGCGGCAGCAGTCGTGCGCGCGCGACAACGAGGAACTCGAGCTGGGCGTGCGCTGCATCGCGGCAGGCATCTATGACGACACGGGACGGCTCGTCGCGGGTTTGTCGCTGTCCGCGCCGGCCGACCGGCTTCAGGACGCCTGGCTCAAGCAGCTGAGCCATACCGCGCTGGAGATCTCGCGGTCGCTCGGCTATCAGGAACACCAGCCGGGCGAGGCGCATCAGCCGCAGCGTTGATCGCGGGATCGAACGAAAAAGCCGGATTCGTCTTTCGACGAATCCGGCTTTTATTTGGCCGCTGACTGCTGCGCTGACCGCTAACTTTGCTTACGCGATCACGGGTTCGCGCCGCCGCCCATGTCGGCGCTCATGATGCGCGGCTCGCCGAGCGTATCGAGGTACGTGCGCAGACGGGTTGCATCGGCGAAACGCGAGTACTTCCCGTACGAATCGAGCAGCACCATGATGACGGGGCGCCCGTGCACGTTTGCCTGCATGACAAGGCACTCGCCCGCTTCGTTGATGAAGCCCGTCTTCTGCAAGCCGATGTCCCACGACGCGTTACGCACCAGCGCGTTGGTGCTGTTGTACGCGAGCGTGCGCTTGCCGGTGAAGACGTCGTAGCTGCGGTCCGTGGAGAACTTGCGGATCAGCGGATACTGATACGCCGCGTTCACCATCTTGACGAGATCACGCGCGCTCGAGACGTTGAGGCTCGTGAGCCCGGTGGAATTCTCGAAGTGCGTGTCAGTCATGCCGAGCGACTTCGCCTTCGCGTTCATCGCCGCGATGAACGCGGGACGCCCGCCGGGGTAATAGCGCGACAGCGCGGCCGCGGCGCGGTTTTCAGACGCCATCAGCGCGATGTGCAGCATGTCTTCGCGATTCAGCACCGAGCCGACGGAAAGCCGCGAGCCGGTGTACTTCTCGTAATCGCGGTCTTCGTCCGTCACCGTGATTTCGTCGGTGAGCGGCATGTGCGAGTCGAGCACGACCATGGCGGTCATCAGCTTCGTGATCGACGCGATGGGCACGACGGCGCGCGAGTTCTTGTCGAAGAGCGTCTCGGACGTGTCCTGGTCGACCACGTAGGCCACGCTCGAACGCAGCGCGAGACTATCCGCCGTGTCGTGCAGGCCGAACGCCTGACCGACCGACGTGGCGCGCGGCTGATACGCCACCGCATGCACGGCGGACCGGCGCGCGTGGGGGTCCATCCGGTAGTTCACGCGATGCTTGCGCGAGACCTTCGGCGCGTCGTCGTCATCGCCGGCTGCGGCGACTTTCGCGGCGCGCGCCGACTTGCCCGCCTTCGCGACACGAGCGCGGCCAGCGGTCTTTTCTTCGGTAGCGGACTTCTTGTGATGGGTGACGGTGGCGGATTTGGCGAGGGCTTCAGCCGGAGCCGCTGCAAACGATGTCGCTACAGCCAGTGATACGGCGAGGGACAAAGCTGAGCGCAATGCCACGCCGTGCACCACTTTTAGCGACGAAAACATTTCGGTTTTCATTAGTGTTCTGTTGGGCGGCTGAGAGTACCGCCAAGTGTAGTGAAGCTGCGAAATTTAAGCAATATTAAGCACTTATCGACGCTCGTTAAACTGAGTTGTAAGCGTTGATTGCTTGTTTCTGACACATCGCGAAACGCGATCGGAAAAAACGATCGCTTTCTGCAGACCGAATGCCGCTGAGAACGCGCTTTTGTACGACACGACTCACGCGTTATCGGCAAATTCTTCTGAACCTTGAGCGCTGAACTGATGAAAGGTGCAATCCGCTCTCGAACTGGCCTCGATGCTGCGAGGCATCAGGAGCGTCCGATCAACAGTCGAAATGTTAACGGTTCTTCAACAATTTGGTGTACGGCGGCATCCTAAAAATAGGACGGATGCACGAATCGTCTTAGTCGGCTGCGACGCGTGGCGCGCACCGGCGTCGCTCACGCACCTGCTCTAAGCGTTCGGATGCGGTGCAGGGGTTTTCCGCAGTGCCGGTCACTGTGCCAACGTCGATTACTTAAGTCCATGATTCACAACGTCTTCGCAACGATTGTGCAATGCACAAAAACTGCTTGACATCACTAAGAATATCTCTAAAATGGGCTTCATGTTGCGACGCACCAATAGAAGTAGCACCAACTAGCAGCACTTCGCTGCATCCACCAAGCCACGACCCGCCATGATGGGTCGGCAATCAGGAGCCTGAGATGACCCTACTGACCCCCGAACAAATCGCCGCTGCACAGAAAGCCAACTTCGACACGCTGTTCGGTCTGACGAACAAAGCGTTCGAAGGCGTGGAAAAGCTCGTCGAGCTGAACCTGCAAGTCGTCAAGTCGACGCTCGCCGAAGGCCAGGAAAACGCTCAGCGCGCGCTGTCCGTGAAGGACGCGCAAGAACTGCTCGCGCTGCAAGCCAGCCTGACGCAGCCGGTCGCCGAGAAGGTGCTGTCGTACGGCCGTCACCTGTATGAAATCGCGTCGGCCACGCAGGCCGAGTTCGCCCGTGTCGCCGAAGCGCAATACGAAGAGCAGAACCGCAAGGTGCAGGCACTCGTCGACAACGTCGCGAAGAACGCGCCCGCTGGTTCGGAAACGGCCGTCGCCGTGATGAAGTCGGCTATCACCGCCGCCAACACGACGTACGAAACGGTTCACAAGGCAACGAAGCAAGCTGTCGAAATCGCCGAGAGCAACTTCAACGCAGCCGCCACGGCCGCGACGAAGGCTGCCACGCAAGCGACGGAACAAGCTGCCCGCGCTGCAAAGCGCCCGACGGTCGCCTAAGTTCGAATCGAGTGTTCGAGCGTTAAGCGTTGTGCGAAAAACCCGGCTGCGGCCGGGTTTTTCTTTGCCCCGACGACTCGTCACGCCAAATAAAAAGGCGCGTTCCCGCCAAGGGAAACGCGCCTTTCTCACATCTGACCGCGGACTGCCTTACTTCTTGCGCTGCGGCGGCAGGTCCGTACAGACGCCCTCGTAAAGCTCGGCCGCCATGCCGATCGACTCGCCGAGCGTCGGGTGCGGGTGAATCGTGCGGCCGATATCGGTCGCATCCGCGCCCATCTCGATCGCGAGGCACACTTCGCTGATCAGATCGCCCGCGTTCAGGCCGACGATGCCGCCGCCGATCACGCGATGCGTTTCTTCATCGAAGATCAGCTTGGTGAAGCCCTCGTCGCGGCCATTGGCGATCGCGCGGCCCGACGCGGCCCACGGAAACACCGCTTTGCCGTACTTGATGCCTTCGGCCTTGCACTGGTCCTCGGTCTTGCCCGCCCACGCCACTTCCGGATCGGTGTACGCCACCGACGGAATCTGCATCGCGTCGAAGTACGCCTTTTCGCCGTGCGCCGCTTCCGCCGCGACGTGACCTTCGTGCACGGCCTTGTGTGCGAGCATCGGCTGGCCGACGAGATCGCCGATCGCAAAGATGTGCTCGACATTCGTGCGCATCTGCTTGTCGACGTTGATGAAGCCGCGCTCCGTCACCGCGACGCCCGCCTTGTCCGCGCCGATCTTGCCGCCGTTCGGCGTGCGGCCGACCGACAACAGCACGAGGTCGTAGCGTTGCGCCTCCGCCGGCGCCTTCTCGCCTTCGAAGGTCACGTAGATGCCGTCTTCCTTCGCTTCGGCCTTCGTGGTCTTCGTCTTCAGCATGACGTTCGCGAAACGCTTGGCGTTGAATTTCTCCCACACTTTCACGAGATCGCGGTCCGCGCCCATCATCAGGCCGTCGAGCATTTCGACGACATCGATCTCTGCGCCGAGCGTCGAATAGACGGTGGCCATTTCCAGACCGATGATGCCGCCGCCCACCACCAGCATGCGCTTGGGCAACTGACGCAACTCCAGCGCGCCGGTGGAATCGACCACGCGCGGGTCATCCGGGAAGAACGGCAGCTTTACCGCCTGCGAGCCCGCCGCGATGATCGCCTTCTGGAACTTGACGACCTTCTTGCCGTCCGCGCCCTGCACTTCCATGTGATGCGGATCGACGAACGTGCCGACGCCCGTCACCACCTGCACCTTGCGCGCCTTCGCCATGCCCGCGAGGCCGCCCGTCAGCTTCTTGACGACGCCTTCCTTGAAGCCGCGCAGCTTGTCGAGGTCGATGGTCGGCTTGCCGAAGCTGATGCCGTGTTCGGCGAGCTCGTGTGTTTCATCCATGACGAGCGCGGTGTGCAAGAGCGCCTTCGACGGAATGCAGCCGACGTTCAGACACACGCCGCCGAGCGTCGAATAACGTTCGACGAGCACGGTCTTCATGCCGAGATCGGCGGAACGGAACGCCGCCGAGTAGCCGCCGGGGCCGGCGCCGAGCACGAGCATTTCGCACTCGATATCCGCCGAGCCCGAATAGCTGCCCGCTTGCGGCGCGGGCGCGGCGGTCGCCTTCTCGGCCGGTTGCGGCGCGGCGGCCGCGGGGTTCGTCGGCACGTAGGTCGTGCCGCCGCCCTGGCCTTCGAGCGTCAGGATGAGCGTGCCTTCCGAGACGTTATCGCCCACCTTCACCTTCAGTTCCTTGACGGTGCCGGCTGCGGGCGAAGGCACGTCCATCGTCGCCTTGTCGGATTCCAGCGTGATGAGCGACTGTTCTTTCTCGACCGTATCGCCCGGCTTCACGTGAATTTCGATGATCGGAATGTCCGTGAAGTCGCCGATATCCGGCACCTTCACGTCCTGCGTGCCGCCGCCGGAAGCCGCGGGCGCAGCGGGAGCGGGCTGGGCCGTCGACGCTTCCTTCGGCGCCCCGCCGGCCGGCGCGCCCGACCCGGCCGCCGCGCCTTCGGTCTCGACCATCGCGATGACCGAGCCTTGCGAAACCTTGTCGCCCTGCTTGACCTTCACTTCCTTGATGGTGCCTGCCACGTCGGCGGGCACTTCCATCGTCGCCTTGTCGGTTTCGAGCGTGATGACGCCCTGTTCCTTTTCGATGACGTCGCCGGGCTGAATATTGACTTCGATGACATCGACATCGGAGAAGTCGCCGATGTCGGGTACTTTTAGTTCGACGAGACTCATGGTGTCCCCTAAGAGAAGAGCGGATGGAACCGGAACGCGCTTGAGAGCGCGCGCGGTTCCGCCGTCGGCTGGGCCGCGCGTTCGGACGGGCAAGCCCGAACGCGCGCCGCGATCAAAGAATCACGCGACGGAAATCCGCCAGAATCGCCGACAGATACGCGTTGAAGCGCGCGGCTTCCGCGCCGTCGATCACGCGATGGTCGTACGACAGCGAGAGCGGCAGCGTGAGACGCGGCACGAACTGCTTGCCGTCCCACACCGGCTTTTGCTGGCCGCGCGACAACCCGAGGATCGCCACTTCCGGCGCGTTGATGATCGGCGTGAAGTGCGTGCCGCCGATGCCGCCCAGCGACGAGATCGAGAAGCAGCCGCCCTGCATCTGGTCCGGCTTCAGCTTGCCTTCGCGGGCGAGCTTCGACAGCTCGGCCATTTCCTTTGCGATATCGACGAGGCCCTTCTTGTCCGCATCGCGGATCACAGGAACGACGAGGCCATTCGGCGTGTCGGCCGCGAAACCGATGTGGTAGTACTTCTTGAAGACGAGGTTGTCGCCGTCGAGGCTCGCGTTGAAGGTCGGGAACTTCTTAAGCGCCGCGACCACGGCCTTGATGACGAACGCGAGCATCGTGAACTTCACGCCCGCTTTCTCGTTTTCCTTGTTCAGCTTGACGCGCAGCTCTTCCAGCTCGGTGATGTCCGCTTCGTCGTTGTTCGTGACGTGCGGGATCATGACCCAGTTGCGATGCAGGTTCGCGCCCGAGATCTTCTTGATGCGCGAAAGCGGTTTCGGGTCGACTGGACCGAACTTCGTGAAATCGACCTTCGGCCACGGCAAAAGGCCCAACTCGCCGCCGCCACCGCCCGCCGGCGCGGCTGCCGCGGCGGGCGCCTTGGCCTGCCCCGTCATCACGCCCTTCACGAATGCGGTGACGTCCTGCTGCGTGATGCGTCCCTTCGGACCGGTGCCGTTCACGCGCGTCACGTCCACGCCGAGTTCACGCGCGAACTTGCGCACCGAAGGCGACGCGTGGCTCGACGTGCGCGTGCCGTCGCCGGCCGGCATCACGGGCGCTTGCGCGAGCGCGGACGGCGCTTCCTTGGCGGGCGCGGGCTTCGCGGGCGCATCGGGCGGCGCTGCGGCCGGCGACGGCGCTTCCTGCTTCGGCGCCGCTGCGGCTGGCGCTGCGGCAGCACCGCTTTCGCCGCCTTCGAGCACCAGAATCAGCGATCCTTCGGACACCGTATCGCCGATCTTCACCTTCAGTTCCTTGACTGTGCCCGCTGCGGGGCTCGGCACGTCCATCGTCGCCTTGTCGGATTCGAGCGTGACGAGCGACTGTTCCTTCTCGACCTTGTCCCCGACCTTGACGGCGATCTCGATGATCGGAATGTCCGTGAAGTCGCCGATATCCGGCACCTTCACTTCCACCGATCCGCCGCCGCCCGAAGCCTGCGAGGGCTGCGAGTGCGTCTGCGTTTGCGCGGGCGCTTCTTCTTTCGAAGGCGCGGCAGACGCAGCCGCCGCTGCGTTCGCGCCGCCTTCCAGCACGACGATGAGCGTGCCTTCGGAGACGTTGTCGCCCACCTTGACCTTGACTTCCTTCACCGTGCCCGCCGACGAACTGGGCACGTCCATCGTGGCCTTGTCGGATTCGAGCGTGACGAGGGATTGTTCCTGCTCAACGACATCGCCCGGCTTGACCAGCACTTCGATCACCGGAATGTCCTTGAAATCGCCGATGTCCGGCACTTTGACTTCGATCGCTTGACTCATTATTAGTGTCTCCTGGGTTGCACGCGGCCTCTTTCCGCTTCGGAAAGAGGCCGCGTCACAACGCTCGGGGGCGATGCCTTTAGACGGTCATCGGGTTGGGTTTGGCCGGGTCGAGGTTGTACTTCTTGATCGCCTCAGCGACGACATTGCGCTCGATCGTGCCTTCGTCGGCGAGCGCGTTGAGCGCCGCCAGCGTGACCCAGTAGCGGTCGACTTCGAAGAAGTGGCGCAGCGCCTCGCGCGTATCCGAGCGGCCGTAGCCGTCGGTGCCGAGCACCACGAACTTGTTCGGCACATAGCCGCGAATCTGGTCGACGAGCGCGCGGATGTAGTCCGTCGACGCGATCACCGGGCCCTGCGCGTCCTTCAGCAGCTTCGTCACGTGCGGCACGCGCTTCTCTTCGGTCGGATGCAGCAGGTTGTAGCGCTCGCACGCCTGGCCTTCGCGGGCCAGTTCGGTGAAGCTCGGCACGCTCCAGAGATCGGCGGACACGCCCCAGTCGTTCTTCAGCAGGTCGGCGGCGGCGATCACTTCGTTGAAGATCGTGCCCGCGCCCATCAGCTGGACGTGCGCCTTGCCTGCGCTCTCGGCTTTCTTGAACGAGTACATGCCCTTGATGATGTCGGCCGCGACCGACTCGCCTTGCGGGATCGCCGGATGCTCGTAGTTCTCGTTCATCACGGTGATGTAGTAGTACACGTCCTCCTGCTCCTGCACCATGCGGCGCAGGCCGTCCTGCATGATGACCGCGAGTTCGTAGCCGAAGGTCGGGTCGTAGCTCACGCAGTTCGGGATCGACGCCGCCCACAAGAGCGAGTGGCCGTCTTCGTGCTGCAGGCCTTCGCCGTTGAGCGTCGTGCGGCCAGCGGTGCCGCCCAGGAGGAAGCCACGCGAACGCATGTCGCCCGCGGCCCACGCCAGATCGCCGATGCGCTGGAAGCCGAACATCGAATAGAAGATGTAGAACGGGATCATGATCTCGCCGTGCGTCGAGTACGACGTCGCGGCCGCGATCCAGTCACACATGCCACCAGCTTCGTTGATGCCTTCCTGCAGGATCTGACCCGTCTCCGATTCCTTGTAGAACATCAGCTGGTCGGAGTCTTCCGGAATGTACTTCTGGCCGTCCTGATTCCAGATGCCGATCTGGCGGAAGAGGCCTTCCATGCCGAAGGTGCGCGACTCGTCGGGCACGATCGGCACGACGCGCTTGCCGATGGCCTTGTCCTTCAGCAGGATGTTCAGCACGCGCACGAACGCCATCGTCGTGGAGATTTCGCGGCCTTCGCCCGTGCCCTTCAGGAGCGGTTCGAACGCGGAGAGCGCCGGCACCGGCAACGATTCCGCCTTTTGGCGGCGCGCCGGCAGATAGCCGCCGAGATCCATGCGCTTCTGGCGCATGTATTCCAGTTCCTTCGAGCCTTCCTCGAACGTGAGATACGGCACGTCGACGATCTGCTCGTCGCTGATCGGCAGACGGAACTGGTCGCGGAATTTCTTCAGCGTCTCGATCGGCAGCTTCTTCTGCTGGTGCGTGATGTTCATCGCCTGACCGTGCTCGCCCATGCCATAGCCCTTGATGGTCTTGGCGAGGATGACGGTCGGCGCGCCCTTCGTCTTCGTGGCGGCGTCGAACGCGGCGTAGATCTTGTGCGGATCGTGGCCGCCGCGGTTCAGGTTCCAGATGTCTTCATCGGACCAGTCGGCGACGAGCGCCTTGAGTTCCGGCGTGTTGAAGAAGTGTTCGCGCACGAACGCGCCCGACTCCGACTTGTATGTCTGATATTCGCCGTCGACCACTTCCATCATGCGGCGCATCAGCGCGCCCGTCTTGTCGCGGGCGAAGAGCGCGTCCCAGCGGCTGCCCCAGATCACCTTGATGACGTTCCAGCCCGCGCCGCGGAATTCGCTTTCGAGTTCCTGGATGATCTTGCCGTTGCCGCGCACCGGGCCGTCCAGACGCTGCAGATTGCAGTTGATGACGAATACGAGGTTGTCGAGACGCTCGCGGCCGGCCATGCCGATCGCGCCGAGCGATTCCGGCTCGTCCGTTTCGCCGTCGCCGAGGAACGCCCAGACCTTGCGGCCTTCCGTCTTCGCGATGCCGCGCGCCTGCATGTACTTCATGAAGCGCGCCTGATAGATCGCCATGATCGGGCCGAGGCCCATGGAGACGGTCGGGAACTGCCAGAAGTCCGGCATCAGCCACGGATGCGGATACGACGAGATGCCCTCGCCGCCCACTTCCTGGCGGAAGTTGTCCAGTTGCTTCTCAGTCAGGCGGCCGAGCAGGAACGCGCGCGAGTACACGCCCGGCGACGAGTGACCCTGCACGAATACGAGGTCGCCGCCGTGTTCTTTGGACGGCGCGTGCCAGAAGTGATTGAAGCCGACGTCATAGAGCGTCGCGGCCGACGCGAACGAAGCGATGTGCCCGCCGACGTTCGTGTCCTTGCCCGCGCGCAGCACCATGGCGATGGCGTTCCAACGCGTGTACGAACGGATGCGGTGCTCGACGTCCTGGTCGCCCGGAATCTTCGCCTGCGACGCGACCGGAATCGTGTTGATGTACGGGGTGTTGGCCGAAAACGGCAGGTGTTCGCCGTGCACGCGAGCGAACTCGATCTGTTTCTCGATCAGGTAATGCGCGCGGTCAGGGCCGACCGCTGAAATCACGCCATCCAGTGCTTCGAGCCATTCGGCGGTTTCTTGCGGATCGTCGTCCTTGGCATTGGCGACATATTTGAGAACTTCGTCGGGTACAGCGGACATGCTCGTCTCCTGATGTGAGGAACGCTCTAAGAACAGCCGAAAAACACACGCCCGCACGGACTCGGGCACTGGCCGCGTGCCGGCATTCTAAAGAGGGTCCAGACCTAGTAGCAAGGAATTTTTCGAATCATGGGAGCGGATCTCATGATGTGAAAAAATGCTGCAATGCACCGTCCCATATAATTTTTCTGTTCAGACGTTTCTCCTCCTTTTCCCGCAAATGAGCCGTCTTTACCGTCTTTTTACGCCAATTAACAATCGGGTGCTGCGTTACAATCGCTTCCATGTTGACTGACCGGCTGATCAAACGCTCGGCGCGCGTCGGTAAGAAACCGACCGACTCGTCGCCCTCCCGCTGGCACCACGGCCCGTGGTGGTCGAACTCCTATTTACTCACGCCGCTCATCTCCATCATCGTTTTTTTGGTGGTGATGAGTCTGATTCTCTGGAGCCTGAACCGGCGCGAGCAGCAGCAACAGGAAGACACGCTGTACCGCAACGTCGCGTGGGCGCAGCAGCAAATCCGTCTTGCCATGACGGGTGCGCAAGAACAAATCCAGGCCCTCGCGCGCGACATCGCGGCCGGCCACGGCGACTCGCAGAACTTCCAGACCGCGTCCACCGACATCATGCAGGGGCATCCCGAGATCCTCTACATGAACTGGTACACGAGCGAGCACAAGCCGCGCTGGCCCAATACGCCGCTGCCGGTGCTCGGCTCGCGCCTCGCGAAGCCGAACGACACGCAAATGGACGAGGCCGTGCAGGCCGCGTTCGACGAGGCGCGCACCACGCGCCGCCAGGTCTACTCGCCGCTTCTCTACGACGACCTCGGCAACGGTTACATCACGCTGCAAACGCCCGTGTTTCGCGACCGCGAATTCCTCGGCTCCATCGCGGCGGTGTTTTCGATCGAAGGCATTCTGAAGCGCGACATTCCGAGCGAACTGTCCGCGAAGTACAAGATCTCGATCACCGATCTGAACAATCGCGAGCTCGCGACCACGTCGAGCCGCCCGCGCCTGCCGCGCGACATGTTCTACGACCTGCCGCTCGACCCGCCCGGACAGGGCCTGTCGGTGCGCGTCTATTCGTATCCGCAGCTCACGAACTTCACCAATAACACGCTGGTGTGGCTCGTCGCGGGCTTGTCGTGCTTCGTGCTGTGGAGCCTCTGGAGTCTGTGGAAGCACACGCGCCAGCGCTTCGAAGCGCAGCAGGCGCTCTACGCCGAAGCCTTCTTCCGCCGCGCGATGGAAAACTCGGTGCTGATCGGCATGCGCGTGCTCGACATGCACGGCCGCATCACGCACGTGAATCCCGCGTTCTGCCGCATGACGGGCTGGGACGAAAGCGATCTCGTCGGCAAGAACGCGCCGTTTCCGTACTGGCCCCGCGACGCATATCCGGAAATGCAGCGCCAGCTCGACATGACGCTGCGCGGCAAGGCGCCCTCGTCCGGCTTCGAGTTGCGCGTGCGCCGCAAGGACGGCTCGTTCTTCCACGCGCGGCTCTACGTCTCGCCGCTGATCGACAGTTCCGGCCGTCAGACGGGCTGGATGTCGTCGATGACGGACATCACCGAACCGAAGCGCGCCCGCGAGGAACTCGCCGCCGCGCACGAACGCTTCACCACCGTCCTCGAAAGCCTCGACGCGGCCGTGTCCGTGCTCGCCGCCGACGAAGCCGAACTGCTGTTCGCCAACCGCTACTACCGGCATCTGTTCGGCATTCGCCCGGACGGGCATCTGCAACTGGCGGGCGCGGCCTTCGACGGCAACGCGCAGAGCTCGTCCGACACGCTCGACATGATCGACACCTACGCGGGCCTGCCGGCCGCCGCGCTCACCGAAAGCTCGGCGGACGCGCAGGAGGTCTACGTCGAGGGCATCCAGAAGTGGTTTGAAGTGCGCCGCCAGTACATTCAGTGGGTGGACGGCCACCTCGCGCAGATGCAGATCGCGACCGACATCACGCAGCGCAAGCAGGCGCAGGAACTGGCGCATCAGCAGGAAGAAAAGCTTCAGTTCACGAGCCGCCTGATGACCATGGGCGAGATGGCGTCGTCGCTCGCGCACGAGCTGAACCAGCCGCTCGCCGCGATCAACAACTATTGCTCGGGCTGTGTCGCGCTCGTGAAGTCCGGCCGGATGACGCAGGAAACGCTGCTTCCGGTGCTGGAGAAGACCGCGCAGCAGGCGGTGCGCGCGGGCATGATCATCAAGCGCATCCGCGAGTTCGTGAAGCGCAGCGAGCCCAAGCGCCAGGCGACGCGCGTGGCGGATATCGTCGCGGACGCGGTCGGTCTCGCGGAGATCGAAGCGCGCAAGCGCAAGATCCGCATCGTCACCGAGATCCGCTCGCGCATGCCGGTGATCTACGTCGATCCGGTTTTGATCGAACAAGTGTTGGTCAACCTGTTGAAAAACGCGGCGGAAGCAATGCATGATGCAAAGCCGAACGCCGTCGATCCGGTGATTCGCGTGGTCGTGCAGCGAACCGATGGCGGTTTCGTGTGCATCAGCGTCGTGGATCAGGGTCCGGGCGTCGACGAAGCCACGGCCGAGCGTCTGTTCGAGCCGTTCTACAGCACGAAATCCGACGGCATGGGCATGGGCCTGAACATTTGCCGCTCGATCATCGAATCGCATCGCGGGCGGCTGTGGGTGGTGAACAACGTCGAAGCGGACGGCCACGTGACCGGCGCGACCTTCCACTGCAGCCTGCCGATCGGCGAAGCGGACGGATCGACGGGACCGGGCGCCGACGCGCGCGACGAACATACCAATACGAGACAACATACCGTTACGGGAGAACTATGAGCAGTCCAGTCACCACTCAGGAAACCGTCTTTGTCGTCGACGATGACGAGGCCGTGCGTGATTCTTTGCGCTGGCTGCTCGAAGCCAACGGCTATCGCGTGCAATGCTTTTCCAGCGCCGAATCGTTCCTCGACGTCTATCTGCCGATCGCGCATTCCGGCGCCATCGCCTGCCTGATTCTCGACGTGCGCATGGCCGGCATGACGGGCCTCGAATTGCAGGAAAAGCTGATTGCGGACAACTCCGTGCTGCCGATCATCTTCGTCACCGGTCACGGCGACGTGCCGATGGCTGTCTCGACCATGAAGAAAGGCGCGATGGATTTCATCGAGAAGCCGTTCGACGAGGCCGAGTTGCGCAAGCTGGTCGAGCGCATGCTGGAAAAGGCGCGCAGCGAGAGCACGAGCGTCCAGCAGCAGCGCGCGGCCGCCGAACGGCTCGGCAAGCTGACGGCTCGCGAGCATCAGGTGCTCGAGCGCATCATCGCGGGGCGTCTCAACAAGCAGATTGCCGATGATCTCGGCATCAGCATCAAGACGGTGGAAGCGCATCGCGCGAACATCATGGAGAAGCTCTCGGTGAATACCGTCGCCGATCTGCTGCGCCTCGCGCTGTCCAACAAGCCTCAGCAGTAACCGTCCTGGCGGTTCCCTTGCGTGGCCGGCTTCCATGCCGGCCACTGTCGTTTGCATGGCTTGCCGCATCCGCGAAACAGAAACGTGAAATTTCGTGTTTCGCATTGACACCGAAGAGCGCCCGCCCGTAGTTTGATCGTGCCCCAACATCGGAGTCGATCATGCGCGACAAGGCAACCGCTGTAAGCACCGGCAAAGGTTTCGCCGTCCACCGCAAGCCCGCGCGAACGTGTCCATCCCTAGCCGCTTCGTCTGGCAGTTCCCCGGTCCCCTCTCAATCACCCACTTGGTATCCGTCGACTTGGCGCCGCGGGCCGATGAAAGCGTCGAAGTTCGTGCCTCTTGGCAGTCATGTCGCGCACTGGGCGCCTCAAGCAGCCGGCTTCGCCGCCTTCCTTTACCGATCCCACAACGCACCCGAGTCCCCCGCTTCCGATCCGTCGATCTGTCGCTGGTCAGCGGAAGCACCGACGTTCTTGCGTCTCGGCAGACATGTCGCACGCCCGGCGTCTCAAGCGCGTTACTCGGCTGCCTCAGTTCGTCGATCCACCAACGCACCCGAGCCCTTCGCTTCCAGTTTGCTGCTGACGTGCCGCTGGCCAGTCGACGCGCCGACGTTACTGCGCCCTGACAGTCATGTCGCGCGCCGGGCGGACTTAGGCTCACGCGACACGCCATGCCAGTCGGTCGCGGACCGCCTGCGGCCGGTGCGCCTTCTCGCGCTCGCCGCAATGCTCGCCGCCGCGCCGCTCGCCGTATTTCATGTGCCGCCCGCGCACGCTCAGACGCAGCCCGCCGGCCAGAAGCTCTCGAACGAGCAGATCGATGCGCTCGTCGCGCCCATCGCGCTTTATCCCGATGCGCTGCTCGCGCAGGTGCTGATGGCCTCGACGTATCCGCAGGACATTCAGGCGGCCGCGCAGTGGTCGAAGGCCAATCCGAACATCAAGGGCGACGACGCCGTGAAGGCCGTGCAGTCCGAGCCGTGGGACCCGAGCGTGCAATCGCTGGTTGCTTTCCCGCAAGCATTGGCGACGATGGCGTCCAAGCCCGACTGGGTTTCGCAACTCGGCAACGCGTTTATCGCGCAATCCGGCGACGTGATGGATTCCGTGCAGCGGCTGCGGCGCGCGGCGCAGAGCGCGGGCAATCTCAAGAGCAGCGAACAGCAGAAGGTGGTCGTCGAGCAGAGCACCATTCAGATCGTGCCGGCCAATCCGCAAGTGGTCTATGTGCCGACCTATAACCCGACCGTGGTCTACGGCGCGTGGCCGTATCCCGCGTATCCGCCGGTCTACGTGCCGCCGCCGCCCGGCTATGCGATCGCCTCCGGGCTCGCGGCCGGGCTCGCGTTCGGTACCGGGGTCGCGGTCGCGAACGCGCTATGGGGCAACTGCGACTGGGGCCGTCACGACGTCAACGTGAACGTGAACCGCTACAACAACATCAACGTCAACAACCGCATCAACGCGAACAGCAACAACGTGCGCTGGAACCGCAACGACCCGCAGTTCAACCGCAATAACATCGGCAACCGGCAGAACTTCGGGAACCAGAATCTCGGCGGAGCGAATCGCGATCAGTTCCGCGGCCGCGATCAGGCGCGCGCGCAGGCGGCGCAAACGCTCCAGCAGCGCACCGGGCAGAACCTCAATCAGTCGGCGAGCCAGCGCGTGCAGAACATCCGGCAAGGCGGCGAAGGGCGCGGCATCGGCAACAACGATCTGCATCAACGCGCGCAAAGCGTGAACCGCGACAACGCGCTGCGCGGCGCGGGCGACGGCAACGCGGCGCGGCAGGACATCCAGCGCGGGCAAGCAAGCCGCCAAGCGTTTGCGAGCGCGCATCCAAATGCGGGCGGCGGCTTCGAACGACAAGGCGGCGGACTCGGCAGCGGCGGCGGCGGGATCCAGCGCAGCGGCGGGTTCCAGGGCGGCGGCGCGGGCGGCGGGTTTCACGGCGGCGGCGGGGGCGGCACGTTTCACGGCGGCGGCGGCTTTCATCGCCGCTGAGCCGCCGAGCTTCGCTGCGCCCCATCCACGCCCACGACTCAGGAGCCCGACATGATCTCGATGAAAACACTTGCCGCATCGCCCCGCCCTTTTCTCTGCGCATCGCTTTTGCTCGTGGCCTCGCTCGGGCAGGCGCAGGCCGTCTACCCGACGCCCGAAGCCGCGGCGCAAGCTTTCACCGACGCCATCGCATCGAATGACGAAACCGCGCTCTCCAAAGTGCTCGGCAAGGACCACGCGCGCTACGTGCCGACCGACAACATCGGCGAGGAAGACGTCTACGAGTACCTCGGCTCGTGGTCGAAGGGACACCGGATCGTCGAGGAGAGCGGACCGGCCGGCGGCCCGAAGCGCGCGCACATCGAAACTGGCGACAGCGGCTGGACCCTGCCGATTCCGCTCGTGCAGACGGACAAGGGCTGGCGCTTCGACATGCCCGCCGCGCGCGACGAAGTGCTGACGCGGCGCATCGGCCGCAACGAGCGATCGGTGATGCGCGTCGCGCTCGCCTACGTCGACGCGCAGAACGACTATCGCAAGCTCACGAACCACTACGCCGACCGCTTCGTGAGCACGCCCGGCAAGCACGACGGCCTCTACTGGGACACGGCGCCCGGCGAGCCGGAAAGCCCGCTCGGCCCGCTCGCGGCGGCCATGCCGAACAAGGCGACGGCCTCGGGCGGCTACTACGGCTATCACTACCGCATCCTGACCGCGCAAGGGCCGCACGCGAAAGGCGGCGCGAAGAACTACATGAAAGGCGGCGCGCTCGCGGACGGCTTCGGCCTGATCGCATGGCCGGCGAAGTACGGCGAAACGGGCGTGATGTCCTTCATGCTCGATCAGGACGGGCAGCTCTATCAGAAGAACCTCGGCCCGGCGTCGGCGCGCGTGGCGGCGTCCATCAAGTCGTTCGATCCCGATTCTTCTTGGCAGCCCGTCTCGCCATAGACCGACGAGCACGGCGGGCACCCTCGCCCAACACGCCGCCGGACGCCGGAAAGCGCCCGGCGGTATAATCTCGCCCTTCTTCGAGGGCGCCTTGCGCGCCCTGGCACGCCCGGCAGCCGACGTATCGCCTGCGCGCCCTCCCCGCTACGCCCAATCTCGATTCCGATTCGCCATGACTGCCCAACTCATCGACGGTAACGCCCTCTCCAAGACTCTTCGCGCCGATGTCGCCGCCCGCGCGGCCGCGCTCACCGCTCGCGGACACAAGCCGGGGCTCGCCGTGGTGCTCGTCGGCGACAATCCGGCGAGCGAAGTCTATGTGCGCAACAAGGTAAAGGCGTGCCAGGACAACGGACTGCATTCGGTCTTCGACCGCTTTCCCGCGACGCTGGCCGAAAGCGAACTGCTCGCGCACATCGAGAAGCTGAACGCCGATCCGGCCATTCACGGCATTCTGGTGCAGTTGCCGCTGCCCGCACATATCGACAGCCATAAGGTGATCGAAGCCATTGCGCCGGAGAAGGACGTGGACGGCTTTCACGTCGCGAATGCGGGCGCGCTGATGACCGGCAAGCCGCTCTTTCGCCCGTGCACGCCGTATGGCGTGATGAAGATGTTCGAGGCGCACGGCATCGACCTGACGGGCGCGAATGCGGTGGTGATCGGCCGCTCGAATATCGTCGGCAAGCCGATGGCGCTGTTGCTGCTCGAAGCGGGCGCGACCGTCACGATCTGCCACAGCAAGACGCGCGATATTGCGCACTACACACGCAACGCCGATGTCGTCGTCGCGGCGACCGGCCGCCGCAACATCCTGACCGCCGACATGGTGAAGCCGGGCGCGACGGTGATCGACGTCGGCATGAATCGCGATGAAGCCGGCAAACTCTGCGGCGACGTCGACTTCGCGGGCGTGAAGGAAGTCGCGGGCTACATCACGCCGGTGCCGGGCGGCGTCGGCCCGATGACCATCACCATGCTGCTCGTCAACACCATCGAAGCCGCCGAGCGCGCGGCACAGGCGTAAGCCGCAGGGGACGCGCGCCATCGCGATCGTCCCCTTAGAAACAATCCATTGGATTTTGGCCCCGCGGCCCCAATAATGCTCCCATAGCATTCGGACACGAGCGGCGCGGGCTTCGCATGACTGGCCCGCTCCGCGCTTCAACGATCACAGAACCGGGAGAGCCATGAGCGATACCACCGCAGCCACGCCGACCACGGCAGCATCCAATCCGCTGCTCGATTTTTCCGACTTGCCGCGCTTCGGCGACATCAAGCCCGAGCATGTCACCCCGGCGCTCGACGTGTTGCTGGCGGCGGCTAAAAGCGCCGTCGATCGCGCGAGCGCCCCGGACACGCCTGCCACGTGGCAAGACGTCGTCGAAACGGTGGAGCGTGAATCGGAAAAGCTCTCGCGCGCGTGGGGCATCGTCGGGCATCTGAACGCCGTCGCCGATACGCCCGAGCTGCGCGCCGCCCATGCCGAGAACCTGCCGCGCGTCACGGAGTTTTCGGCGAGCGTCGGCCAGAACCTCGCGCTGTACGAGAAGTACAAGGCGATCGCCGCAGGCGACGAATTCGCGGGACTTTCGCCCGAGCGCAAAAAGATTCTAGAGAACGCCCTGCGCGATTTCCGCCTGTCCGGTGCCGAGTTGCCCGAAGACCGCAAGCCGCGCTTCGCTCAATTGCAGGAAGAACAGGCTGCGCTCTCGAAGGCGTTTTCGGATCACGTGCTGGATTCGACCAACGCATATTCCTATGTCGTCACGCAGCAGAGCGACCTCGCCGGCCTGCCCGACGACGTGATCGAAGCCGCCCGCGAAGCCGCGCAGAAGGAAGGCAAGGAAGGCTGGAAGTTCACGCTGCACTTCCCTTCGTACTTCCCCGTGTTGCAATACGCAGAGCATCGGCCGATGCGCGAGGCGATGTATCGCGCGTATGTCACGCGGGCGTCGGAACTCGGCGAAACCTACGGTCACGGCAAGCCCGAATGGGACAACACGCAGAACATCGTCGAGCATCTGAAGCTGCGTCAGGAAGAAGCGCGCACGCTCGGCTATCAGAACTTCGCGGAAGTGTCGCTTGCGCCGAAGATGGCGGAATCGCCCGCGCAGGTCATCGCGTTTCTCGAAGACCTCGCCAAGCGCGCGCGTCCGTATGCCGAAAACGACTGGATGGAACTGCGCGCGTTCGCGGCGACCGAACTCGGCATGCCGGAGCTTCAGCCGTGGGATGTCGCCTATGCCGCCGAGAAGCTGCGCCAGAAGCGCTATTCGTTCTCCGAGAACGAAGTAAAGCAGTACTTCCCGCAGGAAGCGGTGCTCAAGGGCCTCTTCAAGGTGACCGAAACGTTGTTCAACGTCTCGATTCGCCGCGACGAAGCCGCCGTCTGGAATCCGGACGTGCGCTTCTTCCGCGTCGAGAACAAGGACGGCTCGCTCGTCGCGCAGTTCTATCTGGACCTGTACGCGCGCGAAGGCAAGCGCGGCGGCGCATGGATGGACGACGCCCGTGCCCGCCACAAGCGCACGCAAGGCGACGTGCAGACGCCGGTCGCGTACCTCACCTGCAATTTCTCAGCGCCAGTCGGCGGCAAGCCCGCCTGCTTCACGCACGATGAAGTCATCACGCTGTTCCACGAATTCGGGCACGGACTGCATCACATGCTCACGCGCGTCGACGAACTCGGCGTGTCGGGCATCAACGGCGTCGAATGGGACGCGGTGGAGTTGCCGTCGCAATTCATGGAGAACTTCTGCTGGGAGTGGGACGTGCTGACCGACATGTCGGCGCACGTCGAAACGGGCCAGCCGCTGCCGCGCGAACTCTTCGACAAGATGCTCGCTGCGAAGAACTTCCAGAGCGGTCTCGGCACGCTGCGTCAAATCGTCTTTTCGATGTTCGACATGGTGCTGCACACGTCCTACGATCCGGCCAACGGCACGCAGAACGTGAACGACCTCGCACGCGAGATCAACGAGAAGTTCCACGTCATTCCGCAGGCGCCCTTCTCGCGATGGCCGAATACGTTCAGCCACATCTTCGCGGGCGGTTACGCGGCGGGCTATTACAGCTACAAGTGGGCCGAAGTGCTGTCCGCCGACGCCTACGCCGCCTTCGAGGAAGCCGCCAAGGCCGCGAACGGGTCGGTGCTGAACGCGGAGACCGGCACGCGCTATCGCCGCGAGATTCTGGAGGTGGGCGGCAGCCGCCCGGCGATGGATTCGTTCAAGGCGTTCCGCGGACGCGAGCCGAGCATCGACGCGCTGTTGCGTCACAACGGCATGAGCGAGCACACGCAGACGGTGCACTGATCCAAAACCCCGGCCGCCGCGCCGGGGTTTTTTTCTTTTCAGCGCTGGATCCTGAAGTCCACTTCCGCAGGCCGGCCTTCCAGCGCGAGCGTCGCGCGCATGGACGGGCTGCGACTCACCACCTTCCCTCTTCTGATCACCGCCGTGCGCGCCGCGCGCAGACGGATCGCTTCGATCGGATCGCGCGCGTCGAGCACGACGCAGTCCGCATGACAGCCCACTTCCACGCCGTAGCCTTCGAGCCCGAGAATGCGCGCGGGCGTGCGCGTGACGGCATCGAAGCACGCATGCATCGCGTCGACGCCCGTCATCTGCGCGACGTGCAGGCCCATGTGCGCGACTTCGAGCATGTCGCCGGAGCCTAAGCTGTACCACGGGTCCATCACGCAGTCGTGGCCGAACGCGACGTCGATGCCCGCCGCCATCAGTTCGGGCACGCGCGTCATGCCGCGCCGCTTCGGGTACGTGTCCGAGCGACCCTGCAACGTGATGTTGATGAGCGGATTCGCGATCGCCGAGACGCCCGCTTCGCGCATCAGCGGAATGAGCTTGCTGACGTAATAGTTGTCCATCGAATGCATGGACGTGAGATGCGAGCCCGTCACGCGGCCGTGCAAACCTAGGCGATGCGTCTCCGCCGCGAGCGTTTCGATGTGGCGCGACATCGGATCGTCGGATTCGTCGCAGTGCATGTCCACGCGCAAGCCGTGCTGGGCCGCGTACTCGCACAGCAGCGTGACGGACGCCGCGCCGTCCGCCATCGTGCGCTCGAAATGCGGAATGCCGCCGACGACATCGACGCCGAGCGCGATCGCGCGCTTCAGGTTCTCGAATGCGCCCGGACTGCGCAGCACGCCGTCCTGCGGGAACGCGACGAGTTGCAGGTCGAGATACGGCTTCACGCGGCGCTTCACTTCGACGAGCGCCTCGGCGGCGAGCAGACGCGGATCGCAGACATCGACGTGCGAGCGGATCGCCAGCAGCCCGCGCGCGACGGCCCAGTCGCAATACTGCAGCGCCCGCTCGACGATGGCTTCCTGCGTGAGTTCGGGCTTAAGTTCGCCCCATAACGCGATGCCTTCGAGCAGCGTGCCGGACGCGTTCACGCGCGGCAGACCGTACGAGAGCGTCGCGTCCATGTGAAAGTGGGCGTCGACGAACGGCGCGGTGACGAGCGAACCGTTCGCGTCGATTTCCTCACGCGCGCTCGCATTCAGATGCGGCTCGATCGCAGCAATACGGCCTGCTTCCATGCCGATATCGACGAGCCCCGTCGAGCGCACGAGCGATGCACGGCGAATGATGAGATCCATATGAAGCCCTCGGGCGTAAGCGGTTCGGACGATTGTAGCGGGACATAAAAGCCCGCACGGGCCGCCTCGATGCTTATCGAATTGATCAGGAATTGAGAAGAAACGTTTGCCGATCCGCCGTGGCGGATGCGTCGGCACGTTTGGCGGCGAGCATTTAAGCGCGAGCTTACAATCGGTTGCAACTCAAGCAAAAGATACGGAGACCCAAGGTGCTAACCGCAAATCTTGCCTGCCGAAAGGACCGCAACCTGTTTCGAATGCTGTCGGGTGTCACCGGCTTCGTGCTTCGCCGCAGGCCCGGGCACACTGCGCAGGCTCACCCGCGCGTCGCGTTACCGAGCGCCGAAGTGCTGGCGCTCGCGCTTGCTGCGGAGGGTGGTTTTCGGCGCCACGCATCGTTGCCTTCGGGGCATTGTGCGGCCAGCAACTACTACGACCTCGCCATCTTCGAAGTCGACGTCGAGGCCGAGTCTCGCGGTCCGAAGCCTCCCCGCGGCGCGCAAGGCAAGGTCGTGATCGCGGCCACATCGGAAGCCGGCGCGCTCGATGTGCTCCGGGCGCAATTGCGCGGCGACGCACGCTGCTATGCGTTCCACTGGAACGGCCGAACCATTCCCGTGCACTACGTGCTGGGCGCATCGGGGCTTTACCTGTAGTCATCCCCGCGGACGGTTGAGGCCGTCTTCGCGTCCCGTCCCGCTTGCACCGCTGCATCGCGCGTGCAACCGGGTTCCTCTCGTACCGCTGTCCATAGCCTGCCGTCAAACATGAACGTGACCGGCGTCGCTTCCTTGCGCCTCGCTCACGTGCTCATGCCTCGCATGAGCCGGTATTCGCAGGACTCCGACACATCAATCGTTTGCGTCTCGCGTTGCGCAGCCCGAGTGCGCGTGCGCTGGGGCCTGCACGATCCGTAGCGCGACCGCAACGGACACGGACGCGCGCCGCGCCTCGAAGATGGCATTCGTCCGCTGCATTTCCCGGCGTCGCATAGAAAAAGAACGACTGACAAACCATGCAGAGACCCAACGATGCTTCCCTTCTCCAACCTTCTCTCGGTCCGGCGCTTGATGAGCCTCGGACTGGTGCTGAACCTGTTCGTGATGCGGCCCTCCGCGCTCGGCGAGCGTTATACGGCGATCGGCGTGCTGGTCGCGCCGCTCTTGACCTGCCTGTATCTGCTTCATACGCATCGCCAGATTCGCTACACGACGCCGCGTCTGCGCGCGGAGACCGCATGCCTGCTCGTGATGATGGCCATGTACTGGATCTATGTCGCGCCGATTTCCATCGTGAACGGACGCTCGCAACTCGAGTGGACACTGTATGAACTCGTGACGACCGGTGTGGTCGGCTTGTCATACAGCGCGCTGCTGCTCGACGTCAACGCGAACCGACTGTTCTTCCGCCAGCTGTGCACGGCCGTCGCGCTGCTCGGACTGTCGAGCCTCGTCACGGAACTGCTGACCCTATGGCTCGGAAGCAAGGACAGCCTGTATCTCTTCAGCCTGCCCGTCAAAGGCTATGCCGACTACACCGAAGACCCGCGCGCCGCGACGGGCGCGATCTACTTCCCGTTCTCCATGCTTTACAGCGACTTTGCGTCGGGCACCGTGAAGTTCGACCGCTATTGCGCGTTCTTTCGCGAGGCCGGCATTTATCAGGCCGTCGCGTGCTTCTGCCTCATCTACGAGGCGCTCACGCGCCGCTCGAAGTTTCTGCTCGCGTGCATGGTCGGCGGCATTCTCTGCGCGTTCTCGACGCTCGGCGTCGCGCTGCTCGCCTTGTCGCTCGGGCTCGTGTTCCTGCTCTCCGGACGATCGCGGCGGCTGTTCATGCCGCGCCTGCTCGTGACTTGTGCGATCGTGTTGATGGCGTGGCCTATCGCGCTCTATACGCCGTACATCGGCCTGAAGGACAAGGCGCGCACGCATGGCGAATCCATCAGTGACCGCTCTCGTTCCATCGACCGCGGCATCGCGAACTTCGCAATTCGCCCCCTCGGCGTCGGTCTCTTCAGCGGCAAGGAGCGCAACGACGGCATTTCGCTGCTGGCGCAGATCGGCATGATCGGGCTGTTCGGCTTCGCGTGCCAGGTCGTCATGCTATCGGCCTGGCGGCCGGGGACGAAAGCGAACTGGTCGAAGATCGGCGCCTGCGCCCCACTCCTGATTACCGCGCTTTTCGCGCAGCCGATCGCCGGCGCGCCGACCATCTATGTCATTCTGCTGGCGTATCTGCCGCGTCTGCGGCATACGCCGCGGCTGAAACCGCCCGAAGGCGCGTCGAAGTCCGCCGAGTCGCTCGCGTCAGCCGATCAGGTTTCCTGCCTGCAAGCTGTCGCGCGAAACGCGTAGCGGGACGCCGCACGCGGCGATCACATTGCCCTGCACGAGGCAGCGCGACACCACCGTGATGCCCTCGGCGAAGCGGTGGATTGCGTTGTTCGCGATGACGCTATCGACGGTTTCGGCGTCCGGGATCAGGATGCCGGCGCTGCCCGACGATGCGCCGCTGCCCTCGATGTGGTTCGCGCTGATGACCACCTTGCGTCTTTCCGGCGCGTCGCCGCTGACGCTCGCCCGCGTGCCGACCTGAATGCCGTTGTTGCGCGCGAGCACGGTCACGACATTGCCGTCGATGGTGATCGCGCCCGTCGCATCTTCCACATGCAAGGTGCCGTTCGCGCTCGACGCATTCGAGGCCACCGTATTGCCGACGACCGCGATATCCGTCACATGCGCGATGTTGAGCGGCAGGTCCATGGCGAGCCTGCGCGCGGTGATCGTGTTGCCCTGCACGACCACGTTCGAGCACGCGATATGCGGCGTGTTCACGCCGATGCTCGCGTCGATGCACACATTGCCGACGATATGAATATGCGCCGACGGACGTCCGAGCGGCGCGCTGCGCACATCGCCCGCCGTGCCGCGCTGATTATTGATCTGGACTCCGTATGAAACCGACTCGAATTGGTTATTCGACACGAAGAGCCCGGCGAGTCCCGTTCCCATGAACCACGCACCGAAGATGTTCGACTGCCGGGGCGTCGCGCCGGTCGTCCGTCCGATGATGCAGTTGTTCTCGAAACGCTGGTTGCGCGCGTCATCGACGGCGTTGAGCACGCCGTGCATGTCGGTCTTGCTGCTGTTCGACAGATCGAAGGTCACGTCGCGCACGAAATTGCCGCTGCCGCCCCATTCGAATGCCGCGCCGCCGCGCGCACCGTCCAGCGTCGCGATGAGCGTGGCGCCCTCGCCGTGCGTGGAGACGCCGCGTGCATAGATGCCGCGCGTCACGCGATATGTCGCGCCGCAGAGCGATATGGCGGATACGCGCTGCTGTCGCGCGTGCGCGTAGGCGGCATTCAGGGCGGCGGAGTCGTCGGCGCGGCCATCGCCTTTTGCGCCGAACGCAAACGGGGTGATGACATTGGCATTCGAAGGAATCGCTGCGGACGCGGCGCGCGGATACGCATGGAGACTGTACGCGCCGAGTGCGAGCCCGGCATCGATAAGAAAGCGTCGGCGATTGGAGGATGATTTCATGCGACGAATCTAACGCCGCGCCGCCTTCTCAACCGTGCGATCGCGCATGCACGCGTTAGATACCCTCGCCCTGCTCGATATCGGGCGGCGCTTCGTCCGCCGGCAACGTGAACCAGAAGCGCGCGCCGCACACGCGCCCTTCGCTGTCCATGCGATTCTCCACGCCGATGCGCCCGCCGTGCGCCTCCACGATCGCGCGACAAATCGCGAGCCCGAGCCCGATGCCCGGTTGCGCCGATTCCTTCTCGCCGCGCGTGAACTTCTCGAAGAGGCGCGTCTCCATGCCGGCCGGCACGCCCGGCCCTTCATCGTCGATCACGACGCGCACGGCACGCGCATCGCCCGATGCGCCTTCTTCCGCCGCAATGGAAATCGGCGTATGCGCGGGCGTGTACTTCGCCGCGTTTTCCAGCAGGTTCGCGAATAGCCGCTCCATCAACACCGCGTCGAGCCGCAGCATCGGCAGATTCGACGGCACCCGAACCTCCACGGGTCGGCCCGCGAGCGTGCGCCTCATCGATGCGAGCGCGGCGCCGACGGTTTCTTCGAGCATCGACCATTGACGGTTCAGCCGGATCGCGCCTGCCTGCAAGCGCGCCATGTCGAGCAGGTTCGTCACGAGCCCACTCATGCGCAGCGCCTCCTCGTGGATCGCATGCACCAGTTCTTGCGACTCGCCCGAAAGACCGCCGATCGCGCGCGCCTCTTCCTCCAGCACCGACGCGAAACCGACAATCGACGTCAACGGCGTGCGCAGGTCGTGCGAGATCGCGGAGAGCAGCGAATTGCGCAGGCGTTCCGACTCCATGTTGACGAGCGCGTCCTGCGCGATATCGACGTAGTGCACGCGTTCGAGCGCCAGCGCGATCTGCGCCGCGAACGTCTCGATCATGCGCCGCTGCTCGGGCACGGCCAGCTCCGCTTCCCGCTCGACGACGATCGCCAGCACGCCGCGCGTGCGCATTGGCCCGCGCAGCGGCAAGTAGAGCGCATCGGTGGCGGGCAGCGTGTCGGTGCCGCGGCCCGCGGGCTTCTGCTGCTCGTAGACCCACTGCGCGATATCGAGGTCGATGCGCGCGGCGTCGAGCATCGCGTCGACGTTCGGCTCGTCCACTTTCTGGCGCACGCGTTCGCTCGCATCGGGGAGCAGCATCGCCACCTTCGCGTGAAAGACCTCGGCCACATGCCGCGTGCCGATCTCGATGATCTGCCCGGTCATCAGCGCGGCGGCGAGTTCTTTCGTCATCGCATACATGGCGCTCGTGCGCCGTTCCCGCTGCGACGCAATGCGGGCCTCCCGGCGCAGGCTCGACGTGAGATGGCTGATCGTGAGCGAGGTCAGCAGCATCACGACGAAGGTGAGCACGTATTGCGTATCGGTGACGGAAAACGACAGCGCGGGCGGCACGAAGAAGAAATCGAATGCCGCGACCGACACGAACGACAGCATCACGCCCGGCCCGCGCCCGAGCCGCGCGGCGGCGAAGATCACGCCGAGCAGATACAGCATCACGAGATTGGTGAGCGCAATCTGCCGCGCGGCCAGCCCATGCGCGACCAGCGTGATCGCCGCGCCGATGGCGAGCGCGTAGCAGTAAGCGCGCGGCGGCGAATGCCCGGCGTCGCGCCATGCGCCGGCTATCGACGCCCGCCGCGTTTGCGATTCGTCGCGCGGGGCGGCGGAAACAAGCGTGACATCGATATCCGCCGCATGCCGGACGATGCGCTCCGCGACCGGCGTGTGCACGATACGCCGCCAGCTTCGCGCGGCCGGCGCGCCCGCGACGAGCTTCGACACGTTGCGCATGCGCGCATAGTCGATGAGCGTCGCGGCGGCGTCCGCGCCATCGAGCGTCACCGTTTCGGCGCCGAGTTCCGAGGCGAGCTTGAGCGCGTCGAGCGTGCGGCGGCGCTCATCGTCGGAGAGGCGCTGGAGCTTCGGCGTTTCGACATAGACCGCGAGCCAGTCCGCCTTCAGCGCGGCCGCGAGCCGCGCCGCCGCGCGCACGAGCGCCGCGCCTTCCGGTCCCGGCCCCACGCACGCGATCAAGCGCTCGCGCGCCCGCCAGATGCGCTCGATCGACTGGTCCGCGCGGTACTCGCGCATCTGCGCATCGACGCGGTCGGCCGTGCGGCGCAGCGCGAGTTCGCGCAGCGCGATCAGGTTGCCCTTGCGAAAGAAGTTGCGCACCGCCTGCTCGGCCTGCTGCGGCAGATAGACCTTGCCTTCGCGTAGACGGTCGAGCAGTTCCTCAGGCGGCAGATCGACGAGCGTGACTTCATCGGCGTGATCGAACACGCGGTCGGGCACTGTCTCCCACACGCGAATGCCCGTGATGCGCCCGACGATATCGTTGAGGCTTTCCAGATGCTGCACGTTGACGGTCGTGTACACGTCGATGCCCGCGTCGAGCAGTTCGTGCACGTCCTGCCAGCGCTTCAGATGCCGCGAACCCTGCACGTTCGAATGCGCGAGCTCATCGACCACGATGAGTTGCGGCTTGCGCGCGAGCGCGCCGTCGAGATCGAATTCCGCGAGCATGCGGCCGCGATAGTCGATCTGCGCGGGCGGCAGCGTTTCCAGCCCCGCGCACAGCGCGAGCGTCTCCTTGCGGCCATGCGTTTCGACGACGCCGATCACGACATCGACACCTTCGTCGCGGCGGCGTCGCGCGGCTTGCAGCATCGCGAAGGTCTTGCCGACGCCCGCCGACGCGCCGAAGAACACCTTCAGCCTGCCGCGCTGGCGCTTCGCTTCCTCGCGTTGCAGCTTGTCGAGGAGTTCATCGGGGGTCGGGCGCATGGGCTCCTGAGCGGGTTCTCGTCATGTGGCGCTTAGGGAATGGCGGCGCTCAGCGAACGCTCGCCCGGTCCAGCGCGAGATTCAATTTAAGCACATTCACCGCGGGTTCCCCGATGACGCCGAACGTGCGCGTGGACGTCGCCTCGACGACGAGCGCATTGACTCGCGCGACGGACAGCCCGCGCGCCCGCGCCACGCGTGCGATCTGATACGCGGCCGCCGCCGGGCTGATGTCGGGATCGAGCCCGCTGCCCGATGAGGTCACGAGATCGACGGGCACGGCCGCGTCGTTCGAAGGATCGGCGGCGTGCAGCGCGGCGATGCGCGCCTTCACGGCATCGGCGAGCGCGGGGTTCGTCGGGCCGAGATTCGATCCGCCGGAGCTGCCCGCGTTGTACGGATTCGGCGTCGTCGCGGACAAGCGGCCCCAGAAATAGCGCGGCGCGTCGAACTGCTGGCCGATCAGTTCCGAACCGACGATTCTCCCGTCAAGCTCGATGAGGCTGCCGTTCACCTGATGCCTGAGCACCGTCTGCGATACCGCCGTCACGATGAGCGGATACAGCAAGCCCGTGATGATCGTCAGTGCAACGAACAACACGATCGCCGGACGCAATGCATTTTTCATGATGTGTTCTCCTAGTTCCAACCGAGCGCGGTGATCGTCATGTCGATCAGCTTGATGACCGGAAACGGCAGCACGATGCCACCGAGCCCATAGACGAGCAGATTCCGCCGCAACAACGAAGCCGCCCCGAGCGCGCGATATTTCACGCCTTTCAGCGCGAGCGGAATCAGGAACACGATGATGAGCGCGTTGAAGATCACCGCCGAAAGAATCGCGGACGACGGCGACGCGAGATGCATCACGTCGAGCACGCGCAATTGCGGATACGTGGTGGCGAAAGCGGCAGGAATGATCGCGAAGTACTTGGCGACGTCGTTGGCGATGGAGAACGTCGTGAGCGAGCCGCGCGTCATCAGCATCTGCTTGCCGATCTCCACGATCTCGATCAGCTTCGTCGGGTTCGAATCGAGATCGACCATGTTGCCTGCTTCCTTCGCCGCCTGCGTGCCGGTGTTCATCGCCACGGCGACGTCGGCTTGCGCGAGCGCGGGCGCGTCGTTGGTGCCGTCGCCGGTCATCGCCACGAGCCGCCCTTCGGCCTGATGCGCGCGGATCGTCGAGAGCTTCGCTTCTGGCGTCGCTTCGGCGAGAAAGTCGTCCACGCCCGCTTCCGCCGCGATGGCCGCCGCCGTCAGCCGGTTGTCGCCCGTGACCATCACGGTCTTGATGCCCATCTTGCGCAACTCGGCAAAGCGTTCCTTGATGCCGCCCTTCACGATGTCCTTCAGTTCGATCACGCCGAGCGCGCGCGCCTTGCCCGCGACGTATTCGGCGACGACGAGCGGCGTGCTGCCGCGCCGTGCGATCTCGTCGACGCCATGCTGCACTTCCTGCGGAAAGCGCCCGCCGCGTTCTTCGACATACTTCCTCACCGCATCGGCCGCGCCCTTGCGAATCTCGCGATCCGGCACATCGACGCCGCTCATGCGCGTCTGCGCGCTGAACGCGATGAACGTTGCGCCGAGCGTCGCCATATCGCGTTCGCGGATATCGAAGCGCTGCTTCGCCAGCACAACGATGCTGCGGCCTTCCGGCGTTTCGTCGGCGAGCGATGCGAGTTGCGCGGCGTCGGCAAGATCGCGCTCGCTCACGCCCGGCGCCGGCGCGAACGACGACGCCTGCCGGTTGCCGAGCGTGATCGTGCCGGTCTTGTCGAGCAGCAGCACGTCGACATCGCCCGCGGCTTCGACCGCGCGGCCGGACGTCGCGATCACGTTCGCATGCATCATGCGGCTCATGCCCGCGACGCCGATGGCCGACAGCAGCCCGCCGATGGTCGTCGGTATCAGGCAGACGAGCAGCGCGACGAGCGCCGTGATCGTGACCACGTGCCCGGCTTTCGCGGCTTCGACCGAGAACATCGAGAACGGCAGCAAGGTCGCGGTGGCGAACAGCAGCACGAGCGTCAGCGCGACGAGCAGAATGGTGAGCGCGACTTCGTTTGGCGTCTTTTGCCGCTTCGCGCCTTCGACCATTGCGATCATGCGGTCGAGAAACGCCTCGCCGGGGTCAGCCGTCACGCGCACGACGATCCAGTCCGACAGCACGCGCGTGCCGCCCGTCACCGACGAGAAATCGCCGCCCGACTCGCGGATGACGGGCGCGGATTCGCCCGTGATCGCGGATTCGTCGACGGACGCGACGCCGTCTATCACTTCGCCATCGGCGGGCACGGCGTCGCCGGCTTCGATCAGCACGACATCGCCCTTGCGCAGATCGCTCGACGCGACAATGCGAATGGGCGACTTCGGATGCGGCTCGTTGAGCTTCTTCGCCATCACGTTGTGCTTGGCGCTGCGCAAAGACGCGGCCTGCGCCTTCGAGCGGCCTTCGGCGAGCGCCTCCGCGAAATTCGCGAAGAGCACGGTGAACCACAGCCACAGCGCAATGGCGAGGATGAAGCCCGCGGGCGCTTCGGCCTGGCCCAAGAGCGCGGCGATCCAGAGCACCGTCGTCAGAATGCTGCCGACGTACACGCAGAACATCACCGGATTGCGCAGTTGCGTGCGCGGCGCGAGCTTCGCGAAGGAATCGGCGATGGCGGGTTTCAAAAGCGCCGGATCGAACATCGAACGCGCCGCCGTGCGCGCTTGCCCGAGGTTCTCCGGGCGATGCAGCGGCGCTTGATTCAGTTGAGTCATCTGTTCCTCGAAATCAGTGAGCGGCGGTCATCGTCAGATGCTCGACGACAGGCCCGAGCGCGAGCGCCGGCGCATACGTGAGCGCGCCGACGAGCAGAAGCGTGCCGAGCAGCAGCACCACGAAAAGCGGTCCGTGCGTCGGCAAGGTGCCGGCGGTGACGGCGAGGCGCTTCTTCGCCGCGAGCGATCCCGCGATCGCCAGCACCGGCACGATCGAGCCGAAGCGGCCGAGCCACATCGCGATGCCGAGCAGCACGTTGTAGAACGGCGTGTTCACGGAAAGGCCCGCGAACGCGCTGCCGTTGTTGTTCGCCGCCGAGCTGAACGCATACAGCACTTCCGAGAAACCGTGCGCGCCGGGATTGGCGATGCCCGCCGTGCCCGATGCCGTCAGCACGGCCACCGATGTTCCCGCGAGCACCAGAAGCGGCGTGAGCAGGATCGCGATGGACACCATCTTCATCTCGAACGATTCGATCTTCTTGCCGGCGTACTCGGGCGTGCGGCCGATCATGAGCCCCGCGACGAACACCGCGAGCAGCGCGAAGACGAGCATGCCGTACAAGCCGGAGCCGACGCCGCCGAAGATCACTTCGCCGAGCTGGATCAAGAGCATTGGAATGAGGCCGCCCAAGGGGGTCAGCGAGTCGTGCATCGCGTCGACCGCGCCGCAGGACGCGGCGGTCGTCGCCACTGTGAAGATGCCCGACTGCGCGATGCCGAAGCGCGTCTCCTTGCCTTCCATGTTGCCGCCCGCTTGCAGCGCGCTCGCGTGGGTATCGACATGAAGCGACGCGAAAAGCGGATTGCCCGCCTGCTCCGCCGATATCTCGCCGACGCACGCCGCCGCGAACGCGATGGTCATCGCCGCGAGCACGGCGTAGCCCTGCCGCCTGTCGCCGATCATGCGGCCGAACACGACGCACAGCGCGGCCGGAATCAGCAGCATCGCGATCATCTGCATGAAGTTGGAGAACGGCGTCGGGTTCTCGAACGGATGCGCCGAGTTCGCGTTGAAAAAACCGCCGCCGTTCGTGCCGAGCATCTTGATCGCTTCCTGCGATGCGACCGGGCCCATCGGCAGCGACTGCTTGTCGGCTTTCATGTCGCGCATGACCGGGTTGCCGTGGGCATCTTTCACGGCGTTGCCTTGCGCGTCGGTCTGCGGTGCCTGATAGCTCGTGACTTGCAACGTCGATACGTCCTGATACGGCCTGAAGTTTTGAATCACGCCCTGGCTCGCGAAGACGAGCGCGAACACCACGGCGAGCGGCGCGAGCACGTAGAGCGTCGTGCGCGTGAGATCGACCCAGAAGTTGCCGATGGTCTGCGCGCTATGCCGCCTGAAGCCGCGAATCAGCGCGACGACGACCGCGATGCCCGTCGCCGCCGACAGAAAGTTCTGCACCGTCAGACCGAGCATCTGCGCGAGGTAGCCGAGCGTGCTTTCGCCGCCGTAGTCCTGCCAGTTCGTATTGGTGACGAAGCTCACCGCCGTGTTGAACGCGGCGTCCGGCGTCATCGCGGCCATGCCTTGCGGATTGGCCGGCAAGATGTGTTGCAGACGCAGCAGCGCGTACAGCACGAACGCGCCGAGCGCATTGAACAGCAGCACCGCGAGCGCGTAGTGCTTCCACGACATTTCGGCATCGGCATCGACGCCGGCGATGCGATACAGCGCGTCTTCGAAGCGCTTCGTCTTGCGCACGACGACCGACGAGCCGTCGAGCACGTCGGCGATGTATCGCCCGAGCGGAATGGCGAGCGCGATCAGTACGACGATGAACAGCGCCGTCTGCGTGAACGTGTTGCCGTTCATTCGAGATCCTCCGCGCGCAAGAGCGCGTACACGAGGTAGGCCAGAAGCAGCAGCGTCGATGCGGCCGCGAGCCAGATCATCCATGCAGTCATGCGCGCGCTCCCGGCAGACGGCGGCGCAAACGCTCGCAGCCCACGGTAAGCGCCGCGCACAGCCCCCAGAACAGGGCGATGCCGGCGACGTAAAGCAGGTCCATGGTTCGGTTCTCCTCTTGTGCATTGGACGCTTGCAAGCGTAGGACGACCGGGATAAAGGGCGTGGCAAGAGTTCGCGCGGCGGCGTAAAAATGGCGTAAACGAGCGCGTGAGAGTGCGCGAGCGTCGTGGCGTTATCATTCCGGCTTCGATCGACACTCAAGAAGCCGCAGGCCATCGCCGTCACATGAAAATTGCCACCTGGAACGTCAACTCTCTCAAGGTCCGTCTTCAGCACGTCATCGACTGGCTGCAACTCTCGCAAGTGGACGTGTTATGCCTTCAGGAACTGAAGCTGCCCGACGAGAAATTCCCTCGCGCCGAACTGGAAGCCGCCGGATACAAAAGCTGGTTCGCGGGACAGAAGACGTATAACGGCGTAGGCATTCTGGTGCGCGACGGCATCGAGGTGCACGACGCCACCGTGGTGCGCAATATTCCCGGCTTCGAAGACTTACAGCAGCGCGTGATCGCCGCGACGGTAAACGGCGTGCGGATAGTGTCGGCGTACTTCCCGAACGGACAGGCGCCCGGCTCCGAGAAATTCGCGTACAAGATGCGCTGGCTGGATGCGCTGCGCGAATGGCTGCGCGAAGAGATGATGCAGTATCCGAAGCTCGCGCTGCTCGGCGATTACAACATCGCGCCGGAAGACCGCGACGTGCACGACCCGAAGGCCTGGGAAGGACAGAACCTCGTTTCGCCGGAAGAGCGCGCGCATTTCATGCAGCTCGTCGGTCTGGGACTCACCGACGCCTTCCGCAAGTTCGAGCAGCCGGAGAAGCTCTTTACGTGGTGGGATTACCGCATGATGGCGTTCCGGCGCAACGCGGGCCTGCGCATCGACCACATCTTGTTGTCGTCGGAGCTGTCGGCGCTGTGCACGTCATGCGAGATCGACAAGGTGCCGCGCAAGTGGGATCAGCCGTCCGACCACGCGCCTGTCGTCGCGACGGTCGGCTGCTGATCCGCGCTGTGTCGTCACGCGTCGAGATGCAGTTCCTGAATCTTGCGCGTGATCGTATTGCGGCCGATACCTAAGCGCTCCGCCGCCTCGACTTTGCGCCCGCGCGTGAAGTCGAGCGCCTCGCGAATCACGGCGGCTTCGAAGCGGCGCGCGAGTTCGTCCATGACATCGGCGGAGTTTTCGCGCAACAGCCGCGCGACTTCCGTGCGCAAGCCGTTCTCCCACACGCTCGCCGGCACGCCCGCTGGCGGCGTCGATGCGGGCGCCGAGGCCGGCATGGCCGAGCCGTTCGGCGCGACCGCGCCATCGGTCGATACGGCGATGCTCTCCGGCGTGACGTCCTGACGCGGCGTGAGATCGGGCGGCAAGTCCTTCTGCTCGATGACCTGTGCGGGCGCCATCACCGTGAGCCAGTTGCACAGGTTTTCCAGCTGGCGCACGTTGCCGGGAAACGGCAGCGACGCGAGATAAGCGAGCGCGCTGTCGGACACGCGCTTCGGCTCGACGCCCAGATCGCGCGCGCTCTTTTGCAGGAAGTGCCGCGTGAGCAGCGGAATGTCCTCGCTGCGTTCGCGCAGCGCCGGCAGACGCAGGCGAATCACGTTCAGGCGATGGTACAAGTCCTCGCGAAACAAGCCCTGCCGCACGCGCGATTCCAGATTCTGGTGCGTCGCCGCGATCACGCGCACGTTCGCGCGCAGCGGATTGTGGCCGCCGACCCGATAGAACTGCCCGTCGGACAACACGCGCAAAAGCCGCGTTTGCAGATCGAACGGCATGTCGCCGATTTCATCGAGAAAGAGCGTGCCGTTCTCGGCCTGTTCGAAGCGGCCCTGCCGCATGGCCTGCGCGCCTGTGAACGCGCCGCGTTCGTGGCCGAATAGTTCGGACTCCAGCAGATCTTTCGGGATCGCGGCAGTATTGAGCGCGATGAACGGCCCGTTGGCCCGCGGGCTATGTCGGTGCAACGCGCGCGCGACAAGCTCCTTTCCGGTGCCTGATTCGCCGGTGATGAGCACGGTCGCCGCCGAATGCGACAGGCGGCCGATGGCGCGGAACATGTCCTGCATCGCGGGCGCTTGTCCCAACATCTCGGGCGTCTCGGTCACGCGCTCGTCGTACGCGGCCTCGCCGCGCATGCTTTCGTCGACGGCGCGGCGGATCAACTCCACCGCCTTGTCGATATCGAAGGGCTTCGCGAGATATTCGAACGCGCCGCCCTGAAACGCGGCGACCGCGCTATCCAGATCGGAAAACGCCGTCATGATGATGACGGGCAGTCCCGGCAGCCTGTCGCGCACCGTTTGCAGCAGTTCGAGCCCGGAGCCGCCGGGCATGCGGATATCGGATACCAGCACTTGCGGGCTTTCGGTTTCGAGCGCGGCAAGCGCGTCGCGCACGCCCGAGAAACTGCGCGTCGTGAAGTTCTCTCGTGCGAGCGCTTTTTCGAGCACCCAACGGATGGATTGGTCGTCGTCTACTATCCAGATCGGCTTCATATCGTTCGGCGAGAAGTCTTCGTGTGGTTCGGTGTATGCCCGTCGAAACGGTCAGGCTTCGTGGCTTCGCGCGAAAATCGCGGCCCGCAGTCTGGTGAATGTCGATGTAGGTTGATTTCCCGTGTCAGTTCCGGTGTCAGTTCCCGCTTGTCAGTTTCCGAAAGGCAGCAAGATGGCGAACTCGGTGCAGCCCGGCTTGCTCTCCACTTCGATCAGTCCGTCGTGCTGCTGCACGAACGACTGCGCGAGCGTCAGGCCGAGGCCGCTTCCGTCTTCCCTGCCCGACACGAGCGGAAAGAAGATGCGGTCGCGGATATCGCCGGGAATGCCGGGACCGTTGTCAGTGATATGCAAGTCCAGTGCCAGTTTGTGCAGGCGCTTGCCGATGGTGACCTTGCGCGCGATGCGCGTGCGCAGCTCGATCTTCGCGTCGCCTTGCGAGATGCGCTCCTTGAGCGCCTCGGCCGCGTTGCGCACGATGTTGAGCAGCGCCTGAATCAGTTGCTCCTTGTCGCCGCGCAAGTCGGGCACGCTCACGTCGTAGTCGCGCTCGATGGTGAGGCCGCGCGGAAACTCGGCGAGGATCACCGCGCGCACGCGCTCGCAGACTTCGTGAATGTTGACGTCGCCGACGATATGCGGATGCCGGTGCGGCTCCAGCAAGCGATCGACGAGCGTCTGCAAACGGTCCGATTCCTTGATGATGACTTGCGTGTATTCGCGCAACTCGTCGCGTTCGCGCGCGCCGAGTTCGAATTCGAGCAATTGCGCCGCGCCGCGAATGCCGCCGAGCGGATTCTTGATCTCATGCGCGAGATTGCGGATGAGTTGCTTGTTGACCGCCGTCAGATCGTGGATGCGCTCTTCGCGATCCGTGCGCAGATGGCGCTCGTTCTCGAAGAGTTCGAGCAGCACGTAATCGGTCGCGGCTTCGAGATACGCGACGATCGCATGCACGTGAAGCGGCTCGCGCCCCGCGCGTTCCAGCGCCGCGTCGAGCCGCGTGGCGTTGAAGCGGTTCTCCGCGATGGAAGCGATCGTCGTCGCCAGTTCGTCGGCGTTCGCGAAGAGTTCGGGCCAATGCGTCTGCATCAGTTGCTTACGCGACATCTCCAGCATCGACTCCGCCGACGGGTTCGCGTACGCGATCCTGAGATTGCGCTTGTCGAGCACCAGCACGACAGTCGGCAGCGCTTCGAGGCCGGGCAGCAAGCCGGTCGCGGCGAGTTGCGTATCGTCGGAGAGCGCATCGGCGTGACCCTTTCGCGCCTTGATCAGATTCTTGAGCACCATCGTGCAGTGATTGAGGTCGTTCGTGCTACCGATCTTCTTCTCGTTGCGTGACAACCGCGAGCGATTAAAAAAGGGACGGCGCGCCGTCCCTTTTCCGTCGTTCTTCATGACATGCGGCGAGCGCGCTTCATCGAATTCGAATCAACGAAACGCGCTGCCTTCATGCGTTACAGCGAGTAGTACATCTCGAACTCGATCGGGTGCACCGCCTGACGATAACGCTGCAACTCGTTCGTCTTCAGTTCGATGTATGCGTCGAGCATCGAATCCGTGAACACGCCGCCGCGCGTCAGGAACTCGCGGTCGCCGTCCAGCGCGTCGAGCGCCTGATCCAGCCCCGCGCAAACGGTCGGGATCTTCGCGTCTTCTTCCGGCGGCAGGTCGTACAGATTCTTGTCCGCGGCTTCGCCCGGATGAATCTTGTTCTGCACGCCGTCGAGACCCGCCATCATCAGCGCCGAGAAGCACAGGTACGGATTCGCGAGCGGATCCGGGAAGCGCGTTTCGATACGGCGGCCCTTCGGGTTGCTCACGTGCGGAATGCGGATCGACGCCGAGCGGTTGCGAGCCGAGTAAGCCAGCTTGACGGGCGCTTCGAAGTGCGGCACGAGACGCTTGTACGAGTTCGTACCCGGGTTCGTGATCGCGTTCAGCGCGCGCGCATGCTTGATGATGCCGCCGATGTAGAACAGCGCGAATTCCGACAGGCCTGCGTAGCCGTTGCCCGCGAACAGGTTCTGGCCGTCCTTCCAGATGGACTGGTGAACGTGCATGCCCGAGCCGTTATCGCCGACGATGGGCTTCGGCATGAACGTCGCCGTCTTGCCGTACGTGTGCGCGACGTTGTGGATGATGTACTTCATCTGCTGCAGCCAGTCCGCGCGCTGAACCAGCGTCGAGAACTTGGTTCCGATTTCGTTCTGGCCCTGGCCTGCCACTTCGTGGTGGTGCACTTCGACCGGAATGCCGATCTGTTCGAGCAGCAGACACATTTCCGAGCGAATGTCCTGGAACGTGTCGACCGGCGCTACCGGGAAGTAGCCGCCCTTCGTGCCCGGACGGTGGCCGGTGTTGCCGCCTTCGAATTCCTTCGCCGACGACCACGGCGCTTCTTCCGAGCCGATCTTCACGAACGTGCCCGACTGGTCCGTGTTCCACTGCACCGAATCGAAAATGAAGAATTCCGGCTCGGGACCGAAGAACGCGGTGTCGCCGAGGCCCGAGCTCTTGAGATACGCTTCGGCGCGCTTCGCGAGCGAACGCGGGTCGCGCTCGTAGCCCTTGCCGTCGGCCGGCTCGACCACGTCGCAGGTCAGAACCAGCGTAGATTCTTCGTAGAACGGGTCGATGAACGCGGTGTCGGCATCCGGCACGAGCAGCATGTCCGACGCTTCGATACCCTTCCAGCCGGCGATGGACGAACCGTCGAAAGCGTGGCCGCTTTCAAATTTGTCTTCGTCGAATGCCGATACCGGCACGGAAACGTGTTGTTCTTTGCCGCGCGTGTCGGTGAAGCGAAAATCGACAAACTTGACGTCCTCGTCCTTGACGAGTTGCATGACGTCGGCCACGGATTTACTCATTACCTATCTCCTGATTAACAAAAGTCGGCGAATCGCTCCGCCGCCTCGACCAATTCTGCACTGCCGTTTCAATCGAGGGTGGAAAAAGCAGCTTCTATGCCATGTGCGTGATGCGCAGGCTAGATGACTGAACTGCTTAGGTTTTTTAAAGAGGCGCAAGCGGTGTCCGTTTTTCCTACCTCGCTGGTTCCAACGACTCAGCACCAAACGTGTGCATCCATCCTAGCACGGTCATCCAATCGCACTATTTCTGTGCTTAGCTCGCGAGATGCACCTAGAGTGTGCTGGATTGTTCCCGAGTTGCGCGCTTGCACAGCACGCTAGAATTAATCGTTTAGCCAACGGAGACACCTCGCCATGAGTACGCTCGACCAACTGTACGGCAAAGCCGCGAGCCGGGCCGCCGAGAACAATCTCACCTACGCGGGCGCGTTGCTCCCCGCCGAAGCCTTCGAATTCCTTCAACTCGAACCGCGCGCTCGTCTGGTCGACGTGCGCACACGCGCGGAACTCGACTGGGTGGGCCGGCCGGCGATCAACGGCGAGCAATACGCGCACATTGAATGGATCCGCTACCCGGGTTCGGTGCCGAACGCTGAGTTTATCCAACAATTAAGACAAATCGCCACTCCCGATACGCCGCTCGTGTTTCTGTGCCGCAGCGCCGCGCGCTCGAAGCTCGCCGCCGTCGCCGCGCAAAATCAGGGGTTCACGAAAGCCTATGACCTGCTGGAAGGCTTCGAAGGCGACAAGGACGGTCAGGGGCACCGCAAGACGGTCTCGGGATGGTGCTTCCGCGGATTGCCGTGGATTGGGGCGTGACGCGGCGCGTCGGGCGCTAGCGGTCGAGCAATGCCCGCGCGCGGGCGACGGCGGCTTCGTCGACGGGCGCGAGCCCTTTGCCGCCGATCCGCACGCCCGAGCCGAAGTGGACCGCCCGCACGCCTGTCGCAGCGACGAAGGGCGCGAGCGCGTCCACGGTCAGTCCCGCCCCGGCGAGCACGGTGCAATGCGTGCTTTTCGAGCGCTCGACGAGCGATCTGATGTGCGCTTGCGCTTGAAGCACCGACGGTTGGCCGCCCGACGTCAGCACGTTCGTGATGGCGTCGAAGCCGAGCAGCGTGTCGAAGGCGGCGGCTAAATCGCGCGCCTCGTCGATCGCGCGGTGGAACGTGAGCGGCAAGCCATCGGCGGCGTCGATCACGCGCGAGAGCGCATCCGTATCGATATCGCCGTTCTCGCGCAGCATGCCCACGACGATCGCGTTCGCACGCGTCTTTGCGATGGCGCGAATGTCGCGCAGCATGACGCCCAGATCGTCGGCATCGTAGACGAACGAGCGGCTATGCGGCCGCACGATCACGTTCACCGGAATGCCGACCGCGTCCACGACCGCTTCCATCAGCCCGATGCTCGGCGTCAGCCCGCCCTCGCCCATCGCGGTGATCAGTTCGATGCGGTTCGCCCCGCCCCGCTCGGCGGCGCGCGCGTCCGCGACCGTCGTCGCAATGACTTCGAGCAGAATCAACGCGCCTCCTCCGGCGGCACTTCGACGACCTCGCCGCCCAGCGCCGCCACGCCTTCGCGCAGCGCCTCGAACGCGGCGTTCGCGCGCTCGGGATCGCCCTTCACGCCCAGATCGATGTGCGGCCGCGCGTAGAGCGCCCCGCGCGCCGCGTCGCCGACGCTCGGCAAGCTAAAGGCACGCACGCCGGCGAAATCGCGCTCGATGGCAACCATCAGCGGCGTGATGCGCGATTCCGGCAACCCGAAGACGAGCAGCGAACGCTCGACATACGGCGTCGCGTGGTGCAGATGCGCGTATTTCGTGTCGAGCACCCATTCGATCATCGGCCATGCCATGACCGGAAAGCCCGGCACGAAGTGATGATCGCCGACCGAGAAGCCCGGAATCTTGTTGTAGCTGTTCGGAATGATCTCGGCGCCCTGCGGGAACATGCCCATGTTCAGCCGATGCAGGTTCTCGGGCGAATCGAGATCCGCAGGCTGGTCGCCCGCCATGTCGCGAATGCGCGCGCGGATCAGTTCCGCCGCTTCCGGCTGCAACGCGAGCGGCACGCCGAGCGCCTTGGCCGCGCACTGCCGCGTGTGATCGTCGGGCGTCGCGCCGATGCCGCCCGTCGAAAACACGATGTCGCCCGAGGCGAACGTGCGCGCGAGCGTCGCGGTGATGCGCGCGGGATCGTCGCCGACGTATTCCGCCCAGTCGAGCGACAGCCCACGCGCGCCCAACAGTTCGATGACTTTCGGCAGATGCTTGTCCGTGCGCCGCCCGGACAGGATTTCGTCGCCGATGATGATGACGCCAATGCCCATGAGTGCCTCTTCTTTCTGTTGACTGCCGTTCAGGACTGCGCCGTGATGGCCGGATAACGCGGCTCGTTCGCCCGCAGCCGCGCGAGCGCGTGCAGGCAGTAGTGCGCGAACCACAGCGCCGAAAACACGAGAATGAACGCATACGCCCAGATCGTCACCGCGGCCACGACCGGAAACAGCGGCAGGAGCCAGACCGACCACGCCCAGAGCAGCGTCGGAACGGAGCTCAACAATCCGCTCACGATGCCGATGGCGAGCAGCGGCCAGCGCGATTCCCGCACGATCGCGCGCCGTTCGTCGGGGCTCGCGTGCATGGCGAGCGCGTCGTAGGTCATCACGCGATACGTGAGCCAGCCCCACAGGAGCGGCGGAATCAGCGCGAAGAAAGGCGGGATCAACCAAAGCGGCAACGTGACGACGAGCGCCACGAGACACACGATGGTCGTCACCACAGAATGCCCGAGGCTGCCGTACCACGAGCCGCCGCGCCGCGCTTCGAGCGCCGCATAGTGACCCTTCGGACTCCGCGTGAGCAGCTTGATGACGCCCGGCATGGAAAGCGTGGCGATTAGCAGAAGCACCGTCACGACGATCAGCGGGATCGTCACGATGACGACGAGAAACGGCGCAATGACCGCGTGCAGCGACGAAAAGCCGACGGCGTCGAAAAGGCGGTACATCGCGGAGGTCAGCGCCCAGCCGTCGAGCCAGCCGTTCGCCGCGCCGGTGAGCGTCTGCCAGAAGAACCACAGGATCGCGCCCCAGACGGCGGTGGCGACCGCGAACGGCATGAGCGTGAGCCAGAGCATGCGCGGATGGAAGACGTTCGCCAGCGCGCGCACGAACGAACGCAGCAGATCATTCATGCGTGATTCGTTGAAGGAAGAGTAAGCGACAGGATAAACCAGCGCGGGTTCGGCGCGCTGGCATCCACAAGAAGGCGAATGAAAGGCTCAGAGGGCAGCCGGCCGCTTGCCGGAATCCGCCGCGCGCCGCGCCGCGAGACGCGCGCCGATGCGCTTGAACGCGAGCCAGTGTTGCTCGAAGAAGCCGTCGCCGTAATTGACGGGCGCGGTGCCCGGCGCGCCCAGCTGATCGCGGATGCCGGTCGGCTCGACGGTGCGGTCGAACGACGCCGAGCGGAACAGAATGTCCCAGAAGGAAAACAGCACGCCGAAGTTGCAGCCGTACGCCGTGCCTTCGTGACCATAGCCGATCGCGTGATGACGGCGATGGAACGCAGGACTCACGATCAGCCGGTCGCCGAGCCAGCCGAAATGCAGGCGGATGTTCGCGTGCTGCACGCTCTGCATCAGGTTCGTGATCGCGACGAGCACGACGAATTGCGACGGCTCCACGCCGATCACGAGCGCGACAGCGGCGAAGAAGCTCGCTTGCAGAACGTCGTCGAGCAGATGGTTGCGGTCGTCGGACCACAGGGACATCTTCTGCTGGCTGTGATGGACCGCGTGCAGTTCCCACCAGATGCCGAACCGATGCTCCAGCCGGTGATACCAGTAACCGGCCAAATCCAGCAGAATCAGATAGATGGCGAACGTGACGAGCGGCTGCGTGGTCACGCCGGGCCACAGATTGTCGATTTCGAGCGTCGGCACGCCGTGGATGCGCAGCCAGCTTTGCACCGAATCGAAAACAGGCTGGAACGTGAAGAAGAAGAACAGATTGAGGATGCCGAGCTTCACGATCCACGTATAGAGCACGTCCACGCGCACGCCCTTGCGGTCCTGCCATTGCTCGGCAGGGCGCAAGGCTTCCAGCGGGCGCAGGATCGCGTACATCGCGATCACTTCCAGCACGCCAACGATCACCCAGTACAGCGCGTCGTACGTGTCTTCGTCGTAGTCCATCATGCCGATCTTGAAAAGCAGCGGCTGCACGACGTCCACGTACAACGTGGTCTGAACGGAAGAAACGAAGCTGTCGAGGGACGAGAGAATGACGTGAAACATGGTGCTCCGTGAAAGTCGGCCGGCCCTGGGAAATGACGCCCAGTGGCCCGTGACTCAATCGTAGTACAGGGCGCCCGCGAGCGCCCTTCTCACCGTTCGCCGCCGCGGTCAGGCGCCGTTGGGCGCGGTGACCGGCGCGCGGTCGAGGAAAAAGATGCCGTGCGGCGAGCGTCCCACCGCGATGGTCTGGATGAGCTTGCGGTTTGCAAGGTCGATCACGCCGACATGCTTCGCGAAGCGGAACGTCACCCAGAGATACTTTTTATCGGCGGAAAGTTCCATGTCGTCCGGTCCGGGCAAGAGGCCGGTGATATCGCCGACGTTCGTGAGCGTGTCTTCGTCGATGATGCTGATGGTGTTCGCCACCCGGTTCGACACGAGCACATGCTTGCCATCCACCATCGAGCGGAAGTTGTGTGCGCCTTTGCCGGTCGTGATGGTCTTCACGACCTTCTGGTTGCGCCAGTCGACGACCGCCACGTAGTCCGCGCCCGTCATGCCGACGAGCAGGAATTTGTCGCCCGGCGTGAGCCAGACGCCCGCCGGCACCTTGCCGACCTTCATCTTCCACTTGACCGTCTGCGTCGGCAGGTCGATGGCCGCGATCTCGCCCGACACCTGAAGCGAGATGAACGCCGTGGAACTGTCGTTCGAGAACGCGATGTGGCTCGGCATGGTCGCGAGCGGCAGGCGCTTGGCGAGGCTCAGATTTTTGCCGTCGTAATGGTAGATATCGAGCCGGTCGAGGCGCAGGCCGGTGGAAACGAACCACTTGCGGTCCGGCGAGAAACCGATCTGGTACGGATCCTCGATGTCCTGCACCCAGCGTTGCACTGCGCCCGTTTTCGGGTCGACGAACATCAGATTGTTGGACACCGAATTCGCGACGATCAGCGACGAATTGTCGGGCGTCGGCATCAGGTGATGCGGCTCTTTGCCGGTCGGCACCGTGCCGATGACCTGATGCGTGTTTTCGTCGATGAGGCTCAGCGTGGCTTCGGCCGAATTGAGCACGATGACGTTATTGGCGAATGCCGCGGTCGCGGCAAACGCTGCGACCGCCGGAACCGCGAAGCGCGCGGCGCTGGCGGCGGCCGCGCGGAGGCGGCCGGAGAAGAATGTGGAGCGCATGAATGTACACGTCGGAAAGCAGGCGTCATTGTAGAACGTTTGCATGCTCTAACGCGTTGACGGCGCGGCTCTTTTTGCGCAATTCGGTGCGCGTGCGCAAGAAATGCCGCCTGTTGGCGCGGCTTTCCGCCACGTTCGCGCGAGAACGCGGTCGCGTCACCGCTGCATCGATTCCCAGACCTTGTGAAGGCGTTTCACGGAAATGGGCATCGGCGTGCGCAACTCCTGCGCGAAGAGAGACACGCGCAGTTCTTCCAGCAGCCACCGATACTCCGCGAGCCGCGCATCCGCGACGCCGCCGCGCTGCGACAAGGTCCGCTGGTACTGCTGCACGAGCGGCAGCAATTCCGCCATCAGGCGCGCGTCGCGGGCGGAATCGGCCTTCAGCTTGTCGATGCGCAGCGCGATGCCTTTCAGATAGCGCGGGAAGTGTGCAAGCTGCGCGTACGGCGTGTCGATCACGAAGCGTTTGCCGATCAGCCCGCTCAACTGCGCCTGCATGTCGGCGTAGGCGGTGGCGAAGGGCTTCGCCTGCGCGAGCTTCTTAGTGAGCGCGGCGTATTCCGCGAGAATCGTCCCGGCGAGGCGCGCAATTTCGTTCGCCAGCAACGTGAGGCGCCCCTTCGCGGCATCGCGGCGCGCGTGAAAGCTGGCGTCGTCGTCGGGCAGCGGGTCTTGCAGGCACGCGCGGTCCAGCGCCGTCTCGACGATCTGGTCGCGCAGTTCGTCGGCGGTGCCGAGCGCCATGTATTGCATCGACATTTCGCGCAGGCCCGGCAGGTTCTTTTCCAGATAGCGGATCGGCTCGCGCAATTGCAGCGCGAAGAGCCGCCGCAAGCCCGCGCGATGAATGCGCGCCGCTTCCTCCGGCGAATCGAACACTTCGACGTCGCAGTGCGTGGTGCGGTCCACCAGCGCCGGATAGCCGAGAAGCGTCTGCCCGCGCCGGCGGATTTCGAGCAACTCGGGCAGCTTGCCGAAGTTCCACGTCGTCAGATTTTCGTAGAGCGCGGTGCTTTCGGCGGGCGCGGCCTGCGCGGCCGGTACGTTCGAATCGCCTCCATCGCCCGAGAGCGCGTCGAGCGCGACGCTCGCCGCTTCCGCCGTGAGCTTCTGAAAGTGCTGCTGCGCCTGTCCGCCGAGTTCTCCGCGCAATTGCGCGAGATTGCGGCCCATCGCGAGTTGCCGGCCGTGCTCGTCGATCACCTTGAAGTTCATGAACAGATGCGCCGGCAGCGTTTCCAGCTTGAAATCCGCGCTTTTTACGGCGATTTGCGTCTGTTCGCGGATATCCGCGATGAGCGCGTCGATCAGCGCGCCCGCGCCGAATTTCGGCCCCGCGTGACGCTCGGCGAAGGCGGCCGCGTATTCCGGCAACGGCACCACATGCCGGCGCAGCTTCTGCGGCAGCGACTTCAAGAGCAGTTGCGTCTTTTCCTTGATCATGCCCGGCACGAGCCATTCGACGCGGCGCGCGTCGATCTGATTCAGCCCGTAGAGCGGCACCGTGAGCGTCACGCCGTCGCGCGGCGCGCCCGGCTCGAAGTGATACGACAGCGTCATCTCGATGCCCGACATCGTCATGCGCTTCGGGAACAGGTCCGTCGTGACGCCGGCGGCTTCATGGCGCATGAGGTCGTCGCGCGACAGGAAAAGCAGTTGCTGCCTGCCCTCTTTCTTTTGTTCGTCGCGATACCAACGCTCGAACGCCGCGCCCGTCCAAATGCCTTCGGGCACGAGCGAATCGTAGAACGCGTAGATCAGTTCGTCGTCGACGAGCACGTCCTGGCGGCGCGACTTGTGCTCCAGTTGCTCGATATCCGCGACCAGCTTGCGGTTATGCGCGAAAAACGGCAGACGCGTGTCGAACTCGCCTTCGACGAGCGCGCCGCGAATGAAGAGCTCACGCGCGTATTTCGAGTCCTGCTTGCCGAAGCTCACGCGCCGCCGCGCGTACACGGTGAGGCCGTAAAGCGTCGCGCGTTCGAACGCGACGACTTGCGCTGCCTTCTTCTCCCAATGCGCGTCCGAGAGCGATTTCTTCAGCAAATGCGCGCCGACCGTTTCGAGCCATTCCGGTTCGATTTTGGCGATGGTCCGCGCATACAGCCGGCTCGTCTCGACGAGCTCGCCCGCCATCACCCAGCGCCCCGCTTTTTTCAGCAGCGCCGAGCCCGGCCACAAATGGAACTTGATGCCGCGCGCGCCGAGATAATGCGGCTCGTCGTCAGCCTTCACGCCGATGTTGCCGAGCAAGCCCGTCAGCAGCGACAGATGCACCTGCTCGAAGGTCGCATCCGATTCGTTCAACCGCCAGCCATGCTCGCGCACGACGGTCAGCAATTGCGAATGCACGTCGCGCCATTCGCGCAGCCGCACATGCGACAGGAAATTCGCGCGGCACGCGTCGGCGAGCTGCTTGTTCGACTTCTTGTGCGCGACGGCTTCCTCGAACCACTTCCAGATGCGCGTCCATTGCAGGAATTCGGAACGCTCGTCGACGAACTGACGATGCTTCTCGTCGGCCTGCTCCTGCGCTTCGATCGGCCGGTCGCGCGGGTCCTGGACCGAGAGCGCGGACGCGATCACGAGCACTTCGGTGAGCGCGTGATGATCGCGCGCGGCGAGGATCATGCGGCCGACGCGCGGATCGAGCGGCAGGCGCGCGAGTTCCCGGCCGAGACTCGTCAACGCGTTGTCGTCATCGACTGCGCCGAGTTCGTTCAGCAATTGATAGCCGTCCGCGATCGCGCGTCCCGGCGGCGGCTCGATGAACGGGAACGTCTCGATTTCCGTCAGATGCAGCGACTTCATGCGCAGAATCACCGACGCGAGCGACGAACGCAGAATCTCCGGATCGGTGAAGCGCGGACGCGACTGGAAGTCGGCTTCGTCGTAAAGCCGGATGCACACGCCGTCCGCCACGCGCCCGCAGCGGCCCGCGCGCTGGTTCGCCGCCGCCTGCGACACCGGCTCGACCTGCAGCTGCTCGACCTTGTTGCGGTACGAATAGCGTTTGACGCGCGCGGTGCCCGTATCGACGACATAGCGGATGCCCGGCACCGTCAGCGATGTCTCCGCGACGTTCGTGGCCAGCACGATGCGCCGCGCGTTCGACGGCCTGAACACGCGCTCCTGCTCCTGCGCCGACAGGCGCGCGAACAGCGGCAGAATCTCCGTATGCGGCGGATGGTGCTTGCGCAGCGCCTCGGCGGCGTCGCGAATTTCGCGCTCGCCGGGCAGAAACACGAGCACGTCGCCGGGGCCTTCGCGGCAGAGTTCGTCGACGGCATCGACGATGCCTTCCATCAGATCGCGGTCCGTCTTGCGGTCGCTTCGTTTCTGCGGCGTGCCCTGCGCGTTCTTGATCGCCTCGCTTTCCTCTTCGATCGGGCGATAGCGGATTTCGACCGGATACAGCCGCCCGCTCACTTCGATCACCGGCGCGGGCTTGTCCTCGCTGCCGAAATGGCGCGCAAAACGGCCGGCGTCGATGGTCGCTGATGTGACGATCAGCTTCAGGTCCGGGCGCTGCGGCAGGATTTCCTTTAAATAGCCGAGCAGAAAGTCGATGTTGAGGCTGCGCTCGTGCGCCTCGTCGATGATGATCGTGTCGTACGCCTTCAGCAGCGGATCGGTCTGCGTTTCGGCGAGCAGAATGCCGTCGGTCATCAGCTTGACGGACGCGCCGGGCGCGAGATTGTCCGTGAAGCGCACCTTGTAGCCGACGACTTCGCCGAACGGCGTGCCGAGTTCTTCGGCGATTCGCCGCCCTGTCGCCGAGGCCGCGATCCGGCGCGGCTGCGTATGACCGATCAAGCCGGCGCCGCCCGCGCCGAGGCCGCGTCCGAGCGCGAGGCAGATTTTCGGCAGCTGCGTGGTCTTGCCGGAGCCAGTCTCGCCGCTGACGATCACGACCTGATTCGACTCGATCGCACGCGCGATCTCTTCGCGACGGCCGGAGACGGGCAGCGCCTCGGGGAATGTGATCGGGGGAATCGGGTTCGGCGTGACGGTGCGGGGTTTGTCGCGCTTGCGGTCGGGGCGTGCTTCGGCGCCGGGCTGCGTGTCGGCGCTGCGCGGATTGCGATGGGCCGGCGTTGTGTTCTGCGTTGGGATGCGGTCGTCGCGTTTCGCGGCGGCGGCGTGCGTGTGCTCGTCTGCGTTCGCGCGGCGCGCTTCGCGGTGGGAAGCGCCGTCGTCCGCTCGGGGCGCGGCGTTCGTTTCGCCGCCCGACGATGCCGCCGCCCGTTCTTGCGACCGAGCGCGCGCGGGGCCGTCGCTGTGGCGCTCCGATTCACGCTGATTCGATTGTGCCGGCTTTTGCGCGCCGGGAACAGCGGGCGATTGCTCCGCGCGATGCCGCTCCACCGCGCTCGCACCGCGCCGGTGGGGCTGCTCGACGTTCGTGCCGTTTTTTGCGCTTCGGCCCACGTCCGACTGGTCCGCATGATGCGGCTTCGACGCGCTCGTTTCGCGTTGATCCGATTGTGCCGATCCCGGGCCGCGCACAACGGGCGATTGCGTTTGGCGACTCGGCTTCGCCGCCTCTGCGCCGCGTTCGTTCGATTGTGCCGGGTTCGCGACGCGTTCCGCGTTGGAGACAGCCACGGGTTGCGCCCCACGATTGGACTTCAGCGCGCCGGCACCGTGTTGGTTAGATTCTTCAAGCTTGACGGCGCTTTCCGCGCGTGCCCCAGCGCGCGATTGAGTCGCGGGATCCGGCCTTGGCGCACCTACGCCGCGTTCGTTCGGCTGTGCCGCCTTCGCGCCGTCTTCCGCGCTGCGGCCGGCTCGCAATTGCGTTGCGCGATCCGGCTTCGGTGCAACTGCGCCGCGTTGCACAGGTTGATCAAGCTGCGCGGCATCGTCCGCGCTTCGGACACCGGCCGACGTGGTGAGGCGACCCGGCTTGGCCGCTTCTGCGCCGCGTCGATTTGATTGGTCAGCGTTCGCTGCGCTTTCCGCGCCTGACGCAGCGCGCGATTGAGTCGAGGAGTTCGGCCTCGGCGCATCCAGGCCGCGTTGGCTGGACTGTGCCGCATTTGCGCTCTCCTCCGCGCTTCGGCCAGTTCGCGATTGCGTTGCGCGATCCGGCTTCGGTGCAACTGCGCCGCGTTGATCAGATTGGGAGCGCTTCGCAGCATCGTCCGCGCTTCGGACAACGGGCGATCGCGTCCCGCGATCAGACTTCCCCGATGGCCGTGCAGCGCTTTCCGCGGCCGACCCAGCAACGCGATGCGTCTTGTCAGCATCCGATCCGCGCGCGCCCGCGTTTGGCCCTTTCGAACCCGCGTCGCCCGACGACTTCAGCGCGCGCCCCGCCCCGGCATCGCGCGATAGCTGCGTCTGCTTCGACTCGTCCTGCGCCCCCGCGAACCGCCGCGCCGCCAGCTCTTTCTTGCTGAGCCCGGCCGATTCGCCCGGCGCCTCGCTCGGCCGCGCATCGCGCAACAGGTTCTCGCGCAGTTTCTTCAACTGCTCCTGAGCGGTGAGGGTCTTATCGGCGGACTGCGGCTGGCCCGGCTGAACGGGGCGTCTGGAAACATTCGGCATAGCGTCGCATTATAATCCCGGCATGAATTCCCAAACCGACCTCACCCTCGCGTCGCAGCCGCCCGCAAGCGAAGCCGACGCGCCGACTTCCCTCGGCCAGTTCGTCGACTGGATGCGCTCCGTGGCGCCCTATATTCACGCGTTCCGGAACAAGACGTTCGTCGTCGCGTTCGGCGGGGAACTCGTGCAGGAAGGACGGCTGAACGCGCTGGTGCAGGACGTCGGCCTGCTGCACGCGATGGGCATTCAGATCCTGCTCGTCCACGGCTCGCGTCCGCAGCTGGACGAACAGTTGAGCCTGCACGGCGTCGAATCGTCGTTCTCGCATGGACTGCGCATAACGGATGCCCGCGCGCTCGAATCCGCGAAGGAAGCCGCCGGCGAAGTGCGTCTCGACATCGAGGCCGCCATCAGCCAGGGTCTGCCGAACACGCCGATGGCGCACGCGCACATCAGCGTCGTGTCCGGCAACTTCGTGACGGCGCGGCCGGTCGGCATTCTGGATGGCGTCGATTTCCAGCACACGGGCGTCGTGCGCAAGATCGACGGCGATTCGGTGCGCCAGTCGCTCGCGAGCAACAAGATCGTGCTGCTGTCCTCGCTCGGCTTCTCGCCGACGGGCGAAGCCTTCAATCTGTCGATGGAAGACGTCGCGTCCGCCGCCGCCATCGCGCTGCGCGCCGACAAGATCATCTTCGTGACGGAGATTCCGGGCCTCGTCGATCAGGAAGGCGCACTGGTGCGCGAAATGTCGCTGGACGACGCTTACCGCCTGCACGAATCGGGCGAATTGCAGGGCGACACCGCGTTCTATCTGAAACACGCCATTCGCGCCTGTCGCGGCGGCGTGGCACGGGCGCACATCATTCCGTACGCGCTCGACGGCAGCGTGCTCCTCGAACTGTTCCTGCACGACGGCGTCGGCACGATGATCTCGTACGAGAACCTCGAAAGCCTGCGCGAAGCCACGCCCGACGACGTCGGCGGCATTCTCACGCTGATCGAGCCGCTCGAAGCCGACGGCACGCTCGTGCGGCGCGGGCGTCATCAGATCGAGCGGGATATCGATCACTTCTCGGTCATCGAGCACGACGGCGTGCTCTTCGGCTGCGCGGCGCTGTATCCGTACACGCAGGAGCGCATCGGCGAGATGGCGTGTCTCACCGTCGCGCCCGAAGCGCAAGGTTCCGGCGACGGCGAGCGGCTTTTGAAACGCATCGAGCAGCGCGCCCGCGCGCGCGGCCTCACGCGCATCTTCGTGCTGACGACGCGCACGGAACACTGGTTCCTGAAGCGCGGCTTCGTGAAGGTGACGGTGGACGATCTGCCGGAAGACCGCCGCCGTCTCTACAACTGGCAGCGCAAGTCGCTCGTCTTAATGAAACAGCTTTGAACTGACTACGGACGCGCGCCGCGCGTGCCCGGATTGCAAATCATGGAACCGGTAGGCCAAGCCGACACCGGTCGATAAAGGAGAAACACAGATGGCCCGAATGGTTCAATGCGCAAAGCTCGGCAAGGAAGCCGAGGGACTGGACTTCCCGCCGCTGCCGGGCGAACTCGGCAAACGTATCTACGAAACGGTCTCGAAGGAAGCGTGGCAAGGCTGGCTCAAGCAGCAGACGATGCTCATCAACGAAAATCGCCTGAACATGGCCGACCCGCGCGCGCGCCAGTATCTGCTGAAGCAGACGGAGAAGTATTTCTTCGGCGAAGGCGCCGATACGGCCTCGGGATACGTGCCGCCGCAAAGCTAATTTCCGGCTCGCAACCGTCGCAGGAACCGACCCTTCGAGGTCGGTTTTTTATTGCTTGCACGTACCGTTTAGAACATCCGACGCATAGGACACAACTCGGCGCAATCCTAAGCCCTGTAAGGGATAGCGCGGGTCGGGCACTGCCCAAATTACAAGCCGGTTTGCAGATCGTCTGTCATCGTGTTATCATCTTGCTCGTTATCAACAGCAATTCACCATCATTAACGCGCGGCCTGCCCGGCATACCGTTTATCGGGTAACGCGTGGAAGTGACAGTTTTTTATACAAAGAGGCTTGTCGGTTAAGCAGTACGCCGGCCTTTTTCGTTCCAAGCCTTAGTTTTCGCCGACGTTGCGGTTCCACCCGCGGCTGCCTCCCGGCTTGCCGTCCGCGCGTCCAATTCGTTTGTTTTATCCGAGTGCAATTTCGCGACTTCCACCGCGAGGCACCGGCACCGCTTTTCTTCGATCGTCAGCTTCGGGCGCCCTGTCCGACGCTCGGCGGAGCCATTCGCTCTCGTCCTGACGGTCGGAACGGCTCGCGGCGCCGTCACGAAACTGCACTATCCGGCCCATGCGCTGCTCACGCGGCGCGCCCGATGCTTTTCGCGAGCATCCGGCACTCGACACGGAGTCTTCAACCTATGACCGCCCTGAACGACGGCCTTTGGCGCAAGCGCCACACATCGAATCAAGCTAACTCACTTTCCCTCGACGACATCACCATCGTCGACCAATCCCTGCTCAAGCGCGCCGTCGGCGCCATGGCCATCGGCAATGCGATGGAATGGTTCGACTTCGGCGTGTACAGCTACATCGCCGTGACGCTCGGCAAGGTGTTCTTCCCCTCGTCCAGCCCGACCGCGCAGTTGCTCGCCACCTTCGGCACCTTCGCGGCGGCGTTTCTCGTGCGCCCGCTCGGCGGCATGGTGTTCGGGCCGCTCGGCGACCGCATCGGCCGCAAGCGCGTGCTCGCGATGACGATGATCATGATGGCCATCGGCACGTTCTGCATCGGCCTGATTCCGAGCTATGGAAGCATCGGCGTGATGGCGCCGGTGCTGCTGCTCGTCGCGCGCCTCGTGCAAGGCTTCTCCACGGGCGGCGAGTACGGCGGCGCGGCGACGTTCATCGCCGAATTCTCGCCGGACAAGAAGCGCGGCTTCATGGCGAGCTTTCTGGAATTCGGCACGCTCGTCGGCTACGTGCTGGGCGCGGGCGTCGTCGCGGTGCTGACCGGCGCGCTCTCGCAAGATGCGCTCTTGAGCTGGGGCTGGCGCATTCCGTTTCTCATCGCCGGGCCGCTTGGCCTGATCGGTCTCTATATCCGGATGAAGCTAGAAGAAACGCCCGCGTTTCAGCGCGAAGCCGACAAGATGGAAGCGGCCGCGCACGAAACGACCAAGGCGCAGTTCCGCGAAACGCTGCTCGCGCAGTGGAAGCCGCTGTTGCAATGCGTGGGTCTCGTGCTGATCTTCAACGTGACCGATTACATGGCGCTCTCGTATCTGCCGAGCTATCTGTCGGCGACGCTCCAGTTCAACGAGACGCATGGCCTCTTCATCGTGCTCGTGGTGATGGTGCTGATGATGCCGCTCACGCTCTTCGCCGGGCGTCTCTCCGACAAGATCGGCCGCAAGCCGGTGATGCTCGCGGGCTGCGTCGGACTACTGGCGCTGTCCGTTCCGGCGCTCTCGCTGATCCGCATGGGCACGGTGCCTTCGATTTTCGCCGGCATGATGATCCTCGGCGCGCTGCTGTCGACGTTCACGGGCGTGATGCCGTCGTCGCTGCCCGCGCTCTTCCCGACGAAGATCCGCTACGGCGCGCTCGCCATCGGCTTCAACGTGTCGGTGTCGCTCTTCGGCGGCACGACGCCGCTCGTCACCGCCTGGCTCGTCGGCAAGACCGGCAACCTGATGATGCCCGCGTACTATCTGATGGGCGCGTCGGTGATCGGCATCGTCTCGGTGCTCGCATTGCACGAAACGGCGAAGAAGCCGCTGAAGGGCTCGCCGCCCGCGGTCGCCACGCACTCCGAAGCGCATGCGATCCTGCGCGGCCATCGCGAGGCGGCCGAGATGGACGACGGCTTCCCGGAAGGCACGGTCCGCGCGTAAGCGACTGCTGGAAACAAGAAGCGCGAAAGGCCGGCGTCTGACAAGACGCCGGCCTTTTTCATGCGATGAGCGTGACGATGCGCGCCTCGATCCCCGCCTCGCCGATGTCGAGCAGGCCGACGCTGATCGGCAATTTGAAGCGGCGCGGCCCCGCGCTGCCCGGATTCACGAAGAGCACGCCGCCGCGCCGCGCGACGACCGGCTTGTGCGAATGCCCGGTCACGACGACATCGACGCCGTCGAGCCTATCGGGAACATCGGCGATATCGTGCACGACGTGGATCGTCGCGCCGGCCGCTTCGATGCGCGCATGCTCCGGCAGATGCGCGACGCTCGCGGCGACGTCGTTGTTGCCGAGCACGACGGTCAGCGGCGCGAGCGACGCAAGTGCGTCGAGCACCTCATGCTTGCAGATATCGCCCGCATGAATGATGTGCGCGCAATCGCGCAGCGCATCGAGCGCCTCGGGGCGCACGAGATTGTGCGTGTCGGAGATGAGACCGATGCGCGTCGTCGGCAAGTCAATGCTCCTCGCTCGCGAGCATGCGCTCGATGCGCCGGTCCGGCACGAGCCAGCCGGCGGCCACGACCGCATAGATGACCGCCGCGATCCACGGCTGCCAGAACGACGCGGCAATCGCCAGCAGATACAGCGTCACCGACACCTTGCCCTTGCGGTCCGCGCCGACGGCGCGTTCGAGCCGCGTGTTTTCACCGTGCATGGCGATCAGCACGCGCGTCAGGATGTACCAGGCAACGGCCGTCATGAACAGCACGAAGCCGTAGCACGCGGTCGGCACGGCGCTCAGATGGCTCTCGCCCATCCAGTTGGTCGTGAACGGAAAGAGCGACAGCCAGAAGAGCAGATGCAGGTTCGCCCACAACGCCGAGCCGTTCACGCGCCCGATGGCGTGCAGCAGGTGATGGTGATTGCTCCAGTAGATGCCGACATAGACGAAGCTCAACACGTACGCCGCGAGCACGGGCACGAGCGGCGCGAGCGCGGCGAAGTCGTGGCCGTGCGGCACTTTGAGTTCGAGCACCATGATCGTGATGATGATGGCGATGACGCCATCGCTGAACGCTTCGAGCCGGGTTTTGCCCATCGTGTGTCCTTGCGCGTGATCGACGGCCTGCCGTTGCGCGCGTTCTCCGGCGCGCCGGTCCGTCGGCGATTATGCGTGAGGCGTGCGAGGTTGTCGAATGGCTTTCAATAGGCGCGCGTTTGCGGCGGATCGCGCGTCGACGCGGTTTTGGCGCGACCCGGCGCAATGGTAGAATCGCGTCCGCCCTGCCGGGGTGATGAAATTGGTAAACATAGCGGACTTAAAATCCGCCGCCTCACGGCTTGCCGGTTCGAGTCCGGTCCCCGGCACCAGGTCTGCATCGTGTTCTTCACACAAACACGAAAAAACAAAATAAGCAGCATTTCACGCGGTAAGGAGACTCAAGTGAGCGTCAGATCAAGAATCTTCGCGGCAGCGTTTTATTTCGCATTCCTCACGCTCGGGCGCGCAGAGGAGACGCCGAAGCCCGTCACGGCGGACAACTTCAACCGCGCGGAGAGCGATCTCTATTTCCGTCAGGCGGTTTCGCGGGCAAAAGGTCTCGGGGCGTTCGATCACCGCCGGGTTCCTGCTTCCGCAGATTCACAAGTGGTCGTGCGCACCAATCGCGACACGCTCTACTCCGCCGCCGTGTTCGATCTCGACGCCGGGCCGGTGACCGTCACGATGCCCGACGCGGGAAAGCGTTTCATGTCCCTCATGGCCATCGACGAAGACCACTATGTCGCGGGCGTCCACTATGGCGCGGGCAGCTATACCTTCGACCGTCAGCGCGTCGGTACGCGCTATGTGCTGCTCGGCGTGCGCGTGTTCGTCGATCCCAACAGCCCGGACGATCTCGCCAAAGCACATGCGTTGCAGGACGCAATCCGCACCGAGCAGGCAAGTCCGGGCCGCTTCGACGTTCCGGCGTGGGATACCGTCAGTCAGAAAAAGGTTCGCGACGCCCTGCTCGCGCTCGCAACGACGCTGCCCGACACGCACAGGATGTTCGGCTCGCGCGGCGACGTCGATCCGGTGCGCCACCTCATTGCTTCAGCTTCCGGCTGGGGCGGTAATCCGGACAAGGACGCGACGTATCTCACCGTCACGCCGCCCGGAAATGACGGCACGAAAGTCTTCCGGTTGACGGTCAAGGACGTGCCTGTCGATGCCTTCTGGTCCATCACCATGTACAACACGCAAGGCCGTCTTGAGAAGAATGCGTACGACGCGTACTCGGTCAACGACGTCACCGCAAAGAAAAACGTCGACGGCTCGGTCACGGTGCAGTTCGGCGGATGCGACGGCGTGATCCCGAATTGTTTGCCGACGCCGCCTGACTGGACCTACTGGGTGCGGCTGTATCGTCCTCGCGCGGAAATATTGAGTGGCGCGTGGCGGTTTCCGGATGCTCAGCCTGTGCAGTAGAAGACGGCTCGCTCTTTAGCAAACGCCGAAGCTGGCGACAAACAGTGTCAAGGCGCTTCTGCAAGCGCCTTGCTCGGAGGAGTGGTGAGCTTCTGACGCGCGCCGTTGGCGGGTCTCCAAGCGGGTGTCCCGATGCTTAGATGCACGGCGGACGACCGGAGGCCCCCACGTTCCGAAACGCGCGGCAATCCCGCGCTACAGGCCATGCTCAAGAATGCGCGAGACGTAATGCCGGCCCCACGCCTCGCCATGCGCCATCGCCTCCGCGACCGTCGCAAACGGTCCGTGATCTCCCGTCATTTCGCCGGAATCGGTGGCGAGCGTCGTTCCGTGAAGCGGTCGCCCGTCGAGGCGCGCCACGCGCACGCGCACCGCGTAGCCCTCGGCGGACGCATCCGACTGTCCGTCGGCCGGCGGCGATGTCGGCAACGTGGCGAGCGCGAGCACGTAATCGCCTACTTCGATGTCCTTTCGCATGGCGGCAGCCTCCGTCGCGAGCGCATTCGCCGATTGTGCTACCGTGCCGGTCCGCGTAACAAGCGGCCTTCGCTTCGCGCGAAACTCGCGCCGGGCGCGCCGCTCGCGCCATGTTATAAAGCCTTCGCCGCACACTCATCCCACGCTCCGATGCGCGCGCCGCGTCGGGCATCGACCGACTGACTCGATGAACACACGCTCTCGCCTGCTTCTCGCCTTCTCGTTTCCGCTGATGTTGATGGCGGGCTGCACGTCGTACTACCGCAACGTCGAAACGTGCAAGGACAAGGTGCGCGCGGCGTATCCCGATGCGGCGAGCGCGCCGCTCAAGATCACCGGCTCCGGCGCCGCTTATCATGGTTCGCGCGTGGTCGTGCGAGGTGTCATCCCGACGCCGCCGACGCCGCCTGCGAGCAAAAAGACAGACGTCCCCGCCGCAGCCGAATGCACGTTCAGCGAGACGACGCTCACCGGTTTCCGTTGGCTCGCGCCCGAGAAGCTCGCGCCGAAGCCCGCCGCAGACGAAGACGAATGAGGCGCGAGGTTCCACGAGCGCGCTGAGCAAACGTCGCGCGTCTCCAGTATGATCGGCGGCTGGCCGAACGCCGCTTCCCGCCGTCCGACGGAACGAACTCATGTCCGCGCATTCGCATCAGCCGCCTCACTCATCGTCTCACGCACACGCGCCCGAACCTCATCCGCATTATTCGCGGGCCACGCTCTGGCTACTCGCGACCATCGCGGGCGTATCGGTCGCCAATATCTATTTCAACCAGCCGCTGCTCGGCGACTTCCGCGCGTCGTTTCCGCAGAACGCGTATCTGATCGGCGCCGTGCCGACCGCCACGCAGCTCGGCTATGCCCTCGGCATGCTCGTGCTCGCGCCGCTCGGCGATCGCTTCGACCGGCGCATGCTGATCCTGCTTCAGCTCGCCGCGCTGGGCGTCTCGCTCGTCGCCGCATGCGCCGCGCCGACGCTCGCGGTGCTGATCGCGGCGAGTCTCGCGATCGGCGTCGTAGCGACGATCGCGCAGCAAGCCGTGCCGTTCTCCGCCGAACTCGCGCCGGCCGCCGAGCGCGGCCACGCAGTCGGCACCGTGATGAGCGGGCTTTTGCTCGGCATCCTGCTCGCGCGCACGGTGTCGGGTTTCGTCGCGCAGTACTTCGGCTGGCGCGCGGTGTTCGGCGCATCTGTCGTGGCGACCATCGCGCTCGCCGTCGTCGTGCTGATGCGACTGCCGAAGAGCCGGCCGACATCCACGCTTCCCTACGGCAAGCTGCTCGTCTCGATGTGGCATCTCACCGTCGAGAATCCCGGCCTGCGCGAAGCCGCGCTGACGGGCGGCGCGCTCTTCGCCGGCTTCAGCGCGTTCTGGTCGCTGCTCACGCTCTTGCTCGCGGGCGAGCCGTTTCACATGGGACCGCAGGCGGCGGGGCTCTTCGGCATCGTCGGGGCGGCCGGGGCGCTCGCTGCGCCGCTCGCGGGAAAGTCGGCGGACAAACGCGGGCCGCGCGCGGTGATCTCGCTGTCGATCGGGCTCGTCGCGTTGTCGTTCGTCGTGTTCGCGCTGTCGGCGCGCAGCATCGCGGGGCTGGTCGTCGGCGTGATCGTGCTGGATATCGGCGTGCAGGCCGCGCAGATATCGAACCAGTCGCGTATCTATGCGCTCAAGCCCGAGGCGCGCAGCCGCGTGAACACGGTCTACATGGTGGCGTACTTCATCGGCGGCGCGGCGGGCTCGGCGCTGGCGTCGCTCGCGTGGCATGCGATGGGATGGACAGGCGTCTGTCTCGTCGGGCTCGCGGCGACCGGGCTCGCAGGTTTCAGTCATTGGCGCGGGCGCGAGCGGCGGCTCGTTTCGCGGCAGGTGCGAGAGGAGTGACGAGCCGCGATGACGGTTTGGCGTGCGCTTACGCGAGTCGAGCGGCGTTCCCGCGTCTGAGACTCGCGGAAATGACAGGCGAGAACGGCAGCGCGTACGCTTGCGGACGTTGGAGCGGCGGTTCATCGCCTGGCGACTTCGCGACGAAGGAGTCGAGTCGTACGAATACCTTCAGGCCGAGTCGAGCTGCGGCATGTTTGCGGTAAGGACACGCAGTTGCTTGAGCCGCAACGGATAAGCACACGTGCAGGCGAAGCCGCGCGGGGCCTTTGGAGGAAAGCAGAACCGCAACGAGTACGTCGCCGGATGTGGCAAGCCGAGAACGGACGCGCCTACGGTCGAGCAGGCTGAAGCCCCGACTGACTAATTCAAGTTCTCGAGATTGATGTGACCCACAACGGATATGCACACGGTCACAAACCCGAATAGGACGGATCAGGCCGCCACGAATGCGCCACGCCTAGTCGCATCGCGCGACGGCTGACTGCCTTGGACAGCACCGCGATACGTCGCGCCAAAGCACCTCAAACCCGCTCCCGCGCATAATCCCACAACGCATCGAGCACGCGGTCGAACTCCAGCGACTTGTCGAAGAAGTGCCGCGCGCCGTATTGCAGACACCGCTCGCGATACGCCGGCAATGCGTGGTTGGTCAGCACGACGACGAAAGCGCCCTCGGCGACTCCCGACCGGTCCGCGTTCTTAAGCCAGGCGAGCACGTCGATGCCCGAGCCGCGCTTCAGTTGCAGATCGACGATGACCGCGTCGAACCGCTGCGACGACAGAAGCGCGATTGCCTCGTCGGGCGCATCGGCGAAAGCGGTCACGCGCCACGGACCGAGCGCCTCGATCGCTTCGGTGAGACTGCGCCGGATCAGCGGCGAATCTTCGATCAGCAGCACCGCGAGCGGCCCGCCGCGCGGCTCATGCCGCCCTTTCGAATCGTCGGTGATGATGTGGTCGCCCACGGCAGGCATCCTCCGCAAGCACTATTCGATCAATCCGTTTTTGATCGCGTAGTACGTCAGATCGGCGTTGTTCGAGAGCCGCATCTTTTCCAGCACGCGCGCTCGGTACGTGCTCACCGTCTTCACCGAAAGATGCAGTTCCTGTGCGATTTCCGTCGGAATCCGGCCGCCCGCGAGCTTGCAGAAAATCTGGAATTCGCGCTCCGACAGCAACTCGTGCGGCCGCTCGGCGGCGGGCTTGTCGAGCTTGTCGGCGAGCGCATCCGCGATGAATTCGGACAGGTAACGATGCCCGCGCGCCACCGTGCGAATGGCGCGCACGATCTCGTCCGGCGCGGCGTCCTTGTTCAGGTAGCCGTTCGCGCCCGCCTTCAGCAGATTGATCGCGTACTGGCTCTCCGGAAAGCCCGACAGCATCAACACGCCCTGCTGCGGCCGGATCTGCTTGATGACCCGCAAGGTGTCCACGCCGTTCTTGTCCGGCATGGCGATGTCGAGCAGCACCACGTCGAACGCCGTTTCGCGTACGAGCGCGATGGTTTCATCGCCCGTCGATGCTTCCGCCGCCACTTCCATGTCCGGCTCGTCCGCGACGAACTGCCTGAACCCGCTGCGCACGATCGCATGGTCGTCGGCTATCAAGACTCGAATCATTCACGCCGTCCGCGCTGCTGTGATGAAAGAACGGTGATTCTACCGAGGCAGGCGTGAAAGCCATGCGCGGCGCAGCACGCACCGCGCCCAAGGCTTACGACGCTTACCCGTTGCGGCCTTCCAGCAGGTCGGCCATGTCGTCCGCGTGCTCTTCCTCGACGGCGAGAATCTCCTCGAAGATGCGGCGCGTGGTGACATCCTTGTCGCCGAGATAGCGAATGATCTCGCGGTACGTGTCGATCGCGATGCGCTCGGCGATCAGGTTCTCGCGAATCATGTCGATGAGATCGGCGCCTTCCTTGTATTCCGAATGCGAACGCGACTTGAGGCTGTCCGGCGCGAAGTCCGGCGAGCCGCCCAGCTGCACGATGCGCTCCGCGAGCATGTCGGCGTGTTCCTGCTCCTCGGTCGCGTGCTCGGCGAATTCCTTCGCAACGGCTTCCGAGTGAATGCCCTTCGCCATGAAGTAGTGGCGCTTGTAGCGCAGCGTGCAGACCCACTCGGTGGCGAGCGCGTCGTTGAGCAGCTTCAGCACGGTTTCGCGGTCGGCGGCATAGGTCGACGTGACCGGGCCTTCGTCCATGTGCTGCCGCGCGTCGTTCCGGATTTTTTCCACATCGAGGACGAAAGCGTCCTTGGACTGGCCCGGCGCGGTCGATACAGCAGATGAATCGGACATGTGTTTGCTCCTGTGAATTGGGGGATGGACGGATGCGTCGAGCGAATCGCCGTGCTTCATAGCGTTCCGCTATTCGATCATCGTCCGCGATGCATGGCGCGTGCCCGCTCCGCTCTATCGTCCGATGAGCGGGCGCGGGCACGACGATTCGGCAACGTCACGTCCTGAAGACACCGAGCAGCAGCGTCACGACGAACACGACGAGGAAAATATAAAACAGGATCTTCGCAATTTCAGCGGCGCCGGCCGCGATGCCCGTGAAGCCGAACACCGCCGCGATGATCGCGATGACGAAGAAAACGGCTGCGTAGTGAAGCATGGGACCCTCCTCGTGATTGTTCTAAGGTCGTTCAAGGTCGGCCGGGCATGGCGCGAACCGCCACCCCGGCATGGCAGCGCTTACACGAGCAACGCCGCTAATCGACCGCTTTCTTGGTGATGACGAACCCCAGCACCAGAAACACGACGCAAAGAATCAGGAACAGCACGAACAGGAACTTGGCAATGGTCGCGGCGCCCGCGGCAATGCCCGTGAAGCCCAGCAAGCCGGCGATCACAGCGACGATCGCGAAAAACAGAGCCCATCTCAGCATGATCGCTCCCCGTAGGAATGGTTGACGCACTCATGCTAGCCGCGCGTTCTGCCGCGCGCATTCGGGCTGGCTCCTTTTTTGCTGTGAGAATCCACCGACATTTGCTTTCAAATCGGCTGCGCGAAGCGCGCCATCTGCCTCGTCGCCGCATCGAGAACCACGCCATGAGCCACCTTCCTCACGCCGCGCTTGCCGGCATCGCGCAGGACGACTCGTCCGCACCGACGGCGAGCCGGGGCACGCGCGCCGGCTTCGCGCGCATCAATGAATGGATGCATCGGTATAGCTGGGCCGTCGCGATGACGGTGGCGATCGTGATTACCGTCGGCGGGCTCGTGATTCTGGAGTCGGGCCGCATGCGCATTGCCGCCGAATACGAAACCGCGCTCGACGCCAAGAGCGCGACCGCGCAGCTTTCGGCGCTCGCGGCGGACATCGCGACGCTGTCCGCGCAGGGACAAGCGATCGCGCTGAAACCGGACGCCGCCTACAAGAACCAGTTCGAAGCGACCGCCGCGCACGTGCGCCGCGCGCTCGCCACGCTCGATGCCTACTATCGCCGCATCGGCGACGACACCGCGCTCGCGAGCTTCGCGCAGATTCGCGCGGCGGCCAACGACGCCATCGAGCGCAGCGCGGCGCCATCGGCCGCGCCTTCGGATGCATCGGCCGACAAGGACATGACGCTCGACGCCGCGCTCTCGCTCTTGCGCCTGAACGAAGAGCAGCGCGCGCAACACGCGCTCGACGCGAGCCGCGCCGATCAGCGCATTTCGACGCTGTGCGTGGCCGCGCTCTGCGCGCTGAACATCGTGTTGTTTCTGCTGCTGTTCCGCAATCTCGGCATCCAGCTCGATAAGCAAGATCGCGTTCAGCGCGAACTCATCACGCAGCAGGAGGAACTGGATCGGCTCGTCTTCGAACGCACGCGGCAACTGGAAGCGCTCGCGTGGCATTTGCAATCGGTCAGCGAGGATGAAAAGACGCAACTCGCCCGCGAACTGCACGACGAACTCGGCTCGATCCTGACCGCGAGCAAGATGGATGTCGCGTGGGTGCGCGGCAAGCTGCGCGAATCGGAGCCGGCAATGGCCGAGAAACTGTCGCGCGCCATCGGCAATCTGGATCAGGGCATCGCGCTCAAGCGGCGGATTATCGAGGACATGCGACCGACGGTGCTCGCCAACTTCGGTCTCGTCACGGCGCTGCGTTCGCTCGTGGACGAAGCCGCGCAGCGCAACGGCTGGACGGTCGAAGCCGATCTGCCGGACGACGAAGTGAAGCTCGGCGAAGCCATCGAAATCGCGCTCTTTCGCGTGGCGCAGGAAACGCTGACAAACGCCGCGAAGTACGCGCATGCGAGCCGCATTCGCATTGCGCTCACGCTCGACCCGGCGAACGTCGCGCTTTCGATCGACGATGACGGCATCGGCATCCGGCCGCAGGATTTGAAGCGCACGCAGACGCACGGACTGGTCGGCATGCGGCAGCGCGTGTCGGCGCGCGGCGGGCGCTTCGAGATAGAGCGCGCGACGCCGCATGGAACCAGCATTCGGGTGTCGATGCCGCGCGACCGCGTGCATGCGGATGCGGACGTGGATGACGGCCCGCCGGCACGCGCCGCCGCGTAGGACGATGCCGACGCGAAATACGGAATCCGCCGACACGAAAAACACATGTGTGCTTACAGCGCGCGCTCCGGCGCTTTTTTAAGATTATTCACACCGGTGAGGCCCATCGATAAGCAGCGGCCAATCCAGACATTTACTTCAAGGGGATTGAACATGACTCGAATCATCGCTTTGCTGCTGATCGCGGGCACCGCTGCGCTGGCAGGCTGCAATACCATCTCGGGCGCAGGTCAGGACATTTCGAAGGGCGGCCAGGCTATTTCGAACTCGGCGGAAGAACATAAATAAGCTGAGGCGCTCTATCAACGTAGCGTAGTTCCTGTCATCTCGCCGCCTTGCGCGGCGAGATTTTTTTTGTGCGTTAAAAAACCCGCCCGAGACCGCTCGGGCGGGTTTTCGTGACGGCCTGACGCGCAAGCGCTTACTGCGTATCCGGCAACTCCAGCGCCGGCGTCTGGGTGTTGCCGCCCTGCGCCACCAGCACCCGAATCTTGTACGGCACGACCTGCGACAGCGCGTTGCCCGAAGGCAGCGTCGTCACGAGCCAGTCCGCGTTATTGCCGAGATTGAACGAAGCCGACTTGTACACCGGCGTCTTCGAACCCGGCAGCGTCGCGATCAACTGATACGTGCCGCCCGAAACATAGATCGAGTCCTGCGTGCTCGCCGGAACCGCGCTCTTGAAGGCGATGCTCGGCATCGTCGCGTTGACCGTCGCGATGTTCGTCCCCGGCGCGACCAGATACAGATCGAGATTCTGCGCGTTCGCCGATGCGTTGAAGCCGCGCACGCGCGCGCTCGTCGACAGGAGACCTTTGTCGAACGGATCGTCGATCACGGCGATCGACGGCAGGAAGCCCGCGTCCGGCAGCGCGATGACCGTGTATTCGTGGCCTTTCGCCGCGTTGCTGATGCTCGAATTGGACGCGAGCTGGGTCGTCGTGTTCACGGCCGCGTAGCCGAAGTTGTGCTGGCCCGTGCCGATGTTCGCGAAGTTGGTCACCGCCTTGTAGCCGATGTTCGGTTGCAGCACCTTGCCGTTATCGTAGAAATCGACGTTCGGGCCGCTCGGAATCGCGTGGACGAAATGAACCTGCGCTTGCGTGAGGCCGAGTTCCTTGCCGACGTCGTCCGAACTTCCGCCGCATGCGGACAGGAGCGAAGCGACGGCAGCGAGCGCCGTGACGGTGCGGATGAGCTTCATGTGCCACCTTCCTTTTTGTGATCGTTGATGGTGTCGTGAAGGCTGCGGACGGCGGGCGGATGGCCCGCAACGCCGCGTCCTCGCCGCAAAGAACGCGTCTTGGTTTCATCGGAATGACGCGCCTCGCGGGTGGCGCATAAAGAGCAACACCCGTGCCCTTTTGCGGTGCGCGAGCGGCGCGACTCCGCCTGCAAGCCTTATTGCGCAAGGCTGCGGCATTCGTTAGAGGATTCGTTCGGGGCGCGAGAGCGCAGCGGCGTGTGCGCGGCTTCGAGCGCTGCGCGGGCGTGTTTCTTACAAGCGAAGCGAACGAAAGGCACTCACACCAACCCGCGCCGTCGATAATCGAACCAGAAAGAAAGCCCGACGCTCAGCAGAATGACGACCGTCGCAATGACGGTCCAGCGCGTGATCGCCTCGCCGAGCAACAGCGCGCCGAGCAACACCGCGACCACCGGGTTCACGTACATGCAGCTGCTCGCGATGATCGGGCTCGTATGCCGGATCAAAAAGCCGTAGGCGACATACGCGGCCATCGTCCCGACGAGCATCAGATACAGAAACGACAGCCCCGGCACGAAGCCGATGCCCGAGAGCCGCTCGCCCGAGAGCAACGCGACCGTCGTCGAGATTGAACCGCCGAGGCCGATCTGCAGCGCCGTCGACATGAAGAGGTCCGACGGCAGCTTGACGCGGCTCGCGAGGTGCGCCCCGCCCGCCCAGAAGATCGCGCCGCAGAGAATCGCGATGCTGCCCGCGGTCGAGCCGGAGGACGAATCGCCGTGGTTCAGCAACACGATGCCGACGAGCCCGAGCCCGACCGCCACCCACTCGCCCTTCGCGATGCGCCGGCCCGTGAGCGCGGCGATGATCGTCGCGAAAAGCGGCACGGTGGCGACCATCACGGCGGCCGTCCCGGTCTCGACGGTCCGCATGCCGTAGGCGAGCATCCCGCTGGACAAGCCGACGAGCAGCGTGCCGACGAGCGCGGCATTACGCGCTTCGGCCAACGTCGGCCAGACCGGCTTGCGGCGCGCCGCGAACACGAAGAGCCCGATGCCCGCGAACAGATTGCGCAAGCCGGAAAGCAAAAGCGGCGGAAACGACGCGAGCGACAGATGCACGGCGAGATATGTCGATCCCCACACGAGATAGACGACGGCCAGCGCGAGCGCGACTTGTCCCTTGTGCGAACGCGGCGCGCGAAACGGAAAACAATCGGGCAACGAAAACGGCAGGCGCGGCGGCTTGGACATGCGTTATCCGGCCAGCGTGCAAGACCGAGCCGTGTCTTCGATCCGACAGACGGCAATTGAACGGGCGAAAGCTCCGGCGCGACAAACGAGACAGGACGACATGGCGAAACAGTTGGAATGCGAACGCGGACGCAGAGGAGAAACAGCACAAGACGCGGGGCGTCGATTGCGGCTGCCGGGCGGTCAGGGAAAACACGCAGGCCGGGGCGAGCGACATTATGCAGTAAGCGCCCCGCGCGATCGACGAATCGCCGGACGAATTTTCGGATGGTTGCCAACACGCCACGCTGCGGTGTATGGTGGCGGCTGCTAACGCGGGGGTCCTGCGTTGCGCATCGCGATTGCGGCCGGTTTCATCGAGCGCAGTCGCCTCGCGCGGCGCGGGTGAGAAATACCCTTTGAACCTGATCTGGATAATGCCAGCGCAGGGAAGCGTTCGGGTTTCGACAGTCGCGCCGCATCAGACTACTTCTTCCGAACCCGTACCTTTCCGTCTCGTTCCTCCCTGTTTAGCTCCTGAGTCAGCCGAGCGCGGCAACGCTCGCATGTCAACACGTCCCACAGGAGAGACAGCACATGAATGCCAATCCCAAGTTTCTGTCGGAAAACGCCGTCGTCGACGCCGCCGCCATCGCCCCGCTGCCGAATTCGCGCAAGGTCTACGTGACCGGCTCGACGCCCGACATTCGCGTGCCGATGCGCGAGATCACGCAGTCGGACACGCCGGACGGCTTCGGCGGCGAGAAGAATCCGCCGGTGTACGTGTACGACACGTCCGGCCCGTACACCGATCCGGACGCGAAAATCGACATTCGCTCGGGATTGCCCGCGCTGCGCGCCGGCTGGATCGAGAAGCGCGGCGACACGGAAGAACTGGCGGGCCTGTCGAGCGAATTCGGCCGCGAGCGCGCCGCCGATCCGAAAACGGCCGAACTGCGCTTTCCCGGCCTGCATCGCAAGCCGCGCCGCGCCATCGCCGGCAAGAACGTCACGCAGATGCACTACGCGCGCGCGGGCATCGTCACGCCGGAGATGGAATACATCGCCATCCGCGAAAACCAGCGTCGCGCCGAGTATCTCGAAAGCCTGCGCAAGAGCGGCCCGAACGGCGAAAAGCTCGCGCAGATGATGGGCCGCCAGCATCCCGGACAGGCGTTCGGCGCGGCGGCGTTCGGCAAGGACGCGCTCAAGGAAATCACGCCTGAGTTCGTGCGCGAAGAAGTGGCGCGCGGCCGCGCGATCATTCCCGCGAACATCAATCACCCGGAAAGCGAGCCGATGATCATCGGCCGCAACTTCCTCGTGAAGATCAACGCGAACATCGGCAATTCGGCGGTCACGTCGTCCATCGGCGAGGAAGTCGACAAGATGACGTGGGCGATCCGCTGGGGCGGCGACACGGTGATGGACCTGTCCACCGGCAAGCACATTCACGAGACGCGCGAGTGGATCATCCGCAATTCGCCGGTGCCGATCGGCACGGTGCCCATCTATCAGGCGCTCGAAAAGGTCAACGGCAAGGCCGAAGACCTGACGTGGGAAATTTTCCGCGACACGCTCATCGAGCAAGCCGAGCAAGGCGTCGATTACTTCACGATCCACGCGGGCGTGCGGCTGCAATACGTGCCGCTGACGGCGAATCGCATGACGGGCATCGTGTCGCGCGGCGGCTCGATCATGGCGAAGTGGTGCCTCGCGCATCACAAGGAGAGCTTCATCTACGAGCACTTCGAAGACATCTGCGAAATCATGAAGCAATACGATGTCTCGTTCTCGCTCGGCGACGGCCTGCGCCCCGGCTCCATCTACGACGCGAACGACGAAGCGCAGTTGGGCGAGCTGAAGACGCTCGGCGAACTCACGCAAATCGCGTGGAAGCACGACGTGCAGGTGATGATCGAAGGTCCGGGCCACGTGCCGATGCAGCTCATCAAGGAGAACATGGACCTGCAGCTGCAATGGTGCGACGAGGCGCCCTTCTACACGCTCGGGCCGCTCACCACCGACATCGCGCCGGGCTACGACCACATCACCTCGGGCATCGGCGCCGCGATGATCGGCTGGTTCGGCACCGCGATGCTCTGCTACGTCACGCCGAAGGAGCACCTCGGCTTGCCGAACAAGGACGACGTGAAGGAAGGCATCATCACGTACAAGCTCGCGGCGCACGCGGCGGATCTGGCGAAGGGCCATCCCGGCGCGCAGGTGCGGGACAACGCGCTCTCGAAGGCGCGCTTCGAATTCCGCTGGGAAGATCAGTTCAACCTCGGCCTCGACCCGGACAAGGCGCGCGAATTCCACGACGAAACGCTGCCGAAGGACTCCGCGAAGGTCGCGCACTTCTGCTCGATGTGCGGCCCGCACTTCTGCTCGATGAAGATCACGCAGGACGTGCGCGACTTCGCCGCGAAGCAGGGCGTGAGCGAAACCGACGCGCTCACCCACGGCATGCAGACGAAGGCGATCGAGTTCGTGAAGAAGGGCGCGGAAATCTACCAGCCGACGTGATGCGCCGTTTCTGACGGACTGAAACCTCACCGGAAAAACGGCCTGTCGCGCGGCGAGCGCGACAGGCCGTTTTGCTTGCTGCGTTCCGCTCAAAGCCTTCTGCGACAAGGCTGAACGCTCATTCAGACGATTCGGGCATCTTTCCTGCTGCCTATCGAACGAACCGGCGAAAAAACGCGGCATGCGCGCCGGACCGTCGTCTTGTCCGGGAAGTCACGCCGCAGCCGATTCGTTCCATCATCACTGGAGAGTCGACATGAAAAACATCAAACAAATCGGCGCCGCAGCACTGCTCATCGCTTCTTTCGCCGGATTGACCGGTTGCGACAACATGACCACGCGTCAGCGCGACACCGCCATCGGCGCGGGCGTCGGCGCAGCGGGCGGGGCCGTGATCGGCGGCAGCGCGCTTTCGACGCTGGGCGGCGCGGCCGTCGGCGGGGTCATCGGCAATCAGGTCGGCAAGTAAGGGCCGCAGCGCATCGAGCGTGCGGCGCGACATCGTCGGGGCCGCACGTGTTTCAAGTCTGTTACAGGAAGCGATACCAGCCATCGTTCCTCACCGGGCGCATGCCACGCGCCATGCATCGATCGACTAAGCTCCTCTTTAACGGACCGGATCGGTTCTATCGAGACCATTGAACCCGAAGAGTCCCGCAGGCAATTCAAGGAGCAGCATCATGACGTCCGCACGCATCGTCCACGCAAAGAGCGGCATGGCCGCGCTCGCTGTGGGACTTCTGGTTAGCGGCTGTTACTACCCGTATCCCGATTACCCCGGCGCGGGTTACCCCACGGTCAGCGCCATCTATGCGCAGCGTGAATTCGCGCTACCGGCCAACGGAGCCTCGGGCGCATCGGCGGTGCCGGGGACCGGCATCGTCTACTCGACCGAACAGGTGCCCTACTCCGCCGTCTACCCTTATGCCGGCTACTACGGCGCTTATCCGTCCTATGGCTATCCGTATTACCCGTACCCGTATCCGGCGTATTACGGCTACGGCTATCCGGCGATCTCGGTCGGCTTCGGCTACTGGGGCGGCGGATGCTGCTGGGGCCACGGATACGGCTGGCACCACGGCGGCTGGCACCACGGCGGCGACTGGCATGGCGGCGGATGGCACGGCGGTGGCGGCTGGCACGGCGGCGGGACGTGGCAAGGCGGCTACGGCGGACATGGAGGCTTCGGCCACGGAGGCGGTCGCGGCCACTGAGTCGGGCGAGCGTGTTCATCTTCGTTACGAAATTGGCGTGTTCACCGGCGTAAGTCCGGTGCCCAGTAACGAACCTGAAACATTTTCCGACGCCGCGCGCCCGATGCGCCGCGTCGCCGGCTCGGTGCGCCTTCTCTCTTTCCTTTTCTGACAAGCCTTTGGCGGAATTGGACAGACAATTGGCACGTTTCTGGCTATTCACCGTCCCTATTTACCGCGATGCGACGGCGCCGCTGTCGCCCACTTCACGTTCTCGGGGAACAGGACATGATGGCCTTCGTGTTTTTTCTGCTTTGGATGCTTGCGTCGATCGCGCTTCTGACTGTCTGGGTGTTCCGGCAGACGCCGCCCGCGAACCGCGACAGCGGCGCAGCAACGGCCGCAGCCGCAGCCGTGGAAGGCTGATTCGCAGCTGACCCAATCCGACGAACCACGGCGCGTACGCGGGCTTTCACCGCTTGACGCGGCTCATCGGTCACCTATTCTTAGTGGGCGTGTTACGCCGGCGCTTAAGACGGCGCACGTCGCCGGCGTGCGCGACTGAAACATCGAACTCCGCGCGCATGGCGGCTGCGGCCGCCGCTTCGCCAACAAGAGAAAAAAGGAGACTCGATGTTCCATCAGCTACTCACACCCATTGCCGATTCACTGGCGCTGTCGTTCATCGTGGCGGCGCTGCCGATCATCATCGTGCTGGTGCTGCTCGGCTGGGCGCGCCGCCCGGCGTGGCAGGCATCGCTCGCGGGATTGATCGCCGCGCTCATCATCGCCGTCGCGGGCTGGAAGTTCCCGGTTGGCCTCGCGCTGAATTCGGTCGCGGCGGGCGCCGTCTTCGCGCTGTGGCCGGTCATGTGGATCGTGTTCGCGGCGATCCTGCTCTACAACGTCGCGCAACGCTCCGGGCGCTTCGAAGCCTTTCGGCTCTGGATGGTCGATAACCTGCCGAACGACAGGCGCATCGTGCTGGTGGTCATCGGCTTCTCGTTCGGCGCGCTGCTCGAAGGCATCTCCGGGTTCGGCACGCCGATCGCGATCACGAGTTCGCTTTTGATCCTGCTCGGCTTTCCGACGCTCGAAGCGCTCACTTTCACGCTCATTTTCAACACGGCGCCGGTGGCCTTCGGCGCGCTCGGCGTGCCGATCACCGTGCTCGGCGCGGTCACGCACCTGCCGACGGACGCGCTCGCGAAAATGGTCGGCCGCCAGTTGCCGCTTTTCGCGTTCTTCCTGCCCTTCTACGTGATCGCCGTGTACGCGGGCTTTCGCAACATGATGCGCGTGTGGCCCGTGCTGCTCGTCTCCGGCGGGACGTTCGCGCTGACGCAGTTCGTCACGTCGAACTACATCAGCTACGCGCTCACGGACGTGCTGTCGTCGCTCGTCTCGCTCATTCTGACGATTGCGTTCCTGCGCGTCTGGAAACCCGCGCCCGACGAACGCTTCGCGGTGAACGTCGATCGCGCGGGCGCCACGCGCGCCGCGCTCTCGGGCGGGCAAGGCTGGCTGCCGTGGATCGTGGTGTCGATCGTCGTGATCGTGTGGACGGTCGCGAAGATCTTCCTGATCGGCGATGTGAAGGTGTCGTGGCCGGGGCTCGACAAGGCCGTCTACATCACGCTGTACAACCAGCCGTACGGCGCGATCTGGGACTTCCAGCCGCTCGCCACGGGCACGGCCATTCTGGTGGCGGCCATCATCACGGCCGCGCTCGTCAAGCTGCCGGCGCGTGAATTCGGCGCGGCGATCGTCGATACGTGGGTGCAGACGCGCATCGCCATCCTGACGGTGGCGACCATCGTCGGTCTCGCGTATCTGATGAACTACTCGGGCATGAACTACACGCTGGGTCTGGGCGTGGCGTCGGTCGGGCCGCTGTTTCCGCTCGTGTCGGCGTTTCTCGGCTGGGTCGCGGTCTTTCTCTCCGGCAGCGACACGTCGGGCAATGCGCTTTTCGGCAACCTGCAAGTGGTGGCGGCGCACCAGCTCAATCTGAATCCGGTGCTGATGGCGGGGACGAACTCGTCCGGCGGCGTGATGGGCAAGATGATCTCGCCGCAGAACATCTCGACGGGCGTGGCGACCACCGACCTGAAGGGCAAGGAAGGCCTCGTCTTCGCGCGAACTTTCAAGCATTCCATTCTGCTCACCATCATTCTCGGCGTGCTCGTCTGGCTGCAACAGAACGTGCTCACGTGGATGATTCCCCCGCACTAACCACGCCCCCGCGCCCCGTTCGGCGACGGGGCGCGTTCCTGCTTTGTTCCTGCTTCTTGCGCTCTCTTTCGACGAACGCTTCCCGGCGCGCGGCGCGGTGTAACATGCGCGGACTTTTATCAGCAGGAAGAAGTCCGCAACGTCATGTCCATCGTCAATTTGTTTCAATTAGTCGTCCTGGCCGCCATGTGGGGCGCGTCGTTTCTTTTCATCCGCGTGGGTGTCGTCGAGTTCGGTGTCGCGCCGCTGATGGCCGTGCGCGTGGGCATCGGCGCGCTGTTTCTGATCGCGATGCTGCTCGCGCGACGCCCGTGGGCCGACACGCTTTCGACGATGCGCAAGCGCGCCGTGCCGCTTTTCGTCGTCGGCATTCTCAATTCGGCCGCGCCCTTCTGTCTTTTCGCATTCGCGGAACTCACGCTGTCGGCGGGCGCGACGTCCGTCATCAACGCGACGACGCCGCTCTGGGGCGCGCTCGTCGCGTACGTGTGGTTGAAGGACCGGCTGACGACGATGCGCACCATCGGCATGGCGATCGGCTTCGCGGGCGTGCTGCTGCTCGTGTGGAACCAGATTGCGACGCCGGGCGCGCACGACGCGGGCGTGTCGGCGCTGCCGGTGCGCGGGCTGCTGGGGGCCGCGGCGGCGCTGGCGGCGTCCGCGCTCTACGGCGTGGCGGGCAACTTCGCGAAGAAGTACCTGATGGATGTCGACGCGACCACGAATGCGGCCGGCAGCATGATCGGCGCGACCATCGCGCTTGCCCCGCTCGCCGCGATGACGTGGCCCGCGACGCCGATCTCCGCGCATGCGTGGGAGGCGGTCATCGCGCTCGGCGTGTGCTGCACGGGCATCGCGTATTTCCTCTACTTCGGGCTGGTGGCGTCGGCCGGCCCGGCGCGCGCGATGACGGTCACGTTCGTCATTCCGCTTTTCGGCATCTTGTGGGGCGCGCTTTTCCTGGACGAGCACCTCTCGCTCGTGATGATGGAAGGATGCGCGGTCGTGCTCGCGGGCACGGCGCTGGCGACGGGCGTGGTCAAGCGGATGCCGTTTGGCGGGAGGAAGTCGCTTGCGCGGTAGTGTGTGCACTCGTCGGACTACGTCGGCCGGGATGGCCCTCTGCGTTGGCGGCGGAGTGCGGGCCGCGCTTCTCTCGATAAACGCGTGTCGCTCGTGATGAAGGATGCGCGGGCACGGCGCTGGCCACCGGATTGTCGAGCGGATGCCGGGTCGGCATCCACGCTTGGCTTTCGCGGCGCTCGTCGCTGAGCGGCTGGCGTCTAGGGCGCGACAGGCGCTTGCCTGCTCATCTTCCTACCCATTCACATGAGTCGCGCGGTTTGCGCTCGGCTTTCGCGACGCCCATTGTTGAGCGGATGCCATCCAGCGCGCGACAGGCGCTTACCCGCTCATCTTTCTGCGTGTTCGAATGAGTCGCGCGGATTTGCGCTCCCACTTTCGCAACGCAGCGCGGTATGCGCTCCGCTCCCGCGACGCCCGTTGCTGAGCGGATGCCGTCCAGCGCGCGACAGGCGCTTACCCGCTCATCTTTCTGCGTGTTCGAATGAGTCGCGCGGATTTGCGCTCCCACTTTCGCAACGCAGCGCGGTATGCGCTCCGCTCCCGCGACGCCCACTGCTGAGCGGATGCCGTCCAGCGCGCGACAGGCGCTTACCCGCTCATCTTTCTGCGTGTTCGAATGAGTCGCGCGGGTTTGCGCTCGCACTTTCGCTACGCAGCGCGGTATGCACTCCGCTCCCGCGACGCCCGTTGCTGAGCGGATGCCGTTCAGCGCGCGACAGGCGCTGGCGCGGTAGTCCTTGTGCTCGTTCGAACGAGCCGGTCGAGTTTTGCGCTCCACTTTCGCGGCGCAGCGCAGCCGCCGCCATTCCCGATGAACACGTGTCGCTCGTGAACTCGGAGAAATGCGCAGATATGGTCGCGGGCAAGCGGATGCCGGCTTGGCATCCGCGCTCGGCTTGGCCGGCGCATTAGAAGCCTCGAGCACGTCCTGCTCGCAATGCTCGCGCGAACGACTCTAGCGACGGACGTCACCTAGCGCATGCCTTTCCACGCGCAAGAACCAGCACGCCCCGCCGCCCTACTCGTCCCGCACCCGTCCGCGCCCCGCTTTCACCGCGCCGCGTTTCACTTTCCCTTCGACACGGCGAACCTGCGACGCGCGCGTGGGCTTCGTCGCGATGCGTTTGCGACGCGTGACGCTCACGCTGCGAATGAGTTCGTCGAGCCGCGCGAGCGCCGCGGCGCGATTCATGTCCTGCGTGCGATGCTCCTGTGCCTTGATGACGATGACGCCGTCGCGGGTCACGCGGCTATCGGCGAGCGCGAGCAGACGCGCCTTGATGTGCTCCGGCAGCGACGACGCGCGAATGTCGAAGCGCAGGTGAATGGCGCTCGACACCTTGTTGACGTTCTGCCCGCCCGCGCCCTGCGCGCGCACCGCCGTCAACTCGATCTCGCCCGGCGCGATCGCGAAGCTATCGGTCATGAGAGTGACTCCTTCGAATAGGCACGCGCCTCAAGTCCCGGCGCTCGCGCTCATCAATCGCATCATTCTCGCCGCGAGGCCGGAATCGCGGCGCGTCGGCGCATCGACCGCCTGCGCGAAGATCTCCGCCGAGCCGATCACCTCGATCCGGCGCTTGGCCCGCGTGATGGCCGTGTACACCAGCTCCCGCGACAGCACGCGCACGAAGCTCCCCGGCAAGACGAGCGCCGCCTCGTCGAACTCCGATCCCTGCGACTTGTGGACCGTGAGCGCGAACGCCGTATCGTGCGGCGGCAGCGCGGCGGGCGAGACGTAGCGCACCGAGCCGTCGGCCATGCGGAAGGCCACGCGAAGCGCGCCGTCCGCGCCCGGCAGCGCGATGCCGATATCGCCGTTGAAAAGCCCGAGCGCGTAGTCGTTGCGCGTGACGATCACCGGCCGCCCGGCGAACCATTGTGCGCCGAGCGCAAGCGCAATGCCGGCTTGCTCCCGCACTTTTGCCGCGATGCGGGCGTTCACTTCGTCGACGCCGCGCGGGCCTTTGCGCGTCGCGCACAGCACGCGAAAGCGGTTCAGGGAGTCGAAGAGCTGGGCTTCGTCATTCTGCGCGCCGACTGACGCCGAGCGACGCGCCTCGAGTACGGACGAAAGGGCATCGGCGTAAGGGGCGAAACCTGTCGCCAGGTGCGCGAGCGTGCGCTCGGATAGCGTGGCGTGCGCGTCGTCGAAGAGCACGGCGGCTGCGTCTTCAGCTGTCGCGGGCGATTGCCGGATGTCGAGCGCTGCGAGCGCAGCTTGCGCATCGCCGTCGCGGATGGCGATCGACAAGCGGCCGATCGCCGAATCCAGCCCGAAGCGGTAATTGCGCGCAAGCCAGAGGACGCAATCGGTGAGCGGGGCGTCGGTGTGGCTCGGATCGTCGGCCGCGATGCGCCTGTCGTTTTCGCTGGGTTCGTTTAGATTAGCGTGCTGTTTGGGCTCGTCACGTTCCCTTTGCTCGTCATGCTCGTTACGGCCGTAGTACACGTTTCGGCCGTTGCGCTCATTGTGGCCGTGGTGCTCGTGGTGCCGATCCTCCTGTTCGCTGCGTCGGTCCTGCTCGCTGTCGTCGGTTTGCTCCCCGCGCTGATCACGCTCGTCGTACTGTGTACGGTCGTCGCGCTGGTTTCCCTCGTCGCGGCTTTTACGCTCAGCTCGACAGTCGCGCTTATCAGACTGATCGCCCTCGCGTTGCTCGTTAAGCTCGTCCCGCCGTTCGCGCCCGGCGTTGTCATCCCGCTCATCGCGCTTGTTCGGTGCCTCCTGCTGAATTCGCTCGTCGTCCACGCTCCGCCGCGCACCGTCGCTACGTTCATCTTCCGGATACGTCTCCGTGTCGATGGTCGCGAAAAGGTCGGCGTAGCCTTCGTCATCGAAAACGGCTTGCGTGCGCGACGCCGATCTGGCGCGCAACGCCGCAGCCTTACCGGCCGGCGCAACGGGAGTTGGCTCATCGCGTCGCGCGTCTCGCGGCGCGAACAAGTCTCCGTCGTCTGCGCTCTGAGTCGCCGCAAGCCCCGCGCCGATCGCTTCGCCATCCGAATCGTCGTCTGACGAGGAAACCAAAGGCGAACCCGACGGCAACGCCGCAGCCATACCGGCCGGCGCAACGTGAGTTTGCTCATCGCGTCGCGCATCTCGCGGCGCCAACAAATCTTCCTCGTCTACGTTCTGCGCCGCCGCAAGCGCCGCCCCGATTGCTTCAACCGAAGGCGCACCCGACGGCAACGCCGCCCGCAAGCGCGCGTAGTCCACGCCGAGCGCCTCGGCAATGCGCCGCGCGCCGCCCTGACTGAACGACGGCTGCGCGCTCAGTTCCGCGAACACCGCGCCCGCTTCGACCGCGGAAAGCTGGTCCTTGTCGCCGAGCATCACGAGCCGGCTCGTCGGCGCGACGGCTTCGAGCAAATGCGCCGCGAGCGCGACATCGATCATCGACGCTTCATCGACGACGATCACGTCGTACGGCAGCGGATTCTCCCGATGATGCCGGAAGCCGCCATCCGGCAGCACGCCCAGCAGTCGCTGCAGCGTGAACGACGTGCGCGGCAAGCGTTGCGCGAGTTCGGGCGGGAGCTTGTCCGCGCGCTCGATCAGCGCCTCCTGCATGCGCTGCGCGGCCTTGCCGGTCGGCGCGGCGAGCGCGATGCGCAGGTTGGGATCGGCGTCGAGCAGACAGGCCAGCACGCCGACCACCGTCGTCGTCTTGCCCGTGCCCGGACCGCCGCTCACGATGGTCAGCCGTCCCGCCAGCGCCACGAGCGCCGCGACGCGCTGCCAGTCGATCTCTTCGCCCGCGCTCGTCCCGAAATAACTCGCGATGCGCTCGGCGTCCGCCGAGAGCTCGCGCCCGGACACAGGATCCCGCACGGCCCGCGCCCGCTCGACGAGCGCAAGCGCGAGCCGCCGCTCGTAGTCGAAGTAGCGCGCGAGATAAAGCCGGCCGTCCTCGTCGATGACGAGCGGCAGCAAATCCGCCGACTGCATGAGCGGCTGCGTGCGCGCGAGGCTGGCGACGCCGCTTGCGAGCAGCGCCTCGCGGACCTCGCGCGCGCGTCCGCCGTGACGGCGCGCGACCGCGGCGAGCGGCATGCACACGTGCCCGAGCGCCGTCGCGCTGCTGATTGCGAGCGCCGCGCGTTCGGCCCACGCCACTGCGTTTGCGTTCGCACCGGAACGCCGCGACAGTTCGGCCATGCGCCGCGCGAAGCCTTCGGCCAGTGCCGCGCTTTCGTCCGCGAAACGCGATGCGGGCGCATTCAACTCGATCGTGCTCATGCCACGCCTCCGCACATCAGCCGTCGGGGCGCCTTGGCGAACGCCGCCCTTTTCTCCACGCTTTTCTCCGCTATACGCCATACCGCCGCATTGACGTTCATCGTGCTCATGCCGCGCCTCCGCACATGAGCCGCTCGAGCGCAGTGCCTTCGTCCGCGACGCGCCATACCGGCGCATTCAGGTACATCGTTCTCATGCCGCGCCTCCGCACATCAGCCGGTCGAGCGCGGCGCTTTTGTCCGCGAAGCGCGATGCCGACGCGTTCAGGTCCATCGTGCTCTGCCACGCCTTCGCGCATGAGCACGTCAAGCGCGGCGCCTTCATCCGCAAAGCGCGTTGTCGGCGCGTTCAGGTTCATCGTGCTCATGCCACGCCTCCGCGCATCAGCCGGTCGAGCGCAGCGCTTTCGTCCGCGAAGCGCGATGTCGGCGCGTTCAGGTCCATCGTGCTCATGCCACGCCTCCGCACATTTGCCGGTCGTGCGGGGCGCCTTCGTCCGCGAATCGCGATGTCGGCACATTGACGTCCATCGTGCTCATACCACGCCTCCGCACATCAGCCGCCGGAGCGCAGCGCCTTCGTCCGCGAAGCGCGATGTCGGCGCGTACAACTGGACCTTGCTCACGCCACGCCTCCAAACATCAGCCGGTCAAGCGCCTCGACGAGCACAAGCGGCGGGCGTCCGCGATGCACGCCGCTCGGCGCGCCGCTGTCGTCATCGCGCCAGTCGGGCCGCACGCCACGCACGAACAAATACAGATAGCCGCCGACGTGCGTTTCATAGTCGTATGCAGCGAGCCGCGCGCGCAGATACCGGTGCAGTGCGACCACATACACGAGCGCCTGAAGGTGATACGCGTGATGCGCCATCGCTTCGGCGAGCGGCGCGGCGCTGTAGTCCGCGGCGCGCTCGCCGAGATAGTTCGACTTCCAGTCGATGATCCAATAGCGCCCGTCGTGCTCCACGATCATGTCGATGAACCCCTTGATGAAGCCCCGCAACGCGCCCGCCTCCAGCACGACGTCGGGATAGCCGTGCGCGGCCAGAATCCGCCGCAGCGCCGCGAAGTCCAGCGACGGCGCAGGAAACAGAAACTCCAGCTCATTCATGCGACGCGCGGGCGGAATCTGCGACAGCCGAAGACCCGGCGCGATCTCGGTCGAGAGCGTATCGGCGAGCAGGCGCTGCATCATCGGCCGAAGACGCCGGGAGATCGGCTCGGGCGCGGGCGTCGGATGCTCGCGCAACGCGCGGTCGATCGCATCGCCCCACGTCGCGGGCTGCGTGAAGTCCGCCAGTTCGTACATGCGATGCAGACATTCCCCCGCCGCCGCGCCGCGCGGAAACGCGAGGATGTCGTCGTCGGCGAGCGCGGTCTCGTCGCGCGGCGCGGCTGGCTGGAGAACCGGCACGTCGAGGTCCGCGAGTTCGTCGTGATCGGGCCGCGCGTCGACCGGCTGCGGCTGATTCGCCTCGTCGCGGGCGCCCGCCGCGATCAGCGAACTGAAGCTCGCCATGCGCCAGCGGTCGCGCAACAGGCGCTGATTCGTTCGCGCGGTCATCTCGTGCGGCCCCGCGGCCTCGGCGGCGAGCGGCTCGCGCGCGCCGATCACCGGCAACGGCGCCACGCCGATCGCGCCATCGGACTGCGCTTCCAGCGCATGCCATGCCGCGACGATTCCCGCTTCGTCGGGCGGCTCCTCGCAGAACGCGTCGAAGTCCTGCCCCGCGCCCGCGACGAGCCAGTTGAGCACGCTTCGTCGCGACTCCTTCGTCGACTTGTTCGAGACATTCGACATATACACGCCCGCGACCACATAGCAGCGATACACCGCCCGCGTCAGCGCCACGTAGACGAGGCGCGCGCGCTCCGCCGCCTGCTCGCGGGCGATCGCGGCGCTCACCTCCTTCGATTCGTCCTCGTCGATGCCGTAGTGCAGCACCGCTTCGCCCGCTTCGTCGTGATACTCCTTCGCGTCGGGCAAGCCGGACTTCGGCGCGTCGCGCGATGCACCGTCGTTCAGGAACGGGCAGAACACGACCGCGTACTCCAGCCCTTTCGACTTGTGGATCGTCACGATCTGCACGAGATTGCGGTCCGACTCCAGCCGCAACTGCGCGTCCTCGCCGCCGCCTTGCTGCGCGCGCTGCGCGGCGAGCCAGCGCAGCGTCGGCGCGATGCCGGGCTGCTCGGCCGAGCGCGCCTGCAACAGTTCCGCCAGATGGTTGATGTTCGTGAGCCTGCGCTCGCCGTCCGGCCGCGTGACGAGGCGCGCGGCGATCGACAGTTCGCGCGTCAGCGTGCGCCACATCACCGCGAAGCCGCGCTCGTGCCAAATGGTGCGATAGCGCGAGAAACGCTCGACCCAGTTCGTCGAGTCGTTCGGTCCGTCGTTCGAATCCGGCGCCGAAACCGCGTGTTCCAGACGCCAAAGCGCGCCGGCATCGAGCCCGAACCAGTCGGTCGCGAGCGCGGCGCGCAGACGCCGCAAATCGCCCGGCGTGTCGATGGCGGCGAGCACGCGTTCGATCTGCTCGGCGTCGAGCGAGCCGAACACCGACGCCTGCGCCAGTTCCACGCTACCGACGCCCCACGCCGCGAGCACGCGCTTGACCATGCTGCCCTGCCGGTGCGTCTGCACGAGCACCGCGATATCTCCCGCGCGAAGCGGCTCGTCGCCGATGTTCACTTCGCCGCGCTGCGCGCCGCGCAAGAGCCGCGCGATTTCGGCGGCGCACGCTTCGGCCGCATCGCGCTGGGCGTTGCCCTTCGAAAGCGCCGACTCGCCGTGCGGCAGCATCCACACGCAAAAATCGGCGAAATCGGAGTACGCGGCGGCGGGCGTCGCATCGACGAACGGCCCGCGCGCGCGCGTGCCCGCGCGCACCGGCTGATAGTCGAGCCCTTCGAGGATGAACGCCGACGGATTCGCGCCGAACACGCGGTTGCACGCCTCGATGATGCGCGCCGTCGACCGCTGGTTCACCGCAAGCGTGTAGCGCGCGCTCGCGCCCTCGCGCGCCGCGAGATACGTGTGCAGATCGGCGGCGCGAAAGCTGTAGATGGCCTGCTTCGGATCGCCGACGAGAAAGAGCGGCCCGTGCGGCGCGAAAACGCGATTGAAGATGGCGTATTGCAGCGGGTCCGTGTCCTGAAACTCGTCGATGAGCGCCGCCGGATAACGCTCGCGCAACGCCTCGGCAAGCCATGCATGTTTGACGAGCGCGTGATGCAGGTTCGAGAGCAGGTCGTCGAACGAGACGACGCGGCGCGCGCGCTTTCTTGCCGACAACTCGGCCGGCGCGTAGTCGAGCCACTCGCGCACGAGGTCGAGCCACAGCGCGCGCTGCGACGCTTCAGCAGCAGCGGCCGCCGCGGCGAGCGTCTCCGCGTGCTCGAAGAACGCATGCGCAGGCGGCGTGTGCTTGACCTTCGTGCCCTTCGCCAGCGCCGACGCGGTGATCTTCAGCGCGTCTTTCGGCGGTGGCGCGTGACAGTCGGCATCGGCGAAATATTCGGCCCACGCGTCGATGGCCGCTTCGATCATCGACCGTTTGTGCGAGGTCTGCTTCAGCATGGCCTCGGCGTCGAAGAGCAGCTTCGCGATCGCGTCGCGCTCGGCGTGCCACAGCGCGCAGGCTTCGTCGAAAAGCGCCTTCGCGTCGGCCGCTTCTGCGGCTTGAACATCGGCGAAACTGCCCCAGCGCAGTCTCGCGAGCGGTTTCTTCAGGCGTCGCGCGAGCTGCGCATCGAGCGATGCCGGCCCCGCGCCTTTCGCAACGAGCCACGACGCGAACGAAGGCACGCGCGCCGCCGCAGGCTCGACGCGCTCGCGCCAGAAATCGGCGGCGAGTTCGAAGCGCAGCGTGCTGTCGTCGGCCTCCATGTCGAACGCGAACGGCATTGCGGCGGCGAACGGCGCTTCCTGCAATGCGCGCTGGCAGAACGCGTGGATCGTGTGAATCGCGGCCTGATCGAAGCTATGCAGCGCGATGCGGATGCGTTGCAGCGCCTCTTCCGGGTCCATCTGTTCGAGCGTGGTTTCGAAGAGCCGCTCGATGAACGGATCGCCCGCCGCGTCGCCGTTTTCGATGGCATGCGCGACACCCGCGAGCCGCGTGCGGATGCGCTCGTGCAGTTCGGCGGTCGCGGCCTTCGTGAAGGTGACGACGAGGATGCGCTCGACGCTCAACTGCTTTTCCAGCAGCAGGCGCACGTACAGCGCGCAGATGTTCCAGGTCTTGCCCGTTCCGGCCGACGCCTCGATCTGGTTGACGCCATCGAGCGGGCACGCGAAGACGTCGAGTTCCTGCACGGTTTCGTGATTCACAACGTCAGTCGTGGTGGTCATGCGCCGCTCCGCAGATGCTGTCGAAGCGGTTCGAAGACGATGCGCGCGAGCGCGGCGAAGCGTTCGTCGAGCTTTAATGATTCACCGCGAAACGCGATGCGATACGCCGGATCGTCGGACTCTGCGCGCGTGCGATCGGACTCCCACGCGGCATGCGCTTTGGCATCGCCTTCTGTCAGCTTGAGCCATGCGCTCTTCGGAAAAAAGCGCAGCGGCATGCGTCGTCCCGCGCGATACAGCGCCGCGAGCGTGCCGAGATGCGCGAGCGGATCGGCGACGGGCGCGAGTTCGAAATCCGCCGACTGCGCGCCGCGCCCGTGCCAGATGGTGCGGCGCGGACCGTCCGGCAGCGCCGCGCAATAGGCCAGATGCGCGAGCCACGCCGACAGGTAATCGCGGGCGCGCGGCTGATCGTAGCGGTAGATCACCTGCCCTTGCGGCGTCAGTCGACTCAGCGTGCCGGCGAGCGTGAACGACCGCTCGTCGACGAGCGCGTCGTCGTACTTCGCGAAGAGTGGCACGCCGGCCGTGTCCGGCCAGCGCGGCGCGATGTCGAGCACGAACGGCAGCCGCGTCACGCCTTCCGCCACCGACACGCGGATGCGGTCCGCCAGATGCGCGAGCGCGTGCATCTCGCGCGCCTGCCAGACCGCGCCCGTCGCGCCGCCCGGCATCTCGGGGCTCGTTCGCGCGACGTGGCGGGCGCGTTCGCGCGCGCGCGCGGCGGCATCGTCCGTGGCATCGAGCAGCGACGGCAGCACGCGGGCCGCGAGCGCATCGCGGCCCGCGAAGCCCAGTTCGAACGGCTCGGTGATGTCGAGCTCCGCATCGGCATCGACGAGCGCAATGCCTAAGCGATCGCGCAGCAGCGCGCGCGCCGGGTGCCGCCAGAAGCGCACGAAGTCGTCGAACGCGACGATGTCTTCATCCTCTTCGGGCGGCAGCGGCGTGGCGAAGAACGGCGGACTGCCGTGCGTGCGCCCCGCCGCGAGCGCGCGGGCCAGTTCCGCCCGCTCAGGCTCGTACGTGAAAAGGCGGCCGCCGGGCTCGAAATACTCGGGCGCGAACGGCTGAAGCGGATGCTCGTGGACGAACAAGGCGCGCGCCTCGCGCAGCGCTTCCGGCGCCGCATGCTTGCCCACGACCGCCTGCGCCAGATAATCGAGTAGTTCGTCGATGAGCGCGGCCGGCGGCAGGACGGCGTTGTCGCGAATGCTGCGCCCCGTGTACGCGATCATCAGCCGGTCGCGCGCGGCCAGCATCAGGTCGAGGAAGAGATTGCGCTCGTCGTCGCGCCGCTGACGGTCGCCGAGCTTGCCGAAGCGCGCCATCAGATCGAACTCGTCGGCGCGCGCGAGGCTCGGCAGCATGCCGTCGTCCATGCCGAGCAGGCACACGACGCGATACGGCAAGCCGCGCAAGCTCGTGAGCGACGAGAACGTGACGCCGCCCCACGGCACGCCGCCGCGCGCGGGATCGTCGAGCGTATCGGCGAGCGCGGTGCGGATCACGGCGGCCGGCACTGGCGTATCGCGCGCGCCTTCGTCGATCGCGGCGATCAGCGCGTCGATGGCGTGGCGCACGTCGCCGATGGTGTCGTTGAACGCGACGCCTGCATCGAAGAAACGTTCGAGCGCATCGAGCAGCAAATCGCCCCACGCACGCGCGTTGCGCGGCGTCTCGATCTCTTTCGCGAAGGCGTCGATGTCGTCGATGAAGCGCGTCAGACGCCCGAGGAGTTCCGCTTCCGAGCCTTGCGCGCCCTCCACCGGCAGCCAGTCCGCGACCGGCGCGCCGCCGCCGGGCAGCGCATAGCCGAGGTAGAGCCGCGTGAGCGCGTCGGCGAACGTGTGGCGCGCGGCGGGCACATGCTCGCTCGTGACCTCGTCGGGCCGCAATCCGCGTCGCGCGCCCGCCTGCGCCAGCCACTCCTGCGCCGTTTCGAGCGATGCGGCGTCGATGCCGTAGCGCGTGGCGATCGCATCGACGCGCAGCCACTCGATCAACTCCGGCGCGCCGACGCCGCGCTCGGCGAGCGCGAGCCAGTCGAGCACCGCGCGCGCCACGGGATTCGCCTGCGACGGCGGCAAGCCCGTGATGCGATACGGAATGCGCCGCCGCTCGTTGCTGGCCCCGGCGGGCGCGGTGCCGAAAATGCCGTCGATCAGCGGGCCGGCCACCGCGAGATCCGGAAACGCGACGAGCACGTCGGACGGCTCGAGGCCTTCTATGGAGTCGAACCAGTCGAGCAGACGGTCGTGGAGCACTTCCAGTTGCCGCGAGAGGCTATGGCAAACGTGGACTTCGACGCCCGTATCGACGATCTCTTCCGGCAGCGGCGAGGCGTTGTCTTCATCGAGCGTGAGGATGCCGTTCTGCACGCGCGCGAGCCACGTCGGCGCGGGGTTCTCTTCGAACAGTTCGCGTTCGCTGGACGCCGCGCTTTCCGTCAGCTCGTTGAGCATATGCAGTTGCGCTTGCGTCTGCCGCCCCCACTCCGCGAGCAGCGGATGACCGACTTCCTGAAAGTCCGCCTCGCCCTTCAGTTGCAGTTGCTCGACGCGCGCCTCGCTCACGATGTCGAACCAGAATTCGCGGCAGGGGTTGAGCGCGTAGATGCGCACGTCGATCCAGCGCGACAACTCGCGCAAGAGCGCGATATGCAGCGGCGGCATCGTCGGCAGCGCGAATACGCTGATGCGCCGCGGCCACTCGGCCCGCATCGCGGTATCGAGGTCGAAGCGCGGCGCTTCGGCGAGGAAGCGGTAAGCGGGCGGCGTCGGGTCGTGCTCGCGATCCGGCGCTGCGAGATCTTCCAGCAACGCGCGCCACAGCGCCGCCTGCCAATGTTCGTCCTGGCGCTGAAGGTCGCTCGCGCCGGACAGATGCGGCCCGCGCCCGTCGATCTGCGCGCCGCCGCCCGCGAGAATCGAGCCGCCCGCCTGCCAGTGCGTGAGCCATTCCGGGCGATACGTCAGATAGTGATCGAACACCGTCGCGATGCGGCGCGCGAGTTCGTAGCGCATGGAATCGTCGGCGGCGTTCAGATACGTCGACAGGCGCGGCGCCTCGCGGAACGCCGGTTCGTCGAACAGGCGATAGCAGCGCCACGCGAGCCGGTCCGGCGCGAACGGCGAATGCGCGGGCACCGGCAGCACGCGGCCGATCTGCGCCCACAGCCACTGCGCGAGATAGCAGAACTGCACGTTCGCGCAGATGCCGAAACGCTCGGCCATGTCGAGTTCCAGGCGGCGGCGCACGGCTGCGCTCGGCACGATCACGGCCTCGCTCGCGAACGGATCGCTCTCGCGCATGGCGAAGGCGTCGAGGTCTTCGAACAGCGCGGCAGCAAGCGTTTCGTGGCGATTCGAGTAGAAGAGTTCGAGCATGGAAGGCGGTCGGGATGCGCTCTGAAAGCCGCGAAAGGCAAAGCTTTGTCAAATCAAGCGCCAGCATAACAAAGGGTCGCGCGTGCCGAGAACTCGGCCATTCGGCCGAGGTCCGAAGGCCCGGTGAGTTGGGTTAGACTCGACATCGCCCTTGCCCGCCCCCGAGCGTCCACACAGGAAGTCGATGCGTTACTCGTTCGAAATCAGGAAGTTCATCTACAGCCAGTACTTCTTTGGCGGCTTGCGCTGCGCGCTCGGCATCTCGCTGCCCGCAGTGCTCATGCTCACGGTGTTTCACAACCGCGAGCTCGGCTTCACCATCGCGACGGGCGCGCTCGGCGCGTGCGTCGTCGACATGCCCGGCCCGCTCAAGCACAAGCACAACGAGATGCTGGCGTGCACGTTCATCGGCTTCTTCTCGGCCCTTGCCACCGGCATCGCGACGGCGCATCCGCTCACGCTCTGGCTGACCGTGGTGCCGCTCACCTTCGTGCTCTCGCTGATCGTGGTCTACGGCAACCGCTGGCCGCAGATCAGCTTCGCCACGCTCTTCATGATGATCGTGACGCTGGAAGAGCATTTCACGCCGATGCAGGCGCTCATCAACGCGTCGTGGATTCTGCTGGGCGGGCTCTGGTACACGTACTGGGCCACGCTCGTGTCGCATCTGCTCGTCTATCGGATCGAGCGGCAGGCGCTCGCGCAGAGCATTTTCAGTTGCGCGGAATATCTTCAGGCGCGCGCCGAGTTCTATGACAACGACGCCGATCTCGACGAGTGCTACAGAAAGCTGATCGAAAAGCAGATCGCGGCGGTCGAGCAGCAGGAAGGCGCGCGCGACATCGTGCTGCGCAATCTGCCCAAGGTGAAAAGCGGCAAGCTGGATGCGCGGCGCGCGCGGCTATTCAATCTGTTCATCAACATCGTGGATCTGCACGAGTTCTTCGTGGGCGCGCACACGGACTATCCGCTCGTGCGCAAGACGTTCGCGGGCTCGGACGTGCTCGTGTTCTATCGCGACCTGATGCGCAAGGCGGGCGAGGACTTGCAGGAGATCGGGCTCGCGGTGCTGCAGAATCGTCCGGCGCCGAAGCAGATCAGCACGAAGGCCGAACTGCGCGCGATCGAATACGAACTGGAACTCATGCGCAAGCACGCGCTGCCGGAGAAGAATCCCGAAGCGTATGCCGCGGCGGCGGCAGTGTTCCGGCGGCTCTGGAGCGCGACGCGCCTCATCGACAAGATGCGCCGCCGCACGCGCGACGACGCGAGCCCGACCGAAACCGAATTGCAGATCGACCACGCGCTCTCGCGATTCATCTCCAGCCGGCGCGTGCCGTTCAGGCAGATCTTCTCGAACCTGACCATGGCATCGCCGAGCTTTCGCCATGCGCTGCGCGTGACCATCGCGGTGGGCGTCGGCTTCTGGCTCGGCAGGCTCTTGCCGCTCACCAATGCGTACTGGATCGTGATGACCACGGTCATCATCCTGAAGCCCGGCTATTCGCTCACCAAGCAGCGCAACACGCAGCGGATCATCGGCACGGCGATCGGCTGCGCGGTCACCATCGCGCTCATTCTGCTCGTGAAGGACCCGCATATTCTGCTGGTCGCCATGTTCGCGTCGATGGTGATGAGCTACAGCCTGCTGCTTTTCAATTACGCGGGCAGCGTCGTGTTCACGTCCAGCTACGTGTTGCTGATGTTCCATCTGCTCGCGCCGGGCAGCTTGCGGCTGATCGGCGAGCGGGCCATCGATACGGTCGTCGGCTGCGCGATCGCCATTGCGGCGAGCCACCTGTTCCCGTACTGGGAATATCGGCTGATGGGCAAGCTCGTGAAGGACCTGCTGGCCGCGACGCGTAATTACCTCGAAGCCAGCTGGGGTTGGAAGGCGAAGGCGGCAGCGGGCGCGGCGCGCGCGGCGGCCGCGGCAACGGCAACGGCCGCGGCAACCAGCGCGCCGAGCGCCGTCTTCGCCGACGGTCAGGCGCGCGCCGCGTTCGCCTCGTCGATGCAGCCGGTCTCCGTCTCCGCCGAAGCGGCCAGCGAGCCAGCGGAAGCCACCGCGACGGCAGAAGCCGAAGCCGTCGCGGCCAGCGCGATCAAGGCCGCGAGCGCGACGGCCGAGCGGCTGTCGTCGGCGGGCATCGGCGAGAGCACGGCTGCGACCGCGAGCAAGGGCGCATCGGCCGCCGCCACGGTTGTCGCGTCCGCGCTCGATCGCGACTACGGCTATCGCCTCGCGCGCAAGAACGTGCACGTCGCCTTCGCCAACCTCGCGCAGGCTTTCCAGCGCATGATGCTGGAGCCGAAGGCACAGCAACGTTACGTCGCCGAACTCAACGATCTGCTCGTGCAAAGCCACGTGCTCGCGTCGCAGATCACGGCGGCCGCGCCGCTCTTGCAGTCGCTCAACGGTGCCGACGGCCAGTCATTCGAACCGGTGCAGCGCGCGTTCGCCGTCGTGCGGGACAACTTGTCGGAAGCGCAGGCGGTCGTCTCGGAGGAAGACGGCGCTGCATCGCCCGATGCGATCAAGACGCTCCGCCGCGATCTGGATTCCATGGTCGCCGCAGCGGAACGCGCGCAGAGTCTGCCCGCCGATGCGATTCAGGATCTGAAACTGCTCGCGCATCAATGCAAGCAGATGCTCACGGCGTCGGCGCTCATCCGCAAGGACGCGACGCAGATTCACCTGCCGGCGTGAAGCGAACGCCTTACTGCGAGGCGCCGGTGGCCGGCAGTGCCGGACGCGCGTCGCTCGCGGCGGCGGGCGGCGCGTTGTGCTCGTCGAACTCGCGCTTGTCGCGGATCGCGTTGAAGAGCAGCGTGAAGATCACGAGCAGCACCACGACCACGATGAACACGGTGATGCCCAAGGTCGGATTCTTCTTGCGCTGGAGGTTCGGGCGATCTTGGCGAGGGTTGTCGGTCATGGCGGGCGCAGCGGCTCGTTGCAATTATCGAGATAAAGCCAGCATCGTACCCGCACTGCTTTTCAGTTGGATTGCGACCGGCCGCGGTCATTTCGCTGCGCGGACGAGGCCCGTGAAATTCACTGCTGCATCGCCCAGCTTGTAAGAGGCGCGCCCGAATGACCATACTCAAGCCGATTCCATGCGCGTCCGATTCCGGCGAGGGCTAGACGGGGCAAGACCGGAATACCTAGTGACCGGACGTGTTGCGCCGCCCTCCCCGGGCGGCTTTTTCTTGCGCGTCCTAGGTTGCGAGTTCAGGCGTCGGCGGCGGGCCGCACCGGCAGCGCCGTCGAATACTTGATTTGCTCCATCGCGAAGCTCGAACTGACGTCGTAGAGCGGCACCGCGCGAATGAGCTGCTTGTAGACGCGGTCGTAATCATCAATATCGGATACCACCACGCGCAGCAAGTAATCCGTCTCGCCGCTCATTCGATACACCTCGACCACTTCCGGGATGTCGCGCACGGCGTGCGTGAATTCGTCGGCCCAGCTTTGCGTGTGCTGATTCGTGCGTACCGCGACGAACACCGTCGTGCCGACGCCTAGTTTCTTCGGATCACACAGCGCGACCTGCGCGCGAATCACGCCGGTCTCCTTCAGACGCTGCACCCGCTTCCAGCACGGCGTCTGCGACAAATTCACCCGCGACGCCAGTTCCGCGATAGGCATCGTCACGTCGCCTTGCAGCAGTTCGAGCAGCTTGCGGTCGATGAGGTCCATTCCCATACTGCACCCCCGATAGGAAAATTTTCTATTTTTGCTTCTCCGAGCGGAATTATATGGAAACCGTTTCCGGATGCAAGCCGGTATAAATTCGTGATCGACATCACCGGCACGCACGTCATCATGAAACTCGAACTCGCCACTCAACGCAGCGCACATTTCCCGGCTGACCGGAATGCTGCCGTCACCCGCCTCTGTCACGAAATCGATGCCGCGCTCGATGCGGCGCAAGCCGATGGCGGGATGTCGCTCGGCGTGCGAGTGCATGCGGCGCTCTCCCGCGCGATCGCCGATCCGGCGCTTCTGCGTGCCGATCAGCGCGCCGGCAGTCCGCAGGGCTACCAGCGTCACTTGCTCGCCGCCGATCCGCTCGGCCGTTACGCGATCGCGGCGCTGGTCTGGGAGCCGGGGCAGTCGAGCCCCGTGCATGCGCATCGGACATGGTGCGGTTATGCGGTCATCGACGGTGCGCTCGCCGAGACGCAGTATCGCTGGGACGCGAACGCGCATCGCGCCATCGAGACGCGCCGGCATCCGCGCGAAGCCGGCGCCGTGTCGTATGCGGACGCGGGACGCGGCGCGATTCATCAGCTTTGCAATCCAGCCGACGCGGCAACGCGCGCCGTATCGATCCACATCTACGGCGTGGCCGGCGAGCATATCGCCACGCACGTCAACGATCTTCTCGCCGCCTGAGCGGCCCGGTCGACTCAGCCCTTGCCGGGCTCGGGCGCCGTCGTGATCTGCGGCGGAATCGGCACCGAGAGGTCCGTGGCGGGCGGCGCGGGCCGCGGCTCGTGCGATACGTCCACGGCCTTGACCGTCGCCGCCGGGCCCGACTCCGCGTCGGCGAGCGGTGGCTCGTCGTCTAGCCAGATGCGCTTGGCCTTCGCGGCGTGCGCCGCATCGCCCGCATCGTGCACGCCGCGCTGCGCCATCTGCACCTGCATTTGCGGCACGGGAATCTCCATGCCCGCTGCGTCCATTTTCCGCTTGATGCGCAGGTTGAACGCACGCGCGACGCTCCATTGCAGAAGCGGCCGCGTCTTGATCTGGCCTTTCACGACCATCCAGTTCGGATCGAAACGGTCCAGTCCCCAGACTTCGACCGGACCCAGCATCTCGCGCCGATAGCGCAGATCGTCCATGAGTTCGGCGCCGACCTCGCGAATCATCTCCGTCACTTCGTCCACGTCCGCCGAGAACGGCACGCGCACTTCGAACACCGCGTACGCGAAGTCGCGCGACAGGTTCTTCACCGTCTTGATCTGCGAAAACGGAATGGCGTGAATGGCGCCCTGCCCGTCGCGCAGGCGCACCGTGCGTATCGTCAGGCTCTCGACGATGCCCGCGTGACCGCCTTCCACTTCGATCGAGTCGCCGACCGAAATGGTGTCTTCGATGATGATGAAAAGCCCCGTGATGAGATCCGCCACCAGCGATTGCGCGCCGAAGCCGACCGCAAGACCGATCACGCCCGCGCCGGCGAGCAGCGGCGTCACGTTCAGCCCGAGATTGGCCGCCGTCACGATCGCCGCGACCAGGAAGAGCACGACGAACACGACGTTGCGCAACAACGGCAGCATGGTGCGCGCCCGCATGCTCGGCCCGCGTCCGCTGCGCCGCGCCGAATCGGGCTTGAGCGCCTCCTGGATGCCGGTGTCGATCAGAATCCACACGAGCCATACGACGAAGAACGTCAGCACGATCATGCTGACCGCGTGCGTGATGCCGCGCGCGGCCACGCTGCGCTCGGCCATCTGCGCGAGCGAGAAGCCCCAGAAGCGCGACGAGACTTCGAGAAACGCGAGCCATATGCCGACGACGATCATCGTGCCGACGAACTTCACGAGCCGTCGCACATACGCCGATTGACGGCGCGGCCTGCGTGATTTGGGCCGTGTGATGCGGATGACGATAGCCGAGAGGAAGAACGCGACGACGAGCAAGCCGGCCGTGGCGATCGCCATTTGCAGCACGTTCTCGGACGTGCCGATGCCCGCGAGCGTCGCCACCACCGACGCGCACGCGAGCAGCAAGAGCGGCACTTGCCACAACGACGCGACCACCTCGAACGTTTCGGTCGCGGCCTTGCGCGTGTTGCGCTGCTCGTAAGTGCGGCTGCGGATCAGATGCGCGACGGGCCGCTGGAACGCGAGCGCGAAGTACGCGGTGAGCCCGGCCGCGACCATGTTCGCGAACGTCGAAATGAGCGCCGACAGATTAGTGCCCAGTTGCTGCGCGACGTCGTAATTGGCCGCGGCATCGCCGAGCGCGCCGAACGTGCCGATGGCGAACAAGAGCCGCCGCGCGTGCAGAATGAGCACGTTCACCGCGACCCGCCGATGCGCCGACCCGAACAGCGAGAACATGATGAGACAGATCGCCGAGAACACCGCGCCCGCGACGATCGCGTAGGCGGTGACCATCGCGAGCGTGCGGCCGAGCGACTGCGGCATCATGTGCACGAACGTCAGCGCCGCGACGAACGCGAAGACATAGGGCGCCACGCGCCGCATCGTGAAGAGAAGCAGCTCGCGCGTGGTCGGATTCGAATGCAGGCCGGCTTCGATGCCATAGCGCCTGTGCACGCGGCGCTGCAGGCTCACGAGCACAAACGCGCACGCGCCCCAGCCCGCGAGCGTCGCGAAGTAGTTGAAGAGCGTGCGGCCGAACGGCTCGCGGCTCTGGCTCGTGACGATGGTGAAGAGCTCGTTGCCCGCCGCGTTGAAGCGCCCGCTCCAGTACGCGACCGGCGTCTTGCCGCGCTTCACGTCCGCTTCTATGCTCGTCAGCGCCGATGCGATCGCGCCGAGCAAACCGGCGTTCTGCGCGATCGCGGCCACGACCGATGAGGCGGCGTTGGTCGGGGCGATCGGCGGCGTGGTGGCAGCTTCCGTCGATGCGGGTTGAGCGGCTGCTGCAGTAGGCGGCGCGACGGCGGCGGCTTCGGCTGCGCGCTTTGCATCGCGCAGCTTCTTCAGTTGCGCAACGAGCGCGCTGCGCTGACGGTCGCTGTCGAGCGTCGAAATGACGGTGTCGAGCGAGCGCACCATATCGGCATCGGAGGGAACGGACGGGGATGCGCCGGACGCCGCGTCGGCTGACGCTGCCGGCGCGGGCGGCGCGATGAGTTCCTGGAGCGACGGCAGGTCGAGCGCCGGGGCGGCTTCTGCGGCGGGGATCGTCAGCGAGAACAGCGCGATGAGAATGAGCGTCGTCAAGAACGATATCGCACGGATTCCGGGGATGCCCGCCTGCTGTACGCCGCGCCGCAGCGCGAGAGCGGAGATCCGGGATATCGCGACGAACGCCAGCGCGCCGCGATCCGCGAGCTTGCGTAGTTTCATAACGGTCTCGATTTCCGAAAGACCGCCAGTTTAGCGGCTGAGCTGCGCGCGCCGCGCACTGTCGAGGTAACCGAATGTTAAGCGCGCCTATTCGACCGGCCGCTTATTTATCCATGTCCGTGCGCGTGCCGGCATCGCTCGCCGAGTCGGAACCCGACGCCTGCGTGCCCGATGCGCCGCCGTCCTTGGCCGACCACTCCTGCAACTTGCGGCCCGCCGTCTGCAAACCCGCGCCGGTTGCGCTCGCGGCATCGGCGATGGCGGCGTTCGTCGCGCTCGCCGCGTTCTGCAAATTCGCGCGCGCCGACGCGGCCACGCTGCTCGCGGACAAGTCCGGCGCGGAGCCGGCGTGATCGAAACTCTGTTGTGCCGACTGCTTTGCCGCGTCGACCTTCTGGCCGACATAGCTCGCCGCCTGATCGAGCTTCTGCGTCGTCTGACTGGCCAGATTGTTGTAGGCGTTCGCGGCCTGGCCGGCGGCGGCGTCGTGCTTCTCGCACGCGGCGAGCACGCCGAGCACGGCGAGCGCGAATGCAATTCTCGCGGCCGGGGTCATCGAGTGAGTCTTCATGGCGCTGCCTCCTGCTTCATGCCGAGATTCGGGCGCATCCCGAAACGCGGGCTCATCATACGCCTTGCAGCTCGCAACCCGCGAAAGCTTGCATTGCAAGCGAACTGCGACGACTTCGCCGCTGCGCCGGACGCGCCCAATAGAATGTTTCCTCTACATTTAGGACACTTCTGCTTTTGGCATCGTTCGGTCCGGTCTATATTCGCCGCAGTCTCGCCCCTCCCACCGAAACCCCGCCATGATTTACATGAACCTCGCCATCGCCCTCGTCGCTGGGTTGATGCTCTTCGAACCTTTTACCCGCGCTCCCGTCTCCCGTTTCACCACGCATCGCATGCGTCGCATTCTCGCGAAACGCTCGTACTATCAGGCGGGCGGCGCTTTCTTCGGCGCGCTGGTCGTCGCGACGAGTCAGCCCGCGCCGGAACGCGTGTCGCCGCTCCTGGTGATGGGCGTCGCCTCTGCGCTGCTGGCAGCGAGCCTGTACTGGATCGTGCGCGGGAAGCTGTTGCTCCGGCAACGCCGCGTCTTCACCGAACTGCACTGAATCTCCCGCGCGGCGCGTTCTGACGCCGCGTTCGCCTGTCGCGCGAATTCAATAAACACTACATACGTTTTAGGCGTATATTCGGGCCGAACCGGCTCAAAAACCACCCGACGAAAAAAAAGGCGCCACGTTTCCGTAGCGCCTTAAAAGTTCTAGCCATTCCGAGGGCCGTGCTAGAACCTGAGAGACTGTATTCGAGCCCTGGAGCGGAAAGCGGTCGCGCACGTCGCCCAGCGGTTTCGAAATCGGATTCCATTTTTTCCGGGATCACTGCTCAAGTCAAGCAAAATTTCAGCGTCCGGGCATCTGCCCAACGGTGTCTTTGGGAATCGGTTCCGATTACACCGACGGGGGGCGCGCGGCTTATCATCGGGCCTTGCATCGCTTGCAAGCTTCAGGCGTCGCCTGAATGGAATGTTCCACTCAGCATTCGAAACGATGTTTCACAAAAAAGATGCCCACGATGAGCGACCGGTCGTCGAGCCGCACGAAAACGAAAGACAAGGATAGCGAGGAAGTCACCGCCCTCGCGCGCGGTCTCGACGTATTGCGCCGCATTGCCGCTGCGGATGCCCCGGTCAGCAACCGCGAACTGACCGAATGGACCGGCATTCCCAAACCTACCGTGTCGCGGATCACGGCGACGCTCGTCGGCGCGGGACTGCTACTGCGTCTGCCCGACAGCGAGCGCTTCGTCCTGACGGCGTCGGTGCTGGAACTCAGCAACGGCTTCCTGCGCAACTTCGACATCCGGGCGCGAGCGCGGCCGTTTCTGATCGCGCTAGCCGAACGGACGGGGCTCAGCGTGCATCTCGCCGTGCGCGACCGGCTGGAGATGGTCGTCATCGACGCCATCCGGCCGCGCTCCGCCGTGCTCGTCTCGCGGCTCGAAGTGGGCGGCCGAATGGACCTGAGCCGCACGGCGGTCGGGCGCGCGTATCTCTCCGTTCTGTCCGACGCCGACCAGCAGGCGCTCATCGGCAGCCTACAGACCGCATCCGGCGACGACTGGCCGAGCATCTCCGGCGGCTTGCAGCGCGGTCTCGACGACGCGCGCCGCCGTGGTTTCGCGATTTCGCTCGGGGAATGGCATCACGGGCTGAATGCGGTGGCCGCGGGCTTCGTCGGGCCGTCGGAGGAGCGCTATTCCGTCAACTGCGGCGGCGCAGCGCATCAGTGTCCGCACGAGACGCTGATCACGACCGTGGTGCCCGCCCTGCTCGATTGCGTCGCCCAGATCGCGCGCGAGATCGGCGGCAAAGCGGGCGCCGCGCCGTCCGCCGGAAGCCATTAAACTTACGCGCTTTGCTGCGCGCGTCCGGGCCTTCGCCGACGCGTGTAACGCTCGTAATCATCCGAAAGAAAGCCCGGTGGACGGGCATGGGCGCGCGACGTAGCATCATGCTTCGCGCGCACCGGGGCCGCGCCGGACCTCTGACTCAGGCTGTATCCAGCCTGGAACGCGCGGGCCGCGCCCGCCGCCTTTCCCCGGCTCTCCCCCGACCGCATCGCGAGATGCCGCCCATCCGCGCCCCGTAAGACAGACTTGGAAAGACCCAGCCACCACACGATGGACGACCGAAAGAACCCTCCCGCCGAGCCGCGCACGACGCCCGCGCGCCCCGCCGATCCCACTCCGACTGCCCCGCCCGTCACCACCGCCGCGCCGCGCCGCCGCCGTCTCGTGCCGCTCGTCGTGGCCGTCCTGATCGTCGCGGGAGCGGTCGCGTGGTGGCATCCGTGGAATCGCAGCGGCACAGCGGGTTCGCCCCAGCAGGCGAGTCAGGGCGGACGGCGCGGCGGCGCGAACGCGATGAACCAGCCTCAGCCGGTGCACGTGGCGACCGTGTCGCAAGGCGAGATGCCGGTCGTCATCAATGCGCTCGGCACGGTCACGCCGCTCGCGAACGTCACCGTGAAGACGCAGCTCAACGGCACGCTAATGGAAGTCGCGTTCCGCGAAGGCCAGATGGTCAAGAAGGGCGATCTGCTCGCGCAAATCGACCCGCGCCCCTACGAGATTTCGCTGCGCAACGCGCAGGGCACGCTGGCGCGCGATCAGGCGCTGCTGCAAACCGCGCGGCTCGACTTGCAGCGGTATCAGACGCTGCTCTCGCAGGATTCCATCGCCAAGCAGCAGGTGGACACGCAGGCCTCCCTCGTCAAGCAGTACGAAGGCGCGGTGAAGTCCGACCAGGCCAACGTCGACACGTACAAGCTCGATCTCGCCTATGCGCGCATCACGGCGCCGGTTTCCGGGCGCGTGGGCTTGCGCCAGGTCGATCCGGGCAACTACGTGACAACGGGCGACACCAACGGCGTCGTCGTCATCACGCAGTTGCAGCCGATCAGCGTGATCTTCACGACATCGGAGGACAACCTCGCCGCGATCATGAAGCCGCTACGCGCGGGCGTGAGGATGTCGGCGACGGCCTATGACCGCGCGAATACCACCGCGCTCGAATCCGGCTATCTCGAAACCGTCGACAATCAGATCGACACGGCCACGGGCACCGTGAAGCTGCGCGCCACCTTCGACAACAAGGAAAACCGGCTCTTCCCGAATCAGTTCGTGAACACGAAGCTGCTCGTCGACGTCATCAAGAACGCGACCATCGTGCCGACTTCGGCGGTGCTCAACGGCTCGTCCGGTTCGTTTGTGTACGTCGTGAAGCCCGACAACACGGTGACCGTGCGCAACGTGAAAACCGGCCCGGTCGATGGCGAGCGCACGAGCATCAAGTCCGGCCTGCAAGTGGGCGAGCGCGTGGTGATCGACGGCTCCGACCGCCTGAAGGAAGGCGCGAAGATCACGATTCCGGCCGAACGCCCGAAGGCTGCGTCGGGCGCATCGGCCGCGGCGGCCGCTTCGGGCGCATCGGGCGCGCAGCACGGCGGGCATCATCGCCGTCAGCAACAGCAGCAGTGAACTCTAAGCCTCGCGCATGAATCCCTCCCGCTTATTTATTCTGCGACCGGTCGGCACGGCGCTGCTGATGGCGGCGATCATGCTCGTCGGTCTCGTCGCGCTGCGCTTTCTGCCGCTGTCCGCGCTGCCCGCCGTCGACTATCCGACGATTCAGGTTCAGACCTTCTACCCCGGCGCGTCGCCGGACGTGATGACGTCTAGCGTCACCGCGCCGCTCGAAAAGCAGTTCGGGCAGATGGCGAGCCTGAACCAGATGTCGTCGCAGAGTTCGGCGGGGGCATCGGTCATCACGTTGCAGTTCAGCCTCGACTTGCCGCTCGATATCGCCGAGCAGGAAGTCCAGGCCGCCATCAATGCAGCGGGCAATCTGCTGCCGTCCGACCTCCCCGCCCCGCCGATCTACGCGAAAGTGAACCCCGCCGACGCGCCGATCATGACGCTCGCGATCAGCTCGAAGACGCTGCCGCTCACGCAAGTACAGGATCTCGCAGACACGCGACTCGGGCAGAAGATCTCGCAGGTCGCGGGCGTGGGCCTCGTGTCGGTGAGCGGCGGCAACCGGCCGGCCGTGCGCATTCAGGCCAATACGCGCGCGCTCGCCTCGTACGGGCTCAATATCGACGATCTGCGCACCACGATCTCGAACCTCAACGTCAACACGCCGAAGGGCAATTTCGACGGCCCGACGCGCGCCTACACCATCAACGCGAATGATCAGCTCACCGACGCGAACGCGTACAAGAGCGCGGTCGTCGCGTACCGCAACGGGCGGCCGGTGATGCTGACGGACGTCGCGACCATCGTGCAGGGACCGGAGAACACGAAGCTCGGCGCGTGGGTCGATTCGACGCCCGCCATCATCCTGAACGTGCAGCGGCAACCGGGCGCGAACGTCATTCAGGTGGTGGACGGCATCAAGAAGCTGCTGCCGCAGTTGCAGCAGTCGCTGCCGGCCGCGCTCGACGTGCGCGTGGTCACCGACCGCACCACGACCATTCGCGCGTCCGTGCGCGATGTGCAGTTCGAGCTCGCCCTGTCCGTCGTCCTGGTCGTGCTCGTCATTTATCTGTTCCTCGCGAACGTCTACGCGACCATCATTCCGAGCCTGTCGGTGCCACTCTCGCTCGTCGGCACGCTCGCGGTCATGTACCTGTGCGGCTTCTCGCTCGACAACCTCTCGCTGATGGCGCTCACCATCGCGACGGGCTTCGTCGTGGACGACGCCATCGTGATGATCGAAAACATCGCGCGTTACGTAGAGGAAGGCGAATCTCCGCTCGAAGCGGCGCTGAAAGGCTCGCGGCAGATCGGCTTCACGATCATTTCGCTCACCGTGTCGCTCATCGCGGTGCTGATTCCGCTGCTCTTCATGGGCGACGTCGTCGGGCGGCTGTTCCATGAATTCGCGATCACGCTCGCGGTGACCATCGTGATTTCGGCGATCGTGTCGCTCACGCTCGTACCGATGATGTGCGCGAAGCTGCTGCGCCATACGCCGCCGAAGGACAGCAAGCGGTTCGAGGCGCGCGCGCATCAGTTCATCGATTACGTCATCGGCCGCTATGCGGTGGCGCTCGAATGGGTGCTCGACCGGCAGCGTTCGACGCTCGTGGTCGCGCTGCTCACGCTCGTGCTGACCGGCGTGCTCTACGTGTTCATTCCGAAAGGCTTCTTCCCGACGCAGGACACGGGCGTGATTCAGGCGATCACGCAGGCGCCTCAGGCGGCGTCGTATCAGGCGGTCGCGGAACAGCAACAGGCGCTTGCTGCGAAGATTCTGCAGAACCCCGACGTCGAGAGTCTCACCTCGTTCATCGGCGTGGACGGCACGAATATCACGCTCAACAGCGGCCGCATGCTCATCAACCTGAAGCCGCGCGACGACCGCAGTAATACGTCGAGCGAAGTCATCCGCTCGATTCAGAACGAAGTGGCGGACATTCCGAGCATCAAGCTCTACATGCAGCCGGTGCAGGACTTGACGATCGACTCCACGGTCAGCCCGACGCAGTATCAGTTCATGCTGACGGACCCGAATCCTTCCGAGTTCGCGCAATGGGTGCCGAAGCTCGTCGACCGGCTGCAACATACGTCGATCCTGACGGATGTCGCCACCGATCTTCAGCAGAACGGCCAATCGGTGTACGTGGAAATCGACCGCGAAACGGCGGCGCGCTTCGGCATCACGCCCGCGACCGTGGACAACGCGCTGTACGACGCGTTCGGCCAGCGCATCATTTCGACCATCTTCACGCAGTCGAACCAGTACCGTGTGATTTTGGAGAGCGAGCCGACGGACGCGCACTACAGCGAGACGCTCAACGGCATCTATCTGCCCTCTTCCACCGCGACGAACGGACAGGTGCCGCTCTCGGCCATCGCCAAGTTCCACGAACGCGCCGCGCCCTTGCTCGTCACGCACCTCGGGCAGTTTCCGGCGACGACCGTCTCGTTCAATCTCGCGAAGGGCGCGTCGCTGGGCGCGGCGGTGAAGGCCATCGAAGAAGCGAAGAACGAAATCGGCTTGCCGGCATCGTTCCAAATCCGCTATCAGGGCGCGGCGCTCGCGTTCCAGGCGTCGCTGTCCAACGAACTGTTCCTGATTCTCGCGGCCATCGTCACGATGTATATCGTGCTCGGCGTGCTGTACGAGAGCTTCATCCATCCGATCACCATTCTCTCGACGCTGCCATCGGCTGGCGTCGGCGCGCTGCTCTCGCTGATGATCACCGGGCACGATCTGGACATCATCGGGATCATCGGCATCGTGCTTCTGATCGGCATCGTGAAGAAGAACGCGATCATGATGATCGACTTCGCGCTCGAAGCCGAACGCGAGCAAGGCAAGCCGCCGCGCGAGGCGATCTTTCAGGCGTGTCTGTTGCGCTTCCGCCCGATTCTGATGACGACGATGGCCGCGCTACTCGGCGCGCTGCCGCTGATGCTCGGCTGGGGCGCGGGTTCGGAGCTGCGCCATCCGCTCGGCATCGCGATCGTCGGCGGGTTGATCGTGTCGCAGTTGCTCACGCTCTTCACGACGCCTGTGATCTACCTCGGCTTCGATTCGCTCGGCCGCAAGCTGCGCGCGCGCTTCGGCGGCGACGGCATAAGCGCGGCGCGTGCGGCCGGCGACGTGGAGTAAGACATGAACCTGTCGCGCCTTTTCATCGACCGGCCCGTGGCGACGACGCTGCTCGCCGTCGGCATCGCGCTTGCCGGCATGTTCGCGTTCGTCAAGCTGCCGGTCGCGCCGCTGCCGCAAGTCGATTTCCCGACCATCTCCGTGCAGGCGTCGTTGCCGGGCGCGAGCCCGGAGACCGTGGCGACGAGCGTGGCGAGTCCGCTGGAGCGGCATCTGGGCAGCATCGCTGACGTGAGCGAAATGACGTCGATGAGCTCCGTCGGCAGCACGCGCATCACGCTGCAATTCGGCCTGAATCGCGATATCGACGGCGCCGCGCGCGACGTGCAGGCCGCGATCAACGCCGCGCGCGCAGATCTGCCGACGTCGCTGCGCAGCAATCCGACCTACCACAAGGTCAATCCCGCCGACGCGCCGATTCTCGTGCTCGCGCTGTCGTCGCCCACGCGCACGGCGGGCTCGCTCTACGATTCCGCTGCGACCGTGTTGCAACAGACGCTTTCGACGGTGCCGGGCGTCGGCGAAGTCGACGTGAGCGGGTCGGCGAACCCGGCGGTGCGCGTGGAACTGGAGCCGGGCGCGCTGTTCCATTACGGCATCGGGCTGGAGGACGTGCGGGCGGCGCTCGCGTCGGCGAACGCGAACAGCCCGAAAGGCGCGATCGAGTTTCAGGGCACGCACGTCCAGCTCTACACCAACGATCAGGCGAGCAAGGCCGCGCAGTACAAGGACCTCGTGATCGCGTACCGCAACGGCTCGGCGGTAAAGCTCTCGGACGTCGGCGAAGTGGTGGATTCGGTCGAGGACCTGCGCAATCTCGGCCTCATCAACAACAAACACGCGGTACTCGTCATTCTGTACCGGCAGCCGGGCGCGAACATCATCGAGACGATCGATCGCGTGAAGGCGATGGTGCCGCAATTGCAGGCCGCCCTGCCCGCCGACGTGGAGATCACGCCGACGGCGGACCGCTCGACCACCATTCGCTCGTCGCTGCACGACACCGAGCTCACGCTCGTGATTGCGGTCGCGCTCGTCGTGATGGTCGTGTTCCTGTTCCTGCGCAACTGGCGCGCGACGCTGATACCGAGCGTCGCGGTGCCGATCTCGATCATCGGCACGTTCGCGGCGATGTACCTGCTCGGGTTCTCGCTCGACAATCTCTCGCTGATGGCGCTCACCATCGCGACGGGCTTCGTGGTCGACGACGCCATCGTCGTGCTCGAAAACATCGCGCGGCATGTCGAAAAAGGCGTGCCGCGCATGCAGGCCGCGATCATCGGCGCGCGGGAGGTCGGCTTCACGGTGCTGTCCATCAGCGTGTCGCTCGTCGCCGTGTTCCTGCCCATCCTGCTGATGGGCGGCATCGTCGGGCGGCTGTTCCGCGAATTCGCGCTGACGCTCTCGCTCGCCATTGCGGTGTCGCTCGTCGTGTCGCTCACCGTCACGCCGATGATGTGCTCGCGCCTGCTCGAAGAACCGCGCGAAAAGCGCGAAGAGGGACGCGTCGCGCGCTGGCTCGAACGGCAATTCGAGCGCATGCAGCGCGGTTACGCGCGCACGCTCGGCTGGGCGCTCGGGCATCCGCGCACCATCCTGCTGATTCTGCTCGCGACCATCGGCCTCAACTTTTATCTGTACGTGATCGTGCCGAAGGGTTTCTTCCCGCAGCAGGACACGGGGCGCATCATCGGCGGCATACAGGCGGACCAGAGCACGTCGTTTCAGGCGATGAAGGTCAAGTTCTCCGAGATGATGCGCATTGTCGAAGCCGATCCCGCCGTGGATAGCGTCGCGGGTTTTACGGGCGGACGCTCGACCAATTCGGGCTTCATGTTCATCTCGCTCAAGCCGAAAAGCGAGCGCAAGATTTCGGCGGATCAGGTCATCAACCGCCTGCGCCGCCCGCTCGCCAATGTCGCGGGCGCGCGCACGTTCCTTCAGGCGGTGCAGGACATTCGCGTGGGCGGCCGGCAGTCGAACGCGCAGTATCAGTTCACGCTGCTCTCGGACACGACCTCCGACCTGTACACATGGGCGCCGAAGATCACCGATGCGCTGCAACACCGCCCCGAGCTGACCGACGTGAATTCGGATCAGCAACAAGGCGGCCTCGAAGCGATGGTGACGTTCGACCGCGCGACCGCCGCGCGCCTGAACATCAAGCCCGCGCAGATCGACAACACGCTCTACGACGCCTTCGGCCAGCGGCAGGTCTCGACCATCTATAACGCGTTGTCGCAGTATCACGTGGTAATGGAAGTCGCGCCGAAGTACTGGCAAGACCCGGAAATGCTGAAGCAGATCTACATCAGCACATCGGGCGGCACGGCGAGCGGCGCGGCATCGACCAATTCCACGACCACATCGAGCGCGACGAGCACGGCATCCACATCCGCGACGGGTTCGACCGGCGCGGGCGGCTCGTCCACCAGCACGAGCGACACCACCGCCGCGCTCGCGCTCGAATCCGTGCGCAATTCCGCGACCAACGCTATCGCGGCGAGCGGCAAGTCGGGATCGTCGTCGGGCGCGGCGGTGTCCACGTCGAAGGAAACGATGGTCCCGCTCTCTTCCATCGCGAAGTTCGGGCCGGGCAACACGCCGCTTTCGGTGAATCACCAGAGCCAGTTCGTCGCCTCGACCATTTCGTTCAACTTGCCGCCGGGCAAGTCGCTCTCGGCCGCCACCGCCGCGATCTACGAAACGATGGCCGAACTGGGCGTGCCGCCGACCGTTCACGGCAGCTTTCAGGGCACGGCGCAGGCCTTTCAGCAATCGCTCAACGATCAGCCGCTTCTCATTCTCGCGGCGCTTGCGGCGGTGTATATCGTGCTCGGCATCCTGTACGAGAGCTACATCCACCCGATCACGATTCTCTCGACGCTGCCGTCCGCCGGCATCGGCGCGCTGCTCGCGCTGCTGCTCTTTCACACGGAGTTCAGCATCATCGCGCTGATCGCGGTCATTCTGCTGATCGGCATCGTGAAGAAGAACGCGATCATGATGGTGGACTTCGCCATCGACGCGACGCGCAACGGCGGGAAGACCTCGCGCGATGCCATCGAGGAAGCGTGCCTGCTGCGCTTTCGCCCGATCATGATGACGACCGCCGCCGCGCTGCTCGGCGCGCTGCCGCTCGCGTTCGGCACCGGCGAAGGCTCGGAGATGCGCGCGCCGCTCGGCATTGCGATTGTCGGCGGCCTGATCGTGAGTCAGATGCTGACGCTCTACACCACGCCTGTCGTCTATCTGTACATGGACCGCATCCGCGTGCGCGGGGAAGCGCGGCGGGCGCGTCGCAAGGGCGGCGCGAGTCCTGCAAGCGCGGTCGAATGACGTTACGCTGGCATGGGCCGCGAAAATGGCCTACGGTGTTCTGACCGTCCACGCAAGGAGCGTCTCGAATGAAGGCGATGAAAGTCCTGCTGATCGGCGCGCACGGCCGCACGGGCCGCCATGTCGCGCGGCGTCTGCATGAAGAAGGCATTCCCTTTCGCGCGCTGTTGCGCAAGTCCGCGCACAAAAGCGAGTTCGCCGCGCTCGGCGCGGAGATCGTGCTCGGCGACCTGACGCACGACTTCTCGCATGCGCTGGACGACATCACGCATGTCGTCTACGCGGCGGGTTCCGCCGAATCTGAAGGCGTGAGCGAGGAACGCGACATCGACCGCGACGCCGTCATGCGCACCGCCGATTACGCGAAGCGCCGGCGCGTGCGGCAACTTGTCGTGGTGAGCGCGTTGTCCGCGTATCAGCCGCAGCGCAGTCCGCTCGCGCTGCGCCACTATTCGCGCATGAAGCGCGAAGCCGACGATTACGTCGCCCGACGCGGCGTGCCGTACGCGATCCTGCGGCCGGGCCCGCTTTCGGATGCGCCGGGGCGCGGGACGATCGCGCTCGCCGACGAACGCGTCGAACAGATGCCGGCGGTGTCGCGCGAAGACGTCGCGGAAGTCGCGATGCGCTGCCTGCTGCTCGGCGTGACGAATCGCACGATCGGCTTCGTCGGCGGCGACGTGCCTATCGACGATGCACTCGATGCGCCCGCTGCCGCCACGGCGTAAGCGGCTTCAGTTCGCGCCGACCAGCCGATATCCGACGCCCGTTTCGGTGACGATATGCTCCGGCTGCGCGGCGTCGCGTTCGAGCTTCTGCCGCAGATGCGCCATGTAGATGCGCAGGTAATGCGGACTCTCGACATGCGACGGCCCCCACACTTCGCGCAGCAAATGCCTGTGCGTCAGCACGCGCCCCGCGTCGCGCACGAGGGTCGCGAGCAGGCGATATTCGATCGGCGTCAGATGCACGCTTTCGCCGTTTCGCGTGACGCGCCGTAGCGCGAGATCGACCGTGACATCGCCGAAGCTCACCACGTGCGTTTCGCTCGCCGCAGCCTGGTTGCGCCGCCGCAAGTGCGCGCGGATACGCGCCATCAGTTCCGAGACGCCGAAGGGCTTGGTCAGATAATCGTCCGCGCCGGCATCCAGCGCGGCGACTTTCTCTTCTTCCTGCGTGCGCGCCGAGAGCACGATCACCGGCACTTCGGTCCAGCTTCGCAGTTCGCGGATCACGTCGATGCCATCCGTGTCCGGCAGGCCGAGATCGACGATCACGAGATCCGGCTTGCGCGTGGCCGCCGCGACCAGTCCTTGCTGGCCGGTTTCGGCTTCGAACACGGTCATCTGCTGCGCTTCGAGCGACACGCGCACGAAGCGCCGGATCTGCTTTTCGTCTTCGATCAAGACGACGGTGAAGGACGGCTCGCTCATCGTTTGTTATCGGTTATGGAGTCGAGCCGGCCGCGCGGCGTCGCCGCGCTCTAGGCAAAAGTATCGTCGAGCCGGTCGTCTTGCGCGCTTCGAGTTCTTCGTGCGCGCGCGCCGCGTCCGCGAGCGGATAGCGCTGCCGCACATTCGTCTTTACCTTGCCCGACGACACGACATCGAACAGTTCGGCGGCCATCGTGTCGAGATCGCTGCGCTTCGCGATATAGCTGAAGAGCGTCGGACGGGTGAAGAAGAGCGAGCCGCGCCCGGCGAGTTCCGACGAATCGATCGGCGGCAGCGGCCCCGACGAATTGCCGAAGCTCACGAAAAGACCGAGCGGCGCGAGGCAATCGAGCGAGCCCACATAGGTGTCCTTGCCGATCGAATCGTAGACCACGGGCACGCCCGCGCCGTTCGTGATCTCGCGCACGCGTTGCGTGAAGTTCTCGCGCGTATAGACAATCGGATGATCGCAGCCGTGCTCTTTCGCAAGCGCCGCCTTCTCGTCCGATCCGACCGTGCCGATGACCGTCGCGCCGAGCGCCTTGGCCCACTGGCACGCGAGCATGCCGACGCCGCCCGCCGCCGCGTGAATCAGCACGGTGTCGCCCGCCTTCACGCGGTACGTGCGGCGCAGTAGATACTGCGCCGTCAGCCCTTGCAGCATGATCGACGCGGCGTCTTCATAGCCGATCGCATCCGGCAGCTTGACAACGTAATCCGCCGCCATCACGCGTTCTTCCGCGTACGCGCCCGGCGGACGCGATGCATACGCCACGCGATCGCCCGGCTTGAACTGCGTGACGCCCTCGCCTACCGCCGTCACTTCGCCCGCGCCTTCCATGCCGAGGCCGCCGGGCAGCGGCATCGGATAGAGGCCGGTGCGGAAATACACGTCGATAAAGTTGAGCCCCACCGCATGATGCTTTACGCGGATTTCGCCCTTGCCCGGCTCGCCCACGTTCACATCGACCCACTTCATCACTTCGGGGCCGCCGGTTTTGTCGAATCGGATTGCCTTGGTCATCGCTCGAACGTCTCCTTCGTTTCGTGGATGCTTCAGCGCGCCCTCACCAGCCGGGCGCGCAACTCGTCCAGAATCATGCGCGCGGTCGACACGTTGGTCGCGCACGGCACGTTATGCACGTCGCAGGCGCGCACCAGCGCGTTGATGTCGGGCTCGTGCGGCTGCGGCGTCATCGGATCGCGCAGAAAGATTACGACGTCGACGCGCCCTTCCGCCAGTTCGCCGCCGATCTGCAAGTCGCCGCCATGCGGGCCGGATAGCTTGCGCTCGACGTCCAGCCCGTGCGCCGCCGCGATGCGCGCACCCGTGGTGCCGGTCGCGACCAGCTGGCATTGCGCCAATGTGTCGACATACTCGCCCGCGAGGGCGACGATGTCGTCCTTTTTCATGTCGTGCGCAATCAGCGCGACGCGTGTGCTCATGTGCTGCCTTCTCCCCTCTTGTCTGTCGCCGGTCAGTAGGTGCCAGGATAAGCGCCGCCGTCGATCAATATGTTCTGGCCGATGATATAGCCGGCATGCACGCTGCACAGGAACGCGCAGGTCCGCCCGAACTCGTCCGGATTGCCGAAGCGCCCCGCCGGAAGACTCTGCGCGCGACGCGCGCGCGCCTCTTCGATGGAGATGTTCTGCGCCTTCGCTTGCGCCTCGAAGGTGACGGCGACGCGGTCGGTGTCGAACGTGCCCGGCAGCAAGTTGTTGATGGTGACGCCGGTGGCCGCCACCTTGCGCGCCACGCCCGCGACGAAGCCCGTGAGCCCCGAGCGCGCGCCGTTCGACAGCCCGAGCACGTCGATAGGCGCTTTCACCGACGAACTCGTGATATTGACGATGCGCCCGAAGCCGCGATCGATCATGCCGTCGATCGTGCGCTTGATGAGCTCGATCGGCGTCAGCATGTTCGCTTCGAGCGCCTTGATCCACATCTCATGCGTGAAGTTGCGGAAGTCGCCCGGCGGCGGGCCGCCCGCGTTGTTCACCAGAATGTCCGGCTGCGGACAGGCCGCGAGCGCGGCGTTGTGGCCTTCGGGCGTCGTGATGTCGCACGCGACGGCCTGCACGTTGACGCCATACTGCGCGCGAATGCTCGCCGCCGTCGCTTCGAGCGTCTCGGCCGTGCGCGCCGTGATCACGAGATTCACGCCCTCGGCGGCCAGCGCCTCCGCGCAGCCGCGCCCGAGTCCCTTGCTCGCCGCGCACACGAGCGCGGTGCGCCCTGCGATTCCCATATCCATCGTCCGTCCTCCATGATCGTCGTTTAGTGTTCGAATCGGTTCCAAGCGTGGCAACGTGGCATCGTTGCACGCGTCGAAACCCTCTCGCGCATTCTAGAAGAATCGGGGCGGCAACGTCGGCGCTCGCATGGCCGCATCGCCGGCGATTATTCTTAGGTCATGGCGGCCTTTTCGGTAAACTGTCGCCACTGTCGGCCCGGCGCGCTGCGAAGCGCGCCGCGCGCGACCGCCCACGGCAGGACCATCACCCGAGCAGGACGCGCACTGCGCGAGACCCATGAAACAAGACAGCCGCTTTCCCAATCTCTTCATCCTCAATCACCCGCTGATCCAGCACAAGCTCACGCACATGCGGGACAAGGACACGTCGACGCGCACGTTCCGCGAGTTGCTGCGGGAAATCACGCTGCTGATGGGCTATGAAATCACGCGCAACCTGCCGTTGACGACCAAGCGCGTGGAAACGCCGCTCGTGGAAATCGACGCGCCGGTGATCGCCGGCAAGAAGCTCGCGATCGTGCCGGTGCTGCGCGCGGGCATCGGCATGTCGGACGGGCTGCTCGATCTCGTGCCGTCGGCGCGCGTCGGGCATATCGGCGTGTATCGCGCGGACGATCATCGGCCGGTGGAGTATCTCGTGCGCCTGCCGCCCGATCTGGAGGAGCGCGTGTTCATTCTCTGCGATCCGATGGTCGCGACGGGCTACTCCGCCGTCCACGCCGTCGACGTGATGAAGCGGCGCAACGTGCAGGACGAGAACATCATCTTCGTGGCGCTGGTCGCCGCGCCCGAGGGCGTGAAGGTGTTTCAGGACGCGCACCCGAACGTGAAGCTCTACGTGGCGTCGCTGGACTCGCATCTGAACGAGCATGCGTATATCGTCCCCGGTCTCGGCGATGCCGGCGATCGCCTCTTCGGCACCAAGAACTGACCGCCCGTCCGCTTTTGCCGCCCAACCGCCGCGCCCTCGCGCGGCGGTTTCGTTTTCACGGCGGGCCGGCGCGCACGCCCGCTGTCCGGGCTTTGCGCCATGCTAAAATTTTGGTCTGTTTCCGATTCGGAATCGACGCGCGTTCGAGCATCGCGCCGCGTCGCCGGACGGACCCGGCAGCCGCTTTGAAGCACTCAGCGAGGCAGCGCGCAGGCCGGTCGATAATCACGCAACACAGCACACTAGGCGCACGAATTCACGCGGCGCGCGACGGAGAAAGGTAATGGCGGGTCATTCGAAATGGGCCAACATCAAGCATAAGAAAGCAGCGGCCGACGCGAAGAAAGGCAAGATCTGGACGCGCCTCATCAAGGAAATCCAGGTCGCGGCCCGCATGGGCGGCGGCGACATCGACTCGAATCCGCGCCTGCGGCTCGCCGTCGACAAGGCCTACGACGCGAACATGCCGAAGGACAACGTCAATCGCGCGATCCAGCGCGGCGTCGGCGGCGTCGATGGCGCGAACTACGAAGAGATCCGCTACGAAGGCTACGGCATCGGCGGCGCGGCGATCATCGTCGACACCATGACGGACAACCGCACGCGCACGGTCGCGGAAGTGCGCCACGCATTCTCGAAGTTCGGCGGCAACATGGGCACGGACGGCTCGGTGTCGTTCATGTTCGACCACGTCGGCCAGTTCCTGTTCGCGCCGGGCACGCCCGAAGACAAGCTGATGGACGCGGCCCTCGAAGCCGGCGCCGACGACGTCGTGACGAACGAAGACGGCAGCATCGAGGTGCTCTGCCCGCCGAACGGTTTCCAGAAGGTGAAGGACGCGCTCGAAGCCGCGGGCTTCAAGGCCGAACTCGCCGAAGTGACGATGAAGCCGCAGACGGAAGTCGAATTCAGCGGCGACGACGCAGTGAAAATGCAAAAGCTGCTCGACGCGCTCGAAAATCTCGACGACGTGCAGGAAGTCTATACGAACGCCGCAATCAACGACGAGTAACGAGGAGCACGCAGCCGCCGGGCTGGGTGGTTTCGCCGCGCCACGACTGGAACGGCTTTCGCTTTGCTTCGACGATTGGAAGGCGCGTGACGCAGCCGATGTCCGCGCGAGCCGCCTTTCGACCGCTCTGACTGCGCCGCAACCAGGCGCGTACGCGTGCGCGGCCACAGTTTTCATTCAAGCTTTTCGGGGATTCAAATGAAGTTACTCGTCGTCGGTTCGGGCGGTCGGGAACATGCACTGGCATGGAAGCTCGCGCAGTCGCCGCGCGTGCAGATCGTCTATGTGGCGCCGGGCAACGGCGGCACCGCGCAGGACGAGCGCCTGCGCAACGTCGATATCACGGACCCGGCCGCGCTCGCCGATTTCGTCGAGAAGGAGCACGTTTCGCTGACCGTCGTCGGTCCGGAAACGCCGCTCGCGGCGGGCATCGTGAATCTGTTCCGCTCGCGCGGGCTGAAGATCTTCGGGCCGACGAAGGAAGCCGCGCAGCTCGAAAGCTCGAAGGACTTCGCGAAGGCGTTCATGAAGCGCCACAACATTCCGACGGCCGAATACGAAACCTTCACGGACGCCGCCGCCGCGCACGCTTACATCGACGCGAAAGGCGCGCCGATCGTCGTGAAAGCGGACGGACTCGCCGCCGGCAAGGGCGTGGTGGTCGCGATGAGCGCCGAAGAAGCGCACGCCGCCGTCGATTCCATGCTTGCCGACAACCGGTTCGGCGATGCGGGCGCGCGCGTGGTCATCGAAGAATTCCTGACCGGCGAGGAAGCGAGCTTCATCGTGATGGTGGACGGCAAGCACGTGCTGCCGCTCGCCTCCAGCCAGGACCACAAGCGCCTGCTCGACGGCGACAAGGGCCCGAACACCGGCGGCATGGGCGCGTATTCGCCCGCGCCTATCGTCACGCCGCAACTGCACGCCCGCGTGATGCGCGAAATCATCCTGCCGACGGTGCGCGGCATGGAAAACGAAGGCATCCGCTATACCGGCTTTCTGTACGCGGGCCTGATGATCGACGCGAACGGCAATCCGAAGACGCTCGAATTCAACTGCCGAATGGGCGATCCGGAAACGCAGCCGATCATGGCGCGCCTGAAGGGCGATTTCTCGAAGGTCGTGGAAATGGCCATCGACGGCAAGCTCGACGGCGCGGAACTGGAGTGGGATCGGCGCACCGCGCTCGGAGTCGTGCTGGCCGCGCACAACTACCCGGACGCGCCGCGCAAAGGCGACCGCATCAACGGCATTCCGGCCGAAACGGACAACGCCGTGACGTTCCACGCGGGCACGACGCTGGCTGACGGCAAGCTGACGACCTCGGGCGGACGCGTGCTGTGCGTCGTCGGGCTGGCGGATTCGGTGCGCGGCGCACAATCCGTGGTCTACGATACAGTCAATCAGATCTCGTTCGACGGCATGCAGTATCGCCGGGACATCGGTTACCGGGCGGTGAGCCGGAAACAGGCTGACCGCCACGGCTGACGCGGAACTTCCGCTTCGCCGAACCCGCGCTGCCGGACCTCGTGTCCGGCAGCGCGTTTTGCAGAGAACCACGACTTACGCGCCAGCCGGCTGGCGCAGTGCATCCATCGATGAGTGAACCGAAACGCAGCGCGGACCGCGAGGCACAAAGAGACGCATCGCACGATATCGCGGCGGTGCGCGACTATCTGACCGGCCTGCAAACGCGCATCGCCGACACGCTCGGCGCGTTCGACGGCACGCCCTTCGCCACCGACGCTTGGACCCGCGAGCCGGGCGCGCATCTGCGCGGCGGCGGCGTGACGCGCATTCTCGAAGGCGGCGGATTTTTCGAGCGCGCCGGCATCGGTTTCTCGGACGTCGCGGGCGACGCCCTGCCGCCATCGGCCAGCGCGGCGCGTCCGCAACTGGCAGGCCGCGGCTTCGAGGCGCTCGGCGTCTCGCTCGTCATGCATCCGCGCAATCCGCACTGCCCGACCGTGCACATGAACGTGCGCATGCTCACGGCGGTCGCGCCCGGCGAAGCGCCGATCTTCTGGTTCGGCGGCGGCATGGACCTCACGCCGATCTACGGCTACGAGGAAGACGCGGTGCATTTTCATGGCGTATGTCGCGAAGCATTGCAACCGTTCGGCGCGGACTTGTACCCGCGTTTCAAGACGTGGTGCGACGAGTATTTCTACCTGAAGCATCGGAACGAACAGCGCGGCATCGGCGGGATTTTTTTCGATGATTTCTCCGAGCCCGGCTTCGAGCGTTCCTTCGCGATGATGCGAAGCGTCGGCGATGCATTTCTGGACGCGTATCTGCCGATCATCGAGCGGCGGCGCGACACGCCGTACACCGAACGCGAGCGCGAGTTTCAGGCGTACCGGCGCGGGCGCTACGTCGAATTCAACCTCGTCTTCGATCGCGGCACGCATTTCGGTCTGCAAAGCGGTGGCCGCACCGAGTCGATCCTCATGTCGATGCCGCCGGTCGCGAACTGGCGCTACGACTGGCAACCGGAACCCGGCACGCCGGAAGCGCGGCTGTACCGGGACTTTCTGGTGCGCCGCGAATGGCTGTGATCTCCGCCGCCACTCCGGCAGCGCCGTGCGAGAAGCGCGTCGGCTTGCTCGGCGGCACGTTCGATCCGATTCACAACGGACATCTCGCGCTCGCCCGGCGCTTCGCCGCGCTGTTGCAGCTGACCGAGCTCGTGCTGCTGCCGGCCGGCCAACCGTGGCAGAAGGCGGGCGTATCGGCGCCGCATCATCGGCTGGCGATGACACGCGCGGCGGCGCGATCGCTCGATCTCGGCGGCGCGAAAATTACCGTCGCGACCGATGAAATCGAGCGCGATGGCCCCACTTACACCGTCGACACGCTCGCTCAGTGGCGCGAGCGCGAAGGCCCGGAGGCGTCGCTTTCGCTTCTGATCGGCGCTGATCAGCTCGTGAAGCTCGACTCATGGCACGACTGGAAGCGGCTTTTCGACTACGCGCACATTTGCGTCGAGGCGCGGCCGGGCTTCGATATGCGCGTACTGCCCGATCAAGTGGCGCGGGAAGTGGCCGCGCGCCGGGCGTCGGCGGACGTGCTAACCGCGAGTCCGCACGGCCATGTGCTGATCGACGAATCGCTTTGCCTCGACGTCTCCGCCACGGCGATCCGCGAGCACGCTCGCGCGCAACACGGCACGCGCGAACTGCGCGCTCAGGTCCCATCCGCCGTATGGGACTATATTGTTCAACATCACCTGTACCGGACACGGTAAAGACACAGCAACCATGGAACTTCAAAAGCTGCAACGCGCGATCATCGACGGTCTCGAAGACGTCAAGGCGCAAGACATCAAGGTGTTCAACACGAGCCACCTGACGTCGCTGTTCGACCGCGTGGTCGTGGCGAGCGGGACGTCGAACCGGCAGACCAAGGCGCTGGCCAACAGCGTGCGCGAAAAGGTCAAGGAAGCGGGTGGCGACATCATCAGCACGGAAGGCGAAGAGATCGGCGAATGGGTGCTGGTCGATTGCGGCGACGCGGTCGTTCATATTCTGCAACCGGCGCTGCGCCAGTACTACAACCTCGAGGAAGTCTGGGGCGACAAGCCCGTGCGCGTGAAGCTGCAAAAGCCGAACATGTTCGGCGGCGCGAGCGTCTCCGATGACGACGAGGACGATGAAGACGAGGCAAACGATAAGCCCGCGGTGAAACGCCCGGCGCGCAAAACCGCGCGCAAGCAGGCCTGAAGGCTCGCGCCTTCATGAAGCTCTATATCCTGGCCGTCGGACACAAGATGCCCGACTGGATCGAAAGCGGGTTCGACGAGTACTCGAAGCGCATGCCGCCCGAGCTGCGCATCGAACTCAAGGAAATCAAGCCCGAGCAACGCTCGTCCGGACGCAATGCCGAGAGCGTGATGACTGCCGAGCGGCAGCGAATTGAAGCCGCCTTGCCGAAGAACGCGCGCGTCGTCGCACTCGACGAACGCGGCCGCGACTGGACCACGATGCAACTCGCGAACGCCCTGCCCGGCTGGCAGCAGGACGGGCGCGATGTCGCGTTCGTGATCGGCGGCGCGGACGGCCTTGCGCCCGAAGTGAAGGCCCGCGCCGAACTGATGTTGCGCGTCTCCAGCTTAACGCTGCCTCACGGCATGGTTCGCGTGCTGCTGGCCGAACAGCTTTACCGCGCGTGGAGCATCACGCAGAATCACCCCTACCATCGCGCGTGAGTCGTTGGGCTCTTTGACTCGGGCTTCCTGTCGTGTCGACGATTTGTGCGGTCCGACCGCGCGCGCAATTCTTCGAGACCATTTCGCCGATGTCCGCTCACTCCTCCGCTTACCCCTTCGTTTATCTCGCCTCCCAAAGCCCGCGCCGTCAGGAGTTGCTTCGGCAACTGGGCGTTCAATACGAACTGCTGCTGCCGCGCCCCGATGAAGACGCCGAAGCACTCGAAGCCGAACTTCCGGGCGAAGCCGCGGACGCGTATGTCGTGCGCGTCTGCGCGCTGAAGGCGAAAGCGGCCCGCGCGCGTTTGCTTGCCGGCGGACACGCACCCGCGCCGATTCTTGTCGCCGATACAACCGTCACCATCGACGGTCTGATTCTCGGCAAGCCTTTGCATGAAGCCGATGCCGTCGCGATGCTCGAACGCCTCGCTGGCCGCGAGCACGAAGTGCTGACGGCGCTCGCCGTCGTGGATGCCGAAGGCACGCTGCTCGAAGTCGCGCTGTCACGTTCGACGGTGCGCTTCGCCGCTGTGGACCGTGCTGCGCTGCAACGCTATGCCGCGACCGGCGAGCCGCTCGGCAAGGCGGGCGCGTATGGCATTCAGGGCCGCGCGGCGGCGTTCATCGAGCGAATCGAGGGGTCCTATTCGGGTATCATGGGTCTGCCCCTTTTCGAAACCGCAGCACTCTTGCGCGTGGCGCGCGTCGAATTCTAAACAGGCCATGAACGAAGAAATCCTGATCAACGTCACACCGCAGGAAACCCGCGTCGCACTGGTTCAGCAAGGCGCCGTTCAGGAGCTTCACGTGGAGCGCACGCTTTCGCGCGGCCGCGTCGGCAATGTGTATCTCGGCAAGGTCGTGCGCGTGTTGCCGGGCATGCAGTCGGCGTTCATCGACATCGGTCTTGAGCGCGCCGCGTTTCTTCATGTGGCCGATATCTGGCATCCGCGCATCGCGGGCGAGCCGCATGGATCGGCGGCGCATGTGCCGATCGAGAAGATCGTGTTCGAAGGCCAGGCGCTGATGGTGCAGGTCGTGAAGGACCCCATCGGCACGAAGGGCGCGCGGCTGTCGACGCAGGTGAGCATCGCGGGACGCACCCTCGTGTATCTGCCGCAGGAGCCGCATATCGGCATCTCGCAGAAGATCGAGAGCGAAGCGGAACGCGAGGCGGTTCGCGCTCGCCTTACCGCCGTGTTGCCCGCCGACGAGAAAGGCGGCTATATCGTGCGCACCATCGCGGAAGATTCATCGAGCGAGGAGCTGGCCGCCGATGTCGCCTATCTGCGCAAGACGTGGGCGACCATTGTGACGCAGGCGCAGCGCGTGCCGCCGACCACGCTGCTCTATCAGGATCTGAACCTCGCGCAGCGCGTGTTACGCGATTTCGTGAACGACGAGACCACGCGCATTCAGGTCGATTCGCGCGAGACGTATCAGATGCTTGCGGACTTCGCGGCCGAGTTCACGCCCGCGGTGGCGTCGCGCGTGCATCACTACACCGGCGAGCGGCCGCTTTTCGACCTGTACAACATCGAGGCGGAGATTCAGCGGGCGCTGTCGCGGCGCGTCGATCTGAAGTCGGGCGGCTATCTGATGATCGACCAGACCGAGGCGATGACGACCATCGACGTGAACACGGGCGGTTATGTCGGCGCGCGCAATTTCGACGACACCATCTTCAAGACCAATCTCGAAGCGGCGCATACCATCGCGCGGCAACTGCGTTTGAGGAATCTCGGCGGGATCATCATCATCGATTTCATCGACATGGAGAATGTCGAGCATCGCGATCAGGTGCTGGGCGAACTTAAGAAAGCGCTGTCGCGGGATCGCACGCGCGTGACGGTGAATGGCTTCTCGCAACTGGGGCTCGTCGAGATGACGCGCAAGCGCACGCGTGAATCGCTCGCGCATGTGTTGTGCGAGCCTTGCCCGACGTGTCAGGGCAAGGGACAGGTCAAGACGCCGCGGACCGTCTGCTACGACGTGCTACGCGAGATCATGCGCGAATCGCGGCAGTTCAATCCGCGCGAGTTTCGCGTGGTGGCGTCGCAGCAGGTCATCGACCTGTTTCTCGAGGAAGAGTCACAGCATCTCGCGATGCTGATGGATTTCATCGGGAAGCCGGTTTCGTTGCAGGTGGAGTCGAATTTGAGTCAGGAGCAGTATGACATTGTTTTAATGTAGGGTTAACCCTGTATCATCCCGTATCATCCAGTTCCGTCTAAGTCGCTGTTTCGAAAGGCGTTTCTCTGAACTCCTATTTTTTGCCGTATCATCCTGAATCAGGCTATCGCGCCTCAAATTGGTAGCTAGATTGGTAGCTAGACTCCGGAACAATGCGGTGTCTACTCAGGAGCAATGCGAGTGGCGAAGCGCCAAACGAACCTACTTTCAGACATCGAGCTCAAGCAGTTCGTGAGGGCGGGTACGCCCATCGCGAAATCAGACGGCGCCGGCCTGACCTTCACCCTATCGGCCGCCGGCACGGCTGCGTGGGTTCTGCGTTTCAGCCACGGCGGCAGGCGGCACGAGCTCACGCTTGGCACCTATCCAGACTTGGCGCTCTCCGCTGCGCGCAAGCTCGCCGCTGCGAAGCGCGTCGAGGTTCAACAAGGCACCAATCCAGCTATCGAGAAGCGCAAGGAAAAGGCGCGGAAAGACTGGACCGTGCGACAGCTCATCAAGGACTACAGGGAACGCGTGTTGGTCACGCTCGCCGACAGCACGCAGCGCAGCTATGGGCGCAATCTCGACCGCGTAGAACGCGGCATGGGCTCTCTGTCTGTGCGCGCGGTCAGTGCGCCGGATATCGTCGCCGAGATCGAGCGCACGAAACTCGGATGGGTCGAAGAATTCACGCACTGGTGCGTGCTGAAGGCGATTTTCAAGCACGCGGCCGGTAAGCGATTGATCGACGCAAACCCATGTGCGGGCGTGGTGCTGGAGGCGATCATCGGCAAGCGGCCACCGGTCCGTAAGCGCCTGATGCTCACGGACGAGGAGCTTGCGGTGCTGATGAATGCCAAGATGCGCGACGAAAATCTCTACGCGGTGCGCATCGCGCTCGCAACGGGCGTGCGGATCGGCGAGCTATACACCGCGCGCCGCGCGAACCTTCACCTGCACGAATGCCGTTGGCACCTGCCGGCGAGTAAGACCGGGCCGGCGATGGACATACCGCTTGCGCCGATCGTTGTGGAATGGTTCGACCGGTTGCTCGATCTCGCGGGCGAGTCCGATTACGTGCTACCGGCGCGCCTCCGCAACAGGCTCGACCGGCACGACGGCGACACACACGTATCGAAGGATGCGATACGTGAGGCAATCGACTACTGGATTGAGAAGCACAAGCCGCAGATTCGCCGCTTCACGCCGCACGATCTGCGCAGCACGATGAAAAGTCACATGCGCAAGCTCGGCGTATCGCGCGACATCTCCGAGATGTGCCTAAACCACAAGCTGCCCGGCGTAGAGGGCATCTACGACCAGTACGCGTATTGGGACGAGAGAAAGGCCGCGCTGGGGCTGTGGGCGGCGTACCTGGCTGCACGTATGCGCAACGAAGAATGGAACGTGACGCCCCTGCGCGGGGCGGCATGATGGTTTGCCGCGCCTAGCTCGACGGGGCGAATACCGGGTGCCCTACCCGGTCGGCGCGGCTTCCCTATAGGGCTTTGCTACAGGGCAAGCAATGGAGCAGAAAGAAGATGGGCTAGGCATTCTCGCCGCGCTGATGCTGGAAGATCTCTTCGAGATGTTCAAGGAACAATCGGGCGAACAGCTGTCGCAGCCTGATTTTGCGGAACGCTACATCACGCCGACCATGCGTCGCGGCCGTCCATCGTCGGAAGATCTCTTGCAAGAATACGCAATCACGTTGAGGGACACGAAAGACAGATACGGGAAAGAGGCGCGCCTTTGCATGATTCGAATCACTTCCGCGCTGACCGCCGAAGCACTTGCGGCGCGCCTCAGAAAAGATCGAGAAGCGTCGTGGGAATCGTTAGCCAATGCGCAGTTCTGGCTCGGAATGCTGTGCGGTATGCCGGAGGGATCGCGGCGCGTCGACGCGCAATCGTTCGCCCGCGAAGGCGCAATGGCGCGCTATGCTCGGGACCCCAAACAAAAGGAGAAGGCATTCGTGCGTCAGTGTTGGTCAGACTGGCAACGAAAACCAAGCTGTTACGCATCCAAGGCCGCTTTTGCGCGCGACATGCTGACAAAGTGCGAACACCTGACTAGCCAGAAGCAGATTGAGGATTGGTGCCGCGAGTGGGAAAAGAATGAGCGGAGCTTTGCAAGCATGGTGAGCCCCCTTCCCGGAGACTGAGCAGCGTGCCGGCATACAACGCAGTCTGCCGGCACAGATGGCGACAGACGCCGATCAGATGAATAAATTGAGTATCGCCCGTCGCAAACTGAATCACGGCGGCGCGATACTCGCCGGGCTGTATCGCGCCATGCTAGGAGCGATACAGATGGTCCACACCGCAAGCGCGCCGCTCTCGAAGGCGCTCGTTTCTTTCGACTCCCTCCCCGACTCCGCGCACGTTGACGTGCGAACCGTCGCCGGCCTCTACGGCTGTTCAGTGCCGACCGTTTGGCGGCGCGTCGCTGCCGGCCTCATTCCCACCCCGAAGAAGTTCGGCCACTCGACGCGCTGGAACGCGGGCGAACTGCGCGCCAGTCTGACGCCGGAGGCCGCCTGATGTCCGCCGCCGATACCGCCGCTCCCGCCCCGCTGCTCGACCTGCGCCGCTCGGATAGCGAGCGCCTGCGCGTCACCCTCTCTGAATATCGCGGCCGAACGCTGGTCGATCTGCGCGTCTGGTATTCGACCGAAACCGGTGAATGGAAACCGGGGCGCGCGGGCGTCTCGTTGCGTCCGAATCAGGTCGGCGAAGTCGTGCAGGCGCTCATGCTCGCCGCGCGCTCTGTCGATCCGAAGGAGGGGAACTGATGCGCGCGACGTTAACTGTTTCCACGCTGGCCGCAGAAAATCTGGTGCAAAATGTCGCAGATACGGACGTATCGTTGACGCCCACAGACGCCCGCCGCTATCCTGACTTTTCGCTGAGACAACAGCGAACCGGTTTGGCGACCGGGAACGATCCAAGGCGGACGAAAGCCGCCATCGTGCGGTTTTTTTGCGTCCGTACACCTTGCGCCCTTTTCTATGGTCGGGCCTTGGTGGGGGTGCGCTTGCGCACGCCGGTTTGCCTTGGACGCCGGTTCGCCAACCCCACCATGCGCCCGGCCACCCCATTTGGCGATGGGAGCCGGGTTTCTAACCCGTCTAAGGAGGGCCGCACTATGCGCCATATCCCTGCTCGTCCCGAGCAATCGCAATCTCCCGCCCCGCTCGACATCATCCAACGCGCTCTGCGCGACGCCGCCACGGCTCCTACCGTGTTCGATGCGCTCGACATCGCAGGCGACGCACTCCGCCAGCTCGGCGAGATCGCCCGCGCGGAGGTGCGCCATGCGTGAATCGAAAGCAATCAACCAGAGCATCGACGCCGCATCCCTCCAGATCGCCGAAATCTGCGCGTTCGCCAACCTGTTTTCGAACGAGGATGTAGCGGCGGCATTTGCGGGACTGGACGCGGCCGAGCAAGCAACGATCTTCGGTGCACTCGAACGCATGGCGCGCTCTGCCGCCGCCGCACTCGACCAATATGCGGAGGTGTCGCATGGCTAACAACACACTCCACCCGCTCGTGCCGTGCTGCTCCACAGCATCGGAACGGGCCGAGGAACTGGCGGCGCTGCTCGCCCTGCTCTCTGACGAAGCGGCTGCCGGCGCATTCGCGCGCCTCTCATCGTTTCAACAGTCGGTGATCTTCGGCGCGATGGAAACAATGGCGCTGTCGGCCTGCGCGGCACTCACGGATGCGGAGGCGGCACATGGCTAAAACAACCCGCCCGCAAAACGCGCCCGCTCCCACGACCACGAACCGCAATTCGGCGAATACGCGGAATTGCGTCGAGAACGCGCCCACGACCACCGACCATTACGCGCCGAAACTCATCGAGGCACGAAGCTGGTTCGAGGAGGCCGCCAACTGGATGTACGAGTTGCAGGACCTGTTCGACGCCATTTCGAAGCTGGCCCCTGAATTTTCGACCGCCCAAGGCGTTGCGAGCGCCGGAGGCCGACTCGCTGAAGAGTTCGCGCTCAAGTTTGAAGGTGCGCGCGACCGGTTCAACGCGGAGGCCGCTCATGCCTGACGTCTCGAAGTTGGTTGATAAGGCGTGGACGCTCCACACCCTTACGGATGTTCTGTGCGCGGCACTGCCCGACGACGCGGCCGAGGCCCTGCCGGTTCGACACATGATTCAGCACCTGCGTGACCTGTCGCGAGAACTGGCCCTAACCATTGATGCGGAGTGCTGGCCGCTCGATTCCGAACCGCATCGGCAGGCACTTGCCGATAAGGAGTCCTTAGAGGGGATGCGATGCACGCAGTAACGAAAATCGAAACAGAGTTCGCGCAAGCGCTCGCAGAGGCAGGGTTTCCCCCCGTCGATATCGTCGCCGACAGCAAACTCCACCGCATCGACGGGCCGGAGGACAAGCGCGGCAAGAAAAGCGGCTGGTACATCCTGCACGCCGATAACGGCGGCGCCGGCGGATTCGGCTGCCACAAGAGCGGCATTGACAAGCGGTGGAGCGGTTCAGCGGCGGCGAAACTGTCCGGTGCCGAACTCGACGCGCATCGCGCTCGAATGGCCGAAGTGCGCGGACTGGCCGATGCGGAGCGCGCTCGCGTGCGCGCTGAAGCCGCTACGGCGGCGCGCGAGCTGTGGCACGGTGCGCGGTGGGCGACGGCGGATAACCCCTACTGCACGCGCAAGGGCGTGAAGCCGATCGGCCTGAAGGAGTTCCAAGATAAGCGGACTCTTGTCGTGCCGATCAGCAACTCAGACGGCGAGATCGTGAACGTCCAGTTCATCTACGCGGACGGCACCAAGCGATTCAAGACCGGCGGCGCGGTTACGGGGTGCTCCTACCAGTTCGGCGGCGAGCCGCGAGAGGACGGCGTGCTGCTGATCGGCGAAGGCTTCGCGACGTGCGCGACGGCCTACGCCGCGACGGGGAACCCCGTAGTGGTCGCGTTCAACGCTGGCAACCTGCTCACGGTCGCGCGGGCGTGGCGCGCACGACTACCGGCCGCGCGCATCGTACTGCTGGCCGACGACGACTACGCCACCGAGGGTAATCCGGGTCTGACGAAGGCACGGGAGGCCGCGCAAGCCGTCGGCGGAGTGCTGGCGGTGCCGGAGTTCGGCGCAAGCCGCCCGACCGGCGCAACCGACCTAAACGATCTGCAAGCACATGCCGGAATAGAGGCCGTGCGCACGACAATCGAACGTGCTCTAGCCATCTCCAGCACATCGAAAGAAAGTGGCGCAACTTGCGCCACTTTAGCCGAGCCGACAGGCGCAGAAGTTCGCATGTTCCCGCTCGCGGTTACAACGCCGCCACCGCCTGACGCAGAAACAGACGAACAGACCATCGCCCGCCTGGCCGCGCTCAAGCCGCTGCAATACGACCGGGTGCGGAAGGTAGAAGCGAAGCGCATGGGGGTTCAGGTGACGACCCTCGACAAGCTGGTTGCTGCCGAGCGATCAGACGAGGAAGACGAAGGTGGAATGTTCCTCGACGTCGAACCGCACCCGGACCCGGTAGACGGTGCCGAGTTGGTCGACGCCCTGAGGAAAACCATCCGCAGGTTCATCGTATGCAACGAGGCGACGGCGCGCGCGGCGGTGTTGTGGATCGTCATGACGTGGCTTATGGAGTCGGTAGACGTCGCGCCCATCGCGGCGATTACCGCGCCAGAAAAGCGATGCGGAAAGTCTCAGTTGTTGTTCCTAATCGGACGGCTGGCGTGCCGCCCGCTCGCAGCTAGCAACATCACGGCGGCGGCATTGTTCCGCGCTGTTGAAACGTGGAAGCCAACCCTCTTGCTGGACGAGGCCGATGCGTTCATGCGTGAAAACGAGGAGCTGCGCGGGCTGCTCAACTGCGGTCACACGCGCGACAGCGCTTACGTTATTCGCACGGTCGGCGACGACCACACCCCCAAACGCTTCTTCGTGTGGGGAGCCAAGGCAATCGCCGGTATCGGGCACCTTGCCGATACGCTTATGGACCGGTCTATCGTGCTGGAGCTGCGCCGCAAGCTGCCGCATGAACAGGTGGACAAGTTGCGCCATGCCGAGCCGGGCCTGTTCGCGGATCTGTGCGCACGGCTCGCGCGCTGGTCGGAGGACAATGCAGATGCAGTGCGTCAGGCTCGGCCGGAACTGCCGGAGGCGCTGCACGATCGCGCGGCGGACAACTGGGAGCCGCTGCTCCAGATCGCGGAGGTAATAGGCGGCTCATGGCCCGAACTCGCGCGTAATGCAGCCCTGACGCTTTCCGGCGAGGCACAGAGCGCGCAGAGCGCGGGCGTGGAGCTGCTGACCGATATCAAAACCGTCTTCGAAACTCAGTCGGTCACACGCATTTCTATGGCCGACCTACTCGCCGCCCTGCTTGCGGATGACGAAGCCCCGTGGAAGACATGGAATCGCGGGCGAGAGATGACGCTTCGCCAGCTCGGCAAAAAGCTGTCGGAGTTCGGCATCAAAAGCAAGGCCGTGCGCATCGGCTACAACTCGCCGAAGGGGTTCGAGTTCGACCAGTTCAAGGACGCTTTCGCCCGATATTTGTCTCCGCCGCCGGTTTCCCCGTCTCCGTCGGTCACTCGGTCACAACCCAATGCTGGCGCGGGTTTGAGCGTGACCGACGCTCAGTCACGTGACCGAATGCAAAACCCTTCGGTCACGCTGGAACCCTTGCCGCACAAGGGTTGTGACCGAGTGACCGAAGAAACGGCCGTGACCGAGAACGATGGAAAAGACGTGACCGACGACAGCAGCGAGGACAACGTATGAACGCCGCTGAAATTGTGAGCAAGGCGCGCGCTCTCGGCGTCGAGCTGCGAACCGATGGAACAATTGTGAATCTGCGCGGGCCGCGCGATGCACGCGAGAAAGTTCGACCAGACATTGCCGCACACAAGCCGGCGGTGATCGCCTACTTGCTGATCGAGAAAACGCGTGACGCCGTACCGGAGGCGTGCCGGGGCGCTCTGCTCTCCGAGGACGGCGGCTATTACCTGCCGTGGGGGCCGTACCTGACGCGCGAGGCGCTGGCCGAATGGCAGCGCGAGCTGTTTGCCGTTGTCGATGAACTGGCGACGCTGGAGGGCTGGCCCGAGCTCACGTACGACCTGATCGCGGGACAGATCGAGCGGCAGCCGATCAGCACGATTCGCCCGGACCTCGCCTATTTCCGTGGGCGGCTTGAGCGAGCGAAGGCGGAACGCCGCGAGCGCGAGCGCCGGGCGGCGCGCAGTTGGCGCGGCGAAGGGTTAGACAACCGGCGAGCATGATGCAACGCGCGCCGCTCGACGGTGAAACGACGGCGACCGCCGGTCGGAACAAAGTGCAACGTTGCACTTTGATGCACTCGGCTTAGGCAGAAAAGCAACGTCTCGTTTCGTCTAGCCTCGTCTATTCCCGTCGCAGTCCTAAATTAATGCTTTCGCTTGCACGAAATACGAAATATAAATTCCGTATTTCGTGCTTATGGGGAAATCCAGGCTGTTCAAACACATCCGCAGATTCACGCCTGAACAGGCGAAGCAATCGCGCGTCACGGCATACCGCCTACCCGGCTCGCTGGACTGGATGCTCTACGTCAATGGCGAGTCAATCAAGAACTCTCAGGGCGAACCCCGCACCTTTGGCGGGCTTGACGCGATTATCGAAACGCTCGACGCGGCCGGCATCGACGCGCTGAAGCTCGATTTGAGTTTCGGCAAGGCGGGCCGCGCGGTGGAAACGCTGCCGGCGCTCGACACCATGATTTCGTTCCTCGAAAACCAACCGGCCGCGCTCGCGGCATAACCATAGGGATTTTTCAAAGATGAATGCAGATGAACTTCGCGCCGGTCTCGACAAGATCAGCGCGCAGGTATTGGAGCAAGGCAAGAAGGCACACACGCGCATCGACGAGCTGCAACAGCAAGTCGACGCCGTGGAAAAGAAGTTCGGCCCGCAGTTCGGCACGCAGGTAACGCGGCGTGGGTCCAACGGCGCGTCCATCGTCGCTACGAAGTCGATCGGCTCGCAGATCAAGGGTACGCAAGAACTCGAGATGTTCCGCAAGGGCTCGACGCCAACAACCAAGATCGCGCTCGAACTGAAGTCGATCGTGTCGGACGGCGCGACGCCGAGCATCACGCCGTTTGCGCAGACCGTGCCGGGGATCCAAGCGCCGATGTCGCGCCGCTTGACCGTCGAATCGATGATTCCATCCACGCCCGTCGACACCGGCGCGGTGCAGTGGCTTCGTGAGACGGCATTCACGAACAACGCGGCCGCGCAGAAGAAGCAACTCGACACGAAGGCGGAATCGGACATCAAGTTCGAAAACAAGTCTGCGACCATCGCGACGATTGCGCACTTCGTCACCGCATCGAAGCAGGTGCTCGACGACCAGAACGGCCTACAGGCTTACATCGAACAGCGGCTGCTGTACGGACTCGACCTTGCGACCGAGGACCAACTGTTGAACGGTGACGGCGCGGAGGGCGATATTGGCGGGCTGCTCCTGCCGGACAATCACACGGCGTTCAACGCAACGGGGCTCGGAAAGACAACACCGCTCGACTATCTGCGGCGCGCGAAGACGCAGTTGCAGAAAGCGTTCTTCATTCCGAGCGCGCTGATCATCAACCCGGCCGACGCCGAAACCATCGACCTGCTGCGCGATGACGAAGGCCGATTCCTCGTCGCGCCCGGTAGCCCGATCTGGGGTATGGCACCAGTCGTCACCGAAGCAATCGGGCAAGGCGCTTTCATAGTCGCTGACTTCGTGAATAGCGCGGTCATCTGGGATCGTGAAGACGCCACACTGCAACTCGGATACGTGAACGATCAGTTCATCAAGAACGCAATCACGCTGCTCGTCGAGCGCCGATTGCAGATGTCGGTGACGCGGCCGGGCGGCATCGTCTACGGCACGTTCGCCGCAACCACATAACAGCGCTGCGGGCTGGCGCACCTGGGGGGCTTTGTCCGTCTCGACCCGAACGCGCTGGGATTACTGCGAGAGTGCCCGTACGTCCTACGAAAACCCGCAGAGCACACGGCCGGCGGAACCCGGCGCGGTGAGCACTAAGCCGTCTCCTACATCGTCAGGAGGCGGCTTTTTCGTTGCGTCAAGCGATGCTGTCGGCGGCGCGCCTAATTCACGCGCGCACGCGGGTGGCGCCCGCGCCGAGCTATCGCGGCGGCCGAGTCCGAGCGCCTTGCCGGGGGGGGGCGGGTGAAAAGTCTAGCGACCGCCTCGATCGGAAACCGCGCATTCCCGCACGCGGGGAAAAAATCCCCCTTTGAACTTTTTGTTAAATCAAACGGCAGAAATCAAACGAGCCAAGACGCTTACGCGGCGCGGCTTTCCGGCCCGTTCAACGTTTGATTTTGACGTTTGATTAACACGGCTTTAACACGCCGTGGGGGGGGTGCGGAACAAGTCCAGAGGATGGCGGCGCGGGACCGACCGTTCCGCCAAATTTTCGCGACCGCGAAAAAGGAAAGTCACTCTTGCGCGCGGAACGAGCATTAGAGAACGAGGCCCCCTGCAATTGGTAGCTAGATTGGTAGCTAGCCCCGGAAAACAGTGATCGGCAGCGCGCTTTCTCGTTTTACAACAATGGCTTGCGTCCGTTGACCGGAACAATATGACATTGTGTTGATGTAAATCCACGCCCTTACGCCCCGACGCGTTCGCAACGGGGCGCGGCGCTGATCAGTATGCCGATGAGAAAGATGAACAGATTTCCCTCGGTGAAGTTCAGCAACAAAGAATTGGCGAGACAGCCGAAGATGAACGCGAAAAGATAGCCGTTCGCCACATCGCGCGCAGGCTGGACCAGGCGCTGACATTCTCTGGCGACCGCAATTAGAAACCACACGAAGAGCGCGACGCCGATCAACCCGAGCTGTACGCCCATCAAGAAGAACTCGTTGTGCGGATTGCCCGCCATGGCCGCCCGCGCGCCGGTCTGCGCGCTCGCGAGCCGTTCGAACTGGCTGCGCACGCTTCCGACGCCATAGCCTGCAATCGGCCGGTGCGCCATGAGTTCGATGCTGCGCCGATAGAATTCGAGCCGCACGCCCATCGACGTATTCTTGTTTTGCGTCTCGAACTGGGTGATTTCCTGCGCCGTATCGGCAAGACGCGAATCTTTCGAATAGAACACAAACGCGGCGACGCACGCACACACCGTCAATGCGCCGAGCGCCACGACCCAGCGCGTGCGCTTGTCGTAGCGACGAAACCGCGTCGCGTGCACCACCAGAAAAATCGCGATATACGCGATCGCCACCACTTGTCCCGTGCGCCCCTGCAGCACGAAGAGGACGTTCACCATCGCGGCAAGCGCAACCAGATAAAGCGCCTTGCTGCCCACGTTCTTCGTCGCTTTGGCGAGCGAAAACGACAGGCATACGAGAAACGCCATCATGAGGCCGCCTGAGATGTGGTCTTTGAACACCCAAGGCCTGGTCAAGGCGTCAGTGCCGTGCATTGGACCGACCGCCGTCCAGCCGAAGTAGTTCGTGTACGTGAGCACCATCGCCAGAACGAGCGTCGCGAAAAGGCCCCACACGGCCGCCTTCGCCCAAGCGGACGAGTTGTCATCGCCGAAAACGAGAATGAGCAGCGGAATGAACAGGAGCTTGCGGTACTTCATCAGAAAGTCGAAGGCTTCGTGTATGCCGGGCGAGCTATACGCGAGACTCAACGTCAGCGCCAAGAAAAGCACGAGAGCGGCAAAGCCGGCTCTCGAGCGCATGCGCAGCGCCGGCGCGCGCCGCCAGACTTCGGGGGACGTCAATGCGAGCAAGGCGAAGGCGCCCGAGGCGAGATTCACTCCCGCAGTCGAGATGGGTACGAGCCAAAGTGTGACAATGGCGAACCATCTCGCGAGAACCAGTTGGTAGGACTCAGTGCCCGTGCGGCCCAGCCTCGAAATTGTGTTGACTTGCATTATGTTGTTCCGCTACCCCGTTTTTCGGGCGTCGTCGCGTCCGCCTCGATTCTTTTGTTCACTGCGCCGGTCGCAAATAGAAGTCTGCGCGGTGTCGTAACGCTTCATCGGAATATAGCGATTCGACCGTGCGACGAGCGCGTTCCCCGATCGATGCACGCAGCGCAGGATCCGCGAGCAAGCCGTCGACGAGCCCGCGCGCTTGCTCGGTCGTATCGAACAAGAAGCCGTTCTCGCCATGCCGGATCCAGTCTGCGTACCCGCCGCGCCGGTGACATACCACCGGCAGGCCGCATGCCATGGCTTCAAGGACGACGCGCCCGAACGTTTCCACATGGGCGCCCGTTCGATAATAAAAGACATCGATGCTGCGCAGAAAGTCGACTGCCGCAATTGCCCCTTCGGGCAGGATCTCGACGTGCGGTGTACCAGTGAGCGCGCCTGCCGCCGCCGCGCGCAGACTCGTCGCGCCTTGGAGCCGTATGTCCGCGCCCCCGTCGGCCCACGCGCGATAGAGCGGCACGTCGTCGAGATCGTGCTTGTCGAGCGTGTCGCGGCTCAGGCGCCCGATGACGAGCCGTCCACCGGACCGCGGCCGAGACAAGGGCGTGAACCGTGCGATGTCGATAGGAGAAGGCTGCACCTGCCCTTCCACGCCGAGCAGCTTTCGCTGAAACTCGGAAATGAAAACGTACTCGGTCCGCGGCCAGCGAAGCATCGGCCGATGCGTCGCGGTAAGCGTCAGTATCTTCGGGTGAAAAGTGTTGAAGACATAGATCAGGCGTTGCGGCGCCCGGCTCAGATATGGCCACAGCCTGTTGCGCCAGTGCGTGCCGACGAAGACGAACGTACCGCCGTGAGGACGGTTCGCCCCGCCGATACCCATACGGATGCGTCGAATCCCGTGGCGACGGGCCAGCTCCGGCGAGCACCGCGACGAAGGCGACCACAGCGACAGCTCGCTGCGGTCCCTCAACAGACGCGCGAGATGCAGGGCTTCCTGCTCGCTGCCGCCGTATTCATTCATGAAACCGTTGATGAGGTGAATGACCGGTTTCGGCATTGATTGGGCACCCTGTTGGAGACTGAAGATAACGATGACCGAGCGCGTCAGCCGGCGAGCGCCGTTGTGGCACGCCGATACACCGCCTCGGTCTCCGCGACGAAGCGATCGCTCGAAAACTCGCGTACGGCTTTCTCGTGCGCACGAGCGCCCATCACCGGCAGGCGCGCGCGATCGGCGACGATCTCACGCAGTACCGCCTCGATGCCACTTACGTCGCGCGGCTCGACGATCCAGCCGTCGATGCCGTCGTCGATATTCTCAGGCAGGCCCGCGTAACGCGTGACCATTACGGGCTTGCGCATCGCCATCATTTCGCGGCAGGCGAACGACACCGTCTCCACGGCATACGAAAGCACGAAACCAATGTCGAACGCGGCGATATAGTCCGGCACGTTCTCCACGAATCCGACGACGTGCACACTGTCTCGCATGCCGAGATCGTCGATGGTCCGCCGTTGCTCCTCGTTCGGCTCAGTGCCGACCACGACCACGATCACCTGTTCGCGCACTTCGCCCGGAAGGCCCGCGACGGCCGCGATCATGTCCATTGTTCCCTTGTACGAGTCGAAGCCGGTGACGGTGCCGAGCACGAGCCGCCTCGCGCGATCCGGACCGAGCATCGCCAGCCGCTTCGCAGCGGCGCTTGTGGCATCGCGCGGCGCATATTTTTCCATGTCGATGCCGTTTTTCACCACCGTCAGCGGACAATGTGCGTACACCGATTTCCGCACGAGTTCCGCCGTGGAATCCGACACGGCGATCACTTCGTCCGTCGCGCGGGTCGCGCGCAGCCGGGTCAGGAAGTCGCTCTTGATGGCGATGGAGTTGTGCTTCGTGAAAACGATACGCGGCCGCGGGCCCTTCCAGCGCAACATGATGAGCAACAACAGGCGGTGGTCCGGCGAGCCGTTCACGTGTATGACATCGAATTGCTCGCGTTGAAGCAGCGCTCGCAGCGCGCGCCACGCCGCGCGCATGCGCGAGACGTCCTTTAGCTTCGCGGGAAATTCCATCGGCACGGCCGTGACGCCTTTCACCGCGCACGCATGTTCATAGAGACGACTAGATCCCGGCGCCGCGATGAAGACCTGATGGCGGACAGACAGCCCGCGTGCGATTGCGACGATATACGTATCGTGGCCGCCACCGCGGCCGTAATGGAAGTTAGTGAAAAGAATCTTCAACGACGCTGTCTCACTGAATCAATGGCTGAAAGCACCTGATCGACCGATGGCGGATGACCGCTGTCGCCGACTGAGACGGACAAGCCGGGAACATCCACGCCGAAAAGCGGCCGCGAGGTCGCGCTGAATATCATCACGGTCGGTCGCCGAAGTTCGCTTGCGAGGTGCACGAGGCCCGTGTCGGTGCCGACGACGAGCGCCGCGCGCGCAATGTGCTGCGCGACCTCCTCGATGCTCAGCTTCGGCAGCACGTGTGCGCTCGACAAGCCCTCGGCGATGGCTTCCGCGTCCAGGCGTTCGGCATCCGAGCCCCACGGCAGAAGGGGCGTCATGCCTTGCTCGCCGATAGCCTTCGCCACCGCTATCCAGTCCTCGACCGGCCATTTCTTCTCCGGCTTCGACGTCGCGTGGAACAACAGCGCGAAAGGCACGTCGGCCCTCACCGCGAGCGGCTTTGCCGGCTTCGGAATGGCGAACACGCTGGGCGGAGCGGCGTCGATGGAATAACCTAGCGTGTCGGCGAGCGTCTGGCGCATGCCCTGCCACGCATTCGCATCGTGACGCGGCGCGAAGCGATGCGTGTACGCGAACGCGGCGCCGCGCTCGCCGAGGTTGACGTTCGCATAGCCGAAGCGGCGCCGCGAACGTGCGAGAAAAGAGATGATGGCGCTCTTGTAGACGCCGTGCAGGTCGAAGATCGCGTCATAGCGTTCGCGCCGCAAGTCGAGAATCGACGACCAGATGGCTTGCAGATCCGCGAGATTGCGAGCTTTCTTGAAGCGGCGCAACGGCGCGCACAGCACGCGCGCGACGCCGGGATTCCAGCGCGGGATATCGGCGAAGTTTTCATCCACCGCCCAATCCACTTGCACGCCGGGAAATGCGCGATGCAGGTCGCCGACGACGGCCTGCGCCTGAATCACGTCGCCCAGTGAGCTGACTTTCACTATCAAAACCCGCTTCATTCTGCGATCGCTTGCATGTGGTGGAACCGGTCGTTCGGCAAAGGCGAGTGTCGGATGCGGCCGACGATACGTCAGGCCGCCTGCTGCTGGTACTGGATGCGATGAAGATGCGCGTAGAGCCCGTTGTGACGCAACAGTTCCGCGTGGCTGCCCTGCTCTGCGATCTTGCCCGCCTCCAGCACCAGGATGCGGTCCGCCCGCTCGATGGTCGAAAGCCGGTGCGCGATGACGAGCGTGGTGCGCCCCTTCATCAGCGTTTCCAGCGCGGACTGAACGTGCCGCTCGGATTCCGAATCGAGCGCGGACGTGGCTTCGTCGAGAATCAGGATCGGCGCGTTCTTGTAGATGGCGCGCGCGATGGCAAGGCGCTGGCGCTGCCCGCCCGACAAACGCATGCCGTTGCCGCCGATCAAGGTGTCGATGCCGTCCGGCATGGAAGCGACGACATCGGCCAGATTCGCGGCCGCCAGCGCCGCGAGCACGCGGTCGCGATCCGGCACCGTGCCGTAGGCGACGTTCGCGGCGATGCTGTCGTTGAAGAGCACGACGTCCTGACTCACCATCGCCATCTGCGAGCGCAGATCGGCCAACGCGTAGTCGGTAAGCGGGACGCCGTCGACGAGCACTTCGCCCTCGGCCGGATCGAAGAAGCGCGGCAACAGATTAACGAGCGTGGTCTTGCCGCTGCCCGACGGACCGGCGAGCGCGACCATTTCTCCCGGCGCGACCTTGAACGAAACGTGATCCAGCGTGGCGCGCTCCTGCGTGCCGTAGTTGAACGAGACGTTGCGAAACTCGATGCTGCCCTGCGCGCGGTCGAGCCGCCGCCCGCCGCCCGCCGGCTCCGGCGGCTCGTCGATAAGACCGAAGATGAGTTCCGCCGCCGTCATGCCTCGCTGCAGCGGCTGGTTCACGTCGATCAGATGCTTGAGCGGCGAAATGACGAGCAGCATCGACGTGACGAACGCCACGAAGCCGCCGACCGTCGTCTGATCGCTCGCGGATTGCAGCACGGCGATCGTGATGACGATGGCGAGCGCGATGGAAGCGAGAAACTGCGTGAGCGGCTGAGCGAGACCGCCCGACACCTGCATGCGCATGGCGTAACCGCGCAGGCGGCTGCTCATTTCGGTGAAGCGCCCGATCTCGTACGGCTCGCCGTTGTGGACCTTGACGACCTTGTAGCCGCCCACCGTCTCTTCGACGATGTAGGAGAGGTCGTTCGTGAGCATCTGATGCTCGCGGTTCAGACGCCGCAAGCGCCGGTTGATCTTCGACACGAGCCAGCCGATGCCCGGCAGGATAAGCGCGACGATCAGCGTGAGCCGCCAGTTGAGAATGAAGAGGTAGCCGAGCAGGAACACGACCGTGAGCGAATCGCGCACGAGGGTGACGACGACGCTCGACAGCACTTGCAGGATCTGGTTGACCTCGAACACGATCGCGTTGATAACGGTGCTCGCCGTCTCGCGCTGAAAGAAGCCTGCGCTCGTGTGAATCATGCGCTCGAACATCTGGAGCCGCAGTTGCAACAGGATCTTGTTCGACACGTACGAGAGCAGATACCCCGACGCGTATTGCGCGACGCCTCGCACGAGCGCGAGGCCGATCACCGCGACGGGCACGATCCACTTGGCGCTCTCGCTGCCTCGGGTGCCGAAACCGTGGTCGAGCAGCGGCTTGAGCAGCATGGGAATGCCGGCTTCGCTGGCCGCGACGAAGCCCATCGCCACGAGTCCGAGGAGCACGATGCCCATGAGCGGCCGCAGATACGGCCAGAGCCGCTTCATGACGGCTGCAGGCGTCGTCGTGCTGCCTTCCCCGATGGTCTTTCTCAGTGTCTGCTTTCCGCTCGAGTTCTCGCTCAAATCGTCCTCTGCGTTGCGATGCCCCGGCCGCCGCACCCGCCAGCCAGGAAGAAGGCCGCGCCCACGGGTAACGCCGGACGCCACAACAATCCGACATTGTAAACCGCCGGGCGTCCCGGACTCAGGAAGGCACGCGCCTGGCCGGTCGATGGTTCTACAATACGCGCCACGAACAGCACGGCCCGACGACATGACGCACGAAAGCCTCGGCATCGCCATCATCACGCACAATGCAGCGGCGCGGCTCGCGCAATGCCTCGAATCTGTATCCTTCGCCGACGATATCGTCGTGATCGACGGCGGAAGTATCGACGCGACCGCCGACATCGCGCGAAAACATGGTGCACGCGTGATGAGCGCGCCCGACTGGCCGGGCTTCGGGCCACAGAAGAATCGCGCGCTCGACGCGCTCTCGACCGACTGGGTGCTGTCCATCGACGCCGACGAAGTTGTGACGCCCGAGCTTGCCGCCGCCATCCGGCGCGCCATCGCGAAGCCGGACGCGGACGTCTACGCGATAGATCGGCTCTCCAGCTTTTGCGGCGACTGGATCCGGCACAGCGGCTGGTACCCCGACTGGATTCCCCGGCTTTTCAGGCGCGGCACGGCGCGCTTCTCCGACGATCTCGTGCATGAACGGCTCGTCGTGGCGCCGGGCACGGCGGTGGCGCGGCTCGAAGGCAAGCTGCTGCACTACTCCTACGAAGACTTCGAAACGGTCCTGCGCAAGCTCGACGCTTATTCGACGGCCGGCGCACGACAACGCCATGCAGCCGGCAAGCGCGCCAGTCTCGGCATGGCCGTGACGCGCGGCCTATGGGCCTTCGTAAGAACCTACGTGCTCCGGCGCGGTTTTCTCGACGGGCGCTCGGGTTTCATGATCGCTGTCTTCAACGCCCAGACGGTGTACTACCGATTCGTGAAGCTGGCCTATCTGAGCCGGCGCACGCATCAATAAACAATCTCGATTTCACTCCCCGCGAACTCCCCGCGCAGCGCGCTGATGAGATCGTCGGTCGGCTTGACGCGCCACGCGTCGCCTAAACGCACTTCGCCTTCCGCGTGCTCGCTGCGATAAACGATGCTCACGTTGAGTCCATTCGGAATCGGCGCAGCGCTCTGACGCTGACGGCCGTTGTCCCTGACGGGTATCGGCGGCGGCGCGGCCTGTTCGCCTGCCGCATGCGCCTCCAGCACGCGACGCAGCCGCAATGCATCCGCATTGCCGTTCATCTCCACCTTCACCGACTGCGCGTAGCGGCTACGCGCGCGCTCCAGATCCATCGCCGTATCGACGGTGAAGCGGATGCCGCCCGTGAACGCGTCGTTGCGCGCCTGCCCCTGCACCACCAGCAGTTCGTCTTCCTTGAAAAGCGCCTTGTTCGCTTCGAACTGCTCGTTGAACACGGTCACCTCGCACTGGCCGGTGCCGTCGTCGAGATTGACGATCAGCATCTTGCCGCGCTGAGTCATCTGCGTGCGCATGGACGAAATCACGCCCGCGATGAGCTTGTCGCGCCCTTCCTTCAGCTCGCCGATCTTCTGGCGCACGAAGCGGCGCACTTCGCCCTTGTAGGCGTCGAAAAGATGCCCCGACAGATAGAAGCCGAGCGCCGTCTTTTCTTCCTGCAGACGCTTCTTGTCCGACCACGCAGGCTCGTCGACGAGTTCGTGCTTCTGCAGCGGCGTGTCGCCCATGTCGAAGAGGCCCGCCTGCATCGCGTTGGCGGCGGCCTGTTCGGCGGCTTCCATCGCGAGCGGCACCGATGCGAGCAGTTGCGCGCGATTGGCGTGCAGCGCGTCGAACGCGCCCGCGCGAATCAGCGCCTCTACCGTGCGCCGGTTCACGACGCGCCGGTCGATGCGCTCACAGAAATCGAACAGGTCGGTGAATGCGCCGTCTTCGCGCGCCCGCAGGATCTCTTCGATCGCGTTCTGGCCGCTGCCCTTCACGGCGCCGAGACCATAGCGGATGGTCCGCGAGCGCTTGCCGTCCGCCTCCGCGACCGGTTCGAAGCGATACGCCGACTGATTGATGTCCGGCGGCAGTACGGTCATGCCGTTGGCGATGCAATCCTCGAAAAGGATCTTCACCTTGTCGGTGTCGTCCATGGCGAGCGACATGTTGGCCGCCATGAATTCCGCCGGATGATGCGCCTTGAGCCACGCCGTGTAGTACGCAAGGAGCGCATACGCCGCCGCGTGCGACTTGTTGAAGCCGTAGCCCGCGAACTTCTCCATCAAGTCGAAGATCTCGTCGGACTTCTCGCGCGTGAGGCCGTTCTTCGCCGCGCCTTCCGCGAAAATCTCGCGGTGCTTCGCCATTTCCTCGGGCTTCTTCTTGCCCATCGCGCGACGCAGCAAGTCCGCGCCGCCGAGCGAGTAGCCGCCGATGATCTGCGCCATCTGCATCACCTGCTCCTGGTAGACCATGATGCCGTAGGTCTCTTTCAGGACAGGCTCGACGCGCGGGTCCGGATACTCGACGATCTCGCGCCCGTGCTTGCGCGCGCAGAAGCTCGGGATCAGGTCCATCGGGCCCGGGCGATACAGCGCCACCAGCGCGATGATGTCCTCGAAGCGGTCCGGCTGCGCGTCCTTCAGCATGCCCTGCATGCCGCGGCTTTCCAGCTGGAACACGGCGACGGTGTTCGCTTTCTTGAGGATGGTGAACGAAGCCGGATCGTCCAGCGGCACCTGGCCGAGACTCCAATTCTCCTTCGACGGATCGAGCCGGCGGATATAGCGTTCGGCCCAGTCGAGAATCGTGAGCGTGGTCAGGCCCAAAAAGTCGAACTTCACGAGGCCGACGGCTTCCACGTCGTCCTTGTCGTACTGGCTGACGACGCCGCCGTCCTCGCCCTGCGTATAGAGCGGGCAGAAATCGGTGAGCTTGCCGGGCGCAATCAGCACGCCGCCCGCGTGCATGCCCACATTTCGCGTCAAGCCCTCGACGCGCTGCGCGAGTTCCAGCAACTGATGCACTTCGTCTTCGGCGTCGAAACGCTCCTGAAGCGCCGGTTCTTCCTTCATCGCGTCCGCGATGGTCACGTGCTTGCCCGGCTTGAACGGAATGAGCTTCGCGATGCCGTCCGTGAACATGTAGCCGAGATCGAGCACGCGGCCGATGTCGCGCACCGCCGCCTTCGCCGCCATCGTGCCGAAGGTCGCGATCTGCGAGACGGCGTCCGCGCCGTACTTGCCCTTCACGTACTGAATGACGCGGTCGCGCCCTTCCTGACAGAAGTCGATGTCGAAGTCAGGCATCGACACGCGTTCCGGATTCAGGAAGCGTTCGAAGAGCAGGTTGTAGCGCAGCGGGTCCAGATCCGTGATGCCGAGCGCATAAGCGACGAGCGAACCCGCACCCGAGCCGCGCCCCGGGCCGACCGGCACGCCATTGTTCTTCGCCCACATGATGAAGTCGGCGACGATCAGGAAGTAGCCCGGAAAGCCCATCTTGATGATGGTCCCGCACTCGAAGTCGAGCCGCTTGTAATACGTGTCGCGCTGCGCGTCGCGCTCGGCCTCGTCCGGGTAGAGCTGCGCGAGCCGCACTTCGAGGCCTTCCTTCGACAACTGCACGAGGTAGTCGTCGAGCGACATGCCGTCGGGCGTCGGGAAAAGCGGCAGCTTCGGCTTGCCGAGTTCGAGCGTGAGATTGCAGCGTTTGGCGATCTCGACGGTATTCGCGAGCGCCGACGGAATGTCCGCGAAAAGCGCGCACATCTCGTCCTGCGTGCGGAAATACTGCTCGGTCGTGAAACGCTTCTGGCGGCGCGGATTGGCGAGAATGTCGCCCTCGGAAATACACACGCGCGCTTCGTGCGCGGTGTAGTCGTCCGGCGTCATGAACTGCAGCGGATGCGTGGCGACGACCGGCAGGCGCAGCTTCGCGGCGAGCGCGACGGCCTCCAGAATGTACGCCTGCTCGCCCGGCTGGCCGGCGCGCTGCAATTCGATATAAAACGCGTTCGGAAAGAGCTTCGCCCAGCGCTCGGCGTGGCGCTCCGCGCTCGCGGTGTTGCCCGCCGCGAATGCCATGCCGATGTCGCCGGTCTGCGCGCCCGACAGCGCCAGCAGCCCCTCAGCGAGCCCTTCTTCGAGCCATTCGACCATCACTTCCGCGCGGCCGCGATACTGGTTCGTGAGCCACGCGCGGCTCAGCAGTTCGCACAGATTCAGATAGCCGGTCTTGTCGCGCACGAGCAGCAACAGGCGCGAAGGCTTGTCGCGGTCGGCGGGATTTGTGATCCAGACGTCGCAGCCCGCAATGGGCTTCACGCCCTTGCCGCGCGCTTCCTTGTAGAAGCGCACGAGGCCGAAAGCATTGGCGAGATCGGTCAGCGCGAGCGCGCCCTGACCGTCTTCGGCGGCCGATTTGACGACGTCGTCCAGCCGCACGATGCCGTCGGCAATCGAGAATTCGGAGTGGACGCGGAGATGAACGAAGCGGGGATCTGACATGCCGATATTGTACATGCGGGCTGTCGCAAAATTGCCCGCGAGGGCCGCGTTGGCCGAACGGATAAGGCGCCCGCCGCTCTCGGAATCGGGCACGCGCAGCGAATCGCCGAGCGGGGCCGCGCGCCGCGCCGGACGCGCTCGCCGTTTGCGGGATAATAGCGGTTTAGCGCGACGCACGCGCGCCGCGCCCGATCCCGTTTCGACTTGTTTCACCCGTATTCGATCATGAGCATACTGAATCTCTCCGCCTACAAATTCGTCACCATCGAGGACGGCGCCGCGTGGCGGCCGCTCGTCACCGAACGCTGCAATGCGCTCGGCCTCAAGGGCACGATCCTGCTTGCGCCGGAGGGCATCAATCTGTTCATCGCGGGGCCGGTTGCGCAAGTGCGCGAGTTCATCGACTACATTCGGACGGACGCCCTCTTCGGCGGCCGTTTCGCCGATCTGCAGTTCAAGGAGAGCTTCTCCGAGACGCAGCCGTTCCGCCGCATGCTGGTCAGGCTCAAGCGCGAAATCATCACGATGAAAAAGCCCGCGATCAAGCCGGAACTCGGCCGCGCGCCGTCCGTCGATGCGCCCACGCTAAAAGCCTGGCTCGACCGCGGTCACGATGACGCCGGCCGCCCCGTCGTGATGCTCGATACGCGCAATGCGTTCGAAGTGGATGTCGGCACGTTCGAGAACGCGCTCGACTATCGCATCACGAAGTTCAGCGAGTTTCCCGAGGTGATCGAGCAGAACCGCGCGGACCTGGAAGGCAAGACCGTGGTGTCGTTCTGCACGGGCGGGATTCGCTGCGAGAAAGCCGCGATTCACATGAAGGAAGTGGGCATCGAGCATGTTTATCAGCTCGAAGGCGGCATTCTGAAATACTTCGAGCAAGTGGGCGGCGCGCATTACACCGGCGACTGCTTCGTGTTCGACTACCGCACCGCGCTCGATCCGAACCTCCAGCCGACGGCAACCGCGCAGTGCTTCGGCTGCCGCGCGGTGGTGAGCGTGGAAGACCAGAAATCGCCGTACTACAAGCCGGGCGAGACGTGCCCCGCGTGCCACCCGGACGCGAAAGTCGGCCAGGCGGCTTAAGCCTCGTTACATGGTCTATCGCGGCCGCTTCGCACCTTCGCCGACAGGCCCGCTGCACGCGGGATCGCTAGTCAGCGCGCTCGCGAGTTTTTTGGATGCCCGCGCGCACGGCGGAACGTGGATCGTGCGCATTGAGGACGTCGATTCGCCGCGCACGGTCCCCGGCGCGGCCGACGACATTCTCGCGACGCTCGCCCGTTTCGGCATGCATTCGGACGAGCCGCCCGTCTGGCAGAGCCGGCGCGACGACGCGTACGCTCGCGCCTTCGGACAGTTGCAAGCCGACGGCCTCGTCTATCCATGCGGCTGCACGCGGCGCGAGATCGCCGATTCCCTCGTGCATGCGCACGCGCGTCACGCGACGCTCGCGTATCCCGGAACCTGCCGCAGCGGGCTGAGCGGCCGCCCGGCGCGCGCGTGGCGGCTGCGCGTGCCGGACGGCGACGCGGCGCGGGTTACATTCGTTGATCGCTGGCAAGGGCCGCAGTCGCAAGATCTCGCCACCGAGGTCGGCGACTTCGCCTTGAAGCGCGCGGACGGCTTGTGGGCGTATCAACTGGCGGTCGTCGTCGATGACGCGGACGCAGGCATCACGCACGTCGTGCGCGGCGCGGATCTGCTCGATTCGACCGCCCGGCAAATCTACCTTCAGCGGTGTCTCGGCGTGCCGACGCCCGCCTATCTGCACATGCCGGTCGTCAACAACGACATCGGCGAGAAACTCAGCAAACAGACCGGCGCGACGCCGCTCGACACCACCGCTCCGCTCGACGCGCTCATACAGGCAGCGCGGCATCTCGGAATCGATGCCGCGACCGCGGGCTCGCTGGATGCGTTCTACGCTCGGGCCATCGCCGACTGGGCGAAGCGATTCGTGCCGTAAAACGAAAAACGGCAGCCGTGAAGGGCTGCCGTTCCGATGGACGCGCGCAGGCTCAGGACGTCTTGCGCGGCATGCCGAGTCCGCCGAGAAGCGCCGCCAGCGGCTGTTTCGAGACGCTCTTGCGCTCGGGCTCGACGGTTTCCTCTTGACGCTTCATCGCCGAGGGCGACGGTTCGTATGGCTTCAGGAAGAACTCGTCCACCGGCTGCTGACGCCCGCGCGGCCGGTCGTATGCGCTCGACGTGCGGCGGCGGGAACCCGACTCCTCCCGCGCGCCATGCCGATGCTCCGAGCGCTCGCCGCGCGCCGGCCGCTCGTCGCGGCGGGATGCATCGCGCCGCATCGGCGTGGCGACTTGCAGCGTCTCAACTTCGAGCGGACGCTTGATCAGCTTTTCGATGTCGGCGAGTTGTTTGCGCTCGTTCGGGCTGCACAGCGACAGCGCGTCGCCCGAAGCGCCCGCGCGCCCCGTCCGGCCGATGCGGTGCACGTAATCTTCCGCGTTGAACGGCAGATCGAAGTTGATGACCGCCGGCAGTTCGGCGATGTCGAGACCGCGCGCCGCGACGTCCGTGGCCACGAGCGCCTCGATCTCGCCGCGCTTGAACGCGTCGAGCGCCTGCATGCGCTCGCTCTGCGAACGGTCGCCGTGAATCGCGGTCGCCACGATGCCGTCGCGCTCCAGCACGCGCGCGAGCCGGCTCGCGCCGATCTTGCTGTTGCAGAACACGATCACCTGCTTCAGTCCGCGCTCGCGAATGATCTGCGCGACGGCGCCCGACTTGTCGCTCTCGTGGACCTCGTAGACGATCTGGCGAACGTTGGTCGCCGTGGAGTTGCTGCGCGCGACTTCGATGGTCTGCGGATTACGCAGATACGTCGCCGCCAGCTTCTTGATTTCCGGCGAAAACGTGGCCGAAAAAAGCAGCGTCTGACGTTCCTTCGGCAGCAGATTCAGGATGCGTTGCAGGTCGGGCAGGAAGCCCATGTCCAGCATGCGATCGGCTTCGTCGAGCACGAGCATCTGCACCTGGCCGAGGTTCAGCGTCTTTTGCTGCACGTGGTCGAGCAGGCGGCCCGGCGTCGCGATGAGAATCTCGACGCCGCGACGCAGCGCCTCGGACTGCGGGTTCATGTCGACGCCGCCGAACACGACCGTGCTGCGCAGCGGCGTGTGCTTCGAATACGTCTGCACGTTCGCGGCGACCTGATCGGCGAGTTCGCGCGTCGGCGTAAGCATGAGCGCGCGCACCGGATGCCGCGCAGGCGATGCGCTGGTGTTGGCGTTGGGCAGCAGGCGCTGGATGATCGGCAGCGAGAAGCTCGCCGTCTTGCCGGTGCCGGTTTGAGCCGCGCCCATCACGTCGCGGCCCGAGAGCACGACGGGAATGGCTTTCGCCTGAATCGGCGTGGGCGTCGTGTAGCCCGACTCGCGCACCGCCTTCAAAATCTCGGGGGACAAGCCGAACTGGTCGAACGTCGGTGCGGCCGTGGCTTCTTCGGTGGACGTGTTCGGGGCGACGGAATCAGACATGGTGACTATGTTGGCTTTCGCTATAAAACCGCTGATGCGGCGCGCGTGAACGATCGTTAAATCCGACTCGGCGTTGCACGCGTGTTTCGGTGGCGCGGAATGACCCGCGACGCATTGTGTTAGGGGTTGCACGCTTCTCGTGCGCATGATGCGTGCCTTGGCGCGCGACTGGACAGGCTGCCGGACATCGGGCATCGGCGGCGCGGCTTGTTTCGCACGCTCCTTCGACGCACACCCGAATGGAACACGGCTTCGATGACGCTTTAGCGACACCGGGCGCTGCGGGCGCGCGCCACCCGCTGCACAGCGGTTGCTCGAGCGCTGCGAAAGTCGCTCGGGAGCGCCGCTCTCTCACTGCGGGAAAGCCGCACATTGTAGCACCGCCTGTCGAAGGCATCGGGCGCTCGTCCCGAGGGCGCGCGCTCGCATCCGGCTACTTGCCGCGCGCCTGACAGTCCGCCAGCAGCGGCGGCGCATCCTTGGCGGCCATCTCGTCGTACAGATTGGCCTGCGGGCCCTTGGTCCACCAGACATATTGTTCGGCGGCGTATTTCGCGCCCGAACCGGCCGTCACGTTCACGAACAGGAGCTTGCGCCCGTCGACGGTCAACGCCGCGAAGCTCTGGCGGTTGCGCGTGGTCGTGTACTGCACGGTGACGCTCTTGCCGTCGCGGCAGTCGTAGCGCGTGGATTGCGTCGATGCCGTCTGGATTTGCGGAACCGTCAGCGGCATGGCCCGCGCCGATTGCACGGCCAGCGCTATCGGCAACGCGATCGAGAGTGCGAGAAGCTTGTTCATCGTCCTGTTTTTCGGTGTTGGATATTGCTGCACGCCGGTCAGGGATCGATCACGTCGGCGCACGCATCGGTGGGCGCGGCCGCGACGTGACCGACGACCGGCACAATCTTCAGGCCTGCGGATGCAATCCGGCACGGAGCGGCGGCAAGGCCGCAGCCCGACAGCCCCACGCATGCCGCGACGAGCGCGGCGAGAACCAAGCGTTTCACTGGAATGCTCCTGTCTGTCGCACGGCGGCCTTCACTTGATGGAAACCGGACGCACCTTCGATGCCGCGAGCTTCGCCCGCTCGCGCGCCTCGTCCGTATCGACGCCCGTCGCCACCGCGACGCCCATGCGCCGCTTCGCGAAGCTCTCCGGCTTGCCGAACAGTCGCACGTCCGCGCCCGGCACGGCGAGCGCCTCGCGCACGCCTTCGAAGGCGATGCCCGCTTCGTCCAGACCGCCGTAAATGACCGCCGACGCGCCCGGCGTGGAGAGCGACGGGTCCACGGGCAATCCGAGAATCGCGCGCGCGTGGAGCTCGAATTCGGAGAAACGCTGCGTCGCGAGCGTGACGAGGCCGGTGTCGTGCGGACGCGGACTCACCTCGGAGAACCACACGTCGTCGCCGCGCACGAACAGCTCCACGCCGAAAAGGCCGCGCCCGCCGAGCGCCGTCGTCACCTTCTCGGCGACCTCGCGCGCTTTTTCCAGCGCCGCCGCGCTCATCGGCTGCGGCTGCCAGGATTCCACATAATCGCCCGCCACCTGAACGTGCCCGATCGGCTCGCAGAAGTAAGTCTGCGTTTCGCCGCTCGCCGGGTCCGCGGCGCGCACGGTGAGTTGCGTGATTTCGTATTCGAAGTCGATGAAGCCTTCCACGATCACGCGGCCGTGATTGACGCGCCCGCCGGCCATCGCGTACTGCCACGCCGGCTCCACGTCCGCCTCGCTGCGCAGCACGGACTGTCCTTTGCCCGACGACGACATGACCGGCTTCACGACGCACGGAAAACCGATCGTCGCGATCGCCGCTTTCATCTCGTCGAGCGATTGCGCGAACGCATAGGGCGAGGTCGGCAAGCCGAGCGTTTCGGCGGCCAGCCGGCGAATGCCTTCGCGATTCATCGTGAGCTGCGTGGCCCGCGCGGTCGGAATGACGGTCGCGCTGCCGGACGCCTCGATGTCGGCGAGCGCGTCGGTGGCGATCGCCTCGATCTCGGGCACGATCAGATGCGGCTTCTCGCGTTCCACGAGCGCGCGCAGCACGGCGGGATCGGTCATGTCGATGACATGCGCGCGGTGGGCGACCTGATGCCCCGGCGCGTTCGCGTAACGATCGACCGCGATGACTTCGACGCCGAGGCGCTGTAGCGCGATGATCACTTCCTTGCCCAGTTCGCCCGCTCCGAGAAGCATGACGCGCGTGGCGCCCGTGGAAAGCGGCGTGCCGATGCGCACGGCGATATCGTGCGGTGCGTTCTTGTCGGCTGAGTCGGTCTGCATGCGTGCTCCAGAAGCGTTTCGGTTGTGCGTCGGCAACGGGTCTCTTCGATAACTCGAACGCCGATTATCACGATTCGGCGGCGATGTTAACACGCAGCGCAGCCGCCGACTGCTATGCCATTCGGCCTATTGACAACGCATATGGACTCGCGTCCGCGCCGCGAATTCCCGCGTGCGTCGATGGTCCGCCGCGCGACAAATCATTTGTTGCATCTTGATGCTAGACAAACGATACGACGCCTGCGGTACCCTTACGGCTTTCGCCAGCTCTGGAATTTTCGATGTCTTCGCATTTTCGCCGCGCTTCATCCTCACGCTCGATGCCGCGTCCGCTGGCCATCCTTGCGCCTTGCGCCGGCGTCGCTGTTTTGATGGCAAGCCTCGTGAGCGGGTGCGCCATGCCGAAGCACTCGGACGCGAGCGCGCCGCCCACCGATCCTTACAACCCGGCCGCGACTCAATTGCTCGACGACACGCGGTGGGAACTGACGAGCTGGACCGAGGCGAATGGCCAGCCGCGCGCCGTGCCGAGTCGCGCCGCGGGCGGTCAGCCGATCACGCTCGATCTCTCCACGGAGAGCGGCCGTCGCCGGGCGAGCGGCTTTTCGGGCTGCAATCGCTACACCGGCCCGTACGTCCTCAAGGACGGCAAGTTGAGCTTCGGCCCGCTCGCCGGCACGCGCATGGCGTGTCCATCGAGCGTCGGCGGCGCTTTGGAGCAACCTTATCTCGACGCGCTCGCTCATGTCGCGAAGAGCGGCGTGCAGATGAATCCGCCGCAATCGCTTCAGTTGACGCTCGACAACGGCGGCGTGCTGACGTTCGCGCAGCGCGCTGAATGATTCGCCGCCGCGCCTCGCTCGCGCGGCGCATGACAGGCTAGGTGTTGCCGACTGTTGCGCGCTTGCGCCATGCGCGTCCGGTTCAGCCCGCAACCGTTAAACTGCTCAGTCGATACGCCCGGCCAGTGCGCGACACACGCACGTTGCCCCCGTTACCGTTACGCGACCGGGCAGCCGTCTCTCACCCGTCTCATCCAACCTTGGTTCGATCCTTAGCATGCACACGGTAGTTCTCGGCTGGTTCGGTGCATCAGTCGTCTGGTTTCTCGCTCTCTTCTGGCGCGTCGTCAAATCGGTGCTTCCGGGCGGCGCGGGGCTGCGCGGTCCCGGCACGATCCGCCTGTGGCTCGGCTTCTTCACCGTCCTGCTGTCGAGCGCGACGCTGGAAGGCGCGCTCGCCGGCGCGCTCGAAGCACAGGAAAATGTCAATCGCGCCGGCCGCGCGCTCGCGGGGGCGCTCGCCGGCCTCGCGCATGCGCCCGGGGCAATCGCCATCGCGGCTGCGGTGCTGGCGATCAGTCTGCCGTGGCTTCTCGAATTCAGCTGGCGTTCGGTGCTCGCCTGGGCCGACGAAGCGTTCGGCTTCGGCCTTCCGCAAAGCTGGTTGACGCCGCGCGAGCCGTCCGAACGCGAGTCGCGCGCTCGCGAGCCCGAGCGTGCGAAGTCGAGGTCGAAGTCGACCTCAAGGCGCAGCGCGCAGGCCAGCGGGAAGCCGACCGGCATGCGTTGGCGCGAGCGCCGAACGCGCGAGACGACTGCGGACGCGCCGTTGCGAGGCATCGGCGGCGAGCGTTTCGATGCCACGGCCTCTCGCGCCTCGCCCGACGAGCCGACGCTCGGTATGCCTACCGGGCAACGCAGCGGACGTTATCAGCGGCCGACGCCGTGGCGTCCGCCAGCGACAGCCGGACGCGTCGCGAAGGGCGCGGAGGCATCGGCGGCGGGCATCGCGGCGACGGCGGAGGCTTATTCGCGCCGCCCCGCGTTCGAGCGCGCCGGCACGCCGGTGTCCACGTTCGTCGAGCCTGTCGCGCCCGACGGATGGCTCAATTCCCTGTCGACGGCAGCGGCGGCGCTCGGCTCGACGGCTTCGCGTGCCAATTTGCCGTCGGGGTCGCCTGGCCGCAGCGAGGCCGGCGCCGCCGGTTCGATGCGTTTCGCAGCCCCCACGGGTTCTGCTTCTTCCGCGTCGGCTGGGGCGCCGCAGCGGCCGACGCCCATGCAAAGCACGCAGACCACGCCAGCACGCGCCGCCATGCCCGGCCGCGGCCCGGCTCCCGCGCCGAGGAACGGCACCCCGGCGCGCAACCTGGTTCCAGCGCCCACCGCGACGCCGACTCAGACATCGCGTGGCCCGATCAGGCGCTCGCTGCCGACTGAGATGACAGGCGATGGACGCTCGTCGGCTTTCGCGCCGCCCGCGTTCTCGCGTCCGCCTTCGCCGCCTGTGCCGCCGCCCGCGCCAGACGCCATTCAGGCGACGCTGCGTTCCATCGAGGAGAAAGCGGCGCTCTGGACGTCGCTGGCAGGGGCGAGTCTCGCGCGCCACCACGAGGCGCAGGCATCGCCGTCGACCGATGCGCCTTCGCTGATTCCGGATCGCGCGGTGGCCGCGAGCGCGTTGGGGGACGGCGTTTCGGGCGATCGTGCGCCGCTCGGGTTGCACGCTTCGCCGGATTCTCAGCGTGACACGCGCGCCACGGCTGCACGGGTCGAAGAAGCGGCTTCGTTGGGCTTGCCTGTTCAGCGCGAAAGAAGCGCCGATGCGCCCATTGCGCCACCGACCGATGCGATGCAATCGACGGTGCCGCGAACGCTGCAAATCGAGTCCGCAGGTACGATCCAAGCGCCCGAGGCAAAGCTAGACGCCGATGCACGCGCCCAGCGCGAAGTGAGCGCAACGACGCCTGCGATGCCCTCGCCGGTCTTAGACGAGCCGTCGAGCGAACCGACCAGCACGGACGAAACGCCGCTGGCAACCTCGGACGCAATCGAGGAGCCGCCCACCATCGGGGGAACGCCCGCGACGTCATCGGCGGGCGCGCCCGCATCCATTCCGCAATCCGCAGTCGTCGACGCGCGCGCCGCTTCTGAGCCAGCCGCGGATAGCCGAGGCGTGACCGACAAAGACAAATCTCGAGTCGACGAGGCCCCGGCCGACGCGCTGGAGCAAGCGACCGCCGCTTCGTCGCTCGCGCAAACGCCGGCATCGCACGAAGCCGTCCACGCGTCTATCAGCGACGTCGCCGCGACCAAGAGGCTCGGCGAGCGACGACCGTCGAGCGAGCCTGCGGCTGCGCCGACGCCCGCCACAGCGGAGTCGACAGCGACCGCGCCCGGGCATGGCGCAGAACCGCTCTCCCCTGCCGACCCGCCAATGATGGAACCGGCGGCAACATCGCCGGGGCACATCATCCCTGACGCGCTCCTCGAGCTCGAAGCACACCGCGATGCCGAACGTGAGCCTCACGCGCCGTCATGGTTGATGCGCGAACCGCTGGCTGGCGAGCCCGCGCTTCGGGGCATGGACGCGATAGCCACCGCCCCCGCCTCGCCGAACGGCGGGCCGCAGACCGTCGCGCCACACGCAAGCGCGCAGGACTTCGCGCCCTCTTCCAGCGTTGACGTCTCGCGAGATGCCCGGCCGATGCCTGCGAGCCCGCCACCGCTAGAAAAGCGCAAAGAACCGCCCTTCGAACCCGCTACAGTGCCGGACCGACCGGACTACCCGTTCAATTCGGCGCCCATCCTGCCGCCGCCGCTGCCCCGCGCGCTGTCCGAGCCTGGCGAGCCGCAGCCGTCGTTCGACGAAGCACCGCCCTGGCTCGATCACGAGCCGCAGACGCCGCCCGCGCCCCCCGCATTCAACGCGCCATCCACGCGCGCAACCATCGCGGAAACGCGCCCCGCCGCCGCTCCCGAGCCGCGTCAGCCGCTGCGCGGCTTCACGCCGACCGAGTTCGAATTCCACGCGCCGCAAGCGTCGGCCGTCGAGTTGCCGACGCTCGATCTCCTCGAACCCGCGTCCGACGAAGTCGAGCCCGTGTCCGAGGAACGCCTCGCCGATACCGGCCAACTCATCGAACAGCGCCTGCAGGAGTTCAAGGTGCCGGTGACGGTGGTCGGTGCGTCGGCGGGGCCGGTCATCACGCGCTTCGAAGTGGAACCGGCGCTCGGCGTGCGCGGCAGCCAGATCGTCGGGCTGATGAAGGACCTGTCGCGCGGGCTCGGGCTCACGTCGATCCGCGTCGTCGAAACCATTCCCGGCAAGACCTGCATGGGCCTCGAGTTGCCGAACGCCCGGCGGCAGATGATCCGCCTGTCGGAGATTCTCGAAGACGACGTGTATCGCGCGTCGAAGTCGAATTTGACGATCGCGATGGGCAAGGACATCGTCGGCAATCCGGTCGTGACCGATCTCGCGAAGGCGCCGCACATGCTCGTCGCGGGCACGACCGGCTCGGGCAAGTCCGTCGCCATCAACGCAATGATCCTTTCGCTGCTCTTCAAGGCGAAGCCCGAGGACGTGCGCCTCATCATGATCGACCCGAAGATGCTCGAACTGTCCGTCTACGAGGGCATTCCGCATCTGCTCGCGCCGGTCGTCACCGACATGAAGCTGGCCTCCAACGCGCTCAACTGGTGCGTCGGCGAAATGGAGAAGCGCTATCGGCTGATGTCGGCCGTCGGCGTGCGCAACCTGCAAGGCTTCAACCAGAAGGTGCGCAATACCGAAGCCGCGGGCAAGAAGCTCACGAACCCGTTCTCGTTGACGCCCGACGCGCCGGAGCCGCTCTCGACGCTGCCGCTGATCGTCGTCGTGATCGACGAGCTCGCGGATCTGATGATGGTTGCCGGCAAGCAGATCGAACAGTTGATCGCCCGCCTCGCGCAGAAGGCGCGCGCCGCCGGCATCCACCTGATTCTCGCCACGCAGCGGCCGTCGGTGGACGTCATCACCGGGCTCATCAAGGCGAACATTCCGACGCGCGTGGCGTTTCAGGTGTCCTCGAAGATCGATTCGCGCACGATTCTCGACCAGATGGGCGCCGAATCGCTGCTCGGCGCAGGCGACATGCTGTTCCTGCCGCCCGGCACCGGCTATCCGCAGCGCGTGCACGGGGCGTTCGTCGCGGACGACGAAGTGCATCGCGTGGTCGAATATCTGAAGCAGTTCGGCGAGCCGGAATACGAAGAAGGCATTCTGTCTGGGCCGACGCCCGAGGGCGGCTCGCAGGATCTCTTCGGCGAAACGCCCGATGCGGAAGCCGATCCGCTCTACGACGAAGCCGTCGCGTTCGTCGTGCGCACGCGGCGCGCGTCGATTTCGTCGGTGCAACGGCAGTTGCGCATCGGCTATAACCGCGCCGCGCGTCTCGTCGAGCAGATGGAATCTGCCGGGCTCGTCTCGCCGATGGGCAGCAATGGCAATCGCGAAGTGCTCGCGCCGCCCGGCCCGGCCGACTAAGCCTCAGATCAGCGCCTCACCAGACGCGCAGCTTGCGCAGCAGGAAGATCGTGATGGCGGCGCAGCCCGCCATCACGCCGATGACAATCCAGAACGACGCCGGATCGTGCGTGCCCGGCAAGCCGGCTACGTTCATGCCGAAGATGCCCGTGAGAAGCGTCGCGGGCATCAAGAGCGCGGACATGATCGCGAGCCACAGCAGCTTGCGGTTGATGTCCTCGGAGAGCAGCGCCGCGATTTCATCCTGCAAGAGTTTCGCGCGTTCATAGAGTCCTTCCAGCCCCGCGCCCAGGCCGTTCAGCACCTGAATGGCCTGCACGAGCGCCTCCATTGAACGCGGCTCGGCCCATTCCAGACGACGCGTAACGAGTTGCGTCAGCGCGTTGCGCTCTGGGTCGATGAAGCGCTTCACCTCGACCAGCCTGCGCCGCACGTCGCCGAGATGCGCGCGCGAGTTCCCCTGACCGTTTTCGAGCACGCCCTCTTCCACGTCGTCGAGCCGGTCGCCGATATCGTCGATGCGATCGACGAAGGTCTCGTTCAGCGCGCGGATCAGGCCCGCGAAAAGGTCGACGGTATCGCGGAACGTCGCGCCTTCGAGCACGGCGTGGCGCAGACGGTCGGTCGATTGCAGCGGACGCGCCCGCACGGTAATCATGCGGTGGCGGTCGACGTAGAAGCGCAGCGCGCTCGTCGCGCGATTGGCCTCGCGCACGCCCGGCGAGGCAGCATCCGGCGCGGCCGCGACGAGTTCGAGGTCCGCCACCACGCCGTACACGAAGTTCGCGCCCATGTGGACGCGCGGCCGCTTGTCCTCGCCGTTCAGGAATTCTCGCGCAACGTCCGGCATCGACGTGACGCCTTCGAGCCAGCTTTCCACGGTGTCGTCGTTGGCCGAAAGATGCAGCCATGTGAAGCCGTCGCCCGCGACGGCCCGGCGCGCCTCGTCCCACGAGAGCCGCAACGCGTCGCCGCCCGCGAAGTCGAACGCGCTGATGAATCCCGGCGGCGCCGGCTGGTCGTGACCGGCGCGCGCGCGCTCGGCCGGGTCCTGCGTACGGGTCGTATCCAATGTTGCTTCCCTGCTGTTGCCTTACAAATTGATCGGGACACCTTTCGATTCCCAATGCGATGCCACTTCACGTTCGCATGAAGCGAGCCGTCCGGCCATCGTACTAGAACTCGTAGCGTCCCCAGAAGAAGGCGACGTCGCCGTCGTTCAGGCCGGGCAGGCGCGGAATGAACGTGCCCATCAGCGACGCGCGCTTATAGCGGATCGAGCCGATGGGCAACGCAAGCGGCAACGGGAAATAGTGCGCGACGTCCGAGCGCGCGGTGAAGCCCGCGAAAAAGCCGCCGCCGGCTTGCAAGCCGCCCAGCACCGGCTTCGTGAACCACTGCCGCGCATAGCCGCCTATCGGTTCGAAGTTGTGATGCGAGTCCGAGAACGCGAACGCGAACAGCACGTCCTCGTTGCCGTCCGCGTCGGTCCAGTGCTTGCCCGCGCCGCCGCCCCACGACCACGGATTCAGCTCGCTGCGATTCGTGTAACCGTCGATGTGCCAGCCGTAGCCGGTGACATAGAGGTCCCAGGTGCCGTCGCGCGCCACGCGCATCACGCGCTGGCACGCCGACGACATCCAGTCGCGCTTGAAATCGCATTGCGTGTCGTCGGCTCGGGCCGCGAACGCGGTGGTAAAGCACAAGCTCGCCAACGAAACCGTGACTGCCCTGACCGCTATTTTTTTTGTCATTGTCGATGGACCGCGCATCGCTGTGAAGGTAAGACGCCGGGGCGCCACGCGTCAAACGCCGCGCGGCGCTTCGTCATGAGCTCACGAAGGCGAGACGAATTTGAAGTCGACCGGCGAGCCGATCGACAACTGCTTGGGATCGGACGCGAGTTCGCCCGTCGCCGGATCGCGGCGGAAGAAATACGCGCTGTCGCTCTCCTGATTGCCGACGACGAGCCAGCGTCCGGTCGGATCGATGGCGAATTCGCGCGGCGTCTTGCCGAGCGTCGGATAGCGTTTGAGCAGCTTCAGATGCCCGTTGGCCGGATCGACGGCAAATGCCACGAGTTGATTCGCGTCGCCGCGATTCGTCGCGTAGAGAAAGCGCCCGTCCTGCGACAGATGCAGCGCGCCCCCGCCGATCTTGCCTTTAAAGCCGGGCGCGGTCATCGGCACGGACTGCGTTTCGGTGAGCTTGCCGTCGGCGTAGTCGAAGACGAGGACCGAAGCGTTCAGTTCGGTCGTCAGATAGGCGTGCTTGCCGCTTGCGTCGAACACCAGATGGCGCGGGCCGGAGCCCGGCTTGATCGGCGTGTAGCGCGACTCGGTCGGCCCGAACAGACCGCGGCTGCCGTCCGGCGTGTACCGATAGCCGAACACCTTGTCGACGCCCAGGTCCTGCGCGAAGAGATACTTGCCGTCGGGCGAGAAGACCGTCGAATGCACGTGCGAGTTGTCCTGCCGTCCTTTGACCGGGCCGCTGCCCTCGTGATGCACGGTCAAGACCGACGTGCCGACGTGTCCATCGGCGGAAAGCGGAAACACGGCGAAGCTGCCACCCGGATTCGCCGCGACCGAATAGTTGGCCGTGAGCAAGTACTTGCCGTCGGGCGAGATGGCGAGATAGCACGGATCGTTGCCGTCCGCCGACACGCGGTTCAGAAAGCTCAACTGCCCGCTCGCGCGATCGAAGCGAAATGCGCTCACGCCGCCGCGCTGCGACGCCGGGCCATTGTCGCCCGGCAATTCGTTCACCGCGTAGACATAGTTTCGATCGCGGCTGACGACGAGATACGACGGATTCACCGTCTGCGCCGATGCAATGCGCGTGAGCTCGCCGTTGCCCGCATCGAAACGATAGACATAGATGCCTTCGCTTTTCCCGCTGCCCGTGTACGTACCGATGAGCAGGTCGAACACGTCTCCCGAGCTTCCCGTTGCAGCGCCGGTTGCGCTGCTGCTCGCGGCGGTCGCCGTCGGCGTCGCGTTGCCGGCCGTCTGCGCGAACGACTGCGCGGCGGCAAGAGAGAGCATGAGCGCCACGCCTTTGGCCCAGCGCGCCGGCTTCGCGCGGGCGGGCCATGCGCGCAAGAGCGGGCGCGGCGCTTGCAACGGCGCACGCATCGCGGCGCAGGAACGGCTCGGTTGCATGAGACCTCCTCATCGACTGTTTGCTGCGTGTTATGGATGTCACGCGCGCAGGCGTCGCGTGACCGGCGTGCGTGGGCAGCAAGTTGCGGACCGCTCGCGCGAAGCCTGAGTCGATGCGTCGCGCGTTGCGTCCCGCCACAGCACTCTAACCAACAAAAGGAGCTGATGCGATGAACATACACGTAAGCCTCGGGCCGCTCGTTTCGCTGATCGCGGGCATCCTTATTCTCGTCATGCCGCGCCTGCTCAACTTCATCGTGGCGATCTACCTGATCGTCATCGGGCTGATCGGACTATTCGGCATGGGCACGACACACTTGTGACGGCGATGCGCGCTCGCGGTTCCGTGCGCCGAGCACCGAGCGCAAAAAGGCGCACGCAGGCGCACGCGCGGATCGGGCCGGGGACGTGCGCAGTGTGTGATGGAAGACGGAAGGTGCCGCGCTTCTGAAGCGCGCGGCTGGCAAGGGCGTTCAGCCGTTTGCAAGCTGATCCAGCCGCAGACGCCCTTGCAACGACAGCGCGCCGACCGACAGCCCGCTCATATCGAAGCTGTAGCGGCTGAAACAGCCTCGTTCGGTGAGAAAAGCGGCAGCCGTGTCCATCGCATTGCGGGAGAGGCCGAGGCGCTTGTGATCGAGAGGAAGTAGGTTGTCGCTGTCGCGCACGCGGCTCGCAGCGGAAAGAATGGCGATGCAGTCTGCTTTCGACGGATTGAGCATGGTGATGGTTTTCCTCGAAACGCAAAGCAACGAATGGTGCCGGCCGCCCCGGCAAGCCGACTGGGGAAAACGAAGCCGAGCGCGCAATGACGCGCTTCGCGGTTACGTTTAGCTTCCATTCTAAACATCAGGCCAAACGCGTGACAACGGTTCAATCGGCGCTTCGGTAGCGCTTATCCGCCAACGGGCGCGGCGCGCGGTCGCAGGACGGTTCGCGAGCCATGGCACGCGCCCGGTTTTCTGCTTGCGCCAAGCGAATGCGGCAGAATGCGACCACATAACCGCCAAATCGCTCTGCCTCGCGGCGCGTCGCCGCCAGCACAACCACGCTCACTATGCCCGCTCTGATTGAAGACTACGCCATGATCGGCGATGGCCATACCGCCGCCCTGGTCTCCCGCGACGGCTCCGTCGACTGGCTTTGCTGGCCGCGCTTCGATTCGGGCGCGTGCTTCGCCGCACTACTCGGCACGCCCGAGCATGGCCGATGGCTGCTCGCGCCGTCGATGCCGGACGGCGAAGCGCCCATCGTGCGCCGCCGGTATCGCGACGACACGCTCATTCTGGAGACGGACTTCGAAACGCCGCAGGGCGCCGTGACGGTGGTCGACTTCATGCCGTCGCGCAACGGTCATTCGGAACTGGTGCGCATCGTGATCGGGCGGCGCGGCGTGGTGCGCATGAAGATGGAACTCGTGCTGCGCTTCGATTACGGGTCGGTGGTGCCGTGGGTCAGTCGCCTGCCGAACGACAGCGGCATTCGCGCGATCGCCGGGCCGGACTTGGCGGTGCTGCGCACGCCGGTGGAACTCGTCGGCGAGAACATGCGCACGACCGCTTGCTTCGACGTGACTGAAGGCGAACGCGTGCCCTTCTCGCTCTGCTATTCGCAGTCGCATCTGCGCTTGCCGCCCGCCCACGACCCGCACACGCAACTCGCGCGCACCGAGAATCACTGGCGCGAATGGTCCGGCAAGAGTCAGGTCTCGGGCCGCTGGGCCAGCGCCATCCGCCGCTCGCTCATCACGCTGAAGGCGCTGGCTTACGAGCCGACAGGCGGCATCGTGGCCGCGCCGACGACGTCGCTGCCCGAACAGCTCGGCGGCTCGCGCAACTGGGACTACCGCTACTGCTGGCTGCGCGACGCCACCATCACGCTGCTCGCGCTGATGCGCGGCGGCTACTACGACGAAGCCCGCGCCTGGCGCGCGTGGCTCGGCCGCGCCATGGCCGGCGCGCCGTCGCAGGTGCAGATCATGTACGGCATCGCGGGCGAGCGGCGGCTCGCCGAATGGGAGATTCCGTGGCTGCCGGGCTACGAGGGATCGCTACCGGTGCGCGTGGGCAACGGCGCGGTCGAGCAGTTGCAACTCGACGTGTACGGCGAAGTGATGAACGCGCTGCATCTCGCGCGCGTCGGCGGCCTGCAGAGCGACGAAACCGCATGGTCCATCCAGTGCACGATGCTTCAGCATCTCGATACCGTCTGGGATCAGCCGGATGAAGGCATCTGGGAAGTGCGCGGCGGCCGTCAGCACTTCACGTTCTCGAAGGTCATGACGTGGGTCGCGTACGACAGGGCCATCCGTTCGGCCGAACAGTTCGCGCTGGCCGGTCCGGTCGACCATTGGCGGGACATGCGCGCGCGCATTCACGCCGACGTCTGCGAAAAAGGCTGGAATCCGACACTGAACGCGTTCACGCAGGTCTATCACGGCGACGCACTCGACGCGAGCCTGCTCCTCATACCGCTGCTCGGCTTTTTGCCGCCGGACGATGCCCGTGTGACCGCCACCGTACATGCGATCGAGACCAACTTGACGCACGATGGTCTCGTGAAGCGCTATCACACGACGGAAACAGCGGACGGCCTGCCGCCCGGAGAAGGCACGTTTCTGGCTTGTAGCTTTTGGCTGGTGGACAACCTGGCGTTGCAGGGACGGATCGACGAAGCGCACGCGATGTTCGAGCGTCTCGTCGGCCTCGCGAACGATGTCGGGCTGCTCGCCGAGGAATACGACACGGTGGCAAAGCGCATGGTCGGCAATTTTCCGCAGGCGTTTACGCACGTCGCGCTGGTGCATACGGGGATGAACCTGATGAAGCACGAGCAGGCGATGGCGCATGCGACCGGCCAGCCCTCCGACGCGCAAAGAAGCGCCGCCGGCAAAGAGCCCGCGGTCGGCATGACCGAAGACTCTTGAGAAACGACGAGGCTCAGTGCATTTGAGGCTAGAATGGTGCAATGCACAACGACTGAGCTGTTGCGGGAAAGCCAGCAACTTTGACCGGTCGATTGTGTTCTGCAAACGTTAGGCGGAAACTGTTGCCTGGTATCAAAAATCTGCGACGCTGGTCGTTAATGTAGAGAGTCAAGGCTACAGCCCAGCGACGAAGCGCGAGGACGCGCTTCCAGCAAGTTACAGCAGCCCCGCGGCGCGGTTCAGCCGCACGGCGGGGATTTTTCGATTGCCGTTGGGTCAGATTGCCGGCCGAATCGCCGGGACCAACGGGCATTACCGGTTCGTACCGAAGTCATTGGGGCCACCATGCTCTATCAAATCCACGAATTTCAGCGGGCCATGTTGTCTCCTCTCACGGCATGGGCCCAGGCCGCCTCGAAGTCGTTCGTGAATCCGGCCAGCCCCCTCGCCTACGTTCCCGGCTCCACGCGTCTCGCGGCCGGCTACGAACTGCTCTACCGGCTCGGCAAGGACTACGAGAAACCCGAGTTCAACATTCACCAGATCGTCAAGGACGGCCACAACATTCCGATCGTCGAGCAGACGGTAATCGAGAAGCCGTTCTGCCGGCTCTTGCGCTTCAAACGGTTCGCCGATGACAGCGCGACCGTGACGAAGCTCAAGGACGAGCCGATCGTGCTGGTGTGCGCGCCGCTCTCCGGGCATCACTCGACGCTTCTGCGCGATACCGTCGGCACGCTGTTGCAGGACCATAAGGTCTACATCACCGACTGGCTCGATGCGCGCATGGTGCCGGTGGAAAACGGCGCGTTCCATCTGGACGATTACGTCGAATATATTCAGGAGTTCATTCGTCACATCGGCGCGAAAGATCTGCACGTGATATCGGTGTGTCAGCCGACCGTGCCCGTGCTCGCCGCCATTTCGCTGATGGCGAGCCGCGGCGAAGACACGCCGCGCACGATGACCATGATGGGCGGCCCGATCGACGCGCGACGCAGCCCCACATCGGTGAACTCGCTCGCGAGCGAGCACTCGTACGAATGGTTCGAGAACAACGTCATCTACACGGTGCCGGCGAATTATCCGGGCGTGGGCCGCAAGGTGTATCCGGGCTTCCTGCAGCATGCGGGCTTCGTCGCGATGAATCCCGAGCGGCATCTCACGGCCCATTGGGACTTCTATCAAAACCTGCTGCGCGGCGACGACGACGATGCCGAACAGCATCGCCGCTTCTATGACGAGTACAACGCCGTGCTCGACATGGCCGCCGAGTATTACCTCGAAACCATCCGCATCGTGTTCCAGGAGTTTCGTCTGGCCGAGGGCACGTGGGACGTGAACGGCGAGCGCGTGCGCCCGCAGGACATCAAGCATACGGCGCTCTTCACTATCGAAGGCGAGCTCGACGATATCTCCGGCGACGGCCAGACGCGCGCCGCGCATGACCTGTGCACCGGCATTCCGCAGAAGGACAAGCGCCATTTCACCGCGGAAAAGGCCGGCCACTACGGGATCTTCTCGGGCCGGCGCTGGCGCACGATGGTGTATCCGCAATTGCGCGAGTTCATTCTCGAACACGACAAGTCGCCGAAGAAAGAAGCGGTCCCTGCGTAAGTCGATTTATCGCGGCGCAGTGCTCCAACCTGCGCTTCGGTACCGATTCCATTCGCAAAAGAAAAACGTCGCGCCCTTTGCAAGGCGCGACGTTTTTTTCTTCAGACGGCGCTCGTCTTTAGCGGCGTCAGCGACGTGTCAAGTATGCAAGCAGCAATTCCGTGTTCATCTTCACCATTTGTTCGCGTTGCGTCGGCTCGCTGAAGTCGAGACCGAAGCTCACCTGAAGCGTAAAACGGTTCGATACGATGTAATAACCGAGGCCCGACAGCGTGATATAGAACTTCAGCGGATCGACGTCGTTGCGAAACAATCCGGCCTTCTGTCCGCGCTCGAGAATGGTCGCGAGCGTTTCGACCACCGGCGAGATCACCTCGCGCATGCGATTCGATCCCTTGATATATCTCGCCTCATGCAGGTTCTCGTTGTTGATCAAACGCAGCAACTCGGGGTGGTCACGGTAGTAATCCCAAACGAAATGCGCAAGCCGGGTCATAGCTTCGATGGGGGCGAGGCCCTCGAGATCGAGCGAACGCTCGGCCTCGACGAGTGCGGACAGTGCATGTTCGAGCACGGCTGTGAACAACTGCTCCTTGCTGCCGAAGTAGTAGTACAGCATGCGCTCATTGGTCTCCGCCCGCCGGGCGATTTGATCCACACGTGCGCCAAACAGGCCGCCGGCTGCGAACTCTTCCGCGGCGGCAAGCAGGATACGGCGGCGTGTCCCTTCGGGATCTCTTTTGATTTTCGGCTGATTCATGATGGCATGAGTCGGGAGCCGCGTTGTCCGGATATGCGTCACGCGGCCCGCAGGGGGTACATGACGTGAACGGGCGCTGCCCATGGTTATGGGGGAACACCGTCCTGCGGTCAAACGATAAAGCGCTTCGATTATGCGCACATCACCGGGGCATTGGCAATTAGGATAAGGATCACCTGCGGCGGGTATCGCGCACTTGCGCGATAATCACGTCTGCTGCAATGGATCGCGCCGCTGCCACCACGTTCCGCGTCATTGCCTTTCTAAGGGCGCGTCGTCTTGTCTCTCGCTGGTTCTTGACGCTATTCGTTGCTGCCGTTTCAACTGCTTTTTGCCCGCCTTATTTGCCACCGCGCAATCTCACGTGACCGCAACTGTTTCAAAGACGCTCGCCGAGCGCATCGAAGACCTGCTGCCGCAGACGCAATGCACCAAGTGCGGCTATCCGGCCTGCCGGCCTTACGCCGACGCCATCGCTGCGGGCGAGGCGAGCTACAACCAGTGCCCGCCGGGCGGGCAGGAAGGCGTCGCTCGTCTTGCGGCGTTGCTCGGCAAGCCGGACATCGCACTCGATACCACGCATGGCGTCGAGCGCGCGCGACCGCTGGCAGTCATCGACGAGAACCTGTGCATCGGCTGCACGCTGTGCATGCAGGCATGTCCGGTCGATGCCATATCGGGCGCGGCCAAGCAGATGCATACGGTCATCGACGCGCTGTGCACTGGCTGCGACCTGTGCGTGCCGCCCTGCCCGGTCGATTGCATCGCGATGATTCCCGTCACGGGCGACGCCACCGGCTGGGACGCATGGAGCCAGGAACAAGCGGATGCGGCGCGCACGCGGCATGACCGGCGCCTCGCGCGGCTGGAACGCGAGCGCGCGCAGGCCGAAGCGAAAGCGTCCGCGCGACAGGCGTCGCGCGCCGCGCAGACAGCGGCCGCTGCGGCATCGGCTATGCCGTCCGCATCGACGGAAGACCCTGAAGCGAAGAAACGCGCCATCATTCAGGCCGCGCTCGAACGCGCGCGCAAGAAGAAAGAAGAAATGGCGAAGCTCGGCGCAGGTCCGAAGAATACGGAGCACGTCAGCGCCGCCGTTCAGGCGCAGATCGACGCCGCCGAAGCACGGCGCAAACGCCTCGGCCTCGCGGAGCACGCGAGCGGCGATCCAAACGAGACCGATTCAGACACGACGCAATGAACGCGAAGAAGCGCCGCGCCATCTTCGAGACGCTGCAAAGCATCGATCCGCATCCGAAGACGGAGCTCGAATACACGACACCGTTCGAACTGCTGATTGCCGTGATGCTATCGGCGCAAGCCACCGATGTCTCCGTCAACAAGGCCATGCGCAAGATGTTTCCGGTGGCGAATACGCCAGAGAAAGTGCTCGCGCTCGGCGAAGAAGGCGTGACGGAATACATCCGCACGATCGGGCTTTATCGAACGAAAGCGAAGAACGTGATCGCGACGTGCCGCATGCTCGTCGAGCAGTACGGCGGCCAAGTGCCGGACAATCGCGAGGCGCTCGAAGGGATGCCGGGCGTCGGACGCAAGACAGCGAACGTCGTGCTGAACATTGCGTTCGGGCAACCGACGATCGCGGTGGACACGCATATCTTTCGCGTCGCGAATCGCACGGGCATCGCGCCCGGCAAGGACGTGCGCGCGGTGGAAGCGGCGCTCGAAAAGCATGTGCCGAAGGAGTTCATCCAGGACGCGCATCACTGGCTCATTCTGCACGGCCGATACGTCTGCAAGGCGCGCGTGCCGGAGTGCTGGCATTGCGCGATCGAGCCGCTCTGCGAATATCGGCCGAAGACGCCGCCGCCTGCCGAGTGACACGTCGCCTGCGGGCCGAGCACCGACATGCCGCCGCGATCTACAATGATGAATTCCCGAGCCGAACCCCACTCTCATGTTCAACCCTAGCCGCGACGAAGTCCGCCAGTTCTTCACCGAGACGTGGCGCAAGGAGCGCGCGGGCGAAATCCTGACGCCGCTCGAAAGCATGGCCGCCGACTGGATCCGCGAGCATCCCGAGTATCAGGCCGAACTCGCGGACCCCGACGCGCGGCAGGCGGACTATTCGCCCGACGCGGGCCGCACCAATCCGTTCCTGCACCTGTCGATGCATCTCGCCATTAGCGAGCAGTTGTCGATCGACCAGCCGCCGGGCATTCGCCGCGCGCACGACAAGCTCGTCGCGCGGCTCGGCTCGCCGCACGACGCGCAGCACGCCATCATGGAATGCCTCGGTCAGGTCATCTGGGAAGCACAGCGCAGCAACACGCCGCCGGATACGGACGCGTATCTCGCGCTCATCGAGCGGCGGGCATCGCGCGACTGACGCGCGACTGAGCCGCGACGCACCACGCGCACAAACGAAACACCCCGCGAAAGCGGGGTGTTTCGTTTCCTGCGATGCGGCGACGCGCTTACTTCTTCAGCACGAGACTGCCATCGAGCGATTCGATATACGCGGCGATGTCCTTCAGGTCGCTCTGCGACAGGTTCTGCACCTGCGCGGCCATGATCGCGTTGTTGCGCCCGAAGTTCGGGTTGCCGTTGCCCATCTGATACTGGCGCAGCGCCCAGTAGATGTAGGTCGCATGCTGACCGGCCAGCTTCGGATATTCGCCGCTCACCGGCTTGTTGAGGCCGGGGCCGTGGCAGGCCGCGCAGTTGTGGCTTTCGGAAAGCACCTTCCCGTTGCCCGCATCCGCTGCGTGCGCGGTGCCGAACGCTGACGAGCCGATGATCGCGGCGGCGGCGCATGCTGCCTTGAAGCTGAACCGAAATGCCTGAGACTGTGCCTGTGACGGTGCCTGATAGGGCTTCATGAATTCTCCTGTCGACCGGTGTTCGAGGCGCGGCGCCAAGAATCCGGTCCCATGCATAGTGATGGCTGCCTGCGTTGTCGGATTGCCGTGCATCGGATCGTCCTCACACGGCGGCGGGCGCTTCGGCCCGCTCGATCGCGGCAACGTGAGTTACTTGTCGGGGTTGTTCTTCGACTGCGGCGTCTGCGCGGCGTAGTAGGCGGCGATGTCCGCGATATCCTGATCCGAGAGCGTCACCGCGATGGCGCGCATGGTGTCGAAGTGGCGGTCGCCCTTCTTGTAGGCGTGCAGCGCGTTGGAAATGTACTGCGCGTTCTGACCGCCCAGCATCGGCACCTCGTAGACCTCGGGGTAAGCCGTGCGATAGCCGGGAATGCCGTGGCAGCCGATGCACATCGCGACCTTGCCCTCTGCGGCCTTTGCATTGCCCACGACGTCGGCGGACGCCTGGGTCGCGAAGCCGGCAAGACCGGACAGCACTGCAATCACGGCAAGTTTGCCGACGAAATAGTTCATAGCTTGTAACCTAGCATGAGGGGAAAACCGGCGCTCGAAAGCCGCGGCCCGCGCCGAGCGCATCACAACCTTCTCGGGACTGTTTGCTGCCTTTCACTGCTTCGCAAGCGGCGCATGCGCACCGGAAATGCGGCCGCCTGGCCGCGCAGGCCAAAAAAATCGGGCTAATTGTACCGCGCGACCACCCTAGCGTCCATTCTCCGAGATAGCGCAGAGCCGCCTCTGGCAATGGGAACCGGCTGAAAGACGCCTTCGCGGCCTGCGACAATTCGCCTCTATCCACGCGCCGCGTCGCGCGTCATTGCCTGTTCTCAGCAAGCCGCATGCATCGCTTCCTTCGTGCTTTCGTGGACCGTCGCGGACGGCTGCCACAATACCGGCGAGGCGTCCATCGCAACAGGGCTTCTGACTTATACTGGGATTTTTTTCCTCACCGGAATCTTCGTCATGCGCTTCGAAGGCTCATCGCAATACGTCGCAACGGACGACCTCAAGCTCGCGGTGAACGCCGCGATGACGCTAGAGCGGCCCTTGCTCATCAAGGGCGAACCCGGCACCGGCAAGACCATGCTCGCCGAGGAAGTCGCGGGCGCGCTCGGCATGCCGCTTTTGCAATGGCATATCAAGTCCACGACGAAAGCGCAGCAAGGTCTCTACGAATACGACGCGGTCTCGCGCCTGCGCGATTCGCAGCTCGGCGACGAGCGCGTGAAGGACATTCGCAATTACATCGTGAAGGGCGTGCTGTGGCAGGCGTTCGAGTCGGACCGGCAATCGGTGCTCCTGATCGACGAAATCGACAAGGCCGACATCGAGTTTCCGAACGACCTGCTGCGCGAACTCGACCGCATGGAGTTCTACGTCTACGAGACGCGCGAGCTCGTGAAGGCGAAGCATCGGCCGCTCGTCATCATCACGTCGAACAACGAGAAGGAGCTGCCGGACGCGTTCTTGCGCCGCTGCTTCTTCCACTACATCAAGTTCCCCGATGCCTCGACGATGAAGGAAATCGTCGAAGTGCACTTCCCCGGCATCAAGCAGGACCTCCTCGCTGCCGCGATGCAGAGCTTCTTCGAATTGCGCAACGTCTCGGGGCTCAAGAAGAAGCCGTCGACATCCGAACTGCTCGACTGGCTGAAACTCCTGCTCGCCGAGGACATTCCGCCCGAGGCGCTGCAGTCGTCGGACCAGAAGCAGATCGTGCCGCCGCTGCATGGCGCGCTCCTGAAGAATGAGCAAGACGTCGCGCTCTTCGAGCGCCTGCTGTACATGAACCGCCATAACCGCTAATCCGCTGACCGGCACGCCACAAAAGGAAACCACGCATGAGCCGCTGGATCGAACCCGTCACGCTCGAAGGCGAGCACGTGAGGCTGGTGCCGCTGAGCGTCGAGCACGAACAGGCGCTTGCGGCCGCCGCCGCCGATGGCGAGCTCTGGAAGCTCTGGTACACGAGCGTGCCCTCGCCTGATACGGCGCGCGCCTATATCGACGCGGCCATTGACATGCGCGACCGGCTGGGCGCCCATCCGTTCGCGGTCATCGATGCGAAGACGGGCGATGTCGTCGGCTCCACGCGCTATTTCAACGTCGAAGCGGCGCACCGGCGGCTCGAGATAGGCCACACGTGGTACGCGAAGCGCGTGCAGCGCACGGCGCTCAACACCGAAGCGAAGCTCCTGCTGCTTGGCCACGCTTTCGAGCAACTGAAGGCCATTGCCGTCGAGTTCCGGACGCACTTCATGAACCATCAGTCGCGCGCGGCCATCGCGCGGCTCGGCGCCAAGCAGGACGGCATTCTGCGCAATCACCAGATCGGCCGGGACGGCGCGTATCGCGATACCGTCGTGTTCTCGATCATCGAATCGGAATGGCCGGCCGTGCGCGCGCATCTCACGCACCGGCTCGACCGCTGATTCACGTCATGAAGGAAGGCGCGCCATGCTGATCGACTTCTTCTACTCGCTGCGCGACGCGAAGCTGCCCGTGTCGGTGAAGGAATACCTGACACTGCTGGAAGCGTTGAAGGCGCAGGTCATCTCGCCGTCGCTCGACGAGTTCTACTTTCTCGCGCGCATGACGCTCGTGAAGGACGAGAAGTACTTCGACAAGTTCGACCGCGCGTTCGGCGCGTACTTTCATGGCGTCACGCAGTTGCCCGACGAAGCGTTCGACATTCCGCTCGACTGGCTCAAGAAGCGGCTCGACCGCGAGTTCACGCCGGAGGAGAAAAAACGCATCGAGGCGCTCGGCGGGCTCGACAAGCTCATGGAGCGCCTCAAAGCGCTGATGGACGAGCAGAAGGAACGCCACGAAGGCGGCAACAAGTGGATCGGCACCGGCGGCACGTCGCCGTTCGGACATGGCGGCTACAACCCGGAAGGCATCCGCATCGGCGGGGAATCGGCGGGCAATCGCACGGCCGTGAAGGTGTGGGACGAGCGCGCGTTTCGCGATTACGACGATCAGGTTGAAATCGGCACGCGCAACATCAAGGTCGCGCTGCGGCGCTTACGGCGTTTCGCGCGCGAAGGCGCGGCCGAAGAACTGGATTTGCCTGATACCATCCGCAGCACCGCGGCGAACGCGGGCTGGCTCGACATCAAGATGGTGCCCGAGCGCCACAACAACGTGAAAGTGCTGATGCTGCTCGATGTCGGCGGCTCAATGGACGACCACATCAAGCGCGTCGAAGAACTGTTCTCTGCCGCGAAGGCCGAGTTCAAGCATCTGGAGTTCTACTACTTCCACAACTGCGTCTACGACTATTTGTGGAAGAACAATCGCCGCCGCCACGCCGAGCGCACGCCGACCTTCGACGTGCTGCACAAGTTCACGCCGGACTACAAGCTGATCTTCGTCGGCGACGCGACGATGAGTCCCTACGAAGTGCTTCAGCCGGGCGGCTCCGTCGAATACAACAACGCCGAAGCCGGCGCCGTGTGGCTGCGGCGGCTCGCGGATCAGTTTCCGCATCACGCGTGGCTCAATCCGGAGCCCGAGCGGCTCTGGGAATACCGCCAGTCCATTTCCGCGATTCGCCATGTGCTCGGCAACCGCATGTACGCGCTGACCCTGTCCGGCCTCGAAAGCGCCATGCGCGCGCTGTCCAAATAACACGCCAGAAAGAAGCACAAACCGCATGAAAGCTACGCCGTCTGTCGCGCACGCCCCGCTGCGCCCTTTTGCCGATACATCGGTGTCCGCGGTCGTCGCCGGATTCGTCGCGATGATGACCGGCTACACGAGCTCGCTCGTGCTGATGTTTCAGGCGGGACAGGCCGCGCATCTGTCGGACGCGCAGATTTCTTCGTGGATCTGGGCGCTTTCCATCGGCATGGCGTTGTGCACGATAGGCCTGTCGCTGCGTTTTCGCGCGCCGATCGTCGTCGCGTGGTCGACGCCCGGCGCGGCGCTGCTCGTCACGTCGCTGCCGAACGTGCCTTACGCCGAGGCCATCGGCGCGTTTATCGCCTGCGCGGTATTGCTGACGGCCGTCGGCGTCACCGGCTGGTTCGATGCGCTCATGAAGCGCATTCCGTCGGGCATCGCGGCGGCGCTCCTCGCGGGCATTTTGTTCGAAATCGGCATCGAGATTTTTCGGGCGGCCGAACATCAGACGGCGCTCGTGCTCGCGATGTTCTTCACGTACCTCGTCGTCAAGCGCGCGACGCCGCGCTACGCCATTCCGGCGACGCTGGCAGCAGGGGTGGCCGTCGCGGATGCGCTCGGCCTGCTCGACTTCTCGCGCTTTCATGTGGCGCTCGCGCATCCGGTTTTCACGATGCCGGCGTTTTCGTTCTCCGCCATCGTGAGCATCGGCGTGCCGCTTTTCATCGTCGCGATGGCGTCGCAGAACGTGCCGGGCATCGCGGTGCTGCGCGCGGACCGCTACACGACGCCCTCCGCGCCGCTCATCGCGACGACCGGCATCGCATCGCTCCTGCTCGCGCCGTTCGGCTCGCACGGCGTGAATCTCGCGGCGATCACGGCCGCCATCTGCACCGGCCCCGAAGCGCACGAGCGCCACGACCGGCGCTATACGGCGGCAGTCTGGTGCGGCGTTTTCTATTTGATCGCCGGCATTTTCGGCGCGACCATCGCGGCGCTTTTCGCGGCGTTTCCGAAGGCGCTCGTCGTCTCGGTCGCGGCGCTGGCGCTCTTCGGCTCGATCATGAGCGGGCTCGCCAACGCGATGCACGACGCCCGCCAGCGCGAACCCGCGCTCGTCACGTTCATGGTGACGGCCTCCGGCCTCACGCTGCTGTCCATCGGGCCGGCGTTCTGGGGCTTGATCGCGGGCGTCGTGACGCACGTGATTCTGAACGCCCGGCGCGGCTGACGCGGCCTACAATGCGGGAATCGGCCGAACGTGCTTCGCGCCGATGCACCACCACCGCATTTCAGAATCACGAAGATGGCTTTGCTCGACAAGCTGCTCGCGCGCACCGCGCCGCCCGGCTCCGCGAAACGCAAGACGATCGTCCGCGTACTGCTCGACGACGCCGGCCACGTTCAGGACGTCGTCCTGAAAATGAGTTGTGGCGACACCGCAAAAGACGCGCACGCGCTCGAAGAAGTGCGCAAGATGCGCTTCGCCCGCGGGCAGCTCGGCTCCGGGACCGTGCGGCGCTGGCACGAACTCGCGTACGCCGTCGACTGACGGATGCATCGCGCGCCGACGGAACGCCCCGGCGCGCGCCCGGTCGAACCAGCGACGCGCACGCCCCGAGCGCGAACAGCACGCGCGGGTCTAGAATGAGACATTGGCAATAGGGGCGAGCCCGGCGCTTCAGAGGCGCACGCCGGCATCGCGATCATGGACACCCGCGGGTTACCGCAATTTGACAAGGCGCTTCGCGCCGACGACTCGACATGACATCCGCTCTCGACCAGCTCAAGCAATACACCACCGTCGTCGCCGATACGGGCGACTTCCAGCAATTCGTTCAGTTCAAGCCGCAGGACGCGACCACGAATCCGTCGCTGATCCTGAAGGCCGTCCAGAAGGACGACTACAAGCCGCTGCTCGAGAAGACCGTCAAGGAGCACGCCGGCAAGCCGATGGGCCAGATCATCGACCATCTGCTGATCGCGTTCGGCACCGAGATTCTGAAGATCGTTCCGGGCCGCGTGTCCACCGAAGTCGACGCGCGCCTTTCGTTCGACACGAAGGGATCCATCGACAAGGGCCTCGAAATCATCAAACTGTACGAAGCCGCGGGCATCAGCCGCGAGCGCGTGCTGATCAAGCTCGCGTCGACGTGGGAAGGCATCCGCGCGGCCGAAGTGCTGCAAAAGGAAGGCATCCGCTGCAACATGACGCTGCTCTTCTCGCTCGCGCAGGCCGCGGCGTGCGCCGAAGCGGGCGCGCAGCTCATTTCGCCGTTCGTCGGCCGCATCTACGACTGGTACAAGAAGTCGGCCGGCGCGGAATGGGACGAAGTGAAGAACGGCGGCGCGAACGATCCCGGCGTGCAGTCGGTGCGCCGCATCTACTCGTACTACAAGAAGTTCGGCTACAAGACCGAGGTCATGGGCGCGAGCTTCCGCACCGTGAGCCAGATCACCGAACTGGCCGGCTGCGATCTGCTCACCATCAGCCCGGACCTGCTGAAGAAGCTGGCGGACAGCGACGAGAAGGTCGAACGCAAGCTGTCGCCGGACGCAGCGGACAACACGGATCTGGAGAAGATCAGCGTCGACGAGCCGTCGTTCCGCTTCGCCGTGAACGAAGACGCCATGGCGACCGAAAAGCTCGCCGAAGGCATCCGCGCGTTCGCGGCGGACGCCATCAAGCTCGAGAAGTTGATCACGGCGCTGCAATAAGAAGATGCGGGGGCGCGGTCGCCGCGCCCTCCGTCGTCTGCCGCAAGGACGTTCAGAAAAGGACGGTTCCAGGCGTCTTTTGACGTAAATTGACCTTCTCCGGGTCGGCGCGGCTTCCGGTTGCAATAGACTTTCGTGCTTTGGCGGGAGCGCCGCCCAAGCTCGGAGAAGCTTTCAATGCAACTGGATACGTATCTTTTCTTCCACGGAGATTGCGCGGACGCCCTCGCGCTGTATCAATCCGCGTTCGGCGCGGAAATTCAGACGCTCATTCGTTTCCGCGACACGCCCGACGCGGCGAACGTGCCGGCGGAGTGGCACGACAAGGTCATGCACGCGCTGTTCAGCGTCGGGGGCACGGCAATCATGGTGTCGGACGGCCAGTTCGGCCAGCCGCACCGCGAATATCAAGGTTTTACGCTATCGATCGGCGCCGAAAACGCCGAAGCAGGCGAGCGCACGTTCAACGCATTGAGCGAAGGTGGCACGGTGCTCACGCCGTGGCAGTCCACATTCTTCACGGCGGGCTTCGGCATGCTGAAAGACCGCTTCGGCGTACCGTGGCTCATCAACGTCGTGAACGCCGTCGAAATGGGCGACGCGCCGCAGCCGTCGCAGGACGCCACGGCGCAGCCCTGAGCGCGCGGGGCGTCAGCCGGGCAGCGGCCGCGCGCCTTCGATATTCCACTGACGCTCAATTTCACTCAGACGCAGCCGCAAGCGATCCACCTGCTCCGCGAAACGCATCGCGAGCCAGTGCATGCCCTGCGTCGATCCATCGCCCTCGTCCGCTTCGACGCTCGCATGCGCGTTCGCGTTCGCGTTCGCGTTCGCGTCGGCACGCATGTACAGCAAACCGACGCGGCCGAAACGCAGCGCGCGCGCCATCTTCAGCAGCTTCTGCCGCACCTGCTGCTCGCGTGGCGAGCAGTCGAGTGCAAAACCGCACGTCGCGCGCGGCGTGTCCGGCATCGACGTCACGAGCATCTCCAGCGCGGCGAGAATCGAGCGATGCAGCCGCTGGATCTCTTCGAGCCGCGCCACCGGCACACGCGTTTCCTTCGCGACGGACTCCATGAGCGCGCGGGACTGCACGAGGCGCTGACTCATCGCGAAGAAGCGGCGCGCGGTTTCTTCCGCGAGCAACGGCGTGCCGTCGAGCAACGCGCCGTAAAGACGCGCGCATTCGCGCAGATTGTCGGCGAGGCGATAACGCCACGAGTACGTCGCGTACTGCGGCAGCACGAACGAGAACGCCAGCGCAATGGCAATCCCGATCAGCACGTTCGCCGTTCGCCACAAGCCGACATCGAACGGCGAATCGCCGTGGCCCGCGACGATTACCATGGTGATCGCCGTCAGCAGCGCGACATAGCCAGCCTTGCCGATGGCGTAATACGCGCACGCCCCGGCGATGGCGGACATCAGAATGAAGAACAGCGCGAGCGAGCCGAAGAGCGTCTGCACCAGAATCAGCATGAGTCCGATGGCCGCGCCGAGCGCCGTGCCGAGCGCGCGCTCGGCCGCTTTCTTGCGGATATTGCCGTAGTGCTGCAACCCGCCGACCACAACTAGAAGCGATACCGACGCCCAACTGCCGTGCGGAATATTGATGCCCGTGGTGACGAGAAACGACGTCGCCATGCCGAGCGCGACGCGCACCGCATGGATCATCTTCGCGTGGCGATAGCGAAAGAACGGTGACGCCAGGCCGTGCATGAGCCGCATCGCGCGGCTTTTGCGCGCTGACGCCGATGTCGATGAAAACATGAGTCGCTCGCGTCGGTAAGCGGTTTGTCGATCAACGGGCGCGAAGCAAAACGCCCGCAACGGCCGATGGCCATTACGGGCGTTAGCGTATCAGAGCCGCCACCGCGTCATGAAACGCGGCACGCGATTTTAGCTTTCCACGACGTCCAGATAGTCCTCGGGCCGCGTGCGGTCATCCGAGCGCTTCAGGCCGATGGCGCGCACCAGAGCGCTCACGCCCACCGACACGATCAGATTGACGATCAGCGCCCACACCGCCGCGTAGCCCGGCACGGCGTAACCGAACATGTGCACCGTGAAGATCGAGCCCTTCAACTGCAGCGACACGGCCATCCACGTGCCGACGGCAATGCCCACCGCCCAGCCGATCAACAGACCGCGATGATCGAGCACCCGCGTATAGAGACCCAGCACGAGCGCGGGCAGCGTCTGAATGATCCAGATGCCGCCGAGCAATTGCAGCTGAATCGCGTAGGTGAGCGGCAGCGCCAGAATGAACACGACCGCGCCGACCTTCACGATCAGCGACACCAGCTTGGCGACGTTGGTTTCCTGCTCCGGCGTCATCGAGCGATTGAGGAACTCGCGATGCACGTTGCGCGTGTAGAGATTGGCCGCTGCGATCGACATGATCGCGGCCGGCACCAGCGCGCCTATGCCGATGGCCGCGAACGCCACGCCCACGAACCACGACGGGAAATAGTGCAAAAAGAGCGCCGGCACCGCGAAGTTCGCGCCGTAGGCCTTGAAGTACGACGCGTACTCCGGCATGTCCTTCACGCCCGAGGCGAGCGCCATGTAGCCGAGTAGCGCCAACAGCCCGAGCACCAGCGAATACGCGGGCAAGAGCGCCATGTTGCGGCGGATGGTGTTGCCCGAGTTCGACGAGAGGATCGCCGTCACCGAATGCGGATACAGGAAGAGTGCGAGCGCCGAGCCGACCGCGAGCGTCGCGTAGGCGCTGTAGCCGTTCAGACTCGCGGCGTCGGGCGCTTTCAGCAGCAGCTTCGCGGGCGGCACGGTACCGAAGATATGCCCGAAGCCGCCGAGTTGCGCGGGAATCACGATCATCGCGGCGATGATGGTGATGTAGATCAGCACGTCCTTGACGACGGCGATCATCGCGGGCGCGCGCAGGCCGGACGTGTACGTGTAGGCCGCGAGAATCGCGAACGCGATGATGAGCGGCAGGTCGCCCACGAAGCCCTGCGTGCTGAAACCGAGCGCGCCGATCACCACTTCGATGCCGACGAGTTGCAGCGCGATATACGGCATGGTCGCGACGATGCCCGTCAGCGCGATGGCGAGCGCGAGCATGCGGCTGTTGTAGCGCGCGTGCACGAAGTCGGCGGCGGTCACATAGCCGTGGCGCTTCGCGATGCTCCAGAGCTTCGGGAACACGACGAACGCGAACGGATAGATCAGGATGGTGTACGGCAGCGCGAAGAAGCCCGTCGCGCCCGCGCCGAACACGAGCGCCGGCACCGCGACGAAGGTGTATGCCGTATAGAGATCGCCGCCGAGCAGGAACCACGTCACGATGGTGCCGAAGCGCCGGCCGCCGAGACCCCATTCGTCGAGCTGGCCGAGGTCCGCCTTGCGCCAGTGCGCCGCGATGAAGCCGAGAATCGTCACCCCGACGAAGAACAGAACGAATACGAAAGTTGCGGTGACGTTCATCATCGCGCGCCTCCTTGGCCTTGCCCCGCGCGGCCGGACGACAGCGCCTTGGTTTTCTTGTAGACGACGGCCGTGATGACCGCGCTCACCAGCACCCAGAGAAGCTGATACCAGTAGAAGAACGGGAAGCCCCACAGCACGGGCTCGATCTTGTTGTAAAACGGCACCCACACCACGCCGATCCACGGAAGGATCAGAAGCCAGAGCCAATGCTTATTACGCGGTTGTCCAGTGCGGCCCGGATCTTGAGCCATGATGGTCTCCAGTTTGTTTTTGAGCATTCGCTTCGAGCCGTGGCCCGCGGAGCCGTCCGGCGGCCCTCGCGCAGACGACACGCCGCAGAAAGCGCCCCGAAATAACAGGAGGAGTATAGGGACCGCCAAAACACGGTCAAGCAGGGAGAATCCCGAGCATTCCCCAGATGTGAAAGGCGCTGAAACGCTTCAGCGCCCTGCGTGATTCGCTTCGAACTAGATGGAGAAAGAGCCGTTCAACGGCAGGCCCGCGCTTTCGGCGAGCCCCTTCACCCACTTGCGCGCGGGCAAGCCGAGCTCCGCTTCGATCAGCTTCGCGCGTTCGACGAGCGCGGCGAACGGCACGTCGAGCGTCGGACCGGCGAACGCAATGGCCACGCGATTGCCATCATGCACTTCGGGCAGCGCGATCACGCGATGATCGAATGCTTCGTTCAGATGGCGCATGTTGCGCACGAAGCTCGGGTGATCGCCGAAGAGATTGATCGTCACGACGCCCGCTTGCGGCGTGAGACAGGCGCGGCACGCCCGATAGAAAGACACGCTGTCGAGCACGGGACCGCGCGCGGTGGCATCGTAGATATCGATCTGCAACGCGCCGATGGTGCCGTGATTCGCGCGGTCGTTGACGAACTCCCATGCGTCGCGCTCGGTCACGGTGAGGCGCGCGTCGTCGTAGGGCAGCTCGAACATGGCGCGCGCGGCGATCACGACCGCCGGATTCAGCTCGACCGCTTCGACCTTTGCTCGCTTCAGATACCGATGACAGAACTTCGTGAGCGCCGCCGCGCCGAGCCCCAGTTGCACGATGCGCTCGGGCGTCTCGATGAAAAGCAGCCACGCCATCATCTGCTGCGCGTACTCCAGTTCGATGTGATCGGGCTTTCGGAGGCGCATCGCGCCTTGCACCCATTCGGTGCCGAAATGCAGATAGCGCACGCCGCCCTCTTCCGAGAACGTCACGGGCGCGAAACGCGGCTTGCGCGGCGCGTCGATGCGCGGCGCCTTGGCGAGATCGTCTTCGTCGTGTCGATGCTTGTCGTTTTTCTTGCGGCTGAACGCACGCGCTTCGGCCGATGCGCGCTTGATGAGAGTCGTCATTGTGTGCTGAGAAGGTCGCGCCAGATGCGCAATTTTTGATCGAACGAGAGGATAGCATTGGCGGGACTGGACGACGGCAACCTCAGGTGTGCAGCCTCTGGCGCACTTCGTAGCGAGCCAAACGTCCCCGCACGATCGCAACCAGTGACTCTGGCAAGTTCTCCTCCGCCTCTATTTAGAAGCGGGTGAGCATATAATCCGAGGACCGCACGCCAAGCTTCGTCACCAAGATATTTCGCATGACTAATGGCAACGAATTCGAACGAAGTACCTTGGTGAGGGCGAGAGAGCGCTCCAATTACAGACAGTCCTTGATTACCGGCAATATGAAAAGCCGTTATTCGCGCCACTCCTGAAGGAACCAGAACAACATGGATGAGCAGTTTCATTATCCTCCCGACGTCTTCAATTTGCTGGTAGACACCATTCCACTGCTATGTCGCAGCAAGCCGGCCGTTTTAGTTTTCCTACAAGGGGCCGGCGTCGCGCAAGACGACCTCGCCGAAGTTGACTCCATTGTCCGCACGAATCGCGACGCCATAAAAAAATTCGAGATCGTCAGCAATGTGCTCGCGAAAGTGAATGCGCGCGGTGACAGTGGCCTTCGTCCGCGTCGCGAGATCATCAAGCGCGTCACGGAATTCGACAGCTTCGAAGCGTGCTGGGAAACCGACCGGCTTAAGGCAAAAGGGCTGGTCGCCGAACTGCGGGCCACGGTTAGCGCGAAGGATTCGTTTACTCGAATGAAACAAGAACGCGATGCGGAACGGGAGCAGTTGCTTGCTCGGCAGCGTGCCGAGCAAGCAGAGGCGGCAGCAAAACGGGCAAAGATTGAGGAAATCAGTGGGCGGCTATTCGCACTTTTCGGGATGGAGGATTCGCCGCAGCAGCGTGGCAAGCAACTTGAAGCTGTATTGAACGACCTATTTAGAGCCTACAGTATTCATCTCCGTGAAGATTTCCGGCGCAAATCTCCCGACAGCGGTACGGTACTCGAACAAATTGACGGCGTCATCGAGTTGGACGGATCGATTTATCTGATCGAGATGAAATGGCTCAATGCGCCCGTAGGAATTGGCGACTTCTCTCCACATCTCAGTCGGCTACTTTTGCGGCCTAACGTACGAGGCATTTTTATTGCCACGAATGGGTATTCCGAACCGGTGCTTACGGAATGCAGAAATGCGCTTAACCTTAGGACGATCTTCCTATGCTCACTGAAAGAGATAGTTATGCTGCTTCAACGCCAGGGAGATCTTCCGTCGCTGCTCAGAAAGAAATCACACGCAGCCGTCATTGAGAAAAACCCATTTCTAGAGATTCTGAACCATTGTTAGGCAGATAGCGGTCAACCGAATTGCGGTTGCGATTGCACTATATGAGTTCTTGATGTGGTCTCTGAGATTACGCGCCAGAAGTGACGATCGATTCCATAAGTTCAGCTGAGAATGTCGCGCCAGATGCGCAATTTTTGATCGAACGAGAGGATAGCATTGGCGGGACTGGACGACGGCAGCACGAGCGTCGCGTAGCCCGCCGCGGCGATCACGGGCGCGAACTTGCCCGATGTCTTGCCGTTGAAGCACACCTTGCGCAGCGTCGGAAAGCGCTCGCGGAACACGGCGAAATCGTTCGGCGATGCGTTGCGGATCGCGCTGTCGAGACTGCCCTCGCGCTCGCATGCGGCGAGCACGTCCCACAGGCCGATGCCGTGCTTCATCACGCGCGCGAGCCGTTCTTCGTAAGCGAGTTCGTGCAACGGTTCGCCGATGACCGCGCCGACCAGCCGCCAGAACTGGTTGCGCGGATGCGCGTAGTACTGCGTCGCCGCGAGCGACGCGACGCCCGGAAAGCTGCCGAGAATCAGCGTATGCGTATGCGCGTCGCCAACCGGCGCAAAGCCCGCAAGCTTCATCGCGCTTCGCCGTGGACGACGCGCTTCGCATGCGAGCTCAAATGCTCGTAGGCCCGCGCATGTTCCCGATGCACCGCATGCGGCGCATCGCGCGATGCGAGCGCGCGCCAGAGCGCATCGAGAAAGCATTCGGTGACCATCAGCGCCGCGCCGTGGCGCAGGAACACGGACCGCCTCGCGACGAGCGTGTGATTCGCTTCCGCCTGCTTCGCCGCCAGCCGATACAGCGGATGCCGCGCCGTCAGCACGCGGCTCGCGAGCATCGAACGCGACACGCTGCTGTCGCTATAGAGAAGCTCGGCGAGCGGTCGCGTGCGCAGGCGTCGCATGGACTGCCACACGCCCGTGCTGTGCGACAGCGCGACGATGCTGTGCGCCGCGACGAACGGTACGCCGTCGACCTTCAGCACGACTTCGCGCGTCCAGACCGGCGTGCGCGGCGTCCCGCCGAGCGCGCGCCATTCGTCGCGCCACGGAATATCGACGGCTTCGCGCGTGACGTCGACCGTCACCGCGCCGAGCGTGCGCAGATGGGCGGTCAGCGAACCCCCACGCGTGAGCCAGTCTTTCTGATCGTCACTGCAAACAGGATGCGGCGCGATGCGCCAGTGGGCATCGACGGGATCGTTCGGAATCGGCATGGCGGCCATTTAAAACCGGCCTCGGGTTCGGATGAATCGTATGGCAAGCGTGGCGCGGGCGGGTAAGACTATCGAATCCGCGTGCCATCGGCATCGCGAGAAACATTGAGGATATCAAAATGACGAAGAACACGAAGCAAACCTCGCCGAACGTCGCGCACCTTGCCGCCGAAACGCTGCACGATCCGAAGGCGTCCGCTATCGCGAAGAAGCTGGCTGGATCGGCGCTCGCGCAATCGCATTCTTCTAAGCAGACGAGCGCTGAAATGGAGCACAAAGCGGGCGAAGTGCTCCACAGCACGAAGTATTCGCAAGAGACGAAGACGCTCGCCGCATCCGTGCTCGCGCAATCGACCAAAGACCGCAAGAGCAAATAAAAAACGCGCTGCCGGCTTACCCGGCAGCGCGTTCTTCCATGCGCGATTCAGTGCGGCTTAATGCGCCAACAACAACGCGTTCGTCCGCTTCACGAAGCTCGCCGGATCTTCCAGCATCCCGCCTTCGGCCAGAAGCGCCTGATCGAATAGCAGATGGCACCAGTCCGCGAAATTCGCGTTCTCGGCGTTCAGCGCCTTCACGAGCGGATGGTCCGGATTCACCTCGAGAATCGGCTCCGCCTGCGGCGCCTTCTGCCCCGCCGCCTTCAGCATGCGCTGCAGATAGCCGCTCATGTCGCCTTCGTCCGCGACGAGACAGCTCGGCGAATCGGTCAGGCGGAACGTGAGGCGCACGTCCTTCGCCTTGCCTTGAAGCGCCTCTTTCATCTTCTCGACGAGCGGCTTCATTTCCTCGCCGACCTTCTCCTGCTGCTGTTTCTCTTCGTCGTTGAGCGCGCCGAGATCGAGGTCGCCGCGCGCCACGCTCGCGAGCGGCTTGCCGTCGAATTCATTCAGGAACGACAGCATCCATTCGTCGACGCGATCCGTCAGCAGCAACACCTCGACGCCCTTCTTGCGGAAAACTTCGAGGTGCGGGCTGTTCTTCGCGGCCTGCCAATTGTCGGCGGTCACGTAGTAGATCTTCGTCTGCTCGGGCTTCATGCGCGCGACGTAATCGGCGAGCGACACGTTCTGCACGTCGCTGTCGTTATGCGTCGATGCAAAGCGCACGAGCTTCGCGATGCGCTCGCGATTGCTGAAATCCTCGCCGATGCCTTCCTTCAGCACCTGGCCGAACTCGCGCCAGAACGTCGCGTACTTTTCCTTGTCGGCGTCTTCGGTCGCTTCGGCCGAAGACGTCGCCAGTTCTTCGAGCATCGAAAGCACGCGCTTGGTCACGCCTTCGCGAATGGCCTTCACGTCGCGGCTTTCCTGCAGGATTTCACGCGACACGTTGAGCGGCAAGTCCGCCGAATCGACCACGCCCTTCACGAAGCGCAGATACGCGGGCAGCAGTTGCTCGGCGTCGTCCATGATGAACACGCGCTTCACGTAGAGCTTCAGGCCGCCGCGATGTTCGCGGTTCCACAGATCGAACGGCGCGTGCTTCGGCACGTACAGCAGTTGCGTGTACTCGCTGCGGCCTTCGACGCGGTTGTGCGTCCACGCGAGCGGATCGTCGTGATCGTGCGAGATGTGCTGATAGAACTGCTTGTACTGCTCGTCGGTGATCTCGCTCTTCGGGCGCGTCCAGAGCGCGCTCGCCTGATTGACGGTCTCGTCCTCGTCCTTCACGACCATCTCGCTCTTCTCGGCGTCCCATTCTTCCTTCTTCATCAGAATGGGCAGCGCGACGTGATCCGAGTACTTCTGGATGATCGACTTGAGGCGATACGACGACAGCAGATCGTCCTCGTCGGCACGCAGATGCAGCGTGATGGTGGTGCCGCGTTGGGCGCGCTCGATATCCTCGACTTCGAAATCGCCCTCGCCCGCGCTCGTCCAGCGCACGCCCTGGCTCGCCGGCAGGCCCGCGCGGCGCGTTTCGACCGTGATCTTGTCCGCGACGATGAAGCCCGAATAGAAGCCCACGCCGAACTGGCCGATGAGCGCGGCGTCCTTTTGCTGGTCGCCGGAGAGCTTCGAGAAGAACTCCTTGGTGCCGGACCGCGCGATGGTGCCCAGATGCGAAATGGCTTCGTCGCGGCTCATGCCGATGCCGTTGTCGTCGATGGTGACGGTGCGCGCGGCTTTATCGAACGAAATCCGGATGCGCAGGTCGGGATCGTTCTCGTACAGCGCGCTGTTTTCGATGGCTTCGAAGCGCAGCTTGTCCGCCGCGTCCGATGCGTTCGAAATCAGCTCGCGCAGGAAGATTTCCTTGTTGCTGTACAGCGAATGGATCATCAGGTGCAGAAGCTGCTTCACTTCCGCCTGAAAGCTCATGGTTTCTTGCGCCATGGTCGGGTCCTCTGGTTGATGTCGTCAGATGCTGTCGTGCCGCCGGGCGATGCGGCCGGCTTTCGGCGCGCCGCCCGGCGAATTCGTCCGATATGAGGGCGGCCCGCGCCATTTCAAGAGCGCGAGCGCCGCTTTCGATAAGATCCGCCTGCGCCACTCTCAAGCTCGCCGAACGACATGCTCAAGCCCGCCCGCCGCTCCCGCCCGCTCACGTCCGGCGAGATCGCGCTGGCGCGACTCGTCTTTCGCGATTCGATCGACTATTCGACGGTGCGCGTGCATGCGCGGGCGTATCTGCCCTTCGGCTTGCAGCCGCCGCATACCGCGATGGCGCCGAACGGCAGCCTCTATTTCCCGCGCGCGTGCCATCGCGACGACTTCTCGGCGTGCGGCATCGGCGATCAGATGTGGTTCATCCACGAGATGACGCACGTGTGGCAGTTCCAGCTCGGCTATTGGGTGCGCCTGCGCGGCGCGATTCGCATCGGGCTCGGCTACGGATATGTGCTCGGACCGGACAAGCGTCTGTCCGACTACAACATGGAAGCGCAAGGCAATCTGCTCGCCGACTACTTCGCGCTGAAGTTCCACGACGCGCCCGGCGCGCTCTACGAACACCGCTACCGGCACGCGCCCGATGCGCTCGCGCGCTACGAAACGGTGCTCGCGGATTTCATCGACGCGCCGCTCTCACGACGCCATTTGCCGGGCGGCCGCTAGATCGCCCGCCGCGCAACCTTCTCCAGATGGCCCGCGATCAGCGCGGGCAGCGCCGGATCGCCGCAATTGGCGACGTTGAAGCGCATCCAAGTAGTCGGCGATTGCTGCGGCGAGAAGAGGCTGCCGGGCGTCATCAGAAAGCCGGCTTCGTGACCCGCCGCCGCCAGACCATCGGAATCGACGCCCGCGTCCGCCCACAGGAACATGCCCGCCTCGGGCGTCGTGAAGAGCCGCAGGCCGGTGCTTTCCAGCATCCGCGCGGTCTTGTCGCGCACGGTGTCGAGCCGCGTCCGCAGCCGCTCGACGTGGCGCCGGTAGTGGCCCTCGGTCAGAATCTTGTAGACGACGCGTTCGTTCAGCTCCGGGCTCGTCATGCCGACGAGCATCTTTTGATCGGCAAGCGCGTTCGCCACGTCCACCGACGCCGCGACGTAGCCCACGCGCAGATTCGCGGCGAGCGTCTTCGAGAAGCTGCCGAGAAAGATCACGCGCTTCAGTTGATCGAGCGATGCGAGGCGCGTGGCGGCGAAGCCCGTCGGGCAAAGATCGCCGTAGACATCGTCCTCGACGACGATGAAGTCGTACTCCTGCGCGAGCTGAAGAATGCGAAACGCCTGCGCCGCCGTCAGCGACGTCCCGGTCGGATTGTGGAGCACCGAATTGACGATGAGCATCTTCGGCCGCCACGTCGCGACGAGCGTCTCAAGCGCGTTTAGATCCGGACCTTCGGGCGTATACGGCATGCCGACGAGCCGCGCGCCTTGCGACGCGAAGCGGCCGAACATCTGGAACCACGCGGGATCGCCGACGATCACCGTATCGCCCGGTTTCACGTAAATCCGCGCGATCAGGTCGATGGCCTGCGTGATGCCCGACGTCAGCACGATCTGCTGCTCCGATGCGCCGATCTCCAGTTCCGCGAGCCGCGTCTGCAACTGCTGGCGCAGCGGCAGAAAGCCCTGCGGCGTGCCGAGGCCGAGCATTTGCGCGCCGGCGAGACGGCTCATGGAGCGCAGCGCGTTGGTGATCAGTTCGCCGTCGAGCCAGCGCGAAGGCAGGTAGCCCAGGCCGGGCCCCTTCTCGGGACTCGCCGTGTGCAGCATGTTACGCAAGAGCCAGACGACGTCGATGGTGCTCTGCACCGGCTCGCGATGCGACGCGGCAAGCGCGCCCGGCGCAGGCGGCGTGACGCGATCGCGCACGTAGAAGCCCGAGCCGCGCCGCGAATCCAGATAGCCGTGCGCGACGAGCCGCTCGTAGGCTTCGACCACGGTGAAACGCGACACGCCCTTGTCGATCGCGAGCTTGCGGATGGACGGCATGCGCATGCCGGGCCGGAACACGCGCTCGTCGATGCGGCGTCGGCCCCACTGCACGAGCTGGTCGACGAGCGTGAGTTGCTGGGCGTCGTGCGGCGCGGGAATCTGGTCGAGCGGAACGGACATGCGGACCTCGGCGGACGGATCGGCACAGGATGGGCGAAAACTGTACCGAATGGGATCAGGCCGATTGTACCGTTACTGTTCTGGTGATTGCCGCTACATTTTCCTTTCCGGCGACCGGTACGGACGCCCGACGGGCCAGAATCAGCGGTTATGCTATCGGCCCCCGATTACCGCCTCACGCCAGCCATGACCGCTCATCCGCTGAAACTCGACCATCTCGTGATCGCCGCACGCACGCTCGAAGAAGGCGCGCGGTTCGTCGCCGCGAAGTTCGGCGTGGAAACCGCGCCGGGCGGCGCGCACGCGCAGATGCGCACGCACAACCGGCTGCTGAATCTGTGGGGCGGCGCGTATCTCGAAGTGATCGCCATCGATCCGGCGGCGCCGCCGCGCGAGGCGCCGCGCGCGCGTCTCTTCGCGCTCGACGATCCGGCGATGCAGGTGCGCCTCGCCGACGGTCCGCAGCTCGTGCACTGGGTCGCGCGCGTCGAGCGTCCGAAGTCGCTCGCGCGTTGGCGCGAGCAGTATCCGCAACGCATTGCGCCGGTCGTCGCGATGTCGCGCGGCGGCAATACGTGGGGCCTCACCGTTCCCGACGACGGCGCGTTCCCCGCGTGGCAAGGCGCCGGCGACGGCGTGCTGCCCTCGCTGATTCAGTGGGACACGCCGCGCCATCCGAGCGGCGCGCTGCCGGAGACCGGCATCCTGCTGCGCTCGCTGACGGGCTATCACCCGAACGCGGAGGCAGTCGCGGAGCAGCTTGCGTGGCTCGACGCGGCGCATCTGATGCGCGTCGAAGCGACGGCGGGCGCGCCCGCGCTCGTCGCGGAATTCGAGTTGCCGGACGGCTCCGTCGTGACGCTTGGCGAAACCGCCGAATCGTCGGATGCGGCCCGGCGCGCGCAGGAAGAAGCGCAGCAGGCGTCGAACAAACGCCGCCGCGCGAAGGCCCGCAAGGCGGACGAAGACGCGCCGCAGCCGGAACTCCCGCTTTCACCCGAAATACCTGAATGAAGCATAAGAAAGGAGACGCCCCACGATGAGAACCCGCGAAACCGAAGGCATGCTGCTCGGCCTGATCGGCGTCGTCATCTTCAGCCTGACGCTGCCGATGACGCGCATCGTGGTGCAGGAAGTGCATCCGCTTCTGAACGGCCTCGGGCGCGCGCTCGTCGCGGCGATTCCGGCGGCGCTGCTGCTCGCCTGGCGGCGCGAGAAACGCCCGACCTGGCCGCAGGTGAAGAGCCTCGCGGTCGTATCGCTCGGCGTGATCATCGCGTTCCCGGTGTTTTCCGCCTGGGCGATGAAAACCGTGCCCGCGTCGCACGGCGCGGTGGTCAACGGCTTGCAGCCGCTGTGCGTCGCCATCTACGCGGCGTGGTTGTCGCACGAACGGCCGTCGAAGGCGTTCTGGGCGAGCGCCGTGGCGGGCAGCGCGATCGTCGTTGCGTTCGCGTTGCAGGCGGGCGGCGGCGACCTGCAGGCGGGCGACCTTCTGATGCTCGTCGCGGTCGGCATCGGCGCGCTCGGTTACGCGGAAGGCGCGCGGCTCGCGCGTCAGATGGGCGGCTGGCAGGTCATCTGCTGGGCGCTCGTGCTGTCCGCGCCGTTCCTGCTGCTACCGGTGGGCTGGCTCGCGTGGGCGCATCACGCCGCGCACCCGGAGCCGCTCGCGTTGCGCACGTGGCTCGCGTTCGGCTACGTCACGCTCTTTTCGCAGTTCATCGGCTTCTTCGCCTGGTACGCCGGACTCGCGATGGGCGGCATCGCGCGCGTCGGACAGGTGCAACTGCTGCAGATCTTCTTCACGATGGCGTTCTCCGCGCTCTTCTTCGGCGAGCACGTGAGCGCATCGACGTGGCTCTATGCGGCCGCGGTGATCGTCACGGTGGTGATCGGCCGCAAGACCGCCGTGCGCGCCGCGCCGGCTGCGGTTAGCAGCGTCAGTAAGAGCCCGGCGCCCGTGGCCGCGCATCCCGGCCACGCAAAATAACTCACGCGGGCGATAATCGCAGTTTGCGCGTCTTCCTTGCACACGCGAACGCAACAACCGAAACCCGAGACAACCGAGACAACCGAGACACTTCATGAATCAAGCCGACCTCCGCGCCACGCCGTGGCAACTCTCCGAACGCGCCCGCAAGCTCACCAGTTCGGCGATTCGTGAAATTCTGAAGGTGACGGAGCGGCCCGAAGTCATTTCCTTCGCGGGCGGACTGCCCTCGCCGGCCACGTTCCCGGTCGAAGAGATGCGCGAAGCGTCGGAGCGCATCCTGCGCGATCAGCCGTCGGCGGCGTTGCAATACAGCGCGACCGAAGGCTTCATGCCGCTGCGCGAATGGGTGGCCGCGCGCTATTCGGTGAACGGCGTGACCATCCGCCCGACGCAGGTGCTCATCACGACCGGCTCGCAGCAGGCGCTCGACCTGCTCGGCAAGGTGCTGATCGATCCGGGCAGCCGCGTGCTCGTCGAAACGCCGACGTATCTCGGCGCGCTGCAATCATTCTCGCTGTTCGAGCCGAACTACGTGCAGGTGCCGACGGACGAATCGGGCCTGATCCCCGAAGGTCTCGATGCCGCGCTCGCCGCAAATGCGCGGCTCTTGTACGCACAGCCGAACTTCCAGAACCCGACCGGCCGCCGCCTGCCGCTCGCCCGCCGCCGCGCGCTCGCGGCGTTCGCGCAGAAGGCCGCGTTTCCCGTGATCGAAGACGATCCGTACGGCGCGCTCGACTACGCCGGCGCGCCGCTGCCGACGCTGCTCTCGATGGCGCCGGACCATATCGTGCACCTCGGCTCGTTCTCGAAGGTGCTCGCGCCGGGCCTGCGCGTGGGCTACATCATCGCGCCCGAGGAACTGCACTTCAAGCTCGTGCAGTCGAAGCAGGCCACCGATCTTCATACGCCGAGCCTCACGCAGCGCATCGTGTACGAAGTCGTTAAGGACGGCTTTCTCGATACGCACGTGCCGACCATCCGCGCGCTGTATCGCGACCAGTGCGCCGCGATGCTCGCCGCGCTGGAACGCCACATGCCGGCGGGAGTCGAATGGAACCGGCCGGAAGGCGGCATGTTCGTGTGGGTGAAGCTGCCGAAGCACATCGATTCGATGAAGCTGCTTGAACAGTCCATCGCGCAAAACGTGGCCTTCGTGCCGGGCGGTCCGTTCTTCGCTAATCAGGCCGAACACAATACGATGCGCCTCTCGTTCGTCACGGTCCCGCCCGCGACGATCGACGAAGGCGTCGCGAAGCTGGGCGCGCTGATTCGCGCGAGCATCTGACGGGATTCACGGGCGCACGGGCGCCCTTCACTCTTGAACAGGAGCAACGATGGCATCCAACGTGTACGACAAGCTGAAGGAACTCGGCATCGACCTGCCCAGCGCGGGCGCGCCGGCCGCCGCTTACGTGATGAGCGCGCAAAGCGGCAACACCGTCTATCTGTCGGGCCATATCGCGAAGAAGGACGGCAAGCCGTACGTCGGCAAGCTCGGCGACACGCTCACGACCGAAGAAGGCAAGGCCGCCGCGCGCAATGTCGCCATCGACCTGATCGCGACGCTGCACGCGCACACCGGCGATCTGTCCCGCGTGAAGCGCATCGTCAAGGTGATGAGCCTCGTGAACTCGACCTTCGATTTCACCGAGCAGCACCTCGTGACCAACGGCGCGTCGGAACTCATCGCGGACGTGTTCGGCGAGGCCGGCAAGCACGCGCGCTCGGCGTTCGGCGTCGCGCAAATCCCGCTCGGCGCGTGCGTCGAGATCGAGTTGATCGCCGAAGTCGGCTGATCGCGACGGCTCTTGCGCAGCCCCGCAAACCCGGCCGCGTGAGCGCGCCGGGTTTTTTTATCACCCTTCCAATTTCAAACCATGTCCGCCCGCACCGTGCGCTTCAGTCAGGTCGATGTCTTCACGTCCGTCGCGTTCAAAGGCAACCCGCTCGCGGTGGTTTTCGACGCCGACGATCTTTCCACCGAGCGCATGCAGGCCATCGCGCGCTGGACCAATCTCTCCGAGACCGCGTTCCTCCTGCGGCCGACCGATCCGCGCGCCGATTATCGCGTGCGCATCTTCACGACGGCGACCGAGCTTCCGTTTGCCGGCCATCCGACGCTCGGCACCGCGCACGCGCTGCGTTCGAGCGGCTACGTGCCGAAAGAACCGGGAACGCTCGTGCAGGAATGCGGCGTCGGGCTGGTGACGCTGCGCGAGCGCGATGACGGATGCTGGGCGTTCGCCGCGCCGCCCGCGCGCATCGTCGAGCTGAATGATTCGCAGCGAGAGCGTCTCGCCACCGCGCTCGCGCCGGTCGAGATCGACTTCAGCGCGCCGCCGTGCGCCGTCGACAACGGCGCGCCGTGGCTCATCGTGCGTCTGCGCGACGCGCAACAATGCCTCGCGATGTCGCTTCGCGGCGAAGCACGGCAGGCGTTGACGGCGCTCGTCGGGGAAGTCGGCACGCATGGGCTCGTGGTCTATGGCCCGCATGAGAACGGCGTGCCGGCCACCTACGAACTGCGCGCGCTGCTGCTCGGCGCGGAAAACGTCGAAGATCCGGTGACGGGCAGCGCCAACGCCGCGCTCGCCATGTTGCTGACGCGTCAAGGCAGGCGGCCGGGCGACGCCTATACGGTGCGCCAGGGCACGGCGCTCGATCGTGACGGCCGCGTGACCGTCATCTACGACGACCGCGCGGACGGCTCTCAGGTGTGGATCGGTGGCGACTCCGTGACAGTCATCGAAGGGACAATCCGCTTGTGAAACAATGACCTGCGCGCGGCTAGCCGTAAACCCCGAGCGGCCATGCTTTTGCTTTCTTAATCGCTGCGGCTTCAGTACTATCCGAACATTCGCGGGCCGGAACAGAGGCGCGGAATCCGGTCCTGCGCTGCGCCACGTCATGCGGCGAGCCGCAAACGCAAACGAGAATGCAAGCGCCGACGCCTGCTTCGTCATCACGCAAACGGTTAAACGGTTGCCTTCAGGCGGCCAAAGCGCGTCTAGCGGTATATTGAACGGCTTTGGCCGAACGTCTCGAGACATGCATCGCCACTATCACCACGCGCGCTTCGTCGCATGGCGCGCGCTTCGCGGCAGGGCCGCGCCGGGCACTCCATGAAGCGTACGCGCTCCCACGCGGCGAGCGATTCGCGCGTCAACGCTCCGTCGGCACGGCGGCGTCGCGCGCTGCTGGCGATTCCGGTGCTCGGCAGCGTGCTGCTGGTGCTGCTGTGGGCGGTCATCTTCGCGCGGCTTTCGGTGGAACGCGACGCCACCACGCATGAATCGACGGCTTCCGCCGCGATTCTTTCGTCCGCACTCGAACAGCACACGATCAAGGCGATTCATCAGGTCGATCAGATCACGCGCTTCGTCAAATATGAATACGAGAAAGCGCCCGACCACTTCAATCTGATCGCCACGGTCGAAAAAGGCGTCGTGCAGAGCGACACGCTCGTGCAGGTTTCGCTGATCGACGAGGACGGCATTCTGGTCGCCAATACGTCCGACTCGCATCCGAAGCCGATCGACCTGTCCGACCGCGAGCACTTCAAAGTCCATCTGCACGCGAACGACGATCTGCTCTACATCAGCCGCCCGGTGCGCGGACGCGTCTCGAACCTGTGGACGCTCCAGATCACGCGACGTCTCAATCATCCCGACGGCTCGTTCGCGGGCGTGGTCGTCGTTTCCGAAGACCCGACCTACTTCACGAGCGACTTCTATAACGTCGCGTCCATCGGGCGCGAAGGCGTGATCGCCGTGGTGTCGGACAACGGCTCGGTGCTCGCGCGCAGCACCAGCGTCGCGCTTGGAGAGAATCCGGCCGGCAATGCGGCGTCAACAGGCGGCGCGCGCAAGACGGGTGGCGCGTCAGGCTCCGCGCGCGCCGCGTTCAGCGCGAGCGGCGTCTATCCGACTTCCGAACACGCATCGGGCACTTATGTCGATCCGATCGACCATGTGAAGCGCATCGTCTCTTATCGGCATATCGACGGCTATCCGCTCGGCGTGCTCGTCGGTCTTTCGGAGCGCGAGGAGTTCGCGGACTACAACCACACGCGCAACGTCTATCTGCTGATGGCGAGCTTCATCTCCTTCGCGATGCTCGGCTTCTTCGCCGTCGCGACAGGCTTGATCGGCAAGCTGCTCGGACGCGAACGCGAGATGACGCATCTCGTCGAATTCGACCTGCTCACCGGGCTGCGCAACCGTTATTCGACGCTGCGCGCATTGCGGGCCGACGTCGCGCAGACGGACAACATCGGGCGGCTCGCGCTGCTCTTCATCGATCTCGACAACTTCAAGACGGTCAACGACACGCTCGGCCACAACGCGGGCGATATCGTGCTGCAAATGACCGCGTCGCGGCTCGCGGAAACGGTGGGCCACGGCGGGACGCTCGCGCGCATCGGCGGCGACGAGTTCGTCGTGATCGTCAAGGGCGATGAGGTCGAAAAGCGCGCGGTCGGACTCGCCAACGACATCGTGACCATGTTCGCGACGCCCTTCGACGTGCGCGGCAGCGCGTTCGTGTTGCACGCGAGCATCGGCATTGCGCTCTATTCGGTGTCGAACGAAAGCGAGATCGACTTGCTGAAGAAGGCCGACCTCGCGATGTACAGCGCGAAGGACGCGGGCAAGAACTGCTATCAGTTCTACTCGCCGCAACTGTCGCATCGCGCGGACCATCTGATGAAGTGGGAGCAGCAGCTGCGCGTGGCGCTCGCCGAGCGCCAATTGTTCCTCGTCTATCAGCCGAAGATCGATCTGGCCCGCCGCTGCATTACCGGATTCGAGGCGCTCGTGCGATGGAACCATCCGCAGCACGGGCTCATTCCGGCGAACGAATTTATTCCGGTGGCGGAATCGACCGGGCTGATCGTCGCGGTCGGCGATTTCGTGATTCACACGGCCTGCGCGCAACTCGCGCAATGGCAGCGCGACGGTTATACGGGCCTGTCGCTCGCGGTCAACATTTCGGCCGTGCAATTCTGGCGCGGCGACTTGCTCGAAACGGTCGCCCGCGCGATCGAAGCGTCCGGCATTCCGCCGGGCAAGCTCGAACTCGAAATCACCGAGACCGTGATGGTCGAGTATCCGGAACTGGTGCAGGAGAAGATCGTTGCGCTCAAGCGTCTGGGCGTGCGCATCGCGCTCGACGACTTCGGCACCGGCTATTCGTCGCTGTCGTATCTGAACCGCTTTTCGGTCGATACGCTCAAGGTGGACCGCTCGTTCATTCAGGCGATTCCGGAAGACCGCAGCGTGTGCGTGATGGTCTCCGCGATCATCAATCTCGCTCGCTCGCTCGGGCTGACCGTGGTGGTCGAAGGCACCGAGCGCGAGGAACAGATCACCTGGCTCGCGGCGCTCGGTCCAGTGGAAGCGCAAGGCTTCCTGTTCTCGCGACCCGTTCCCGCCGACGGCGTGCAGGCGCTTCTGGACCGCTTCGGCGTATGCGGCTGGGCGCTCGCAAGCGGCGCGCTCGGGCTCGGCACGCTCGGCCAGGAGCCGTCGAACACCGCGTTGAGCGACGAACGCGGCACCTGACTCGCGCCTAGATGCCGCGCGACAGCACCGCGGTCCCGATCGTCACGACGCCGAGCACGAGATTGACGACCACGAGCCTTCGCACGGTGCCGACCGCCCGCGCGCCATCGGGCCAGTTCTGCGCCTGCACCGCACGGCGGATGCGCGGAAACACGGCAAAGCGGATATGCCCGAAGATCAGCATCATCACGATGCCTAAGCCGGCCATCGCGTGAAGCGGCCATGCGGCATGCGCGCCGCCATATTGCGCGAGCAGAAAGCCGCCCGTGATCAGGATCACGAGCACGGCGCCCGCGACCCAGTTGAAGAAGCGCGCGAATACGGTTTCCCAGAGCGGCAGGCGCAGTTGCGGCGCGAGGTCGCCGAGCGCGGGGCGCAGGCAGAAGTGCGCGAAGACCATGCCGCCTATCCATACGGCCACGCCGAGCAAGTGAAGAAAGAGCGCGGCTTCGATGGCATGAGTCATGGGTGTCGAGGGCAGAAGGTAAGTGAAGTTTGGCCGTTCGACTCAGGCGCGGCGCGTCAGTTCCTAAACGTCGGGCGCGAAGCGAAAAGAAAACGCCTCGCTGCGAGGTTCGCAGGAAGGCGCTTCTCTATGCGTTAGCGCAAGGTCAGCCTTCGAACACCGGCCGCATTTCGCTGACTTTCAGCGACGTATCCGGCGCGCGGCCCTTTCTCGCACGCTTGCCGAGATGCTGTTGCAGTTGCGCGCCCGAGAGCTTCTCGTCGCGGATCTTGCCGCCGCGTCCCGCGCCGATCAGCACGACGCCGCGCGCGTCGATGGCGAGCGCCTGACGCAGCGTTTCGTTCGGATCGAGCGTCATCAGCGTGACGCCGCGCCCGCCGCCCGAGAGCGTCTTCATCTCGTCCATGCCGAAGACGAGCAGTCTGCCCGCATTCGACAGGCACGCGACGTACAGCGCGCCCGGCAGCACCGGCATCGGCGCGAGCGGCAACGCGCCTTCGTCGATGGTCATAAACGACTTGCCCGCCTTGTTGCGGCTCACCATGTCGCCGAGCTTCGCGATAAAGCCGAAGCCATTGCTCGACGCCAGCAGCAATGGCTGCTCCGCCGACGCCGCGAAGTAATGCAGCAGATGCGTGCCCGATTCGAGTTCGATCAGCGACGTGACCGGCACGCCGTCGCCGCGACCGCCCGGCAGCGCGGCCACCGGCACGGAGTACACGCGGCCGTTGCTGCCCCACGCGATGAGCGTGTCCGGCGTGCGCGCCTGGAACACGGCGTACAGCGAATCGCCGGCCTTGAACGTGAAGCCGGCCGGATCGAGCCCGTGGCCCTTCAGCGCGCGCACCCAGCCCTTCTGCGAGACGACGACCGTCACCGGCTCGTCGACGACGCGCACTTCGAACGTCGCGCGCTTTTCCTGCTGGATCAGCGTGCGGCGGTCGTCGCCATACTGCTTCGCGTCCGCTTCGATTTCCTTGATGAGCAGGCGCTTCATCGCGGCGTCGCTGTTCAGCAGTTCTTCGAGCTTCTTCTTCTCGTCGCGCAAGTCGGAGAGCTCCTGCTCGATCTTGATCGCTTCGAGCCGCGCGAGTTGCCGCAAACGGATCTCGAGAATGTCCTCGGCCTGACGATCGGAGAGGTTGAAGCGCGCGATCAGCGCCTGCTTCGGCTCCTCCGCCTCGCGGATGATGCGAATGACTTCGTCGATATTCAGGAAGACGATCATCCGCCCTTCGAGAATATGGATGCGGTCGTTCACCTTCCCCAGGCGATGCTGCGTCCGGCGCGTGACGGTCACGAACCGGAAGCCGACCCACTCGTGCAGGATTTCGACGATGCCCTTCTGCCTCGGCCGGCCGTCGGCGCCGATCATCACGAGGTTGATCGCGGCGTTCGATTCGAGGCTCGTATGCGCGAGCAGCGTATTGACGAACTCCGTCTGGTCGATGCGGCTCGACTTCGGCTCGAACACGAGGCGCACGGGCGCGTCCTTGCCGGACTCGTCGCGCACGGTGTCGAGCAGCGCCAGCAGCGTCTGCTTGGTCTGCAACTGATCCGGCGTCAGCGTCTTCTTGCCGAGCTTGATCTTCGGGTTGGTCAGTTCCTCGATTTCTTCGAGCACCTTCTGACCCGACGTGTTCGGCGGCAATTCGTTGATGACGAGCTGCCACTGACCGCGCGCGAGGTCTTCGATCTTCCAGCGCGCCCGCACCTTCAGACTGCCGCGCCCGGTTTCGTAGGCCGCCGAGATTTCCGCCTGCGACGAGATGATCTGCCCGCCGCCGGGGAAGTCCGGCCCGTTGAGCTTCTCCATCACGCCTGCGTGCCCGAGCTTCGGATCGCGAATCATCGCGACGGCGGCTTGCGCGACTTCGCGCAGATTGTGCGACGGCACTTCCGTCGCGAGACCGACCGCGATGCCCGACGCGCCGTTGAGCAGCAAGAACGGCAGGCGCGCGGGCAAGAGCTTCGGCTCCTCGAACGAGCCGTCGTAGTTCGGCATGAAATCGACCGTGCCCTGGTCGATTTCATCGAGCAGCAAGCGCGCGATCGGCGTGAGGCGCGCTTCGGTGTATCGCATGGCCGCGGCGCCGTCGCCGTCGCGCGAGCCGAAGTTGCCCTGACCGTCGATGAGCGGATAGCGCATCGAGAAGTCCTGCGCGAGACGCACGAGCGCGTCGTACGCGGACTGATCGCCGTGCGGGTGATACTTGCCGAGCACGTCGCCCACGACGCGCGCCGACTTCACGGGCTTCGCGGTGCTCGCGAGGCCCATCTCGTTCATCGCGTAGAGAATGCGGCGCTGCACGGGCTTCTGCCCGTCCGATACGTCGGGCAGCGCGCGGCCCTTGACCACGCTCACCGCGTAGTCGAGATACGCGCGTTCGGCGTAATCGCCGAGCGTCAGGTGTTCTCCGTCGGGCGCCGCTTGCTGTTCGGCGAAAAGATCGTCAGTGATTCCCATCGAATATCCGTTATGCGTTTTCCGAAGCCGGCATCAGATGTCCGCTTCCACTTCGTTGCCCTTCTCTTCGAGCCAGCTTCGGCGCGACGCCGCTTCGCCCTTGCCCATCAGCATGGTCATGCGCGAGACGGTGAGATCGAAGCCGAGATCGCCCAGGCGGACCGGCAAGAGACGCCGCGTGTCGGGGTTCATCGTCGTGTCCCAGAGCTGTTCGGCACTCATTTCGCCGAGGCCCTTGAAGCGGCTGATGCTCCATTGCGTTTCGCGCACGCCGTCCTTGCGCAGCTTGTCGAGAATCGCTTCGAGTTCGCCTTCGTCGAGCGCGTAGAGCTTCTGCGCGGGCTTCTTGCCGCGCGCGGGCGCATCGACGCGAAAAAGCGGCGGACGCGCGACGCAGACGTGACCGCGTTCGATGAGTTGCGGGAAGTGCTTGAAGAAGAGCGTGAGCAGCAGCACCTGAATGTGCGCGCCGTCCACGTCCGCGTCCGACAGAATGCAGATTTTGCCGTAGCGCAGATTCGAGAGATCGATCTGATCGTCGGGACCGTGCGGATCGACGCCGATCGCCACCGCGATGTCATGCACTTCGTTGTTGGCAAAGAGCCGGTCGCGTTCGGTTTCCCACGTGTTCAGCACCTTGCCGCGCAGGGGCAGAATGGCCTGGAACTCCTTGTCCCGGCCCATCTTCGCGGAGCCGCCCGCCGAATCGCCCTCGACGAGGAAAAGCTCGTTGCGCGTGATATCGGTCGATTCGCAGTCCGTGAGCTTGCCCGGCAGCACGGCCACGCCCGAGCTCTTGCGCTTCTCGACCTTCTGCCCGGCGCGCGTGCGCGCCTGCGCCTGGCGAATGACGAGTTCGGCCAGCTTCCTGCCGTATTCGACATGCTGATTGAGCCACAACTCCAGCGCCGGCCGCGAGAACGACGACACGAGCTTCACGGCATCGCGGCTATTGAGACGCTCCTTGATTTGCCCCTGGAATTGCGGATCGAGCACCTTTGCCGACAGCACGAAGGAGACGCGCGCGAACACGTCTTCGGCGAGCAGCTTCACGCCCTTCGGCTGAAGGTTGTGGATCTCCACGAAGTTCTTGACCGCCTGAAAGAGCCCGTCGCGCAAGCCGGATTCGTGCGTGCCGCCCGCGGGCGTCGGAATCAGGTTCACGTACGATTCGCGCAAGAGCGGCCCTTCCTCGCTCCACGCGACGACCCACGACGCGCCTTCGCCTTCCGCGAAGGTCTCCTCCGTCGTGCGCGAGTTGTCCGCGTAACGCTCGCCTTCGAAGAGCGGAATCAGCAGTTCGCTGCCGCCCATGCCTTCGAGCAGATAGCCGCGCAGGCCGTCTTCGTACTTCCACGTCTGACGCTCGCCGGTCTTCTCGATGACGAGCACGACTTCGACGCCCGGCAGCAGCACGGCTTTCGAGCGCAACAGGCGCTGCAACTCGCCGAGCGGCAGATTGGGCGAATCGAAATACTTCGCGTTCGGCCAGGCGCGCACGCGCGTGCCGCTCTTCTTCTCGCCGCGTTCCGGCGAACGGGTAGTGAGCGGCTCGATGACGTCGCCATTGGCAAATGCCAGATGCGCGACCTTGTTGTCGCGCCAGACCGTGACTTCGAGGCGCGTGGCGAGCGCGTTCGTCACCGAGACGCCGACGCCGTGCAGGCCGCCCGAAAACGTGTACGCGCCGCCCGCGGCCTTGTCGAACTTGCCGCCCGCATGCAGCCGCGTGAAGACGATCTCGACGACCGGCACGCCTTCCTCCGGATGCAGGCCGAACGGAATGCCGCGGCCGTCGTCTTCCACCGAGACGGAGTTGTCCGCATGGACCGTCACGGTGATCTGCTTGCCGTAGCCGCCGAGTGCTTCGTCCGACGCGTTGTCGATGACTTCCTGCACGATATGCAGCGGATTTTCGGTGCGCGTGTACATGCCGGGCCGCTGCTTGACCGGCTCGAGGCCCTTCAGGACCTTGATCGATGCTTCGCTGTAGCCCGCCGCCTTCGCGCTCATCGCGCGCGGCCTGGCGCGCTCGGCGCGCTGTGGAGTGGCTGCTTGGGCCACACTGAATTTTTTCGTGGACATAGTTGAACGTTGATCCGGCTTGCGACCCCGCGCGGGAATGGTCACCGCACGACGCCGCGATGCCGGCAAATGCTTTATCGAATGCTCAAGATTGCCTCACCGGATAGGCATCACGAGGGCCTTCGCCCCGTCCGCCCGTCCGGCCGCGCTAGGAGAATAGCGGTTTTCGCCCGCCGCGCCCACCTCGACGGCGTCAAACCGAGCCTATCCGCGCTTCGCTTCGAGTTCTTCCCAGCGTTCCAGCGCGACGAGCAATTCCTCTTCGATGGCCGCGTGACGCTCGGACAGGCGCGCGCCTTCTTTCGCGTCCGTGGCGAAAATGGAGCCGTCTTCGAGCTGCGCGCCGATGCGCTTCTGCTCGTCTTCCAGTTCCGCGATGCGCGCGGGCAGCGCTTCCAGCTCGCGCTGTTCCTTGAACGAGAGCTTGACCGTGCGCTGCGCGTTGCGGCCCGCCGCGCTTTCCTTCGGCGCGTCTTCCCTGGGCGCTTCCTTCGCGCTCTGCCGCGCCGCTTCCTCGGCGATGCGGTCCGAACGTTCGCGCTGAACTTGCCAGTCCGAGAAGCCGCCGACATACTCGCGCCACTTGCCGCCGCCTTCCGCCGCGAAGACGGACGTCACCACGTTGTCGAGAAACGCGCGGTCGTGGCTCACGAGCAGCACGGTGCCGTCGTAGTCCGCGAGCAGTTCTTCGAGCAGTTCGAGCGTGGGAATGTCGAGGTCGTTGGTCGGTTCGTCGAGCACGAGCACGTTCGCCGGACGCGCGAAAAGGCGCGCGAGCAACAGGCGATTGCGCTCGCCGCCCGAGAGCGACCGCACCGGCGACCGCGCGCGCTCGGGCGCGAACAGGAAGTCGCCGAGATAGCTCATCACGTGCTTCTTCACGCCGTTCACTTCGACCCATTCGCTGCCGGGACTGATGGTATCCGCGAGCGATTTGTCGAGGTCGAGCTGCGCGCGCATCTGATCGAAATACGCGGTCTGAATGTTGGTGCCGGTGCGCACGCGGCCTGCGTCCGGCTGCAACTCGCCGAGAATCAGCTTGAGCAGCGTGGTCTTGCCCGCCCCGTTCGGCCCGACGAAACCGATCTTGTCGCCGCGCATGACCGTGGCCGTGAAGCTGTCGACGATGGTGCGCGCGCCATAACGCTTCGTCACGTCCGTCAGTTCCGCGACGATCTTGCCGGACTTCTCGCCCTGCCCGACGTCGAGCTTCACGTTGCCCTGCACGTTGCGCCGTTCGGCGCGTTCCTTGCGCATTTCGACGAGCCGCGCAATGCGCCCGACGCTGCGCGTGCGCCGCGCCTCCACGCCCTTGCGAATCCACACTTCTTCCTGCGCGAGCAGCTTGTCGAACTTGGCCTGTTCCACTTGCTCGACTTCGAGCTGCTGCGCCTTGCGAATCTGATACGCGCTGAAGTTGCCCGGATACGACAGCAAGCGCCCGCGGTCGAGTTCCACGATGCGCGTGGCCACGCGATCGAGAAACGCGCGGTCGTGCGTAATGAAAAGCAGGCCCGTGCGCAGCGTGACGAGCAGTTCTTCGAGCCAGCGAATGCCTTCGAAGTCCAGATGGTTGGTCGGCTCGTCCAGCAGCAACACGTCCGGCTGCACGACGAGCGCCCGCGCCAGCGCGACGCGCTTTCGCATGCCGCCGGAAAGCGAACCCGCGCGGGCCTCGCCGTCGAGCCCGATCTGCGCGAGCGTCGTCGCGACGCGCGTGCGCCAGTTCCAGGCATCGCGCGTATCGAGCGCCGATTGGAGCGTGTTCATGCGCGCGAGCAACGCGTCGTGCTCCGCGCCTTCGGGCGTGTCCGCGAGCCGGTGCGCGACGGCGTCGTATTCGTCGAGCAGCGTGCGCGCATCGACGAGGCCGGAGGCGACGACATCGAACACGGATGCGTCGAGATCGAACTCGGGCTCCTGCGGCACATAGACGGTCGTGAGTTCGCTCTGGCGCGTGACGAGCCCGTCGTCGGGCGCGGCGAGCCCCGCGACGATCTTGAGCAGCGACGACTTGCCCGCGCCGTTGCGGCCGATCAGCCCGACACGTTCGCCCGCTTCGAGCGAGAAGTCGGCGTGATCCAGCAACGCGACGTGGCCGAACGCGAGTTGTGCGTCCGTGATGGAATAAAGCGACATGGGGATGAATGCGAACGAAGGCGATACCGAGGAAGCGGTCATTGTACCGATGTTCCCTCGCGCCGAAGGTCGCATCGGCCGAACGGACAAGGGCGCGCGGGCCGTGGCGCGCGCCCGTCTGCCCCTGCCGTTGGGTCTACTTGACGTGGACCTTGATCGTCTGCGCCATCTCGGACCCGTACGAGCGATGCGCGCCGTCGCCGAGCTGCATCGTCAGCGTGTGGTCGCCGGGCGGCAGCTTCACGTCGGCTTCGGTCTGCGCCTTACCGTAATGCAGCGACGTCTCGCTCGCCGGGATCACGGTTCCCTTGGGCAGCGGGCCGCTGTCGATCAGCAGATGATGATGGCCCGAGCCTTCCGTCATCGTGCCGGCCGGCGCGAGCGTCATGCCCTCGACGCCGAACTTCACATGGACGGGACTCGTGACGGTGGCGCCGTCTTTGGGCTCGATGAAGTACACGCGCGACTGCGCGTGCGCGTGGCCCGCGAAGGCCGCCGCGACAACGATGGCGCCAGCAAATACGGTCTTGTTCAGCATGGTCTTCTCCTTATCGGTCGAGCGAGCGTCGCTCTGGAAAGCAACGGCGCCCCAGCATACACCTGCCTTACGGCCAACCGCATCCGACGCGCGTTTTTTGCGACGGCGCTTGGGGTAAGATGCCGGCTCGCCGTTTCAACTGAACACATGAGTCTGTCGTGAGCGAAGTCATCGAATACAAAAGCTGGGTATGCCTGATTTGCGGCTGGGTCTACAACGAGCAGGACGGCCTGCCGGCTCAAGGCATCGCGCCGGGCACGCGTTTCGCCGATATCCCCGCCAGCTGGCGCTGTCCGGAATGCGACGTCGGCAAGGAAGATTTCGTCGTCGTCGAGTTCTGACGCAACACGGCGCCGCGCTTGCGGCGCTATTTCAGCGCGCCACCGCGATCAACTCGCGGCTCGTCTCGTCTACCGGCGCGCGGTTCCAGTCCCCATACCAGTCGATGTAAGCGAAGCCCGCGCGGGTAAGCAGTTGCGCGAGTTCGTCGCGGCTGCGAAAGCGCAGTTCGCTTTCGGCGCGCAGCGTCTCGGTCTCGCCCTGGAAGCGCGCGTGAGTCGGGAACGCGACGCGCCCGGTCGCGAGCGGATCGGGCTTCGCGCGCCGCTCTTGCCACACGTCGACGGCACGTCCATCGGCGCTTTGAACGCGACGCAGCGAGCGTTCCGCCGTCCAGTTGTCCCATGCCCGCGCCGCCGGATTGCGGCTCTCGAACGCGATGCGCCCGCCCGGACGCAACGCGCGTCGCGCGGCGACAAGCGTCGCCAAGAACGATGCATCGTCGAGAAATACTTGCGCGACGTGGCCGGTCATCACAAGCAGGTCGGCCGCGCCGACGAACGGCAGCGCGGACGCATCGCCTTCGATCCACGTCACGCGGTCGCCGGACGGACGGCCACGCGCGATCTTGAGCATCTGCGGCGACGGATCGATGCCCGTCACGCGATAGCCGCGCCCGGCAAGCTCGCAGGCAAGCAGACCGGTGCCGCATCCGAGGTCGATCACATGTGCCGCCGACTCGGCGAGCGCCACGTAAAACGCCGTGTCGGCAGCGGCGGGATTGCGCGCGTCGTAGAGCGCGACGAGGCGCGGGTCGTCATAGAGGTTCGTCGGCATCAGCGGGTTTGGTAGGCGAGCGCTTCGCGCATCGGCTGGCTGTGGACCATGATCGGGCCGGTGAACGGCGTATCGAGATCGAGAATGACGAGCACGGCCGACGCGATGGAAAGCGCGCCCAGCATGATCGTCACGAGAGATAGCGCGTTGCGCGGGGCGATCAGTCCGAAGCACAGAAAGATAATGAGCAGCCAGCCGACGAGTATGCGGTCGAACGGATACGAAATGGTGCCGTGTGCTTCCTCGATCAGCTTCCAGCGCAGCGCGATGAGCTGCTCGAAGCGCGCGGCGGTGTTGTCGGCGAGCTTGCGGTGGTACGCGTCGGCGGGCTGAAGCAACCGGACCTGACGCTGGCCGCGATCGAGCAGTTCGCCCAGCGCGCGACTTTCCAGCTTGCCGCTCGCGTGCGGCGACGGTTCCACTTGCGGGTAGTAGTCGCCCGGCGGATGCGGCTCGGCCGGCCATGTGCTCGCAATCGCGGCCGCCGTGTAGCTGCGCAGCACGGCGCGGGTTTCGTCGAGGTCCGCGCCGTAGTCGCGCATCGCCCGGTCGAGTTCGATGATCGCGGCGGCGTAGGCGCGCACGTCGTTATCGGTGGTATCGAACACGGTTTTCGCCGATGCCGTCAGCAAGCCCAGCACGAGCGCCGCGAACGTCACCAGCATGCCGACGAGGAGCTGCACGAGCTGCACCGTTTCCTGCGCCTTGTGCTCCTCCGGCAACAGCGGCCGAATGATCGCGCCGATGCCGGTACTCGCGAGCAGCAGAAAGAACACGAGCAGCGCGGATTCGATTTCCGTCATGAGCGCATGAGCCGCGAGCGAGGATGGGTGTGCTCGCATTATCCGGTGGAAACGGCTCGCGGTCCAATGCGGGCGGCGGCTGAGGCCGACGACTAGCGGCTTGTCATGGCCGCGTTCCCGTGTCCCACGGCGGTTCATCGCCGAACGCTTCTGCGAGGTAATCCACGAATCGGCGCACCTTGAGCGGGATGCCCCGCGCGCCTGGATAGACCGCCTGAATCAACAGTTCGGTCGCGCGGTAGTCGGGCAGCAGTGCGACGAGTTTGCCGCGCCGCACATGCTCTCCGAAGACGAAGCTCGGGCCGTACGCGATTCCGGCTCCGGCGAGCGCGGCGGACAGCAGCATTTGCATGTTGTTCGCCGAAATGCGCGCAGGTCCGTCGATGACGTATGCGCGGTTATCCGCATCGAACAAGGTCCAGTCGCCCGCCGACACGGCTTCGCTGAACACGAGCCTCGGCGCGCCCAGCAGATCGTCGGGCGTGCGCGGCGCGCCGTGCCGCTCGATGTAACCGGGCGACGCGCACACGACCATGCGGCATGGCGCGATGCGGCGCGTCACGAGCGCCGGATCATCCAGACGACCGATGCGGATCGCGACGTCGATGCCTGCGTCGAGCAGATCCACATACCGGTCGCCGAGATCCACGTCCACATTCACTTGCGGATGGTCGCGGACATATCGCGCGATGACATCGCCGAGATGCATCGCGCCGAACGTGACGGGCGCCGCGACGCGCAGCACGCCGCGCACCGTGGCCTGCGAATCGCTCACTTCGCGGTTCGCCTCGGCGAAGGCCTCAAGAATCTGTTTGCTGCGCTCGTAATAGGTCTGGCCCGCATCGGTAAGGCTAAGACGCCGGGTCGTGCGCTGAAGCAGACGCGCATTCAGCCTTGCCTCGATCTCGGAGACATGTTTGCCCGCCATCGCGGGCGACAATCCGAAACGACGCGCCGCCGCAGCCAGGCTCCCTTCCTCCACCGCCGCGACGAACACGCCAAGACTGGTCAGTCGGTCCATGACTCTCCCCGATTCGATCGCCGCATTATCGACTGCCGCCACTCATCGGGCAATTATCGGGGCGCAAGCGCACGCCTACGATTCACGCATGTCACGAACGGAGGCGAGAAGATGAAGATCGAAACGAACGGCACGCGGATTCACGTCACAGAGCGCGGCAGCGGGGATATGGCGCTCGTGTTCCTGCACTATTACGGCGGCTCGTCGCGGACGTGGGACGGCGTTGCGGACGAACTAGCTGACCGTTATCGCATCGTTGCCACCGATCATCGCGGATGGGGCGATTCCGACGCGCCCTCGAACGGCTACGGCATCGCCGATCTGGCCGCCGATGCCGAAGGCGTGATCGACGCGCTCGGCTTGCGGCGCTATGTGCTCGTCGGTCATTCGATGGGCGGCAAAGTCGCGCAATTGATCGCATCACGGCGGCCGAAGGGACTCGAAGGGCTCGTGCTCGTCGCTCCGTCGCCGCCCTCGCCCATGCGCCTCTCGGAGCAGGAACGCGCGACCTTGTCGGGCGCTTACGCATCGCGCGAATCGGTCGAATTCGTGATCGATCACGTGCTGACCGGGAGACCGCTCGACGCGGCCCGTCGCGAACGAGTCATCGAGGACAGCCTCAAGGGCGCGCCGCAAGCGAAGGCCGCGTGGCCTGAAGTCGGCATGAGCGAGGACCTGACGGCCGCGGTGGCGTCGATCGACGTGCCTACCGTCGTCATCTCGGGAGAACTGGACCGGTTCGATCGCATCGACACGTTGCAGAGCGAGCTTCTGCCGCGCATCCCGCATGCGGCAATGGTCGTGCTGCCCGGCGTCGGACATCTGTCGCCGCTGGAAGCGCCGAACGACATCGCACGCGTCATCGCGCGCTTTGTCGGAGAGATCAAGAACGGATCGGCGGGCTGTCGTGCGCCGGAGGACGTGCCGCCCGCCTTCGATGCGGCGATGAACGCCGGCGATATCGACGGACTTCTGCGTCTCTTTCGCAACGATGCCACGATGCGTCTGACGAACGGCGTCGAAATCAGCGCGCGCCCGGATGAACTGCGCCGCACGATGGCGCAACTGCTGGCCGCGAAGCCGCGCATTCGCAATACGGTGCGTCGGGTGGTGTCGAGCGGAAACATCGCGCTGGTTCTGGCGGACTGGACGCTGACTGTTACGCTATCCAACCGGCAGCCGCACGTCGAATCGGGCTGCGCGACTCAGGTCATGGAGAAAGGACCGGACGATGCGTGGCGGCTGAGAATCTCGAATCCATCCGGACTGAACTGAGCCAGAAAGCATCGCGTTGTAGCCGCGATTACATGCGATGTCATTGCGCAAGACAGCCGGGAGTCGCTAGAGTCGATACGCCTCGCCACTTACGAAGGAGACCATGAGCGCATCGAACCTTCGCTATCGGGAATCGAACGATCTGCGCGCCTTGCTGCGTCACTGGCGCGAGGCCCGCGGCTTCAGCCAGCTCGATCTCTCGCTCGTTGCCGGGATCTCGCAGCGCCAGATCAGCTTCATCGAAAGCGGACGCAGCGTGCCGGGCCGGCAAACGCTGATGAATATCGCGCAGTCGCTGGATGTGCCGCTGCGCGAACGCAACGCGCTGTTGCTGTCCGCCGGTTATGCGCCGATGTATTCCGAGGCCGAGTGGAGCGACAAGGAAATGTCCGTCGTGATGGGCGCGGCGACGCGAATGTTGCAGCAGCATGAGCCTTTTCCCGCCATCGTGATGGATCGCTATTGGAACGTACTCCTGACCAATCCCGCAACGCCGGATTTCTTCAGTTGCTTCATCGACATGGCCGCACGCACGGGACCGCGCAACATCTTGCATCTGATGTTCGATCCGCAAGGCATGAGGCCGCATATCGCGGACTGGGAAAGCGTGGCGCTCAGTCTGATACAGCGCGTGCATCGCGAAGCGGTCGGACATGTCATCGACGCGCGGACGCAGCAACTGCTCGATGCGCTGCTCGCTTATCCCGGCGTGCGTCCCGAGTGGCGCTCGCAAGCGATGGCGGCGTCTTCTTCCACGCTGCCTGTCGTGCCGTTGAGCTTCGTGAAAGACGGCGCGGCGCTCAACTACTTTTCGATGATCACGACGGTCGGGACGCCGTCGACGGTCGCTGCGCAGGAACTGCGGATCGAGTGCATGTTTCCGGCGGACAGCGAAACAGAAGCGCGGCACATCGCATTGCTGCAAGCTGCGCGCGAGTAGCGTCGAACTGACGACATGCCATGTAATTGGCAGGATGCTTCCGCGCGACTAAGCTGTGTGTGTCGTTCGGTTGCTCATCCAAGATCGCCACTTTATAAGGACTCCACATGGCTCAGTTTCCCGTCTATACGCTCGACTCCGCTCCCGCCGATTCGAAGCCCGCGCTCAACGCCCTCGCTGAGGCGTTCGGCATGGTGCCGAACATCGCAGGCGCCCTCGCCGGTTCGCCCCGATTGATCAACGGACTCGTAGGCGTATTTAAGCAAGTCCATGGCGGCAGCTTCACCGAAGCGCAGATTCAGGCGCTACTGCTCACGAACGCCGTGACGAACCGCGCTGCATGGCCCGTTGCTTTCCACTCGTACCTTGCGTTGCAGGCAGGCCTGAGCGAAGCGGACGTTCAGGCGATCCGCGAACGCCGTCTGCCACACGACGATCGAATCGCGGCGCTGTCGGCCCTGGCGCGCGCCCTCATCGAAAATCGCGGCCGCGTGGACGAACAGGTGATCGCGTCGTTCATCGGCGCGGGCTTCGATCAGGAACGGGTGCTCGAAGTCATTCTCGTCGTGGCGGCATCGACGATGACGAACTACACCGCGAACGTCGCGCAGCCGCCGCTCGAGGCGCGGTTCGAGGCGCACGCGTGGGCGGCCTAGCGCGACGCGCGGGGAAGCCTGCGCTCGTCGCGCAGGCTTCGCGGTCAACTGTCGGTGCCGGGATTGTGCAGCGCCTGCGATATCGCCGCGCGCAATTCGATCGCCTGATACGGCTTGTGGAGCACCGGAAACTCCGTGCCGTCGATGTCGTTTCTCGCGATGGACGTGTCGGCGTAGCCCGTCGTCAGCAAGACGCGCAGCAGCGGCTTGCGGCGTTTCGCTTCCTGCGCGAGCATCACGCCGTTCATGCCTCCGGGCATGATGAGATCGGTAAAGAGCAGTTCGATCTGCGCGTCCCCGCCCAGTATCTCGAGTGCGTCATGCGCCCCGTGTGCGACGCGCGTCTTGTACCCGCCTTGCTGCAGGATCATCGCGGCGACTTCGGCCACATCGGGCCTGTCATCGACAACGAGGATCGTCTCGTTGTGCGCGGACTCGGCGACACGCCGGTGCCGCTGCTCGATGGATGGTTCCGCCGCCACCGCCGGAAAGTAGAGCCGCACTGTTGTGCCGTGGCCCGGCTCAGAGTAGATATCGACCGCGCCGCCCGATTGTCTCGCGAAGCCATAGACCATCGACAAACCCAGGCCCGTCCCCTTTCCTTCTTCCTTCGTCGTGAAGAACGGGTCCATCACATGCGCAAGAATATGGGCAGGAATGCCGGTGCCGTTGTCGCTCACCGACACCCAGACATACTCGCCGGGCGTCAGTTGCGCGAATCCGATGGGCCGTCTATCGGTCAGCGACAGATTGCCGGTGCGCACCGTGACTTGAGGCTTGTCCTTGCCGTGCAGCGCGTCGCGCGCGTTCAGAAGCAGATTGAGCACTGCCACTTCCAGTTGCGAAGCGTCGAGCTGACAATTGCGCAGCGCGGGGTCCGGCACGAAGTTGAGCGCTCCGCTGTCGCCGAACGTGTTTTCCGCAAGTTCCCGAATGTCGGCGAGCCGCGCGTTCAAGTTGATGACTCGGCCGCGCAGTTCCTGCTTGCGCGCGAATGCGAGCAGTTGCTGCGTCAGCGTGGATGCACGCGTGATGGCATCGCGCATCCGTTCCACCGGCATCACGAACCGGCTGAGATCGAACCGCTCTTCGATGCCGAGCTTCATCACATCGACATAGCCGCTCATCACCTGCAACAGGTTGTTGAAGTCGTGCGCGATGCCCCCAGTCAACTGCCCGAGTGCTTCCATCTTCTGCGATTGCCTCAGCGCCTCTTCCGCGTCGCGGCGGCGGCTGATATCGAGTTGAGAGGCGAAGAAATACACGATCTCGCCGGCCTCGTTCCTGACCGGCGAGATAAAGAGTGCGTTCCAGAAGGTCGATCCGTCCTTGCGATAGTTCAGCACCTCGATATTGATTTCGCGGCCCTGCTGGACGGCGTCGCGAATCTCGGACACGGTGGCCTGGCTCGTCTCCGGCCCCTGCAGGAGCCGGCAGTTCTGCCCGATCAATTCCTCGACGCTGAAGCCCGTCAGATTGAGGAATGCGGAGTTCACGAAGACGATCGGGTTGTCCGGCTGATTCGGGTCGGTGACGAGCATGGGCATGCGTGTCGTCGAAACAGCCGCGAAGAAGATATCGTTCGAATGGTCGCTGAAGGATGGCCGTACGTTGCTTACGGTGGGGCGCTCGATGTTCAATTTTTGTCCTCGTTTTAGCCGCATCCACCGTCTTGGCGGTGCGCGAGGACCGCCGAAACCCGGCGATGTGTCGACGAGGATTCTAGCTTGCGGCGCCGAACGTTGTTGCGTTCGCGTAGACGTGAATCACGCTCGCGGCGCGCCGCTCAACTGCTCGTCTATCGTCCTCGTCAGCGGCGACTGCACGTCGCCCGTGTGCTTCGTCTCGACAGGCTCGATCAGCACGATCCAGCATTCTTCGTCGGCGACCGGGTTATGCAGCGTGCCGCGCGGCACGACGTGCATGGAGCCCGCTGGCAAATGCACGGCTCGGCCGCCTTCGTATTCGATGGTGAGATTGCCGCGCACGACGAAGAAAAGCTCGTCTTCGTTCGCGTGGTCGTGCCACGCGAGTTCACCACGCACCTTGGCGACCTTCACATACTGATCGTTGACCTGCGCGACGACTTTCGGCGATCAATATTCGCGGACATCGCTGAACGCGGGATCACGGCAACTGATTAGCTTTACTGAATAACAGGCAAGACGTTTGGTCGAGCGTGACGCGGACTCTAGCGCATAAGCGGACGATCTGCCCGATTTACCGTCATTCGATGAGTGCCGCGAGTTCATCCGCAGTGCCCAACGGAAACGATGCCTTGAGGTGCGCGAGAAAAGCCGACACGCGCGTGCTCAACAAACGCCTCGACGGATACAGCGCCCACAACGCAATCTCCGGCCCGTCGACATCGCCCCAATGCGCCAGCTTGCCCGCGGCGATATCCCGGCTCACCAGCGACAGCGGCAGACAGGCGGCGCCCACGCCGAGGCGAACGGTGTCGCGCACCATGACGAGCGACGACAGCTGCGCGACCGGCTCGATGAGGATGCGCGCCTTTCCGCGCGCGCCGATCACGTCCCAATACGCCATGTCTTCGGGCGTGCCCCGAACGACCGCGCGAACGCTGGATTTCGCAGCGGGTCGCTTGAGTCCCGGCTTGGCCACGACGACGAGCCGGTCGCGCAAGAAGATGCGCCCGACGAGCGTCTCGTTCGGTTCGGGATTGACGCGGATCACGAGGTCATACCCTTCTTCGACCATATTGACCGGGCGATCTTCTGTCGTCACCTCGATGCGGACCTGCGGGTACTTGAGGACGAACGACGCGACCAGCTTTCCCATGGCTATCTGCGAGAAGAGCGCGGGCGCGCTGATGCGCAAGCGGCCGCGCGGCTCATCGCTACCGGATGCAATGGCGGCGGCGCTTTCGTTGAGTTCAGCGAGGAGCGCACCTGTGCGCTCGTAGAGCGCGCGGCCTTCCTGCGTGAGCACGACGCCGCGCGGCCCGCGTTCGAAAAGCCGAATGCGAAGGTCGTTTTCGAGTTCGGTGACGCGGCGCGAAAGCGTCGCCTTGGGCCGCTCGGACGCGCGAGCGGCTTCCCCGAAGCTGCCGTAACGCGCGACAAGATTGAAGTCAGCGAGAGCGAGAAGGTCCATGCGGGTCCTAGTCAGCGTTCCATGGGTGTTCCATGAGTGAGACGCCTCGTCTCTATATCACATCTTCCGGACAGTCAGCGGATCACTTACCTTAGGTGCATGCCAACCACTTGAAGGAGTTCCACCATGACTATTCTCGTTACCGGCGCCACCGGCCGCGTCGGCCGTCAGGTCGTCGAACAACTCGTCAGCCGCCATGCGGACGTTCGCGTGCTCGTGCGCGATCCATCGAAAGCGCAATTCCCGGCAGAAGTGACGGTCGCACTGGGCGATATGCTCGATATCGATTCGCTTCGCCGCGCCTTCGCCGGCGTGCGCACGCTGTTCCTGCTCAACGCGGTGGCGGGCGACGAGTTCACGCAGGCGCTGATTACGCTGAACATCGCGCGGGAGTCGGGCGTCGAGCGCGTGGTGTATCTGTCGGTCATGCACGCGGACCGGTTCGTCAACGTGCCGCATTTCGCCGTGAAGTCCGGCGCCGAGCGCATGATCGAGCGAATGGGTTTCAGCGCGACGATCCTGCGCCCGGCGTACTTCATCGACAACGAACTCATGATTCGGGACGTCGTCGTCGATCACGGCGTTTATCCGATGCCGATCGGGAGCAAGGGCGTCGCCATGGTCGACACGCGCGACATCGCGGAGGTCGCGGCCATCGAACTGTTGCGTCGCGACGAGGCGGCCGCGGATCTTCCCGTGGAGGTTATCGATCTCGTCGGACCGGACACATTGACGGGCTCCGCGCTGGCGTCCATCTGGTCCGACGTGCTCGGCCGGCCGGTGGCGTACGGCGGCGACGATCCGGGCGGGTTCGAGCAGAACCTTAGCAGCTTCATGCCGAAGTGGATGGCGTACGAGATGCGCCTGATGGCCGAGCGTTATGTCAGCGACGGCATGGTGCCGGAAGCCGGCGACGTCGAACGCCTCGTGCGCATGCTGGGGCGTCCGCTGCACACGTACCGCGACTTCGTCACGCAACTGGCGGGTTGAGCGGCGCGGTTGCCGATTGACGAGGACGAATCGGCATCCGCGGGTGCCGATGAAGGGAAGCGTCGGCGGCGCGTTGGGAAGCTATCGTGGTCCCCCCGACAGGAATCGAACCTGTATCTAGCGCTTAGGAGGCACTCGTTCTATCCATTGAACTACGGGGAGCGGACCGCACGTCCCGCCTAACCAATGCGCACTAAGCGTCGTCCGGGCGGGCGGGAGCGCAGAGTATAGCAAACGCATTCGACGGCCATGCGCACCCCGACCGAAAAAGCATCGGCGCAAAGGTTTGGCGACACAACTGCGGGTTTGTCCCTATCAAGTTCCACGCGAGCGCGCCGCCATCGGACACATGGACCCCACATCCGATATCAAGCCCCAGGGCGCGTTTTCGGCGTTGCTGGCAGACCAGGACCTCGCGCATCTTCAGAAGGTGCTGCGTCGTTCGCTGTCTTGCGATCTCGGCGGTCCATTGCTGCCGCCCTCGTATTGGCGCGAGCGGCTGGCTGCCATCACGCGGCAGGCACACCTGTCGCATACGCAGATTCAGATCGTCCACCGGCTGTATCTGGTGATCGATGCGTTCGAAGCCGCGTCGGCCAAGAGCGATGCCGATGCCGAACACCCCGCGCCCGACAATCCGCTCGCCGCGTCAGGCGCTTGAGCGGCCCTTCGGTCAGTGCCGGTGCCGGAGCCACCACTCGCGCAGCGAATGGCCCGGCGCGGCCGCGCGCGTCGCTGCTTTCCCGCGCTGCGCCCGCCTCTCGCGATATTCGTCGCGCCAGTCATGCGCGAGCAACACGAGGCCGATCGCGGCGAGCGCCGCGACGCCGATGAGGATGTCGGAGAAATCGAGCATGGCGCCCTCCCGCTTGCGGCTGCCGTCATGCTTTCATGATAGGCGGCGCGCGGCGCAAGTCGGTGGCATTTACGCGCCAGGTTTCCTATGCCGCCTGCCGAGCGCGCTGTTGCTGCGCGTGCGCCGCGAGCCGCACCGCCGCGTTCGCCGCGCCGTAGCCGTCGTAGCCGCCGCGCCGCTCGATCACTTCGAGAAAGAAGCGCTGATCGAGCTGCTCCGTGTAGGCGTGGAAGAACTCGCCGCCGCGCTCGTCCCGGTCGTAGAGGATGTTGTGCTCGCGCATCGCGTCGATCTGCTCGTCGGGCAGGCCGTAGCGCGCCACGAGATCGTCGTAGTAATTGCGCGGAATGCGCAGGAACTGCACGCCGTCCGCCTCCAAGCGGGGAATCGCGTCGAAGATGTCGGGCGTGCTGAACGCGACGTGATTCAACCCAGAGCCGCGATACGTCGAGAGCGATTCCGACACCGCCGTGAAGCGGTCCATCGACGCGTTGAGCGCAATGCGCACCGAGCCGTCGCGGCTTCGCACCGCGCGGCTGCGCACGAGCCCGTAAGGATCGGGCACGAGCACGCTCGCTTCCGTCTCGAAGCCGAACGCGCTGCGGAAGAAAAGCACCCACGTATCGAGCGCCTCGGCCGGCAGCGAAAGGCACACGTGATCGATGCGCGAAAGCGGCCCGACTTCGTAAGGGCCGTCGATATCCGTCAGCACGAAGTCCGATTCCCATAACGTCGGCGCGCCCGGCGCTTCATCGACGAGATAATCGAGGCTGCCGTCCGGCGACTGCACGCCCGGCACCACTCGCTCGTTCGGTCCCACGCGGCCCGAGAACGGCTTCGAGCCGTAAGCGGCGGCGCGCTCGAACGCGCATTTGGCGTCATCGACATGAAACGCCGACGCGCACAGCGACAAGCCGTGCTGCTGAAAGAACGCGCTCGCGAACGAATCGGCTTCCGCGTTCAGCACGATCGATCCCGCGCCGTGCCGATACAGCGTCACGTCCTTCGACCGATGCGTGCCCGCGAGCCGGAAGCCGAGCTTGCGCAGCCAGTCGGCGACGTGCTCGCGCGTCGTGTCGTCCACGGCGAATTCGAGGAACTGGAAGCCGATGTGCGCAGGCGGCGCGGGCGGATCGAAGAGTTCCGCGCGCGCGCGCTCGCCCATGCGCGCACGCGTCTGCTCTTCGAGAAAGCGCAACGAGCGATGCCCGTCCGCCGCGGTGATGGCGGTCGGCGCGGCGCGAAAGCCGTCGTTGAAGATTTCGAGCGACAGCGGCCCCGTGTAGCCCGCCTCGAGGACGCGCGCCGTGAATCCGGCGACATCGAATGCGCCCTGCCCCGGAAAACAGCGATAGTGGCGGCTCCATTCGAGCACGTCCATCGAGAGCACGGGCGCATCGGCGATCTGCACGAAGGCGATGCGATCGCCGGGAATAGCCGCGATTTCATCGACGGAATCGGCAATGGACAGCGTATGGAAGCTGTCGAGCACGAGACCCAGGCTCGGGTGATTCACGGCATCCACTAGCCGCCACGCGTGCTTGTACGAGTTGACGTGCCGGCCCCACGCGAGCGCCTCATAACCGACGATCACGCCGGCTTCCTCGGCGAGGCGTGCGAGCACGCCGAGCTGATCGACGATGAGCGCGTCGTCGGCGACGGTGTCCGGCGACACGTTGCTGCACGCGAGCATGCGGTCCGCGCCCAGTTCGTGCATCAGGTCGAACTTGCGTTTGGCACGCTCGACGTTTTTCGCGAGCCGCTCGCCGCTCACGCCCTCGAAGTCGCGAAACGGCTGGAACAGATAGATGGCGAGGCCCAGGTCGTCGCAGATACGCCGGACGTCGGCGGGCGTGCCGTCGAAGTAGAGCAGATCGTTTTCGAAGATCTCGACGCCATCGAAGCCCGCCGCGCGAATCGCCTTCAGCTTTTCGACGAGCGTCCCGCTGATGGATACCGTCGCGATGGATGTCGGGATGGAACGCGGCATCGCTGCCTCCTCTGCATTTCGTTGCGGGGTGAACCGTTAGAGTGTAGGCGCTCTGCACGCAGTCCACGTCATTGTGTGCGAGCATAACAAACTAACTAGATGGTACAAAATACGTGAAAATACCGAAGGACAGGATACGCGCGCACGCGCACACTGCGCTTGCAATCGCCGCACTGCACCATCGCGCCCTCTTTACTGCTGTACGCTACGTGCGAGCGTCTAGCCTCAAGCCTCTTCTCGCGGGAGCACTCGCATGACCAGCAAAACTTCGTATCTGATCGGACTGATCGGCTCGGGCATCGCCGGATCGCTGACGCCCGCCATGCACGAGCAGGAAGGCCGCGTGCTCGGGCTGAACTACGTGTATCGGCGCATCGACCTGCAGGCGCTGAAGCTCGAGCCGTCCGCGCTTCCCGACTTGTTGATCGCCGCCGAGCGCATGGGCTACGACGGCCTGAACATCACGTATCCGTGCAAGCAAAGCGTGATCCCATTGCTCGACGAGCTCGACCCCGACGCCCGCGCGCTTGGCGCCGTGAATACCGTCGTGCTCCGGGAGGGCAAGCGCATCGGCTACAACACGGACTGGTCTGGCTTCGCGCGCGCGTTCCAGCGCGGCCTGCCGGATGCGCCGCTCGGTCGCGTCGTGCAACTGGGCGCGGGCGGCGCGGGCGCGGCGGTCGCGCATGCGGCGCTCGTCACGGGGGCGAACGCGCTCACGCTGTTCGACTCGGACGAGGCGCGCGCATCGTCGCTCGCCGCGGAACTGGCGGCGCGCTTTCCGGATCGCGAAGTGACGAGCGGCGGCGACCTGCGCGAGACGTTGCGTCCGGCCAACGGCCTGATTCACGCGACGCCGACCGGCATGGCGAAGCTGCCCGGCATGCCGCTGCCCGCGGAGTATCTGCACAAGGACTTGTGGGTGGCGGAGATCGTCTACTTTCCGCTCGAAACCGAGCTGCTCAAGACGGCGAAGGCGCTCGGCTGCCGCACGGTGAGCGGCGGCGGCATGGCGGTGTGTCAGGCGGTGGATGCGCTGCGCATCTTCACGGGACGCGAGCCCGACGCCGAGCGCATGTTCGCCCACTTCCAGACCTTGCTGCCCGCTGACGCGAAGTAAGCGCGGCATCTAGAACAAAACGGCGGCCTCGCAAGAGAGCCGCCGTTTGTCTTTAGCCTTCGCGCCGCATGTAGCACAGCACCGCTTCGATAATCATCTCGCGATGCCGCGCCCGCGAGCGCGGCCCGGACGGATCGCGCCCGAATGCGGCACTCCACGTATGGCGGTTCGCCACGCGATGAAAGCAAAACGAGCTGATCATCAGATGCAGGTCGAGCGGCTCGACATCGTCCCGAAAACGCCCAGCCGCGACGCCTCGCGCGATGAGGTCTTCGAGTGTCTTGACGACTGTGGCATTGCGCGATTTGAAGGTCTTCGACTGCTCGACATACTTCGCGCCGTGCACGTTCTCGATCGTCACGAGGCGCACGAAATCGCGATGTTTGTCGTGGTAGTCGAACGTGAAACCGATAAGCTCGCGCAGCGCCTGTTCGGGGTCCATCTCCGCGAGTTCGAGTTCCTGTTCCAGCGCGCGGATATCGCCGTAGACTTGCTCCAGCACCGCCTCGTACAGCCCTTCCTTGCTGCCGAAGTAGTAGTACAGCATGCGCTTGGTAGTGTTGGTGCGCTCCGCGATGGCGTCGACGCGCGCGCCCGTGAGGCCCATCGCCGAAAATTCCTGCGTGGCGATGTCGAGAATATTGCGCTTAGTCTCCTCTGGATCGTACTTGCGTCGCCCCTCCGATCCGGCCGGCGTGGACGCAGCACTGGCGGCCTTGCTCACCTCGGTGGCGGCCTTGCTTGCTTTTTTCATGTTTGCGTCTGAGAACGGCATTGGGAAACGATTCTAGCATGGGGGTCATAGCCTTCTTGGCCAAGGAAAGCCCTTCTTTTCAAGGCTTCATCTATACTTTTTCGATGCCCGATTCCCTCACTCGATTTCACTCATTCCGCATGCCGCGTCCCGCAGTTTGCGCCGCATGCTTGGCCCTGTTTTGCACGCTCTGCGCAAGTGTGTCGGCGCAAACGCAGCTTCCGCCGGGCCATCCATCGAGGCCGCAACTGCTCGCGGCCGAAGGCGTGATGACGAGCGCGAACATCGCGCGCGGCGCGGCCGATATCTGCCACATCGATGCCGCCAAGGTCGCGCGCTTCAAGGACGCTGCGCGCGCCAATTTCGTGGACGCGCCTGACTTCGATGCCGAATGGACGCTCGGCTATCGCCAGGCGCAAGCGACGGTAGACCGCTTCGACAAGCTGAAGACGAGCAATCCGGCCGAGTACAAGAAGGAAATCGACGAGGCGTGTCCCGCGCTCAACCGCGGTATCGACGAAGTCACGCAGCCGCAATAGCGGCGGGCGCCTGTATCGAGCATCGCGGCATGGCGCCTCTTAATCCGCGTATATCGCCGATGAGCCGCCCGCAGTAATTCGGGGGCGGATGCTACACTCGACGCGCTCCCCCGGCGCTCGCTCTATTGCGGGCACATTCGCTGCGTGGCTTCGCGCAATCGAAGAAGCGCCACGCGCTGCGGGGCACGCTTCTATCGCTCATCAGGAGGCACGACTCTCATGGCTGATTTCCGCATCTGGTCCGACGAATTTCCAGCGAACGGTTTCATGACCCGCGCGCAGGAACTCGACATGCAGGCGTTCGGCACGTCGGGCGAGAACATCTCTCCCGCGCTCCAGTGGGAAGACCCGCCCGCCGACACCAAAAGTTTCGCGCTCACCGTCTACGACCCGGACGCGCCCACGGGCAGCGGCTTCTGGCACTGGGTCGTGGTCAATATTCCGGCCGATGCGCGCTCGCTGCCGCGCAATGCCGGCAAGGCCGATGGCAGTCTGCTTCCTGCGGGCGCGCTGCAACTGCGCAACGACTACGGCACGGTCGGCTTCGGCGGGGCCGCGCCGCCGCGCGGTGACAAGCCGCATCGCTACATCTTCCGCATTCACGCGCTGCAGGCGGAAAAGCTGCCGCTCGACCTCAACGCGACCAACGCCGTCGCGCGCTTCATGACGCACCTGAATGAAATCGATTCGGCGACCTACACGGGTCTCTACGAACTCAAGTAACGCGTGAGCCACGCATGCCGGGCCGCATGTTCGATCACGCGGCCCGACGCCACAAGCGATTTGAAAACGGCGCGACGTACAATGCGCCGCCTTGCCACTCAAGATCCGTCGATGGATTCCGATCAAGGCCTGCCCCTTCCCCAGCGCTATTGGGCGATTGTCGTCGTCGCGCTCGGCATCACGCTCGCGGTGCTCGACGGCGCGATCGCCAACGTGGCGCTGCCGACCATCGCGCGCAATCTGTCGGCGACACCGGCCTCGTCCATCTGGGTCGTCAACGCGTATCAACTCGCCGTCACCATCTCGCTGTTGCCGCTCGCCTCGCTCGGCGACCGGATCGGCTACCGGCGCGTGTATCTAGGCGGCCTCGCGCTCTTCACGCTCTCGTCGCTCGGCTGCGCGCTTTCCGGATCGCTGGTCGCGCTTACTCTCGCGCGCGTCGTTCAGGGCTTCGGCGCGGCCGGGATCATGAGCGTGAACACGGCCATCGTGCGCATCATCTATCCGCAGAAGCAACTGGGGCGCGGCGTCAGCATCAACGCCACGGTGGTCGCGATCTCGTCGGTGATCGGTCCGACCGTCGCGTCGGGCGTGCTGTCGGTGGCGTCGTGGCCATGGCTTTTCGCGATCAACGTGCCGATCGGGCTCGCGGCGCTCGCCATCGGCATGAAGTCGCTGCCGCGCACGCCGGGCCACCGGCAACCGTACGATTACGTGAGCGCCGTGCTCAACGCGCTGTTCTTCGGCATTGCGATCGTCGCGGTCGATGGACTCGGGCACGGCGAGCATCGCCCATTCGTGATCGCAGAATTCATCGCGACCGGCGTGATCGGCACGATCTTCGTGCGGCGGCAACTGAACCAGAGCGCGCCCCTCTTGCCCGTCGATCTGCTGCGCATTCCGGTGTTCGCGCTGTCGATCGGCACGTCGGTGTGTTCGTTCTGCGCGCAGATGCTCGCGTTCGTCTCGCTGCCGTTTCTGCTGCAGGACAGCTTCGGCATGAGTCAGGTCCAGACCGGCTTTCTGATGACGCCGTGGCCGTTCGTGATCGTGTTCGTCGCGCCGCTCGCGGGCGTGCTGTCTGACCGCTATCCCGCGGGGTTGCTCGGCGGCATCGGGCTGGCGGTGCTGACCGTGGGACTCGTTCTGCTCGCGACGGTCGGCGGGCATCCGGGAGCCTTCGACATCAGCTGGCGCATGGCGATCTGCGGGCTCGGCTTCGGCCTCTTTCAGTCGCCGAACAATCGCCAGATGTTGTCGTCGGCGCCGCGTCATCGCAGCGGCGGCGCGAGCGGCATGCTCGGCACCGCGCGCTTGACCGGGCAGACGCTCGGCGCCGCGCTCGTCGCGTTGATCTTTGGCGTGGAGCCGCATCGCGGGCCGTTGATCGCGCTCGGGGTCGCGGCGGTGTTCTCGGCGGCGGCGGCTGTTGTCAGCATGCTGCGGCTTGCCAGCAAGCAGAGCGTCGAAGCCGCGTGACGCGCGGCGCGCTTCTCTTTGACTGAAGCGCCATCGCGGGTCGCTTGATCGCTCGGCGTGGCAGCGGCATTTGCGGCGGCTGTCAGCATGCTGCGACTTGCCAGCAAGCAGAGCGTCGAAGCGGCGTGACGCGCCGCGCTCGTCTTTGACCGAGACCGCATCGCGGGTCGTTGGTCTCGCTCGGTGTCGCGGCCGCTTCTTTGGGGGCGGCGGTCATCAGCATCGTGCGTCTTGCGAGCAACCACAGCGTCAAAGCGGAGTGACGCGCCGCGCTCGTCTTCGACTAAGACCGCATCCTGGGCCATTGGTAGCGCTCGGCGTCGCGGCGGCGTTTTCGCCGGCGGCGGCTGTCCTCACCATTCTGCGGCTTGCCAGCAAGAGTAGCGTCGAAGCGGCGTGACGCGCGGCGCTCGTCTTTGACCGAGACCGCATCGGGGGTCGTTGGTCTCGCTCGGTGTCGCGGCCGCTTTTTTGGGGGCGGCGGTCATCAGCATCGTGCGTCTTGCGAGCAACCACAGCGTCGAAGCGGCGTTACGCGTCGCGCTCGTCTTCGACTAAGACCGCATTGTGGGCCATTGGTAGCGCTCGGCGTCGCGGCGGCGTTTTCGCCGGCGGCGGCTGTCCTCACCATTCTGCGGCTTGCCAGCAAGAGTAGCGTCGAAGCGGCATGACGCGCGGCGCTCCTCATTGACGAAATCCGCATCGCGGGCCGTTGGTCGCGCTCGGCGTCGCGGCGGCATTCTCCGCGGCGGCGGCCGTCAACATGCTTCGTCTTTCCAGCAAGCACAGCGTCGAAGCGTCGTGAGACATGCTGCTCTCGTCCTCCTACTTCGGCCGCATCGCGGGCCGTTGATCGCTCGGCGTCGCGGCGGCATTCTCTGCGGCGGCGGCTGTCGTCAGCGTGCTGCGCATCACCAGCAAGCACAGCGTCGAACCGGCCTGACGCGCATTCCCGCTGCAACTCGCCCGCCATCCATCACGCCCGCTTCTGCATCCATTGCAAGCAATAACGCGATCAATTGGGCACAACCCTTGCTCCCCTTTCGTTCGTGAATCCGCGCGTGAATCTGCCGCGCGACCATCCGAAACGAGCAATGACAGGAGTGTGTTCATGGCGATTTCCCTCAACGGCTACAAGGTAGCGATTCTCGCCGTCGACGGCTTCGAGCAGGCCGAACTCGTCGAACCGCAGCGCGCGCTGAAGGAAGCCGGCGCCCAGGTCGACGTCATCTCGCAGAAACCGGGCGAGATCCAGGGTTTCAAGCACGTCGACAAGGGCGACACCGTGAAGGTGGATCGCACGCTCGACGAAACGACCGCCGCAGACTACGACGCCGTCGTGTTGCCGGGCGGCGTCGTGAATGGCGACGCCATCCGCCTCGACGCGAAAGCGCAAGCCTTCGTCAAGGAAGCCGATCAGGCGAAGAAGCCGATCGCCGTCATCTGCCACGGCGGCTGGCTCCCGATCTCGGCGGGCATCGTCGCGGGCCGCACGATGACGAGTTGGCCGAGTCTTCAGGACGACGTGCGCAACGCGGGCGGCACGTGGGTCGATCAGGAAGTGCAGATCGACGGCAATCTCATCACGAGCCGCAAGCCCGACGACCTGCCGGCTTTCAATCAGGCGCTGATCGAGGCGCTCAGCAAAGCGCGCGCTGCCTGAATGCGCCGGCTCGACCCACGAACCGGAGCCACGCCGATGCCACGCCAAAGCCGTTTCATCGCCCGTCTCAGCGCCCTTCTGTTCGCGGCCTGCGCGACCATCGCTCAGGCGCAGACCGAAGACGCCGCGAGCGCCAGCACGCCTGCGAACGCGCCGCCATCGCAGAAGCTCTCGGCGACCGACCAGCAGTTCATCCAGGACGCCGGCACCGCGGGCGCGACCGAAATCGCGGCAAGCAAGCTGGCGCTCACGCGCTCGGGCGACAAGGACGTGAAGGACTTCGCACAGCGAATGATCGCGGATCACGCCAAGCTCGCGCGCAACCTCGATGTCATCGCGAAGCGCCACGGCATCACGTCGCCGCCGAGCGCGGATTCGTCGGTCACAGGCAGTCTGCAAAATCTCAAGGGGGCCGACTTCGACAGGGCCTATATTGAGAAAGTCGCGCTCGCCGCGCATCAGAAGGCGGTCGAGCTGTTCGCGAAGGAGAGCGAAAAAGGCAACGATGCCGCGTTGAAGGCGGCGGCGGCGAAGGCACTGCCGATCCTCCGTCACCACTACGCGATGGCGCAGCAACTAGCCAAGGCGAAGGCGTCATGAGCGCCGGGCACCTTCTCGACCGCGCGGACGCACCATGCGTTCGCGCGTCCGCCGGCCCTCGTCCGGCTTATGAGGACTCGACCATGCACATCACGTTTTCCGACGATCCCCCCGTCTACAACGGCGACGATCTTGCCATCCACTTCACGGCGCTCGTCGATGGCGAAGCGGTCGTCTGCTCGATCAGCGCCGAGGCGCTGGAAGACCACTTCGGCGCGAAGTCGCCGCGCGAGGAAGACCTGCTACCCGCGTTCGAAAGCGGCGCGGCGCGCATTCGCGCGGTGTGCGCCGAAGCGCTCGACGACAACGGCGGCCAGTCGGTCGTGTTGCGCAGCGGGCTCTTTCGCGTGGCCGGCATGGAGCCGGAATGATTCCGCGCGCGTCTATGAACGGCTCCGGCGCCGCGCGAGCCGCATTCGCGGGCCACATCCGCGGGCCACACCCGATTAACCGATACTAAAAAGGAGGAAACATGTCCCTGATCATCGCGGGCCGGTTCCAGACTTTTCCTGACGCCGAAACGGCTGCCCAGCGGCTCTTCGCGAACGGCTTCGTGGAAGAGGACGTCACGCTGTTCTTCGTGAACCCGAGCGGGCAGCACGCGCGCTTTCCAATCGGCGGCGACGTCCATACCGACAAGGGCGCGGGCGCCGCGCCCAAAGGCGCCGGCAAGGGCGTGACCATCGGCGCGGTGATCGGCGCGGTCATCGGCGCGGCGATCTTCGCCGTGTTCAAGGCGCCCCTGCTCGTGTCGGTCGCGGCTGCCGGCGTCGGCGCGTATATCGGCTCGCTCGCGGGCGCGATGTCGCACACGAAGAAGAAGCCGGGCGCGGCCGCGCAGCCCGAGGAAGAACCCACGCGTCACTCCGGCGTGCTGGTGGCCGTGCATGTATCGCCCGAGACGTATGACCGCGCCGCGAACATTCTGCGTGAAGCCGGCGGGCTGGACATCGAACGCGCGTCGGGCCGCTGGAAGCAAGGCCGCTGGAGCGACTTCGATCCGCTCAAGCCGCCGCAACCGGTCTGATTGTTACCGTCCGAATCGCATTCAGAAAAGCCGAAGCGCCCGGTTCTCGCCGGGCGCTTCTTCGTGATTCTTTGTTCTGCGCAGCCATGCGCCGCATCAGAGCCACAGCCGCTCGGTCTGCGTCGGCTCTATATGCGCGCGCGGGCGGCAATCTGCAGGGCGCGGGCGCGCTCGCGTCGAGCCGTGCGGCGACGGCTCGCATAGCTGCGAGTAGGCTGCACGCATAGCCGAAGCAGCCGCCGAAGCAGCGGACCGGTCGATCGCTTCTGCACGTACGTGCAGCGTGATCGCCGACGCCACGATCGCAATGAATACGAGAAGCTCGCGATTGGCGAGCGCGCGTGACCATTTCATCGTTTCTCCTGTTGCCTTGTCGCTGCGCGCCCTGCGTGGGACGCGTCGTGATATTTGCGGCAGACGGCCAGCAATGCCCGTGCCGAAGCATACGTCCGTCCGGGCACGCGACGTGCAATACGTACCCGGCAAGCGCGCGCCTCGCACTGGGGCTGCGTCCAACGCAACTTCGTTACTAAAAGGAGGTGTATATGAGCACGAACGTCGTATCGGTACTGAATGACCTCATCGAAACGTCGAAGGACGGCGAGAAGGGCTTCCTCAAGGCCGCTGAAGACACGCGTGACCCGAGCCTCAAGCTGTTGTTTCAGAACCGCGCGGAAGCCTGCGCGCAAGGCGCCATCGAACTGCAAGGTCTCGTGCAGCGTCTGGGCGGCAAGCCGGAAACCGGCGGCTCGATCTCCGGCGCGCTGCATCGCGGCTGGGTGGATGTGAAGTCGGCGGTGACGAGCCCGACCGATCACGCGGTTCTCGCGGAATGCGAACGCGGCGAGGACGCGGCGAAGAAGAACTACCGCCAGGCGCTCGACAAGGACCTGCCGGCCGATATCCGCGCCGTGGTCGAACGGCAGTATCAGGGCGTGGTCGAGAACCACGACCGCATCCGCGATCTGCGAGATCAGTACGCAGCTGCGAAGTCCTAAGCCGAAGTCCTAAGCGCTACCCGCTGTCATAGGCCATCGCCGCTTTCATGCGGCGATGAAAGCAAAACGGCCACTTACGTGGCCGTTTTGTCGAGCGCGCGCCGCAGGCTTAGTGCGGCTGGCCCTTGTCGTTCGTGCCGAGCGACGAAGCGGCAGCCGCCGCCGACGCGCCCTTCAGCTTGTGGCTCTTGTTCTGCTGATGCAGATACGTGCCCTTCTTCTTCGCATGCGCGCCGGAAGCCGCGTCCGTCGTCGCGGCGCTGTCCGATGCCTGCGCGAACGCCGTCGTCGCGAATGCGAGCGCCAGCGCGCCGACCAATGCCATCTTCTTCGTCTTCATCAAGAGCTCCTTTTGCCGGGGCCTTCCAGCGCCGCAGTACGGCGCTTCTTGCCGCCTCTAGTGACGCCTGAACGGGCCGTCTGTTTTTAGGGTGTCAACGATGCTGCGAGGTGATGCATCTTCTGCTTCGAGCCGCGAGCGGAATGACCGCCTGATGCGCAAACCCGCGCCCGGAGCCCGGAGTGCAGCCTTCTTCGGCCACACAACGGACCCCTGCGCGGGTTCGTTTGCTCGCGCCCTGACCCGCCGAGGCAGGCCGGGCATACGAACTATGCCATCACTTTCGTGTTAGTCGGCAGCAATTTTAAGATGGTTCTTCACGGATGCAACACCCGAGACTTCCTTGACAACCTGCTCGGCATTGGTCTTGTCTTCCGCCGACGGCACCGTGCCGGTCAGCGAAACGACGCCGCCGCGCGTCTTCACGTGGATGTGCGTCGACTTCACATTCTTGGCGCTGAGCAGTTCGGCCTTGACCTTGGTCGTGACCGCGCCGTCATCCACCTTCTTGCCGACCTGATCCATTTTCTGGCCAACGGACGATTCCGAGCCCGAGGAGGACGACGTCGAGTTGGTCTGGGCGCCTGCGTTGAGCGCGAACACGACGCACGCGATACCGCCGGCTGCTTTGAGGAATTGAGTCGTCTTCATAGTGATACTCCTTGTTTTCAGTTTTGGTCTTGCGCCCCGGTCTTACCCGCTCGTTGGCGGACATGGATGGAGCGCCCCGTTTGTGTTGCTGGTCTGGTGCGTGTTGCAGTTGCGTCATCTCGGCCGGCGTCGCCGCGCCGACCGCGAGGACCGTGACGCAACATGCGTGCCGGGTCGCGTCCGACGAAGGCAGCGTTCGGCGGCGAACACGTTGGCAAGGCTGAAGTCTGCGGGCTCTCAGCGTTTTCGATGACGTCGCGCGCCATGCCGCCGAGGGCGGCGACAACCCCGCGCGCTAAGCCTCGCCCGGCGCGGTGCTTTTGTCTGAGCCCGTGTAAAAACTGCGTGAAAGTGGCCTTCCGCACGCATCAATGTGGCGCTCGTCGAGAGAAAAAACTCAAGCTCAGCATGGCTTTAGCAATCGATGGCATAGCTGTTGCTTTAGGTGGTCGACACATACATCGACCCCGTCAAGAACATCGAGGATTAGCAAGCAATGCCGCCTTCACTCGAACTCCGCACCAAGCAAAGCCTTGCGCTCACCCCGCGCCTGCAGCAGTCGGTACGCCTGCTGCAGCTTTCGTCGCTCGAATTTCAGCAAGAGCTGCGTAACGCGCTGGATACCAACCCCTTCCTCGAATACGACGAGTCGCAAACCGAGGACAACGCGCTCGGCGCGGACAACGGCAACTCGATGAGCGACACCGCGCTCTCGCCCGCCGCCGACAGCCCCGCCGAGGCGCCGCTCGCCTCCGAAACCAGCATGGACGGCGATTCGGGCGCGGACAGCGGTTCGCGCGACGACGCCATCAGCGAATTCTCGTCCGACCCGTTCGGACGCAACGCCTCGCGCAATAACGGCGATGGCGAAGGCTCCGATCCGGCCGACTGGGTCCGTATCGAACCGTCGCTGCACGAAACGCTGCACGACGCGCTGCGTCTTTATCAGCTCAACGAACGCGATCGCGCGGTCGCGCAGCTCATCATCGAGGCGCTCGACGACGACGGCTATCTGCGTCAGGAATTGAGCGAACTGGCCGATGTCGTCGACATCGAGCCGGCGATCAACGAGGACGAACTCAATATCGCGCTCAAGCTCGTGCAGTCGCTCGACAAGCCGGGTGTCGGCGCGCGCAATCTGTCCGAATGCCTGACGCTGCAACTCGACGCGATGCCCGAAGACACGCCGGGCCGCGACGTGGCGCGAGAAATCGTCGGGCATCATCTCGAGCGGCTCGCGCGCCGCGAGCAGGCCGAGTTGCAGAAGAAGATCGGCTGCAGCGCCGAAGAACTGCGCATCGCGTGCGCGCTCGTGCGCCGTCTCGACCCGAAGCCGGGCGAGAACTACGGCCAGAGCGAAGACAACTACGTGGTGCCGGACGTGATCGTGCGTCAGGTCAAGAAGCAGTGGGTGGTGACCATCAATCCGGCGGTGCTGCCCCGCGCGCGCATCCATCGCATGTACGCGGAACTCTTCGCGCAGTCGGCCGGCGCGAGCCGTTCGCCGCTCGCGCAGCAGTTGCAGGAAGCGCGCTGGCTGATCCGCAACGCGCAGCAGCGCTTCACGACGATTCAGCGCGTGGCCGAATGCATCGTCTCGCATCAGAAGGCGTTCTTCGACTATGGCGAGATTGCGCTGAAGCCGCTCGTCCTGCGCGATGTCGCCGATGAGCTCGGCCTGCACGAATCGACCATTTCTCGCGCGACGGGCAACAAGTACATGTCGACGCCGCGCGGCATCTTCGAGTTCAAGCACTTCTTCCCGCGCGAACTCAGCACGGAAAGCGGCGGCACGTGCTCGGCCGCCGCGGTGCGCGCGCTGCTGAAGGAAATGATCGCGAAGGAAAACACGCGCGATCCGCTGTCAGACGTGAGTCTCGCGAAGATGCTCGCCGATCAGGGCGTGATCGTCGCGCGCCGCACGGTGGCGAAGTATCGGCATCTGATGAAGGTGCCGCCTGCGGAACTGCGCAGGCAGGCTTGACGGCAGAACGCCGCAAGCAGTTTCCGCGCTCCCTGCACTCAGCGAAGACCCGGTCAAGCGAATCGCAGAGCAGCACAGCAGGAAGCGCCATGTCGGGCCGCCCACATCGGGCGGCCTTTTTTTCGTCAGCGCCAGCCGGACTCGCGATGCGTGCGCTTGCGCGCCGCCGTCGCGGAAAGCTCGGCGCCTAGCAAGAAGACCGCCGCCGAGTAGTAGAGCCACAAGAGAATGACGGCGAGCGATCCCGCCGCGCCGAACATGTTCGCCGTGCCCGCGTGTTGCACGTAGAGCGCGAAAAGCCGCTTGCCGCCTTCGAACAGAAGCGCGGCGGCGGCTGCGCCGAGGGCGGCATCGCGCCAGCGCATGCGCGTCGTCGGCAAGAACTTGAGCAGAACGGAGAACGCGAGCATCAGCATGGCCAGCGAAATGGCGTGGCGCGTGAGGCTCGATAGCACGACGAACGGATTGCCGTCGCCGAGCGCCCAATGGCCGAGCACTTCGACGGCCGCGTCGAGAAGCAGCAGCGCGACGACGAGCAGCCCCGCGCCGACCACGAGCGCGAATGACATCACCCGCACGCGCAACAGGCCGACGATGCTCTCGCGCGTGCTGACGATAGGCGTCGGCCAGATGACGTTGAGCGCGCTGTGCAGCGACGAGAACGTGGCCGACGCGCCGACCAGCACGCCCGCGATGGACAGCACCGCCGTGCTGCGCGCCATGTCCGCGTGCCGCGCGTTCGCGACGATCGCTTCGAGCGTACGCGCGGCATCCGCGCCGACGATGCCGCTGATTTCATCGAAGAGGCGCCCCTGCACGGCGTCCGCGCCGAAGAAGATGCTCGCCACCGCGATCACGATGACGAGCGTCGGCGCAAGCGAGAACGCCGCGAAGAACGAGATAGCCGCCGAGAACATCAGGCAGTGGTCCTGAATCCACTGCGTGACGGGATCGGCGACCCACGAAAGCCAGCCGAAGCGCGTGGTGCGGCCTTCGGCGAGCGGTGTCATCGAGTCGGGAACGTGGCGGTTCATCGGCAAGGGCGGCGCAAGCGTGCGCTTTCGTGGTTCGACCGCCGATGTTAGCGTTCCCGGGCGATGCGCGCGTAAAAAGGCGCGAGCGGAATGATCCGCGCGCGCCTCTTTCTGCGGCCGGCCGGCCGCAACCGTCAGACGTCTTCCTCGTCGGCGTCCGGATCGACGGCTTCGTCGTCGGCCAGATCGGTGATCTCCGTTTCATCCTCCACGCCGTCGGGCAGGATGTCCGCGTTCGCGAAGAGATTGTTGTCGCCGTCGGCCGATGCGTCTTCGCCCGTGCCGGAGCGGTCGCTGTCGCTGTCGAGCTGCGCATCCGACAGGCCGAGCGCGTGGGCATCGAGTTCGTCTTCGATGTCGCCCGGACGGCGCATTTCGCCCTGCACGTCAGAGCCGGAGTCCGAAGAATCGCTCGGGCCGAGCGCGCCGGTGCCGTGCCCCTTGCCCCATTCCGTGCCGCCTTCTTCCGGTGGATTCAGTGTGCTTCCAGTCATCATCGATCTCCTTCGAGTGTGTCGCATAGGAGATCGCAAGGACCGTTCCGCGGTTGGCATCGCCCAAGTGAAAAGCCCCGCGCTTTTCGCAAAGCGCGGGGCCGGGAGGCGTCGAACGCGAGTCTTACGCGCGCGCGGCGCGTTTCGCTTCGGAAGCGCCCTGCTTCACCGTCTTGACTGTCTTCGCGGTGACGGACGTCGCCGTCGCGACGCTGCGCAGATCCGACAGGAAGGAATCGCGCCAGACGGAGAGGTTGTTCTTGCGCAAAGGCGCCATCATGTCGGCGTGGCGCGCCTGGCGTTCGGCGAGCGGCATCGAGAGCGCGCGCTCCAGCGCCTCGGACATCTGCGAGAGATCGAACGGATTGACGACGAGCGCGCCCGGCAACTGATCCGCCGCGCCCGCGAACTGCGAGAGCACCAGCGCGCCCGGGTCCTCCGGGTCCTGCGATGCGACGTACTCCTTTGCGACCAGATTCATGCCGTCGCGCAACGGCGTCACATAGCCGACCTGGGACAGCCGGAACAGCGCCATCAGCAGGTTGCGTTCGTATTTGCGATTGAGGTACTGAATCGGCGTCCAGTCGAGCTGCGCGAAGCGCCCGTTGATGCGCCCCGCCTCGCCTTCCAGATTCTGGCGGATGCGCTGGTACGTTTGCACGTCGGCGCGCGTCGGCGGCGCGATCTGCACGAGCGACACGCGGCCGTGCCAGCCGGGCGCGTTCAAGAGAAGCCGCTCGAACGCCTGAAAACGCTCGACGAGACCCTTCGAGTAATCTAGCCGGTCCACGCTCATGATGAGCTTGCGGCCGCGCATGGAGTCGCGCAGGCTCTTGACCTGCTTGCGCGTCGAGTACTGCTCGGCGGCCTTCGCGATCGCGTCCGGATAGATGCCGATCGGATACGCGCCCACCTTCAGCATGCGCCCGAACGCTTGCAACATGCCGTCGTCGCTAAAGTGGCCGCGGCCGCTGCGCTCGATGTAGTCGATGAACGACTGCTTGTCGCTCTCCGTCTGGAAGCCGACGACATCGAACTGGCATAGCGCCGTCATCAGCTCCTCGTGCGGCGGCACCGTGCGCATGACTTCGGGCACCGGAAACGGAATGTGCAGGAAGAAGCCGATAGGGTTCGTCACGCCGATCTTGCGCAACTCCTGCGCGAACGGCAGCAGATGGTAATCGTGGACCCAGATGATGTCGTCCGGCTGCAGCAGCGTCTTCAGCTTCGCGGCGAGCGTCGCGTTCACGCGCATGTAGCCCGCGTACTCTTCGCGGTCGAAGCGCGAGAGGTCGTTGCGATAGTGGAAGGTCGGCCAGAGCGTCGCATTGGAAAAGCCGCGGTAGTACTGGTCGTAGTCGCGCCGCGTGAGCCCGACGGTGGCATAGGTCACGTTGCCGTTTTTCTCGACAACGGGCGCGGCCGCTTCGCCGACGATCTCGCCGCTCCAGCCGAACCACACGCCGCCCGTCTCCTTGAGCGCGTCCAGCACGCCGATCGCGAGCCCGCCCGCGCTGGGCTTGCCTTCCTGGACCGGCGCGACGCGATTCGATACCACGATCAATCTGCTCATTACGGCGTCACTCCATCAGTTATTCGTTGCTGCTCGAATTGGCGACGTAGAAACATGCAAGTCTTATGCCTTTTTGCTCCGTATGGAGTGGGAAATTCGTATCGAGATGTTACGGGCGCACGAAAACACGCGGCGAGACGCGGCCGCGTAGAACTTTATGCTTGTGATGAATATGCCGAATGCGTCGGCGTTCACGCGTCCTGCTCGGAGCCGAGGTCGCGCTGATAGTCGATGCCTTCGGAGCGCACGCCGCCCTGGTTGTGTTCGCCATCGGGCGGAACGCCAGGCGCAGGGCGGTTCTGACCGGCCGGGTCATGATGCGCGGGCGGCGTGACCGACGTCGGCGCGGCGCCGTTTTTCGCGGCTTCGGCGCGGGCTTCGCGTTTGGACGAATGACGCGCGGAGCGTCGCAGTGCGGGATGCCTCATTGATGCCTCCAGAAAGAAGGCCGTCGCGAATGGACCTCGGCGGCGTCCGACCGATGCGCTGCTGGCGTTTGCCAGCAGTGCGTTTCAGAAGAAATGACCGGAAGCCATCGGCGTAGCCGGTCATTGGTACTTTGTCTGTTGTAATCCCTACGTTCGGGATGGAAGTTTGTTCAAGGTTTGCACGGCTTCGGTGAATTGGCCGAATAAACCTCAGCCGACGTGCGGCGTTTCGTTCGGCCCCGGCGGCGGGTCGCCGATCGGCTGCGTCGGCGGCTCGGGCGGGTCGCGCGTCGGGTCTGGATTCGTATCGGGCGGAATCGGCGTCGGCGGCGGCTGATCGGGCGGCGTCACCGGCGGGTCCGGCGGCTGTGGCGTCTGCGCACTGATCGGCGCGCGGTCGGAGGCGAAATCGGACATTGCGGGCTCCTTGCGGTCTTGTGATCGTGGTTGCATCCTCGTCCGAAGGGCGGCTGGGGTCCGGTCGAACGCGGATGTCGCATGGATCGGCAGCAAGGGTTATGCCCCTGATTTCACCTCGGCCGACGCGTCCATTCGTGTCATTATCGTTGCTGAAAGCGCGCCTGCCAACAAAAACGCCCGCGCTTTTTGCAAGCAGCGGACGTTGTTTTCATGTGAAGATAACCGACGTTCAGCGATTTTCGCTTTCCGATTCGTTCACGTCTCCGCCTTCGCCGACGGCCGCCTTGTTCGCATCTTCACCGTACTCCACGAGCCGGTTGTAGAGCGTTTTCAGGCTGATGCCGAGGATTTCCGCCGCCCGCGTCTTCACGCCGCCGCATTGTTCGAGCGTCGCGAGAATCAGCTGCCGATCCGCCTGCGCAAGCGAGGTCCCGAACGGAATCGTCACCGCCGTACCCGACGAAGGCCGCGATAACGAGATTTGCAGCGGGACGGTTGCCGTGCTGTCGGAATCGGAGCCGGACATGATGTAGGCGCGCTGCACATAGTTCTTCAGTTCGCGCACGTTGCCCGGCCAGTTGTACGACGCGAGCATCTCGCGCACCGCCGGCGGGAAGTCCTTCTTCGTGTTGTAACGCGCGTTCAGCTCGTCGAGGAACGCCTGTCCGAGCAGCTCCACGTCCTTGCCGCGTTCGCGCAGCGGCGGCAGGTTAATCGGGAACACGTTGAGCCGGTGGTACAGGTCGAGCCGCAGCTTGCCTTCGAGCACGGCCTGCTCCGGATCGCGGTTCGTCGCGGCGATCAGGCGCACGTCGGTCTCGATTTCCTTCGTCGTGCCGACGCGCATGAACATGCCCGTCTCCAGCACGCGAAGCAGCTTCACCTGCAGTTCGATCGGCATTTCGGTGATTTCGTCGAGGAACAGCGTGCCGCCGTTCGCCCGCTCGAAATAACCCTTGTGCTGACGATCCGCGCCCGTGAACGACCCGCGTTCGTGGCCGAACATTTCGGACTCGATCAGGTTCGGCGAGATCGCGCCGCAGTTCACCGCGATGAACGAATGCTTGCGGCGCAGGCTGAGTTCGTGCAGCGTCTGGGCGGCGACTTCCTTGCCCGTGCCCGATTCGCCGATCAGCAGTACGGAGGCCGCCGTCGGCGCGACGCGGCCGATCTGGTCATAGACCGTCTGCATGGCGGGCGAATTGCCGAGCATCAGCCCGAAACGGCCCATGCGCCGCAACTCGCCGCGCAGCGTGCCGATTTCCGCCTTCAGATCGCCGGCGCGCGGCAGGCGCGACAAAATCGCCTTCACGCGCTGCATGTTGATGGGCTTGACGAGGTAATCGGCGGCGCCCATCTTGAGCGCGCTCACGGCGGATTCCACCGTCGCATGCCCGGTGATGACGATGAATTCCACGCCGGAGCGCGGATCGAGATCTTCGAACAGGTCGACGCCCGTTCCGTCGGGCAGTTTCAGATCGGTGAAAACGACGTCCGGCGTCTGCCGCACGAGCTGGATGCGCGCTTCGCGCAGATCGCTGGCGGTGGCCGTGGTCAGTCCGTCTTCGCCGATGATCGCGGCTAGCGCCTCGCGGGTACTGGGATCGTCATCGACAATCAATACGTGTGGCATTGCGTCTCGAATTCTTCCAAAGCGTTTCAGGGTCACACGCCGCGTAGCAGCGTGGTCTTCTCCGGGCGACTGGGGCCGTCCGGGCCGGTGCGTCTGGCGGGTCGGGTGCCCGTAAGGCTAAAACCCGACCGCGAAGCGCAGAAAACAGATTAATTTCCGAAAGTTCCGCACGCTTGGGTCTCTGAGCCGTAAGTTTTTCCAATTCGCAACTTATGGCAGAGGTTCAATGATTATAAGGGTTTATCAAGATAAAAACGCACGCCGCGAGGGCGTGCGTTTTATTGCGTGAGGATCGCGAAGGATTCGGCGGATCAAGCCGATGCGCCAACCGCGTGGTGTCGATGCGAATTGCGCGATCAGCTTTTCGGGAAATGCCACGCGTCAGGCGTCCCGCCGACGACGTACTTGCCGCCGCGCGAGCGTGCTCCTTGCCAGCGGTTTGCGCCGCTGACGGCACGCCGCCCGTTTGCGTCCTGCGACTGCATCCATTTCCAGGCGAGTACGCTGCCGACCGCGAAAAGCGCCCCGAACACTCCAATCGATGACCGTGCCATTGTTCTTCTCCCCCGTGTCGTTAAGTTCGATGCCGCACGCCCGCTAGAACGGGCGAACGATCCGCGTGATTAACGCGAAATGATTGCGGCGAGCAGGAAACCCGCGGCAGCCGCCATGCCGAGCGATTGCCACGGATTCTCGCGCACGTACCGCTCGGTGCAGTCGATGCTCGCGCGATAGCGGCTCTGCGCGTTCGCCTGCGCGTCTTCGAGCGCGGCGCGGGCCGTGTCGGCGTGATCGCGCAGACGCGAGCGCAGTGCCTCGACGCCCTCGCCCGGCAGCGCCGACGACAGCCGCAACAACTCTTCCGAGTCGTTCAGCAGCACCTTGATGTCTTCGATGATCTTCTGCTTGCCCAACGCAAGCTGGACAGTCGTGTGACTCATGAATCAGTCCTCGCCAAGTGGGTCTTCCGCACGATTGCGGATCTCAATAAAGCTACAGCGGCCAGGCGACTACTGCGCCTTCGGCACCGTCACGGCCAGCGGCCGATGCGCGCCGCTCCCCGTCATGCGCGCGCGCAGCCGCCGGATGATGCCGCTCGCCGTCAGCGCGCCGCCTGCCACGCCGAACACGAGGCTCGTCACGTTGGCGGCGCGAGCGAGCGCGGGCGTGCCCGCCGCGTAGCCGAGCACCGCGCACATCAGCGCCGTCACCAGCGCGACGGCCGCCCAGTGATAGATGTCGATCGGTTCGCCCGCCGCGAGTTCCTGCCGATCGCCCGACGGCCGCGCGCCCCTGTCGCGAGCCAGCCGCGTTTGCGCCGAATCGCGGCGCTCGTCGGCGGCAACATCGAAATCGAAAATGTCTTCCATGATGTGCTCGACCTCTCCCGTTGCCCGTTTGTTCGGCTTCCCGTCGCGGGCATTCGAATAAGGATGAGTACGTAGGAGCAGCTTCTGTGCCATTCAGGCGAGGAGCGGCGCCCGCGTGCGGCGCAGTCGCAAAAGGCCAAAAAGAAAGCATGGTCGTCGGGTAAGTCTTACGCCGTGGCCTTGTAAATTCGCGGCGCGCACGGAGAACCTTTCCGGATATCGCGCACGGCCCCAAACGCAATCAGACAAATTGCCATCCGACCGACGGCACGCATTGCCGCAATATCGTCGCGAATGGTTAAATAGCGTTTATGAGATAGAGTCGCATGGCGAAACATCGAGTCGCGCCGCGACTCCGGACTGACGCTTTCGAGGGCAACCGGCTCATCGCCATCGGGCGCAAGGCAGCGCAGCGCGTCAGCACCACCGCGCCGCTGCCGACGCCCGACGCCACGGACCCGCCCGGCCGCGCCGGACATCAGCCGATTCGAGCGACCGCGCGCGTCCACGGGCGGCACGTCAGCCGAAGGCGCCGCGCGCCGCTCGCCCATCACATTCGCAGAACTCAGGAACTATCAGGACCTATGGCGTCAACCGATCTTGACCCGCCGCTTGTCGCAGGCGAAACACCGGCGCAGAAAAAGCGCTCTGCGGGGGACGTGCCGGGTTTGAAGTCTTACGGACTACTGTACGGCTCGTCGCCCGTCATGCTGGAGCTGTACGCGCAGATCGAGCGCGTCGCCGCCACCGACGCGACCGCGCTCATCATCGGCGAGTCGGGCACCGGCAAGGAGCTTGTCGCGCGGACGATTCACGACAACAGCGCGCGCAAGGACGCGCCGTTCATCGCCGTCAACTGCGGCGCGATTCCGGACAACCTGATCGAAGCCGAGCTCTTCGGCCACGAGAAAGGCAGTTTCACGGGCGCGGTGCAGGGACGCATCGGCTATTTCGAACATGCGAACGGCGGCACGTTGTTCCTCGACGAAGTGACCGAAATGTCGCCGGTGCGTCAGGTCAAGCTGCTGCGCGCGCTGGAAACCGGCACGTTCTTTCGCGTCGGCGGCAATGATCTGATCAGTTCGGACGTGCGCGTGATCGCCGCGACGAACCGCGATCCGGTCGCCGCGGTCAAGGAAAACGGGCTTCGCGAAGACCTGATGTACCGTCTCGCCGTGTTCCCGCTGCGCGCGCCGCCCCTGCGCGAGCGCGACGCCGACCGCGAACTGCTCGCCCAGCATTTCCTCTCCGAAATGAACGCGCAGGAAGGCACGAACAAGGTTTTCAGCAAGCGCGCGCTCGATGTGCTGCGCACGTATTCGTGGCCCGGCAACGTGCGCGAGTTGAAGAATACGGTCTATCGCGCGTTCATCCTCGCTGAGAAGACGGTCGAAATCGCGCATCCGCACCTGGCGTCGCGGGTGAAGAAGCCCGTCACGCAGGGCGATGCCATGAACGTGTGGGTCGGCACGCCGCTCGCGGACGCGCAGAAGCAGATCATCCTCGGCACGCTCAAGCACTGCGGCGGCGACAAGCGGCGCGCGGCCAAGGCGCTCGGCGTCAGTCTCAAGACGCTGTACAACCGCCTCGGCGCGTATGAAAACGAAGACACCGACGCGAGCGACACCCCTTCAACCAGCGAAAGCTGATTCTCGTCTCACCGCCGCAGGAGGCCGTCGCAGCCTCTCGCGGCGTCCTTCTCAGACGGCCCGCGTTACGAAATCCGCAACGCGTTCCCGCCGCTTGCAAATTCTTGCAATTTTCTCGAAGCGGTAATTAGAGGCATGCTTCAAAATGCCCGAAGCCCGCGACAGGACTCGCATCCGAGTGCCTGCTCGAAGGAACGTCGGCTGCGGCCTTTCGGAAGACCGCAGCGAGAAAAAACGGCAGACGAAGGAAAAGCAATATGCAGATTGGTGTCCCCCGGCGCGGCAAGCGCGCCGCCGCGCTCGCCGCGATCACGAGCGGCGTCATTGCGTGCCTGACGCTCAGCGGATGCAATTCCCTCTATAGCGAAGGCGCGACAGCCGGCGCGGGTATCGCGGGCGCGGCCGTAGCGGCCAAGGTGACGGACAACGCCGCCGTGGCGACCGGCATCGGCTTAGGCGCGGTAGCGGCGGCGCGGGCGGGCGTGCAGTATACGCAGCGCATCGTACACACGGATACGCAGGACAAGATCGCGGCTGTCGCCGGCCCGCTCGCGGTGGGCGCGGTGGCCCCGTGGGTCGTGACGCATTCAATCCCGCTCGAAGAAGACGAAAAAGGCCGCGTGACGGTCAGCCGCACGATCAGCAGCGGCGCGCTCGACTGCAAGGAAATCGTGTTCTCCGTCGATCGCGACGCCACCAAGGACCGCCCCGCCGACAGCGCGTTCTACGTCGCCTCCGTCTGCCGCGACGGAGCCAAGTGGAAATGGGCGTCGGCCGAACCCGCCACGCCGCGTTGGGGCTCGCTGCAATGACGGTGCGGCTCGCAGTTCATCCCGCGCTGCGCATCTCACTTGCCGTGGCGGTCGCCGCCGCGTGCGTGACGATGAGCGGATGCGCGTCCATCGGCGCGGCCACAGGCGCGGTCGCGGGCATCGCGACCGGCGCCGTGACGACGAATCCGGCGATCGGCTTAGGCGTCGGCATCGCGGTGCAGGCCGCCACCGACGAAGCCGTGAAGCGCGTGTCGAAGTCGCTGCATACGGATCAGCAAGTAGCCATCGCGGCTGCGGCGGGCGTATCGGCCGTCGGCGAGACGCGCCCGTGGAAGGTCAAGCACACGTTGCCGATCGAAAACGGCCACGGCGATGTGCGCGTGCTGCGCGAGTTCGACAACGCGCTCGCAAGCTGCAAGGAGTTCGCGTTCTCCGTCGCGGACGGCGACGATGCGAACGCGCACGCCGAGTGGTTCGTGGCGAGCGCGTGCAAGCAGACGGAAGGCTGGAAGTGGGCGTCGGCGGAGCCTGCGGTCGAGCGTTGGGGGAATTTGCAGTAGGCAACACGCGTGGCGTACGCAAAAAAGCGCGGCTTCCGTTTTCGGGAGCCGCGCTTTTTATTTGGGCCATAGAACCGCGTAATCTGGTTGGGCGTCTACTCGCGTTTTCCGTGGTGAAGGACGACGATGCAGACGCACCCACGCCACAAAAGCCGAGCGACAAACCGCCCGTTCAGGCCTCCACATCCTCCAGACTCAGCATCTCCGTCTGGTCGTTATACGAAAAGATCTCGCCATAACGCCCCCAGTCGATGACCGCATCGAGCGTCTCCTGCGCGGCTTTATCGGAGAGAAAGTCCTCGAGTTCCTGCTCGAAGCGCACGCGCGGCGCGCGATGCCCCGGCCGCTCGTTGAGCACCTTCTTGATGCGCGCGGCGAGCGGCACGTGCCGCAGCAAGTGCTCGGCGAACATCATCTTGCGTTCCTGCGTGCCGAATTCCGCGAACACGCGGGCCTGTGGCGTCAGGTAGATGTCGCCTTCGCGCACGTCCGCGAAACCGAGATGTTGCAGCACTTCGGCAATCGGAAAGAGGTCGTCCACTTCAAGATGCAGCGTCCGTGCGATTTCCGGCATGTCCGCGCGGCCGTGGTACGGCTCGGCGGCGAGCGTTTCGATCAGACCCGCCATCAGATTCGTCGACACGGACGGCAGCCAGCTTCCCAACTCAAGCCCCTTCCTCTTCGCGTCGTCGAGCTGGCGGGCGGTCATCTTCGCGTAGATGTCGTCCACCAGGCGCCGGAACGCCGGGTCCAGCCGGTTGCGCGGGTGCTTGAACGGCACCTTGATCTCGGCCATCACGCGGCCGGGATTCGACGACAGCACGAGAATGCGGTCGCACATGAACACCGCTTCTTCGATGTTGTGCGTCACGATCAGCACGGACTTGATCGGCAGACGCCCCTGCGTCCACAGATCGAGCAAGTCGGTGCGCAGGTTTTCGGCGGTCAGCACGTCGAGCGCGGAAAACGGCTCGTCCATCAGGAGCAGCGTCGGATCGACGACGAGCGCCCGCGCAAAGCCCACGCGCTGCCGCATGCCGCCCGACAATTCGCGCGGATAGGCGTTTTCGAAGCCGTCCAGACCGATCAGGTCGATAGCGGCGAGCGCCCGCTCGCGGCGCTCTCGCGCGCCCACGCCCTGCGCTTCGAGACCGGCCTCCACGTTTTGCAGCACGGTCAGCCACGGAAAGAGCGCGAAGGTCTGGAACACCATCGCGACGCCCTTCGCCGGGCCGCGCAACGGCTCGTTCAGATAGGTCACTTCGCCGTCGGTCGGCTCGATCAGTCCGGCGATGATGCGCAAAAGCGTCGACTTGCCCGAGCCCGAGCGCCCGAGCAGACCGACGATCTCGCCTTCGCGCAGCGAGAGATTCGCGTCGTCGAGCACGAGCAGTTCGCCCTGCGTCTTGTTGAAGCCGCGGCTCACGTTCTGCACGCGCAGAATCTCCGCGCCGAGACGCGGCGGCTTCTGCGACGCCGACGCAGGCGCGCCGGCGGGCGTGCCGGGAGTGCGCACCGCCGCCTGCTGGGCGGGCGTCTGAGTGTTTTTAAGGTTCTGCATCGGAACTCGTCCTCAATCCAGTCGAAGCCGCGCTTCGGCGTAGGCGTACAGCGGGCGCCACAACAGGCGGTTGAACAGCGTCACGAAGAGCGACATCACCGCGATGCCGAGAATGATCTTCGGGTAGTCGCCATCGGCCGTGTTCTGCGCGATATAGGCGCCCAGTCCGTGCGCGACGACGCTGGTCTTGCCCCACGACACCGCTTCCGCGACGATGCTCGCGTTCCACGCGCCGCCCGAAGCGGTGATCGCGCCGGTGACGTAGTACGGGAAAATGCCCGGCAGCATGGCCTTCTTCCACCACTGCCAGCCGCGAATCTGGAAATTCGTCGCGGCTTCGCGGTAATCGTTCGGATAGGCCGACGCGCCCGCGATCACGTTGAAAAGGATATACCACTGTGTCCCGAGCACGATGAGCGGCGACAGCCAGATGTCCGGGTTCAGATGCCAGCGCACGATCACGACGACGAACACCGGAAACAGCAGGTTCGCCGGGAACGCCGCAAGGAACTGCGCGAGCGGCTGAAACTTCTCGGCGAGCGCCGGGCGCAGGCCGATGAGCACGCCGATCGGCACCCAGATCACCGAGGCAATCGCGATCAGCACCACCACGCGCAACAGCGTGATGAAGCCGAGCACGAACACATGCCCGACCTCGCCCCAGGTGACGCCCGTCGCGACGAACGACACCACCTTCCAGACGACGTACGCGGTAATCACGAGCACCGCCGCGCCCCAGGCGATATCGCCGGCGCGCGTCGACGACACCGGCGCGCGCAGCGGCAGCTTCACGCCTTGCAGCGACGGCAGTTTGATCGGCACGCGCGCGGCTTTGGCGAGAATCCACCCCGCCGGAACGAGCAGGCGGTGAATCAGGCGCGTGCGGCGAATGAGGTCGAGCAGCCACGACTCCGGCGCGTTGCCCGAACTCGTGTTCTCCATGCGGAACTTGTCCGCCCACGCGACGAGCGGGCGGAACATCAACTGGTCGTAGGCGAGAATCACAACGGTCATCGCCAGAATCACCCAGCCGATCGCGCCGAGGTTGCGCTCGCCGATGGCCGCCGCGAGATATGCGCCGATGCCCGGCAGCACGATGCTGCGATTGCCGACCGTGATCGCCTCGGAGGCCACGACGAAGAACCAGCCGCCCGACATCGACATCATCATGTTCCAGATGAGGCCGGGCATCGAGAACGGCACTTCGAGCTTCCAGAAGCGTTGCCAGTTGGTCAGGTGAAAGCCGCGCGAGACTTCGTCCAGGTCGCGCGGCACCGTGCGCAGCGACTGGTAGAAGCTGAACGTCATGTTCCACGCCTGGCTCGTGAAGATCGCGAAAATGGCCGCGCACTCCGCGCCGATCACGCGCCCCGGGAAAAGCGCGAGAAAGAACGTGACGGTAAAAGAGATGTAGCCGAGCACCGGCACCGACTGAAGGATGTCGAGAATCGGCACGAGCACGAGCGACGCGCGCCGGCTCTTCGCGGCGAGCGTGCCGTAGGCGAGCGTGAAGACGAGCGACGCGACCATCGCGGCCAGCATGCGCAAGGTCGTTCGCAACGCATATTCGGGGAGATTCGCGGGGTCGAGCGAGATCGCCTGCGTCTGCAGGGTCGAGATGGGCGCGAGCGTTTCGTGAAAGCCGACAGCGGCGAGCGCGATGATGCAGATAATCATCGGGAACGCCACGAAGTCCCAGCGGTTGGGCAGGAGCCGCCAGGCGGACGCGTTCGCCGTGCGATTCAGATTGAAACCAAATTCCATTCAAGGCCCTCCCCGTAAGGCTGTGTTACGACCGCGCACGGCGCGGATGATGCTCGAGACGGCTAGTGCCGTCGTCCGGGCGAGCCCCCTCACCTTCGTTGCCGCGACGGCGCGCGATGGCGCACGACGGGTTCAACAGGTTCAACGCGTCCGGCCGCCCGGCGGACGACACGCGCTCGCGCTGAACCGAGCGACACTACACCACTCACGATGACAGGCACAACCTTCGCGCCGAACTTTGGCTCGCGGCGTGCGGCTTCTGTTGCTCATCGGCACGGCCGGGCCGAACTGAAGGGCCGGCGCAAACCGGCGCGCACCGCTTCATCCTTGCAGCGCGCTTTCGGCCCGCCATCGCGCCGAATGCAGGCACAAGCGAGCCGCCGCGGCAAGCAAACCGCGCGGTTGCGAGGCAATGTGTTGGGCGAACGCCGTTCGCATTAATAAGGCGCTTGATAGACGACGAAAAACATCGTCCAATCTGGGCTTGTCACAAACAATAAATGAGCGCCGATGCAATGCGAGACGCCAAGAACGAGTCGGAAGGCCGTCCGACGGACACGAGACACCTTTCTGGCCGCACGCCCGAAGCTCGCGCGCATGCACAGACCGCCGCCGCGCCTGACAGACGCAATGAACGCGCCCGGGCAAGCCGGCTGACCGCCCGCCTCAGGGCGGCGATTATCGCGTTTTTGGCCCGTGTCGGCGAGTCCCCGCGCGAATCGGAATCGGCCACGCTTGGGGCGCAGCTTCTCGCGGCCGCGTCGCGGGCACGCGCCGAACACCCGATGGCCGCGGCGTGACGCCGCGACACGGGCCAGACCGATGAAAAAGCTCCTCCTGCACCGTGCCATCGCGACGCTTTGCCTCGCGTTGCTCGCGCTCGGGTGCTGGGTCGCCGCCGGCCTGCTGTCGGACCGCATGGTACAGCAGGAGATGGCCGCCACCGTGCGCACCGAACGGCAGATGGCGGCTTCCATCGTCGACAACATGGCGCAGATCATCGCGAGCGACCTCGCCATGTCCCGCGCCATTCCCGCGACGCTCGCGCAGATGGACGTCACGCAGCGCGCGCTGTCGGAGTCGCGGCGTTACGCGTCGAGCGTGAAGGCGACGGAAACCGTGCGGCGCGAGCAATGGATGGCCCGGCCCGGACTCGACAAGGTGAACCGCTTCCTGCACGACGCGCAGGGCTTCTCCGGACTCGACTCCCTCTGGCTCGTGAACGAACAGGGTTACTGCATTGCGTCGAGCAACGCGGGCGAAGACAACAGCTTCATCGGCTACGACATGAGCGGTCGGGCCTATGTCGTGCGGGCGCTGCTCGGCGGTTTCGTCGAAATGTACGGCGTCGGCCGGCTGTCGGCCGAACCGGGCATCTTCATCGCCGCGCCCGTGTACCAGGACGGGCTCTTGGTCGGCGCGGTGATCGCGAAGGTGAGCATCGACCGGTTGCGGCACTGGGTGTCGCGCCCTGGAACCTTCGTCACCGACGAAAACGGCGTCGTGGTGATGGCGCACGACGGCCGGCTCGAATATCAGGCGATGCCGGATGCGGCTATCGCGCGCATGACCGCCCGCGAGCGCCTCGAACACTATCGACGCGACGCGTTCGCGCCGCTGCGCATAGAAAACGTCGGCGAGCGCATGCGGCAGTCGGCGCCCTGGCTCGCGCCCGCGCTCGCGAAAGGCTTCTTCGCCGTGAACGGCGACACCGTGCCCTCGCTGTACGACGAGCGCACCGGCCTCAACTCGGGCTTGTCGGCGCATATCGTCCACCCGCTCACCAGCTGGACCGAGATCACGCGCAACCATAGCCGCGACCGCCTGCTCGTGTTCCTTACGATGCTCGGCGTCGTGACGCTCGCCGTGGTGATCGCCACCTCGTATTCTCGCGAGCGCAGGCTGCATCGCGCAACGCGCGATCTGGCGGAGCAGTTGCAATCGGCCAATACGCTGTTGTCGGCCGAAGCGCGCCACGACGCGCTCACGGGCGCCCTGTCGCGCCGCTATTTCCTCGATACGCTGCGGCAAGAGGTCGAACTGGCGCGCTCGACCGGCACGCCGCTGTCGGTCGCCATTGCCGACCTCGACCATTTCAAGCAGATCAACGACCGCTACGGGCACGCGTCCGGCGATCGCGCGCTCGAGCATTTCGCGGAAGTCTGCCGCGAGCAGCTTCGTCCGAGCGACGCGATCGGGCGGCTCGGCGGCGAGGAATTCGGCATTCTGCTGCCGCAGACGTCGCTGGCCGATGCGCAAGCCGTGCTCGAACGGCTGCGCAAGCGCTTCCATCACGAACACTGCGCGCATTTGCCGGACGATGCGGTGCTCTCGGTCAGCATCGGCATCACCGAACAGGCGAGCGACGACGCGCTCGAATGGATGCTCTCGCGCGCCGATCTCGCGCTCTACGAGGCGAAGTCGCGCGGGCGCGACCGCAGCGAAGTGCGCCCCGCCGACCCGCCGCCCACGCGCCACACCGAAGACTCGCTCGCCGGCAAGTAGCGCCGCCGGCATCTCCCTCGTCGCCACGCGGACATGTCCGCGCAGGTATCATCGGTCCTGGGTATCGACTGCGTGGCTGTTATCGGGAGGAATGCATGAAGGGAAATCTGGTCATCGTGTGCCGCGATCAGGATGCTGAAACGTTCGACCAATTGCTCGCGGAGTACGGGTCGTTCCAGACGCGGCTGTCGTCCACCGCGTGGTATCTGAAAATCGACCTCGCGCCGGAAGTGATTCAGGAGGAAATCCTGTCGCGGCTCGGCAAGTACACGACGCACTACATCTTCGAGGCGTCCACCGTGACGTACAACACGGTAGATAGCGAGGCGGCCTCGGCGCTTCAGACGCTGTTCGACTGAGCCTCGCGGAATTACGGGCGCGTGGTCAGAACGCGCGCTCCTCGTGCGGCGATCCGGCGCGGCGCGCCGTGACCGTCCGCGCGGCGGGATCGAACGGGAAGGTCATCGCGACCTGCAAGCCGCCATCGACCTGATTGCCGATCTCGCACTCGCCGCCCGCGCGCCGCGCGAGCCGCTCGACGATGGCGAGCCCGAGGCCGCTATGCCCGCTGCCGCCGCGCGCCGGATCGAGCCGCACGAACGGGCGGCTCGCCTTGATGAGATCGTCGGGCGCAATGCCCTTGCCGTGGTCCGACACGGACAGCACCCAGCCTTTCGCCTCGCGCCGCGTCTCGATGACGATGGGCGGCGCGCCATAAGCATGCGCGTTATCCAGCAAGTTGGAGAGCAAGCGGTCGAGCGTCGCGGCCGGCAACACGAAGCCCGGCCCCGCTTCGAGCTTCAGACGCACGGTATCCGCGCCCGGCGCGACCGCGCGATACGCCCGCGCAACGCGCTCGCACTGCTGATCCACCGCGACGGGCTCGCTGCCGTCCGCGCGGTCATGCGCGAAGACCAGAAACTGATCGACGATATGCGCCATGGAATCGACGTCGCGCACCACGCCGTCGCGCGTCTTTTCGTCGTCCATCATCTCGGCGCGCAGGCGCAGGCGCGCAAGCGGCGTCTTCAGATCGTGCGCGACGCCTGCCAGCATCACGGCGCGGTCGCTCTCGCTTTGCGACACTTCGCGCACCATCTGATTGAAGCCGTGCGTGAGCTGACGCAACTCGCGCGGGCCGCGCTCAGGCACGGGCGGCGTGGGCTGCCCGCGTCCGAAGCGCGCGACCGCCTGCGCGAGCGAGCGCAGCGGCGACTGCAACTGCCACGCGGCGAAGAGCGCCGCCAGCACCGCCGTCAAAAAGATAATGGCAAGCCACACGAGCATGCGGTCGCGCGAGCGCGGCGGGCGCAGCGGCTGCACCGGCACGACGATCCAGCCCGCGTCCTTCGCGCCGTGGACCCAGACGCTCGGCGGCGCGCCGGGCGGGCCGGGGCGCACGTCGGTGCCGTCGGGCAAGCGGTCTTTCATGTCCTCGATGAAACGTGAGAGCGGACGCGGAAGCTCGTCGCCGCTCGCGGGCTGCGGCACATCCGCCGCTTGCAGTGGCACGATGCGCACGCGCGAGGGCAACGGCTGTTCCGGATTGTTCGCGATGTGCTGCCGCACCGCTTCGACCAGGAACGCCGCTTCCTCGACGGCATAGCGCGTTTGCGAGTAGTCGCGCTCGACGCGGATGACGGCGAACCACGCGAGGTGCGAGAGCACCAGCACGCCGATGACCAGAACGACCAGCCGGCCGAACAGCGAATCAATGGGCCGGCGCATTTTGCTCGCCGTCGGGCACGAACACGTAGCCGCGTCCCCGCACCGTCTGAATGAAGCGCGGCGCGGAAGGATCGCTTTCCAGAATGCGCCTCAGGCGCCACACCTGCACGTCGATGCCGCGGTCGGTGCCGTCGTATTCCGGACCGTGCAGCAGTTCGAGCAGGCGCTCGCGCGTGAGCGTGCGCATCGGGTGATTCACGAAAATCTTGAGCAGCGCGAATTCGCTGCCGGAGAGCGTGATCGGCTTTTCGTCGTGCTGCAGCGTGCGCGACTGGAAGTCCAGGCGGAAGCGGCCGAACGAATACGGCTCGCGCTGCTCGGGCGCGGCGGACGGAATGGTGCGGCGGCGGCGCAGCACGGCCTGCACGCGTGCGAGCAGTTCGCGCGGGTTGAACGGCTTGCCGAGGTAATCGTCCGCGCCGAGCTCCAGACCGACGATGCGGTCCACGTCGTCCGCGCGCGCGGTCAGCATGATGACGGGAATGTCGTCGCCCGATGCGCGGAGCTTCCGCAGCGCCGTCAGGCCGTCGACGCCCGGCATCATCAGATCGAGAACGATCAGATCGGGGCGCTCGCGCTCGATACGGCGTTCGAGCGAACCGGCGTCGTGCAGCACCGATACTTCGATGCCCTGCCGGACCAGATAGTCGCGCAAGAGGTCGCGCAGTTCGGCGTCGTCGTCGACGACAAGGATTTGTGTAGTCATGAGAGGGAGTTTAGCGCGTGAGTCCCGGCCGGTCGGCGGCCCGCGCACGGCAAAGGGTTACGGGGTGTTACGGCGAAAGCAGCGCGTAAACCAGCGTAATACGAAACGCCGAGCCGGTAACACGCGCGCCGGGACGAGCCACTACGCTGTGTCTCACCGACCAAGCGCGGCCTCAACGAAATCCGCGCATTCGGCTCCGACATCAATCAGGGAGTCTCACGATGAGCAAGCAATATCGCATTCTCGCCGCCGCTGCTACCGCACTCGCGCTGACCTTCGGCGCGGCCCACGCCGCCACCAACGACGCGCCGAACGCGCCGCCGCCCGGCGCCCCGGCCATGATGGGCGGGCCCGGCGGTCATCACATTGAAATGCGCATTCAGAAGCAGCTGGACGAGCTGCACGCTCAGCTCAAGCTGAATACGGATCAGGAAAGGCTCTGGCAAACGGCCATCGACACGATGAAGCAGAATCACAAGGCCATGCGCGAAAGCCATCGCCAGATGCGCGAGCAGTTCCAGTCGATGCAAAACCAGCCGATTCTGGATCTGAACGCGATGCACGCCGCGCATCAGAAGCTCGAGCAGCAGCAAATGCAGTTGCACGAGCAGACGGCGACCGCCTGGCTCAACTTCTATAACTCGCTGAACGACCAGCAAAAGACGACCGTAAGCACGGCGCTCAAGCAGCACTTCGCCCGCATGCGCGAGCACCAGCAGAAGATGCACGAACGCTGGGGCAAGCATCGCGGCGGGCCGGACGCGGCTCAGGGCGCGCCGGGCGCATCCGCGACCGCGAAACCGTAAGCGGTACTCGCAGGCGCAAAAAAACCGCGGGCGCGAGCCCGCGGTTTTTCACATCATCGACAGCCAATTACGCCAGATCGAACAGCAGCACTTCGGCCCGCTCGCCCCCGTCGATCGTCACTTTGGCGATGTCCTCGATCTTCGCGGCATCGCCCGCGCCGAGCGCCTCGCCGTTCACCGACACCTTGCCGCGCGCCACATGCACATACACGCGGCGGCCCGCCGGCACGTCGAACTCGGCGCGCTCGTCGCCATCGAACAGGCCCGCGAAAATCCGCGCGTCGGCGCCGATCTTCACCGAGCCGTCCGTGCCTTCGGGCGAAGCGATCACGCGCAGGCGGCCGCGCTTTTCGTCATCGGTAAAACGCTTTTCCTCGTAGCCCGGCGCGCCGCCCGGCGCATCCGGAATGATCCAGATTTGCAGGAAGTGCGCCGTTTCGGTCGGCGAGCCGTTGAACTCGCTGTGCCGCACGCCGGTGCCGGCGCTCATGCGCTGCACGTCGCCGGGGCGGATGGTCGATCCGTTGCCCATGCTGTCGCGGTGCGCGAGCGCGCCTTCCAGCACGTAGCTCACGATCTCCATGTCGCGATGACCGTGCGTGCCGAAGCCCTGTCCGCCCGCGACGCGGTCTTCGTTGATCACGCGCAGCGCGCCGAAGTGGACGTGCTCCGGATCGTGATAATCGGCGAACGAGAAGGTGTGATACGAGTCCAGCCAGCCGTGGTTAGCGTGACCGCGTTCGTTGCTGCGGCGAATCTCGAACATGTTGTGCTCCCGGTGTAGACGTTGAACTGCGATGGAGACAATGTAAGGGCGGCCGCCTGCCGGAACAACGAGCGCAACGGCACTACACCGTCCCGCCGATGGAGGTAATCGGACTTGTCCGGCTATCGCCGCGCGCACGCCGGGTTCGGGTAAAATACCGCGCTTTTCGGGTGGCGGCGTCGCGGCAGCGCCTTCGGAAACACGGGCATTCGGGACATTCGCGGCATCCACGACAATCGCGGCATTTGCGTTTTGGGCGTGCTCGCCAATTTTGGCCACCTAGAATACGGACCGCCGGCGCCCGCGCCACGAGCGGCGCCGGAAAGAAACGAGACCATCCGCGTCGGGGCTTCATCGAGGTAACGCCGGCGAGCCGCGCGTAGGCGGCCAAATTCGGCGGCCAATGCGGCGGCGAATTTCGGCAGCGAAGCGCGGCGGGCGAGCCGCTTCGTGCGCGCGTGGAATGGGCGCACCTTACCAAGGAATCACCATGTTGCAAGGCTACGGTCCGCTGATCCTCGCGGGCACCTGGCAGACCGTCAAGCTCGCGGTGCTGTCGCTGGCGTTCGCCTTCGTGATCGGCCTCATCGGCGCGGCGGCGAAGCTCTCCAAGAGCCGTATCGCGTCGGGCATCGGCACGGTCTATACGACGCTGATTCGCGGCGTACCCGATCTCGTGCTGATGCTGCTGCTCTTCTACAGCATCCAGATCTGGCTGAACCTGCTCACCGACCAGCTCGGCTGGGATCAGATCGATATCGATCCGTTCCTCGCGGGCATTCTCGTGCTCGGCTTCATCTACGGCGCGTATTTCACCGAGACGTTCCGCGGCGCGTTCCTATCGGTGCCGCGCGGCCAGCTCGAAGCGGGCGCGGCGTACGGCATGACGCCGTGGCAGACCTTCTCGCGCATCATGTTTCCTCAGATGATGCGCTTCGCGCTGCCGGGCATCGGCAACAACTGGCAGGTGATGGTGAAGGCGACCGCGCTCGTGTCGATCATCGGCCTCGCGGATGTGGTGAAGGCCGCCCAGGACGCCGGCAAAGGCACGCAGCGGTTCTTCTTCTTCACGCTGCTCGCGGGCGTCGTCTATCTCGCCATCACCACGATCTCGAACTTCGTGCTGATCTGGCTGGAGCGGCGCTACTCCATCGGCGTGCGCAAGGCGGACCTGTAACCAGCGGCATTCGGATATCCAGCCTTATTCCAGTATCAAAGAGCGGCGGACTTCATGATCGAAATCATCCAGGAATTCTGGAAGAACTACCTTTTCACCGACGGCTACCGAATTACCGGTCTCGCCATCACGATGTGGCTGCTCGTGGTGTCCATCGGCCTCGGGTTCTGCCTCTCCGTGCCGCTCGCCGTCGCGCGGGTGTCGAAGAACAAGCTGCTCTCGCGCAGCGTCTGGCTGTACACGTACGTGTTTCGCGGCACGCCGCTCTACGTGCAGTTGCTGCTCTGCTATACGGGCCTTTACAGCCTGCAAGTCGTGCGCGATCACGTACTGCTTTCCGAGTTCTTCCGCAGCGGCATGAACTGCACGCTGCTCGCGTTCACGCTCAACACCTGCGCGTACACGACGGAAATCTTCGCCGGCGCGATCAAGGCGACGCCCTATGGCGAGATCGAAGCGGCGCGCGCTTACGGCATGTCGAGCTTCACGCTGTATCGCCGCGTGATTTTGCCCTCGGCGCTGCGCCGTGCGCTGCCTTACTACAGCAACGAAGTCATTCTCATGCTGCACGCGACGACCGTCGCGTTCACGGCGACCGTGCCGGACATCCTGAAGATCGCGCGCGACGTGAACTCCGCGACGTATCAGTCGTTCCAGGCGTTCGGCATCGCTGCCCTGCTCTATCTCGTCATTTCGTTCGCGCTCGTGTGGCTGTTCCGCCGCGCCGAACATCGCTGGCTCGCGTACCTGCGGCCGCAAGGCAAATAAGTCAGGCAATCGGGCTACAGGACCGCACATGAATTCCCAGAAGCACAAGCTTTTCGTCGATGACATTCACAAGCAGTACGGCAGCAACGAAGTTCTGAAAGGCGTCTCGCTGAAGGCGAACGCCGGCGACGTGATCAGCATCATCGGGTCGTCGGGATCCGGCAAGAGCACGATGCTGCGCTGTATCAACTTTCTCGAGCAGCCGAATCGCGGGCGCATCTTCGTCGACGGCGCCGAAGTGCGCACGATGTTGGACAAGACCGGCGCCTTGAAGGTCGCGGACGCGAAGCAACTGCGGCAAGTCCGCTCGAAGCTCTCGATGGTGTTTCAGCACTTCAACCTCTGGTCGCACATGAACGTGCTGGAGAACGTGACGGAGGCGCCCGTGAACGTGCTCGGCCTGCCGAAGAAGGAAGCCGAGGATCGCGCCCGCACGTATCTGGAGAAGGTCGGGCTCGCGCCGCGACTGGAGAAGCAGTATCCGTCGCATTTGTCGGGCGGCCAGCAGCAGCGCGTGGCGATTGCCCGCGCCCTCGCCATGCACCCGGACGTCATGCTCTTCGACGAACCCACGTCCGCGCTCGACCCGGAACTCGTCGGCGAAGTGCTGAAGGTGATGCAGACGCTCGCCGAGGAAGGCCGCACGATGATCGTCGTCACGCACGAAATGGCGTTCGCGCGCAATGTGTCGAACCACGTCGTGTTTCTGCATCAGGGGCGTATCGAGGAGGAAGGTCGCCCGAACGAGGTGTTCGCTCAGCCGAAGAGCGAGCGGCTCAGGCAGTTTCTTTCGGGTAGTCTCAAGTAGCTGCCGCACACTCTTGGAAAGAAAAAGCGCCCGCGAGGCGCTTTTTTTTCGCCGCCGCGCCCCGCCCGGCGGCCCTTCCAGCCCATTTCTGCCACCTAGCGCCGACACGTTCGCGCGTCAATAGGCGTCAAACCTGACCCCGAAACTTTCCCAAGCGCGGAGCCTTGCTGGATAAGGCTTTGCAGGCCGTTTCCCATGCTTTGGGTCGCGTCCACGCCACAATGGCTTTGCGTTTTTGACACACCGCATCCGTGAGCGTCAAATTCCTTTGGCGAGTGTGACGTAATTTGTTAAATTGGTAACTAAAGTACCAAAACGAAGTGCACAAAAAGTAGTTTTACTTCAAAACAAAGTGAGGAAACGCCAGTCGACGGACCGGCGTCAGATTCGCGCCCACGACGCGCGAGTCGTCACGAGCACTGTCGTTACGCGTGTGTCGTTCCTCGAAAAACAATTTCCGGTTGGATGCGCCCGCATCGAACCGCACACGGCAGCACTTGGTTCTATTTCTTGACAGGGTTGGAGGAGATGATGAAGAAAGCTTTGCTCGCGGCAGCAGCACTGCTGACGTTCAGCGCGGTGGCTCAGGCTCAAAGCAGCGTGACGCTGTATGGCCGCCTGGACGCCGGCCTGGAGTACATGAACGGCGTGCCGACCGGCGTCGGCGCCAACGGCGCGGCCACCGGCTCGTCGCACCGCTTCCGTGCGGAAAGCGGCGACTGGGGTACGAGCCTCTGGGGCATGAAGGGCGTCGAAGATCTGGGCGGCGGCTATCGCGCCGTGTTCCAGTTGGAAGGCAGCTTCAACACCATGACGGGTCAAGGCCCGGGCGGCGGCGGCCTCTTCAATCGTTGGGCGACGGTCGGTATCGCGAACAACAACTTCGGTACGCTGCTGTTGGGCCGCGAACTCTTCATCGCTAACGGCGTGTGGGACTTCGATCCGTTCGGTCAGTCGAACTGGTCGTCGGCTTCGCTGGTGCGTGGCCGCAACTGGCCGCAGTCGAGCAACAACATTTCGTACCAGTCGCCGAAGTTCGCGGGCTTCGACTTCTACGGCCAGTACGCACTGTCCAACGCAACGAACTGGAACGGCAACGGCACGACGCCGCAAGGCCGCGAAGGTGGCGCGTACATCACGTACACCACGCCGCTCTTCCAGATTCGCGGCATGTACGACGAAATCCGCAACCCGGCCAACGGTACGCTCGGCGGCGCCTACAACGCGCTCAACGGCGGCACGAACAACGGCAACGGCGTCTACGCGTACTCGCGCGAATACACGGCGATGTTCAACTTGTTCCTCGGCCAGTTCAAGGTTCAGGGCGCTTACCAGGCGATCCGCTCGTCCGGCATGGTGGGCCAGTTGCCCGGCCAGCCGACTACGCTCGACCACGAATGGGGCGGCGTGACGTGGCAAGCAACGCCGGCGGCGGCACTGATCGGCGCGGTCTACCACGTGAACGGCAACAACGGCGCGGGTAACGCGACCATCTACACGGTCGGCGGCTCGTACAACCTGTCGAAGCGCACCCTGTTCGACCTGCAAGTCGCGACGGTGCAGAACAGCAAGAGCGCCAACTACGGCCTGAACGCCAACAACTTCGGCACGGCTGCCGCAACGGACAACCCGTTCGCCGGCCACAGCCAGACGGGCGTCTATGCCGGTATTCAGCACTCGTTCTAAGCAGCGAGTCTGAACCAAGAATAGTTCTATAAGGTTTTCACGCTGCTGCGAGAGGCGCGTATCGGTGCGGTGCCCGAAAGGGTGTCGCACCGTTTTTTATTGGCGGCTCGCCTAACGCATGCATGCGGCGGCTTGTTGCCGCGTTTGTCAAATTGAATCAAAAGTACGAAGGCCGCCCTCCGAAAATGTAGTTCTCCTTCAAAATTCCGATGGCAGTTGTGCCACTTTTGACAGGAGTTGGAGGAGATGCGGCGCTGCTGACGTTCGGCGCGGCGGCGCATGCCCAAAGCAGCGTGACGCTGTACGGCCGCCTGGACGCGGGACTCGAATACATGAACGGCGTGCCGACGGGCGCGGCGAAGAACGTCACGGCGAGCCGCATCCGCGCTGAAAGCGGCGACTGGGGCACGAGCCTGTGGGGCTTGAAGGGCGCCGAAGATCTGGGCGGCGGCAATCGTGCCGTGTTCCAGCTGGAAGGCAGTTTCAACACCATGACGGGTCAAGGCCCGGGCGGCGGCGGCCTCTTCAATCGCTGGGCGACGGTCGGTATCGCGAACAACAGCTTCGGTACGGTGCTGCTCGGCCGCGAACTGTTTGTGTCCAACGGCGTGTGGGACTTCGATCCGTTCGGTCAGTCGAACTGGTCGTCGGCATCGCTGGTGCGTGGACGTAACTGGCCGCAATCGAGCAACAACATCTCGTACCAGTCGCCAAAGTTCGCGGGCTTCGACTTCTACGGCCAATACGCGCTTTCGAACGCGACGAACTGGAACGGCAACGGCACGACGCCGCAAGGCCGCGAAGCAGGAGCGTATGTCACCTATTCGTCGCCCTACTTCCAGATTCGCGGCATGTACGACGAGATCCGCAATCCGGCCAACGGTCAGCTCGGCGGCGGCTATGGCACGACTCAGGGCGTCTACGCCTACTCACGCGAATACTCCGCGATGGCGAACGTGTTCCTCGGCCAGTTCAAGGTTCAGGCCGGTTATCAGGCGATTCGTTCTTCGGGCATGACCGGCCAGTTGCCGGGCGAGCCGACCACGCTCGACCACGAATGGGGCGGCGTGACGTGGCAGGCGTCGCCGGCTGCGGCGCTGACCGCCGCCGTCTATCACGTCAACGGCAACAACGGCGCAGGCAACGCGACCATGTACACCGTCGGCGGCTCGTACAACCTGTCTAAGCGCACCCTGTTCGACCTGCAAGTGGCCACCGTTCAGAACAGCAAGACGGCGAACTACGGCCTCAACGCCAACAGCTTCGGCACCGCTGCGTCGACGGACAATCCGTTCCCCGGCCGCAGCCAGACGGGCGTGTACGCGGGCATTCAGCACTCGTTCTAAGCAGCGCGTCTGATGCACGAAGCGGCGCGGCTCCCGCAAGGAGCCGCGCCGTTTTCTTGCCCGCCAGAGAAAAGGGCCACCGATTCACATCGGCGGCCCTTTTCGTTCGAACTGCTCGGGCGTTATTCCTTCGCCATGCCCGACGCACCGTGACTCAGCCAGTCGAGCACGGCGGCGGCTTCGTCGTCGCTGGACTCGCGCGCTTGCGCGACCGTCTCGCTGATCTTCGCACCCGGCTGCGGCGCCGCGCGGCGAATGGCCACGCCGACCGCGAGAATGTCGATGATCACGAGATGCAGAATGCGCGAGATCATCGACAACTGCGACTCGCGAATCTCGATGTGATCCGTCTCCAGCGCCACCGTCGCGCGCTTGGCGAGCGGCGTGTTGCTCGACGTGATCGCGATGACCGTCGCGCCCTGCTGCATCGCCACTTCCAGCACGCGCAGCAACTCGGGCGCGCGCCCGGACTTCGACACGGCCACGATCACATCGCCCTTGCCGAGCAGCGCCGCCGACGCCGCCTGCATATAGAGATCGCCGTAGGCAATCGTCGGGATGCCGAAGCGGAAGAACTTATAGTGCGCGTCCTGCGCGACGATGTTCGAATTCCCCAAGCCATAGAACTCGATGCGCCGCGCGCCGTTCAGAATGTCAATCGCGCGCTCGACGTTCTCGAAGTTCAGATGCTCGCGCAGCTGAAGGATGGCCGACACGGTGTTGTCCAGCACCTTCGCGCCGAAGTCGGTGGCCGTATCGCCGAGATGCACCTGGCTGTGGCTCACCGGAATCGTGCCGGTGAGACCCGTCGCGAGCTTCAGCTTGAAGTCGGAGAGGCCCTGACAGCCCAGCGAGCGGCAAAAGCGAATCACCGTCGGCTGGCTCACGTCGGCCTTGCGCGCGATGTCGATGATCGGATCGTTGATGATCGAGCGCGGATGATTCAGCGCGAGATCGGCCACGCGCCGCTCGGCGGGCGTGAGCGCATCGCGCATCTGGCGAATGCGCTCGAACACCGCCGACGACCCGCTGTTCGCCCGATTCGACAACTGCTCGGCAAGAATCGCGGAGACGCCGAGGAACGCCGGATATTCCGCGGTGATGACGTAGGTCGGAATGCCGGACAAATACTGCTGGAAGCGCCCTTTCGATTCGAACCGCTCGCGAAACGGCGACTTGTGGAACAATTCGCCCAGCTTCAGCACGATGCCGCCGCCGATATAGATGCCGCCCAGCGCGCCGAGCGTCACCGCGATATTGCCGGCGAACGTGCCGAGGATCGCGCAAAAGCAGTTCACCGTTTCGAGCGCGAGCGCCTCGCCTTGATGCGCGCGCGTGGTGACGTCGGCGGCGGTGAACGTGTCGGCCACCGCGACGTTGTCGCGCTCCGCGAATGCGCGGTAGATCAGCTCCAGCCCCTGGCCCGCGCACACGCGCTCGAACGACACGTGCGGGTACTTCCGGCGCGCATAGCGCGTGACGAGGTCTTCGCTTTCATCGAACGGCGAGAAGCTCGCGTGGCCGCCTTCGCTGCCGAGCGCGATCCAGCGATCGTCCGCAGGGATCAGACCCGACACGCCCAGGCCCGTGCCCGGCCCCAGGAGGCCGATCACGCTGTTCTGCCGGCGCGCGCCGCCGCCCACCTGCACGCGCTGCGCATCGGTGAGACCGGGCAGCGCCATCGCGAGCGCGGTGAAGTCGTTGACGACGAGCAGCGTGTCGAAGCCGAGCGCGCGGCGCGTCGCTTCGATCGAGAAGCTCCAGTCGTGGTTCGTCATTTTCACGTGATCGCCGTCCACCGGATTGGCGATCGCGATCGCGGCGTGATTGACGCGGCCGACTTTCGTGTCCTTCAGATACTGCTGCATGACTTCGGCGATGCCGGGGTAATCGGCGCCCGGATAAACGCGAATCTGCCCGATTTCGCCGGGCGCCGTCTCCAGCGCGAAGCGCGCGTTGGTGCCGCCGATGTCGGCGAGCAGCCTCGGTCCATCGGCGTGGCTCGCCGCCGGCGCGGCCTTATGCACACCAGTAGACATCGAGCTTCACTCCTTCATCGTTGGCCAGGGTCGAGATGGCATTCTTTTGGCGCGCGGCGAGCGCCGCGTTCAGCACGTCCAGTTTCTTCTGGCCGGAGATGAAGAGAAAAAGCTGCTTCACCTGCTTGAGCGCGGACATCGACAGGCTTACCCGCGCGTGCGGCGCGCTGCCCGGATGCACGGCGACGAAGCGGTCCTGCGTGGAAATGGCGAAGTCCCATTCGGGCGCGTCCGCGAAGATGGACGCGGTGTGGCCGTCCTCGCCCATGCCCAGCACGGCGACATCCGGCAGACGGCGGCGCGCGTCGGCGTTCAGCGCGGCGACGTGCGCGTCGAGCGTGGCGGACGTATCGACAAGCGGCAGGAAGTAGGCGGCCGCGCCCGCGTCTTGCAGCAGCGTCTCGCGCACGAGGCGCGCGTTGCTCGCGGAATCGGTTTCAGGCACCCAGCGGTCGTCGACGAGCGTCACGTCGATGTGCGCCCACGCGAGCGGCTCGTGCGAGAGCGTCTGCAAGAACGGACGCGGGCTCGTGCCGCCGGACACGGCGAGCGTGGCATGAGCGGACTGTCCTGATGCGGCTGCGCTGGCATCGGCCGATGCGGCGCCTCTGGCCGCGAGCGACGCGGCAAGCGCGTCGCTGACGGCCTTCGCCAGCGCGTCCGAGTGGGCGCGCGGGTCGTCGAAAGTGCGAAGCTCGATCACTGCTCCTCCATCCTGCTTGTCTTGGTTTATCGACCCGCCTTATGCCGCGAAGCCGCGAACGGCCCGCGAAGCGGTCTTATGTGCTGGCGTCGCGCGCGGCGTCTCTCTGAATGGAGCCGTCAGCGCGACGCCCTCAATTCTCTTCTTCCAGCCAGCACGTGCCATGCTGCGCGAGCATCGCGCTCGACGCCGCCGGCCCCCACGTGCCCGCCGCGTAGGGCTTGGGCTTGTTCGTCGACGATGCCCACGCGTTCAGAATCGGCTCGACCCAGCGCCACGCGGCTTCCTGCTCGTCGCGACGCACGAAGAGCGCGAGCCGCCCGTGGATCACGTCCAGCAACAGCCGCTGGTACGCCTCCATCTGCCCTTCCTTGAAGAACTGGTCGAACGCGAGGTCCAGATGGACGCTTGCGAGATTCATGCCCTCGCCCGGCTGCTTCGCGAGGCAGTAGAGGCGAATCGTCTCGTTCGGCTGCAAGCGGATCACGAGCCGGTTCGCGCCCGCGCGCAGCGCATTCGCGCCGAGCGCCGAATGCGGCACGGGCCGGAAATTCACGACGATCTCCGCGACGCGGTCCGCGAGGCGCTTGCCGGTGCGCAGGAAGAACGGCACGCCGGCCCAGCGCCAGTTTTCGATCTCGACTTTCAGCGCGACGAAGGTTTCCGTATTGCTGTCGGGGCGCACGCCGGCTTCCGTCGCGTACGCCGGCACCGATGCGCCGCGAATCACGCCCGCGTGATACTGCCCGCGCACGGCGACGCGGCTGATGTCGCGCTCGTCGATCGGCTTCAGCGCGCGCAGCACGCGCAGCTTTTCGTCGCGCACGGAGTCGGAATCCATCGAATGCGGCGGCTCCATCGTCACGATGGAAAGCAGTTGCAGCAGATGGTTCTGGACCATGTCGCGCAATGCGCCGGTGTTGTCGTAGAAGTCGCCGCGCGCTTCCACGCCAAGTTCTTCGGCGATGGTGATCTGGATGCTCTCGACCCATTCGCGCCGCCACAGCGGCTCGAAGAGCGCATTGCCGAAGCGCAGCGCGAGGAGGTTCTGCACCGGCTCCTTGCCGAGATAGTGGTCGATCCGGTAGATCTGCTCTTCCTGGAAGATCTCGCCGACGGCGTCGTTGATGGCGTTGGACGACTTCAGGTCATAGCCGAGCGGCTTTTCCAGCACGATGCGCGCGTTCTGGTTGAGGCCGACTTCCGACAGCGCGCGGCAAATGGGCACGAAGAGCGACGGCCCGGTCGCCAGATAGAAGACGCGCGTGCCGTCGTATCTGGCGAGCGCGTCGCGCAGCACCACGAAGTCTTCCGCGCGGCCCAGGTCGAGCTGCACATATTCGATGCGCTCAAGAAAGCTGCGCCACGCGGTCTCGTCGAGGCCCTTCTTCGACACGTGCCGCTTCACGTGTTCCTCGACCCACGCGAGGTATTCGCCGGGAGCCTGCGCGCCGCGCGCCACCGCGACGATCTTGCCCGACGCGGCCAGCATGCCCGCCCGGTGCGCTTCGAATAGCGCCGGAAGAATCTTGCGCATCGACAAGTCGCCGGTCCCGCCGAAGAGCACGAAGATGAAATTCGAGTCGCTTTGCATGGGTTTTGAGGCCGCCTGTGAAGTCGGTGGGACGTCGAACGAAAGGGTACCGTAGTTCGACAAAATTTTTTTTGACACTGAATTGTAGTTTAACTACAATCCAAATCAAGAGGAAATGTCACCCGGGAAAAAAATGGCTTGTCAATCAGAAGCTGAGTGTTTTCCCTAAGGCGACCGCGTACCCATGTTAGCGAAGACCGGAAATCGCTGCTTCCATGCACCGGCTGCGTTTCGCACGTGTACCGCCTCGCGCCTGCGCCCTCTCGTTTCGCGTTGCAATCGCGGCTCGTGTGCGCGGGTAAAAATCAAAAGCAATCACTAGCATGGGCCGGCACAGGCATGACGCCATCGGCTCGCAGAGGAGACAGTCGTTGCGATCTGACCTACTCATCTCTTGAGAGCCGAGCGGCCGACTATCGGATATCGGACTGCCGGCTTCGCACGCGCGCATGCATCGCCCGCGTGGCGCGCTTCTCCGCCGACACCCCCGACACCCGAGTCCCGGCCACCCAAGCATTGCCGTTGTGTAACCACCGTTTTTTCAACGCTTCCTGGCGACATCAGGGGCCACTCGTTACTTGTTCAGGTGCTGGAGGAGATAAACAATGAAAGTCCGTAAGCTCATGGGCGCGCTGTGCGCCGCAGGTCTTCTGTGCGGCGCGACGGCGTCGGCGGTGCAGGCTGCCGAGGCTGTTTCCGTGCTGCACTGGTGGACCTCGGGCGGCGAATCGAAAGCGGTCGGCGTGCTCAAGGACGACATGACCAAGCAGGGCTATCAGTGGAAGGACTTCGCGGTCGCGGGCGGCGCAGGCGCTGCGGCAATGACCGCGCTGAAGACCCAGGTGATCTCGGGCAACGCGCCGTCGGCGGCTCAGATCAAGGGTCCGCTGATCCAGGAATGGTCGGAGCAAGGCGTGCTGGTGCCGATCGACTCGGTTGCCGGCGACTGGAAGAAGAACCTGCCGCCGGAAATCGACAAGATCATCCACGCTGACGGCCACTACGTCGCCGCGCCGTTCTCGGTGCACCGCGTGAACTGGCTGTATATCAACAAAGCAGCGCTCGACAAGGCAGGCGGCAAAGTGCCGACGACCTGGGCCGAGTTCTTCCAGGTGGCCGACAAGATGAAGGCCGCCGGCATCATGCCGATCGCGATGGGCGGCCAGCCGTGGCAAGACCTGACGCTGTGGGAAGACGTCGTGCTGTCGCAGGGCGCGGACTTCTACAAGAAGGCCATCGTCGATCTGGACCAGAAGACGCTAACCTCGGACAAGATGATTCAGGTGTTCGACACCGTCCGCAAGATCCAGGGCTACTTCGATAGCGGCCGCACCGGCCGCGACTGGAACCTCGCCACCGCCATGGTCATCAACGGCAAGGCCGGCATGCAGTTCATGGGCGACTGGGCGAAGGGCGAATTCGCCGGCGCGAACAAGAAGGCCGGCACGGATTACATCTGCGCCGCGGTGCCGGGCACGGAGAAGGCGTACACCTTCAACGTCGACTCGTTCGTGTTCTTCCAGCAGAAGGGCCAGAAGGCGGCTACGCCGGGCCAGCTTGCGCTCGCGAAGACCATCATGTCGCCGGAGTTCCAGGAGCAGTTCAGCCTGAACAAGGGCTCGATCCCGGTGCGTCTCGGCGTGAAGATGGACAAGTTCGACGACTGCGCGAAGAAGTCCTACGCTGATGAACAGACGGCGATCAAGTCGGGCGGCTATGTTCCGTCGCTCGCGCACGGCATGGCTCAGGGCGACGCTGTCGCGGGCGCCATGACCGACGTCGTGACGAAGTTCATGAATTCGTCGCAGGATTCGAAGAGCGCGGTTCAGGCGCTCGCGAACGCCGCGAAGACGAAGTAAGGACGTAGCAGCGTGACGGGCGGCAGGCGGCGCAGCACGGCCGCCCGCCGCCCGAGCCACAGAAGCGTCACATAACGTCGTACCAAGCGCCGGTCGTGCCGAAGTCAGCCGATCCGAAAGCACACCTTCGCACCGCGCGCGCAAGTCAGCGTCATTCAAGCGCGTCATGGCGCAATTTAAGCGCCGGCGCATCTTCCAGGAGTCGAGTTGTGACTGCCTCCCTCAGCGGTACCGCGGAAAAGAGTCCGCACCAGCCTCGCCGCGCTTCGCCCACGGCGGCGCTCGCCGATCGCTGGATTCCCAAGCTGGTGCTCGCTCCCAGCATCTTGATCGCGCTCGTCTTCGTCTACGGCTTCATTGCCGTGACAGGCTATCTGTCGCTGTCCGAATCGCGACTGATGCCGCGCTACGAGTTCGCCGGCTTCGACCGATACCGGCAGCTTTTCGCCAACGACGTCTGGTGGACCTCCGCCGCCAATCTCGGCTGGTTCGGCATTCCGTTCATCGCCATTTGCGTCGGTCTGGGCCTCTTCCTCGCGATCCTGCTCGACCAGAAAATCCGCAACGAAGGCGCGCTGCGCGCGGTCTTTCTCTATCCGATGGCGCTGTCGTTCATCGTGACGGGCACCGCGTGGCAATGGATTCTGAACCCCGGCCTCGGCATCGAAAAGGTGTTCCACGACTGGGGCTGGACGAGCTTCACGTTCAACTGGCTCGGCGATCCCGACAAGGCAATCTTCTGCGTCGTGATCGCGGCGGTCTGGCAATCGAGCGGCTTCGTGATGGCGCTTTTCCTCGCCGGTCTGCGCGGCGTGGACAGCGAAATCTTCAAGGCCGCGCAAGTGGACGGCGCGACGCTGCCGACCATCTACCGCAAGATCGTGATTCCGAGCATGCGTCCGGTGTTCTTCTCGGTGCTGCTGATTCTCTGCCACATCACGATCAAGACCTTCGACCTCGTCGTCGCGTTGACCGCGGGCGGACCGGGCACGTCGTCGTCGCTGCCGGCCATCTTCATGTACACGTTCTCGTTCAACCGGGGACAACTGGGCGTCGGCGCCGCTTCGTCGATGATGATGCTCGCCACGGTCGTCGCGGTTCTCGTGCCGCTCATGTATCTGGAATCGAGGAGCACCCGCAATGCAGCCTAAGATGACGATCAGCCGCGCCGTCATTTACGCGGTGCTGATTCTTTTCGCGCTCTACTTCCTGTTCCCGATCTACGTGATGCTGTCCACGTCGTTCAAGGACCTGGACCAGCTTCGCACCGGCAACCTGCTCACGCCGCCCACGCACTTCACGCTCGCGCCGTGGGTGAAGGCGTGGCAGGAAGCGTGTACCGGCGTGCGCTGCGACGGCATGGAGCCGTTCTTCATGAACTCCGTGCGCATGGTGATTCCCGCCGTGCTGATCTCGTCGATCGTCGGCGCGTTCAACGGCTACGTGCTCACGCACTGGCGCTTCCGCGGCGCGGACGCGTTCTTCACGATGCTGCTCGTCGGCTGCTTCATCCCGTTTCAGGCCATTCTTCTGCCGATGGCGCGGCTGCAAGGCTTCCTCGGACTGTCGAACACGACGAGCGGCCTCGTGCTCGTGCACGTGATCTACGGCATCGCGTTCACGACCATGTTCTTCCGCAACTTCTACGTGAGCATTCCGGCTGAACTGGTGAAGGCGGCGCGCATCGACGGCGCGGGCTTCTTCACGATCTTCACGAAGATTCTGCTGCCCGTGTCGCTGCCGATCTTCATGGTCTGCCTGATCTGGCAGTTCACGCAAATCTGGAACGACTTCCTGTTCGGTATCGTGTTCTCGGGCGTGGATTCGATGCCGATCACGGTGGCGCTGAACAACCTCGTCAATACGTCGACGGGCGTGAAGGAATACAACGTGGACATGGCGGGCGCGATCATCGCGGCCTTGCCGACGATTCTCGTCTACATGATCGCAGGACGTTACTTCGTGCGCGGCCTGACGGCGGGCGCGGTGAAGGGTTGAGCGCAACGAACGCGCTTCCCGCTGAAGAGACAACATAGAGGATTCAAGCATGGCAAGCCTTTCCATCCGTGACGTGTACAAGACCTACCCGAACGGGGTGCCGGTTCTCAAGGGCGTCAACATCGACATCGAGGACGGACAGTTCCTGATCCTCGTCGGCGGCTCGGGCTGCGGCAAGTCCACGCTGCTCAACATGATCGCGGGGCTGGAGACCGTCACCAAGGGCGAGATCCAGATCGACGGCAAGACGGTCAACAACCTCTCGCCGAAAGACCGCGATATCGCGATGGTGTTCCAGTCGTACGCGCTCTACCCTTCCATGAGCGTGCGCGACAACATCTCGTTCGGCCTCAACATCCGCAAGGTGCCGAAGGACGAGCAGAAGAAGATCGTCGATCGCGTGTCGGAGACGCTGCAGATCGGCCACCTGCTCGACCGCAAGCCGGGGCAACTGTCGGGCGGTCAGCGTCAGCGCGTCGCCATGGGCCGCGCGCTCGCGCGCGATCCGGTGATGTTCCTCTTCGACGAGCCGCTCTCGAACCTCGACGCGAAGCTGCGTATCGAGATGCGCTCGGAAATCAAGCTGCTGCATCAGCGCCTCGGCACGACGATCGTCTACGTGACGCACGACCAGATCGAAGCGATGACGCTCGGCGACCGCATCGCCGTGATGAAAGACGGCATCGTGCAGCAGTTCGGCGCGCCGCAGGAAATCTACGATTCACCGTCGAACCTGTTCGTCGCGGGCTTCATCGGCGCGCCGCCGATGAACTTCATCAGCGGCAAGCTGGTCGAGGCCGGCGCGGGCGTCGGACTGGAACTGGACACGGGCGTCGCGCGCAATGTGCTGAAGCTGCCGTTCGATGCCGCGAAGCTGCGCGGCAGGATCGGTCAGGACGTGGTGCTCGGCCTGCGCCCGGAGCGCATCACCGACGCGCGCAGCGCGCACGACGTCGCAGACGCGAGCCTGCAACCGATAGACGTGCGCGTCGACGTGATCGAGCCGACCGGCCCGGACACGCTCGTGTTCGCGCAGGTGAACGGCAAGCGCATCGTGTCGCGCGTGCACCCGGCGAGCAATCCGCAGCCGTTGTCGAACATGACGCTGCTGTTCGATGTGTCGAAGGCAGTGCTGTTCGACCCGAAGACGGAAGAGCGGCTGGCCTGAGCGCCGTCGCCTATGTGCTTCCAAGCCGCGCCTCGTGCGCGGCTTTTTGTTTGATGGCGCGCCCGCGCCGATGCGGCACAATCAGCGTTTCGCTTTTGAATGCGCCGCGCCATGTCTTTTCTCTCGAAGCACCCTTCGCTCCTCTGGCCGCAAGCCGACAACCCCGATCCCTTCATCGGACTCGAATCGCTGGATGACGCCCGCGTGCAAACCTGGGTCGATGCGCAGAACCGCCGCACCGAAGCCGCGTTCGGCGAAACGCCCGACGCGCGCGCGCTCGCCGCGCGGCTCGAGAAGGCGTACACGTCGCAGGACCGCATCGTCACCTGCTCGCGCTACGGCGACTGGGCCTACAACACGTGGCAGGACGACGCGCATCCGCTCGGCATCGTGCGCCGCACGCCGTGGAGCGCGTGGCTTGCCGGCACGCCCGAATGGGACATCGTGCTCGATGTCGATGCGCTCGACCTGAACACGAGCGAGCACGACGACACGCGCTGGGCGCTCGCCGACTTCGACATGCTCTACCCCGGCTATGACCGCGCGCTGGTCTCGCTGTCGCCGGGCGGATCGGATGCGTGCATCGTGCGCGAGTTCGATATCGAGGAACGCCGCTTCGTCGAAAACGGCTTCGTGCTGCCGGACGTCGGCAAGCACGACATTTCGTGGATCGACCGCGATACGGTCTATGTCGGCTGGGACGACAGCAAGACGAGCGACCGGCCCGCGCTCACGACGTCGGGCTTTCCGCGTCAGGCGCGGCGCTGGAAGCGCGGCACGCCGCTCGCGGATGCGCCCGTTGTGTTCGAAGGCGCGCGCCGCGACGTGTCGGCGGGCGCCGACTACGATCCGCTCGAAAAGCTGCATCTCGCGTCGCGCGCCGTGACGTTCTACGACACGCTGCACTTCTGGCTCGACGAAACCGCGAACGAATGGCGTCAGTACGACCTGCCTCAGCACGTCGAGATCGAGCACTGGAACGGCTGGCTCTTCGTCACGCCGCGCAAGCAATGGAACGTGGGCGGCCGGCGTCACGCGGCAGGCTCGCTCACCGTGATCCGGCGCGACGCGTTTCTCGACGGCTCGCGCAACTTCACCGCGCTCTTTACGCCCGCCGAGCGGCGCGTGTTGGCGAGCATCGACTTCACGAAGCAATGGCTGATCGTCTCGCAGATGGACGACGGCACGCCGCGCGTCACGCTCTGGCGTCCGCCCGCGAATAACAACGGCGCGTGGCAATCGCGCGAGTTTGCGTTGCCCGAGGCGAGCCAGAGCTATGTCGATTCTGTCGATAGCGAGCGCGACGATACCGTGCTCATCCACGTCGAGCACTTTCTGATGCCGCCGTCGCTCTATCACGCCGATCTGGCCAGCGACGCCCCGTGGACCTTGCTCGCACGCCTGCCCGCGCAATTCGACGCGTCCGGGCTCACCGCCGTGCGCCGCCACGCGATTGCGCCCGACGGCGAGCGCATTCCGTACTGGCTGATCGGCCGCGATGTCGATGCGCAATCGCCGCAACAGGCGCGGCCGTGCCTGCTCTACGGCTACGGCGGCTTCGAAGTCGCGCTCGACCCGCATTACGACGCGACGACCGGCATCGCGTGGCTGGAACGCGGCGGCCTGTACGCTGTGGCGAACATTCGCGGCGGCGGCGAGTTCGGTCCGCAATGGCATCAGGCGGCGCTGCGCGAGTACCGGCAAGTCTCGTTCGATGATTTCGTCGCGGTCGCGCAGGCGCTCGTCGACAGCGGCGTCACCACGGCGAAGCAGCTTGCCATTCGCGGCGCGAGCAACGGCGGCCTGCTCACCGCCGTGTGCATGGTGCAGCGGCCGGAGTGCTTCGGCGCGGTGCTGTCCGAAGTGCCGCTCGTCGACATGGCGCGGTTCCATACGCTCTTGCAAGGCGCATCGTGGATCGACGAGTACGGCGATCCGGACGACGCCGCCGATCTCCCGCATCTGATGGCCTATTCGCCGTATCAGAACGTGAAGGCGGATGTCGCCTATCCGCCGGCGCTTTTCACGTCGTCGACGAGCGACGACCGCGTGCATCCGGGCCACGCGCGCAAGATGGTCGCGAAGATGCAGGCGCAAGGGCACGACAACGTCTGGTATCAGGAAACGGGCGAAGGCGGCCACGGCGCGGGCGTCGAGCCCGAAGCGGTCGCGCAGGCGGAGGCGGCGGCGTTCACGTTTCTCGCGTCGGTTATCGGGCCGCTGCCGCCACAGCCGTGATCGGCACGGGGCGCAACGGCGTGTTTCGGTGAAAAAGCGTCGCTCTCTTACGATTCGAATTCGTTCGATATAGCCGAGCTTACGGCCCGCCTATAGTTCAACCATTCCTTGTTGATCCGGCGGAACACCTTCCTCGACAGAAGGTTCGCAACAACGGGAATGGTTTGACTGACTTTCGACCGAAACCACGCGATCGGGAACACCTTTGACCCAGGCACCCGATTCTCGACAGGAGGAGACGCCTATCGCCCAAACCGAATCGAGCGAGTATTCACCTTTGACCCGGACGAATACTGCCCACGAAGAACGAATCGACCGCACTCACTTCTGACCCAAGGCACGTGTGAGCCGAGCTGTAAACACCTTTGACCCAAGGTTGACCTCGCCACTGCGCGAGGTTTTTTTTTGCTTGCGCGCCGCTGGCTGCCGCTTTCAGACCTGCGCGGGCGCGGCGTGCGAGCGCATCACGAGCGTACGACCGGCGAACGTCAGGACGCCGCACACGCCGATCACGATGCCCATGCCGTGCGGCGAGACGTCGTGAAAAAGGCCGACGGCAAGACTCGCCAGCGCGCCGAGCGCGAGCTGCATCGCGCCGAACACGGCGGCCGCCGCGCCCGCGTTGCGCGGATATCGGTGCATGAGTTCGGTCGTGCAGTTCGCCGACAGGAGCCCGACCACGCCGACCACGAAGAACAGGCTCGCCACGATCGACCACAAGCCGCCCCAGCCCGTCAGCGCGACGAGCGCGACCACCATGGCAGCCACGACGCTCACGAACGCCGCGCCGGAAATCATCTTCATCGCGCCGACGCGCCCGACGAGTTTCGTGTTGAGCACATTCCCGCCGATGATCCCGACGATATTGAGCCCGAACAAAAGCCCGTAATGCTGCGGCTTCACGTGGAAATAGTCGATGTAGACGAACGGCGTCGCGGTGATATACGCGAACATCGACGCGAACGCCATGCCGCCGCAGAGCACATGGCCCCACGTGACGGTATCGGTCAGGAGATGCCCGTACGCCGCGAACGACGTGCCGAGCGCCGCGCCCGCGCGTTTCTCCTTCGGCCATGTTTCGGGCACGCGCAGGAACGCGGTCACCGCGCACAGCGTGCCGAAGAGCGTGAGCGCAACGAACACGACACGCCAGCCGCCGAGCAGCAGCAATTGCCCGCCGATCAGCGGCGCGAGGAGCGGGCCGATGGACGTGACGATGGAGAGCATCGACAGGACGCGGGCGGCGTCGGTCGGCGCGTGCGCGTCGCGGGCGATGGCGCGCGCCAGCACGGACGCCGCGCCCGCGCCGAGCGCCTGCAGGAAGCGCACGAACACGAGTGCGTCGATGGAAAACGCCGTCGCGCAGCCGATGCTCGCGAGCGCGTACAGCGCGATGCCGCCCAGAAGAATCGGCCGCCTGCCGTAGGCATCGGACAGCGGGCCGTACAGCAGCATGCCGAACGAGAAGCCGAACATGAAGCTCGTCAGCGTGCTTTGCGCGGCGGCCGGGCTCGTCCCGAACGCGGCGGCGAGCGACGGCAGGCTCGGCAGATACATGTCGATGGACAGCGGACCGCATGCGGCGAGCGCGCCGAGCAACAGGATCAGCCGGCCATCGGGCCGGCGGCGGGTGGTGTCTGACATCGAGTGTGCAAGGATGAAGACAGGCGTCGTGCGGCCCGTCGGGGTGGTTGCAGCTATTCGGGCGAAGCGTTCGAAGCGAGCGGCCATTGTACGCGACACCCTGATTCGGCCGGGTACGCTAAGCTCGCCGCTCTATCCCTTCGCGCCCTGCCCCGACACGATGACCGCCTTTCTGCTGATCTGGAGCCCGAAGAAGTGGCCGTGGCCCGAGTTACCCGATATCGCGCGCCGCGTGGCGGCAGGCGAAGCCGTCGCCGATGTCTGGGGCTGCGGCACCGCGCGCGGCCTCATGCCGGGCGATCGCGTGTTCGTGCATCGCGTAGCGCAGGAACCGAAGGGCGTGTTTGGCTCGGGCTACGTGACGCGCGCGCCGTACGAGGTGCCCTACGCGCAGTCGAAGCGGGGGTATCGGCTGTGCATCGACTTCGTGTATGACTGGCTCGTCGATGCACACGAAGAAGTCGTCGTCACGCGCGACGAGTTGCGGGCGCACCCGTTCTCCGTGCAGACGTGGGATGCGCAAAGCTCCGGCACGCTCATCAAGCCGATGGCCGAGGGCGCGCTCGAAAAGCGCTGGACCGAGCGCACCGGCCGGCGCGGACGTCCGCCCGCGTTGAGCCAATCCGCCGTTCCCGCAGTGCCGAGCAAAGCGAGCGCGCGCCAGGCCCGCGCCGCCGACGACGCGCCGCCGCGCAAGCCCGCGCAAACGCGCCAGCCGTAACCGGCTCCCCGTCAACGAGTCCGGTACAATTTCAGGCAACATTTGTCGCACCGGACGCGCATCGGCGCCGTGCTTTCATCGCGCCGGGCGGCGTCTTTCGCCGCGTAAGCCGGTCGCGTGTCTTGCATCCACTTTCAGCGCAGGCTTTCTCCATGTCCAAGAACCAAGCCCTCTTCGAACGCGCTCAGCGAACCATCCCCGGCGGCGTGAATTCGCCGGTGCGGGCGTTTCGCTCGGTCGGCGGCACGCCCCGCTTCATCGAGCGCGCGCAAGGCCCTTACTTCTGGGATGCCGAAGGCAAACGCTATATCGACTACATCGGCTCGTGGGGGCCGATGATCGTCGGCCACGTGCACCCGGAAGTGCTCGAAGCGGTGCAGCGCGTGCTGGCCGACGGCTTCTCGTTCGGCGCGCCGACCGAAGCGGAGATCGAGATCGCGGAGGAAATCTGCAAGCTCGTGCCGTCGATCGAACAGGTGCGCATGGTGTCTTCCGGCACCGAAGCGACGATGAGCGCGCTGCGTCTTGCGCGCGGCTTCACGAACCGCAGCCGCATCGTGAAGTTCGAGGGCTGCTATCACGGCCACGCGGACAGCCTGCTTGTGAAGGCGGGCTCGGGCCTGCTGACTTTCGGCAATCCGACATCGGCGGGCGTGCCTGCGGATATCGCCAAGCACACGACGGTGCTCGAATACAACAACGTCGAGCAGCTCAACGAAGCATTTGCGGCCTTCGGCGCGGAGATCGCGTCGGTGATCGTGGAGCCGGTCGCGGGCAACATGAACCTCGTGCGCGCGACGCCCGAGTTCCTGAACGCGCTGCGTGAACGCTGCGACGAGTACGGCTCCGTGCTGATTTTCGACGAAGTGATGTGCGGGTTTCGCGTGGCGCTCGGCGGCGCGCAGCAGGTCTACGGCATCAAGCCGGACCTGACGTGCCTCGGCAAGGTCATCGGCGGCGGCATGCCGGCGGCGGCGTTCGGCGGACGACGCGACATCATGGCGCATCTCGCGCCGCTCGGCGGCGTCTATCAGGCGGGCACGCTCTCGGGCAATCCCATCGCGGTCGCGGCGGGCCTCAAAACGCTGCAACTGATTCAGCGCGAAGGTTTCTACGACGACCTCGCGAAGAAGACGCGCAAACTTGTCGACGGCCTGACCGCCGCCGCCGGCGAAGCCAAAGTGCCCTTCTGCGCCGACTCGATCGGCGGCATGTTCGGCCTGTACTTCATGGATTCCGTGCCGTGCAGCTTCGCGCAGATCCAGCAAGGCGACACGAAGCGCTTCAACGCGTTCTTCCACGCGATGCTCGATGCCGGCGTGTACTTCGCGCCGTCCGCGTTCGAAGCCGGGTTCGTGTCCAGCGCCCACGACGACGCCGTGCTCGACGCGACGCTCGACGCCGCGCGTGGCGCGTTCGCGTCGCTCGCGGTTTAAGGCCGCGTCTCGCAACGGGCCGCCGGGATGTTCTCGCAATCCGATTTCACCTACATGGAGCGCGCGCTCGCGCTCGCCTCGCGCGGCATGTACACGACGACGCCGAATCCGCGCGTCGGCTGCGTGCTCGTCAAGAACGGCGAAGTGATCGGCATGGGCTTCACGCAGCCGGCAGGTCAGGATCACGCCGAAGTGCGCGCGCTGAAAGACGCCCGCTCGCGCGGCAAGGACCCGCGCGGCGCGACCGCGTACGTGACGCTCGAACCGTGCAGCCACTTCGGGCGCACGCCTCCGTGCGCGCACGCGCTGATCGACGCCCGCGTCGAGAAAGTCATCGCCGCGATGGAAGATCCGAACCCGGCCGTCTCCGGCCGCGGCCTCGCGATGCTGCGCGACGCGGGCATCGACGTGCGCTGCGGGCTGCTCGCGAACGAGGCGCACGAGATGAACATCGGCTTCGTCTCGCGCATGACGCGCCGTCGCCCGTGGGTGCGCATGAAAGTGGCGGCGACGCTCGACGGACGCACGGGCCTGCCGTCGGGCGAAAGCCAGTGGATCACCGGCGAAGACGCGCGCGCCGACGGTCACGCGTGGCGCGCCCGCGCCTGCGCGATCCTGACCGGCATCGGCACCGTGCGCGAGGACGATCCGCAACTCACCGTGCGCGCGGTCGACACGCCGCGTCAGCCGCAGCGCGTTCTAATCGACAGCCGGCTCGACGTGCCGCTGGACGCGCGCATCCTCGACGGTGCGCCGCCGTGGATCTTCCATTCCGCGCACGCCGACGCCCAACGCGCCGAGTTGCTCCGCGACAAAGGCGCGCAATTGATTGAGTTGTCGAACGAGCACGGCAAGGTCGATCTTCCCGCGATGCTCACGGCGCTCGCGGATCGCGGCATCAACGAGTTGCACGTCGAGGCGGGCCACAAGCTGAACGGCTCGCTCTTGCGCGAAGGCTGCGTCGACGAACTGCTGGTGTATCTCGCGCCGAGCCTGCTCGGCAGCGCGCCGGGAATGTTCGACTTCGCGCCGCCCGCCACGCTCGACGCGCGGCCGCATCTCAAGTTTCATCGCATCGACCGGCTCGGCGACGATCTGCGCATTCTGGCGCGCTTCGCCGATGCGCACGTCGCTGGTCCCTTGCTCTAAACACGCTTCGATAAAGGAACGCGCTTCATGTTTACAGGAATCGTCGCGGCGGTAGGCCGCATCGAAAAGGTCACGCCGCTCGGCGCAGAGCCGCAAGCCGGCGTGCGTCTGCGGGTGGCGGCGGGCGGCCTCGATCTCGCGGACGTCGAACTGGGCGACAGCATCGCGATTCAGGGCGCGTGCATGACGGTGATCGAGAAGACGCCGGATGCGTTCGATGTCGACGTCTCGCGCGAAAGCCTGAACAAGACGGTCGGCCTGGGCGATGCGGGCGCGGAGGTCAATCTGGAAAAGGCGCTGCGCGCGCACGATCGGCTGGGCGGGCATTTGGTGTCCGGCCACGTCGACGGGCTCGGCACGGTGTCGCGCTTCGAGCGCGTGGGTGAATCGCATGAATTGCGGATCGTGGCGCCGAAGGACATCGGCAAGTATCTGGCCTATAAGGGCTCGGTGACGGTGAACGGCGTGAGCTTGACGGTCAACGCCGTGGAGGATCGCGCGGATGGCTGCGAGTTTTCGATCAATCTGATTCCGCATACGGTCGAAGTGACGACGTTGAAGGCGCTTCACGCGGGCGCGAAGGTGAATCTGGAGATCGACCTGATCGCGCGGTATGTGGAGAGGATGATGTCGGCGGGGTCGCTGGTGAATGGCGCGTAGCCTCGAAGCCGCACCATTCTTCGGCGATCGCAGACCGCTGCCGCATGTTGATTCAAATGCGCATAAATCCTTACATGGAGAGAGCGAACATGCGGCATGCGACGAGCGACTCCGTTCCGCGCCGGGCGACGAACATCAGCCTGCCCGAGACGTCTATAAGGACGCGAAAGCGCTCGGCATCAACTTCTCGCAGACGTGCGAGCGGGCGATCCGGCAGGCAGTACAGATGGAGAAGGATCGCCAGTGGGCGATCAAACATGCGGACTTCATCCAGGCGTACAACGACATGATCGAGCGCGACGGCTTACCGCTCGGGCAGTACCGGACGTTTTGATGGCCCGGTTCGACGTGTTCGCGAATCCAAGGGGACACGCCGGTACGCCTTACATTGCCGAGGTCCAGAGAAATCATCTGTCGGGGCTGGCAACCCGCATGGTCATTCCGCTGCGCCGGCTGGACCGGAGCGCTCCGATCCAGCTTCCGCCGATCTGATTCCCGTGTTCGTCATCGAGTGCATGCTCGATACCCCGACGCTTGCCGCCATTCCGCGCAGCGCACTGACCAAGCCAGTCAGCTCGCTCGTACATCGACAGGACGAGATCTTGTCGGCGCTAGACCGGTTGTTCGGCGGATGGTGAGCGTCTCGGCACGGGCATCTGTCTGCGCGGCGCTTGAGAAAGCGCGTCACCAAGGTCTTTCCGACGGCATACCGACGGCATACGCAAACGTCGCTGAAGCGCGCGTTGCCGGACATAGCGCGTTCGTCCGGCGCCGGCGCCTCCCGCAGCCCCACGCTCTACCGTAACCGACGCAACGCTCGGTAGCGTTGCAAGCAGCACGACACCCCGCCCCGCCCCCGCGTTTTCCCGACAACTGTCCATCGGCCGTGGCGTAAAATACAGGCCTTTCCCAAACAGACCTGCCGGGACGCCACCATGTCGATCGCTTCCACTCCAGAAATCATCGCCGAGCTCAAGGCCGGCCGCATGGTGATCCTCGTCGACGAGGAAGATCGCGAGAACGAAGGCGACCTGATCGTCGCCGCCGACTTCATCACGCCCGAAGCGATCAACTTCATGGCGCGCTACGGTCGCGGCCTCATCTGCCTCACGCTCACGCAGGAACGCTGCAAGCTGCTCAACCTGCCGCTCATGACCCAGCGCAACGGCACGCAGTACGGCACGGCGTTCACCGTCAGCATCGAAGCCGCCGAAGGCGTGACCACCGGCATTTCCGCCGCCGACCGCTCGCGCACTATCGCCACGGCGGTCGCGGCCCATGCGCGCGCCGAGGACATCGTGCAGCCGGGCCACGTGTTCCCGATCATGGCGCAGCCGGGCGGCGTGCTCGTGCGCGCGGGCCACACTGAAGCCGGCTGCGATCTGACCGCCCTCGCGGGCCTCACGCCCGCTGCCGTGATCTGCGAAGTAATCCGCGACGACGGCGAAATGGCGCGTCTGCCGGACCTTATCGAGTTCGGCGAGCAGCACGGCATCAAGATCGGCACCATCGCGGACCTGATCCACTATCGCAGCCGCACGGAATCCATCATCGAGAAAGTCAGCGAGCGCACCATGCAGACCGCGCACGGCACGTTCCGCGCGGTGCTGTATCGCGATGAACCGACCGGCTCGCCGCATATCGCGCTCGTGCGCGGGACGCCGTCGCCGGATCGCGAAACGCCCGTGCGCGTGCACGAACCGCTGTCGGTGCTGGATCTGCTCGAAATCGACGCGTCCACGCACTCGTGGACCATCGACGCCGCCATGAAGGAAATCGCCGCGCGCGATCTCGGCGCCATCGTGATGCTCAATTGCGGCGACAGCCGCGAGCATCTGGTCGAAACCTTCCGCGCGCTCGACGAAAGCGACAAAGCGGCCAAGCCGCAGCGCCGCCCGATCGACTTCAAGACCTACGGCATCGGCGCGCAGATTCTGCGCGATCTGGGCGTCGGCAAGATGCAGGTGCTCGCCAATCCGCGGCGGCTCGGCAGCATGTCGGGCTACGGGCTCGAAGTGACCGGCTTTATTCCGATGCCCGGCTGCCCCGCGACGGCGGCGAGCGCAACCGACGGCACGGTCGCGCATCTGCGTTCGGCCTGATTAACGACAGCCGCTGCATCCAACTTATTCCAAACCAACGGATCTCTACATGGAAATCGGACAATACCAGCCGAACCTCGACGGTGACGGCCTGCGCATCGGCATCGTGCAGTCGCGCTTCAACGAACCGGTATGCAACGGCCTCGCGGATGCATGCATCGAGGAGCTGGAACGCCTCGGCGTGATCGGCGAGGACGTGCTGCTCGTGACCGTGCCGGGCGCGCTCGAAATTCCGCTCGCGCTGCAAAAGCTCGCCGAATCCGGCCAGTTCGACGCCCTGATCGCGCTCGGCGCGGTCGTGCGCGGCGAGACGTACCACTTCGAGCTCGTGTCGAACGAGAGCGGCTCGGGCATTTCGCGCATCGCGCTCGACTTCGGCATTCCGGTGGCGAACGCGGTGCTCACGACCGAAAACGACGAACAAGCCGTCGCGCGCATGACCGAAAAGGGCCGCGACGCCGCGCGCGTGGCGGTCGAAATGGCGAATCTGTCGGTCGCGCTGGAACAGCTCGGCGGCGACGAAGAAGATGACGAAGACGAAGACGAGGACCGCGCATGAAGAGCGCACGACGCCGCTCGCGTGAACTCGCGACGCAAGGGCTTTACCAATGGCTGCTGTCGGGCGCGCCCGGCGGCGAGATCGACGCGCAACTGCGCAACGCGCAGGGCTTCGACAAGGCCGACCACGAACATCTGGACGCGATCCTGCACGGCGTGATCAAGGAAGCCGATGCGCTTTCCGCCGAACTGCAACCGTGCCTCGACCGCCCGATCGATCAGCTCTCGCCGGTCGAACGCGCGGTGTTGCTCGTCGCCGCGTTCGAGTTCAAGCATCACATCGACATTCCGTATCGCGTCGTGATCAACGAGGCGGTGGAGCTGACGAAGACCTTCGGCGGCTCGGACGGCTACAAGTACGTGAACGGCGTGCTGGACAAGCTCGCCGTCGCGATGCGCCCTGCCGAAGCGCAGGCGCGCGGGCGCGGCTAACGGGAAACGGGATCGACGGCATGAATACCGCTTCGGAGCCGCTCATGCGGCTCGCCTCCCGCGTCGACGCGATCGAGCCGTTCTACGTGATGGAGCTGATGAAGGACGCCCAGGCGCTCGAACGCGCGGGACGCGACATCATCCATATGGGCATCGGCGAGCCGGACTTCACGGCGCCTGCGCCTGTCACGCGCGCCGCCGCGGACGCGCTCACGCGCGGCGTCACGCAGTACACGAACGCGCTCGGCGTCACGGCGTTGCGCGAGGCGATCGCCGCCCATTATCGCGACGCGTTCGGCTTAACGGTCGATCCGGCACGCATCGTGGTGACGGCGGGAGCGTCGGCCGCCCTCTTGCTCGCGTGCATGGCGCTCGTCGACAACGGCGACGAAGTGTTGATGCCCGACCCGTGCTATCCGTGCAACCGGCACTTCGTGTCGGCGGCGGACGGCAAGCCGGTGCTGATCGCGAGCGGCCCGGCCGAACGCTTCCAGCTCACCGCCGATCAGGTCGAAGCGCACTGGACGCCCGCGACGCGCGGCGTGCTGCTCGCGTCGCCGTCGAATCCGACGGGAACCTCCATCGAGCCGGACGAACTACGGCGCATCGTCGGGAAGGTGCGGGAACGCGGCGGCTTCACCATCGTCGATGAGATCTACCAAGGCCTGAGCTACGACGCGAAGCCCGTGTCGGCGCTCTCCTTCGGCGACGACGTGGTGACGGTCAACAGCTTCTCGAAGTACTTCAACATGACCGGCTGGCGGCTCGGCTGGCTCGTGGTGCCGCATGCGATGGTCGGCGCGGTCGAGAAGCTCTCGCAGAATCTGTTCATCTGTGCGTCGGCGCTGGCGCAGCATGCGGCGCTGGCCTGCTTCGAGCCGGAAACGCTCGCCATCTACGAAGCGCGGCGGCTCGAGTTCAAGCGGCGGCGCGACTACATCGTGCCGGCGCTGCGCTCGCTCGGTTTCGGCGTGCCGGTGGTGCCGGACGGCGCGTTCTACGTCTACGCCGATACGACGAGCGTGCCGCATCCCGCCGCTGGCGACAGCGAAAGGCTCACGCGTTCCATGCTGCACGACGCCGGCGTGGTGCTCGTGCCGGGCGCGGATTTCGGCTTTCACGCGCCGGACCGTTACATCCGGCTCTCGTATGCGACGGCGTATTCGAAGCTGGAAGAAGCGGTGTCGCGGCTCGGGGACTTGTTCAGTCGCTGACTATTACTCGACGCAAACGAAAAAAAGGGCACCCGCTTGAGGTGCCCTTTTCTTTTGTCCGACCATCCGACTCACCGATCAGGCGCCCAATTCGGCGGACGCGCCGTGCTTCGAATCGCCGGAATCGCTCTCGTCCTGCGCGTCGGCCTTCTTCGCGCCGTCGATCGTCACGTGGACGCGCTTGGCCGTATCCGCCGAGGTGGACGCCAGCACCTGCTTCGGCGCGGCCTGAACCGGCGCCTGCGGCGCGTTGATCGGCACATTGCGGCCACGCGCGACATCGCGCAGACGCGCACGCTCGGCGAGCACCTTGGCGCCGTAGCCGCCGTCGTCCTGCGAGGTCGAGCCGACGTAGTAGCGCAGGCCGCCCGCCACGGAGCCGCCCCGCGCGATGCAATCCTTCAGCACCAGCGCGCCGACCTTGATGTTCGCGAGCGGATCGAGCGCCGCGTGGCTGCCGCCGAAGTACTCGAACTTGTCCGAGTGCACCTTCGACATCACCTGCATCAGCCCTTTCGCGCCGACGCCGCTTTCCGCGTACGGATTGAAACCCGATTCGATGGCCATCACCGACAGCAGCAGCAGGGGATCGAGACCGACTTCGCGGCCGGTGTCGAACGCGGCGCGCACGAGGTCGCTGACCGGCTCTTCGGCCACGCGATACCGCCGCGCGATGAAGGTCGCGACGAGCTTCTGCTCGCGCGTGGAGACGAGCACGCGGTCGTCGCGCGCATCGGCGACAATGCGCTGCGCCGGAATCGCGCTCGCCAGCAAGCTGACCGAAGGCATGGTGCGCGGATCGAGCCCGTTGGGCGACACGGCGAGACTGATGCCGCCGGTCAGTTGGCGCGTGCTCTCGTCGTCCGTGGCGGCGGCGCCGAGCGACGGCACCTGCGCCGCCGGCGCAGCGGTCCGGCCGGGGTTCGCGGCGAGGCTGATCGGCGCGGCGTCGGCCGGCTGGCGATGCACCGCCGAGAACGGCGGAAGCGGCTGGCCGGCCAGAAGCCGCGCAGGCCCCGCCTGGACCGCGGCGGACACGAACGGCATGATCCGTGCGGCAAAGGTGGTGCGCCAGGACGGCAGGAGCCACAGCGCGAGCGCCGTGACGATGGCCGCGCAACCGACCAGGCTGAAGAGATAGTGACTCATACGACTTCCACGACGCAGCGCGGTGCGCAAACTTTGTGCGACGCGAGTGTCGGGACGCCACGATAACCAAGCGTTCATCGATGCTCCCAATGTTGCATGATTTAGGCTGATGAATACCAATAAACCGGTGTTCGAAAGCGCAAATCAGACACCGCTCGCTCTTGGCAAGGCGTAAGCGGCATCGGGGAAACGGCATGCGCCGTCTGGAAAGCCGAACCGGCAAAAGCGGCCGGAGTGCGCGGCACGAACAGCATGCCCTTGATGCGCAGATGGCTTTCCACGCGAAAAACCGGCGTTCGATAACGCCGGCCGTGACAACCAACAGCCATGAATCGCCGGGCAGGTGCGGCGCAGGCGACGCATAGCGTCTGAGAAAAGACCTGAGGCTAAGGTAAAAAGTTTCAAAACCTGCAATGGATGCGAAGGGATTCTAGCAGGGTTTAATGATCCGTCAATGCTATACCGTTCCGTTTCAATTACTTACAGTAATAATGAACACTGTTTAGGAGCGCCAGCGCACGCCCCAAAGGCGGTTTCCAGCGGAATTTCCTGAATGTCTCCCAGCGCACGGACTGACACGCAGGTAAAATCGACAATCGCCTAGCGCGCAGCCGTCCCGCCCGTCCCGCTCCATGTAGCGGCCTCGAGTCCTCGTCCGACCATCGATGAAATATAAAGATCTGCGCGACTTCACCGCCCGCCTCGAAGCGCTCGGTGAACTGCGCCGCATCCGGCAGCCTGTTTCCCCTGTTCTAGAAATGACCGAACTATCCGACCGCGTGTTGCGCGCGGGCGGCCCGGCGCTGCTTTTCGAAGCGCCGACCGGTCACAGCATGCCAGTGCTCGCGAACCTCTTCGGCACGACGCGGCGCGTGGCGCTCGGCATGGGCATCGAAACCGAGGCGCAGACCGGCGCCGATGCGAGCCTCGGCAGCGACACCGCCGCGCTCAGTTCGCTGCGCGATATAGGCAGGCTGCTGTCAGCGCTCAAGGAGCCGGAGCCGCCGCGCGGCCTGAAGGACGCCGGCAAGCTGCTCTCGCTCGCCAAAGCCGTGTGGGACATGGCGCCCAAGTCGGTGAGCGCGCCGCCTTGCCAGGAGATCGTGTGGGAAGGCAACGACGTCGATCTCGCGCGTCTGCCGATCCAGACGTGCTGGCCGGGCGACGCCGGACCGCTGCTGACGTGGGGCCTGACCGTCACGCGCGGGCCGAACAAGACGCGGCAGAACCTCGGCATCTATCGGCAGCAACTCATCGGGCGCAACAAGCTCATCATGCGCTGGCTCGCGCATCGCGGCGGCGCGCTCGATTTCCGCGAGTTCGCGCTCGCCAATCCGGGCAAGCCGTATCCGGTGGCGGTCGTGCTGGGGGCGGACCCGGCGACCATTCTCGGCGCGGTCACGCCGGTTCCCGACACGCTTTCTGAGTATCAGTTCGCCGGCCTCCTGCGCGGTTCGCGCACCGAACTCGCGAAGTGCCTGACGCCCGGCGTCGATACCTTGCAGGTCCCGGCGCGCGCGGAGATCGTGCTCGAAGGCTTCATCTATCCGCAGGAAGGCGCGGTGCCGCCTGCGCCGGAAGGCGCGCCGCCGCGTCCGTCGACAGGCGCCGCCGCGCGTTACGAGCACGCGCTCGAAGGCCCGTACGGCGATCACACCGGCTATTACAACGAGCAGGAGTGGTTTCCGGTCTTCACCGTCGAGAAAATCACGCTGCGTCGCGACGCCCTCTTCCACTCGACCTACACCGGCAAGCCGCCCGACGAACCCGCGGTGCTTGGCGTCGCCCTCAATGAAGTGTTCGTGCCGCTCTTGCAGAAGCAGTTTCCCGAGATCACGGACTTCTATCTGCCGCCCGAAGGGTGCAGCTATCGCATGGCCATCGTGCAGATGAAGAAGAGCTACGCCGGTCACGCCAAGCGTGTGATGCTCGGCGTCTGGAGTTTCCTGCGGCAGTTCATGTATACGAAGTTCATCGTCGTGGTGGATGAAGACGTCAACGTGCGCGACTGGAAGGAAGTGATCTGGGCGATCACCACGCGCGTCGATCCCACGCGCGACACCGTCATGGTCGACAACACGCCGATCGACTATCTCGACTTCGCGTCGCCGGTCGCGGGCCTCGGCTCGAAAATGGGACTCGACGCGACCAACAAGTGGCCGGGCGAGACGAACCGCGAATGGGGCCGCCCGATCACGATGGATGCCGCCGTCAAGCGGCGCGTCGATGCGCTGTGGACCGAAATCGGACTGGACAACGCGGGGAAAAACGCATGATCGCAGCGACCTTGTATCGGGGAAACGCAGTCGAGAACACGCACGTCGCGCATGTCGCGGTGGTGGATGCCGACGGCCGACTGCTCTATTCGTTCGGCGATCCGCATCGCGTGACGCTGCCGCGCTCGGCCGCGAAGCCGGCGCAGGCGCTTGCCGTCATCGAAACGGGCGCGCTGGAACAGTTCGGCTTTGACGACGCCGATCTCGCGCTGATGTGCGGCTCGCACAGCAGCGAGCCGCGCCACATTGAACGCGCCCGCGCGATGCTGGCCAAGTCCGGCGCGAGCGAGAGCGATCTGCGGTGCGGCGGCCATCCGCCGATATCGGACGCCGTCTACGAGGACTGGATTCGCCGCGATTTCACGCCGACGCCCGTGTGCAGCAACTGTTCCGGCAAGCACGCTGGCATGTTGGCAGGCGCGCGTGCAATGAACGCGGCGCTCGACGGCTATCACCTGCCGGAGCATCCGCTGCAGGCGCGCGTGAAGCACGCGACGGCGCAGGCAGTCGATCTGCCGTTCGGCGACGTGCTCTGGGCCATCGACGGATGCAATCTGCCGACGCCCGCTTTTCCGCTCGACCGCCTCGCGCGGCTTTACATGAAGATCGCCGGCGCGCCGGACGGCTCGCCGCTCGGGCGCATTTATCGCGCGATGACGTCGCATCCCGAACTCGTCGCGGGCGAAGGACGCTTCTGCACGCGCTTGATGCGGGCGTACGGCGGCGCGCTCGTCGGCAAAACCGGCGCGGACGCGAGCTATGCGATCGGCGTGAAGCGGCCGGAAGGCGCGCTCGGCATTGCGGTGAAGGTCGAGGACGGCAACACGAACGTGCTGCATGCGATCGTCGCGCACGTGCTGGAATTGCTCGACATTGGCACGCGCGAGCAACGCGCCGCGCTCGACGATTTCCGTCACCCGCCGATGGTGAACACGATGGGCGTGCCGACCGGCCGTCTCGACGTGACGCTCGCGCTCACGGAGCACGCATGACGCATTCGTGGTCGTTGATGTCGGACGGCTTCTTCTTGTCGCTGTCGCTGTGTCTGGATATTGGGATCGCCAACGTCGCGATCATTTCGCTCGCGCTGTCGCACGGGTTCAAGCCGGGGCTCGTCCTCGGCCTCGGGACGTGCTTCGGCGACCTGTTCTACGCCGCGCTGGCGCTGGCCGGCATGTCGGCGCTGCTGCAGTTCTCTGCGGTGCGCTGGGTCGTGTGGATCGGCGGGGCCACCGTGCTGCTGTTTCTCACCTGGAAGATGGCGCGCGAGGCGATGAACCCCGCGTCCGCGCCGCCCGTCGAGGGCGAAGCGGATACGCGCGCCCCGCGCCAAAGCCATCTCAAGAGCTTCCTGCGCGGATGCCTGCTCGCGGTTTCATCGCCGAGCGCGATTCTGTGGTTCGCGGCGGTCGGCGGCGCGCTCATCGCGAAAGCCGGCGCAACGAGCCCGATCAGCGCGTCGGTGTTTCTGCTCGGCTTCTTTTGCGGCGGACTCGGCTGGACGCTCTTCGTCTGCACGCTCGCCGCCCACGGCCGCAAACGCGCCGGCACGCGCCTTCTGCGCGCGTGCCATGTGATGTCCGCCGTGCTGTTCGCCTATTTCGCTTACAGCGTGATCGTCAACGGCTACCGCGATCTGATCGTGCACGCGGCGTCCTGACGGCCCGCTTCACGCGATGAACTGCGCGAAGCGCGCCAGGTCGACATTGCCGCCGCTCACGATCACGCCCACGCGCTTGCCTTCCACCGGCACGACCTTCTGAAGCACGGCCGCTGCCGCCAGGCAGCCGGTCGGCTCAACAACCATCTTCATGCGCTCGGCGAAGAAGCGCAGCGTATCGACGAGCTGGGCGTCGCTCACCGTGACGATGCGCTCCACGTGCTTGCGGATGATCGGGAAGTTGTATTCGCCGACGTGCGTGGACGCCGCGCCGTCCGCGATAGTGCGCGGCACCTCAATATGCACGATCTCGCCGCGCGCGAGCGACTGCTGCGCGTCGTTGCCCGCTTCCGGCTCGACGCCGATGACCTTGCACGAAGGCGACAGCGCCGCCGCCGCGAGCGCGCAGCCCGCGATCAGCCCGCCGCCGCCGAGACACACGAAGAGATAATCGAGCGGCCCGGTTTCTTCGATCAACTCCTTCGCGGCCGTGCCCTGCCCCGCGATCACATGGGGATGGTCATACGGCGGAATCAGCGTCATGCCGCGCTCTTCGGCCAGCACGCGGCCGATCTCTTCGCGATTCTGCGTGTAACGGTCATACGTGATGACTTCGCCGCCGTACCCGCGCGTCGCCGCGATTTTCGCGGCCGGTGCGTCTTCCGGCATGATGATCGTCGCGCGAATGCCGGCGAGCTGGGCGGACAGCGCGATCGCCTGGGCGTGATTGCCCGACGAATACGTGATGACGCCGGCCGCGCGCTGAGCGTCGTCGAAATGCGAAAGCGCGTTGAATGCGCCGCGGAACTTAAAAGCGCCCATGCGCTGGAAGTTCTCGCACTTGAAAAAGAGCGACGCGCCGGCGATTTCGTCCGCCGTGCGGGACGTGAGAACCGGCGTGCGATGCGCGACGCCGTCTATGCGGCGGGCGGCATCGGCGACGTCATCGAAAGTCGGGGCAGGAAGTGGAAGCATCGGATATGAAGTGGCGTCGGAAAAACGCCATTCTCGCCAGTTCCGAAGCGAATCGGAATAGCCAGTTTCATCGATGCCAAAGAAAAGCCCCTTGCGGGGCTCGCGCGGTCGATCGCGGAAAACGGATTATTAGTGCCAGTGGCCGCGACCGTAGCCGTAACCGTGACCATACGGATGGCCATAATACCCGTGCCGCCAATAAGGACGGCCGTAATAACCGTATCCGTAGCCGCCCACGACGACTGCCGGCGGCGGCCCATAGACGACAGGCGGAGGCGGCGCGACATAAACCGGCTGCGGCGGAGCGACATAAACCGGCGCGGGCGGCGCTTGATACACCGGATACGCCGGCACGCTGATACCGACCCCGACCGACACATGCGCTTGCGCCAGACTCGCGACACCCAGGCCGAGGGCGCCGGCGACCAATAAACTACCGAGCTTTTTCACTTTGGTTCTCCTCGCCGCTTGAGGCCGACCGGTCCATCCGGTCGCGCGGCTGCGTACTCTGAATTTAGCGAAAAACGCGCGCGGCCGCTCGGGCCATTTGTTGCAAATTGCAAGGTCTGCGACCGCCGCTCGGGCAGGTTGGCGATGCTGCGGGCGAGGAGCAGTCCGAACGGCAAGGTGGAGGGCGCGCTGATGGTTTGTTTGCGTGGAGACAGCGTGCCGCTCGAGTAACGCATCTTTACAAATCAAATTAAAAGCCCCGCCGGACGGACCGTCCGGCGGGGCTGTGTATTGTGTCGACTCCTTTTGAGGCGATCAGCCTACTTTCACATAAGCGAATTCACGCGTGACATTGGGCGGGACATATGCTCCACCGATCACGACACGCGGCGTCAATCGCTTCTTCTGATCCCACCAGCGACGCCTTTGCGCCTGGCTCAAGAAACGCAGATGCTTTCGATAAGAGAAAATGCTCATGCGACCTCCGAACGTAGCGTTTTGAAAACGTCGAGAAAAGCAGCCGCTTAAAAGCGATGCCTTTCCGTTAATCACTCTTGTCTTTAGTATTCGCGCCCGGTTCGTTCATCAATGTTCGCAAAAGAACTAAAACACGCTAACCGCGTGCGGTGAACCACATAATCAGCAGAAAACATGCCATCGATTAAACGGCGCAATGCCGAAAGATCCGTAACGGCGTCTGATTCAATCGTTTTCTGTCATCCTATGCTGCCATCTTTGCGTGAAACGCGCTCGCGCAAAGCGTCGTGCGGCGGCAACATCAGGGTTTGCGGCAAGGCGTGCGCGCATGCGCTATGCTTGCGATCTGCTTTCAGTCGACTGTGAGAGGAAACGCTCGTCGTGGTTCGACAACGCGCCCAAGCCGCCCCGCAGCCATGTTAAGGTGACGTCCGGCGCCCCACCGGCATTGACGGTGGGCGGGGAATGCAAGGCGCCATTCGCTCGCAAGAGAAAGAAATCGCGGCGTTCGCGGGCTCCGGCCCGAGCGCAACGACTTCACATGACATCCAGTCCAGAGAACGAACAATGATCAAGGTCACTCACTACGACTCGCGCGACGCAGCGTGCGCGTTGGCGTCGCCAAGCCAGCCTCAGTCCCGGCGGCCGTCTTAGCGGCTGCCAGCGTCGTCTGTTCCTTCGCTTTTCCTGACCCCGGCGCGGCCTTCTCGCCGCGCACGTTTTCCAGAGGACCCGAGATGTTCGGCGATATCGCCCGTTTTCTGCTCAATACCGTCTTCACTCTGTTCGGCGCGGCGCTGCTCCTGCGCGCGTGGATGCAGGTCGTGCGCATGCCGCCGTACAACCCGGTTTCGAATGCCGTCATGCAGGCGACCAACTGGATCGTGCTGCCGCTGCGCAAGATTCTGCCGGGCGGCAAGATCGATTGGGCCAGCATTGTCGCCGCCTATATCGCGGCGCTCGTCTATGTGACGTTGATGGTCTATCTCGCCGGTGTCGACCCGACGGTCATGCTGCCGATGCTCCTGCTCGTCGCGGTGCTGACAGTCGTCAAGTGGGCGCTCAACCTCATCATCTGGATGACGATTCTGATGGCGCTGCTTTCGTGGCTGAATCCGCAGTCGCCGGCCATGCCGCTGCTCTATCAGATCACCGCGCCGTTTCTCGATCCGCTGCGCCGCATCTTGCCGCGTTTGGGCGGCATCGATTTGTCGCCGATCCTGCTTTTCGTGATCGTGCAGGTGCTGCTGATGGTCGTGACGCGCGTCGCGGTCTCGATGACGCTCTTCGGCATCTGAATCGGGCCGCGCCGCCCGCGATTGCGCGGCGGCGCGCGTTGCGCTTACAATAGTCGGCTCACGCGGGCGTCGTATAATGGCTATTACCGTAGCTTCCCAAGCTACTGACGTGGGTTCGATTCCCATCGCCCGCTCCAGATTCACGAGCAACACATAAGCAGCAAATAAGCGAAAGCCGCCTTCCATACAGCGAGGCGGCTTTTTAGTTTCCGCGCGACGCTTCTTCGCCTTCCGATCCCGCCATGAACGACCAATCCCACGATTCCCACGACGACGACGCGCATGCCGCCGTTGAGCGCACCGAGAGTGCGGCATCGCAGCCGCTGCATCATCGGCGCATTCGCAGTTTCGTGACGCGCGCGGGCCGCGTTTCGCCGGGGCAGCAACGCGCGATGGACGAACTGGGTCCGCGCTTTGTCGTGTCGTACGCGCCGGAACTCGCCGACTGGGACGCCCTCTTCGGCCGGCAGGCGCCGCGCGTGCTGGAAATCGGTTTCGGCATGGGCGCGACGACGGCGGAGATCGCGGCCGCGCGCCCCGGCGACGACTTCATCGGCGTCGAAGTGCACGAGCCGGGTGTCGGCGCGCTGTTGAAGCTGATCGGCGAGCAGCAGCTCGGCAACATCCGCATCCTCCAGCACGACGCGGTCGAGGTGCTCGAACACATGATCGCGCCCGCGAGTCTCGACGGCGTGCACATCTACTTTCCCGATCCGTGGCACAAGGCGCGGCATCACAAGCGCCGGCTCATCCAGCCGAAGTTCGTCTCGCTCCTGAGCTCGCGCGTGAAGCCGGGCGGCTACTTGCATCTCGCGACCGACTGGCAGAACTACGCGGAGCAGATGCTCGACGTGCTTTCGGCGGAACCGACGCTCGAAAATACGGCGGACGGCTACGCGCCGCGTCCGGATTACCGGCCGGTGACGAAGTTCGAGCGCCGCGGTTTGCGGCTCGGACACGGCGTCTGGGATCTGCTCTTTCGCCGCAAGTAAGTCGCGCTGAAAAGGACAACGCCACGGCTAGCCGTGGCGTTGTCCTTTGTGCGGCAAGCAAGCCGGATCAGTCCGCCCAGCTCAACCCGCCGCTATAGCCGACGATCAGAATCAGCAGCCCGAAGCCGATGCGATACCACGCGAAAGCCGTGAAATCGTGCGAGGCGACGTAACGGAGCAGCCAGCGCACGCAGATGAAGGCGCTCACGAACGCCGATACGAGCCCGACGGCAAAGAGCCCGAGATCGTTCACGGTGAGCGCGCGCCAGTACTTGGCCATCTCGTAGAGCGTCGCGCCGAAGATGATCGGAATGGCGAGGAAGAACGAGAATTCGGTGGCCGCGCGGCGCTCCAGCCCGAATAGCATGCCGCCGATGATCGTCGCGCCCGAACGCGAAGTGCCGGGAATCAGCGCGAGGCATTGCGCGAGGCCGACCTTCAGCGCGTCGGCGTACGAGAGGTCATCAACCGAATGCACGCGCGGCGGCGTCCCGCGATCGCGCTGACGCGCCTCCGCCCACAGAATGACGATCCCGCCGACGATCAGCGCGACCGACACCGGCACCGGCGAGAACAGTACCGACTTGATCTTCTTTTCGAGCAAGAGGCCCAAGACGATGGCCGGAATCGTCGCGATGATGACGTTAATTGCAAACCGCCGCGCGTCCGGACGGCTGCCGAGGCCGCCCACCACGGAGCCGATCTTGCCGCGATATTCCCAGCAGATCGCGAGAATCGCGCCGAACTGAATGACGACATCGAACGTCTTGGCTTGCGCGTCGGTGAAATTGAGCAGACTGCCCGCGACGATCAAGTGCCCCGTGCTCGACACCGGCAGAAACTCCGTCAAGCCTTCCACGACGCCCAGCACGAGCGCCTTCACCATCAGAATCCAGTCCATCCGTCAGCCCTTGTTCGCTTTTTTGCTGCAGGTGTGGAGCACTGCGCGCCGAGATTTCGGATCACTTCTCGACAATCTGAACGCGTATGCCGTTTGTAAGGACTGTGATTGTACCGGGTTCGTAAGACACGCCCGCAAATTGCAGCTCTTCCGGCTTGAAGGTGTAGATCGGATAGCGGTCGAGCAATTGCGCGGCGAGCAGCGCGCCGGCCGCCGCGATTTGTTGGTTGTACTGGGCAGCGTCGCCGGTTAGCTGCGAGTCGTCAACGGTTGGCGAGACGAGCACGACCGAGCGGCTCGGGGCGTCGTAGGCCAGTTGCGTCGACAAGGTGAACGCGCCGTTCACCGGGTTCGGCATGAAAGGCGTGGACAGCCGCGCGTCCACGCGCACCGTGACGCGGTTGCGGTCCGCCGCCATGCCGACCACAGGATTGCTGAGCACGACATCGAAAATCTGCCGCGCGGTGCGTTCCAGCGGAAACTTGCGCGCGACCGCTTCCTGCACCTGCTTTTGCGAAAATGTGTAGTGATCCGGAATAAACGGAAAGATGGATGCGGCATGCGCCGTCGATACGAGCGCGATTGCCGGCCACGCGGCGAGCGCGCCCAGCAGCAACCGGCGCCTGAGCGGCGCGAGGGGTCGTGGCATGCGGGAATCTCCTCTACTGGATGTCGTGACGGTGCTTGGACAAACGGAGTTCATTGCGGTTGCGTGTCGATTTCGAGCCGCGTGAGCCATTGAACGGCGTGCTCGCGCGTCTCGCCGCACATTTCGGCCGACGGCTGCAGGCCGCCGCAGCACGCGGGCCGGCGCGGATCGCCGAAGATCTGACAGCGCAGGTCATCGTCGAGCTGGACGCACCGCTCGCCCGCGGGCTTGCCGTTGGGCATGCCCGGAATGGCGCTCGTGATGGACGGCGCGATGCAGCACGCGCCGCATCGTTCGCGGCAGGCATGAGGGGACGAGGACGGAATTGACATGGCGAAAACGAGGCAGCGGACGATCCTCCATTCTCCCATGCCAAGCCAAAGCGGCTGCGACGTTATCACGCAAGGCGCGCGCGCACGCGCCCGCGTAAGATCGCCGCAACTCGAAGGCTGCCCATGACTCTCGCCGACACCATCTTTCGCCCGGACCTGCTCGCGCGCTACGACGCGCACGGCCCGCGGTACACGTCCTACCCCACGGCCGTCCAGTTCACGGAATCGTTCGATCCCGCGCACTACTTCGAAGCCGCAAGCCGAGGCGGCGCATCGGCGGATCTGTCGCTGTACTTCCACATTCCGTTCTGCGACACCGTCTGCTTCTATTGCGGCTGCAACAAGGTCGCGACGAAGAATCGCGCGCACGCCCGCCCGTATCTCGACCGCATGAAGCGCGAACTCGCGATGCAGGCCGCATGCTTCGATACGCGCCGCCCCGTCACGCAGCTTCATTGGGGCGGCGGCACGCCGACTTTCCTCTCACACCACGAGATGGCCGAGCTCATGGCCGCCACCGCCGAGCATTTCAACCTCGTGCCCAATGCGCGCGCCGAATATTCGATCGAAGTCGATCCGCGCGAAGCGTCCGCCGAAACCATCGCGGTGCTGCGCGAACTCGGCTTCAACCGGTTGAGCCTCGGCGTGCAGGACTTCGACGAGCGCGTGCAGCGGGCCGTCAACCGCATCCAGCCACGCGCGACGACCGAGGACGTGATGCGCGCGGCGCGCGAGCACGGCTTCGAGTCGGTGAGCGTCGATCTGATCTACGGCTTGCCGCATCAGAGCGTCGAGAGCTTCACGCGCACGCTGGATGCCATCATCGCGCTCGCGCCGGACCGCGTCTCCGTGTTCGGCTATGCGCACATGCCGACGCTTTTCAAGATGCAGCGTCAGATCGACGAAGCGGCGCTGCCTTCGGCCGCCGTGCGGCTCGCCATTCTGAAGCGCGTGATCGAGCGGATGAGCGATGCGGGCTACGTCTACATCGGCATGGATCATTTCGCGCTGCCCGGCGACGAACTCGCCCGCGCCTTTGAGGCCGGCACGCTCCAGCGCAACTTTCAGGGCTACAGCACGCACGCGGACTGCGATCTGATCGGCATCGGCGCGTCGTCCATCGGCAAGGTCGGCGACGTCTATGCGCAAAACGCGCGCGATCTTGCCGACTACGCCGCCGCCATCGACGCCGGGCGAATCGCGATCCGGCGCGGCGTGCGCCTCACCGCCGACGATCTCTTGCGCCGCGACGTCATCATGCGGCTCATGTGCGGCGGCGCGCTGCGTTTTTCGGACGTCGAGCGCGAACACGGCATCGTCTTCGCGGACGCTGTTGCCGATGAACTCGCGCGCCTCGCGCCGATGGCCGACGACGGCCTCATCGACATCACGCCGGACGCCATTCGCGTGCTGCCGGCCGGACGCATGCTCGTGCGCAACGTCGCGTCGGTGTTCGACCGCTATCTGGGACAGGCCAGCCTCCGGCGCTTCTCGCGGACGATCTAAACACACGACTCATCGCGAGCTCGCGTATTTCTTACTGCGCTGGCTTAGAATGACAGCCACCCTGGGCGTCCGGCTTCACTTCGCCACGACCGCCCGCCCTTTCACCGCCGATGCGCCGCGCCGCCGCCCGCATCGGACCGCCGCCGGCACGATCAACGAAGCCCGTCGCACGCTTCGCCTGCGCCGCCGCCGGCAACGCCACTGCTCGATGCCATGCCGACCACTTCGCCGCAGTTCCCCCCGCTAGCCCTCCTCGCCGCAGAACTGAAGTGCGGCCGCACGACGAGCCGCGCGCTCGTCGAGACCGCGCTGGAACGGATCGCCGATCCCAACGGCCAAGGCTCGACCGTGTTCCTTCAGGTCGATGCCGAACACGCCCGCGCCGCCGCCGACGCCCACGACGCGCTGCGCCGCGCGGGCACGGTGCTCTCGCCGCTCGCGGGCATTCCGGTGTCCGTGAAAGATCTCTTCGATGTCGAAGGTCAGGTGACGCGCGCCGGATCGCGCGTGCTCGCGAACGCCGAGCCGGCCCGCGCCGATGCCGTCACGGTCGCGCGCCTGCGCCGCGCGGGCGCGGTGATCGTCGGACGCACGAACATGAGCGAGTTCGCGTTTTCGGGGCTCGGGCTCAATCCGCACTATGGGACGCCGCGCTCGCCGCACCGCGCGAACGTGCCGGACGACGCGCGCATCGCGGGCGGATCGTCGTCGGGCGCGGCGGCATCGGTCGCGGACGGCATGGCCGCCGTCGCGCTCGGCACCGATACCGGCGGTTCGCTGCGCATTCCCGCTGCGTTCTGCGGCCTGACCGGCTTCAAGCCGACCGCGAGCCGCATTCCGAAGCAAGGCGGCGTGCCGCTTTCCAAGACGCTGGATTCGTTCGGCCCGATCGGCGCGACGGTCGCGTGTTGCGCGCTCGTCGACCGCATTCTCGCGGGGCGCGAGCCGGATGTGCCCGCCACGCGCCCGCTCGACGGCGTGCGCCTCGGCGTGCTCACGAATTACGTGACGGACGGCGTGGAAGCGCCTGTCGCGCAGGCCGTGCAGGCGGCGGTCGATCATCTCGCCGCCGCGGGCGCGCTGGTGGAAGACGTGCGCTTCGCGCCGCTCGACCGTCTGCCGGAAATCAACCGCTTCGGCTTGGTGGCGATCGAGGCGTACGCGTGGCATCGCAAGCTGATTGCCGAGCACGCGAGCGAATACGATCCGCGCGTGCTCGCGCGTCTGATGCGCGCGGAAACCGCGAGCGCCGCGGACTATATCGAACTGTGCGAGGCGCGCGCCGCGATGATCGAGGCCGCGCGCACGACGCTCTGGCAACGCTTCGACGCCATCGTCTGCCCGACGGTGCCCGTGCTGCCGCCGCGCATCGCCGATCTCGAAGCCGACGACGATCATTTCGCGCGCACCAACGCGCTCGTGCTGCGCAACCCGACGACCTTCAATTTTCTCGATGCCTGCGCGCTGTCGCTGCCGTGTCATCGCCGTGGCGAGGCGCCGGTCGGCCTCATGCTCGCAGGCGCGCCGAACGCCGACGACACGCTGCTGTCCATCGGCCGCGCCGTAGAAGCCGTGCTGGAGACGACGCGCTGACACGCCGCATCATTCAGAAAATCCGGCTGTGTTTCGCACCGGGCGATCGCGCTAGAATTTCTGCGCGATGCCCGCCCGGTCAGGTGCTTCCTTCTCGAAACGTTGCGAAATAATGAACAACCATCTACATCAATTTACGATGCACGAGGACGACCGCGCGCTGCGCCGCGAGCGGCGGCTTTTGACGCTCCTGGGCTTCGTATGTCTCGCGCTCGTCGCCGGGGCGCTGTATCTGCAGTTCTTCCGTGGCGAGGACCCGTGTCCGCTTTGCATCATCCAGCGCTACTTCTTCGTGCTGATTGCCGTGTTCGCGTTTCTCGGCGCGGGCTTCAACGGCTGGCGCGGCGTCGCGCTGCTGGAGGCGCTCGTCGCGCTTTCGGCGCTCGGCGGGCTGGCCACGGCCGCGCGGCACGTCTACATTCAGGCGAATCCCGGCTTTAGCTGCGGCTTCGACGCGTTGCAACCGGTCGTCGACAGCCTGCCGCCCGCGCGCTGGCTGCCGCAAGTCTTCAAGGTAGCGGGGCTTTGCGAGACGGCTTATCCACCGATTTTCGGGCTCTCGCTGCCGCAGTGGTCGCTGGTCGCGTTCGCGATCATCTTCGCGCTGGTCGCGTTGAGCCTCCGGTCGCGGCGCAAGACGCGGGCGGCGGCGCTTTAGGATTGCCTTCGGCGCGGGCATTCACGTCCCGCGCGTCTTACCTTTCTCTCGCATTTCACTTCCCCGCATCACCGCTTCCGCATAATCTGAATACGATCCCATAAATATTTTCGGGATATTGCGGTGCTATGGTCGAGGCTGGATGGCGATCTACGTGCGCGCAGTCCGCGCTGCATGCCCGAATGTCGGGATGCAGGCGGAAACCGCGCAACGCGCGCCTGGTCCGCAATGTCCCTGCCCGGCTCATGACAACGCACACCATCCGCTTCCTGCACCGCGGCGCCGTCCGCGACATCGCCGATGCGCCCGCCACGCGCACCGTGCTTCAGCATCTGCGCGCGAACGACTGCACCGGCACGAAAGAAGGCTGCGCCGAAGGCGATTGCGGCGCGTGCACCGTGGTCGTCGGCGAACTCGATTCAGCGGGCGAACTCGCGCTCAAGGCCGTCAACGCGTGCATCCAGCTTCTGCCGACGCTCGATTCGCGTGCGCTGTTCACCGTCGAAGACCTGCGCGGCGCGGACGGCGCGCTGCACCCGGTGCAGCAGGCGCTCGTCGATTGTCACGGCTCGCAATGCGGCTTCTGCACGCCGGGCTTCGTCATGTCGCTCTGGGCGCTGTACCACGCCCATCCGCGCGATGCCGGCCCGCCCTCGCGCGACGAAATCGCCGCCGCCATTTCCGGCAATCTGTGCCGCTGCACCGGCTACCGGCCGATCATCGATGCCGCCGAGCGCATGTTCGACTATCCGCCGCCCGCTTTCGACCGCGATGCGATCCGCGACGCGCTCGCCGGCCTGCGCCGCACGCAGACGTTCGAATACCGCGCGCCCGACGCGCGCGGCGAAGCCTTCGGCACCCCGGCATTTCATGCGCCCGTCACGCGCGCCGAATTCGCCAGCCTTCGGGCAGCGAACCCGGACGCGCGTCTGCTCGCGGGCAGCACGGATATCGGCCTGTGGATCACCAAGCAGTTTCGCGATCTCGGCGACATCCTTTTTATCGGCAATGTCGAGGAACTGAAGCGCATCGAGCGCGACGCGCAGACGCTGACGATCGGCGCGGCGGCATCGCTCGAAGATGCGTACGCCGCGCTTACCGCCGATTACCCCGAACTCGCCGAGCTATGGACGCGCTTCGCGTCGCGCCCGATCCGCAATGCCGGTACGCTCGGCGGCAACGTCGCGAACGGCTCGCCGATCGGCGATTCGATGCCCGCGCTCATCGCGCTCGACGCCGAACTCGTGCTCCAGCACGGCGACAAGATCCGGACGATACCGCTCGACGCGTTCTACCTCGCGTATCAGAAGACCGCGCTTCAGCCAGGCGAATTCGTCGCGGCCATCCGCGTGCCGCGCCCCGGCTCGGACTTGCGGTTCCGGACGTACAAGGTGGCCAAGCGCTACGATCAGGACATCTCCGCCGTCTGCGGCGCTTTCGCGATCCGGCTGGACGACAGCCATCGCGTGACGAGCGCGCGGATTGCGTTCGGCGGCATGGCGGCGACGCCCAAACGCGCGGCTCAGGTCGAAGCGGCGCTGATCGGCGCGCAATGGAGCGACGACACCGTGCGCGCCGCCATGAACGCGCTCGATGCCGACTTCCAGCCGCTCACCGACATGCGCGCATCGAGCGCGTATCGGGCGAAGGTGGCGCGCAACCTGCTGCGGCGCTTCCATCTGGAGACGCGCGCCGACGCGCCGCTCGCGCTAGCCCAAGTGAACGCGTTCGCCTACGCCGCGCATGCGTCGATCTCCGAGGAGCAGCCATGAACAAGGCGAGCGAACCGATCGCACTCGATGCCGCAGCCCGTCCCGCCAACGTGGACGCCGACGCCGCGGGCGCCGCGCTGCCGCACGAATCGGCGGCGCTGCATGTAAGCGGCGAGGCGGTCTACACCGACGACATCCGCGAATTGCGCGGCACGCTGCACGCGGCGCTCGGGCTGTCGCGATACGCGCACGCGCGCATCGTCTCGATGAATCTCGATGCCGTGCGTGCCGCGCCCGGCGTCCTCGCGGTTCTGACCGCCGCCGACATTCGCGGCGAGAACAACTGCGGCCCGGTGCTGCACGACGACCCGATCCTCGCCGCCGACGAAGTGCAGTACCTCGGGCAGCCGGTGTTCGCGGTCATCGCAGAGACGCACGATCTGGCGCGCCGCGCCGCCGCGCTCGCCAAAAGCGACGATGTCGTGCGCTACGAGCCGCTCGAAGCCGTCCTGACGCCGCGCGAAGCCAAGGCGCGCAAGCAGTTCGTGCTGCCGCCGCTGCATCTGAAACGCGGCGATCCGGACGCGCGCATCGCGGGGGCGAAGCATCGCATCGCCGGGGAATTCGAGGTCGGCGGGCAGGAGCAGTTCTATCTCGAAGGCCAGGTGGCGTATGCCGTGCCGAAGGAATCGGACGGCATGCTCGTCTACAGCTCGACGCAGCATCCGAGCGAAATGCAGCAGGTCGTCGCGCACATGCTCGACTGGCCGACGCACGCGGTCGTGTGCGAATGCCGGCGCATGGGCGGCGGCTTCGGCGGCAAGGAATCGCAATCGGCGCTCTTCGCGTGCGTCGCGGCGCTCGCAGCGCACGTGCTGAAACGCCCGGTGAAGCTGCGCGCCGACCGCGACGACGACTTCATGATTACCGGCAAGCGCCACGACGCGGTCTACGAATACGAAGCGGGCTTTGACGACGACGGGCGCATCGTTGGCGCGCGCGTCGAGATCGCGCTGCGGGCCGGCTATTCGGCGGACTTGTCGGGCGCGGTCGCGACGCGCGCCGTGTGCCATTTCGACAACGCGTACTACCTGAGCGATGTCGATATCCGCGCGTTCTGCTGCAAGACCAACACGCAGTCGAACACGGCGTTTCGCGGCTTCGGCGGCCCGCAAGGCGCGCTCGTGATGGAAGTGATGCTCGATGAAATCGCGCATCGGCTCAAGCGCGATCCGCTCGATGTGCGGCGCGCGAACTACTACGGCATCGACGCGCGCAACGTGACGCCGTACGGCCAGACGGTCGCGGACAACGTGCTCGCGCCGCTCACCGACGAATTGATCGCGTCCAGCGATTACCACGCGCGCCGCCAAGCGATCGCCGCGTTCAACGCGACGAACGACGTGCTCAAGCGCGGCATCGCGTTCACGCCAGTCAAGTTCGGCATCTCGTTCAACGTGCCGTTTCTGAATCAGGCCGGCGCGCTCGTGCACGTCTACAAGGACGGCTCGGTGCTCGTCAATCATGGCGGCACCGAAATGGGCCAGGGGCTCAACACGAAGGTCGCGCAAGTGGTGGCTAGCGTGCTCGGCATCGGCCTCGCGCGCGTCCGGGTGACGGCCACCGATACGTCGAAGGTCGCGAATACGTCGGCGACGGCGGCATCCACCGGAAGCGATCTCAACGGCAAGGCGGCGGAAGCGGCGGCGCTGACCATCCGCGCGCGCCTCGCGGAACTCGCCGCGAAGCAGCTCGGCGGCGCAGCCGCGGACGTGCGCTTTCACGGCGGCGTGGTCGAGGCGAACGGCGGGCAGATGCCGTTCGATCAACTCGTCGCGGCGGCGTATCTGGCGCGCGTGCAGTTGTGGTCCGACGGCTTCTACGCCACGCCCAAAGTGCATTGGGACGCGAAGACGCTGACCGGCCACCCGTTCTACTACTTCGCGTACGGCGCGGCGGTATCCGAGGTCGTCGTCGACACGCTCACCGGCGAATGGAAGCTGCTGCGCGCCGACGTGCTTCACGACGCGGGGCGCTCGATCAATCCGGCCATCGACCTGGGACAAGTGGAAGGCGGCTTCATTCAGGGCATGGGCTGGCTCACGACCGAGGAGCTGTGGTGGAACCGCGACGGACGTCTGATGACGCACGCGCCTTCCACCTACAAGATCCCCGCCGTCAACGACACGCCCGCCGCGTTCCACGTCGCGCTCTTTCGCGGCGCGGGCAACGAGAACGTCGAGCCGACCATCTTTCGCTCGAAGGCGGTCGGCGAGCCGCCGCTGTTGCTCGCGTTTTCGGTGCTGCTCGCGATCCGCGCGGCCATCGCGGGCGCTTCGCCCGACGCGCCCGACGCGCCGAAGCTGCGCGCGCCCGCCACGCCCGAAGCGATTCTCGACGCGCTCGCTTCCGTCGCCGCCGAGGCTCAGTCCGCCGCCCCGGTAAACTAGCGCCTGCGACGACGCAATAACCCGATTCTCTCCCGGAGCCTCATCCATGCAAGTTTGGCTGAACGACCTGCAACACCTGCTCGCGCACGGCGACGCCGTCGTGCTCGTGACGGTCGCGCGTGTCGAAGGCTCCGCGCCGCGCGAGCCGGGCACGAAGATGATCGTCACGCGCGAGGACGCCCGCTACACCATCGGCGGCGGCCATCTCGAATGGAAGGCGATCGAAACCGCCCGGCAAGTGCTGAAGGACGGCATGCGCAGCCCGCGCATGCGCCGGCTCGAACGTTTCGCGCTCGGTCCGAGCCTCGGCCAGTGCTGCGGCGGCGCGGTCGTGCTCGCGTTCGAGCGGCTCGACGTATCGGACCTGAACTGGGTGACTTCGCTCGCCAAACGCACGGCGGCCGGGCTTTCGACGGTGCGCAGCGTCTCCTTCGCGCCGATGCCCGACGCCGTGATGCTGTCCGATCCCGAGCCGGGCGCCGACACCGCCGACTGCCTGTTGTGGGACGGCGCCGGCTTCGACGAGAGCGGCGCGCTGCTCACCGAAACCATCGCGCCGCGCGACTTTCAGGTGGTGCTGTTCGGCGCGGGTCACGTGGGCGCGGCGCTCGTGCGCGTGCTCGCCACGCTGCCCTGTCACGTGCGATGGGTCGACGAGCGCGACGCCGCGTTTCCGGCCGCGCAGTTCGTGCCGGACAACGTGACGATCGAGCCGAACGACGCGCCCGACGAAGCCGTCGACAACGCGCCGGCCGGCACGTACTTCATCGTCATGACGCACAACCATGCGGTGGATCTCGTGCTGGCCGAACGCATTCTCGCGCGCGGCGACTTCGCGTTCTTCGGCATGATCGGCTCGCACACGAAGCGCCGGCAGTTCGAGCACCGGCTCGCGGCGCGCGGCATCGACCCGGCGCGCATCGCGAGAATGGTGTGTCCGATCGGCATCGACGGCATCGTCGATAAGGCCCCCGAAGTGATCGCCGTCGCAGCAGCCGCCCAGCTGCTGCAGGCCGTGGAAGCGCGTGCCGAGCTTTCCGCGTCGTCGCAACAGACCGCTTGATTTCGAGCGGAAGCCCCTAGCATCGACATAAGAACCCCAAGCCCATGAATCCCACACTCGCCGACAAGATCGCGCGCGCGCCGAAGGCGGAACTGCACATTCACATAGAAGGCTCGCTCGAGCCGGAACTCATCTTCGCGCTTGCCGAAAGGAACGGCGTGAAGCTCGCGTACGACTCCATCGACGCGCTGCGCGCCGCGTACAAGTTCACGGATCTGCAGTCGTTCCTCGACATCTACTACGCGGGCGCGAGCGTCCTGCTGCATGAGGCCGATTTCTACGACATGACGATGGCCTACGTCGAGCGCGCGCTCGCCGACCACGTCACGCACGCGGAGATCTTCTTCGATCCGCAAACGCATACGGAGCGCGGCGTCGCCATAGAAACGGTCGTCGCGGGCATCGAGCGCGCGCTTGCCGAAGGCGAGAAACGCGGCCTCACGTCGAAGCTGATTCTCTGCTTCCTGCGTCATCTTTCCGAGGAAGACGCGCTCGCCACGTACGAAAGCGCGCTGCCGCTCTTCGACCAGTACGCGCATCGGCTGATCGGTGTCGGGCTGGATTCGTCGGAACGCGGGCATCCGCCGTCGAAATTCGAGCGCGTCTTCGCGAAGGCGCGCGAGCGCGGGCTGAAGCTCGTCGCGCATGCGGGCGAGGAAGGTCCGCCCGCGTATGTCTACGAGGCGCTGGATGTGCTCAAGGTGGATCGCGTCGATCACGGCGTGCGCAGCATCGAAGACGCGGCGCTCGTCGCGCGTCTCGCGGATGCGCGCATCGCGCTGACCGTGTGCCCGCTCTCGAACATCAAGCTCTGCGTGTTCGACGACATGACCAAGCACACGCTGAAAGACCTGCTGGATCAGGGCGTCGCGGTGATGATCAATTCGGACGATCCCGCGTACTTCGGCGGCTACGTCAACGCCAACTACTTCGCCATCGTCGATGCGCTGAAGCTCTCGGACAAGGAGGTCTACACGCTGTTGAAGAACAGCCTGGAAGCCTCGTTCGTCACCGACGAGGAACGCGCCGCGATGGTCGCGCGCCTCGACGCGTATTGGAAGCAGTAAAGCCAAGCACTAACCGTACTAAACGCAATAAAGATGGATACCACAGCAACAACACAACGCGACACCACCGCCCTCGAACGATTCTTCGGCATTCGCGCGGCCGGCTCGCGCACGAAAACCGAGATCGTCGCGGGCATCACGACCTTTCTCACGGCGATGTACATCATCGTCGTCAACCCGGGCATTCTTTCGCAGGCCGGCGTGCCGTTTCCGGCAGCGCTCACGGCAACGGTCATCGTCAGCTTTCTCGGCAGCTGCGCGATGGGCCTCTACGCGCGCAACCCCGTGCTCGTCGCGCCCGGCATGGGCATGAACGCGCTCTTCGCCTTCGTGATGGTCCACGGCGGCAAGATGCCGTGGCAGACGGCGCTCGGCTGCGTGTTCTGGGCCGGCGTGATCTTCGCGGTGCTCGCGGTGTTCAACGCGCGCAAGCTCGTCGTGGATGCGATTCCCGCGAACCTGCGCCATGCGGTGTCGTGCGGCATCGGCTTGTTCATCAGCCTCATCGGGCTCGTGAACGCGAAGTTCGTCGTCGGCGATCCGGTGACCATCGTGCATTCGGCCTCGCTCAATCCGGTGGTCATTACGTTCCTGATCGGCCTCGCCGTCACGACGATTCTCGTCGCGCGCAAAGTGACCGGCGCGCTGATGCTCGGCATCGTGTTCACGACGATCATCGCCATTCCGATCGGCCGCGTCTGGGGCGACGGCACCGCGTACTGGCCCGCCGCCATCGCCACGAAAACGCTCGTGAACTGGAACGGCCTCTTCGCCGCGCCGGACTTCTCGGGCATCTGGCAACTGGACCTGACGGGCGCGCTCAAGGTGGTCTACTGGCCGTTCATCTTCGTGATGCTGTTCACGTCGTTCTTCGACGCGCTCTCCACGTTCATGGCGATTTCCGAGGCCGGCAAGCTGTTCGACGCGAACGGCAACCCGCGCAACATCCGCCAGTCGATGATGGTCGACGCGTTCTCCGCGCTCGTTTCCGCGCCGCTCGGCACGAGTCCCGCGAACGCGTATATCGAATCGGCGGCGGGCATTTCGGCGGGCGGGCGCACCGGGCTCGTCGCCGTGGTCGCGGGCTTGTGCTTCCTGCCGTTCCTGTTCCTCTCGCCGCTCCTGTCGCTCGTTCCGGCGATCGCGACCGCGCCCGCGCTCGTGCTCGTCGGCGTGTTCATGATGGAAGCGATCACGCAGATCGAATGGCATCGCTTCGATGAAGCCATTCCCGCGTTCCTCGCGATGATCCTGATTCCGCTGACCTACTCGATCACCGACGGCGTCGCGTACGGCTTTCTCGCGTTCGTCGTGCTCAAGTCCGCGACCGGGCGCTTCAACGAGATCAAGCCGGCGATGTGGATCATCGCGGCCTTCTCGCTCGTATTGCTTTCGCAGTTGTAGACATCACTAGAAATCGGAGACGTTGCACCATGACTCAGACCGCCTACCGCGCCCAGTTGCTCACCTTCCGCGAAGACCCCGCGCTCGCCGCCGACGGCGCGGTGTACGAGGCCGACGGCCTGTTGATCGTCGAGGACGGCAAAGTGGCCGCGGCGGGCGAGTATGCGTCGCTGCGCGACACGCTCGGCGCGGACGCGACCGTGCACACCATGCGCGACAAGCTGATCGTGCCGGGCTTCATCGACTCGCACATTCACTTTCCGCAGACGGACATGATCGCGTCGCCCGCGCCGGGTCTGTTGCCGTGGCTCAACACGTACACGTTTCCGACCGAGCGCGGCTTCGAGAACCCGGCCGTCGCGCGCGAGACGGCGAGCTTTTTCCTCGATGAACTGCTCGCGTGCGGCACGACGACGGCGCTCGTCTACTGCACGGTGCACAAGCAATCCGCCGATGCGTTCTTCACCGAAAGCGAGGCGCGCAATCTGCGCATGGTGGCGGGCAAGGTGCTGATGGATCGCAACTGCCCCGAGTTCCTGCGCGACACGGCGCAATCCGGCTACGACGACAGCGCCGAGCTCATCGCGCGCTGGCACGGCCGCGGCCGACAGCATTACGCGCTGACGCCGCGCTTTGCGCCGACATCGACCGAAGCGCAACTGGAAGCGTGCGGCGCGCTCGCGCAGCAACATCGCGATGTGTTCATTCAGACGCACGTCGCCGAGAACACCGACGAGATCAAGTGGGTCGAGAGCCTGTTTCCGGGCCACCGCAGCTATCTGGATGTCTACGATCACTACGGCCTCCTGCGGCGGCGCGCGGTGTACGGCCACTGCATCCATTTCGACGATACCGACCGGCAGCGCATGGCCGAAACGGGCGCGGTGGCGTCGCATTGCCCGACGTCGAACCTGTTTCTCGGCAGCGGTTTGTTCGATTTCGAGAAAGCTGGCGCGTCAAAGATGCCCGTGGCGCTCGCGACGGACGTGGGCGGCGGCACCTCGTTTTCGATGCTCCAGACGATGAACGAAGCGCACAAGGTCGCGCGTCTGACGGGGCATCACTTAAGCGCGACGCGCATGTTCTGGCTCGCGACGACGGGCGCGGCGCAAGTGCTCGAACTCGACGACAAGATCGGCACGCTCGCGCCCGGCAGCGAAGCAGATTTCGTCGTGCTCGATCCGGCCGCGACGCCGCTGCTCGCCCGGCGCACGGCGCGCGTGGAATCGCTCGAAGAACTCCTGTTCGCGTTCGCGCTGCTCGGCGATGACCGCGCCGTGTTCGAGACCTACGCGGCAGGCAAGCGCGTGCACGAGCGCGAGCGGCGCAGGACGACGGCGCTGGAACTGGCGGCTTAAGTGTTCGAGAAGCGCCCTTCGCACGAAGGGCGTTTCCCTTTGCGATGCCGAGAAAGCGCTGATCCGAGCACAAATTTTGCGCGCTCGCTAAAGTGCAAGCTTTCGTCCGTCACCGTGAAGATTCGTTATGAAGGCCGCCGCGCTTTTCTTTCGCCTAGCCGCATCCCTCGCGCTCGCCATGTCGGCCGCGCCGTCGCATGCACGCGCAATCGAAGCGCAACTCGACTGCCACTCCACCGCGCACGACTTCATCGCGCCGCTTCAGCAAGAAGGATTGATCGAGAAGAAGCCGATGCGCGTGGAGCCGAACTCCGTCAACGCGTTCAAGGCGGTCAAAGGCGCGACGCTGACGGCATACGGATTCAAGGTGTATGCGGTCGTCGGCTACCAGAAGGACGATCCCATCTTCAAACAGGGCAACGGTGAGCCGATCGCGGATTCGGCTTACGGCGTGGTCGTCTGGGCGAGCGATGACGCCGTGAAGGAAAAGGTCGACGCAGCGGGCAGCGACGCAGACGTACACCACGTCGCGCCCTTCATCACGGCGATCTTCTGCAAAGGCCCCTGACGCTTACGCTCAACGCAGCAGTTCCGCGACGGATGCGATCAGGCGATCCATGTCGCTGGCGTCGAGCGCGCCCATCGTCGAGATGCGGAACAAAGTCTTCGACAAGCCGCCCTGCCCCGCGTAGATCACGAAGCCCTTGGCCTTCAGCGCATCGTGCAGCGTTTCGTAGCTGATGCCCGCCGGCAGCCGGTACGCGCGCAGCACGACCGACGACTCGTCCGCCGGCAACGCGCTCTCGATGCCGAGCGCCGCAAAGCCCGCTCGCACTTGCTCGGCCAGCGTCGCATAGCGCGCGTGGCGCTTGCGCCAGCCGCCTTCGTCCTCGAACTCGCGCAACGCCTCGACGAGCGCGTAGTACGCATGCACCGACGGCGTGAACGGCGTGTTGCGCGCGTCCTGCAACTTCGCGAGCCGCGCGATGCCGAGGTAGTACGTGCGGCTCGCGGCCTTCGCCAGCGCGTCGCGCCGCGCGATCACGAACGCCGCGCCCGGCACGCCGTGCAGGCACTTGTTCGCCGTCGCCGCCACCGCGACGATACCGCCGCCGTCGAAGTCGATCGCTTCGGCGCCAAAGCTGCTCACGCCATCGACCAATAGGCCGACGCCGCGTTCGGCGCACGCCCGCGAGAGCGCATCGAGCGGATTCAGGCGGCCCGTCGTCGTTTCATGATGAATGATCGCGACGTGCGTGAACGCCTTCTCGTCGATCATACGGACGATCGCGTCGGTGTCCGGCGCCTGCATCCATTCGTACTTCAGCACTTCATGCTCGATGCCGTACTGCGCCGCGATCTGCGCGATGCGGTCGCCATACACGCCGTTTTCCACGACGAGCAGCCGCCCGCCTTCCGGCACGAGGCCCGCGATCATGCTTTCGACGGCAGCCGTGCCGGAGCCGGTCATCAGCACCGCCGTCCACTTCGCGGGATCGAGCTCGTATGCCGCGACGAGCCGCGTTCTCGCTTCGTCCTGCAAGTCGAAGAACTCCGGCTCGCGATGGCACAAGTCTGTCTGCAACAGGCTGTTGCGCACGCGTTCGGTGAGCGTGACGGGACCGGGATTGAGCAGCAGCATCAGCGTTCTCCGATGTGTCGTTGCAGACGCGCGCGCACGTCTTCCGGCGTGATCTTCGGGCGCGGCAGGTCGGCGGGCGTGCCGGTGCGGATCGACAGCCGCGCGAAGCGCGCGCCTTCGGGCGCTTGCGCGTCGAAGAGGCGGTCGATCACGCCGATGTCGTCGCCGTCGAGCGCGAGCGCGTAGCCGCACGCCGACGCGATCGACGCGAAATCGACGCCGCGTGAGACGGTCGCCTGTCCGCCGGTCGATTCGTGCGCGCCGTTGTCGAGCAACAGGTGGATCAGGTTCGCCGGGCCGTAGGCGCCGAGCGTCGAGAACGCGCCCATGCGCATGAGCGCGGCGCCGTCGCCGTCGAGCGCGACGACGGTCAGATCGGGTCGCGACAGCGCGAGCCCGAGCGCCATCGGCGTCACGCAGCCCATTGAGCCGACGAGATACAGCTGGTTCTCGCGGTCGTCGATGGCGTACAGCTCGCGGCCGCAGAAGCCGGTCGAGGCCAGCACGACCGTCGAATCCTTAGGCGTGCGTGCGATCACGCGCTCCAGCGCGGCATGACGCGTCACGCGCTCGCCTTCGAATCGGTCGACCGGCGCGTGCGCTTCGGTCGAGCGCACGCCCGACAGCCCGATCTTCTTCAGTTCATACGGCGCGACGCTGCCCTTCTGCATCACGAGCGCATACGGACGGCCGGTGCGGTCCATGTATTCGGTCGCGCGGTCGAGCGCCGGACCGATGGCGTCCGCTTCCGTCGGGAAAAGCTCCCACGGTATCTCCATCGTGTCGAGCATCTGCGGCGTGATCGGGCCCATCAGCGCGTGCTGCGGCTCGTCGGCGACGCCCGGCTGGCCGCGCCACGTCACGATTAGAAGCTGCGGCAGCCGGAACGTCCAAGTGAGCGAGGTCAGCGGGCTCACCGCGTTGCCGAGCCCGGAGTTCTGCATCATCGCGATGCCGCGACGTTTGCGCTCGCCGCTTCCCGCGCCAAGCGCCACGCCCGCGAGCAGCGCGACGGCATCGCCTTCATTCGCCGCCGATACGTAATGGAGCGATTCCTCCTGCAGCACGTAGTTGATGAACGGGGTGAGAAACGAGCACGGCACGCCCGCATACCAGTCGAAGCCGCGCGCGCGCGCCGCCTCGACGAACTGGGCGGCCTCAATCACGCGCGTTCTCCAGACCTTCCGAGCCGATCGGCGTTTGACCGTGCGCGAAGTCGCCCGCGCGGCGGAAATCGTCGAGGTCGTTCACGCCGCGCCAATGGCCGTGCACGTACTGCACCTCGATCTTTTCGCCCGCCGCGACGAGCGCATTCAGCAGCGCGGCCATGTCGAGCGTATCGAAGTCGGGGCGCGCCTGAAGCTGCGCGAGCACCGCGAGCAGACGGTCACGCGCGCCGCCGCGCACATTGATGAGACCCATCCAGCGGCCCTGCGGCGCGCGTCCTTCGGTCAGGGCGTGTCCCGCGCCGACGACGCTTTCCAGCCACACCTTCTGGCCGAAGAGCGCGCGGTCATCCGGTTGCGAGCAGTAAGCGAAGTCGGTCGCGGAGGCGCCCGATTGCGGCGTCTGCGACGAATCGACGACGACGCAGAAGTCGCTCGGCGATTCGACGAGATCGCGCAGGATATAGCTGCGGAACAGCAGGTCGCCGTAGGAGAGCACCGTGTCGCCGGTGATGTGCTTCGCGGCGCACGCGAGCGATGCCAGTTCGCCCGTCGACGCGTGCTTGTCATTCACGACGAGCCGTACGCCCGACGTATCGATCGCATCGGCACGGTAGCCGCCGACGACGGTGATGTCGTTGATGCCTTCCTTCTTGAACGCCTCGACGAGATGGCGCAAAAGCGGCTTGCCCGCGACCGGCAGCATCACTTTCGGACGATCCGCCGTCACGGCTTCGAGGCCCGCGCCGCGGCTCGCCGCCAGCACGACCGCGCTGCGCTTCTCGTTGGCGGCCGTCAGATAGATGTTCTCCGCTGCGGAGTACTCGTCGGCGTCTTGCAGGCGGAAAATCTCGTTGACCGTCGCAATGCGGTCTTCCACATTGACGAGCGTTTCGCTGTCGTGGATTTCCTTTGCGATGGCCTGCATCGCCGAAACGGCGCCGCGAATCAGATGGTTCGCCCAGATCACGCAGCTGATGCCCGCCTGACGGAACGCGTCGGTCGGCGTGCTGTAGTACTTCGTCGGCACGATCACGAGCGGACCGCGCCCGGCCCATTCGCGCGCGAAGGTCAGGATTTCGTCGGGCTTCGAGAGCTTGCTGTGGATCAGGATCGCGTCCGCGCCCGCCTGGCGATACGCCTCGGCGCGCTTGAGCGCCTCCTCCATGCCCCAGCCCGCGATCAGCGCCTCGACGCGCGCCACGATCGAAAAGTTAGGATCGCTTTGCGAATCCTTGCCGGCCTTGATCTTGCCGCAGAATTCGTCGATGTCCGCGAGCGGCTGCGCTTCGCCGTTGATGAAGCTATTGGTCTTCGGGAACTGCTTGTCCTCGATGCACACGCCCGCGATGCCGCGCTGCTCCAGCTTCTTCACCAGCCGGCGCACGTTGTTGAAGTTGCCGTAGCCGGTGTCGCCGTCGAGCAGGATCGGCAGATCGCTCGCGTCGGCCATGAATTCGAGGTTATCGACAACCTGCGTCCAGCTCGCTTCGTTGTTGTCGCGCACGCCGAACTGCGCGGAGATCGAGAGGCCCGAGCCCCAGATCGCCTTGAAACCGGCTTCCTTCGCGATGCGCGCGGATATGCCGTTGTGCGCTTCCATCAGGAATTCGAGGCGGCTGCTTTGCAGCATCTCGCGCAGGCGCATGGTGCGCGAGTAGCCGACGGGAATGGTGCGGGGTGCGTTCATTGTTGGGAGGCTCCTGCAAACTGACGTAGCGGTTGCAACTGCGGCAGCACTTCGTCGGCTGCGCGCTTCACGTCGTTCTGAAAGTCGATTTCGATCCACGGCGCGCCTGTGACATCGGCGATATCGAACACGTGGGCTTTTTCCAGCAGCAGGTCGCGCACCGCTTCTTCGTGCGGCATCTTCGCGCGGCCCGTTTCGACATAGTTCGCGACGATATCGGCCAGACGCGCGGCCGTCTTCGCGTCGAAGCGGAAGAAGCCGACCGATTCGCCGATGGTGTCGTAGTTCAGGCCCGCCGCGACCTGCTTGCGCAGTTCCACCGGCACGCCTTTTTCTACGCACAGCTTCACCGGCTCATCGCCGGCTTCGAAGTCACGGTCGATCAGCAGGCGATTCACGGCGCCGCCCGCGACCAGCGGTTCGATGATGCGCTCGTCGTAGAGCACGTCGGCGTCCATCAGCAGCACGTCGCCGCCGCGCGTCATCGCTTCGCGCGCGGTATGCACGGACAGCACGCTGCCGAGCGTGAATTCCTCGTTCACGACGATTTCCGTTTTCGGCTTCCAGTCGATCGACGCGAGTTCGGCCTCGATCTGTTCGTGCTTGAAGCCGGTGACAAAGACGATTTCATCGACGCCCGCGCCCTTCAGATAATGAAGATGGCGTTCGAGGAGCGAGGCGTCGCCAAAGCGCAGCAGGCATTTCGGCTTTTGCTGGCCTTCGGGCTGAACAAGACGCAGTCCCATCCCGGCCGCAAGAATAATTGCGCGCATGGTTGTTGTTCCCTTCGAGGGTGAATCAGTCGATATCCGGCACGCGCGCAAGACGACGGCGCTGCCAGCCTTTTTCAACGAAATGCAGATAGACGATGCCCGGCACGCCGAGCAAGAGCTCGCGGGCGCGCTTAGCGAGCGAGAGCGCCAGCGCCGTTTCGGGCGGCAGGCCGACGAGGCGCGCGAGCAGCAGATAACCGCCTTCCTGCACGCCGAGCGAACCGGGAATGGCGAACGCGGCGCCGCGAATCGCCTGGCCGAGACTTTCGAGCAGCAGCGCTTCGGTCCAGCCGACCGGATGCCCGAGCAGATCGAGCACGATCCAGACTTCACCCGTGCCGACGATCCAGCCGAGAAGGCTCAGGCCGAAGCTCGCCGCCACCTTGCCGCGCTCGCGATACAGCGCGTGCACTGCCGTATCGACCGCCTCGGCGCGCGTGACGAGCGACGACCAGTCGCGCTTCTTCGAAAAGCGCGCGGCGATGCCGGACGCAAAGCGCATCGCGCGGCCGAAGAGACCGCGCCGCTGCGCGAGGTAGAAACCGAAGATCATCGCGCCGATCACGCCGACGACCGCGAGCACCGCAATCGACACGACCGTCGACGAGCCGCCCGCCGCGTAGCTCGTCAGCAGCACGACGCCGACGAGCGCGAAAAGGAGCTGCGCGACGGTCTGCATCGTCGTGCTCACGGTGATGACGGCGGCGGCGTCGCGCGCGCGCATGCCGCGCTGCGAGAGATGGCGGACCATCAGCATGGGCCCGCCGATTTGTCCGGCGGGCATCAGGCTATTGACGGATTCGCCCGCCCAGCGCGCGAGCAGCGCGTCGCGCAGCGTGACGTCGCGTTCATTGCGGGAGAAGAGCACGCTGATCGCGCCCGCGTCGAGCACGAGCGGCGCGAAGTGAAACGCGGCCACCGCGAAGATGCCCCAGCCTGCGGCGGCGAGCGTCGACGCCACCGAGCCGAAGCCTTGCCAGCCGAGCAGCGCGATGAACAACACCACGCCGATCGACAGCAGAAACGTGCCCGCGCGGCTCATGCCTGTCCGTTCTTGCCGCCTTTGCGGCGAAAGACCTGCTTAAAGCCAAAGTACGCGATGGAGTCCTTCATGTTCGAGATGAACCGCTGGAACGGCCGCATCTCCGGGTTCGTGACGTACTCGAACGTGAGCGACACGCGCATCTCGTTTTCGCCGAGCGGCGTGACGCGATGCCGGAGCTTGTCGCCATCGAAGAACACCAGCGCGCCGGGCGGATACTGCACGGAGCCTGGCTGCGGCGTCGCGTTCGGCGTGCGCGTGTGCAGTTCGTAGTCGAGACGGCACGACGAGTCGTCGATCACGCCGAGCAGCATGGTGTAGCGGCGGCCGTTGTAGTACGACGTGTCGTAGTGCCAGCCGATGTGATCGCCGGGGCGCGTGTAGAAATAAAGCGCGTAGGCGTGAGGATCGTCTTCGGGCGAGAGTTGCAGCTTGTCGCCGCTCACCGCCTCCAGCCACTTGATGAGCGCTTCCGAGCGGTACAGGTCCGCGATGAACGGCGCGAGCTTGTCGAGCGTGTGTCGGCTTACGCTTCCGCCCGCCTTGTGGCCCGGCAAGTAGTTGCGGTTCACGGCCGGCATCACGTCGTGCACGGCGGAGATCAGGCGTTCGGTGTAGTCGCGCGGCAGGAAGTCGTCGAGATAGAGGAAGGAGCCTTGTTTCTCGTAGTCCGCATGCAGCTTCGGCGTGGGCAGGGAGGCTAGGCGCCCGTTGAGGGTCGCGTCGATATCGCGTGGCGACGGGCGGCCCGCGTGGTCCGCCTGTGCGTGTCGAGGTTGCTGGTTGACCGGAGTTGCCGTATCGCTCATCTCACCGCCTGAAAATCGTTGCCGTCCTTGCGCGCGGCGTGCGCCGTCTGTGCCGTCTGTGCCTTCGCGCGTACGGTGGCTTCGGCGCGCACGCGGCGCGTCACGCGCCGGTAGTCCACCGCGACGAACACCGCGAACAACGGCGCGCCGATGGCCGCCGCGATCAAGAACGGCGTCATGCCGTTCAGCACCGTCACGACCGGCAGCAGATACAGCACGTCTTCGGTTTCGAAGCCGGCGACCGTTGCCTGCTTGGTGCCGGACTTGCCGACCATCGACTCGATGCGCATGCGCAGGAAGAAAATGAGCGCGACTGCGACGCCCGCCACGCCGCCGAGCCACTGCGCGGCCGTCGCATACGTAGGATGATGCACCGCGACGTAAAAACCGATGCCGGCGAAGAGCAGCACGGTCACGAGCGCGTCGCACGCAAGGTCGTAAAAGTGTCCGATCTTACTCGACTGACCGCTGATGCGCGCAAGCTCGCCATCCGTGTGATCGACGAAATTTGACAGCGCGATCAAGAGCGCGCCGAGCGAGCACAGCCAGAAGTCGCCGAGCGAAAGGTAGTACGCGCCGCCGAGCCCGATGGCGAGGCGAACGGTCGTCAGATGATTCGGCGTGACGGGCGTGCCGACGAGCGGCGTGACGAGGCGGCGGGCGAGCCGGGCGTCCCATGTGGCGGGCTCGGGAACGGCTTTCGGACGGGGCGGACACGGTTTTGTCATGACCGCGAATATATCGCTTATTGACCGCCGCTGCATATATTGCGGCGCGGCCGAATGCCCTGTCCTGGCGCGTCTCGGCGTGCCGCGAGCCACCGTCACTCCGCGGTTTTGGGCGCTGTTGCAGGCGCCGGCGCGGCGCCGCTCGCCGTCGAATCGAGCGATGCCGCCGTCTCGTTGCCGACGCCGCCGTTCTTGTCCACCGGCAGCGTCACCGTGCGCACCGTGCCGTTGCCGAGCGGGAAGTCGGCGAGCGCGCTGCGGGCGAGATACGGCATCGCGCGATACAGCGAGGCGTCGTCGGTCGAATTGACCGCCGTCACCTTGTAGACCTCGCGTCCGGTCGCGCGCTCGGTCATGCGGATCTGCAGCGCGTGAATATAGACGGGGTAACTCTGGTCCACATAGCCCGTCGGGCCCCACGGGCCGTATGGACCGAAGCCGCCCCACGGCCCCCAGAACGGGCGGCCGTAGTAGCCATAGTACGGCCACGGATCGTAATAGACGGGCCTGCGCACCGTCACGAGGTCGCCGCGTACAGAATACGCGAGCGCCACCTGATAATGCGCGCCCGCTTCCGGCGTCTGCTTGAACGCGTATTTCGCCAGTTCGCTCGCGACGAGCGTCTCGTAAGTCTTCTGCTCGATGCTGTTCTGCTGGTCGTCACCGCGGGCGAACGCATAGGTGCGCGTGGCGTCGCTGCCGGTCCAGTCCGAGAACGCGGTCACCTGCGTCTGGACGTAGGTCGTGCAGCCCGCGAGCCACAACGCGCCGGGCAGGCAGGCGGCGCGCATCAGCCGATGGGTCGAGACGTTCATGGCCATCCTCATTTCGTTGACTGCGCTTGGGCGAGCGTCGAACGGCGGCGCCGGACTCACCGGACTCACGATAGCCAACCGTTTTGTACAATGGTTCGACCTGCGGAGCCCGCGTTCGTGCCGTACTTCTGTCGCACATGATCGAGCGGGCCGCCACTCTCACCGAGATGATCTTGCCATGTCCAACACGCCCGCACCGACCGCATCCGCTGTGATTCGCCGCGAGGACTATACGCCGCCTGCTTTTCTCATCGATTCGGTCGCGCTGGAATTCGAGCTCGTGCCGTCGCGCACGGTCGTGAAGAACACCATGCGCCTGCGCCGCAACCCGGACGCGCCCGGCCATGCGCCGCGCCTCGAACTGATCGGCGAGCAACTGGAGTTCGTGCGCGCGGCGATCAACCGCGCGGCGCACGCGGATGTTCAAATCAACGAGAACGGCCTGTCGATCGGCGATCTTCCCGGCGACGCGTTCGAACTCAGCATCGAAAGCATCTGCAATCCGGAGCAGAACACGACGCTCTCCGGTCTTTATGTGTCGAGCGGCAACTTCTTCACGCAATGCGAGGCCGAAGGCTTCCGGCGCATCACCTACTTCCTCGACCGTCCGGACGTGATGGCCACCTACACCGTCACGCTGCGCGCCGACAAGGCGGCGTATCCGGTGCTCTTGTCCAACGGCAATCTGATCGAGGAAGGCGATCTGCCCGACGGCCGTCACTTCGCCAAGTGGGAAGATCCGTTCAAGAAGCCGAGCTATCTGTTCGCGCTCGTCGCGGGCAAGCTCGTCGCGCTGGAAGAACGCATCAAGACCGGCTCGGGCAAGGAAAAGCTGCTGCAGGTGTGGGTCGAGGAACACGACCTCGACAAGACGCGCCACGCGATGGATTCGCTCATTCACTCGATTCGCTGGGACGAGAAGCGCTTCGGGCTGGAACTGGATCTCGACCGCTTCATGATCGTCGCGGTGAGCGACTTCAACATGGGCGCGATGGAGAACAAGGGTCTCAACATCTTCAACACGAAGTACGTGCTCGCCAATCCGGAAACGGCGACGGACACGGACTTTTCGAACATCGAGGCGGTGGTCGGCCACGAGTACTTCCATAACTGGACCGGCAACCGCGTGACGTGCCGCGACTGGTTCCAGTTGAGTCTGAAGGAAGGGCTGACGGTGTTCCGCGATCAGGAATTCTCCGCCGACATGGCCGCAGGCGACGCCGATGGCGCGGCGAGCGCCGCGGCCCGCGCGACCAAGCGCATCGAGGACGTGCGCGTGCTGCGGCAGATGCAGTTCGCCGAAGACGCCGGCCCGATGGCGCATCCGGTGCGCCCGGAGAGCTACGTCGAGATCAACAATTTCTACACGATGACCGTCTACGAGAAAGGCTCGGAAGTCGTGCGGATGTATCAGACGCTGTTCGGCCGCGACGGCTTCCGGCGCGGCATGGACCTCTACTTCCAGCGCCACGACGGCCAGGCCGTGACCTGCGACGACTTCCGTCAGGCGATGGCCGACGCGAATCATCGCGACCTCGCGCAATACGAGCGCTGGTACAGCCAGGCGGGCACGCCGCGCGTCACCGTGCGCGCGTCCTACGACGCCGCCAACAAGAAGTACACGCTGACGCTGACGCAAGGCTACGGCGAGACGTCCGAAGCCGCCCGCGCGACGCAGAAGGGGCCGCTTCTGATTCCGTTCGCGGTCGGTCTGATCGGCGCGAACGGGGCGGATCTGCCGCTGCGTCTTGAAGGCGAAAAGGAGCCGAGGGGCACGACGCGCGTGCTCGAATTCACGGAGCGCGAGCAGTCGTTCACCTTCGTCGATGTCGCCGAGGCGCCCCTGCCCTCGCTGTTGCGCAATTTCTCGGCGCCGGTGATCGTCGAATTCGACTACACCAACGAACAGCTCGCCTTCCTGCTCGCGCACGACAGCGATCCGTTCAACCGCTGGGAAGCCGGCCAGCGCCTCGCCACGCGCGAGTTGCTCGCGCTCGCCGGGCGCGCGGCGAAGGGCGAGACGCTTTCGATCGACGACGAAGTCATCGCGGCGTTCGCGCAGGTGCTCGACGACACCACGCTCACGCCCGCTTTCCGCGAACTCGCGCTGATGCTGCCGTCCGAGAGCTATCTCGCCGAGCAGATGAGCGTGTCGGACCCGGCCGCCGTTCATGCGGCGCGCGTGTTCATGAGCCGCCGGCTCGCGTCGCAGTTGCGCGACAAGTGGCTCGCCGTCTACGAGGCGAACCGGACGCCGGGCGAGTACCGGCCGACGCCCGAAGACGCCGGCAAGCGCGCGCTCAAGAATCTGGCGCTCGCGTATCTCAGCCAAGTCGACGATCCGAGCGACGCCGTGCGTCTCGCGCAAAAGCAGTACGACGACGCGAATAACATGACGGACCGCTCCGCCGCGCTTTCGGCGCTGCTGCTTGCCAGCGCGACGGCAGGCGCGGACCCGACCGTCGCTGATGCGGCGCTCGCGGACTTCTATCGCCGGTTCGAGAAGGAGGCGCTGGTGATCGACAAGTGGTTCGCGCTTCAGGCGACGCAGCGCGGCGGCGACGAGCGTAAGGTGATCGAGATCGTGCGGCAGCTGATGCAGCATCCGGCGTTCACGCTGAAGAACCCGAACCGCGCGCGCTCGCTCATCTTCAGCTTCTGCAGCGGCAATCCCGCGCAGTTCCACGCGGTCGACGGCTCCGGCTACGCGTTCTGGGCCGAGCAAGTGATCGCGCTTGACGCGCTGAATCCGCAGGTCGCGGCCCGCCTCGCGCGCGGGCTCGAAATGTGGCGGCGCTTTACTCCGGCGCTGCGCGAGAAGATGCACGCGGCGTTGAGCGAAGTCGCGTCGAAGGCGAAGTCGCGCGACGTGCGCGAAGTGGTCGAAAAGGCGTTGGCGGCGTAACCGCGCTCTACCCGATCAGTGGCCGTCGCGCGATGTTTCGCGCGACGGCCATTCTTGTTTATGGCGGCCACGGCCGGTGCTGTCACATAGGCGAGCAGGATCGAGCGGTTAGAATCGTGAATATTCGTCTAACGCTCACCGGAGCCCAGCATGTCCTCCATTTCCAGCCGTACCACGCTCACGAAGTATCTGATCGAGCAGCAGCGCGAACACCAGAACCTGCCGGCCGACCTGCGTCTTCTGATCGAAGTCGTCGCGCGGGCCTGCAAGCAAATCGGCTATCAGGTGAGCAAAGGCGCGCTCGGCGATGCGCTCGGTTCCGCCGGCAGCGAAAACGTGCAGGGCGAAGTGCAGAAGAAGCTCGACGTGCTCTCGAACGAAATCCTGCTCGAAGCCAACGAATGGGGCGGCAACCTGGCCGCGATGGCATCGGAAGAGATGGAAAAGATCTTCCCGATTCCGAACCGCTATCCGAAGGGCAACTATCTGCTGACGTTCGATCCGCTCGACGGCTCGTCGAACATCGACGTCAATGTGTCGATCGGCACGATCTTCTCGGTGTTGCGCTGCCCGGACGGCGCGGACCCGACGGAAGCGGTCTTCATGCAGCCGGGAAGCGCGCAAGTGGCCGCGGGTTATGCCGTGTACGGGCCGCAGACGGTGCTGGTGCTGACCACGGGCAATGGCGTCAACTGCTTCACGCTCGACCGCGAACTCGGCTCGTGGGTGCTGACGCAGCGCGACATGCAGGTGCCGACCGAAACGCGCGAATACGCGATCAACGCGTCGAACAGCCGCCACTGGTACGAGCCGGTGCAGCGCTACGTCAACGAACTGAACGAAGGTAAGGACGGTCCGCGCAAGGAAGACTTCAATATGCGCTGGATCGCGTCGATGGTCGCGGACGTGCATCGCATCCTGAATCGCGGCGGCATCTTCATGTACCCGGCCGATAAGCGCACGCCGGATCGCCCGGGCAAGCTGCGCCTCATGTACGAAGCGAACCCGATGGCGTTCATCGTCGAGCAGGCGGGCGGCGCGGCGACCGACGGCGAGCGGCGCATTCTCGATATCGTCCCGACGAGCCTGCACCAGCGCGTGCCGGTGTTCCTCGGCTCGAAGAACGAGGTCGACCGCGTGACCCGCTACCATCTCGAAAAGAAAGTTTGATTCAGGGTCTTGCCAAATCGAGAATGTGGTCGCTATAATCTTGTTTCTCTGATGCCGGAATAGCTCAGACGGTAGAGCAGCGCATTCGTAATGCGAAGGTCGGGGGTTCGATTCCTCTTTCCGGCACCACAAGATTCGAGCAGCAAACCAAAACCCGCGTTCATGCAAATGACGCGGGTTTTTGTTATTGGCGGTCTCGTACGCCCGGTGCGAGCCGCCCCTCCCCCTCAGCGCGCACTTTCCCACACTTCTCGTCTGACTTCGATTTCGGTTCGCGGCGCAAATACGCAAACGCATTTCGCATTTGCGCAGCCGGCTTCTCTGAATCGCGCGATATGTGCGCTTTCGTACAACGACGAGCCATTTTCCGCTTTGCACCACAGCGACAACGAAGGTTTCCCGGTATCGTTATATCCATAGAGGAAAGGCTTCGAGTTAGCGTGGACAGAGCGCAGAGCCCGGCGCGACGGGGCTCTCCGGCGTCTCAGCGGCTCGGTCCACTGCGGTTGTTTTTGCTAAAACTTAAGTAAGCTGACTCGCGTATCAGCGCAAATTACCGACCGCCGCACGAACGGTCATATGCTTGATCGGTTCCCGCGGTTTCGCGCTCAAGCCGAACCCACTCCGAACCGATAATGCTTAATCAGAGGATCAGCTAAATCGGTCATTGCGGCGGCGCACGAGAAAGATGGCAGCCGCAATCGCCAGTAATCGATGTCGATGTCACCCGAGGAGAGAACCATGGACGCCAAACCGACGAAAATCCCGACGCCCGACAAGGTGCATTGTCCGGACCCGGAGCCGGTAGCCGTCGAGTTTCTCGCGACCGAACTGCCCGAGCACGTGCGCGCGTTCTTCGACGAACAGCGCAAGCTGGCTTCGGTCAAGTAGGCGGTCGCGCTGAACCATCACGCCGCCGTCGTGAAGACGACGCCCGGTGCGCGCGGCGCGCACGGACTTCGCAGTCCGCATATGGCGCTCGCCAGGAAGCGTCACGCCCTCTCCTTCTGAAACGAGTCGGGCTGACGCCTGGCTTCGCTCGTCCGATCTCCCGCCCGCACGACTCCGCGCCTGCGCTATGCTGGCGCTTTTGCGAGCCGCCCAGACGATGCGCCGATCGGCCCTCTCTCCTCTTTCTCGCCTGACCATCGCCTGCACGCTGCTGTTCGCGGCCGCCGCGCCCGCGCAAGCGGACGGCGACGACACCGCGTTCACCAATCTCATCGCACTGGTCTCGCAACGCTTAGCACTCGCAGAACCGGTCGCCCGCTACAAGTGGGCGCGCCACGAGCCGATCACCGACGCGCCGCGCGAAGCTGCACTGCTCCGGCATGTGGACGAAAGCGCGCGCGCCGCGGACATCGATCCAGAATTCGCGCAGCAGTTCTTTCGCGATCAGATCGACGCGAGCAAGGACGTGCAGAACGCGCTGTTCGCGAACTGGCGGGCGCTCAAGGCCGCGCCCGAAGGTTCGCCGCCCGATCTCGCCACCGAGACGCGCCCGAAGCTGGATCGGCTGACGAGCGCGCTACTGACCGCGCTCTCGCGTATCGAGCCGATGCGCCACGCCGATGACTGTCCGCTGCGCCTTGCCGACAGCCTCGCGCGCTGGAAGCACGTAACGCGTTATGACTCGTCGATGAACGCGCCGCTCGGGCGCGCGTTGTCGCACGTGTGCGCGGCCGGGGGCGTCGGCGCGGTCGGCTGACGTTCGAAAGTCAAGCTCGTCGCCACATCTTGCCGCAACGGCACGAACGCGAGACCGCGAGCCAGACGTTCGCCGAGAATACGGTAGATGGCCAAGTCGAAACGCGCAGGTTCGCCCTTCCCCCGCAACTCGCGCGCTTGATCGAGCGTCCCGGCGGCGCCGAAGTACTGCCAGTTGTCGATCACATGCCATGCTCGTTGCCCGCTCGCCGCGTCGCGTTCCTCGATCGCGATGCCGCCTGCGTGCGGCCACGGCATGCCGCGCGCGTCACCGGCACGGGAATTCGGCGCGCGGTTGAGCGATGGTTGCAGCGTCGCGATCATCTTCGCTTCGGCAAGCATCGCGCCGATTTCGCCGCCCGTCGCCTTCCATTCGACGCGCCGCACGAGGGCGGCCAGGCGCAGGTCCTTCGCTGACCGGCGCGGTCCCGTCAGATGCGAACGCACGCGCTGACGCAAGCGCACGCTGCGGCCGACATAGAGCGGCGCGTCGTCGTCGCCGAAGAACACGTACGCGCCGCAGCCGGCCGGAATGCGCTCGATAGTGTCTTCGTCGATCTGCGCCGCGAGCCGGAAGCGGCGCGTCACCCGGCCCACGTGCTCCGCCAGTGTCTCGGGCGCGTGCGCCCGATGCAGATGCTGCCAGAACTGCCACAGCAGATCCGCATCGGCGAGCGCGCGATGCCGGGCGGCGGGCACGAGCGCGTGACGTTCGACGAGCGCATCCAGACCGTGCCGTGTTTCGGCCGGATACACCGCCCGCGACAGTTGGACCGTGCACAGCACGTCCGGCACGAAGCGCATGCCGATGCGCCTGAACTCGCTCTTCAGAAAACTGTGGTCGAAGTGCGCGTTGTGCGCGACGAAGAGCCGCCCGTCCATCCGGTCGAGCAAGCCGGCCGCGAGTTCGGCGAAGGTGGGCGCGGCTCGCACCATCGCGTCGTCGATGCCGGTCAGCTGCTGAACGAATGCGGGAATCGGGCGCTCCGGATTCACGAGCGACGTCCACTGCGACACCCCTTGCGGCCCGGCCTCGACGATTCCGATTTCAGTGATGCGATCGACGCCGAACGTGCCGCCTGTGGTTTCGAGATCGACGAAAACGAGAGGAGTGGAAGGCAGTGCGAGCGCGGGAGGGAATTGAGGGTGCATCGTGATCGGAGGCAATGCGGCGGCTGTTTGGCCGTGCAACGGGGTTTTCTGAATTGCCCATTCTAACGCACTGGTATCTCGGAGGCGTCGGTCGAGCGGGCGTCGTAGGCATTTCACCGAATATCTTGAGGGTATCAGCGTAAGTAGTTTCACGGATTTACCCGGATATTATGGAGTCGCAGCGGCGAGGGCCTGCGTTGACCAGTTGCGGAATACCTAGGATTTCGTGGTTTGCAATTTCGTATAAACCCCGAGTCGCTAGATTCACACTCGAATACTGTCCGGAAATTCGGCGTGGTAGGGGCGCCGCGGCCTTGCGCGGCCGGAGCCGCCGTACGCTGCAGGCCCACTGGGCCGTTGCCCGTGCGCCGTGACCCCGCAAGGACGAGCGCTAAAATCGCCAGCCCGATTAACTTCGCATTAACCGTGAGCGCGAATATCCGATCTGTCGTTGCTTTGACTCGCTTAATTATCCGGAGCGATGATACACAACGGCTCTAATCGTGTTAATCGATCCAGTCGACTCCTGACCGATTAAGTCTCACAAGTTCTGAATTCCGCTTCGAAAGAATAAGTGTTAACTCGCCTTGCCCGATTCTCTCCGCGAGAGGATCATCGAAATCAGAATGCCATGCAATGAACGGGAGGATCGACGATGAAGCACTTAACGCGATTCGCGCAATGGCTGACATCACTTGTCGGTCCGTCTATTTCGCCGGATGCGCCGTCGATATCGCCATTCGCGTTCGAACCCGGATGGCATGGCGACCACTGGCAGAACCTGCTTGCATCGCCGATGGACGCCCGCCGCTACGTGATGGAGGACTGGGCGACGCCGTTGGACGACGACCTGGTGCCGGACTCGGACCGAGCCGTCGGCTTGCAGCCGCTTTGATGGCGCACCACGCAGAGAAACCGGCAAAAAAAAGCGCGACCGATAGGCCGCGCTGACAAAGTTTGGAGATCTTTTCCGTCAACGAAAAAGTCTGCTTCGAAAAGCAGAAATGACAGTATAGCCACGGCCATCGCAATCATTACCCTCAAGCGCAGCAAACTTCTGTTGCCGATTCCTCAACAATCCCTTTTCTGGACTTGTCCGATTGCCTAAGCACGCAAACCGTGTCGCACATCTGCAACGCGAATTGGTTGACACTTAATCGCGGGACACTTTATTCGACGATAAATCACTGAAATAAAAGAAGAAAAACGCCTCTTCCGATCATTGCTAATCGGAGAATGATTTATTGCGCGAAGTGGAACGCTCCGTCTGTAACGCCGTCTTTACACTTCGTCTGGTCCGGAAACAAATGTGTCGCCGTCTGCGGCACGTTGCTCCTCCGACCGCGCCTCTCGCAGCCGGTCGCAGGGAGGTTTCCTCAAAGCCTGGGTTCCTTAGGCCCAATCTGCTCTCGGAGTTACAAAGATGAAAAAGACTCTCATGGTGGCAGCCCTCACGGGCGTCTTCGCTACCGCCGCTCACGCGCAAAGCAGCGTCACGCTCTACGGCCTGATCGATGCGGGCATCACCTACACGAACAATCAGAACGGCCACAGCAACTGGAAGGCGACGAGCGGCTCGGTCAACGGCAGCCGTTGGGGCCTGCGCGGTTCGGAAGACCTGGGCGGCGGCCTGAAGGCGATCTTCACGTTGGAGAACGGCTTCAACATCATGAACGGCCAAGCCGGTCAGAACAGCCGTGAGTTCGGCCGTCAGGCATACGTCGGTCTGTCGAGCAACCAGTTCGGCGCCGTGACTCTCGGCCGTCAATATGACTCCGTGGTCGACTTCCTCGGGCCTCTGGCTCTGACGGGCACGCAATACGGCGGCACGCAGTTCGCCCACCCGTTCGATAACGACAACCTGACCAACACGTTCCGCGTCAACAACTCGGTCAAGTACACGAGCGCGAACTACGCTGGCCTGAAGTTCGGCGCGCAGTACGGCTTCTCGAACGCCGCTGGCGGCTTCTCGAACAACCGCGAATACAGCGCGGGCGTGTCGTATAACTATGGTCCGTTGAACATCGCGGGCGCTTACCTGCAACTGAACAACGGTAACAACCCGCTGCAAGCCGGCGGCGCAGTGAGCAACGACGCTCCGTTCGTTGCAGGCCGTCAGCGCATCTTCGGCGGCGGCATCAACTACGCGTTCGGCCCGGCGACGGTCGGCTTCGTCTTCACGCAGACGATGCTCGACAACGCGACGCAGATCAGCTCGGTCGGCACGCAAGGCGCCGCGCCGCTGAACCTGACCAACGGTCACGTCCGCTTCACGAACTACGAAGTCAACGGCCGTTACAACCTGACGCCGGCTCTGTCGCTCGCAGCGAACTACACTTACACGAACAGCCGTATCGACGGCGTGGCGCCGAAGTGGCACCAGGTCGATCTGCAGACGGCATACGCGCTGTCGAAGCGTACGGACGTGTACCTGCAGGGCGAATACCAGCACGTGTCCGGCACGGACGGCACGAACCTGGGCGCGACGATCAACGGCGTTGGCGTGTCGTCGACGGAAAACCAAGTCTCGGCAACGGTTGGCGTTCGTCACCGCTTCTAAGCCTCGACTGCAGTTCTGCTTGGCAAAAAGCCGCTCTTCGGAGCGGCTTTTTTTCGTCTGTACGCCGACGCGACGCGCGAACTAGCGCGGATACCGCACGTCGAGAATATCGATCTGCTGCACGCCCGCCGGCGTGTGCAGCGGCACCGTATCGCCGATACGCGCCTTCAAAAGCGCCCGCGCGACCGGCGAGATCCAGCTCACGTGCCCGCGGTCCAGATCGACCTCGTCGACGCCGACGATCGTCACCGTATGCACGATGCCGTCGTCGCCCGCATAGTCCACCGTCGCGCCGAAGAAGACCTGATCGACGTTCTCCTGCTTGCGCGCATCCACGACCTCCGCGAGATCGAGCCGCTTCGTCAGAAAGCGGATGCGTCGGTCGATCTCTCGCAGGCGCCGCTTGCCGTAGATGTAATCGCCATTCTCCGAGCGATCGCCGTTCGACGCCGCCCACGACACGAGCTTGACCACTTCGGGGCGCTCGTTGTCGAGCAGTTGCAGCAACTCGTCGCGCAGCCGCTGATGGCCTGCAGGCGTGATGTAGTTCTTCGCGCCGGCCGGCACATCCGGCTGGGCCAGTTCGAGATCGTCGTCACTCTCGTCCGATTCTTTTACAAATGCCTTGTTCATGGTGCAAACCGATTCCGGAATTCCGCGCATTGCGCGCTGAGTGTGTAGAGGCGTGTAATCGTCAACTTACCACGACGCTCGCCGGTCTCAGCCACTTTTCGGTCAACGCCTCTTCCCTTTTCAAACAGGCTTGGCTATAATTCCGCTTCTGCGTGCGGCTGTAGCTCAGTTGGATAGAGTACTTGGCTACGAACCAAGGGGTCGTGGGTTCGAATCCTGCCAGCCGCGCCACTTATTCCGGTGTTTCGCTTTCAAGCGGCGCACCAAGCGCTTAACCAAAAGCGCGTTGAAGTCACGAGTAGTAGTACCGTTTTGCGTGCGGCTGTAGCTCAGTTGGATAGAGTACTTGGCTACGAACCAAGGGGTCGTGGGTTCGAATCCTGCCAGCCGCGCCACTTTTGAAGGGCCTTCCATCCGGAAGGCCCTTTTTGTTTTGGCCGCGCGTTTTGCGACGCTGACCGTCAGGGCCGTGGCGGCGACTTGATATCGCCGATGCGCGCGTTGGGCGCCGGCACGTCCTCCGCCGAGATGAACGCCGTCGGCTCGCTGATCGCTTCCGCGCGCGTGCCGAGCAAGGTCTGCGGATGCCGCAGGTAGACATCCTCGACCGTATCGCCGAACGAATGCCGCACGAACGCGCGCAAGAGCGCCACGCGCAGCGACGGCCCCCGCGCGTGCACCGGCTCGCCGTCCTTGCCGAACGTCGCCGTGCATTCCACTTCCCCGCGCCCCACGTCGCTCATTTCGAGCCGGCAGGCGCGCTCCAGCACGACAGAGGCGGCCTCCCACGACGTCGACGGCAGAAACCGCCCGTCCCACGCCTTGCCGCGGTCGTTACCGCGGATCGAGAGCGTCGTGCCGCTGTCGGTGAAGTGGATTTCCCTGATGAAGTCGTGAAGGCCGCGCGCCACCCAGTAATCGAGCGTGGGGCCTTCGAGGTCGGATGTATTCATTTCGGCGCTCTCCATGCTTTCGGTCGACTGACGACCGCATGCACGCCGCGTTCCCGCGCCGGATCAGTAGTCGGCGCGTTCCCGGTCGATGCGCATGCCGCCGTCCTGATTGCGATGATGCGGCTCGTCGCTCGGACGCTCGCGCGCAATGCGCATCACGTCCAGATTCGTGCGCACGCGACGCATCACATTCGCGAGATGCACGCGATCGCTCACCTGAATGACGAAGCGCAGCAGCTTCGCTTCCTGCGAGACGTCCTCGTCCATCGCGATGTGAACGATGTTCGCGTCCGCCGACGTGATATCCGCCGCCACGCGCGCGAACACGCCCTTCGTGTTCTTCACGAGCACCTTCACGGCGACGTCGAAGAGACGCCCCGGCTGCGGCGCCCACGCCACATCGATCCAGCGCCCCGGATCGCGCCGATGGATGCGCTGCGCGACGCGGCATTCGGTCGTGTGGATCGCCATGCCGAGCCCGATGCCGATATAGCCCATGATGTCGTCGCCGGGAATCGGGCGGCAGCACGGCGACAGTTGCACCGACATGCCTTCCGTTCCCGTGATGACCACGGGCGGCGCGGTATTGGTGTTGTGGTGCTCGCGATGCGGATGATCCTCGTCGTCCGCGATGCCGTTCATCAACACTTCGATGCGCTTGGCCATCACGGCCGCCACGCGCCGGCCGAGACCGATATCCGCGAATATTTCCTGGCGCGTCTTGTTGCCGGTCCACAGCACGAGCTTTTCCCAGACCTCCGGCGTGACGTCCGACAGCGCGAGACCGTAGCCTTTTAGACTTTGATCGACGAGCCGCTCGCCGAGCTGCACGGATTCGTTCAGGCGCATCGTCTTCAGATAATGACGGATGGCCGAGCGCGCCTTGCCGGTGCGCACGAAGCCGAGCCACGCGGGATTCGGCTTCGAGTACGGCGCGGTGATCACTTCGACGATATCGCCGCTCTTCAACTCCGTGCGCAGCGGCAGCAGTTCGTTGTTGATCTTCACCGCGACGCATTGATTGCCGAGGTCGCTGTGAATCGAATACGCGAAGTCGAGCGCCGTCGCGCCGCGCGGCAGCGGCATGATCTTCGACTTCGGCGTGAACACATAGACCGCGTCCGGGAACAGGTCGATCTTGACGTGTTCGAGGAACTCACTCGAATCGCCCGCTTCGCTCTGGATGTCGAGCAGCGACTTGAGCCATTGATGCGCGCGCTTCTGCACGTCGTTCAGATCCGCGCCGCCGTTCTTGTAGAGCCAATGCGCCGCGACGCCTGCCTCGGCGATCTCGTGCATCTTGCGCGTGCGAATCTGGAACTCGATCGGCGCGCCGAACGGCCCGACGAGCGTGGTGTGCAACGACTGATAGCCGTTGACCTTCGGAATCGCGATGTAATCCTTGAACTTGCCCGGCACGGGCTTGTAGAGCGCATGCAGCGCGCCGATGCACGTATAGCATTCCAGCGCGCTTTCCACGACCACGCGAAAGCCGTACACATCCAGCACTTGCGAGAACGACAACTGCTTGTCCCGCATCTTCTTGTAGATGCTGTAGATGGTCTTTTCGCGGCCGGTGACTTCGGCGCTGATCTTCGCGTCCGCGATCGTGCGCTGCACCGCTTCGAGAATCTTGCCGACCACTTCACGCCGATTGCCGCGCGCCGCCTTCACCGCTTTTTCGAGCGTGGCGTAGCGGTTCGGATTGAAGTTCGCGAAGCTCAAGTCCTGCAACTCGCGATACGTGTTGTTAAGGCCGAGCCGATGCGCGATCGGCGCGTAGATATCGAGCGTTTCGCGCGCGACGCGCCGACGCTTCTCCGGCGGCACCGCGCCGAGCGTGCGCATGTTGTGCAGCCGGTCGGCGAGCTTCACCAGAATGACGCGCACGTCGCGCGCCATCGCGAGCAGCATCTTGCGGAAGTTTTCCGCCTGCGCTTCCTCGCGGTTGCGAAACTCCATCTTGTCCAGCTTGGACAAGCCGTCGACCAGTTCCGCGACCTTCGCGCCGAAACGCTCGGCGATTTCCGTCTTGGTCACGCCCTGATCTTCGATCACGTCGTGCAGGAGCGCGGCCATGATCGATTGCGCATCCAGCTTCCAGCCCGCGCAGATTTCCGCGACCGCGACCGGATGCGTGATGTACGGCTCTCCGCTCTGGCGATATTGCCCGAGGTGCGCTTCGTCGCTGAAATGGAAAGCCGCCTTGACTTCCTTGATCTCGTCGGCGGAGATGTAGCTTGCCAGCGCGTTCGTCAGATTCGCGATGGAAACGACATCGTGCTTGCGCGGCTGCTCCGGCGTGGCGGTCGGCCCGAACAGATGGCGAAACGACTGTTCGAGCACCGCGTCGATGTACTTGCGCGCCGCGTGCGGCTTGTCGGCATCGAGAAGCGAATCCTGATCGATCTCGATGTCCGGGTCCACTGAAGCGGAGACGGGCAGCGGTGTCTGACTCATGTTCGCCTCCGTGTTCGTCTGACGCGCCGCTTATCCATCAGTTGCGCCGGGTTTGCAAAAAGTGAAACGGATGAAACGGGTAAAAGAGGTCGAAAGAACCGCCCGTCAGACGGGCACTTTCTTCAGCATTTCGACGCCCACCTGCCCCGCTGCGATTTCGCGCAGCGCGACGACGGTCGGCTTGTCGCGGCTTTCGATCTTCGGGGTGTGGCCTTGCGCGAGCTGACGCGCGCGATACGTTGCCGCGAGCGCGAGCTCGAAGCGGTTCGGAATTTGTTTCAGGCAGTCTTCGACAGTGATGCGGGCCATGTTTGTATCCTTCTCGATGTGGGTTTTATTCTACCTTATGTGACCGATACGACTCGGCCACCGCTCGCGTCATTGCGGGTGCGTGGGATGAATGCCGAGCTCGACGAAAAGCTGCGTGTGACGCGCGTATTGCGAGGTGAAGCGCAGGCGCGTCGCGGCAACGAGACATCGCAGTTCGTTGAGCGCGCGATCGAAATTCTCGTTGATGACGACATACTCCGCTTCCGACGCATGCGCCATCTCGCTGCCTGCCGCGAGCAGCCGCCGCACGATCACGTTCGGCGCATCCTGGCCGCGCTTCTTCAGGCGGTCTTCGAGCGCATCCAGCGAAGGCGGCAGAATAAAGATCTCGACCGCATTGCGAAAGCGTTTCTTGACCTGCTGCGCGCCCTGCCAGTCGATTTCGAGCAGCACGTCGTGGCCCATTTTCATCTGGTCCTCGATCCACAGGCGCGAGGTCGCGTAGTAGTTGCCGTGCACTTCCGCGCTTTCCAGAAACTCGCCCTTGTCGTGCCGCTCCATGAATTCATCGACGGACACGAAGTGATACTGCACGCCGTTGGTCTCGGCCGGGCGCGGGTCGCGCGTCGTGTACGAGACGGACAGGCGAATGGCCGGGTCCTGCGCGAGCAGCGCGTTCACGAGCGTGGACTTGCCCGCCCCCGACGGCGCGACGACCATGAACAGGTTGCCGGGATAAATGCCCGTGTACGTGCTATGCGAGCGGTGCGTGGTGTTCGGCATGATCGAGCGTTACTCCAGATTCTGTACTTGTTCGCGCATCTGTTCGATGAGCAGCTTCAGCGTCATCGACGCATCCGCGAGTTCCTTGGCGGCCGCCTTCGAGCCGAGCGTGTTCGCTTCGCGATTGAGCTCCTGCATCATGAAGTCGAGCCGCTTGCCGACCTTGCCGCCCTTTTGCAGCACGTGGCGCGTTTCCGTGAGATGCGCGCTCAGGCGCTGCAACTCTTCCGCGATGTCGATGCGAATGCCGTACATCGTCACTTCCTGACGAATGCGCTCGGCGATTTCATCGCGCGGCACGCTCGTCGTCGTGGCGTTGTCCGACGTCGCGATGCCGAGCGCGTCCTGCAGGCGCTCGACGATCTTCTGCTGATGCTTCGCGATCAGTTCGGGCACGAGCGGCGTGATGCGCGCGACGATCGCTTCCATCTCCGTCACGTTGTTGATGAGCACATTGGCGAGCGCCGCGCCTTCGCGCGCGCGGACTTCGATGAGATCCGCGATCGCCTGCTTGGCGCACGCGAGCACCGCTTCGCGCAGCGTGTCCTGCGAGACCGAGCTTTCCGCGAGCACGCCCGGCCAGCGCAGGATCTCGCCGGTGCGCATGCGTTCGGCATCCGGGAAAATATCGAGCACCGCTCGCTCCAGCGTGGCGAGTTGCGTGAGCGCGTCGCGATTGAGCGCGCCGGCATTGGCCGTCTGCTCGACGCGATTCAGGTTGATGCGAATATCGACCTTGCCGCGCGAGAGCTTCGTCATCAGCATTTCGCGCATTTGCGGCTCGGTGGCGCGCACGTCTTCGGGCATGCGGAAGTTCAGGTCGAGAAAGCGCGAATTCACCGTGCGCAATTCCACCGAAACGCCGACGCCTGCGCCGCCCGCGCCGTCCGCGACGACTTCGCGCGTCGCGCTGGCATAGCCTGTCATGCTGTAGATCATGGTACGTCTCGCGATGTGCGCCTTCGCTTGCAGAAGGCCGGTTCAACGAAACGCCCGGCGCGAATGAAGGTGCGCTGGGATTGGCACGCGTTTGGCCGCCGGGCGATGAACCCGCATTATCCCATTTTTACCGCGCGCGCCGTCCGCCCGAACGCGCGCCGCGCATTCCGCGACCGGCAACGCCGCCCGGTGATTGACGATAAAATCGCACCACCTGGCGCACCGGACATTCGAATCGCGCCCGACTCTTTCTTTCCTCGCTCATCATGACCGACTCTCCCCTGCTCAAGCCTTCCATTGCCCGCCCGAGCGGCCGCCGCGCGAGCCAGTTGCGCGACGTGCGCATCACGCGGCACTACACGAAGCACGCGGAAGGCTCGGTGCTCGTCGAGTTCGGCGATACGAAGGTGATCTGCACGGCGAGCATCGCCGAACGCGTGCCGGCGTTTCTTACCGGACGCGACCAAGGCTGGCTCACCGCCGAATACGGCATGCTGCCGCGCGCGACGCACACGCGCAGCGACCGCGAAGCCGCGCGCGGCAAGCAGACCGGCCGCACGCAGGAGATTCAACGGCTGATCGGCCGGGCGCTGCGCTCCGTGTTCGATCTGAACGTGCTCGGCCCGCGCACGCTGCATCTCGACTGCGACGTGATTCAGGCCGACGGCGGCACGCGCACCGCGAGCATCACGGGCGCGTTCGTCGCCGCGCACGATGCCGTGACGAAGCTGCTCGCGAGCGGACGCATCGCGCAATCGCCGGTGAAGGATTTCGTCGCGGCCATTTCGGTCGGCATCTTCGACGGCTCGCCCGTGCTCGACCTCGACTACGAGGAAGACTCGCAGTGCGATACCGACATGAACGTCGTGATGACCGGCGCGGGCGGCTTCGTCGAAGTACAGGGGACGGCCGAAGGCGCGCCGTTCTCGCGCGACGAAATGAACGCGCTGCTCGATCTCGCCGACAGCGGCATCAAGGCGCTGATCGCGAAGCAAAAGGCCGCGCTGGAGATCGAAGGTGTCTGATCCACATGGCATCGGGCATGGCATCGGACATGGCGTCGGCCGCGTCGTGCTCGCGTCGAATAACGCGGGCAAGCTGCGCGAGTTCGCGTCGCTGCTGAACGCGGCGGGCATCGAACTGATCGCGCAGGGCGAACTCGGCGTGCCGGAAGCCGAAGAGCCGCATCCGACGTTCGTCGAAAACGCGCTTGCGAAGGCGCGTCACGCGTCGGCGTTGACCGGCCTGCCCGCCCTCGCCGACGATTCCGGCCTCTGCGTGCGCGCGCTGAGCGGCGCGCCCGGCGTGCACTCGGCGCGCTACGCGATGAAGCACGGCGGCGAAAAGAGCGATGCCGCGAACAACGCGCGACTCGTCGCCGACCTGGCGAACGAAGCGGATCGTCGCGCGTATTACTTCTGCGTGCTCGTGCTCGTGCGTCACGCCGACGATCCCGAGCCGCTCATCGCGGAAGGCCGTTGGCACGGGGAAGTGATCGACACGCCGCGCGGCGCGCACGGCTTCGGCTATGACCCGCACTTCTTCCTGCCCGCGCTCGGCGCGACCGCCGCCGAACTCGATCCGGCGCGCAAGAACGCGGTGAGTCATCGCGCGCTTGCATTGCGCGATCTGCTGCAACGACTAAAGGAACTCGCGTGAGCAGCGGACCGAAGACGATCAACATCGTGCAGGCGTTCACGTCGCCCGGAAGCATCCGGCTGACGTCGCTGCCGCCGCTTTCGCTGTACGTCCATTTTCCGTGGTGCGTGCGCAAATGCCCGTATTGCGACTTCAACTCGCACGAGTGGAAGGACGATACGTTCCCCGAAGAACGTTATCTCGATGCATTGCGCGCCGACCTCGAACGCGCGTTGCCGCTCGTCTGGGGACGGCACGTGCATACCATTTTCATCGGCGGGGGCACGCCGTCGCTGTTGTCGGCCAAGGGCCTCGACAGGCTGCTCTCGGACGCGCGCGCGCTCTTGCCCATCGACGCCGACGCCGAAATCACGCTCGAAGCGAATCCCGGCACGTTCGAAGCGGCAAAGTTCGCGTCGTTCCGCGCGAGCGGCGTGAATCGGCTGTCGATCGGCATTCAGAGCTTCAACGAGGCGCATCTGAAGGCGCTCGGCCGTATCCATGACGCGACGCAGGCTCAGCGCGCTGTCGAGATCGCGGCGAAGCACTTCGACAACTTCAATCTCGACTTGATGTTCGCGCTGCCGCAGCAGTCGCTCGACGAATGCCGGCGCGATATCGAGACTGCGATTGCGTTCGCGCCGCCGCATTTGTCGCTGTATCACCTGACGATGGAGCCGAACACGCTCTTCGCCAAATACCCGCCCGCTCTGCCCGACGACGATGCCGCCGCCGACATGCAGGAATGGATTCACGAGCGCACGCGCGATGCCGGCTACGAGCGCTACGAAGTGTCGGCGTATGCGAAGCCGCATCGGCAGAGCCGCCACAATCTCAACTACTGGCGCTTCGGCGATTACCTCGGCATCGGCGCAGGCGCGCACACGAAGCTGTCGTTTCCGTCGAAGATCGTGCGGCAGGCGCGCTTCAAGCATCCGGCGACGTACATGGATCACGCGCTGTCGACCACGGAAAGCGCGATCCAGGAAGAGCGCGAAGTCGGCCCGCGCGATCTGCCGTTCGAGTTCATGCTGAACACGCTGCGGCTGGTCGAAGGTTTTCCGGTGCATGCGTTCGTCGAGCGCACGGGACTCGCGCTCTCGGCCATCGAGCCGGCGCTCGTGGACGCAGAGAAGCGCGGCCTCATCACGCGGAATTTCGAGCGCATTGCGCCGACCGAGCGCGGCCAACGCTTCCTGAACGATCTGCAAGAGCTCTTTCTGGACGATTCGGCACGATGAGCGCACCGACGATGGCGCCGGGCTCGATCATGCGGCATCGCCCGTTCGCGCTTTTCTGGACGGCGCGCGTGATGTCGTCCGTCGCGTTTCAGATGATGTCGGTCGCGATCGGCTGGCAAGTCTATTCGATCACGCACAGCGCGTTCGCGCTCGGTCTCGTCGGCCTCGCGCAGTTTCTGCCGATGTTCGTGCTGACGCTCGTCGTCGGGCACGTCGCGGATCGCTATGACCGCCGCACGATTGCGTATGTCTGTCAGACGGTCGAGAGCGTCGCGGCGCTCATGCTGTGTCTTTACGCATGGCGCGGCTGGAATCACGCCGGCCCGATCTACGCGATCGCCGCGATCACGGGCGCGGCGCGCGCATTCGAATCGCCGTCGATGGCGGCGCTCCTGCCGAACCTCGTCGCGCGAAACCAGCTGCAGCACGCGAGCGCCTGGTCGACGTCCGCGAACCAGACCGCGCAGATCCTCGGCCCCGCAATGGGCGGCCTGCTCTACGGCCTGGGCGCGCTGACGGTGTACGGCGCGGTCTGCGTGGCGTTTCTCGTTGCGGCGTGCGCGGTCGCCGCGATCAAGATCGAGAACGCCGTGCGCGTGCGCGCGCCGTTGTCCTTCGAGGCGCTGTTCTCGGGCATCGGCTTCATTCGCAGCAAGCCGGTGATTCTCGGCGCGCTTTCGCTCGATCTGTTCGCCGTGCTGCTTGGCGGCGCGACGGCGCTGTTGCCGGTCTTCGCGCGCGACATCCTGCATACGGGGCCGTGGGGACTCGGCATTCTGCGGGCGGCGCCGGCCGTGGGCGCGCTCTGCGGGTCGATCTGGCTCGCGCATTTTCCGCTGCGACGGCGCGCGGGCACGGCGCTCTTTGCCGGCGTGATTGCGTTTGGCATCGCGACGATCGTGTTCGGGCTCTCGCGCAACGTTTATCTTTCGCTGATTGCGCTGGCGGCGCTCGGCGCATCCGATGTGATCAGCGTGGTCGTGCGCATGTCGCTCGTTCAGTTGCAGACGCCGGACGAGATGCGCGGTCGCGTCGGCGCGATCAACTCGCTTTTTATCGGCACGTCGAATCAGCTCGGCGAATTCGAATCGGGCATGACGGCGGGACTGTTCGGCGCGGTGCCGGCGGTGCTGATCGGCGGATTGGGGACGATCATCGTCGCGCTTCTGTGGATGAGGCTTTTTCCTGCGCTCAGGGCGACGCGCACACTCGAAGGCTGAGGTCCTCGACGCGGGCGAGTTGCGCTACAATACGCGCCTTGCTGGAGGTGTGGCCGAGCGGTTTAAGGCACCGGTCTTGAAAACCGGCGAAGGAGCGATCCTTCCGTGAGTTCGAATCTCACCGCCTCCGCCAGAATCTTCGATCCGCGCTTTCCTCCTTCCGCCTTAATGATCTCTAAAGCGCACGGCGGGTAGGGCTCCCCGGCCAAAACGCCTTTCGTTGATGGGCCGCGCCCTCCCTGGCGATGTCGCCTCATATCCGCGCTCTCGCGGCTAGATTTACCCATCCAAAACGGCCCCGAAGGGAGTTTCCATGAGCTCCTCTTTCGGCGGGCATCCGCGCTTCGCCGCTATGCGGTCGGCGGTAGCGGTATGAATCGGGCAACCGTTTCCATCATTGAGCCCGCGTTGATCTTCGGTGAATTTGGGGCAGGCATCCATCGCGCAGCTAGTTAGAAGCGGGTCAGGCGTTAGTGGCTGGGAACACGGTGAGGCCGTATAAGCCAACGCGCGAATTCGGGCACTCTAAAGCGGGAACAGCGAGATCAACGCCAGCGCGGGTCGCACGAAAGGCGGTAAAAGAGTTGGCCGCACGGGTGCAGCTTCGACCGCGCATGGGCTGCGGCTGGACGCGAGACGGCCAACTCCCACTGGAACGGAGCGCAATCGACGGACGTCTGCTGAATCAATCGAACTCCTCTGTCGAAGCGCAATAGTCCGCTGACGTGATGACAGCCCGCTGCCCAACGACGTCGTAAACGCAGCGATAAGCTGACCGTCCCGTCACCGTAGTAACAAAGTCAGCCCGAACCAGGGAACCCAGTATGCCGGCATTCGCGTTCGCGGCGGCCAAGGCAAGCGTCACAGTCGGCAGCAAAAGAGCGAACCGACGCATCGCGTCCTCCTTCAGAAAACGCAAAGGTTGCCTCTTCGTCACAACGCCGTCCACACGATGATTCCCAATTGCACGGCCAAACTTGGGGGTGCCCTATCGATCGCGGATTCCTTGCGGGCTCAAACGGGCCATGCAGGGGACAACTGAGCCGATCGCCTCTCTCAGAGTAAGGGCTTATTGAATGTGCGCGAGGATGACGAGGACTGGCGCCGCTTCGGATGCCCTGCACCACAAGTTTGGACTCCTTCGCCTCTCGCTCAGACGGGCCGTTCACATTGCAAAGAAGAACCACCCCAACATTCAGACAAACCGCATTGCGCCCCCACTCGCCCCCAAGTATCGTCGCAAAGCTTCTTCACGCGTTCCCCCGTATCCGCGTGACGGGAGCCTTCAATGGTAGGTTGGCTTGAGCCTCGCCGAGCGCGAGGCTTTTTTTCGCCGCCACCGTCTGTTCGCAGCACCGATTGAACGCCCCGCCCGCTGCTGCATCTAACCGCGCTCACGATTCAGCGCGGAGACTTGCCGATGCACCGCACTCGCAGCATCACCCTTCTGTTGGCGCTTGCCGCATGCTGCGGCGAAGCGTCGGCCCAGGCGGACGCATTGCCCAACGCCCAATGGCGCCGCGCCGACACCACGCTCTTCGATCTGGTCCAAAACGGCTACACCATCGTCGCAGTGACGAGCGCGCCCTCGCGCGACTCGGCGTCGCCCGAAGACACATACATTCTGCAGAGGACGAACAGCGTGTACCGCTGCGTCGAAACGCGCGAAGCGACGCGTTCCACGTCGCCGCTGCGTTGCGCCGAGCTCGTCAAGCCCTACTCCGACTAGCCCGGCGGCGCGGAACCGCGCTCAACCCACGGGCGGTTCGCCCTCGCCGGGCTGCTGGCCCGGGTTGTCGTGCGGCGCCTGCTTGCGCCCCTGATCGTCGCGCTCCGGCAGCTTGCTCTTCTCGTTATCGCTATGTTCGGCAGGCTGCGCGTCGTCGGGACGATTCGTTTCACCAGTCATGGCTCCCTCCTTGTACGTTCGAAGTATCTGGCTAGGAGAGCAAGATCCGCACCCGGAAAGCGCTAATACCGGCCCGCTGCGGCAGCGGCTAGTATTGGATCATCGCCATGCGCGCCACTTGTTCTCACGAATCATGATCGCGACGTCCGCTTCGCCCGTTCGGATCGCCGCTGCCTGGCTCGGCATCGCGCTGATCCTCGCGACGACCGCCTGCACGTTCACGCCGCCGCCGAGCGTCGTTCAGGCGCGCGCGGCCGCCCCGTCGGCAGCGCCGGGGCTGACGCTCGATCAGTACAAGGCGCGCATCGCGGAGAGAATTTTCGAGCGCAATCCGTCGCTCGTGCTGCACGGCACGCCGCAGGCGATGCTGCGGTCGTTCGTGCTCGTCGCGTTCACGGTGGACCGTAGCGGGCGGCTCGTGCAATCGTCCGTGTATCGGACCAACGGCGACGACGAAGCCGAAGCCACCGCGCTCGCCTCGCTGCGCCGCTCCGCCCCGCTGCCCGCGCCGCCCGCCCGCCTGCTAAACGGCAAAGGTCAGGTCGAATTGTTCGAAGGATGGATGTTCAACGACAACGGACAGTTCCAGTTGCAGACGTCGCACTCGCCGCAAGCGACGAGCATCGACTAGCGCGGATCGGCGCGCGTCGGTGCGCGTCGGTGCGCGTCGGTGCGGATTGGCGCTCGCCGGACACGATCGTTATAATTTTTGGCATCCCTTGCCGGTTCCACACCGGCCGGCCTTCGCCACGCGCTTACCCCGCGCGCCGTGCGAAGCGCCTCCAGGCATGGCCCGCTCGCCCCCGTCTCGCGCACCACGCCTCGCGCGAGCCCGAGCCATCGCGCCCGATTCCCCAGACGCACGACGCAGCGCCCATCGGACACGTCCCGCGAATGCGAGCGTGCAGCAACAGACACTACAACGCAATAAACGGAGACAGCATGTCATCACCCTCGCTTTCCGCCGCCAAGCCCGGCGACGGCGCCCAAAGCACATCGCGCGTGATCTTCGCGAGTTTCATCGGCACCGCGATCGAGTTCTACGACTTCTACGTCTACGCGACCGCCGCCGCGCTCGTCATCGGGCCGGTGTTCTTTCCGCACGGATCGCCCGCCGCGCAGGCGCTCTCCGCGTTCGTGACCTTCGGCATCGCGTTTCTCGCGCGGCCGGTCGGCTCGTTCCTGTTCGGGCATTTCGGCGATCGCGTCGGCCGCAAATCGACGCTCGTCGCGTCTTTGCTGGTGATGGGTCTCTCGACGACGCTCATCGGCTTTGTTCCCGGCTACGCGTCGATTGGCAGCCTCGCGCCCGTGCTGCTGTGCATCCTGCGCTTCGGGCAGGGCATCGGACTCGGCGGGGAATGGGGCGGCGCGGCGCTGCTCGCTACCGAATACGCGCCGCAAGGCAAGCGCGGCCTGTTCGGGATGTTCCCGCAACTCGGGCCGTCGGTCGGCTTTCTGGCGTCGAACGGTCTTTTCTTCGGCCTCGCGCTCTCGCTGTCGGACGAGCAGTTTCGCAGCTGGGGCTGGCGCGTGCCGTTCCTCGTCAGCGCGGTGCTGGTGGCGCTTGGCCTCTACGTGCGATTGAAGATTGCCGAGACGCCCGCGTTTCGCGCCGCACTGGAGCGTCACGAGCGCGTGAAAGTGCCGATCGCGACGCTGTTCAGCCGCTATCTCGCGCCGACGCTGCTGGGCGCGCTCGCGATGGTCGTCTGCTACACGCTCTTCTACATCTCGACGGTGTTCTCGTTGTCGTACGGCGTCGCGACGCTGCACTTCTCGCGCGAGAAGTTCCTCGGGCTGCTCTGTTTCGCGGTGCTGTTCATGGCGATCGCCACGCCGATTTCGGCCATCGCCAGCGATCGGTTCGGCCGCAAGCCGGTGCTCATCGTGAGCTGCATCGCGGCGATTTTGTCCGGTTTCGCGATGTCTCCGCTGCTCGGCAGCGGCAACACGGCTTACGTGGCGCTCTTTCTCACGATCGAGCTGTTCTTGATGGGCGCGACGTTCGCACCGATGGGCGCGCTCCTTCCCGAGCTTTTCCCGACGAACGTGCGCTACACCGGCGCGGGCGTAGCCTACAACCTCGGCGGGATACTGGGCGCGTCGGTCGCGCCGTATATCGCGCAATTGCTCGCCAATCGCGGCGGGCTGACGTGGGTCGGCGGGTATGTGTCAGCGGCAGCGGCGGTCAGCCTGCTCGCGGTGCTAGCCATGCGGGAGACGCGCGACATCGTGATGGAGTGAGGGCGGCAGCGGCGGTCGCGCGCCGGTCGCGCTAGACGGCGCGGGTCGGCTGTCGCCGTTCTGCGGGCGACGCGGGCGGTCGCGAAATCACGCTATTCGTCGGCGATCGTCTGTCGATCGCTTCCGCAGGCCGTCGCGTTGCCAGGCCGGCGTGTCGGTTCTCGCAGAATCGCGGTCGAACGAATGCGAGGCGGCTTCAGCCATAGCGCCCGACACGGGCCCTCTCTTCTCAGGCGGCGTGCTGGTACTCCCGATATCGCGCCTGAGTGATGCCGTGGCCGCGTCCGACGATCGCGCCGATCGACGTCGTGCGCAGCGCCAGCCGCGCCGTTCGTTTGCGTGCGGCTGAGTGCGCTCCTTGCGCCGCTCGATGAAAGCCGCGGCGCGTCCGACAATCGCGGCGATCAACGTCGTGCGCAGCGCAAGCCCGCGCCATTCGTATGCGCGCGCCCGAGTGCGCTCCTTGTGCCGCTCGATGAAAGCCGCGGCGCGTCCGACGATCGCGCCAGTCAACGTCGTGCGCAGCGCAAGCCCCGCGCCATTCGTATGCGCGCGCCCGAGTGCGCTCCTTGTCCCGCTCGATGAAAGCCGTGGCGCGTCCGACGATCGCGGCGATCAACGTCGTGCGCAGCGCAAGCCGCGCCATTCGTATGCGTGCGCCTGAGTGCGCTCCTTGTCCCGCTCGATGAACCCGCACGCCGCTCAACGATCCCGTCAGCTAACGAGATGTCCGCGCACAAAAGCTCGCCGCTTCTTGGCTCGCCTGCAGATTCCTGGAAGGTCGACAGTCGACGCGCCGCGACCGGAGATTCATCGGCGTCTCGCGGCCACCGCGCTGACACGCGCGCGGCCGCTCCGCCTCACCGATCGCGCCGATTCACCGCATGCGCCGGCACGGGCCGCCGTTCGATGAGCGCACGCCGCCGCGCCGTCTCACGACACGCACGCGCCGCCTTGCGCTCGGCCCAAAACCGCGCGAGCCACAGCAGAAAGCCGACGGCGATCGCATCCGCAACCATCCCCGCCAGCCAGTGCGACGGATACCGCCCGAGGTTCTCGACGCCCATCGCGCGCAACGCCGAATCCAGCACGAGCGACACGGCCGCGCCCGCGATAAAGCATACGAGTCCCTGCTGCCCGACCGTCACGATGCCCGGAGATCGACGAGCGAGCGCCCCGATCCAGCCCGCATAGACCGCGCGCGCGATGATCCACGCCACTGCGCCGAAACTAACGATGCGCAGCGTCGCGAGATTCTGCTTCATGTATCCGGGCGGCGCCTGCGTTTCGAGAAAGAGCTTCGCGAACGCGAAAGTCAGCGCGAAGGCAACGGCCAGGCAAGTCAGCGCGCGGGCGACGCGGCCCGCGTGGAAGTCGTCGCTGATCGGCTGCACGCGCGCGAGCACGCCCGTCACGAACATCAGCTGCCACGCAAACGGATTGAAGGACCACGCCTGCGCATACGAAGCCGGAAGCGCGTTGGCGAGCGGTGCCGCCGCGAGCCAAAGCAGCAGGCTGCCGAACATCGCGATGACGGGCCTGCGCGCGGCGAGCGGCACGACGACCGGCACCGCGAGCGCGAAAAGCGAATACATCGGCAGCACCGACGATAGATACGGCTGCTGCCGCAGCAGCGCGACATCGAAGAGCAGGCCGAACGGGCGCGCGAGAAACGCCGGCCATTCGGTGTACTGGAGCATCGGCGAATCGATCCGCAGCAGCATCAAGAGCGCGCCGCCGATGAGCATCAGCACCGCCGTCAGCAGATACGCGCGATAGATTTCCCAGCTTCGCCTGAAAAAGCGACGGCGAGCGGCCGAATCACTCCGGCGCGTCGCAAGCGCCGTGTAAGCCGCCGCCGACGCGTAACCGCCCAGAAACACGAAGACTTCTGCGGAATCGCAAAAGGCGTATTGATGCAGCGTGAAGCGCGACAGCACGCTTCCCGATATGTGGTCCACCGCGATGATCAGAACCACGATTCCCCGAAAGAAATCGACTTCGAGCGAACGTGCCGGCGGGGAAGTCATCTGTCGAATGCTCCTCGGACTGCGGTCGGGCGCGCCTGTCGGAAGCGATCGCGCGCATACGGGGTTTGTACCTAGCGTCGAAACAAAATTCCCGTGGCAACGTATTCAGGTACGTACTTTCAAGGTAACACCGGCAGACGGTCGGCAAGCTGGCGGCGAGATGGCTTTTTCGCCGGTTTCGCCGTGCGCGGTTCGACTGATCCTGGACAACAACAGACGTTGCATCGAGACCATCATGTCCCTTCACCTGACCAGCTCCCATCTCGTCGCGATGATCGCCATCGCGCTCTCGGTCGCGTTGCTGCTCGCTATTAAGTTTCGGCCCGCGACGTGGCGCGGCGTGGTGTGCGAAGCGCTTCTCGCCAACCTGAGCGCGATCGCGGCGGTCGTCGCTTTCGAAATGCTGACGGCCTGACGTTTTTTCGCGAGCCGTCGCGATTCGGTTGAACTCTCGTAAAGAGGCGCGGTCGGAAGAAGTAATGCCGTTTGTGTCGCTGATTGCGGCGCGCCCGGCTCTCTTCTCCTCTCCGCTCCTGATTGATAGGAGCGTTTCCTGGGCGCCTGGCGAAAGCCTCGCGCCTGTTCTTTTTTCCCCGCCCGCTTTCTGTCGTCAGCCCGGCGACGCGAATTCCGTTTTTCGGATCGTCGTTATAATCGGCGCTTTGCCGACGGCCTTCGCATGATCCGCGCGCTTCGTTCCCTCTCCACCCTCACCACGCGCCGAACGCGCAGCCTCTGGCGCCGCTACGGCATCTTCTGGCTGGGCGCGATTCTCGTCGGCCTCGTCGCCGTGTATTACGCGCGGCTCATCGACTGGGGATACGGCCTCTTCATGGGCTTTCGCGCGGAACATACGTGGCTGCCGCTCATCGTGACGCCGGCCGTGGCGGCGCTCTGCGTGCTTCTCACGCGCGCGTTCTTTCGCGGCTCGGAAGGCAGCGGCATTCCGCAGGTAATCGCCGTGCTGCATAGCCCGACGTCGGCGGCGGGCGGGCGGCTGCTCACGCTCAAGATTCTCGCTAGCAAGATCGCCGTTTCGTTCCTCGCGATTCTCGGCGGCTTCACCATCGGTCGCGAAGGGCCGACGGTGCAGGTCGGCGCGGCGCTCATGTTCAACATGCGGCGCTTCTATCCACGCTCGAATTCGCTGATCGAGCGCCAACTCGTGCTCGCCGGCGCGGCGGCCGGATTGTCCGCGGCATTCAACACGCCGCTCGCGGGCATCGTGTTCGCCATCGAGGAACTCACGCGCAGCTTCGAAGTGCGCGCGAGCGGCGTGCTGATCACCGGCATCATCATCGCGGGTATTGTTGCGCTCGGGCTCAACGGCAACTACACCTACTTCGGCACCATCGACGTCGGCGCGCATTTTCCGAAGGTGCTGGCCGTGGCCGTCGTCGTCACGGCGATCGTCACCGGCATCGCGGGCGGCGTGTTCTGCTGGCTGCTGCTCAACACGAGCAAGTGGATTCCCGCGCCGTTGCGCAAGCTTCATGCATCGCAGCCCGTCGCGTTCGCCGCGCTGTGCGGGCTCGTGATCGCGGCGGTCGGCATCGTGTCGGGCGGCAATACGTTCGGCAGCGGCTACGCGGAAGCGCGTGGCCTGCTGGAAGGACGCGAGCATCTTTCGGCGTTCTATCCGCTCTTGAAGATGGTTTCGATGATCGGCTCGTATCTGCCCGGCATTCCAGGCGGAATTTTCGCGCCGTCGCTGTCCATCGGCGCGGGCTTCGGCAACGTCCTGCACATGATGTTCTCGGACATGCAGTTGCCCATGCTGATCGCGCTCGCGATGGTCGGCTATCTCGCCGCCGTCACGCAATCGCCGATTACCGCGTTCGTGATCGTGATGGAGATGATCAACGGGCACGCGCTCGTCATCTCGCTGATGGCCACCGCGCTGATTTCGAGCCGCGTGTCGCGCGTGTTCGCCCCGCCGCTCTACGAGGCGCTGTCGGAGCGTTACATGACGCCGCTCGCGCATCCAGCCGCGCCTTCGCCCGAAGTGCCGGACCCGGAGACGGAGGCCGCTGCTGAGGCGGCCGCTTCGCAGAAATAGCGCGCGCAAACGATAGCGCGCCCAAACAAAAAGCCAGGATCGCCCGATCCTGGCTTTTTCGTTTGCGAGTCCGCGACAGCAGGCGCCGCGCGGACCGACGGCGGCGCTAGGCCTGTGGAATCTCGATCTTGACTTCCAGCACTTCGAGATCGTCCTGACGTTCGAGGCTCACCCGAATATCGTCATCGGAAATCTTCACGTATTTCGAAATCACGGCAACGAGTTCTCGTTGCAACGCCGGCAGGTAATCGGCGGCGGCTTTGCCACCCGCGCGCTCGTGCGCAATGATCAACTGCAAGCGTTCCTTCGCGACCGAAGCGGACTTCTTCTTCTCGCCCAGCAAAAACGAAAGAATCGACATTGCGTCCCCTTACTTGGTGCCGAAGATGCGTTGCAGCAGACCAGGCTTTTGATAGTCGGTGAAACGCAGCGCCTTGTCCTCGCCGAGGAAACGCGACACCACGTCCTTGTAGGCTTCCGCGACATCCGTGCCGTCGAGATGCACGGCCGGCAAGCCCTGATTCGATGCATGCAGCACCGCTTCCGATTCCGGAATCACGCCGATCAGGTCGATGCGCAGAATCTCCTGAATGTCGTTGAGCGACAGCATCTCGCCTTCGGACACGCGCTTCGGGTTGTAGCGCGTGATGAGCAGATGCTCCTTCACGGGCTCCTTGCCTTCCATCGCGCGCTTCGTCTTCGACGCGAGAATGCCGAGAATGCGGTCCGAGTCGCGCACGGACGACACTTCCGGATTCGTCACGATGAGCGCTTCGTCGGCGAAGTGCATGGCCATCAGCGCGCCCGACTCGATACCGGCCGGCGAATCGCACACGATGTACTCGAAGTCCATCTTGATCAGTTCGTTGATGACCTTCTCGACGCCTTCGAGCGTGAGCGCGTCCTTGTCACGAGTTTGAGACGCCGGAAGGATGTAGAGGTTCTCGCACTTCTTGTCCTTGATGAGCGCCTGATGCAGGTTCGCCTCGCCCTGGATCACGTTGATGAGGTCGTACACCACGCGGCGTTCGCAGCCCATGATGAGGTCGAGGTTGCGCAGACCGACGTCAAAGTCGATCACGGCCGTCTTGTGGCCGCGAATCGCGAGCGCCGATGCGAAACTCGCGCTCGTGGTCGTCTTGCCGACGCCGCCCTTCCCCGAAGTCACCACAATGATTTTTGCCATACAAGTACCTTGTGTTCGTCAAATGGGTCCGCCTGCGCTCCCTGCATGAGCGCGCGCCATCGCACCGGGCGCGCGGCTTCAGGTCAGCCGCAGCGGTTCGATCATGAGTTTTTCTTCGTCCAGCCAGATTTGCACGGGCTTGCTCGCCACGTCGGCGGGCAGCGGGTTTTCGGTCGTCCGGTAGATCCCCGCGATGGAGATCAGTTCCGGTTCGAGACACGTGCAGAAGATGCGCGCGTCGAGATTGCCGTGCACGCCGGCGAGTGCGCGGCCCCGCAGCGGCGCATAGACGTGGATGTTGCCTTCCGCGATGACTTCCGCCCCGTAGGACACGAGCCCGAGCACGATGAGATCGCCCTTCGCGTAGACCTGCTGCCCCGAGCGCAGCGGCCGGTCGATGATGGTCGCCGGTTGTGGAACGGCCGGCGGCGGTTCCTTGGCGACAGCCGCTTCGATGACGGCTGCGGCTTCGGTGTTGGGCTTGGCTTCGTCCACCGACGGCTTCGGCGCGCCGCGGCGATCGCGTGCTTCGAGAATTGGCAGGCCGCCCGAATTCGCCCATTGGATCGCCCACGTCTGCGCGGGCAGCGCGACGACGCCCACCGGCCGCATGCGCACGCTTTTGAGCAGCGCTTCGAGGTCCGCGAGCGAGATGCGTTCGCCTTCGCCGCCGTTGCCCGAAGCCGCGAGACGCCGCACGTCGATGGCGACGACATCATTAGCAAAGAATTCGGGAGTCGCCTCGAAGCGCCGCGTGAGTTCGGTGCGCAGGGCATCGAGGTCTGGAGTCTTGACGACGAAGAGAAGCGTGTCGACGGAGCCGCTGCGCAGTTCGAAGAAGGGCGTTTTGTTGAGCGACATAGGAACGGCCAAAAATTTTGCGTATTTTACAGGCGTACACGCTCGCGGCCATAGTTTTTAAGACCGATTTTCAGCCACTGGAAAGGAAGAACGCGCGACGAGATGCGCCCGAAAGTCTCAGGCGTCGTGCCCGGGCTTCACGTGACGCACGTAGAGCGATTCGGCTTCCTGCTCGCTCGGAGGCATGGCGCGGCGATCGCCCGTGGGACCGAAGCCGAGCCGTTCGTAGAAGCGCATCGCGGTGCGGTTTTCATCGGCGATCCAGGCATGCACTTCGGATACGCCCTGCTCGGCGAGCCATTGCGACGCGACGTTTACGAGCAGTTCACCGCCGCGCAGATGACGCACAGCCGGCGCGACCCACAGCGCGCTCACGAACGCGCGCTTGTCGCCGCTCTCCTCGATGTACGCATGCACGAGCCCCGCGGGATGACCTTCGGTGTACAGCAGAAACGTCGCGAGCCGGGGCGAGCTGGCGTGCAGCGCGGCGGTCTGATCGAACGATGCGGGATCGACGAGCAGTGCATCTTCGAGCGTCTCGCCGAACGCGTAGGGCGCTTCGCGCAGCGACGCAGTGCGAAGCTCGCGCAGGACCGAACCCTGTTGCGCGGCAATGCGGCTGACGGTCAGTGAGGGACTCATGCGGGCAATTATCTCTCTGGCTTGCTGGCTGTGCTTCGAACGCTGGCAGCGGCTCGGACACATGGCCCATTGGCGTAGCTTCAACCGAACGGGCGAACCCGTCAATTCCTAAATCGTCGGTAAGTGCCTTACAGCGCACACCGCCTCCTCGCGGCGGGGCTCACGGCATCTGATACGCGCCCGTGCCATCCGGCCACGGCGTGAGCACTTCGTAGCCGTCGTCGGTGACGGCGACCATGTGCTCCCACTGCGCGGAGAGCGACCGGTCCTTGGTGGTCACCGTCCAGCCATCGCGCGATTGCTGCGTGGCCGCGCGGCCCGCGTTGATCATCGGCTCGATGGTAAAGACGAGGCCCGGCTTCAGTCGCAGACCGGCGCCCTTCTGGCCGTAGTGCAGCACTTGCGGGTCTTCGTGATACACGCGCCCGATGCCGTGCCCGCAGTACTCCCGCACGACCGAAAAGCCTTCGCGATGCGCGACCGACTGAATCGCGAAGCCGATATCGCCGAGCGTCGCGCCGGGACGCACCTCGCGGATGCCTGCGAGCATCGCTTCGTAGGTCGTCTCGGTGAGGCGGCGCGCTTCCTTGCCGGGCGTGCCCGCGTAATACATGCGGCTCGTGTCGCCGAAGTAGCCGTCCTTGATGATGGCGACGTCGATGTTGATGATGTCGCCGTCTTTCAGTTCCTTCGGTCCCGGTATGCCGTGGCAGACGACATGATTCACCGAGGTGCAGACGGTCTTCGGAAAGCCCATATAGCCGACATTAGCCGGCACGGCCTTGAGTTCGTTGACGATGAACCGGTTGCAGATGGCGTCGAGTTCGTCCGTGGTGACGCCGGGGCGGACGTGTTCGGCGATCATCGCGAGAACTTCGGCGGCCATGCGGCCAGAGATGCGCAACTTTTCGATGTCGGCGGGGGTCTTGAGCGTGATGGCCATTGAGCGATGCGGATGGATTCGTGCCGCCTGCATGCGGGCGCCGGGCCGCCGTTCGCGAACGTTCGACGCGCGCCGCGCACGAGGACAATGAGGCCGATGATAGCATTCCCGCTTTCGTCGCCGGCTGCTTTCGGGCTGCATCTCTCGCCCGATCGCTGCCCTTGCGATGCGTCTTCGTCTGTGTTCAAGTGCGACGAATCGACTTTTCGTACGGAGCGTTATGAGCTTGTATCGCTTGAGTTTGGCTTGTGTGTTGGCGTCGGCTGCGGCGGCGCTCGCCGCGTGTGGATCGACGAGTGGCCCGGAACTGCGGGCATCGAAACCTGTGATCTATGTGTCCTCGGCGCGCACGGCGTCGGATGTATCCAGTTGCCTTCAGCGCATGCTGCCATCGGCGCAGATGACGCGCGATCAGGGCTCGACGGAGCTTCTCGTAGGATCGAACGCGTGGCTCGTGACGCTGACGCCGTCGGGCTACGGGTCGATCGTCAAAGTGCAGCACGCCGCGTCGGACGACGGTGGCGTGCCCGAGCCCGAACTGCGCTTCGATGTGGCGCGCTGCGCGGTTTGAGGGCGCTACAAGCGATACGCGCGCCCGCCTGTTGAAAGATGAACGCATGACATCCATGCGTTCCGACGGCAGCCCCAAAAAGGAAAAACCCCGCAAGCCTGACGACTTGCGGGGTTTTGAATTTTGGCGGAAAGGGTGGGATTCGAACCCACGGTACGGGGAAACCGTACGCCTGATTTCGAGTCAGGTACATTCGACCACTCTGCCACCTTTCCGTCTACCAGCTTGCTGCTGCCGGCCTTCGCTGAACGGGTCGTTGCTCAACGAAGAATCGAAGTATATCGAAGTCGTGAAAGGTTTCCAAGCACCTTTTTGCAAATAAACATCACGCAGCCGGCGCTTCAATCCGCTCCGCGCCGCGCATGTAGGGACGCAGCGCGGCCGGAATGGTCACTGAGCCGTCCGCATTCTGGAAGTTCTCCAGCACGGCGACGAGCGTACGGCCGACCGCGAGCCCCGATCCGTTGAGCGTGTGCACGAACTCCGGCTTGTTCTGCGCGTTGCGAAAGCGCGCCTGCATGCGCCGCGCCTGGAACGCTTCGGTGTTCGAGCAGCTCGAGATCTCGCGATACGTGTTCTGCGCCGGCAGCCACACTTCCAGATCGAACGTCTTCGCTGCCGAGAAACCCATGTCGCCCGTGCAGAGCGTGATCACGCGATACGGCAGCTCGAGCTTCTGCAAAATGGCTTCGGCCTGCCCGACCATCTCGTCGAGCGCCGCGTACGAGTGTTCGGGCGCGACGACCTGCACCATCTCCACCTTGTCGAACTGATGCTGGCGAATGAGACCACGCGTATCGCGGCCATACGAACCCGCCTCCGAGCGGAAGCACGGCGAATGCGCCGTCAGCTTCACCGGCAGCGCGCTCGCTTCGAGAATGCTGTCGCGCACCGTATTCGTCAGCGAAATCTCGGACGTCGAAATGAGGTACTGCGTGACGGTATTCTCGTCGCCGCCCTTCTCCACGCGGAACATGTCGTCGGCGAATTTCGGCAACTGGCCCGTGCCGTACAGAATTTCCGGGTTCACGATGTACGGCGTGTACGCCTCGGTGTAGCCGTGCTGTTCCGTATGCGTGTCGATCATGAACTGCGCGAGCGCGCGATGCAGCCGCGCAATCGGCCCGCGCAGCAGCGTGAAGCGCGCGCCCGAGAGTTTCGCGCCGGTCTCGAAATCGAGTCCGAGCGGCGCGCCGACGTCCACGTGGTCCTTGACCTCGAAGTCGAACGCGCGCGGCGCGCCCCAGCGCCGCACTTCGACGTTCTGCGTCTCGTCCTGGCCGACGGGCACGCTTTCGTGCGGCAGGTTCGGCACGGTCAGCATGAGGTCCGACAGGCGCTTCTGAATGTCTTCGAGCTTCGCCGCCGATTCCTTCATCGTGTCGCCGATGCCGCTCACTTCCGCCATCACCGCCGACGTGTCCTCGCCGCGGCCCTTCATCGCGCCGATCTGCTTCGACAGGCTATTGCGGCGCGCCTGCAGTTCTTCGGTGCGCGTCTGAATCTCGCGGCGCTCGGCTTCGAGCGCGGCGAAGGCGGCGACGTCGAGCGTGTAGCCTCGATCGGCGAGGCGCTTCGCGACGCCGTCCAGGTCTTTGCGAAGGAGTTGAATGTCGAGCATGGCGGGGCTGCGTTTGTTAAGTATCCGGAAACGCCGATTCTAGCGCACGGGCTCAGGCGTTCGCGGGCATCGCGGGATCGCTTCGCGAAATGCGCGTCGTGCCGCAGCGAAACGACGCTCAACGCTTCTTCGGGTCCGGATGCTCGCGGCGCCAGGCTTCGTCGAGCTCGGAAAGCCGCGCGAGCTTCTCGCCGATCTTGCCTTCGAGGCCGCGCGGCGTCGGCTGATACCAGTGCGGATCGCGCATGCCGTCCGGCAGATACGTTTCGCCCGCGGCGTACGCGTCCGGCTCGTCGTGCGCGTAGCGGTACTCGTGACCATAGCCGAGTTCTTTCATCAGCTTGGTCGGCGCGTTGCGCAGATGCACCGGCACGCCACGCGACTGATCCCGGCTGACGAACCGCCGCGCCTCGTTGTACGCGTTGTAGCCCGCGTTCGATTTCGGCGCGACGGCGAGATAAATGAGCGCCTGCGCGATCGCGAGTTCGCCCTCCGGCGTGCCGAGACGCTCGTACGTTTCGGCGGCGTCGAGCGCGATGCGCGCGCCGCGCGGGTCGGCGAGCCCGATGTCCTCCCACGCCATGCGCACGATGCGCCGCACGAGATAACGCGGGTCCGCGCCGCCGTCGAGCATGCGGCAGAACCAGTACAGCGCGGCGTCCGGATTGCTGCCGCGCACCGACTTGTGCAGCGCGCTGATCTGGTCGTAGAACGCGTCGCCGCCCTTGTCGAAACGGCGCAGATTTTCGGCAAGCGCGCTGCCGAGCAGCGCGCCGTCCACCTCGGTCTTCTTCTGCTGCGCCGCCGCCCGCGCGACGATCTCCAGATTGTTCAGCAGTTTGCGGCCGTCGCCGTCGGCCGAACCGACGAGCGCCTCGCGCGCTTCGTCCGTGAACGTCAGTCCGCCGAGCTCGGCCGTCGCCCGTTCGAGCAGTTCCTTCAGCTCGTCGGCATCGAGACTCTTCAGCACATACACGGCCGCGCGCGACAACAACGCGCTGTTCACTTCGAACGACGGATTTTCCGTCGTCGCGCCGACGAACACGAAAAGCCCCGACTCGACGTGCGGCAAGAACGCATCCTGCTGGCTCTTGTTGAAGCGATGCACCTCGTCGACGAACACGAGCGTCTGCCGCCCGTTCGCGCGATGAATCTGCGCCGTCTCGACGGCCTCGCGGATATCCTTCACGCCGGAGAGCACCGCCGACAGCGAGATGAACTCGGCGTCGAAGGCCGCTGCCATGAGGCGCGCGAGCGTGGTCTTGCCGACGCCGGGCGGGCCCCACAAAATCATCGAGTGCGCCTCGCCCGACTCGAACGCGACGCGCAGCGGCTTGCTCGGCCCGAGCAGATGCTTCTGCCCGATGACTTCGTCGATGGTGCGGGGACGCAGACGCTCCGCGAGCGGAACGGTGCCACGGTTTTCTTCGAACATGTGCTGTGGACGCAATTTCAGGCGATTGAAGCAAATGGATGCGGGCTCGCGCGCAGAATCCGCAGGCGGCGATAATGTTGCGCTTTTTACCGGGCACTTGGCATCGGCCGTTCGGCCTAGTTTTCAAGCCGAGCGACGGCAGGCACAATCGCGCACGATTCGGGTGATTATGACAGCCGCGCGCCGGGCGCGAACGGCGCCGCTCCAACCGACTTCTATAGGCAGACCTTTCGATGCAGCAAGAGAACACCTCCACCTACGCGCCGCTCGTGCCGGTGCCCTCCGAGCGCCGCGCCTTCGGCGTGAGCGACGCCTTCGCGCTGTGGTTCTCGCTCGGCATCGGCTTGCTCGTCGCGCAGGCGGGCGCGCTGCTGGTGCCGGGACTGTCGCTGCCGCATGCGCTCGCCGCGATCGCCATCGGCACGGTGATCGGCGTCGTGCTGCTGGCGCTCGCGGGCGTGGTCGGCACGGATACCGGGCTCGCGGCCATGTCCTCGCTGCGCCCGACGCTCGGCGTGCGCGGCGCGTCGGTGCCCGCCGTGCTCAATGCGGTGCAACTGGTCGGCTGGGGATCGTTCGAGATCATCGTGATGCGCGATTCCGCCGACGCGCTCGCCAAACAATCCTTGCATCTCTCGATGCCGCTCGTCTGGACGCTCCTTTTCGGCGCGCTCGCGACGCTGCTCGCGGTGAGCGGGCCGCTCTCGTTCGTGCGGCGCTTCTTGCGCACCTGGGGCATCTGGCTCCTGCTCGGCGGGGCCGGCTGGCTGACGTGGAATCTGCTGTCGAAGCACGATTTCGCCGCGCTGATGGCGCGCCCCGGCACCGGCGAAATGGCGTTCGGCGCGGGCATCGACCTCGTGGTGGCGATGCCGCTGTCGTGGCTGCCGCTCATCGCCGATTACACGCGCTTCGGCCGCAGCGCGAGCGGCACGTTTCGCGGCACGCTGCTCGGCTACGGCATCGCGAATCTCTGGTTCTATGCGCTCGGCGCGGTATATGGGCTGGCGGCGGGCGGCGGCGACACGCTGCTCACCGTCGCGCTCGCGCAGGCGGGCGGCGGCATTGCTCTGCTGCTGATTCTGATCGATGAAATCGACAACGCCTTCGCCGACATCCACTCGGCGGCCGTGTCCACCGGCACGTTCTGGGCGCGCGCGAGCGTGCCGATGTTGTCGGCGGCGTTCGGCGCGCTGTGCACGCTGGTCGCGCTCGTCGTCGCGATGGGCAAGTATCAGAACTTCCTGCTCTTGATCGGCTCGGTGTTCGCGCCGCTTTTCGGCGTCGTACTGGCGGATCACTTCATCGTGCGAAAGCGCCGCGTGGATGCCGCCGCGGTCGGCCGTCTCGACGGGCGCTACGGCTACTCGGGCGGCTGGCACGTGAGCGCGTTCATCGCGTGGGCGGTCGGGATCGCGGCCTATCACGGTATCAATACATGGCTGCCGAATCTCGGCGCGACGCTGCCGGCGCTCGCCCTCGGCGCGGTGTGCTATCTGCTGCTGGTGTCGACGCGGCGGGCTGCGGTCGCTTCGTGACCGGAATGCCAGCGCGCGCGGATTCGGCTCGCGAATCAACGCCCTAGGCGACTTGTCAGGCGCTTTTCCACAGGGCGCTGCACAGAAGCTGTGGAGAAGTGCTTGGGTGCGCTGTGATTTCCGTTAAGGCGGTTGAGAAGCGATGCCCCCATCGCGAGTCTAGCGACGGCGCTCGCGTATCGTGATTGCAGCTTCTTAGCAGTCGAAACTATCTAACATCTGCCTGGGCAACACGCACCGCACTTTTTTCAACCGTGCAAACGAAAAGTCATTGCCGAATCAATCGGAGTCCTCTTATTATCGTCTGACGCATTGAAGGATCGAGTAAGGCCGTATCCGCCGATGCGCGTCGTATCGAACCGCGATAACACGAGCAATAAGGGGAACACGATGAGCAACATGACGCTGCGCAGAGCGGGAAACTGGCGAATCGCAATGGCGGGCATGACGGCCTGCTTCGCCCTATCGGCGAACGCGTACACGATGCCGGGCGGCACGATCACGTTCCGAGGCGCGCTAGTCTCACCGCCGTTCGCAGTATCGGCGGGCCCAGCCATGCACGCAGGCGCATCGACCACACTGAGGCAAAGCGGACGAACAGCGACCGTCGCGTTCGACGCCTTTCCGAACAGCACCCCGAAAGCCGTCGTTTCGCTGATGGTCGACAACCATCATGCAAAACCGGATGCCTTGGTCACGGATTTCGTGGACGGGAACGGCCATCGCATCGCGGCAGCGAGCGACGGCGCATTTCGCGTCGGCGCTTCGGGCGGACTGTTGTCGATGCAAAACAGATCACCGTCAGCGATGCGCGTGACGCTCGTCACGGAATATCGCTAGACGTGCCACAAGCGACGCGCGGCTCCGAAGAGCCGCGCCGCGACATCATCCGTTGATGACGTCCGCGCCTTTCGGCACGCTGAACTTGAAGGTGTCGGCCTTGACCGGCGGATTCGTCTGGATGTTCGAGAACGTGAGCAGCGTCACGTTGCCGAATACGTCGTGCAGTTCCATCGCTTCGAGATTGCCGTCCTTGAAGCCGATGCCGACCGTCTGGAACTGCGTGTCCTTCGCCTTCGGCGTGAGTTCGAGCCAGTCGATGCCGCCTTTCACGCCCGCATCGCGCAACGTGAAGTTCTTCTCCAGATCGTTGCTGCCGAAGAGAATGGCCGCCGGGCTCGCGCCGAGCGCGCCGCCGAGACTGCGCACCGTCACCTGATTCAGGTCCTTGTCGTAGACGTAGAGTTTGTCGCCGTCGGCCTGCAACAATTGCGAATACGGCTTGTCGTAGGACCAGATGAACTTGCCGGGCCGCGCGAACATGAACGTGCCGCTCGATGTCGCGCCCTTGGTCGGCGTCGTGGTGCTGCTCGCGCCGTTGTTGACCTTGCCCGGCGCCTTGACTTCCTGCTGCGTGAAGTCGCCGCGCGCCGCGTGAACCTGCGACACGAACATCTTCAACTGCTCGGTGCCGCTCGCGAATGCGTGCGATGCAAACAGCATCGACGCCGACAGCAGCGCCGCGCCGAGTGCCTTCTTCCCCGTGTACTGCTTCATGCTGTTGTTCTCCTTCCGTAGCCGCCCGCGCTATTCCGACTCGCGCGCGGGCGTGAGGATCTCGCGGTTGCCGTTCGACGACATGGCGGACACGAGACCCGAATTCTCCATCTGTTCCAAGAGGCGCGCGGCGCGGTTATAGCCGATGCGCAAGTGCCGCTGCACGAGCGAAATCGACGCGCGCCGGTTCTTGATGACGACCTCGACCGCCTGATCGTACAAAGGATCGGACTCGCCATCGGTCGAGCCGGTTCCGCCCGCGCCCGCCGCGCCTTCGTCGCCCTCGCCCGCCAGGCCGCCTTCGAGAATACCTTCGATGTAATTCGGCTCGCCGTGCTCCTTCAGCTTGTCGACCACGCGATGCACTTCCTCGTCCGACACGAACGCGCCGTGCACGCGCACCGGCAGGCCCGACCCCGGCGGCAGATAAAGCATGTCGCCCATGCCGAGCAGCGATTCGGCGCCCTGCTGATCGAGAATCGTGCGAGAGTCGATCTTCGACGACACCTGAAACGCCATGCGCGTCGGCACGTTCGCCTTGATGAGGCCGGTGATTACGTCCACCGACGGGCGCTGCGTCGCGAGAATCAGATGGATGCCCGCCGCCCGCGCCTTCTGCGCGATACGCGCGATGAGTTCTTCCACCTTCTTGCCGACGACCATCATCAGATCGGCGAGTTCGTCGATCACCACGACGATGTTCGGCAGGCGCGTGAGCGGCTCAGGATCGTCGGGCGTCAGGCTGAACGGATTCGGGATCTTCTCGTCGCGTTTCTTCGCTTCGTCGATCTTCGAGTTGAAGCTCGCGAGATTGCGCACGCCCATCTTGCTCATCAGCTTGTAGCGGCGCTCCATCTCGGCGACGGCCCAGTTCAGCGCGTGACCGGCCTGCCGCATGTCGGTGACGACCGGGCACAGCAGATGAGGAATGCCTTCGTAGACGCTCATTTCGAGCATCTTCGGATCGATCAGGATGAGCCGCACCTGCTCCGCGCTCGCCTTGTAGAGCAGCGAGAGGATCATCGCGTTGATGCCGACCGACTTGCCCGAACCCGTCGTGCCCGCGACCAGCAAATGCGGCATTTTCGCCAAATCGGCGCAGACCGGATTGCCGCCGATGTCCTTGCCGAGGCCCATCGTGAGCGGCGAGGCCGCCGCCGCGTAGACTTCGGAACCGAGAATCTCGGAGAGCTTGACCGTCTGGCGGCGCTGATTCGGCAACTCCAGCGCCATGTAGTTCTTGCCCGGAATCGTCTCGACCACGCGAATCGACACCAGCGACAGCGAGCGCGCCAGATCCTTCGCGAGCCCGACGATCTGGCTGCCCTTCACGCCCGTCGCCGGCTCGATTTCATAGCGCGTGACGACCGGCCCAGGATACGCCGCGACCACGCTCACTTCGACGCCGAAGTCCTTCAGCTTCTTCTCGATCAGGCGCGACGTGTATTCGAGCGTATCGGCGGCAATGGTTTCCTGCGTCTTCGGCGGCGGATCCAGCAACGCGATGGCCGGCAACGTGGAATCGCCCGGCAAATCGGCGAAAAGCGGCACCTGCTTTTCCTTCTCGACGCGCTCCGAGCGCGGCGGCGTCGCGACCGGCGGCACGATCACGATCGGCTCGTGATCCTCGCTCTTCACGCGCGAACGCACGACCTTGCCTTCGCGCTTCGATGCGGCTTCTTCGCCGAGCTTGCGATCGCGGCCCGCTTCGCGGCGCAGTTGCGCGCCGGTAATGGCATTGAGAATGCCCTCGCCGACCTTCTCGCACACCGAGAGCCACGAGAAGCGGAAATACAGCGACAGACCGATGGCAAGCGCAATCAGCAAAAACAGCGTCGCGCCCGTGAAGCCGAGCGCATGCGACACGTGACGCGCGATCATGTCGCCGACCACGCCGCCCGGCGCGCGCGGCAGCGGCACCTTGAGCGACCACATGCGCAGCGCCTCGATGCCGTCCGTTGCGAGCAGCACGAGCACGAATGCGAACGCTTCGGCAAGCCAGGTGCGGTCGCGCGGCGCGCCTTCATCGTCCGACGATGCTTGCGCCGCCGGCTCCGCGATGCGCCGGTAATTCGCGACGATGCGCCGCCCGAGCAGCACGACGAGCCAGTACGACGACAGCCCGAACACCAGCAGCAGAATGTCCGACGTGTACGCGCCGACGCGCCCGGCCCAGTTGGAAATGTGATCGACGCTCACCGCGTGCGTCCAGCTCGGATCTTTCCGGCTGTACGAAATGAGCGCCATGACGAGGAAGAGCCCGAGGGCGACCTGGAGAATCCAGCGAATCTCGGTGAAGAGCCGCGACATGCGGTGCGGCAACGCCTGCGGGCTCGCGGAATAGGATGCTTTGGCCATTGATTCGGTGTCGCTTGTCGCGGCCGCCGCCGGTTAGATCGGGGCCGCATGAACGGTGACCTATTGTAAACGCTGCATTGCGGTGAAAGGCGCAAAAACGGCCGCGTTCTTGCAACCTGTAACACTCCTCACATGCCGTTCATCGCGCGTTTCTGCGTGAAATCTGCGACGCGCGCCTATCAAAGCGATTGAAAGGTTCACTCGGAACGCTTTCGCAGCGGCCTTTATAATCGAGGTTTCGCATCCAACTACGGGTCATCGGCGGCACGCATCAGGTGCCGAACTTGCTGCGCGAAGCAGAGCGCATGCACTGCCGATCCGACCATCCATAACGGACCACCATCATGTCATCACCGCAACCCGCGCCCAAACACGCCAAAGTGCTGATTCTCGGTTCCGGCCCCGCCGGCTATTCCGCCGCCGTCTACGCGGCCCGGGCGAATCTGGCGCCGCTGCTCGTCACCGGCCTCGCGCAAGGCGGCCAGCTGATGACCACCACCGACGTCGAAAACTGGCCGGGCGATCCCTCGGGCGTGCAGGGTCCGGAACTGATGCAGCGCATGGAAGAGCACGCGCGCCGGTTCAACACCGAAATCGTCTTCGACCACATCCATACCGCAAAGCTCAACGAGCGTCCGCTGCGGCTGATTGGCGACGCCGGTGAGTACACGTGCGATTCGCTCATCATCGCGACGGGCGCGTCGGCGCAATATCTCGGCAATCCGTCGGAACAGGCGTTCATGGGCAAGGGCGTGTCGGCCTGCGCGACCTGCGACGGCTTTTTCTATCGCAACGGCGAAGTTGCTGTGATCGGCGGCGGCAACACGGCCGTTGAAGAAGCGCTGTATCTGTCGGGCATCGCGAAGAAAGTGACGGTCATTCACCGCCGCGACAAGTTCCGCGCCGAGCCGATCCTGATCGACCGCCTGCTCGCGAAGGAGAAAGAAGGCGTCGTCGACATCAAGTGGAATCACGTGCTCGACGAAGTGACCGGCGACGAATCCGGCGTCACGGGCCTGCGCGTCAAGCACACGCAGACCGGCGAAACCACCGACATTCCGCTGCAAGGCGTGTTCGTCGCGATCGGCCACAAGCCGAACACCGAGCTCTTCGCGGGTCAGGTGGAAATGAAGAACGGCTACATCATCACCAAGGGCGGCACGAGCGGCAACGCGACGGCAACGAGCATCCCCGGCGTGTTCGCCGCGGGCGACGTGCAGGACCACATCTACCGCCAGGCCATCACCAGCGCGGGAACCGGCTGCATGGCCGCGCTCGACGCGCAGCGTTATCTGGAAGCGATCGACGAAACGCCGACGCCGCACTCGATGAGCCACGAAAAGGATCGGTAAGCACGAGGGCGCGGCGCGCCTTCACCCTTGACGACCCATTTCGTCGAAGAACGGGCCCCGGTTCGCGCCGCGGCCCGTTTTTTGTTTCCAGCATTGTCAAAGGCTATTTCCCGCCGGCGCATTCGGCGACGACCGCGCCCGTGGCACAATCGGCGCGCTGCGTCGGATCGCGTCTCCCGTCCGCCGCTGCCCGCGCAGTCGTACTTTCTGGCCGAACGATGCCGAAAAATCATCCTCACCCGAACGAACCGAAGCCTCGCCGTCCGCAGACGCCGCGCGCGGCCGCTGTCGAAAAGCCGCCGGCCGCCGATCCGCGCGATGTCAAGGACGCAGTCAAGCGCGACGGGCTCGCGGGGCTGGCCGCGCTGAAAACCGCACTGGAAGCCGACGCCGACAAGCGCGCCGCCGAACGCGCCGCAGCGGTGCTCGCCGAGCGTGAAGCGGCCGCGCACGCGGATGAGTTTCGCCGCTCCATCGGCCAGATCGAGCCGCTCAAGACGCCGCCGCGCATGACCGTGACGCGCGTGCCCCCGCCGCCGCTTCCGCTGCAAAGTCGCCGCGACGAGGAAGCCGTGTTGCAGGAGGCGCTCTCCGATGAGTACGACCCGGAAAGCCTGCTCGATATCGACGAGACGCTTTCTTACTGCCGGCCGGGCATCAGCCAGGAAGTCGTGAAGAAGCTGCGGCGCGGCGCGTGGATCGTCCAGGCGCAGCTCGATCTGCACGGCATGCGGCGCGAAGAAGCGCGCGAGGCGCTCGCGGAATTCATCCGCGAATCGGTGAAGCGCGGCCTGCGCTGCCTGCGCGTGATTCACGGCAAAGGGCTCGGCTCCATCGGCAAGGAACCGATTCTTAAAGGCAAAGTGCGCGCGTGGCTCACGCAGAAGGCGGAAGTGATTGCCTTCTGTCAGGCACGTCCGCACGACGGTGGCGCGGGCGCCGTGCTCGTCCTATTGCAGCCGGGCGGCACGCCGCGGCATCACAATCATCCCCAAGACAAGACCCGCTGACCGAACGACCGTGCATCCGAGACTCACCCTCGCCATTTCCATCATGGAGGCGTTCGCGATCTTCGCGTATGCGCTCTCCGGCCTCATCGAAGCACGAAAGCGGCGGCTCGACGCCGTGGGCGCCTTTCTCGTGGCGCTCGCGACCGCTTTCGGCGGCGGCACGGTGCGCGACGTGCTGCTCTCGCGCCGCCCGTTCTACTGGGTCGAGCATCAGGATTACGTGCTCGCGATCTTCGCGATGGCGATCTTCGCGCCGCTTTTTCTGCGGCTGACTTCGCGCCTGTTCGACCAGCGCGCGCTCCTCGTCACCGATGCGATCGGGCTCGGCCTCTTCAGCGTGTCGGGCACGTCCATCGCGCTCGATGCGCAGATGCCCGCGTTCACCGCGACGATGATGGGCGTCACGACCGGCGTCTTCGGCGGCATCATGCGCGACGTGCTGTGCAACGAGATTCCGCTGATTCTGCGCGATTCGCGGCCCTACGCGGTGTGCGCCTTCGCGGGCTGCTGGATCTATCTCGGCCTCGCGCAACTGGACGTCGACACGATCTACAACGTGCTGCTTTCGACGGCGTTCATCCTCGTCGCGCGGCTCGCCACGTTCAAGCTCGACATTCGCCTGCCGCATTAGGGCGGGCGGGAAAACCCGTCGGTTTGCTACAATCGCGAAGTCAATCCGCCCCGTCCGGCCGCTCGCGCCGGGGCTTCGGGGCACCGGTTTCCTGTCGTCAACACGCACACAGAACATGAACATCGAGCAAGCGCGTTTCAACATGATCGAGCAACAGATTCGTCCCTGGGATGTGCTGGACCTGGACGTGCTCAACCTGCTGTCGATCGTCAAGCGCGAGAACTACGTTCCCGCCGCCTATCGCAACATCGCTTTCGCGGACCTCGAAATTCCGCTGCCGGGCGGCGAGCGCATGCTGGCCCCGAAGATCGAAGCGCGCATCCTGCAAGAACTAACGGTGCACAAGGGCGAAACGGTGCTCGAAATCGGCTCGGGCTCGGGCTACATGGCCGCGCTCCTCGCGCATCGCGGCCGCAGCGTGACGACCGTCGAGATCTCGCCGGAACTCGCCGAATTCGCGAAGCAGAACCTCGCGGCCAACGGCGTGACGAATGCTGAAGTGGTCGTCGGCGACGGCGCGCGCGGCTGGAGCCAGGGCGCGCCGTTCGACGTGATCTGCGTGTCGGGCGGCCTGCCCGTGATGCCGCAGGAATTTCTGGAACTGCTGAACATCGGCGGGCGCATCGCGGCCTTCGTCGGCACGGCGCCGGTGATGGAAGCGCAGATCATCACGCGCATCGACGAGAAGCAGTTCCGCGTGTCGGCCGTGTTCGAGACGTTCGTCGCGCCGCTGAAGAACGCGCTGCATCCGCCCGCGTTCAAGTTCTAAGAGCTCCTGTCTCACCGCCGGGCCGCCGGGCCTTTCCCGCGCCCGGCGTCCGCTTCGCCCACTTCTTCCGCGCCCGCCATTCCATGCAAAACCTGACCGCATCCGAACTCGCCGCGTGGCTCGCGGATTCTTCTCGCCCCGCTCCCGTTTTGCTCGACGTGCGCGAGCCGTGGGAGCTTCAGACCGCGAAGATGGAGAACGTCGTGTCCATTCCGATGCGCGACATTCCCGCGCGCAGCGAAGAACTGGAAGACGACGCGCAGATCGTCTGCATCTGCCATCACGGCGCGCGCAGCGCCCAGGTTGGCATGTTTCTCGAATCGCGCGGCTTCACGAACATCTTCAATCTGTACGGCGGCATCGACGCGTGGTCGCGTCAGGTGGATCCTTCGGTTCCGACGTATTGAAGCTCGGCGGGCGTCCTCGCCCGCGTCTCATACTGCTATTTCGGCGCTCCACAAAACTAAGCCGCATACGCTCGCACGCATGCGGCCTTGTCACGCTGAACCCACGCCCTAGACGACGTTCATCGCCAGCGCGCTCGCCCGATAATGCTCGGCGGCCTTCTCGGTATCGCCCAGTTGCTCATGCAGGCGCGCGAGCGCGCGATGCGTCCGGATCTTGAGCGGCTCGTTGTCGGCCAGTTTGAGCGCCGACTCCAGAAACGCCTGCGCCTTGCCCCACAACTGCTGATGCAGGCACAAGCGCCCGAGCGTGAAAAGCAGGTCCGCGTCCTCGGTGCGCTCCTTCTGCCACGCCTCGGCGCGCTGAATGAGCGGGAACGCATCGCCGCCCACCACGCAATCCGGATAGCGCCGCAGCAGGCGCGCGTCCCAATTATGCGCGAGCGCCTCCTCGACGATCTTCCTCGCCTCCGCGCGGCGATCGAGCGCGATCAGCAATTCCGCGGCGAGATCCGCGAGCCGCGGCGACTGGCGCTCCGTCGCGGAGAGCGACTGCCAGAATTCGAGCAGCGCGTCCGGATTGTGCCGCCGGTCACGCAGCAGATTCTCCGCCGCCACCTGCCGCAAACGCACGGCGACCGCCGGATGCAACGCCTCGCGCTTCTCCAGCATGCGCACGAGCTTCAGCACTTCGGCCCAGTTCTTCAACTGCTGCTGCGCGCGCAGCGCGATCTGCTGCGCGTGAATGCGCCGCCCGCCTTGCGCCTGAATTTCCGTCAACGCGACGAGCGCGCCGTCCGCGTCGCGGCCATCGGCGCGCATGTCGGCGGTAGCCATCAGACGCGCGTCCTGCCAGTCCGCGCCGCTGATCTGCGCGAGCCATTCATCGCGACGCCCGTATTCATGCAGCCGATGCGCCGCATTCGCGCCGATCAGCCCCGCCGCGCCCTGGTTTTCCGCGACGGAAAGCGCATCGCGCGCGGCCTTCTCCGCCTTCGAGAAACGCCCGGCGTACAGGTGGCCGATAGCATCGCGCAACGAAGCGTTCGCCTTCGCGAGCCGGCTGCGGGCGCGGTAAGCGGCCACGCGCTGCGGCATTTTCCAGACGCCGCGCGCCGCCCGAATCAGCGCGTAAAGCGCGATGAACAGCACGACGAGCGCCACCGCGAACAGATTGAGCGACACGTCCACGCGATACGGCGGAACGACGATCAATACCTGCCCACCGTTGAAGCCGCCGACCGTCGCGACGATCACCGCGACCGCGAACAGCAGCGCGAGCCAGATGAGTCCTCGAATCGTCATCATCCGCCTCGCTTGAACTGATGAACGGCGGCAAGGCTCGCGTCCAGGTTCGGCACGGCGACCGCGAGCGACGCCTGATCGACCTGCTTCACGAGATCGCGCACGGCGGCGACCTTTTTGGACGACGGATCGAAGTAGCGGCCGAGCGCGGCATCCGCTGCCGCGAGATCCGACTTCAGCGTGGATTCGCTGCGCGAAAGCAGCGACAGACGCGCCGACAACAGCCGCAGCTTCACGTTCTCCCGCACGAAGTAGCCTTGATCGGGCGAGGTCAGCATGGCGTCCGCATTGTCGATGCGCCGCACCGACACGAGACTCGACAACTGTTGTCCGATGCCGCTCGTGATCTGCCGCCACAGCACCTTCCAGCGCGGCTCGCCGGTGGCCGCCGCGATCGACGCGCTGTCGCCCGGCGCGGCGGCCTGCGCCCGCGCGCGCTCGATCGGCGCCTCGCCTGCGAGCGGCAAGCCGTCGACCTGCTCGATGGCCGTGTCCAGCTTGATGGCGAGACCGGTGAGGTCGGTGGTTTGCGTCGACTTCAGCTTGTCGATGTCCTGCGCGATGGCCTTGCGGATCGCGACGACTTGCGGCCCGGTCGTCGCGGCGAGGCGCGTGTCGGCGCTTTGCAGCGCGAAGAGCGCGAGCTGGACATTGCCGGTCAACTGCAACTGCTGGCTTGCGCTGGAGAGAATCTGCTCGACTTCCGCGATCGTCCAGTCGTCGCGGTTGCTCGCGAGATCCTGATACTGCTGCTGCAACGCCTGGCTGTGCGCTTCCGCATCGGCGAGCTTGCCCTGCAACTGGATCAGCTGCGTGTTGAGCGCGGAGGTAGCGCTCGCCGCCTGATCGGCCTTCGCGCGCAGAGCGGCGTTCTGGGCATCGGCTTCTTCGACGCGCTGCGCCATTTCCTGTTCCTTGCGGTCCATTTTGCGGTTCAGCGCGTAGCCGCCCGCGCCCGCCGCCACCGCCAGAATGACGACGAGAAACCACAACAACACAGTGCCCGCGCCGGCGCGCCGCTTCTGCTGTTCATACGGCGTGAAGGGCGTGTTCGGCGGCAAGGGCGGTGTCACGTTCGGCTGAGGTGAAGCTTTCTTGGAATCGTTCGAGTCAGTCATGCGTGATTGAGCCGTTTGGTGGGCCGGCGGCGTGGCCGGCGATGTGTCGGTCGCTCGAGAGAATGCGCCGGCCGTCGCCTGCGCGTCGGGCTCCTGATCCGCTGCCGAGGCGTAGGGAAACAGCGCCTCCAGCGTATGCACGATGCGTTCGTCGCCGGCGCCGGACACCGTAATCCTATCAAAACCCGTTTGGCGCGCGGCTTCGGCAATGCGCGGGTGTGGGCAGACGACGCGTGCGTGCTTGAGCCGCGCGATCTCGTCGGCGGTGAGATGCTCACGGGCGAGCTCGTCCAGATTGCGCACGCCTTCCGAACTGGTCAGCAGCCACGCGTGATCCCCGCCAAGCAGCGCGTGGATGCGCTCCCACTTTCGCATCGACGGCTCGGGCAGCAGACGCCGGTAGGCCGCGACCTTCGTCACCCTGGCGCCGGCCTGTTCGAGCCGTTCGGCGAGCCACTCGCGCCCGCCGTCGCCGCGCACGATCAGGACGCGCCGGCCGTCGAGCCCGTTCGCGCCGAAGTGCGACTCGATGGCGGCGTAGAGCGCCTCGGAATCGAAACGTGGATCGTCAGCTTCTTCCGACGGGCTGATCACGCGATGCGCCGGCGCATGCACGCCTTGCCGCGCGAGCGCCGCGACGCTGCCCGGGCCGACGACTGCCACCGGCACGTCCGCCGGCCACGGGGCGAAGAGGCGGCCGAACGCATGATCGACCGCGTTCGGCGACACGAACACAACAAGCGCGTAGCGCTCGGGCGCGTACAGCTCGTCGAGCGCGGCGCGAAGGGGCGCGTCGTCGGCGACCGGCGCGATGTCGATCAGCGGGAACTCGAACGCATTGAAACCGGCGCGAGCGAGCCGCTCGACGAGCGCCGACGACTGCCCGCCCGGACGCGTGATGACGACGGTGGCGCGGACCGCGCTCGCCATCATCGCCATCAGGATGCGTTCGCCGCGGGCGGCGGCTCGTTGGGCGCGTCGGCGCGGCTCATGGTCGAAAGCGCGTTCACGATCTCGCTCGCGCCCTGCGCTTCGAGATCGGCCGACACCCGCTGACCGAGCGCAAGCGCGCCGGCCAGATCGGGCGCGCGCACCGATTCTTCCGCGCGCAGCATGCGCTTGCCGTCAGGCATCGACACCGCGCCGCGCAAAAACAGCGCGCCGTCGCGCCAGTGCGCGAACGCGGCGAGCGGCACTTCGCAGCTTCCGCCGAGCGCGCGCGACACCGCGCGTTCCGCTTCGACGGCGAGCGCGGTCGCTTCGTCATGCAGCGGCGCGAGCCACGCGGCGAGTTCCGGGCGATCCGCGCGGATCTCGATGCCGAGCGCGCCCTGCCCCGCCGCCGGCAAGCTCTCGGACTCATCGAGTAAAGCGCGAATACGCGATTCGAGGCCGAGCCGCTTCAGACCCGCCGCCGCCAGAATGATCGCCGCGTAATCGCCGCGATCGAGCTTGGCAAGACGCGTGTCGAGATTTCCGCGCAGCGGCCGCACTTCGAGATGGGGGAAGCGCGCGCGGATCATCGCTTCGCGGCGCAGGCTGGACGTGCCGACGACACTGCCCGCAGGCAAGGCATCGAGCGATTCGAAATGCGGCGACACGAACGCATCGCGCGGGTCTTCGCGTTCGAGAATGGCGCCGAGCGTGAAGCCTTCGGGCAACTGCATCGGCACGTCTTTCAGCGAATGCACCGCGAGGTCGGCGCGGCCTTCCGCGAGCGCGGCTTCCAGTTCCTTCACGAAAAGACCCTTGCCGCCGACCTTGGACAGCGTGCGGTCCAGAATCTGATCGCCGCGTGTCGTCATTCCGAGAATTTTGACGTCGCAAGATGGATATAATTTGTGCAGCGCACACCGCACATGCTCGGCTTGCCACATCGCGAGCCGGCTCTCCCGCGAAGCGATCACAAGCGTGGCGGGCGGTGTCGTTGAATGCGTCTCGGAATTCATTGATGCTCGATCGAATACGGGATGAAATAACAAACAATGGTAGCACGCACGCCACGGTCCATTCGGGCATGGGCGGCGCGCGAGAGCCTTGTCCGGCGCGCCTTTCCGAGCGCCGGGAAGCGGGCTCGGCGCATGGGGAGACACATGCGCCGGGCGCGGACGCCGCGCACACGTTCATCTTGCTGGTCCGCATGACTTGCTTCGGGCGGCGCCGCACAGGCCGCCGTTTCGCCGATGGTCCCTGGCTTCGCCTATCAGAGAGCAGAGAGAGGAACTCAACGTGACGTCTTCCGCATCGGCCCGCCCGGCGCGCCGCAACGCCGCATCGCCCGACTCATCCTCCGACACGTCCATCGCGGCTGCGTCGCCTTCCATTCCGAAGACGCGGGCCGCAGGCGCCGCGAAAGCGTCCACGGCGGCCGTCGCCGTCCAGGAGAAGCCGGGCGTCGAAGTGATGGTGAAAGCGCCGAAGCCGGCGAAGGCGTCGAAGAAGGCGAAGGCCTCTTCGCCCGCCGATGACAGCGCCGCCGTTGAGTTCGCCGATTCCGCTGACCGCGCGAAGCCCGCGAGCCGCGCCCGCGACGACAAAGACCGCCCGCTGTTTGAAGACATCCGCTTTCTCGGCCGCGTGCTGGGCGAAGTGCTGCGCGAGCAGGAAGGCGACGCCGTGTTCGATATGGTCGAGGCGATTCGTCAGACCGCCGTCAAGTTTCGCCGCGAGGACGACGTGGACGCCTCGCAGACGCTCGAAAAGCGCCTGCGTGCCTTGTCGCCGGAGCAGACGGTGTCCGTCGTGCGCGCGTTCAGCTATTTCTCGCATCTCGCGAACATCGCGGAAGACCGTCACCACAACCGCCGCCGCCGCATCCACGCGCTCGCGGGCTCGGCGCCGCAGCCGGGCACCATCGCCTATGCCATCGAGCGCATGCGCGAGCAGAAGAACGTCAGCGCCACGCGCAAGATGCTGCAGAAGTTCTTCGACGACGCGCTGATCGTTCCGGTGCTCACCGCGCACCCGACCGAAGTGCAGCGCAAGAGCATCCTCGACGCGCAACACGACATCGCGCGTCTGCTCGCCGAGCGCGATCAGGAACTGACCGCCCGCGAACGCGCGCAGAACGAGGCGGTGCTGCGTGCGCGCGTGACGTCGCTCTGGCAGACGCGCATGCTGCGCGACGCGCGCCTGACCGTCGCCGATGAAATCGAGAACGCGCTCTCCTACTATCGCGCGACTTTTCTCGCGGAGATTCCCGCGCTGTACGCCGACATCGAAGCCGCGCTCGCCGAGCACGGCCTGCCCACGCGCCTGCCGCCGTTCTTCCAGATGGGAAGCTGGATCGGCGGCGACCGCGACGGCAACCCCAACGTCACGGCGGAAACGCTCGACGCCGCCATCACGCGGCAGGCGACCGTCATCTTCGAACACTATCTCGAAGAGGTGCACAAGCTCGGCGCGGAACTGTCGGTGTCCAATCTGCTTGCCGGAGCGAGCGATGCGCTGCTCGCGCTCGCCGATGCGTCGCCTGACCATTCGCCGCATCGCACGGACGAGCCGTACCGGCGTGCGCTGATCGGCATTTACACGCGGCTCGCCGCGAGCGCGCGCGTGCGGCTCGGCGAAGGCGTGGTGGCCGTGCGCAGCGCCGGGCGCGGCGCGGCGCCGATTCGCGCGACGCCGTATGCCGACGCCGCCGAATTCACGCGTGATCTGAATGTGCTGATCGAATCGCTTGCGCAGAACCACGGCGCGTCGCTGGCGGCGCAGCGCCTGTCGCCGCTCGCGCGGGCGTCCGAAGTGTTCGGCTTTCATCTGGCAAGCATCGACTTGCGGCAAAGCTCGGATATCCACGAAGCGGTCGTCGCGGAGCTGCTCGCGCGCGGCGGCGTCGTCGCCGATTACGCGTCGCTCGACGAAGCGCAGAAGCGCGACGTGCTGCTGAAGGAGCTCGGCCAGCCGCGGCCGCTGCGCCTGCCGTATGCGCAATACTCCGATCTCGCGAAAAGCGAACTCGGCGTGCTGGAAGCAGCGCGGGAAATCCGCGAGAAGTTCGGCGCGCGGGCGGTGCGCAACTACATCATTTCGCACACGGAAACCGTCAGCGATCTGCTGGAAGTCATGCTGCTGCAGAAGGAAACCGGCGTGCTGCAAGGCTGTCTCGGCAGCAAGGACGACGCCGCGCGCGACGGCCTGATGGTCATTCCGCTCTTCGAAACCATCGCGGATTTGCGCAATGCGCCCGTCATCATGGGCGAATTCTTTGCGCTGCCGGGCATCGACAAGCTGATCGAGAATCAGGGCCAAGAGCAGGAAGTCATGCTCGGCTATTCGGACAGCAACAAGGACGGCGGCTTTCTCACGTCGAACTGGGAGTTGTATCGCGCGGAACTGGCGCTCGTCGCGCTGTTCAAGGAACGCAAGACGACGCTCAGGCTCTTTCACGGGCGCGGCGGCACGGTCGGGCGCGGAGGCGGTCCGACGTATCAGGCGATTCTGTCGCAGCCGCCCGGCACCGTCGACGGCCAGATTCGGCTGACCGAGCAGGGTGAAGTGATCGCGAGCAAGTTCGCAAACGCGGAAATCGGACGGCGCAATCTGGAGACGGTCGTGGCCGCGACGCTCGAAGCAACGCTCTTGCCGCACGAGAACGCGCCCGCGCAACTGCCGCAGTTCGAAGCGACGATGCAGACGCTTTCGGATGCCGCGATGTCGGCGTATCGCGCGCTCGTCTACGAGACGCCCGGCTTCACCGATTATTTCTTCTCGTCGACGCCGATTGCGGAAATCGCGGAACTGAACATCGGCAGCCGGCCGGCGTCGCGCAAGCTGCAAGACCCGAAGCATCGGAAGATCGAAGATTTGCGCGCGATTCCGTGGGGCTTCTCGTGGGGCCAGTGCCGGCTGCTCTTGACCGGCTGGTACGGCTTCGGCAGCGCGGTGACCGCTTATCTCGATGAAGCCGGATCGGATGCCGAGCGCGCCCGGCGTCTTGCCGCGCTTCGCAAGATGCACAAGACCTGGCCGTTCTTCAAGAATCTGCTGTCGAATATGGACATGGTGCTCGCGAAGACCGACCTCGCGGTGGCGTCGCGTTACGCGCAGCTCGTCAGCGACAAGAAGCTGCGCAAGCTCGTGTTCGACAAGATCGTGGCCGAGCACGAGCGCACCTGTCACGTACTCACCGAGATCACCGGCCGAAGCGAGCGGCTCTCCGACAACCCGCTGCTCGCTCGTTCGATCAAGAACCGCTTCCCGTACCTCGATCCGCTGAATCACCTGCAGGTGGAACTGCTCAAGCGCCACCGCGCGGGCGATCAGAACGTGCGGCTGCGGCGCGGGATTCATTTGACCATCAACGGTATCGCGGCGGGGCTGCGTAACACCGGCTGATGGTCGCCGCCAGGCAAAGCGGCTTCAGTCGCGCCGCTTTGCCTCGATCATCAACGCGTCCAGCTCGAACGAAAAGTCGTCCTTCACACCGAAGTACTGGCGCACTTCCTCGGGCGCGCTCGTCCACATCGACTTGATCGCCGTCACGCGCTCGGCCGGCGTGCGCATTCTCGTCACCCATGCTTCGAATTCCAGCGGAAGGCGCCAGCGTTCGGTCACGCGCGCGTCGAAGCCGGCGGCGTCGAGCATCGCAATCCACTCGTCCGGGCGATAGTCGCGGATATGCGATGCGTCGCGCAGCACTTCGATCGCCTGAATGTGCGTGTCGAAAAGCGGATCGTCGATGCCCGCGATGTCGATGAACTTGAGCCGCCCGCCCGGCTTCAGCACGCGATGCACTTCGGCGAGCGCCTTCGGCACGTCGCGCCAGTGATGCGCGCTCATGCGGCTGATCGCCCAGTGAAACGAGGCGTCGTCGAAAGGCAGCGTTTCGGCCGCGCCCTGCTGCGTGCGGATGGTCGTCAGCCCGCGCTCTTTCGCGGCGGCTTCGACGGTGGCGAGCATCTGCGGCGCGATGTCGTAGGCCACGACTTGCTTCACATGCGGCGCGACCGCAAAGCTCGCGTGACCCGCGCCGCAGCCCATGTCCAGCACCGTCGCGTTGCCGCAGGTCGCGGCGAGGTTCTGCAAATCGGCGCCGGTCGCGTGGACCTGGCTCGTGAGATACGCGGCGGCAGTGCTGCCGAAGGCGTCGGCGACCTGTTCGTGGTGTTTCATCGTGACTCCGCATGGTGGACGTGTTGTGCATCGGATACCGGTCGTAGCAGCGCCGGCCTGCCGATACAATAGAGCCCGCCTTGTACCGGTACAAGTTGACTGGTTATCCTGGTATCCGAAACACCCGTCGCGCGCCGACGTTTGTGTCCGAAGTCCGCATGAACCGAACCGAAAACAAGCCCGCCGAACCGCTCGCCGGACCGCTCCCTGATACGCCCGCCCGCGCGCTCGGCGATTTCATCCGCACGCATCGCGAGCGTCTGTCGCCGCTCGCGGTCGGTTTGCCGCCGGGTCCGCGCCGCCGCACGCCCGGCCTGCGCCGCGAGGAAGTCGCGCAACTGTGCGGCGTGAGCCCGACCTGGTACACATGGATCGAGCAGGGCCGGCCGGTGTCCGCTTCCGCCGACGCGCTCGCGCGCATCGCCGTCGCGCTGCAACTGTCGCGCGCCGAACGCGCGTATCTCTTCGAACTCGCCGCGCAACGCGATCCCGCCGAGCCCGATCCCGCCGCGCAGGACGTCCCCGCCGCGCTGTTGCAGACGGTCGGCCTGATCGACGCGCCCGCCTACGTGCTCGACCGCCAGTGGAACGCGCTGCGCTGGAACGCGCCGGCGGCGGACCTTTTCGTCGGCTGGCTCGACGGCGAGCATGACCGCAATCTCTTGAGTTACACGTTCACGTCGCCGGCGGCGCGAACGCTCATCGTCGACTGGGAAACGCGCGCGCGGCGCCTCGCCGCCGAATTTCGCGCCGATTCCATCCGCCATCTGAACGATCCGCCGACGCGCGCATTGATCGACGCGTTGAGCGCCGCAAGCGATGCCTTCGCGCGCTACTGGGCCTCGCAAGACGTGTTCGAGCGCGAAGGCGGCGAGCGCGCGTTCGACCATCCGTCGCGCGGGCGCGTGGTGTTCAATCAGATCACGTTCAAGCCGGCGCATCGCGAAGACCTGAAGCTCGTGATTCTGGTCGGGGACGCGTAGCCCCGAATGTTAAAATTCTCGTCTTTCTGACGCCTCGAACGCCGAAAACACACCATGACGTCCCAACTTCACAAAAAAGGCGAAGCCTGGTCGGCTCGCTTCTCCGAGCCGATGTCCGAGCTCGTCAAACGCTATACGTCGTCGGTGTTCTTCGACAAGCGGCTCGCGCTGGTCGACATTCAAGGCTCGCTCGCGCATGCGTCGATGCTCGCGGCGCAGAAGATCATCGGCGCGGACGACCTCGCGGCCATCGAGCGCGGCATGGCACAGATCAAGGGCGAGATCGAGCGCGGCGAGTTCGAGTGGAAGCTGGATCTCGAGGACGTGCACCTGAACATCGAGGCGCGGCTCACCGCGCTGATCGGCGATGCGGGCAAGCGGCTGCACACGGGCCGCTCGCGCAACGATCAGGTCGCGACCGATATCCGCCTGTGGCTGCGCGGCGAGATCGACCGCATCGGCGAGTTGCTGAAGGACCTGCGCCTCGCGCTCATCGACATGGCGGAGAAGCACGCGGACACCATCATGCCCGGCTTCACGCATCTGCAAGTGGCGCAGCCGGTGACGTTCGGGCATCACCTGCTCGCCTACGTCGAGATGTTCACGCGCGATGCCGAGCGCATGCGCGACTGCCGCCGTCGCGTGAACCGGCTGCCGCTCGGCGCGGCGGCGCTCGCGGGCACGAGCTATCCGATCGACCGTCACGCCGTGGCGGCCTCGCTCGGCTTCGACGGCATCTGCGCCAATTCGCTCGATGCGGTGTCCGACCGCGATTTCGCGATCGAATTCGCGGCGGCGGCCGCGCTCATCATGACGCACGTCTCGCGCTTCTCCGAGGAACTGGTGCTGTGGATGAGCCCGCGCGTCGGCTTCATCGATCTGGCGGACCGCTTCTGCACCGGTTCGTCCATCATGCCGCAGAAGAAGAACCCGGACGTGCCGGAACTGGCGCGCGGCAAGACGGGCCGGGTGAACGGGCATCTGATGGCGCTGCTCACGCTGATGAAAGGTCAGCCGCTCGCGTACAACAAGGACAACCAGGAAGACAAGGAACCGCTCTTCGACACGGTCGATACGGTCGCCGACACGCTGCGCATCTTCGCCGAAATGGCCGCGGGCATCACGGTGAAGCCGCAGGCCATGCGCGCCGCCGCGCTGCAAGGCTTCGCAACCGCCACCGATCTCGCGGACTATCTCGTGAAGCGCGGCCTGCCCTTTCGCGATGCGCACGAAGCGGTGGCGCACGCGGTGCGCATCTGTGACGAGCGCGGCTGCGATATCGCGGACCTCTCGCTCGACGCGATGCGCATCGAACTGCCGAACGTCGCGCATCTCATCGGCGAGGACGTGTTCGACTATCTGACGCTCGAAGGCTCGGTCGCGAGCCGCAATCATCCGGGCGGCACCGCGCCGGATCAGGTGCGCGCGGCGGCCAAGGCGGCACGCGAGGGGCTCTGAACGCCGTCATCTACCACGCATCGGAAGTGACATGACCCGCGCAACGCGGGTCTTTTTTTGGCGGCATTCGCGCAACCGAGCGCGCCTTGCCATGCGCGCGATTGCGTTTCGCAGATTCGTTGTGCGATTGCAATCGCGTCTATATCGACGTGTTCCGAATCCGCCAACCTGCGCCTTCGCCATAAGATCGAATCGATAAACGGATGCGCGGTACGTGGCGCGTCGACGCTTGGATTCGAATTCCAGCGATGCCTGTTCTTCTTTTGAAACTTGCTTAGCGTAGGTCGTTCGGCTATCAATACATCGCACGATCTTGCGCCGGCGATCCGCATATCAAGTCGAACACCACGGCTAACTCGAAGATCGAAACGAACAACGCAGAATAAAGTGGCAGGGGCGTTCCATGAATCGTCTTGTTAAGCAATCCAAACTTTTATCGCTGATCTTGTCTGCGCTCGTCGCCTACTCGGGGCCCGCATCAGCTGCCGAGTGGCAAGAAGGCGCTACCTATCCGGCAGGCACGACGGTCACATACAACGGCCACACGTATCAGGCGCTGCAAACACACACGGCTTATGCAGGCGCCGGGTGGACGCCGTCTTCCACGCCGACATTGTGGAAAGACCTGGGGACGTCGGGCGGAACGCCTGCGCCTGCGCCTGCGCCTGCGCCTGCGCCGACGCCTGCGCCTACGCCGACGCCTGCGCCTACGCCGACGCCGACGCCAACGCCAGCGCCAACGCCAGCGCCAACGCCAACGCCAACGCCAACGCCAACGCCAACGCCAGCGCCAACGCCTACGGCGTGCTTCTCGGCGTGGTCGGCATCGCAGGTTTATGCGAATGCGGGCAGTCGTGTGACGTACAACGGGCGCAACTATCAAAACAAGTGGTGGACCCAGGGCGAAAACCCGACACAGTCGGGGCAATATGGCGTGTGGCAGGACATCGGCGCATGCTCCGGCGGTTCGACGCCGACGCCAACGCCGACGCCTGCGCCAGCGCCAGCGCCAACGCCAACGCCAACGCCAGCGCCAGCGCCAGCGCCAACACCGACGCCAACACCAACACCAGCGCCAACACCAGCGCCAACGCCAACACCGACGCCAACACCAACACCAACACCAACACCGACGCCGACGCCAAAACCAACACCAACACCAACACCGACCCCAGCGCCGACACCAACTCCGGCCCCCGCTCCCGCCCCTGTCGGCGGCCGTGAAATCGGTGCGTACTTCGCGCAGTGGGGCATCTACGACCGCAATTACAGGGTGAGGGACGTCGACGCGTCCGGCTCCGCGAAACTGCTCACGTTCATCAACTACGCGTTCGGCAACCTCTATCAGAAGAACGGCGGTTTCGAGTGCGGAATCGTCAACAAGGCAGAACCCGGCGCGTCGAATCCGAGCGCGCCGGATGCAGGTACCGGCGGCGATGCATGGGCCGACTATCAGAAAGGCTTCTCCGCGAACGAAGCCGTCAGCGGCGCCGCCGATAGCTGGGACTTCCCGCAAAGCGATCCGCGCTATGGCGGCGGCAAGGCGGGGCCGCTCAAAGGCAACTTCAACCAGCTGAAACAGTTGAAGGCCAAATACCCGAACTTAAAAGTCATCATCTCGATCGGCGGCTGGACGTGGTCGAAGTGGTTCGGCAAGGCGGCATCGACCGATGCGATGCGCAAGCAACTCGTCGCCTCGTGTATCGATGTCTACATCAAGGGCAATCTGCCGTTCGATGCCGGCTCCAACGCGGGCGGCGAAGGCATCGGCGCGAACGTGTTCGACGGCATCGACATCGACTGGGAATTCCCCGGCGGCGGTGGCCAGCCCTACAACATCGTCGATCCGAACGACAAGAAGAACTACACGCTCCTGCTCGCCGAATTCCGCAAGCAGCTGGATGCGATCGGCTCGCAGAACGGCAAGCACTACTACCTGACCGTGGCCATCGGCGCGGGCGGCGACAAGATCGCGATGACCGAACCCGCCGAGTACAGCAAGTCGCTCGACTGGATCAACATCATGTCCTACGACTTCCACGGCGGCTGGGAAGCGAACGGCCCGACGGACTTTCAGGCGCCGCTCTATGGCGATCCGGACAGCCCGAGCTACAAAGCCGGCCAATACGCGCCGACCTACAACGTCGACGGTGCAGTGAAGAATCTGCTCAACGCGGGCGTGCCGACCACGAAGATCGTCGTCGGTATCCCGTTCTACGGACGCGGTTGGTCGGGCGTGAGCGCGGGACCGTCCGGCAACGGTCTGTATCAGAAGGCGACGAAACCCGCGCCGGGAAAGTACGAGGAAGGCATTCAGGACTACCGCATTCTGAAGAGCGCGGCGGGCACACTCTACGAGCACCCGGTCGCGAAGACGTCCTACAAGTTCGACGGCAACAACTGGTGGTCCTACGACTCGCCGACTGCCGTGCGGCTGAAGATGGACTACGTCAAGGCGCAAAGCCTGCGCGGCTCCTTCGCCTGGGAACTGGACGGCGACGGACCCAACGCTGAGTTGCTGAAGATCATGAGCGACGGACTGAAGTGATTCGTCGCGCAAAGCGCGCGTCTCGCACGCACTGACGCGGCGGCCGCGCGTATTGCGACGATGTATCGCGACGCATCGCGATGTATCGCGCCGTATCGAATTCTGCCGGGAGCAGCCATGCACGGACCTTCTTTCAATATCGCAGGCGCGACGGCGGCGGCTGCGCGCGCGCGGCTCGCGCATCGCGCAACCGGCTGGCGGCAGCGCGGATTCACGCTGCTCGAGCTGCTCGTGGTGTTGCTCATCATCGCGCTGCTGGCGGGGTATGTCGGCCCCAAGCTCTTCGGCGAAGTGGGCAAGGCTCGCAGCAAGACGGCCGCCTCGCAGATGAAAGGCATCGAGAGCGCGCTCGACCGTTACCGGCTCGACACCGGACACTTTCCGGGCACGGACGCCGGCCTCGCGGCACTCATGACCAACGTGGGCAACGCGACCGGCTGGGAAGGCCCTTACATGAGCAGCGCAATTCCAAACGATCCGTGGGGCAAGCCGTACATCTATCGCTCGCCGGGCGAAGGCGGCAAGGACTACGACCTGATGACTTACGGCGCCGACGGCAAGCCCGGCGGCTCGGGCGAGGACGCGGATATCGTCAACAAATGACGAGCGCACCGGTCATCATGCGATATCGCGCCCGGGTGGATACCGAAAGCGGCCCGCAGGATCTCGAACTCGACGCCGACGACGAGGCGCAGTTGCGCATGCGGCTCGCGGAGATGGGTCTTTCGCTCGTCGATGCCACGCCGCTCGGCACGAAGAAGCGCGGCTTCGCGTTGCGCAAGCCCGTGTTCGAGCGCGCGCTCTTCACGCAGGAACTCATCGCGTTGCTCGAAGCAGGACTGAGCCTCGTCGAAACAGTGGAAACGCTGCGCGACAAGAGCGAGGAAGGGCTGAACCGGAACGTGCTGCAAGGCATCGTCGCTGCGCTTTACGAAGGCGAGCCGCTCTCACGCGCGCTCGAACGTCAGCCGGACCACTTTCCGCCGCTCTACGTGGCGACAGTCGCATCGGCGGAGCAGACAGGGCACCTCGCCGAGGCACTCAGACGTTATCACCACTACGACGCGCGGCTCTCCACCGTGCGCAAGAAAGTCGTGTCGTCGATGGTGTATCCGTGCATCGTCATCGGAACGGGCGCCATGATCATCCTCTTCATGGCTTTCTACGTGATCCCCAAGTTCAGCCAGGTGTTCGCGACAATGAAGGACATGCCCTTCACGGTGCGCTTGATGCTCGCGTGGGGCGATCTCGTGGAAGCGCACGGCGGCGTGCTGCTTGCGGCGCTCTTCGCGGCGATCGTCGGCGCGGGTCTCTCGCTGCGCAGCGCGGCAGTGCGCGAGCGGCTGATGTCGGCGCTCTTCAGCCTGCCGAAGCTCTCGGATTATCAGCGCCTCTTCGGCCTCACGCGTTTCTATCGCACGCTCGGGCTGCTGCTCGCGGGCGGCATGTCGATGGTGACGTCCCTCGAACTCGCCGCGCAAGTCTTGCCCGCGCAGTTGCAAAACGCACTGTCGCAGGCGCTCGACGAGATTCGCGCAGGCAAGCCGCTGTCCGGCGCGCTGCCCGCCGCCAACCTGACGACGCCCGTCGCCGAGCGGCTGATTCGCGTAGGCGAACAGAGCGGCGAACTCGCCGGCATGGTGACGCGCTCGGCCGAGTTCTGCGACGAGGAACTCGACCGCGCCATCGACACGCTGATGCGAGTGGTCGAGCCGGTGCTGATGCTCGCGGTGGGCGGCATCGTCGGAACCATCATCTTCTTGCTGTACATGCCGATCTTCCAACTGGCCGGCGCCGTGGGGTGACATCATGAACGAGGTCGCAAGCGCACCGGCTCGCCCGCGGCAGCAACAGGTCTGGGACGACGCCGGGCACGACTCCGCCGACTACCTGGCGACGGTCGCGCGCATCCTGCACCTGCGCGGCTTCGACGCCGCCGCGCTCGAAACGCTCGAGCCGCGCTTCGACCTGCTCGCTTTCGGCGACGCCGTATCGCGCAAATGCGTGCTCGCTGCCGATTCGCAAAGCACGGAAGCGAAACTCTGGCTGGTGCTTGCCGATCCCTTCGATCCGCTGCTGCGCGCCTGGGCGATGAACCGCGTCAAGAAGCCGTTCGCGTTCGCTTTCTGCGTGCCGTCGGAGTTGATGGCGTTCCTCGCGCTGCACGAGTCGGCGCATCAGGCGCTCACGCAGATCAGCGTCGAAGGCCAGCCGGCGGCCATCGCGGATGCGGGCGTCGAGATCACGCTCGCGACGCTCGCCGCCGACGTGCATCCGGTCATACGGCTCGTCAATTCGTCGCTGTACGACGCGCTCAAGGCTCGCGCATCGGATATTCACATCGAGAGCACGGCGACGGGACTCGTCATCAAATACCGCATTGACGGCGTGTTGCAGGAGACCGCGACCGCGAGCGGCATCGACACAGCGGAACAAGTGCTCTCGCGCCTGAAGGTGATGGCGGACCTCGACATCGGCGAGCGCCGCATTCCGCAGGACGGGCGCTTCAAGGCGATCATCAATCAGCGCGAGATCGATTTTCGGGTGTCCATCATGCCGTCGATTCACGGCGAGGACGCCGTCTTGCGCGTGCTCGACAAACAGCGCGGCGAGGCGAGCGCGAGCGCGCTGCGGCTCGATTCGATCGGCCACGAGCCGGAGATCGTCAGCGCGATCCGCCAGATCGCGCGCGAGCCGTACGGCCTGCTCCTCGTGACCGGACCGACCGGCTCCGGGAAGTCGACGACGCTCTACGCCACGCTCACCGAGATCAACACCGGCGACGAGAAGATCATCACCATTGAAGACCCGGTGGAGTACGAACTCGCGGGCGTGCTGCAGATTCCGATCAACGACAAGAAAGGACTGACGTTCGCGCGCGGGCTGCGCTCGATTCTGCGCCACGATCCGGACAAGATTCTCGTCGGCGAGATTCGCGACGGCGAGACGGCGAACATCGCGGTGCAGGCGGCGCTCACCGGACACCTCGTGCTCACCTCCGTGCATGCGAACAACGTGTTCTCCGTGCTCGACCGTTTCCTGCACATGGGCGTCGACATGCACAGTTTCGTCGACGCCCTGCTCGGCGCGGTCGCGCAACGGCTCATGCGCAAGAACTGCCCGCATTGCATTCGCGACGACGATCCGCCCGACGACGCGCTGCTGCGCGCCTCGGCGCTTACCCGGGAACAAGTCGCGCACTGGCGCTTCAGGCGCGGCGCGGGCTGCGACATGTGCCGGCGCACGGGCTACCTCGGGCGTCAGCCGATCGCGGAGGTGCTGCGTCTGAACGATGCGATCAAGCAGTGCTTCGTCGAACGTCGCCCGATCATGGAACTGAAGCGGCTCGCGCTCGACAGCGGCTTCGTGCCGATCCGGCAGATCGCGTTGCGCGCGGTGGCGGACGGGCGCACGACGCTCGCCGAAGTCAATCGCGTCACGATCGTCGAGAACTAGGCGAAAAGGCGCAATGATGACGCGTTTCTCCGATCACATCGATTCCCTGCGCGCGAAGGCGGCGGCATCGACGGCCGCCGCTTCCGGCCTTTTCAGCCGCACGACGATACTGCTCGAAGGCGGTCGTGCGCGCGTGCCCGGCACGGCCCGCATCGCCGGTCCGTTCACGCCGGGCGATGCCGCCGCGGCGCTCAAGGCCATTGAAACACTGGCGCCGAAGCCGGCGGGTTTCGGCCTGCATATGCTGCGCGTGGTGGCCGGCGCGCCGTTCGCCCGCTATCACGCGCTGCCGTGGCAGCCGCTCCCGAAGCCGCAGGACTGGGTAGCGCTCGCACGCGTGCAGGCGATGCAGACCGGCGCCGGCAACGAAGCATCGCGCTTTGCCGTGACGGACGAAAACTGGCAGCGCGGACGCCTCGCCGCCGCGATGCCCGAGGCTCTGTGCTCCGGCATCGAGAAGACATGCAAGACCCGCAGGCTGATGCTGAGCGGCATCGAGCCGGCTTACACGTTCGCGCTGCAGCGGCACGCCGCGCGGATTCGCGACGGCTCCATCGCCATCGTCACGCTGGACACGGTGGACGACGGCGCGGCCATCGCGCAGATCGGACTACGAAACCGCGGCGGCTGGACCGGATTCATCGCGCTGCCGGTCGCGGGCACGCTCGACGACGTGCTGCGCGATGCCTTCGCGCTCTGCGCCGATGTGCCGCCCGAGCGCCGCTACGTGATCGGCCCGGGCGACGGCGCGCGCTGGCTGGCGCAGGCGCCGGGCATCGAATGGCTCCGCGTTCCGTGGGACGACGCGCCATGAAAGCGCCGCGCATGGACCTGCATCGCGCGAATCGTCCGGGGGCGGCGGCGGGACTGCTCGCGCTGATGGTGGGCGCCGCCGCCTTGATCGCCGCAATGCAGGTCCGCGATGCGCTTCACGCGCAAGGCGAGACGCTCGACGAACGCGAGTCGGTCATCGCGAAGAAGGAGGCGCACTTCACGCGTATCAGCAACGCGCATCGCGGCGGCACCGACGCGCGCAGCGCCGCGCTCATGGCTCAACAACGCTATGCGGCCGAACCGGCGCGCGATCTGATCGAAGCGGGATGGCATCCGAATATCGCGTTCCTCACCATCGACATCGTGACGGCATCGCGCCAGATCAACATGCAGTTCGAGACGCGCTCGGTGCAGGAAGCGATCTCTTACGCCGACTGGTTTCAGGCGCAACCCCAAACCGAGAGCGTGACGCTCAAGCGGCAGACGCAGAAGCCAGGGCCGCCGGCGCCGTCGGTGCAGACGTCGTTGCAGGTGATATGGAAGCCTTTCGGCGGTGCCTTTGCGGCGTTGCCCGCGCCGATATCTTCCACGACGGCCTCGCCGGCATCTTCCGCGAGCGCCTCGCCTGCATCTTCTGCGAGCGCCTCGCCTGCATCTGCGCCGGCTTCTTCTCCCGCATCCGCGCCAGTGTCCGCGTCACCCGCGCCAGTGTCGAACCCGCCCGCCCGGCAGCCGCCCATGGGACACGCATCCGGAGGACGTCGATGAACCGCTGGCTCTGGGAACTGCGCCGCCTGCAATGGCGTCTTGGCACATTCGGGCTGATCGCGCTGCTGCTGCTCGGCGGCGCAGCAATGATCGCGCTCGCGGACATTCTGCCGCTGCGCCGCGACATCGCCGCGCGCGAAGCCGATCTGAACGCGCGCGCCGCGAGGCTCACGCAACCGCCGCCGTCGTCGCCCGACGAAGCCGTCGCGCCCGTTAGCGCCGAGCAGCGTTACTTCGTATTCCTGCACAGCATGCACGCCATCGCCGCCAGGAACGGCCTGTCCATTCCGCAGGTCACGTATCAGCTCTCCGCGCAGGACAAGGAATCGTCGCTGCGCCGGTATGTCGTGGAGGCGACGTTCACGAGCCGCTATCTCCCGCTGCGCGATTTCGTCTTCGAGATGCGGACCTTGCCGGGCATCCGCTGGGAGCGCGTCACGATCTCGCGGCCCAACATCGGCGCGACGGATCTGGAAGTGCGTCTGCAATGCGCGTTCGTCGTGGAAGCGTCGAAATGAATGCACGCGACGTCCGCGCCTTGAAAGTCTCGACGCCGGTCTTGCTGCTGCTCGCGCTGACGCTCGGGCTGATGGTGTTCGTGCACTTTCGCGGCGAAAGAGACGAAGCCGCGCCGCCATCGACGCCATCGACGCCTCATGCAGCCGCGCCGGCGTCCGCCGCCAGCGTGCCTGACGCCAGCGCGCCTCAAACCGTCGCGGATGCCGCGAGCGCGCCGGTCGATCTGTTTCCGAGCCAGAACTGGCAACCGCCTCCTCCCCCGCCGCCGCCCCCGCCGCCGCCCGGTTCGGTCAAGCCGCCTCCACCGCCCGAACCGCCGCCGCTGCCGTTTACCGTGCGCTCGCTGTGGCTGGATTCGCGCGGCGTGTTTTATGTCGTGCTCGCCGGCACCGGACGCGAGTTCCGGCTCTGCGCGGACTGCCAGAACAAGGGCTTCCTGCACCGTGGCGACACGATTCTCAACGCCTACCGGATCGACGAACTCGATCGCAAGCAAGTCCGCTTCACGTATCTGCCGCTCAAACGACAGCAAACGCTGCCACTCGGAGACATCAAATGATCCGGCTGAAAGACGTGGCCGTATGGCTGCTGCTGCCGCTTCTGACCTCGTGCGCGGGAGAACTGCATCGCCAGGGCCTTCAGAATCGGCTCGCCGGCATGCCGCCCGATGCGCAGCTCGATCTGCTCGCGCAGCAGACGGCGGAATATCCCGACGATCTGGAGATCAGGAACTGGTACATGGGCCTGCGACGCCGTCTGTCGGCCGAATACCTGCAACGCGCGACGGTCGCGTACCGCGCGGGCGACTCGGCGCAGGCGCTCGCGTGGGCGCGCCGTGCGCAGGCCGCCGCGCCCGGCGACGATCAGCCTCGCGAGCTGATCGAGTGGATAAACCGGCAGGCGGCTATCGACGGCGCGCTGCGATACGCCGAGTCGATCTGGATGGAACAGCCGCAGGCGGCACTCGCCATCGCCACGGACACGCTCGCGAAGCAACCGGAAAACGCCCGCGCCGCGCGCCTGCGCGACGAACTGCTCACGCCGCGAGCAGCCGATCTCGCGCCCAAGCTGAACAAGGACATGGATCAGCCGATCACCGTGCAATTTCGCGATCAGCCGCTCATCAGCATCTTCGAACTGATGTCGAACATCACGGGACTCAACTTCACCTTCGACCACGACGTGCAGTCGAGCGCGCCCACCACCATCTACGCCAGCAACACGCCCGTCAAACAGGTGCTCACGATGGTGCTCCAGGCGAACCAGCTTTCGAGCAAGGTCGTGGGGGACAACGCGATCCTCATCTATCCGAAGCGGCCGGACAAGGAAACGGAGTACCGCGACCTCGTCGTGCGCACCTTCTATCTCACGAACTCGTCCGCGGCGCAGGTGCTCGGCGTGCTCAAGCAGATGGTCAAGACGCGCGATGCCGTGCTCGACGAGCGCACCAACGCCATCGTCATGCGCGACGCGCCGGAGACACTCAAGGTCGCCGAGCGCATTATCCGCGCGCTGGACGTGACGCCCGCCGAAGTCGTGATCGATGCGCAGATTCTCGAAGTGTCGTCGTCCGACTTGTTGCATCTGGGCATTCAGTATCCGGACAGCATCGTGTTCGGATTGCAGTCCGGCACCGCCGCCGATCAGACCACGCTGCCGCCGAACACCGTCACGCTCCAGCAACTGCATAACCTCAACAGCAGCGATGTGCTCGTGCGCATCGGGCCGGTGGGCATCGACTTCCTGCAGACGCAGGGCAAAACGCGCACGCTGGCGAATCCGAGCATCCGCGTGAGAAACCGCGAGAAGGCGAAAGTGCTGATCGGCGATCGTCTGCCGGTGGTGACGACCACGCTGTCGAGCAACTTTAGTTCGGAGAGCGTCAACTATCAGGATGTCGGGCTGTCGCTGGAAGTCGCGCCGGTGATAGCCGGCAACGACGAAGTGCAGGTCAAGCTGCACATGGAAGTGTCGAACGTGACCGATACGATCACGACATCGACTGGACTCGTCGCCTATCAGATCGGCACGCGATCGGCGGATACGGTGATGAGCGTGCGCAACAACGAAACGCAGATGCTCGCCGGGCTGTTACAGCGCAACGAGCGCGCCGCCGCGAGCGGGCTGCCGGGACTGAGCCGCATTCCGGTGCTCGATCGTATCTTCGGCGACCGCACCAACGACGCTCACGAGACCGAGCTCGTGCTCTTGCTCACACCGCGCATCGTGCGCGGTCAGGCAATGCCGGCGGGCAATGTCGTGCAATTCGATTCAGGCACGGAAAGCCGCATCACGACCGAGCGCGATGTCGTCGGTGGCAATGCGGCCGCGCGCCTGCCGCCGCCCGTCGCGCCGCAGATGCCCCCGCCGCCTCAGCCTCAGCCTCAGCCACCGCAGCCGCCGCAGCCCGCGAGCGCCTTGCCGCCGCCTTTGCCGCGCGTATCGCCGCCCGACGCGCCCGACGCGCCCGATACGCCGCGGCCCACGCAGCCTTGAACTCCGACATGAGCCGATGACGATGCAACGAGGCTTCACGATCATCGAACTGCTGGTGACGCTCGCGATTCTCGCCGCGCTCGCGATGGTCGCGGCTCCGCTCGTCCAGGTCGCGGCCCAGCATCAGCGGGAAGACGAGCTGCGTCGGGCGCTGTGGAGCATTCGTGACGCGATCGACGCGTACAAGAAAGCCGGCGACGAAGGAAAGATGGATCGCGCGCCGGGCGATTCGGGCTATCCGCCGAAACTCGAGACCCTCGTCGAAGGCGTGGTCGACAAGACCAATCCGACGCACGCGCGCATCTACTTCCTGCGGCGCGTGCCGCGCGATCCGTTGTGCGACTGCCCAAGCCGTTCCGACGAAGCAACGTGGGGCAAGCGCAGCTACGCGAGCGACGCGGAATCGCCCGCCGAAGGCGACGATGTCTACGACGTCTATTCGCTTTCGGAAGGCACGGGGCTCAACGGCGTCCCCTACAGGAGATGGTGATGCTCGGAAAGCTGCGTCGCGCGTTCACCCTCATCGAGCTGCTCGTCGTGCTGGCGATCATCGCGACGCTGCTCACGGTCGTCGTGCCGCGCTACTTCGGCCAGGCGGACAAGGCCAAGGAAACCGTGCTGCACGAGAATCTCGCCGCCATGCGCGATTCGATCGACCACTTTCGCGCGGATCAGGGCCGCTATCCGCAGTCGCTCGACGAACTGGTGCAGAAGCACTATCTGCGCGAGATTCCGCTGGACCCGGTTTCCATGAGCCGCGCGACGTGGACGGTCGAGCAGCCCGCCGACGGCACGCCGGGCGTCTACAACGTGCGAAGCGGCGCGAAAGGCAAGGCGAAAGATGGCACCGATTACAGCGCGTGGTAGGCAACGCGGCTTCGGCATGTTGTGGGCGCTCATGTCCGTGGCGCTCATCAGCATCTATCTGATGAAGGTCGGCGAAGTCTGGAGCACGCAGGCCCAGCGCGTGAAAGAAGACGAGCTTCTGCGTCGCGGCGACGCGATACGCGCGGCCATCGAAGCCTATGTCAAGGCGGACAAGGGCGGTGCGTTCCCGAGGGATTTGAAAGACCTGACGCGCGATCCGCGCGCGTCGTTCGTGCGGCGCTATCTGCGCCAGGCCTATGACGATCCGATGACCGGCGGCGAGTGGCAGACCGTGCGCGGGCCGGGCGGCGAACTGTACGGCGTCTACAGCGCATCGACGGAAGCGCCGCTCAAGAAGGACGGATTTTCCGACAGCGACGCGAGCTTCGCGACGCAGACGAGCTATTCGGAGTGGAAGTTCACCCACTTCCCCGACAGAGGCATGACCCGGCGTTGATGGACGCCGGGCGTTCGCGTGTGGAGGACCGAGATGTCATCGATTGGAAGAAAACTGGCCGTGCTGCCCGCCGCGTTGCTGCTCCATGCCGGCGCGGCGCTTGCACAGGAAGCGTGGCGCGAGGGCGCGACGTATCCGTCCGGCGCGACCGTGACCTACAACGGGCGCGTGTATCAGGCGTTGCAGACGCACACGGCGTATCCCGGCGCGGGATGGACGCCGCCGTCGACGCCGACGCTATGGCGTGATGTCGGCGCTGCTGGGGGGACGCCAGCGCCAACGCCTGCGCCCACGCCAACGCCGACACCAACGCCAACGCCAACGCCAACGCCGACGCCGACGCCCACGCCAACGCCAACGCCGACGCCGACGCCCACGCCAACGCCAACGCCGACGCCAACGCCAACGCCAACGCCGGCAGGATGCTATGCGGCGTGGTCGGCGAGTCAGACGTATGCGCAACCCAACATGCGCGTGACCTATGGCGGCCGGAACTATCGCAATAAGTGGTGGACGCAAGGCGACAACCCCGCGCAATCCGGCGCGTATGGAGTCTGGGAAGACCTCGGCGCGTGTGGCGGAGCACCGGCCCCTGCGCCTGCGCCGGCGCCCGCACCTGTCCCCGCACCTGTGCCTGCACCTGTGCCTGCGCCTGCGCCCGCACCTGCACCGGCGCCTACGCCCGTGCCGACACCATCGCCAGCCCCTGCACCGGCGCCGAGCCCGACTCCAACGCCGACGCCCACGCCCGCGCCAACCGCCGCGTACAAACCGAAGATCACCTACATCCCCGAACCTGCGGGCTATCCGACGCCCGCCCAGTTCAGCGCGACCGAGAAAAAGCTCGTCGATCAGACCAACGGCCTTATCGCGATCGTGCGCGACGCCCTGCGCGTCCTGCCCGACGACGACGTCAACGCTGTCGTTCCGGGCCGCGCGGCGAATCCGTCGAACGTGCGGCGCGTCGAGTCGATCGTCGACGAGCAGAAGTTCGATCAGCTCTTTCCCGTGCGCGACATCCACTATTCGTATGTGAACTTCCTGCGCGGTGTCGCCAAGTTCCCGGCGTATTGCGGCGACTATTCGGACGGACGCGATGCGCTCGCCATCTGCCGCAAGCTGCTCGCGACGTCGTTCGCCCACTTCACGCAGGAAACGGGCGCGAACTGGCCGTCGCTCACGCCCGCGCAGGTGCGCTCGGGCTATCCCGATCACAACAACGCCGTGCTCTCGAAGATGCCGCAGGACACGCCGATCCCGTTCTGGCAGCAGGCGCTGTGGTTCCTGCGCGAGTCGGGCTATCAGGAGGGCTCGGCGGTCGGCGCGTACCAGCAATGCGAACCGGGCTCGCATGCGACCAACTGGATCTTCTACGCGTGCGCGAAGAATGCGGCGGGCCGATATCTCGATTACTTCGGACGCGGCGCGAAACAGTTGTCGTGGAACTACAACTTCGGGCCGTTCTCGCAGGCGCTCTATAACGATCCGGCCATCCTGCTCGACAACCCCGGCCGCGTCGCGGACACCTGGCTCAACTTCGCGTCGGCGGTCTGGTTCGCGGTGACGCCGCAAACGCCCAAACCGCCGATGACCTGGGCCATCGACGGCACGTGGAAGCCAAACGCCGTCGATCTCGGCAACAACATGAAGCCCGGCTTCGGCGCGACGGTGTTCATCATCAACGGCGGCATCGAGTGCGGCAAAGGCGGCGCGGAGCAGCCGCAGGTGACCAACCGCATCAACGCGTACAAGGAGATGGCGCGCGAACTCGGCGTCACGATCGCGCCAGACGAACCGCTCGGCTGCGCCAACATGCGCGGCTTCAACGAAGGCTCGGCGGCGGCGCTCAAGGCTTACCTCGACAAGGACTACGCCTGGGCCGACGGCAAGCCCGTGACCGCATGTAAGGTCGTCGATTACGGCATGCCCTTCTCGCTCGTCAATCCGGGCGACTACAAGGCCTGCACGGACTACTTCTTCCGGGGCAAGGTCGAGTACAACGGGCAGATCGTGATCGACAACACGAAGTAAGACGTGACGCGCCGCGCGTTCGAGAAGACGAATCGGAAGTACGGCTAGCGCGCGGCGCGATAACGATCCACGAGAATCTTCACGCGCGACACGTATGCCTCAGTCTCGGCGTAAGGCGGCACGCCGTCGTAACGCGCGACCGCGCCCTCTCCGCTGTTGTACGCGGCCAGCGTCCGGTCGATGTCGCCGTGAAAGCGCCGCAAGAGCCAGGCGAGATAGCGCACGCCGCCGCGAATGTTCTGCGCCGCGTCGAACGCGTCTTCGACCTGGAAGCGCGCCGCCGTCGCCGGCATCAGTTGCATGAGACCCTGCGCGCCTTTTCCCGAGATGGCGTCGGCGCGATACCCGGATTCCGCGTGAATCACGGCTCGCACCAGCGCGCGATCCACGCCGAACGATGCCGCCGCCGCGTCGATTTCGCGTTCGTATGCACGCGTGTCGAGCGAAAGCGCGGCGACGTTCACGTCGGCGGCCTCGCACAGGTTGCAGGTCTCGATGAAATGCAGCTCGATCACCGACACGCTTGCCGCGATACCTTCCGGCTTGCGCGTGAGATAGTGCCGCACGCCATTCTCGATGTAGCTGTAGATGCGCGCCGTGGCTTCGCGCCGCCGCAACGCGACGGGACGCGGCACGACAGGCGAAGACGCGCTCGGCGCCGACGACGCCGGCTCGCGCCAGTTCATCGGCAAACGCGTGCATCGCGCGTGTTCGATGCGCTCGGTGACGTAGCTCACCGCGTTGTCGTCGGACTCGCAGCGGAGCATGCTCGCCGCGTTCGCGTGGCAAGCGCAGGTCGCGCAGGCGACCACACACGCTCGCAATATGCCGCGCGCTGTTTCAAGAGGATCGTTGTGACGCGCGCGCTTTTGTGCTTCGATGAATGGGCGTTCCGTCATTCCCGACAGGCTGCCATGAACTCCCTTCCCCGCTTCGACGCCGCGTGGAAAACGTGGCTGGACCAGAACATTCATCGCGGTTGCACGCATCAATCGCTGATCGACGCCATGGTCGCCGCGGATTTCCATCCGAACACCGCGCGGCTGATTCTCGCGCGCCATCTCGCGGGTGATGCGTGCGACACGCCCGCTGCCGCCGCTGCCGCCGCTGCCGCCGACGCGTCCGGCTACGTCTACGGCACGCCGATGCTGCCACCCGGCCGCGTACTCGTCGCGAGCGACTGCGAAGCGCCCAAGCTCTTGAGTTGCGCGCAGCCCGTCGTCGCGCTGCTTGCCAATGTGCTCACGCACGACGAATGCGACCGTCTCATCGAGATCGGTCGCGAACGGGTGCGACGCTCGTCCGTTGTCGATCCCGATTCGGGCAACGAAATCACCATCGACGAACGTCAGAGCGAAGGCGCGTTCGTCAATGCATCGACGGATGCGCTTGTCGGCACCATCGACCGGCGGCTCGCGGAACTGTTCCAACAGCCCGCCGAGAACGGCGAGGACCTTCATATTCTTCGTTACGGCGTCGGCGGCGAATATCGTCCGCATTTCGACTATTTTCCCGAGGAGCAGGCCGGCAGCCGGCACCACATGCAGCGCGGCGGACAGCGCGTGGCGACAGTCATTCTCTATCTCAACGAACCGGCGCGCGGCGGCGACACCACATTTCCGGCCGCCGGACTCACGATACATCCGCGGCGCGGCTGCGCGCTCTATTTCGAATACCTGAACGAATTGGGCCAGAGCGATCCGAAGACGCTGCATGCCGGCACGCCCGTCGAACATGGCGAGAAATGGATTGCGACGAAATGGATTCGACGCGAACGCTTTCGGGCGCAGCAGTAAGCGCATCGCGCGGGACGCTTCCCCCGCGCGCCGCGCCCTTCGGATTCACTTGCACGGTCCGATCTTCTCCCATGCGCCGTCGGAGTTCGTCGCTGGATCGATATTGGCCGACCACCACTTGTTGCGATAGTTGGAGCCGTTGTAACTCACGGTGGTTCCGGCGTTCGCGTAGGTCTTGCTCGCGCTCCAGGGCGCCGCGCACGATAGTGACGTTTGTCCCGAACATGTGCCGAGGTCCTGCCAGGCCTTGCCGCTGCCGGAGTTGGTAACCGGGTTGTCGCCGTTTTCCCAGCGCGCGGTGTAGTTGTGTCCGTTGGCCGAGACCTGTTCCTTCGACTTGTAGATGGTGCCCGCCTGCCACGGCACCGCGCATGTGCCGCCCGCGCTCGGCGAAGGTGCGGGCGTCGGTGCGGGTGCTGGTGCTGGTGCGGGTGCTGGTGCCGGTGTCGGTGCGGGCGTCGGTGCCGGAGATGGCGTCGGTGTCGGTGTCGGCGTCGGTGTCGGTGCCGGTGCGGGTGCCGGAGATGGAGACGGAGATGGAGTCGGTGTCGGAGACGGCGCGGGTGTCGCCGAGCCGGTGTAGTCCACCATGAAGGTGTAGTCCGTCGGACCATCGACATAGATTCGGTTCGCCGACGGCTCCTTCTGCGGCACGATATTGCCGTTGTTATCGATCAAACCCACGTGCACTCGCTTCGACTGGTTGTTGATGGTCGTTGCCATCGCATACATCCAGTCCGCGGCGTTCGTGGTCTGAGTCGTCACCGTGTAGCTGATCGATTCGAGATCGTGACCGTCCGGGTCGAATACGCGCAGGGTGATCTTCATGCCGGCGGGCTGGTTCTGCGCGGTCGTGGGCACGGGGCGCAACTCGCGCCACGTCGACTTGACTCCGTTGATGACCACGTCCGTGCATGCATAAAACGCCTCTGCGCTGTCGTTGCGCTGCCAGATCACATAGATGATGCGCTTGCCCGTCTTCCCCGCTGGCAGTTTGCACTGCATCTTGTAGCGGCCGTTGTCGAGCGTGACGTTGTTGATTTCGCAAAACGGCTTGCTGTCGAGATCGGACCATTTCAGCGGCTGATTGAAGTCGTAGTTGTCGTTCGTCATGTAGAACTGGAAGTACCGCGTCACGTGCGGCGCCGTTGCATTCCAGACGAACGTGAAGTTGCCGCTGAGATCGGCGGCGATCGAGGTCGCTGGCCAGTCGTTGCGGGCGAGGTCCAGTCCGTAGTAGTTGGACTTGTTGCCGCTGCATAGATGCCCATCCGGCACGAACGCCTTGTGATCGCCATTAGGTAACTGGTTGACGCCCGCCCAGTCGTACAGGAAAGCCGGCCCCGCGACAGCCACTGCCGCCTGGCATGCGGCGGACTTCGGATTTTCAGGCCCTTCGAGGTAGCACCAATACACGCGGCTCAGCGGCGTCTCGAGTGTCCCGTGCGCCGATACGGCACACGGAACAGAAAGGGGAACCAGCACCAGAAACACGTTGCGCCTGACTGCGAGCATGAATGCCTCCTTGTTGTTGTCGGCAGAATGGCTTCTCGAAAGGTGTCGCGATTCGTTCATCGCCGCAATCATCGGCGAATTTATTTCGAATACCTAACTTAATAGCTGCAGCTGAATTTGGCTGCCTTTCATTCTAGTAGGTGCTCGAACGAGGCGTTAGCACGAAGACGTCGAGAAGGACCGTCATCGACTCGCGCGGCGCATCAGTCGCGCGGTATCGCGCCGCGAGTCGATTCATCGCAGGCGAACGCACACGGGACCGATCGTTCAACAACCCGATACGGCGGCGCGCTGACTTAGAATGGATGTCCCGCTGCGCCAGGCCGCGTCGTCATTCATTCCGAGAGTTGACCCCAAACATGATCATCCGCCCCAGGCTCAACTGGTTCCGACTCCTGTTCGTGTGGCGCGGCTCGGTGCTCCCGCAACTGCTGCCGCGCCTTGCGCTGATCTTCGCGCTGTCGGTGGCGGCGATCTTCATGCACGATCACATGCGCCACTATCCGATCGGGCTCGGCACGCCGCCGTTCGCGCTCGTGGGTATCGCGCTCGCCGTCTTTCTCGGCTTTCGCAACAGCGCGAGCTACGAGCGTTGGTGGGAGGGCCGCAAGCTCTGGGGCGCGCTGCTCAATACGTCGCGCGCGCTCGCGCAGCAAGTGCTCTCGTTGCCGGAGCCACGCGAGCCCGGTCATTCGCGTCGTTTTCTCGCGGCGCTCGGGGCCTTGGCGCATGCCCTTCGACATCAACTGCGCGGCACCGACGCGCTGACGGATCTCGCGCTGCGACTGCCATCCGATTTGCATGCGCGCGCGGCGGCGGCGAAGTATCGGCCTGCGCTCATCCTGCTCTTGCTCGGCGAATGGGTGGCCGAGCGCAGGCGGGAAGGCGCGATCGACGGTTATGCGATGGTCGCGATTCAGCACAATCTGAACGCGCTTTCCGACGTCATCGGCGGGTGCGAGCGCATCGCGACCACGCCGCTGCCGTTCTCGTACTCGGTGATGATTCACCGCACGATCTATCTGTTCTGCGTGCTGCTGCCGTTCGGCCTCGTCGATGGCGCGGGCCTGTTGACGCCGCTCTTCTCGCTGCTGGTGGCGTATGCGTTCATGGCGCTGGAGGCGATTGCCGCGCAGATCGAAGACCCGTTCGGACAGGAAGAAAACGACCTCGCGCTGAATGCGATGTGCGCGACGCTCGAAGCGGCGCTGCATGACATGGCCGCCGATCCGGAGTTTGCTCTCGCGCCGAAGCCGGTCTCGCCTTCTCGCCACTTCATTCTCGACTGACGAGCGTCTAACGCGCTTCAGCCGGTGGGCGTTTCGCAACGCGATCTTTCGCCGAACGAGATAAGTCGTTTCGTCGCCCAGGATATTTTGGGCGCCGGGGATCGGTCATAATGTCCCGCGGTTCAACCTGGAGAATCTGACTTGAAACTGTTTTACAAAGCCGGCGCCTGTTCGCTTGCCTCGCATATCGTCCTCGAAGAATCCGGCCTGCCTTACGAGATCGAAGCCGTCGACCTGAAGACGAAAGTCACCGCAAGCGGCGCCGATTTCATGGCGATCAATCCGAAGGGCTACGTGCCCGCGCTTCAGCTCGATAGCGGCGACGTGCTGACCGAAGGCCCGGCGATCATGCAGTACATCGCGGATCAGGTGCCGGCCAAGCACCTCGCGCCGCTCGCCGACGCCATGTCGCGCTACCGCCTGCAAGGGTGGCTGACGTTTATCGGCACCGAGTTGCACAAGAACTTCTCGCCGTTCTTCAACCCGGCCGCGACGAGCGAGTGGAAAGCCGCCGCGATGGCCAATCTGGAGCGCCGTCTCGCCTACGTGGCGAAGCACATCGACGACAAGCAGTATCTGCTGGGCGACGAATACGGCATCGGCGACGCGTATCTCTTCACCGTGCTTGGCTGGGCGCCGTTCATCGACCTCGATCTGAACAAGTGGCCGGCGTTGACCGCGTATCAGGCGCGCGTCGCGGCGCGCCCGGCGGTGCAGGCGGCGATGAAGGCGGAAGGCCTGATCTAAGCGATCGGCGCTTGCCCCAAACGACAAACGGCCCTATGAAGGGCCGTTTGTCTTTGCAGCAGCGAATCACGCGATATCAGTCGCGCACGCAATCGACGAAATACTCGATGCGCCCGTTGATCATCTCACCGACGAGCCCGTGAATATCCGTGTGGAAGCCCGGGAAACGCTCGTTGAACTCCCGCGCGAAACGCAGGTAATCGACGATGGTGCGGTTGAACCGCTCGCCCGGAATCAGCAACGGAATGCCCGGCGGATACGGCGTCAGCAGAATGCTCGTCACGCGGCCTTCGAGTTCGTCGATCGGCACGCGGTCGATCTCGCGGTGCACGAGCTTCGCGTACGCTTCGGACGGTTTCATCGCGGGCTCCATGCTCGACAGATACATCTCGGTCGTGAGCCGCGCGATGTCGTTCGCGCGATAGACGCTGTGAATCTGCTCGCACAGATCGCGCAGGCCGATGCGCTCGTACGACGGATGCTGCGCGATGAACTCCGGCAGCACGCGCCACAGCGGCTGATTGTTGTCGTAGTCGTCCTTGAACTGCTGAAGCTCGGTGACCATCGAGTTCCAGCGGCCTTTCGTGATGCCGATGGTGAACATGATGAAGAACGAGTACAGCCCCGTCTTCTCCACGATGATGCCGTGCTCGGCCAGATACTTCGTCACGATGGCGGCCGGAATGCCCGTTTCACCGAATTCGCCGTCCACGTCGAGCCCCGGCGTGATGATCGTCGCCTTGATCGGGTCGAGCATGTTGAAGTTCTCGGCGAGCGCGCCGAAGCCGTGCCACCGGTCGTTCGGCTTCAGCATCCAGTCCTCGCGGTCGCCGATGCCTTCTTCGGCCAGCGCGTCCGGGCCCCAGACCTTGAAGAACCAGTCGTCGCCGTATTCGGCATCCACCTTGCGCATCGCGCGGCGGAAATCGAGCGCCTCGGCGATCGACTCTTCCACGAGCGCGGGGCCGCCCGGCGCTTCCATCATCGCGGCGGCCACGTCGCACGACGCGATGATCGCGTATTGCGGGCTCGTCGACGTGTGCATGAGATACGCCTCGTTGAAACGATGGCGGTCGAACGTGCTGTTCTCGCTGTCCTGCACAAGAATCTGCGATGCCTGCGAAATGCCGGCGAGCAGCTTGTGCGTCGAGTGCGTGGCGAACACGAGCGCGCCGGTGCGCGGCCGGCCCGCGCCGATCGCGTGCATGTCCTGATAGAACGAATGGAACTCGGCGTGCGGCAGCCACGCTTCGTCGAAATGCAGCGTGTCGAGCATGTCGCCGAGCAGATCCTTGATCATCTCGACGTTGTAGATCACGCCGTCGTACGTGCTCTGCGTGATGGTCAGGATGCGCGGCTTGACCTTCGGGTTCTTCGCGAGCGCCTCGCGCGCGAACGGGTTCGCCTCGATCTTGCGGCGAATGTTCTCGGGCTTGAATTCGTCGCGCGGAATCGGCCCGATGATGCCGAAGTGATTGCGCGTCGGCGTGAGGAACACGGGAATCGCGCCCGTCATCGTGATGGCGTGCAGAATCGACTTGTGGCAGTTGCGGTCCACGAGCACGATATCGCCCGGCGCGACGGTCGCGTGCCACACGATCTTGTTCGACGTCGACGTGCCGTTGGTCACGAAAAAGAGATGATCCGCGCTGAAGATGCGCGCCGCGTTGCGCTCGGAGGCCGCGACCGGACCGGTGTGATCGAGCAGCTGGCCGAGTTCATCGACCGCGTTGCACACGTCCGCGCGCAGCATGTTCTCGCCGAAGAACTGGTGGAACATCTGCCCGAGCGGATTCTTCAGGAACGCGACGCCGCCCGAGTGCCCCGGACAGTGCCACGAATACGAGCCCTCTTCCGCGTACTGCACCAGTTCCTTGAAGAACGGCGGCGCGAGCGAATCGAGATACACCTTCGCTTCGCGAATCACATGACGCGCGACGAACTCCGGCGTGTCCTCGAACATGTGAATGAAGCCGTGCAGCTCGCGCAGGATGTCGTTCGGCAAGTGCCGCGAGGTGCGAGTTTCGCCGTACAGGAAGATCGGGATGTCGGCGTTGCGGCGGCGCACGGCGTTGATGAACGCGCGCAACGCGACGATGGCCGACGCCAGTTCGGGCGTGTCGCCTTCGACGACGACATTGTCGGCGTAAGGCAGCAGCTCGTCGTCGTCGATCGACAGAATGAAGCATGACGCGCGGCTCGACTGCTGCGCGAAGGCGGCGAGATCGCCGTAGCTCGTGAGACCGAGCACTTCGGCGCCTTCGCCCTCGATCGCCTCGGCCAGCGCGCGAATGCCGGAACCCGAGATGTTCTCGGAGCGAAAGTCTTCGTCGATGATGACGACGGGGAAGCGGAACTTCATGAGGCGAATCTCCAAATGGAACGACCGCCGCCCGAGACTTTTTCCCGGAGCCAGCGGTCCTTCGACAAGCGCGTGCCGTGTGCGGTTCTAGGGACGCGGAGCGATCAGGTTTTCGGCAGCGTCACGCCGTGCTGCCCTTGATACTTGCCGCCGCGGTCGGCGTAGGACGTCTCGCAGATCTCGTCGCTTTCGAAGAAGAGAACCTGCGCGACCCCTTCGTTCGCGTAGATTTTGGCGGGCAATGGTGTCGTATTCGAGAATTCGAGCGTCACGTAGCCTTCCCACTCCGGCTCGAACGGCGTGACGTTCACGATGATCCCGCAGCGCGCGTAAGTCGACTTGCCGAGACACACGGTCAGGCACGAGCGCGGAATGCGGAAATATTCGACGGTGCGCGCGAGCGCGAAGGAATTCGGCGGAATGATGCAGACATCACCCTTGAAGTCCACGAACGATTTCTCGTCGAACGCCTTCGGATCGACGATGGTCGAGTTGATGTTCGTGAAGATCTTGAATTCGTCAGCCACGCGGATGTCGTAGCCGTAGCTCGACGTGCCGTAGCTCACGATCTTGCGGCCGTCCTCGGCCACGCGCACCTGATCGCGCACGAACGGCTCGATCATCTTGTGCTCTTCGGCCATGCGCCGAATCCACTTGTCGGACTTGATGCTCATAGGGGACGTACCCAACGTTGCGGCGTGAAGTCGCGCACTTGGCGCGACTGCAGGCCTGCGGTGAAACGGCGCATGGCCTCGTGCGGCCAGACGAAAATGGAAGCGCGTATTTTACGCGGAACGACGCCCGCCGCGAGATCGGCCGTTCGGACGATGCCGTTATCGCCGGATGACGCCGCACGCAAGCGTCGGACCCACGTTGTGCGGACTCAGCGCGTAGGGGTCGGCCGCTTCCCGGTGCAGCATGATCGCGCGGGAGATGACCGAGCGCACGCCGTCGAGCGACACGTCCGTCGCGACGATGAAGCCGGTGGCCGCGCCCGTGGCGTCGGCGTGAATGTTGCCGAGTTCGCCTTCGAGCCGGCTGCCTGCGCGTCCGCGGTCGGAGGGCAGCGCGAAGACCGGGCTCGCGTCTCCGTTCACCGCGATGCAGTCGCCGCGTTCGTGAACTTGCAGCGCGTGGTCGCTATTGGGCGGCATGTCGACGAGGTTGTACGAAATCTGCACGCCGTCCGCGCGCTCGATGAGCGTCACCGTGCCGCGCGCGGTGTTGCCGGGCGTGGGCGTCAGCGTGGCGTCCGCGCGTTTCTCGTGATTCTGGAAGATGATGCCGCAGCCGCCGAGCAGCACGCTGCACACCGCCGCGGCCACGGCGAACAAGGCGAACCAGGCGGAGCGCGTCCGCCCGTTGACTCTGTCTCTCATGCGATCCTCTCGGCGGCACGCCGACACCCGTTGCGTCGACGCTGCCGCGTCTCGAAGGCGACATGATACCGCGAGCCGCGCTGCACAAGGCTCGCGCGAGAGGGCCGCTTTGCGGCGGATCAGGTGTTCTGCACGACGATGCTCGGGAACTTCGAAGTCATGTCGCGCTGACGCTCGGCAACCGAAATCGCGACGCGCCGCGCAATCGCGCGATACGTCTCCGCAATCCGGCTTTCCGGCTGCGATACGACGGTCGGCTGGCCCGCGTCGGTGCGCTCGCGGATGGAAATGTCGAGCGGCAGCGAACCGAGAATCTGCACGCCGTATTCCTTCGCCATGCGCTCGCCGCCGCCCGCGCCGAAGATATGCTCCTCGTGGCCGCAGTTCGAGCAGATATGCGTGCTCATGTTTTCGACGATGCCGAGAATCGGAATGCCGACCTTCTCGAACATCTTCAGGCCCTTCTTCGCGTCGAGCAGCGCGATGTCCTGCGGCGTCGTCACGATCACCGCGCCCGTCACCGGCACCTTCTGCGACAGCGTGAGCTGGATGTCGCCCGTGCCCGGCGGCATGTCGACGACGAGGTAATCGAGATCCTTCCAGTTCGTCTGGCGCAGCAGTTGTTCAAGCGCGGACGTGACCATCGGGCCGCGCCAGACCATCGGGTTGTCCTGCTCGATCAGAAAGCCGATCGAGTTTGCCTGAATGCCGTGGCCGGTCAGCGGATTCATCGACTGATTGTCGGGCGATTCGGGCCGGCCGGAAATGCCGAGCATCATCGGCAGCGAAGGGCCGTAGATGTCGGCGTCGAGCATGCCGACCGAGGCCCCTTCCGCCGCGAGCGCGAGCGCGAGATTCGCGGCTGTCGTGCTCTTGCCGACGCCGCCCTTGCCCGACGCCACCGCGATGATGTTCTTGACGTTAGGCAACAGCTTCACGCCGCGCTGCACCGCATGCGCGACCACTTGCGAAGAAACGTCGACGGCGGTATCGGTGACGCCTGGCACCTGACGCAGCGCGTCCTCGACGAGTTTGCCGATCAACGCGAACTGCGTCTTGGCCGGATAGCCCAGCACGACGCTTACCGACACCTTGCCGCCTTCGACCGATACGTTGCGGATGCTCTTGGTGTCGACGAACTTGCGGTTGGTGTTGGGATCGGTCAGGTTAGCGAGTGCAGTGTCGATCTGCGCGCGGTCAATGCTCATTGATACTCCGTGGAACGAGGGTTGCTGCCGTGCGTCGCCGTGCAACAAACTGAGGAAATTGCAAGTAATTGTTAGCGCCGTTGCGCGTGACTTGCTTCGCGCTGCACTATGCCGCTGCTGTCGTTTTCCGGGGACGTATCGCCGCGGGAAAACGGACGTTTCTCAATATTGTAGAGGCTCGTCCGAAAGCCCGTCCGAAGACCCTTTCGCACTGTCGGCGCGTGGCGTCGAACCGCTTGTTGAATTAAGGAGATCAAGATGAAGATGAAGATGTTGACCCGTTTGTCCGTGTTCGCCGTCGCGGGCGCGCTCGTCGCAGGCTGCGCGACGCAGCAAGGCAATAACGCGGCGGTCGGTACGGGCGTCGGCGCGGCCACGGGCGCGGGCATTGGCGCGATTTTCGGCGGCGGCAAGGGCGCGGCGATCGGCGCGGCCACGGGCGCAGCGGTCGGCGGCATCACCGGCTACAACTGGCAGGCCATCCGCAACAAGATTTCCGGCGACTCGAAGGGCACCGGCACCCAGGTGACCGAGCAGCAGGACGGCTCGCTGAAGGTCAACATCCCGAATTCCATCTCGTTCGATACGAACAGCTACGCGATCAAGCCGTCGTTCGACCCGGTTCTCAACTCGGTCACGCAAACGTTGCAGCAGCATCCTGAGCTGATTGCGAGCGTCATCGGCCATACGGACAACACCGGCACGGCCGCGTACAACCAGACGCTGTCGCAGAACCGCGCGCAGAGCGTGGCGTCGTATATTTCGAGCCACGGCGTCGCGGCGCAGCGTCTGTCGGCGCAGGGCATGGGCCAGAACCAGCCGATCGCCGACAATTCGACGGAAGCCGGCCGCGCGCAGAATCGTCGCGTGGAAATCTATCTGCGCGCGACGGCGCAGCCGGGTCAGGTTCAGTAAGGCTCGAATATGAGGCGACGACCGACAAGCGCGTGATCTGACACCGTTTCAGAGGCGAGTGAGAAATTTTTGAAACTTGCCGGCGCGCCGCTTGTCTGTCGTTATGGTGGGTGGATGGCTGGGCCATCGCCTGCCATTCTCCTCTTGTCGTTGTTGCTCCGGGGCCCGATTGGACCCCGGTTTTTTTTGGGCGGCGAATTCTGCCCACTTTCGTTCGTCGATCCCGGAGCGGAGCGAACGAAGCAATCCGCTGGCCGACGACAGATAATCGCGCCTGCGCACCTTCGCAGACTGTCTGTTTGGCCAGCAAGACTTCGGCTCGATCACCACGCACCGCTGTTGCCTTCGCGAAGCACAGGGCGCTTTTATTTGTCGCTCTTCCTGCACGGACTCGCTACTGGCAGTGCGTGCCGCAGCGGCGCGTGCTGCCCGCCCTGCTAAAATCGACATTCCCCTTTTCACCCGCTTTCAGCACTCCTCCGGGCCGCGCCTCCATGTCAGCATCGTCAGCACCGATTTCCGCCACCGCGTCCGCCGCTTCGGCCAACGAAGGCGGCCGCCGCCAGATTCTCGTCACGTCCGCGCTTCCGTATGCGAACGGCCAGATTCATATCGGCCACATGGTCGAGTACATCCAGACCGACATATGGGTGCGGACGCTGCGCATGCACGGCCACGAGGTCTACTACGTCGGCGCCGACGACACGCACGGCACGCCGATCATGCTGCGCGCCGAAAAGGAAGGCATCACGCCGAAAGCGCTGATCGAGCGGGTCTGGAAGGAGCACAAGCGCGATTTCGACAGCTTCGGCATCTCGTTCGACAACTACTATTCGACCGACGCCGAAGAAAACCGCGTGCTGTGCGACTCCATCTACACCGCGCTTCAGCAAGCTGGGCTGATCGAAGCCCGCGATATCGAGCAAGCCTACGATCCGGTCAAGGAAATGTTCCTGCCGGACCGCTTCATCAAGGGCGAATGCCCGAAATGCGGCGCGAAAGACCAATACGGCGACAACTGCGAAGTCTGCGGCTCGACGTATCAGCCGACCGAGCTCATCAATCCGTATTCGGTGGTGTCGGGCGCGACGCCCATCCGCAAGACGTCGACGCATTACTTCTTCCGCCTGTCCGATCCGCGTTGCGAAGACTTCCTGCGCGGCTGGGTCGGCGGACTCGCGCAAGCGGAAGCGACCAACAAGATGCGCGAATGGCTCGGCGACAAGGGCGAAGCCAAGCTCGCCGACTGGGACATTTCGCGCGACGCGCCGTACTTCGGCTTCGAAATTCCCGGCGCGCCGGGCAAGTATTTCTACGTGTGGGTGGACGCGCCCGTCGGCTATTACGCGAGCTTCAAGAATCTGGCGGATCGCATCGGCGTGAATTTCGACGCCTGGGTGAAGCCCGGCTCGAAGGCCGAGCAGTATCACTTCATCGGCAAGGACATTCTGTATTTCCACACGCTGTTCTGGCCCGCGATGCTTCAGTTCTCCGGCCACCGCACGCCGACAAACGTCTTTGCGCACGGCTTTCTGACCGTGGACGGCGCGAAGATGTCGAAGTCGCGCGGCACGTTCATCACCGCGCAAAGTGTGATCGACACGGGCATCAATCCGGAGTGGCTGCGCTATTACTTCGCGGCGAAGCTGAACAGCACGATGGAAGACATCGACCTGAACCTCGACGACTTCCAGGCGCGCGTGAACAGCGATCTGGTCGGCAAGTACGTGAACATCGCGAGCCGCGCGGCGGGCTTCCTCATCAAACGCTTCGATGGCGGCGTGCAGGACAGCGCGATGCAGCATCCGCTTATCGCGCAACTGCGCGGGGCGATTCCGCAAATCGCGGCGTTCTATGAATCGCGCGAATACGGCCGCGCGCTGCGCACGACGATGGAACTGGCCGATGCCGTCAACGCGTACGTGGATACCGCGAAGCCGTGGGAACAGGCGAAAGATCCCGCGAATGCGGTCGCGCTGCATGAGACGTGCAGCGTGAGCCTCGAAGCGTTCCGGCTGCTTTCATTGGCGCTCAAGCCTGTGATGCCGAAGCTCGTGGAATCCGTGGAAGCGTTCCTCGGCATCGCGCCGCTCGCATGGGCCGATGCCGAGCGCCCGCTCTCGTCCGCGCATGCGATCAACGCGTACAAGCATCTCACCACGCGCGTCGATCCGAAGCAGATCGAGGCGCTGCTCGCGGCGAACCGCGAATCGCTGCAACCGGCCGCGCCGGAAGCGAGCGCAGCTGCGCCGAAGGCCGCGGCAACAAAGGAGCCGAAGCAACAGGACAACGGCGTCATTTCCATCGACGATTTCGCGAAGGTCGATTTGCGCATCGCGAAGATCGTCGACTGCAAGGCAGTGGAAGGCTCCGACAAGCTGCTGCAACTGACGCTCGACATCGGCGAGCAGAAGACGCGTAACGTGTTCTCCGGAATAAAGTCGGCGTATCAGCCGCAGGACCTCGTCGGCAAGCTGACGGTGATGGTCGCCAATCTCGCGCCGCGCAAGATGAAGTTCGGCATGTCGGAAGGCATGGTGCTCGCCGCGTCCGCCACGGACGAAAAGGCGGAACCGGGCCTTTACATTCTGGAGCCGCATAGCGGCGCGAAGCCGGGCATGCGCGTGAAGTAACGCGTATCGGCGGACAACAGGCAAAGGGCACGCGAGCGATCGCGTGCCCTTTTGTTTTGGTTCTTCGTTGATTTGCGGGATGGACGCAACGCGACCATGATTGGCCAGTCAACTCGTCTCGAGATAGACGGTCATTTCAGGTTGAAGCAGTCATTCGCCGGGTCGCGAACAAGCGCAATGGAACGCCCCGATAACTCAAACAAGCAAATATTTCTAAAGTTTTCCGTCGAAATGTCGAAAAGACGGGCTGGAAGAAAAACTCCTGAGGTCAATCTTGCTCAACATCCGAGGATTCGCACTCGCATTGGTCGCCGTTTCGGCGCTCTCTGCATGCGCACCGACAATTCAGGTTCAGACATCGCAATTGACGGCTCAGAGTACGCCGCAGCAGGTGATTCGCATCGTCAGGCCGGCAGTCGTAAGGCTCGCGACCGGATACTCGCGCAAGCTGCGTGCGGGTTCCACTTGGCGTTCCGTCGGGGTGCTGCCGCAAGGTTCGGTCTATCGGCCAGTGGGCTCCGAATTCACCATCGAAGGACGTCAGGTGCATGAAGCGTATCTCGTCATCGACGCAGATCGGCTGGTGGGTTTCTACTTGCCCGGCGAGTCCAATTTCTCCGCGTTAGAACCACCTCAATCCATACAAATCGAGAAAATAAATGGCTAAGCTGTTTCGTGCATTGTTGACCGGCTGCTTCGTGGCGCTCGTAGCATCGGGGTGCGCCAGCGGTCCGCAATACAAGGAGCTCGCCTCGTCGATTCCGACATTGAAGGAATCGCAAGGCCGGATTTACTTCTACCGCTCCAATTCGATGGTCGGCTCGGCCACGCAACCGAACATCCGACTGAACGGCACCGTAGTGGGCGAATCCAAGCCTGGCGGCTTCTTTTATGTAGATGAGCCCGCCGGCACGTACGTTGTGTCGACGGCAACGGAAACCGAAAAAACCGTCACGTTCACGCTTGATGCAGGCGAGACGAAATACGTGAGGACGCGCATTGGCTTAGGCCTGCTCGTTGGACGCATCATCCCTTCGCTGGAATCCGCCGAGGAAGGCGAGAAGGCCCTGCAAGACTCGCATTACATCGGCACGCCGATGACTGCTGCGTCGAAGTAATCACGTAGATGCCCTCGTCGCGAGGGCATCAACCACGCGTCAGCTTCAGCGGCGAGTCGGTCGACAACGTCACGCTCTCCCACGAACCGCGCGCCACGTACAGCGCCGCGAGCGTACCCGCTGTGACTGCAGAAACTCACTCCAGGATGGTCCGCTGTAGATATCACCTCGGAGGGGCGATCGCCAATATTTTGCGCAAGCTACCAAAAGGTAAGAATCAAAGCTTGGAAATCTCGCATTGGCCAAAGATTAGATTTATCCGCAATTTCCATAGCTGCAGACAGTTCGACTACGGCGATTCGGGCGTCGCAGGCCACACATAGAGCGAGTTACACGAGAGCACGGCACTTTCGACGAAGCGCGCGAGCTCCGAGTCAACCTCGCCGGACCTGCGCAACGGCTCAAGTTTGCCGCTTACTAGGGGCAGCTGACATCTGGACGTCCGATCGACGTGACGGACGAACGTCGCTTCATGGCCGAATGAGCCTGTCACAAACGATACCGAAAGGCCTGCCAAGAACCTGTCTTTCTCCGCGACGCGCGCCGCTCACTCCGAATCCACCGCCGTCGCCGATGCCCCGAACGGCGCCGACACGCCCGACGCGCCCGATGCCGCCGAAGGCTGCTCCGCCGAACGCGAGTCCGACGAGGTCGATGCAAAGAGCCGCATCCACGAATTGAAACGCCGCGTATAAGACAGATCGACGCCCTGATACGTGCCGCCATACGCCGTCACTGACCAGAAGCGCGACAGGCTCAACGTCGCCTTGACCGCGTTGGCCGCCGACTGCAGCCCCTGCTCGTAGCCGATCACGAGCCGCTCGTTGATCGCTTTCGAAATCAGCACGACCTGCTGGTCGGTCAGGCCGACTTCGCTCGATCCGATGGAGAACTCGTCCAGCCCGAAGGTCTGCGCGATGCGCTTGCCGCTCGACCCGCCAAGAAGCGCGAGCGCGCTCGTCATCGCGCTTTGCTGACCGATGTTGTTACCCTGATCCGTGCCGTGGCCGAAGAGCAGCCACGAGAGCTTTTCGTTGTCCGGCACGTTCGGCTCCGAAATGAGCTTCGCCACCGGCGACTGCACGGTGCCCGTCACCTGCACGCCCGCCTCGATTTCCTGATTGCGGCGCATCGCGAGAATATTCAGGCCGGGATTCGTCACCGGGCCGTTGAACGTGAAGAAGCCGTTCTCGATGTTCAGCTTGCGGCCGAACGCCGTGTAGGTCGATCCGGGCGTCACGCGCACGTTGCCCACCGCGCGCAGCGGCATGTTCGGCGCGCTCATCGCGGTGATCGTGCCGGCAAGCCCGAGGTCGGCGCCCGCGCCCTTGAAGCGGAACCGCTGCCCGAGGTCGATATCGATATTCGCGCGCGGCGTGAACGGCCCGACCGGTTTCTCCGTCGCGGCTTCGAACGATTTCCCGTTCTCGCCCTTCACGGTGCCGTCCGGACGCATGACCACGACGTCGTCCCCCAGCGCGGGCGCCGAGCTTTCCGGCAAGTCGAACAATCCGTGATCGACGGTGAACTTGCCGTTGATCGCCATGCCGCCCTGCAGGCCCGCATTCGCGATGCTCGCGCTGCCCGAGAGCATGAGTTGCCGGTCCGGCGACGCGAAAAGTTCGAGCTTGTCCGCGATGATGCTCGCCGTCAGATCGGGCTGCTGCTGATCCAGCCGCACCTTGCCGGTCGCGCGCAAGGTGCCGCTCGCGCCGTGGAACTCCACCTGCCGGAAGTCGACGAGATTCTCCGACAGCGCAATCCGGATGATGCCGTCCTTCAACTGCACGCCCTGATCCACGACCGTCGCCGACACGTTGTCGCCCGTCAGCGAACCGGAGAGCGTGGGCTTCGCGACGATGCCCGCGATCGTCAGTTTCAGCGCAATCTTGCCGCCAAGCAGATAGTTGGCGCCGAGCAGGCCGCCGGTCGTGCGCAGTTCGGGAATGTTCGCGTCGATGGCGCCGGTGAGCGGCGCTTCGTCCGCGACGGTGAGCGCGCCGTCGCGGGTAACGAGCGTCGTGTGCGCGTTCGCGTCGATCACGCCGATGCGGCTTGCCTGCGCGTGCAGGGCCGCGTTCAGGCGATTGCCGCCGGTGAAATCCGCGCGCGCGACGATATCCGAAATGCCGAGCGCCGCGACGCCGCGCGTGCCGTCGATGGTCACGTCCCCGGCGCGGCGTTTGATCTGCGCGTAGCCGGTCGCCGTCGAGCCGAGCGAGAAGTTCCAGTCGCCGTCGAAAACGAGGTCCGTGCGCAGCGACGATTCCTCGCCGGTCATCTCGCGCCGCACTTCCATCAAACGCGGCACTGAGAGATTCGTGAGCGTGCCGGCCGATTGCATGCGCCCGTTCTCCAGCGCGAACGACTTGAGATTGAGCACCGCGCCCTCCGCGACGAGCCGCGTCGCGCCGAGCACGATGCGCTTTGGCCCGTAGCTCACCGCGAGCGGCGCTTCGAGATTCACCGACGGCGTGCCCTTGTTCGACAGCTTCGTGATGGCGCCGTCCCAGTGCGGGCCGTCGGCGGCGTCAGTGAACTTGCCGTTTGCGCCGAGCGCCAGATTCACCGCCTGACCCTGCACCTTGCCGGTGGCGGTGACCGCGAGCGTGTGCTGCATGCGCGTGCCGTTGAGATTGGCGTCGAGCGTGGCGACTTCGATGCCCGTCGTGCTCGCGTCGCGCGCCTTCAGCGTGAAGTTCAGCGCGCCGTTTGCGCCGTCGCGGATATCGGCGCGGCCTTCCGCGTGGCCGAGCCGGTTCGCGCCGAACACGACGCCATCGGCCTGATAGTTGGCCGCGACATTCGGATGCGCGAGCGAGCCCGTGAGATCGCCGTCCGCCTTCACGGTGCCCGCGATGCCGAAGCCGAGCCGCTCCAGCTGCGGCGCGTCGACGCGAAAGCGCAGCCGGTCGCCGGGCGCGCCGAAACTGCCGTTCAGGTCGACATCGTTGCCAGCAATCGAGAGCTGCGCCGTGCTCGGCAGCAGGCGCATGCCCGCCACCTGTACCGTGCCCGCGCCGGTGAGCGGCAGGTTGTCGTAGGTGCTGTCGTTCAGCTTGAACGTGGCTTTCGTCGTGAGCGTCGGCGCAAGCATGCCCGTCGCCGCGAGCGTGCCGTTCACGCGAGCCTCGATCACGCGCGGCGGCGGTCCTTTCTTCGCGGCGGGCTTCGGCTGAATGAGTTGCTGCGTCAGTTGCAGCGGATTGAAGTCGATAAACTTCGCTTTCACGTCGTAGCTCGAATTCGCGTCTTTCTTCAGCGCGCCGCTCGCCTCCACACGGCCTTTCCCGACGATCAGCTTCACGTCGTCGAGCGTGGTCGCTTTCGGATCGAGTTTCACCTTCGCCTGCGCGCGGATCGCGGCGCGCGGATCGTTCAGATCGGCGGTGACGGTTTGCGTATCGCCCGCCAGCACGACGCGCACCGGACCCGCGAAGTCCGTCGGCCGCACGCTCGGCTCGATGGCGTTCAGATCGAGCTTCGCCACGTTCAGGTCGAACTGTCCGTTGCCGCCCGACAGCGCGCCGCCGCCCGTGATCGTCGCGTTCTTCAGAAGCCGCACGTTCAGGTCCGCGATGCGCTGCGCCGACGCGTCGAGCCGCACGTTGGCGCGGGCGTCGATGAGCGGCAGCAGCTTCTTGTCGATGGAACCGGGCTTCGCATTGACGATCGACACCGGCCCGCTCACCACGAAGGTTTTCGCGTCCGGCTCAGGCTTCACTTCGGCGCGCACGGCGAGATCGGCGGCGGGCGCGCCCGCGCTGAACGCCTGCGGATTGATGTGATCGGCGGTGACGATGGCGAGCTTGAGCGGCACGTCGGCGAAGGGCGTCGCTTCGACGTGCGCCTGGCCCGCGAGCTTGAGGCCGCTCGCATTCACGTCGGCGACGAGGTCTTCGAGCGAGCCCGAAAGGCGCGCGCCGACCTGCACCGTCTCGCCGCTGACCTTGCCCGCGTAGGTCACATCGCCCGTGAGCGGAAACGGCCGCGCGCCGCCGTCGAGCTTCGCGGCCGCCGTCACGGCGCCGAACGGCGTGTCGAGACGCTGCACCGTCGCCTCGTGATGCCGTCCGTCGCTGCGCCCGTTGAAGAGCAGGCGCGAGAACTCAGTGGTCGTCGTCCCCTGATGCAGCCGCAGCTTTTCGACGCTCAGATCGCGGATCGCGAGCTGGATCGGCAGGCGCAAATCCTTCGGCAGTTCCGTCTTCTTGCTCGGCTCGTTCGATGGCGCGATGCGCGCGTCGATGGTGCCGACATGCAGATAGTCGATGGTAAAGCGCAGCGGATCGCGCGTGAGCGACCAGCGGCCCGACACGCTGTCGACGGCGATGTCGGTGCCCTTGCCGTCGAGACTCTTCCAGTGGACATCGCGCAATTGCAGGCCCGTGGCGACCGCGCCGCCGTCCAGCTTGCCGGTCAGCCGGCCGCCGAGGAGCGAGGTCGCCGCCTGCCACAGATAGCGCGTGCCCTGCTCGGTCGTGAGCGCGAAGAAGACCGTGCCGAGCGCCAGCACGACGATAATCAGAGTGACGAGCACCAGCGCCGCGAGCCAGCGTAGCGCGCGCCGCCCGCCGCTGCGGCGCGGCGTCTTCGGCGCGTTGTCAGCGTCATTGCCGTTGCCGCCGGCCTGCGCGTCGGGTTCCGTCATGCGTTCGTTGTCGGGAAGATCGCTCATGGCGTGCTCAGAACGCGATGCCGAGCGTCAGATACGGCTTGATGCTCTTGTTCTTCAGGCCGTAGGCGACGTCCACGTTGACCGGCCCGACCGGGCTGCGCCAGCGCGCGCCGACGCCCACGCCCGGCTGGAACACGCGCTCGTGCCACGTATCGGTCGCCGTGCCGATGTCGAAGAACACCGCGCCGCCCCAGTCGTGCGTGAACCAGTGCTGATATTCGCTGCTGCCCGTCACCATGTACTTCGTCGGCAACACCGAACCGGACAAATTGTGGCCGATACCCAGATAGCTATAACCGCGCACCGAATTCGCGCCGCCCGCGCGGAACAGCAACGATGCCGGCACGCCGCTCGACGGCCCGGTGGTGAACACGCCGCCGAACTCGGCGCGAAACACCAGCAGATCGTTCTTGCCGAGCGGCAGGTACTGCTGCGCGTTCGTGTAGAGACGCGCGAACGTCTGATCGGTCATGACATTCTTCACCGCAAATCCCGCTTCCGCCCGTATCACGTTGCCGCGGCGCGGGAACAGCGGATCGTCGACGTCGCGGCGCACCCACGTCCACGCCGGCACGAGCGCGCGCGCGGTCGACGGGTTCGGCTCGTTCTGCGTGAGACGGTCGTCGTAAAAGGTCAGCGAATACGTGGTGTCGATGTTCTGCGTCGAACGCGAACGCTGCACGCCGACGCGCGCGCTGTAGATCTTCGTATCGGATACGTCCGTGATCGTGTAGGAGCCGAACACGGCGTTGACCCAGCCGCGCGAATCCGGCGGCATGGCGAGCTGCACGCGGCCGTACTGCTGCGTCTGGTCGAGGCGTCCGGAAATGGTGAACGGATACGCCGCGCCGAACGTATTCAGATAGCTGTAAGCGCCCTGAATGTGAAAGCCCGTGTCCGTCGCGTAGCCGACGCCGTAGCGCACGCTGTTGTACGGATACTCGCTCACCTTGATATGCAGCGGCGTCTCGATAGGCTTCGTGACGTCGTTGCTCGCGTCGATCGCGACGCTCGCGTAATACGGCGTGTTCTGCACCTGCCGCTGAAGCTCGTTGACGCGGGCGATGTCGTAGATCTCGCCTTCGTGGATCGGATTCACGTTTTCGATGATCTTCTGCGGATAACGCTTCGTGCCGCTGATATCGAGCTTGCCGAAGGTGAAAGTCGGGCCGCTGTCGAACGTGACCGAGAGATCCGCCATCTGCGTGCGCGGATTGATGCGCGCCTGCGACCGCACGATGCGCGCGCCGAGATAGCGGCGCGATTGCAGCGCGCGCAGCGCCGCGCTCTTTGCGTCGTCCCAGGCGTGCTGGGAAAAGGCGTCGCCTTCGTTGACCGAAAACGCGAAACGCGCGGCGTTTTCCTGTGCGCGGTCTTCCGTCGTCACCGCGCCCGTGAACTTCAGGTCCACCGAAGCGACTTTCGTCTGCGGACCCGGATCGACGCTGACTTTCACCGAACGCTTCTCGCCCGCCGTGTTGACGTCCGTGCGCACGACCGGCGTGAAATAGCCCTCGGTCGCGACGAGATCGCGCACGTCTTTCGGCGTCGCGGTGACGAGGAACTGGAACTGGTCGTCGCTCACGTCGTCGCGCTTGGCGAAACGCGCGAGGTCGAGATGATCCTGCAACAGCTTCTTGATGCTGCGCGGGGCGTCGATGTCCACGTCGTATTTCGCGAAGGCGGGCGTCGCGGCCGCGAGCAATGCAAGCACCGCGAGCGCAGCCGACGCCAGACGGAACCCGGCGACGGCGGCCGGGCGATGGCGGCCAGGAGGCGCAAACGGTTTCGCTGTGCGCGGGGTTGCGGCCAGGTTGCGCAGCGCGCGCAGCGAATCAGACAAACGCCCCGCCAAACGTGACCTCCGGCATCGGGATGAGTGGGAATCGAAAGGTGAAGCGGTCCAGCGGGTGCGGCTTCGGCGCGGTTCGCGCGGCTTCGGTGCGGCTCGCGCCGCACGGCGCAGGCGCTATTTCACCACATCGATGCGCGCGGGCGACGTAAAAAAGCACGGTACGGCGCGAGAGCCGTGCGCCGTTGGACGGCTCGAGGGCCCGGCGGGTTCCGTACGCAAGCGCGGCAAGCGCCGATATGCGTGGACCGCGCCTCTCCTTGCGGTAAAATCGCCGACGAACTCGCGCGCCCGTTTGCCCGGGCGCGCCGCCCTCATCGAACCGAATCGACTCAACGGAAGCCGGATCATGTATCAGTCGGACATCACCCAGTTCATCAATCAGCTGAAAGCGCAGAAACCCACGCTGGAAGACGAACAGCGCCGCGGCCGCGCGCTCTTGTGGGACAAACAGCCCGTCGATCTGGACGAGCGCGCGCGTCAGCAGACCTCGCGCGTGAAGCAGACGCCTTACGTGTACTACCAGAACTTCTGAACGTGAACGCCGGCCACGAGCCGCAAGCAGCGCGGGAAGATGCGCGCGATGCACGCGAAACTCGCGACGTGGCGCTCGCCGCGCCCGCGACCGATTCGACGCCCGACACCATCGACGGCGTCGCGATCGCGCATCTGTACGGCGAGCCGCTCTGGAAGCTGCCGACGGATCTCTACATCCCGCCCGACGCGCTCGAAGTCTTTCTGGAAGCGTTCGAAGGCCCGCTCGACCTGTTGCTCTACCTGATCCGCAAGCAGAATTTCAACGTGCTCGACATTCCGATGGCGGATGTCACCGCGCAGTATCTCGGCTACGTGGACCAGATTCGCCAGTCGAATCTGGAACTGGCGTCGGAATATCTGCTGATGGCGGCCATGCTCATCGAGATCAAGTCGCGCATGCTGCTGCCGGTCAAGAAGGCCGACACCGGCGAGGACGCCGAAGACCCGCGCGCCGAACTCGTGCGCCGGCTGCTCGAATACGAGCAGATGAAGCTCGCGGCGCAGCGCATCGACCAGTTGCCGCAACTCGGCCGCGACTTCCTGCGCGCGGAGGTGTATATCGAACAGGCGTCGGTGCAACGGTTCCCGGACGTGGACATGAACGACCTGCGCGCCGCCTGGGCCGACGTCATCAAGCGCGCGAAGCTCGTGCAGCATCACAAGATTTCGCGCGAAGAGCTTTCGGTGCGCGAGCACATGAGCATCATCCTGCGCCGCCTGCAAACTGCGCGCTTCATGGAGTTCACGGAGCTTTTCGATACGTCGCGCGGCGTGCCGGTGGTCGTCGTGAACTTCATCGCGATGCTGGAGTTGTCGCGCGAATCGCTGCTCGAAATCACGCAGGCCGAGCCGTATGCGCCCATCTACGTCCGGCTGGCGTACTCTCCTGCCTAAGAACCCGCTTTTCTCCCACATTTGCCCCGGGGCAGCCGATTTTTTCGCCGCCCGCCAGGAGACACCCGCTCGATGAAAGTCATCAGCTCGATCCATGAACTGCGCGACCAGTTGCGCGGCCAGAACCGAACCGCCTTCGTCCCGACGATGGGCAATCTTCACGAAGGCCATCTCTCGCTGATGCGGCTCGCGCGTCAGCACGGCGATCCCGTGGTCGCGAGCATCTTCGTGAACCGCCTGCAATTCGGGCCGAACGAAGACTTCGACAAATATCCGCGCACATTGCAGGACGACATCGAAAAGCTGCAAAGCGAGAACGTCTACGTGCTGTTCGCGCCGACCGAAAAAGACATGTACCCGGAGCCGCAGCAGTATCGCGTGCATCCGCCGCACAATCTCGGCGACATTCTGGAAGGCGAATTCCGCCCCGGCTTCTTTCATGGCGTGTGTACCGTCGTGATGAAGCTGATGTCGTGCGTGCAGCCGCGCGTCGCGGTATTCGGCAAGAAGGACTATCAGCAGTTGATGATCGTGCGGCAGATGTGCCACCAGTTCGCCCTGCCGACGGAGATCGTCGCTGCCGAAACCGTGCGCGACGAAGACGGCCTCGCGCTGTCATCGCGCAACCGCTTTTTGTCGCCTGCCGAACGCGCCGAAGCGCCGCAGCTTGCCGCGCAACTGCAGCGCGTGCGCGAAGCCGTGCTGTCGGGCAATCGCGATATCGCCGCGCTGGAACGCGACGCCATGAACGCGCTCGCCGAGCGCGGCTGGAAGCCCGACTACGTGAGCGTGCGCAAGCGCGCCGACCTGCTCGCGCCGGGCGAGGCAGACGCGGATGCGCCGCTCGTCGTGCTCGCGGCGGCCAAGCTCGGCGCGACGCGCCTCATCGACAATCTGGAAATCTGAAGGAAGTCCGCAACATGCAACGCACCATGCTCAAATCGAAGATTCATCGCGCGACGGTCACGCACTGCGAGCTGCATTACGAAGGCTCGTGCGCCATCGACGAGGATCTGCTCGAAGCGGCGAATCTCCTGGAGAACGAGCAGATCGACATCTGGAACGTGAATAACGGCGAGCGCCTGACCACGTACGCGATCAAGGGCGAGCGCGGCAGCGGCATGATTTCGCTGAACGGATCGGCCGCGCGGCGCGCGCAACTGGGCGATCTCGTCATCATCGCGGCATTCGCGCAGGTGGACGAACAAGAGATCGCGGCGGGCTGGAAGCCGAATCTCGTGTTCGTCGATGACAACAACCGCATCAAGGGGAGCCGCGATCACGTGCCGACGCAGAACTGGACGTAAATCGTCGGAGCTTTGCCCGCACGAAGCCGGCGCATCCGTCATGGAGCGCCGGCTTTTCATTTCTTCTGCGCCCAGTCGATGATCGGCTGCCACTGCTCCAGATCTTTCTCGACGCGGCTTTGCGCGACATCCCAGATGGTGAGACCGTGCGCGGCGAGTTGCACGTAGTTCTGCGTATCGCGCAGAAAGGCCAGCACCGGCAGATCAAGCCCTTCCACGAAACGATGCAATTGGTCCGCCGAGCGCGTGCGCGCATCGACGCGCATGCCGACCACGCCCACTTGTATCGAACCTTTGCGCACCGCCTTTTCCTTCGCCAGCTTCGCGAGAAAGTCCTGCGTCGCGAGAATGTCGAACATGGACGGCTGCAACGGCACGATGACCTTGTCGGCCAGTTGCAGCGCAAGCGCGAGCCGGTTGCCGTGCACGCCGGCCGGTGTATCGACGATGGCTTTTTCCAGACCTTTCGGCGGCTTCGCGGGCGCATCGGGATTCACGTCCCATTCCTCGATTTTCGGCAGCGTGTCGACGCGCAGCGAAAGCCAGCCGTGCGCCGAGCGCTGTTTGTCGAGATCGGCGAGCGCGACCCATTCGCCGTTCGCGGCGAAATAGCCTGCCAGATTCGTTGCGAGCGTGCTTTTGCCGACGCCGCCTTTCGGATTTGCCACCACGATCACGGTCATGGAATGTCCTGATATTTGTACGGCGCGCGAGAAAGTGCGGAAGCCGCGCGCACGGTTTCGTCGTTATAGAACGGATACATGATTCGAGCCGTTGATAATATCGGCAAACGACACGCGCGGCACGCTAGCCGGTTGGCCAATGGCGCGCGCTTTCTCTACTCGACCGGATGACCGCTCATGCCGCTACGCCCCGACGTCACGCTCGATTTCCTGCGCAACCGCCAGAAAGGCCGCCTGCCCGATCTGCTCGGCATTCAGTTGCTTTCGCTCGATGAAGGCGCGCTCACCGGCGAACTCGTGATCCGCCCGGAACTGCTCGCGCCCAACGGCTTTCTGCACGCGGCGACCGTCGTCGGGCTCGCGGATACCTGCTGCGGCTACGCGTGCATCGCGCATCTGCCGGAGAAGGCGCAGAACTTCACGACGCTCGAACTCAAGAGCAACCACGTTTCGACGGCGCGCGAGGGGAAGATCGTCGCGAAGGCAAGCGCCGTGCATCTCGGACGCAGCACGCACGTCTGGGACGCGACGGTGACGAACGGCGACGGCAAGCTGATCGCGATGTTTCGGTGTACGCAGATGATTTTGTATTGACGCGTTCAGGCGAACAACGCCGCCACCGCATCCATATCGAGCGACTTCGCGAACGCATCCGCGAGCCGGTCCAGCGACGCCTCGCGCAGCGCGGGATAGTCGAGCGGCACGGCATCATCGACGCCCGCCCACGCGAGCAGCGCGGCGCAGGCTTCGGGCGTATCGAAGACGCCGTGCAGATACGTCGCGGCGATTTGTCCATCGTCCGATACGGCGCCATCGACGCGCCCCGAATCCAGCGCGACCAAAGGCCGGTCCAGCGCCGCGCCGCTCGTGCGGCCCATGTGAATCTCGTAGCCGCGCACGGGCGCTTTCATCGTGCCGATCAGGAGCCGTCCAGTGACGTTCTCCAGCTGCTTCTGCGGCGTGAGCACCGTGTACAGATCGAGCAGGCCGAGACCCGCAACACGCCCCGCCGCGCTTTCCACGCCATCCGGATCGTCGATCTCGCGGCCGAGCATCTGCATGCCGCCGCAAATACCGAGCACTTTCCCGCCGTATCGAAGATGCCGGGTAATCGCGCGATCCCAGCCGTGCTCGCGCAGCCACGCGAGATCGCGCTGCACGCTTTTCGACCCCGGCAGCACGATCAGATCCGCAGGCGGCGGCGCGACGCCCGCGCGCACATACTCGAAATCGACCTGAGGATGCGCCCGCAGCGCATCGAAGTCCGTGTGATTGCTGATGCGCGGCAACGCGGGCACGATCACCTTCAGCGCCGCGTTTTCGCTCGGCGTACGGGAATCACGCGGCAGCATGTCTTCGGCATCGAGCGTCAGGCCGTGCAGATACGGCAGCACGCCGAGCACGGGCTTGCCGGTCTGCGCTTCGAGCCAGTCGAGCCCCGGCTTCAACAGGCCGATATCGCCGCGAAACCGGTTGATGACGAAGCCGCGCACGCGCGCACGCTCGCTCTCCGACAAGCACGCGAGCGTGCCGACGAGATGCGCGAACACGCCGCCGCGATCGATGTCCGCCACCAGCACGACCGGACAATCGACGCGCTCGGCGAAGCCCATGTTCGCGATATCGCGGTCGCGCAAGTTGATCTCGGCGGGACTGCCCGCGCCTTCCACGATCACCGCGTCGAACTCGGCCTGCAAGCGCGCGTACGACTGCAAGACGGCATCGAAGGCAATGCTCTTGTACGCGTGATAAGCGCGCGCGTCGAGATTGGCGTGCGCGTGGCCGTGGATGATGACCTGCGCGCCGCGATCGCTCGTCGGCTTGAGCAGCACCGGATTGAAGTCGATGCGCGCCGGCACGCCCGCCGCCACCGCCTGCAACGCCTGCGCGCGGCCGATCTCGCCGCCGTCGATCGTCACCGCGCTGTTGAGCGCCATGTTCTGCGGCTTGAACGGCGCGACGCGCGCGCCGCCGCGCCGCGCGAGACGGCACAGGCCCGCGACGAGCGTGCTCTTGCCGGCATCGGACGTAGTGCCCTGAATCATCAACGTGCCGCGCGGAGTGAAGGGCATCGGAGGATTCCCATGAAGAACGACGCGCTATCTTAGCCCGTCAGTACAATATTGCGATGATCCCCGACATCACGTTCATCCTCGGCGGCGCCCGCTCCGGCAAGAGCGCGCACGCCGAACGCCTCGCCGACGAAAGCGGCCTGCCCGTCACGTACATCGCGACGGCGCGTATCGGCGATGCCGAGTTCGCCGAGCGCGTGCGGCATCATCGCTTGCGCCGGCCCGCGCACTGGACGCTCGTCGAAGCGCCGCTCGACCTCGCGGGCGCGTTGCGCGAGGCGGATCGCGCGGGACGGTGCGTGCTGATCGACTGCCTCACGCTCTGGCTCGCCAACTTGCTCTGTCCTCCCGATTCCTCCTTCGACGAGCCCGCCACGCTGCCGCCCGCCGCCACCCAAGCATTCGATGCCTTCGACCGCGCCCTCGCCGATGCGCGCGGCAAGGTCATCGTCGTGAGCAACGAGATCGGGCTCGGCGTGGTGCCGCTCGGCTCGGTCACGCGCCTCTATGTGGACGAGCTCGGCCGGCTGAACCAGCGCGTCGCGGCCGCCAGCACGCGCGCCATGTTGATGGTGGCGGGCCTGCCGCTCGCGCTCAAAGGCTGAAGGCCCGAACGTCATGCTCCTTCTTTCCGTCTACGCGATGTCGCTGCTCGCCGTGCTCGGCGTGATCGTCGATCGCATCGTCGGCGAGCCGCGCGGGCGGCATCCGCTCGTCGCGTTCGGCCAGTTCGCGACGAAGCTCGAAGCGCGGCTCAACACCGGGCGTCGCGCGCGGCCGGCCGGGATTCTCGCGTGGGTCTTGGCGGTCGCGCCGCCGGTTTGCATCGCGTGGCTCGTCGTGAGCGTGCTGCCGTTCGCGTATGCATGCATCGTGCATGTGATGCTGCTGTGGTTCGCGCTCGGCGCAAAGAGCCTGCGCGAACACATCGCGCCGATCGCGCGGGCGCTCAGTCTCGGCGATCTCGACAGCGCGAGAACGCTCACGTCGCGCATCGTGTCGCGCGATACGTCGCAGGCGGACGAGCTGGCGTTGTCGCGAGCGGCGGTCGAATCGGCGCTGGAGAATGGCAACGACGCGATCTTCGGCGCGCTCTTCTGGTTCGCGATCGCGGGCGGTCCCGGCGCGCTCGCGTTCCGCCTTGCGAACACGCTCGACGCGATGTGGGGTTATCGCACGCCGCGCTATCTGCGCTTCGGCTGGGCGGCGGCGCGCTTCGACGACGTGCTCAACTTCGTTCCCGCGCGTCTCACGGCCGCGAGCTACGCGCTCACCGGCGACACCGGCATGGCGTGGCATTGCTGGCGCACGCAGGCGCGTTCGTGGGACAGTCCGAACGCCGGCCCGGTGATGGCCGCGGGCGCGGGCAGCCTGAACGTGCTGATCGGCGGCGCGGCGATCTATCACGGCGTGCTCGAAGCGCGGCCGACGCTCGGCGCGGGCCATAACGCGACGCCACGGCATGTCGTGGCGGCGCTGCGGCTCATCGACCGTTCGGTGCTGCTGTGGCTCGCTGTGTTTCTGGTCCTTGCTGTTTTGAGTGTGACGACGAATGCCTGATCCGATTCCGCACGGCGGCAATCTGCGCTACGCCGCGCGCCGCTATTCGATACCGCTCGACGACTGGCTCGACCTCTCGACGGGCATCAATCCGCGCGGCTATCCGGTGCCGCCCGTGCCGCCGGACGCCTGGCGACGCCTGCCCGAAGACGACGACGGCCTCGCCGATTGCGCCGCGCGTTACTACGGCGCGCCGCTCGCGCTGCCGGTGGCGGGCTCGCAAGCGGCGATCCGCGCGCTGCCGTATCTGCTCGATCGCGGCACGGTGGGCGTCGCGCCGCTGACGTACGGCGAATATGCGCCGGCGTTCGCGCGCGCGGGGCATCGCGTCGTGCCGCTCGATATCGCTTGCGCGGAGTTGCCTGCGTCGCTCGATCACGTGATCGTCGCCAATCCGAATAACCCGACGGCCGAGCGGCTCGACCGGGAGACACTGCTGCGCTGGCACGCGCGGCTGGCTTCGCGCGGCGGCACGCTGATGGTCGATGAAGCGTTCGCCGACGCCGATCCCGCCGCGTCGCTCGCCAGTGACACCGCCCGCGATGGTCTCATCGTGCTGCGTTCGGTCGGCAAGTTCTTCGGGCTCGCGGGCATCCGCGCGGGCTTCGTGCTGGCCGCGCCCGCGTCGCTCGACGCACTGCGCGACATGCTGGGCGCGTGGACGGTCGGCGGGCCGGCGCGGCATGCGGTGATGGCCGCCTTTGCCGATCATGCGTGGCAGGCGGAGACGCGCGAGCGTTTGCAGCGCGACGGCGCGCGACTCGCTGCAATCCTCGCGCGACATGGGTTCGAGGTGCGCGGCACGCCGTTGTTCGCATGGACGCAAACGCCGCGGGCGCGGTCGCTGCAACACGAACTGGCGATGCGCGGAATCTGGACGCGGCTGTTCGAGCCGTCCGATATGACGCCGAGTGTGCGCATCGGTTTGCCGGGCAGCGAAGGCGATTGGGCGCGGCTCGAACGGGCGCTTGCGGAGATCGTCGGATGAACGTACGGCTGTATCTTTGCGCATGCGCCGCCCTCTTCGCGATGAATCACGCGCACGCGTCCATAACCGTCACTGACGACACGGGCGCTCCCGTCACGCTGCCTGCGCCCGCGACGCGCGTCGTGAGTCTCGCGCCGCACGTCACCGAGTTGCTGTTTGCGGCGGGCGGCGGCGCGCGCATCGTCGGCACGGTGAGCTATAGCGATTATCCGAAGGAAGCGCAGTCGATCCCGCGCGTCGGCGACAACAAGGCGCTCGATCTCGAGCGAATCGTCGCGCTGCATCCGGATCTGATCGTCGTGTGGCGGCATGGCAATGCGGCGCGTCAGACGGATAAGCTCAAGGCGCTCGGCATCCCGCTCTTCTTCAGCGAGCCGAAGCACCTCGCCGATATTCCCGCGAGCATCGACAAGCTGGGCGCGCTGCTCGGCACGGAAGACACGGCGCGCGCCGCATCGACGGCTTTCACTCGCGATATCGCGGCACTGCGCGCGCAGTACGCGCAACTGCCGCCGGTGCGCGTGTTCTATCAGGTCTGGGACGATCCGCTGATGACGCTCAATCGCGACAATGTGTTCAGCGAAGTGATCGCACTATGCGGCGGCGTGAACGTGTTCGCTGCCGAAGCGCCGCGCGTGCCGACCGTTTCGACCGAAGCCGTGCTCGCGGCGAACCCCGAAGCGATCGTGACCGCGACGCCCGGCGCGACGAAGCCCGAGCGCCCGTTGCCCGCGCTCGACCGGTGGAAGCAATGGACGTCGCTGACGGCGGTCGCGCATGGCAATTTGTTCGGCATCGACGGCGATCTGATCAATCGGCCGACACCGCGTCTTGCGCTCGGCGCGGCGCAGCTTTGTCGTGATCTGGATTTGGCGCGGAAGCGGCGTTAGCAAAGCGCTACACATTCCACCGCACGAGCCCCCACCCCATATCAAACCGCCGAAGCTGCACGATCCCACCGAACGCGAGCGGCCATTGCAACACGCTCGCCCGATCTACGCGCAGCAGATACGCCGCGAGCACCCGCACCACGCCCGCGTGCGCGACCACATGCACCGCATTCGACGCGTTCGCGCACGTCTCATCGAACCAATTCGTCAGGCGCTCGCTGAACTGCGCGAGACTTTCCCCGCCGTGCGGACGCGCGTGCTCGATATCGGCGGCCCACGCGTCGATGAGCGCGCGGTCGATATCGTTCCACGCCCGGCCTTCCCATGCGCCGAAATGCAGTTCGGAGAGCCGCGCGTCGATGCGGGCCGCGCCGAGCGCCTGGGCCAGCAAAGCGCATCGACGTAAAGGACTCGTGTGCCATCCATCGACGCATGCGGGAACATCGAGCGAACGCATACGCGCGTCGATCTCATGCGCCGAAGCGCGCGCATCGCGGGCAAGCGGCACATCGGTCTGGCCGTAGCAGACGCCCTCATCGACGGCCACAGCCGGGTGACGTATCAGTACGAGGTCCATGCGACCCCGACGAGATAGATCGCAATTTCGAAAACCTGCTGCGCGCAGCCGAGGCAATCGCCCGTATAACCACCGATGCGCCGCACGAAGTAACGCCCCGCGACCACGCGCAGCAACGCGAGCACCGCAATCGCGACACAGGCGAAGCTCCAGCCGAAGCAAAAGAGCCACGGCAAGCCGAAGAGCATCGCGATCGCGAAGGACGTCGCGCTCATGCGCTGCGCGACCGGCTTCGCCTTGCCTTCGGCGCGCACGTAATCGAGCGTCAGGAGATAGCTGATCGCGAACACGCGGCTCGCAGCGTGTCCAGCAATCATCAGGACTACTGCGCGCATCGGCGGCAACGCCGCGAGGCTTTGCCACTTCAGCGCAAGCGCGATGACGAGCGCAATCGCCCCGAAAGCGCCGATGCGCGAATCGTGCATGATGCGCAGCACGTCATCGCGCGTGTAGCCTCCGCCGAAGGCATCGGCGCAATCGGCGAGTCCGTCTTCGTGGAAAGCGCCGGTGAGGGCAAGCGTCGCGGCCATCGAAAGCAGCACCGCAATGCCTGCGGGAAACACGCGCAGCGCGGCGAGATACACGAGCGCCGCGACGCCGCCGACCATCGCGCCGACGAGCGGAAAGTACCGCGCCGCCGCGTTCAGATAGTCGCGCTCGAAGCCGACCCAACGCGGCACCGGCACGCGCGTGAAATAGCCGAGCGCCGTGAAGAAATAGCGCAGTTCGTCGAGCGGCCGGTTCATGTCAGGCGTGCTTGTTCGAGACGCCCGCCGCATCGAAGCTCGCCATCTCATCGACGAAAGCCACGGCCGCGCGCAGGATCGGCAGCGCGAGCGCCGCGCCCGTGCCTTCGCCCAGACGCATGTCGAGTTGCAAGAGCGGCGCGGCGTCCAGATGCGCGAGCATGCGCTGATGCCCCGCTTCGTTCGAAGCATGCGCGAACACGCAGTACTCGCGCACGTCCGGCGCGATCCGCGACGCGACCAGCAGCGCGGACGTCGCGATGAAGCCATCGACGAGAATGGTCATGCGCGCTTCTGCCGCCGCGAGATACGCGCCCGTCATCATCGCGATTTCGAAGCCGCCGAAGGTGGCGAGCGTGTCGATCGCGTCGCCGCTCGCCGCATGGGATGCGAGCGCGCGCCCGAGCACATCGCGTTTATGCGCGAGGCCGCGATCGCCGAGGCCCGTGCCGCGTCCCACGCATTCGTCGATCGGCAACGCGCACAAGCGGCTCATCAGACACGCCGCCGCCGACGTGTTCGCGATGCCCATTTCGCCGAAGCCGATCACGTTCGTCCCGAGCGACGCGTGGTGTCGCACGCGCGCCGCGCCCCGCGCGATCCCTTCGAGCGCTGTCTCGCGCGACATCGCCGGTTCGTGCGCGAAGTTGCGCGTGCCGAGGCCGAGCGACAGGCGCTCGTAGCCATGATCGACCGGAATCGGCGTCGCGACGCCTGCATCGACCACTTCGAGCGCCATGCCGACCGAGCGCGACAACGCATTGATCGCCGCGCCGCCCGCCAGAAAATTCGCGACCATCTGCGCCGTCACTTCCTGCGGATACGGGCTCACGCTTTCGGCCGCGATGCCGTGATCGCCCGCGAAGACGATCATCGCGGGACGCTCGATGCGCGGCTTCGTCGTCTGCTGGATCAGCCCCATTTGCAGCGCGAGCGTTTCGAGCCGGCCGAGGCTGCCGGGCGGCTTCGTCTTCATGTCGATGATGCGGCGCAGCTCCGGTTCGATGCTGCGATCGAGCGGGCGGGGCTTGGGCAGCGCGTGGGCGGTGGACATCGGCGTTCCTCGTCAGAAAGGGTGAAGCGAAGGCACGAGCGCTTCGTGCTCGCCATCGCGGATCAATACCAATGGATAGCCGAACGCCGCGCTCGCGCGCGCGGGCGTCAGCACGTCGGCGACAGGACCGACATGCGCGCCGCCCTTGCCGTCGAGCAAGAGCGCATGCGTGGCGAAGCGGCGCGCGAGATTCAGGTCGTGGCACGAAAAGACGATCGCGCGTCCCTCGTCGCGCGCGGCGGCGGCGAGCGCATGCAGGCAGTCGATCTGATGATGCAGGTCCAGATGCGCGAGCGGTTCGTCGAGCAGCAGGAGCGGCGCTTGCTGACACAGCGCGGCGGCGAGCGCCACACGCTGACGTTCGCCGCCGGACAACGTGAGCACGTCGCGCGAAGCCAGGTCGGCGAGACCGAGCGCGGCGAGCGCAGCGTGCGCGGCGGCGCGGTCGTCTTCGCTTTCCCAGCCCCAGCCCGTCAGATACGGAAAGCGGTTGAGCAGCACGGTGTCGAGCACGGTTGCGCTGAAGGCGTCGTGCGTGCTTTGCGGCATCAGCGCGCGTTCGCGCGCGAGGTCCGCCGCGCGCCACGACGCGAGCGCGCGGCCGCCGAGCGTGATCGCGCCCGAGGCCGGCTTCGCGAGTCCCGCGAGCACGCCGATGAGCGTGGTCTTGCCCGCGCCGTTCGGCCCCGCGATACACCAGACTTCGCCCGCCGCGATGGTCGCAGAGAGGCCATCGACGAGCGTTCGGGCGCCCGCGCGCAAGACGAGATTGTCGATCGAGAGCGGCTTCATCGCGGCCTTCGCAGCAGCATCCACAAGAACATCGGCACGCCGATCAGCGCCGTGACCACGCCGACCGGCAACTGCGCCGGCGCGATGACCGTGCGCGCGGCGAGGTCCGCGCTCATCACGGCGAGCCCGCCCGCGAGCGCGGCGGCAGGCACGAGCATGCGCTGGTCGTTGCCGAACGCGAGCCGCAGCAGATGCGGCACCACGAGCCCCACGAAGCCGATAGTCCCCGCCGTCGTGACGGCCGCCGCCGCCGCGAGCGATGCCACGAGATACACGCGCAGCCGCACGCGTTCCACCGGCACGCCGAGCGAACGCGCCGTGGCTTCGCCGCGCAGCAGCGCGTTCAGTTGCGGCGCGCACGGCACGATCAACGCGAGCGCCACGCCGAGCGCGATCATCGCGGGCCACGGCGTCGATGCGCCGTTGAGGTCGCCGGTGAGCCAGAAGATCATGCCGCGCAGCCGGTTCTCGGGCGCCACGCTGAGTATCAGCGTGATGAGCGCGCCCCAGCCCGCCGCGACCACGACGCCCGTGAGCAAGAGCCGTGGCGATGCGTCCTGTTCGCCGTGCCACACGTGCGTGCGCGCAAGACCGAGCACCAGAACGATGGATGCGAGCGCGCCCGCGCACGCGGCGAGATCGACGCCCCACCACGGCATCGACGCGAGCATCGCGGATAGCGCGAACGCCGCCGCGCCGCCGGATACACCGAGCACGTACGGTTCGGCGAGCGGATTGCGCAGCAGCACTTGCAGCAGCGCACCGGCAAGCGCGAGCAGCGCGCCCGATGCGAAGCCCGCGAGCGCGCGCGGCAATCGCAGGTTCAGCACGATTTCATCGGCGATATCGGGCGTGGCCGCATGCGCATGCAGCAGCGCGGCGATGGCGCGTGATGGCGGCAGCGCGACGCTTCCGAGCGCGAGCGACGCCGCCAGCACGATGACGACCGCCGCGCCCAACGCGAGCCAGATCGCGGCGGCGCGGCCTGCGTGCATCGCCTTCATCGGGCGGCGCGCGTCAGCGGCGTGGCTCACGACGGATGCCAGCCGATCGTGACGTAAGCGCCGCGACGCGGCGTGTTGTACGAGTAAGCCAGTTCATAGTTGCGGTCGAACAGGTTGTCGATGCGCGCATTCACGTACCACGACTTCGTGATGTCGTATTGCGCCGAAAGATTGACGACGCCGTAGCCCGCGAGCGTCGAATCGTAGTCGCTGCGCGCGCCGCTCACGATCCACTCGCCGCCCACGCGCCAGCGCCCGGTCGACCGATGCGCCGACAGCGACGCGAAGCGCCGCGCGCGACGCGCGAGGTCTTCGTGATTTGTCTCGTCGACGGGATTCTGGAACGTCACGCTCGCGCGCACGTCGGTTGCGCCCACGTGTCCCGCCCACGATGTCTCGACGCCCTGCACCTTCGCGCGCCCCACGTTCTGCGCGGTATAGAAGCCGCTGCTGTCGCCCACGTAGTCGATCAGATTCGAATAGCGCGTCTCGAACGCCGTCACGCGCACCACGCCGATCTTCTCCGATGCGTACTGCAACGCGGCCTCGGCCGAATGGCTGCGCTCCGGCTGTATCGACGGATTGCCGCTGAACGGATAGTAGAGGTCGTCGAAACTCGGCGCGCGGAACGATGCCGCGTAGCTCGCGCTCGCGCGCCAATGCGAATCGAAGTTGTACGCGTAGCCCAGATAGTAGCTGTTCGCGCCGCCGAAGTCGGAATACTGGTCGCGGCGCACGTTGGCCTGCACTTCGCTCGGACCCAAGCGGCCGACATAGCCCGCGAACACCGAGTTCACATGCCGGTCGGGCGCGCTGAACTGATCGGAGTCGAGCGACTGGTCGAGATGCTCGTAGCCGAACACGAGCTTATGCGCCTCGGTGAGCCGGAAGTCGTTCTGCCACAGATACTGATGATTCTCCGAGTCGAAGCGGCTCGTATAGACGCCGTTTTTCTCGATGTTCGCGCGGTCCTGCCCTTGCGCGATGGTGAAGTGCGTCGTCCAGTTGTCGGTGAGCTTGCCGTTCGCGAAGACGGAGGCCGAGCGCACGCGATCATGCGATTCGTTGAGATCGGTCGGCACGCCGTAGGGATCGTCGAAGCTGTTCACGCCGTTCGATTGCAGGAAGCGCACGCCTGCGTCCCACTTGTCGCTGAACTTGTGGCGCAGCGTCGCGGCGACGCTTTCGTTCAGATAACCGTTCGCGTTCGGATTCGCGGCGGGCGCGAGCGCGGGATCGATCGACGAGAAGCCGTCCGTCTTCTCGCGCGACACGTTGAGGCTGAACGTGGTGCGGCCCTCGGCATCGAGCGCGCCGTCGACGCCCGCCGACTGCCGCTGCGTGTGATAGCTGCCGTATTCGGCTTCGAAGTGAAAGCGTGGCGGATGTGCTTCGCCCTCCTTCGTGAAAATCTGCACGACGCCGCCGATCGCGTTCGATCCATACAGCGCCGACACGTTGCCGTTGACCACTTCGACGCGGCCGGTCTGATCGAGCATCAGTTGCGACAACTGCGCCGCGCCGAGCGACACCGATTCAACGCGCACGCCGTCGATCAGCACCAGCGACTGCGTCGACGACGCGCCGCGTATGAACACGCCCGAGGTCGCGCCCGGCCCGCCGTTGCGCGTGATCTGCACGCCGGGCGCAAGCGCGATGAGCCCGAGCACATCGTTTGCATTGCTGTCGGCGATGTCTTGCGCGTCGAAGAGCGTCGCCTGCGGGATGGAATCGGCGAGCGGTTGCGCGCCGCGCGTCGCCGTGACGACGACGGGCGCGAGTGTCTGCGACGGAGAATCGGAATCGGCGTGCGCGGCCTGTGCAAGCGGCGCACTCGCGGCGGCGCACATCACGACGCGCGCCGCGCGACGAATGAGGCCCGACGAAGGCAAGAGCATGGGTGAAGCGTTTCCGTTGGAGACTGGCGCGTGCCCCGCTCCCCGCGAGGTCTGTGCGCGACGCGCGCGCCGTCTTGCAAAGCATCGGCGCGCTGGACGATTGGCCGGTATCCGGGCTGGCGACGCATCGTCCCGCCTTCCCGCGCTTCGAAGCGCAGTGGCGCCGACACGTTTCTTGCAGTCGCGTGTCCGATGGCAAACGACCACGGAGCAACACGTAGAAACGCGCGAGGGACGACTTGCAACTTGCGTTGCGGTCGCTTACCGTTGCGGGGGCAGCACAGGTTGGCGAGCCGCGCGAGGCGAGACAGCGCTTCCTGTTTCCCGTTTGACTGCGCCGCAAGAAAGGCGGCGCGAGCACCAAAAGTGCGGCAAGTGTAGGAGCGCGCATTAGGGCCGTCAAGAAGGCGCGCGCCCGTCATCGCGAGGCTTGAGCGACGAGCGAGCGACGAGCAAGCGACAAGCGAGCGACGTCAGCCGCGCATCCGAGTGCGTCACGCGCGGCCATTCCGCACATGAATACGCGGCGATGCGCGCAAGATCGCGTGTTGTTACGTCTCGAAACGAGACAATTATCGGAAGCACCGTTGAACCGCGCTAAAATGCCAGGTCTTTAGAGGACGCAGCACATGCTCAACGAACTCGAATCACTGTCAGGAAACATCGGCCGGCTGATCAAGATCAGCGAGCGCCACAATCAGGCGCGTCTCGCGCTCGAAGCACAAATCGAACAGCTGCGCGCCGATTACGCCGGCGTTCAGGCCGAACTCGCGCAGGTTCGCCACGAGCGCGACACGCTGCAAGGCGAACGCGATTCGCTGTCCGCGAAGATCGACGACGCGCAAGTGCGCCTCAACGCGATCCTCGAAAAGCTGCCGCGCGGCAAAGCGCATCATGCCGAAAGCGACAATCAGCTCGATCTTCTGAACGCCGAATCCAGCGCGTCGCGCGAAGCGCAGCACGAACATGCGCACGCGGAAGAAGTGCACGGCGAGCATCATCAAGGAGAGAAGGCATGACGACCACGCAGATCGAAGTATCCATTCTCGGCCAGCAGTATCGCCTCGCGTGCTCGCCGGAAACCGAAGCCGCGCTGCGCGAAGCGGTGGCCCGCGTGGATGCCGAAATGAACAAGGTCCGCAACGCAAGCAGCGTGCGCGGCACGGACCGCATCGCGGTGATGGCCGCGCTCTCGCTGGCGTCCGAATTGCTCAAGCTGCAGGAAAGCGTGCGTCACGGCGAAGCATTTCCGGCCGAGGAAATCCGCCGCACCATGCATTCGATGAACGAGCAGCTCGGCGCTGTCATTGCACAATACGAAGCGCACTGAGCGAAGCGCACTGACGGTCATGCGCTGATCTAATCAGCGTTGCGGTATCCATCAAAAAAAGATACCGCGAGAAACGTAGGCAAGGGCTGCAAGGACCAAACGTTTGGTGTACAGTGAGGTCTCCCTGCCTGGTACGCCAAGGTCATATATTCCTTGAACCAATGCTACATTGGCACGGTTGCGGAACGTTGCAGCACGGGCGCGCGCGTCACTCTGTCTGATGTACCCGAAGTGTTGCTTACCGCGACCAATCTTGAACCCAGGTTCAGGATGCCGGCCTAGCGGCTGAGGCGGGGACCTTATTTCTGGAAGCACGAACGGCATCGGTTCTTACCGGTGCCGTTTTTGTTTGCATCGCCCAAAACCGCACGCACACTCCTTCACGCCGAACTCATGCGCTACTGGCTGATGAAGTCCGAACCGGACGAAGCGAGCATCGATCATCTCGCGCACGCGCCCAAGAAGACGCTGCCGTGGACCGGCGTGCGCAACTATCAGGCGCGCAACTTCATGCGCGACCAGATGCAGATCGGCGACGGCGTGCTCTTCTACCATTCGAGCTGCCCCGAGCCCGGTATCGCGGGGATCGCGAAGGTCTGCTCGACGGCGTATCCCGACCCCACGCAGTTTGATCCCAAGAGCGCCTACTACGATCCCAAATCCAAGCAGGACACGCCACGCTGGATGCTCGTCGATGTGCGCTTCGTGAAGAAGACACGGCTCATTCCGCTCGCCGAACTGCGCGAGCATGCGGAACTCGCCGGCATGCAAGTGCTCGCGCGCGGCAACCGCCTGTCGATCACGCCGGTCACCGAGGACGAATGGCGCTTTATTACCGAACGCCTCGTCTAGAGCAGGAACTAAGGACTGGAGGCGGACGCCTAAGTGCGGTCGCGAATCACGCGACGCCTTGCGTTGGAGTCCTTCGATGATGAACAAGAAAATCGCCGCCGCCCTCGCCCTCGCGATGTCGAGCGCCACTCTCGCCTATTCCGCCTCCGTCGCCGCGCAGACGGTCATCGCCAATCCGCAGCCCGCGGGCGTGCTTTCGCTTTCGGCACAGGCCAGCGCGCAAGTGCCGCAGGATGTCGTCACCATCACGCTCTTCTACGAGCAGGAAGCCGCCGATCCTTCATCGCTCACCGCGACGCTCAATCAGCGCGCCGAAGCTGCGTTGCGCGAAGCGAAGGGTGTCGATGGCGTCACCGCGAAAAGTGGCTCGTTCACCGTGTATCCGTCGACCGACCGCGACGGCAAGATTTCCGCATGGCGCGGGCGCACGGAGATCGTGCTCGAATCGCACGACTTCGCGGCCGCCTCGAAGCTCGCGGGCAAGATGAGTTCGTCGATGCAGGTCGGCAACGTCACGTTCTCGCTGTCGCCGGAAGCGCAGCGCGCCGCGGAGCAGAAGCTCTCGACGCAGGCCATCGATTCGTTCCGCAAGCAGGCGCAAGCCGCCTCGCAGGCGTTCGGCTACAGCAGCTATTCGATTCGCGAGGTGAACGTCGGGCATAGCGGCGTGGCGCCGCGCCCGGTGATGATGATGCAGTCGCGCGCCATGGGCGCCGATGCCAAGATGGCCGCGCCGATGGCGCTCGAAGCCGGCACGACGACCGTGACCGTCGACGTGTCCGGCTCGGTGCAGATGGGCCGCTGACCGAGCGAGGCCAAGCGAACCCAAGCGGGACCGCAAGCGCGGCCCCGCGCGAAATTACGCCGCGTTCGCCGCCACGCGACGATGCCGCTTGTACGCCCACACCATCATGATGACGCCGGCGACGATCATCGGCAGCGAAAGCCACTGGCCCATCGAGAGGCCGAGCGCGAGCAGGCCGAGATAGTCGTCCGGTTCGCGGGCGAATTCGACCGTGAAACGCGCGAGTCCATAGCCAATCAAAAAGAGCGCGGAGATGGCGCCGACCGGGCGCGGCTTGCGCGAGAACGTCCAGATCACGATGAATAGCACGATGCCTTCCAGCGCAATCTCATACAACTGCGACGGATGGCGCGGCAGCATGTGATAACGCTGGAAGATGTCCATCAGATGCCACTTCGCGTCGAGTTGCGGGTTCTTCGCGAGCCAGATGGCGTCGTCGTTCGTCGAGTTCTGGAACAGCATCGCCCAGGGCGCGGCCGGGTCGGTCACGCGGCCCCACAGCTCGCCGTTGATGAAGTTGCCGAGACGCCCCGCCGCGAGGCCGAGCGGCACCATCGGCGCGACGAAATCGGTCACTTGCAGCCACGTGCGTTTGCGCTGGTACGCGAACAGCACCATCGCGAAGGTCACGCCGAGAAAGCCGCCGTGAAACGACATGCCGCCTTCCCACACCTTGAAGATATCGAGCGGATGCGCCGCGTAATAGCTCGCCTTGTAGAACAGCACATAGCCGATGCGCCCGCCGAGAATCGTGCCGAGCACGCCGTAGAACAGCATGTCGTCGATGTCCTTCGCGCTCCAGCCTTGCGCGGCGACATACGGCAGCCGCAGCCGCAGTCGTCCGATGACGATGGCGGAAATGAACGCGACCAGATACATGAGGCCGTACCAGCGCACGGCGAGCGGTCCGAGGTGAATCGCGACGGGATCGAAATTGGGGTGAATGAGCATCGTAGAGTTCTTGAGCCAAGCGAAGTCAGGCACGAATCATAAAGCAGAGACGGCGGCGGCCCGCGCGCGCACGATCTCGATGAAGCCGGCGAGCACCGGACTCACCTCGGCCGCGCGCCACACGAGTCCGGTTTCGACGACCGGCGCATCCGCCACCGGCCGCAGCGGTCGATACACCACGCCCGTGCGCCGCAAATGCCGCAGCGACTGCGGCACGAGCGCGACGCCCATGCCGGCGGACACGAGGCTCACGATGGTCTGCATCTGGATCGCCTCCTGCCCGATGCGCGGCGTGAGTCCCGCCGCGCCGTAGCAGCCCATAATGATGTCATACAAACCCGGCGCGAGACGCCTCGGAAACACGACAAGCGGCGCGGCGGCGAGATCGCGCAGATCAACGGGCGTGTCGGCCCATTCGGCCGTGCCCTGCTGCAATTGCTCGGCGGCGTCCGAGGACATCGCGACGACGAGCGGCTCGCGGGCAATCGCAAGATACGACAGCGACATCGCGTGCCGCGGCGGCAGCGGCGGAATGACGAGCCCCGCGTCCACGCGACCGGCGACAAGTTCTTCGATCTGCACGTCGCTCGTCGCTTCGGTCAGTTGCAGGCGCACGCCGGGATAGCGCGCGCCGAAGTCGCGCAGCAGCGCGGGCAACAGGCCGTAGTCCGCGGTGGACACGAACGCGAGCGACAGCACGCCCGCCTCGCCGCGCGAAAGCGACTGCGCGAGCGGACGCAGCGCATCGGCGGCGGCGAGAATGCGCCGCACCTCCGGCAGCAGATCCTTGCCGACCGGCGTCAGTTCGACCGTGCGCTTCGTGCGCGCGAAGAGCGCGACGCCGAGCGCGTCTTCGAGCGCGCGAATGGCCTGCGAAAGCGGCGGCTGCGTCATCGCGAGACGCGCGGCGGCGCGGCCGAAATGCATTTCTTCGGCGACCGTCACAAAGTAGCGCAGCAAACGCAGTTCGATCGGCGCGTTTCGCTCGTCCATCAATATCTTCTCCGACCTAATAGACCCTGAATAATATATTGGACAGATACAAGCCGACGCTGCATTCTTGCGCCACTAGACAAAAGAATCTTCAAGGAGCCCCAACATGGCCTTCAATCGCCGCTCGAAAAACGTGACGCAGGGCGTCGCGCGTTCGCCCAATCGTTCGATGTACTACGCCCTCGGCTACAAGGAAGAGGATTTCGACAATCCGATGATCGGCGTCGCCAACGGCCACTCGACGATCACGCCGTGCAACGCCGGCCTGCAGCGCCTCGCCGATGCCGCCATCGCGGCGATCAAACAGTCGAACGCGAATCCGCAAGTGTTCGGCACGCCGACGATCTCCGACGGCATGTCGATGGGCACCGAAGGCATGAAGTACTCGCTGGTGTCGCGCGAGGTAATCGCGGACTGTATCGAGACGGCCGTGCAGGGCCAGTGGATGGACGGCGTCGTGGTGATCGGCGGCTGCGACAAGAACATGCCGGGCGGCATGATCGGCCTCGCGCGCATGAACGTGCCGGGCATCTACGTGTACGGCGGCACCATTCGTCCGGGCAACTGGAAGGGCAAGGACCTGACTATCGTGTCGTCGTTCGAGGCGGTCGGCGAGTTCACCGCAGGCCGCATGTCGGAAGAGGACTTCAAGGGCGTCGAGAAGAACGCGTGCCCGTCCACCGGCTCCTGCGGCGGCATGTACACGGCCAACACCATGAGCTCGTCGTTCGAGGCGCTCGGCATGTCGCTCCTGTATTCGTCGACGATGGCGAATCCCGACGACGAGAAAGTGGACTCCGCCGCCGAATCGGCGCGCGTGCTCGTCGAAGCCGTGAAGAAGGACCTCAAGCCGCGCGACATCATCACGAAGAAGTCGATCGAGAACGCGGTCGCGCTGATCATGGCGACGGGCGGCTCGACCAACGCCGTGCTGCACTACCTCGCCATCGCGCACGCGGCGGAAGTGGAATGGAGCATCGACGACTTCGAGCGCATGCGCAAGAAAGTGCCGGTCATCTGCGATCTGAAGCCTTCGGGCCAGTATGTCGCGACGGACCTGCACAAGGCCGGCGGCATCCCGCAAGTGATGAAGATCCTGCTCGACGCGGGTCTGATGCACGGTGACTGCATCACGATCACGGGCCGCACGCTCGCGGAAGAACTGAAGGACGTGCCGAGCAAGCCGCGCGCGGATCAGAAGGTGATTTTCCCGATCGAGCAGGCGCTCTACAAGGAAGGCCACCTCGCCATTTTGCGCGGCAATCTCGCGGAAGACGGCGCGGTCGCGAAGATCACGGGCCTCAAGAACCCGGTGATCACCGGCCCGGCGCGCGTGTTCGACGACGAGCAAACCGCAATGGAAGCGATTCTCGCCGACAAGATCAAGGCCGGCGATGTCGTCGTGCTGCGCTATCTCGGCCCGCAGGGCGGCCCCGGCATGCCGGAGATGCTCGCGCCGACATCGGCGATCATCGGCAAGGGGCTGGGCGAATCAGTCGGGCTCATTACCGACGGGCGTTTTTCCGGCGGCACGTGGGGCATGGTGGTCGGCCACGTCGCGCCGGAAGCGTACGCGGGCGGCACGATCGGGCTCGTGCAGGAAGGCGACTCCATCACCATCGACGCGCACAAGCTGCTGCTTCAACTGAACGTGGACGACGCGGAAATCGCGCGCCGCCGCGCCGCCTGGAAGAAGCCCGCGCCGAAGTACACGCGCGGCGTGCTGGCGAAATTCGCGGCGCTCGCGCTGCCGGCGAATCGCGGAGCGGTGACAGGCTGAAGCTGATCGACAGTCTTCGCTAATCAAAGCAAAAGGGGCGCTCGATGCGCCCCTTTCGTCGTTCCCGGCAACGCGAGACTCAGCCGCCCCGCTGCCGCTGCAACTCTTCCTCCACCGCCACGGCCACCCACTCGCGCATCTTGCTTTCGAGCGCCAGCGACACTTCGCGCGTGATCTCCTGCACCATCTTCGCCGAATGCTCGCGCAGCACGTCCTGGCAACGCGCCTCGATGATCGCGCGGGCATCGCCGCTCAGGAACTGCGTGACACGGCCTTGCAGCCGCTCGCCGACGCGTTGCGCTTCGTAGGCCGCAGCGGCGTCGTTGACGCCCGCGGCGCGCGCGAATTCCGGCTTGCCGGGCACGACGACATCGGTGAGAACGGGAATGGACGAATCGAACGATTCGGGCGTGTGCGTGTTGTCGGTCATGATGTCGGATGGTTTCTCAGTGGTCTCCACGCGCCGATGCTAACGCGGCGCGTGGCTTGCGCACTGTTCGCTCAACCGCCTTGCTTGTGCGTTTCGATGGCGTAGCCGCGATCGCGATAGAAGCGAAAGCGCTCCCGCCCCGCCGCGAGTTCGTCGGCGTCGTCGCCGATGATTTCCACCAGACGCTCGAAGCGCGCGAACTGCGCGGACACCGGCGCGCCCAGATTCACGAGCACCTGATGATGCGGCACGTCGTCGAGATCGGCGGCGAGCACGACCGGCGTTTCCTGCGCGAGCGCGCTCTTCGCCATGCAGTGCGGCACGAACTCGAGCGGCGCGAAGGTCCACAACTGTTCGTCGAACGCGGCGAGGCGCGCCGGGTCCGCGAGCACGACGAGCGAGCGCCCGCTCGCATACGCCTTGCGCGCGAGGCGGCAGGCATAGGCGAGCGGATCGCCGACGTTCGTGTGAAAGTCAATGCGCGTCATGGCGCGATCACTGCCCCGCGCGGTCGATCAGGAACTGCGAGAGGAGCGGCACCGGACGGCCCGTCGCGCCCTTCGCCGCCCCGCTCTTCCAGGCGGTCCCGGCGATATCCAGATGCGCCCACGGATAGTTCTGCGCGAAGCGCGACAGGAAGCACGCCGCCGTCACGCTGCCCGCCGGACGCCCGCCGATGTTCGCGACATCCGCGAAATTCGACTTCAACTGATCCTGATACTCCTCGTCGAGCGGCAGACGCCACGCCGGATCGACCGCCTCGCGCGATGCGTCGAGCAACTCGCCCGCGAGCGCGTCGTCTTTCGAGAACAGGCCCGTGTTGTGATGGCCGAGCGCGATGATGCACGCGCCCGTCAACGTGGCGATGTCGACGACCGCAGCCGGCTTGAAGCGTTCCGCGTAGGTGAGCGCATCGCACAGAATGAGGCGGCCTTCGGCGTCCGTGTTCAGCACTTCGATGGTCGTGCCGTTCATCGCGGTGACGATGTCGCCCGGTTTCAGCGCGTTGCCCGCGGGCATGTTCTCGCACGTCGGCACGATGCCGATCACGTTCAGCTTCAGGCCCATTTCGGCGACGGCGCGCATAGTGCCGAAGACCGAGCCCGCGCCGCACATGTCGTACTTCATCTCGTCCATTGCCTCGCCGGGCTTGATCGAGATGCCGCCCGAATCGAACGTGATGCCCTTGCCCACGAGCACGATCGGCGCGTTCTTGTTCTTGCCCTTGCCCGATTCGCCCGAAGCCGCGCCCGCGCCCTGATACTGCATGACGATGAACTGCGGCGGCTGCACCGAGCCCTTCGCCACGGACAGGAACGAGCCCATGTTGAGCGCTTCGATCTGCTTGAGGCCGAGCACGTCTACTTTCAGCTTCCAGTCGCGGCCGAGTTGCTTCGCGGTCTGGCCGAGATAGGTCGGCGTGCAGACGTTCGGCGGCAGATTGCCGAGATCGCGCGTCAGGTCCATGCCGTTCGCGATAGCAACGCTCTGCTTGATCGCCGTGCGGCCGGCTTTCTCGTCCGCCGCGTCGATGCTGAAGACGATCTTCTTCAGCGAGCGCGCGCCGTTTTCGGGCTTGCTCTTCATCTGCGTGAACTTGTAGGTAAGTTCACGCAGCGCGAGGATGGCGGCGCGCACCGCCCAGTCGCCGCTGCGCTCCTGGATGGGCAGTTGCGCGAGCGTGAACGTGACTTGCGCGATCTTCGTGCCGAGAATGACGCGCCACGCGGCGCGAACCGCTTCGCCATACGCCTTCTGATTGAAGGCGTCCTGCTTGCCGAGGCCGACGAGCAGCACGCGCGCCGCGCCGATGCCCGTGACTTCCGGCACCAGCAGCGTGGTGCCCGCGCGGCCGTTCATGTCGCCTGCCTTCACGATGCGCGAAATCAAGCCTTTCGTCGCGAGATCCAAGGCGAGGGCCGCGCCCGAGAGCGTCTGCGCTTCGAAGACGCCGAGCACCACGACATCGGCCTTTCCGGTCAGGAAACCATTTGACTCGCCTTTGCTCCAATCACAGGCTTTTATGCTAAAGTCCATCGCGCTTATCCTCGGTAAAATCCAGGCTGAAGGATGAAAGCCGCAATTATCCGCTATTTTTACCGCGGCGGTCACAGGCTCGCGGCGCCGGGGAACGAAGCTGCGTTTCCCGGGTCAGTCAACGCGTAGCCGCATCGCCGCCGGCCTCAAGCAGAAATCAATGATCTTCGAACGCTCCCTGCAGCGCGAACTCGCGTATACGGCCGGCGCCGTATTCATGGTGCTGCTCACGATCATGCTCACGACGATGATGATCCGCATCGTCGGCTTCGCGGCTCAAGGTCAGGTCGACCCGCGCGATGTCGTCGTGCTGATCGGCCTCACCGTCATCGGCTATCTCGCCGTCATGCTGATCGTGACGCTCTTCGTCTCGATTCTTTTCGTGCTCACGCGCTGGTATCGCGATTCGGAGATGGTCGTGTGGCTCGCCTCGGGCGTGAGCCAGACCCAGCTCATCAAGCCGATCGCCGTTTTCTCCACGCCGATCATCATTCTCATCATCTTCTTCGCGTTCATCGGCTGGCCGTGGTCGAATCAGCAGAGCAAGCTCATCAAGGCGCGTTTTCAGCAGCGCGACGAAGTGTCACTGCTCGCGCCCGGCCAGTTCCGCGAATCGCCGTCGAGCCACCGCGTCTTCTTCATCGAGAAGATGTCGCCGGATCAGGGGCATGTGGAAAATGTGTTCGTCACGAGCACCGAAGGCGGGAAGGTCAACGTGATCGTGTCGGAGAACGGCCACACGGAAACGCGCGCGGACGGCGACCGCTTCATCGTGCTGGAAGACGGGCGGCGCTACGACGGCACGCCGGGCCAGCCGAACTTCCGCATCACGGAGTTCGCGCGATATGGCGTGAAGATCATGAGTCATCAGGTGGTCAATACGCCGACCACGACCGGCATCTCCACGCCCGATCTGCTCGCCAATCCGACCAAGGAAAATCTCGCCGAATTCGCCTGGCGCATGGGCCTGCCGCTCATCGCCATCAACCTGATGCTGCTTGCCATTCCGCTGTCTTATCAGAACCCGCGCCGCAGCCGGACCATCAATCTCGTGATGGCCGTGCTGATCTATCTCACGTACTCGAACTTGCTGAACGTCGTGCAGTCGTGGATCGAGCAGGGCAAGCTCTCGTTCGGCGTCGGCATTGTCGGACTGCATGTGCTGGTGCTCGCGCTCGTCGCGTTCATCTTCTGGCTGCGCGTGCGCAACCGGCCGCTCTTCACGCGAGCGAGCTTCACGCGCTCGAAGGGAGCCTGAGCCCATGCGCATCTACGAACGATACTTCGCGCGCCAGATTTATCTCGCCTTCATCTTCATTCTGTTCGCGTTCTCGGGCCTGTTCTTCTTCTTCGACCTGATCAACGAGCTGAACACGGTCGGGCACGGCAACTACAAGTTCACGCTCGCGGTGCTGCGCGTGGCCTTGCAGACGCCTTCGCGCTTCTACGAAATCATTCCGGTCGCCGCGCTCATTTCCGCCATCTACGTGTTCGCGCAGATGGCGGCGGCCTCCGAGTTCACCATCTTTCGCGTGTCCGGGCTTTCGACCGGCGCGGCGCTGCGCTCCCTTTTGAAGATCGGCGTGCCGCTCGTGCTCGTGACGTACATCATCGGCGAAGTGGTCGGGCCGTACGCCGATCAATTGTCCGAGCGCGTGCGGCTGGAGGCGCTGGGCTCGTCGGTGTCGTCCAATTTCGAATCGGGCGTGTGGGTCAAGGACACGCTCTCCGCGAAGGAAAACGGCGAACAGGTGACGCGCTTCGTCAATGTCGGCACGCTGAACCCGGATACGACGATCGCCAACGTGCGCATCTACGAATTCGATTCGAAGTTCCGGCTTTCGAGCGTGCGCATTGCGAAAAGCGGCGTGTATCAGCCGCCGGGCCACTGGAAGCTGACGGGCGTAACGGAGACGCAACTGGTCGATGCGCAACCGCAAAGCGCGAACTCCGCCGATGCGCTCAACCCGGTGTATCGCGCGAAAGAGACGACGCTGCCGCAGTTCTCGTTGCGCTCGGAGCTGACGCCGCAGATTCTTTCGGTGCTGCTGGTGTCGCCGGATCGCATGTCGATGTTCAATCTCTTCCGCTATATCCAGCACTTGACGGAGAATCATCAGGACACGCAGCGGTATCAGATCGCGTTCTGGCGCAAGATTCTGTATCCGTTCGCGGTATTCGTGATGCTGGTGCTGTCGCTGCCGTTCGCGTATCTGCATACGCGCGCGGGCGTGGTGGGCGTGAAGGTGTTCGGCGGCATCATGATCGGCATGAGCTTCCAGTTGTTCAATACGCTGTTCTCGCATATCGGCACGCTGAACACGTGGCCCGCGCCGATCACGGCGGCGGCGCCCGCGCTGGCATACCTGGCAATCGGCTTGCTGGGTCTCAAATGGGTCGAGCGGCACTGACGGCCGCTTAGCGGAGGACAACGCGATGAGCAGACACGGCATCATCCTCTTCGGACACGGCGCGCGCGATCCGCGCTGGGCCGAGCCGTTCGAACGGCTCGCCGCGAAGCTGCGCGCGTTGCGGGGCGATCCGGTGTCGCTTGCGTTTCTCGAATTGATGACGCCGGATTTGCCCGCAGCGGTCGCCGCGCAAGTCGCGGACGGGTGTGATGCGATCACCGTCGTTCCGGTGTTCTTCGGGCAAGGCGGACACGTGCGGCGGGATCTGCCCGAAGTCGTGGCGAAGTGTCGGGAGGCGCATCCGGATGTGGCCATCCACTGCGCAACGGCGGTTGGTGAGGACGATGCGGTGCTCGATGCGGTGGCCCAGTATTGCTTGAAACAGACCTAAGGCCTCGCTAACCGCCGCCCTTAGCGCGACCGAGGAAAGATTCGGACTGCGGCAGTTATTTAGGGATGCAGACGATGCTAGGATTGATTACGTACTAGGCGTCGACGTTATGACTGCGTCGACAAAACAGCCGTTTTCGATCACTGTTCCCTACACGCATGGAACGTTTGCTTTACAACTGCTTTGTCCGAGTGTTCACGTACACGCTGCCCTTCTGGCTCGGCGTTTTTGAACTTACTGTGCACCAGGCAATGAAGGAAAAGAGTCCCGCAGCGTTTCTCGCGCCGGGGCTCATGCTCAGTTCCATTGCAATGCTCATCCCGCTTTGTCTCGTCGGGGCTGCGCCAGGACCGTATGCAACGCCCGTCGACAAGTTCCGATACCGGTGCGACATTGCGCTCATCACCGTTGCGGCGAGTCTTGCGGTGGGAGGGATGCCTCTCTGGCACCGCATGCTGGGCGCCTCGTTGTCCGAGGTTCAAGACATTGGAATACCCTTCTCCCTGTTCGACTGGGGAGCGGCCAAGACCGTCGCGGTCGTGTATTATTTTCTAACGGTCGGCTTGTCCGAAATTAAACGTCTGACGACATGATCGATATTCTGGCATCGCTTCGGCAAGGCTACGGCGTCTTCGTTATCGCTAGCGTCACGCTTTTGACGGTTTGGAGCGTCGCTTATTTCTTTCGAAGACAGGTAGCGCGGTTAGAGGCTTGTCGCCCGGCCACGCAGACGGCATCACTGTCCGAGATCTGGCGGGATGAACAGCATGTGGTGATCGGCGACCTTAGCCAGAAGTTGCAGGAAATGACTCGCCTGCAGAACGACCTGCTCAGCTTGCGGGATGAGTTGGTCGGCGTCGAAGCGCGATTGGAAGCCGAAGCTGTCTCGTTCTCAAGAAGCGGCGCAAAGACGTCCGCGGCGACAACAAAAAGTCGATATGTCGGCGCTCTGCGGCATAAGCGAACCCGCGTCTCCTCAGCCGGCTAGCGTCCCCACAACTTAAGCCGCCGCCTGCATCCCCTTAAGATGCACCTTCGGCTTTCCCGCCGACGCCCTTTCCTTGAACGCCTCGCCGATCATCAACAGACTCGGCTGCGACGGGTCCAGCCACGCCTGCGCCTCGCCGAGGGCCATGCGCGCGAGCGTCAGCGTGAGCGTGCGTTCGCGCGGCGTGCTGCACGCCTCCACGATCGCTACCGGCGTCGAACCCGGCCGCCCCGCGTCGATCAATTGCTGCGCGATATCCGCCGCGCTGTCGCGGCCCATGTAGAAGACGAGCGAATCGGCCTTCGCCTGCTCGCGAATGTCCTCGCTGTCGGCGGCGCGGCTGTGCGTCGCGAGCGCGACACTGCGCGACACGCCGCGTAATGTGAGCGAGCGACGCAGCGTCGCGGCGCTCGCGAGCGCCGCCGTGATTCCCGGCACCACTTCGTACTCGATGCCCGCCGCGTCCAGCGCGCGCATCTCCTCGTCAGCGCGGCCGAAGAGCATCGGATCGCCGCCCTTCAGACGCACGACGACGCCATGCTCGCGTGCCGCATCGACGATCTGCTTGTTGATGAAATGCTGGGCGGTCGACCGCTGTCCGCAGCGCTTGCCGACCGCGATCCGCTTCGCATTCGGCGCGTAGTCGAGCATGGCCGGCTCGATCAGCGCGTCGTGCAGCACGACATCCGCCTGTTCGAGCAAGCGCATGCCGCGCACGGTGATGAGATCCGCCGCGCCCGGTCCCGCTCCGATCAGATAGACCTTACCCATGTGCATTTCGTCCGTCATCAAGCATCAAGCCGCAATTTCGCGGATCATACCGGCCGCGACCGTGTGATGCGTCGCCTCGTCGATCAGCACGAACGCGCCGGTGCCCTGATGCGTATCGTACTCGTCCGCGACGATCGGCTTTTGCAGCGTGAGCGCCACGCGGCCGATGTCGTTCATCGCGAGCGTCGTGCGGTCCACCGAGTGCGACAGCGTGTGCACGTCCAGCACCTCTTTCACCGCGCCGATGCGCGCGAACACGGTATTGGTCGTCTGCTTCAGCAGATACTTGCGCTGCGCCGAAAGCGGCTCTTCGTCGAACCAGCACAGGTCGGCTTCGAGCTTCTTCGCCGGAGTCACAGCAGCCGTCGCCGGGACGAACGTATCGCCGCGCGACACGTCCACGTCTTCGGCAAGACGAACGGTCACCGTCTGCCCCGCGAACGCGCGATTCACCGACGCCACGCCGCCCGGCACCGGCGCGATGATTTCCGCGACCGTCGCCTGGCGATTCGCCGGCAGCACGTTGATCGCATCGCCCACGCGCACTTCGCCCGCCTCGACGCGGCCCATGTAGCCGCGGAAGTCGTCGGCCTGCGAGCCGTCCTGACGCGCGACCCATTGCACCGGGAACCGCAGCGCCTGTTCGTTCGGCTGCGCGACCGGCAGCGATTCGAGCAGATCGAGCAGCGGCTCGCCCGCGTACCACGGCATGCGCTCGCTCGCGCTCACGATGTTGTCGCCCTTCAGCGCCGACACCGGCACGAAGCGCACATGCTCGAGACCGAGTTGACGCGCGAGCGCGACATACGCGTCGCGAATCTCGTTAAAGCGCGTCTCGCTGTACTCGACCAAATCCATTTTATTGATCGCGACGATCACGTGCTGCAAGCCCAGCAGCTTCACGATGGCGCTGTGGCGCTTGGTCTGCGGCAGCAGTTGCGCTTCGCCGTTTTCGAACGTGACGCGCGTCGCGTCGACGAGAATGATCGCGGCGTGCGCCGTCGATGCGCCCGTCACCATGTTGCGCGTGTATTGCTCGTGGCCCGGCGTGTCCGCGATGATGAACTTGCGCTTGGCGGTCGCGAAATAGCGATACGCGACGTCGATGGTGATGCCCTGCTCGCGCTCGGCTTCGAGACCGTCCGTGAGCAGCGACAGGTCGATTTCATCGCCGACGGTGCGCTTGTTTTTCGCGCGCGAGATGGCCGACAACTGGTCGGACAGAACCGCCTTGCTGTCGTACAGCAGGCGGCCGATCAGCGTGCTCTTGCCGTCGTCGACGCTGCCCGCCGTGATGAAGCGCAACACGCCCAGGTCTTCCGCTTGATAGATGCTCATGATTCGTTGGTTCCTCGGAGCGTGATGCTTAGAAATAGCCTTGCTTCTTGCGCTGTTCCATCGCGGCTTCGGACGCTTGGTCGTCCATGCGCGTGGCGCCACGCTCGGTAATCTCGGTCACGGCCGTTTCGGCGATGATCTTCTCGACGTCGTCGGCGTCGCTCGCCACCGGGCACGTGCAGCTGATATCGCCGACGGTACGGAAACGCACCTGCGCGATCTCCGGCGTCTCGCCTTCGCGCACCGGCGTGAGCGGCGTCACCGGCACGAGCAGCCCGTTGCGACGCACGATTTCGCGATCGTGCGCGTAGTAGATGGACGGCAGTTCGAGCTTCTCGCGCGCGATGTACTGCCACACGTCGAGCTCGGTCCAGTTCGAGATCGGGAACACGCGCAGATGCTCGCCCGCATGCAGACGCGCGTTGTAGATGCTCCACAGTTCCGGGCGCTGCGCCTTCGGGTCCCACTGGCCGAATTCGTCGCGGAACGAGAAGATGCGCTCTTTCGCGCGCGCCTTCTCTTCGTCGCGGCGCGCGCCGCCGATCATCGCCGTGTAGCCGTATTGCTCGATAGTTTCGAGCAGCGTGACCGCTTGCGCGGCGTTGCGCGAATCCGTCTCGCGGCGCAGGCGCACGGTGCCCTTCTTGATCGAATCCTCGACGTGGCCGACGACCAGTTCCGCGCCGATTTGGGCCGCGCGACGGTCGCGGAAGTCGATCACTTCCTGGAAATTGTGGCCCGTGTCGATATGCACGAGCGGGAACGGCAGCACCGTCTTGCGGTTGCCGCCGAGGCCGAACGCCTTCAGCGCGAGCGCCAGCACGACGACCGAATCCTTGCCGCCCGAGAACAGCAGCGCGGGCTTGCTGCACTCCGCGACGAGTTCGCGCAGGATGTGGATCGACTCGGCTTCGAGCCAGTCGAGGTGGTCCATCCGCGTCGCCTGATTGACGATCGGGGCGGTGACGTTGGGGTCGAGCGTGGTGCTCATGTTCGTCGATCCTTTTTTGTGCGGCATGGTTCGCCAAGCCGCGTTCAGTAACAGGGTTCAGCCGGCGTCTGTGCGCCTTGTCAGATCGCGGAGCTCGGCGCTTCTTCGACGATCTTGATGCTGCTGATGTTGGTCATGTGCAGGCCGCATTCCTTCGTATCGCGCGATTCCCACCACCAGCGGCCCGCGCGGCTGTCCTCGCCGGGACGCACGGCGCGCGTGCAGGGTTCGCAGCCGATGCTCGGATAGCCGCGCGCATGCAGCGGGTTCACCGGCACGTCGAAGGCTTTCAGGTAGTCCCACACGTCCGTCTCCGTCCAGTCCGCGAGCGGATTGAACTTGGCGATGCCGCGCGGCGCGTCGTGCTCTTCTTCGTGCAGTTCGGCGCGCGTCACCGACTGCTCGCGGCGCTGGCCCGTGACCCACGCGGAGACATCGGCGAGCGCGCGGTTGAGCGGCTCCACCTTGCGGATATGGCAGCAGCTTTTGCGCAGGTCGATGCTCTCGTAGAACGCATTCAGGCCGTGATCGCGCACGTATTCATCGACAGCGGCTTGCTGCGGATGAAACTGCTCGATGTCGTAGCCGTAGCGTTCCTTCACGCGGTCGATCATGCCGAGCGTTTCCGCATGCAGACGGCCCGTGTTCAGCGAGAAGATGCCGATGCCGACCTTGCGCGAAAGAATGGCGTGCGTGAGCACCATGTCTTCGGCGGCGAGGCTGCTGGCTAGCTTGACGCGCTCATGGCGCGCTGCGATCGAATCGAGCAGCGCGTCGAGGCGTTCAACCTTGGCTTGCAGTTCTGGCGTCATGCCTCAGGCTCCGAGCGTGGCGAGCACCGCGGCGCGGCGGCGGAAGAGCGGTTCCGGGTTGTCGGTCGCGCCCTGATACAGCTCGCTGAATTCGTTGAACGCGTTGAGCGCGTCGTTGATGTCCTTGTCCGCGCGCACGGCAAAAGCGTCGAAGCCGCAGCGGTAGTGGAAGAACACCTGATCGCGCAGCACGTCGCCGATGGCGCGCAACTCGCCCTTCCAGTTGTAGCGCTCGCGCAGCAGGCGGCCGATGGAAAAGCCGCGGCCATCGCGAAACACCGGGAAATCGACCGCGATCACCGCAATCTTGTCGAAATCCGGCGCGAGATCGGCGGGTTCGTCGTCGGGCGCGAGCCACACGCCGAGCGATTCCTTCGCGCGCGATGCCACGAGCGCGTCCTTCACGTCCTTCCACAGCGCGAACGGCACGATCACGCTGCCTGCGGGAAGCGCATCGACTGCCGGCAGCGCGCCGTCTTCGCCTGCGCGCACGACGGTAAAATCGTCTTCGACGACCGCGCGGTTTTTGATAATCAACGTCATCTGCAGATCCTTAAGCGTGGGCTTGGCGCGATGCGTACACGCGCTCCTTGAACGGCGCGATGCCGATGCGGCCGAACGTCTCGATGAAGCGCTCGCCTTCCAGGCGGTTCTCGACGAAGGTGTCGATCACGCTCGAGACGACGTCCGGCATTTCATGCGCCGAGAACGACGGCCCGATGACCTTGCCGAGATGCGCGCCGGTCGCGCCCGAGCTTTGCTCGCCGCCGAGCGTCACCTGATACCACTCGGAGCCGTCCTTATCGACGCCCAGCACGCCGATGTTGCCGACGTGGTGATGACCGCACGCGTTCATGCAGCCCGAAATGTTGATCGACAGGTCGCCGAGGTCGTAGACATAGTCGGCGTTGTCGAAGCGTTCCTGAATCGCTTGCGCGATCGGGATCGACTTCGCATTCGCGAGCGAGCAGAAATCGCCGCCCGGGCACGAGATGATGTCCGTCAGCAGGCCGATGTTCGCCGCCGCGAGACCGATCGCCTTCGCGCGCTCCCAGACGGCGTACAGATCGCGCTTCTTCACGTTCGCGAGAATCAGGTTCTGCTCGTGCGAGACGCGGATTTCGCCGTAGGAGAACTCGTCGGCGAGATTGGCGACTTCGTCCATCTGTTTGTCGGTGGCATCGCCGGGCGCAACGCCCGTCGGCTTCAGCGACAGCGTGACCGCCGCGTAGCCGGCAATCTTGTGCGGGCGCACGTTGCGCTCGACCCAGCGCGCGAACGGCTTGCTTTCGATCAGGTGCTTCTCATATGAGGCGTCCGTGTCCGGCAGCTTTTCGTAGACGGGCGGCGCGAAGAACTTCGACACGCGGTCCACTTCGTCCTGCGTGAGCGTCGAGGGACCATCCTTCAGATGCGCCCACTCTTCTTCCACCTGCTTCGCGAACTTCTCGGGCGACAGCGCCTTCACGAGAATCTTGATGCGCGCCTTGTACATGTTGTCGCGGCGGCCGTAGCGGTTGTACACGCGCAGCACGGCTTCGCAGTATGTCAGCAGATGCTGCCACGGCAGGTCTTCCTTGATGACCGCGCCGATGATCGGCGTGCGGCCGAGCCCGCCGCCCGCGAGAATGCTCGCGACGACTTCGCCCTCTGCGTTCTTCTTCAGATAGACGCCGAGATCGTGGATCTGCACGGCCGCGCGGTCTTCCGCCGAGCCGCACACCGCGATCTTGAACTTGCGCGGCAGCCACGCGAATTCCGGGTGGAACGTGGACCATTGGCGCATGATTTCGGCCCACGGACGCGGATCGACGGTTTCGTCCGGGGCCACGCCCGCGAACTGGTCCGCCGTGATGTTGCGGATGCAGTTGCCCGACGTCTGGATCGCGTGCATCTGCACCGATGCCAGCTTGCGCAGGATTTCCGGCGTTTCTTCCAGTTCGATCCAGTTGAACTGGATGTTGGTGCGCGTCGAGAAGTGGCCGTAGCCACGGTCGTGCTCCCGCGCGATGGTGGCGAGCATGCGCAACTGGTCGCTGCGCAGGTTGCCGTACGGAATCGCGATGCGGTGCATGTATGCGTGGCGCTGCATGTACAGGCCGTTTTGCAGCCGCAGCGGACGGAACTCTTCCTCGCTCAACTCGCCCGACAGACGCCGGCGAACCTGATCGGCGTACTGCGCGACTCGTTCGTCAACGATTCGCTGGTCGATCTGATCGTATTGGTACATTCGGGGGCCCCAAGTTTTTGTTTAGCCGCCGGCGCCCTAGGTTGCGCCGCGCGTCAGATATCCATTGATTCGCCGGCGCGCACAGCGTTCAGATGGAACGCTCATTTGCTAATGACGAAAACAGCTATGGATATTGGAAAAATTGGACTGATAGTAATAAACCTGCTATATATTGCAAACGACTGAAAAATTACTTTGATATGCGCGTGGGTTATAAATGAATCTGCATCAGTTCCGCTTCGTGCGCGAGGCCGTGCGGCAGAACTTCAACCTGACCGAAGCCGCGAAGGCGCTGTATACATCGCAGCCGGGCGTGTCGAAGGCGATCATCGAGCTGGAAGACGAGCTGGGCGTCGAGATCTTCACGCGGCACGGCAAGCGCGTCCGGTCGCTGACGGAGCCGGGGCGCATCATTCTCGCTTCCGTCGAGAAAATCCTGCAGGAAGTGGAAAGCCTGAAGCGCGTCGGCAAGGATTACGCGGCGCAGGATCAGGGCAATCTCGTGATCGCCGCAACCCACACCCAGGCGCGCTACTCGCTGCCGTCGGCCATCGCGGAATTCAAGAAACGCTTCCCGAAAGTGCATCTGTCCATTTTGCAAGGCAGCCCGACGCAGGTTGCCGAGATGGTCATTCACGATCAGGCCGACATCGCCATTGCCACCGAAGCCATCGCCAACTATAAGGAACTGGTGTCGCTGCCCTGCTTCCAGTGGCAGCATCTGGCGGTCATGCTGCCCGAGCATCCGCTCCTCGAACGCAAGCTTCTCACGCTCGACGATCTCGTGCAGTACCCGCTCATCACGTACGAAGCGGCGTTCGCCGGGCGTACGAAGATCAACCATGCGTTTCAGCTGCGCAATCTGACGCCGGATATCGTGCTCGAAGCCATCGACGCGGACGTCATCAAGACTTACGTCGAACTGGGGCTCGGCGTCGGGATCATGGCGGATATCGCGTTCAATCCCGAGCGCGACCGCCATTTGCGCGCGATGCCGGTCGGGCATCTGTTCGGCACGAACGTCACGCGGCTCGCGCTCAAGCAAGGCGCTTATCTGCGCAGCTATGTGTATACGCTCGTCGAGCTGCTGTCGCCGTCGATGAACCGCAAGCTGATCGAACAGGCGCTTTCCGGCGAGCACGAAAGTTACGAACTCTGACTCTGAAGGCGACGGCGCAACGCCGATCACAAAAACACGAACTTCCCTGGAGAGCTTTCCGATGACGTTGTCGAAATTCACGCGCCGGCTCGCCGCCGGCGCCGCGCTGGCTGTGCTGTCCGCCGCCGCGCACGCGCAGATCAAGGTGGGCGTGGACTTGTCGAGCACGGGGCCTGCCGCCGCCATCGGCATCACGAGCAAGAACGCGATGCTGATGTGGCCGAGGACCATCGCGGGACAGGACGCGCAGTACATCATTCTCGACGACGGCTCGGACCCCGGCGCGGCAGTGCGCAATATCCGCAAGCTGATTACCGAGGACAAGGTCGACGTGATCGTCGGGCCGAACATCACGCCGGCCGCGCTCGCGGCGCTCGATCCGGTCGCCGAATATCAGACGCCGATGATTACGCTGATCGGCTCGGCGTCGGTGGTCGAACCGCAGGAAGGCAAGAAGGTCTGGGCGTTCAAGATGGCGCAGACCGACCGCGCGATGGCCGACGTGATGACGCGCTACATGTCCAACCACGGCGTGAAGACGGTCGGCTTCATCGGTTTCGCGGACAGTTACGGCGATAGCTGGCTGTCCGAATTCACCAAGTTCGCGGATCTTCGCCATATCAAGATAGTCGCGACCGAACGCTTCAACCGGACGGACGCGAGCGTCACCGGCCAGATTCTGAAGCTGATGGCCGCAAAGCCCGACGCCGTCTTGATCGCGGGCGCGGGCACGCCGACCGTGCTTCCGCAGCGCACGCTCGTCGAGCGCGGCTACAAGGGCGCGATCTATCAGACGCACGGCATCGCGACGCCGGAGTTCATCAAGCTCGGCGGCAAGGACGTGGAAGGCACGCTCTTTCCGACGCAGCCGGTGGTCGTCGCGCGCACGCTGCCGGCGGATCATCCGTCGAAGAAGGCCGCGCTCGCATTCGTCGATGCTTACGAGGACAGGTACGGCAAGGGCACGGTGACGCAGTTCGCCGGCGACGCCGCGGGCGTTTATCCGCGATTGCAGGACGCGGCGACGCGCGCGCTGAAGGCGGGCAAGCCGGGAACGAAGGAATTTCGCGTCGCGCTGCGCTCGGAACTGGAGCACGCGCATGAGCTGGTGGTGCCGAACGGCGTCGTCAATACGAGCGCCAGCGACCACGTCGGACTGGATCAGCGCGCGAGCGTCATGGGCATCGTCCGCAACGGGGCGTTCACGTATCTAAGCCAGTGATCCGCGGACAACCGGCGCTGCTTGCCGAGCGCGCGGTTTTGGGTCATAATCGCCGACTCAGCGTGCCCAGGTGGTGAAATTGGTAGACGCAGGGGACTCAAAATCCCCCGCCGCAAGGCGTGCCGGTTCGATTCCGGCCCTGGGCACCATCCTCTTAGAGCCTTGCGCCGTAAGGCTTCTACAGCGTCAGTAGCTTCTCGCGCTTTGCACTGTTTTCCCCTCGCTTAACCTTTCCGCTTTTTTAGCAGACTGCGAAGGCGCGACTATGTCCGACGCGCTCGTGCAGCGTTCGTCATTCGCCTACTTGCGGCGTAAATGTTGCCGCGTGCCTGTCTATCCCTGCGATACGGACGCGTCGGCGGCTTAGAACGGTACATTCCGGTCGTTCGTCGCTCTTGCACGCACACCGTATCCGTGAACGTCGATATGGGCCGTTGTTTCTCGCGACCTTCTTCAGCCTCGGGATTCCGCCGATGACGTTGGCATAACGGTCGCTATAGTATTTACAACCGCCTGAACGTATCGGGCTTTAATGGAAACGCGGCGTATTGGAAAATCGCAAGATCACGTTATCGCTCTCAATTGAATCGAGGTAGATCTTCTTCAAGTGCGACAGCGTTGATGCGGCCTGAAATAACTACCTTCAGCACCTGAGCGATACGCGAGAAATCTAAACGCCGGCATGCGCGAGAAGAAAGGCCGCATATTGACCGTGCTGAGACTTGAAATACCGGCATTCGATGTTTCAATGGCGGGTGCTCACCGAACGGTTGGTCGCACAGGGGAAGGTTGGAATTCCAGTCACGACTTGTCGAAATGCATTAGGGTGCTCCTCGTATTGGCTGAAAGGTTTGACGCAACTCGATTCTCAGACCCTTCGACCGCCAGGCAGTGAAAACGGGCGGGTTGTGGAATAACCGCTGAGCCCAAATAGCCGGAGGCGCGCAAGAGTCGGGACTCGAATCAACAAACGGTGTCAGTTGTCGGTCTTAGGGCGGCCAGAAAGCGCCATCACAAAAAGGACCGTTATCCCGCCGGAAGCTGGCATTCTTAATACTGGAATATCGGCAGCAATCACTCCGTTTCGTGCGCCATATATCAACGGTCACATTATTGCAAGATGCAGCCGTTGCTAAAAGGCAGTGCATTTCGCGTTCGGTGTCGAATTTGGCACGCTGGTCTCACACAGTAATATGCTCAAAACTCGACGACCGCGCTTGCGTTTCACAGAACGTTTGCTAACCTATATTGGCTAATTCAGATGCCGCGACGGCTTATAGCGGCCCGCTAACTTTTTGTATCTGGCAAATGACGGCATTTCATTGCGCAAGATTGTGAATAGAGGCGATGACCATTGCCGGTCGACCTCTTGAACGCGTGTCAGGTCGGATCGGGGATACGGCGGCGTCGGTGCCGCGCATAGTGATTTGGCTGGCTAAAAGGCCATCGTACATTCGTCGCGTCGGAGGGCCCAGATGAAGTCCAGCAGCGTTCTGCTTAGTAGAAGCTCATTCGCACCTGCTTTGGCGCAACATCCAGCCGCCTATTCGGCCTGCGGGCAAAGCGTGCAGGCTCAACAGGCGAACGACGGCACCTGCCGTCCAAGGGCGGAACAAGATAGCGACGGTGGCCCGGCAGCCGTCGCAAACGCCCCAGCGGCACCGCATGGACCCACGCGCGCCATCATGAGTGACGTGGATCGTCACTAATTGCGGCGCGGTGCAACGGTAGTCGCCACTGCGGGCGCTGTCGCGGGTGGCGAGCGCAGTCGCCGCGAACACGTCGCGCAGGCTCGAGCAGCCCAGTCGACGAAGCAATCTCTATGAATGTGTAGGCGCTGATCACCGCCTACATGCAGGGAAGGAAACACCGGCCGAACGGCAGCCAGTCGAAGCAGCGCCGCTAACAAGAAAGCGGACGGTTCGCGACGGCGCCTTCGCCGCCTCGATATCACACTACGCAGGTAACTTCACGAGGTGACGGATGTGCGTGCGTCTAACCATGGAAGCATCAGCGCCCAATACCGCGACTCGCTTCGCGGCCGCGATGCTGGCCGCAATGATGAGTTGGCCTGCTGTTGCGACGGAGGGCGGACTCGGAAGGTCCGTCACCGGCATGACAGTCCTTCCGGATGCGGGCATTGTTCCGTCCGAGCCTTTGACGATCTTTAGCGTTGAGCAGATCTACATCGACGGATCTATCGGCGCAAGTCGTCAGGTTCCCGTCTCCGGAAGAACTTCGCTGGGCATTGAGGGCGAAGTCGCCTTCACCTTGGCATCTGTGCTGCGTACATGGGGTTCTGTTGGAGGATGGAGTTTCGCATCCGGCATCACACTCCCATACGTCTGGTCGGAGGTGACCGGCTCCCTATCTGCCGGACCCGGGGCGAGATCGGCCACTGACAGAACATCCAATCTTTTCGACCTGTACTTCACGCCAGTGCTCGCTGGCTACCACCTGTCCCAGACCGATCACGTGGCCCTGAGCTTCAATTTCTGGGCACCCACTGGTGAGTACGAAGCTAACGCGCTCGCCAATCCGAGCCTGAACAACTGGACGTTTGTGCCGCAGATCGCCTACACGAAGCTCGTACCAAACGACGACATGGAGTTCGATGTAACGCTAGGCCTGCAGCTCTACACGCGCAATACCGCGACCGACTACCATAACGCTCCACTGCTCACCCTTGACGTGATGGGACTGAAGAAGTTCAACAATGGGCTCGGTGTCGGGCTGGTCGTGGGAACAACGCAGCAACTTGGCAACGATAGCGGCCCGACAGCCGACCGGCTCAATGGTTTTGTCGGTCGTGACGTTTCGGTCGGACCCGTCGTCACCTTGAACACCAAGCTATTCGGCAAGAACGCCCTGTCCGCGTCCCTGCGCTGGGTGCCGAACGTCATGAGCGTGAATCGCCTCAAGAGCACGAGGAGCTTCCAGGCTGGAGCCACGGTCGCCTTTTAGATTCAGCCTGAAAGGGGCAGCCAGTGCGCGGGCGCGTGACCGCAGGCGCGGAGACACGCATCGCGTGAGGCTTCTCATCGTTGGCTCGGATGCTATGTCGCAAGAACGAAGTCTTCTTTCGCGCCCCCCCCAAACCGAGGGGGGCGAGCACGCTTCCAAGCTTTAGAGTGACAGCTAACCGTTTTTGTCAGGCGACGCAGTTTTCAGCGGCACAGACGACGAACCACCGCAGACAGCGCTTGATTAGACCTAGCCCGCGTCGTCAGGCAAGCAGTCGTGACTACGATCGGGAGAGGAGCGTAAGAAAACTGATGCACGCTGCCCTTGCCTCGAGTCGCATCTGTGCGGCCGAGGCACACTGGCACCGGTTATCGTCGCGCATGAGCTTTACACGTCGTTCGATTCCGAGACTCGTCTTCAACAAGGAACCAGGCCATGAAATCGATTCGGGCTTCAGTAATAGTGATCGCAGCAACGGCGCTAGCATTCGCTTTGCAGGCGCAAGATGCTACGGCGCAGAACAGTGCCACGGATGGCACGCATTCCGCACAGGCGCCCAGCGCGGGCCCGCTGTCCGACGAGCAGATCAGTCAGGCTTACATCTACCTCCTTGGCCGGTTGTTCGTGACACGCCAGGAACAACTGGACTTTCAGGAAGGTTTCCACTGGAACCAACTCAACCACCGAAAGCCTGGGGCGGTGGACTGGCCGAATCCGAATCTCGATGTGGCCTATTCCGAAGCGTGGGTCGCCGTGGACGACAGCAGTTGCACGGTCGTAACTGTCCCACAGGTCAAAGGCAGGTACTTCACCGTCCAGGTGCTGAGCGGATGGGGCGAAACGCTTGCCAATATCAATGAGCGCGTCTTTCCCAGGAAACCCTATGGCGACTTCGCGCTGTGCCTGAATGGTTCGAAAGTTCCTACCCCAACGGGTGCCACGCGGATCGACCTTCCAGTCAAGTACTCCCGGATTCTTACGAGAGTCGCGCTCGGCAGCGACGTTGAAGGTGCGGTCGCGCTACAGCATCAGTTCCGCTTGACGACAACTGGATCACCCGCGCTTCCTTCGATCCCGAAGACTCCCCTTTTCGGGCTGGAAGACTTTCCCGGCGTCGAGGCTTTCGACGCGGCTGCCGTGGCACTGGATAGCGACCCAGACCGCAACGCGGGGCTGGAGGGCATGAGCGCGCTTGTTCGGCAAGTTGCGAACGCAGCGAGAGATCCGTCGCAGCGGAAGCGGATCGATCATGTGGTCCGTACGAAGGCGCTCGCTGAAATCGCGGAGGCGGGCGAGATCATCGGGCATGGAACCGCGCAGAGCGGCTGGGCTCGGCCAGGGGTGGTCGGTGAGTACGGGACTGACTACCTCACGCGTACGCTCGTGAACTACCGCGGCATATGGGCGAATATCAAGCCGGAGGTCCTTTACTATCGTGGCGCCAAGGATTCGACGGGCGCGGAGTTGAACGGCGATAACGTCTATACGTTGACCTTTCCGAAGGATGCGCTGCCGTCGCGCTTCGCCAACTATTTCTGGTCCGTGATCGCAGTGGACAGCGCCCGGTTCCGCGTCTTGCCCAATGCACTGAACAAGTACCTGATAAACGAGGCCTCTGGTCTCACCTACGCTGACGATGGCTCCTTGACGCTCTACTTCGCCGCGGAGAAGCCGGCGAATGCGCCTCAGGGCAACTGGCTACCGACGCCACGCGGCTCGAAGTACCGCTTGACGTTCCGCTATTACGGGCCAATTGACGCAGTAGCGAATGGAACCTATTTCCCTCCCGCATTGAAGCGTGTTCCCTGATCACTGCGCTACGTTCTGCATCGACATGGCAACTGCGGCGGGTTCGCGCTACTGCGGCAGCTTCGCCGAGAGTAGCGCGTGATGAGACAGTCGCCTCCGACCTCTCAAACGGTCAGCAAGACATCGGACGCTTACGGACCGCTTTGGGTCGGGTGCCGACTTTCGCCACCTGCATGGGGTCGGCAGCCCTCACCGGATCTGCCGCATTTGTTCGATGACGTCTCGACTTATACGGTTCAGCCGCCCTTGACTTTTGCCTTGGGGTACTCCCGCGACGTTCCGAAGGCTGCTGCGGCTTGCGTAAAGGTATCGGGATGCCCGCCTACCTTCGATCCGGACATCACGACGAACGAGACGCGTGCAGGTTCCACTTCGCCCGAGTCCATCGACACTGCCCCGGCAGGACTAATCGCTGCGCGGATCGCCGCTGCGTCACCGCACGACGACGGCGCCCCGTCGGCGCGACGTTCCCGACGCGCGTGTCCCCATCCAGCAAAGCGAAGGCGTACTCATCGTATCCGTCCGGTCGTGCGATCGATCCACACTACTGACGCGCGACCTCCAGAACCGCACGCACCGGCGTATTCCGTGACGCGAACATTACGCTAATGTGCGCAATCGCTTAGACGTACGGCACCCGGCGTCGCAAGAATGGGCTTCGAATCGGCGTCGCGGCATCCCGGCGCGGGGCGCGTCACGAGGACGCGCGCCCGCGCGGCAATCCGGCTTCGGGTTGCACTGGATGCACCACTGCCGTGACTTTGCTTCGCGCGCTGCGCAAGCCATAAATCTAACGAGTGCGCCATGACGCAACCCGAATCTTCGCTGACGCTGGATGCCGTCATCTGCGGCCGCTGTCACGCCATTTCGCCGGCCGACGAGCACACCTGTCCGTACTGCGGCGCGGACCGCCACGGCGCAGTGTTCACCAGCGTGGCCGACGCGGCGGCTATTTCGCCGGTCGAGGAACCGTACGATATCGTCGATCTGCGCGACACCGGGTGGCTCACGCGCCTCGCGCGCCGCAAGATGGTGACGTCGTATCCGAGCCTCGTCGAACCGGGCGATGAGCTCGCCGCCCCGGTGCGAACGCCCGCGCGCAAGATACTCGCGGTGCTGGTGGGTGGCGTCGTGGCGGCGGCGGCCGGTGCATACTTTTATGCGCAGCAAGCCGCGGTCATCGTGCCGACGAAATCGGGCGCCACGGCGGGCGTTGCCGGTGACGGTGCCTTGCTGGCGGCGCAGGGCCGTGGCGACGCGGGACGTCCGACGCTGGCGCGTCACGGTAGCGATGCATCGAGCGACGACGCGCGCGACGACAACCAGGCGCGCACGTCGGTTGCAACTCCGGGCGCGTCGGCGGCGGCGACTGCGACCGAAGGCGCACAGGCATCGCAAGGCGATACCGCGACCGGGCGCGTCGTTTCGCAGACACGCTCGCTGGCGGTTGTGCCGGCGACATCGGCGCACGCACGCACGTTCGCATCGGCCAGCGCCGTGGTGGCGGGGCAGTCTGCGATTCCACAACAGAGGGACAAGACACCCGTCATAGGAACAGCCGCGTCGCCGACGATGACAGCCACCGCACCGCGCCCGCCCTCGCAAACAACGGTGGCCGACGTGGCTACGGCGACCGCTTCGGGCATCTCCGCACCCGCCGCCGTGCCGGTGACTCGTGCCGCTCCGACTGCCTCCGCGCAATCCGCGCCGGCGGCATCGGCACACGCGGCCAGTGTTCCGATGGGCCTGGCTTCTAGCGATCCGGCGCAGGCAAAAGCCAGTCCGACGCCGATCCTCTCGCCGCAGCCGAAGGCCGCGACAACGACGCCGACGACGGCGACAGTCGCGACCGACAAGTCGCCACCCTCGTCCGCCACCGCGACCGCGACCGCACGCCCGAATGGCAACCCGCCGCAAGCATCCACGTCCGTCGCCCAGCCGGAACGACCGACTCCGGCAGCAGTGGCGCGAAGCATCGTCGCGGTGAGGCAGGCCCTCGCCGCTCACGACCTTTCCGCTGCGCGCCGCCACCTGCGCGGCCTTTACGCGAATCAGGCCCTGAGCCCGGAAATCGCGCAGCTTGCCGCCGATGTGTCGCGTCAGGAGCGCGCACGCGACAGCGCGATAGCGAGCGCCCGCGCCTGTTCGGCAAAGCAGGAACCCGCCTGCGCCGTGCGCAACGCCCGCCGCGCGGTGGCGCTCGATCCGCGCAATCCGCAGGCGCAGACGCTGCTGCGTCAGGCGATGGCCGCGCAAGCCGAAGCCAATACCGCGTACTTCCGTCAGGCGAGCGCACTGCCCGCGCCCGTGCCGGCCGCCATGACCTTCGACGGACGCTGGAGCGCCGCAGGCAGGCACGGCGCCACGGCGAGCCAGCAGGACCGCTCGCCGTCGACGTTCACGATCTTCGGCCTGGGCGTGCCGACGGTAGCGAAGGGGCGCGGCGACGCGCATTGAGGGCAGCCGCGGTCTGCGTGCCTGGTCGACGGCGACAACTGCCGCCGCGTGGCTTTGCCGACAAATACGAACGCGCATGCCATGCGGCGACGGTCGTGCGCGCGCCTGTTCGACGCGGACAACCCGCAGCCGCGCGGCTTAGCCGACAGATCCGAACGCGCATTGCCATGCGGCGATCGGCCGTACGCACGACTATGCGACTGGGGCAACTGCCCGCCGCGCGGCTGCACCGACAGCTTCGAACGCGCATGCGATGCGGCGATCGGCGGTACCCGCGCCTGTTCGACGCGGGGAACTGGCCGTCGCCCGGCTGAGCCGACAGCGCATGCCGGTGACGGAGCTCGCGCGTTCACGACTTCCCGCTTGCTAAAATGCGCCCTCCGTCCCCATTCGTCCGATGGACCTCGAATCACTCCTCTTCTCGCAAGGCTTCGGCTCACGCCGTCAATGTCGCGGCATCATCTTGGAGGGCCGCGTGCGCATAGGCGGTGACGTTTGTAACGATCCGAACGCCAGCATCGCGGTCGCCGAATCGCCGGACTTCGAAGTCGACGGCACCGTCTGGACGTATCGCGAGAAGGCGTATATCGCGATGAACAAGCCCGCGGGCTACGAATGCTCGCGCGATCCGCAACATCACCTGAGCGTGTTTCACCTGTTGCCGCCGCAGCTCATCGAGCGCGGCGTGCAGCCGGTCGGCCGGCTCGATCAGGATACGACGGGCCTCCTCCTCTTCTCCGACGACGGCGCGTTCGTCCACGCCTTCACTTCGCCCAAGCGCAAAGTGCCGAAGGTGTATCTCGCGACGCTGCGCCACCCGCTCGACGATGCCCAACTCGCCAGCCTGCGCGACGGCGTGCTGCTGCACGGCGAAACGAAACCCAGCGCCGCGCTGGCCGCGCATCGCCGCGACGAACGGCTGCTCGAACTGACGGTGCTCGAAGGCAAATACCATCAGGTCAAGCGGATGGTTGCGGCAGCGGGCAATCGCGTGGAGAAGCTGCATCGGGAGCGCGTGGGCGGCTTCGCGTTGCCGGCGTCTCTCCCGGAAGGTGAATGGCAATGGCTCGGTGACGAGGATCTCGCTGCACTGCGCGCGCAGGGCTGAGGCGCTGCGCCGCAGCGATAGAAGCTGCACCCGGAGCGCGTGGGCGGCTATGCGCTGCCGGCGTCTCTCGCGGAGGGCGAATGGCGATGGCTCGGTGATGAGGCTCTCGCTGAACTGCGCGCTCAGCGCTAAGGCGATGCCTGCCGCCGCAGCACATAGAAACTGCATCGGTAGCGCGTGGGCGGCTATGCGCTGCCGACGTCTCTCGCGAAAGGTGAATGGCAATGGCTCGGTGACGAGGCTCTCGCTGAACTGCGCGCTCAGCGCTAAGGCGATGCCTGCCGCCGCAGCACATAAAAACTGCATCGGTAGCGCGTGGGTGGCTATGCGCTCCGGCGTCTCTCGCGGAAGGTGAATGGCAATGGCTCCGTAACGGCGATCTCGCTGCAACGCGCGCCCAGGTCTTAGGCGCTTCACCGCGCGCCGCAGCAATAGAACCCTCACCCGGAGCGCGTGGACGCCTATGCGCTGCCGGCATCTCTCGCCGGCCCGGCGACAACAACATCGATGCCCTGCGCGCCCCGCAGCTATCAATCTTCACGCCAATCGGTACAAGCCCCGATGTCTCGCCGCTGCGCCGCAGCATGCCTTCCGCGCGCGGCGCTCATATACTCGTCTTACGGATTCAAAATCACTAGAAGAAAGCAGGAGGGCATCATGGCTTCCCACATGAGCGTCGCGCTGATCGCGTTCTTGGCGTTGAGCGCGGTCGTGATCGGGGTATTGGGTGTTGTCATGCACGTGCGTCACCGCTACTCGCCGAACCTCATCGGCGCATTGATCGGCGCGCTGATGTGCTTCGTCCTGCTCGAAACGATTCCCGCGCTGATCTAGCGCCGCATCGTGCCGACGCGCGAGCGCAAGAAGTCGTCCACGGTCGGATGACGCAGCGTATAGCCTAACTCGCGCTTCATGCGTGCGTTGGACAGACGGCGCGACTCGCGCATGAACGAGAGCGTAAGCGGTTCCAGACGCGTTTCCGCCTCCTCGCGCGTGATGCGTGGCACGCGCGGCAAACCGTACGCGTCGGCGACGCGATCGAAATAGTCGGCCATGCGCAAATCCGTGTCGTCCGACGCGTTCACGACGCGCTGCGCCCGCCCGCGCCCGAGCGCGCGCATGAGAATCGCGGCGAGATCGTCGGCGTGAATGTGATTCGTGTAGACGTCATCGCGTTCGATGAGCGCGGGCATCGCCCGTTCGATGCGCGCAAGCGGCAGGCGATTCTCCGCGTAAATGCCGGGAATCCGCACGATGGAAACGCGCCAGCCGCTTCGCGCGCCCACGCGGCGCAATTGCTGCTCGGCCGACACGCGCCGCCGTGCGCGCTCGTTGTCCGGCCGCGCGGGCCGCGTTTCATCGACCAGCGCGCCGCCGCAGTCGCCGTAGACGCCCGTCGTGCTCGCATACACGAAGCGCACAGGCGCAACGCGCGATGTGGCTCTCGATGCGGCTCCAAAAGGGGCGTCGGGTACAATGAAAGTCGATGCGCGCCGCGCACGATGCTGGGCAACGGCGGCCTGAGCGCCACGCGCAACCGAACGGCGCGGCGCGCGCAAGGCAGCGAGCAACGCACGCGTGCGGCGGTCGGTGTCGCCTTCGCGCTGAGGCGGCGCAAGATGCAGCACATGCGGCGCGATGCCCGCGAGCCTGCGAAGGCTGCGCTTCGCATCCAGGTCGCCGGCGATCGGCGAGGCGCCCGCTGCGCGGAGTTCAGCGGCGCGTTCCGGATGATGCGTGAGGGCGATCACGCGCGGCGACGCGGCGCGCGAACGCAAGAGCGGCAGCACGCGCAGCCCGACATCGCCGCATCCGACGATCAGCACGCGCGGGCGGCGCAAGGTTCGAGTGGCGATCATGCGAAGCATTGTATCCGCCGCTTGCGTGACGCGTTCCGGCGTCATCGAGAGACACATTCACACATCGCAAGAAATCGATCTATGGCATTCAACGTAACGCTCCGGCAAAGCGGCCGGCAGTTTCAGGTGGAACCCGACGAGCCGGTGCTGACCGCGGCGCTGCGCCAGGGCATCGGCTTGCCTTACGGCTGCAAGAACGGCGCGTGCGGTTCCTGCAAGGGCGCGGTCGTCGAAGGCGAAGTCGAGCAGGCGCCGCATTCGTCGTCCGCGCTCTCCAACGACGAAAAAACGCGCGGCATGGCGCTCTTCTGCTGCGCGACCGCGCAGAGCGACCTCACGATCGACGTGCGCGAAGTCGCGGGTGTCGGCGACGTGCAGGTCAAGAAGCTGCCGTGCCGCGTGAACGCGCTTCAGCGCAAGGCCGACGACGTCATCGAAATGAAGCTGCAACTGCCCGCCAACGAGCGCCTGCAATATCTCGCGGGGCAGTACATCGAATTCATTCTGAAGGACGGCAAGCGCCGCAGCTATTCGATGGCGAGCCCGCCGCATCACGAAGGCCCGCTCGAACTGCACATTCGCCACATGCCGGGCGGCACGTTCACGGACCACGTGTTCGGCGCGATGAAAGAGCGCGACATCTTGCGCTTCGAAGGTCCGCTCGGGACGTTCTTCCTGCGCGACGAATCGGACAAGCCGATCGTGCTGCTCGCTTCCGGCACGGGCTTCGCGCCGATCAAGGCGATCATCGAACACGCGGTCTTCAAGAACCTGAACCGGCCGATGACGCTCTATTGGGGCGGACGCCGCAAGAAAGACCTATACATGATGGACCTCGCCGAGCAATGGGCGAAGGAAGTGCCCAACTTCAAGTTCGTGCCGGTGCTGTCCGAACCCGATCCGCACGACGGCTGGACCGGCCGCACGGGCTTTGTTCATCGCGCTGTCATCGAGGATCTGCCAGACTTGAGCGCGTATCAGGTCTATGCGTGCGGCGCGCCCGTGATGGTGGAATCGGCGCAGCGCGATTTCACGCAGCATCACCGCTTGCCGGAGGACGAGTTCTACGCCGATTCGTTCACGAGCGCAGCGGACCTCGCGCATCCGGTCTGACGGCCCGCGCGGGCCTCGCATGCCGCCGGCGCGCAACAAATCGACGCCGGCGGTTTACATGCACGAACGTGATCACGTATCCTTCGCGAATGAACCGAATCGCTAACATCGTCCGACGCCGCCGCTCGCCGCTTCCCTAGGGATGCCGCTGGCTCGTCATGCATTCGCGCTCGTCATGTTCGGTTAGTCTGAAGCGCAGAGAATGAAGCCACGGAAACACCGTGGCTTTTGTTTTTTGCGCGCCGTTTTTTTCACCTGAGTCCACGCCCGGAGCCTGCTGTCATGAATTTCAATGAGTACCCCGTCGATTCGCTGATGTACATCACGAACCGCCCCGAGATCGTGTTCACGCACGGCAAGGGCTCCTGGCTTTACGACAACACCGGCAAACGCTATCTCGACTTCATTCAGGGCTGGGCCGTCAATTCGCTCGGTCACTGCAACGACGGCGTGATCGAGGCGCTGGAGAAGCAGGCGCGCACGCTGATCAATCCGTCGCCCGCGTTCTATAACGAGCCGATGGCGAAGCTCGCCGCGCTGCTCACGGAGCACAGTTGCTTCGACAAGGTGTTCTTTGCCAACAGCGGCGCGGAAGCGAACGAAGGCGCGATCAAGCTCGCGCGCAAGTGGGGCCGCAAGTTCCGCAACGGCGCGTACGAGATCATCACGTTCGATCACAGCTTCCACGGCCGCACGCTCGCGACCATGTCTGCGAGCGGCAAGGCGGGCTGGGACACGATCTACGCGCCGCAGGTGCCGGGCTTTCCGAAGGCGGATTTGAACGACATCGCATCCGTCGAAAAGCTCATCACCGAGAAGACCGTGGCCGTGATGCTGGAGCCGATTCAGGGCGAAGGCGGCGTGATTCCCGCGACGCGCGAGTTCATGCAGCAGTTGCGCGCGCTGACGAAGCGGCACAACATCCTGTTGATCGTCGATGAAGTGCAAAGCGGCTGCGGTCGCGCGGGGACGTTGTTCGCGTATGAGCTGTCGGGCATCGAGCCGGACATCATGACGCTCGGCAAAGGCATCGGCGGCGGCGTGCCGCTCGCGGCGCTGCTCTCGACTGCGGATGTGGCGTGCTTCGAAGCGGGCGATCAGGGCGGCACGTACAACGGCAATCCGCTGATGACGGCAGTGGGCTATTCGGTGATTTCGCAGCTGACGGCACCGGGCTTTCTCGAAGGCGTGCGCGACCGCGGCGAGTATTTGCGTTCGGAATTGCTGAAGCTATCGGACGAACGCGGTTTCAACGGCGAGCGCGGCGAAGGTCTGTTGCGCGCGTTGCTGCTCGATGGCGATCAGGGACCGCAGATCGTCGAGAAGGCTCGGCTGATGCAGCCTGACGGACTCTTGCTGAACGCGGCGCGGCCGAATCTGCTGCGCTTCATGCCTGCGCTCAATGTGACCAAGGACGAGATCGATCAGATGATGTCGATGCTGCGCTCGGTCCTCGATTCGCTGTGATCATCCGCACGTTCGATGCGAGCGATCGCGATGCCGTGATCGATCTGTGGCGCGATGTGTTTCCAGAGTACGCGGATGCATCGCGGCCGCAGCGCGATCCGGCGTTGTCCATTGCTAATAAACTGCGCACGCAGCCGGAGTTGTTCTTTGTCGGAGCGCTCGATGGGGATGTCATCGGGACTGTGATGTGCGGGTATGACGGGCATCGCGGGTGGATTTATTCGCTCGCTGTTTCGGCTGCCCAGCGGGGGCGCGGGTTCGGGCGCGCGTTGATGCTTCATGCGGAAGCGGCGCTTTCTCGTGCTGGATGTCCTAAGGTTAATCTGCAGATTCTTTCTGCTCGGCGGGATCTCTTGCCCTTTTATGAGCGGCTTGGGTATCGCGTTGATGACGTTGTTAGTCTCGGGAAGCGGCTTTAGTTTTGTCTCTTCGTTCTCCCGTTTCCGTCTATCAGCGTGCCCCTTCCCGGGGCGGGGTTGCTGGCTGCTTTCTTCGTGGAACTTGTTTTCGTCTCGGTCTATTTGCTTTGCCCCTCCCCGGGGCGGGGGTGCCCGCTGCTTTCTTCGTGAAACTTGTATTCGTGTCGGTCTATTAGCGTTGCCCCTCCCCGGGGCGGGGGTCACTTTCTTTGCTGCTGCAAAGAAAGTAACCAAAGAAAGCAGCTTTTTTCTGGCCCGCAGCATCAAGAGCGTGATCACTTCGCAGAAAAGCATTGGCACTCAGTTTGAATCAACCCTGAATTACCTTCCACGCCCACTGAGCACCACGTCCTCCGAGCCCCTTGGCTCGTTAACACCGAACGTTTGCATAGGTACGCGCGCTTGTCCATGCAAATGCGCGTCCGCATAACGTTAGCATTCCAAACAGTGTCTAGGCGATCTTCACTAAGCCTGGATCGCAGGCGGAGCGTAAAACGGGGGTGTGGTGTTGACGAGCCAAGGGGCTCGGAGGACGTGGCGCTCAGCGGGTGCGGAAGGTGATTCAGGGCTGCCGATTAGCTGAGTGCCACGGTTCTTCTGCGGAGTGCCCACGCTGTTATTGCTGCGGGCCAAAAAGCTGCTTTCTTTGGTTACTTTCTTTGCAGCAGCAAAGAAAGTGACCCCCGCGCCGGGGAGGGGCAACGCTAATAGACCGATACGGATACAAGTTCTACGAACAAGCAAGAAGACCGAAGAGAGCGGGAGCAAACAAAACCCCCGCCCCGCGAGGAAAGAAAAAAACCCTCACTCGCCCAAATAAGCAGCCCGAACCTTAGGATCATCGAGCATGACCTTAGCATCGCCGGACATGGTGACGGTACCCGAATCCATGACATACCCGCGATTAGCGGCCTGAAGCGCGAGCCGAGCATTCTGCTCAACGAGCAGCACCGTCAGCCCTTCGCTGGAAATCTCCCGAACGACTTCGAAGATCTTCTCGACCATGATCGGCGAGAGCCCCATCGAAGGCTCATCGAGCAACAGCAATTTGGGCCGCGACAACAAAGCCCGCGCCATCGCCAGCATCTGCTGCTCGCCACCGGAAAGCGTGCCCGCATACTGCGAAGCCCGTTCCTTCAAACGCGGAAAGAAGCCGAACATCCGTTCGGTGTCCTTCTGAATGCCGTCCGAATCGTTGCGCAAATACGCGCCCATCTGCATGTTCTCGAGAATCGACATGCGCGCGAAAATGCCGCGGCCTTCCGGCACCATCGCGAGGCCGCGCTTCAAAAGCTCGTGCGTGGGCACGCCCTTGATCGACTGGCCCATGTACTCGATATCGCCACCCGAGAACGGTTTCAGCCCCGTGATGGCCTTCATCGTCGTGGTCTTGCCCGCGCCGTTCGCGCCGATCAGCGTGACGAGTTCGCCCTGTCCGACTTCCAGATCGACACCCTTCACCGCCTGGATGCCGCCGTAGTTCACCTGCAGACCCTTGACCTTCAACATTGCGCTTGTGGTCGCCATTTAGTGCACCCCCGCACCCAGATATGCTTCGATCACCTTCGGGTCCTTCTGCACGTCCTGCGGCAGACCCTCGGCGATCACCTTGCCGTAATCGAGCACCGTCATGCGGTTGCACAATCCCATCACGAGTTTCACGTCGTGTTCGATCAACAGAATCGTCTTGCCGTCCGCGCGAATCTTGTCGAGCAGGCGCGTGAGTTCCACCTTCTCCGTCGCGTTCATGCCGGCTGCCGGTTCGTCGAGCGCGAGCAGCTTCGGATCGGTCGCCAAAGCACGCGCGATCTCCAGACGACGCTGGTGGCCATACGACAGATTGCGCGACGTGTAGTCCGCGTATTGCAGCACGCCGACGTACTCCAGCAGTTCCAGCGCGCGCTCCTTGATTTCCTTCTCTTCACGACGTTCGGCGGGCGTCTGGAACACCGCGCCGATCAGGCCATGCTTCGTGCGCACATGGCGCCCTACCATCACGTTCTCCAGCGCGGTCATGCCGCCGAAGAGGCGAATGTTCTGGAACGTGCGCGCGATGCCCGCCTTCGCCACCTGATACACGGCGGTCGGCGTGTAGGCTTCGCCGTCGAGCTTGAATTCGCCGGAATCCGGCGTGTAGAGGCCCGTGATGACGTTGAAGAACGTCGTCTTGCCCGCGCCGTTCGGGCCGATCAGGCCGTAGATTTCGCCTTCCTTGATTTCGAGGCCCACTTCGGACAGCGCCTGCAAGCCGCCGAAACGCTTGTTCACGCCCTTCACGGACAATCGAGTACGTTTGTCGCTCATTTTTGATTCCCCCGCTTAGGCGCGCACCGGCTTCTTGCCGTTGCGCTTCGCGATCTTCGCGATCTTGTCTTCGTGTTTCGCGGCGGGCCACAGGCCTTCCGAGCGATACAGCATGATCAGCACCATCGCCAGACCGTACAGCAACTGGCGGATGACTTCCGTATCCACGATCTGATGGCCGAAGACGGCGTTTTGCAACGGACCCATCGTCGAGCGCAGGAATTCGGGGAACACGGCGAGCAGCACCGCGCCGAGAATCACGCCCGGAATGTGGCCCATGCCGCCGAGCACCACGCACGCCAGCACGACGATCGACTCCCAGAACGTGAACGATTCCGGCGACACGAAGCCCTGGAACGCGCCGAACATCGCGCCCGAGAGGCCGCCGAACGACGCGCCCATCGCGAACGCAAGCAGCTTCACGTTACGCGTGTTGATGCCCATGGCCTTCGCGGCGATTTCGTCTTCGCGGATCGCGGCCCATGCGCGGCCGATACGCGAGTGCTGCAGGCGCGTACAGACCCAGATCACGATGAGCGCGCCGATCACGAACAGGTAGTAATACATGTACACCGACGGGAACTTCATGCCGAACAACTCGTGCGTCTGCGACAGGTTGAAGCCCGCCACCGTCACCGGATCGATGCCCGTGATGCCCTTCGGGCCGTTGGTGATGTTCACCGGACGGTCGAGGTTGTTCATGAAAATCCGCACGATTTCGCCGAAGCCGAGCGTCACGATAGCGAGGTAGTCGCCACGCAGACGCAGCGTCGGTGCGCCGAGCAGCACGCCGAACGTGGCGGCGAGCGCCATCGCGATCGGCACGATCAAGAGGAACGGCAGGTGCAGCCCGCCCGGCGCCAGATGCGCGATCCATTCGAACTGCGAGGTCAGCTGCGGCGAAGACAGGAGCGCCGCCACATACGCGCCGACCGCATAGAACGCGATGTAGCCCAAATCGAGCAGGCCGGCGAAGCCGACCACGACGTTGAGGCCGAGCGCGAGCATCACGTAAAGCATTGCGAAGTCGAGCACGCGCACCCAGTAGTTGCCGCCGGCTGCGCCGATCACCATCGGCGCGGCGATCACGAACGCGGCGACGATGATGCCGACGACGAGCGTCTTGCCCGTGTTCTTCTCGGGGATGAGCGTCGTGGACGGCTCAATCGGTTGAATCGAAGTCATTTTGTAGAGCTCCTCACACGGTCTTTAAGCGCGGTCCGCGACACGTTCGCCGAGCAGACCCGACGGACGGAACACGAGCACGATGATCAGCACGATGAAGGCGAACACGTCCTGATAGTTACTGCCGAAGACGCCGCCCGTCAGATTGCCGATGTAACCGGCGCCCAACTGTTCGATGAGACCGAGAAGCACGCCGCCGACCATCGCGCCGCCCAGGTTGCCGATGCCGCCCAGCACCGCGGCGGTAAACGCCTTCAGGCCGGGAATGAAGCCCATGTAGAAGTGCGCGTTGCCATATTCGGAGGCGATCATTACGCCGGCGAGCGCAGCAAGCGCCGAGCCGATCATGAAGGTCGCCGAGATCACGAAGTTCGGGTTCACGCCCATCAGCGATGCGACGCCGGGGTTTTCCGCGATCGCGCGCATCGCGCGGCCGAGCTTGGTCTTGTGCACGAGCAGCAGGAGGCCGCCCATCACGAGGAACGCCACCACGATGATCACGATTTCCGTCATCGAGATGACCGCGCCGGGACGCGTTTCCGTCGCGGTGATGACGTTGATCGGATCGGTCGGCAGCAGCTGCGGGAACGCGAGCGGGTTGCGGCCCCAGATCATCATGGCGACCGTTTGCAGCAGGATCGACACGCCGATTGCGGTGATGAGCGGCGCGAGACGCGGCGCCTTGCGCAGCGGCCGGTACGCGACGCGTTCGATGGTGTAGCCGACGATCGCGCAGACGATCGCCGCGACGATGAGCGCGATCGTCAGCATGATCGGGCCGGGCATCGAGGGAAAGTGGTTCTGCATGACGCCGATGGCTGAAAGCGCCACCATCGCGCCCACCATCAGCACGTCGCCGTGCGCGAAGTTGATGATGCCGAGAATGCCGTACACCATCGTGTAACCCAACGCGATGATGGCGTAGACGCTGCCAAGCACCAGACCGTTGAGGATCTGCTGGATGAAAATATCCATTTAAAGCTCCTTAGCCCCGTGCGACCGGATGACGCTTTTATCACCGGCCGATAAACCGGTGTGAAGCGAAATCTGGAGCGGCACTGCGCGTACTTTTAAAAAAACCGGTAAGGGTTAATCGCCTGTCGTTGCGCCCGCCGCCGGATAGGTGCGGGCGTCCGCCAGACGGATGCGAAACGGCGCTTGTCGGATAGGCGCCGCAAGACTGCAAACGCCTGCTGCTACTGCTTCACGACGTCGAGCACGTCCTTCTTTTTGTCCTTGAAGTCGTAAAGCGTGATGGTGCTGGTCTTCAGATCGCCTTTGTCGTCGAAAGCGATATGCCCCGTCAGACCGTTGAAATCCGTCGTGGCCATCGCCGCGAGCACCTTGCTCGCTTCGATGGAATTGGCGCGCTTCATCGCATCGACGATCACGTACACCGCGTCGTACGTGAACGGCGCGTAAATCTGCACTGGCGTGTGAAACCGTGCCTCGTACTTCTGCGCGAAGTCCGCGCCCTTGTCCATCTTCGCGAGCGCGGGTCCCGCTTCCGAACACACGACGTTCTGCACCGCGTCTCCCGCCAGTTCGGGCAGTTGCTCCGTGCAGACGCCGTCGCCCGCCAGAATCTTCGCCTTCACGCCGAGCGCCGCCGCTTCTTTCGCGAACGGGCCGCCCGTTGCGTCCATGCCGCCGTACATCACGGCGTCCGGCTGCATGCGCTTGATCTTCAAAAGGATCGCCTTGAAGTTGCGCGCCTTCTCCGATGTCGTCTCGCGCGCGGCGACCTTCACGCCGCCCGCCTGCGCCGTCTTGGCGAACTCGTCGGCGAGGCCGCGGCCGTAGGCGGTCGCGTCGTCCACGATCACCACTTTCTTCGCGTGCAGCGTCTTGATCGCGTAGCCGGCCAGCACGGGGCCTTGCAGCGCATCGGTTGCGACCACGCGGAAGGTCGTCTTGTAACCCTGCTTCGTGTATTGCGGGTTCGTCGTCGACGGCGAAATCTCCGCGATGCCCGCATCGCTATAAATCTTGGACGCCGGAATCGATACGCCCGAATTCAAATGGCCGATCACCGCGACCACATGGTCATCCACCAGGCGCTGCGCGGCTTCTTCGCCGGTGCGCGGGTCGGCTGCGTCGTCCTGGCTGTCTAGCACGAGGCGAATGGAGCGGCCGTCGATGGTGAGACCCTGCGCGCTGATTTCCTCCAGCGCGAGCCGCGCGCCGTTTTCGTTGTCTTTCCCTAAATGCGCCTGCGTGCCGGACAACGGCGCAACGTGGCCGATCTTCACCACCGTCGCTTCGCTCGCCGGTGCCGGCGCAGCCGTCGCCGCCGTCGGGGCGCTTGCCGCCGGTGCTGCTCCGCTCGCTCCGCCTTCGTCCTTCTTGCCGCATGCGGTTGCCATTGCAACCGCAGCCGCGATGGACACGGCGTAAGCAAACTTGAATCGCATCAAATGAGATCTCCTGCGCCTTTCAGAACCGTTGCCAGAGGCCCTTCCGGACTCAGGACGCGCGAATTGTAACGCTAAATATGAGACGAGCAATATTCTTGCGTGGCGGGGTTTTCCAGCATTGCAACCCGCATTTTTCGGCGATTTTCGCGCTAAAGCGCAACCCGGTTGCGATCCGCTTTTGTGCAGCAGTTGCACCATTCCGGAAGCGGGGTTTATCGGGGCTCGGCAGAATACGTTTGCGCCACTTTCACGCGATGCACCGGAATGGTTCACGCGCGGTCGGCTTGCCTGTGCCCGGGCGAAAAAAAAGCGCCCGCAGGCGCTTTTCGAAGGTTTCGTCTAACTTATTGCGGCAACGACAAGCCGCGCGGCAGCGGAAACGAGATGGTCTCTTCGATCCCTTCCAGCGAGCGCACGCTGCGCACGCCGAGTTCGCGCAGTCGCGCGATTACCGCCTGCGCGAGCACTTCCGGCGCCGATGCGCCCGCCGTCACGCCGATGCGCTTTTTGCCCTCGACCCAGTTCGGATCGATCTGCGTAGGCGAATCCACCATATAGGCGGGGATGCCGCTGCGCTCGGCCACTTCGCGCAGCCGGCTCGAATTCGAGCTGTTCGGGCTGCCGACCACGATCACGACATCGCACTGCGGCGCGAGAAACTTGACCGCGTCCTGACGATTCTGCGTCGCGTAGCAGATGTCCTGCTTCTTCGGCTCCTTGATCGCGGGATACTTGTTCTTGAGCGCGTTAATGATGGCGGAGGCGTCGTCGACCGAAAGCGTCGTCTGCGTCACGTACGCAATGCGGTTCGGGTCGGGCAGATCGAGCTTCAGCACGTCCTCGATATCTTCGACCAGATGCATGCCCTCGCCGGACTGCCCCATCGTGCCTTCGACTTCCGGGTGTCCCTTGTGGCCGATCATCACGATATCGAAGCCTTCCTGCCGCATCTTCGCGACTTCCATGTGCACCTTGGTCACGAGCGGGCATGTAGCGTCGAATACGCGCAGCCCGCGCGTTTCCGCTTCGACGCGCACTGCTTTCGAGACGCCGTGCGCGCTGAAAATCAGCGTGCTGCCCTCGGGCACGTCCGACAGTTCCTCGATGAAGATCGCGCCCTTCTTGCGCAAATCGGCGACCACGTACGCGTTATGCACGATCTCGTGGCGCACATAGATCGGCGCGCCGAACAGCTTGATCGCGCGCTCGACGATTTCGATCGCGCGGTCCACGCCCGCGCAGAAGCCGCGCGGCTGCGCGAGCAGGATTTCGACGTCGGTTTCGATATCGGTGAGGCTTTCGATCAGGCTCATGGCTACAGAATTCCGATGATTTTCACTTCGAACGCCAGCGTCTGGCCGGCAAGCGGGTGATTGAAGTCGAAAAGCGCCGACGTGTCGCCCACTTCCTTGAGCACGCCCGCGTAGCGCCCGCCGTTGGGCGCGTTGAATTCGACGAGATCGCCGGGAGAAAAATCCTCGCCGACCATGCTGTTTTCGCGCAGCGTCGCGAGCGACACGCGCTGCAGCAGCTCAGGGTTGCGCGGCCCGAACGCCTGTTCCGGCGTTAGCCGAAAGGTCGAATGGTGGCCGACCTTGAGCCCGAGCAGAATTTCTTCGAGCGGCGGGGCGAGCTGGCCTGCGCCGAGCAGAAGCGTGGCGGGCTTGTCGGTGAAGGTGTTGACGATGTCGGCGCCGTCGGCCAGTGCCAGCCGGTAATGCAGCGTGACATGGGAGCCGGGCTTGACCTCGGAGATATCGATGATGCTCATGAGTATTGGATGTGGCGGTTCAGTCGAAAGCGCGGCGTGGGCCGGGCGAGCGGCGGCTCGTCGGCGCGAAGCTGCGAACCGCGTGGCGCAGGGTCGAAACGGGCGCCAAAACCGCTATTGTAAGACAGAGTGGTCCGGCGACGCGTCAGGCGCGTGCGGCGTTGGTGCGGCGGCGCGCGGAACGCGGCCTCTTCGGAGCGGGCGATGACGGGCGTCGTCTCGCTGGATACTGCGCCGGAAGTCGCGCCGGTTTGTGCGCCGGTTTGTGCGTCCGTTGCCGCGACCGATGCGGTGCCGGTTGCAAGCACGAACGTCGCGCCTGTTGCTGCGTCCGTTCCCGCCGCGCCATCGGAGACTTCCGAAACCGTCCGGCTCGCGGCACTAGCCATCTCGAAATGGGAAAAGGCCGACCGGCCGCGTGAACGCCTGCTCAGTTCGGGTGCCGAGAAGCTAGCCGATGCCGAATTGCTCGCGCTTTTCTTGCGCACCGGCGTGCCGGGTCGCACCGCCGTCGATGTCGCCCGCGCGCTGTTGCGGCGTTTCGGCTCGCTGCGCGCCATGCTCGATGCATCCGCCGCCGAGTTGCAAGCCGAACGCGGCATCGGCGAGGCGCGCGCGGCGACGCTCATCGCGGTTTCCGAACTGTGCCGGCGCATGCTGGCGGAGAAAGCGCGAAACCGCATGCTGTTGAATTCCCCCGGCGCCGTCGAAGACTTTCTGCGCCTGAAAATCGGCACGCGTCCGAACGAAGTGTTCATTTGCATCTATCTCGACGCGCGCCACCAGTTGCTGGACATTTGCGAGGAGGCGCGGGGCTCGCTCACGCGCGTGGCCGTGTATCCGCGCGAAATCGTCAAGCGCGCGCTGGCGCTGAACGCGGCCGGACTGATCGTCGCGCATAATCATCCGTCCGGCGGCATCCAGCCGAGCGCGGGCGACCGCAAGCTCACGCGCACGCTCCAGGACGCGCTCTCGCTCATCGACGTAAAGCTGCTGGATCATATGGTCGTCGCGTCGAATGACATTTTTTCGTTCGCGCGCGAGGGTTGGCTGTGACGCTGGCTTTGAGGTCGGTCTGCCGAATAGGAAAAGGAGCAAAACGCCTTGATAACGCACGGCTTTTCCTGCTAGAATCCGCGTTTGCTTTTCTCAACCCACCTGTTCTGAGCTTACGCGGTCCTCATTGGCATAACCGTGCTGCCAAGTTCCCGGTAAAGGCAACCAGGGAAAAAGAGGTCGGCTTGCAGCATCCGCTGCGCCGAGCGTAGGAATCAGACTGTATTAGGAGTGCTCGCATGGCACGCGTATGCCAAGTAACTGGGAAAGGGCCGATGTCCGGCAACAACGTTTCCCACGCCAACAACAAGACCAAGCGTCGTTTCCTGCCGAACCTGCAGAACCGCCGTTTCTTCGTTGAAAGCGAAAATCGCTGGGTCCGTCTGCGCGTTTCGAACGCCGGTCTGCGCCTGATCGACAAGAACGGTATCGACTCCGTGCTCGCAGATCTGCGCGCACGCGGTGAAATCTAAGGAGCACGCACATGGCCAAGGGCGCACGCGACAAGATCAAGTTGGAATCGACCGCAGGCACGGGTCACTTCTATACGACGACCAAGAACAAGCGCAACATGCCGGAAAAGATGCTGATCAAGAAATTTGATCCGGTCGTCCGCAAGCACGTTGAGTACAAGGAAACCAAGATCAAGTAAAGCGGCGTTGTTCCGCTCACGCGGAAGACGCACCGCACTTGAGATTGAGTGCCTGACGAAGACAGCAAAAAGCCCCGCTCATGCGGGGCTTTTTGTTTTGCGGCGCGGTTTTCATGCGGGTTTCACATGGTCGTGCATGGGTTTTCGCGGTTTTCCGGCGCTCGCGCGTTATGCTTGCCGGCTATCGACAACGACAGCGACGGAGACACGGCGGCATGAACTTCGATGTAGCGATCGTGGGGAGCGGACTCGCGGGCCTGAGCGTCGCGCTGAATCTGGCCGAAACGCGGCGCGTGGCGATCATTGCGAAGCGCGCGGTGAGCGAAGGCGCGAGCGACTGGGCGCAAGGCGGCATCGCGGCGGTGCTGGATTCGGCGGACAGCGTCGACGACCACGTGGCCGACACGCTCATCGCGGGCGGCGGCCTGTGCGACGAGGCGGCCACGCGCTACATCGTCGAAAACGGGCGCGCCGCGATTCAGTGGCTGATCAACGAAGGCGTGCCCTTCACGCGCGATGTCTCCGCCGAACTCGGCTTCCATCTGACGCGCGAAGGCGGGCATAGCCATCGCCGCATCATCCACGCCGCGGACGCCACCGGCCACGCGGTCGTCACGACGCTCGGCGAGCGCGTGCGCAATCATCCTAATATCACCGTTCTCGAAGACCACTACGCGATCGACCTGATCACGTCCGACCGGCTCGGGCTGCCGGGCCATCGCTGCCACGGTCTGTACGCGCTCGACCTGAAAAGCGGCGGCACCGTCACGATCGAGGCGCCGCACACGGTCCTCGCGACGGGCGGCGCGGGCAAGGTCTATCTCTACACGACCAATCCCGACACCGCGACCGGCGACGGCATCGCGATGGCGTGGCGCGCGGGCTGCCGGGTCGCGAACATGGAGTTCATCCAGTTTCATCCGACCTGCCTCTTTCACCCGTACGCGAAGTCGTTCCTGATCTCGGAAGCCGTGCGCGGCGAAGGCGGCGTGCTGCGCCTGCCGGACGGCACGCGCTTCATGCCCGCGCACGACGAACGCGCCGAGCTCGCGCCGCGCGATATCGTCGCCCGGGCGATCGACTTCGAGATCAAGAAGCGCGGCATCGACTGCGTGTATCTCGATATCAGCCACCAGCCGCGCGCGTTCCTCGAGGAACACTTCCCGACAATCCTCGCCCGCTGCCGCGAGTTCGGCATCGATATCGCGAAAGAGCCGATTCCGGTCGTGCCGGCCGCGCACTACACCTGCGGCGGCGTCGTGACCGATCTCGCCGGGCGCACCGACCGTCCCGGGCTGTATGCGGTCGGGGAAACGTCGTGCACGGGGCTGCACGGGGCGAACCGGCTGGCGAGCAATTCGCTGCTGGAATGCATCGTGGTCGGCCGAGCGGCGGCGGCGGCCATCGAAGCGGACGGTTTCTCCGCCGGATGCCACGCGCCCCTGCCCGACTGGGACGAAAGCCGCGTGTCGGATCCCGACGAGGAAGTCGTCGTCGCGCATAACTGGGACGAGTTGCGGCTTCTGATGTGGAATTACGTCGGCATCGTGCGTACGGACAAACGGCTCGCGCGCGCCCGGCATCGCATTGCGCTCCTGCGCGACGAAATCCACGAGTACTACGCGAATTTCAAGGTGAGCCGCGACCTGCTGGAACTGCGCAATCTGGTGGATATGGCGTCGCTGATCGTCGAAAGCGCGTGTTCGCGACGCGAAAGCCGCGGCCTGCACTACAGCCGCGACTGGCCCGAAACTTTGCCGAAGGCGCTGCCGACCGTGCTGACGCCGCCGGCGGCGCGGCGGCGCGCGGTCTGACGGCTAGATAAGGCGCATCGAATAATCGGTGGCGCGCACGTCCTTCGTGAGCGCGCCGATTGAAATGCGGTCGACGCCGGTTTCCGCAATCGCTCGCACGGTTTCGAAATTCACGCCGCCCGACACTTCCAGCAACGCGCGGCCCGCCGTCACCCGCACGGCGTCGCGCATGGCGTCGAGCGTGAAGTTGTCGAGCAGAATGGACTCCGCGCGGTGCGCGAGCGCCGTTTCGAGCTGCGCGAGCGTCTCGACTTCGATCTGAACCGGCACGCCCGCGTTCAGCGCGAGGGCCGCGTCCATGGCCGCGCCGACGCCGCCCGCCGCCGCGATGTGGTTTTCCTTGATCAGAATGCCGTCGTAGAGCGCGAGCCGCTGGTTCGCCCCGCCGCCCACCCGCACGGCGTATTTCTGCGCGAGCCGCAGGCCAGGCAGCGTCTTGCGCGTATCGAGAATGCGCGCGCGCGTGCCTTCGATCGCGTCGACGTAACGGCGCGTCGCGCTTGCCACGCCCGAAAGCAATTGCAGGAAGTTGAGGCCATTGCGCTCGGCCGTCAGCAGCGAGCGCGCGGGGCCGTGCAGCAGCGCGACGGGCGTATCGGCGCCCATGCGCTGCCCTTCGCGATACTGCCATTCCACTTCGATGGACGCGTCGACGCGCCGCATCACTTCGTCGAACCACGGCGCGCCGCACAGCACGGCGTCTTCCCGCACGATGATCCGCGCCGTGCGCCGCGCGTCCGCGGGAACGAGGCGGCCGGTCACATCGCCGGGGCCAATGTCTTCGGCGAGCGTATCGGCGACATTACGCGCGAGCGCCGCGTCGAATGCTTCGCCGTACTGCGATCGGACTTCGTCGAAAATCGGTGAGTACGGCATCATGCGGCTCCCACGTTCGAGAACAACGCGGTGTCCTTAGCCAGATCGCCGCTCGCCTGCACGCGTTTCCTGTGACGCGCGGCGAAATCGAGCATGCGGTCGATCGGCACGCGCGCGCGTTGCCCAATGGCGGCGTCGACGTGAATCTCGTTATGCCCACGCTCGAGCACGTCGGCGAGGTTGGCGAGACCGTTCATCGCCATCCACGGACAATGTGCGCAGCTCTTGCACGTGGCGCTGTTGCCGGCCGTCGGCGCTTCGATGAACGTCTTCCCCGGCGCGGCGAGCCGCATCTTGTGCAGAATGCCGAGGTCCGTCGCGACGATGAAGCGGCTCGCGTCGAGGCGCACGGCGGCGTCGATCAGCTGCGTTGTCGAGCCGACGACATCGGCCAGCTTCACCACGGCTTCCGGCGACTCCGGATGCACGAGGATCTTCGCGCCCGGATACTCCGCGCGCAGCAGGTCGAGTTCGATGCCCTTGAACTCGTCGTGAACGAGACAGGAGCCCTGCCACAGCAGCATGTCCGCGCCCGTCTTCTTCTGAATGTAGCCGCCGAGGTGACGATCGGGCGCCCACAGAATCTTCTCGCCGCGCGCGTGCAAGTCCGCGATGATCTCCAGCCCGATGGACGACGTGACCATCCAGTCGGCGCGCGCTTTCACGGCGGCGCTCGTGTTCGCGTACACGACGACCGTGCGGTCCGGATGCGCGTCGCAGAACGCGGCAAATTCGTCGGCGGGACAGCCGAGATCGAGCGAGCATGTGGCGTCCAGATCCGGCATCAGCACGCGCTTGTCCGGGCTCAGAATTTTGGCGGTCTCGCCCATGAACCGAACGCCCGCGACAACCAGCGTTCTTGCCGCATGATCCCGGCCAAAGCGCGCCATTTCGAGCGAATCGGCGACGCAGCCGCCGGTTTCGTCGGCAAGCTCTTGCAACTCGGCATCGACGTAATAATGCGCGACGAGCACGGCTTCTTCCCGCCGCAACAGCGCGCGAATGCGCTCCTTCAACGCGCGCTTCTCCTCCGGCGACGGCGCCTGCGGCACGCGCGCCCACGCCTCGCCTACTCCACACGTCAGCCCTTGCGGCCGGTCGTACTCGACGCTTTTGATCGCCTGCATGTCCCCTGTCTCCCTGCCGAATCCAGCGAAAACCCGTCGCCCAAAAACAAAAACCCCGCCAGAGCGGGGTCTTGTGACGTCTTCGAATTTTAGCGGATATCGCTTACAGGGCGTAGCGGCGCAGACGCAACGCGAAGTCCTGCAACGCCTTGATGCCGCTTTGTTCCGCGCGATGACACCAGTCCTGCAACTGCGCCAGCAGTTGCTCGCGCGATGCGTTCGAGCGGTCCCACATCGCCGCCAGATCCTTGCGCAGTTCGATGTAGGTGCGCAGCTTCTGGTTGTCCGAGAACAATTCGGGCAGTTGCTGGCGCTGCGGCTCGTTCAGGCCGTCTTCGTCCTTGTGGAACCACTTGCGCGCGCCGCGCATCAGCTGATACTTCTCGCGCGCGCCGGCTTCCTTCAGCTTGACGAGTTCCTGCTTGTACGCGCGCTTGAGCGCCTTGCCGTAACGCGCCATGACTTCGTAGCGGTTCGCGAGCACAGCTTGCAGCGTGTCGTGGTCCGGCACCGACTTCGATTCCGACAGGCGCGGCGTGGGCGCGAGCTTCTTCACCTTCGCGAGGCCGATGGCCGACAGAATGCGGATGTACAGCCAGCCGATATCGAACTCGTACCACTTGCTCGAGAGCTTCGCCGACGTCGCGTACGTGTGGTGATTGTTGTGCAGTTCTTCACCGCCGATCAGGATGCCGAGCGGGAAGATGTTGGTGCTGGCATCGGACGAATTGAAGTTGCGATAACCCCAGAAGTGCGCGAGACCGTTGACGACGCCCGCCGCCCAGAACGGAATCCAGATCATCTGCACGGCCCACACCGACAGCCCGATGATGCCGAACAGCGCCACGTCGATAACCATCATGATGCTGATGCCGAGGATCGGATAACGCGTGTACACGTTGCGCTCCATCCAGTCGTTCGGCGTGCCGTGGCTGAAGCGGCGCAGCGTTTCTTCGTTCTTCGCTTCCGCGCGATACAGTTCCGCGCCTTCCAGCAGCACCTTCCAGATGCCGCGCGTCTGCGGGCTGTGCGGATCTTCTTCGGTCTCGCACTTCGCATGGTGCTTGCGGTGGATGGCCGCCCACTGGCCGGTCAGCATGCCGGTGGTCATCCACAGCCACAGGCGGAAGAAGTGGCTTGCGATGGGGTGCAGGTCCAGCGCGCGATGCGCCTGGCAGCGGTGCAAATAAATGGTGACGCCCGCGATGGTGACGTGCGTCATCGCCAGCGTGAACAACAGAATCTGCCACCAGGAGAAGTCCAGCAATCCGTTGGCGAGAAATTCGAGGGAGGAATTCAGCAAGGCAATTTACCTATGTAGCTGTGAAATTCGGAAAAAATGGCCGACGAAGAATGTCAAGAATCGACTTATCGCCGCATGTCGGGCGCGTGAAAGGTCAGCGCCGAAGTTCGATCGCATTCTACTGCATGCGTTCCAAGTCGTTGTCGTAAAGGTGAATTTTTTTGAATCTCGGCCCTACGAGAAAAATCTCACGCGGCCAAAATTTGCGTCACCCTTGCAAAAACGGAAGGAATGGCGCACTGCCGTTGCTTCAGGCGGCGCTTCCAGCCGTTGACGAGGGTGCATCGCCAGGAAAACCGGCATTTCCTACCGATTCGCTTGCCGCACCGCCGACGATTCGCACTTCGCGCTGCGCGTACGGAATCTCGATGCCATGCTCGCAGAATAAACGCCACACGCTGCGATTGACTTGCGACTTAACGCCGCCCGTGCCCTTCGCCGCGTCCTCGATCCAGAAGCTCAGTTCCAGATTGATGCCGTCCGCGCCAAAACTCGCGAGCAGCGCCGCGGGCGCCGGATCCTGCAACACACGCTCGACGCCGTACGTTGCTTCGACGAGAAGTCGCATCGCGCGTTCCACGTCCGAGCGATAACTCACCTGCACCGCGATTTTCGCGTTGCCGCGCGTCAGATACGACGAGTGATTCTGTACGACATCGGTAATCAGCTTTTCGTTCGGAATCAACGTTTCGATGCCGTCCAGCCCGCGCACGACGGTGTATCGCGTGCGAATCTGCGTGACGGTGCCCTGAAAGCCGCTGACGTTGATCATGTCGCCGAGCCTGAGCGACCGGTCGAGCAGAATGATGAAGCCCGACACGTAATTGCTGGCGATCTTTTGCAAGCCGAACCCGAGCCCGACGCCGAGCGCGCCGCCAAACACGCCGAGCACCGTGATGTCGATGCCGACGATAGACAGGCTCACGAGAATCGCCGCGAGAATCATCAGCGCCCGCGCGACGCGCCCGAGCACCACTTTGAGATTCGCGTCGAGCGAGCGCGAACGCATGAGGCGGTCGTCGAGCAGCGCGCCGGCCCACATCGCGACGATCAGCGTCACGCACACCCAGAGCACGCCCGAGGCGAGCGAGAGCAGCGTCATGTGTGCGTTGGCGAAGTTGAAGCGCACGCTCGCCATCCAGCGCACGACGTCGTCCTGAATGCCCATCACCGTGAGCAGCATCGCGACCCAGACGAGCACCGTCACGACTTTCTCGAACAGAAACAGCAGCGCGCCGGCCTCGTGGTCCGCGCCGCCCGTGGCGCTCTTGCTGAACACGCGGCGCACCGCGTAGAACATCGTGTAGATCACGGTGATGCCGCAAAGCGGCACCAGCGCGAGTTGCAGCAGCGCCGTGTGCATGATGGGCGCGAGCGCCAGTCGCGCGACGGAGACGAAGACGGTCCCGAGCAGCGGAAAAAGCGCCTTATTCAGACTTTCGGCCCCGAAGCGCACGGCCTCGAAGCGCGACTGCCGCCGCGCGTCGAGCTGTTTGCGCAAGAGACCGGCGCACCACCACGCGATGGCAAGCAGCGCGATCAGAGCGCCGACCTGCCACAGCACTTCCGGCTCGCCGAAGTCCCGGACGAGCCGTTCCGAGAGGTGGCTCAGGAAGCGGTTCTGCATCGCGCGCTTAAGCGCTTGCTTCCCCGGCGCCTTCTTCTGCCGCTTGCGCCTTCGCGCCGGGCACCCGCTCCAGCACGGCCGCGAAGAAGCCGTCCGTGCCGTGCTTGTGCGGCCACAGCGACAGATACTCGCCCGTGTCGAGTTCGATGCGCTGCTCGGCCAGCACGTCGCGCGCCGGCACCACGCGGAAGTTCGGATGCGTTTCCAGGAACTGCGCGACGACGCCTTCGTTCTCCGCTTCGAGCATGCTGCACGTCGCGTAGACGAGACGGCCGCCCGCCTTCACGAGCCGCGCGGCGCTCGTGAGAATCGAAAGCTGCTTCGGCGTCAGTTCCGCGACGGTCGCGGGCGACTGCCGCCACTTGAGGTCGGGATTGCGGCGCAGCGTGCCGAGCCCGGAGCACGGCGCATCGACGAGCACGCGGTCGATCTTGCCCGCGAGGCGCTTGATCTTCGCGTCGTGTTCGCTGTCGATCAGCACCGGATTCACGTTCGACAGCCCGCTGCGCGCAAGACGCGGCTTCAGCTTCGCGAGCCGCCGGTCGGAGACGTCGAAGGCATACAAACGGCCGGTGGAGCGCATCATCGCGCCGAGCGCGAGCGTCTTGCCGCCCGCGCCCGCACAGAAATCGACGATCATCTCGCCGCGGCGTGGGGCCACCAGCGAGCACAGCAACTGGCTACCCTCGTCCTGCACTTCGATCCAGCCTTCCTGAAACGGCTGCAGGCGCGTGAGCGCCGGCTTGCCTTCCACGCGGATGCCGAACGGCGCGAACGGCATGTCGAACGCGTCGATGCCCGCGTCGATGAGCGCCTTGCGCACCACGTCGCGGCTCGCCTTGATCGGATTCGCGCGCAAGTCGAGCGGCGCCGGATAGTTCAGCGCGGCGGCAAGCTGCGCGAGCTCGTCCGGCTCGAAGCGCTTGGCCATCGCGTCGTAGATCCACTGCGGCAGGTTCGTGCGCACGCGCACCGGCAGGCTCGCGGGATCGATCTTCGACACTTGCGCGAGCCACTGATGCTCGTCCGCCGAGACGAACGGCTTGAGCGCGGTGAGGCCCGCGGTCTGCATCAGCCCGAGCAGCGCGAGACGCCGCGCCTGATTGCCGGTGCCGCTTTCCGCGAGATGCGAGAACTCCATCTTCCGCCGCAGTACGGCGAAGACCGCCTCGGCAATCACGCCGCGCTCGCCGTGACCGAGCTTCGGATGCGCGCGGAAAAAACGGCTCGTCGCGGCATCGGCGGGACCGGAAAAGCGGAGCACGTCCGCGAGCAACGTTTCGGTTTGACCAATCAGAAATCCATGCAGCCTCATGCGCCCTCCCCGGCAATGTCGGCAAAGAGCCACTGCGGCTCAGACGGCGTGAGGGCGACTCGTTCGCCCTCGATAGAAAGACGCCCTTCCACGAACCAGCGCACTGCGCGCGGGTAAATGATGTGTTCGACAGCGAGCACGCGCGCGGCGAGCGCAGCGGCGTCGTCGCCCGCGATGACCGGCACCGCGCCCTGCGCGACGATCGGCCCGTGATCCAGCTTCGCCGTCACGAAATGCACGCTCGCGCCGTGCACGCGCACGCCGGCGTCGAGCGCCTGCTGGTGCGTGCGCAGGCCGGCAAAGCACGGCAAGAGCGACGGATGCACATTGAGCATGCGCCCGGCGTAGCGTTCGACGAACGCATCGGTGAGCACGCGCATGAAGCCGGCCAGCACGACAAGATCCGGCTCGAAGCGGTCGATTTCACGCGCGAGCGCGGCGTCGAACGCTTCGCGGCCGTCGAATTCGCGATGATTGACGACGACCGTTTCGATGCCGTTCGCGGCCGCGAAGCCGAGCCCGGCGGCATCGGGCCGATTGGAAATGACCGCACAGACGCGCGCCGGCCAGCCCTCGCGCGCGCAAGCACGCACGACGGCCTCCATGTTGCTCCCGCGTCCGGAGATCAGAATGACGATTTTTTTCATCCGCGGATTTTATCATTCCGGGGACGGCGAAAATCGTGCCAGTAAGACGACGGCGGCGCGCCGGGCGCTCCGGCGCCGCTGCCCGGCGCGCGCGCCCGTGCATCCGTGCGAGCGTTTATAATCGAACGCTTTGCAGCATCAGCCCTCCCACCGACCAACGCCTATCGTGAGAGTCTTTCGCGGCCTCCCCAATGCCGAAAGCCGGGCGCCCTGCGCACTGACCATCGGCAACTTCGACGGTGTCCATCGCGGGCACCAGGCGCTGCTCGCGCGCGTGCGGGCCGCTGCGGACGCGCGCGGGCTGCCGGTCTGCGTGATGACCTTCGAGCCGCATCCGCGCGAGTTCTTCAATCCGGCCGGCGCGCCGCCGCGCATCGCCATGCTGCGCGACAAGCTGGAAGCGCTGCGCACGAACGGCGTCGACCGCGTGGTGGTCGAGCATTTCAATCACACGTTCGCGAGCCAGCCGCCGGACACATTCGTCAAGAACGTCATCGTCGACGGCCTGCACGCGCGCTGGGTCATGGTCGGCGACGACTTCTGCTACGGCGCGAAACGCGCGGGCAATTTCGATTCCCTCAAGGCCGCAGGCGACAAGTACGGCTTCGAAGTCGAGCAGATGGCCACCGTCGCGCATCCGAACGGCGCGCGCATTTCGTCGTCGTCGGTGCGGGCGTCGCTCGTCGCGGGCGATCTCGACGCCGCGAACGTCGCGCTCGGGCGTCCGTACATCATCAGCGGCCACGTCGTGCATGGCGCGAAGCTCGGCCGCGATCTCGGCTTTCCGACGCTCAACCTTCCGATTGCCCACAAGCGCCCGGCGCTCGCGGGCATTTTCGTCGTGCGCGTGCACGGCCTGGCGGACGAACCGCTGCCCGCCGTCGCGAGCCTCGGCCTGCGTCCGACCGTGGACGATTCCGGCCGCGTGCTGCTCGAAGTCTTCGTGCTGGACTGGCACGGCGACGCGTACGGCAAGCTCGTGCGGGTGGAGTTTCTGAAAAAGCTGCGCGACGAGGAGAAGTACGTCGACCTCGAAACGCTGTCCGCCGCCATCGCGAGGGACGTCGACAACGCGCGCGCCTACTTCGGCCTGCCGCCCGCCAGCAACGCCGGCAGCCGCGCGACGGGCTTCGCCATTTCGGCCACCGACCGAATTAGGTGAGCGCGCCGTGCCGCATGATCCATGCGCGCATCGCCCGCTGCCCCGCCTCCGAATCACCGCGCGCCAACGCGCCGTCTCACCGAATTCACTGAGTCACCCATGAGCGACAAGAAAGAGAAAGCCTCCTCGAAATACCCCGTCAACCTGCTCGACACGCCGTTTCCGATGCGCGGCGATCTGCCCAAGCGCGAACCCGCGTGGGTCAAGGAATGGCAGGAGAACAAGGTCTACGAGAAAATCCGCGCGGCGAGCCGCGGCCGCAAGAAGTTCATCCTGCATGACGGCCCGCCGTATGCGAACGGCGACATTCACTTGGGCCATGCGGTCAACAAGATCCTGAAGGACATGATCGTCAAGGCGCGCAATCTCGCGGGCTTCGACGCCGTGTACGTGCCGGGCTGGGACTGCCACGGCATGCCGATCGAGATCCAGATCGAGAAGCAGTTCGGCAAGTCGCTGCCCGCCGCCGAAGTCATGCAGAAGGCGCGCGCCTACGCGAGCGAGCAGATCGAGAAGCAGAAGGTCGGCTTCCGGCGTCTGGGCGTGCTCGGCGACTGGGACAACCCGTACAAGACGATGAACTTCGTGAACGAAGCGGGCGAAATCCGCGCGCTGGCGAAGATCATGGAAAAGGGCTTCGTGTTCCGTGGCCTGAAGCCCGTGAACTGGTGCTTCGACTGCGGCTCGGCGCTGGCCGAAGCGGAAGTCGAGTACAAGGACAAGACCGATCCGACGATCGACGTGCTGTTCCCGTTCGCTGAGCCGGACAAGACCGCGCAGGCGTTCGGCCTGCCCGCGCTGCCGAAGACGGAAGGCGGCATCGTGATCTGGACGACGACGCCGTGGACCATCCCCGCGAACCAGGCGCTCAACGTCCATCCGGAGATCGTGTACGCGCTCGTCGATACCCCGCGCGGTTTGCTGATCCTCGCGGCCGAGCGCGTCGAAGCGTGTTTGCAGAACTACGGTTTGCCCGGTGAAGTGATCGCCACGACGACCGGCGCGAAGCTCGCCAACGTGCGCTTCCATCATCCGCTCGCGGCCGCGCATCCGGGCTACAAGCGCACGTCGCCCGTCTATCTCGGCGAGTACGTCACGACTGAAAGCGGCACGGGCGTCGTGCATTCGTCGCCGGCCTATGGCGTAGAAGACTTCGTATCGTGCAAGGCGCACGGCATGGCGGATTCGGACATCATCAACCCCGTGATGGGCGATGGCCGCTACATCGAATCGCTGCCGCTGTTCGGCGGCTTGTCGATCTGGAAGGCGAATCCCGAAATCGTGGAAGCGCTGAACAACGCCGGATCGCTGCTCAAGACCGAGAAGTACACGCACAGCTACATGCACTGCTGGCGTCACAAGACGCCGATCATTTATCGCGCGACGTCGCAATGGTTCGCGGGCATGGACGTGACCCCGAAGGACGGTGGCAAGACGCTGCGCGAAACCGCGCTCGAAGGCGTCGAGAACACGGCGTTCTATCCGTCGTGGGGCAAGCAGCGCCTCTTCAGCATGATCGCGAACCGTCCGGACTGGACGCTCTCGCGCCAGCGTCAATGGGGCGTGCCGATGGCGTTCTTCGTGCACAAGGAAACGGGCGAACTGCATCCGCGCACCATCGAATTGCTGGAGGAAGTGGCGAAGCGCGTGGAGCAAGGCGGCATCGAGACGTGGCAAACGCTCGATCCGCGCGAGCTGATCGGCGACGACGCGAACATGTACGAAAAGAACCGCGACACGCTCGACGTCTGGTTCGACTCCGGCACGACGCACTGGCACGTGCTGCGCGGCTCGCACAAGGACGAGCTGCAATTCCCGGCTGATCTGTATCTCGAAGGCTCGGACCAGCATCGTGGCTGGTTCCATTCGTCGCTGCTCACGGCATCCATGCTCGACGGCCGTCCGCCCTACGACGCGCTGCTCACGCACGGCTTCACCGTCGATGGCGAAGGCCGCAAGATGTCGAAGTCGCTCGGCAACGGCGTCGATCCGCACGAAGTGGCGAATCGCCTCGGCGCGGAAATCATCCGCTTGTGGATCGCGTCGACGGACTATTCCGGCGAGCTCGCCATCTCCGAGGAAATTCTCAAGCGCGTGACGGAGACGTATCGCCGTATCCGCAACACGCTGCGCTTCCTGCTCGCGAATCTCTCGGATTTCGACTTCGAGAAGAACGCGGTGCCGGTCGCGGATTGGCTCGAAATCGACCGCTACGCCGTGGCGCTCACGCGCAATTTGCAGGACGACGCGCTCTCGCACTACGAGAAGTACGAGTTCCATCCGGTCGTCGCGAAGATCGCGACGTTCTGCTCCGAAGACCTGGGCGGCTTTTATCTCGACGTGCTGAAGGACCGTCTCTACACGACGAAGCCCGATTCGCGCGAGCGCCGCAGCGCGCAGACCGCGCTCTTCTACATCGCGCACGGCTTGCTGCGACTCGTCGCGCCGTATCTCTCGTTCACGGCGGAAGAAGCGTACAAGGTGCTGAAGCCCGGCCAGGACACGATCTTCGCCGAGGTCTACGCGACGTACCCGGACATTCCGAACGGCGGTGAGTTGCTGGACAAGTGGTCGCTGATCCGCTCGGCGCGCGGCGACGTGACGAAGGCGCTGGAAGAAGCGCGCACCGCGAATCTGATCGGCTCGTCGTTGCAGGCGGAAGTCGTCGTTCGCGCGAGCGGCGCGCGGTACGACGCGCTCGCGAGCCTCGGCGATGCGCTGCACTTCGTGCTCATCACGTCGCAGGCGTCGGTCGAGCGCGTGGCGAGCGAAGCCGAAGAAGGCGTCGACGTGACCGCATCGCGCTACCTGAAGTGCGAACGCTGCTGGCACTACTGCGCCGACGTCGGCTCGCACCCTGAGCATCCGGGTCTCTGCGGCCGCTGCTTCTCCAATCTCTTCGGCGCTGGCGAAACGCGAGGCGCAGCATAATGGCAAGGACTATGGCGAAACAAAGTACTTCGAGCGGTTCGCTCGCGCCGTGGATCGGCGTCGCGCTCATCGTGATTCTGTTCGACCAGTTGACGAAGATCGCGGTCCAGAAGGTGTTCGCGTACGGCGAGCCGCACGCGCTGGCGCCCTTCTTCAATCTGCTGCTCGTCTATAACCGCGGCGCCGCGTTCAGCTTTCTCGCGGCGGCGGGCGGCTGGCAGCGCTGGGCGTTCACCGCGCTGGGCGTCGTGGCGGCGGCTGTGATCTGCTATCTGCTCAAGAAGCATTCGGCGCAGCGGCTCTTCTGCACGGCGCTCGCGCTCATCATGGGCGGCGCGATCGGCAACGTGATCGACCGGCTGGCTTACGGTCATGTGATCGACTTTCTCGACTTCCACGTGAAGACGTGGCACTGGCCCGCGTTCAATCTCGCAGACAGCGCGATCACGGTCGGCGCGGTGCTGCTGATTTTCGACGAGCTGCGGCGCGTACGCGGCTCGAAGTGATGTGCAGAGGCGCGGCTCCCTTTTCGGAGCCGCGTTTTTTTTGCGACGGAGGCAAGTTGGAACTCGCAGGCAAACATCTTGTGCTGGGACTGACCGGCGGCATCGCGTGCTACAAGATCGCGGAGCTCACGCGGCTGCTCGTGAAAGCAGGCGCGACCGTGCAAATCGTGATGACGGAAGCGGCCACGGAATTCATCACGCCCGTCACCATGCAGGCGCTCTCGGGCCGTCCCGTGTATGTGTCGCAATGGGATGCGCGCATGCCGAACAACATGCCGCATATCGATTTGTCGCGCGAGGCGCATGCCATCGTCATCGCGCCCGCCTCGACCGATTTCATCGCGAAGCTCGCGCATGGCATGTGCGACGACCTGCTCTCCACGCTTTGCGTCGCGCGTGATTGTCCGCTGCTCGTCGTGCCCGCAATGAACCGCCAGATGTGGCAAAACCCGGCGACTCAGCGCAACGTCGCGCAGATCCGCGCGGACGGCGTGGAAGTGCTCGGACCGGATTCGGGCTCGCAGGCGTGCGGCGAAGTCGGCGACGGCCGCATGATCGAGCCGGAAGCCGCGTTCGAAGCGATCTGCGCGTCGTTTCAGCCCAAGATTCTGCGCGGCCGCCGCGTGCTGATTACCGCGGGCCCGACGTTCGAGCCGCTGGATCCGGTGCGCGGCCTCACGAATCGCTCGTCGGGCAAGATGGGCTTCGCGCTCGCGCGCGCGGCGGCGCAGGCGGGCGCGGACGTGCATCTCGTCGCCGGGCCGGTTGCGCTGCCCACGCCGTGGGGCGTCTATCGCGAAGACGTGCAGACCGCGCAGCAGATGCACGATGCCGTCATGCAGGCCGCGTCCGATGCCGAGATTTTCATCGCGGTGGCGGCGGTGGCGGACTGGCGCGTCGATCACGCGAGCGAGCACAAGATCAAGAAGTCGGGCGATGCGTTGCCGGCGTTCAACTTCGTCGAGAATCCGGACATTCTCGCTTCGGTCGCAAACCTGCCGAATCCGCCGTATTGCGTCGGCTTCGCGGCCGAAAGCGGCGACCTCGACTTGCACGGCGAGGAAAAACGCAAGCGCAAGAACGTGCCGCTCTTGATCGGCAATCTCGGGCCGCTCACCTTCGGCCGCGACGACAACGAAGTCGTGCTCTTCGAGGCATCGGGCAGAACGCCGTTGCCGCGCGCCGATAAACAGTCGCTCGCGCGCACGCTGATCGCGGAAATCGCCAAGCGCGCGCCGAGCGGCGGCTCGCTTCTCTCGTAGGCTCGACATGACGAAGTTATCCGTTCTCGACCAGACGCCGGTCATCCACGGCCACACGACGGCGGACGCCATCGCCGCGACGCTGGACCTCGCGCAACTCGCCGACGATCTCGGCTACACGCGCTACTGGTGCGCGGAGCATCACGGCCTGTACGGCGTGTCGAACCCGTGCCCGGAAGTGATGCTCGCGCGTATCGGCAGTCTGACGAAGCGCATTCGCATCGGCTCGGGCGGCGTCATGCTGCCGTACTACAGCCCGTTCAAGGTCGCCGAGCAGTTCCTGATGCTGGAGGCGTTGTTCCCGAATCGCGTCGATCTGGGCGTCGGCCGCGCGCCGGGCGGCGACATGCGGACCGCGCAGGCAGTGGCTGCCGGGTCGTACAATCGCGGCGATATCTTTCCGCAGCAAGTGGCCGAACTGATCGCGCTCTTCGACGGCAAGATTCCCGACGATTCGCTCGCCAGAGGCGTGCTGCTGCAACCGCAGATCGACACGCGCCCCGAACTGTGGATGCTCGGATCGAGCGATTTCGGCGGTCTGCTCGCCGCGCAACTCGGCATCCGTTTCGCGTTCGCGCATTTCATCAACGCGCACATGGGGCATCACGTGGCGGAGGCGTATCGCGAGCGGTTCGTCGCGGGTCACGAAGAGAAGCCGTATCTCGCGGCGGCGGTGTTCGCCATCTGCGCCGATACCGAAGACGAAGCCGTGGCACTGGAGAAGGCCGTCGATCTGCGTCGCGTGCAGATGGCGTATGGCCTGAACCAGCCGATTCCGTCGATCGCGCAGGGCGTCGCGCAGCAATACGGCGAGCGCGAGCGGGCGGTGATCGCGCATGAGAAGGCGCGCAGCATCATCGGCACGCCGGAGCGCGTCACCGAAAAGCTTCACGCGCTGCAAGAACAATTCGACGCCGACGAACTGATCGTTCTGACGGTCGCCGGCAGCTACGCCGCACGCACGCGGTCCTATCAACTCCTCGCCGACGCGTTCGCGCTCGGCCGTTCAGCCTGACCATGAAACTCGACGTCAAGATTCTCGACGCGCGCATGCGCGATTTCCTGCCCGCTTATGCTACGCCCGGCAGCGCCGGCCTCGACCTGCGCGCGTGTCTGGATGCGCCGCTCGTCATCGAGCCGCATCAGACGGTGCTCGTGCCCACCGGCCTCGCCATCCACCTCGCCGATCCCGGCTATGCGGCGCTCATTCTGCCGCGCTCGGGTCTCGGTCATAAGCACGGCATCGTGCTGGGCAATCTGGTCGGCCTGATCGATTCCGATTATCAAGGGCAACTGATGGTTTCGACGTGGAATCGCGGCGACACCGCGTTCACGCTGAATCCGATGGAACGGCTCGCGCAACTGGTCATCGTGCCGGTGGTGCAGGCGCAGTTCAATATCGTCGATGACTTCGAGGCGAGCGAACGCGGCGCGGGCGGATTCGGCAGCACGGGCAAGCACTGAGCTTTCCGAAGCCCAAAAAAACGGCGCGTTCTCGAAAGAACGCGCCGTTTTTCTTTGAGGCTAACTCACGATCAGTCGACTTCGATCGCTTCCGGATTCGGATTACGCGGCGGCGCCGAGTTCTCGTCGAACGTCAGCTGCACCTTGTCTTCCGCATCGACGTCCACGGTCACGCGGCCGCCGTTGAGCAGCTTGCCGAAGAGCAACTCGTCGGCGAGCGCGCGGCGAATCGTGTCCTGAATGAGACGCTGCATCGGACGCGCGCCCATCAGCGGATCGAAACCGTGCTTCGCCAGGTGCTTGCGCAGCGCATCCGTGAACACCGCATCGACCTTCTTCTCGTGCAGCTGATCTTCCAGTTGCATGAGGAACTTGTCGACCACGCGCAGGATGATTTCCTCGTCCAGCGAGCGGAAGCTGATGATCGCATCCAGACGGTTGCGGAACTCCGGCGTGAACATGCGCTTGATGTCGGCCATTTCATCGCCCGACTCGCGGCGCGACGTGAAACCGATCACCGCCTTGCCCATCGCCTCGGCGCCCGCGTTCGTCGTCATGATGATGATGACGTTACGGAAATCCGCCTTGCGCCCGTTGTTATCCGTCAACGTGCCGTGGTCCATCACCTGCAAGAGCACGTTGTAGATGTCCGGGTGCGCCTTCTCGATTTCGTCCAGCAGCAGCACGCAATGCGGCTTCTTCGTGACGGCCTCGGTCAGCAGGCCGCCCTGATCGAAACCGACGTAGCCCGGCGGCGCGCCGATCAGCCGGCTCACCGCATGGCGCTCCATGTATTCGGACATGTCGAAGCGCAGCAGTTCGATGCCGAGCGTGAACGCGAGCTGCTTCGCCACTTCCGTCTTGCCGACGCCCGTGGGGCCGGAGAAGAGGAACGCGCCGATCGGCTTGTCCGTCTTGCCGAGACCCGCGCGCGCCATCTTGATCGACGCCGACAGCGCGTCGATGGCCGGATCCTGACCGAACACGACGGCCTTCAGATCGCGGTCCAGCGTCTGCAGCTTGCTGCGATCGTCCTGCGACACGCTTTGCGCCGGCACGCGCGCGATCTTCGAGATGATCTCTTCGATCTCGCTCTTGCCGATGGTCTTCTTCTGCTTCGACTTCGGCAGAATGCGTTGCGCCGCGCCCGCTTCGTCGATCACGTCGATCGCCTTGTCCGGCAGATGACGGTCCGTGATGAAGCGCGCCGACAACTCAGCCGCCGCCGAAAGCGCACCCGACGAGTACTTCACGCCGTGGTGTTCCTCGAAGCGCGACTTGAGACCGCGCAGAATCGCGACCGTCTGCTCGACGGAAGGCTCGGTGACATCCACCTTCTGGAAGCGCCGCGACAGCGCCGCGTCCTTCTCGAAGATGCCGCGATACTCCGTGAACGTGGTCGCGCCGATGCACTTCAGCTGCCCCGACGACAACGCCGGCTTCAGCAGGTTCGAAGCGTCGAGCGTGCCGCCCGATGCCGCGCCCGCGCCGATCAGCGTGTGGATCTCGTCGATGAACAGAATGGCGTGCGGACGCTCCTTCAGTTCCTTCAGCACCGTCTTGAGACGCTGCTCGAAATCGCCGCGATACTTCGTGCCCGCGAGCAACGCGCCCATGTCGAGCGAGTAGACCTGCGCATCCGCGAGGATGTCCGGCACTTCGCCGCGCGTGATGCGCCAGGCGAGACCTTCGGCGATGGCCGTCTTGCCGACGCCCGCTTCGCCCACGAGCAGCGGATTGTTCTTGCGGCGGCGGCAGAGCACCTGCACCACGCGCTCGACTTCCAGCTCGCGGCCGATCAAAGGATCGATCTTGCCGTCCTTCGCCTGCTGGTTCAGGTTCTGCGTGAATTGCGCGAGCGGCGTTTCCTTCTGCGCGGCGGCGTCTTCCGATTCCGGATTCGCTTCGCTGTTCGCCTTCGCGGCGTCGCCGCTGTTCGTCTTCGCGATGCCGTGCGAAATGAAATTCACGACATCCAGACGCGTCACGCCCTGCTGCTGCAGGTAGTAGACCGCGTGCGAGTCCTTCTCGCCGAAGATCGCGACGAGCACGTTCGCGCCGGTCACTTCCTTCTTGCCGTTCGAAGTCGATTGCACATGCATGATCGCGCGCTGAATCACGCGCTGGAAACCAAGCGTCGGCTGGGTATCGACGTCGTCCGTGCCGGGCACGGTCGGCGTGTTGTCATGAATGAAATTGCGCAGGTTCTGACGCAAATCCTCGATATTTGCTGCGCAGGCGCGCAGCACTTCAGCCGCGGTCGGATTGTCCAACAAGGCCAGTAAAAGATGCTCGACCGTTATGAACTCGTGCCGCGCCTGACGTGCTTCCATAAACGCCATGTGCAGACTGACTTCCAGTTCCTGGGCAATCATGCTTCCTCCATCACGCACTGCAGCGGATGCCCCGCTTGCCGTGCATGGCTAACGACTTGCTCAACTTTGGTCGACGCAATATCCCGCGTGTAGACCCCACAAACTCCCCTGCCCTCGCGATGAACCTTCAGCATGATCTGCGTCGCAGTCTCACGATCTTTATTGAAGTATTCCTGCACGATCATCACGACGAATTCCATCGGCGTGAAGTCGTCATTCAGCAGCACCACCTTGTACATCGCCGGCTTTTTGAGCTTCTGCTCCTGCCGCTCGAGTACCGTGCCATCCTGCTTGTTGGGATTTATCGCCATACACCCATTCTAAACAACACGGACGCCTTCGCAATTGCCGCTCCAGCACTGGCCGCACGGCCCTATGGTATGGCTGGAAAACACGCGTCGCGCAGCGACCGTCCATCGAATCCTGCCGGCGCCCAACCTTCGGCGCGGCCCGCTTGCACCTCGTCGAATCCAGTATCGCACAGCTTCAAAAAAAACAAACCGCACGACGGTGGCGCGCTGCCGGGCGTATCACACAAGTGAGACGATTATGCGACTTTTCAAGATGCCTTGCTTGGACGGCGGCGCACACGGGAAAGCAGGAATTACCCTACGAATGTGGACTTTGCAACGAGCTTAACGGCCATCCCAAAAATTCCTTGACACTCGATTTAAGAGATTTAACAATCAAACTGGCACTTTTTTCCGGGGACATCGGGCAAAAAAGGCCGAGGGGAGCAGTGAGGAGGAGGCGGTTCGCTGTGGGGTGGGCCGTCGAGCTTTTCGAGCGTGCTCTGGTTGCGACGAGAGTTAGAGGGGAAGTACGAATGTCTACTGGTACGGTCAAGTGGTTCAACGACGCGAAAGGCTACGGATTCATCACGCCCGACGAAGGCGGCGAGGATCTGTTCGCACATTTCTCGGCGATTCAGATGAACGGTTTCAAGACGCTCAAGGAAGGCCAAAAGGTCACTTTCGAGATCGTCCAGGGGCCGAAGGGCAAGCAGGCATCGAACATCCAGGACGCAGCCTGACCGTTCGGGTGCCATGAGCCCGTAAAACCCGGCTTCGCGCCGGGTTTTTTTATGCTTGCTCGACCGTCGAATGTGCGCGGCCAGGACGGCGTCACATGTTCTCGATCATGACCTCGCCGAATCCCGAGCACGACACCTGCGTCGCGCCTTCCATCAGCCGCGCGAAGTCGTACGTGACGCGCTTCGAAAGAATCGACTGCTCCATCGACGCGATGATGCGATCCGCCGCCTCGGTCCAGCCGAGATGGCGCAGCATCATTTCGGCGGACAGAATTTCCGAGCCCGGATTCACGTAATCCTTACCGGCGTACTTGGGCGCGGTGCCGTGCGTGGCCTCGAACATTGCAACGGAGTCCGACATGTTCGCGCCCGGCGCAATGCCGATGCCGCCGACCTGCGCCGCGAGCGCATCCGAGATGTAATCGCCGTTCAGGTTGAGCGTGGCGATCACGTCGTATTCGGCCGGACGCAGCAGGATCTGCTGAAGGAACGCATCGGCGATCACGTCTTTCACGACGACATCCGCGCCCGTCTTCGGGTTCTTCACCTTCATCCACGGGCCGCCGTCGATCAGTTCGGCGTTGAACTCCTTTTGCGCGAGGGCGTAGCCGTAGTCGCGGAACGCGCCTTCGGTGAACTTCATGATGTTGCCCTTGTGCACGAGCGTGACCGAGCGCCGGTTGTTGTCGATCGCGTATTGAATCGCCTTGCGCACGAGCCGCTCCGTGCCCTCGCGCGACACCGGCTTGATGCCGAGCCCGGACGACTCCGGGAAGCGGATCTTCTTCACGCCCATTTCATCGCGCAGGAACGCAATCACCTTCTTCGCTTCCGCCGATTCGGCCGGCCATTCGATGCCCGCGTAAATATCTTCCGAGTTCTCGCGGAAGATCACCATGTCCACCTTGTCCGGCTCGCGCAGCGGCGACGGCACGCCCTTGAAGTAGCGCACCGGGCGCAGGCAGACATATAGGTCGAGTTGCTGCCGAAGCGCAACATTCAGCGAACGGATGCCGCCGCCGACGGGCGTCGTGAGCGGTCCTTTGATCGAAACGACGTATTCCTTCACGACGTCGAGGGTTTCGTCCGGCAGCCAGACGTCCGGACCATAGACGCGCGTGGCCTTTTCGCCCGCGAAGATCTCCATCCAGTGAATCTTGCGCTTACCGCCGTACGCCTTCTCGACTGCCGCATCCACCACCTTGAGCATGACCGGCGTGATATCGACGCCCGTGCCGTCGCCCTCGATGTACGGAATGATCGGCTGATCCGGAACGTTGAGCGAGAAATCCGCGTTGACGGTGATTTTTTCACCGCCCGCCGGAACCTGGATGTGCTGATACGACATGGTCGACTCCAATGAAGGCCGGACTTGATGATTGGTTGCGCGGACGCTCGCTGCGCCAGCGCTTTCATTTTATCCACGGCGGGCGGACGGAAGGCCCTCGCCGGCGCGGCAATGAGAGAAACGGATCGCGATCCATTATGCATTAAGATGCCGCATTCACGCCCCGGCGCCTTGCCGCGCGGCGTGCCTCGCCTGCCACCCGTTCCGCATGTCTGCCGATGCCGCTCATCGCTCTGAATAAACCGTTCGGCACGATCTGCCAGTTCTCCGCGCACGAAACGCGCGCGTCGCTCGGCGACTTCGTGTCGGTGCCGGGCGTCTATCCGGCGGGCCGGCTCGATGCGGACAGCGAGGGCCTTCTCCTGCTCACCGACGACGGCGCGTTGCAGGCGCGCATCGCGGAACCGCGCCACAAGCTCGTCAAGCGATATTGGGCGCAGGTCGAAGGCGCGCCCACTGGCGATACGCTCGCGCGTCTCGCGAAAGGCGTCGATCTCGGCGATTACGTGACGCGGCCCTGCAAGGCCGCTTTCGTCGCGGAGCACGACGCCGAGCGGCTGTGGCCGCGCAATCCGCCGATCCGCTATCGCGCCGCCATCCCGACGACGTGGATCGAGCTCGCCATCACCGAAGGGAAGAACCGCCAGGTCCGGCGCATGACGGCGGCAGTCGGCTTTCCGACGCTGCGGCTCGTGCGCGTGTCGATCGGCGCGCTCGACGTCTTCTCGCTGCGGCTCGCGCCCGGCGAAAGCGTGGAAGTGCCGGCGCAATCGCCATGGCGTTGAATCGCATTCAAGTATCGTCGACGGCGCTTTGCTGTAAACGCACGATTAGCCGCGTACCTACCCGCGAAGATTTTTTGCATCTCGGCAGCGAATCCCTGCGAAATCGCGTCAACCGACTCTTTCGGCGACGCGTTAAGGGCCACAGATGCCGCACAAAGCTATCCGGCATGAACGAAACACCCTTTCGATTAACCTGTGTGCTCCAGGCTCTTTGAAAGGAACAAGCGTTCACAGCCGTATCGAGTTTTTGCCGATACGACTGTCAACCGAAAGGTGGATGGCTCGTTTACCGACATGACTCATTGACCGGGTCGTTTGGTTAATTAACTCAAGCTGAGGATTCACAAATGAACAAACTGATCGCTGCTCTCGTCGCTGGCCTGTTCGCAACGGCTGCATTCGCACAAGCTTCGGCTCCGGAAGCCGCTGCTCCGGCTGCTGCGTCGGCTGCTTCGGCACCGGCTCACAAGGCTGCCAAGAAGCACTCGCACAAGAAGTCGCACAAGAAGTCGCACAAGGCTGCCGCTTCGGCACCGGAAGCTGCTTCCGCAGCTCAGTAAGTTCGTTGTAAGACGCGGTATAGCGAAGCTAAAAACGAGCATTACCGCCGTCTTCACGGCGTTAAAGGGCAGATCGCCGAATGGCAATCTGCCCTTTTGTTTTGCATGCGGCCTTTGCGTCGTTTCGTATTTGCGCCACGAGCTACATTCGCCGCCTTCGCTCGCGCTTTTTACATTCGCGTCGTGCTTCAAGTAACATGCGCGGGGCTGCTGTTTCTTTCTTAGCGCGGACGACCGATTTCTAAGGAGCATCGTGTGAATTCGCTGTTGCTTTCTCTGCGCGCGTTGCGCGCGCCATTCCCTTTTGCTGAATCGATTCGCCGCGCGACTGCCATTCGACGACTGCGCGCGCTCGTCATCGCCATTTTGCTGCCGTTCGCCGCGCTTTCGCTCGCGCAGGCCCAGACGATGCCGCCCGGCGCGAAGCAGCCGTCGGAGTTTCCGCGCGCGAAGCTCACGGCCGGCATGTTCGTGATCGACGCCGCCGTGGCCGCCAACGACGCGGACCGCGAGCAAGGTCTCATGTATCGCACGCAACTCGCCGCGAACGAAGGCATGCTTTTCGTGTTCGACGAGAACGCCGTGCATTGCTTCTGGATGAAGAACACGCTGATCCCGCTGTCGATCGCGTTCATTCGCGCGGACGGCACGATCACCGACATCGACGAAATGGATGCCGAAACCACGAATAACCATTGCCCGCGCAACAACGGCGTGTACGCGCTGGAAATGAGCAAGGGCTGGTTCACGGCCAAGGGCATCAAGCCGGGCATGAGAATCAAGGGACTGCCGGGCGCGCACTGAGCGCAAGTCTGGATGAACGATAGAAACGGCGTGTCGCCTGACGCGCCGTTTTTTTTCGCCCGTGCGGGGCGGCGGCGGGACAATCCGGAAGCGTTTGTCGCAACGTTCGGCAGGGCTGGCAAGATTCCTGCAAGAAGCTGGTCTACGCGCTATCCTAAAAAGATTGCATGGGACCGCAGCAAGGGCTGAAGCCCGATACGGTCGACAGCTTTGCATGGGACCGCAGTAAAGGGCTGAAGCCCTAACTGCGGTCGCAATTACCCACAGGAGGTTCACGTGCCCCGCAAGACTCCCATCGAGCGCTATCGCAATATCGGTATTAGCGCCCACATCGATGCCGGCAAAACGACCACTACCGAACGCATCCTTTTCTACACCGGCGTGACGCACAAGATCGGCGAAGTGCACGACGGCGCGGCGACGATGGACTGGATGGAGCAGGAGCAGGAACGCGGCATCACGATCACGTCCGCCGCGACGACCGCCTTCTGGAAAGGCATGGCCGGCAATTATCCGGAACATCGCATCAACATCATCGATACGCCGGGACACGTCGACTTCACCATCGAAGTCGAGCGTTCCATGCGCGTGCTCGACGGCGCGTGCATGGTCTACGACTCGGTCGGCGGCGTGCAGCCGCAGTCCGAAACCGTGTGGCGTCAGGCGAACAAGTACAAGGTGCCGCGCATCGCGTTCGTCAACAAGATGGACCGCGTCGGCGCGGATTTTTTCCGCGTGCAGCGGCAAATCGGCGAGCGTCTGAAAGGCGTCGCGGTGCCGATCCAGATTCCGATCGGCGCGGAAGAGCATTTCCAGGGCGTGGTGGATCTCGTGAAGATGAAGGCCATCGTCTGGGACGACGAGAGCCAGGGCATCAAGTTCACGTACGAAGAGATTCCCGACAATCTCAAGGACGTCGCGCATGAATGGCGCGAGAAGATGGTCGAGGCCGCGGCCGAATCGAGTGAAGAACTGCTCGAAAAGTATCTCGAAGACCACGAAAGCCTGACCGAAGAAGAGATCAAGACGGCATTGCGCCAGCGCACCATCGCGAACGAAATCGTGCCGATGCTTTGCGGCAGCGCGTTCAAGAACAAGGGCGTGCAGGCGATGCTCGACGCGGTGATCGACTATCTGCCCTCGCCGGTGGATGTCCCCGCGATTCTCGGCCACACCGAAGACGACCAGGAAGCGGAGCGCCATCCGAGCGACGACGAGCCGTTCTCCGCGCTCGCGTTCAAGATCATGACCGACCCGTTCGTCGGCCAGCTGATCTTCTTCCGCGTGTATTCGGGCGTCGTGAATTCGGGCGATACGGTCTACAACCCGGTGAAGGAAAAGAAAGAGCGGCTTGGGCGCATCCTTCAGATGCACGCGAACGAACGCAAGGAAATCAAGGAAGTGCGCGCGGGCGATATCGCGGCGGCGGTCGGCCTGAAGGAAGCCACGACCGGCGACACGCTGTGCGATCCGGGCAACATCATCATTCTCGAACGGATGATCTTCCCGGAGCCGGTGATCTCGCAGGCCGTCGAGCCGAAGACGAAAGCCGACCAGGAGAAGATGGGCATCGCGCTTAATAGACTTGCGCAGGAAGACCCGTCGTTCCGCGTCACGACCGACGAGGAATCCGGCCAGACCATCATCTCCGGCATGGGCGAGCTGCACCTCGAAATTCTCGTCGACCGCATGAAGCGCGAGTTCGGCGTGGAGGCGACGGTCGGCAAGCCGCAGGTCGCGTATCGCGAGACCGTGCGCAACAAGGTGACGGATGTCGAAGGCAAGTTCGTCAAGCAGTCGGGCGGGCGCGGCCAGTACGGGCACGCCGTCATCACGCTGGAACCGGACCCGGGCAAAGGCTACGAGTTCGTCGACGCCATCAAGGGCGGCGTGATTCCGCGCGAGTACATTCCGGCCGTGGACAAGGGCATTCAGGAATCGCTCAAGTCGGGCGTGCTGGCGGGCTATCCGGTGGTCGATACGAAAGTGACGCTGACCTTCGGCTCGTATCACGATGTCGATTCGAACGAAAACGCGTTCCGCATGGCCGGCTCGATGGCCTTCAAGGAAGCGATGCGCCGCGCGAAGCCCGTGCTGCTCGAACCGACGATGGCCGTCGAAGTGGAAACGCCCGAGGAATTCATGGGCAACGTGATGGGCGACTTGTCGAGCCGGCGCGGCATCGTGCAGGGCATGGAAGACATCGCGGGCGGCGGCGGCAAGATCGTGCGCGCCGAGGTGCCACTTGCCGAAATGTTCGGCTACTCGACGTCGCTGCGCTCGCTGACGCAAGGCCGCGCGACCTACACGATGGAGTTCAAGCACTACGCCGAGACGCCGAACAACGTGTCGGAAGCGATCATCAACTCGAAGGGGAAATGATCGCCGCCCGCTTTGGGCGCTTCGCCGTGTAATATCGGAAGTCCGTTGCTCGCGCGGTGTCGGCGGCAACGGACTTTGTCTATCCGAGAGACCAGAGGCACCATGAGCGACGCACATCATATCGATTGGCGCGAGAACGGCGTCAAGGTCATCAAGGGCGATCAGCTCGACACCAACACGCCGCAGACGCCGGGCATGAACCGCGCGGCCGCCATCGACGCCGCGCGCGTCGGGGCGCAGAAGATCTGGGCGGGCACGGTCACCATTCATCCGAATGCGAAGACCGGCGCGCACCATCATGGCGCCCTCGAAAGCGTTATCTACATCGTGCGCGGCCAGGCGCGCATGCGCTGGGGCGAGCACCTCGAATTCACGGCGGAAGCCGGTCCGGGCGATTTCATCTTCGTGCCGCCGTACGTGCCGCATCAGGAAATCAACGTGAGCACGGATGAACCGCTCGAATGCGTGCTCGTGCGCAGCGACAACGAAGCGGTCGTCGTGAATCTGAATATCGACGCGGTCGAAACGCCGGAAGAAGTCTTCTGGGTCGATCCAATCCACAAACATCCGCACGAACATTGACACGCCGCCCAACTAAGCGGCGCGTTCCTTGCTTCCACGCCGAGACGCGCTGACTTCGCGTCACTTCGGCGAAGCGCGGCGAACAACGACAACACGCACAGGAAACGATCACCGATGAAGAAAGCATCGACGGACGCGCATCACCTGGAGCTTGCGCGCGGCAACGCGGGCGAGCTGGGCAATCACGCGATCGACGAGTTCATGGCCGGCCGCCTCACGCGGCGCGAACTGCTGCGGCACGCGAGCGTGCTCGGCTTCGCGCTGTCGGCGGGCGGGCTCTTCGGCATGCCGGCGGCGCGCGCGCAGAGCGCGGGCAAGCCCGGCGGCACGATCCGCGTCGCGCACATGACGCCTGCGGGCGCGGTCGATCCGCTCACCGTCACCGATGCGGCCGGTCTCGTGCTCATCAATCAGACGGGCGAATTCCTGATCGACGACGACAGCGAGACGCTCACGCTGCGCCCTGCCCTCGCGCTCTCGTGGTCGTCGAACGCAACGGGCGATGTCTGGACCTTCAAACTGCGCCCGAACGTCAAGTTCCACGACGGCCAGCCGATGACGGCGAAGGACGTCGCCGCAACCTTCAACCGCCTGGCCGATCCGGGCGCGGGCTCGGCGGCACTCTCGGTGCTGAAGGGCGTGCTGTCGAAGGATTCGGCGAAAGCGGTCGACGACCACACCGTCGAGTTTCATCTCGACGCGCCGAACGGCAATTTCCCGTACTACGTTTCCTCCGACAACTACAACGCGGTGATCCTGCCCGCGAACTTCAGTGGCCCGTACGAGAAGTCGTTCATGGGAACGGGCGCGCTGAAGCTGGAGAAGTACACGCCGAAGGTCGGCGCGTCGTTCGTGCGCAATCCGGACTACTGGGGCGACAAGTCGCTGCCCGACCGCGTGCAGTTCTCGTTTTACGCCGACCAGCAGGCGCAACTCCTCGCGATGCAAGGCCGCCAGGCCGACGTGATGGGCGACTTCACCGTGCAGGGCGGCGTCTCGATGCTGTCGAACCCGCAGTTCAAGGTGCTGGGCGCGAAGTCGAGTTCGCATCGGCAGATCCACATGCGCTGCGACATGGGCGCGTTCAAGGACAAGCGCGTGCGTCAGGCGCTCGCGCTCGCGATCAATCGCGAAGTCATCGTGAAGGGCCTGTTTCGCGGGCGCGCGGTCGTCGGCAACGACAGTCCGTTCGCGCCGGTCTTCCCGTCGAGCGATCTCACCGTGCCGCAGCGGCATCTCGACATCGCGAAAGCGAAGCAGCTGATGAGCGAAGCGGGCGTGGCCAACGGCTTCGACATCACGCTCACGACCGAGAAGTACATGGAGATTCCCGATCTCGCCGTGGTCGTGCAGAACGCGGCGAAGGCCATCGGCATTCGCATCGCGCTGAAGGTGGAGAGCCAGGACCTGTATTACGGCTCGGGCACGTTCGGCAAGTCGGACTGGCTGGATTCGCCGCTCGGCATCACGGACTACGGGCATCGCGGCGTGCCGAACGTGTTTCTGAACGCGCCGCTCACGAGCAGCGGCACGTGGAACGCGGCGCATTTCAAGAACGCGGAGTACGACAAGCTCGTCGCGCAGTTCGTCGCGGCGCTCGACGTCGCCTCGCAGAAGAAGCTCTCCGGCCAGATTCAGCGCCTTCTGCTCGACGAAACGCCCGTCGTGATTCCGTACTTCTACGACCAGTTGATCGTCACGCGCGCGAACGTGTCGGGCGTGCGCTTCAACGCCATTTCGCAGATGTGGTTTGACCGCGCGACGGTGGCCGCTTGAGCACGATCACGTCACCGGCGGGAATCGGCGGCAAGCGCAACGGCACGGCGAAGGCGCGGCGCGTGCTGCGCTTCGTCGGCGTGCGCGTGCTGCTTGCGCTCGTCACGCTGTGGCTTCTGTCGATGATCGTCTTCGCGGGCGGACAACTCTTGCCCGGCGACGTGGGCCGCGCGATTCTCGGCCCGCTCGCCGATGCGCGCGCCGTCGCGGCGCTCAATCATCAATTGGGCGTGGACCGGCCGCTTCTCACGCAATACACCGGCTGGATCACGCACTTTCTGCGCGGCGACATGGGCGAGTCGTATGCGTTTCGCGCGCCGGTCGCGCCGTTCATCGGCGGCGCGCTGTGGAATTCGGCCAAGCTCGGCGCGCTCGCGTTCGTGGTCGTGGTGCCGCTCGGCATCGCGGGCGGCGTGTACGCGGCGCTGCACGCGGGGCGCTGGATCGACCGGTTCATCAGCATCGGCGGACTCACGGCGACGGTCGTGCCGGAGTTCGTGTCGTCCATCGTGCTGATTCTCATCTTCGGCGTGTGGCTGCAATGGCTGCCGATCGAAGCGAGCGCGCCCGCCAACGCGAGCGCGCTCGTGCAACTGAAGCATCTGATACTGCCGGTGCTGCCGCTCGTCTTCGTCTTCTTCGGCTATATCGCGCGGATGGCGCGCGCAGGCACGGTCGAGGCGCTCGACGCCGACTACACCCGCACCGCGATTCTCAAGGGCTTGCCGCGCCGCGTCGTGATCCTGCGGCATGTGCTGCGCAACGCGCTTCTGCCGACGGTCACGGTCGCCGCGACGCAACTCGGCTATATGATCGGCGGACTCGTCGTCGTAGAGACGCTGTTTCACTATCAGGGCATCGGCTCGCTCATCTATAACGCCGCGAAGGCCAAGGACTTTCCGATGCTCGAAGCCGGCGTGCTGACCATCGGCGTGATCTACACGGCGGCGAATCTGATCGCGGATGCGCTATACGTGGTGCTCAATCCGCGCCTTCGCACCGGAGGCGCGCGATGAGCACGGTCGCCGCCGTCAGACCGAAGCGATTCGACGCCCTCGGCGCGCTCGCGCGTTCGGCCACGTTCGATGTCGGCGTGCTGATCCTGCTCTTCTGGGTCGCGTGCGCGCTGTTCGGGCACTGGCTCACGCCGCAAGACCCGTATGCATCCGATCCGTTGAACTCGCTCACCCCTCCTTCCGCCGACCACTGGTTCGGCACGGATCAACTCGGCCGCGACGTGTTCGCCCGCGTGATCGTCGGCTCGCGCGACATTCTCACCATTGCGCCTTTAGCGACGCTGCTCGGCACGGCGGCGGGCACGGCGCTCGGGCTCGTCGTCGGCTATTTCGGCGGCTGGGTGGATGCCGTGGTCGGCCGCGCGATCGACGCGCTGCTCGCGCTGCCGCTCGTGATCGTGGCGCTGCTCGCGCTGGCCGCCGTCGGCGCGAGCAACACGACGGTGATTCTGGTCATCGGCCTCACCTTCGCGCCGATCACCGCGCGCACGGTCCGCGCGGCCGTGCTCGGCGAGCGGCATCTCGACTACGTGCTCGCGGCGCAACTGCGCGGCGAAAACGCGTTCTACATCATGTTCGCGGAGATTCTGCCGAACGTGCTGCCGCCGATCATCGTGGAAGCGACGGTGCGCCTGGGCTACGCGATCTTCGCGGTCGCGACGCTGTCGTTTCTCGGCTTCGGCATTCAGCCGCCTTCCGCCGACTGGGGCCTGGCGCTCTCCGAAAGCTACACGCTGATGGCGGGCGGCGCGTGGTGGACGGTCGTGTTCGACGCGGCGGCGATCGCGTCGCTCGTCGTCGCCGTGAACCTCGTCGCGGATGCCGTGCAAGGAGTGCTCGACCGATGAACGGACCGCCGCCATCGGCCTTCCCCGCGTTCGGCGCGGCCAAGGGCAGCGAGACGGACGCGCTGACGGTCGTCGGCCTGACGGTCGCGTATCGCACGCGCTGGCACGACCGCGATGTCCTGCAAGACGTGACGCTGCGCGTGCGGCGCGGCGAAGCGTACGGGCTCGTCGGCGAATCCGGCTGCGGCAAATCGACGGCCGCGCTCGCGATCCTGCGCTATCTGCCGCGCAACGGCCGCGTGAAGGCGGGCCGCATTACGGTCGGCGGACACGACGTGGCGTCGCTGCCCGCCGAAGCGCTTCGCGTGCTGCGCGCCAACGCCGTGTCGATGGTCTATCAGGACCCGGGCCGCGCGCTCAATCCATCGCTGACGATCGCGCGTCAGGTGTCCGAAGCATTCGAAGCAGCGGGCGCCTCCGCCGACGACGCGCTCGCCCGCACCGCCGACATGCTGCGCCGCGTGCGGATCGCGTCGCCGGAGCGCGTGATGGAGAGTTATCCGCATCAATTGTCGGGCGGCATGCAGCAGCGCGTCGTGATCGCGATGGCGCTCGCGTGCAATCCCGAACTGCTGATTCTCGACGAACCGACGACCGGACTGGATGCCACCGTCGAAGCCGAAGTGCTCGATCTGATCGCCCAGTTGCGCGCGGAACTCGGCACGGCGGTGCTGTTCATCAGCCACAACCTCGCGGTGATCGGGCGCATGTGCGACCGCGTCGGCGTGCTGTACGCGGGCCGATTGGTGGAAGAAGGCGCGACCGCCGACGTCTTCGCGAAGCCGCGCCATCCGTACACGGTCGGCCTCTTGCGCTGCCTGCCGACGAGCACGCGCACGAAGGAAACCGGCCGTCTGGACACGATTCCCGGCTCGCTGCCGCTGCCGGGTTCGGTCGCGCAAGGCTGCATCTTCGCGCCGCGCTGCAAGATGGCGGACGAACGCTGCGTGAAGGAAGCGCCGCCGCCGTATCGCGTGGCATCGCTTCACGGCGATCAGATGGCGCGCTGTCATTATCACGAGCGCGCGCACCTCTTGCCCCGCTCGACCGACGAAACGCCGCCGCCCGCGCCGCCGCGCGACGATGCGCCGCTCGCGCTGTCGGCTCGTCATGTGTCGAAGACCTTCCGTGTTGGCGATGAAGACGTGCGCGCCGTCCACGATGTCTCGCTCGATCTCGCGCAGGGCGAAACGCTCGGGCTCGTCGGCGAATCCGGCAGCGGCAAGACGACGCTCGCGAAACTGCTGCTCGGCCTCGTCTCGCCGGATGAAGGCGCGACGCTCGAACTCGACGGCCAGCGCCTCGCCGAGCGCGTCACGCGGCGCAGCGGCGAGCAGGTCAAGTCGCTGCAGATCGTGTTCCAGAATCCGGATTCGGCGCTGAACCGCGCGCATTCGGTGCGCAGGCTCATTGCGCGGTCGCTCGCGAAGCTCGGCGCGTTGCATGGCGAAGCGAAGGAGCGGCGCCTGCACACGCTCACCGAGGCCGTGCGCCTGCCCGAGCGTTACCTCGGCTCGCGCACGCGGCAACTATCGGGCGGACTCAAGCAGCGCGTCGCGATTGCGCGCGCCTTCGCCGGCGATCCGCGCGTGGTGGTCTGCGACGAGCCCACTTCCGCGCTCGATGTCTCCGTGCAGGCCGCGATTTTGAATCTGCTCGCGGACTTGCAGCGCGAGCGGCGCGTGAGCTATGTGTTCATCTCGCACGATCTGCATGTGGTGCGCTATCTGTCGGACCGAATCGCCGTGCTGTATCTCGGGCGCATCATGGAAATCGGCCGCGCCGCCGATGTGTTCGACGGCCCGCAGCATCCGTATACGGAAGCGTTGCTGTCGTCGGCGCCGTCGCTCGACGACGCGCACGCGGCGCATCAGCGCATCCGGTTGTCGGGCGAGTTGCCGAGCGCGGCGAATCCGCCGTCGGGCTGCGTGTTTCACACGCGCTGTCCGCGCAAGATCGGCGAGATTTGCGAGCGCGAGACGCCGCCCAACCGCGATGCGGGCAACGGTCACGTCATCCATTGCCATATTCCGGTCGCTGAACTGCGAGCGCTGCGATCGCGCGAAAACGTGACCTGAAGCAAACGGTCGCCGGAACCAAAGCGCGCCGCTTCGCCTCTCAACGGTTCACTGTTCATACAAGAGGATACCTACGATGAAACGCGCTCTCTCGCTCGCCGCTTCTCTCGCGCTTTGCGCAGCCACGGCCGCTCACGCGCAAACCGCGCCGACGCCCGGCGCATCCGATCCGAGCTTTTCCGCGTGGTCGCTCGCGCAGCAGTGCGGCCAAAAAGGCGACAACGCCGCGCAGGGACAATGCGTCGGCGCGGTGCGGGGCATCGTGCGCGGGTATCAGTACGGCGTGCTGTTCCTGTCGCAACGCGCGTCGATGCCGGCGAACGAAACGCGGCGCGTGTCGCTGTGTTTGACGGATACGACGGTGTCGTCGATCGTCGATGATTTTCTCGCGGACGCGAAGCAGGTCAGTGAGGCGGATCTAAGGCGCACGCCAGCGGAAGTCGCGGTGTTGGGGTCGGTGCATGCGCATCATGCGTGTTCGTGATTAGGCGCGGTTGAGACGTAGCGGGCGTGTGGGGAACGCGCCCGCTCATCTAGGCGATGCGCGGCATGTTTCATGGCAGCGGGCCCCGACTAGACAGTCAGGATCACGAGCCTTGGAGCCCGTTCGAACGCCGACAGGAATCCATCGGCCAGCCATGACGTGCGGTTTTGCGCGAAGGATCACGGTCGTCGAGCCGCTGAGGCGCCACGCAAACCGCGCAAGTCCTGATGGCATCGCCGATGGCATCGGAGAAGAGAACTACGCGACTCGCTCCCTCAAAGCATCTCCAACCCCCTCTTTCTCGTGGGCGGCCTGAACTCCCCATCGATCTCCGCCAACTCCTCCGCCGACAACCGCAACTCCACCGCCGCGCGATTCTCCCGCACATGCGCGACATCCGCGGCCTTCGGAATCGCGAAGACGTCGGGCTGTTGCAGCACCCATGCAAGCGCCACCTGAAACGCCGACACGCCGCGCGCCGCCGCGATCTTCGCGAGCACGCCGCCGGGCGGCAGACGCGCATGATCGACCGGGCTGTACGCCATCGCGGGCAGCCGGCGTTCACGCAGCCATGGCAGCAAGTCGAACTCCGGCCCGCGTCGCGCGACGTTGTAGAGAATCTGATCCGTCGCGCAGGCATCGCCGCCATCGAGCGAGAAAAGCTCCTCCATGTCGTCGGTGTCGAAATTGCTCACGCCCCAATGCCGAATCTTGCCGTCGCGACGGAGCTTCTCGAAGCCCGCGACCACGCCCTGCAAGTCTTCGCCGCCGCGCCAGTGCAGCAAGTACAAATCGATGCGATCGGTCTTCAGCCGCTTCAGACTCCGCTCACACGCCGCCTGCACGCCGCGCTCGCTGCCGTTATGCGGATACACCTTGCTCACGATGAACACATCGTCGCGCACGTCCGACAGCGCCTCGGCGATGAGCTTCTCGCTCTCGCCGTCGCCGTACATCTCGGCGGTGTCGATGAGCGTCATCCCCAGTTCGACGCCTTCACGCAGCGCCGCGATTTCCGCCTTGCGCGCGTTCGGGCGCTCGCCCATTTCCCATGTCCCCTGACCGAGTTTCGGGATCGCTTCGCCGCCAGGCAGCGTGACGACGGGTAATGTATTCGCCATGAAATGCCTCCTTGTTCGCCCGCCGATTACGGCGCAAGGAGCACGCCCGAGCCGCTACACCAGCCCCTTACACCAGCCCAACCACGAGCGGCCCGAGCAGCGTCAACAGCACGTTCGCGAGCGCATACGTCACCGCGAAAGCGGCCGTCGGCACCGGGCTTTCCGCCTTGTCGAGCACGCCGCCGAACGCCGGGTTCGCGCTGCGCGAACCGGAAAGCGCGCCCGCGAATACCGCCGCGTTGTCGTAGCGCAGCACGTAGCGGCCGAAGAGCATCGTCAAGAGCAGCGGGAACAGCGTGACGAACACGCCGAGCAGGAAAATGGTGAGGCCGCTCTGCTTCACGGTGACGACGGCCTGCAAGCCGGAGTTCAGCCCGACCACCGCGACGAACGCCGCGAGGCCGAAATCCTTCAGCAATTGCGACGCGGCAGGCGGCATCACGCCGTACATCGGATGCTTGCCGCGCATCCAGCCGAACACGAGGCCCGCGAGCAGGCAGCCGCCGCCCGAGCCGAGCGTGATCGGAATGCCGCCCACGCGCACGACGACGAGCCCGAGCAAAAGCCCGATCACGATACCCACGCCCATATAGATGAAGTCGGTCTTGTTGCTGTACGGCAGTTCGTAGCCGGCGGCGTCGACGGCGCGCTTCGTGTCCTGCGGCGAGCCATAGAACGTGAGCACGTCGCCGTGTTCGAGCCGCGTTTCCGGCAACACGGGCAGCGGCATGCCGGCGCGCGAAATCGCCTGCAAATAGACGCCGTGGCGCATGTCGCGGTCGACCGTCGCGCGCACGGCGGCGATCGTCGTGTGATTCATGCCGCGTCGCGCGAACACGCCCTGGCGCTTTTGCATCACGATGCTGATGCCGTCGCTGTCCGCGACTTCCTCGCCGATGTGCGACGCCGCGCCGGCCATCGCCTCGCGTCGCCCGACGACGAGCACGATATCGCCCGCTTCGAGCATCACGTCCGGGCGCGGTTCCAGCGCGTGGCCCGCGCGCCGCACGCGCTCGACGGTGATCAAGTCCTGATGCGTCATCTCGATCTGCGCGACGGTGCGCCCCGCCGCGCCTGCCGCCGTCACGCGATACGCGCGCCCGACGAGCGGCGGCAACGCGGAGACTTGCCCCGGCGCGGGACCGGCATCGCCCGCAAGCGACTTCTCCGCCTCGATCGACGCGTCCTTCAGGCTCTGCCCCATGAACTTCGGCAGGATGTTCACGCACACGATGATCGCGCCGAGCGAGCCGAACACGTAGGTCACCGCGTAGGCAATCGCGACGTCGCCCTGCAGCGCCTTCGTTTCGGCCGCGGGCAAGCCGAGCCGCGCGATGGCGTCGCCCGCGGTGCCGATGATCGCGGACTGCGTGAGCGCGCCGCCCGCCAGTCCCGCCGCGAGCCCTTTGTTGAGGCCGAAGACCTTCGCGCAGACGATCACCGTGACGAGTGCCGTCACCGCGAGAAAAACGGCCATCGCGATTTCGCGCAAGGTCCGCCGGTTCAGTGAGTTGAAGAACTGCGGCCCCGAGTCGTAGCCGACCGCGTAGATGAATACGGCGAACATCACGGACTTCACGCCGTTGTCGATCTGCACGCCGACCTGACTCACGACGACCGCCGCGATGAGCGAGCCGCCGACGCCGCCCAATTGGAACTTGCCGAAGTTGATCTGGCCGATCAGATAGCCCGCCGCGAGCGACAGAAACAGCGCCGTTTCGGGCGACTTCGCGAAAATCGCGTGAAGCCAGTCCATTGAACCCCCGATGTGCATCGATCTAGCCGAGCTTGCTCACCAGTCCGACGACGAGCGGCCCGAGCAGCGGCAGCAGCACGTTCGAAATGGCGTAGGTGATGGTGTAGCCGATGACGGGCGTCGCGTTGCCCGTCACGCCGACCAGCGCGCTGATCGCCGGCGTGCTGCACTGCTGGCCCGCGATCGCGCCGAGCAGCATCGGCACGTCGAGCTTGAGCAGCACGCGCCCGACGACGAGCGACGCGAGCGCCGGCACAAGCGTGATGACGATGCCCGCCACCGGCAACGCGATGCCGAATTCGCGGATCAGCCGCAGGGCATCCGCGCCCGCCGACAGCCCGACCGCCGCGATGAACGTGCATAGCCCGAAGTCCTTTAGGATTTGCGCCGCCGCCGACGGCAGCGAGCCGATCACCGGATAGCGCGAGCGAATCCACCCGAACACGAGCCCCGCGAGCAGACAGCCGCCGCCCGTGCCGAGCGACAGGTCGATGCCGCCGATGTGCGCCGACAGCCGCCCGATGCCGATGCCGACCAGCACGCCGAGCCCGAGGAACACGAAGTCCGTCTTCTGCGTCGCGCGAATGATGTAGCCGAGCTTCGCCGCGCCGCGCGTCACGTCCTCCTTGCTGCCGACGAGCGTGAGCACGTCGCCGCGCTGCACCTGCGTGCCGGGCAGCGCGGGGACCGTGCTGTCGAGACGCGTGACGGCCGCGACGAACACGCCGCGCCCATCCGCCGGATTCGCGCGGGCGCGCGCCTGCGCGAGCGTGAGTCCGTGCAGCGCGCGGTTCGTGAGCATCACGTCGACTTTCTCGACGAAGTAATCGGAGCCGCCGCCGTTGAACACTTCCTCGCCAATCCACGGCATGGCTTCGACGAGGGCCTCGCGCCGCCCCGCGATCACGATGCGATCGCCCGCCTTCAGCGTCACCGAAGGCTGCCCTTTGATGACGGAGCGGTCGCGCACCACGCGCTGCACGCTGATGTTGTGGCCGAAGCGCTTTTCCAGCTCACCGATGCTGCTGCCGGCCGCGGCCGTCACCTTCAGCTCGCGCGCGGCGAGCGGCATGATGGCGGGCGTCTGCCCTTCCGCGAGCGCGCCGTCGCCGCCGAGCTTGCGCCAGACGCGCTCGGCTTCGTCGCGCAGATTCACGCGCAGGATGAGCGGCGCGAACTGGCTCGCGAAAAGCACGATCGTCACGAGCCCGAAGAGATAGCTGACGCTGTACGCGGTGACGATATTCGCCTGCAGGCGCGCAGTCTCGGCGGCGGGCAAGCCGAGCCGCGCGACCGCTTCGGACGCCGTGCCGATCACCGCCGATTCCGTCGCGCCGCCAGCGAGCAAACCGGCCGCCGTGCCAGGATCGAGCTTGAGCATCGCCGCGATGCCGAGCACGAGCGCGACTACGACAATGACCTCGACAAGCGAGAGCGCGCCGTACCGCCAGCCGCGCCCGATGTTCGCGAAAAACTGCGGACCGCCCGTAAAACCGAGCGCGAATATGAACAACGCAAACGCAATGTTCTTAAGGTCCGGCGATATACGCGCGCCGCTCTGTCCGAGAATGAGCGCGACGATCAGCGTGCCGCAGACGCCGCCAAGCTGAATTGGACCAAACTTGAACGAACCGATAAAGAACCCAATAGCCAGGCTGGCGAAGAGTGCAATCTCGGGTTGTGTCCCAAGCAGATTCCATAACATAAGTCGGCTATCCTTTCGGGTTTTTCGAACACGTTCGCGGCCTGCGCCTTATTCCTGAAATGTTAATGACTTCTGAAATGACGGCGCCTAAACCGGAATACACTCATTTTTTAAAATCTCCTATTTCGCGAAGCGAAATATCGCGACTTGATAAGGCGTTTGCTCGACGGCACAGCGATGCAATTAAGTACGTCCGTATAGAATCAACTCTTATATCGTTTTCCCGCATGAAACAAGCGCTAACTGACAGCCGTTTCGCAAGACATTCCGTTGTTTCGTTCCATTATTTTGCAAATTGCTAGCATACCGTTCTCTTCAAAGGCCTTTCGGAAGCACGCAACTTGTCATTCGGAAACTATTTCCTCGGCACGACCAATTATTTATTCTGATATTGCAGTTTCTTCATTCTGTCAATATTATGCAGTAGTGGTACCTCAAAAGGTGAGCACGCCACGCGGGGTTTAGGCCAGCTCACATCACCGTGGCACAACAGAGAGAGGGCATTCAGATGAACCAGATTCATGCTATGCGCGTCTTTGTACGGGTCGCCGACACCGAAAGCTTCAGACGTGCCGCGCAGCAACTCGACGTTTCGAATGCGCTCGTTACTCGCGCAATTGCGATGCTCGAAGCACATCTCAGGACACGCCTCATTAACCGCACGACTCGGAACTTATCATTGACTGAAGCCGGTACCCGTTATCTCGAGGGATGCCGCGCATTACTCGAAGAATTGGATCATTTGGAATCCGCCGTTACGCATACCGAAGGCGAGCCGAGCGGAACACTGCGTGTTGTCGCATCCAGCGCGCTTTCGCTTCTTACTTTGACGCCGCTCATCGACGGCTTCCGCCAGCTTTATCCGAAGGTAAATGTGCGCCTCACGCTCGCCGAACGTCACGTCGATCTTGTCGAGGACGGATACGACGTGGGCATCGTCGCGGCGTTCATGGTGTCGAGCACGGCGCTCGTCGAGCGGCCCATCGGCGTGAGCGCGCTGATTCCGGTCGCCACGCCCGCATTCCTGGCCGAGCACGGCATGCCCGCGAGCCCGTCGGACCTGCAAGGCATGCCGTCGGTCGCGCTGCCCAACGACATCCGCAGCTCGTCGTGGCATTTCAGGCATCGCCTCGGCACGTCGGAACAGGTGACGCTCTCGGCGGTCTACTCCGTCAACAGCGCGCTCATGGTGCGTCTCGCGACGCTGCGCGGCATGGGCTTCTCGATCCTGCCGGAAGGTATCGTCTCGCAGGACATCAACGACGGCACGCTCGTGCGGCTCTTGCCCGACTATTCGGTCGACGACCCGGAGATGAAGTTGTCGATCGTCTATCCGGGGCGGCAGTATCTGCCCGCGAAGACGCGCTTTTTCACCGACTACGCGCTGGAGAGACTGACGAAGGAAGTGAACGCCGCGAACACCAGGCCCGACGACATCTATCGCAAGACGCCGGCTGCTTTTCAGACCTCCGGCGCAAACGTTAGCGTGACCTCGGGCAGCCCCACGACGCACTGACGCGCACCGCCGGCTCCGGGCATTCCGGGCCGGCGGGCGTTCCCTCAACCTGAACGCTGCCGGCCCGCCATGACACACGCAGACCATCGCTCAGACACCCAACGCCTCATTCTCTTCAGCGCGCGCCCGTACGACGCGGACACGTTCCGCCAGGCGAACGAAGCCTTCGGCATCGAGCTCGACTTTCAGGAAGCGCATCTCGACGCGCAGACGGCCGTCCTCGCGCAGGGCTACACGGCCGTGTGCCCGTTCGTGAACGACAGCGTGGACGAAGCCGTGCTCGAAAAGCTGCACGCGGGCGGCACGCGTCTCGTAGCGTTGCGTTCGGCGGGCTTCAATCACGTCGATCTGAACGCCGCGAAGCGCCTCGGCATCACGGTGACGCGCGTGCCCGCGTATTCGCCGCATGCGGTGGCGGAACACGCCGTGGGCATGATTCTCACGCTCAATCGCCGGCTGCATCGCGCGGTGGCCCGCACGCGCGAAGGCGACTTCTCGCTCAACGGCCTGCTCGGCTTCGATCTGCACGGCAAGACTGTCGGCGTGATCGGCACGGGCATCATCGGGCGCGTGTTCGGCAACATCATGGCGGGCTTCGGCATGCGGGTGCTCGCGTACGATCCCGGCCCGCCCGCGCAAGACCTGCTCGCGCGCGGCGCGCGCTACGTGCCGCTCGACGAACTGCTCGCGAACTCGGACATCGTGTCGCTGCACTGCCCGCTTCTGCCTTCCACGTATCACCTGATCGACGAACGCGCGCTCGCCAGCATGAAGCGCGGCGCCATGCTCATCAACACCGGGCGCGGCGGGCTCGTGGAAAGCAATGCGCTCGTCGGCGCGCTCAAAAGCGGCCAGCTCGGGCATCTGGGACTCGACGTGTACGAGGAAGAAGGCGGCCTCTTCTTCGAGGACCATTCGGACCGCCTGTTGCAGGACGACGTGCTCGCGCGGCTGCTCACGTTTCCGAACGTCATCATCACCGCGCATCAGGCGTTCTTCACGCGCGAGGCGCTCATCGAAATCGCGACGACGACGCTCGGCAACGTGAAAGCATGGGCAGACGGCGCGCCGCGTAATGTCGTCGACGCGTCGCCTGCGTGACACTTCGCTGCATCGCTCAAACATCGCTCAGGGATCAGACCTCGCCGTACTCCGCGACCGCATCGCCCGGCGCGGCGCACATCGCGCGCAAAAGATCGGCCTCGCGTTCGTGCACTTCCACCGGCATGCAAAGCGCGCCGGCGTGCGCCATATAGCGCGCGCGATGCTGTCCGTTGCGAAACGCGACGACGCCTTGCCGATGCACGCCGATCAGCCCGAGCAAGCCTTCCGCGCGCCGCACGCTGATGGTCACGTACGGCATTTCGGGCACGCGCGGGTTGTCCGGATCGAGGAATTCGCGGATGCCGCGCACCTTGCCCGCGTGCCAGTCGTCGACGGCCTTGAGCACGTAGTCGGTGTCGTCGCGGTCGGCGCATTGCAAAAGCCGCCTGACATCGACCAGGACGACCTGATGGCGCGAGCCGGGCTCGGCAAACACCCGCTTCAGACGCACGAAGTCATACTGCGGATGGCTCCTGAGCCTGACAATCCAGACCGCCTCTGCGGCAGTCGGCGCAACCATCGTGTCCATATTCGGCTTCATTCCAAAACACCAGCGGAAGATCACATGAGACAAGGCACTGCAACGAACCTTGCGGCTCGAACTGGCTCCTTCGTTCTCGGACGAAAATAAGACGATGCTGAACAAACCTTTTACACCGTAGTCGCTCTTCATGAAAGCGCCATGACGGGCATGTCACGTGCTTTGTTGCCTGCACGACACTTCTCAGGAGCACGACCGAAAAGCCCGTGAACACATCCGCCGATCTCATCGTCGCGCGTCCCGAGGGCCTGTACTGTCCGCCGGGCAACTTTTATATCGATCCGTGGCGGCCTGTCGAGCGCGCGGTCATCACGCACGCGCATGCCGATCACGCGCGCTTCGGTCACGCGCGCTATCTCACGGCCGAAGCGGGACTCGGCGTGCTGCTCTCGCGGCTGCCGGGCATCGACGTGCAAGGGCTCGCTTACGGCGAGCGCATCGATGTAAACGGCGTGCGGGTGTCGCTGCATCCGGCGGGGCATGTGCTCGGCTCGGCGCAAGTGCGCGTGGAGCATGGCGGGCGCGTGTGGGTCGCGTCCGGCGATTACAAGGTCGAGCCCGATCCGACCTGCGCGCCGTTCGAGCCCGTTCGCTGCGATACGTTCATCACCGAATCGACGTTCGGCCTGCCGATCTACCGATGGGAGCCGTCGCGCGCCGTGTTCGAAGGCATCGACTCATGGTGGCGGCACAACGCGGCAGAAGGACGCGCGTCGGTGCTCTTCTGCTATTCGTTCGGCAAGGCGCAGCGGCTCTTGGCGGGCATCGACGCGGGCATCGGTCCGATCTTCTGTCACGGCGCGGTGGAGCCGCTCAATCGCGCGTACCGTGAATCAGGCGTCGCGCTGCCAGAGACGCGGCTCGTGAGCGAGATCGCCGCGCGCGACAAGGCGGCGTTCCAGGGCGCGCTGATCGTCGCGCCGCCGTCCGCGCAGGGCAGCACGTGGATGCGCCGCTTCGGCGAATACAGCGATGCCTTCGCCTCCGGCTGGATGCGCCTGCGCGGCACGCGGCGGCGCAAGGGCGTCGATCGCGGCTTCGTGTTGTCGGATCACGCGGACTGGCCCGGCCTGCAAACGGCCATCGGCGCGACGGGCGCAGAACGCGTGATCGTCACGCACGGCCAGATCGAGCCGATGGTGCGCTGGCTGTGCGAGCAAGGGCTCGACGCGGGCGCGTTCAAGACCGAGTACGGCGACGACGCCATCGAGGCCGACATGCCCACCGAAACCACGACGGAGACGCCGTCGCAATGAGACGCTTCGCGACGCTCTATGCCGCGCTCGACGCGACGACTTCGACCAACGAGAAGCTCGAGGCGCTGATCGCGTATTTCTCCGGCGCGGAACCGGAAGACGCGGCGTGGGCCTCGTACTTTCTCGCGGGCGGCAAGCCGCGCCAGTCGGTGCCGACGCGTCTTCTGATCGAATTCGCACGCGAGCGCGCGGGTTTGCCGGAGTGGCTCTTCGAGGAGTCGTATCAGGCGGTCGGCGATCTTGCGGAAACCATCGCGCATGTGTTGCCGCCGCCGCAACGCGAATCGGAGCTGGGCCTCGCGCAATGGATCGAGGATCGTGTGCTGACGCTGCGCGGCGCGAATCCCGTCGAGCTGCGCGAACGCATGCTCGGCTATTGGGACGAACTGAACTGGAGCGAGCGGTTCCTGCTGACCAAGCTGATCGGCGGCGGCTTTCGCGTGGGCGTGGCGCGGCAGCTCGTCGTGCGCGCGCTCGCGCAGGTGGCGGGCGTGGATCACAAGCGCATTGCGCAACGCATGGTCGGCTGGACCGATTCGCGGCAGGCGCCGAGCGCCGCGCGCTATCTTCGGCTGATCGCGCCGGCGGCCGAGGGCGACGACATCGACACGCCGCATGAGAGCGATATCGGACTGCCGTATCCGTTTTTTCTCGCGCATCCTTTGCAGGCCGATCCGGCGACGCTCGGCGCGCCCGCCGACTGGATCGCCGAATGGAAGTGGGACGGCATTCGCGCGCAACTCGTGAAGCGCAGCGGCCGCGTGTGGATCTGGTCGCGCGGCGAGGATCTGCTGACCGAGCGATTTCCCGAACTGGCGTCGCTGGGCGCGGCGCTGCCCGACGGCACGGTGATCGACGGTGAGATTCTCGCGTGGGAACCGGGCGCGAGCATGCCGTTGCCGTTCGCGCGTCTCCAGCCGCGCATCACGCGCAAATCGCTGACGAAGAAAGTGCTCGCCGATTCCCCGGCCGCGCTGCTCGCCTACGACCTGCTCGAAGCCGATGGACGCGACCTGCGCACCGAGCCGCTGCACGCGCGCCGCGCGAAGCTCGATGCGCTTGCGCATACGCTTTCGTCGACGCTCGCGGTCGATCTGCTGCGCGTGTCGCCGGTTGTCGAAGCGGCGGACTGGGACGCGCTCGCCGCGTTGCGCGACGAGAGCCGCGCGCGCGGTGTCGAAGGGCTGATGTTGAAGGAGCGCGCGTCGATGTACGGCGTCGGCCGCACGAAGGCGTCCGGGACGTGGTGGAAGTGGAAGATCGACCCGTATTCCGTCGATGCCGTGCTGCTCTACGCGCAGCCGGGCCACGGCCGGCGCGCGAGCCTCTACACGGATTTCACGTTCGCGGTCTGGGACGAAGCGGACGGCGTGCGCTCGCTGGTGCCGTTCGCGAAGGCGTACTCGGGCCTGACCGACGAGGAGATGCGACAGGTCGATGCCATCGTGCGCAAGACGACCGTCGAAAAGTTCGGGCCGGTGCGCAGCCTGACGCCGACGCTCGTCTTCGAGATCGGCTTCGAAGGCATTCAGGCGAGCCCGCGCCACAAGTCGGGCATCGCGGTGCGTTTTCCGCGCATGTTGCGCTGGCGGACGGATAAAAGCATCGACGATGCGGACACGCTCGACATGCTCAAGGGCTTTCTTAACGAGGCGATGGCATGAGCGGGCGCTGTTCACGCGACGAGGCGGGGAAGCGCGGAAGGTCGTCGCATGCGACGGGACCGGGCGGCGGGGTTCGCATTGGCGGTGGGCTTGGCGTTTGGGACTGCGCTCGGTTTCGTGGCGGCTTTCGTGTTCGTGTCGGTCTTCGCATTCGCGACGGCTATCGCGTTCCCGGCAGTTTTCGCATTCGCGACGGCTCTTGCGTTCGTGGCGGGCTTCGCGTTCGCGGCGGGTCTCGCATTCGCGGTTGCGCTGGCGTTCGTAGGGGGCTTTGCGTCCGCGACGGCTCTCGCGTTGGCGGCGGTCTTCGCGTTGGCGACGGCTTCCGCATGCGCGATTGCTCTGGCGTTCGCCGTGGCCGTCGCGTTCGTGGCGGTATTCGCATTCCCGACGGCTCTCGCGTTCCCGGCGGGTTTAGCATTTGCGGCAGCTCTTGCGTTCGCGACGGCTCTCGCGTTCGCGAGTGCTTTCGCGTTCCCGGCGACCGTCGCGTTTCTGATCGCTTCGACTGCGCAAGCGAGGCGGCCGCATGAACCGCGACGATCAACTCTCAACCGAATATGGCGACGAGCAACCGCCCGAACCGGCGGCCCGCCCCAAACGCCGCGCCCCGCGCCCCCGCCGCGTGCCGCGCACGCAGGCCGCGCAAGCCAAGCTCGATGCCGCCGCCGAGCTCTTCCGGCCCGCGCCGTTCGTGTACGACGCGATAGAAGCCGCCAAGCCGATGGACGAACGCATCGCGCGCTGGTTCGATGCACGCGGCTGGCAGCCGTTTCCGTTTCAGCGTGAAGTGTGGCGCGAGGTCGAGCGTGGCGCGAGCGGCCTGCTGCATGCGACCACCGGCGCGGGCAAGACATGGGCGATCTGGCTCGGCGCATTGAGCGCGTTCGCCGGCCCGCCGAAGGGGAAGGCAAACCGCAAGCGCCGCCAAGATGCGCATGCCACGGACGACATCGCCGACATCGCAAAGACGCCGCTCCCCGCCCCGCTCACCGTGCTCTGGATCACGCCGATGCGCGCGCTCGCCGCCGACACCGCCCGCGCCCTGCAAACCGCGGTCAGCGCGCTCTCGGTGCCGTGGACCGTCGGGCTGCGCACGGGCGACACGTCGTCGACGGAACGCGCGCGGCAGAACCGCCGCATGCCATCGGCGCTCGTCACGACGCCCGAAAGCCTCACGCTGATGCTCACCCGCGCGAACGCCCGCGAAGAACTGGCGCACGTGCGGCTCGTCGTGATCGACGAATGGCACGAACTGCTCGGCAACAAGCGCGGCACGCAGACGCAACTGGCGCTCGCGCGCCTCGCGCACTGGCGGGCCGATCTGCAAATCTGGGGCTTATCCGCGACGCTCGGCAATCTCGCCCTCGCTCACGACGCGCTGCTGCATCCGGTGAAGACGCCGCGCGTCGTCGTGCAGGGCGCGCAGCCGAAAACGCTCGTCGTGGATACGCTGATTCCCGAAACCATCGAACGCTTTCCGTGGGGCGGGCACCTCGGCGTGCGGCAGGTCGGGCCGGTCGCCGATGAAATCGAGCATGCGCAAAGCTCGCTCGTCTTCACCAACACGCGCTCGCAGTCGGAGATCTGGTATCGCGCGCTGCTCGATCTACGGCCGGACTGGGCGGGGCTCATCGCGCTGCATCACGGCTCGCTCGACAAGGAAGTGCGCGACTGGGTCGAACTCGGACTCAAGAACGGACAACTCAAGGCGGTCGTCTGCACGTCGAGCCTCGATCTCGGCGTGGATTTTCTGCCGGTGGATCGCGTGTTCCAGATCGGCTCGCCCAAAGGCGTCGCGCGCCTGATGCAGCGCGCCGGGCGCTCCGGACACGCGCCGGGCCGCGTGTCGCGCGTGACCATCGTGCCGACGCATGCGCTCGAACTCGTCGAAGCGGCGGCGGCGCGCTGGGCGATCGGCGAGCATCGCATCGAAGGACGCGACATGCCGCTCAAGCCGCTCGACGTGCTCGTGCAGCATCTGGTCACGGTGGCGATCGGCGGCGGATTCAAGGCGGCTACGATGTTCGACGAAGTGCGCACCGCGTACGCGTACCGCGATCTCACGCAAGCCGAATTCGACTGGGCACTGGCATTCGTGGAGCGCGGCGGCGCGTCGCTGGCGGCGTATCCGGACTATCACCGCGTCGTGCTAGGCGATGACGGCGTGTATCGCGTGCCGCGCGAAGACCTCGTGCGGCGGCATCGGAACAATGTCGGCACCATCGTCGCTAATGCCACGATCAACGTCGCGTACATGACGGGCGGGCGCATCGGCGCGATGGAGGAATCGTTTATCTCGCGCCTGAAGCCCGGCGACGTGTTCACGTTCGGCGGGCGCGCGCTGGAACTCGTGCGCGTGCGCGACATGACCGCCTACGTGAAGCGCGCGACGTCCTCGCGCGGCGCCATGCCGCAGTGGGCGGGCAGCAAGATGCCGCTCTCCTCCGAACTGGCGGAAGCCGCGCTCGTGATGCTCGCCCGCGCGAACGACGGCATCTACGACGAGCCCGAGATGCAGGCCGTCAAGCCGCTCCTCGACTTGCAGGCGAAATGGTCTGCGCTGCCGGGACCGGGCGTGCTGGTCGTGGAGACGGTGCGATCGCGCGAGGGGCATCACTTCTTCTGCTATCCGTTCGCGGGGCGCATGGCGCATATCGGGCTCGGATCGCTGATCGGCTGGCGCGTGGCGCGGGATCAGCCGAGCACGTTCTCCATTTCGATGAACGACTACGGCTTCGAGTTGCTGTCGGCGCGTCCGTTCGACTGGGAAACGCTGATCGCGGAAGGACTCTTCTCGCCCGACAATCTGGAGCACGACATTCTCGCGAGCCTGAATGCATCGGAGCTTTCGGCGCGGCGCTTTCGCGAAATCGCGCGCGTGTCGGGGCTCATCTATCAGGGCCACCCGGGACAGCAGAAAAGCGCGCGGCAATTGCAGGCGTCGAGCGGCCTCTTCTATGAAGTTTTCCGCAAGCACGACAGCGGCAATCTGCTGCTCACGCAAGCCGATCAGGAAGTGATGCTTCAGGAACTCGAATTGAGCCGCTTGCGCCACGCGCTCGTGCGGATGAGCGAAAGCCGCCTTGCGCTCACGCATCCGAAGAAGCCGACGCCGTTCGCGTTCCCGCTGATCGTCGGGCGGTTGCGGGAGAAGGTGAGCACGGAGAAGCTCGCGGATCGTGTGGAGCGGATGTTGGCGGAGTTGGAGAAGGCGGCGCAAGCCTGAAGCATCGCGCGGACGGTCTTTGACCCGGCCGCTGCGAGACATTTCGAACTCCTTCGAATGACGTGCGACGGCATCGGCCTTTATGCTGTCGCGCTGGCCGCTTCGGCCGTCTGCCGACATTCGAGCCGCTAATCGCACTTCGACCACGCATCATCCCGCATGAAAAGAACAATACGCACGCTCGCTCTCGCGCTTACCGTTTTCGCCACCGCCGCCTGCGCCAGCGATCCGCGCCTGCTGGATCAGCACGCACTGTATGAGTCCGCCAAACTGCCCGCGACGAACGTGCTCATCGTCATGGATAGCAAAGCCGTGAGCGATCCGATGCTGAGCGACTAAATCCACGCTTACACGCAGTCGATGAGCAGCGCCGTGCAGGACGTGCTCGCGCCCACGCGGACCCAGCTCCTCGATATCACCGCGGCGACGGACAGCCACCCTCCGGCAAAAACGCTCGTCGATATGCGCCCGAGCCATGTGATCCGCATTGCGCCATCGGCGAGTTCGTCGGTGAATGGGATGCCGGTCCGCTACACTTGGGTGCTCGAAGTCGCCGATGTGTCGATCAGGCGATTCGCGGCCATCGACGGAAAGCCGTCCGGCACGAGCATCAAGACGATCCCGATCTACGAAATGCACGCCGAAGGCGACGCGTGTTTTCTGACCGCGCGCCGGGCGCAGGAATGCGGCGCGGCAATGGGCAAGCTGCTCGGCGAGACGCTGCGCACCGCGCCCGAGTCGCCGTTCCGTTCCGGCTCTTGAATCTACGAGGACAATGGCAGTAGAAGCCCTGACCATCGATGTGAACGGCCACGCGCTCGTGCTCTCAGCCGAGCGAGCCGCGTTCGATCCGCTCGAAAAGAGCCTTTTCATCGCCGATGCGCATTTCGGCAAGGACGCCGTGTTTCGCGCGCGCGGCATTCCGGTGCCGGCGGGCGCCACCGCCGACAATCTGACGCGGCTCGATGCGCTGATCGCGACGCATCGCCCGGAGTCGATCTTCTTTCTCGGCGACTTGCTGCACGCACGCGAATCTCACGCCGATGAAACCCTCGCCGCGCTCGATGCCTGGCGCGCGACGCATCGAGCGTTGCGGCTGGTGCTCGTCGAAGGCAATCACGATCGGCATGCGGGCGCGTTGCCGTCGCGCTTCGGCGTGGAACTGGTGCAGGAGCCGTATCGGCTCGGACCGTGGGCGCTGTGCCATCACCCCCAAAACGTGGACGACGGCTACGCGCTCGCCGGTCACGAGCATCCGGTGTATCGGCTGGCGACGCGGGTCGACAGCGTGCGGCTGCCGTGCTTTCGGTTCGGCCGGCGCGCGGGCGTGCTGCCGGCGTTCGGCGCGTTCACCGGCGGCTTTGAAGTCAACGACGCCGTGCGCCGCGCGAACGAAGCCGTCTACGTGGTCGCGGGCGAGCGCGTGTTCGGCGTGCGGACCTGACCGCGTACGCTCAGTGATACGTCTTCGTCGATGATTGCAGCTTCGTGAGCGCCCCGCGTTCCAGCTTGTACCAGCCCGCCGTGGTCTGCATGACGACTTCGTCGCCTTGCCAGAACACGCGCTGCACCGTCATGCGCTTGCCCGCGCGCTGAACCAGCGGCGGATTTCGGCGGAAGTCGTAAAGCACCGGGCCGGTGTCCGTCTGCACCAAGGCGCGCGTGATCGAACCGTTGCTGCCCGCTTCGTCGAGATGCGCGAGACGTCGGGCGTCGAAACGGTCGAACGCCTCGGTGCCGAGCATCGCGGCAAAGCCGGACTCATCGCGCAGGAAGTAGACGGTGCCCGCTTGCGTCGCGACGGGACCGGCGGCATCGCTCTGGGCGTGAACGTGCGTGACAAGCAGGACCGCGCAGGCGATGGCCGCGCGCAGGCAGGTTTTCAAAGGCGACATATCTCTTCAGTCAGTGCTGTGTTTTTCCAACATCCGCGCCGCGCAACGAATGGCGCGTGTCGGGCAAAAATGCGAAGCGTGAGCCGCGCCGCTAACGTGAATCATGAAAGATCCCAGCGCCGCGCGGGCCGATCATAAAAGGAACCGCCCATGATCCGGCATTGTCGGCGCGGCGCGATCTCAGGGTTTCTACCAGCACCAAAAATCACCTTTCGGTAGAATTCGAGCCTTCCTTGCGTCGCCATTTATGCCGGCGCGCCCATTTTCCCCGCCTTTTGCCATGCCCTTGCCTCTCCTCGCTCTTGCAATTGCCGCGTTCGGCATCGGCACGACCGAATTCGTCATCATGGGCCTCTTGCCCAACGTCGCGCGCGATCTCGCCGTGTCGATTCCCGCCGCCGGCATGCTCGTCTCGGGCTACGCGCTCGGGGTGACCATCGGCGCGCCGATTCTCGCCATCGTCACCGCGAAGATGCCGCGCAAGAAGGCGCTGATGGGCCTGATCGGCGTGTTCATCGTCGGCAATCTGCTGTGCGCGCTCGCGCCGAACTACTGGGTGCTCATGGGCGCGCGCATCGTCACGGCGTTCTGCCACGGCGCGTTCTTCGGCATCGGCTCGGTGGTCGCCGCCGATCTCGTCGCGCCGAACCGCCGCGCGCAAGCCATCGCGCTCATGTTCACGGGCCTGACGCTCGCCAACGTGCTGGGCGTGCCGCTCGGCACCGCGCTCGGTCAGGCCGCCGGCTGGCGCGCGACGTTCTGGGTCGTGACGCTCATCGGCATCGCGGCGGCGGGCGCGCTGGCGGTGTGCCTGCCCAAGCACATCGAGATGCGCGAGACCAGCATCCTGCGCGAATTCAACGTGCTCAAAAACCCGCAAGTGCTGATGGTGCTCGGCATCAGCGTGCTGGCCTCGGCGAGCCTCTTTTCGGTGTTCACGTATATCACGCCGATCCTCGAAGACGTGACGGGCGTTTCGCCGCACGCGGTCACGTACGTGCTGCTGCTCTTTGGCCTCGGGCTGACGGTGGGCAGCACGCTCGGCGGCAAGCTCGCGGACTGGAAGCTCCTGCGCTCGCTGCTGTCGTTCCTGCTGTCGATCGTGGTGATTCTCACGGTCTTCGCCGCGACGATGCACGAATCGATTTCCGCGATGATCACCATCTTCCTGTGGGGCGTGCTCGCGTTCGCCATCGTGCCGCCGCTGCAGATCCTGATCGTCAACCGCGCGAGCGATGCGCCGAATCTCGCTTCGACGCTCAATCAGGGCGCGTTCAACCTCGGCAATGCGACGGGCGCGTGGCTGGGCGGCTGCGCGATCAGCGCCGGCGCACCGCTGACCTCGCTGCCGTGGGTCGGCGTCGCGATGGCGTGCGGCGCGTTCGGGCTGACGCTGCTCTCCGCGACGCTCGACAAGCGCGCGCGCCGTCTCGCCATCGGGCAGGCTGCCTGAGTCTCGCTGGGCGCAGTCGATGAGAGGCGTCCTCTCGCGCGACTTCTTCGCGCTGATTTCGAGCGTCGCGGTGGTGGGCCTGGGCCTCGGCGCGACGCTGCCGCTCACCGCGCTCGCGCTGACGCAGGCGGGCTACGGGTCGGACGTCGTCGGCATCATGACGGCGATGCAGGCCGGCGGCGGACTCGTCGTCGCGCCTTTCGCGAGCCGCATTGCGTCGCGATACGGCGCGCGCGGCACGATCATGGGCGCGGTCGTCGTCGCGGCGCTCGCGACCATCGCGATGCAGTTTTCCATCGACCTGTGGCTCTGGGCCGCGCTGCGTTTCGCGTGCGGCGCGGCGCTGATGCTGCTCTTCACCATCGGCGAGGCGTGGGTGGCCGCGCTCGCGGACGATTCCACGCGCGGCCGCGTCGTCGCGCTGTACGCGACGAATTTCACGCTGTTCCAGATGGCCGGCCCGGTGCTCGTGAGCGTGGCGGGCGGCTGGCAGTCGACGCGCTTCGCCCTCTGCGGCGCGATCTTTCTTCTCGCGTTGCCCGCGCTCGCGACGATCCGCGTGTCGCCGCAGGGTCTAGGTGCCGACGGCATCGAGCACGCGGGACACAGCGACTGGCGGCGCGTGCTGCCGCGCATGCCGGCGCTCGTGATCGGCACGGGCTTCTTCGCGCTCTTCGACACGCTCGCGCTTTCGCTCTTGCCGCTGTTCGCGATATCGCACGGCGTGAGCGCGAATACCGGCGTGCTGTTCGCCTCCGCGATCCTGCTCGGCGACACGACGATGCAGTTCCCGATCGGCTGGCTTGCCGACCGCATCGGGCGCGCGAAGGTGCATATGGGCGCGGGCGTCGTGGTCGTCGCGCTGCTGCCGGCGCTGCCGTGGGCGGTCGCGTATCCGTGGCTCTGCTGGCCGCTGCTCTTCGTGATCGGCGCAGCGGCGGGCAGCGTCTACACGCTGTCGATCGTCGCGTGCGGCGAACGCTTTCGGGGCGCGGCGCTCATATCGGCGACGGCGATCGTCGGCGCTTCGTGGAGCGTCGCGAGTTTCGGCGGGCCGATCGTCGCGGGCATGTTGATGCGGCGCGCAGGCGCAAACGCGCTGATCGCCGTGCTGTTCGCCGCGGCGCTCGCGTTCTTGGCGGCGGCCGCGTGGGAACGGCGAGCGGCCGCGAGCGTTAGTTGACGCGCGCCCTCGCAATTCACAGCGGCAAACCGGCCGGATAAACCAGACCGCTTGGCAACTGAACGCGAATGAAGCCGAGAATGCCGTTGAAGAACAAATCGCCGTCCGGCAGAAACTCGATCGGCGCGTACATTCCGTTTCCGTAAATGCTGGTGCCGAGAATCGTGCGATGCACGGTTTGCCCGGTATTCCAGTCGAGCCCCGTGATTTCCCATCCGCTATTGTTGGTCCGGTAATAGCCGCTGACAAAAACCGTATTCGACGCGATGCTCTTTCCCGGAATCATCGTATTGGACGAGATATCGCCGCGCGCCCAAACCGAAGCCCAGCTATGCGTCGACGGATTCCATTCGAATCGCTCGACGCCCAGCGGCGAATCGAGAATCGGCCCGCGCGCGATCGCGTCGGGAATGATGGTGCCTATGCTGTCTCGCAGTCCGCCCGGACCCACGTTATTCACGACGAAAGCGCCATAACCATCCACCGTGACGGATTGATCGGACTGGATGGTTTCCGTATCGGGCGGCAAGCCTGCCGTCACCGGAATTTGCCCCGCAATGCGATTAGTGAATCCTGAAGGAATGGCATCCCGCCAGAATGCGATGAGACTCATGCGCTTAAGGCCGTCTGTAATGACGACGAGTTTGTCCGGATCGCTGCCGAATCCCATCAGCGTGGGCGTCGAACCGGAGCCTGAACCGAATAGCGTGGGATACGTGTCGCCGGTCGGATAAGGCGATTCCCACGCGCCGTCCGTCGACTGATTCGACAAGACACTGCCGGTCCAAATGACCTTGTGCATCTTCTTGTCGCTGACGATATAAATGCCGTTATTCTCGTCGATGGCCAGTGAATTGGAGATCGTCTCGTCGCTGCCGAAACGAAGCGTTTGCGGCGTCGAATTGAAATTGCGATCCACCACGGAAACGGACCGCGTTCCCTGCACGACGAGTTTGCCGTCGTAAGTCAGCGAAAGCCCCGTGACGGACTCTCCCGACTGAACGAATGCGGATGACGGCATCGAGCGCAATATGCGCACGCCCAACGCGGGCACGTCCGGCGAAATCAGGCCCACGGCGACAATGCTGTTGACCGCGCCGGAATACAGCACGTTGTCCGCATCCACGAGGCTATAAGCCGGACCGAGGGATTGTCCCGCGGTCAAAAGCCCGAGCGACTGAAGCGCGGCCTGAACCTGCTGCACGGTCGTGAAAGGCTGCGTCAATACGGCCGTCAATAGATTCTGCGCAACGACGACGGCTCCCGGAAAAGCCAGCGTTGCGCCCATTTGCGTCACGGCGTCGTTCGCGACTTTGAGATAAGACACGCCTGTGCTCGACACCGCCCACACATAATCGGGCGAAGTCGATTTGAGCGTGACGAAATTCAGAAATCCATTCGATGCTTGCGGCGTGACGCCGAGCGGTCCATAAGCGGTGCGCGTGCCGGCGGGTATCGCTTGCGTGAAGGCATCGGTTTGCGCGGGATCGAAGTGTGTCATTGCGCCTTTGGGCGCGGATAAATACGGATTCGGCGTGGGATTGCCAGCCATGCCGCTTATCGGCATGAACGCCGTGCCGACGACAGCCGCAGCCATAATGAACGCCTTTCTCATGCGGTCGGTTTTCATTTTCTTCCTTATGGGTGTAATTCGACGAGGCATTGCCATGCAAGACCTGCGTACTACTAAACGAACGCCGAAGATCGCGTTCGATATTCACTTTCCGGAAAGACCGATGTTGAATTGGCGACTCAATGCATCGCGTTCATGCGCTCTTGCTTGCGCATGTCTCGCGTTGAATCACGGCATGGCATTGATATGACGCAGCCGGGTCTGGCGCCCGGCTGTCAAGATGGCTTTATTGTTGGCTACCGACCGTGCGTTTTCAAGCACGAATCGGCGTATCTCTGGGCTGTCTTTTTCGATTGATGGAATAGCGCTTCGGGTCAGGCTGTCGTCACCACTCCACGCTTTTCTCTGCGCACCGCCGCCAGCGCCACCACCAGCAGCGCCGAACAGAACACCGGCACGGCCGCCGCGTGAAACAGTTCGACGTTGCTCCATCCGAGCGCGATCATCTGCCCGCCGACGAGCGGCCCGATCACCGATCCCACACGCCCGATGCCCAGACTCCAGCCGATGCCGGTGGAACGCAGCGTCGTCGGATAGTAATGGCCGGCGAGCGCGTTGACGGCAGGCTGGCCGCCGACGATGCAAAAGCCCGCGGCGAACACGGCCAGGAAGAGCCACATTTGGAGGTGCGCGACGCCGCCGATCACCCCAACGCAAACCGCGCCGACACCGAAGCACCCGAGCAGCACGCGCACGAAGCCGAAGCGCTCGATGAACCAGCCGAGCAGCAAGGTCCCGAGCACGCCGCCCGTCTGCAACAGCGTGCCGACGAGCACCGCCATGCCGGGCGAATACCCCGCATCGCGCATGACGGTCGGCAGCCAGTTCGACAGGAAGTACAGGTCGATCAGGTTCATAAAGCTGATCGCCCACAAGATCAGCGTGACGGGCGTGCGCCCCGCGCGGAAGAGCTCGGCCACCGGCGCGCCTTCGCCGCCCTTTTCTCGCACGGTAAGGCGCGTCGTGGAATCGATGCGCAGCGACGGATCGAACTTCGCGAGCCACGCGCGCGCCCGGGCTTCATGCCCCTTCAGCACGAGAAACTGCAGCGATTCGGGCAGCCCGACGAACATGGCGAGCGCGAGCACGATCGGCACCGCGCCGCCGACCCAGAAGACCGAGCGCCAGCCGAGCGACGGAATCAGCGCCGCGCTCAGGAAACCGCCGAGCGCCGCGCCGAGCGTGAAGCCGCAGGAGACCAGCATCATGCGCTTGACGCGGTGCTGCGTACTGGAGAATTCGCCGACCAGCGCCATCGCGTTCGGCATGATGCAGCCGAGGCCGAGGCCGGTCACGAAGCGCAGCGCGGTCAGCACCGGCAGGCTGTGCGTGAAGGCGGTCGCGATCATCGTGAGTCCGAAGAACAGCGTCGCGCCGATCAGCACCGGCCTGCGCCCGATGCGGTCGGCCAGCACGGACAGGCCGAGCGCGCCGAGCAGCATGCCGAAGAGGCTCGCGCTGAACACCGGCCCGAGCGCGGACTTCGGCACGCCCCATTCGGCGATGACGGCCGGCGCGACGTAGCCCATCGCCTGCGCGTCGAAGCCGTCGATCACGAGGCACAGCCCGCACAGCGCGAGCAGCATGAAGTGAAACGCGGGCCGGTGCGCATCGCCGAGCGCGCGCTCGACGTCGATTGTCGTCTTTGTCATGTTCTATGCCTCACGTCAAGGAACGCGCCGGGAGGATGCGCCCCACGCAGTCGCCGAAGCCCACGCGATAACCGTCGCCCTGACACCAGCCGCGTAGCGTGATCTCATCGCCGTCCTGAAGGAACGCGCGCTCGCCGCCTTCTTCCAGTCGCACGGGTCGCTGGCCATTCCATGTCGCTTCCAAAAGGCTGCCGCACGAGTCGGGCGTCGGCCCGCTGATCGTGCCGGAGCCCAAGAGGTCGCCCACGCGCGTGTTGCAGCCTGACACCGTGTGATGCGCCAACTGCTGCGCCATCGACCAGTACATCAGCCTGAAGTTGGTGCGCGAGATGGTCGTCGCGGTGGCCGCGCCTTCGGGCCGCAAATCCACGGACAACTCGATATCGAAAGCGTGATCGCCCGCATGGCGCAGATACGCGAGCGGCTCTGGCTCCTGCGCGGGCGTCGCGGTGCGGAACGATTCGAGCGCATCCAGCGTGACGATCCACGGCGAGATGGTCGTCGCGAACGTCTTCGAGTTGAACGGGCCGAGCGGCACGTATTCCCATTGCTGGATGTCGCGCGCGCTCCAGTCGTTGAGCAGAACCATGCCGAAGATATGCGCCTCGGCTTCTTCGCAGGGGATCGGTTCGCCGAGCGCATTGCCTTGCCCGACGATAAAGCCCGTCTCCAGTTCGATATCCAGCTTGCGGCATGCGCCGAAAATCGGGCGCGGCTCGTCCGGCAGCTTCAACTGGCCGTTGGGCCGGCGCACCGGCGTGCCGCTCACCACGACCGACGACGCGCGTCCGTTATAGGCGATCGGCATTTCGGACCAGTTCGGCAGGAGCGCGTTCTTCGGATCGCGGAACATGGAGCCGACGTTCGTCGCGTGCTCCTTCGACGAATAGAAGTCCGCATAGCCGGGAATCTCGACCGGCAGATGCATCGTCGCGGTCTCGCGCGGCACGAGCGCGCGGCGGCGCAGCGCGGCATCGTCGCGCAGCGTCGGCGTATCGTGTGCGAGCAAGACGGAGAGCGCGACACGCACCGCGCGCCACGACTCGCGTCCCAGCGCGATGAACGCGTTCAGGCGCGGCTCGCTGAATGTGCCGTCAGCGTCGATCAGCCGCGCGTCTTCCAGCGCCGCCAGGTCCACGATCCAGTCGCCGATCGCCACGCCCGCGCGCGGCCGCTCGTTCACCGCGTCGCTGAAGACGCCGAACGGCAGGTTCTGAATCGGAAAGTCGCTCCTGGGATCGTTTGCGGATTCGATCCAGCTTCTAAGCGTCGGGGCGAGCGTCGCCTTTAGCGCATCGTTCATCGTTGCTCCGGGTTGAAATGTTTCGTAAGGCCCTGCCAGCACTCGTAGTAATGCGCCTGCAACTGCGCGGTTTCGAGCGCGAACTGCGTGGGCTTGATGAGCGTGCGCGTTTCGAACATGAAGGCCATCGTGTCGCCGACTTTCGCGGGCTTCGACGTATCGCTCGCGGATGCCTTCTCGAACGTATCCGCGTCCGGCCCGTGACCCGACATGCAGTTGTGCAGGCTCGCGCCGCCGGGCACGAAGCCTTCCGCCTTCGCGTCGTACACGCCGTGCACGAGGCCCATGAATTCGCTCGCGACATTGCGGTGAAACCACGGCGGCCGGAACGTGTCCTCGGCGGCGAGCCAGCGCACCGGAAAAATCACGAAGTCGATGGAATCGACGCCCGGCGTGTCGCTCGGCGATTGCAGCACGAGAAAGATGGACGGATCGGGATGATCGAAGCTGATCGAGCCGATGGTGTTGAAGTGCCGCAGATCGTACTTGTACGGCGCGTAGTTGCCGTGCCACGCGACCACATCCAGCGGCGAATGGCCGATGTCCGCGCGCCACAGCACGCCGTTCAGCTTCGCGACGAGTTCGAAGTCGCCCTCGCGGTCCTCGTAGGCGGCGTGCGGCGTGAGAAAGTCGCGCGGATTCGCAAGACCGTTGGAGCCGATCGGCCCGAGATCCGGCAGTTGCAGCAACGCGCCGAAGTTCTCGCAGATGTAGCCGCGCGCCTCGCCGTCGGGCAGCGTCACGGCAAAGCGCACGCCGCGCGGAATCACCGCGATCTCGAACGGCGCGATATCGAGGCGGCCGAGTTCCGTCGCAATCGAAAGCCGTCCCTGCTGCGGCACGATCAGCAACTCGCCGTCCGCGTTGTAGAAGAAGCGGTCGCGCATCGGGCGGTTGGCCGCGTACAGATGGATCGCGCAGCCGCTCATCGACTCGGCCGCGCCGTTGCCGGCCATCGTCACCCAGCCGTCGATGAAATCCGTCGGCGCGTCGGGCATCGGCAGCGGGTCCCAGCGCAATTGATTGGGCGGCGTCGGCGGAACATCGGCGAAATTGGCGACGAGCCGCGCCCGCAACGCATCCCCCGTCACCCGCGTGAACGGCTTGTGAACCGCCGCCGGGCGGATGCGATACAGCCACGAGCGCCGGTTGTGCGCGCGCGGCGCGGTGAACGCGGTGCCCGACAACTGCTCGGCGTAGAGGCCGTACGCCGCGCGCTGCGGCGAGTTACGGCCCATAGGCAGCGCGCCGGGCAGCGCCTCGGTGGCGAAGTCGTTCACGAAGCCGGACTGATAGTGCCGGCTCGCGTGGGTATGCGTGTCGAACGGGGGCATCATCGGGTCTCCTCGACAAGGTTTTACGAATGTTAAACGAATTACGTTTAGTGAAATAGCTCGTATACCCTGATTCGATGCGACCGGGCGGCATATCAATATGTCAGTTCGGTGCAAGCGGCCATCGCGCGCGCTGATACCATCCGAATAATCACAAGCGTCCGGTCGGCCCGCACCCGAACCCACATCCATGATCTCCCCGTCCCTGCCGGAACTCGTCGCCCGCGCCGCCGAACATCCGTTTCTCGGCCCGCATATCGTGCTGGCCGGCGACGGACAGGCGCGGCAGGCCATCGCGCGCTACGGCGAACTGACGGTGGCGAGCGCGTACGAACCGATCTTCGATGTCGGCACGCACAGCTTTCCGCAAACGCTGTCCGCGTCGGCGGAAAGCGCGCAACGCTTCGGCGACGAACTCGGCTTGCAGGCGCTGACGTTGATTCAGGGCGACATGCCGCGCGATCCGTTCGCGCACCTCGAAGACGACAACGAGCTCGTCACGCTGGACCGGCTATCGCGCGCGCTGCATGCGTTCAATTTCTTCGGCCCGCAGCGGCCCGGCTTGCTGTTCCTGCGCGTGCACGAGCGGCTTTTGAAGAGCGTGAAGTACGACCACGGGCTGGTCTTCTCGTCCGTGCTGCGCAAGTTCGGAATGAATCCGGCGCGCGTCGTGATCGAGCTGCCGGCGGCGGCGGTCGCGCACAAGACGTTTCTCGGCTATCTGACGAAGAGCTATCAGCGCTACGGATTCAAGGTGGCGGGCAATCTGCCCAATGCCGGGCAGATCATGGCGGTATCGGAGATGGCGCGGCTCGATTTCATTAAGATGGATGCGGGGGCCGCGCTGCGCGATTCGGTCGTGAAGCATCTCGTCGCGTATGCGCACCGGCTGAAGATTCCGCTCATCTTCTCGAACGTGTCCGATGAAGCGCAGTTCGACGCGCTTCAACAGTTCGATGTCCACTTCGTGCAGGGACCGGTGTTCGACGCGCATCCGACGCAGATGCGCGAGCCGTGAACGTGAAGGCCGGCGTCAGGCGTCGCGCAGCCGATGCATCGCGTCCTTGAGCGCCGGATAAAGGTCGAGGTACACGCCGAACCGCGCGTCGTACACGCGCTGTCGCGCGGCATCGGGCGTCGCGCGCTCGACGAGCGTGACCCAGCCGCCCTCCGCCGTTTCGCGCGAAATCAGTCCCGCGCCGAGCGCCGCGAGCAGCGCCGCGCCCATCGCGGCTTCCACTTCCTGTTCGATCGACAAGACCGGAAAGCCCGTCACGTCCGCGATGATCTGCATCCATAGATCCGAATGCGCCGCGCCGCCGACGACGATCAGCCGGTCATCCAGCGATTGCGCGCCGCGCCGCCCCGCTTCCATGTTGTGCCTGAGCGCGAACGCGACGCCTTCCAGCACCGCGCGATACAGCGTGGCGCGCGTATGGAAGAGATTCAGGCCGACGAACGTGCCGCTCGCGTGCGCGTCCCACACGGGACTGCGCTCGCCCATCAGGTACGGCAGGAACACGACGCCGTCCGCGCCCGCCGCCACGTTCGCTGCCGCTTCCTCCAGCAGCCGATGCGGGTCGCCGTGCGGCGTCGCTTTCGCGGCTTCGATTTCCGCCTGACAGAACTGGTCGCGATACCACGCGACGCACGCGCCCGCCGTGCTCGCGCCGCCGAACACATAGAGATCGCGCTTGCCGTTGTAGACGTGCGGCATGGAAACGAGGCCGTGCCGCGCATCGACGCTCTGGTTGACGTAGCCCCAGCACATGCTCGTGCCGATCATCGCGACGTGATGGCCCGCTTGCGTGACGCCCGCGGCGAACGTGGCGACGGCCGCATCGACGCCGCCCGCGACGACCGGCGTGTTCGCGGCGAGCCCGAGCTTCTCGGCCCATTGCGGCAACAGGCCGCCGACCACCTCCGACGATTCGACGAGACGCTCGGGCATCATCGAAACAGGAATGCCGAGCATCTCCAGTGCTTCATGCGACCACGCGCGCGCGTTGACGTCGTACACGCCGCCGATATTGCCCGCCGAACTGTGGTCGACGGCGAGCTCGCCCGTGAGCCGCTGAATGACGAACGCATTGGGCGGCAACAGATAGCGCGTCTTCTGCCAGACATCGGGCTTGTGCTCGCGCAGCCACAGCATCTTCGTGAAGCCGTAGTAGCTGTCCACGCCGTTGCCGGTGATCGCTTCGAGGCGCGGCACGTCCACATGCTCGCGCACCCACTTCACTTCGGCGGTGGCGCGGCGATCCATCCAGATGAGGCACGGATGAAGCGCCTCCATGTGCTCATCCACCGGAATGCCCGAGCCGCCGTACAGACTGCTCACGCACAGCGCCTTGATCTGCCGCGCGTCGATGCCCTGCGCCTTCGTCTTCTCGACGCATCCGGCGATGCACTCGGTCACCGCATCGAACCAGACGGACGGCCATTGCTCGGCCCAGAGCGGCTTGGGCGTATCCGGATGATAGGCGCTCGAATGCTGCGCGACGATCGCGCCTTCCGTATCCACGACGAGCGCCTTCGTGCTCTGCGTGCCGATGTCGATGCCGATCACATAGTCCATGTCCGTGTCTCGCGTTATGGTTGTGCTTGCCGCTGCCGCTGCCGTTGGTTTCGTCAAAGCCGCATGCACCTTCCGTCAATGCGAGCCGCGTTGACTATCCGGGTATGTCCCAATCCGTGTGCCCGCGTTCGATGCTGCATTGCAACGCGCCCCGCGAAGCTCGCGTGCAAGGCCTGGCGCGGCGATTCGCGCCGCACCGCAGCGACGACGCGCCCGCCGCGCGCCTTGACTTTCAACCGGCCGAATACGATCATTCGACCACCCATCGAGCAAATGCTCACGAACCGTCCGCGCAGAACGGGCGCATCAGCCAATCAGAGGAAGACAAGACATGAGCAGCGTATCCAGCGAAGGCACGGCGAGCGCGAACGTGATCCTGCATATCGGCGCGGGGTCGTTTCATCGCGCGCATCAGGCGTGGTATCTGCACAAGCTGATCGAATCGGGCGATGCGCAATGGTCGCTCGCCGTCGGCAACATTCGCGGCGACATGAACGCCGTGCTCGACGCGCTCGCCGCGCAACACGGCGAATACACGCTGGAGACGGTCACGCCGCAGGGCAAGCGCGAGTACGAAGTCGTGCGCTCCATCAAAAAGGTCGTGCCGTGGTCGGCTGATCTCGGCGAACTGATCGCGACCGGCGCGGCGCCCGCGTGCAAGATCGTCTCGTTCACCGTAACCGAAGGCGGCTATTACCTCGACGAGCACGACAAGCTCGACACCGCCAACCCCGACCTCGCCGCCGACCTCAACGGCGCGAAAACGACCATCTACGGCGCGCTCGCGGCGATTCTCGAAGCGCGCATGCAGAACAATGCGGGCAAAGTCTCCCTGCAGAACTGCGACAACCTGCGCAGCAACGGCGACCGCTTCAAGGCCGGCATGCTCGAATTCCTGCAACGGCGCGGACAGACGGCGCTGCGCGACTGGATGATCGCGAACACGTCGTGTCCGAACGCGATGGTCGATCGCATCACGCCGCGCCCCACGCCCGATGTCGCCGAGCGCGTGAAGGCGGCCACCGGCTTCGACGATCGCGCGCCCGTGATGGGCGAGAAGTTCATCCAATGGGTCATCGAAGACAACTTCTGCGCGGGACGTCCCGCGTGGGAGAAGGTCGGCGCGGAGATGGTGCAGTCGGTGCATCCGTATGAAGAGGCGAAGATCCGCATTCTGAACGCGAGCCATAGCTGCATCGCGTGGGCGGGCACGCTCGTCGGCCTGCAATACATCCACGAAGGCACACAGGACATGGAGATTCGCGCGCTCGCCGAAGCCTATGTCACCGAAGACGTGATCCCGTGCCTCACGCCGAGCCCGATCGACCTCGCGAAGTATCGCGACGTGGTGCTCGACCGCTTCAGCAATCCGTATATCAAGGACACGAACCAGCGCGTCGCGGCCGACGGCTTCTCGAAGCTGCCGGGCTTCATCGCGCCGACGCTCTCGGAATGCTTCGCGCGCGGCATCGATCCGAACGCGACGGCCATGCTGCCCGCGCTCTTTTTCCGCTTCCTCGAACGCTGGCACCAAGGCAAGCTGCCGTACACGTATCAGGACGGCGTGATGGACCCGGCCGTCGCACACGGCTTCTTCACGGCGGCTGATCCCGTCAAGGCGTTCACCGGCGACAAGCTGCTTTGGGGCAGCATGGCGCAGAGCGAGAGCCTCGAACGCGTAATGCGCGCGGCCATCGCGCGCGTCGATGCGTGGCTCGCGAACCGTCCATAAGTTCATCCGCAAGCACCTGAAGCTCCGGTATTGTGCTCATGGCGCGCAGCCGCGCCGGGCGGTAAATTCCACGTTTTCGCCGGACATGCGCTCCGGCAACGACCAAGGGCTCGTTCATGTACTTAGGCATCGACCTCGGCACCTCCGAAGTGAAAGTGCTGCTGCTCGCGAGCGACGGCAGCGTCATCGGCACGGCGGGCACGCCGTTCACCGTCTCGCGTCCGAAGCCGCGCTGGTCGGAACAGAATCCGCTCGACTGGTGGGAAGGCACGCGCGCCGCGCTTTTCCAGTTGCGCGAGAAGTTTCCGTCGGAGTTCGCGCAGGTTCGCGGCATCGGCCTGTCCGGTCAGATGCACGGCGCGGTGCTGCTCGATTCCAGCGATCGCGTGCTGCGTCCCGCGATTCTCTGGAACGACATGCGCAGCGACAAGGAATGCGCCGAGTTGTACGAGCGCGCGCCGAACCTGCATGAAATCGCCGGCAATCTCGCGATGCCCGGCTTCACCGCGCCCAAGCTGCTGTGGGTCGCGCACAACGAACCCGCCATCTTCCATCAGACGGCGTGCGTGCTGTTGCCGAAGGACTATCTGCGCATGCATCTGACGGGCACGAAGGTGTCCGATCCTTCGGATGCCGCCGGCACGCTCTGGCTTGATGTCGCGCGCCGCGACTGGTCCGACGAACTGCTCGCCGCGTGCGGCATGTCGCGTCAGCAGATGCCGTCGCTCGCGGAAGGCAGCGAGCCGTCGGGCACGCTGCGGCCCGAACTCGCGGCCGAACTCGGCTTGCGCGATGACGTCGTCGTGGCGGCGGGCGGCGGCGACAACGCGGCGAGCGCGGTCGGCATCGGCGCGACGGAACCGGGCGATGGCTTCCTGTCGCTCGGCACGTCCGGCGTGCTGTGCGTGGTCGGCGACCGCTTCCGCCCGAATCCGGCGTCCGCCGTGCACGCGTTCTGCCACGCGATTCCCGACCGCTGGCATCAGATGAGCGTCGTGCTGTCGGCGGCGAGTTGCCTGCGCTGGGTCTGCAAGCTCACGTCCACCGACGAGCCCACGCTGCTCGCCGAAGTCGAGGCGCTGCCCTCCGACGCGCTGGCAACCGCCCCGCTCTTTCTGCCGTATCTGAGCGGCGAGCGCACACCGCACAACGACCCGTACGCGCAAGGCGTGTTCTTCGGCATGACGCACGCCACCGACCGCGCGCTGCTCGGCTATTCGGTGCTCGAAGGCGTGACGCTCGCGCTCACGGACGGGCTGGATGCGCTGCAATCGGCGGGCACGCAGACGCGCGCATTGTCGATGCTCGGCGGCGGCGCGAGAAGCGCATACTGGGGCCAAATGTTCGCCGATGCCTTCGATACCCCGACGCGCACGCACGGCGGCGGCGAAACCGGCGCGGCGCTGGGCGCGGCGCGCCTCGGCTGGCTGGCGGCGGGCGGCGATCCGTCGGTCGTGCTCGCGAAACCTGCGGTAAAGCAGGAGTTCACGCCGAACGGCGAACGGCATCAGGCCTTGCGACAGCGGCTGAAGAGCTTCCGGGAGCTGTATCAGCACGTGCGGCCGCTGTTCGATCCGGCGCGTCCACGGCTGGCATAGCTGGCGTAGAGCGACCGCCACGCCGCGCACTGACGAACCAGCGAATTCGCGAAGGAAAAGAAAAGACCTCAGTGCCTAAATCAACCGAAAAACTCGACCTGGCGACCCGCGCGGCGTGGCTCTACTACGTCGCCGGCAACACGCAGAACGAGATCGCAGAAAAGCTTCAGATCTCGCGTCCCGTGGCGCAGCGGCTCGTCGCGTTCGCGGTGGAGAAGAATCTGATCCGCGTGCGGGTGGATCACCGCATCGCGGATTGTCTGTCCCTCGCGCAGCAATTGTGCGATCGCTACGGCCTCGCGATGTGCGAAGTCGTGCCCATCGACGGCGACTCGAAAGAGCAAGTCGACCGCAAGCTCGCCGTCGCGGGCGCGCAGGTGATGGAGCGCTATCTGGTCGATGAGAAGCCGATCGTCGTGTCCATCGGCAGCGGGCGCACGCTGAAGGCGGTCGTCGAGCAGATCGGACAGATCGACCGCCCGCAGCATCGTTTCGTGTCGATGGTCGGCGCGATCGCACAGGATGGATCATCGAATCGCTACGACGTCGCGCAGCAGCTATCGGAAAAGACCGGCGGCAAGCACTTCATGCTGCCCGCGCCGCTCATGGCCGACAACGAAGCCGAGCGCGCGCAGTGGGTCAATCACCGGCTGTACCGTATTGTCGATGAACTCGCGCAGAAAGCCGACGTGGCGTTCGTCGGCATCGGCAATGTGGGCGTCAATTGCCCGCTGCATCAGGACGGCTTCATCACGCGCGCCGAAGTGGACGAGATGATGAAGGCCGGCGCGATCGCGGAATGGCTCGGCTTGCCGATCGACGTGAACGGCAAGCGCGTGCAGTCGAAGACCGGCGCGCGCGTCACCAGCCTGAAGCTCGACGCGCCGCCGAAGCGGCCGACCATCGGCTTCGCGGGCGGCGAGCGCAAGCGCGAAGCGTTGATCGCGGCGCTCAAAGGCCAGTGGCTGTCGGGACTCGTGACCGACGAGCTGTGCGCGAAAGCCGCGCTCGACGCCTGAGCCTTTAGAACGCGATCTGCGCGTCAACGGCCTGCCCGGTTTCGAGCATCGCGCCTTCGCCTTCCAACACCATCGCGTTCTTGCCGAACGTGAGCTTGCCGTCGTGCTGCGCGCTTGCGCGGTACGTGCTCATGGTGTCGAGCGGTTCGTGCGGCCAATCCGGATGCGGCGCACCGGTCGACTGATCGATGGTCGGCACCGGGCAGCGCGTGCAGAGCTTCACGAGCCGCAGTTGCACGTCGCGGCCGTCCGCGCGAATCAGCATGTCTTCGACGAAATCTTCCTCATAGGCATCCAGCCCGCCGATCACGAGATTCGGGCGGAAACGGTTCGCGGCAATGGCGGGCGCGCCCTTCTGCGCGAGCCGTGCGTTGAGATCATCGAGCGATGCCTGGCCGAGGACGAGCAGCGGAAAGCCATCGGCGAAGCGCGTGTGCGTGGTGAGCGGCGCAGTCCACTTTGGATCGACGTTGCGCCGCGCCTGCGATGCGAAGCGCGCGAGGCGCGTCGGCATGCCGAGCAATTCGCTGAACCACTGCGCGGTCTGCGCGCCGGTGTCCAGCGCATCGACGGTGTCGCGCCAGACGGTGGCGCGCATCGGTTCGGCATTCGACAGCGCGGCAGCATCCAGCGGCGTGCGCAGCGTCGGCATGCCGGGCGCGTCGATGACGAGATTGCCGGCATCGAACGCCGTGCGGATCAGCGCCATGCGCGGATGCGTGCGCTGCGTCAGCATGCCGCCCGACGCGTCGGTGACCATCCAGTTGCGGTCGTATTCGAGACCGGTTTCCCGCAGCATCGCGCGTTGCAGCGTGATGCCGGCGCAGGACTTGATCGGATAAACGTAGAGCTCGTTCAGAACGTGCATGGCGCGTGTCGGTGCGGTGGCGGAAGGAGCCGCATTATCGCCTGCCGACACGCGAAGAAACTACGCGCCGCGTCAGGCCGACGCGCTTTGCACGCGCGGCATCTTCACTTCGGGATGCTCCGCGAGATACGCCTGCACCGCGTTGCGCGCGAACGCCTGCCCTGCTGCGTCGAACATATGGCAGTGGTCCGGTTCCGCGCCGAGCTTCAGCTTCTGGCCGCGCGCGTGCTTCTCCAACGGCGGAATCCGCGAGATGAGGCCATCGGGCGCCACCGAGGTTTCCGCATAGAGATAAGCGGCATCGCCGAGCGTTTCGACGGTCATCGTGCTTGCGGACACGCCGTACTCGCTCGTGGCGGGCATCGGCTGCAAGTGCTCCGGACGAATGCCGACAGTCACCGCATCGCCCGGTTTCGCGTTGCCCGGCAGCACGCCGACCAATTGTGTCTCGCCGGTTTCGTACTTGACGAGCACGCCGTCGCTCTGAACCTGCGCGACCGTGCCGGACAGGAAGTTCATCTTCGGCGAACCGATGAAACCCGCGACGAACTTGTTCGCCGGCGCGTGATACAGCGTGTTCGGCGTGCCGACCTGCTCGACGTTGCCCGCCGACAGCACGACGATCTTGTCCGCGAGCGTCATGGCTTCGACCTGATCGTGCGTCACGTAGATCATCGTCGTCTTGAGATCATCGTGCAGGCGCGCGAATTCGAGGCGCATCTTCACGCGCAGCGCGGCGTCGAGATTCGAGAGCGGTTCGTCGAAGAGAAAGACTTTCGGCTTGCGCGTGATCGCGCGGCCGATCGCCACGCGCTGGCGCTGACCGCCCGACAACTGCTTCGGCTTGCGGTCGAGCAAGTGGTCGATATGCAGAATCTTCGCGGCCTGCTTCACGGCTGCGTCGATGGCGGGCTTCTTCTCGCCCGCGAGCTTCAGGCCGAAGGCCATGTTGTCGTACAGCGTCATGTGCGGATAGAGCGCGTACGACTGAAACACCATCGCGATGCCGCGCTTCGCGGGCGGCAGGTCGTTCACGCGCGCGCCGTCGATCATCAGGTCGCCGCCGCTGATGTCTTCGAGACCCGCGATCATGCGCATGAGCGTGGACTTGCCGCAGCCCGACGGCCCCACGAACACGACGAACTCGCCGTCTTCGATATCGAGGTTGACGCTGCGCATCACCTCCGTGTCTTCATAACGCTTATTGATGTTGCGTAACGTCAGGCTAGCCATGATGTGTCTCCTGTCGGCCTTGCTTTCGCCGAGTCATGTGCGGCGCACGGTCGCCGTGCGCGCTAATTCGTTTCGAACGACGCGTGTTGCAGCCAGCGATCGACGAGCGCGGGCAGGCGCGCCATGTCGTCGAACACGATGGCCGCGCCCGCGCGCCTGAGCGTGTCCACCTGGCCTTCGCTCGCGTGCCCGCCGCCGATGAAACCGAGCACCGGCATGCCCGCCGCCCGCGCCGCCGTGACGCCGGTCACGCTGTCTTCGACGACGAGGCACATCGACGGCTCGACGTTCATTGCGCGCGCCGCCGCCAGATAGACGTCCGGCGCGGGCTTCGGATTGGCGACCATGTCCGCGCAGAAGCGCCGCTCGCCGAAGAAGCGCACGAGGCCGGTGCGTTGCAGCGCGGTATCCACGTACGACGAGAAGCTGTTGCTCGCGCAGGCTTTCGTGAGCGGCACGGCGGCCAGCGCCTCGGCGATGCCCGCGACGGGCGGCGCCTGCACCGCCGCTGCCTCGACCGAACGCCGGATCGCGACGACCTGCTCCGGGCTCAACGTGCGGTTGACGCTGTCGGCGGCGCTCGCGAGCACGGCTTCGATGCGCAGGCCGAGCAGCGGCAGCACGACCGGCTCGACATCGACGCCCGGCCACAGCGCCTGCAATTCGGTGACGAGCATGCGCGCCGCCACGGCTTCGCTGTCGATCAAGACGCCGTCGCAATCGCAGATCATCAGGCGGTCGTGTGGAAGAGTCAGGTTCACGAGCCCGCCCTCACTTGACCGCACCGAAGGTGAGACCGCGCACGAGCTGCTTCTGCGAGAGCCAGCCGACGATCAGGATCGGCGCGACCGCGAGCAGCGAAGCCGCCGAGAGCTTCGCCCAGAAGAGCCCTTCCGGACTCGAATACGACGCGATGAACACGGTGAGCGGCGCGGCATTCGAGCTCGACAGGTTGATGCTCCAGAACGCCTCGTTCCACGAGAGGATCACGAGCAAGAGCGCGGTCGATGCGAGGCCCGGCAGCGCCATCGGCATCAGCAGATAGACGATCTCCTGCCATGTCGTCGCGCCGTCGATGCGACCGGCTTCCAGAATGTCCTTCGGCACTTCGTTGAAGTACGTGTAGGCCATCCACACGGCAATCGGCAGATTGATGAGCGTGTAGACGATGATGAGACCGCTTACCGTATCCAGCAGCCCCGAGTTCTTCCACAAGAGGTAGATGGGCACGAGCACGCCGACCGACGGCATCATCTTCGTGGAAAGCATCCACAAGAGCAGCTTTTGCGTCTTGCGCGTGGGAAAGAACGCCATTGCGTAGGCGCACGGCACCGCCAGCAACAGGCAGACCACCGTCACGCCGAGCGAGATCAGCACCGAATTCCACGCGAAGCCGAAGTAGTTGCTGCGCGCGAAGACTTCGCGAAAGCTGTCGAGCGTCGGCGAAAAGATGAGCGACGACGAATACGCCTGCTGCTCGGTCTTGAACGCGGTGATCGTCATCCAGAAGATCGGGAAGAACAGCAGGATGGAGACGAGCCACGCGAGGACGCCGGGCACGATGCGCTTCACATGATCCAGCACGGGCACCGAAGTCGTGGAGGTAACGGGATGCGTGCTCATGACTCGTACTCCCCTTTGAGGTTCTTCGCGAGCAATCTCACGAGGAAGAACGCGACGATATTGGCGAGAATCACCGCGAGAATGCCGCCCGCCGATGCCAGGCCGACATCGAACTGTTGCAGGCCGAGCGCGTAGATCAGGTACGACAGGTTGGTCGTCGCGGTGCCGGGGCCGCCGCCCGTCGTCGTGTAGATCTCCGCGAAAATCGAGAGCAGGAAGATGGTTTCCATCATCACGACGACCGCGATCGCGCGCTTCAGATGCGGCAGCGTGATGAAGAAGAACATCGCGAACGGACCCGCGCCGTCGATGCGCGCGGCTTCCTTCTGCTCCTGATCGAGCGACTGGATCGCGGTGAAGAGAATGAGGAACGCGAACGGCAACCACTGCCACGCGACGATCACAATCACCGCGAAGAGCGGATACTCGGCGAACCAGTCGATAGGCTGCATGCCGAGAGATCGCATCAGCGAGGCGACGAGGCCGTACACCGGATGCAGGATCATGTTCTTCCAGATCAGCGCGGAGACCGTCGGCATCACGAAGAACGGCGCGATGACAAGCAGCCGCGCAATGCCCTGCCCGATGAACTTGCGGTCGAAGAGCACCGCGAGCAGCACGCCGCCGATCACCGTGATCGCCAGCACGGACGCGATGAGCGTCAGCGTATGCGCGATGGACGGCCCGAACGCGGGATCGGTGACGAGGAACTGGAAGTTGTCGAGCCCCGCGAAGCCTTTGACATCGGGATTCAGCAGGTTGTAGCGCGAGAACGAGTACCAGATGGTCATCGCGAGCGGAATGGCCATCCACAGGAACAGCAGCCCGGACGACGGCGTAATCAGCCAGCGGACCGACTTCGCGCGCTTCTTGTCGCGCTCGGCGGCGGACACGTCGAAGTGATCGGCGATGGGGGGATTCAGTTGGCGCATGATCGTGTCACCTCTCGATGATGCCGGCGGGCCGATCTGTGTGAACGGCCCGCTTGCTTGCTGCTTATTTGCTGCTTACTTCTGGTAGCCGGCCTGTTTCACCGCGCGATCGGCGGTGGCGTTGGCGGCCTTCAGCGCATTGTCGACGCTCGTCTGTCCGGCGACGACGCCCGCGATGGACTGCCCGACCACCGTGCCGAACGACTGGAACTCCGGAATGCCGACGAACTGGATGCCGCTATACGGCACCTTTTTCAGCGTCGCGTCGTTCGGATTCGCGGACTCGATCGCCTGCAACACGAAGTCGCCGAACGGCGCGGCCTGCTTGTACTCGGGGCGCGCGTAAGTCGACTTGCGCGTGCCCGGCGGCACCGAGGCCCAGCCTTCGTCCTTGCCGACCATCTCGATGTATTCCTTCGAGGTCGCCCATGCGGCGAACTTCTTCGCGGCGTCCTGCTGCTTCGACGTCTTCGGAATCGCGAGCGACCACGACCAGAGCCAGTGCGAGCCCTTCGGCGTGACTTGCGTCGGCGCGGCCGCGAAGCCGATCTTGTCGGCGACCTGCGACTGCTGCTTGTTGTAAAGCATGCCCGCGGCAACCGTCGCGTCGATCCACATCGCGCACTTGCCCGAGGACATCAGCGTGAGGTTTTCGTTGAAGCCGTTGGAGCTCGCTCCCGGCGGGCCGTCGTTCTTCAGCAGGTCTGCGTAGAAGGACACGGCCTTGTGCCATTCCGGCGTGTCGAGCTGCGCCTTCCACTGCTCGTCGAACCAGCGGCCGCCGAACGTGTTCACGACCGTCGAGACGTACGCCATGTTCTCGCCCCAGCCCGCCTTGCCGCGCAGACAGATGCCGTACTGGCCTTTCGACTTGTCGGTGAGCTTGTCGGCGAACTGCTTGATCTGGTCGTAAGTCGGCTGATCCGGCATCTTGAGGCCCGCGGCCTGGAACAAATCCTTGCGGTAATACGTCATCGAGCTTTCGACGTAAAACGGCAGCGCGTAAAGCTGGCCGTTGTACGAGAGACCGTCGCGGGCCGTCTTCACGACATCGTCGAGATCGTAGTTCGATGGCAGATTCGACATCGGCGACAGCCAGCCGCGCTTGCCCCACTGCGGCGCTTCGTACGTGCCGATGGTCAGCACGTCGAACTGGCCGCTATTGGTCGTGATGTCCGTGGTCGCGCGCTGGCGCAGCACGTTCTCTTCGAGAATCACCCACTTGAGCTGAATGTCGGGATTGGCCTTCTCGAACGCCGGCGAGAGCTTTTTCAGCTCGATCATGTCCGGATTGTTGAGCGTGGCGATGGTGATGGTCGTCGCGGCGTGCGCGGCGAGCGGCGCGAGCGCGGCGGCGGCGAGCGCGGCCGAAACCGCCGCGATGGAACGCCGCGTGCGCGGCTGGGGCTGGACGGTGCGTCGGGTGCGTTCGGTGCGTTTCATGTTGGTTCGTCTCCTTTTTCGTTTGCACGGTGCAGCGGATCGTGCATGCATGGCGCACGTGCCGTCTGTGCCGCTGCCTGATTCTGCTGCGCTGGGAACCGCGTGGTTGCTCGTTTTCGTAGGCGTGCCCGCGTATGCTTCACCGCGACGCCGTTTCACTATAGACGGTGCGCCTCATGCTGCAAGGCGCGCGCGCCCGCTCAACTCATCCAGTTGCCGCCATCGACGTTGATCGTCTGCGCGGTGATGTAATCCGAATCCGCCGATGCGAGAAAGAGCGCCGCGCCCGTCAGATCGTCCGGCACGCCCATGCGGCCGAGCGGCACTTCCTCGCCGACGATGCGTTTCTTTTCGCCGAGCGGCCGGTTTTCGTAACGGGCGAAGAGCGCATCGACCTGTTCCCACATCGGCGTATCGACGACGCCCGGCGCGATGCCGTTCACGTTGATGCGCGATTTCGCGAGCGCGAGCGCCGCCGATTGCGTATAGCTGATGACGGCCGCTTTCGTCGCGCAATAGTGCGAGACGAGCGCTTCGCCGCGCCGTCCGGCCTGCGACGACATGTTGATGATCTTGCCGCCGCGCCCCTGCTCGACCATGCGCCGGGCGACCGCCTGCATCAGAAAGAACATGCCCTTGACGTTGACCGCGAAGAGGCGGTCGTAGACGTCCCACGATTCGTCGAGGATCGGGCGCATGTCGAAGAGCGCCGCGTTGTTGAAGAGAATGTCGATGCCGCCGAAGCGCTCCACGGCGCTCGCCACGATGCGCTCGATGTCTTCGCGGCGCGTGACGTCGGCTTCGAGCGCGAGCACGCGGCCGGCGGCGTCATAACGCTGCGCCATGCCTTGCGCGTCTTTCACGTCGACCACGACGAGCTTCGCGCCTTCGTCGAGATAGCGCCGCGCGACTGCCTCGCCGATTCCGCTCGCGGCGCCTGTGATGACCGCGACCTTGTCTTTCAGTCTCACCGATGTCTCCGATTCTCTGCCCGACCGGCGCGAAAGTGAGCGAACGCTCGACGGCCGATCAATTGCTCTATGTTTGATCGAATGATCGGTGTTGCGGAGGCGCGTGTCAAGGCGTGGTTTCGCGGTTTCGATGCTGCAATGCGCAACGCGTTTGCGGCGCATCAACGATGCAAACCACCGTGATACGTTATATCATCGCCCACTCGCTCGTATGAAGCCGCCTCGCGCGGCCACGATGACATGACCGCATCCGTTGAAACCATGCTCGCCCGCGCCGAAGCGTTAGCCGACGAGCGCGGCCTCGCGCTCACGCCGCTGCGCCGCCACGTCTACGAACTCGTGCTGAAGGCGCACAAGCCCATCGGCGCATACGACCTCATCGACGCGCTCGAACCGCAGCGCGGCGCGCGCGTGCCGCCGACCACCGTGTATCGCGCGCTCGACTTTCTCGTCGAGAACGGGCTCGTGCATCGCATCGAGTCGAAGAACGCGTTCGTCGCGTGTTGCGACGCCGGTAGGCCGCACGAAAGCCAGTTTCTGATCTGCGACGAATGCGGCGCGACGCTCGAAATCCAGGGACGCGAACTGGCGTCGTCGCTGTCCGCGAGCCCGCCCGCGCACGGCTTCCAGTTGCGGCATCAGGTGGTGGAACTGAGCGGCCTGTGCAGCGACTGCCAGCGCAAGCATCACGCGAACGAGCACGCTCACACAGAAGGAAGCCGATGAAACGCGCGTACATCCTGAGTTGCGTGGTGGCCGCGTTTTGCGTCGGCCAGAGCGTGTTGGCGCATGCCGCCGGCGTGCCGGTGGTCGCGGCCGAAAACTTCTATGGCGACGTCGTGCGCCAGCTTGGCGGCGATCACGTAGAGGTCACGAGCATTCTCAACAATCCGGACGAAGACCCGCATCTCTTCGAAGCCAGCCCGAAGACGGCGCGCGCGCTGCAGCATGCGGCGCTCGTCGTCTATAACGGCGCGGACTACGATCCGTGGATGGACAAGCTGCTCGCGGCATCCAAAAGTAGCGGCAAGGGCAGCGGCAAGCGCACGGTGATCGTCGCGGCGCAGTTGACCGGCAAGAAGTCCGGCGACAATCCGCATCTCTGGTACGACCCGCCGACCATGCCCGCCGTCGCCAAAGCGGTGAGCGCGTATCTGGCGAGCGCGGACCCGGCGCACAAGAGCGATTACGACGCGCGCCTCGCCGCGTTTCTGGCGTCGCTCAAGCCTATTGACGCGCGCATCGCGCAGTTGAAGTCGCGCTATCGCGGCGTGCCCGTGACCGCGACCGAGCCGGTGTTCGGCTATACGGCCGATGCCATCGGCTTCGAAATGCGCAACCAGCGGTTCCAGACCGCCGCGATGAACGAGACGGAGCCGAGCCCCGCCGATATCGCCGCGTTCGAGAAAGACCTGCGCGAACGGCGCGTGCACGTCCTGATCTACAACAGCCAGGCGACCGGCGCGCTCACGCGGCGTCTGCTCGGCATCGCGAAAGACGGGCATGTGCCGAGCATCAGCGTGACGGAGACGCTGCCCGCCGGCAAGACGTATCAGCAATGGATGCAAACGCAGCTCGACGCGCTCGCGGGCGCGCTGCAAGGATGGCAGCAATGATCCGCGAGTCGAAGGCCGCGCTGGAAGTCGATCGCGTGACGCTCGAGCTCGGCGGACGCGCGATTCTGAACGATGCGAGCTTCGCCGTTCACACCGGCGAATTCATCGGCGTGCTCGGGCCCAACGGCGCGGGCAAGACGACGCTGATGCGTGCGCTGCTCGGCCTCGTGCCCGTCGCGTCCGGCGCGATTCGCGTGAACGGCGAGGCGGTCGTGCGCGGCAATCCGTCCATCGGCTACATGCCGCAGATTCGCGCGGGACTTGCCAATCGCCGCGTGCTCGGGCGCGATTTCGTCGCGATGGCCGCGGACGGGCATCGCTGGGGCCTGCCGCATCGCGACGCGCGCACGCGTGCCGACGTCGAGCGCGTGCTCGATCTCGTCGGTGCGCGGCAACTCGCGGCGCGGCCGCTGTCGGAGCTATCGGGCGGCGAGCGCCAGCGGCTTTTGCTCGCGCAGTGTCTGCTCGGCAACCCGCGTCTCTTGCTGCTCGACGAGCCGCTCATCAGTCTCGATCCGCGCCATCAGACGAGCGTCGTGGAACTCGTGCGGCGCGTGCAGCGCGAACTCAACATCACGGTGCTTTTCTCCGCGCACGAACTGAATCCGCTGCTCAATTCGCTCGATCGCGTGCTGTATCTCGGCAACGGGCGCGCGGCGCTCGGCACCGTCGACGAAGTCATCACGAAGCCCGTGCTTTCGCGTCTCTATGGCTCGACCATCGACGTCATGCGCGTGAACGGCCGCATCTTCGTGATGTCGGGCGACGTGGAAATCGACAAGCTCGATCACGCGCACGAAAACGGCAACGGGCATCAGCACGAACACGAGCACCAGCACGACCACGCTCATACGCACAGCCACGGCAAGAAGGGAACGCACACGCACGATGTTTGAATACGACTTCATGGTGAACGCCTTCGCGGCGTCGGGCATCGTCGCGGTGCTGGCGGGAATCGTCGGGTATTTTCTGGTAATGCGCGGGCAGACGTTCGCGGGACACGCGCTGTCGCACGTGGGCTTCACCGGCGCGACGGGCGCGGTGCTGCTCGGCGTGTCGCCCATCTGGGGCATGGTCGGCTTCACGCTCGCGGCGGGCGTCGGCATGGGCGCGCTCGGCGAGCGGCTGTCGGGGCGCGACGTCGCCATCGGCGTGATTTTGTCGCTGTCGCTCGGCTTCGGGCTGCTGTTTCTGCACTTCTTCACCGCGTACGCGACGCAGGCCACCGCGCTCCTCTTCGGCAACGTGCTCGGCGTGAGTCACGAAACGTTAGTCGTACTCGCCGGACTCGCGGCGGTGAGTCTCGTTGCGCTGGGCGTCATCATGCGGCCGCTGCTCTTCGCCTCGTTGCAGCCGGAACTGGCCGAAGCAAAAGGCGTGTCGCTGCGCCTCGTCTCCGTGCTGTTTCTCGCGATCACCGCGCTCGCGGTGGCGGCGTGCACGCAGATCGTCGGCGTGCTGCTGGTGTTCGCGCTGATGGTCGGGCCGGCAGCGGCGGCGCAGAACGTGACCACGCGCCTGTCGACGGGCTTGCTGCTCGCCGCGCTCTTTGCATTGGGCCAGGCGTGGGCGGGCCTCACGCTCGCCTATTACACCGACTGGCCGACGAGCTTCTGGATCACGATGCTCGCCGCTGTGGTCTATGCGGCGAGCCTGCTGGCGCGGCGCGGAAGCTGACCGACCGCTGCCGCAACCGCGCCGCGCTCAACGGCAGAGCACCCGCGCATGATGCGCGATGTGCTCGCCGATGAACGTCGAGATGAAGAAGTACCCGTGGTCATACCCATCGTGACGACGCACCGTGACGCTATGCCCGGCCTCGCGCGCGTTGCGCTCGAACACATCGGGATGCAACTGCTCGGCGAGAAACTGATCGGCTAGTCCCTGATCGATCAGAATGCCGCCTTCGAAGCGTGACGCTGCATCGCCCTTCACGAGTTCGCTCGCGTCGTACTGCTTCCACGCGTCGCGGTCGTCGCCGAGATAGCCGGTGAACGCCTTCACGCCCCATGGACATTGCGAGGGCGCGGCGATCGGCGCGAATGCCGACACGCTGCGGTACAGATCCGGATTGCGCAGCGCGAGCACGAGCGCGCCGTGCCCGCCCATCGAATGCCCGAAGATGCCGAGCCGGTCGTCGCGCACCGGCAAGTCGGCCAACACCGCTTCGCGCAAATTCTGCGTCACGTACGAATACATGCGATACCGCTCGCGCCACGGCTCGCGCGTTGCATCGACATAGAAGCCAGCGCCGACGCCGAAATCCCACGCGTCCTTCTCGCCGGGAATGTCCGCGCCGCGCGGCGACGTATCCGGCGCGATCAGCGCGATGCCATGCTCGGCCGCGTACCGCTGCGCGCCGGCCTTGATCGGAAACGTCTCTTCGGTGCACGTGAGACCGGCGAGATAGAAGAGCGCCGGCACTTTCGATGCCGACGCAGCCGCGGGCAAGAACACCGAAAAGCGCATCGGCAGGCCGATCGACCGCGACTCGTGCCGATAGATGCGCTGCACGCCATCGAAACAACGGTGTTCCTCGACGAGTTCGAGCATGTCGTCCTCCCCGCTCAATAGATGACGACCGAGCGGATCGACTCGCCCTTCTTCATCAGGTCGAAGCCGTCGTTGATCTGATCGAGCTTCAGATGATGCGTGATGAGATCGTCGATATTGATCTTGCCTTCCATGTACCAGTCGACGATCTTCGGTACGTCCGTGCGGCCGCGCGCGCCGCCGAACGCCGAGCCTTTCCACTCGCGGCCCGTGACGAGCTGGAACGGCCGCGTGCTGATTTCCTCGCCCGCCGCCGCCACGCCGATGATGAACGACTGCCCCCAGCCCTTGTGCGTGCATTCGAGCGCCTGACGCATCAGCTTCACGTTGCCGACGCATTCGAACGAATAGTCCGCGCCGCCATCGGTCAATTGCACGATGCGATCGACCACGTTCTCGACTTCGTTCGGGTTGATGAAGTCCGTCATGCCGAACTTCTTCGCCAGTTCGACGCGGCCCGGATTGATATCGACGCCGATGATCTTGTCCGCGCCGACCATCTTCGCGCCCTGAATCACGTTCAGGCCGATGCCGCCGAGCCCGAACACGACCACGTTCGCGCCGGCTTCGACCTTCGCCGAATACACGACTGCGCCGACGCCCGTGGTCACGCCGCAGCCGATGTAGCAGATCTTGTCGAACGGCGCGTCCTCGCGCACTTTCGCCACCGCGATCTCCGGCACCACGATGTAGTTCGAGAAGGTGGACGTGCCCATGTAGTGAAAGAGCGGCTTGCCGTCGAGCGAGAAGCGCGAGGTCGCGTCGGGCATCAGGCCCTTGCCCTGCGTCGCGCGGATCGCCTGACAGAGGTTCGTTTTGCGCGAGAGGCAGAACTTGCACTGACGGCATTCCGGCGTGTAGAGCGGAATGACGTGATCGCCCTTTTTCACGGTGCCGACGCCCGGTCCCACGTCCACGATCACGCCCGCGCCTTCGTGTCCCAGAATCGCCGGGAAGATGCCTTCCGGGTCCGCGCCCGAGAGCGTGTAGTAATCGGTATGGCAGATGCCCGTCGCCTTCACTTCGATCAGCACTTCGCCGGCGCGCGGCCCTTCGAGATCCACTTCCTCGATGGTGAGCGGCTGACCTGCTTTCCATGCGATTGCGGCTTTTGTCTTCATCGTTCGGTTCCTCGTTTCAATGGCAGTGTTTCGTTCAGCGCACGACGTTCAGGACTTCGTAGCATGCGCCCATCGTGTGATAGTCGGTCTTGCCGGCGGGGCTTTTCTCGTCGCTGTACTGGCGGTTGTCGCGCGTCAGGATGCGATACCACGCGCCGTATTTGTGATCGACGAAATGCGTCCAGCTATAGTTCCACAAGCGGTCGTAGTCGCTCCAGTAGCGCGCGGCGGCCGACTGATCGCCATCGCGAGCCGCGCGATCGGCGAGCAGCGCCGCCGCCGCGAGCGATTCCGCCTGCACCCAGAAATACTTGTCTTCGTCGTAGAACTTGCCGTCCGGATCGAAGCCGTAGACCATGCCGCCGTGTTCGTGATCCCATGAGAGTTCGAGCGCGCGATCGAACAGCTCCCTCGCGCGCTCTGCATGCCACGCTTCCGGCCGATGCCGGTCGAGAATCAGCAGTAGCTTGGCCCATTCCGTCTGATGCCCCGGCTGAAAGCCCCACGGACGAAAGATGTTGCTGCGGTCGCCCTTGTTGTAGTCCCAGTCGATCGACCAGTCCGGCTTGTAGTGCTCCCACACGAGCCCGCCCGCGAGCGCGGCCTGACGGTTCACCATGTTGTCGGCCAGAAGCGCCGCGCGGTCCAGATAACGCGTCTCGCCGGTCGCTTCGAACGCGGCGAGAAACGCCTCACACGCGTGCATGTTCGCGTTCTGCCCGCGATAATCCGACACCTTCCAGTCCGCGCTGGCCTCGTCTTTGTAGAGCCCCTGCGGCGCGTCCCAGAAATGCGTTTCCATCAGGTTCCACGTTTCGTCGAGATAGGCGCGCGCCTCGTCGAAGCCCGCTTCCACCGCCTTCGCATACGCGAGCACGACGAACGCGAGGCCGTAGCAATGGTTGGTCGCATCCGTCACTTCGCGGCCGTTGAGCGTCCACGCATAGCCGCCCGTTTCCGGATTGCGATGAACCTCGCGCAAATAGTCGATGCCGTGGCGCACGCCGCCGCGATATTCGTCGAGACCGTAGTGCTTGTACGCCATCGCGTAGTTGAAGACGAAGCGCGTGCTCGACACGAGATGACGCGACTTACGGTCGTAGATCGTGCCGTCGTTCTTGTAGAAGTGATAGAAGCCGCCTGCCGGGTCCATGCAGTGCGGGTGATAGAAGATCATCGTGCGCAGCGCGTGATCCAGCAGAAACTGGCGCGAGCGGAAATCGGGTTGCGGCGTGACGGATGCGGACATAGCGGATGTCGTTGATGTTGTGATGAGCCGACGGCGCGGCCCTTGCCTGAAGCCGATGTGAATCGCACGTCAGTTTAAGGGCTCGCGCGCAAGACGTCAGAACCAGTCTTCGACGCGCTCGTACAGAGCGATGAAACGCGAGTGCCTTTCGTCGAGCGCGGCGTCGCCTCGCGGACTCGCGACGCGCATGCTGGCGGGCACTAGCGACGCGAGGTCATCCGCGCGCCAATGCCCCGCCGCCATGCCGCCGATGATCGCCGCGCCGCGCGCCGCCGCGTTCGGGCAATCGCAGGCATGCAGTTCGACATGCAGCGCATCGGCGAGCAGTTGACGCCAGCGCGCGTCGATGGAGCCGCCGCCCGCAAGCCGCATCGACGACAACGGCGTGCCGCTCTTCCGGATAGCGTCGAGTCCCGCCCGCAATGCGAATGCCACGCCTTCGAACGCCGCACGCATCATCGAGCCGCGTGTGTCGTCGAGACCGAGGCCGAGCCAGCCGCCGCGCGCGGCCGGGTTCAGCCACGGCGAACGCTCGCCGCTCAGGTACGGCAGAAAGCTCACGGACGCGCTTGCATCCGATGCGAACGCGTCCTCGTAAGCGGCGGGCCACGCTGCATAGCCGAGCCAGCCGCGCACCGTCTCCAGCGCGACGCCGACGTTCTGCATCGCCGCCATGCGATACCAGCGCGCGCCAGTGCTGGCCGCGCCGCGATACGTGTGCAGTCCGCGCACCGGCGACGGCGCTTCGTCGCTCATCACGACGATCTGCCCGCCGCTGCCCGTGGTGAGCAGCGCGTCGCCATCCGCGATCAGGCCGCTGCCGAGCGCGGCACACGGGGTATCGCCCGCGCCGACGGCCATCGGAATGCCCGCGCGCAGGCCGAGCGCCGAAGCAGCCTCGGCGGACAACGCGCCCGCCTGCGCATCCGATGACGCGAGCGGCGCGAACCACTCGCGCGACAAGCCGAGCCGCTCGATGAGCGCGTCGTCCCATTCGCCCGACGGCGCGGCCAGTGCGGTCGCGCAGGCGTCCGACGGATCGGTCACGAACGCGCCGCCGAGCCTCGCGCGCAGCCAGTCCTTCGGCTGCAAGGCCCAGCGCATCTCGGCGGCGAGCGCGGGTTCGTGCGTCACGAGCCAGCGCAAAAGCGGCCCGGCCATGCCCGGCGCGACCGGGTTCGGCTGCGGTTCCGGCCACGCGTCGAGCAGCGCGCGGGCGCGCGTGTCCGGCCAGAGCATCGCGGGGCGCAACGCGCGGCCATCGGCGGCAGTCGGCACCACGCCGTGCATCTGTCCGGAGAAGCCGATTGCGCTCACGGCTTCGCGTTCGTGCACAGGCAGGCGAGAGGCGGCATCGACGACGGCGGCATACCACGCATCGGCGGATGTCTCGGCCCAGCCCGGCTGCGCGCTCGTCACCGCATACGCCGCGCTCGACGCTGCGACTTCGCGCGCGTGTTCGTCGACGATAGCCAGTTTCACTGAACCCGTGCCGAGATCGATGCCGAGAAAACGCATGGATGAGCCGCTCGAAAAGACGTTAGGGAAAACGCGGTAAGCGCGGAATAACGCGGGTTAACCCCGCCGCACGCCGCGATGAACGAAAAACGGACTATACGCGCGCCGTGATGAATATCATAACGACGCGCCCCTTCAGGCGGCCTTGCAGCAGCCGACAAAAATCCCTCGCGATGCGTCAAGTCCCTTGCAGCAAGGGCCTCCGCGCGGTTCGGCTCCGCTCATCGCGCCGCTTGCATATCGCCCCGCGAACGCGACGTATAGCGCCGCGTGGTCTTGTTCGCGCTTTTTGTCGCACTTACCTTGGAGGCCATTCAAATGGAAAGGCAATCAAGGAGACACATATGGCATCGAGCACGAGCCACCCGAAGGTTCATCCGTGCGACGAACGGCTGCCGACCGGCCAGTTGCTCACGCTCGGCATACAGCACGTCCTCGTGATGTACGCGGGCGCCGTCGCGGTGCCGCTCATTCTCGGCGCGGCCATGCATCTGTCGAAGGACGAGGTCGCGTTCCTCATCAGCGCGGACCTGTTCTCGTGCGGCGTCGCCACGCTGATCCAGACGCTCGGCCTGTGGATCTTCGGCATCCGGCTGCCGGTCATCATGGGCTGCACCTTCGCGGCAGTCGGACCGATGGTCGCTATCGGCACGAATCCGTCGCTCGGCATTCTGGATGTGTTCGGCGCGACGATCGCGGCCGGCGTCATCGGCATCTTTCTCGCGCCGATGATCGGCAAGCTGCTGCGCTTCTTTCCGCCGGTGGTGGTCGGCACGGTGATCGCGGTAATCGGCCTGTCGCTGATGGGCGTAGGCATCAACTGGGCAGCGGGCGGCGTCGGCAATCCCGATTACGGCAATCCGGTGTATCTGCTGCTGTCGCTCGTCGTGCTCTCGCTCATTCTGCTCATCAACAAGTTCGCGCGCGGCTTTATCGCGAACATCTCGGTGCTGCTCGGCATCGTCGCGGGCTTCGTGATCGCCGCGATGCTCGGGCGCGTCAACATGGACGGCGTCGCGCATGCGCCGTGGGTCGGCATCGTGCTGCCGTTTCACTTCGGCATGCCGCACTTCGATGCGCTCTCCGTCGCGACGATGGTCATCGTCATGTTCGTGACGTTCATCGAATCGACGGGCATGTTTCTCGCCGTCGGCGATCTCGTCGAGCGTCCGGTCGATCAAAAGGCGCTCGTGCGCGGCTTGCGCGTGGATGGTCTCGGCACGCTGATCGGTGGCGTGTTCAACTCGTTTCCGCATACGTCGTTTTCGCAGAACGTGGGCTTGATCGGCGTGACGGGCGTGAAGAGCCGCTTCGTCTGCGCGACGGGCGGCGTGATTCTCGTCGTGCTCGGCCTCTTTCCGAAGATGGCGCAAGTGGTCGCCTCGGTGCCGCCGTTCGTGCTCGGCGGCGCGGGCATCGTGATGTTCGGCATGGTCGCGGCGAACGGCATCAAGGTGCTGTCGAAAGTGGACTTCGTGAAGAATCACCACAACTTGTTTATCGTCGCGGTGAGCGTCGGCCTCGGGCTCGTGCCGGTGGTCGCGCCGAAGTTCTTCTCGCAACTGCCGCACGCGCTGGAGCCGATTCTTCATAGCGGCATTCTGCTGGCGTCGGTGTCGGCGGTCGTGCTCAATATCGTGTTCAACGGCGTGCGCAAGGAACGCGAAGCGCGCTGCGAGATTCGGCAGGCCGGACATGACTTCGACGGAGCGGCGCGCGCTTCGGAAGCGCAGTGATGGCTTGAAGGAAGCTTGCGGGTTGTGATGGGTTGGCGCCGCGGTGGGAATCGCGGCGCTTTTTTGTTTCTCGCTCCGCGGGTCGATGCGCGACGAAGCCGGCAACTTAACCGCTTGCAAATTGATTCGGATTACTGATTACTTACCGGTCGATGCCACTCGAACGAATGACTCTGACGACGCGGGTAGCCGTTGCGATACATCAGGAACCCAGCCGTCTTTCTCGCGTCGACTGCTCTGACGACGCGCCGAGGTTGTCAAGATCCACCGCCGCATACTGCGCGATGCTCATCACCAGACCGTTCCAGACGGCACGCTGTCTAACGTACTCGTCGGCTCCGCCGTCATCGATCAGCTGCTTCAGTCCCGCGCCGCGCAGCTTTTCCGCCGCGCGACCGTAGTGCTCGGCCCATGCGGCACGCGTGTCATCGTCCAGGTCTGCATCGGCGCGTCGAATGCGGCGGCCCGAGCGTACGTACGCGCCATCCAGTGTGTCCAGCGTGGACAACGCGCCCCGCCAAAGCACTTCGACGGCACCGCCATGCTTCAGCAAGTCGGGCGCGTCGTCGCGCAGGCAGGCTCTGAGCAGTGACACGGTTTCGAGCGCCATGAACGAGATCGCAGCGAGTGAGAAGTGCGGCTCGGGATACCGGAAGAAGAAAGTGATCGGGTAAATCCGCAGCGACTCGTGCACCGATGACAGCGACTGGGCAGCGTCGGCGAGCATCGAATAGGCCGTCTCCGGATGCTGCCCGACCGCGAGCCCTTGAATAAGCTCAACTGCATCGCCTGTTTCTCGCGTGAGGAAGAAAAGCTGCTGCCCCAATGTATTCTGCCGCTGCAATGCGCCGTATAGTTGCAGCAAGTACGATAGCGTCAACGTCACGACCGCCGTGCCGATGAACGAGCCGACGAGGTAGATCATCCTGTAGCCGTTGGTGTGCGGGATGAAGTCGCTAGACCCGGTGATCGACAGGCTCGTCGCCGCCGCGTAGACGGCTGCCGGGAATCCCGTTGGCGTCGGGCCCGAACTGGAGCGCACGCTGTCTCCGAGCGCGGGCCACAACAGCAGCGCATCGCCGAGCGTCAGGCAAAGCGTCCAGGTGACGAGCAGCAAGACGAGAATCAGAGGGCCCGCGAATGACAGCGTCTCCTGTTTGGGGCCGTCCTTCAAGGGCACACGACGGAACGCAGCCCAGACTCCCTGTGCGATGGCAAGGCTGATGAGTCCCGCGCCGAGCCGCTTCGCTCGTCCCCGGCCGACGCGCGCGTACAGGATCGTGAGAAAGATATCGGCGAGCGTGCAGATCATGATCGCAGCGCCCACGAGCTGGCCGAACAACCTCATATGCGCACCACCGTGAGGTAGACCCGCTACGAGAGCGTCGCGGGACAAGAGATGGCAGCAACCCATGTGCCGCCGGTGTTCGCTTCGTAGCCAGCTTCTGCGCTTCGATGATGGCACGCGACATGCTGCCGACCCGTTTCATCACCCGCTTCATGGATGCTCCGACGAGTGGATGCCAGCACCTAAAACACTGAGGAAGACGCGGTCGTCGAAAGGCGACGGGAGCGACGCTCCGACGGGCTTCGTGCGTGTCCGTGGCGCGCGCGAGCACAATCTGAAGAACGTCGATGTCGATGTTCCCCGCGATGCGCTCGTCGTCTTCACGGGCGTATCGGGATCCGGCAAGTCGTCGCTTGCGTTCGGCACGTTGTACGCCGAAGCGCAACGGCGTTACTTCGAATCCGTCGCGCCTTATGCACGCCGTCTGATCGAGCAAGTCGGCGTGCCGCAAGTCGGGTCGATCGAAGGTCTGCCGCCTGCCGTCGCACTCCAGCAGCAGCGCGGCGCACCGAATGCGCGTTCGTCGGTGGGGAGCATCACGACGCTCTCCAGTCTCGTGCGCATGCTCTACTCCCGCACGGGCAGCTATCCGGCCGGGCAGCCGATGCTCTACGCCGAAGACTTCTCGCCGAACACCGTACAGGGCGCGTGCCCGGTCTGTCACGGCCTCGGCCGCGTCTACGAGGTCACGGAAGCGTCGATGGTCCCCGACGATACGCTGACCATCCGCGAGCGCGCCGTGGCGGCGTGGCCGCCCGCGTGGCACGGGCAGAATCTGCGCGACATCCTCGTGACGCTGGGTTACGACGTGGACAAGCCGTGGCGTGATTTGCCGAAGAAGGATCGCGACTGGATTCTCTTCACCGAAGAACAACCGACCGTGCCGGTCTATGCGGGCCTGACGCCGAAGGAGACGCAAGCGGCGCTCAAACGCGGCGCGGAGCCGAGCTACCAGGGCACGTTCACCAGCGCGCGCCGTTATGTGCTGCACACCTTCGCTCACACGCAAAGCGCGCTGATGAAGAAGCGCGTGTCGCGTTTCATGGTCGGCAAGGATTGCCCCGCGTGTCATGGCAAACGGCTGAAGCAAGAGGCGCTGTCGGTGACGTTCGCCGGACTCGATATCGCCGAATTCTCGCGGCTGTCGCTCAACCGGCTAGCTGAACTGCTCGAACCGATCGCGCGCGGCACGTGGCCCGAGATCGACCGTGACGGTCATGTGCTCGACGAGCACGCGCGGCGCGCGGCGACGGCGAAACGCGTGGCCGCCGGCGGTTCGGCGCACAAGGCGGCGCCGGACGTGCGGCGAACGCCGAACCTCTCGGACGAAAAACGCGCGGCCGCCGAGCGCATCGCCGCCGATCTGCTCGAGCGCCTCGTCACGCTGACCGATCTGGGCCTCGGCTATCTTTCGCTTGATCGCGCGACGCCCACGCTCTCGTCGGGCGAGCTTCAGCGCTTGAGGCTGGCGACTCAGCTTGCGTCCCAGCTCTTCGGCGTCGTCTATGTGCTGGACGAACCTTCCGCCGGTCTGCATCCGGCCGACAGCGAAGCGCTCTTCGTCGCGTTGCAGCGCTTGAAGTCGGCGGGCAATTCGCTGTTCGTAATCGAACACGATCTGCACATGATGCGGCGCGCAGACTGGCTCGTGGATGTCGGCCCCGCAGCCGGCGAAGCGGGCGGCGAAGTGCTGTATAGCGGACCACCTGAAGGTCTGGCCGCGATAGAGGCATCGCAGACGCGAAGGCATCTGTTCGCCGAGGGTTCGCCGTCGTTGCGCCGGCCTCGCGCCGCGCGCGACTGGTTGCGGCTTTCGGGCATCACGCGGAATAACCTGCATGACATCGATGTCGCGTTCCCTCTCGGCTGCTTTACGACAGTGACGGGGATATCCGGCTCCGGAAAGTCGAGCCTCGTGAGTCAGGCGCTGCCGGAACTCGTCGCCGCGCGGCTCGGCCGCCTGCTCGACGACGACGGCGATGAAGAGCAGGACCCGCTGCTCGCGCGCGTGGAAGCGCCCGCGGACGGGCATATCGCGGCAGGCACGGAGACCGTGAAGCGACTGGTGCGCGTCGACCAGAAGCCGATTGGCCGGACGCCGCGCTCCAACCTCGCGACCTACACCGGCCTCTTCGACCACGTGCGCAAGCTCTTCGCCGATACGCCTGCCGCGCGCAAACGCCGCTATGGCGCGGGCCGCTTCTCGTTCAACGTGGCGCAGGGGCGTTGCCCGACGTGCGAGGGCGAAGGGTTCGTGAGCGTCGAGCTTCTATTCCTGCCGAGCGTCTTTACCTCGTGCTCCACGTGTCACGGATCGCGTTACAACCCGCAGACGCTGGAAATCGAATGGCAAGGCAAGAACATCGCGGATGTGCTTGCGATGAGCGTGGATAGCGCATGCGCGTTCTTCGCCGCCGAGCCTGCCGTGATGCGCGCGCTCACCGTGGTGCGCGACATCGGGCTCGGTTACCTGCGTCTCGGCCAGCCTGCGACGGAACTCTCGGGCGGCGAGGCCCAGCGCATCAAGCTCGCGACCGAACTACAGCGGGCGCATCGCGCGGACACGCTTTACATTCTCGACGAACCGACCACCGGCCTCCACCCCGCGGATGTCGACCGCCTGATGGCGCAACTGCAAGGGCTCGTCGATGCGGGCAATACCGTGGTCGTTGTCGAGCACGACATGCGCGTCGCGGCCGACAGCGACTGGGTCATCGACATGGGTCCGGGCGCGGGAGAGGATGGCGGCAGGATCGTCGCCGCGGGCGAACCGCGCGCGGTTGCGCGTCACGAGGAGAGCCGCACGGCGCGGTATCTGCGTGAAGCCATTCGACCGATGCGCGGGGGGTAATCGACGCCAGGCGGTCGACCATATTTCCACGGAAGGTCGAAGCGCTTGCAACACCGCCTCGGCATGCAGTAAGTCGTCTCGCCAATGCACAAGGACGGCACCTGAATCTGCAACGAACCTCAGGCGTCGCGGCCGCTTGGTTCCGGGCAAACACGATCGTTCGAGCGCATGCATTGCGACCCATACGGCGACTCTGTACCTTCCAGCGAGTGCCGCGTTCTTGCAGAGACCGCTGAATGCGCCCCTAGACAAATCCGTGCGCAGTGCATGGACCGGGAGGCTATTCGCGAACAACAAAGACAGTGGCTACGAGTGCCAATTCGCGCATCCCTGAGTGATTGCGGTGATCGCCCTTCGAAGCGAAGCCGGATGTCAGGCCCACATGTGGGGCGTCGTCAGCGACGTTAACGGCTGTCGAAAGCGGCGCCGGCGCGGCAAACGAAGGAACCGCCGCGAGGCCGCACATGCCGCGTTTAAGATAGCAAGCACACTAACGATTCTCGCGAAGCGGAGCTCTAGCGAGGCGGTCAGCGGCGGCATCTCCGAGAAGTGTCTACCGGCTCATCACCGAGGTAATTCGCGCCGCGTTGGTTCGTCGTCCTTAACACTCATCGAAATAAGTCGCGTTCAGCAACCTGATTCAGCTAGAGCGTTTGCCGAAGGTTTCAATCCACCGGCAGAGCAATTCTTTCCCGAAGCTCGATGCGTGCACCATGTTGGCCGGTCATTCACGGACGCAGAGAACGGAAGCACCAACCGCACTTATGTAAGCGTGCACGACTCGAGTCGCCTGACATTCATTAGCTAGTTCACTATGCACGCGGGCATGCGGATCGCTGCAATGAGGGCACGCACCTCAAGCAACGCGCAATCGATGCTTCGATAGTTTTTTAGTAATCCTAGATTTCTCACCCACGAGATTATCTATGTCGTGGACAGACAGGAAGAGCAGGAACGCACGCCGACGCGTTAGCGCCAGAAAGGACGTACCGATAGATCAGGAGACCACTCGTCCCACGGGTACGCCTGTGGGTTCATCGACGCCGTCCACCGCGAAACGGTGCGAACGGCTCAGGCTTTCAATCGCCCTCTTTAGGAGAAGAACATGAAAGCAGTTGTATATCGCGGCCCGCACCAGGTCGCCGTAGAGGATGTACCTGATCCGAAAATCGAACGTCCAACCGATGCCATCGTCAGAATCACCAGTACCAACATCTGCGGGTCCGACCTGCACATGTACGAAGGCCGAACCGACTTCGAGCAAGGCCGCATCTTCGGTCACGAGAATTTGGGCGTGGTCGAAGAGGTAGGACCCGCCGTGGAGCGAATCAAGCCCGGCGACTGGGTGTGCCTGCCGTTCAATGTGAGTTGCGGCCACTGCGTGAACTGCGAGCGCGGCCTCACCGCGTTTTGCCTTCACGCGAACGGGCCGGGTATCGCGGGCGGCGCGTTCGGCTTTGCGGACATGGGACCGTGGCCGGGCGGACAGGCCGAGTATCTCAGAGTGCCCTGGGCGGATTTCATGTCTCTGAAGCTGCCGCCGGGCGCCGAGGAGAAACAGACCGACTACGTGATGTGCGCCGACATCTTCCCCACCGGTTGGCACGCCACTGAACTAGCCGGCATGCGGCCCGGCGATTCGGTCGTAATCTACGGCTCGGGACCGGTGGGCCTGATGGCCGCGCATTCGGCCATGATTAAAGGAGCGCGCAGCGTCATGGTGGTGGACTGCCACCCGGACCGGCTGAAGCTCGCGGAGTCGATCGGCGCCATTGCGATCGATTATTCCAAGGACGACCCGGTGCAGCGAGTGATGGACCTGACACACGGAATAGGCGCGGACGTGGGCTGTGAATGCGTAGGTTACCAGTGTCACGATCCGGCTCCGCAACGCCATGAACATCCCAATCTGACGATGAACAATCTGGTGTCGTCGGTCAAGTTCACTGGCGGGATCGGCGTGGTCGGCGTGTTCGTTCCGCAGGATCCGGGCGCGCAGGACGAACTGGCGAAGCAGGGAAAGATTGCGTTCGACTGGGGCAAGTGCTGGTTCAAAGGCCAGCACATTGCCACGGGTCAGTGCAACGTCAAGGCGTACAACCGGCAGTTGCGCGATCTCATTTCAGTCGACCGCGCGAAGCCATCGTTCATCGTGTCGCATGAGTTGAAGCTTGACGAGGCGCCCGACGCCTATCAGCACTTCGACGTGCGTGACCACGGCTGGACCAAGGTTGTGTTGCACCCCGGAGGCTAGTGCAGCGACGCGGCGATCGGGGCCGCAGGAGCATCCATCGACACCCGGATAGAGACGCGAACCGGCTAGCTGAGTCTTGGCGATGCAGACACGGTGCAGTTCCGCGTTTATGGGAACGTTCGGGTGTCGTCATCTGCCTCAATGTAGCTGGCGAAGTTTTCGCTAATGAAGCGGTAAAACAAAGTGCCGAGCACGTATTGCTTGAAGTCCCAGCCATCGACTGCGCCTCGGACATCGTTGGCGATTTGCCAGATTTGGCGTTGCAGGGCTGCGCGTTGTTGCGTGCTTGTCATAGTGTTATTTCTGTTCCGATACTGGTTTTCGCAATCATTCCGTTGCAGTTGGAAATGACTTAGATCGGGTTGATTGTGCGTGGCTGTGCCCGATGGCATAACAAGCTCGGAATTCTACGTGCCCCGCGAATGGATGTCGTACCGAAACAGGCGTCGTGGAACTAGAAAGCAACACCTAGCGACGCGACGTCGCGTTGTTATGGCATCACTGGGTGATCACGGATTGCACGCTGCCTTATGCCGGGAAACGAATGACTGTTCGTGCGCGCATGGCTGAGTCGTTGCCTTCCAACGCCCTCGCCCGCCCGAGCCCGAACGCAAAGAAAGGCACCAGCGCGCGTCGCCAAAGCTCGAGCGCGGAAATGGAGGAGCCGCTCCAACTGCCAAGGTCTTGCGCAAGCGGCTGTGAGTGGCCGGCTCAATCCTGTTCGCAAGCAGTCCCGCGATCTGCCAACCACCAAAAACAAAGCCCGGCACATTGGCCGGGCTTCGCAACAAAGCGACTGAGCGAATCACCCAGCCACAGCAGCCGACGCCGCCTGCGGCGTACTCGCCGCGCCGACATCGGCGGGCGCTGCGGGCGCTACGGGCGCTGCAGGCGCATCCGCCGGGCGCGGCGCATCGCCGGTATGCTCGATCCACCCGCCGCCCAGCGCCTGATACAGATTGACGAGGTTGGCGAGCCGCTCGGTGCGCACAGTGATGAGCGTCTGCTGCACGGAGTACAGGTCCTGCTGCGCGGTCAGCACGTTCAGATAGCTATCGACGCCCTGCCGATAGCGCATCGTCGACAAATCCAGCCGGCGCTGCTCCGCCGCCGTGTCGCGCTCGAGCGCCCGGATCTGCTGATCGTAGGTGCCGCGCGCGGCGAGGCCATCGGCGACATCGCGGAAAGCGGATTGAATCGCCTTCTCGTACGCCGCGATCTGGATGTTCTTCTGGATGTTCGCCAGATCCAGATTCGCCTGATTTTGCCCGCCCTGGAAGATCGGCAGTGTGATCGTCGGCGCGAAGCTCCACGCCGCCGAGCCGGGCTTGAACAAGCCGCCGAGCGTCGGGCTGAGCGTGCCGAAGCTGCCGGTGAGCGAAATGCTCGGGAAGAACGCCGCCCGCGCCGCGCCGATGTTCGCGTTCGCCGCGAGCAGGTTCTGCTCGGCTTCCATGATGTCCGGACGACGCGTGAGCAGGTCCGACGGCAAGCCAGCGGGAATATCCGTCAGCAAGTCCTGCTCGTTGAGCGGCATGCCGGCCGGCAGATCGTCCGGAATCGGCTCGCCGATCAAGAGCGCCAGCGCGTTCACCGCCTGAGCCCGCGCGCGCTGCTGCGCCTGCAAGTTCGCCGCCGCCGTTTCCACCGCCGTCTGCGACTGCGCGAGATCCAGCTCGGATGCCGTGCCGTTGTCGAACTGCAGCTTGACGATGTTGTACGACTCCTGCGTCGTCTTAAGCGTCTGCTCGGTGACTTGCAGCAGGTCATCCGCTTGCAGCACCTGCAGATATTGCGAGGCCACCTGCGACACGAGCGAAATCTCGAATGCCTTGCGCGCGTAAGCCGTGGAGAAATACTGCGCGAGCGCCTGATCCTTCAGGCTCTGCACGCGGCCGAACAAGTCGAGTTCCCACGACGCGTTCAGGCCCACGGAATACGTGTTCGAAATGGTCCGGTCGAAGAACGACAGATTGCGCGGCGTGCGCTGCTTCGACTGATCCGCCTGCGCCGTGATCGACGGGAACAACTCCGAGCGCACGATGCGGTACTGCGCCTGCGCCGCCTGAATGTTGAGCACCGAGCTGCGCAGATCGCGGTTGTTCTTCAGCGCGATGTCGATGAGCCGCTGCAACCGCGCATCCACGAAGAAGTCGCGCCAGCCGATCTCCGCGCCCGCGACGCCGTTCGCGCTGCGCGCGCCGGCATCCGCCGCGCCCGGCTGCGTGGCATACACGCCGCCGGTCGGGAACGTCGACGAGACCGGCGGCGCGGGACGCTCGTACTTCGGGGCCAACGTGCAGCCCGCCAGCACGGCGACGGCCGCTGCAATCAAGGAAAGTCTACGCATTTCAATGTCCTTCGTTGGAGCCGCCGCCATCACGCGGACGGTGCTCATCGGGATGATGCTGCTCGTAGTGCTCGAGCGCCGTCTCCGGATTTTCCTTCTCGCCGCTGAACTGCGCGCGGATCACGACGAAGAACATCGGGACCATGAAGATCGCGAGGAAGGTCGCGGTCAACATGCCGCCGATCACGCCGGTACCGATCGCGTGCTGGCTCGCGGAACCCGCGCCGTTGCTGATCGCGAGCGGCATCACGCCGAGAATGAACGCGAGCGAGGTCATCAGAATCGGGCGCAAGCGCAGCCGCGCCGCTTCCATCGCCGCTTCGATCGGGCCCATCTTCTCCGACATCTGCAGTTCGCGGGCGAATTCCACGATCAGAATCGCGTTCTTCGCCGACAAGCCGACCGTGGTCAAGAGACCCACCTGGAAGAACACGTCGTTTTCCAGACCGCGCAACGTGACGGCAAGCAGCGCGCCGATCACGCCGAGCGGCACGACCATGATGACCGAGAACGGAATCGACCAGCTTTCATACAGCGCCGCGAGACACAGGAACACGACGAGAATCGAGATGCCGTACAGAATCGGCGCCTGCGAACCCGACTGGATTTCCTGATACGACAGCCCCGTCCATTCGTAGCCGATGCCCGCCGGAAGCTTCGCCGCGATGGCTTCCATCGCCTGCATCGCCTGACCCGTGGACTTGCCGGGGCCGGCCGCGCCCTGGATTTCGACCGACGAGATGCCGTTGTAGCGTTCGAGCTTCGGTGAACCGTACGTCCAGTCGCCGGTGGCGAACGCGGAGAACGGCACCATTCCGCCCGATCCGTTGCGCACGTACCAGTCGTTCATGTTCTCCGGCGTCATGCGGAACGGCGCGTCGGCCTGCAGGTACACCTTCTTGATCCGGCTGTCCGTATCGAGGAAGTTGTTCACGTACTGCGAAGCCCACGCGATCGAGAACGTCTGGTCGATCGCGGCCGCCGTCACGCCGAGCGCGAGCGCCTTCTCACGGTCGATGTTCACCTTGAACTGCGGCGTGTCGTTCAGGCCGTTCGGACGCACCTGCGCGAGCGTCGGGTCCTTCGCGGCCATGCCGAGCAGCTGATTGCGCGCGGCCATCAGCGCGTCGTGGCCCACGCCTGCGCGGTCCTGCAACTCGAAGTCGAAGCCCGCGGCCGTGCCGAGTTCAGGAATCGACGGCGGATTGACCGGGAACACCACCGCGTTCTTGTAGCCCGAGAAGCGGCCAAAGAGCCGGCCCACCAGCGCCTGCACCTTCTGGTCGCCCTTCTGGCGCTGCGCGTAGTCCTTCATGCGCACGAACACGAGACCCGCGTTCTGACCGCGGCCCGCGAAGCTGAAGCCGTTGACCGTGAAGGTCGATTCGACGATGGACGCTTCCTGATTCAGCAGGTAGTCGGAAACATCCTTCAGCGCGCGCGCCGTGGTTTCCTGCGTCGAACCGGCCGGCGTCTGCACGAGCACGAACATCGTGCCCTGGTCTTCGTCGGGAAGGAACGACTTCGGCAGCTTCACGAACAGGAAGCCGACCGCGACGATCACCACCAGATAGATGACGAGCCAGCGCCCGGAGCGCCGGATCACGTGATAGACGCCCGAATGGTACTTCTCGCGGCTCTTGTCGAACGTGCGGTTGAACCAGCCGAAGAAGCCCTTCTTCGCTTCGTGATGCCCCTGCGGGATCGGCTTCAGGATGGTCGCGCACAGCGCCGGCGTGAGAATCAGCGCGGTCAGCACGGACAGCACCATCGCGGAGACGATCGTCAGCGAGAACTGTCGATAGATCGCGCCCACCGAGCCGCCCGACAACGCCACCGGCACGAACACCGCCGACAGCACGAGCGCGACGCCCACCAGCGCGCCGGTGATCTGGCCCATCGCCTTGCGCGTTGCTTCGCGTGGCGATAAGCCCTCCTCCGCCATCACCCGCTCGACGTTCTCCACGACCACGATCGCATCGTCCACCAGCAAGCCGATGGCGAGCACGAGACCGAACATCGACAGCGTATTGATGGAGAAGCCCACCGCGCCCATGATCGCGAACGTGCCGAGCAACACGACCGGCACCGCGATGGTCGGAATGAGCGTGGCCCGCAGATTCTGCAGGAACAGATACATCACGAGGAACACCAGCACGATGCCTTCGATCAGCGTCTTGACCACGTCCTCGATGGACAACCGCACGAACGGCGTGGTGTCGTACGGATACTTCACGACGAGGCCGTTCGGGAAGTACTTCGAGAGCTCGTCGATCTTCTGGCGCACGGCCTTCGCGGTGGCGAGCGCGTTCGCGCCCGTCGCGAGCTGAATACCGAAGCCCGCCGCCGGCTGGCCGCTGTACTTGGTGTCGAAGTTGTAGTTTTCGCCGCCAAGCTCGATGCGCGCGACGTCCTTCAGACGCACCTGCGAGCCGTCCTGATTCACCTTCAGAAGCACGTTGCCGAACTGTTCCGGCGTGGTCAGGAGCGTCGCTTCGGTGATGGTCGCCTGCAGCAACTGACCTGGCACCGACGGCGTGCCGCCGAGCGAGCCGCCCGCGACCTGCACGTTCTGCGCGGTGAGCGCCGCTTGCACGTCGACCGGCGTGAGACTGTATTTGTTCAGCTTGTCCGCGTTGAGCCAGATTCGCATGGCGTACTGCGAGCCGAACAGCGTCACCGTGCCAACGCCGTCCAGACGGCTCACCGGATCCTGAATGTGCGACGCCACGTAGTTCGCGAGGTCGTACTTGCTCATGCTGCCGTCCTGCGAGACGAACGCCAGCACGAGCAGGAAGCTGTTGCTCGACTTCGTGACCTTGGTGCCCAACTGCTGCACGATCTGCGGCAGGAGCGGCGTGGCGAGCTGCAGCTTGTTCTGCACCTGAACCTGCGCGATGTCCGGGTTCGTGCCCGGCGCGAACGTCAGCGTGATGGTCGCGGTGCCGGAGTCATCGGACGTGGAGGACAGATACAGCAAGTGGTCGAGACCACTCATCTGCTGCTCGATCACCTGCGTGACGGTGTTTTCCACCGTCTTCGCCGATGCGCCCGGATACGTCGCGCTGATCTGAACGGCCGGCGGCGCGATGGTCGGATACTGCGCGACCGGCAGCGTGAAGATGGACGCGATACCCGCGAGCATCAAAACGATGGCGATCACCCACGCGAAAATCGGGCGATCGATAAAGAACTTTGCCATGAGGCGGGCTCCTGGTTTTACGCGCCCGACGCAGCAGACGCGGGCTGCGCGGACGAGGCGGGCTGCGCGGCTTGCGCATCGCTCGCCTGCGACGCTCCGGCTGCGGGCGCTGCGGGCAGTTGCGCGGGCACGGTCTTGACTTCCATCCCCGGACGCACCTTGTCGACGCCCTGCACGATCACGCGATCGCCGGCGGCAAGACCGCTATCGACCACCCAGTTCTGACCGTAGGTGCCGGACGTCACGAGCTGGCGCAGCGCGACTTTGTTGTCCGCGCCGACGACGAGCGCGGTCGGCGTGCCCTTCTGATCGTGCGTGATGCCGATTTGCGGCACGACGATGGCGTTCGGATTCACGCCTTCCTCGATACGCGCGCGCACGAACATGCCGGGCAACAGCACGCGGTCCTTGTTCTGGAAGATCGCGCGGACTGTGACCGAGCCCGTGGTCGGATCGACGGTCACGTCGGTGAACTGCAGCTTGCCCTTCTCCGAATATGCGCGGCCGTCTTCCAGCACGAGCGAGACTTTGGCCGCGTTCGGGCCGCTCGTCGTGAGGCGGCCTTGCTGGATCTGCTGGCGCAGCTTCAGACCGTCGAGGCTCGATTGCGTCAGGTCGACGTACATCGGGTCGAGCTGCTGGACGGTCGCCATCAGCGTCGCCTGGCTCGCCTGCACGTACGCGCCCGGCGTGACCTGCGAGATGCCGACCTGGCCGGTCACGGGCGCAACGACATCCGTGTAGCCGAGGTTGATCGCTGCGGTATCGACCGCGGCCTTGCCGGCAGCCACGTCGGCGGCGGCCTGGCCTTGCGCGGCGACGGCGTTGTCGTAGTCCTGCTTGCTGACCGCGTTCGCCGAGACCAGCACCTTGTAGCGATTCGCCTGCGCGGTCGTCGACGCGAGGTTCGCCTGCGCCTTCGCGAGCGACGCCTTCGCGTTGTTCAACTGCGCGATGTAGGGCGCCGGATCGATCTTATAGAGCCGCTGGCCCGCCTTGACGATGCTGCCTTCCGTGAACTCGCGGCGCAGCACGACGCCGTCCACGCGCGCCCGCACCTGTGCGACGAGATACGCGCTCGTGCGGCCCGGCAATTCGGCCGTGACCGGCACGGCGGTCGACTGGATCGTCACGACGCCGACTTCGGGCGTCTGCGGCGGCGGCGCCGACTGTTTTTGTCCGCACGCCGCCAGCAAGATGGCAGCCGTCGCGGCACTGACGAGGTGAAACGGAACCCTTTCGAAGCGCATGGAGCGACCTCTGTGTGTGACTGATAGCGAAAAGAACACGCGCATCGCCGGATCGGCGGCTCAGTGACGAGACGCACTTCTCTTTATGACGGCGATGCACACATTAGCGAGCATCTGGCGCGCGTCCGAACGACGGCGGCGCCACACGCGAATCTGAACAACGTTGATGACGAAACTGACGAGCCGACGATTGTTGCGTCTTGACGGCGTGTGGGCTGGTATTATAAATACATTCACGAATGGATGTAAAAATAAGATACCGCGAAGATTACGGCCGTAACGAGACGTTCCCGCGCCGTCGTTGGACAAAAAAGGTACAGCTTTTCGTTCACCGCATTCACACCCCGCATCGCGATTTCGATTTGCAGCGGCAAGCCGTCAATCCCAGGATATGGTCAGACGAACCAAGGAAGAAGCGCAGGAGACGCGCAACCGCATTCTCGACGCCGCCGAGCGCGTTTTTTATGAAAAAGGCGTGTCTCGCACGTCGCTCGCGGACATCGCGGAGGCGGCGGGCGTGACGCGCGGCGCCATCTACTGGCACTTCGCCAACAAAGGCGATCTTTTCAACGCGATGTTCGACCGCAGTCTGCTGCCGCTCGACGAACTCGTCGAAGCCACGCTCGACGGCAAGGAACCCGACCCGCTCGCGCGCATCCGCGAGATTTTCATCTGGTGCATGCGCAACATCACCGAGGACGAAAAACGCCGCCGCGTGTTCGACATCCTGTTTCTCAAGTGCGAATTCGTCGAGGAAATGGGACCCGTGCGCGAGCGCCAGCAAAACAACATGCGCGACGGCATGGAACGCATCGCGCGGGCGCTGCGCAATGCCATCGACAAGGCGCAACTGCCCGCCGCGCTCGACGTGCGCCGCGCCACGACGCTGCTGCACGCGCTCTTCACGGGCATCCTGCACGACTCGCTGATGATGCCCGAGCGCGTCGATCCGTCGAAGGACGCGGAAGCGCTCATCGACGCCTGCTTCGACGCGCTGCGCGCGAGTCCCGCGCTGCTCACGACCGCCAGCGTCTGAGCGCTGCGCTCAGCGGCCACGCGCGCGCTGGTTCGACGCGTAGATGTTGTCGCGCGGCGGCGCCTCGCCGCTTTCGAGCGCCGCGATCCATTCGTCCGTCGTCAGCACGGCGGCAAAGCGCGACTGCATGACGACCGTGAACACGCGATGAATCTCCTCGGCGCTCGCCCGCCCCGCGCGGTTTTCGTACGGCACGGCGCCGGTGGCGTCGGTCAGGAATTCGACCGATAAGCCGGCATGCACCGCGTGCCGCACCGTGGAATCGTCGCAATTGTGGGTCATGTAGCCGGCGATCACGATGGTGTCGATGTCGTGCGCGTTCAGCCAGTCGCCCAGATCCGTGCCGGCGAACGCGCTCGGCAGCGCCTTTTCGACATAGTGAGCGCGCGGGCGCGTCGCGACCGATTCGTGCAACTCCGCCATTCTCGAGCCGCGCGCAAAGATTGGCGCGGTCGCGGGCGCGAAGTTCTGCACGACGACGATCGGCACGCCGTGCGCGTCGGCGGCATCCATCGCGCGCGAAATATTGGCGAGCGACACGTTCACATCGGGATATTCGATCGGCAGATTGCCGGTGACATACTCGTTCTGCACGTCGATGACGATCAGGGCGCGGCGCGGCATGGTGGATTCCTTCCGAAAACGTCGGGGAGAAACGCAGCACTCTAGCGCCGATCGCCGTTCAATGCAGGCTTCCGCGCTCCGCGAAGAAGGCGAGCAGCGCGACGAACACGAGCATCGCGGCCCACGCCCAGCCCGGCAGTCCGAACGGATGCGGATCGTGCTCGCGATGGTGACTGTGATGGTGACTGTGATGCCCCTCGCGATGCGCGAACGGATGCCCGCCCAGCCGATGCCGCAGCACGCCGCTCGGCGCGGCATCGCCCGGTGTGCCGTGGACGGCCCGCGCGGTCGCCCCCGCGCGGCGCGAGAACGCCGCCGACATGCCGCCGGGGCGCAGGAACACGTGACGGCGCGCACGGTCGCCGGCCGCGCGCATCGACGGCAGGCCGTGCTTCGCGCGCACGACTTCGCAGAATTCCGCGAAGAAATCGTCGGCGCCTTCGCGCAGCGCATTTTCGATCTGGCGCGCTGGCAAGCCCGCGAGTGGGCCTGAGACCGTCGCCCAGACGGTGTACTCGATCCACGTCGACTCGCCGCCGTCGCCGGGATTGAGCGCCACGGCAATCTGTCCGCGCAACGAACCGACGCCCTCGCCGCGCGCCTTGAAACTGAGCGTGCGGGCGTAGGCGCGGTCGTCGTCCTGCTCGGCATCGCCCTGCCGCGTGCGGCCGGCCGGATGCGCGCGCACGTCATACCGGGCGCGCAGCGCGCCTAACGGCACGACCAGCGTGAGCGCGTACTCGCCGGCCGGCGTGCGCGTGAAGGATTCGCAATTGTCGAGACTCGCGCGCAACAACGCGAGATCGCCGAGCGCGTCCTCGACATGTGCCGGCTCGAGCGGCACGCGCAACGCTTCGGTGACTTCCATCCGAGCCTCCGGGACAAGAAACGCGTCTGCGTGCTTTATCGCACGCCGGGGAGCATGCGTCTGTTGGCCGGGCCGCTAAGCCGTCTCGTCGATGCGGTCCACGCGCGACGGATAGAACGCCAGATAGCCTTTGATCTGCGCGGCAGCGTCGAACGGGTTTTCGTAGCTCCACGCGGCGTTTTCCACCGGACCGTCTTCCGTCAGCAGATGATAGTGCGTGGCCTCGCCCTTGAACGGGCAGTGCGTGGTGTGCGCGGAGCGTTGGAGCCGCGCCATGTTGACATCGGCGCGCGGGAAATAGTGAACGGGCTCGTGCCCGATTTCGATGAGCGTCATCGACGCATGCGTGTCCGCGAACGTGACGCCCTGATGAATTACGCGGCAGCGCCGCGCGTTCGGCTTGATCTCGATGCGGCGCGCCTCCTGGCCGTGGTTCAGGTCCGTGCTCATCGTGCGTCCTCCGCGCTGCGGTCGAGAGAATCGCGGGCGCGGTGGCGCCTCGCTCACAAAAAAGCCACGAGCCGGGAGCGACTCGTGGCTTCATTATGAGACAAGTTTTCGCCGCGAGACAGAGGCGGCGTTCGATGCGCGGACTACCGCCTCATTGAATACTCCAATGGAACGCGGCCTTCGCCTTGCCCGGCCCGGACACGTTGACGGCCTGCTTCTTTTCCTGATCTTTGTACTTGGCGTACACGGTATAGCTGCCCGGCGGCAGCTTGACGAGCATGTACGGCCCCATCGATTCGGTGTTCAGCACTTCGCCGCCCTTGCCGCCGACGATGCGCACGGTCACGCCCGAGAGATAATCGGCGGTCGGTCCCGTGAAGCGCAACGAGAGCGGCCAGTGCGCCTGTTCGCGCAACAATGCACGCGATTCGTCGAGCCCCACGCCGCCCGACGTGTACGACACATCGCCTTGTTGCTGGATTTGCGGCAGGCCGCCGCCGTTCGCGTTGCCGGCGCTGCCCGTATCGCTCGTGCCGGCGCTCGCTGCATTGGCCGAATCCGCGGACTGCTGCGCCCACGCGCCGCCAGCCAGCCCGGCGCTCAATGCGGCCGCGATGACAGTCGCGGCCAGTTTGCCCATTTTGCTCTTCATCTTCTTGGCTCCTTTATCCGATGCCGCCGCGCCACGGCGCAGCGGCGTCACGCCCGATGCGCGGTGACACGCGATGGGGCCCCGGCGAGCCTTCGAGCATGCTCCGTGCCCGCATCGCGGGTCGCTCGATCAGCCGAGGTCGACCGGAACGAAGATCTGCGCGTCGTCGCGCTGGATCAGAAGCGCGATGCTGTCGCCGGCGTGCGAGATCATCGACTTGAGTTGCTGCACGCTCGTGACCGGCTGGCCGTTCACCGCGAGAATCACGTCGCCCGGCTGGATGCCCGCGCTCGCCGCCGCGCCGCTCGCCTGCTGCACGACCAGTCCGCGCGAAAGCGAAGCCTGCTGCTTTTCGTCCGGCGTGAGCGGCCGCACCGCGACGCCGAGCCGCGCATCCTGCGACGCGCCGCCCTGATCGCCGTTCGCGTCCGCGCTCGCCGTCTTCGCGTCCTTGAGCGCGCCGACGGTCACGGTCAAATCCTTCGAGCTCTTGTCCCGCCACACCTGCACCTTCGCCGAGCTGCCCGGCGACAAGCCGGCCACTTGCGACGGCAGCGAGGTCGAATCCGTCACCGGCACGCCGTTCAATGCGGTGATCACGTCGCCCGGTTGCAGGCCGGCCTTCGCGGCGGGTCCGCCCGGCTCGACCGAACTCACGAGCGCGCCCTGCGGCGACTTCATGCCGAAGGAATTCGCGAGCGTCTGGTTCATTGCCTGCACGGTGACGCCCAGGCGGCCGCGGTCCACATGACCGGTCTTGATGAGCGCGTCCTTGACCTTGATGGCTTCGTTGATCGGGATCGCGAACGAAAGGCCCTGGAAGCCGCCCGTCTGCGAGTAGATCATCGAATTGATGCCGATGACTTCGCCTTGCAGGTTGAAGAGCGGCCCGCCCGAGTTGCCCGGATTCACCGGCACGTCGGTCTGGATGAACGGCGTGTAATTCTCGTTCGGCAGCGACCGCGACTTCGCGCTGATGATGCCCGACGTCACGGTGTTATCGAAGCCGTACGGCGAGCCGATCGCCACGACCCACTGCCCGACCTTGCTGCCGTTCGGATCGCCGATCTTGACCGTCGGCAGGTTCTTGGCGTCGATCTTCAGCACGGCGACGTCGGACTGCTTGTCGGAGCCGATCACCTTCGCGCGATACTCGCGCTTGTCCGTGAGCTTGACGGTGACGACGTTCGCGTTATCGACGACGTGCGCGTTCGTCAAAATGTAGCCATCGCTGCTCACGATGAAGCCCGAACCGAGCCCTTCGCTCGGACGGTCCGCGCCGGGGCCGTTATCGCCGCCGCCGAAGCCCGGCATGCCGCCGAAGCGCTTGAAGAACTGGTAGAACGGGTCGTCCGGGTCCATCGGCAACTGGTTCTGGCTGCGGCGCGCGGATGTCTGCTTGACGAGATGCTTCGCGCTGATGTTGACCACGGCCGGGCCGTACGTTTCGACGAGGCCGGAGAAGTCGGGCACGCCTGTCTTGGCGGCGGCTTCGGCCGGCATCATCGCGGCCTGCGCGGGGGCAATGACTTGCGGCGCGGGAATGTTGTTGTGACCGGCGACATAGCCTGCCGACAAGGCAACGGCGACGGCGGCTGCGACGGCGCTGCGGGTAAAAATCTTCGCTTTCATCGTGTGCTCCTGACGGATTGCAATGCGCTTGAGATGCTGGCGCAGTGGGATGAACGAAGATTACGGGGCGTGGCTTAAACGTCTCTTAAACGGTGAAAGCGCGGCCACATGCGGCGAAGCGCCATAGAAAACGGGCGGCTACCCTTCCGGATAGCCGCCCGTCCTACTGCTTGATTGCGCTCGAGCTTAGAACTCGTAGCCGACCTGACCGCGCACGCCGGCATCGCCGCGCTGTGTGATCGACGCCGCAGCGTTCACGAGCCAGCGGCTGTCGCGCGAACGATACGTCGCGCCGAAGCCCATCGCGGTGTAGCCCTTGTAGTTGCCGACGCCCGCGGCGACCACCGTCTTGCCCGGCTGGCTCGGCGTCAGGTTAGGCATGGCCATGGCGGCGGCCACGCCCGAGAACGCCTGGCGCGCCGTGGCGTTGACGCTGTTCTGAACCGCGTTCAACTGGTTCATGTTAGCCGCGTCCGTGCCGTTGACGCCCGGTGCGACGTTCGTCAGGCGACGTTCGTTACCCGCCGAGCCGATAGACACCGTGTTGTCTTCGTCGGCGACGGAACCGCTGCCGATCGCGACCGAATTGTTGCCCGTCGCTTTCGAACCGTTGCCCATCGCAGTCGAATTCGCGCCGGATGCGACCGCCGGTGTATCGGTGCTCTGCGATGCGAACGCCGAACTGGCAGCCGCGACGTTGTTGATCTGCTGCGTCAAACTCGCGACGTTCTGGTTCGTGGCGTAAAGCTGCGAACCGTTGACCGCGTCGAGGCTGTCGGAGGAGAGCGTGCCGGCGGCGACGCCCGTCACCGTGCGCGCGCCTTGCGTGCCCGTCATGTCGACGACCGTGCCGTCGTTGTCCTTCGCGACCGTGATATTGCGCGTGGTCGCGTCCTGCTTCACCAGACCAACGTTGCCGCTGGAAATCTGCTGATTGATGTTGCTGATGTCGGTCGTGTTCTTCGCGATATCGACCGTGTTCTGCGCGACATTGGTGTTCAGGTTGGCGATGTCCGCGGTGTTCTTCGCGATATCGGCGGTGTTCTGAGCGATGTTCGCGGTGTTCTGCGTGACGGTCGTGTTCAGGTTCGCGATATCGGCTGTGTTTTGCGCCACGTTCTGGTTGGTCGCATAAAGCTGCGAGCCGTTGACTGCGTCGGTGCTCGTCGCGTTCAGTTGACCTGCCGTCACGCCGGTCACCGTGCGCGTGCCCGCCGTGCCCGTCATGTCGACCACGGTGCCGTCGGTGTTCTTGGCGACGGTAATGACGCGCGTCGTCGGGTCCTGCTGGACCAGACCGATTGATCCGTTGTTGAACTGGTTGACGATGTTGTTAATGTCGGACGTGTTCTTGGCGATATCGGTCGTGTTCTGCGCAACGGCCTGATTCGTTGCGTAGAGTTGCGAGCCGTTGACCGCATCGGTGCTGGTCGCGTTCAACTGCCCCGCCGTCACGCCCGTCACCGTGCGCGTGCCCGCCGTGCCCGTCATGTCGACGGTCGTGCCGTCGGTGTTCTTCGCGACCGTGATATTGCGCGTCGTCGCGTCCTGCTGCACCAAACCGATCGTGCCGTTGTTGATCTGCGTCGACATGTTGTTGATGTCGGTCGTGTTCTGCGCAACCGCCTGATTCGTTGCATAGAGTTGCGAGCCGTTGACCGCGTCCGTGCTGGTCGCGTTCAGTTGACCCGCCGTCACGCCCGTCACCGTGCGCGTGCCCGCCGTGCCCGTCATGTCGACGGTCGTGCCGTCGGTGTTCTTCGCGACCGTGATGTTGCGCGTCGTCGCATCCTGCTGCACCAGACCGATCGTGCCGTTGTTGATCTGCGTCGACATGTTGTTGATGTCGGTCGTGTTCTGTGCGACAGCCTGATTCGTGGCGTAGAGTTGCGAGCCGTTGACTGCGTCGGTGCTCGTCGCGTTCAACTGCCCCGCCGTCACGCCCGTCACCGTGCGCGTGCCTGCCGTGCCCGTCATGTCGACGGTCGTGCCGTCGGTGTTCTTCGCGACCGTGATGTTGCGCGTCGTCGCGTCCTGCTGCACCAGACCGATCGTGCCGTTGTTGATCTGCGTCGACATGTTGTTGATGTCGGACGTGTTCTGTGCGACAGCCTGATTCGTGGCGTAGAGCTGCGAGCCGTTGACTGCATCGGTGCTCGTCGCGTTCAGTTGACCCGCCGTCACGCCCGTCACCGTGCGCGTGCCTGCCGTGCCCGTCATGTCGACGGTCGTGCCGTCGGTGTTCTTCGCGACGGTGATTTTGCGGGTCGTCGGGTCTTGCTGCACCAGACCGATCGTGCCGTTGTTGATCTGCGTCGACATGTTGTTGATGTCGCTCGCGTTCTGTGCAACGGCCGTGTTCAGCTTGCCGAGCGCGCTGTCGACCGTCTGGAACGCCGATCCGACGTCGTTCGCGGCGCCGGTGGTGCCATCGATCGAATTGGCGTTAGTCAACGCGTAGCTCGGAGCGGAAACCGAGCCGTCGGCGTTCACCGACGCGCCGCCACCCAGCGCCGAGGCAGTCGAGCTCGCAAGCCCGAACAGTTGCGAACCGTTGACGGCGTCAAGGCTCGTGCTCGACACCTGACCAGCCGCGAGTCCGCTCAGCAACACGTTCGAACCCGAGGCCGTCGCGGTCATCACGTTGCTCGCCATCGAGCCGCTGCTGTTCAGATAGAACGTCGCCTTGCCGGAAGTCAGGGCCAGCGCGGAGTGACCGGCCGGACTGCCGTTGTCCAACACCGCGTACGGTCCGCTCAGACCTGACACCCAGCTCGTACAGCCGGAAGTGGCCGAGCCCGACGTTGAACCATAGTTGTATGTACCGTTTGCGTCGCTCAGACACATGACGCTGGCCGAGGCGGGAGCGGCATGAGCCAGAACGGCGGCAACGGCGCTTGCGCCAATCACGATTCCGCGGTGCGACTTCGGCTTGTTGTTGCAAATTACTTCAATGATTTTCGTCATAAAAATGCATGCCGGGAAAACAACACCGGCGGATTCTCGATGGGTTAGGGTGACCCCATAGATTCGTAGTCCGAACGACTCGTCTGTAACAGCGAACCAACCGGCGCGTTCTTCGACTGTCAGGGAGCCGTCGCCGATAAGAAAGTATTCGAGCCCTTCTTCGCGGAAATCAACAATCTATGGATGAAGGCATGGTATTCAGATGTACGCATGCTTCAAAGCAGACACTTCCGAAAAGATATCGAAGGATTTCGAAAATTCGGACTGCGGGCAGGAAAGCTGGCCGGCGCGTTCTGAACGTCAACAAACGATTCGAACGAGCAAACCGCCAGCCGGCGATTCCCCAAGCGCGATAGAAAAACCGTGGCGGTCGGCAATACGCCGTACGATGGCGAGCCCTAATCCGCTGCCCGCCACGTCGGTGCGCTCCCTGTCCGCGCTTTGCCCCACGCGATAGAAGCGGTCGAAGACGCGCTCGCGCTCGTCTGCCGGAATGCCAGGTCCCGTGTCGGCGATTTCCACGACCGGACGTCCCTCTTGTACTTTTATTGAGGCATCCACGCGTCCGCCGACCGGCGTGTACTTGGTCGCGTTGTCGATCAGATTGTTGAACATGACGCGCAGCGCATCCGCGTCGCCTTTGACGGTCGCGGGCTCGCTCCTCTCGATGCCGAGATCGACGCCTCGGTCCTGCGCGACGAGCACATAACCGCGCACGCACTCGCCGAGCAGCGCGCACAGGTCGACGGGCGCCCGCGCGACCTGCGTATCCGGCTCCGACCGCGCGAGCGCCAGCAGTTGCTCCGCAAGCCGCGTCGCGCGCCCGATGCCTTCGTTCAGATCGGTGAGCGCCTCGCGGCGCGCGGCGTCGTCCTGTGCGCGCCCGACGAGTTGCGCTTGAATCTTCACGGCGGCGAGCGGCGTGCGCAGTTCGTGCGCGGCATCGGCGACGAAGGCTTTCTGCGTGTCGAGCGCCGTGGAAAGCCGCGCGAGCAGCGCATTGAGCGCGCGCACGAGCGGCCGCACTTCCTGCGGCAGACGCTGGTCCGACAGCGGATCGAGCGCCTCCGGATGCCGCGAGTCGAGCGCGCGCGTCACGCGTTGCAGCGGCGCGAGCCCCCGCCCGACGATGATCCAGATCGCGAGCCCGAGCAGCGGCAACAGCAGCACGAGCGGCCATAGCGTGCGCCACGCGACGCCCGCCGCGACACGGTTTCGGATCGACAGCGGCTGCGCCAACTGCACCACGTTATCGCCGACGATCGCGCTGTACACGCGCCATTCGCCGCGCGGCGTCATCTCGGTGGAAAAGCCCAGTTCGGCATGCGGCGCAAGCGGCACGCGCGGATGCGAGTAGTACATCAGCACGCCGTTGCGGTTCCAGATCTGGATGACGACGCCTTCGTCCGTCTCGCTGCGCGAACTGAGCACCGACGAGAACGGCTCGGAAGGCAGCGCCGCCGCGATCTGCTGGAGCTGGTAATCGAAGAGTTCGTTGGCTTCGGCGAGCGCCTGCCGGTAGATGAGCCATCCGGCGAAGCCCACGCCCACGATCACGAGCGCGAGCAGCCAGACGAGAAGCTGGCGGCGAATCGACCGCATCAGGCGTCCTTCGCGACCATGTAGCCGAGGCCGCGCACGTTGCGGATGAGATCGGCGCCGAGCTTCTTGCGCAGCGAATGGATGTAGACCTCGACCGTGTTGCTGCCGATTTCCTCGCCCCAGCCGTAGATTTTTTCTTCGAGCTGGCTCTTGGAAAGCACCGCGCCGGGCCGCGCCATCAAGGCTTCGAGGAGCGCAAACTCGCGTGCCGAAAGCGCGACGGGCGCGCCCGCGAGCGTCACCTGATGACCGACCGGATCGAGTGTCAGATTGCCATGCCGCACCAGCGATTCGCCCCGACCCGCGTGACGGCGGATCAGCGCGCGCATGCGGGCGCCAAGTTCGTCGAGATCGAACGGCTTGACGAGATAATCGTCCGCGCCGGCGTCGAGACCTTTCACGCGATCCGCGATGGCATCGCGCGCGGTGACGATCAGCACCGGCAGCGCATTCGCGCGGGCGCGCAGCGTCTTCAGCACGTCGAGGCCGTCGCGTTTGGGCAGGCCGAGGTCGAGCAGCATCAGGTCGTAGGCTTCGCCGCTGACGGCCGTGAGCGCCGCTTCGCCGTCCTGCACCCAATCGACCGCGAAGCCGTCCGCGCGCAGCGCCTTGCGCACGCCCTCGGCGATCATCCGGTCATCTTCGACTAGCAGGATTCGCATGTTATTTCGGGAAGATTGGTGTGCGGCTCATTTTAGCCGCGCGGCTCGGCGGCAGGCTTAAACCGGACTTAACGCAACGAAGCACGCCGCCCCGCCCGCCGCGTACGATTTCCGCAAGCCGGCTTGTCTACAATAGCCGCTTCGCCCGCGCGGCCCGGCCCAGCCGCGCGGGGCAGTCTCAGAACTCACACCAAGAACGCACGTCCGTATGCCGCTCTTTTCCGCTATTCCTCGTTCACTCTCCGCGCGTCTGTCGACGCTCGCTTTCGCGGCGGCGCTCGCCTGCGCCGGACTGTCCCACGCACCGGACGCGCACGCCCGCGGCGGCACGCGGTCCGACTCGCAGAAGCACGCGCCCGAGCGCGCGGCGCGCGGCGCTTTCGGCGCGAAGAAAAGCGCCAAGGCGGAGAAGGTTGCACGCGTCGCGCCGGCCGGTCCGCTGCCCGCCTCCGTGATGAGCGCGCTCGCCCGCGCGCACGTGCCGCTTTCGTCGATCAGCGTCGTCGTGCAGCGAATCGGCGCGCCGGAGCCGCTCGTCGCGATCAACGCCGACCGGCCGATGCTCCCCGCCTCGACGATGAAGCTCGTCACCACGTATGCGGGCCTCTCGCTGCTCGGGCCGGACTACCGCTGGAAGACGACCGCCTACGCCGACGGCGATGTCGACGCGCAAGGCGTCTTGCACGGCAACCTGTACATTCAGGGCACCGGCGACCCGAAGCTCGTGCCGGAAGAATTGATCGATCTCGTCGAGCAGATTCGCAAGAACGGCATTACCGGCATCGACGGCGCGCTGGTGCTTGACAAGCGTTACTTCGACGCCTCCACGCGCGATCTGCCCGCCTTCGACAGCGACGAAGCCGCGCCGTACAACGTCGGCCCCGATCCGCTGCTGTACGCGTTCAAGTCGCTCTCGTTCACGCTGACGCCGAATCCGGACGGGCAAGTGTCCATCGACGTGCTGCCACAGCTCGCGCAGCTTCAGATCGACAACGAACTGCGCGTCACGCGAGGCGCGTGCGCGGGGACGCTGCCGGCGGCGTCGCCTAGCGTCGCGCAGACGCAGGGCGGCTTCGTGCAGGCGTCGTTCATCGGCGACTATCCGCTGCGCTGCGGCTCGCGCACCATCAACGTCGCCGCGCTCGATCATTCGACGTTCTTCGCGGGCGGCTTTCTCGCGCTGTGGAAGCAGGCGGGCGGCACGTTCCAGGGCGTGACGCGCGAAGGCCCGACGCCTTCGAGCGCGCGGCTCGTCGGCACGCATCGCAGCCCGGTGCTGTCGGACATCGTGCGCGACATCAACAAGTTCAGCAACAACGTGATGGCGCGTAACCTGTTCCTGACCATCGGCGCGGTGCAGTCGAAGCCGCCCGCGACGACCGCGAAGTCCGCGCAGGCCATCCAGACCTTTCTGCGCCGCAGCGCGCTGCCGATGGACGGTCTTTCGCTCGACAACGGCTCCGGTCTCTCGCGCGACGAAGCGATCTCCGCGACCTCGCTCACCGACGTGCTTCAGGCCGCGAACGCCAGCCCGGTCGCGCAGGTCTTCGTGGAATCGCTGCCGATCGCGGGCGTGGACGGCACCATGCGCAACCGCCTGACGAACGCGGGCGCGGGCGGCAACGCGCACATCAAGACCGGCACGCTGCGCGACGTGCGCGCCATCGCGGGCTACGTCGGCGCGGCCAACGGCGAAAGCTATGTCGTGGTGAGCTTCATCAACGATCCGCGCGCGGAAGCGGCGCGCGCCGCCCACGACGCGTTGCTCGAATGGGTCTACGAAGGCGCGCGCAAGCCGGGCATCGAAGACTGAGCGGGCATGCACGACGTCGCGGGAGCGGCAATCCTGCAAAACCCTCGCTTTTTGCGAACGATCGTGCGCGAGAGCCGAAGATTTCTTCTACGAAGTCGCGCCCGCCAAGGCTCGCGCGCCGTGTACGCTGTCGGAACGGCGCGTCGCCGGCCGCGCGTCTGGCTGAGCGGCTGGCCGCATCGCTCGACATCCGCCTGCTTTGCGGCACAATGAGACGCGGCAGTGACACAGCAGTAACGCGGCCGCGAGCGCCGCGAGAAACAAATACAAAACACCGAAAACGGAGACGAGGTCCATGAAGAAGCAACTCTCGATGCGCGCCGCCGTGGTGCGCGCCACGCGCATTGCGGCCGCGAGCGCGGCATTCGCCCTAATCGCAGCGTGCGGCGGCGGCGGCGACGACAACAATTCGACGCCCGCGGGCGGCATCAAGCTACAGGTCGTGTCCTTCGGCGACAGCCTCTCCGATGTCGGCACCTATTCGCCTATCGCGGCAGCGAACTTCGGCGGCGGGCGCTTCACGACGAACCCCGGCGAGATCTGGGTGCAGGACGTCGCGAAGTATTACGGCGACACGCTCACGCCCGCGATGAGCGGCGGCTTCGGCGCGCCGCCGACCACGCTCACCGGCTTGGGCTACGCGCAAGGCGGATCGCGCGTGACGAATCCTATCGGCGTCGGCCATCAGAGCACCGACCCGGCGAACTACGCGGGCGCGCTGACGGTGCCGGTCGTGCAGCAGGTGACGAACTATCTGTCGTCGCATGGCAGCTTCAATGCGAATCAACTCGTGATCGTCAACGGCGGCGCGAACGACATTCTCTACAACCTGACCGCGGTGCAGGCCGGGCAGATCACCGCCGCGCAGGCGCAGGCGGCGATCGGACAGGCGGCGATCGATCTCGCGGGCGTGATCGGCAAGATCGTGCAGAGCGGCGCGACGCATGTGCTGGTGTCGAATGTGCCGGATATCGGCGCGACGCCGCAAGGCGTGGCAAGCAACGCGTCGACGCGCGCGCTGCTCACGCAGGCATCGCTCGGTTTCAATCAGGTGCTCGCGGGCGCACTCACGCGAGCCGGACTCATGTCGAAGGTGATTTACCTCGATATCGTGCCGGCGCTCGCGAATATCACGGCGAACTATCAGCAGTACGGATTCGCGGTGTCGAACACCGGCACGGCCTGCAATCTTCAGGCGATGGCCGCGGCGGCGCAGAAGTTCGGCGAGCCGAATCCGCAGGCGTTCGCCACGTCGCTGTTCTGCTCGCCGCAAACGCTGACCGTCGCCGGCGCGGACCAGACGTACATGTACGCCGACACCGTGCATCCGACGACGCATCTGCACGCCCTCTACGCGCAGACCGCGGAGCAGACGATCGCGAAATCGGGACTGGGCAAGTAACGCTTCGCGTTGATGCACGGTTTCGTAGCCGCCCGGGTTTTAGCCTGGGCGGCTTTTTTGCTTGACGCTTTCTTTTTTTTTGAGTCTGCCCAAGCGTTCAGACGCCAAGTCAGCGACGTCTCCCTGAAAGCTGCATTTCGTCAGTCATCCTAAACGAAGCAGGCCGAAGAACGCGCCAATGCGTGCCTCCGCTTACCAGCGGTATCCGACTTGCGCCTTGATACCCGCCGATCCGCTATCGGTCGTCGAAACGCCCATCCCGACGTTCAGGTTCGCCGTCGCCTGATAGGCCGCCGCCACGCCGATCCCGACACGGCTGCCATACGCGCCCACGCTTGTCCCGACCCACTTTTCGCCCGCCTGAAGCATCGGAATGCTCGGCATGGATAGAACCGTCGCCACGGCTTTGTCGGTGTAGTTCTTCGACTGCTGAACGCCGGCCGCAACCGCTTTGTCCGTGTACGCGTTCGCGCTCGACACCGCTTTGTCCGTATAGACGTTCGCTTGCTGCACCGCGCCGTTCAACTGGTTGACGTTCACCGCGTCCGTGCCTTGTGTCCCGGCCGCAACGTTGACGACCTGTCGTTCGTTACCCGACGAGCCGACGGAAACCGTATTCGCGCGATCGGCAGACGAGTTCGCGCCGAGCGCCACCGAATTGTCGGCGCTTGCCGTCGCGTTCGCGCCCATCGCCGTCGAATGCGCTCCGCTTGCGACGGCCGCTTCGGTGGCCGCGTTCCCGTCGGCCGCGAAGAGCGGATTCGAGCCACCCGAAACCGATATGTTCGCGATCTTATTAGTGATGGTCGACATCGCCGAATTGAGCTGGCCGACATTCACGGCATCCATGTCGGCAGAACCGGCGGCGAGGTTGTGAAGCGTCGTGCCGTTCGCGCCGCCGAGCGTCACGTTGTCGAGATCGAGCGAGCCGCCTTTGGTGTCGTATCGCACGGCAGCCGGATCGGTTGCGCCGCCCGTGTTGTTCGCAATGTTCGCAATGGTCGTGTTGATGTTCGTGAGCGAACTGTCGACGCCGTTCAGTGCGCTGCCGACATCGTGATACGTTACGCCGTTGATGACATACGACGGCATCAGAATGCTTGCATCGGGCAGCGCGGCAGCGCCGCCGCCCAGTGCCGACGCCGTGCCGCTCGCCAGAACTTTCAGCTGGCTCAGGTTCACCGCGTCAGTGCCTTGCGTGCCGGCCGCCACGTTGATGATGCGTCGCTCGGATCCGGCACTGCCGACGCTCACCACATTGCTCTGCCCGCCGTCGAAACTGCTTGCGCCGATGACCACGGAGTTATCGCCTTTCGCATAAGCATAGTTGCCGATGGCCACCGAATCCTGACCGCCCGATGTCGTACTATTGCCGATGGCCACCGACGTGCTGCCCAGCCCCACCGCATTGCTCCCGACTGCCACGGCGCTGTTGCCGCTTCCGCTCGCGTTGCGCCCAATCGCGACCGCGGCGTTCGCCGCGGTGCTGCCTCCACCGGCCGCCACGGCCGCGTCTGCCGCTGACGAATCGATGCCCAGGGCCACCGCGCGAAAGCCCGCGTTGGCGTTATCGCCGATCACGGTAGCCTGGTTGTTCCGGGCGAGTGCGTTTCGGCCGATCACCACACCGTTCTCTTGCGACTGGGCACCGAAGCCGATCGCCACGGAGGCCTGTTCTGCTGCCTGATTTCCGCCGTTCACGACTGCACCATCACCCACAACGACGCTTTCCTCGATATTGTTATGCGCCCCGTCATTTCCGATCAGGACGCCTGTGCTCGCGGAGGTCGTTCCATTGCCTTCGACGATGGCTTGCCCGAAAGCCGAGTTCATGGCCAGCCCGGCGAGACTGGCGGCGATAGCGGCGATAATCGGTTTGAGTCGGAATTTCGCTTTATTCATGCTAAGTTGTCCTTATAATATTAAACGTGTTGCGTACCTCATCGTTTCACTGCGTCTCGGTTTCCGGCGAAGGTGCCCGGTTGCAGTCGAAATATCTTGGGCGAAAGACTATTGGGTCAGTCGTTCGTTGCCGAATCTGACTTCGGCTCGAAATGAAGCCACGTCATCGGCTTGGCTCGGCCTTCCGAACATAAAAGCCAGCGGTCCGAGTCGGTCCAGTTATCGGCGATCAACGGAATTTGCGACAAGTCGCGTGCGCCGGCTTTTATCTCGGTGACGTTGAAATATTCGCTCGCGCGGGCGACGAGGTCGGGGAGCCACGTATGACGGTCCGGGCCGACAATCATGAAATCGTGAATTCCACGATGACGTGAGCATGCCTCAGCGTGCGAAGGCAGCCTCGCGTGAGCGTCTCGAACTCGTGTCCCTCGATATCGCAAAGCACAACGCAGTCTTTGAAATCGACGCCATGCGCAGAGAGTTCATCGGCGAAAGTGGAAGTCGCGGCACCCAGAATATCCACACGGTCTCCAACGCCACGTTCACTCGCGAGATTTCTTAAGTTGTCGCGACTGGCTTCGTCAATCTCGTAACAAATCGAGCGTTCGAAGACGCCCGTCGAGACCAGACCTATTCCGTAGAAGCCGTCGGCCGCGCCGAGGTCGATAAACGTGCTGCGCCCGCGATGAACCCTGCGAATGAGTTCGCATACTTCGAGTTCATAGAGACCGACGAGCTTCGTTCCTGTGTCCTCATAGCGCCACGTGGCCCGTTCACCGAGGAAATATCCTTTGAGAAGCCCATGCTGCACGACGCCGTTCGTCGCTCGCCAAAGCCGGCGCCCGTTATACATGCGTCGCGCCTCTACCACTTCGGCACTCATCTTGATGAAATCCGGGGAGTCCAAAAATGAGTCGGCAGGGTTCATCGTGAATTCTAGTTTTGATTGCGAGCAATCGTTTGGGAAGGAAGCGACTGACGCCGGTGAATCGCCTCAACGCCGACACTCTTCTGGCATCACTCGAGAAGAGCCGGCGCATTCATTTTTATTTGCAGTGCAGAATTCTAACGCGCGACGCCTGGACTTATTTAACGCAGACGCGGGTTTTTACTCATCATTGCGCTTCCGGGAGAAGTCGTCGCAATGAATAGGCGGAGGATTAATACTTCACGCCAGGACAACCGGCCATACGAAAAATCCGATAAGCACCGGATAATTCGACGGCCGATAGTATTTGATATTCAGACAGGCAACAGTTTGCTCAAAAGGCGTTCGCACGGCCGCCTTCACTCTTCGTTCTCGAACGCCGCAGCCGCCCTTCCGAGCCGATCATTCACCGCGACCCACTCGGCCGTTTCCGGCAGCTTTTCGATCAATATGCGCTCGACATTCGCCCGATCCAGCGCCCGCAGCAAGCCGTATAGCTCCCGCGCGTAAGTCTGTGGATCTTCCGGCGCGGCGACGAAATGCACGTGCGGCGCATGCGCCCACTCGCCCGCGCTCGACGGCCGCGCGACCAACGCGAGCTTCCCGCCACCCGCGCGATCGAACGCCGCGAGCAACGGCTCGATCGACGCGAACGGCAACAGCGCCAACGGCGTGCGCGGCGCGTAATGCGCCTTGAGCGTGCCCGACGCGCGCGGCGCGGTGGCATCGCCGCCATCGGGCAGACGCGGCGCGGTGCCGATCACGTCGGCAATGGCCTGCGGGCTCACATGCCCCGGCCGCAGCAACGCCGGAAAGCCGCGCGACAAATCCAGAATGGTCGATTCGATGCCGACATCCGCCGCGCCGCCATCTAGCACATGCACCGCGCTGCCGAACTCGTCGCGGACGTGCTGTGCCGTCGTCGGGCTCACGTGCCCAAAACGGTTCGCCGAAGGACCCGCCACGCCCGCTTGCCTACCAGTTCCTTGACGCCGCGCATGAAACGCCGACAACAGCTGCTGCGCGACCGGATGCGAAGGACAGCGAATCCCGACCGAGTCCTGCCCGCCGCTCACGGCCGCCGGAATATGCGCGGCACGCTTCAAAATCAAGGTCAACGGACCGGGCCAGAACGCGTCGATGAGCTTCTGCGCGTCAGCGGGCAACTCGCGCACCCAGTAGCCGGGATCGGCCTGCGGCGCGAGGTGGACGATCACCGGATGATTCGCCGGCCGGCCCTTCGCGGCATAGATTCGCGCGACCGCCTCCGGGTTCTCGGCATCGGCGCCGAGGCCGTACACCGTTTCGGTCGGAAACGCGACGAGTTCGCCCGCATCGAGCAGAGCCGCGGCTTCGTCGATCTGCGCGGCGCTCGGGTAAATGATGGTCATTGTCTAACTGCTGCTTGAGGGTTGCCTGAGAGTTCAGTCGGTCGCGATGTGCAGCATGCGCGCGCAGTCGCGCGCCGCCGTGCGCGCTTCTTCGAGCGTCGCCGCCGTGAAGTTGATGTGCCCCATCTTGCGGCCGGGACGCGCTTCCTCCTTGCCGTAGAGATGCAGCCGCGCCGCCGGCATCGCCACGACCTCGGTCCACGCGGGCGGGCGCGGCTTGTCGTCCTCGCCACCGTCGAACCAGATATCGCCGAGCAGGTTCAGCATGGCGGCCGGCGAATGCTGGCGCGTGTCGCCGAGCGGCATGCCGGTCATCGCGCGGACCTGCTGCTCGAACTGGCTCGTGGCGCAGGCATCGACCGTGTAGTGGCCGGAATTGTGCGGACGCGGCGCCATTTCGTTCGCGATCAGCGAGCCGTCTTCCAGCACGAAGAACTCGACACACAGCACGCCCACGTAGCCGAGCTTCGCGGCGATGGTGAGCGCCGCGTCCTGCGCCTGCGCGACGAGCGCGTCCGACGCGTCCGGCGCGGGCACCACCGTCTTCGCGAGAATGCCGTTCACGTGCGAGTTCTGCGCGAGCGGAAACACGGCGGACTTGCCGTCGCCGCCACGGGCGATCAGCACGGACACTTCGTATTTCAACGGCATGCGCTTTTCCAGCACGCACGGCACGCCCGACAGCGAGCCGTACGCCGTGCGCACTTCCTCCACGTTGCGCACGCTGACCTGGCCTTTGCCGTCGTAGCCGAGGCGCGCGGTCTTGAGAATGCCCGGCAGCACGGCGGCGATTTCATCGTCGGGGAGCGCGGCGAGTGCTTCCGGCGATTCGATCACCACGTGCGGCGCGACCGGCACGCCGGCTCCCGCGATAAAACGCTTCTCGGCGACGCGATCCTGCGCAATCGCGACGCAACTCGCCGCCGGACTCACGAACGTGAGCGACGCCAGAAAGTCGAGACTCGCGGAAGGCACGTTCTCGAATTCCGTCGATACCGCCGCGCACAGGCGGCCGAGTTCGGTGAGCGCCGTTTCGTCGTCGTACGCCGCGCGGATATGGCGATCCGCCACCGCGCCCGCCGGACTCGTTTCGTCCGGATCGAGCACGGCCACGCGATAGCCCATGGATTGCGCCGCGAAGCAGAACATGCGGCCGAGCTGGCCGCCGCCGACCATGCCGAGCCACGCGCCCGGCAGAATGGGGGAATTCGGGGAGTGTTGTGGGTTCATCGTGGGACTGGCCGATAACCTGTAGGGAGAGTTTCGTCGACGGAACGCTCAGAGCGGCGGCAGCGTCATGGCGTGCGCGGCCTGATTCTGCTTGACGCGAAACGCGGCGAGCGCCTCGGCATAACGCGCATCCGTCACGCTCAAAATGGACATCGCGAACAGCGCCGCATTCGCCGCGCCCGCTTCGCCGATTGCAAAGGTAGCAACGGGCACGCCCTTGGGCATCTGCACGATCGAATGCAGCGAATCGACGCCCTTCAAAAACTTGCTCGCCACCGGCACGCCGAGCACCGGCAACGTGGTTTTCGCCGCGAGCATGCCCGGCAAATGCGCCGCGCCGCCCGCGCCCGCGATGATGGCGCGCAGTCCGCGCTCGCGCGCGCTTTCCGCGTAGGCGAACATCTCGTCGGGCATGCGGTGCGCGGAGACGACCTTCGCCTCGTACGGCACGCCGAAATCCTGCAGGATCGCGACCGCGTTCTTCATCACCTCCCAGTCGGAACTGGAGCCCATCAACACGCCGACGAGCGGCGCATCGTGCGCATGCGCTCCGGTCTGTACTTCGCTCATTGCTTTTCCCTCGATCCGAGCGCGCCGGGTCGGTGTCGGTGCCACGGCGCGCGTGCCGACATTACGACAGCGTCTTGCCCGTGATGCGTTGCAGCGCTTCCTGATACTTCTCCGACGTCTTCGCGATCACGTCGTCCGGCAGCTTCGGCGCGGGCGGTTCCTTCTTCCACGGCTGCGTTTCGAGCCAGTCGCGCACGAACTGCTTGTCGAACGACGGCGGATTCGTGCCGACCGTGTAGCCGTCCGCCGGCCAGAAGCGCGAGGAATCGGCGGTGAGCACTTCGTCCATCAGGAACAGTTCGCCCTTGTTGTCGAGGCCGAATTCGAACTTCGTATCCGCGATGATGATGCCGCGCGTGGCTGCGTACTCGGCCGCTTCCTTGTACAGCTGGATGGAGATGCGCTTGATGGTCGCCGACAGCTCCGTGCCGATGCGGCGCTCCATCTCGTCGTAGGTGATGTTTTCGTCGTGATGGCCCATCTCGGCCTTCGCCGCCGGCGTGAAGATCGGCTCGGGCAGCTTCTCGGCGTTTTGCAGGCCCGGCGGCAGTTGCACGCCGCAGACGGCGCCCGTCGCCTGATAGTCCTTCCAGCCGCTGCCCGCGAGATAGCCGCGCACCACGGCTTCCACGAGAATCGGTTCCAGGCGCTTCACGACGACCGCGCGGCCCTTCACCTGCTCGACTTCGTCCGGCGCGACCACCGAAGCCGGATCGATGCCCGTATTGTGGTTCGGCACGATATGGCCGAGCTTTTCGAACCAGAAATCGGCCATCTGATTGAGCACGCGGCCCTTGTTCGGGATCGGCTCGCCCATCACCACGTCGAAGGCGGAAAGGCGGTCGGTTGTCACGATCAACAGCTTGTCGTTGCCGACGGCGTAGTTGTCGCGGACCTTGCCACGGCCGAGCAGCGGCAGCGATTTGATCGTGGATTCGTAGAGCGTGGACATCGTCATGTACCGAAGAGGTGCCGAAAAAAGTGAATCGCCGCCACGAGCCTTGCGCGGCGGCGATGGAAAAAATGCGAACGGGTCCCGTCGCCGGAACCCGTTGATTTTACTTTACAAATGAAGCGAGCTTGCTTGAGACCTGCGTGAGACCTGCGCCGCTCACCGGACAACCTGCGCGAGTTCGCCGGATTTGTACTTCTCGGCCATCTTGTCGAGCGTAACGGGCTTGATCTTGCCTGCCATGCCCTCGCAGCCGAACTGCATGTACCGCTGACGGCAGATCTCCTTCGCTGCCTCGCGCGCGGGCTTCAGATAGTCGCGCGGATCGAACTTCGACGGATTTTCGAACAGATAACGGCGGATCGCGCCGGTAATGGCGAGACGCAGGTCCGTGTCGATGTTCACCTTGCGCACGCCGTGCTTGATGCCTTCCTGAATCTCCTCGACCGGCACGCCGTAGGTTTCCTTCATGTCGCCGCCGAACTCGCGGATTTCGGCCAGCAACTCCTGCGGCACCGACGAGGAGCCGTGCATCACCAGATGCGTGTTCGGAATGCGCTGGTGAATTTGCTTGATGCGATCGATCGCGAGGATATCGCCGGTCGGCTTCTTCGAGAACTTGTACGCGCCGTGCGACGTGCCGATGGCAATGGCGAGCGCGTCGCACTGCGTGAGCTTCACGAAGTCGGCGGCCTGCTCGACGTCGGTGAGCAACTGCTCGCGCGTCATCGTGCCTTCCGCGCCGTGGCCGTCTTCCTTGTCGCCCTTCATGGTTTCCAGCGAGCCGAGTACGCCGAGTTCCGCTTCGACCGTGACGCCGATCGAATGCGAGAACTCGACCACCTTGCGCGACACATCGACGTTGTACTCGTAGGACGCAACGGTCTTGCCGTCCGCTTCCAGCGAGCCGTCCATCATCACGCTCGTGAAGCCCGAGCGGATCGCCGCCATGCACACGGCCGGCGACTGTCCGTGATCCTGATGCATCACGACGGGAATGTGCGGATACGACTCCACCGCCGCTTCGATCAGATGCCGCAGGAACGCTTCGCCCGCGTACTTCCGCGCGCCGGCCGACGCCTGCATGATGACGGGCGCGTTGACTTCGTTCGCCGCCGACATGATGGCCTGCACTTGTTCCAGATTGTTCACGTTGAATGCCGGGAGGCCGTAGCCGTGTTCGGCTGCGTGATCCAGCAATTGACGCATTGATACGAGAGGCATTGAGAAACTCCAGGATGTGAAACGAAATCCTTCGCGCGCACGGTTCTGCTCTTTGCTTCTTTCGAGCTTCTCGGCAGCTTCCGGCCTTCTTCGTGGCGACGACTTGCGTTCGAATCGTCCAGCGCGCTCTTGGGCGTTCGCGGATCGGACCGCGAACGCCCTGCCATGCGTTGAAACGGGTGAATCAGAAATGGTCGCCGACGCGCACGATCTTCAGCGTGTTCGTGCCGCCCGCCTGCCCCATCGGCTCGCCGACGGTGAGCACGACCATGTCGCCGCGCGCCGCATAGCCTTTGGAAACGACCACTTCAAGCGCCTGATTCAGCGCCGTGTCGCGATCCATGTTGGTGTCGAGATGCAGCGGCGTGACGTTGCGATACAGCGCCATCGTCCGTTCGCTGCCCACGCGCGGCGTCAGCGCGAAGATCGGCACATGCGTCCAGTGACGCGACATCCACAGCGCCGTCGAGCCGGATTCCGTCAGCGCGACAACGGCCTTCGCGCCCAGATGGAATGCGGTGAACAACGCGCCCATCGCGATCGACTGGTCGATGCGCGTGAACGTGCGATCCAGGAAATCGCGGTCCAGTTGCGATTCCTCGGACTTCTCGGCTTCGATGCACACGGCGGCCATCGTTTCGATGGTCGTCACCGGATACTTGCCCGCCGCCGTTTCGGCGGAAAGCATGACGGCGTCGGTGCCGTCGAGCACGGCGTTCGCCACGTCGGAGACTTCGGCGCGCGTCGGCACCGGCGCGTGAATCATCGATTCCATCATCTGCGTGGCCGTGATCACCAGCTTGTTCGACTCGCGCGCCATGCGGATCATGCGCTTTTGCAGCGCGGGCACCGCCGCGTTGCCGACTTCCACCGCCAGATCGCCGCGCGCGACCATGATGCCGTCCGAGGCATCCAGAATGCCTTGCAGCGCGGGAATGGCCTCGGCGCGCTCGATCTTCGCGATCATCTTCGGCTTGATGCCGTACGGCGCGCCCGCGATGTTCGCCAGTTGCCGCGCCATTTCCATGTCCGTCGCGTTCTTCGGGAACGACACCGCGACGAAATCCGCGCCGAGCGACATCGCCGTCTTGATGTCCTCCATGTCCTTCTCGGTCAGCGCGGGCGCGGTCAGCCCGCCGCCCTGCCGATTGATGCCCTTGTTGTTGGACAGCTCGCCGCCGACCTTCACGGTCGTGTGAATCTCCTCGCCGATCACGCGCGTCACGTCGAGCACGATCAGGCCGTCGTTGAGCAGGAGCACGTCGCCCGCGCGCAGATCGCGCGGCAAGTCCTTGTAGTCGAGGCCCACGCGGTCGTTGTTGCCCATCTCGCAGTTCGCATCGAGGATGAACGTGTTGCCCGCGACCAGCATGGTCTTGCCGTTCTCGAACTTGCCGACGCGAATCTTCGGGCCTTGCAGGTCCGCCATGATCGCGACTTCGCGGCCGACCTGCCGCGCCGCCTCGCGCACCCATTCGGCGCGCTGGCGATGATCGTCGGCGGTGCCGTGCGAGAAGTTGAAGCGAACGACGTCGAGCCCGGCCTGCATCATCTGCAGCAGGATTTCCGGATTACTCGACGCCGGACCGATGGTGGCGACAATCTTGGTGGCGCGATGCATGTCTTTCCTCGTCTCTTTGGGAACGGCCGTAACCAGGCTGCGAGCACGTTGCGCTTGCAGTGACGTGTTGCTCACTGGCTGCGCGCGCGCGCCGGTTCGTGCCGGCGTCGCTTTATCGATGGGCTGCGCGGCATGAACGGGCATGCCGCCGATGGTGACGACAGCAGTCGTCTGTTCTTCCAGATGCGGCTCTTCGCTCAGAGCCGCCTCCGCGATGATCGAAGCAGCAACGGCGGCGGCATCGGGTTGACTGCCGCTTTCGATCACATCCGCTTGCGCGCCGCCGGCTGCTTGCGCGCCCTTCCTTGCTGCTTTCGCCGGATGGGTTCGGGCCGTCACCGGGCGTTACGCGCGCGACTCGAGCACTTCCACCGCCGGCAGCGTCTTGCCTTCGAGGAACTCGAGGAACGCGCCGCCGCCGGTCGAGATATAGCTGACCTTGTCGTGAATGCCGTACTTCGCGATGGCCGCGAGCGTGTCGCCGCCGCCCGCGATCGAGAACGCCGACGAATTCGCGATGGCCTGCGCCAGCGTCTTGGTGCCGTTGCCGAACTGGTCGAATTCGAACACGCCGACCGGGCCGTTCCACACGATGGTGCCCGCCGTCGCGAGTTGCGCGGCGAGCGCGTTAGCGGTGTCCGGGCCGATGTCGAGAATCATGTCGTCGTCGGCGATATCGGCGACGGGCTTCGTTTCGGCCTTCGCGGTCGCTGCGAATTCCTTTGCGGTCACGACATCGCTCGGAATGGGCACCGAAGCTCCGCGCGCGCGCGCCTCTCCGATGATGTCCTTCGCCTCGCCGACGAGATCAGCTTCAGCCAGCGACTTGCCGATCTTGAGGCCCGACGCCAGCATGAACGTGTTCGCGATGCCGCCGCCGACGATCAGCTGATCGACCTTCTCGGCGAGCGACTTCAAAATGGTGAGCTTGGTCGACACTTTCGAACCGGCGACGATGGCCACGAGCGGGCGCTTCGGGTTGCCGAGCGCCTTGCCGAGCGCGTCGAGTTCGGCGGCGAGCAGCGGGCCGGCGCACGCAACGGGCGCGTACTTGGCGATGCCGTGCGTGGTCGCTTCGGCGCGGTGCGCGGTGCCGAAGGCGTCGTTGACGTAGATGTCGCAGAGCTTCGCGAGCTTCTGCGCGAGGCCGTCGTCGTTCTTCTTCTCGCCCTTGTTGCAGCGGCAGTTTTCAAGCAGCACGACATTACCCGGCTGCACGTCGACGCCGTCCACCCAGTCGGCGACGAGCGGCACGTCGCGGCCGAGCAGTTCCGACAGGCGCGCCGCGACCGGCGCGAGCGAGTCTTCCGGCTTGAACTGGCCTTCGGTCGGGCGGCCCAGATGGGACGTGACCATCACGGCCGCGCCGGCGTCGAGCGCTGCCTTGATCGCCGGGACCGAAGCGCGCACGCGCGTGTCCTCGGTGATGTTGCCGGCGTCGTCCTGCGGCACGTTGAGGTCCGCGCGGATGAACACGCGCTTGCCGGAGACTTTGCCTTCGGCGATCAGATCGGTGAAACGCAGTACTTTCGTCATGGGAGTCAACGTTAGTCAGAAAAGCGGTTCGGGCGAAGATGGCCGGACGAGCGCCGGCCGGTTCGTTGAGAGTTTGGCGCGAGGCCTGAAAACCGAAACTGGGAACTGAAAGACGCGCAAGCGAAACGAGCGGACAGCGTCTGTCGCGCGAACGTGCAGAGGGTCGAGTGGAGTGAGACGCGGAGAAAGATACGCGCCAAGCGCGCAGACACGGACGCAGCGGACAAGCCGGAGGCGGCGAGCTTCGGAACCGTTGCGGTGACTGCCGGACTCACTTTCGACCTCGCTCCATGCGACAGGAAAGACCGTCATTTTAACCGATCACCCCGCCCGCTTTTAGCCGGTGTTTCTTGATGATGCGTATTTGGGACGCGGCGCGGATCACGCGGCGAGGCGCAGCAGCGTGAAAACGATCATGCCGACCGCGATGGTGCCCATCATGCCGCGCCGCCACACGTAATACGCGAGGCCGGCGAGCGACGCCCACACCGCATGATTCGAGAACGCGATCGAGAAGCCGGCCGATGTTTCGAGCAGATCGGGCACGACGACGCCCGCGAGCGCGGCGGCCGGCGCGTAGCGCAGCACGCGTTGCACACGCGGCGGCAGCACGGTGCGCTCGCCGCCGATCAGGAAGAACGCGCGCGTCGCCGCGGTCACCACGCCCATGCCGAGAATCGCGAGCCAGATCTGGAGCGTGGTCATCGCGCGGGCCTCGCGGGTTCGGGCTCGGCCGCTGCATCCGGCGCGGCGGCCGACTCAGCGTCGCTAGAACCCAGAGCCGCCGGGCGCGCCCGTTCCGCGATTAGATCGGCGAGCGTGCCGGCCAACAGCGCGGCGAGCACCGCGAGCGGCAAGCCGAAGCGATACGGCAGATGAAACGCGAGCAGCGCGACCACGCTCGCGACGACGACCGCGGCGAGCGTCGAGCGCGTGGCGATGGCGGAGACGATCAGCGGAATCAGCGCCAGCGTTCCCGCCAGTTCCAGCCCCCAGTTGTCGGGAATGAGGCTCGCGAGCAGAATCCCCGCCACCGACGACGCCTGCCACGCGAGCCAGCACGTGAACGCGAGTCCCCAGAAGAACGCTTCCTTGCCGGGCTGCCGGCCGACGGGAAAATTCCGCGCGGAGAACATCAGATAGATGATGTCGCCGTTGAAGTAGCCGATCGCGAGGCGCCGCCACATCGGCAGATAGGAGAATTGCGGCGCGAGCCCGGCGCTGAAAATGACGAAGCGCAGATTCACCATCGCGGCGGTGAGGAGCACGGTCCAGAGCGGCAGCCTGGCGGCCAAGAGCGGCAGCACGGCGAGTTGCGACGACCCCGCGTACACCGCGAGCGACATGCCGAGCGCCTGCGGCACCGTGAGCACCGATTTCGTCATGGCGACGCCGGTGACGAGTCCCCACGAGAACGTCGCCATGACGGCGGGAGAGAACGCGCGGGCACCGTCGAGAAATGCGCGGCGATTCGTGTCGGATAGCCGGTGGAGCATGCAAGGGTGCGCGGCCGAGTGGCCGCGATGACGAAATGGGAAACGCCGCGCGCGCAACGCGAAAAACGGACGACTCGGCGCAGCTTGCCGCTTGCCGGTCCGAACAACGCTTTCGGGCGGCTTTGCCTCTTCGCGGCGAAAGGCAAAGTATAGCCGCGTGAAAGGCGCTTCCTATCCGGTTTGATCGCGAAAAGAAGCTAAAATGACGAACTTTGACCGCTCTTGCAGCCGGCAGCGCCGGCAACGCGCGGAATGGGAAGATTCACCCCGAGATTCACCCGGAGATTCACCCGGATTCATCGAATTTCTGAACGAGACAGCTAGGAGAACCGTATGTCAATGGCCGACCGCGACGGCAAGATCTGGATGGATGGCAAGCTGATCGACTGGCGAGACGCCAACATCCACGTTCTGACGCACACGCTGCACTACGGCATGGGCGTATTCGAGGGCGTGCGCGCGTACAAGACCGCCCAGGGAACGGCCATTTTCCGCCTGAAGGAGCACACCAAGCGCCTTCTGAACTCGGCGAAAATCTTCCAGATGGAAGTCCCGTTCGATCACTCGACGCTCGAAGCCGCGCAACTCGAAGTCGTGCGCGAGAACAAGCTCGAATCGTGCTATATCCGCCCGATCATCTGGGTCGGCTCCGAAAAGCTCGGCGTCTCGGCGAAGGGCAACACCATTCACGTGGCCATCGCCGCGTGGCCGTGGGGCGCGTATCTCGGCGAAGACGGGCTCGCGAAGGGCATCCGCGTGAAGACGTCGTCGTTCACGCGCCATCACGTGAACGTGTCGATGGTGCGCGCGAAGGCGTCCGGCTGGTACGTGAACTCGATTCTCGCGAATCAGGAAGCCGTCACCGACGGTTACGACGAAGCCCTGCTGCTCGACGTGGACGGCTACGTGTCCGAAGGCTCCGGCGAAAACTTCTTCCTCGTGAACAACGGCAAGCTGTACACGCCGGATTTGTCGTCGTGCCTCGACGGCATCACGCGCGACACGGTCATCACGCTGGCGCGCGACTTCGGCATCCCGGTCATCGAGAAACGCATCACGCGCGACGAAGTCTATACGTGCGACGAAGCGTTCTTCACCGGCACCGCCGCCGAAGTCACGCCGATCCGCGAACTCGACAATCGCACGATCGGCGAGGGCAAGCGCGGCCCGATCACGGAGAAGCTGCAAAGCGCGTTCTTCGACGTGGTCGGCGGCAAGAACGAAAAGTACGCGAGCTGGCTCGCGAAAGTCTGACGCCGCGAGGGCCGCGCTGCCCTCGCGCGACAGACGACAGCAACGAACGACATTGAAAGAGATAGCAATGAGCGACCTGAAGGAAATGCCGCTGGTGGAATTGTCGGCGAAAGATATCCCCGCGTTCTGCCCGAATCCGAAGATGCAACGCTGGAGCGCGCATCCCCGCGTGTTCCTCGACGTGACGCACGGCGAAGCGCGCTGCCCGTATTGCGGCACGCGCTACAAACTGAAGGACGGCGAAGTCGCCAAAGGGCACTAAGCTCGCCGAAGCAACCTCCGAGCGTCGTCGATGCGCGCGTTCCGGTTCATCCGAGCGCGCGCTTTCGTTCGCTCTCGCTTGTTTTTGCCGCATGGCCGCCGCGCCATGACACCACAGGACCGACGCCCCGCCGCCCGAGCGCGGCGAGCCGCTATATTTTGAGATCGGAAAACGACTGATGCGCCGTGCGCTGGTTATAGCACCGAACTGGATCGGTGACGCGTTGATGGCGCAGCCGCTGTTCACGCTTTTGCGAAAGCTCCATCCGCGCATCGCGATCGATGCCGTCGCGCCGAGCTGGGTCGCGCCCGTGCTCGAACGCATGCCGGAAATCCGCGACGTCTACGCGACTGATCTCGCGCACGGCAAGCTGCAACTGCTGCGCCGCTGGCAGCTTGCGAGCGACCTGCGCGATGTCGGCTACGACGCCGCGTACGTGCTGCCCAACTCCGCCAAGTCCGCGCTGATTCCGTGGATGGCGGGCATCCGGCTGCGCATCGGCTACAAGGGCGAGGCGCGTTACGGGCTCTTGAACGTGCGCCACCCGAATCCGCCGAAGACCGAGCGCCCGCCGATGACCGCGCAGTATGCGGCCCTCGCCTATGCGCCGGGCGCGAAGCTGCCGTTCATCGACCGATACGCGCAAGCTCACGACGCAGCGGCCACCGACGCGCCGCTCTTGCCCGTGCCGCGCCTCGAAGCCGATCCGAACGAAGCGGCGCGCGTGTCGGCGCGCTTCAATCTGGATACGCGCGCGCCGCTCGTCGTGTTCTGCCCCGGCGCCGAGTACGGCCCGGCCAAGCGCTGGCCGCCCGAGCACTTCGCGTCGCTCGCGCAGTTCGTCGCGCAGTCGTTCCCGTATGCGCGCATCGTCGCGCTTGGGTCGAAGAAAGATTCCGCGGCCGCGCAGGCCATCGCGGAGCGCGCGCCGAACGTGCGCAATCTGTGCGGTCAGACATCGCTCGGCGAAGCGTGCGCGCTGATCGCCCGGGCGAGCGCCGTCGTCACCAACGACTCCGGGCTCATGCACGTCGCGGCGGCGCTCAAACGTCCGCTCGTCGCGGTGTACGGCTCCACCGATCCGCGCCACACGCCGCCCTTGTCCGACGTCGCAAAGGTACAATGGCTTCACCTTGAGTGCAGTCCGTGCTTTTCCCGCGAGTGTCCGCTCGGCCATCTGAACTGCCTGCGCGAGCTTTCTGCCGAGCAGGTTTTCGCCGATCTGCGCGGCATGTTGCTCGCGCATCGCTGAGGCGTCGCTCCTGCCCGGCGTCACGCCGCCGCCTGATCGCGGCGGCTTTGCGGCGGCATCGGCATTTTCGTGTGCGGGCGCGGACACGCGAGTGTCTCCGAACGGAGGCATGCTTTGAATCATGACCGATGCGGCACGCCATCGTGACACGGCGTTGCGCGCGAATGCCAGAGACCCACGAGCCCATGCCACGTTTCGCCCGCCTATTCGAAGCCGCCGCCGACACTCTCAACGCTTACTATCAGGCTGTCGCGGACAACAGCATCGACGCTGTGATGTCGCTTTGGATCGACGAGGAGTTCGCCACCTGCATCTGCGCGGACGGCACGCATCTGCATGGCCTCGAAAGCATTCGCGCGGGCCTCGGCAAGCAGTTCGGCGCGCAGGCCGTCAGCATCGAGCCGCTCGATATTCGCGTGTACGACAGTCTCGGCACGGTCGTGTATGCAATCGCGGAGGCGCATCAGCCGGCCGGGACCGCCGCGCCGCGCATGATCTTCTCGACTTACGTGATGGTCCACGAACGCGGCGAATGGCGCATTGCGCACATTCACGCGAGCGAAATGCCGATGGAAGCGGCCGGCCAGTTCGCCGCGAAGCTGCGTCACGGGCAGGGACCGTTGCACTGAAATACCGCAGTCACGAAGCATAGAAAGACGTTCGCCGGGGAGAAGGCCATGAAGCGCGATCCGTTGTTGAAACACGATTCGTCGTTCGTGGACAAGGCGCCCGCCGTCGCGCTGAAGGAAACCGCGCAGGCCGCGGGCAGCGTGCTCGCCGAACCCGTCTCGCAATGGCTCTACAGCGCGCCGCGCTGGCTGCCGACGAGTCACGCGCAAACCATCGTGCCCGCGCTCTTCGGGCGCAAGCCGGCGGTGCGTTACCGGCGCGAACGCTGGGATACGCCGGACGGCGATTTCATCGACGTCGACTGGCTCGCGCACGATGACGCCGCGCGCCCGGCATCGACCGCGCCGCTTTTCGTGCTGTTTCATGGCCTCGAAGGCAACTCCGACTCCCACTACGCCCGCGCGATGATGGCCGCCGCCGATGCGCACGGCTGGCACGGCGTGGTGCCGCACTTTCGCAGCTGCAGCGGGCCGATGAACCGGCTGCCGCGCTTCTATCATCTCGCGGATAGCGCGGAAGTCGACTGGATCTTGCGGCGACTGCGCGAAAGGCATGCGGGCCCGATCGTCGCGGCGGGCGTGTCGCTCGGCGGCAATGTGCTCTTGCATTGGCTATGCGAGCGCGGCACGGACGCTTCGATGATTAGCGCCGCCGCCGCCATTTCCGCGCCGCTCGATGTCCACGCGGGCGGTCACGCGATCTCGCAAGGCTTCGGCATGGTCTATACGCGCAGCTTCCTGAAGTCGCTCAAGAAGAAGGCGCTCGCGAAGCTCGACCAGTTTCCGGGTTTGTACGACCGCCACGCCGTGCTCGCCGCGCGCACGCTCTATGAATTCGACAACGTCGTGACCGCGCCGCTGCATGGTTTTCGGGATACCGATCATTACTGGACGACGGCGACCATCCGCGCGCATCTGAACCGCATCGAAGTGCCGGCGCTCGTCTTGAACGCCCGCAACGATCCGTTCCTGCCCGAGCGCGCGCTGCCATCGCAGGCCGAAGTGTCGGCGTCCGTCACGCTCGATCAGCCGAACCACGGCGGCCATGTCGGCTTCATGACGGGGCCGTTTCCGGGACGCATCGACTGGCTGTCGTCGCGCGTGTTCGGCTACCTCGAACATTTTCTTCCGGGCGAATGAATCATGGATGAGATCGTCAAGCAGGCGCTGGCCAAGTGGCCGAACGTGCCGCATTGCACGGGCTGGCTGTTGCTGGACCGGCGCGGTCAGTGGCGCATGCGCGACGAGGCGGCGCAGGCGGCGGGCGCGCTCGGCGATGCCATTCGCCATGAAGCGCTGATCGGCTTCATCAACCGCAACTACGAGCGTGATGCCGACGGTCAGTGGTTCTTTCAGAACGGGCCGCAGCGCGTGTATGTCGAACTGGCATACACGCCGTGGATCGTGCGTCTTTCCGAGACGAACGGCGAATTGCGGTTGACGGATCACACCGGCGCGCCGTTCGAGCCGGCGCACGCATTCCTGGATGACGAAGGCGCCCTGCTCTTTTGCGACGATGCCACGCCGCCGCGCATAGCCGCCCTGCACGATCACGATCTCGATCTGTTCTCGAGCCACGCGACGTTCGATGACGCATCGGGCGGCGGCGTTTTTCATTGGCGCGATGGTGTCGATCTGCCGTTACAGCCAATAGCACGCGCCGACGTCGAGACGCGCTTCGGTTTCGTCGCCAGTCCGGACGCGCGCGCGGCGTCGAAAGCGTGAAGCGTCAGCTCTTTTTCTCCTCGTCGCGCTCTTCCTTGTAGCGTGCTTCGAAGTCGCGCAGCCGCGCCGAAATCGTCGAGAGATCGTAGAAGCTCGCGGTTTTGACATCGCGTGCTTCCTTCAACTGGCGGATCGCGGACGGCCATGCGCCATCGAGCGCGAGTTTCTCGGCCATCGCCTGATGCTGGCGCAGCGGATCGTTCATGCCCGCGCTCGCCTGCGCCAGATAGAGCCACCAGTCCGCGCGCTGCGGTTCTGCGCGCGTTTCGCGGCGCGCGAGCGTCTGCGCCTCCTCATAGCGATGCGCGGCCATCAGCGCTTGCAGATGCGCGTCGATCGCCGCGTGCGAGTTCGGCCAGCGCGTCTGGGCGATGTCGGCGAGGCGCACGGCGTCGTCGTAACGGCCCGCGCGACGCGCGATGTCGGCGGCGAGCACGTCGAGACTCGGCGTGCTGCGGGCGGCTTGCTGGGCGGTCACGCGCACGGGCGGGAGCGCGATGGCCGCGCTTGCCGCGGCGGGCGCGGTGCTGTTGGCGGGCGCGGCGGTCAGTGCGCCGTATGCGCTGCTGCTCAGGAGCGAAGACATCGAGACGGCCGGGGCGGAGGGGTTCGCGGGTCGTGGCGTCGAGTGCGGGTTGGCGTTGTTCGTCGACGCATCTTTCAGCGCAGCCGCTCGCGCAGATAGCGGTCGGCCGCTTCGCGCAGGCGGGGCTTCTATCCCGGCGCGGGCGGTCGTCGCTGAGGCGGGCGTGCTTTGGGTATTGGCCGGTTGTGAAGATCGCGCTTCGTCGCGACCGGCACGTGCAGCTCCAACGCCCGCGCGAGCGTTCGCCGATGAACCCGACACGCCACGCGGCGATGCGCTGAGTCTTGCGCCCTGCGCCTCCGACGCGCCCTTCTGCTGCTGCGCGTGGCGCTCGTCATCGGAACGCGCATCGCGGCTTTGACCGCCTTCGACCGTCTGCGCCAATTCGCGCCGCGCCTGCATCGAAGCCGCCGCCGCGCTCGCCTCCTCGCTTTCAAACAGCCGCCGCGCGTTGGCGAGCGCATCGTTGGCGGCGGCGTAATCGCCCGTCAGCGAACGCGCGAGCGCGACCCCGTACCAGTTCGCGGCGGGATTGAGCGCGGTTTGATCGTCGATTTCGGACTGCAGACGGCTCGCGACCTCGCGATAGTCGCTCGCATAGTTCACCTGGAGCACGCGCGAGCGCGCACGCACGAACGCATATTCCGGCGACTGCCGCGGCTGCCGGTACGGCACGCGTCGCGCGCGGTCCTCCATGTCGGCGATGCGCTCGGTCGTCAGCGGATGCGTGCGCGCGTAAGCCGGCACGCCGTTATCGGCCATCGACGCGCGATCGAGCCGCTCGAAGAAGGCGGTCATCGCGTACGGATCGTAGCCGGCGGCCGCGAGCATCTGAAAGCCGACGCGGTCGGCCTCGTGCTCGGCGGCGCGCGAGAAGCGCAGCTGGTTGTCGACGGCGAAGGCCTGTCCGCCCATCGCGATGCCCATGCCAAGATCGCCGCTATGCGCCATGACGCCCGCGAGCAGCCCGGCGAGCATGGCCGCGAGCGCCGCGTAACCGCTCTTTTCCTGCGCGCCGATCATGCGCGCGATGTGGCGCTGGAGCACGTGCCCCATCTCGTGGCCGACGACGGACGCCAGTTCCGATTCCGTCTGCGTCGCCGAGATCAGCCCTGTGTTGACGCCGACGAAGCCGCCCGGCATCGAGAACGCGTTGATCTGCGCATCGCGCACGGCGAAGAGTTCGAAGTCCGGACGATAGCCGCCGAGGTATTGCGTCGCGGCGGCGGCGGAGAGCTTCGATGCGATGGAATCGAGGTAATCGCGGATCAGCCAGTCGTCGAGGTAGTCGGGATCGGCGCGGACTTCGCGCATCATCCGCTCGCCGAGCTTGCGCTCCGCCTGCGGCGAGAGCGTGCCGCCGGAGCCGTCGCCCAGATCCGGCAGTTGCACGGACGAAAGCGGCGCGCGCAGGCTGGCCATCGCGCCCGGCCGATTGGCGAAGCGGCTTTCCGCGCCGCCGTAGACGCCGAATATGCCGTCGGCGACGGTGTTGGGGGGTGTGCTGGTGGTGGAGGTTGTGGGTGAGTTGGTGGTTGCGCTTGCCGAAGTTGCTCCGTTCGTCGCGTTCGTTGCGTTCGCGCCATCTTCCCCGTTCAATCCGCTTGCTGCGTTTGTGACGGTTGCCGGTTTTGCTGCGGCCGTCTTGTTCGTCGCGGTCGTCGCGACCGCCACGTTCCTCGAATATTTCGTGTTGGTCGGATTTGCCGCGTTTGCCCCGTCGGTCGGACTGGTCGCCTTCGTCGCGATTGACACGTTCAGCGGATATTTCGCGTCGGTCGGCTGTGCCGCGTTTGCTCCGTTGGTCGAACTGGTCGCGGTCGTCGCATTCGTCGCATTCGTCGCATTCGTCGCATTCGTCGCATTCGTCGCATTCGTCGCATGCGTCGCATTCGTCGCATCCGTCGCATCCGTCGCGATCGACACGTTCCGCGGATATTTCGCGTTGGTCGGCTGGGCCTCATTCCCCCCAGCACCCACGGACACGCCTCCCTGCGCCGCAGCGAACGGCGGCATGGCGAGACTGAGACACAACGCGAACACGAGCCCGCGGCTCGGACGATTCAGGAACATGGCGCGAAGCCGGAGCGTCGCCGGCGGTCAGCGTGAGGAAGCAAACGCGCTTATCGTATCAAGTGTTGCGCGCCCGGCGGTACCTGTGGACAAGGCTTCGCGCCGTTTTTGCCGAAGGCCCCGCTGGTAAGATAAGCGCCCACTGCAAGGAGACGCTATGTCCGGACTCACACATTTCGATGCCTCCGGCGAGGCGCATATGGTCGACGTCGGCGGCAAGAACGAGACGCGACGCATCGCGGTGGCGCGCGGCTCCATCGTCATGCGCGACGACACGCTCGCGCTCATCCGCGAAGGCCGCGCGAAAAAGGGCGATGTGCTCGGCGTCGCGCGCATCGCGGCCATTCAGGGCGCAAAGCGCACCGCCGATCTGATCCCGCTGTGTCATCCGCTTGCCCTGACGCGCGTGGCCGTCGAGTTTTCCGTCGATGACTCGCTGCCCGGCGTGCATTGCGAAGTGCGCGTCGAGACCGTGGGGCGCACGGGCGTGGAGATGGAAGCCCTCACCGCCGTGCAAGTCGGTCTGCTCACCATCTACGATATGTGCAAGGCCGTCGATCGCGGCATGACCATCACGAACGTGCGCGTGATGGAGAAGCACGGTGGGAAGTCGGGGGACTGGGTGGCGGACTCTCAGCCGTCCGCCTGAATCGCGCCCGAACCGGGTGCTTACTGCTTACTCGTCGGCGTCATCGTCCGCGTGGGCATCCGCTCCGGCAGGCGGCCCGTACTGCTTAACGAGATCGGCCCTGAAGTCTGCCAGCGGCGCGCCGATTTCATCGACCGACTGATACAGCGACGCGAGTTGCGTCGGCCAGTCGTTCAGTTCCGTCGCGAAAATCTGCAGGCGCGCCACGGTATCGAGCGCCTCTTTGCGCTGACCCGCGATCGCCTGCAACACCGCGTAACGGCGCAACACCGTCTCGCCCGGCAGCAGCGCAATGGCCTGCCGATGCGCCGCCAGCTTCGCTTCGATGTCCTGCGCGTTCATCGGCAGCAGCGTAGCGGCGCCATACTGGCCCCATGCGCCGAAGAGGAACGACGGATCGTCGCGATACTGCTCCGCCGGCCGCGAGCCGTAATACAGCACTTCGGCGCGGTTGTAGTCGCGCATCGTCGGATACAGCGCAATCAGACCCGCCACGACGAGAAAGACGTAGCCGCCGTACGACACCGGGCGCGCCACGAGCCGCAGCGGCCGCGTCTCCAGAAGACCGATCAGAAGCATGGCGGGCATCAGAAAGAACATGTACTGCTGCGGATACTCGACGAGCGCGTGCATCATCAGCACGCCCAGCAGCGAGAGCGCAAAGACGCGCGCGGGCGTATGCGGCGCCCGCAGCACGCGAATCAGCCACAAGACGATGCCCGCCACCAGCACCGCGACCCCGAGCAGCCCGGTTTTTGCGAGCAGGTCGATGAAGATATCGTGCGCGTTGTTCGCGATCTCCACGCCGCCGAGTTCGCGCACCATGTCGAACTGATAACGCGGAAACTCGCCCCAGCCGACGCCGAGCAGCGGATGCGTCTTGAACATGGTCCAGCCGTACTTCCACAGCGCAAGACGCGGCGCGATCTGATTGGCGTCCTGCATGCGCTCCGCCGCCGACTGCGCGAGACCGAGCCCATACCGCACGTTGGCCCAGCGCACCGCGGCGTTGACCAGCAGGAACACCGCCGCGAGCGCAAACGGCATGATCCAGGCGCGGATGTCGCGTCCGCTGGTCGCGGTCGGGCTGTCGAAGTCGTCGGCCGCGCCGGGGCGTCGGCGGATGAACGCCATCCAGAAACCGGCGACGACGATCACCGCGGTCTGCAGCCACGGCCCACGCGACACCGTGAGCGCGAGGCCGAACGACAGCACCGCCGACACCACGAGCCACACCACCACAGGCATGCGGCGCGTCTGCACGAAATACATCGCCCCCGCCACGGCAAAAGCGATGACGGTCGCAAGATGATTCGCCTGCGCCATGTTCCCGAAAGGCCGCCGCTTGATCGCGACGTTGTAGGCCACGACGAGCGGCGCGAATTTCGCCTCCATGTGCAACAACTGCACGGTCTGGCAGAACACGGCGAAGAGCCCGCCCGCCAGCAACGCGGCAGCGCCGATGCGCAACGCCTTCTCCGACAGTCCCGCGCGCACCAGCCCGAACCCCGTATGCACGGCCACGAACGATGCAAGAAGATAGGCGCCGCCGAGCCAGTTCATCGAAGGCTGCGCGACCGGCAGCAGCACCGTCTGCGCAACGAGCACGATGCCGAACGCGAGCGGCATCAGCGCGACCACCGGCGAGGCGAACGGCACGCGCGGCTCGGAAACGCGCACGAGTATCGCGACCGTGGCTCCGAGCGCAAGATACAAGGCCAACGCGCTGTATTCGGCGTAGAACGTCGGGATCGGATACGTGTGGTTGACGACGCCGAACGGAATCGTCAACGCAAGACACAGAACGGCAAAGCAAAGGTAGCGCGCGAATTGGGAAGGCATGAGGGGCTGGGAACGTCGGGAACCGGCGCACTATACAAAACTTTGCGTCCGCTGTGCGCCGCGCACCCGCAAATGCGACGAAATCCACAGGTTCCCGCGCGGCGCTCACGCCTTCCGTCCACCGCGTGCAACTCGCTCAGGCGCGGCACTCCGGCGGCGCTAGATTCGCCGGCAGGGTGGCCGCTTGCGCCGGCACGGGTCCCGCGCCCGGCGCAGGCAGCGACGAAGCAGCCTTGCCTGCCGCAAAGCATTCCCACGTGATCGTGCCCGCCTGCACCGAGCCACGGGTCAGCGCGACGCGGGCTGTCGGCGTATCGGCGTTATCGGGCGCAGAAGGCACGAGCACGAGCGTGTTCGATCCGGCCGGCGCGACGCGCGTCGTATAGGCGATCGCGATCTGCCCGGTGTCGCTGTCGACGTGAATGGATTCGATGTTGCGCGTGGCCGGCGGCGACGCATACGCGCTCGCCAGATCCGCGCCGCTCGCGGCATTCTCGGCCACCGCGAGCCGCGCCGATGCCGCGAGCGACATGCCCTCGCCCACGCGGCTACGCGACAGATAGTCCTGATACGCGGGAATCGCGTAAGCCGCGACCACGCCGACGATCGCCAGCACGATCATCAATTCGATCAGCGTGAAACCGCGCGCGCCCGCCTGCGCGCGTTTCAGCCATGCACCGAAGCCGTCGCCGTCGCGCGGCGCATTTACATCCGAAACCATGCTCGTCATTGCCACTCCCTGAAAGACACGAAGCGTCGGCCGCGATATGCGAACCGAACGCTTCGATGGTAGGGAGGGCGCGCAGGCCGCGACAGTCGGCCGTTCGGCTAACGCCCGCGTCGGTGGCAAGTCAGCCCGTGCTCGCGAGCGCGCGGCGCTTCATCAGCCAGCCCGCCGCGATCACGAGCGCCGCGCCCGCGAGGCGCGCGGCATACCCCGCCGCTTCGGTGTTGAGCGCGGGCCAGCGGTCGATGAACGGATCGTCGATGATGAGTCCGCCCGCGATCCACCCGAGCAAGCCCGCGCCGAGCAGCACGACGACCGGGAAGCGGTCGAGCAGCTTCAGCACCAGCGTGCTGCCCCACACGATCAGCGGAATGCTCACGACGAGCCCGAAGACCACGAGCACGAAGCGGTGCTGCGGGTCCGCGGTCTCGGCCGCGCCCGCAATCGCGATCACGTTGTCGAGACTCATGACCGCGTCTGCGACGATGATCGTCTTGACGGCCGCCCATAGCTTGTCCGACGAACTGATGTCGGGCTCGTCGTGGCCGGGTTGCAGGAGCTTCATGCCGATCCACAGAAGCAGCAAGCCGCCGAGAAATTTGAGGAACGGGATATCGAGCAGGAAGACCGCGAACGCGATCAGCACGACGCGCAGAACAATGGCGCCGAGGGTGCCGAGCACGATGCCGCGCGTGCGCTGCGTGGCGGGAAGATCACGGCAAGCAAGCGCGATCACGACGGCGTTGTCGCCCCCGAGCAGAATGTCGATGACGATGATTTGCAGAACCGCGCCCCAATGGAGCGTCGAGAAGAATTCGAGCATGGGCAGAACGAGCTGTGACCGGAAACAAAAAAGCGAGGAAGCCAACGCTCCCTCGCTTTTTCTTCGGCCTGAACGAAAGGAATCAGTAAGAGTACCAAACCCTCGCGTTGTGTGCCCGACTGCCTTAGATCACCGACTTCAGCAGGCGGCCCATCTCGGACGGGTTCTTCGTGACCTTGATGCCGCACGCGTCCATGATTTCGAGCTTGGCGTCCGCCGTGTCCGCGCCGCCCGAGATCAGCGCGCCAGCATGGCCCATGCGCTTGCCCGGAGGCGCCGTCACGCCCGCGATGAAACCGACGACCGGCTTCTTCATGTTGTCCTTGATCCAGTAAGCGGCGTTCGCTTCATCCGGACCGCCGATCTCGCCGATCATGATGACGGCGTCCGTTTCCGGATCGTCGTTGAACATCTTCATCACGTCGATGTGCTTTAGACCGTTGATCGGATCGCCGCCGATGCCGACCGCCGACGACTGGCCGAGGCCGAGCGCCGTCAGTTGGCCGACCGCTTCGTACGTCAGCGTGCCCGAACGCGACACGACGCCGATGCGACCCTTCTTGTGAATGTGACCCGGCATGATGCCGATCTTCAGTTCGTCCGGCGTGATGGTGCCGGGGCAGTTCGGTCCGAGCAGCAGCGTCTTGCGATTTTCGCGGCGCATGCGGTCCTTGATTTCGAGCATGTCGCGAACCGGAATGCCTTCCGTGATGCAGATGGCGAGATCGAGATCGGCCTCGACGGCTTCCCAGATCGCGGCGGCTGCGCCCGCGGGCGGCACGTAAATGACCGAAACGGTCGCGCCGGTTTCCGCCTTCGCTTCCTTGACGGACGCGTAGATAGGAATGCCTTCGAAGTCTTCGCCGGCCTTCTTCGGATTCACGCCCGCAACGTACGCTTCACGGCCGTTCGCGTATTCGCGGCACGCGCGCGTGTGGAACTGGCCGGTCTTGCCGGTGATGCCCTGCGTGATGACCTTCGTGTCTTTGTTGATCAGAATCGACATGTAGTGACCTCTGTTCGTTTGGCGTCGCCAAAGCAGTTGTTGGCGCCGCCATTCGTATCTGGTGGAACGCTCTCTTAGGCTCGGTAAGCGAAGCGCGCTTACTTGCCTTCGGCAGCCGCGACGACCTTCTGCGCGGCTTCTTCCATGCTGTCGGCCGAAATGATCGGCAGTCCCGACTCCGCCAGCATCTTCTTGCCGAGGTCTTCGTTGGTGCCCTTCATGCGCACGACGAGCGGCACCTTCAGGTCCACGGCCTTCGACGCCGCGATCACGCCTTCCGCGATCACGTCGCAGCGCATGATGCCGCCGAAGATGTTGACGAGAATCGCCTTCAGATTCGGGTTCTTCAGCATCAGCTTGAAGGCTTCCGTGACCTTCTCGGTCGTCGCGCCGCCGCCGACGTCGAGGAAGTTCGCCGGTTCGCCGCCGAACAGCTTGATGGTGTCCATCGTCGCCATTGCGAGGCCCGCGCCGTTCACGAGACAGCCGATGTTGCCGTCGAGCGAGATGTACGCGAGGTCGAACTTCGACGCTTCGACTTCAGCCGGATCTTCTTCGTCCAGATCGCGATACGCGACGATCTCCGGGTGACGGAAGAGCGCGTTCGAATCGAAGTTGAACTTGGCGTCGAGCGCGATCACCTTGCCGTCGCCGGTCAGGATCAGCGGGTTGATTTCGGCGAGCGATGCGTCGGTTTCGTAGAACGCCTTGTACAGACCTTGCAGGATCGCGCGCGCTTGCGGGATCGATGCGTCCGGAATGCCGATCTTGCGCGCGAGGTCGTCCGCGTCTGCGTCCTGCAGACCCGTCGCCGGCTCGACGGCGAACTTGTGCAGCAGTTCGGGCGTCTTTTCCGCGACTTCTTCGATGTCCATGCCGCCTTCGCTCGACGCCATCACGACGATCTTCTGCGAAACGCGGTCGAGCACGAGGCCGACGTACAGTTCCTTCTTGATGTCCGCGCCTTCTTCGATCAGCAGGCGGTTCACCTTCTGGCCTTCCGGACCGGTCTGGTGCGTGACGAGCTGCATGCCGAGGATCTGGTTCGCGTACTCGCGAACCTGCTCGATCGACTTCGCGACCTTCACGCCGCCGCCCTTGCCACGGCCGCCCGCGTGAATCTGCGCCTTGACGACCCAGACCGGGCCGCCCAGCTCTTCCGCGGCCTTGACCGCATCATCCACCGAGAACACGGGTTTGCCGCGCGGGACCGCGACGCCGAATTTCCGCAGGATTTCCTTACCCTGGTACTCGTGAATCTTCATGCGTGATTCCTTCAGTCTGAGAGTTGGAGTGAACTTCTTCGATTTCGAATTGCTTGAACCGCTGATTGTTTGATTCGTGTCCGGTTGCCGGAAGCGTTCCGGGTTGGGAACGCGCGCGCGTCAGGTGTCCGGCTTTTCGCGTTCCGCCTGGCCACGATCTTCCGCCCGCGATGGCTCATGGCCGAACCAGCGCGGATAGTATTCGCGCACGGCCGGGCCGTCGAAGCGCAGCGCGTGGCAGCGGCCGAGCTGGAACGGCGGCTGAGCCGACGTCGACTCGGGTCCGCCTTGCGCGAAAGGACTGCCGCTCTCGATGGACCACACTTCGCCGGAGAACGCCTGGATAGCGGCGGTCGGCAACACGGCGCACAGCTCGGTGAGATGCGTGCAGCCCGCCGTTCCGCGCAGGCGCGCGCCGGCTTCGCGACGAAAGTTCTGGAGCAGATTGAGTCCGATGAGCGCGCGATACGCGTAATTCGACTCGGCGCACAACGCCGCATAAGGCGCCCACTCGGAAGACGCCTCGGCGTCGACGATGGTGAGCTTGCGGTCGATGGTGATGCGCAGCCAGAGTTCATGGATCGGCAGGCCTTGCGGCCGGACGCCCGCCGCGAGCGGAAAGTCGCGGGGCTTGTCATCGGTTAGACGGGCTTCGATGTCCCACAGGCCGTCGTCCCGCTCGAACGCTTCCAGCCGAATCGCGCGACGATGGCGCAACTGTCGGGAAACGGGCGGAGAAAAAGGCATGGGACCAAAGCCGGAACGGGGAAACCGTTGAATTTTAGCATAGCGAGTATTTGGGGCCGTGGATGCGCCTGATGATTGGCGGATGCCGTGCGCACGGCGTGTCGCATGGCGGACAAGGTGCGTCAATCGTCGCTGGGCTCGTCGATCCAGTCTTCGTCGCCGCCTTTCAGTATTTTTCCGATGGTGCTGGCCGAAAAACCGCGCGCCGCGAGGAAGCGAGCCTGTTTTGCACGCTCGGCGGGCGTCTCGGGCACGACGCCGTACTTCTTCTCCCACACGGCCTGAGCACGCGCGGTTTCGGTTTGCGCGAGCTTGTCCGCCGTCTCGCCGATCAACGCCTCGCCCACCGCGTGCCGCTTCAGTTCGTTAATGATCCGGCTGCCGCCCATGCGCGGCGCCCGACGATGAACGACGCTCTCCACGAAACGCTCATTGGACAACCAGCCGTCGCGTTCCAGGCTGTCGAGCGTATTCTCGAGCGAGTCGGCTTCCTGGACGTACGGACGCAGTTTGCGCGACAGTTCCGCGCGACTGTATTCGCGGCGCGAAAGGTAGGCCAATGCGCGGCCTTTCAGCGAGCGCTGCGGTCGTCTTGGGTTGCTCGCGTCCGGTGTCTTGCGCTGGCGTTCCGTCGAGCGGCTGTAGGACGGCTTTGATGGTGGTTCGGGCGCGCACTGCTCGAATGGCTCGAACGGATCGGCGTCTTCGAAGGGATTCGAGAAGGGATCGGCGCTGTCGTCCGGTAAGCGGGCCTCTTTCGGCGGCTTGGGCGGCGCGTCGAACTTCTGGACGGGTTGCGTCGTGGCCTGAGCGAGAAGCGAGCGCGCCTGCGCGAGACGCGCGGCGCGGTCGGGGTCTTGCGTCGGCAATGGCTTATGTGCGGCGCGTGCTGGCGCGTCCGGATTTGCGTCGAGCGTCGGGTTTGCGGTCTTTGGCGACTTGGCAGCCGAGCGCGGCGACTGGACCGTCGCGAATGTTTCTGTCGACGATGCCCGCTCGGGTTCGTTCACGAGCCGTTGCGCCGCTCCAGAAACAGCGCGCGCCGGCGCGAATGGCTTCGCGTCGGCGCGTGATGTGATGCTTCGGGTAGACCAGCGAGATTTCGTCGATACCGCGCGCCGCTCGCTGCTGCGCTCGTAATGGTCTGTGCCATTGGCATGGTCGGCGGACTCACCGACGCTGCGCGCAGACAATCCGGACGCAGCATCGTCGCCCGACTCACCCGCGCCGTCAGACCGACCCGCACGGCCCCGCCGAACATCGGCGCGGCCAGCCTTCGATCCGAACCGGCGCTTGAACATCGACCGTGCGGCGGGACGCTTATTCGTCGTCCGCGACTGCTGCGCCCGCGGCGACGCCATCTGCCAGCGCCGCCACACCCAGCGATTCGCGGATCTTGTTCTCGATCTCGCGTGCAATGTCCGGGTTCTCGCGCAGGAATTCCCGCGCGTTGTCCTTGCCCTGACCGATGCGATCGCCGTTATAGCTGTACCAAGCGCCCGCCTTGTCGACGAGCTTGGCCTGCACGCCCAGGTCGATGATTTCGCCCTGACGCGATATGCCCTCGCCGTACAGAATGTCGAAGATGGCTTCGCGGAACGGCGGCGACACCTTGTTCTTCACCACCTTCACGCGCGTTTCGTTGCCGATTACTTCGTCGTTCTTCTTGATGGACCCGATACGGCGAATGTCCAGACGCACCGACGAATAGAACTTCAGCGCGTTACCGCCCGTGGTGGTTTCCGGGTTGCCGAACATCACGCCGATCTTCATGCGGATCTGGTTGATGAAGATCACGAGGCAGTTCGTGCGCTTGATGGTGCCGGTGAGCTTGCGCAGCGCCTGCGACATCAGGCGAGCTTGCAGACCCGGCAGTGAGTCGCCCATTTCGCCTTCGATTTCCGCCTTCGGCACGAGCGCCGCGACGGAGTCGATCACGATCATGTCGATGGAACCCGAGCGCACCAGCGCGTCCGCGATTTCCAGCGCCTGTTCGCCCGTGTCCGGCTGCGAGATCAGCAGTTCCTGCACGTTCACGCCGAGCTTTTGCGCGTATTGCACGTCGAGCGCGTGTTCCGCGTCGATGAATGCCGCCGTGCCGCCGATCTTCTGCATTTCGGCGATCACCTGCAGCGTGAGCGTGGTCTTGCCCGACGATTCCGGACCGTAGATCTCGACGACGCGGCCGCGCGGCAGGCCGCCCACGCCGAGCGCGATATCCAGTCCGAGCGAGCCGGTGGACACGACTTGAATGTCTTCGACCGCCTCACCCGCGCCGAGCCGCATGATCGACCCTTTGCCGAATTGCTTTTCGATCTGCGAGAGCGCGGCAGCGAGGGCCTTGCTCTTCTCCGCAGTCATGCCAGCCGGGCCTTTCTTGCTTTCTTCCATGAATCGTCCTTTGCTATGATGAACGGCGTCTGAGGCTTGTGCGCGCGGGCTTCGATGCGGATTCCGCATACTTTCACCCGCTTTTCGCACAGATGCAGACACTGTATAAAAAAACAGTAGTTTTTGCAAGCCCGATTGCGGCGCGCGTGGCTTTTTTCCACGTCGCCCGAACCGCGCAAAAAACGCACAACACCCTGGAGACCGCCGCGCCGGGCAAAATGCGGTGCCGGCAATGCGCTACCGCGCATCAGGCGCACACACGATGCGAATCCTCATTGCCGAAGACGACAGCATACTCGCGGACGGCCTTGTCCGATCACTCCGCCAATCGGGATACGCCGTCGACCATGTGAAGCATGGCGTCGAGGCCGACACCGCGCTGACGCTCCAGCCTTTCGACCTCTTGATTCTCGATCTCGGGCTGCCGCTCATGCCCGGTCTCGAAGTGCTGCGCCGGCTGCGCGCGCGCAATTCGCAGATGCCGGTGCTGATCCTGACCGCCGCCGACAGCGTCGACGAGCGCGTGAAGGGCCTCGATCTCGGCGCGGACGACTATATGGCCAAGCCCTTCGCACTCAACGAACTGGAAGCGCGGGTGCGCGCGCTCACGCGGCGTGGCGCGGGCGGCGGGCCGACGGTCGTCAAGCACGGTTCGCTGTCGTTCGATCAGGTGGGACGCATCGCGCATATCGGCGATCAGGTGATCGACTTGTCGGCGCGCGAGCTGGGCGTGCTCGAAGTGCTGCTGCAGCGGACCGGGCGCCTCGTGTCGAAGGAACAGCTCGTCAATCACCTGTGCGAATGGGGCGAGGAAGTCAGCAACAACGCGATCGAGGTCTACGTCCACCGGCTGCGCAAGAAGATCGAGCCGAGCGGCGCGCGCATCATTACCGTGCGCGGGCTCGGCTACACGCTCGAAAAAGCGCCGAACGGCGCGTCGGCGAGCGCGCCGATGCCGCCGAGCCATCACTAGGCCGGGCCAAGCATGGCCTCGTCCGTTTCCAGCAAACGCGCACACGAGCCGCCGCGCACGCCGCCTGAATCCAACGCAGCCACCGCCGATTCCGACGCGCTGCGCGACGCGCGCTACGCCAATCCCTTCGCCCCGCCGGACGAGCTGGAACCGGACAGCGAGACGCATCCGCGCTCGCTTTTCGGCGAGATTCTCGACTGGATGCTCGCGCCGCTTCTGCTGCTCTGGCCGATGAGCATTGCCGTGACCTATCTGGTCGCGAAGTCCATCGCGAACGGACCGTTCGACCGCGCGCTAGAAGCGGATGCTTACGTCATCGCGCGTCAGATTCAGCCGGTCAACGGCGTCGCGGAACTGCGCCTGCCCGACGCGACGCGTGATTTTCTGCGCGCGGACAACGTCGACAGCGTGTTCTTTCAGGTGCTCGGCACGCGCGGCGAACTGGTCGGCGGCGACCGCGACATGCCCTTGCCGCACGAAGACGACCGGCCGCAGCCGGGCATCGTCGAGTTTCGGGACGACGTGCTGCGCGGCAACGATATTCGCGTCGCCTATACGACCGTGGACCTTCCCGCACTCGACGCGCAGAACGCGCAGCCGGTGCTCGTGCAAGTGGCCGAAACGCTCGACAAGCGAAGCCAGCTCGCCAACGACATCATCAAGGGCGTGATCCTGCCGCAGTTCGTGATCCTGCCGCTCGCCATCGTGCTCGTCTGGTTCGGGCTGTCGCGCGGGCTCGCGCCGCTGCACGCGCTGCAATCGAATATCCGCGCTCGCCGCCCCGACGATCTCTCGCCGCTCGAAGCCGGCCGCGCGCCGTCCGAAATCGCGCCGCTCGTCGCCTCGTTCAACGATCTGCTCACGCGGCTCGAACAGAACATGGAGTTCCAGAAGCGCTTTATCGCCGATGCCGCGCATCAGATGAAAACGCCGCTCGCCGGCCTGCGCATGCAAGCCGAACTGGCGCTGCGGCAGGAAGTGTCGAACGAAGTTCAACGTTCGCTCGAACAGATCGCGACCAGTTCGGAACACGCCGCGCGGCTCGTTACGCAACTGCTCGCGCTGGCCCGCGCGGAAAATCGCGCGAACGGGCAGATCTTCTCGCACGTCGAGTTGACGGATCTCGCGCGCCTCGCCGTGCGCGACTGGGTGCAGGCGGCGCTCGCCAAGCGCATGGACATCGGCTACGAGGAGCCGCCGTATCCGGTCGAGGTGGAAGGCAACGCTGTGATGTTGCGCGAAATGCTCTCCAATCTGATCGACAACGCAATCCGTTACACGCCGACCGGCGGGCGCATCACCGTGCGCGTGCGGGCCGACGACACGAATCTCGATCTCGTGCATCTGGAAGTGGAAGACACCGGCCTCGGCATTCCGCCGGCCGAACGCGAGCGCGTGGTGGAGCGTTTCTATCGCATTCTCGGCCGCGAAGGCGATGGAAGCGGCCTCGGCCTTGCCATCGTCAAGGAGATCGCGACGATTCACGGCGGCACGCTAGCCATCGAGGATCACGTCTATCAGGAAGCGCCGCGGCTCGCCGGGACGCTGGTTCGCGTCAGCTTGCAGCGGGTTTATCCTGCCCGGGACAAACCCTGAGCGCGCACGCGGAAGCGCGCCGATGATTCAGCGCGATAGGCGCAGTTTGTTTGCCGATCTCAGCGCCTTATAGACGAGTTAGCAGAATTTCAACCGTCCGCCCACGTCGAGAGCCCAAATAGCCCGAGTCAGAACGCCGTAAGTTTTCGTTCCAATAATCCTTGCACCGGCGCCGCGCGTGCGGCCCGATGGAATCGGGAATCAGACGGAAAACCTAAGGAGACGATTCATGGCAACGGTCGAAGGGCGCATTTCGCACGCGCCGATGACGAACGAGGAGCGGAAGGTCATCTTCGCCTCGTCGCTCGGCACCGTGTTCGAGTGGTACGACTTTTATCTCGCGGGCTCGCTTGCGATCTACATCAGCAAGACGTTCTTCTCGGGCGTCAACCCGACGGCCGGCTTCATCTTTACGTTGCTCGGCTTCGCGGCGGGCTTCGCGGTGCGTCCGTTCGGCGCGATCGTGTTCGGGCGGCTCGGCGACATGGTCGGCCGCAAGTACACGTTCCTGGTGACGATCGTCATCATGGGTCTTTCCACGTTCCTGATCGGCTTTTTGCCCGGCTATGCGACCATCGGCATCGCCGCGCCGATCATCTTCATCGCGATGCGGCTGTTGCAGGGGCTCGCGCTCGGCGGCGAGTATGGCGGCGCCGCGACGTACGTGGCCGAACACGCGCCCGCCAACAAGCGCGGCGCGTGGACCGCGTGGATTCAGACGACCGCGACGCTCGGCCTCTTCATCTCGCTGATCGTGATTCTGGCCGTGCGCACGGCGACCGGGGAGGAGCAGTTCGGCGCATGGGCGTGGCGCGTGCCCTTCCTCGTGTCGATCCTGCTGCTCGCCGTGTCGGTCTGGATTCGCATGAAACTGCACGAATCGCCGGTGTTCGAGCGCATCAAATCCGAAGGCAAGACCTCGAAGGCGCCGCTCACGGAAGCGTTCGGCGAATGGAAGAACCTGAAGATCGTGCTGCTCGCGCTCTTCGGTCTGACGGCGGGCCAGGCGGTGGTGTGGTACACGGGCCAGTTCTACTCGCTTTTCTTCCTGACGCAGACGCTGAAGGTGGACGGCACGAGCGCGAACATCATGGTGGCGGTCGCGCTGCTCATCGGCACGCCGTTCTTCGTGTTCTTCGGTTCGCTGTCGGATCGCATCGGGCGCAAGCCGATCATCATGGCGGGCTGCCTGATCGCGGCGCTGACCTTCTTCCCGCTCTTCAAGGCGCTCGCGCACTACACGAACCCGACGCTCGAAGCCGCGACGCAGAAGTCGCCGATCACCGTGATCGCCAACCCGGACGAGTGCTCGTTCCAGTTCAATCCGGTGGGCACGTCGAAGTTCACGTCGTCGTGCGATATCGCGAAGAGCGCGTTGTCGAAGGCCGGCCTCAACTATCAGAACGTGGCCGCGCCCGCCGGCACGCTGGCGCAGATCAAGGTCGGCGAGACGGTCGTGAACACTTACGACGGCAAGGCCGCCGACGCGAAGGCGCAAGGCGCGGCGTTCGACAAGACGCTCGCCGGCACGCTCAAGAGCGCGGGCTACCCGGCGAAGGCCGATCCGGCGCTCATCAACTGGCCGATGGCGATCGTGATTCTGACCATCCTCGTGATCTTCGTGACGATGGTGTACGGCCCGATCGCGGCGATGCTGGTCGAGATGTTCCCGGCGCGGATTCGCTATACGTCGATGTCGCTGCCGTATCACATCGGCAATGGCTGGTTCGGCGGCTTCCTGCCCGCGACGGCTTTCGCCATCGTGGCGGCGCGCGGCGACATCTACTCGGGCTTGTGGTATCCGGTGGTGATCGCGCTCGCGACGTTCGTGATCGGCATGCTGTTCGTGAAGGACACACGCAAGTCGAACGTGTACCACGAGGATTGATGCGTTGCGTTTTGCCGGGCCTGCCGCCGTTTTAGGAAAAACGCGCGGCAGGGGTTGACAGACGTTTCAACCGCCGCCATAATCTCGGCTTCTTTCGGCGAATTAGCTCAGTCGGTTAGAGCGACGGAATCATAATCCGCAGGTCCGGGGTTCGAGTCCCTGATTCGCCACCAGTTGCAAGAAAAAGCCGCTGTCCCACAAGGACAGCGGCTTTTTTGTCGTCCGCATCCGGTTCAGCGCCGCCCTTTCCCCGCAGAATCAGCCGAAGCGTCTTAATACGCCGCTAAGTCTTCGATGCCATCATGGTTCGAAAGTCAAGCAGCCAGCGGCCCGCGCAGCCATTCGCATCGGTCCGCACGAAAACTTCTTCGGGAGCTTATCCGTGAGAAAGACATCGTCGATCAGCCACGCCGCGCGCCCTACCTTGTCACCGCTTATGCGAGCGCTCAGCCAGAGCCGAACTGCCCGCGAGCCGGTCATCGATCTGATGCTGTTGAAGTGCTACGCCGCTCTGGACGCATTTTGCCGCGGGCACGGATCACATGCGCTTTCGACGACCCTGCGCAGTCATGTGCTGATTGCGCGCGAACTTGCTCGCATCGGTTATGCGAGCGAACGCGTGGACGAGCTCGAACGCGCGGAAGAAACGCTGACGGCGCTCGACGCCTTTCGCGCCGCGACCTCGCAGTGGAGCCTCGACGCCGCCGCGCATCGTCGCCTGTGCGATGCGCTCGCGCTCTTCGCAGCACAGCTCGACGCGGCGTCGCTCGAACACATCGCCCGGGCGCAAGCGAGCGCGGTCACCCGATCGCTGATGACCGCGCCCGCAACTTCGCACGAACTCGCGCCATCGCCAACCTGATCTGACACGAAATGTTGCTCACCGTACATTCATACAATTCGCCCGGCGCGATACTGTTTCTGCGCACGGGGGATGTTTTGCGCGCAAGGAGAGACCAAGAAGACGGGCGACACTCGACCGAGCCGTGGGTAAAGGATGGGCGCGATGTCTCGCGCAGGTCTTTGCCAACGTCCCGGCGAGTAGCAGGCGGAGAAGTGAACAGCCATCGCCCCGACAACGAAGTTAAAAGCCGGCAATCGCCGGCTTTTTCTTTTTCCCGAGCCGTACGCTCAGCGGTAACGGGCGAAGATCGTGCGCGCGCACTCGTCGCACCAGCGACGCTGAGCCGCATCGGCATCTGCTTGCCAGACGTGCCCGAACGCGCATTGCCACGTCAGCGACGCCGCCGCGCCCGCGTGAGGCGACGGTACAACCGCGCCGCCGCGGACTTCCGCAATTGCGCGCGCCCGGGCCATTTCGGCCTCGCGCCGCTGCGTCGCGCAGTTCATGCAGCGCACGTTCTGCGACGCGTCCAGCGCGTCATCCCAGTCATGCCCGCGCGTGCAGGCCCAGCGGACGAATGCGTCGTCGTTCGCTTCCGCGGATGCGCGCTCGCGGTATCGCAACGCTTCGTCCATCAATGCGCGTTGTCTCTTGCCGATATAGTTTTCGCTCATTGCCTCAACGCCTTTGCCGCTGCTACCGCCCTGTCGTCAATGCCGTCCGCCGCCCTCCGCCTCCGAACGGGATGTCGTGACCACCGTGCCGTCCGGGCCGAAATGCGCGTTGAACATGGCGTCGCGATTCACGCCGTCTTCAAGCCAATGCCAGCTCCACACGCGCTCCTGCTTCAGCCGGTATTCGGCGACCGTCGTCGGCTTGCCGAGCAGTCGCCGCACTTCGTCCTGCGTCATGCCCGGCCGCACTTTCGCGATGTTCTCGGCCGTCAGAACCTGGGTGACCGAAACGAGCAGGCCGTCCGGATCGAGGTCCACCATGTAGGTGTTCGTGCCGGCCGGGCCACGCGGATATTCGAGGCGCTTCGATCCGTCCGTATAGGTGCGCTCGGTTTCCGGCTCGCCCATCTGCTTGCGAATTTGCGCTTCGTTCGTGACGCCGGGCTTGAGGTCTTTCAGCAGCAGCACGTCCGGCTTCACCGAGTTGAAGAACGAGCTGAGTTTGTTCATCGCTTCCCCGCTCTGTTGCTGATCGCAGCCCGCGAGCAACGAGGCCGCGACGAGCGCCGCGCACATGATTCTCTTCATACCGCTCCTTCGACTCAACTGCCCGCGCCGAGCAGCGGCACGGGATCGACGGCGGCGCCGGCCTTCCTGATCTCGAAATGCAGCACCGGCGACCCGCTCGGGCCGGTTCCCATATCGGCGATCGTCGCGCCCTGTTTGACCGTATCGCCTTCGCGCACGAGGAGCTTGTCGTTGTACGCGTAGGCGGTCAGATAGTCGTTGCTATGCCGGACGATGATCATGCGCCCGTACGACCGCAAGCCGCTTCCCGCATACACGACCTTGCCGGGCGCCGCAGCCTTCACGGGCTCGCCGACCTTGCCCGCGATGTCAATGCCCTTGCTGCCGCTCGCCCCGAAGCCGCGCACGATCTCGCCCTTCACCGGCCAGACGAAGGTGCCTTTGCCCGCTGACGCCGTCGCGGCGGGCTTCTCGGCAGCTTTCTCCGTTGATTTCTCGATCGCCTTCTCGCTCGATCTCTCAGCCGTCTGCTTCCCCGGCGTCGGCAGGAGCGGCGGCAGGTTTTTCGAAGACGAACCCGCGGCCGCAGCCGCCGTCGACATGGACGCACCCGGCGGCACCACGCGCAACACCTGCCCGACGTTGACCTGCTTGCTCTCAGGCAAGTTGTTCCACGCAGCGAGATCGGCGGGCTTCTGTTTGTATTGACGCGAGATGCCGTAGAGCGTGTCGCCCGGCTTCACGCGATAAAAACCCGCCTCAACCGGCGCGGAAGCCGACGCACCCGGCGCCACCGGAACGGGCGCCGTGCTGACCGGCGAACTCACGATCACGGGCGGCGGCGGGGACATCGAATTGTCGACGATGGGCGCTGGCGTGCGCGGCGTCGACGTGCATCCGGCAAGACCTGCCGCGACGGATGCGGCGAGCCCGAAACTCGCGATGACCGCCCGAGTGCGCGGTCCCATGACAACTGTGTGCATCGACTGCAACTTTCTCATGCTCTTGTCTTGATCTAGTGCAACACTTTTTGATTTTGCCGCCGCCGGCCGCCGCGCTAACACACGGTCAAGCCGACGCCATACAACGAGGTACCGACACATCCGACGATGCCGCAGCCCGGCAGCAGGGAAAGCGCCAGCGCGCAAAACGATATGACCGCAAGCCGCGATCCGCGACCGCTCGCGCGTTTCACCTTCGGCTCCGACGAAACTCCGACAGCATAAAACATTACAGAATCCACTTCCTCAGGTCAGTCGACGAGACACTTTAGGCGAAACTTCGCCTGATCCTTTGGGATTCTAAATTTTTTACGATTCTGCCGGCCCGCGCGTTGACGTCGCGGCACGCCGCAGATTCGCACGCCCTAAGCCAAACAGACAATCCACAATCCTTGACACTTTGCGCGCTTTTGGCACCGCGCTTTCCGCTACATTCACGGCGCTCGAAAGCGGGAGCCTCCTGCAGTCCTGCAATTTCCTCATTTTCGCGGAGTACTAGCGCATGCACATCACGCATCTTGGAATCTTCACCAGTTTGATCATTGGCGGCATCGCGGGCTGGCTCGCCGGCCTCATCATGAACGGCACGGGCTTCGGCGTGTTCGTGGACATTCTCGTAGGCATCGTGGGCGGCGTCGTCGGCAATTGGCTCTTCGGCGTGCTCGGCATTTCGCTCGGCGGCGGCCTGCTCGGTTCGCTTCTGACGGCGGTGATCGGCGCGGTGGTGCTGCTTTTCGTCATCCGCCTGTTCCGGCGCGCGTAACGGCGCATCGGCATGTCGGGCCGCGCTTCTGACGATACGCGAAGCGCCGGCCCGGCGAACTCCACTCACGTCGCCTTCACACCTTCGAGCCGCGACGGCTCATCTTCCACAGCGCGCCCAACGCAATCGGCACGATGGCGGCGCCAATGCCGACCAGCACGATCACGTTCAAATACTGCCGGATGAACGGGATATTCCCGAAGAAGTAGCCGAGCAGCACGAGAAGCAGCACCCAGATGGCCGCGCCCATAATGTTGAAGAGCTGGAAGCGCGTGGCGTTCATCGCGGATGCCCCCGCCACGAACGGCGCGAAGGTGCGCACAACAGGCACGAAACGCGCGATCACGATCGTCTTGCCGCCGTGGCGATCGTAGAAGTTATGCGTCTTTTGCAGCGCCTTGCGATCCAGAAAGCGCTCGAGCACCGGTATGTTCGTATCGAACACCTTCGGGCCGATGGCGCGTCCGATCCAGTAATTGACCGTGTTGCCGGCCACGGCCGCAATCAGCAGCAGCGCGATAAGCGCGCCCAGATCCATCTCATGCGTGGCCGCGAACGCGCCGCCGATGAAAAGCAGCGAATCTCCCGGCAGAAACGGGAAGACCACAAGCCCCGTTTCGCAGAACACGATGAGGAACAGCACGGCGTACACCCACGCGCCATACGTGTGAATGAAGTCACCGAGCGATTTGTCGATGTGCAGGATGAGGCCCAGGAAATGCAGCAGCGTGTCCAAAAAACTGTCCTCGAAGAAGTGAGCCGGCAAAGAAGCGAAGGGTCGCGCCATGATACCGAAGTGACTCGGCGCGTCGGTTAAAAAGCACGTATCGAGCCGCCATCTGGCGACGCATTGTCGGAACGATGCGCCCCCGCGAGCGGCCGATGCGAATGGCTATAATTTCGGCATGGCCGATCTCAACGAACTCTCCGCCGGCGCTTCGACCACCGCCGTCGCGCGCCGTTCGCGCGCCATCGCCCCGCTTCCCGACCAGCTCATCAGCCAGATTGCCGCGGGCGAAGTGGTCGAGCGGCCGGCGTCCGTGGTCAAGGAACTGCTGGAAAACGCGCTCGATGCCGGCGCGCGCAGCTTGCGCGTGACGCTCGACGAAGGCGGCGTGAAGCGCATCGTGATCGCCGACGACGGCTGCGGCATGCCTCCCGAGGAACTCCCGCTCGCGCTCATGCGGCACGCGACCAGCAAGATCCGCTCGCTCGCCGATCTCGAAGCCGTCGCCACGCTCGGTTTTCGCGGCGAAGCGATCGCGTCGATCGCATCGGTGGCGGAGCTGTTCATCACGAGCCGCACCGAAGACTGCGCGCACGCCACGCGCATCGACGCGCAAACGGGCGTCATTTCCCCTGCGGCGGGCACGGTCGGCACGACCATCGACGTGCGCGAGCTTTACTTCAACACGCCGGCGCGCCGAAAGTTCCTGAAAAGCGAACAAACCGAGCTCGGGCATTGCCTGGAAGTCATTCGCCGCGTGGCGCTCGCGCGGCCCGACGTCGCCATTTCCGTGATGCATAACGGCAAGGCCGTCGAGCACTGGAACGCGAGCGATCCGGCCACGCGCGTCGCCAAAATTCTGGGCGAAGTGTTCGAGACATCGCATCTGCCGCTGGACGAACGCGCCGGCCCGCTTGCGGTGTACGGCTGCGCGGGCCTGCCGACCGCGAGCCGCGGACGCGCGGACCAGCAATATTTCTTCGTGAACGGCCGCTTCGTGCGCGACAAGCTGCTCACGCACGCCGTTCGCGCCGCTTACGAGGACGTGCTGCACGGCAACCGCTATCCGGCGTACGTGCTGTTTCTCGACTTGCCGCCGGAGTCGGTGGACGTGAACGTGCATCCGTCGAAGATCGAAGTGCGGTTTCGCGACTCGCGCTCGATTCATCAGTACGTGTTCCACGCGGTGCAGCGCGCGCTCGCGCGGCATGCGGGCGCGTCCCCGGAAACGACAGCGGGCGGGCACGCGGCGCAACTCGAACCGACCGGGCCGGCGTCGTTCAGCGCGCGGCCTGTCGCCAGCGCGGGATCGGTAGCCAGGAACGAAAACGGCACCACGTGGATGCGTCAGTCGCGCATGACGCAAGGGTCGCTGCCGGTCGCGCAGCCGCTCGCGCTCTACGACGCGTTGTTCGGGCGCAAAGACGCCGACGCGCCGGTCGCGTCCGCGGCAGAGGCATCGCCCGCCGTCGCGTGGGCCAACGACGACAGCGCGCCCGCCTACGCCGCCGCGAGCCACGCACACGCCGACGAGCAGCCGCTCGGCTTCGCCGTCGGCCAGATTCACGGCATCTACGTGCTCGCTCAGAACGCGCGCGGACTCGTCATCGTGGACATGCACGCCGCGCACGAACGCATCCTCTACGAGCAGTTCAAGCACGCGCTCGCGGACCGCTCCATCGCCGTGCAGCCGCTTCTGATTCCGGTCTCGATGACGGCGGATCCGGTGGAAATCGGCATCGTCGATGAAGAACGCGAGACGCTCGACGCGCTCGGCTTCGATCTCGCGGTGCTCTCGCCGACGTCCATCGCGATTCGCGCGGTGCCCGCGCTGCTGAAGGACGCGGACCTCGTCGCGCTCGCCCGCGCCGTGCTCGGCGACCTTCACGCGTACGGCGGATCGCGCGTGCTCACCGAGCGGCAGCACGAACTGCTCGGCACGCTCGCCTGCCACCATGCGGTGCGCGCCAATCGCCGCCTCACGCTCGACGAAATGAACGCCCTCTTGCGTCAGATGGAAGCCACCGAACGCGCCGATCAATGCAATCACGGCCGCCCGACGTGGTATCAGCTGACGCTCGCGGACCTCGACCGCCTCTTCATGCGCGGACAATGAGTAATTCTTTGCGCGTGGTCTGTCTGCTCGGGCCGACGGCGTCGGGCAAGACGGCGGCGGCGCTCGCGTTCGCGGCGGCCTCGGCGCGGCCGGTGGAAATCGTGAGCGTGGACTCGGCGCTCGTCTATCGCGAGATGGATATCGGCACGGCCAAGCCCAGCGCGGCGGAGCGGGCGGCCGCGCCGCATCATCTGATCGATATCATCGATCCGGCCGACGCTTACTCCGCTGCCCAGTTTCGCGCGGATGCGCTTCGGCTGGTCGGCGAAATCGTCGCGCGGGGAAACGTGCCGCTGCTGGTCGGCGGCACGATGCTGTACTACAAGGCGCTGACGCAGGGCCTCAACGACCTGCCGCCCGCCGATCCGTCCGTGCGCGCCACGCTCGACGCCGACGCCGCGCGCGACGGCTGGCCCGCGCTGCACGCGCGGCTCGCGGCGGTCGATCCGCAGACCGCGGCGCGCCTCGCGCCGAACGATTCGCAGCGCATCCAGCGCGCGCTCGAAATATATCTGCTGACCGGTCAGCCGATGTCCGCGCTGCTCGCCGCGCCGCGCGTGCTGGAGCAGGAAGCGCCGTATGACTTCGTGCCGATCGCGCTGGAACCGTCGGACCGCGCGGTGCTGCATGCGCGCATCGCGGCGCGCTTCGACGCGATGCTCGCGCACGGTTTCATCGACGAAGTGAAGCGCCTGCGCGCGCGGGGCGACCTCGATGTGTCGATGCCGTCGATGCGCTGCGTCGGCTATCGGCAGGCGTGGGAATACCTCGACGGCCTGACCGGCTACGACGAGATGCGCGACAAGGGCATCTTCGCGACGCGGCAGTTGTGCAAGCGCCAGTTGACATGGCTGCGCGCGATGCCCGAGCGCGTCGTGGTGGATTGCTGCGCGCCCGATGCGACGGAGCAGGCGGTCGAAGCGATAAAGTCCCGAATAGAGAGGCCAAAGTCTCGCGGGCCGGCGTGACGAACGCCTATCACCGCACGCGGTTGCTCGATCTTGAGCACGCAGCGCACCCAGCTATTGAGTCGACTGCCTTCGTGAGTCGAAGCGCTCACGCGGCCGACGCGGCTTGAAAAGTAAAAAACCCTCGCGCGCAACGCGAGGGTTTCTGTCTTGGAAAGCGACTGGCGACGCTTAGACCACCACCGTCTGCGCCTCGCCTTCACGGCTCTCGCGCACGACGCCGATCTTCCACACCTGCTCGCCCGCAGCGGACAGCAGGCCGGTCGCCGTATCGGCGTCCTCGGCCGCGACGATCACCGCCATGCCGATCCCGCAATTGAACACGCGATGCATTTCCGCATCGGCGACGCCGCCGTGCTTCTGCAGCCACGCGAAAAGCGGCGGCAACGGCCACGCGCGATGGTCCAGCTCCGCCGTCAACCCCTCGCGCAGCACGCGCGGAATGTTCTCGACAAGCCCGCCGCCCGTGATGTGCGCCATACCCTTCACGGTGATGCTCTGCATCGCGGAAAGCAGCGGCTTCACGTAGATGCGCGTCGGCGCCATCAGCGCGTCGGCGAGCGAGCGGCCGTCGAAATCGGCGTTCAGGTCCGGATTCGCGCGCTCGATGATCTTGCGCACGAGCGAATAGCCGTTCGAGTGAATGCCGCTCGACGCCAGCCCGAGCACGACATCGCCCGGAGCGATGGTGCTGCCGTCGATAATCTTGCTCTTTTCCACCGCGCCGACCGCGAAGCCCGCGAGGTCGTATTCGCCGTCCGGGTACATGCCCGGCATTTCCGCCGTCTCGCCGCCGATCAGCGCGCAGCCCGCGAACTCGCAGCCCTGCGCGATGCCCTTGACCACGTCCGCGGCGGTGTCCACGTCGAGCTTGCCGCACGCGAAATAATCGAGGAAGAAGAGCGGCTCTGCGCCCTGCACCAGAATGTCGTTCACGCTCATGGCGACGAGATCCTGTCCGACCGTGTCGTGCCGGTTCAGCTGGAACGCGAGGCGCAGCTTGGTGCCGACGCCGTCCGTTCCCGACACGAGCACCGGCTCCTTGTACTTCTTCGGCACTTCGAAGAGCGCGCCGAATCCGCCGATCCCGCCCAGCACGCCATCGCGCAAGGTCTTCTTGGCGAACGGCTTGATCCGGTCGACGAGCGCATCGCCCGCGTCGATGTCGACACCTGCATCGCGATACGACAAACCTTGGGTGTCCGGGGCGGATTTCGGTTGATTCATGGGGGGAGAGCGAGAAGGTCGGTAAAATGCGATTTTACCCGATGATGATACGAGGACGGTCGCCCGGCAGCTTGGTCCGCCGCGCGGCAGCGCCTTTTCGAGACAGAACGGCCCGGCCGACGAAACGCGCCCGAGCGCCCGGCCGCTTGCCACAGGCGCCTTCGCGCGCATCGGCGAGCCGACGCCGCCTGTTTTCGAGAGAACGCAGCATCCAGCCGACGACATCCATTCCCCGTGCAACGCCAACTGACGCTCGACCTCGGCACCCCGCCGCCCGCCACCTTCGACAATTTCTTCGCCGCCGGCAACCACGAACTGGTCACGCGGTTGCGCGAGCTCGAAGGCGCGCTCGCGTCCGGCCCCGTCGCGGATCGCACGTTCTATGTCTGGGGCGAGCCCGGCAGCGGGCGCAGTCATCTGCTGCACGCGCTCGTTCATGAGGCGGGCAGCCGGGCGCGTTACTTGAGCCCGCAGAGCGCGTTGCACGCGTTCGGCTTCGATCCGCAGGTCGCGCTGTATGCCGTCGACGACTGCGACCGCCTCTCGCCCGCGCAGCAGATCGCGCTCTTCAATCTGTTTAACGAAGTGCGCGCGTATCCGGCGAGCGCGCTCGTCGCCACCGGCAACGCCGCGCCGATGACGCTCGCCGTGCGCGAAGACTTGCGCACGCGTCTCGGCTGGGGCCTCGTCTTCCATCTGCTGCCGCTTTCTGACGAAGCGAAGGCGTCGGTTCTCAAGCACGCGGCGCACGAGCGCGGCATCGTGCTGGCGGAAGACGTCCCCGCCTATCTGCTCACGCACTTCCGCCGCGACATGCCGAGCCTGATGGCGCTTTTCGACGATCTCGACCGCTTCTCGCTCGAACAGAAGCGCAGAGTCACGCGCGCGCTCTTGCGCTCGATGCTCTCGCAAAGCGGGCGCGTGACGCCGCTCGTGGCGGTGTCGCCGGATACGCCGCAGGACGCGGACGACGAGCACCGCGCCGCCCCGCCTGCCGGCGCGCCCGACGCCGACGCCGCACCGGACAACGTTCCCACCCGCTTCAAGTAGAATGCGCTCCCATGAACCTTGCCCTCTTCGATCTCGACCACACGCTCATTCCCACCGACAGCGACCACGAATGGGGCCGCTTCATGGTGAAGCTCGGCATCGTCGACGCGACAGAATTCACGCGTCAGAACGACGCCTTCTACGCCGACTACAAGGCGGGCGTGCTCGACATCAACGCTTACCTGCACGCGATGCTCGCGCCGCTCGCGAAGTACTCGCGTGAGCAGCTCGCCGACTGGCACGCGCAGTTCATGCACGAGGTCATCAATCCGCGCATCGTGCCGGCCGCGGTCACGCTCGTGCGCGAGCATCAGGACAACGGCGATCTGTGCTGCCTGGTGACCGCGACGAACGCGTTCATCACCGCGCCCATCGCGGAAGCGTTCGGCATCGACACGCTGATTGCATGCGAAGTCGAAACCGTCGGCGATCATCCGCAAGGCGCGTTTACCGGCAGGCCGCGCGGCACGCCGAGTTATCGCGAGGGCAAGATCGTGCGCGTGGAGGAATGGCTCGCGTCGCTCGGCAAGACGCTCGGCGACTTCAAGCGCAGCTATTTCTACAGCGACTCGCATAACGACATCCCGCTGCTCGAGCGCGTCACGGACCCCATCGCCACCAATCCGGACGACACCCTGCGCGCGCATGCGCAAGCCAAAGGCTGGCGCATCCTGAACCTCTTCGATACACGTGATTAAAAAACTCATCCGCAAGCTGTTCGGACAAGAGAGCGCCGCATCCAGCGAAGGCGCCTCGAACGACACGCCGGGCGCATCCGCTGACGACATTCAAGCCGCCGAAGCCGCTGAAGCAAAAGCCGCCCGCAAAAGCACGCGTGCCCCGCGCAAGAAAGCCGCCGCGCCGGTCAAGCGCGACCCGAATGTGCCGGTGATACTGTCGTCGGACATTCACGGCATCGATCCGTCGCTCATCTCGAAGAACGCCATCCGCGTGACCGAAGGCTTGCAGCAGGCGGGTCATCGCGCGTTCATCGTCGGCGGCGCGGTGCGGGATCTGCTGCTCGGCGTCGCGCCGAAAGATTTCGACGTCGCCACCGACGCCACGCCCGATCAGGTGCAGCGGCTCTTTCGCCGCGCGCGCATCATCGGGCGGCGGTTCCAAATCGTCCACGTGCAGTTCGGACAGGAGATCATCGAGACGTCCACGTTCCGCGCGCTCGTCGACGCGCCGCCGGAACCCGTCGCCGAAGCGCCGCGACGCTACCGGCGCGGCGAGCTCGACATGCGAACGCACGCGGTGGACGCGAGCGGCCGCGTGCTGCGCGACAACGTGTGGGGCGAGCAGCATGAAGACGCCACGCGCCGCGACTTCACCATCAACGCGATGTACTACGATCCGGCCACGCAAACCGTGCTGGATTATCACGACGGCATGGCCGACATTCGCGCGCGCCTCTTGCGCATGATCGGCGATCCGGCCACGCGTTATCGCGAAGACCCGGTGCGCATGCTGCGCGTCGTGCGCTTCGCGGCGAAGCTCGGCTTCGAGATCGACGAAGCGACGCGCGCGCCGATCAAGGAACTCGCCGATCTGATGGACAACGTGCCGGCCGCGCGTCTCTTCGACGAGATGCTGAAGCTGCTGCTGTCCGGCCACGCGCTCGCGTGTCTCACGCGCTTGCGTCAGGAAGGGCTGCATCACGGTGTGCTGCCGCTGCTCGATGTCGTGCTGGAACAGCCGCACGGCGAGAAGTTCGTGACGCTCGCGCTCACGAGCACCGACGAGCGCGTGCGCGCGGGCAAGCCCGTTTCGCCGAGCTTCCTGTTCGCCACGCTCTTGTGGCACGACGTGCAGACGCGCTGGCAGAAGTACACCGCCGCGGGCGATTATCCGGTGCCGGCGCTGAACCGCGCGATGGACGATGTGCTCGACATGCAGACGGAAAAACTCGCCATTCACAAGCGTTATTCCGCCGACATGCGCGAGATCTGGGGCTTGCAGCATCGGCTGGAAAAGCGCGGCCGCAGCGCGATGAAGCTGCTCGAACACCAGCGGTTCCGTGCGGGTTATGATTTCCTGCTGCTGCGTTGCGAGTCGGGCGAGCTGGATGCGGCCATCGGCCAATGGTGGACCGATTTCATCGAGGGTGATAACGCGACGCGCGAAGCCCTGCTCTCGCAAGGCGGCAAGGAGCGTGCAGCGCCGAAGAAGCGTCGCCGGCGCAGCAATGCGAAACGCAAGGCTGCCGAGGGCGGCGAGAGCGGCGCAAGCACTGCGGCCGATGGCGAGCCCGAGTCCGACCGCTCCGACCGCATTGCGAACGAAGCCGGCGCGCCCCGAAATATCGAAGGCGCGGACAACGAATAAAGCCGGTTTTCGCTAAAGTAGCGGATAACGGTTAGCACCCGGGCAATGTGCCGGCGTTTCGATGTGTTTGGATGCCTCGCCGCTTCGCCCGGGACCTACGCGTAGGACTTCTGCCATGACGATTGCTTATCTCGGCCTCGGAGCGAATCTCGGCGATGCGCGCCAAACGCTGAAAGACGCAGTCGTGTGTCTCGCGCAGCAGCACACGATCACCGTGCTCGCCAAGTCGAGCCTGTATCGCACGGCGCCCATCGACGCATCCGGCGACGATTACTTCAATTGCGTCGTGAAGCTCGAAACGACGCTGCCCGCGCGTGCGCTGCTGCGCCTGTGCCATGTCATCGAAGAACAGTTCGGGCGCGAGCGGCCGTATCGCAATGCGCCGCGCACGCTCGACCTCGATATCCTCCTGTACGGCGCGTTCAGCATCGACGACATGGATCTCGTCGTGCCGCATCCGCGCATGACCGAGCGCGCGTTCGTGCTCGTGCCGCTCATCGAACTCGAACCCGATCTCATCATCCCGCAACGCGGCCGCGCCGACGCGTTCGTCGCGAACGTCGCCGATCAGCGCATCGAGAAAGTCGCCCTGTGCCAGTGCGCGGCGCCCGCCGCGCAGCCGGCAGCGGCAAAAGCTTCCAGCGCCTCCACCGTCTCCACTAAAGCCAATTGCCGATGAGCAATCCGCCTCTCACCGTCACGGCGCCGCAGTTGCGGCCGCCGCATCGTTATATCGCGATCGAAGGGCCGATCGGCGTCGGCAAGACGACGCTCGCCACGCGGCTCGCCGAACGCTGGTCCATGCGCACGCTGTTCGAGCGCCCGCAGGACAACCCGTTCCTCGAGCGTTTCTATCGCGACACGACGCGGCACGCGCTCTCGACGCAACTGAGTTTCGCGTTGCAGCGCGTCGCGCAAACGCGGGAAGTGGCGGACATGCTCACGCAGAACACGCCGCTCATCGCCGACTTTCTCACGCAGAAGAGCGATCTGTTCGCGCGGCTTACGCTGCCTGACGACGAGTTCAACCTGTACCGCGATATCGCCTCGCGCATCGGCGCGAGCGCGCCTGCGCCGGATCTCGTCGTGTATTTGCAGGCGAGCCCGGAAGTGCTGTTCTCGCGCATTCAGAAACGCGCGCTGCCGATGGAGCTGCAAATCTCCGACTCGTATCTGCGCGCGCTCGCCGACGCCTACAACGACTTCTTCTACCACTACGACGCGACGCCGCTGCTCACGGTGAACGCGGAGCATCTGAATCCCGTCGCATCGGACGACGATCTCGAACTGCTCGTCGAGCGGATCGAGACCATGCGCGGGCGCAAGGAATTCTTTGTCAAAGGCGTCTCGGTGTGAGCTTGCGTCTCATGCTCGCGCGCCATTTCAACTGAAATCATCATGACGTATCTGCAGGAAACCAGCCGCTCGACGATCACCGTTCCGAAGCTGCAAGCCATGCGCGAGGCGGGCCAGCGCATCGCTATGCTCACGTGCTACGACGCCAGCTTCGCCGCATTGCTCGATCGCGCGGGCGTCGATGTCATGCTGATCGGCGATTCGCTCGGCAATGTCCTGCAAGGCCACAGCACGACGTTGCCGGTGACGCTGGACGACATCGCGTATCACACGGCATCCGTTGCGCGCGGCAACAAGAGCGCGCTGATCGTCGCGGACATGCCGTTCGGCACCATCGGATCGCGCGAAGAAGCGTATGCGAATGCCGTGAAGCTGATGCGCGCGGGCGCGCACATGGTGAAGCTCGAAGGCGGCGAGTGGCTCGCGGATACCGTGCGCTTTCTCGTGGAGCGTTCGATTCCGGTATGCGGCCACGTCGGGCTCACGCCGCAGTCGGTGCACGCGTTCGGCGGCTTCAAGGTGCAGGGCAAGTCCGAAGCGGCCGCGGAACAGATGCGCCGCGACGCGCTCGCGCTTCAGCAAGCGGGCGCGCAACTGCTCGTGATCGAAGCGGTGCCGACGCTCGTCGCGCGCGAGGTCACGCAACAACTTGCAATTCCGACCATCGGCATCGGCGCGGGCATCGACTGTTCGGGACAAGTGCTCGTGCTGCACGACATGCTCGGAATTTTCCCCGGCAAGCGGCCGCGCTTCGTCAAGGATTTCATGCAAGGTCAGCCGAGCATTTTCGCGGCGGTCGAAGCCTACGTGAACGCGGTGAAGGACGGCAGCTTCCCCGGTCCCGAGCACACGTTCTGATCGTCTTAGTTTTGCGCCGTACCGCCCGGCCGTTTGCGCTGTCACGAACAGACTGGACGGGCGAGGTTCTTGCACACTAAGCTGAACACCTCAGCCCGAAGCGAGAACGACCATGTGGCACGTCCTTCCCGATGAAACCGTCCGCGCGCAGCTTGCTGTCGGCGCGTTCGTGGCGCTCGGCGTGGCGCGCGTGATCGCGGCGGTGCTGGGCGCGCAGCATGGCTGGCGCATCTCGATGGTGACGCGCGGTTTCATCGTGCTCGCGGTGGCGTTGTGCTTGCCGCAGATCCTCGACGTGCTCTTCGTCGCCGATTCGCATACCGCTTTTGTCGAGCTTCAGGGCAAAGCGGCCGGATGCGCGCTCGCGCTGTTTTGCGCGCCTATCGTGAGCCACAAGCTCGGTTACGAGTGAGACGGCGCTCAGTCCGCTGGACCCGCTTAACCCGCTCAACCGCCCATCGCGAAACCCGGCAAGCTGTGCGACAGCACCGACGCCGCCACGAATACGCCCACCATCAGCACCGCTTCGACGCGCATCAGGTTGATGACCGTATGCGCGTCCGTCGTCGATGCCGTACGTTGCAGGCGCGGTAGCGCCGACCAGCGGTTGAGCGCGCCGAGCAAGAGCGCCGCCGCGACGAACGCGAGTTTCACGATCAACGCGTGACCCCAGCCGCTTTGCGTCAGCGCCTCTGCCGATCCGCCGGTGCCGCGCCATGCGTTGAAGAGACCCGTCGCGATGACGACCGCCACCGCGACCGTCGCCACGCTCGACATGCGCGCGACGACGCGCAGTAGCGCCGCGCGCGCAGTCGATGCGTCGAGCGCCGGCAAGACGCCCGCGCCCGCGATGACGACGCCACCCCACACGCCTGTCGCGAGCAAATGCAGCAATTGCACGCCCTCCGCGATGGAGAACGCGCCCGCATCGGCGGCATGGCCGATCGCCGCTTTCCCCGATGCCGCGATCAACGCGCCGAGCACGGCGACGGCCAGGCGGGCGGGACCCAATGGACGGCTCGTCGCCATGGCGAGCGCGAGCAACACGCCGCCCGCAACCGACACCGCCCAGCCGATGCCCGCGTGCGTCGCGCTCGCGACGAGCCAGAGCGACGAACCGGCATCGAGAATGGATGTGCCGCTCATCGCGGCCGACTCCAGCCACAGCGAAACGAAGCCGCACAGCACGAACGCGAGCGCCCCCGCGATGCCGATACGCGATGCGCGCCGCCCGCCGCGCTGCGCCGGCGACACCGCCGCTGCCACGCGTTCGCGATGGAGCCACGCGCTGAGCAGCGCCCCGCCGAGCGCGCACGCGAACGCCACATCTGACAGCGCGGCGAACACCATCTGCAAAAAGGACAACGAATCGCCGGTCATGATGCGGCGGCCATCGAGGCGTGAACGGGAATTGCTGTGAGGAGATCCGGGCGGGTCATCAGTGCGTCGGCAAGAAAGCGGCTCGCGAAGTCTAAACGAACGCACGCAAACCGGAGCGCGCATTGCATCGGACGCTACGAACTTCGGCGCGACGCGATGGTGCTTGTGTCGACTCTTTGTTGATAAGCAATGAATTCAATGCAATGTCAAAGTTCTTGTCTGTCGCGCGGCATATTGTCGCGATTCCGCCTCAGAGCGCCCGAGAAGTTGTGTCAAATAGTCACCATCAGGCATCGATGATAGAATTCCGCGTCGCATCAGAGGCTCATCGAGCCGCTGTGGCTGTGGTCCGCCACCCTCCGCCACCCTACGCGTGGCCGTGGTTCGCCACCTTCGCACCGAGCCGCACGAAGCTCGGCAGGTCCCCGAATTTCATGGAGTGTCGCGTGTTTTCAAGACGCATTTTCCGTCCGCTGCTCGCCTTGGCACTGATCGGCAGCGCCGGCGTTCTCAGCGCGGGCCAGGCGCTTGCCCAGGCGCAAAACCAGCCTATCGCGCCGGATACCATGGCAGCCCGCGTGCAAGGCTGCACCGCATGTCACGGCGTGCACGGCGAAGGCACGGACAATGACTACTTCCCGCGTCTTGCCGGCAAGCCCGCCGACTATCTGTACAACCAGCTCCAGAACTTCCGCGAAGGGCGGCGCAAGTACCCGCCGATGAACTACCTCGTCACGTATCTCTCGGACGACTACCTTCATCAGATCGCGAATTACTTCTCGCAGCAGCGTCCGCCGTATCCGCCGCCCGCGAAGACGAACGTGTCGGGCACGACGCTCGCGCGCGGCTCGCAGATCGTGCTGAACGGCGATCCGTCGAAGAACATTCCCGCCTGCGCGGCGTGTCACGGCAAGGCGCTGACCGGCATGCAGCCGGCCATCCCGGGTCTCGTCGGCCTGCATTCGGACTACATCAGCGCGCAGGTCGGCGCATGGAAGTCGGGCACGCGCCACGCGAAGGCGCCCGACTGCATGCAGCAGATCGCTTCGCGCCTGTCGGATGACGACGTGACCGCCGTCGCCGCATGGCTCTCCACGCAAACCGCACCCGCCAACCCGGTGCCCGCGCCCGCTGGCTCGTTGAAGATGCCGCTCGTCTGCGGCAGCGAACCGCAATAAGGCGTCTGGAGCGACAACACAATGAAACGCAAGTCCCTGTTCGCACTTTCCTCGGCTGTCGTGGTGGCAGCCGTCGCAGCCGGCGCCGTCCTCTGGTCGGGCGGCGACAACCTCCATTCGGGCGGCGCGGTCGCGGCGACTCCGGCGGATCAGGCCGCGCTCGTCAAGCACGGCGAATATCTCGCCCGCGCCGGCGACTGTATCGCGTGCCACACGGTGCGCGGTGGCAAGCAGTTCGCGGGCGGCCTGCCCATGGCGACGCCCTTCGGCACCATGTTCACGCCGAACATCACGCCGGACGACAAGTACGGCATCGGCAAGTGGACATCCGACGACTTCTATCGCGCGATGCACACCGGCCGCTCGAAGGACGGCAGCCTGCTCTACCCCGGCTTCCCGTTCACGAGCTACACCAAGGTGACGCGCGCCGACTCCGACGCGATCTACGCCTACCTGCGTTCGGTTCCGCCGGTGTCCGAGCCGAGCCGTCCGCATGAACTGCGCTTTCCGTTCAACAACCGCAATCTGCTGATCGGCTGGCGCACGCTGTTCTTCAGCGAAGGCGAGTACAAGCCGGACCCGACCAAATCGGTCGAATGGAACCGCGGCGCGTATCTCGTCGAAGGTCTGGGTCACTGCGGCATGTGCCATACGTCGATCAACGCGATGGGCGGCCCGGTCAACTCCGCAGCGTTCGCGGGCGGCCTGATTCCGCTGCAGAACTGGTACGCGCCGTCGCTCACGTCGAACAAGGAAGCCGGTCTCGGCGACTGGGACATCAAGGACATCAACGACCTGCTGAAGAGCGGCGTGTCGCAGCGTGGCGCGGTGTTCGGCCCGATGGCCGAAGTGGTCCACAACAGCCTGCAGTACATGACCGACGCGGACATCAACGCGATCTCGACGTATCTCAAGTCGATCCCGCAGAAGAAGGAAGCGCCGGAACCGCTGCAACTGGAAACGTCCGAGAAGTTCGGCGGCGAGCTGCTGACCATGGGCAAGAAGGTCTACACCGAGAACTGCGCGAAGTGTCACGCGGAGAACGGTCTCGGCAAGCCGCCCGCTTACCCGCCGCTCGCGAACAATCAGTCGATCCAGATGCCGTCGGCCGTCAACCCGATCCGCATGACGCTCAACGGCGGCTATCCGCCGAGCACGGACGGCAATCCGATGCCGCACGGCATGCCGCCGTTCGCGCAGTCGCTGTCGGATACGGAAGTGGCCGCGGTCGTGACGTACATCCGTATGTCGTGGGGCAACCACGGCACGCCGGTGTCGCCGCAACAGGTGAGCAACCTGCGTTCGGCGCCGCTCGACTGACATTCGCGCGAGACAGCGTACAATACGCACGGGGCGCAGCCTTCATGTTGGGGCTGCGCCTTTTGTCTTTGGTGGACCAGTCATGCACGCAGGCGAGCGTTTCAACAGCATCAGCCATCTGATCGGCGTCGTTTTGTCCGTCGCGGGACTCGCGACGCTCGTGACGATGGGCGCGCTCCATGGCGACGCCTACAAGGTCGTGAGCTTCGCGATTTACGGCGCCATGCTGTGCACGCTGTACCTGATCTCGACGCTGTACCACTGTGCGCGCACGCCGCGCATGAAAGCGGTCTTGCAAAAGTGCGACCACTCGGCCATCTACTTGTTGATAGCCGGCAGCTACACACCCTATACACTGGTGACCTTGCGCGGCCCGTGGGGCTGGTCGCTGTTTGGCGTGAGCTGGGGGCTTGCTGTGCTCGGCATCACGCAGGAACTCACGCTCGGGCGAAGAACCCGCAGCGTTTCGATGGTGCTGTACGTGTTGATGGGCTGGCTCGCGCTCGTAGCCGTTCATCCGCTCTTGACGGCGCTGCCGCCCGCAGGCACTGCGTGGCTGGTGGCAGGCGGTCTGATCTACACCGCCGGCATCTGGTTTTTCATCAACGACGAGCGCATCCGGCACGGCCACGGTATCTGGCATCTGTTCGTGCTGGCGGGCAGTCTGTGTCAGTTCGTGAGCGTCGCGCGCTATGTCGCGTGAGCCTTGAACGGGGCAAAGCGCCCGCATCGCGAAGCAACGCGATGCAACTTACAGCCAGCCGGCGTGTCTTGATAGCGCGTCGAACCTTGCGGCACAGCCAGGCGGTCCAGGACCGCGCACCAAGGCCGCCGCCCGATTCATCGCGAGCGTCGTACATCATCGCCGCTGTTGCCAGCCGCCTGCACGCCGTTCGCCACAACGATTCGAACATCTATTTATGTCTTTTGATTCACTCGGTCTGTCAGAACCTCTCCTTCGCGCAGTCAACGAACTCGGCTACACGAATCCCACTCCGATCCAGCTTCAGGCCATTCCGGCCGTCCTGAAAGGCGGCGACCTGCTCGCCGGCGCGCAAACCGGCACCGGCAAGACGGCGGGCTTCACGCTGCCCATCCTGCAACGTCTCTCGCAAATGGCACCGGCCGCGGCCGGCAGCAAGCGCCCGGTGCGCGCGCTGATTCTCACGCCGACGCGCGAACTCGCGGCGCAGGTCGAAGAAAGCGTGCGCGCGTATGGCAAGTATCTGAAGCTGCGCTCGACCGTGATGTTTGGCGGCGTCGGCATCAATCCGCAGATCGACGCGCTGCGCCGTGGCGTGGATATTGTCGTCGCGACGCCGGGCCGTCTGCTCGATCACATGCAGCAGAAGACGATCGACGTTTCGCAGCTCGAAATTCTCGTGCTCGACGAAGCCGACCGCATGCTCGACATGGGCTTCATCCACGACATCAAGCGCGTGCTCGCGCGTCTGCCGCAGAAGCGCCAAAACCTGCTGTTCTCGGCCACGTTCTCCGACGAGATCAAGGCGCTCGCCGACAGCCTGCTCGATTCGCCCGCGCTGATCGAAGTCGCGCGCCGCAACACGACGGCCGAGCGCATCGAACAGAAGATCCATCCGGTCGACCGTGATCGCAAGCGCGAGCTGCTCACGCATCTGATTCGCCAGCACGACTGGTTTCAGGTGCTCGTCTTCACGCGCACGAAGCACGGCGCGAACCGTCTTGCCGAGCAACTGACGAAGGACGGCATCAGCGCGCTCGCCATTCACGGCAACAAGAGCCAGTCCGCGCGCACGCGGGCGCTCGCCGAATTCAAGGATCAGACGCTGCAGGTGCTCGTCGCGACCGATATCGCGGCGCGCGGCATCGACATCGACCAGTTGCCGCACGTGGTCAACTTCGACCTGCCGAACGTGCCGGAAGACTACGTGCACCGCATCGGCCGCACGGGTCGCGCGGGCGCGGAAGGCGAAGCGGTGTCGCTCGTGTGCGTCGACGAACTGCAATTGCTGAAGGACATCGAGCGCCTCATCAAGCGGCCGATTCCGCAGGAAGTGATTGCCGGGTTCGAGCCGGACCCGAACGCGAAACCAGAGCCGATTCAGCGCCGCAGTCAGGGTCGCGGCGGTCCGCGCGAAGGTGGCCGCGCGCATGGCGGATCGCAGGATCAGGCGCGCGCCCCGAAAGCGGGCAACGGCGCCGGTCAGGGTCAGCGCGACGGCCGCGGCTCGAAGCCGGCCAACGCTAAACCGGCCGGCCACGGCAACGCGGGCGTCAAGCCGGCGCCCCGCCGTCCCGAAGCCGCGCACGCAGCCGGCCACGCTCCGGCCCCGCGCGCCAAAGCCGGCAATCCCGGCGCGCTGCTCGGCGGCAAGTCGCGCAACGACAACGGCGGCGCGCGCCGCGACGGCATGCGCACCGGCGGACGCGGGCGCTGAGCGTCGGCGACGTCATGTTGAAAGCGAGCCGCCAACGCGAGCGGCTCGCGAAAGAAGCAACAAGCAATCAGGCAGCGGCGCTCGCCGCTTGCTTCAGCCAGTCCAGTTGCTCGCGCCAGCGCGCGATGACCTGCTCGGTGTCCGTCAGTTCGAACGTGATGCCGCCTGTCAGCCGCGCGTACGGCACGCGCTGAATCTCCCCACTTTCAATCGTCCCGACGAAGCACGCGAGCGGCACGTCGTCGAGCGCGACGCGGCGCGCGTCGATCTGCACCTGATGGAACGCCTCGTCGAAGACGAAAGCGAGCGTTGCGCTCGCGCTCGACGCGATTGCCCGCGCCGTACGCGACGACGGCCACAGCGCGAAGCACAGCGTGCGCGCGTCCGGGGCGAGCAGTTCGCCCGCGCTCAACAAGGCGGTGCGAATGCGCCCGCCGTCGTCCACGGCGGACAGCGACGCCGTGAAGCCGCTCGGCGCGCCCGTCAGCGTACCGTCGAACAACGCGCGCAGATCGGAGGGCCATTCGTCGAAGATGGTCTGCAAAGACAGCGCCTTCGCTGCGGTCGAGTCGGTCATTGACGTAGGCTCGTTGCGTGAAACAGCATGCGCCGCCGCACGCATCTGGCGTTAGCGGAAGAAGAGTTGCGTGATTTTCGCGAGCGGATAGTGCACGCCCGGCTGGATACGCGCGGGCAAATCGAGCGGCTTCAAGAGCATCTTAATACACTGATCAGCCGACAAATTTCTCCGAACCAACGCATTGACCTGCGCGAAGAGTTCGCGATTGTAGGTCGAATCCTTGACGCGCTCCGGGTATCGAATGGCGAAGACGTGTCGCAGCGCGATCTCCGAGTCCTCGCTTTTCAGCTCGGCCACGCGACGCACCAGCGCGCCGAGCACCGCCAGCCGGCCATTGCCTTCGATCTTGTTCCACTTCTTGAAGAAGCGGAAGAAATGCTTGTAGTGACGCACTTCGTCGACCCGGATGTTATCCGTGATCTCCTTGAGCACCGGCTCGTCTGAACATTCGTTGATGGCGCGATACAGCGTGGCCGTTCCCGTCTCGATGACGCAGCGCGCCACCATCTCCAGCGCGCGCTTCTTTTCGAACTGCTCGTAGGAACAGGTCAGCGAATATTCGGCGAAGAAGTTCTTGAACGCCGTGTCCCAGTCGAACTCCGGCCAGACGTGGTTGATGTACGTCTTGAGCGCGCGGCCGTGCTGCATCTCCTCGGGCTCCCACTCGTTATTGAGCCACGCCGCGATTTCCGGATCGTCGCGAAAGTAGGTGCTGAGGTTGCTCGTATAGAGATCCGTGCCGCTCTCGATGAACGAGCAGGCACACAGCAACAAAAGAAGATGTTCGTTGGACGCCGCCTTCTGTCGGTCGATCCGATTCAGATCGATATCTTCGATGCGCCACGGCATCACGTGGGTGCTATCTGTATGCATGTATCGCGCTCCCTGGCTGAACTGAACGCGCCACCGGCCAAAAAAGACGGTCGAGGTTCATACGACGCTGCGACGTTGTCCCAGCGTCTTCGAATCAAAGTGTTAGCGGCTTGTGCTTTTTCATCTTAGCCGTCCTGCAACGAGTTTGCAGACATGGGGACAGACTTGCGCCGCGCTGCGCGGTTCCATGCGCGGTTTGCCTTGCGTCAATTTTCTACGTCTCGATGCGCGGCTTGGGTGGCGCAGCTTGAAGCAGGAAGCGTGCCGCCCGCGATGGATGCGCGAGGCGCGTCAAAAAGCACAACGGCGGCGAAGCCGCCGTCGTAAGCTAGTTCACAGGAAGCAGATGCTATGCAGCGTGTCGCGCGCCGCCGCGCATGCGCCAGGCGACGATCGCAAGCGAGACGCCCGACAACACCGCCGCGAGCAGCACGTAGTAGCTCGGCGCGAGCTTGTCGCCGGTGACGTGGATGAACGCCTCGACGATGGTCGGCGCGAATCCGCCGAAGAGCGTCACGCCGAGCGCATAGCCGATGGACAAGCCCGTCGAGCGCACGCGCGTGGGAAAGATCTCCGACATCAGCGCGGGCATGGGACCGGAATACGCGGCTTTCAGGATGCCTGCTGCCGACTGAAGCACGACGAGCGAGAGAACCGTCGGCGAAGCTTGCAGCCATGCGAACATCGGATAGATGGCAACGCCCATGACGACGGAGGTGCCGAGCATGATGCGAATGCGCCCGAGCCGGTCGGACAGCGCGCCCATGATCGGCGAGAAGATGAACTGCAGCCCACCGTTGAGCACGACCACGGCGAACGACGCCGTGGCGGGCAGATGCAGTTGCTTGACGGCATACATCGGCATGTAGAGTTGCAGCACATACACGCCGACCGTCGATTGCGCGACGATACCGACCGCGAGCAGCAGATTGATCCACTGATTCGAGAACGAGACGCCCGGCGCGCGAGCGTCGGTGCGCGCCGGCCGGGACGCCAGGAACTCCGGCGTTTCGTCGAGGTGCGAGCGGATGTAATAGCCGACGGGCCCGATGAGCAGGCCGAACACGAACGGAATGCGCCAGCCCCACGACTCGAGTTGCGGTTGCGGCAGCCACGCGGTCAAGAGCGAGCCGAACGCGGCGGCCATGATCGCGGCAAGCCCCTGACTCGCGAACTGCCAGCTCGCGTAGCAGCCGCGACGCGCTTCGCTATGCTCGACCATGAACGCCGTCGCGCTACCAAACTCACCGCCTACCGCGAAGCCCTGAATCAGCCGCGCGAGCAGGATCAGAAGCGGCGCCGCGATGCCGATGTGCTGATACGACGGCATTGCCGCCATGGTCAGCGTGCCGATCATCATCAGCAGAATGGCGAGCGTCAGCGCGGCCTTGCGGCCGTTGCGATCGGCGTAGATGCCGAGCACGATCGCGCCCAGCGGACGCATCAGGAACGAGATGCCGAAGGTGCCGATGGCGAGCATCGTCGAAAGCCATTCGTCGTGCGATGGGAAGAACGCCTTCGCGATGATCGCCGCGAAATAGCCGTAGACGAGAAAATCGAACCATTCGAGCGCATTGCCGACCGACGACGAAAAAACGATGCGGCGAACCATCGCCTTCGACAGCGTGGCGGCCGGCGGATGCGAAATGTCGGCGCCATGGGCAACGGCCGGGCGGCCTGCCAGCGGTGTTTCGTGCACCGCTTCGTTCAAAGTCTTTCCGTGTTGCGTCATCTCGTGCTCTCGGCTCAATACAGCAATGCGCGGACGTGCGCCACCGTTCGCACGGCGCTTGGCGCAGTGCGAAGGCGAAAACTCATGGAAGGCCGGCTGTCTGCGTGAACGCAGGCAGCCGTATCGTTGCTAGAAGCCGGCAGCGAGACCGTCGCGGCGGCTGTCGCTCGCTGCGACGTAACCGCGGTCGGGATCGTCGCGGTCCAGCTTCCAGATGTATTGACCCGAGCCGAAGTCCATGTACGGATCGTCGATGGACTTGATCGTATGGCCCATGCCCTCGAGCGCGCGAGCCGTCTCGAGATCGAGCGTAGCTTCGATGTCGATGGTGAAATCGCGGTTCACCTTCCAGCGCGGCGCGTCGCAAGCCGCCTGCGGCTGCTGACCGTAGTCGAGCATTCGCACGATCGACTGCAGATGCCCTTGCGGCTGCATGTCGCCGCCCATGACGCCGAAGCTCATCACCGCTTCGCGTCGGCCGCCGACGTCCTGCGTGAGGAATGCCGGGATGATCGTATGGAACGGGCGCTTGCCGCCCTCGACGACGTTCGCCGATTCCGGGTCCATCGAGAAGCCGCAGCCACGGTTCTGCAGCGAGATGCCGGTATTCGGCACGACCACGCCCGAGCCGAAGCCCATGTAGTTCGACTGGATGAAGCTCACCATCATGCCGCGCTCGTCGGCCACCGACATATAGATCGTGCCGCCCGCCTTCGGCATGCCGAAGTCGAACTGCGTGGCTCGCGCCGGGTCGATAAGCTTCGCGCGCTCCGTGAGGTAGGCGTCGTCGAGCATCTGCTCCGGCGTGACTTCCATCGAGCGCGGATCGGCGACGTAGCGATAGACGTCGGCGAACGCGAGCTTCATGGCTTCGATTTGCAGATGCTGCGACTCGATACGATCGACCGTCAGCGCGCTGACATCGAACTTGTCGAGAATGCCGAGCGCGATGAGCGCCGCGATACCCTGCCCGTTCGGCGGAATCTCGTGGACGGTGTAGCCGCGATAATCCTTGCTGATCGGCTCGACCCACTCCGCGCGATAGTTCCGCAGGTCGTCCAGCGTCATCGCGCCGCCGCCCTCGCGTGCGAACGCCGCAATGCGTTCGGCGACTTCGCCCTCGTAGAACGCGCGTGGGCCGTGTTCCGCGAGCGCGCGTAACGTATTGGCGTGACCCGGCATGCGCACGAGCTCGCTGACTTCGGGGGCGCGGCCGTGCGGCATGAACACATCCGCAAAGCCGGGTTGATCTTTCATTTCAGGGACAGCCGCCGCCCACTTGTACGCGACGATGCTCGCCACCGCATGACCGCGCTCCGCGATTCCGATGGCCGGCTCCATCAGATCGGCAAAGGGCAGCGACCCGAACTTCGCATGCAATGCTTCCCATCCGGCGATGACGCCCGGGACCGTCACGGTGTCCCATCCGCGCTTGGGCTGGCGTGCCAGGCCGTTTTCTTCGCCATATTTGCGGCGGAAATAGTCGACGTTCCATGCCGCCGGGGCCACGCCCGACGCGTTCAGCCCGTGCAGCTTGCTGCCGTCCCACACCAGCGCGAAAGCATCGCCGCCCAGACCGTTCGATACCGGTTCCACGATAGTGATGGCCGCCGCGGCCGCGATGGCCGCGTCGACGGCATTGCCGCCTTTCCACAGCATGCGCAGACCGGCTTGCGCGGCGAGCGGATGCGAGGTCGAAACGATGTTCCGCGCGAACACGGGAAGGCGCGGAGTGGGATAAGGGTTCTGCCAATTGAAGCGGTTCATGAATGAAATCCGAGTTACGGGCGGCGATACGCGTGCAAAGCACACTGATAGTTAATCGTTGATGCGGCAAAAGAAGCATATTGCATTGCCACCGTAAGCCGGAACAAATTCATTTATCGTATAGATTAATGAAACGTCAGCATGAGTTCGCGGCGAGCTCTTTCAGTGTGCAGTGCAGCGCAGTCTTCACGTGGATTCTGCAAATCGGCCTCTCTGACCAACCGCTTTCGAAGCCGCCAAAAGTCAAAGCCGAAATTTTCACCGGTATGATTGGCACTCCTCAGACGCTTGCCTACAATCCCAATTCCCGGCAGCGCATTGAAGAAATACACGTGCTGCCCGGCAGTTGCAGTTTTCCCGCGCAACGTTTCGAAGCGAGGAGCCGGTCGCCGCTGGCCGTCTGCGCTTCGGTCGTCATGGAGAACACGATGCTGAGTCCGCACGAATTTGCCACGCTGCTTTTGGTTCAGGAAGCGCCCAACCAGGTCGACATGGAACGCGAGGAACTCGACGCCCTGCTCGAACGCCAGCTCGTCCAGCTCGAACAACTCGCCTCCGGCCGACAGCAATGGCGGCTCACCGCAACCGGCGATTCCACCATCAAGGCCTTCAAGCGGTTCTCGTAGCAGCGCGCGGGACGCGTGCCGCCGGCCGCGTCCCTTCCCCCGAGCTTTATCCCCCTCGCAACGTCGGATCGACGGCCGCTCGCCAACTCAGCGCCTGCGCGCGCTGATCCAGCAGGAAGTTGGCCCACGCGCTCTGCGCTGTCGGACCCGGATTCGCGACATACGCGCGATGCCGTTCCGCGATTCCGGCCTGAAACGCGCAGAAGCGATCTCTCGACAGCGCGCCGCGCCGCTCGGCGACGTACGCGTCGAAGAAGGCCGAGTACACGGACTGCGCGTCGGCGCCCCAATCCGTCGACGCCATCCCGCACATGTCCTGAAGCGCGCCGAAAGACGGCGCGCCGAACGATCCCTCCAGACTAGGCGTCGTTACGCAGCCGGCCAGTACGGCTGCCGCAACCGTGCCCGTCGCGATCCACATTCGCATTGCAGTCACCCATCGCTCGATTGAGCCGCCAGTATCGGACGATCGCCGCGTTGTTGCCACTCGGCCGAATGGCATAGGCCGAATCACGGCGAGCATGGACCGTCCATTTTGCTTATGCCATTCGGCCAGGTTGTCCGCGCGCCGCGCCTCCGATAGATTGCGCATGCGGACTTCGCATGGCGGATGCCCGCTCAACCTCGGAGATGACCATGCAGGATCAAATCGTCCTCGCGCTCGACCAGGGCACGACGAGCTCGCGCGCCATGCTGTTCGACAGGAGCGGGAACATCGTGTCCGTCGCTCAGAAGGAGTTCCAGCAGATCTATCCCCGTGCCGGCTGGGTCGAGCACGATCCGCAGGAAATCTGGTCGACTCAGGCGGGCGTCGCGGCCGAAGCCGTGACGCGCGCGGGGCTGAGCGCATCGTCGATCGCGGCTTTGGGTATCACCAATCAGCGCGAGACCACCATCGTCTGGGATCGCGAGACCGGCAAGCCGGTGTACAACGCGATCGTCTGGCAGGACCGCCGCACCGCCGCGCTCTGCGATGAATTCAAGGCGCGCGGCCTCGAGCCGATGGTCCGCGCCAAAACCGGCCTGCCTATCGACGCCTATTTCTCCGCAACGAAAATCCGCTGGATTCTCGATAACGTCGAAGGCGCGCGGGACAAAGCCAGGCAAGGGCGGCTCGCGTTCGGAACCGTGGATAGCTGGCTCGTCTGGAACTTCACGCGCCGGGGCATGCACATCACGGACATCACGAACGCGTCGCGCACCATGCTCTTCGACATACACGCGCGCCGCTGGGACGACGAGCTGCTCGACGCCTTCGACATTCCGCGTAGCATGCTTCCCGAAGTGCGCGCGTCATCCGAAGTGTACGGAACCACGCACGGCAGTTTTCTCGCCGCCGAAATCCCGATCGCGTCCATCGCGGGGGACCAGCACGCCGCGCTCTTCGGCCAGATGTGCACGGAAAGCGGCATGGTGAAGAACACGTACGGCACGGGCTGCTTTCTCGTCATGAATACGGGCGACAAACCGATCGAGTCGCGCAACAACCTGGTGACGACAGTTGCGTGGCAGATCGGGGATCGCGTCGACTATGCGCTCGAGGGCAGCATCTTTATCGCCGGCGCAGTCGTGCAATGGCTGCGCGACGGACTCGGGCTCATCCGAAGCGCGAGCGAGGTCGAAGCGCTTGCGCGCGCCGTGCCCGACAGCGACGGCGTGTATCTCGTCCCCGCCTTCGCCGGGCTTGGCGCGCCGCACTGGAACGCGCGTGCGCGCGGAACGTTGTTCGGCGTCACGCGCGGCACAACGTCGAGCCACATTGCGCGGGCGGCGCTCGAATCCATCGCGTATCAGTCGCTCGACGTGTTGCGAGCCATGGAAGCCGACTCGGGCATGCCCATCGCGCAGTTGCGTGTGGACGGGGGCGCGTGCGCCAACGACTTGCTGATGCAGTTTCAGGCCGACATGCTAGGCGTCGATACGGTGCGGCCGCGCGTCGCGGAAACCACCGCGCTAGGCGCAGCCTATCTCGCCGGACTCGCGGTGGGCTACTGGAAAGACCTTGGCGAACTGAAAGCGCAATGGCAGTTGGACAGGCGGTTCACACCGTCGATGCCGGCGTCCGACGTCGAACCGCGTCTTGCCGGATGGCGGCGAGCGGTCGCCGCAGCGAAGGCCTGGGCGGATGCCTGATGCAAGCCGACCGCCTAACCGCAGCCCGGCACCACTCAACGGGCTGGCGAGCGTCGCAAGGCGCTGCGGGCTATAATATGCGGCTAACGTCAAGCGAAAGTAGCGCAGTTTCGCGCAAAAACCGCTCAATTCCATCCGTTCTCAATACGCCCCCAGGTTAACCACTGCGACCGGCGACCATTCATGACCAAGAAAGTTTACGTAAAGACCTTCGGCTGCCAGATGAACGAGTACGACTCCGACAAAATGGTCGACGTGCTCGGTGCCGCTGAAGGACTCGTCAAGACCGACACGCCCGAAGACGCGGACGTCATTCTCTTCAATACGTGCTCCGTGCGCGAAAAGGCACAGGAGAAAGTGTTCTCCGACCTGGGGCGCGTGCGCGAACTGAAGGAAGCGAATCCGAACCTGCTGATCGGCGTGGGCGGTTGCGTCGCGAGTCAGGAAGGCGCGTCGATCGTGGCGCGCGCGCCTTACGTCGATATCGTCTTCGGACCGCAGACGCTGCATCGCTTGCCGGCCATGATCGACAAGCGGCGCGCCACGGGCCGCGCGCAAGTCGACATCACCTTTCCGGAAATCGAAAAGTTCGATCATCTGCCGCCGGCGCGCGTCGAGGGTCCGAGCGCGTTCGTCTCGATCATGGAAGGGTGCAGCAAATACTGCAGCTATTGCGTCGTGCCTTACACGCGCGGCGAGGAAGTGTCGCGCCCGCTCGATGATGTGCTGACCGAAATCGCCGGTCTCGCCGATCAGGGCGTGCGCGAAGTGACGCTCCTCGGCCAGAACGTGAACGCCTACCGGGGCGCGTTGACGGCCGGCGCGCATGAAATCGCGGACTTCGCGACGCTCATCGAGTACGTCGCGGAGGTGCCGGGCATCGAACGCATTCGTTACACGACTTCGCACCCGAAGGAATTCACGCAGCGCCTCATCGACACGTACGCGAAGGTGCCGAAGCTCGTTTCGCACCTGCATTTGCCGGTGCAGCACGGCTCCGACCGCATTCTGATGGCGATGAAACGCGGCTACACCGTGCTCGAATACAAGTCGGTCATTCGCCGGCTGCGGGCAATTCGCCCGGATTTGTCGCTGTCGACGGATTTTATCGTCGGTTTCCCCGGCGAAACCGAGGACGATTTTGCCAAGATGATGGCGCTCGTCGAGGAAATGAGTTACGACACGAGCTTCTCGTTCATCTACAGCCCGCGACCAGGCACGCCGGCTGCAAACCTGCATGACGATACGCCCCGCGAGGTCAAGCTCAGGCGCTTGCAGCACTTGCAGGCGACGATCGAGGAAAACGTCGTGAGAATCAGCAATTCGATGGTCGGCACTGTGCAGCGCATTTTGGTGGAAGGTCCGTCGCGCAAGGATCCGAGCGAGCTCGCCGGACGCACGGCGAACAATCGCGTCGTCAACTTCCCGGCGCCGCTCGCTTCGCATGCGCGACTCATCGGCCAGATGATCGATGTCGAGATCAACCACGCGTATCCGCATTCGCTGCGCGGCGCGCTCGTGCTCGCACCCGAGACGGCCGCCCCCGAGCTTGCCAATTAATCCTACGAGACCGGACAGGACACCCACCCCGCCTTGAAGAACGCTCCCCAGCAGCATCTCGAATTCACCGCTCCGCGCGAAGACAACGCGCGGCTCGCGAACCTCTGCGGCCCGCTCGACGAAAATCTGAGGCAGATCGAACAGGCGCTCGACGTGACGCTGTCGCGACGCGGGCACAAGATCTCGATTCGTGGCCGGGGCGCCAAAGTCGCGCTCGCGGCGCTCGAAAACTTCTACAACCGCGCCCGCGATCCGATTTCCGTCGACGATATTCAGCTCGCGCTCGTCGAAGCAAGCCATGCGGCGCGGCTAGCGAAAGAAGCCGGCCAGAACGGCGAGGACGACGGGCAGAACGACCCGCGTTTCCGCGGCGACCCGGATCACCCGTTCGACGAGCCGAGCGCCACGATGGACCTCGGCGAGGACGAAGATCACGGCCCGACGCTGTACACGCGCCGCGCCGACCTGCGTGGCCGAACGCCCATGCAGCGCCAGTATCTGAAGCAGATCGTCGCGCACGACGTGACGTTCGGCATCGGGCCGGCCGGCACGGGCAAGACGTATCTCGCCGTCGCCTGCGCCGTGGATGCGCTGGAGCGCGATCAGGTCAAGCGCATCGTGCTGACGCGCCCAGCCGTCGAGGCGGGCGAACGGCTCGGCTTCCTGCCCGGCGATCTCGCGCAGAAGGTCGATCCGTATCTGCGCCCGCTCTACGACGCGCTCTATGATCTGCTCGGCTTCGACAAGACCGCGAAGATGTTCGAGCGCCAGATGATCGAAATCGCGCCGCTCGCCTACATGCGCGGCCGCACGCTGAACCACGCGTTCATCATTCTCGACGAGGCGCAGAACACCACGCCCGAGCAGATGAAGATGTTCCTCACGCGTATCGGCTTCGGCTCGAAGGCGGTCGTGACCGGCGACACGACGCAGGTGGACCTGCCGCGCGGCCACAAGAGCGGGCTGATCGAAGCGCAGCACGTGCTGTCGGAAGTGCGCGGCATCGCCATCACGCATTTCACGTCGGCGGACGTGGTGCGGCATCCGCTCGTCGCGCGCATCGTCGAGGCTTACGACGCGCAGTCGCAAAAAGACGCCGCGCTCGCCGAGGCAGCGCGCGCGGCCCAGCAGTCGCAAAAACCTGCATGAAGCCGAGCCTCACGCTGAACCTGCAGTTCCCGGCTGCAAAGGCGTTTCCGTCGCACAAGGCGCTGTTGTCCCGCGCGACGGTCGGCCGCTGGATCAAGGCGTCGCTCTTTGCCGACGCCGAGTTGACGGTCCGCTTCGTCGACGAAGAAGAAGGCCGCATGCTGAATCGCACGTATCGGCAGAAGGATTACGCGACGAACGTGCTGACCTTCGCATATGCGGAATCCGAGGACGACCCCGTTTCGGGCGATCTGATTCTGTGCTGTCCGGTGGTCGAAAGGGAAGCCAGCGAGCAAGGCAAGCCGCTCGACGCGCACTACGCGCATCTGATCGTGCACGGCACGCTGCATGCGCAGGGCTACGATCACGAGGTCGAAAGCGAAGCGCAAGAGATGGAATCCATCGAGACGGATATCATGCAGTCTCTCGGCTTCCCCGATCCGTACGTGCCATTGGTCTGACTTTCGCCGATCCGCTGCCCCGTCCGCACCGTGAACGACAAGACACCCGAGTCCACGCCCGCTATCGAGAGCCCGCCGCTCGATCCGCAGCAGCCTCGCCCGGACTATCCGCCCGCGCTACTCGACACGCCGCTTCTCACCGATGAGGAACTCGCCGCATCGCGCGAAGCGGCGCTTTCGCATTGGGACCGCGCGTCGGACCTGTGGCTCTTCGGCTATGGCTCGCTCATCTGGAATCCCGGCCTGCCGACGCTCGAAGCCGTGCGCGGCAAAGTGCATGGCTATCATCGCGGGCTGTATCTGTGGTCGCGCGTGAATCGCGGCACGCCGGAGCAGCCGGGGCTCGTGCTCGCGCTGGATCGCGGCGGCTCCTGCACCGGCATGGCGTTTCGCCTCGGCGGCCCGGACACGGAAGCGCATCTCGACGTGCTGTGGAGACGCGAGATGTCGATGGCCTCGTATCGTCCGGCATGGCTGCCGTGCACGCTCATCGACGGACGACGCGTCGAGGCGCTCGCGTTCGTCATGCGCCGCGACGCCACGTCGTACACAGGCAAGCTCGCCGATCCGGTGATCCGCACGGTGTTCGGCTGTGCGAGCGGCCGATACGGCACCACGCTCGACTACGTGAGCCGCACGGTGGAAGCCTTGCGTGAATGCGGCATGCGCGACCGCGCGCTCGAGGCGCTGCTCCGACGTTGCCAGGGCGGCAAGTGATCTTCTCGCGGGCCGAAGAGAGGGTCGGCCGATCGGCTAACGATGCCCGCCTGACACCTATTTTGCATATCGATCGGCTAGCATCGTGGAGCGTTTCGCTAAGCGCGCCGCACCACGCAGGCCGCGTTTTACCTTGGTGTATGCTTAAGTTTCTGTTAATTCGCGCCCGGGTCTTCCCGGGCGCTCCGCTATGAACGAACCCTATCCCAGTCGACGCCACGCCGACAAACCGCAGGAAAAACGCTCGCTGCTCGAGCGTCTGACCGATTTCATCTCGCACGAACCCGAGTCGCGCGACGAGCTTCTCGAAGTGCTGCAAGACGCCCACGAGCGCAACCTGCTCGACGCCGATTCGCTTTCGATGATCGAAGGCGTCTTTCAGGTGTCCGATCTCTGCGCGCGCGACATCATGATTCCGCGCGCCCAGATGGACGCCATCAACATCGCGGAAACGCCCGCCGAATTCATTCCCTTCGTGCTGGAAAAAGCGCACTCGCGCTATCCGGTGTACGAGGGCAACCGCGACAACGTCATCGGCGTGCTGCTCGCGAAAGACCTGCTGCGCTATTACGCCGAGGAAGAGTTCGACGTGCGCGGCATGCTGCGCCCCGCCGTGTTCATTCCCGAGTCGAAGCGGCTCAACGTGCTGCTGCACGACTTCCGCGTGAACCGCAATCACATTGCGATCGTCGTCGATGAATACGGCGGCGTCGCGGGCCTCATCACCATCGAGGACGTGCTGGAGCAGATCGTCGGCGACATCGAGGACGAATACGACTTCGACGAGGAAACCGGCAATATCATCGCATCGCCGGACGGCAAGTTCCGCGTGCGCGCGCTGACGGGCATTCAACAGTTCAACGAAGAATTCGGCACCGACTTCTCCGACGAGGAAGTCGACACCATCGGCGGGCTCGTCACGCACCGGTTCGGGCGCGTGCCGCATCGCGGCGAGAAGGTGCGCATCGACGACTTCGTGTTCGAGATTCTTCGCGGCGACGCCCGCCAGGTTCACGTGCTGCTCGTGCGGCGCGTGCCCAATCTCACGCAGCAACCGCGTCAGCCCGGCGACGACGAGAGCGAGCTGCGCGACTGACCGGCGGCGCGCGCGCCGCCCACCGCTTCGAGAATCACCCTTTCGCTTCCGCCGACCTAGCAATCCATGGCCGATTCACCGTTTCGCTCCCTCTCGCGTCAACGCGACGTCACAGCTTCCGCTGCGCCGCGTGCCCTCCCGTTCTGGCATTACCTCGTCGCCGCCGTGCTCGGCGCGGCGAACACGCTGTCTTTCGCGCCGACGCCGCACGGCGGCTGGATCGAACTCGTCATCTTCGCGTGCTTCTTTGCGTGGCTGTCGCGCACGAACGGCTGGAAAAGCGCGGCGGCAACCGGCTGGGCCTTCGGCTTCGGCAACTTCGTCACGGGCGTTTGGTGGCTGTATGTGAGCATGCACGACTACGGCGGCATGGCCGCGCCGCTCGCCGCCGCCGCGGTCGCGCTGTTTTCGCTTTATCTCGCGGTGTATCCGGCGTTGTCGAGCCTCGTCTGGTCGCTCGTCGCGGGACGCGCCCGCTTCGGCGACGAAGACGCTGCCACCGCCCGCGAGATCGACGCATCGCCGCGCTTTGCGCCAACCTGGCACGGCGCGTTCGCGTTCGCAAGCGCCTGGGCGCTCGGCGAATGGCTGCGCGGACTCGTCTTCACCGGCTTTCCGTGGCTCGCGAGCGGCTATGCGCAAGTGGACGGCCCGCTCTCCGGGTTCGGCGCGATTGCCGGCGTGTACGGCGTCGCGTGGGTGCTCGCGCTCGTGGCTGCGTGCATCGTGCAGGCGGTGGTCGCGTTTCGCGGGATGCGGCGGCGCGCGCTGGCGCCCGCATTGACGGCGCTTGCGCTGATCGTCGCCGGCATGCTGCTCTCGCTCGTGCAATGGACGACGCCCGCGAACGCGCCGCTCGACGTGCGTCTGCTTCAAGGCAATGTAAAGCAGGAGATGAAGTTCGAGCAGGCGGGCGTCGACGAATCGCTCGCGCTGTACAAGCGGCTCATCACCGAGAAGCCGGCCGATCTGATCGTCACGCCGGAGACCGCGCTGCCCGTGCTGGCCGTTCAGGTGCCGCCGGCGTTCGCGAGCGCAATCCGCAGTTTCGCGGACAGCACGAATTCGTCGATTCTTTTCGGCGCGATCGGCGTCACGATTCAGCCGAACGGACGCCCGACCGACTTCACGAACAGCCTCTTCGGCATCACGCCGGGCGTGAACGATGTGTATCGCTACGACAAGCATCATCTCGTGCCGTTCGGCGAATTCGTGCCGCTCGGCTTTCACTGGTTCGTGAACCTGATGGGCATTCCGCTCGGCGATCTCGCGCGTGGCCCCGTCGTGCAAAAGGCGTTCTTCGTGCGTAACCAGCCGGTCGCCGTCGATGTTTGCTACGAGGACATCTTCGGCGAAGAGATCGCGCGCACGCTGCGCGAACAGGAAACGCCCGCGGGCATTCTCGTCAACTCGACGAATCTCGCGTGGTTCGGCAACACCATCGCGCTCGATCAGCATTTGCAGATCGCGCGCATGCGTTCGATCGAAACCGGCCGGCCGACGCTGCGAGCGACGAACACGGGCATGACCGCCGTGATCGCGGCAAACGGCGATGTCGTGTCGCGGCTGCCGACCTTCACGACCGGCGTGCTCGAAGCGCGCGTGCAGGGGACGTCGGGGCGCACGCCGTATGTGACGAGCGGTAATGCGACGGTGATCGTCGTGTCGCTGCTGTTGCTGGCGGTGGGGTTTGCGTTCGCGCCGAGGAGAAGAAAATAGCGGGTGAAGGCGTCGGCCTTTTGGCGACGACGCCTTCACCGCTCTAATCGACCTTCTCGCGCACTGTTCGGAGTCAGACAAAATTCAAACACTGTGCGCCGATCCGGCCCATCAACCAACCGTCCCACCATGCACGCAGCCCTTGCGCCCGCTGAAGTTTCCATCGTCATCCGATGCTTCAACGCTGCGGCAACGCTCGCTCGTGCCCTCAACAGTTGCCTCGCGCAGCCGGAAGCTGCGCAGATCATAGTCGTCGATGATGGCTCGGAAGACACATCACTAGATATCGCAAGAAGCATCGCACTCACTGACGCACGTGTTCAACTGCTGCAAACACCGGCGAACGGAGGGGCTGCACGCGCGCGGAATCTCGGCGCCCAATACGCTGCGCATCCGCTCCTCGCGTTCCTCGACGCCGATGACGAATATTGCCCGGCGCCCTTGCTCGAGCGGTCGGCACGCTTCGGATGGCGCCGGAACAACACGTCGTGCGGCTCAACGTGGCATTCGTGGGATATCCGCCCAACGTCGTCGGGTTCTCCGGGTTCGCGCACCATGCCGAGATCATGAACAACATGATCATCAGCAGTCTCCTCATTCGCCGGACCGCCATCCTGGCGTTGGGCGGCTTTCCCGAAGACGACGTGTATCGTCAGTACGGCGGCGAGGACGGCACGCTACAGTCGGCCATCATGGTGCTGTTTGGATGCATCAGACTGACCGGTCCCAAGAACGTGTTCAATCACTACCATTCAGATAGTCACGTGGCACAGTATTTCCGGCGCATGATGGGCGAACTCGACAGTCCGGTTGATGCGGTGCACAAGTTGCGCCACGCGGTGGAGTCCTACGTGGCGCAGGCCCGCGCAGCCTGGAACAAGCACCTCGACGACGCGAAGCAGGCCTCACTCGGACCGCAAGTTCAATGACCGCGGGCAGCCCAATCGCGCAGTTCATGCCCGACGCGCTGAATCACCTCGTCCCAGTCGCCCGGTCTCTCCTGCCGGAATAGCCGCGCTGAGGGATACCACGGCGAATCGTCGCGGTCGCGCAGCCAGCGCCAACAGGCGTCAAAGCGCGACAGAATCCACACAGGCTTGTTCAGCGCGCCTGCAAGGTGCGCGACAGACGTGTCGACTGCAATGATCAGGTCGAGCAGAGAGACGATCGCGGCCGTATCGGCGAGGTCGAGTACTTCAGGCATGAGGTCCAATGGGCGCCGCTCTTCAGGCAAGTCGCCCAACTGCGCGCTGCTTGCGTCTCCTTTCTGAAGACTCACGAATTCGATATAAGGGATCTCCAAAATTGGGAGAAAGCGCCTTAGACCGATCGAACGGCGTTGATCGACCTCGGTCAGAAGCGGGTTATGCAGTCGTGGATCTCCCGCCCACACAAGACCGACCCTGAGCTTGCCGGCCGGCAAGCGTTGCTTCCAACGTTCCACATCTTGCGCGAGCGGCGCGAGATAAGGCATCTCGCGGGGAATCGTGTCCAGGGTGGTTCCGAAGCAAAGCGGCAGGCTCATCGAGAAGCACCAGAAATCGTGAGGCGGCAGGCGATGAAACGCCTCGACACCGATGCATTCGCTAACGCTTTCCATTTGCTGGAACAGGCGCATGAGCGGTCGTGCGCAGACCACCGTGAGCTTGGACGCGCCGCGCATCGCGATGAGCGGGAAGTATCGGCTGAATTGAACGCCATCGCCCAAGCCCTGCTCGACGAGGACCACGATTGATTTGCCTAGCAGCGATTCCCCTTGCCACTGGGGATAATCGACAGGCGGCAGAAATGTCTTCTCTCCTGGCAAACGCGGATCGAACCGGACTTCGTGCATCGGCCAACCTTCGGTGTATCGTCCCTGACTAAGCAATAGCAATGACAGGTGAAACCTGGCGGTTGCGTGCTCTGGTTCGAGCGTCAACGCTTGTCGATACAGTGCCTCTGCCTCTTGAAGCCGCTTCAATTCGACCATTACTCCGGCAAGATTGGTCTGCACCGTAGCATCGTTCGGGCGCAAGCGGGCCGCCGCTTCCAACGACCTCAATGCGTCCGTGAAACGGCGCAGCCTAAGATGCACGTTTCCGAGGTTGTTATGCGCCTCGGCCAATTCCGGGCTTAACGCAATAGCCTCGCGATATGCTGCCTCGGCGCCATCGAGTTTGTGTTGTTGTTCCAGGGCCAGACCGAGCCTGAACCGCAGCCAGCCGACGTCGGGCAGGCGCGCCACCGCTTCTCTATAGGCTTGCTCTGCGCAATCCCACTTTTCCAGCGCCAGTTCTAACTTGGCACGTTCCAAAAGGGCCGATAGGTTCTGCGGACAGAGCGCGTACGCGCGCTCATAGGAACCGGCCGCTTCCTGTGGCCGACCCAACGCTTCCAGGGCCGCGCCACGGTGGAAGTGGGCATCCGCGATATCGTCGCGCAAAGCGAGCGCTCTGGACAACTCGATCTCGGCCTCCTGCCACCGCTTCTGCCTAACGAAGAGGAGCGCGAGGTTGAACCGGGCTTCCACGAACGTGGGATTAATCGACAGCGCCCGCTCGTAGGCTGATTGCGCTGCTTCGTAGTTTCCTTGCCGGGAAAGGAGAATGGCGTAGTTCGAATGGACGCCTACGGAGTTCGGTTCAGCCCGAAGCGCCTTCTGCCACAGTGCTTCTGCTTCCTCTTCCCGATTGAGTTTGAGCGCGCAGATCGCGGCTGTGTTCAGAACTTCGGCATCGACCGCATCCTGTTCCAGAAGCGGCGCCAACGCCTTCAGCGCCTGGTCGAACTGGCCGCCTTCGTAATGCGCCAGCGCTTGCTGATAACTACTTTGGTCTTGCATCTTCGGCGGTTGTCGATTCGTGTTCTTGGTCGGCGGATCGTCATCTCAGCGATAGTCGAATGTGACGACGCGCGGATTGGATTTTTTAACACGACGATTCTTCAAACCGGGCGTCTGTACTGAAACATTACACAATGACACCAATGCCCAAGTTTCCTCAGAGCCAATCCCGAGTTTGCCCAATCGAGACGCCCCGGTCATCCCCGCGCCGCCGACGCTGCACGCCCGGCCAATACGCTAGAATCATGCGTTTAAGCGATGTGGCCGAGCCTGTTAGTCGCATCTGTCTCGACGATGGCCGCGCCGCGTCCGCCCCGAAAAAAGCAACCATGCTCACCTTTCAGCAAATCATCCTGACGCTGCAGTCCTATTGGAACGACAAGGGCTGCGCGCTTCTCCAGCCCATCGACATGGAAGTCGGCGCGGGCACCTCGCACGTGCACACCTTCCTGCGCGCGATCGGTCCCGAGCCGTGGCGCGCGGCCTACGTGCAGCCGTCGCGCCGCCCGAAGGACGGCCGTTACGGCGAGAACCCCAACCGCCTGCAGCACTACTATCAGTATCAGGTCGTGCTCAAGCCCGCGCCTGAGAACATCCTCGACCTGTATCTCGGCTCGCTCGAAGCACTCGGCTTCGATCTGAAGCAGAACGACGTGCGCTTCGTCGAGGACGATTGGGAGAACCCGACGCTCGGCGCATGGGGACTCGGCTGGGAAGTGTGGCTCAACGGCATGGAAGTGACGCAGTTCACGTACTTCCAGCAGGTAGGCGGCCTCGACTGCAAGCCGGTGCTCGGCGAGATCACGTATGGCCTGGAACGCCTCGCCATGTATTTGCAGAAAGTCGAGAACGTGTACGACCTCGTCTGGACCGAGTGGGAAGAAGACGGCCCGAACGGCAAGGTGCTGCGCCGGCTGACCTACGGCGACGTCTATCACCAGAACGAAGTCGAGCAGTCCACCTACAACTTCGAGCACGCGAACGTCGATCTGCTCTTCAACTTCTTCAACAGCTACGAAGCCGAAGCGAAGAAGATGATCGAGGCGAAGCTCGCGCTGCCCGCCTATGAACTCGTGCTGAAGGCCGGCCATACGTTCAATCTGCTCGATGCGCGCGGCGCCATTTCCGTGACCGAGCGCGCGGCGTATATCGGCCGCATTCGGGCGTTGTCGCGTCTCGTCGCGCAGGCTTACTACGATTCCCGCGAAAGTCTCGGCTTCCCGATGCTCGGCAATCCGGTGCACGCCGCCGCGGAGCTCGTCACCGATCAGCAGGAAGCCGCGCGTCCGGCCTGGGCGCCGCCGCTGAAGGTGGAAAGCGCGCCGCCGGGCGAAACGCGCAACAACGATCAGGTTTGACGAGGCAAGACAGAACAATGACGCAATCCAATCACGCTTCCCTGCTCGTCGAGCTGCTCACCGAAGAACTCCCGCCGAAAGCCCTCGCGCGTCTCGGCACCGCGTTCGCCGAAGGCATCGTCGAGCGGCTCGCCGCCCGCGATCTGATCGAAGGCGCCGTATCGTTCGAACAGTATGCGACGCCCCGCCGCCTTGCCGTGTTGATCCGCAACGTGCGCGATGTCGCGCCCGAGAAGCAGGTCCGCGAAAAAGTGCTGCCGGTCTCGGTCGCGCTCGACAAGGAAGGCAATCCCACGCCGCCGCTCGCGAAGAAACTCGCCGCGCTCGGCTTTCCCGACTTCCCGCTCGCGGAGCTCGAACGCGCACAGGACGGCAAGGCCGAGGCGTTCTTCCTGCGCTATGCCGCGCCCGGCGCAACGCTCGCCGACGGCCTGCAAGCCGCGCTCGACGAAACGCTCACCAAGCTGCCGATTCCGAAGGTCATGACGTATCAGCGTCCGGACGGCACCAACGTGCAATTCGTGCGTCCGGTGCAGCGCCTTGTCGCCATGCACGGCCGCAACGTCGTGCCGGTGAGCGCGCTCGGCGTCGATGCGGGCGATACGACCATCGGCCATCGCTTTCTGTCGCAGGGTTTCATCGCCATTCCGAGCGCCGACGACTACTCGGAAACGCTGCGCACGAAGGCGCATGTCGTCGCGAATTTCGATGACCGCCGCGAATCCATCCGCACGCAATTGCAGGCGTTCGCGGGCGAGGACCGCGTAGTGATGCCGGAGTCGCTGCTCGACGAAGTGAACGCGCTCGTCGAATGGCCTGTCGTGTATCAGTGCCGCTTCGACGAGGAGTTCCTGCAAGTGCCGCAGGAATGTCTGATCCTCACGATGCAGACGAACCAGAAGTACTTCGCGCTCACGGACCAGAACGGCAAGCTGCGCTCGCGTTTCCTGATCGTGTCGAACATCGATACACAAACGCCTGCCGAAATTATCGAAGGCAACGAGCGCGTGGTGCGTCCGCGTCTCGCGGATGCGAAGTTCTTCTTCACGCAGGACAAGAAGAAGCGCCTCGAGGAGCGCGTGCCGCTGCTTGCAAACGTGGTCTATCACAACAAGCTCGGCTCGACGCTCGAACGCGTGCAGCGTCTCGAAGCGCTCGCGGGCGAGATCGCGCCGATGATCGGCGTCGATGCCGCGCTCACGCGCCGCGCCGCGCGTCTTGCGAAGGCGGACTTGCTGACCGACATGGTCGGCGAATTCCCCGAGTTGCAAGGCACGATGGGCACCTACTACGCGCGCCACGACGGCGAGCCGGAAGAAGTCGCGCTCGCGTGCTCGGAGCACTATCAGCCGCGCTTCTCTGGCGACGACACGCCGTCCACCGGCGTGGGCTCGGCGGTCGCGCTCGCGGACAAGCTCGAGACCATCGTCGGTATCTGGGGCATCGGCCTCGCGCCGACGGGTGAGAAGGACCCGTTCGCGCTGCGCCGTCATGCGCTCGGCGTGCTGCGCATCCTGCTCGAAAAGAAGCTGCCGGTCGACCTGCGCGATCTCGTCGCCGCCGCGCAGCGCCAGTTCGCCGGCATGCCGCGAGTCGCGGATTCGACGGAAGCCGTGTATGCGTTCTTCCTGGATCGTCTGCGCGGCCTGTTGCGCGAACGCGGCTTCGAAGCCAACGACATCGAGGCCGTTCTCAGCCTGAATCCGACGCGTCTCGACGATATCGTCGCGCGTCTCGACGCCGTGCGCGAATTCGCGGCGCTGCCGGAAGCGGCATCGCTCGCGGCGGCCAACAAGCGCATCACGAACATCCTCAAGAAGTCGGAGCAAGGCGCACCGTCGTCGGTGAATGCGGAATTGCTCGTGGAGCCGGCCGAGAAGAATCTGTACGCGCAGATTCAAAGCGTAACGCCGCGCGTGCAAAGCCAGCTCGCCGCGCGCAACTACACCGAAGCGTTGAGCGCGCTTGCCGCGCTGCGCGAGAGCGTCGATACGTTCTTCAACGACGTGATGGTCAACGCGGAAGACGCGGCGCTCAGAAACAATCGCCTCGCCCTGCTCGGCGCGCTGCATCAGCAGATGAACTGCGTCGCCGACATCTCCAAGCTCGCGGCGTAAGTCATGAACAGACGACTCGTGATTCTGGACCGCGACGGCGTCATCAACGTCGATTCGGACGCGTTCATCAAGTCGCCGGACGAATGGGTCGCCATTCCCGGCAGTCTCGAAGCCATCGCGCGACTGAATCAGGCGGGCTACCGCGTGGCGATTGCGTCGAACCAGTCGGGCATCGGGCGCGGTCTGTTCGACATGGCCGCGCTCAACGCCATGCATCAGAAGATGAACCGCGCGGCGGCGGCAGTGGGCGGACGCATCGACGCGATCTTCTTCTGTCCGCATACGGCCGAAGACCAGTGCGATTGCAGAAAGCCGAAGCCCGGCATGCTGCAGCAGATCATCGACCGTTTCGAGATCGATCCGGAAGACACGCCTGTTGTCGGCGACGCCCTGCGCGATCTTCAGGCTGGCGCGGCGCTCGGCTTTCCGGTGCATCTGGTGCTGACCGGCAAGGGCGAAAAAACGCTCGCGCAAGGCAACTTGCCTGAAGGCACGCAGGTTCACAAAGACCTGCGCGCGTTCGCGCTCGACTTCCTCGCGCGGCACCACGACTGACCGCTTTTTGTCACGCACTCTCGGGGCTTCATGCGCTTCATCCGTTCTTTGCTGCTGATGCTGTACTTCGTCGTGTACACCGTGCCGTACGCGACCGCCTGCTTCATCGCGTTTCCGTTCATGCGCGCGCACAACCGTTACTGGATGGCGGCGGGCTGGTGCAAGTCGACGATCGTCGTGCTGCGGTATCTCGTCGGCATTCGCTACACGATACAAGGCATGGAGAACCTGCCGAATGGCCCCGCCGTGCTGCTGTCGAAGCATCAATCCGCATGGGAAACGCTCGCGTTTCCCGCGCTGATGCCGCGCCCGCTCTGCTATGTCTTCAAGCGCGAGTTGCTGTACGTGCCGTTCTTCGGCTGGGCGCTCGGCCTCCTGAAGATGGTGCACATCGACCGTTCGCAGGGCCGTGACGCATTCGCCTCGGTGACGCGCCAAGGCCGCGCGCGCATGGATGAAGGCGCGTGGGTCATCATGTTCCCGGAAGGCACGCGCACGCGCGTCGGCGCGCAAGGCAAGTACAAGACGGGCGGCGCGCGCTTCGCGGTGGCCACGGGCGCGCCTGTGGTGCCGATTGCGCATAACGCCGGGCACGTCTGGCCGCGCAATTCGTTCATGAAATATCCGGGTATAGTCACGGTGTCGATCGGCAAGCCCATCGATACCGCCGGTCTCTCGCCCGAAGAAGTGAATGCGCGCGTCGAGAGCTGGATCGAAACGGAGATGCGCCGTATCGATCCGCTCGCTTATGCCGCGCCGGGCAATGAGCCGCATCGAGCCGGCGCTGCGGGCGCGGGTCGCTAACGCGGCCTAGCACTCGAAAGTCAGAGCCGCGGCGTGCCTTATTCGTTCCTGTCGTCATTTCTGCGCCGCGAGCGCAAAGCCGACCCGATGCAGAAGACTCCCTCGCGACAGCGCCCCGCCGTCGCGCTCGATACACTGCAACTCGATCTCCCGTTCGAGCATGCGCCCGCCGCCGCGCCCGCGCCGCTGCGCGGCGAGCTTCCCTCTTCCGAGCCGACCGCCAAGCCGGCGCCGTTGCCCGAAGGCGTGCGGCTGCGGCGCATCGTGCTCGGCGCGCGGGCGCTGGATTACCGCTTCAAACGCTCGGCGCGCCGCACCATCGGCTTTTGCATCGACGCGACCGGACTCACGATCACCGCGCCGCGCTGGGTGACGATCGCGGATATCGAAAGCGCCATCGTCGACAAGCAAAGCTGGATTCTGCGCAAGCTGGCCGAATGGCAAACGCGCGTCGAGGAACGCGCGCTGCCGCGCATCGAATGGAAGGACGGCGCGGAGTTTCCGTTTCTCGGCAAGACGATTCGCGTGTCGCTGAACGCGGCCGCGAGCGCGCTGTCCTTCGATGCGGAGACCAACGTGCTGGCGCTCGCCCTGCCCGCGCTCGCCGACGCGCAGCAGATCAAGGACCGCGTGCAGAGCTGGCTGCAAAGCGAAGCGAAGCGCATCTTCGGCGAGCGGCTCGCGGTGTATGCACAAAAGCTCGGCGTCGAATTTCGCGCGTACGCGTTGTCGTCGGCGGCGACGCGATGGGGCAGTTGTTCGAGCGACGGCAAGATTCGCCTCAACTGGCGGCTCATTCACTTTCCGATGTCGATCATCGATTACGTGGTCGCGCATGAGCTCGCGCACTTGCGCGAGATGAACCACAGCCCGCGTTTTTGGCGCACCGTCGAATCCATCTTCCCGGAGTTTCGCGAGGCGCGGCATACGTTGAAGCACCATCCGCCGGACCTGCTGCCGACGCTGTAAGCGCGCGTTCTGAGCGAACGGTACAATTTCGCATACCCGCAATCGCGGCTTTGCGCCGCCGTTCATCACAACAGGACCCCCACCATGCGACTCCTCCACACGATGCTGCGCGTCGGCGACCTGCAGCGTTCCATCGATTTCTATACGCGTATTCTCGGCATGAAAGTGCTGCGCCAGAGCGAGAACCCGGAATACAAGTACACGCTCGCGTTCGTCGGCTACGGCGACGAGAGCGAGAACAGCGTGCTCGAACTGACGTATAACTGGGGCGTCGAAAAGTACGAGATGGGCACGGCTTACGGCCATATCGCGCTCGAAGTGGATAACGCGGCCGAGGCGTGCGACCGCATCCGCGAAGCGGGCGGCAAGGTCACGCGCGAAGCCGGTCCCGTGAAGGGCGGCAAGACGGTGATCGCGTTCGTCGAAGATCCGGACGGTTACAAGGTCGAGCTGATCGAAAAGCATTCCTGATCGCTGGTTCAGCGACAAAGCAAGCGCGCTGCGATTCTCGTCGCCGCGCGTTTTTTTTTCGCCTGCCGTCAAGCTTCGATACGGTCGCGTGTCACGCCGAGCAGATCGGCCATCGCGCGCCGCGCGGCAGCGGCGTCGCGAGCGGCGATGGCATCGAACACGGCCGTATGTTCGGCGAGCGATGCGTTGAACACATCCGCGCGCTTCGCATTCAGGCGCAACTGGCCTTCGAGCGTGCGCGCGATCAACGCGCCCAGCGGCACCAGCAACTCGTTGCTGCACGCGGCCAGCACGCACAAGTGAAAGTCGAGGTCGGCGCGAACCCATTCGTCGACGTTCCGCGCCTCCGTCATCGCGCGATGCGCGCGCTCCAGCCGTTCCAGCGTGCTCGGCTCGTGATTGCCAGCGGCGAGCGCGGCCGCATACGGCTCGATCATCTCGCGCATTTCCTGGAGCTTGAGCGCAAAGAGCATGGGCGGCGCGACGCGCGAGTACCAGTCGAGCATGTCGGCGTCGAGAAGATTCCACGCGTCCTTCGGGCGCACCCGCGTGCCCACCTTCGGCCGCGATTCGACGAGCCCTTTAGACGTCAGCGTGCGCAGCGCCTCGCGCAGCACGGTGCGGCTCACGCCGAAGCGTTCGATAAGATCCGCTTCGCGGGGCAACGGCGAGCCGGGCGGGAAATCGCCTCGCAGAATGGCCATGCCCAGTTCGTGCGCCACGCGGCCATGCAAATCGCGGTGAATGATCCACTCCTCGTCGGTCTCGTTGATTCGGGCGTGATTATGCTCGAACTCCTTCGGCGCCCAAAGCGCGTCTGCCGCCAATAGTACTATTAATAGGACCAGACGCGCTGCTTTTTGCTACTATGGAGACCCTTGCAGGAGACGCTCACATGAAAATCACGAAACTCGAAACCTTTATCGTTCCGCCGCGCTGGTGCTTCCTCAAGATCGAAACCGACGAAGGCATCACCGGCTGGGGCGAGCCCGTCGTCGAAGGCCGCGCTCACACGGTGGCCGCCGCCGTCGACGAACTCGCGGACTATCTGATCGGCAAAGACCCGCGCCATATCGAAGACTTGTGGCAAGTGATGTATCGCGCGGGCTTTTATCGCGGCGGCCCGATCGGCATGAGCGCGATCGCGGGCGTCGATCAGGCGCTGTGGGACATTCTCGGCAAGCATCACGGCGTGCCGATTCACGCGCTGCTCGGCGGCCAGGTGCGCGACAAGATCAAGGTGTATTCGTGGATCGGCGGCGACCGTCCGAGCGATGTCGCCAACAACGCGCGCGCGGTCGTCGAACGCGGCTTCAAGGCCGTGAAGATGAACGGCTCCGAAGAATTGCAGATGATCGACACCTTCGACAAGGTGCAAGGCGTGATCGACAACGTGCGTGCCGTGCGCGAGGCGGTCGGCCCGAACGTGGGCATCGGCGTGGACTTTCATGGCCGCGTGCACAAGCCGATGGCGAAGGTGCTGGCGAGAGAACTCGATCCGTTCAAGCTGATGTTCATCGAGGAGCCGGTGCTTTCGGAGAACGTCGAGGCGCTGCGCGATATCGTCAATCAGACGAGCACGCCCATTGCGCTCGGCGAGCGGCTGTATTCGCGCTGGGACTTCAAGCACATTCTCGCGGGCGGCTATGTCGATATCATCCAGCCGGACGCGTCGCACGCCGGCGGGCTGACGGAGTGCCGCAAGATCGCATCGATGGCGGAAGCCTACGATGTCGCGCTCGCACTGCATTGCCCGCTCGGTCCGATTGCGCTCGCGACTTGCCTGCAAATCGATGCCGTGAGCTACAACGCGTTCATCCAGGAACAGAGTCTCGGCATCCACTACAACACGGGCAACGATCTGCTCGACTACATCAAGAATCCCGAGGTCTTCAAGTACGACGACGGCATGGTGTCGATTCCGCAAGGGCCGGGGCTCGGCATCGAAGTCAACGAGGAGAAGGTGCGCGAGATGGCGAAGGTCGGGCACCGCTGGCGCAATCCGGTGTGGCGTCACGCGGATGGCAGCGTCGCGGAGTGGTGATCGGCTCTAGCGTTTGAACGTTGCGTTGACCGCGCCGCGCAGCGCATTGCTGAGAAGCAAGCCTTCGGCGCGGTCGATGTCTCGCACGGTCAGCGTGCGTTCCGACGCGCCGAGTTCGTCCATCAGCACCGCCCGCATGACGCCCGGCAGCACGCCGGCGCTCAAGGGTGGCGTCCACCACTTTCCGTCCGACTTCACGAACACGCTCGAACGGCCGCCCTCGGTCAGTCCGCCGCGCTCGTTCGTGAACAGCATGTCGAACGCGCCTTCGGCTTCGGCGGCTTTCCACGCGCGGTCGTAGTCGGCGCGGCGCGTCGTCTTGTGGCGAAGCAATACATCGGCGGATGACTGCGGCGCGAAGCCTCGGTCCGCGGCGAGCAGCACGTCCACCGTATCCGACGACAACGGCGCGAGCGGCGCGCTCGTCAGCGCGAGGCGTCCGCTCTTGTCGAGCGCGATGCGCAACCTATACGGCTTGCCCGCTTCGAAGCTCGCGCATTGCCGCGCGACTTGGGCATCCAGAGCGCGCTTGTCGAAGAGAAACCCCAAATACGCTGCGCTCGCTTCGAGTCGCGCAACATGACGCGAGTAGTGGCGCACGCCTTCATCCCGCGTGGCGTACGTCGTCTCGAAGAGTTCGAAACCGGGGTCCGCGCCGGTCAGAAAGCGCGCCTTGAGAAGACACTCCTCGTACTCGCTCTCGGCGATGCTATCCAGCACGATCCCCGCGCCGATGCCAAGCACACCGCGCTTCTGATCAGCGTCGATCACGAGAGTGCGAATGGCGACGGAGAGGCAGAAATCGCCGCGTTGATCGAGCCAGCCGATTGCGCCGGTATAAAGCCCGCGCGGCGTGCTTTCGATCTGATCGATGAGTTGCATCGTGCGGTACTTCGGCGCGCCGGTGATCGATCCGCACGGAAAGAGCGCCCGCACGATAGCGGCGAACGACGCGTCCGGGGCGACGCGCGCCTCGACCGTCGAGGTCATCTGCCAGACCGACGCATACGGCTCCACGGAGAAAAGCGCCGGCACATGCACGGAGCCCGTCGCCGCGACACGCGAAAGATCGTTGCGCAGCAAATCGACGATCATTACGTTCTCCGCGCGATTCTTCGGGTCGTCGCGCAGCGCGGCGGGGTCCGAGTCGCGCGGCGCGGTGCCTTTCATCGGCTTTGCGCGCAGCACCTCGCCATGCTTCTCGAGGAAAAGCTCCGGCGAACACGACACGACCGCGCGTCCGTCCGGCAACGCGATCAACGCGCCGTACCTGACCGGCTGCCGCTCCCGCAGCCGTCGATACAGCGCGAGCGGCGAGCCGAACACATCGAAATTCAGCCGGAACGTGTAGTTGACCTGATACGACTCGCCTTCTTCCAGCGTCTGCTTGATGGCAGCAATCGCGTGATCGAATTCGTCGCGCGTGATGCTCGGCCCGATGCCGCCGACGCCCGCGACCGAGGGCTCGGCGCTTCCGGCATTCTGCGACGCGAGCCATTCGCTCGCCTCATCGCGTGAAAGCAGCGCGCACGAGCGGAACATGAGCACGCGCAGCGCGTGATCGCCGCCGCGTCCGATGCTGCCGAACTGAAGGTTGCGCCCGAACTCGTAATCCGCGACAACGACTGCATGCAGTCCGCTTGTCAGATCGCGTTCGATGGCGGCGCAGACCGCATCGAGTTCGCGCCCGTCCTCGCACACATGCTCGTGCGAAAAGTCCGCGTACAAACGACTCGACCGCCTTTCGGCGGTCGCGTCGCAATCGTCGAGCAGCGCGAACACCGCGCTGCGTGCTTCGATTTTCATGGCAATGCTCGTATCGACTGCATCAGTCGAAGAAGCTCTTTACCCGGTCGAACCAGCTTTTGCTCTGCGGGCTATGCCGCGCGCCGCCTTCCGTCAGCGACTTCTCGAACTGCTTCAGCAGATCGCGCTGCTGATCGGTGAGCTTGACTGGCGTTTCCACCTGCACGTGCACGTAGAGATCGCCCGCAATGCTCGAACGCAAGCCCTTGATGCCCTTGCCGCGCAGACGGAACGTCTTGCCCGACTGCGTGCCTTCGGGCACGGTGAAGCTCGCGCGTCCCGCCAGCGTCGGCACTTCGATCTCGCCGCCGAGCGCCGCCGTGGTGAACGGAATCGGCATCTGGCAATGCAAGTCGTCGCCGTCGCGCTCGAACACCGAGTGCTGCTTGATGTGGATTTCCACGTACAAGTCGCCGCTCGGCCCGCCGTTGATGCCCGGCTCGCCGTTGCCCGCCGAACGGATGCGCATGCCGTCGTCGATGCCGGCCGGAATCTTCACTTCCAGCGTCTTCGTTTCCTTCACCTTGCCCGCGCCGTGGCAGTTGCCGCACGGGTCGGGAACGTAGGTGCCGCTGCCGTGACACTTCGGACAGGTCTGCTGGATGCTGAAGAAGCCCTGCGACATCCGAACCTGGCCCTGGCCGTGACACGTCGGACAGGTTTCCGGCTTCGTGCCGGGCTTCGCGCCCGAGCCGTGGCAGACGTTGCAGTTGACCCAGCTCGGCACGCGGATTTGCGTGTCGTAACCGTGCGCGGCCTGCTCCAGCGTGATCTCCATGCTGTAGCGCAAGTCCGCGCCGCGATACACCTGCGGACCGCCGCGACCGCCGCGCGCCGCGCCGCCCGCGGCCTGCCCGAAGATGTCGCCGAAGATATCGCCGAACGCATCGGCAAAGCCGCCGAAGCCTTGCGCGCCCGCGCCCGCCATGTTCGGATCGACGCCCGCGTGACCGTATTGATCGTACGCGGCGCGCTTCTGCTGGTCGGAGAGCATCTCGTAGGCTTCCTTCGCCTCCTTGAAGTTCTCTTCCGCCTTCTTGTTGTCCGGGTTGCGGTCAGGGTGATACTTCATCGCGAGCTTGCGATACGCCTTCTTGATCTCGTCGTCGCTCGCGTTCTTCGCAACGCCCAGAACGTCGTAGTAATCCCGTTTCGCCATGTCGGTTCCATGCCGCCGCGGAGTGACCGCGACGGTTCCTCTCGAATGCTTCGGACCAAACGGCCCGCGCGTAACCTCTGACGCCTCGCTGCAAAAACCCGCCTTCAGCGCGACGCCCCAAAAAAACAATGTGCCCGGTCGAGCCGTTCGGCTCGCCAGGCGCGTTTCACGTCAGACGCTCAACGCGTCCTGCCGCGGTGTTTTCGCGTGAAACTGCCCGCGAAAAGACCGCGAGCGCGTGAACGTTGCCATCCACGCGCTCTGCGGCTTAGTCCTTCTTCACTTCCTTGAAGTCGGCGTCGACCACATCGTCATGCTGCTGGCTCGCGCCAGCCGATGCCGCTTCCGCGCCGGCCGCACCGGCAGCCGCGCCCGCCGCGCCTTGCTGCGCCTGCATGTCGGCGTACATCTTCTCGCCGAGCTTCTGCGATGCCGTAGCCAGCGCCTCAATCTTCGCTTCGATCGTCGCCTTGTCGCTCGACGTGTTCTTCAGCGCCTCTTCGAGGTCCTTCAGCGCGGCTTCGATCTTTTCCTTCTCCGAAGCGTCGACCTTGTCGCCGTACTCGGCAACCGCCTTCTTCGTGCTGTGGACCAGCGCGTCGCCCTGGTTGCGGGCATCGGCCAGTTCGCGCAGCTTGTGATCTTCCTCGGCGTTGGCTTCGGCGTCCTTCACCATCTTGTCGATTTCGGCGTCCGTCAGACCCGAGTTCGCCTTGATGGTGATCTTGTTTTCCTTGCCGGTCGCCTTGTCCTTCGCGCCGACGTGCAGAATGCCGTTCGCGTCGATGTCGAAAGTCACTTCGATCTGCGGCACGCCACGCGGTGCGGGTGGAATGCCTTCGAGGTTGAACTCGCCGAGCAACTTGTTGCCTGCGGCCATCTCGCGCTCGCCCTGGAACACCTTGATCGTCACGGCGCTCTGGTTGTCGTCCGCCGTCGAATACACTTGCGAGTGCTTCGTCGGGATCGTGGTGTTCTTGTTGATCATCTTCGTCATCACACCGCCGAGCGTCTCGATGCCGAGCGAAAGCGGAGTCACGTCGAGCAGCAGCACGTCCTTGCGGTCGCCCGACAGAACCTGACCTTGAATCGCGGCGCCCACGGCCACGGCTTCGTCCGGGTTCACGTCACGGCGCGGTTCCTTGCCGAAGAACTCCTTCACCTTTTCCTGCACCTTCGGCATGCGCGTCATGCCGCCGACGAGAATCACGTCGTCGATTTCACCGACCTTCACGCCTGCATCCTTAATAGCGATGCGGCACGGTTCGATCGTGCGCTCGATCAGGTCTTCCACGAGCGCTTCGAGCTTCGCGCGGGTGATCTTGAGGTTCAGGTGCTTCGGACCCGACGCGTCCGCCGTGATGTACGGCAGGTTGATTTCGGTCTGCGCCGTGGACGACAGTTCGATCTTCGCCTTCTCAGCGGCTTCCTTCAGGCGTTGCAGCGCGAGCACGTCCTTCGACAGATCGACGCCCTGCTCCTTCTTGAACTCGCCGATGATGTAATCGATGATGCGCTGGTCGAAGTCTTCGCCGCCCAGGAACGTGTCGCCGTTCGTCGACAGCACTTCGAACTGCATTTCGCCGTCCACATCCGCGATTTCGATGATCGAGATATCGAACGTGCCGCCGCCCAGGTCGAACACGGCGATCTTGCGGTCGCCCTTTTCAGCCTTGTCGAGGCCGAACGCGAGCGCGGCTGCCGTCGGTTCGTTGATGATGCGCTTGACTTCCAGACCGGCGATGCGGCCGGCGTCCTTGGTTGCCTGACGCTGGCTGTCGTTGAAGTACGCCGGAACCGTGATGACGGCTTCCGTCACCGGCTCGCCGAGGTAATCTTCAGCGGTCTTCTTCATCTTGCGCAGCACTTCCGCCGAGATTTGCGGCGGCGCGAGCTTCTGGCCGTGCGCTTCGACCCATGCGTCGCCATTGTCGGCCTTGACAATCTTGTAGGGCATCAGGCCGATGTCCTTCTGCACTTCCTTCTCTTCGAAGCGGCGGCCGATCAGGCGCTTGACAGCGTACAGCGTGTTGCGCGGATTCGTGACCGACTGACGCTTGGCAGGCGCGCCGACGAGGATCTCGTTGTCATCCATGTACGCGATGATCGACGGCGTGGTGCGCGCGCCTTCCGAGTTCTCGATGACCTTGACCTGATTGCCTTCCATCAGCGCCACGCACGAGTTCGTGGTGCCGAGGTCGATGCCGATGATTTTGCCCATTTTTATACTCTCCTAGCTTTGATCGCTTTGGCGCTGCGGCCGGAAAACGCCGGCTTTTGCGGCCGATTCAACGGGCCGAACGCCCAAAATTCATACCTGTACGCAAGATAAGAGCGCCGGTTTCGTTTTCAAGACCCTGAGTGCAATGCGGTCTATAACTTTTTGCGCTCCGGCTCGCGTCATTCCTTTGCCGCCGCCGCGCGGATTTTTTCGCGCGCCGCCGCGACCGCCGCCTCGAACTGCGCAAGACCGTGCCAGCCGGTCGCGCGGCCGAGCCGCTTGCCGCGGTGAAAGAAGAACCACGTCGGCACGCCGTGCAACATGAAGCGGCGGCCTAGCTCCCGATGCTCGTACACATTGCTGTGAAACCACTTCAGTCCGAGCGCGCGAATGGCGTCGGGCTGCGCGAGCATCGCCTTTTTCGCGATCTCGCAGTTGAAGCAGTCGAGGCCCCAGAAGAACACGACGGCCAGTTCGTCGCCCGCCGACGCCAGCCCGCCGTCGAAGCCGGCGGCGTCCAGTTCCTGCATCTCGAAGACGGAGAAAGCGGTCGAATCGACGGGCACGTTGGCCATGATCGCGAACCTCGCGGGCTTACTTCGGCGCAGCGACGGTGACGAGCGCCGGACGCAGCACGCGATCGGCGATGATGTAGCCCTTCTGCAGCACTGCAACGATGGTGTTCGGCTCTTGATCCGCCGGCACCATCGAGATGGCCTGATGACGATGCGGGTCGAACTTCTCGCCGACCGGATTCAGCGCGACGACGCGGCCCTTTTCCAGCGCGCCCGTCAACTGGCGCAGCGTCAGTTCGACGCCTTCGCGCACCTTGGCGAGGTCCGTGGACTGATCGGCGAGCGCGGCTTCGAGGCTGTCGAGCACCGGCAGCAGGTTTTCAGCGAAGTTCTCGATGGCGAACTTGTGCGCCTTCGCCACGTCTTCCTGGCCGCGGCGGCGTACGTTCTCCGTTTCAGCCTTTGCCCGGAGGAATTCTTCCTGCAGCGCGGCCACGCGAGCCTGCGCTTCCGCCAGTGCCGTTTCGGTGGCGTTCGTGCTGTTGGTGGCGGCTTCCGGCGCAGCAGTGCCGTCTGCCGAGGCGGCCTGCCCGCCTGCCTGATTCAAGTCGGCGGCCTGGCGCGCGTTTTCGTCGGCGGGCGTGGGGTTCTGGCTCGCTGAATTCTCTTGCGTGTTTTCCATGTCGCTGAGTGTCATTACCGTGATTGGATGGATCGGGAGGCCGCCAGCCATCGAAGGCCGGCGCGCTTCCTCGCGCTAGCTGCCGAAATTGGGGCAGCGGAAAAGTTTTCAAGGGTTTGTCAGATCAAAATTGAACGTCAGTGTGCCAGCCCGGGCGCGCGCGAAATAAGCGGTAACGGACGTTTCGCCGCATCGCGTAAATTGAGATTGAGGGAATCGAGCGGCTCACCTACACTTCGATCAAGCACCGCAGGACGCACGTTTACCCTAATCCTACGATTGCTTCAAACCGCTTACGCGTCGCCAATTTCCTGATCCTCGCGCGGTCGTCCAGCCGCCGTTCCCGTTTCCCGGGGGTACCATGAAACTGACCTTTGCCATCGCGGTGGTCGCCCTGGTACTCGTCGCGGGAACCACGACCATCTGCATGTCCGGCGCCCTGACCGCCCGCACCACCGAGTACGGCGGCGTTCACGCGACGGTCGAAGAATTCTTCAATCCGAACCTGAAAATCTGTCGATGATGCGGCGGTCGCGCTTCGTCGGCCTGCCCTGCATGCCGGCGGCGGGCTCGCGAAACGTCTTGCGCCGTTCCGCTTCCGCGAGCCGCTTGGTCCGGCCTTCGTCGGTCTCGGCGTAGAGCGTCTGCGCCACCGGCGCGGGACCGCGCACGTCGCACAGGCCGAGCACCTGCACCTGCCAGACGATCCGCTCGATATCGATCTCGACGATATCACCCACCCGCACGTCCTTCGACGGCTTCACGTTCGCGCCGCCGATCCTCACGCGGCCTTTCTCCACTGCGTCGCTCGCGAGCGAGCGCGTCTTGAAGAAACGCGCGGCCCACAGCCATTTGTCGATGCGCAGGCGCGCGCCCGGTTCCGTCGTGATCTTGTAATTCATGGTGATTCTCGTGCGATGAGCGGTTTCAGGCCGCCACCGTCACCGGTTGCGTGGCCTGTACAGGCCATCCTTGCAGATGTTGTGCCGCGATCTCGCCTAACGCCTTGATCCACGCCGGCGACGCGTTCAGGCAAGCGATGCGGTGGAATTCCTTGCCGCCCGCCTTCAGGAATTCGTCGCGCACTTCGATGCCGATTTCCTCGATCGTTTCCAGGCAGTCCGCCGTGAAGCCGGGGCAGAACACGTCCACGCGCTTCACGCCGGCCGCGCCCAGTTCCGCGAGGGTCGGCGCGGTGTATGGCTGCAGCCACTCCGCGCGGCCGAAGCGCGACTGGAACGTCACGCGGCATTCCACCGGCGTGAGCCCCAGCGCGGAGGCGAGCAGCGAGCCGGTCAACTGGCATTGGTCATGGTACGGGTCGCCGAGATCCATGGTCCGCTTCGGCACGCCGTGAAAACTCAACACGAGCTTGTCGCCCGAGGCGAAGTCCGGCTGGCCGTGCAGCCGCCAGTAGTCACGCACCTGCTCGGCGAGCGCCGCGATGTACGCGGGATGGTCCGCGTAATGGCGAATGGTGCGGATCTCCGGCTGATTGCGCACGCGCTTGAGCGCAGTGAAGGCGTCGTCGAAAGCCGTGGCCGTGGTCGACGACGAATACTGCGGATACATCGGCACGAGCAGGATGCGATCGGCGCCTTCCAGCTTCAGCTGATTCAGCATGGCGCCGATGCCCGGCGTGCCGTAGCGCATCGCGTAATCGACGATGACGTGATAATCGTTCGCCGCAAAAAGCCGCCGCAAGCCTTCGACCTGCCGCTCCGTATAGACACGCAACGGCGAGCCTTCGGGCATCCACACCTGCGCGTATTTTTTTGCCGATGCCCGCCCGCGAAACGGCAGGATGATGCCGCGCAGAATGATTTGCCAGATAAACGACGGAATTTCGACGACGCGCGGATCGCTCAGAAACTGCGCGAGATATTTGCGCACCGCTCGCGGCGTGGGCGCGTCCGGCGTGCCGAGATTGATCAGCAGCACCGCGACGCGATGCGAGGCGCTGGGCTGCGAGGGCAACTCGAGGTCGAAACGCATAGGGCAAGGCGGCCGAAAGTCATCGAAAGGTGACGGCCATTATAGCGGCGCGTTCCAGCACGCTGCATCGGCCGAACGGCCTAGTGGCGGCGCGTTCGGCGGCGCGGCAAGATGCCCGCAAAGACGCGTTATTGCTGGCTGAGCGACATCGACAGCAGGCGCGCCGTGATATCGACGATGGGAATCACGCGGTTGTAGGCCATGCGCGTCGGGCCGATCACGCCGAGCGTGCCGACGATCTTGCCGTTCACTTCGTACGGCGCGGTCACGACGCTCATCTCCTCGATCGGCACGAGATTCGATTCCCCGCCGATGAAAATCTGCACGCCTTGCGCGTGACTCGATACATCCAGCAATTGCAGGAGGCTCGTCTTTTGGTCGAAGAGGTCGAAGAGTTTGCGCAGCCGCGCCATGTCCGACGAAAGGTCCGCGACTTCGAGCAGGTTGCGCTCGCCGGAAATCAGCACGGTCTCGCCGGGATCGGTTTCGGCCGTGCTCGCGACGACCGCCGCTTGCATCAGCGTGGTCATGTCGCCGCGCAACTGGTCGATTTCCTCGCGCAGCCGGCGGCGCACTTCGTCGAAGGACAGGCCCGCGAAATGCGCGTTGATGTAATTGGAGGCTTCCGTGAGTTGCGAGGGCGAGTAGTCGCGCTGCGTGGCCATCATGCGGTTTTGCACGTCGCCTTCCGGCGTCACGATGATGAGCAGAATGCGCTTGTCCGACAGCCGCATGAACTCGATCTGCTTGAACATGTGGCTGCGCCGCGGCGTGAGGATCACGCCTGCGAACGAGGACAGGCTGGACAGCACGCTCGCCGCCGCAGCGACGATCTTCTGCGGCTCCTCGCCTTGCAGACGCGTCTTGACGGCCGTGGTCATCGCCTCGTCCTGCGGGGCTTCGACCGTGAGCATGGTGTCGACGAACAGGCGATAGCCGCGCGGCGTGGGAATGCGCCCAGCGGACGTGTGCGGACTGGCGACGAGGCCGAGGTCCTCGAGGTCCGACATCACGTTGCGGATGGTGGCGGGACTCAGTTCGAGGCCGGAGTGACGTGATAACGTGCGCGAACCGACCGGCTGACCTTCGGCGATGTAACGCTCGATCAACGTTTTCAGGAGGGTTTGTGCACGTGGGTCTAGCATGGGCAAATTTTAACGCAACGTGTCAAAGCGCGGCGACGGCCGCCGCCGCGGGCTCGCGCCGTTTCGGGCTGCGTCCGGCGGCGCGCCGATCGTTCAATGTCCGCTCCATTCTAGCGACAAACCGGAGCTGCCTGAGACCGCGCGGCCCCGGTTCTTTTCGCCTCCCACCTATGGTGTAATGCCGGCATGGAAATTGGCCAATTCAAGACCGTCGCTCTGGTCGGGCGCACCAACACGCCCGGCATCGAGGCGCCGCTGCGATCGCTCGCGGAGCACATTGCGAACCAGGGCTTCGACGTGGTGTTCGAAGCCGGCACCGCGAAGGATGTCGGCGTGACCGACTATCCCGCGCTGTCCATCGCGGAGATCGGCGCGCGGGCGGATGTCGCTGTCGTTCTCGGCGGCGACGGCACCATGCTCGGCGTGGGCCGTCAGCTCGCGCCGTACAGAACGCCGCTCATCGGCGTGAATCACGGGCGGCTCGGGTTCATCACGGACATTCCGCTCAAGGAAATGCGCGAACGCGTGCCGCAAATGCTCGCGGGACAATTCGAGCGCGAGGAGCGCAGCCTGCTCGAAGCGCGCATCGTGCGCAACGACAAGCCGATCTATCACGCGCTCGCGTTCAACGACGTGGTCGTGAATCGCAGCGGCTTCTCGGGCATGGCGGAGTTGCGCGTCTCGGTGGACGGGCACTTCATGTACAACCAGCGCTCCGACGGGCTGATCGTCGCGACGCCGACGGGCTCCACGGCGTACGCGCTGTCTTCCGCCGGGCCGATCCTGCATCCGCAACTGCAAGGCTTCGTGCTCGTGCCGATCGCCCCGCACTCGCTCTCGAACCGTCCGATCGTGCTGCCCGACGACTCGAAGGTCACCATTCAGATCATCGGCGGGCGCGACGTGAACGTGAACTTCGACATGCAGTCGTTCACCGCGGTCGAACTGAACGACGCCATCGAGGTGCGGCGCTCCCGGCACACCGTGCCGGTGCTGCATCCGGTCGGCTACAGCACGTACGCCACGCTGCGCAAGAAACTGCACTGGAACGAGCATCCCTCGCAGGACTCGTCTGTCTGACCGCACAACTTTGCCGAACCCTTCCCGAAGCGTCCATGCTCCGTCATCTCTCCATTCGAGACTTCGTCATCGTCGCCGCGCTCGACATCGAATTCGATTCGGGCTTCACGGTTTTTTCGGGTGAAACCGGCGCGGGCAAATCGATTCTGATCGACGCCCTCGCCCTCACGCTCGGCGCGCGCGCCGATGCGAGCGTCGTGCGCACCGGCGAGCCGCGCGCGGACATCACCGCCGAGTTCGGCACGCACGCGCAGGTCATTCGCTGGCTCGACGAGCACGCGCTCTCGCAAGACGGCGACACGGTGATGCTGCGCCGCGTGATCGATTCGAGCGGCCGCTCGCGCGCATTCATCAACGGCACGCCGGCGACGCTCACGCAATTGCGCGAAGTGGGCGAGATGCTCGTGGATATCCACGGCCAGCACGCGCATCAGTTATTGATGCGGCCCGACGCGCAGCGCGAATTGTTCGATACGCACGCCGGTCTGGTCGATACGGCCGCCGCCGTGAATCGCGCGTGGCGGGCTTGGCGCGAGGCGCAGCAGGCCGTCGATGCCGCGCAAAGCCGCGACCGCGAACTGCAACTTGAGCGCGAACGCCTTGCCTGGCAACTCAGCGAATTCGACAAGCTCGCGCCGCAGCCGGGCGAATGGGAGGAAGTGAGCGCGGAGCATCATCGGCTGTCGCATTCGGCGAGTCTCATCGACGGCGTGCAGAACGCGCTCGGCGCGCTGTCCGAATCCGATGACGCGATGATTTCCCAGCTCGGCGCCATCATTTCGAAGCTGCGCGCTCTCGCCGATATCGACCCGGCGCTCAACGATGCGCTCGCCTCGCTCGAACCGGCCGAGATCCAGTTGCAGGAGGCGTCATACTCGCTGTCGCACTATGCGCAGCGGCTGGAGCTCGACCCGGACCGGCTCGCGCAAGTCGAAAAGCGCATGGATCAGCTTCATTCGACGGCGCGCAAGTTCCGTCTTCAGCCCGAAGCGCTGCCGGAAGAACACGAAACGCGCCGCCGTCAGCTCGCCGAACTCGACGCCGCCGCCGATCTCGACGCGTTAAACGCCGCCGCCGCGAAAGCGAAAGACGCGTATCTCGCCGAAGCGAACGTGCTCTCGAAGGCGCGCGCGAAGGCCGCTAAGTCGCTCTCGAAAGCGGTCACCGAAGGCATGCAGGAATTGTCGATGGCGGGCGGCAGCTTCGAAGTCGCGCTCGTGCCGCTTGCGGAAGGCGGCGCGAACGGGCTGGAGCAGATCGAGTTTCGCGTTGCCGGTCACGCGGGCGTCGCGCTGCGGCCGCTCGCGAAGGTCGCCTCGGGCGGCGAACTGGCGCGTATCAGCCTCGCGCTCGCGGTCATCGCGAGTACCGCGAGTCCGACGCCCACGCTCATTTTTGACGAAGTGGACACGGGCATCGGCGGCGGCGTCGCGGAAGTCGTCGGGCGGCTCTTGCATCAACTCGGGCGCGACCGTCAGGTGCTGTGCGTCACGCACTTGCCGCAAGTGGCCGCGCGCGGCGATCAGCATTTCCAGGTCGCCAAATCATCCGATGATGCGGGCGGCACCGTCAGCACCGTGACGCCGCTCGACAAGGCGAAGCGCATCGAGGAAGTGGCGCGGATGCTCGGCGGTATCGAAATCACCGCGACGACGCGCAAGCACGCGAAGGAAATGCTGGCGGCGTGAGCGCGGCGGGCGGGGGGCGGGCTTCTGGCCTGCCCCTGACGCGTCGCCCACGCGCGGCGCACACCGCGCCGCTACAGCGCCGTCACCGCTTCACGCAGGATGCGCACGCCAGCCGGGTCGACGCGGGGTTTCTGCATGCGGTAGAGCCTCAGCGTGCTTCTGGACACGCCGGACCCGGCCCGCGCACGCGCCGCTCACATCGCGTCACCTCTCACGCGCCAAGCACCCGCCGCTTCACATCCCATCCCCAAAGACCCGCCGCCAGAGCCCTGTCACCGCTTCGCGCTCCGCGCGCACGACAGCCGGATCGACGCGTGCCTTCTCCATGCCGTCGAGCCGCAGCGTGTGCTGCAGCTTCCGGTAGTACCGGTACGCCGCGCCGATGGTCTCCGCATCGGGTTCCGAGATGAGGCCGCTCCGCGCCGCGATCTTCAGCAGCGTGATGTTCCCCGCGTTGCGCAGAAACTCGCGGTGCGTCCGCGTATGCAGCAACACCCAGTACTGCACGATGAACTCGATATCGACCATGCCGCCGCGATCGTGCTTCAGGTCGAACAGATCGCTGCGATTCGGATGCCCCGCCGCCACGCGCTCCCGCATCGCGACGATTTCGAGCGCGAGCGCCGCCGCATCGCGCTCCATCACGAGCACGTCAGCGCGAATCGCTTCGAATTGCGCGCCGATGTCGGCATCGCCCGCGCTGAACCGCGCCCGCGACAGCGCCTGATGCTCCCAGACCCACGCGGTATTGGCCGCGTCGCCTTCACGTAACTGATAGCGGCGAAACGAATCGAGGCTCGTGACCAACAGGCCAGACTCGCCGTTCGGCCGCAGCCGCAAGTCCACGTCGAACAGCGTGCCCGCGCCCGTCGCCGCCGTGAGCCACGTAATCAAACGGCGCGCGAACATCGCGTAGATGTCGGAGGCGGCGTCGTCCGGATCGTCGTAGAGAAAGATCAGATCGAGATCCGACGCGTAGCCCAGCTCCTTGCCGCCCAGCTTCCCGTACGCGATGACCGAGAACCGCGGCGTCTCGCGATGCCGCTTCGGGAACTGCTTCCAGACGGTTTCGACCGTCACGTCGAGCACCGCGTCCGCCAGTTCGGACAAGCGATCGCTCACGTGCTCGACCGTCAGCCGCCCCGCCAGATCCAGCAGCAGAATGCGGAACACTTCGGCCTGATGCGCGTGGCGCAGCAAGTCCATCTGGTGCTCGGCGTCCTCGGCGGCGGCGAGGCGCGCATTCAGCGCGCGCCGGAATTCGGGCCAGTCGAACGGGCTGGAAATCGCTTCGTCGTCGAGCAATTCGTCGAGCAATTGCGGATGACGGATCAGATAGCCCGCCGCCCAGCGTGACCCGGACAGCACCGAGAGCACGCGGTCGAGCGCCGCCGGATATTCGGTGAGCAACGCGAGGTACGCGCCGCGCTTCGCCGTCGCTTCGAGCAGATCGAAGAGACGCGCGATGGTGTCCACGCGGCGCGCCGCGGCGATGTTCTGCACGGCTTCGAGCGCGCGCTGCGCGACGATGTCGAACCGGCCACGGCTTTGTTCCGGCAGCCCGGCATAGCGCGACGAGTTCCAGACGCCCGTCAGCCGCGCGAGCACCGGCGCCGGGTCCGCGAAGCCCAGTTCCATGAGACGCGCGGTGAGTTCGTCCTGCGCGGATTCGTCGGCGAGCGCGCCGCTCCAGATCCACGACGCCGCCGAATCTTCGGCCACGCCGCAGCCATGCTCGCCGCTCACCTTGTCGGCGAAGATCGCGTCGAACTGCTGCTCGACGAATTCGCGGTGCGCGTCGAGCTTCGCCATCAACGCGGCGTAATCCGCGAAGCCGAGCGACGCCGCCAGCAGCGCGCGCTCATCGTCGGCCACGGGCATGGCGTGCGTCTGCGCGTCGTTGCGATATTGCAGACGATGCTCGACCGTGCGCAGGAAGAGATACGCCTCGGTGAGCGCATCGCGCACATTAGGCGCGATGAGCCCGTTGGCCGCCGCGCGTTCGAGCACGGCGAGCGTTGGCCGGATACGAAAATCCGCTGCCTGTCCGCCGCGGATCAACTGAAACACTTGCGCGCTGAACTCGATTTCGCGGATGCCGCCGCGCCCGAGCTTGATGTCGTCGGCCTTGTCGGGCCGCATGGACGCGCGCCGCCGCGCTTCCTGCCGAATCTGCTGATGCAGCGCGCGGATCGCCGCAATCACGCCGTAATCGAGATAGCGGCGGTAGACGAACGGCGTGGCGATCGCGTCGAGTTGCTTCGCGAGCCGCTGCGCCGACTCGCTTTCGCGCTCGGACACGAGCCGCGCCTTGATCCACGCGTAGCGCTCCCACTCGCGGCCCTGCACGTAGAAGTACTCTTCGAGCATGCCGAGACTGCACACGAGCGGCCCGGAATCGCCGTTCGGACGCAGCCGCATGTCGACGCGAAACACGTAGCCGTCCTGGGTGATTTCCGCGAGCGCGCCGATCAGCCGACGCCCGAGCCGCGTGAAGAATTCCTGCGTCGCGAGCGGCGCGCGCGTGCCGCCAGCGGTTTCGCCGTCGTCTTCGTAGACAAAGATCAGATCGATATCCGACGACGCGTTCAACTCGCGCCCGCCGAGCTTGCCCATGCCGACGACGCCGAGCGTGAGCCGCTCGCCGTTCGGGCCGCGCGGTTCGCCGAACAGCGTTTCGAGGTCCGCCGTCAGCACGGCGAGCGCGCGCTGAATGGTGACTTCGGCGAGATCGGTCATCGCGCCGGTGACTTCAGCGACATCGGCCGCGCCGCGCAGATCGCGCTCCATCACCGTGCAGAACACGTCCACGCGAAGGCGCCGCAGCGCGGTTTTGAGCGCGGCTTCGTCGAGCGCGCCGTTCGACGCAGCGCGCGCGCAGTGCGCGTCGAGACGCGCTTCGATCCACTCGCGCGTGACGGGCGACTGCGCCCACTCCGCCACGTTCGATGCCAGTTCGGCGCGCGCGGCATACGCGCGGGCTGCATAAGTGGAGTAGCCGGAACTGCGCAGAGTCACATCGGTCATGAATGGTTAGGCTCGCAGGTTGCTTTGCGTCGAGTGTTTCGGTGCGCGGGCGGGCGCAGGCGGCGCCGCCGCCCGGAAGGCTTGCGCAGCGGGCCTGTGCGGGCGGTCCGGCGCGCGCACGCTGCAGATATCCGCGCCTTGCCCTGTGTTACATTTCAGCGTCGAACACGCAAAACTACCATATCGCCGAACAGCCGCAGCATGTCCGACAGCAGACGATCCGTCGACCCGACCAAAGTTGGACAAGCCCAGCCCAGCGGCAACGCCGAGCGCGTTCTGTCGCGCGTTCTCAAAGTCGTTCTCGTCATCGCGGCCGTGCTGTATTTCGCGGTCGCCTGCATCTATCTCGGCCTGCGCTATGTCGTGCTGCCGCAGATCGATTCGTTCAGGCCGCGCATCGAAGAAGCCGTCTCCACGCGCATGCACGCGCAGTTGCGCATCGGCCGGCTGTCCGCGCGATGGACGGGCATGCAGCCGACCATCGACATCGACAATCTTCGCATCGACGCCGCCGACGGCTCGCCGGGGCTCGCGGTGCCGCACGCGAGCGCGAGTATCGCGTGGCGCTCGCTCCTGCAGCTGAAGCCGAAACTGGCGGATCTGACCGTCGATGGCCCCGACGTGATCGCCGCGCGCAACGCCCGAGGCGAGGTCACGGTCGCGGGCGTGCCGATTCCGACGCATCGCACGGGCTCTAACGCGTTCACCACATGGCTGCTCGGACAAGAGCACATTCTGCTGCGCGACGGCACGCTGCGTTGGCGCGACGCCCAGCGCGGCGCGCCCGAGATCGCGTTCAAGCGGCTGCGGCTCACCGTGCTGAACGACGGCCTGCGTCATCGCGTGGCGCTTGCCGCGCCGCCCGACGGCGAGGTGCTGCACGGTCCGCTCGACCTGCGCGCGGACTTTCGCCACGAGCCGTTCAGCGCGATGGGCGCGCCCGCGAACTGGACGGGCCGCGTGTACGTGTCGACCGGTCCGCTGGATCTGCCGACACTCGGGCGCTACGTGAAGCTGCCGTTCGCCATCTACGACGGCCGCGTCGAGAACCGCATCTGGGTCAACTTCGCGCGCGGAGAGTTGCAGAGCGCGAACGGCGACCTCGCGGGCGGCAACATCGCGCTGCGCGTGCGGGCGACGCAGCCGCGACTCGATCTTCCGGTGGCGCGCTTCGGCTGGACCGTCGACAAGAAGGACGGCGCGTACACGCTCAATCTCTCCGACCTGCGCGCCGAACTCGGCCAGCCCGCGCTCGACGACGGCACGCCGGTCGCGCGCCTCCTGACCTCGCGGACGCTCAGCGCAACGTATCGCCCGGCGGCGGTCAACGTCGGCCTGCTCTTTCGCGTGACGGGCGATGAAGCCGATCTCGGCATCCTTGCTGAATTCACGCGCGCGCTGCCGGTTCCGGCGCGCGTGCTGAACGAACTCGTGCGCTTCAATCCGCGCGGGCAGATCGCCAATTTCACGATCTACACGGAACGCGTGCCGCCGCGCAGCGAAGAAGAAGTGCAGCGCCAGCGCGAAAAAGGCGACGCGAAGCTGCTGCACTATGCGTTCAAGGGCAAGTTGCAGGGCATCAGCGTGCAGGCGCAGGAGCCGCCGCCGGGACTCACCGCCAACAATCACCCGCGCGCCGGCATTCCGGGCATCGAAAACCTGTGGGGCGCGGTCGACGCGAACGAGTCGCAAGGCACCATCAGCATCGATACGAAGAACGCGGCCGTGACGATTCCCGGCGCGTTCGACGACCCGCGCCTCATCTTCGATTCGCTGCAAGGCCACGCGAGCTGGACCGTCGCGGATGCCATCGCGCCGGGCGAACTGCGCCGCGCGTTCACCATTCATCTGGACACGCTGCGCGTGAAGAACGCCGACGCCGAAGGCGAAGTCACCGCCGCGTACTGGAATCAGGGCCACGGCCGCGGCAATCTGGATCTGAAGGCGAAGGTCGCGCATCTGAACGCGACGCACCTCGTGCGCTATCTGCCGACGAGCCTCAACGAGCGCGTGCGCGTCTACCTCGGCCACGCGTTGCAGGCGGGCGTCGCGCGCAACGCCACGCTGGAAGTGCACGGCGATCTCACGCGCTTTCCGTACGCGAAGTTTCCGGATGCCGGCGTGTTTCGCATCGAAGCGCCGTTCACCGGCGGCAAGTTCGATCCGACGCCGTTCCCGCCGCGCAAGATGGCCAACGGCTTGCCGAATTTCTGGCCGGCGTTCGAAGGCATCGACGGCACCTTCACGCTCGCGCAGAACAAGCTCGGCTTCGACATTCATCGCGGGCATTACAAGGGCGTCGCGGTGTCGCGCGTGATAGGGCGTATCGACGATACGGGCAACCGCGAGACGAAGCTGTGGATCGACGGCCAGGCGCGCGGCCCGCTCGCCGACATGCTGCAATACGTCGATAACAGCTCGCTCGGGCTGATGGCGAAGCACGCGACGCGCAAGCTCGACGCGAAGGGCAACGCGTCGCTCGCGCTCACGCTCGGCATTCCGCGCTTCCGCCCGCCGCCGCCGCTGCCGCCGCTGCGCACGGAGTACAAAGGCTCGCTGACCTTCGCCGACAACGAAGTCGCGTATGCCAGTCTGCCGCCGCTCACGCATTTGCGCGGCCGCGCCGACTTCGCGGCGAAGACCGTCACGCTCGATTCGCTCACGGCGCAACTGCTCGGCGGCGACGTGCGCGCGACAGGCGGCGTGCGGCCCGACGGCAGCTACGCGTTCGATGTGAACGGGCGCATCGGCACCGACGCCGCCGCGCGCTTCAACGGACGCATGACGCCGCAGGTGACGCAGCTTCTGACGCGCATCGACGGCGCCGCGCCGTATGAACTGCACGTGCGCGGCGCGAAGAACGCGTTGCCCGACGTGCAGGCGAAAGCGGATCTCACGGGCGTCGGCATCGACTTGCCCGCGCCGTTCGGCAAGGCGAAGGGCGCGCCGATGCCGTTCGCGTTCAGCTTCGCGCCCGCGCCCGGCGCGGCGTCGGATCTGCACGACGCGCGGCTTACGCTCGGGCCGCTCGCGGCGCATTACCAGTTGCGGCGGATCGGCCGGGCGGAAGTCAAGATCGATCCGGAAAACCCGGCCGCGCCGATGAACATGCGCGCGACCTTGCAAGCCGTGCGCGGCGCGATCGCCGTTAACAAGCCCGCCGACTTGCCGGCAGAAGGCGTGACCGCCGACGTGGACCTGAAGACGCTCGACGCCGATGCGTGGCGCAACGTGTTCGCGGACGCGACGGCGGCACAAACGACGCCTCCCGCGCCGTCCGCGCCGGCAAGCGACACCGCCCGCCAGTTCGTCCCGACGCGCGCCGCGCTGCACATCGGCACGCTGAAGCTCCTCGATCGGCGCTGGGAGAACATCGCCATCGACGCGCGCGAGGAATCGAGCGATCGCAAGTGGCTGGCGAACATCACATCGGATCAGGTGACGGGCAGCGTCGCGTTCACGCCCGGCGCGGTCAAAGGCGGCCCCGGCGCAGTACAGGCGCGGCTCGACAAAGTGTCGATTCCCGAGAAAGCGGACAACGCGCCGGCCGAAAAAGCGATGAGCAAGCCGCCGCGCAACATGCCGTCCATCGATGTGATCGTGAATCAGCTCCTTTTTCGCGGCCGCGATCTAGGCCGGCTCGAAGTGGATGCGCATAACGAAGTCGTCGCCGATGAGCCGATCTGGACGCTCGACAAATTGCAGCTCGCCAATCCGGACGCAACGCTCACCGCGAACGCCATCTGGCGCGCGCTGCCGGGCGCGCAGCCGCCACGGGACGGCGATGCCACGCCCCGCCGCACATCGGTCGATTTCAGGCTGGACGTCAACAACGGCGGGCAGTTTCTGGACCGCTTCGGCGTGCCGCACTCGGTCAACGGCGCGACCGGTTCGGTATCCGGCCACGCGGGCTGGAACGGCGGGCCGACCGCGGTCGATCTGCCCACGCTCGACGGCACGGTGGCGGTCGATCTGCGGCACGGCCAGATTCTGCGCGCGCCGGCCGCCGCGAAGTGGCTCGGCATCCTGAGCCTGCGCAGCCTCGCGAATCTTCTGACGCTGCATTTCGAGGACGTGGTCGGCAAGGGGCTGCCGTTCGAGAAGCTCACGGGCAATGCGCGCATCGCGGACGGCATCGGCCGCACCGACGATCTTTCGATGATCACGCCGCCCGCCCGCGTGCAGGCGCAGGGCTCGGTCGATCTGCCGAAGAAGACGCAGGACCTTCGCGTCAAGGTGATTCCGACCGTCGGCGCGGGCGCGGTGGCGCTCGGCGCGGCAGTCATTAATCCGCTGCTCGGCCTCGGCGCGCTCGCGGCCGACCTGGCGCTGTCGCAGTCGATCAAAAAAGCCTTCGCGGTCGACTATTCGATCACCGGATCGTGGACCAAGCCGGTCGTTCAGCGCCTGCATGGCGATCAGGGTAAGATCGAATCACCCGCTGCCGTCGCGCGTCCGTCAGCCGCTGAATAAAAGCGAGTTTTCGTCGCAAGGCGCGCGGGCGGCGTCCATCTTCGACCAACCCAGCGCCACGAACATGACCGAACAATCGAGCGAAAGCACCGTGCGGCCGTTCCCGGTCGCCGCGCTGCAAATGGTGAGCACGCCGGATCGCGACCGCAATCTGGCCGAGGCCGGGCGGCTCATCGCCGAGGCGGCGCAAAGCGGCGCGCAACTGGTGCTGCTGCCCGAGTACTTCTGCTTCATGGGTTTCAAGGACACGGACAAGCTCGCGATCCGCGAGACGCCCGGCGACGGCCCCATCCAGCAGTTTCTGTCGGGCGCCGCGCGCAAGCATGGCGTGTGGGTCATCGGGGGGACGCTGCCGCTGAAGTCGCCGGAAGCGTCGCGCGTGCTGAACACGTCGCTCGTCTTCGGTCCGGACGGCGAGCAGGTCGCGCGCTACGACAAGATTCATCTGTTCAATTTTGAAAAGGGCGACGAATCGTTCGACGAAGCGCGCAGCATCGTGCCCGGCGCGGACGTGCGGACCTTCGATGCGCCATTCGGGCGCGTGGGCCTCTCCGTCTGCTACGACCTGCGCTTTCCCGAGCTGTACCGGAAGATGGGCGATTGCGCGCTGATCGTCGTGCCTTCCGCCTTCACTTACACCACCGGCCGTGCGCACTGGGAGACGCTGCTCAAGGCGCGGGCGATCGAGAACCAGTGTTACGTGCTCGCCGCCGCGCAAGGCGGCAAGCACGAAAACGGCCGCCGCACATGGGGGCATAGCATGCTGATCGACCCGTGGGGCGAGGTCGTCGCCGTGCGCGAGGAAGGCGCGGGCGTCGTCGCGGGCGTGATCGATCCCGAGCGCATCGCGAGCGTGCGGCAGAGTTTGCCGGCGTACCGGCATCGGGTGATCGCGTAGGCCTTCCTACGCGATGGCCCGACGTCGCGCTGACGCGACGCATCTCGAAAATAGGCTTTTTGACGGCCTTGAACGCGCGGAAGTGGTCCCGCACATGGCCTGAACGACGCGGACAGTAGAATTGTCCGACATTCACCGAACACGCTGCATCAACGCAATAGGCACCGCATGAACATCATCGAACCCGGCATCCGCAACCTGGTCACGGCGAAGGACGTTCTCCTGACGCCGTACGGCCTCGACGAGGGTCTCATCACGCGCACGCTCGCGGAGATTTTCACGCATCGCGTCGATTACGCGGATCTGTACTTCCAGTCCACGCGCAGCGAAGCGTGGAGTCTGGAGGAAGGCATCGTCAAATCGGGCAGCTTCAGCATCGATCAGGGCGTCGGCGTGCGCGCCGTCTCGGGCGAACGCACGGCTTTCGCCTATTCTGACGATCTTTCGCCCGATTCCATCCGCCAGGCCGCGCTCGCCACGCGCGCGATCGCGAAGGCGGGCGGCGGCAAGCACAAGATCAAGCCGGCGAGCACGCTCACGGGCGTCTCCGGCCGCGACCTATACGTGCCCGCCGATCCGCTGCATTCGCTCGATGCCAACGCCAAGGTCAGGCTGCTGGAGCGCGTCGAACAGATGGCGCGCGGCCGCGATCCGCGCATCACGCAGGTGATGGCGGGGCTCGCGGGCGAATACGACGTCGTGCTCGTCGCGCGCAGCGACGGCGCGCTGGCGGCGGACGTGCGGCCGCTCGTGCGCGTCTCGGTGACGGTGATCGCCGAGCAGAACGGCCGGCGCGAGATCGGCACGGGCGGCGGCGGCGGACGCTTCGACTACGGTTACTTCACCGACGATATCCTGTCGAAGTACGTCGATGACGCCGTGCATGCCGCGCTCGTCAATCTGGAAGCGCGCCCTGCCCCGGCCGGCGCGATGACCGTCGTGCTCGGGCCGGGCTGGCCCGGCGTGCTGTTGCACGAAGCCGTCGGACACGGGCTGGAGGGCGATTTCAACCGCAAGGGATCGTCGGCGTTCGCGGGCCGCATCGGCGAGCAGGTCGCGGCGAAGGGCGTGACGGTGGTGGATGACGGCACGCTGCCGAATCGCCGCGGCTCGCTCAACATCGATGACGAAGGCAACCCGACGCAGTGCACGACGCTGATCGAAGACGGCATTCTGAAGGGCTACATTCAGGACTCGCTCAACGCGCGCCTGATGAAGATGCCGGTGACGGGCAACGCGCGCCGCGAGTCGTACGCCGCGCTGCCGATGCCGCGCATGACGAACACGTACATGCTCAACGGCGACAAGGACCCGCAGGAGATTCTCGCGTCGGTGAAAAACGGCCTGTACGCGGTCAATTTCGGCGGCGGTCAGGTGGATATCACCAATGGCAAGTTCGTGTTCTCGGCGTCCGAGGCGTACATGATCGAGGACGGCAAGATCACATACCCGGTGAAGGGCGCGACGCTGATCGGCAGCGGTCCGGAATCGCTCAAGTACGTGACGATGATCGGCAACGACATGTCGCTCGACAGCGGCGTGGGCGTGTGCGGCAAGGAAGGCCAGAGCGTGCCCGTGGGCGTCGGTCAGCCGACGTTGCGCATCGAGAAGATGACGGTAGGCGGCACGATGTGATGCAGTTTTGCCGCATCGGCGGCGGCGCGTTCGGAATCGTTCGCAGCCGCCGATGCGGATTTCCCGCGTTCGACGCGCGGCCGCTTGTCAGCGCCGCCTGTTTGAGGTTATAAAGACGGTCAACCTTTTTGCAATGCGCTCTGTGCTCACCATGTCCGCCAAGTTTTATTTTTATTTCTTTTGGCATCTCAAGCCGCTGGCGGATCGAGAGGGGTGAGTCGTAGGTTGCAGATACGCAAAACCGAATTCCCGAAAAACCGCCAGCGAGTCTGGCGGTTTTTTTTCGCCTTCCATTTTTTGCTCAGAACATTGCCGTTGGAGAATCGCCATGCCCCCGCACAATACCGATGACGTTCGTATCCGCGAGTTGAAGGAGCTCGTCCCGCCCGCGCATTTGATCCGCGAATTTCCGTGCACGGAGCCGGTGTCCGATCTCATCTTCAACGCGCGGCAATCGATGCATCGCATTCTGCATGGCATGGATGACCGATTGATCGTCATCATCGGGCCGTGTTCGATTCACGATCCGAAGGCGGCGCTGGAATATGCGGGGCGCTTGATCGAGCAGCGCAAGCGGTTCGCGGGCGAACTGGAAATCGTGATGCGCGTGTATTTCGAAAAACCGCGCACGACGGTCGGCTGGAAAGGGCTGATCAACGATCCGTATATGGATAACAGCTTTAAGATCAACGACGGATTGCGTGCCGCGCGGGAATTGCTGATGCATATCAACGAGCTCGGGCTGCCGGCGGGGACGGAATATCTCGACATGATCAGCCCGCAGTACATCGCGGATTTGATTTCGTGGGGCGCGATCGGCGCGCGGACGACCGAATCGCAAGTCCACCGGGAACTGGCTTCGGGGATTTCGTGTCCGGTCGGATTCAAGAATGGCACGGACGGCAACGTGAAAATCGCGGTGGATGCGATCAAGGCCGCTTCGCAGCCGCACCATTTTCTTTCTGTGACGAAGGGCGGGCATTCGGCGATCGTTTCGACCGCTGGGAATGAGGACTGCCATATCATTTTGCGCGGCGGTAAAACGCCGAACTTCGATGCGGCTTCGGTCGATGCCGCGTGCAGCGATATCGGCAAGGCGGGATTAGCGGCGCGGTTGATGATCGACGCCAGCCATGCGAATAGCTCGAAGAAGCATGAGAATCAGATTCCGGTTTGCGCGGATATCGGGCGTCAATTGGCGGCTGGCGATGAGCGGATCGTCGGCGTAATGGTGGAATCGCATCTTGTCGCGGGGCGGCAGGATTTGAAGGAAGGGTGTGAGCTTACTTACGGCCAAAGCGTCACCGATGCCTGTATTGGGTGGGACGAAAGCGTCGGTGTGCTCGAAGGATTGGCGGAAGCGGTGAAGCAGCGGCGACTCAAAAGAGTTGGTGAAAATTGATTGCAGCTTAACCAACAGAGTCGACACCGCTTCTCAATCGGTGCCGACTCTGCCGAAGTTTCAAGCCGCCTTTGCTCGTGCGATCTCAATCTCGCGCGTGATTCCAGAGAATATCTTGCCCGCCATCCACTCGATTCAAAACGCGCGCCAACACAAACAACAAATCTGACAACCGATTAACATACCTTCTAGGCGCGTCATTAAGCACATCGGCTTCGACCCGCCCTAAAGCAATAATCGTCCGCTCAGCCCTTCGACACACCGTCCGACAAACATGCGCCAAAGCCGCCGCTCTCGACCCGCCCGGCAAAATGAATTCCTTAAGCGGCGGCAAAGTCGAGTTGTAATCCGCGAGCCACGCATCCAGCCGCGCTAAATGCGAGTCCGAAATCATCGAATGCCCCGGAATCGACAATTCGCCGCCCAGATCGAACAAATCGTTCTGAATCTGCGTGAGCGCATTACGCACATCCGGCGGTAAAGCCTCGCACAGCAACACGCCCAACGAAGAATTCAATTCATCGACATCGCCGATCGCCGCAATGCGCGCATCGTCTTTCGAAACGCGGCGGCCATCGCCAAGTCCGGTGGTGCCATCGTCGCCGGTGCGCGTCGCGATCTTGCTGAGGCGGTTACCCATCACTGCTCCTGTGTCATCCAGAATCCAAAGTGCGCCGAAAAGCCGCCGAAGCATTATAGGCAGCGCCCCTCGCTTACCCTGCGACGCCGCGCGCCGCGAGCGTCCCGCGCGTAAAATAGGACGGCGCCCTGCCGTGCAACCGACAAACAGCACGCATGCCGCCCGAAGCACGAAATCGACAAAAATCCGCCGGAGACGCCCGTGAACCACCCCGCCTTGCCGCATGCCATCCGCCGGCCGTTTCCCGCCGCCCTGCTCGACGCGCTCAAGCAACACTTCGCCGAGCGCGTCAGCACGAGCCAGGCCGTGCGCGAACATCACGGCCGCGACGAATCCCCGTTCGATCCGCAATTGCCTGACGCCGTCGTCTTTGCGCGCAGCACGGAAGAGGTCCAGGCCATCGTCCGGCTGTGCGCCGAGCACGACGTGCCGATCATCCCGTACGGCAACGGATCGTCGCTCGAAGGGCATCTGCTCGCCGTTCAAGGCGGCGTGTCCATCGACCTGTCGGAGATGAACAGCGTCGTCTCGATCAACGCGGAAGACCTCACCGCCACCGTGCAGCCCGGCATTTCCCGCAAGCAGTTGAACGAAGCGCTGAAGGACACCGGCCTCTTCTTTCCGATCGATCCCGGCGCGGACGCGAGCATCGGCGGCATGTCGGCGACGCGCGCCTCGGGCACCAACGCCGTCCGCTACGGCTCCATGCGCGAAAACGTCCTCGCGCTGACCGTCGTGCTGGCCGACGGCCGCGTCATCCATACCGGCACGCGCGCGCGTAAATCGTCGGCGGGTTACGACCTGACGCGGCTTTTCGTCGGCTCCGAAGGCACGCTCGGCGTCATCACCGAAATCACGGTGCGGCTGTATCCGCAGCCTGAAGCCATCTCGGCGGCCGTCTGCGCGTTCCCGTCGATGGGCGACGCCGTGCGCGCCGTCATCGAAACGATCCAGATGGGCGTGCCGATCGCCCGCGTCGAGTTCGTCGACAAGCTGGCGGTGCGCGCCATCAATCGACATTCGAATCTGACGCTGCGCGAGTCGCCGATGCTGTTCTTCGAATTCCACGGCACCGAAGCGGGCGTGAAGGAACAGGCGCAGACCGTGCAGGAGATCACGGCGCAGAACCACGGCACGGACTTCGAATGGGCGACGCGTCCCGAAGACCGCAGCCGCCTGTGGACCGCGCGCCACAACGCCTATTTCGCGATGCTGCAACTGAAGCCCGGCTGCCGCGCCGTGACGACTGACGTCTGCGTGCCGATCTCGCGTCTGGCCGAATGCGTCGAAGAGACGGAGAAGGACCTGCTCGGCTCGTCGCTGCCCTGCCCGATCGTCGGACACGTCGGCGACGGCAATTTCCACGTCGCGATGCTGCTCGATCCCGCGAAGCCCGAGGAACGCGACGAAGCCGAGCGCCTGAACCGGCGCATCGTGGAGCGCGCGCTGAAAGTCGGCGGAACGTGCACGGGCGAGCACGGCGTCGGGCTGCACAAGATGGACTTCATGCTCGACGAGCACGGCGAAGACGGCATCGACGTGATGCGGTCCATCAAGCACGCGCTCGATCCGAGGAACCTGATGAATCCGGGCAAGATCTTCGCGTTCACGCGCTAACCGCGCCGCCGCATCCCGCGCGCCCGGTGGACGAAGAAGCCACGAGCGCGCAACATGGGGTGTCGCCGCGTCAGAGACTTTTATCGAACACGCGCCGTCATGTTCAGGCGCCGGGAGGAGACATGAACGCACCCGACGAACTCAAGCCCGAGTTCTCCGACGCCGCCGCGCCGGAATTCTCGCCGAATCTGCCGCACGAGGACGCGCCCGCGCTCACGGAAGAACAACTCGCCGAGCGTCAGCGCGAAGTCGTGCAGGCGCTGATGGCCGTGCTGCCCACGCATTGCCTGCTGTTTCGCGACGAGGACACGTCCGTCTACGAATGCGACGGTCTCGCCGCCTACCGGCGTCTGCCGCTCGCAGTCGTGCTGCCCGAGACGGAAGCGCAGGTGCAGCGCGTCGTGCAGATCTGCGCGCGGCTCGGCGTGCCGATCGTGCCGCGCGGCGCGGGCACCGGGCTTTCCGGCGGGGCGATGCCGATTCGCCACGGCATCGTGCTCTCGCTCGCGCGCTTTCGGCGCATCATCGAAGTGGATTCGTACGCGCGCACGGCCACCGTGCAGCCCGGCGTGCGCAACCTCGCCATTTCGGAAGCCGCCGCGCCTTACGGGCTGTACTACGCGCCGGACCCGTCGTCGCAGATCGCGTGCACCATCGGCGGAAATGTCTCCGAAAATTCGGGCGGCGTGCACTGCCTGAAATACGGCCTCACCGTGCATAACGTGCTGCGCGTGCGCGCCGTGACGATGGAAGGCGATATCGTCGAATTCGGCTCGCTCGCGCCGGATGCGCCGGGGCTGGATCTGCTCGCGGTGCTGATCGGCAGCGAAGGCATGTTCGCCGTCGTCACCGAAGTCACCGTCAAGCTGATTCCGAAGCCACAGACGGCGCAGGTCATCATGGCGAGCTTCGACGACGTGGTGAAAGGCGGCAACGCGGTCGCGGCGATCATCGCGGCGGGCATCATCCCGGCGGGCCTCGAAATGATGGACAAGCCCGCGACGCGCGCGGTCGAGGAGTTCGTCAAGGCCGGCTACGATCTCGACGCAGCCGCCATTCTGCTGTGCGAATCCGACGGCACCTACGACGAGGTCGCCGAGGAAATCGTGCGCATGACCGCCGTGCTGCGCGAGCATGGCGCGACGCGCATCCAGATCTCGCGTTCGGAAGCCGAGCGGCTCAAGTTCTGGTCCGGCCGCAAGAACGCGTTTCCCGCCGCAGGCCGCATTTCGCCCGACTATTACTGCATGGACGGCACGGTGCCGCGCCGCGCCATCGGGCCGCTGCTCGCGCGCATCGAAGAGATGGAGAAGAAATACGCGCTTCGCTGCATCAACGTGTTCCATGCGGGCGACGGCAACATGCATCCGCTGATTCTCTTCAACGGCAACGATCTCGACGAATGGCATCGCGCGGAAGCGTTCGGTTCCGACATTCTCGAAACGTGCGTGGAACTGGGCGGCACGGTGACGGGCGAACATGGCGTGGGCATCGAGAAGATCAATTCGATGTGCGTGCAGTTTTCGCCGGAAGAGCGCGACGCGTTTCACGCGGTCAAGCGCGCGTTCGATCCGCTGCGCCTGCTCAACCCCGACAAGGCGATTCCCACGCGCGCGCGCTGCGCCGAGTACGGCAAGATGCATATTCGCGGCGGCCTCCTGCCGCATCCCGAACTGCCGCGCTTCTGATCGGCCGCCGCGCTCGCCGCGCGTTTCGCTATCCACGTTTGTCCGGGTACGGCTGCGTTAAGCGGCCGGTACAATCGACCGGACAGGCGTAGCGCAAGCCATACGAAAAGCGGATTACAAGAGCGGGACACCATGGAACAGGACGACATCGTCGCCGCCTGGTCGGAGCGGATCGCCCGGGCCAGCGAGACCGGCGCGCCGCTGCGCATTCGCGGCGGCGGCACGAAAGACTGGTACGGCCAGACGCTCCAGGGAGAGATTCTCGACACGCGCGCCTATCGCGGGATCATTTCGTACGATCCGGCGGAACTGGTCATTACCGCGAAAAGCGGAACGCCCCTTGCTGAAATCGAGGCTGCGTTAAGAGAACATGGCCAGATGCTGCCTTTCGAGCCTCCTCACTTCGGGCGCAATGCGACGCTCGGCGGCTGCATCGCGGCAGGTCTTGCCGGACCGCGCCGCGCGTGGACCGGCGCGGCGCGCGATTTCGTGCTTGGCGCGGCCGTGATGAACGGACGCGGGCAGGTGCTGCGCTTCGGCGGGCAAGTGGTGAAGAACGTCGCGGGCTACGACGTCGCGCGGCTGCTCGCGGGATCGCTTGGCACGCTCGGGCTGATTCTCGAATTATCGGTGAAGGTGCTGCCGCGACCCGTCGCCGAAGCCACGCTCAAATTCGACATGCACGCCACCGACGGCGTGCGCAAGCTCAATGAATGGGGCGGCCATCCGTTGCCGATCAGCGGCAGCGCGTGGCGCGACGGCACGCTCGCGCTGCGTCTCGCGGGCGCGGAAGCGGCCGTGAAGACCGCGCGCAATTCGCTCGGCGGCGAAGTGGTGGATGCGGTCGAGGCCGACCGCTTCTGGGTCGGCCTGCGCGAACAGACGGACCCGTTCTTCGCCGTGATCGAACCGCGCTCGGCGCTCTGGCGGCTCGCGTTGCCGTCGATTGCGGAGCCGCTGCATCTGCCGGGCGCGCAACTCATGGAATGGGGCGGCGCGCAACGCTGGTGGATCACCGACACCGATCCGCAGACCGTGCGCATCAGCGCGAAGCAGGCCGGCGGCCACGCGACGATCTTTCGCGCAGGCTCCGCCTATGACCGCAACGCGGGCGTCTTCACGCCGCTGCCCGCGCCGCTCATGAAGATTCATCGCGGGTTGAAGGCCGCGTTCGATCCGGCGCGCATCTTCAACCGCGCCCGGCTTTATCCCGATTTTTAGGCGAACCGAGCAACACGCAATGCAAACCAATCTCGCCGATTTCATCCGCGGCACCGCCGATGGCGACGAAGCCGACGCGATTCTCCGCAAGTGCGTCCACTGCGGCTTCTGCACGGCGACTTGCCCGACGTATCAACTGCTCGGCGACGAACTCGACGGACCGCGCGGACGCATCTATCTGATGAAGCAGATGTTCGAGGGCGCGCCCGCCACGCGCAGCACGCAGACGCATCTGGACCGCTGCCTCACGTGCCGCAACTGCGAGACCACGTGCCCGTCGGGCGTGCAGTACGGCAAGCTCGTCGAGATCGGGCGCAAGGTCGTCGAACAGAAAGTCGAGCGGCCGATGCGTCAGCGCATCCAGCGCCGCTTTCTCGCGAGCTTCCTGCCGAATAGCACGCTTTTCACGCCCGCGATGAAGCTCGGGCAGCAAGTGCGCGGCGTGCTTCCGCGCAAGCTGCGCTCGAAGATTCCGGTGCCCGAGAAGCCGCTCGCGCCGCCCACGCGCAAGCACGCGCGCAAGATGCTGATGCTCGCCGGCTGCGTGCAGCCCGCGATGATGCCGAACGTCAACACGGCGACGGCGCGCGTGTTCGATGCGCTCGGCATCGAAATCGTGACCGCGCCGGGCGCCGGCTGCTGCGGCGCGATTCGTCTGCATCTCGGCTATAACGACGACGCGCTCGACGACGTGCGCAACAACATCGACGCGTGGTGGCCGTATGTCGAAAGCGGCGTCGAGGCGATCGTGATGAACGCGTCGGGCTGCGGCGCGACGGTCAAGGAGTACGCGCACCTGCTGCGCAACGATCCGCTGTACGCGGACAAGGCGCGGCGCATCGTCGAATTGACGCGCGATCTGGCCGAGATTCTGCCGGCGTTCGAGGAAGAACTCGTGGCGCTGGCGCGGCGGCGGGCGGTGCATACGGTCGCGTTTCATCCGCCGTGCACGTTGCAGCACGGGCAGCAGATCCGCGGGCGCGTCGAGCATCTTCTGACGGCGCTCGGTCTCGAAGTGCGCCTGCCCGCGGACGCGCACATGTGCTGCGGATCGGCCGGAACGTATTCGGTGCTGCAACCGAAGATGGCTTACGCGCTGCGCAACCAGAAGCTCGACCGGCTGGAAAAGACCGAGCCGCAGATGATCGTGTCGGCGAACGTCGGCTGCATCGCGCATCTGCAAAGCGGCACGTCCACGCCGGTAACGCACTGGATTCAGCTTCTGGAGCATCTGCTGTACGGCTAGGCGGATTCGTATAATGGCCCGATCCGCCATGAATGTCGCTCGCGCATGTCCATCGCTCAACATCTAGAAGAAGTTCGTCAACGGATCGCGCAGGCCGCCCAAGGCGCGTCGCGCGATCCGGCGTCCGTCAAGCTGCTCGCCGTATCCAAGACCTTCCCCGCCGACGACGTGCGCGCCGCCTTCGATGCCGGCCAGCGCGCGTTCGGCGAGAACTACGTGCAGGAAGGCATCGCGAAGATCGCCGCGCTCGCAGACTTGCGCAGCAAGATCGAATGGCATTTCATCGGGCCGCTGCAATCGAACAAGACGAAGCTCGTCGCGGAGCAGTTTGACTGGGTGCATTCCATCGACCGCCTGAAGATCGCGGAACGCCTTTCCGCGCAGCGTCCCGAAGGCGCGACGCCGCTCAACGTGTGCGTGCAGGTGAACGTGAGCGGAGAGGCATCCAAGAGCGGCGTCGAGCCGCATGACGCCGCGGCGCTCGCGCATGCGGTGGCGGCGCTGCCCGGCCTGCGTCTGCGCGGGCTGATGTCGATTCCCGAGCCCGCCGACACGCTCGACGCCCAGCGCGCCCCGCACGCGCGCCTGCGCGAATTGATGGATGCGTTGCGCGCCGACGGCCTCGAACTCGACACGCTGTCGATGGGCATGTCCGCCGATCTCGAAGCCGCCGTGCTCGAAGGCTCGACGATGGTACGCATCGGCACCGCGATTTTCGGCACGCGCACTTACACCCACTGACTCATCACTCTCACCATGAAAATCGCATTCATCGGCGGCGGCAACATGGCCGCGGCGCTCATCGGCGGTCTCCTCAAGCGCGGCGTCGCGCCCGCGGATATCTACGCCATCGACATCAACGAGGAAGCGCGCGCGCGCACCGCGAAGCAATTCGGCATCGAGACGGGCGCGGCCATCGACGCGAAGCTCGCCGGCTACGACGCCATCCTGCTCGCGGTGAAGCCGCAGGTGCTCAAAGGCGTCGCCGAGGCGCTCGCGCCGCATCTCGCGCGGCAGACGGTCATCAGCATCGCGGCGGGCATCCGCGCGGCGGACCTCTCGCGGTGGCTCGGCGGCTACGCGCACGTGGTGCGCACCATGCCGAACACGCCCGCGCTCATCGGCATGGGCGTAACGGGGCTCGCTGCATTGCCGGGCGTGAGCGACGAGGCGAAGGCGCTTGCATCGCAAGTGCTGGAAGCGGTCGGCACGACCGTCTGGTTCGACGACGAAGCGAAGATCGACGCAGTCACCGCCATCTCCGGCAGCGGTCCGGCGTACGTGTTCTATTTCATCGAAGCGATGCAGGAAGCGGCGCGCGCGCTCGGCATGGACGAAGAGCAAGGCCGCGCGCTCGCGGTCGCGACGTTCACGGGCGCGGCGCAACTCGCGGCGCAGTCAAGCGAACCGGCGAGCGTGCTGCGCGAGCGCGTGACATCGAAGGGCGGCACGACGGCGGCCGCGCTCGCCTCGTTCGATGCGCAAGGCGTGAAGGACGCGATCGTGCGCGGCGCGCTGGCGGCGGAAGCGCGGGCCAAAGAAATGGGCGATGAATTCGGCGCGGCTTGAACGGCTCGAACGCGCAGATGCGACGTGGCGCGCGCGGGTTATTCGATGAAAAGCCTGTCGCCGCGCTGCGCGATATGCCGCAACAGCGGGTCATGTGCGTTCAACGCGAGCAAAACGTCCGGATGATTTTCTCGTCGTTCATGAGCACTTCGGCGAGCATGACGGGCGCGCACCGCTCGATGGTTTCCTTCGCGCCCCGACGCACGTCCAGTCCGATTGCCTTCCATGTCGAGCTCGATGAAATCGACACGATCGAGCATCAATGAATCGCCACGCGCCGCGCAAGCTCAGCCTGCCAGCGCGTACTGAAGCGCAATCCCTGCGAACAACGCGCCGCCCAGCCAATTGTTGTGCTTGAACGCGGCGAAGCACGCCATGCGCTCGCGGTTTCGGATAAGCATGTAGTGATACGCCGCGCAGCCGGCCGCGCCCAGCCAGCCGAGCCAGTACGGCCAGCCGAAGTGCAGCGTGACGCCGATGCCCGCATACACCGCGAGCGTCGCGGCGTAGCACAGCATCACGGCGAGCACGTCGTACCGGCCGAACGTGAGCGCGGACGTGCGAATGCCGATCTTGATGTCGTCGTCGCGATCGACCATCGCGTATTCGGTGTCGTAAGCAACCGACCAGAACACGTTGGCCGCGAGCATGATCCACGCGAGCATCGGCACATGATCCTGCACGGCGGCGAACGCCATCGGAATGCCGAAGCCGAACGCGATGCCCAGATACGCCTGCGGGATCGCGAAGAATCGCTTGGTGAACGGATACGTGCCCGCGACGAACAGCGCGAAGACCGACAGTTCCTTCGTGAGCACGTTGAGCGGCAGAATCAGCAGGAACGCGACGAGCGACAGCGCTGCCGCCAGCACCACCGCTTCCCACGCGCGAATCTTGCCCGACGTGATTGGCCGCTCGGCGGTGCGCTTCACGTAGCGGTCGAAGTCGCGGTCCGCGTAATCGTTGATCGCGCAGCCCGCCGAGCGCATCAGAAGCGTGCCGATTGCGAAGATCACGATCAGCATCAGCGATGGCCGGCCATCCGACGCGATCCATAACGCGTTGAGCGTCGGCCACAAGAGCAGCAGGCTGCCGATGGGCTTGTCCAGGCGCACGAGGCGCATATAGAGCGGGAGACGGGCGAGCATGGAAGGCGGCCGGAACGGAAGAGCAGATATTTTAGTCCAGCGCTGCGCGCCGTTCTGAAAAGCAAAAACCCGTGCAGTACATCGCACGGGTTTTCTAAACGGACAAGAGAACCGCTTTACGCGAGCATCGAGCGCAGCATCCACGCGGTCTTTTCATGCGTCTGCATGCGCTGCGTCAGCAGGTCGGCGGTCGGCTCGTCGTTGGCGGCTTCGGTCGCCGGGAAAATCTCGCGCGCCGTGCGCACCACCGCTTCCTGACCTTCCACCAGTTGGCGGATCATGTCTTCGGCGTCGGGCACGCCTTCGGCTTCCGGAATCGACGAGAGCTTCGCGAAGTCGCGATAGCTGCCCGGCGCGTGCACGCCGAGGGCGCGAATGCGTTCCGCGATCGAATCGACGGCCGTGGCCAGTTCCGTGTATTGCGTCTCGAACATCAGGTGCAGCGTGTTGAACATCGGCCCCGTGACGTTCCAGTGGAAATTGTGCGTCTTCAGGTAGAGCGTGTAGGTGTCCGCGAGCAGCCGGGACAGCCCGTCGGCGATCCGCTTGCGATCTTTGTCGTTGATGCCGATGTTGACGGCAGGTGCGATGCCTTTTTTCGCCATGATGACTCCGTGAAAGAGTGATTCGAACGTGGTGCGCCGCGCGTGACGCATTGTTTCGGCGCGCGGCGTTTCGAGCGATCGACAGTGTATCTTAGAAACGCGGCGGTTTCCTTGTGCGGCAAGGCTTGGAAGCCTATGCCGCATGCCTGCGCTCCAGATGGTCTCAGGCGAACCCGCCCGCGCCGTGAAGCGCGCTCGCGACGACGAGTCCGTACGCCGCCGCCACGATTCCGAAAGCAACTGCGACGCGCGCACCGCGCGTTGCCCGGCGGCTCGTCGCTTCCAGGCGATCCACCGCCTGGCCGATGATGTTCAGTGTCTGGGTCATGATCTTGCTCCTGCTTTCCCGTTCGACCGTTGCCGCCGCGCCTTTCACGCGAGTCACACAGCGGCCGTATCTTCCTCGTCGATGTCCTTCTGCACATCGACCCGCTGCCCGATGCGGGCGAGCGCATCGACGACGCCTTGCGCATAGGCCGGATCAGCGCGGCGGAAATGCTCGATCTGCCGCGCGACGATCTCGTTCGGCACGCCGTGAATGTGCCGCGCGATGTTGCCGAAGAGACGCTCGCGCTGCCCGTCATCGAACAGGCGGAAGAGCGCGCCCGGCTGGCTGTAGTAGTCCTCGTCCTCGCGATGGTCGTAGCGATCGACCGCGCCCGCCGCGAGCGGCGGCTCGTTGACGCTCGCGTCCTGCGCGAAGTCGCCGAAGCGGTTCGGCTCGTAGTTCACGCGGCCGCCGAGATTGCCGTCGACGCGCATGCCGCCATCGCGATGGAACGGATTCGCTACCGGCGTGCGCGGCGCGTTCACCGGAATCTGATGGTGATTGATGCCGAGGCGGTAGCGTTGGGTGTCGCCGTACGAGAAAAGCCGCCCCTGCAACAGCCGGTCCGGCGAAAAGCCGATGCCCGGCACGACGTTCGCCGGCGTGAAGGCCGACTGCTCGACCTCCGCGAAGTAGTTCTGCGCGTTGCGGTTCAGCTCGATCACGCCGACATCGATGAGCGGATAGTCCTTGTGCGGCCACACCTTCGTGATGTCGAACGGATTGAAGCGGTACGTCGCCGCGTCCGCTTCCGGCATGATCTGCACGCGGAAATTCCAGCGCGGGAAGTTGCCCCGGTCGATATTCTCGACCAGATCGCGCTGCGCGCTTTCGCGGTCGGCGGCGATCACGGCGGCCGCTTCCGCATCCGTGAAGTTTTCGAGCGGCTGCTGCGACTTGAAGTGGAACTTCACGTAGAAGCGCTCGTTATTCGCGTTGATGAACGAGAAGGTGTGCGAACCGAAGCCGTGCATCTGCCGATAATTCTTCGGAATGCCGCGATCGCTCATCAAAATGGTCACCTGATGCAGCGATTCCGGATGACGCGACCAGAAGTCCCACGCCGCCACGTTGCTGCGCAGGTTGGTGTACGGATCGCGCTTTTGCGTATGGATGAAGTCGGGAAACTTGAGCGGATCACGAATGAAAAACACCGGCGTGTTATTGCCGACCACGTCCCAGTTGCCCTCTTCCGTGTAGAACTTGATGGAGAAGCCGCGCACGTCGCGCTCGGCATCGGCCGCGCCGCGCTCGCCGGCCACCGTGGAAAAGCGCATGAAAATAGGCGTTTCCTTGCCGATTTCGTTGAAGAGCTTCGCCTTCGTGTAGCGGGAAATGTCGTGCGTCACGCGCAACGTGCCGAACGCCCCCGAGCCCTTCGCATGCACGCGGCGCTCGGGAATCACTTCGCGATCGAAGTGCGCGAGCTTCTCGATGAGCCAGAAGTCCTGCAACGTCACGGGGCCGCGCGGGCCGGCGGTCTGCGAGTTCTGGTTGTCTCCTACGGGCGCGCCGCTGGCGGTGGTGAGTCGTTGGGTCGTCATCGTGATACTCCGTGGTTTGTGTTGGCTTGGGATGAAGAAGGCGTCACGCAGTGCGGGCGAAGGCGGCGAGGACGTCGAGCGCGACGGCGCGCAGTTCGGACCACGGCGTTGCTGCCGAAGCGGCGCGGGATGCGGCGGGCTGGCGGGGTGTCATCGCTCTGTTCCTCGTGTCTTGTCTGAGCCGAGTGGCTCTCTGGGAACAGAGCTTATCAAAACTATCGAATAGCTCTATTCGATTAATTTTATTTATGTGATAGGCGGGTGATGCGGAGGGAGGACGACGCAACGCGCCGTCGACGCGTCAACTGTTGCCGAGAGGGTCGGAGCCGTAGCGGTTCACGCCTGGCGTGCCGCGCTCGCAACTCCAGAACAGCAGCAGAATGCTGCCGACAAGGGGAACGCACGCGATCAGATAGAACCATCCGGAGCGGTCCGTATCATGCAGCCGGCGAACCGTGACAGCGAGACCCGGCAGGAGTAGTGCAAAACCAATAATGCACATCGTCCAAACGGCAATCGGCGAATCGTTTTTCGTTTCGGAAAGGACGGTGGCGACGATCGCAATCACCAGCGAAAGGAGTTGAAAAAACCAGTATTCCGAGCGCGATGCGCGACCGTTAAACGTGGCGTATTTCTCGAATAGCGCTACGCGAATTGCATCAAAGAAGTCCATATGTTTCTCGATTCCTACGTTGCGCGGCGGACGTGCCGCGCCGGGAGCGGGATTTTAGAGCGCGGCGTAGTGCATATTTATCGAGAAAGTGGAAAGCAACCAAAAACTACAAAGCCGCAATAAAAAACCGCGCCTCTTTCGAGAGCGCGGTTCGAATCAATCACAAAGCCGGAGCGGTTTAATTCACCGCCACCGGCATATCCAGCTTTTTAACGCCCGGCAAATCGCAAGCGGCGATGGCATCGGAGATGGCGTCGATTGCCGGCATCCGCGTGAAACTCTTTCGCCAAGCGAGGACCACGCGCCGGTCCGGCACCGGTTCGTCGAACGGAACGTAACTGAGCAGGCCGGAGTCGATGCCCGGCGCGTGCGGCTTCACTTCCATGACCGACATGCGCGGCAGCACCGTGATGCCGACGCCGCTCGCGACCATATGCCGGATCGTTTCCAGCGAGGAACCTTCGAACGTCTTCTGAATGCCGTCGGCGTTTTGCGAGAAGCGCATCAGTTCCGGACAGACGCCGAGCACATGATCGCGGAAGCAATGACCGCTGCCGAGCAGCAGCATGGTTTCCTGCTTCAGATCGTCCGGGTCGATCTTGCTGCGGTTCTCCCACGCGTGGCCGGAAGGCATCGCGACGACGAACGGCTCGTCGTAGAGCGCGCGCACCATCAGCCCCGTTTCGGGAAACGGCAGCGCCATGATCGCGACGTCGATCTCGCCTTGCTTCAGAAGCTCGATCAGCTTGAGCGTGTAGTTCTCCTGCAGCATCAGCGGCATCTGCGGGACGGATTTGATCATCTGCTTGACGAGCGTCGGCAGCAGATACGGCCCGATGGTGTAGATGACGCCCAGACGCAGCGGCCCGACGAGCGGATCCTTGCCCTGCTTGGCGATTTCCTTGATGGCGAGCGTCTGTTCGAGCACGCGCTGCGCCTGCGTGACGATCTGCTCGCCGATCGGCGTGACGCTGACCTCGCTCGTGCCGCGCTCGAAGATCTGCACGTTCAGCTCGTCTTCGAGCTTCTTGATTGCCACCGACAGCGTCGGCTGGCTGACGAAGCATGCCTCGGCGGCGCGGCCGAAGTGCCGCTCGCGCGCCACCGCGACGATGTACTTCAATTCAGTGAGCGTCATTGGGGACCAATGGAAGACATGGGTTCAATAGGTTTGAGTTATACACCCGCGAATGCCGGTTCGACAACTCGTCGATATCCGGCGCGCGCGGATGACCGCGAATCACTCGGGAATCACTCGCGAATCAAATAGGGACCGACGAAACGCCGGCAAGTTCGCGGCCTATGCCTTCAGATACTGCTCGCGTGCGCCGAGCCATCGCGCGAGATGCCGCTCGACGGCCTCAGGGAACGCGTCGAGCATCTGTTGGGCCGCCTCGCGCGCAGGCTCGATCAGCCAGCCGTCCTGTTCCAGGCTCGCGAAGCGCAGCATGGCCTCGCCCGACTGACGCGCGCCCAAAAACTCGCCGGGACCGCGTATTTCCAGATCGCGGCGCGCGATCTCGAAGCCGTCGGTGGTTTCGCGCATCGTCTGCAAACGAGCGCGCGCCGTCTGCGAGAGCGGATTCGAATACATCAGCACGCACACGGACGCCGCGCTGCCCCGCCCCACGCGCCCGCGCAACTGATGCAACTGCGCAAGGCCGAAGCGCTCGGCGTGCTCGATCACCATCAGCGACGCGTTCGGGACGTCGACGCCGACTTCGATCACGGTGGTCGCGACGAGCAACTGCACTTCGTTGCGCGAAAAGGCGTCCATGACCGCGGCTTTCTCGGCAGGCGCGAGCCGCCCGTGAACCAGCCCGACGCGCAGTTCGGGCAGCGCGGCAACGAGCGTCTCGTACGTCTCGACGGCCGTCTGCAACTGCAAGGTCTCGCTTTCCTCGATCAGCGGGCACACCCAGTAGACCTGCCGCCCGGTCAGCGCCGCCTCGCGCACGCGGCCGATGATTTCGTCGCGCCGGCCGTCCGACACGACTTTGGTGAGAATCGGCGTGCGGCCCGGCGGCAATTCGTCGATGGTGGATACGTCGAGGTCGGCGTAGTACGTCATCGCGAGCGTGCGGGGAATGGGCGTCGCGGACATCATCAGTTGATGCGGCTGGAAGTCGCGCGCGCCGTCGGACGCGTTCTGCGCCTTCGCGCGCAACGCGAGCCGTTGCGCAACGCCGAAGCGATGCTGCTCGTCCACGATCACGAGGCCGAGACGCGCGAATTCCACGGTGTCCTGAATGATCGCGTGCGTGCCGATAACGAGTTGCGCCGTCCCGAGCGCCGCCGCCTCGCTCGCGGCGCGCTTTTCCTTCGCCTTCAGACTGCCGGCGAGCCACGCCACCGACACGCCGAGCGGCTCCAGCCAGCCGCGCAGCTTGCGCGCGTGCTGTTCGGCGAGGATTTCGGTCGGCGCCATCAGCGCGGCCTGATAACCAGCGTCGATGGCCTGCGCCGCCGCGAGCGCCGCCACGATGGTCTTGCCGCTGCCGACATCGCCCTGAAGCAGACGCTGCATCGGATGCGCGAGCGTCAGTTCGCCCGCGATTTCCGCGACCACGCGCTCCTGCGCACCGGTCAGCCTGAACGGCAGCGCATGCAACAGACGCGCGACCAGCGAATCGGCATCGCTGGCGGTCCGGCGCGGCATCGCGGGCGCGGCGCGCGTGCGGCGCTCGGCGTGCGCGCGCTTGAGCGATAGCTGCTGCGCGAGCAATTCCTCGAACTTGATGCGCGTCCACGCCGGATGCGTGCCGTCGATGAGCGCGGTTTCGTCCGAATCCGCCCGCGGATGATGCAGCGTCTTCACCGCGTCGAGCAGGCCCGGCAGATTCAGCGGCGCGAGATGGGCGCGCGCCACCGGGTCCGGCAATAGCTCCGGCAACGAGACGCGGGTGAGCGCGTTGTCGATGGCCTTGCGCAGATACGCCTGCGAGATGCCCGCCGTCGACGGATAAACGGGCGTGAGCGCCTGCGGCAGCGGCGTATCGCCATCGACCGGGCGCACCGCCGGATGCACCATCTCCAGCCCGAAGAAGCCGCCTCGCACGTCGCCGCGCACGCGCAGCCGCGTGCCGATCGCCATTTGCTTGACTTGCGAGCCGTAGAAGTTGAGAAAACGCAGCGTGAGTTCGTCGCCGGCGTCGTCGTGAATCTTGACGAGCAACTGCCTTCGCGGCCGATAGGCAATCTCGTTGTCGAACACGATGCCTTCCGTCTGCGCGATGTCGCCGGGAATCAGTTCTGCGATCGGCGTGAGCGAGGTTTCGTCCTCGTAGCGCATCGGCAGATGCAGGACCAGGTCGATGTCCGACTTGAGGCCGAGCTTCGCGAGCTTGTCCGCCGTCTTGACGACGGGCTTTGCCTTCTTCGCCGCGTCGTCGCCGGCTTTGGCGCGCTTGGCCGCCGGCGCGGCTGCGAGCGCGGCGCCAGGTTCGGCGCTGGAAAGCGCATCGGCCGGGGATGACAGGCGACGGTCGGACAAGGGCATCTAATCTCTTCGCAAGTACAATGTGAGGTTTGTTCGGCGCTGGTGCCTTGTTTCAGCTTCGTTCGCACGACTTCAAGCCATGTTCACGCTTTCCGATTTCGATTTTAATCTGCCGCCCGAGCTGATCGCGCAGAGCGCGCTCGCCGAGCGCAGCGCGAGCCGCCTGCTCGAAGTGGACAACCGCGCCTCGCCGGCCACGCTCGTCGACCGGCGCTTTTCCGAACTGCCCGACTTGATTCAGCCGGGCGACCTGCTCGTCTTCAACGATACCAAAGTCCTGAAGGCGCGGTTCTTCGGCCAGAAGGCCAGTGGCGGCCGCGTGGAAGTGCTGATCGAGCGCCTGACCGGCGCGACCACGGCGCTCGCCCAGATCCGCGCGAGCAAGAGTCCGACGGCGGGCAGCACGATCAAGCTCGCGGACGCATTCGACGTGACCGTCGGCGAGCGCGTCGAGCCGTTCTACACGCTGCATTTTCCGGCCGATTGCCTGACGCTCATCGAGCAATACGGGCGCTTGCCGCTGCCGCCGTACATTGAGCACGACGCCGACGCCTACGACGAATCGCGCTACCAGACCGTTTATGCCGCGAATCCCGGCGCGGTGGCCGCGCCCACGGCGGGCCTCCATTTCGACGACGCGCTCTTTGCCCGGCTGGATGCGCGCGGCGTCGAACGCGCGACGCTCACGCTGCACGTCGGCGCGGGCACGTTCCAGCCGGTGCGCGTCGACAACATCGCCGAGCACAAGATGCATAGCGAGTGGTACGCGCTGCCGCAGTCGCTCGTGGATCGCATCGCGGCCGTGAAGGCGCGCGGCAATCGCGTGATCGCCGTCGGCACTACCTCGATGCGCGCGCTCGAAGCCGCCGCCCGCGACGCCGCCGAGGCCGGCCGCCCGCTCGCCGCGACCAGCGCGGAAACCGACATCTTCATCACGCCGGGCTACGAATTCCGCATCGTCGACCGGCTGATCACCAACTTCCATCTGCCGAAATCGACGCTGATGATGCTCGTCTCCGCGTTCGCCGGCATGGAGACGATCCGCGAGGCGTACCGTCACGCGATCGAGGCGCGTTACCGCTTTTTCAGCTACGGCGACGCGATGCTGCTCACGCGCGCCTAATTTTTCAACCCGACGCGCCGGACTGTTCTCCGGTAGCACAGGAACCTACATGACCGAGAATCACACCCCGCCGGACAACGGCCTCAAGTTCGAACTGCTGACGACCGACGGCCAGGCGCGCCGCGGCCGCCTCACGCTCAATCACGGCGTCATCGAAACGCCGATTTTCATGCCGGTCGGCACGTACGGCACCGTGAAGGCGATCCAGCCGCGCGAACTCGAAGAAATCCGCGCGCAGATCATCCTCGGCAACACGTTTCACCTTTGGCTGCGCCCGGGACTGGAGACGATCGGCGCGCACGGCGGGCTGCATCGCTTCATGGGCTGGGACCGGCCTATTCTCACCGATTCCGGCGGCTTCCAGGTGTTTTCGCTCGGTGATCTGCGCAAGATCACCGAAGATGGCGTCACGTTCGCGTCGCCGATCAACGGCGACCGGCTGTTCCTGTCGCCCGAAGTGTCGATGCAGATCCAGAAGGTGCTGAACTCGGACATCGTCATGCAGTTCGACGAATGCACGCCGTACGCGACCAACGGCGTGCCGACCTCGCACCAGGAAGCCGCCGATTCGATGCGCATGTCGATGCGCTGGGCGAAGCGTTCCATCGACGAATTCAGGGGGCTCGACAATCCGAATGCGCTGTTCGGCATCGTGCAGGGCGGCATGTTCGAAGACCTGCGCGACGAATCGCTGGCCGGACTCGCGGACATCGGCTTTCACGGTTTTGCGATCGGCGGGCTGTCGGTCGGCGAGCCGAAGGAAGACATGATGCGCGTCCTGAACCACATCGGGCCGAAACTGCCTGCCGACAAGCCGCATTACCTGATGGGCGTCGGCACGCCGGAGGATCTCGTGGCGGGCGTGGCGGCGGGCGTCGACATGTTCGATTGCGTGATGCCCACGCGCAATGCACGCAACGGCTGGCTTTTCACGCGTTTCGGTGATCTGAAGATCAAGAACGCGACGCACAAGAATTCGATGAAACCGCTCGACGAAAGCTGCGGCTGCTACACGTGCCGCAACTTCACGCGGGCGTATCTGCATCATTTGCATCGCGTGGGCGAAATTCTCGGCGCGCAGTTGAACACCATCCACAACCTGCACTACTACCTGCAATTGATCGGCGAAGTGCGCGAGTCGATCGAAAATCACAGCTTCGAGGCGCTCCGCAAGACCTTCGCGGAAAACCGGGCGCGCGGGGTCGACTAACTTACGCCAGCCGTTGCGCCGCTCGCATTACAATTACCTTTCTAACGCTCGCCCGAACGGCCCGCGCGCGGGCCTAACGGCTTGATGCCAAAGCGCATTCCGGCGTCTTGCCGGCATGGGCGAGTGGTAGAATGTCGGGCTAATTTCCAAGCCGGTTTTTGAATCGCAATTTCGACGTATTTTCGACGTATAACGGAGAGACCAACGTGTCGTTCATTTCGAATGCCTTTGCACAAGGCGCCACCGCGGGCAGCGCGGAATCGAGCCTGATGAGCTTCCTGCCCCTGATCCTGATGTTCGCGGTGCTGTATTTCATCATGATTCGTCCGCAGATGAAGCGTCAGAAGGAGCATCGCAACATGCTGGCCGCCATGGCCAAGGGCGACGAAGTGGTGACCAACGGCGGTATCGTCGGCAAGGTGACGAAGGTGTCGGAAGCGTATGTCGGCGTCGAAATCGCCGAAGGCACGGAAATCACCGTGCAGAAGGCCTCCGTCACGACTATTCTCCCCAAGGGCACCATCAAGTCGCTGTAAGGCCAGATTCTTTCGCGTCCGGCGCGGCCTCGCTCCGAGCCCTCCGAGTCACACGAGTCACTCAACCGGCTCGTCGCGCATAACGCCGGACGCCCTCTCCCCCGAAGCCAACTTTCTGTTCGGCCATCCCCATGAATCGTTATCCCCTTTGGAAGTATGTCGTGATGCTGGTGGCGCTCGTCATCGGTCTCGTGTACACGCTCCCCAATTTCTTCGGCGAAGCGCCCGCCGTGCAGGTGTCGAGCGGCAAGGCGACCGTCAAGCTGGATTCGTCCACGCTCGCAAATGTGGAAGGCGCGCTCGCCGCGAGCCACATCACGGCGGACGAAGTCACGTTCGACAATTCGCAGACCAACGCGAACATTCGCGTGCGCCTGAAGGACACCGACACGCAGTTGCGCGTGAAGGACCTGCTGACCAAAACGCTTAACAGCGACCCGACCGATCCGCAATACATCGTCGCGCTGAATCTGCAGAGTGCCTCGCCGCGCTGGCTGACGGCCCTGCACGCGCTGCCGATGTACCTCGGTCTCGACTTGCGCGGCGGCGTGCACTTCCTGCTTCAGGTGGACATGGCCGGCGCGCTGAACAAGAAGCTCGATTCCGACGCAGCCGACGCCCGCACTTATCTGCGCGATCGCAACATTCGCGATGGCGGCGTGAATCGCGTGGGGCAATCGGTCGTCGTGAATTTCTCGGATCAGGCGGTCGCGGACAACGCGCGCAACCTGCTTTCCACGGGCGTTTCCGAGTTGCAATGGACGACGCGCCAGAGCGGCGACGGCGTTCAGGTGGTCGGCACGTTCTCGGCGGGCACGCAGAAGACCGTGGAAGACGGCGCGCTCAAGCAGAACATCACGACGCTGCATAACCGCGTGAACGAGCTCGGCGTCGCGGAGCCGGTGATTCAGCAACAGGGCGCGGACCGCATCGTGGTCGAGCTGCCGGGCGTGCAGGACACGGCGAAAGCGAAGGACATCATCGGCCGCACCGCGACGCTCGAAGCGCGCCTCGCCGACCCGGTGAACACATACGCCTCGGGCCCGAACGATCCCGTTCCTCCCGGCGACGAGGCGTTCAAGCAAGGCGACCGCACCGTGTTTCTGCGCAAGCAGGTGATTTTCACGGGCGACCGCATCATCGACGCGTCCGCCGGCTTCGACGATCATCAGCGCCCGTCCGTGAACATCCGTCTGGATTCGGCCGGCGGGCGCGCGGTGGGCGCGGTTTCGCGCGACAACATCGGCAAGCCGATGGCCATGGTGCTGTTCGAAAAGGGCAAGGGCGAAGTGCTGACGGTCGCGACCATCCAGTCCGAACTCGGCGACCGCTTCCAGATTACCGGCCAGCCGACGCCGCAAGCCGCCACCGACCTCGCGCTGCTCCTGCGCGCCGGCTCGCTCGCGGCGCCGATGGACATCATCGAGGAACGCACGGTCGGCCCGAGCCTCGGCGCGGACAACATCAAGAAGGGCTTCGATTCGGTCACGTACGGTTTCGCCGCGATCGCCGTCTTCATGATCGTGTATTACCTGCTGTTCGGCCTGATCTCGATGCTCTCGCTGTCCGTGAACCTGCTGCTGCTCGTCGCGATTCTCTCGATGCTGCAGGCCACGCTGACGCTGCCGGGCATTGCCGCTATCGCGCTCGCGCTCGGTATGGCGATCGACGCGAACGTGCTGATCAACGAACGTATCCGCGAAGAACTGCGCAACGGCGCGCCGCCGCAGACCGCGATTCAGGAAGGCTTCAAGCACGCCTGGGCGACGATTCTCGATTCGAACGTCACCACGCTGATTGCCGGTCTCGCGCTGCTTGCGTTCGGCTCGGGTCCGGTGCGCGGCTTCGCGGTCGTGCACTGTATCGGCATTCTGACGTCGATGTTCTCGGCCGTGTTCTTCTCGCGCGGTCTCGTGAACCTGTGGTACGGCGGCAAGAAGAAGCTGAAGTCGCTGGCGATCGGCCAAGTGTGGCGTCCGGAAGGCGCGAGCGCCGAATCGGCCGCTGCGGCATATCTCGCGGCGCAGCAGGGCGACGAAGCGGTCGCCGAGGAAGGCGTGCCTGCCGCCCGCAGCAAGGCCAAGGCGCGCGCCGCCGCCGCGCCGCGCGCGAGCGCTCAGACGGCCCCGCGCACCGGCAAGCCGACCGTGCGCCGCCGCTCGGGCCCCGGCATCGATCAACAGAAACCGGGCCAGTCCGTTAAGCCCTGAGCCCCGGAGAAACGAAACATGGAATTCTTCCGCATTCGCCGCGACTTGCCGCTGATGCAGCGCGCGTTGATCTTCAACGCGATCTCGCTCATCACGTTCCTCGCGGCTGTCTTTTTCCTCGTGCATCGCGGGCTGCATCTGTCGGTCGAGTTCACCGGCGGAACGGTCATCGAAGTGCAGTATCCGCAGGCCGTGCCGCTCGAACCGGTGCGCGCCACCATGGCGAAGCTCGGTTACGGCGACGCGCAAGTGCAGAACTTCGGCACCTCGCGCGACGTGCTGATCCGCTTGCCGCTCAAGCAGGGCCTCACCTCCGCGCAGCAGAGCGATCAGGTAATGAGCGCGCTCAAGTCGAACGACGCGCAAGTCAGCTTGCAGCGCGTGGAGTTCGTCGGGCCGCAGGTCGGCAAGGAGCTCGTCACCAACGGGCTCGCCGCGCTCGCGTGCGTGGTGATCGGCATTGTGATCTACCTGTCGTTCCGCTTCGAGTGGAAGTACGCGGTGGCGGGCATCATCGCGAACCTGCACGACGTGGTGATCATTCTCGGCTTCTTCGCCTACTTCCAGTGGGAGTTCTCGCTCTCGGTGCTGGCGGCGATTCTCGCGGTGCTCGGCTATTCGGTGAACGAGTCGGTCGTTATCTTCGACCGGATTCGCGAGACGTTCCGCAAGCAGCGCAAGATGACGGTGATCGAAGTCATCAACCACGCGATCACGAGCACCATGTCGCGGACCATCATCACGCACGGCTGTACCGAAATGATGGTGCTCTCGATGTTCTTCTTCGGCGGTCCGACGCTGCACTACTTCGCGCTCGCGCTGACCGTGGGTATTCTGTTCGGTATCTATTCGTCGGTGTTCGTTGCCGCCGCGCTCGCCATGTGGTTCGGCGTCAAGCGTGAAGATCTGATCAAGGACAAGAAGGACAAGTACGATCCGAACGACCCGAACGCGGGCGCTCAGGTTTAACGCTTCTTTTCAGCGCAAAAGCAAAGGGCCGGTCTCGATGACCGGCCCTTTTCGTTTCTCTCGCGCGATGCGCCGAAACTTACTGCTTCACGCCTTCAGCCTGGATATGCAGCACCGTCTTCAAGCTGAAGCCGTACGACTTGCCGTAGTCCATGCCGAAGTCGCCGCGATCGAAGGTCGCCGTCGCTTCCGTGCCGCAGACTTCCTTCTTCATCATCGGGTTCACGAAGCACTTGAAGCTCTCAATCTTCAGGTTCAGCGGCTTGGTCACGCCGTGCATCGTCAGCGTGCCGACCACTTCAGACGGCTTGTCGCCGTCGAACTTGATCGACGTGCCCTTGTACACGGCCGTCGGGTACTTGGCGGCATCGAAGAACTCGGGCTTTTGCAGATGCTCGTCGAGCTTGGCGTTGCCCGTGTTGATCGACGTTACGTCGATGGTCACGTCCACCGTGCCGGTCTTCGCCGCGCGGTCGAGCACCACGGTGCCGCTGCTCTTGTTGAACTTGCCGCGCCACGTCGACACGCCGCCGAAGTGGTCCGCCTCGAAGCTCGGATACGTGTGGTTCGGGTCGAGCTGGTACGTGTCAGCGGCCATCGCGCTGAAGGACAGGCCGGCTGCGAGCATGCCGGCGGCGATCATCGAAAGCTTGTTCAAGTGCTTCTCCTGACTGAATGAGCGTTGAATCTAGGTTGTTGAACGAAACGGCCGCCGCTTACTTCTTCGCGGCGACGATATGAAACTTGATGACGACATCGTCCGCGACCACCGACGTGTCCTTCCACTCGCCCGTGCCCACGTCGAATTGCGTGCGCTTGATCGGCAGCGCGCCATCGAAGGTTTCGGTCGCGCCCTGCTGCGTGATGGTGACGGGCACCGTGACCGTCTGCGACTTGCCCTTGATCGTGATCTTGCCGGTGACCTTGTACTGATTGCCGCCCGCCGGCGCAATGGCGCTCGAAACGAACGTGGCGGTCGGATACGTCGCGCTGTCGAACCATTCCTTGCCGCGCACCTGCTTGTTGTAGTCGTCGTCGCCGAGATCGTAGCTGCCGGTGTCGATGGTGATGTTCGCGCTGCCCGCCGCAGGCTTCGCAGGATCGAACGAAATCTGCGCGTTGAACTTGTTGAACTTGCCGTCGGTGGGCACGTTCATTTGCTTGGACGTGGCGATGACCGAGCTCTTCGCCATGTCCACTTGCGCTTGCGCGCCCGCCGCCGTGGCGAGCGATGCCGCGGCCACCGCCGCCAGCATCCAACCATTGAGTTTCAGTTTCATGTGTGCCTTTTTTGACGTATCGACGAGCAACCGGTATTGAAAATCAAAAGCATGCGGGAACCAACAACGAGCCGGACATGCGTTGCCAACGGCGAGGAAACAATCGGACGTTGCGCCTCGCTTACTTGATAAACGGCAGCATGCGGCCGAGCAAGCCGTCGCGATCGACGAAATGATGCTTGAGCGCCGCGAGCACGTGCATGGCGACGAGCACCAGCAGGCCGTAGTTCAGCGCCACATGGACGATGCGCAGCGTGGCCTTGAGCGCCTTGTCCGGCCCGATGATCGTCGGCAGCGGCAACACGCCGAGATAGACGACCTGCAAGCCCGCCGCCGAGCTGTACAGATAGCCCGATGCGGGAATCACGATCATCAGCACGTAGAGCAGAATATGCGTGACGTGCGCCGCGCCCTGCTGCCAGCGCGGCATGCCGGCCGGCATGGCGGGCGCGCGATGCGTCATGCGCCACACGAGCCGCAGCGCCGCGAGCACGAACACGGTCACGCCAATCCACTTGTGCCACGAAAAGTACTTGAGCTTGGTCGGGGTGAAGCCGGGAATGTCGGTCATGATCCAGCCGAGATAGAACCCGCCCACGATCAAGAGCGCGATGAGCCAGTGAAACGCGATCGCCGTCGCGCCGTATCGCTCGGCCGAACTGGCTTGCGAGATGCCAACACTGCTTTCCATGATGCTGATGTCCTGAATATGCGTAATGTGCGTCCGGTGCGTCTGGCTGATGCACGCGCCGCCATGCTACCCGAACAACGGCGAAATGCCATCACACGCGCCGAGGCTTCCCGGCCAGGCTCCGGGCCAGCACTGGCGCGGCTTTGCGGCCGTTTTCGAGCGATGTACCGCATCCATGCAACGAACTATTCTGCGCATGCAACGGTCGATGCCTGCGGGCGCGGCCAGAAGTGAACGGAACCGTCGGCCAGTTTATTCCGCGCCGGGGTCTCGCTTGCTTGGCGCCTGCCGTATCGTCGCGCGTCATCGGTCTTTGATACCATGCTGCTACCGTGCGCGCTGGCCCGGGACTTGCTCTTTCTGCCCCGGGCCGATCTTGCGGCGCCCCACGAACACGCATGAGAAGGCCCGGCATCGACTATGAATGTGAACGATTCAGAAGAACTGATCGCATGTCACGAATGCGACGCGCTCTTCAGAAAGCGCGCGTTGCCCGAACATAGCACCGCGAACTGTCCGCGCTGCGGCGCGCGACTCTACCGCGGCATGACATCCAACCTCGACCGCATCTGCGCGACGACGCTCGCCGCGCTCATCACCTTCGTCATCGCGCAGGCGTTTCCCATCGTCGAGCTCGACGCGAACGGCATCACCTCGCAGACGACGCTCATCGGCGCGATCATCGCGCTCTGGGGCGAGCACATGGAATTCGTCGCGGTGCTCGTGTTTTGCGCGACCATCCTGTTTCCGCTTTGCGAACTGATCGCGCTGCTGTACGTGCTGATGCCCGTGCGCGCCGGTTACGTGCCGCCGGGTTTCAACGTCACCTTGCGCGCGATTCAGTTCGTGCGGCCGTGGGGCATGATCGAAGTGTTCATGCTCGGCGTGCTCGTCACGCTCGTGAAGATGCTGAGCGTCGCGCGCGTGATTCCCGAAGCCGCGCTCTTCGCATTCGGCGCGCTCACGCTGATGGTGGCAGTCGTCGTCAGTTTCGATCCGCGCTCGCTCTGGGATATCGCGGGGCAGCTTCCCCGGCGCGGGCGGCGCGTGGCCGTCGCGCCGCCCGCGAGGCAGAAATCGTGACCGACATTCCGCGCGACACCGACTCGCCCGCGCCCGGCGCCGAACCGCCCACGTTGTTCACCACGGCCTCGCGCGAGCGCGTCGTCGGGTGCCACGCCTGCGGCCTCGTGCAGCCGCTCGCGCGCACGGTCGAAAAGCAGCGCTGCACGCGCTGCGGCGCGGCCGTGCACCGGCGCAACCCGGACAGCATCGCGCGAACGTGGGCGCTCCTCATCAGCGCGGCGATCCTCTACATTCCCGCGAACGTCTATCCGATGCTGCACACGTCGTCGATTCTCGGCGCGGAAGACGACACCATCATGAGCGGCGTCGCGTTGTTCTGGAACGATGGCGACTATCCGCTCGCCGTTGTCATTTTCGTGGCGAGCATTCTCGTGCCGATGCTGAAGCTGCTGTCGCTCGCGTTTCTGCTCGTGAGCGTGCAGCGGCGCTCGACGTGGCGTCCCCGTCAGCGCACGACGCTCTATCGCATCGTCGAAGGCATCGGCCGATGGTCGATGCTCGATATTTTCGTTGTGACGCTCACTGTCGCGCTGGTGCGCTTCAAGTCGGTCGCGGTCATCACAGCGGGGCCGGCCGCGCTCGCGTTCGCGTCCGTCGTCGTCTTGACGATGCTCGCCTCCATGCAGTTCGACCCGCGTCTGATATGGGACAACATAGAACCGTCAGGAAAGAAATATGACTAGTGCCCAAGGTCCGAATGGGCCGGATGCTCCGAAGCCTTCCGAGGAAACGAGCGGCGGCGGCCTGCCGCCGAGACTGCCCGAGCCGGTGATCGAGCCGCGCAGCCGCTGGCTGCCGTCGCTCGTGTGGGTCATTCCGATCGTCGCGGCGCTGATCGGCGTGTTTCTGGTCGTGAAGACGGTGTCGAGCCGCGGTCCGACCGTGACCATCAGTTTCGTGAGCGCCGAGGGCCTGGAGCCCGGCAAGACCAAGGTCAAGTTCAAGGACGTGGACATCGGCACGGTCAAGACCATCACGTTGTCGAAGGATCATTCGCGCGTGCTCGTCGATGTTCAGCTCACCAAGGAAGCCACCGATTTCGCCGTGAAGGACACGCGCTTCTGGGTCGTGCGGCCGCGCGTGGCGGCAAGCGGCGTCACCGGTCTTTCCACGCTGCTTTCCGGCGCGTACATCGGCGCGGACGCGGGGAAATCGACCGAGGATCAGAGCTACTTCGTCGGTCTGGAGACGCCGCCTGCCGTCACCGGCGACCAGAAAGGGCACACGTTCACGCTGCACGGCGAATCGCTCGGCTCGCTGGATATCGGCTCGCCGGTGTATTACCGGCGCGTGCAGGTCGGGCAGGTCACGGCGTTTTCGCTCGACAAGGACGGCACCGGCGTCACCATGCAGGTTTTCGTGAACGCGCCGTACGACCAGTACGTCGGCACGAACTCGCGCTGGTGGCACGCGAGCGGCGTCGATCTGCGGCTGGATTCGAGCGGCTTCACGCTGAACACGCAGTCGCTCGCGACTGTCGTGCTCGGCGGCATCGCGTTCCAGACGCCGCCGAACCAGCAGGCCGGCGCGCAAGCGAAGGAAAACGCGACCTTCCGCCTCGCCTCGGATCAGGCCGATGCGATGCGCGACCCCGACGGCGACCCCGTGCATGTGGTGATGAACTTCAATCAGTCGTTGCGCGGCTTGTCGGTCGGCGCGCCGGTGGATTTCCGCGGCATCGTGCTCGGGCAGGTGACGGGCATCGGCGTGCGATACGACCAGCAGACGCATTCGTTCATGATGCCTGTCACCATCGACCTGTATCCGGACCGGCTCGGCCGCCGCGCGAAAGCCGCGCTGCCCGAACAGGGAACGGAGCAGAGCCACGACATGCTGGAGTTGCTCGTCAAGCGCGGCCTGCGCGGACAGTTGCGCACCGGCAATCTGTTGACGAGCCAGCTTTACGTCGCGCTCGACTTCTTCCCGAAAGCCGCGCCCGCGAAGGTGAACGTGGCGGGCGATCCGATCGAACTGCCGACCGTGCCGAACACGCTCGACGAGCTGCAACTGCAGATTGCCGACATCGCGCGCAAGCTGGACAAGATTCCGTTCGACCAGATCGGCACGAACCTGAACGGCTCGCTGAAGAACGCCAATACGCTCTTCGACCAACTCAACAAGGAAGTCATGCCCGAAATGCGCGACACGCTCACGCAGGCGAAGAAGACCTTCGGCGCGGCGCAATCGACGCTCCAGCAGGACTCGCCGCTTCAGTCCGACGTGCATCAGGCGATGCAGGAACTCACGCGGACGCTTCAATCGCTCAATGCGCTGGCCGATTATCTGGAACGTCATCCGGAATCGCTGTTGCGCGGTAAACCGGAGGACAAACCATGAGGTTCGGCGCGTTGTTGTTGACGGTGGGCGCGGCGGGCGCGCTGTGCGCGTGCGCGTCCTCGCCGTCGAGCCGGTTCTATACCCTGGGCGGCGCGGCGCAGACACCGGCTGCGGTGTCATCGTCGGCAGCGGCGTTCTATTTCCAGCTCGCGCCGGTGGACATGCCGGAGCAGGTTTCGCGCAATCAGCTGGTCGTGCAGACGAGTCCCGCGCAGGTGAGCGTGCTGGAACAGGAACGCTGGGCCTCGCTTCCCGCCGACGAAGTGCGGCGCGCGCTGTCGAGCGATCTGTCGCAGCAGTTGAATGCGATCGATGTCTACGGCACGCCGTATCCGGAGTCCGCGCCGGTGTATCGCGTGACGGTGAAGGTGCAACGGTTCGAGTCGTGGCCGGGCTCGCAGGCCGTGCTCGATGCGGTCTGGAGCGTGCGTGCAGCCGGTTCGCAGACGGTCATGACGTGTCGCACGGTCGCGGACGAGCCTGTCGGCGACGGCTACGGCGCGCTGGTCGACGGGCATCGCAAAGCGGTGAATGCCCTCGCCACGGCGATTTCGGCAGGCGTGCGAAGTCTCGCTGCGCTGCCGCCCGCCGTTGCGACCGCGCCGTCCACGGAGGGCAAAACGGCGGCGGTCAACGCGCGGCCAGCGCCGGTTTTGCCGTGCCCCGCGTCGGATGGCGCGACGACTGCCAGTGCCCAGTAACTTTGACGCGTTGCATGCGCCGAACGCGTAGGAACCCGATGTTTCCGTGTGCTTCGCACCGCGTTTCTTCTGCTGATGAGCAGCACTGAGCGTCTTGCCGCAACGGCATGTTGTCGCCAGACGACACCGCCCTGCGCCGCATCTCGAAAATGCGGTTGACGCAGGCGCGCCCGGTTAAGATCGACCTCCGCTTTATCCGAAACGAACGCGAAGAATAGATGATGAAACTGATCGGTTCGCACACGAGTCCATTCGTCCGCAAGGTGCGGATCGTGATGGCGGAAAAGAAGATCGACTGCGAACTGGTGCTCGAAGATGTCTGGGCATCCGATTCGAAGATCCACGATTTCAACCCGCTCGGCAAAGTGCCGTGCCTGATTCTGGACGGCGGCGAAGCGGTGTTCGATTCGCGCGTGATCTGTGAATATGTGGATACGCTCACGCCAGTCGGCAAGCTGCTGCCGCAGGAACGGCGCGAACGCACCGAAGTGCGCTGCTGGGAAGCGCTCGCGGACGGCATGCTCGACGCGGCCGTCCTGACTCGCCTCGAAGGCGTGCTGCGCGACGAGGCTCACCGCAGCGACATGTGGATCGCGCGGCAGCGGCACAAGATCGAGGACGGTCTGCGCGCGATGGCGCGTGGTCTCGACACGAAACAGTGGTGCTCGGCGAACCGCTTCACGCTCGCCGATATCGCGTGCGGCTGCGCGCTCGGCTATCTCGACTTCCGCATGCCGGACCTTGACTGGCGCGAGGCGCACCCGGCGCTCGACAAGTTCTACGCGCGGCTCGCGCAACGGCAATCGTTCATCGATACGGAGCCGCGCTGAGCGCCACGCTCCCGCGCACGGCGGGAGCGGGCCAGCAAGCGCGCGTTACTTCTTTAGCGCGGCCTTGAGCGTCGCGTTGGCCTGCGCGATCGCGGCGCGCGTGGCGGGCGTCCCGGCGAGCGCGTTCAGCATCACGAAATCGTGGATCGTGCCGTTGTAGCGGACGGACGTCACCGGTACGCCGGCTTCGGTCAGCTTGCGCGCGTAGGCTTCGCCTTCGTCGCGCAGCACGTCGTTTTCGTCGGTGATGACGAGCGCCGGCGGCAATCCCTTCAATTCGTCGATGCTTGCGCGCAGCGGCGACGCCGTGATCTTCGCGCGATCGGCCGCGTTCGGCGCGTAGGCGTCCCAGAACCATTTCATCGCATCGCGCGTGAGCCACGGGCCGTTCGCGAACTCGTTGTACGAGCCGTCGTCGAAATTCGCGTCCGTCACCGGATAGAACAGCACTTGCGCGCGCAGCGCCGGGCCGCCGCGCTCCTTGGCGAGCAGCGTCACGGCCGCAGCCATGTTGCCGCCGACGCTGTCGCCGGCCACCGCCATGCGCGACGCATCGACGTCGAACTCGCGGGCGTGGTCCGCGACGTAGCGCGTCGCCGCATACGCTTCCTCGATAGGCACCGGATACTTCGTCTCGGGCGACCGGTCGTAATCGACGAACACGACTTCGGCCTCTGCGCCGTTCGCGATCTCGCGCACCAGCCGGTCGTGCGTGTTCTTGTCGCCGAGCACCCAGCCGCCGCCGTGGAAATACACGATGACCGGCAACGCGCCCTTCGCGTGCGCCGGCCGCACGATGCGCAACGCGATCCGGCCTGTCGGACCGGCTTCGATCACGCGGTCTTCGATCTTCGCGGCTTCCTTCTTCACCGGCTGCGCTTGCGCGCCTGCGAGCACGTTGCGCGCGTCGGCCGGGGAAAGCGTGTAGATCGGCGGGCCGTTTTTCGCGGCGAGCGTGTCGATAAATTGCTGCGTCGTCGGTTCGAGCACCGGCGCGGCGTCGGCTGCGGCATGTGAGAGGACGGCGGTGGCGACGGCGGTTGCGATCAACGTGGCTTTCAGCTTTTTCATGGTGTTCTCCGGTCGGTAAAAAGGAAACGTACGTTTGATGTTTATCTACCACTAGATAGATAAATCGACGGAATTGCGTGATTTATCTGGTGCAGGTGCGTAGCGCGGCTATCCGCGCAATACAGCCGGGCGCGCCAATCAAGGCTCGCGAAGTTGCCCTGTCTTCATGCAGCAACGAGTAACGCCAAAATCTACCTATCGAACGATAGAGAAAGGCATGAGGGGAAACGGGTTTTTCACAGACTTATCCACAGGGTTATCTACCGCCGCACAGTTGCGGCGACTTCGTCCAGACGCGTCCGCGTCTGAAACAATCGGCACGCAAGCAGACTCCCCTGAAATGCGGCATAGAGGGCGCGCGCCGCCGCCTCGGGCTTGCCTCCGGCATCGAGCGTGTCCTGCGCTTCGCCTTCCGCGAGGACCTTTGCGAGCCAGTTTTCGTTGGCGCGAAAAAACGCCTGAATGGCATGACGCACTTTCTCCGGCAGCGACTCGATGTCCGCTGCCAGCATGCCGCAGAGGCAGACTTGCGTTCCGTCGCCGATGATGCGTCCAAAGAGCTTCGTGTAGCGGTCGAGCTTCTTGTCGGCCGAGGCCGAACTGTCGATGGCATAGACCGACGACATGACGTCCGCGCTATAGGCGTTCACGGCTTCGAGCGCGAGATCTTCCTTGGTCGGGAAGTAATAGTGGATGCTCGACGTCTTCACGCCGACGAGTTCCGACAAGTCCCGATAGCTGAAGCCGTTGTAGCCGCGCTTCATCATGACCGTCTGCGCGTGATCGAGCAGCGCCTCGCGTACCGTGTTCTTGTCCATTGCGTGATTCACCGTTCATCCGATGTCGATGCCCTCACTTTATCTATCGATAGGTAGAGAGTCAAGCGATTGTATCAAATGACTTTTTATCGACTCGATAGGAAACGGCCATCGAAGCGCGCCCCGGAGCGCGCGCCTCCGGGGCGCGTGTCGTCAGCTTGCAGTCGCCGCTACGACGCGCGGCGCGTGCGATACCACGTCCGCCGCCGCGCTCTCAATGATGCCGCCGCCCAGACACACGTCGCCCTGATACAGCACCGCCGACTGTCCCGGCGTCACCGCCCACTGCGCTTCGTCGAAATTCAATTCGAAATGACCGTCGTCAGCAGCGGCGAAGCGGCACGCGGCGTCTTGCTGCCGATAGCGCGTCTTCGCCGCGCACGCGGTGCCGTCCTCGGGCGCGAAACCCGCCACCCAGCTGGTGTTCCCCGCGACGAGCGTCTGCGATAGAAGCCACGGATGGTCGTGGCCCTGCACGACATAGAGCGTGTTGCTCGCCATGTCCTTGCCCGCGACGAACCACGGCTCGCCGCTGCCGTCCTTCGCGCCGCCGATGCCGATGCCCTTGCGCTGCCCGAACGTATAGAACGCGAGCCCGATGTGCTCGCCGACGACTTTCCCTTCAGCCGTCTTCATCGGGCCGGGTTGCGTGGGCAGATAACGGTTCAGGAAGTCGCGGAACGGCCGTTCGCCGATGAAGCAGATGCCGGTCGAATCCTTCTTCTTCGCGTTCGGCAGGCCGATCTGCGCGGCGATTTCCCGCACCTTCGTCTTCGGAATTTCGCCCAGCGGGAAGAGCGTCTTCGAAAGCTGCTGCTGATTCAGCCGATGCAGGAAGTACGACTGGTCCTTCGTCGAATCGGTGGCCTTCAGCAACTGGAAGAGACCATTCTGTTCGCGCACGCGGGCGTAGTGGCCGGTCGCGATGGTTTCCGCGCCGAGCGACATCGCGTGATCGAGGAACGCCTTGAACTTGATCTCGGCGTTGCACAGCACGTCCGGGTTCGGAGTGCGGCCGGCCGAGTACTCGCGCAGAAATTCGGCGAACACGCGGTCCTTGTATTCGGCGGCGAAGTTGACCGCCTCGACGTCGATGCCGATCAGGTCCGCCACCGACACCACATCGATCCAGTCCTGCCGTGTCGAGCAGTATTCGCCGTCGTCGTCGTCTTCCCAGTTCTTCATGAACAGGCCGACCACGTCGTAGCCCTGCTCTTTCAGCAGCCACGCCGTCACCGACGAATCGACGCCGCCCGACATGCCCACCACTACTCTTCGCTTGCTCATAGGATTACCGCGTTGTTCGCGCGCGAGCGCGTCAGGGGCGCGCCACCGGCGCGACCGAATGCGTATGGATGAAATCGAGTGGCACGCGCCGCCCGGCCAGATAGTCGTCCACGCACTGCATGACGAGCGGCGTGCGATGCTGCGCGGCCGTCGCGCGCAGTTCGTCGGGCGTGAGCCACATCGCGCGAACGATGCCTTTGTCCAGCGCGCGCCCCGCCACTTCGCCCGCGGACTTGCCGCAGAACGTGAAGCGCAGATACGTCACATCGCGCCCGGGACGCTGAAAGTGCGTCATGTACGCGCCGACGAGCGCCTCCGGCTCGAAGCGATGCGCCGTTTCTTCCAGCGTCTCGCGAATGACCGCCTCGACGAGCGTTTCGCCCGCTTCGAGATGACCGGCCGGTTGGTTGATTCGCAGCCCTGCGGACGTGTGTTCCTCGATGACGAGGAAGCGCCCGTCCTGCTCGACGACCGCCGCGACCGTAACGTGAGGAGCCCAAGTATCTGATTTCATGGCCGACATTTTACCGTCACCTGTCCGATCACGCGCGCGCGGCCTAAGGGTTAGCGCGGGGTGCGATCGCGCCCCGGATCGCATTTTGGGCGCTTATTCTTCAGTTAGAGTCGAGAACGTCGTCCGTCAGCATCTGAAACCCGAAAACAGCCTTGGTCTCTCCCGCGCGCGAGGGCAAGAAAAGAAAAGACAGGAGGATTCAACATGCATATCGGAGTGCCTGCCGAGACGCGGGCGAACGAGGCGCGCGTCGCCGCCACGCCGGAGACCGTCAAAAAGCTCGTCGCGCAAGGGCACCGCCTTTCGGTGCAAAGCGGCGCGGGCGTGCGGGCAAGCTATATCGACGACGCGTTTGCGCAAGCGGGCGCGGATATCGTCGATGCCGCTACCGCGTTGTCAGCCGACATCGTGCTCAAGGTGCAGTCGCCGTCCGCCGATGAACTCGCGACGATCAAGCCGGGCGCCGTGCTCATCGGCATGCTGGATCCCTTCAACACCGAGAACACCGCGCGGCTCGCAGCAGCGAACATCACCGCGTTCGCGCTCGAAGCCGCGCCGCGCACGACGCGCGCGCAGAGCCTCGACGTGCTGTCGTCGCAAGCAAACATCGCCGGGTACAAGGCCGTGCTGATGGCCTGCCAGTACTACCAGCGATTCATGCCGATGCTCATGACCGCCGCCGGCACCGTGAAGGCGGCGCGCGTGCTCGTGCTGGGCGCGGGCGTCGCGGGCTTGCAGGCGATCGCGACGGCGAAGCGCCTCGGCGCCGTGGTCGAAGCGTCGGATGTGCGGCCGGCCGTGAAGGAGCAGATCGAATCGCTCGGCGCGAAGTTCGTCGACGTGCCGTTCGAGACCGACGAGGAACGCGAGGCGGCGCAAGGCGTCGGCGGCTACGCGCGTCCGATGCCGCAGAGCTGGCTCGCGCGGCAATCCGCGCTGGTACACGAGCGCGCCAAGGCCGCCGACATCGTTATCTCCACCGCGCTGATTCCCGGCCGTCCCGCGCCGACGCTCATCTCGGTGGAAACGGTGAAGCACATGAAACCGGGCTCGGTGATCGTGGACCTCGCCGCCGGACGCGGCCCCGAGTTCGAAGGCAGAAAAGGCGGCAATTGCCCGCTCACCGAAGTCGATCAGGTGGTGACGAAGCATGGCGTGCATATCATCGGCCACACGAATCTGGCCTCGATGGTCGCCGCCGACGCCTCCGCGCTCTACGCGCGCAATCTGCTCGACTTCCTGAAGCTGATCTTGACGAAGGAAGGCACGCTCAACATCGACCTCGCGGACGACATCGTCGCGGCCACGCTCCAGTGTCGCGACGGACAGCTTGCCCGCGCGACCGCCTGACACGGAGACGAACATGGACGTCATCAACCATACGGTGATCAACCTCATCATCTTCGTGCTGGCGATCTACGTCGGCTATCACGTCGTCTGGAACGTGACGCCCGCGCTGCACACGCCGCTGATGGCCGTCACGAACGCGATTTCGGCGATCGTGATCGTCGGCGCGATGCTCGCGGTGGGTCTCACGGTCGGCGGCACAGGCAAGTTCTTCGGCGCGCTCGCGGTGCTGCTCGCGGCGGTGAACGTGTTCGGCGGCTTTCTCGTCACGCGGCGCATGCTCGAAATGTTCAAGAAGAAGGAACCGAGGAAGCTGACCAGCAAGGAGGGCGCGTAAATGAGCATGAACGTCGTCACTCTCCTGTATCTGATCGCGTCGGTGTGCTTCATTCAGGCGCTCAAGGGCCTGTCGAATCCGAAGACCGCGCGCATCGGCAATACGTTCGGCATGGCGGGCATGGCCATCGCCATTTTCACGACGCTCGCGCTCATCACGAAGCAGGCCGCTGATCTCGGCTCGAATCTCTCGCTCGGGCTGTCGCTTCTGTTCGCGGCGTTGATTATCGGCGGCGCGGCGGGCGCGTATATCGCGGCGAAAGTCGAGATGACGAAGATGCCCGAGCTCGTCGCGGCGATGCACTCGCTGATCGGTCTCGCGGCCGTGTGCATCGCGTATGCGGTGGTTGCCGAGCCGTCCGCGTTCGGACTCGCGCCGCCGGGCTATCTGATTCCGTACGGCAATCGCGTCGAGTTGTTCATCGGCACGTTCGTCGGCGCGATCACGTTTTCGGGCTCGGTCATCGCGTTCGGCAAGCTCTCGGGCAAGTACAAATTCCGGCTCTTTCAGGGCGCGCCGGTGGTGTACTCGGGGCAGCATCTGATCAACCTGCTGCTGGCCGTGGCGATGATCGGCTTCGGCATCATCTTCATGGTGACGCAGTCGTGGCTGCCGTTCGTCATCATGACGTTGATCGCATTCGCGCTCGGCGTGCTCATCATCATTCCGATTGGCGGCGCGGACATGCCGGTGGTCGTCTCGATGCTCAATTCGTACTCCGGCTGGGCGGCGGCGGGCATCGGCTTTTCGCTCAACAATCCGATGCTGATCATCGCGGGATCGCTCGTCGGTTCGTCCGGCGCGATTCTCTCGTACATCATGTGCAAGGCGATGAACCGCTCGTTCTTCAACGTGATTCTGGGCGGCTTCGGCGGCGAAGCGGGCGGCGCGGCGGCGGGCGGTGCGCAGGAGCAGCGGCCGGTGAAATCCGGTTCTGCCGACGACGCCGCGTTCATGCTCGGCAACGCGGAAAGCGTGGTGATCGTGCCGGGTTACGGGCTCGCCGTCGCGCGCGCGCAGCATGCGCTGAAGGAGCTGACGGACAAGCTCGTGGAGAAAGGCATCGACGTGCGGTATGCGATTCATCCGGTCGCGGGACGCATGCCGGGGCATATGAACGTGCTGCTCGCTGAAGCCGAGGTGCCGTACGAGATGGTTCAGGAGATGGAGGACATCAACAGCGAATTCGGGCAGACGGACGTGGTGCTCGTGCTCGGGGCCAACGACGTGGTGAACCCGGCTGCGAAGACGGACCCGAAATCGCCGATTGCCGGCATGCCTATCCTCGAAGCGTACAAGGCGCGGACGATCATCGTGAACAAGCGGTCGATGGCGGCGGGCTATGCGGGGCTCGACAACGAACTGTTCTATATGGACAAGACGATGATGGTGTTCGGGGATGCGAAGAAGGTGGTCGAAGAGATGATGAAGGCGGTGGAGTGAGGCTTGGCGATCGAGACGAACCGCGCTCGTTCGCCAGCCGTGGACGAGCGCGTAAAGTCGTGCCACTTGCCATTCAATCGCCAACGATCAAGATACCCTTTAGAGGAAGCCGCATTCGGTTGCTCGCAAAGAGAGTATCGAAGAACGTGATGAGGCGGTCGAAGTCCGGATTCGTCACCCCCGCGGCAACGTAGACATTCCGGACCGCAATCGCCAGATAGTCGACGTCATCCATCATGCAAGCCTGGAAGAGGTCTTTGAGGAACTGGTTGTTGGCCACTCCACGTCCGGCATCGACCTCGACAACGAACCGTTCGTCCGCGTGATAGGCATCGGCTTCGAATGCCTTGGCGACCCGTCCGTTGTTTCCATATAAGACGGGGACGCGAATCTTGTCCGCGTGCTTTTCCCGGCCTCAACGGCTAAGCCGAGTTCTGCAAGCGGCGCAGCAACGTAGGCCAGAACGCCGTTGTTCGGCAGGGTATGTCTATCCGAAGCAATCGACGGATGAACTTCTTCGAACGCCTGGACCACGCCGACGGCAAGACGCGTCGCTTTGTCGGATCTCGGGAAATGTCTTTCTCGGGCGGACTAATACGTTGCGTATGAACGACCACCGCACTCACTGGACGTCTGTGCCGAAGCAGAACGAGACGTTGCCATCTGCTTGGCCGGCCCGGCCCCGAAACGACGCCGTGGCAGATTCCAGCGCACAGCCTTTCGAAGTTCGCCCGCGTACAATACCGCCTTTGAACCCCGCAACCGCCCCACATGTCCTCCCCTCTCTTCGACTGGTTTGTCCCCTGCCCGCGCGGTCTCGAAGCGCCGCTCGCCGCCGAGCTTGCCGAGATCGGGGAGCGACACGTCAGCACCGCGCCGCTCTCGGGAAGCGGTCCGCTCACGGTCGGCGCGCAAGTGCCGGGCGGCGTGCACATCCGGGGCGGCTGGGTCGCGGGCATGGCGGCGAACCTGCACTCGCGCATCGCGAGCCGCGTGTTGCTGAAGATCGCGCACGGCCCGTATCGCAACGAGCACGATATTTACGAACTGACGCATCGGCAGCGATGGGAACAGTGGTTCACGCCGAGCCAGACCATGCGCGTCGATCTGACGGCAATCAAATCGCCGCTCAAAAGCCTCGAATTCACCACGCTGCGCGTGAAAGACGCCGTGTGCGACCGCCTGCGCGATCTGAGCGGCGCGCGCCCCAGCATCGATACGGCGCAGCCCGACGTGCGCGTGTTCGCGTTCCTCACCATGAACGAGTGCACGCTCTATCTCGACACCTCCGGCGAACCGCTCTTCAAGCGCGGCTGGCGGCTCGACAAGGGCGCAGCGCCCCTTCGCGAGAATCTCGCCGCCGGCATCCTGCGCCTGACCGGATGGACGCCCGGCACGCCGCTTTTCGATCCGATGTGCGGCAGCGGCACCTTCCTCGCCGAGGCCGCGCAGACCGCGCTCAACATCGCGCCGGGCAGCGAGCGACGCTTCGGCTTCGAGAAGCTGAAGCCGTTTCATCCGGGCATGTGGCAAAAGCTCAAGAACGCCGCGATCGAAGCGAAGCGCGCGGCGCGCGGCAACGCGAAGGACATCAACATCTTCGGCAGCGACATCTCCGGCGACATGCTCGACAAGGCGCGCGCGAACCTGAGCCGCGCCGGCGTGCCGGAACTCTCGCTCAAGCAGGTTGACGCGCGCAACATGACGCCGCCCACCGACGCGCCCGGCATCCTCGTCGCGAATCCGCCGTATGGCGAACGCATCGAAGTGCGCGGACGCGGCCCGCGCGGCGAAATCCGCGATACGGCTCGTTCGCGCCGCGAGGACGACGACGCATTCGCCCGCGCCCAGCCCGATCCCGCCGACACCGAGTTCTTCGTCTCGTTCGGCAACGCGCTCAAGCAACGCTTCCCCGGCTGGCGCGCCTATGTGCTCACGTCCGACCGCAAGCTGCCCGGCATGTTGCGGCTGCGGGAATCGACGAAGACACCGCTGTTCAACGGCGCGCTCGAATGCCGGCTGTTCCGCTTCGACCTCGTGGCGGGCAGCGTGCGCAACCGGGCGGAAGAGTAGCCGCTGCGCAGGAAGCTCGACCGCTTTCGAGCGAGTATGCCGCGTCCCATGACGTGCGACTACTAGGCCGAATGGCCTATTCGCGCAGCTTGTAGGCCGGCGCTACAATCGGCGCATGAACTCACTTACCGAAGATGTCAGCCCGATCGCCGTCGATGTTCACCGCAGCCGCCGCGAGCGCGTGCTCGCGCAGTTGCGCGCGCAGGGCGGCGGGCTCGCCGTGCTCTCGACCGCGCCGGAAGTCATGCGCAATCGCGACACGGACTATCCGTTTCGCCACGACAGCTACTTCTATTACCTGACGGGCTTCAGCGAACCCGAGGCGACGCTCGTGCTGAACGCGAGCGCGCGGGATGGCAAGCCCGCGTCTATCCTGTTCTGCCGCGAGAAGAACGCCGAGCGCGAAACATGGGAAGGCTTTCGCTACGGCCCGGAAGCTGCCGCCGAGGCGTTCGGTTTCGATGCCGCCTTTGCCATCGGCGCGCTCGACGAACACATGCCGCGCCTTCTCGCCGATCAGCCCGCGCTCTTTTACGCGCTCGGCACGTCGGCTGAACTCGACGCCAAGGTCCGCGGCTGGCTCGACGCCGTGCGCGCGCAAAGCCGCAGCGGCGTGCGCGCGCCGACGCGAGCGCAGCATCTGTTGCCGATCATCGACGAAATGCGGATGGTGAAAGACCCGCACGAGATCGCGATCATGCGCCGCGCGGCATCCATCTCCGCCGAGGCGCACCGCCGCGCGATGCACGCCTGCCGCCCCGGCATGCGCGAATACGAACTCGAAGCGGAACTGCTCTACACCTTCCGGCGGCACGGCGCGCAAGCGCCCGCGTACGGCTCCATCGTGGCCACAGGCGCGAATGCGTGCGTTCTGCATTACCCGGCGGGCAATGCGATTCTGCGCGACGGCGACCTCGTCCTGATCGACGCCGCATGCGAACTGGACGGCTACGCCTCCGACATCACGCGCACGTTTCCGGCAAGCGGCCGTTTCTCGCGGGCGCAGCGCGAGCTCTATGACATCGTGCTCGCCGCGCAGTCCGCCGCCATCGACGCGACGCGCGCCGGCGTGAGCTTCGACGCGCCGCATCAGGCCGCGCTCCAAGTGCTGTCGCAAGGGCTGCTCGACACCGGCATCCTCGATAAAGCGAAGTTCGGCGGCGTGGAGAACGTCATCGCGGAACGCGCCTACGCGCGCTTCTATATGCACCGCACCGGCCACTGGCTCGGCATGGATGTGCACGACGCGGGCGAGTATCGGGAAGCAGACGGCCCGCGCGACGAACAAGGCGCGCGTCCCTGGCGTACGCTCGTTGCCGGCAACGTGCTGACCATCGAGCCGGGCCTGTACGTGCGCGCCGCCGAGGACGTGCCCGAGCGCTACTGGAACACAGGCATCCGAATCGAAGACGACGCGCTCGTCACGCCTGGCGGCTGCGAGCTGCTGACGCGCGAAGTCCCCGTCGCCGCCGACGAAATCGAGGCGCTCATGCGCGAATCCATCAGCCATTGAATCTGACGACATGAGCGACGCCATCACGCAACCGCATTTCGATTACGACATCGCCATCGTCGGCGCGGGTCCGGTCGGGCTCGCGCTCGCCGGCTGGCTCGCGCGGCGCAGCGCGACCTCGCGGCTTTCCATCGCGCTGATCGACGCGCGCACGCCCGAAGCCGCCGCGAACGATCCGCGCTCGCTCGCGCTCTCGCACGGCAGCCGCGTGATGCTCCAGCCGCTCGGCTTTCCCGCCGACGTCACGCCGATCCGCCGCATTCACGTATCGCAGCGTGGACATTTCGGGCGCACGCTGATCGAGCACGACGAACACGACTTGCCGGAGCTGGGTTACGTCGTGCGCTACGGCTCGCTCGTCGGCGCGCTCGCGAAGGCGGTGCGCGCGACGAAGGTGGATTGGCTCACCGATACGTCCGCCCTGCCGCCCTTGCAGGACAACGAAAGCGTGACGCTGCCACTGCAATCGGGCGGCGTCGAGCGCACGATCCGGGTGCGCGTGCTGGTCAACGCCGAGGGCGGGCTCTATCAGCAAGGTCCGCGCGATGTTGCAGTGTCCACGCAGCGCCGGGCACGCGATTACGGGCAGACGGCCATCGTCGGCACGGTGAGCGTGTCGGACCCGCAAGCCAACGTCGCGTGGGAACGCTTCACGAATCAAGGGCCGATTGCGCTTCTGCCGTGCGGCGGCCAGCGTCACGCGGACTACTCGCTCGTCTGGTGCTGCTCGCCCGACGAAGCCGCGCGACGCATGCAGCTAGACGACGACGCGTTCCTTGCCGAACTCGGCGTCGCGTTCGGCTCGCGCATGGGGCGCTTCACGCAAATCGTCGGGCGGGCGGCGTACCCGCTCGGGCTGACGGCGCTCAACGCGCTGGTCGACCGGCGCACGGTTGCTATCGGCAACGCGGCGCAGACGCTGCATCCAGTAGCGGGCCAAGGCTTGAACCTCGGGCTGCGCGACGCTCAGGCGCTCTGCGATGCCCTCTCGACCGACGGACCGCGCCCGCTCGCGCTCGCGCACTTTGCACAGCGGCGCGCGCTCGACCGCCGTTTCACCATCGGCGCGACGGATACGCTCGCCCGCATCTTCACGGTGGATTTCGCGCCGCTCGCCGCCGCGCGTGGGCTGGCGCTGACCGCGCTCGAGTTCCTGCCGCCGCTCAAGACGGCGCTCGCGCGGCAGATGATGTTCGGCCAGCGGCGTTAAACACGTGCGACGTGTGTGGCAGACGCGCGACTTATCCTCTATGGCCGCGTCTGCTTTCATAGAAGATTTAAACACTTGCACGCGATTGCTCTTAATTTCAGCACTCGCTTAGCGTTAAAATACGCGTTTCCCTTCCGCATTCCTGCATCCGTCTGACGCGACACGGCGCGCATTGCCGAACGTTCGCCCGCCCGGTGCCCCGACTTCATGCCCATCATCGGTTCACACGTTCTGCGCAATAACCTGTTCGTCGCTCCGATGGCAGGCGTCACCGACCGGCCGTTCCGCCAGTTGTGCAAGCGCATGGGCGCGGGCTACGCGGTCTCGGAGATGGTCGCGTCGAACGCGCAGTTGTGGAAGAGCGAAAAGACCATGCGCCGCGCAAACCATGCGGGCGAGGTCGAGCCGATTGCCGTGCAGATCGCGGGCGCGGACCCGCAGATGCTCGCCGAAGCCGCGCGTCACAACGTCGCGAACGGCGCGCAGATCATCGACATCAACATGGGCTGCCCGGCCAAGAAGGTGTGCAACGTCGCGGCGGGATCGGCGCTCTTGCAGAACGAACCGCTGGTCGCGCGCATCGTCGAGGCGGTCGTGCAGGCGGTCGGCGTCGGCCCGGACGCGGTGCCCGTGACGCTCAAGATTCGCACGGGGTGGAATCGCGAGAACAAGAATGCGCTGACCATCGCGCGCATTGCCGAGAATGCCGGCATCTCCATGCTGACCGTGCACGGACGCACGCGCGCCGACTTGTATAAGGGCGACGCGGAGTACGAAACTATCGCCGCCGTGAAGGCGTCGGTGAAGATCCCGGTCGTCGCGAACGGCGACATCACGACGCCCGAGAAAGCGCGCGACGTGCTCGCGGCAACCGGCGCGGACGCGATCATGATCGGCCGCGCGGCGCAGGGCCGGCCGTGGCTTTTCCGCGAGATCGAGTACTTCCTTGCGACGGGCGAGCGCATGCCGCCGCCGCGCATCGACGAGATCCAGCAGGTGATGAACGAGCACCTCGAAGACCACTACGCGTTCTACGGCGAATTTACGGGCGTCCGGACTGCGCGCAAGCACATCGGCTGGTACACTCGCGGCCTTTCCGGGGCCAACACCTTCCGGCACCGGATGAATACGCTCGACACGACCAAAGAACAATTGTTCGCTGTGAACGAATTCTTCGACGCGCAAAAGGCGCTGTCAGACCGTCTCGTCTATGTAGATGAGGCCGCGGACGCCGACGAAGCGGCCGATGAAGAATCGTGCGGCGGACAGAACAACACAGACCGACGAATCGCCGCATGAGCAGACATAACATCGAACAATGCGTCCGCCAGAGCCTCGACAGCTACTTTCAGGACCTGGACGGCTCGAACCCGCACGACGTCTACGACATGGTGATTTCGTGCGTGGAAAAACCGATGCTCGAAGTGGTGCTCGCGCAGGCGGGCGGCAATCAGTCGCTCGCCGCGGAGTATCTCGGCATCAACCGCAACACGCTACGCAAGAAACTTCAGCAGCACGGATTGATTTGATTCTTCGGACGAGGCGCGCGCCTCGAGTCCGGCCTGGTTATCCTTTCTGGTTTCAGTGTTCATCATGATCAAGCAAGCGCTCATCTCGGTTTCCGACAAGTCCGGCATCGTCGAATTTGCCCAATCGCTCTCGCAACTCGGCGTCAGGCTTCTTTCGACCGGCGGCACGGCGAAACTGCTCGCGGACGCGGGACTGCCCGTGACCGAAGTCGCCGACTACACCGGTTTCCCGGAAATGCTGGATGGACGCGTAAAGACGCTGCATCCCAAGGTGCACGGCGGCATTCTCGCCCGCCGCGATCTGCCCGAGCACATGGCCGCGCTGGAGAAGCACGACATTCCGACGATCGACCTGCTCGTCGTCAATCTGTATCCGTTCGTGCAGACGGTGGCCAAGGAACAATGCTCGCTTGAAGACGCCATCGAGAACATCGACATCGGCGGGCCGACCATGCTGCGCTCGGCGGCGAAGAATCATCGTGATGTGACCGTGATCGTCGATCCGGCCGACTACGCCGCCGTGCTCGACGAAATGCGCGCGAACAACAACAGCGTCGGCTATGCGACGAACTTTCGGCTCGCGACCAAGGTCTTCGCGCACACCGCGCAGTACGACGGCGCGATCACCAACTATCTGACGAGCCTTACCGAAACGCTTCAGCACAGCGAGCGCAACACCTATCCCGCCACGTTCAATCTCGCGTTCGAGAAAGTGCAGGACTTGCGCTACGGCGAAAATCCGCATCAAAGCGCGGCGTTCTACCGCGATCTTTCGGTGCCCGCCGGCGCGCTCGCGAACTACGAGCAGTTGCAGGGCAAGGAGCTCTCGTACAACAACATCGCGGATTCGGACGCCGCGTGGGAATGCGTGAAGACCTTCGACGCGCCCGCGTGCGTCATCGTTAAGCACGCGAATCCGTGCGGCGTCGCCATCGGCGCAAACGCGCACGAGGCTTACTCGAAGGCGTTCCAGACGGATCCGACTTCGGCGTTCGGCGGCATCATCGCGTTCAATCGCGAAGTGGACGAAGCGGCGGCGCAGGCCGTGGCGAAGCAGTTCGTCGAAGTGCTGATCGCGCCTTCGTTCAGCGAAGCGGCGCGCGCCGTGTTCGCCGCGAAGCAGAACGTGCGCCTCTTGCAAATCGCGCTCGGCGACGGCCACAACGCATTCGACCTGAAGCGCGTGGGCGGCGGTCTGCTGGTTCAATCGCTCGATTCGAAGAACGTGCAGCCGCATGAACTGCGCGTCGTGACCAAGCGCCATCCGACGCCGAAGGAAATGGACGATCTGATGTTCGCCTGGCGCGTGGCGAAGTTCGTGAAGTCGAACGCGATCGTGTTTTGCGGCGGCGGCATGACGCTCGGCGTCGGCGCGGGGCAGATGAGCCGCGTGGATTCGGCGCGCATCGCGGGTATCAAGGCGCAGAACGCAGGACTCTCGCTTAACGGCTCGGCGGTCGCATCGGATGCGTTCTTCCCGTTCCGCGACGGCCTCGACGTTGTGGTGAACGCGGGCGCGACCTGCGTGATCCAGCCGGGCGGCTCCATGCGCGACGACGAAGTGGTCGCCGCCGCCGACGAGCACAATGTCGCGATGATCCTCACCGGCACGCGCCATTTCCGCCATTAATTGCGCCGAGTTCATTTAGTATTGGCCTGTTTGCGCGTCGAGTCGCGCAAACAGGCCATTTCACTTTGGACGAGCCGCATCGCGAACGAATGAGAATCCTAGGCATCGACCCCGGCCTGCGCGTGACGGGCTTCGGCATCATCGACATGGCGGGGCACTCGCTCAACTATGTGACGAGCGGCGTCATCAAGACGGCCGACGCCGATTTGCCTTCGCGCCTGAACACCATCTTCGACGGCATTTCGACGCTGATCCGGCAGCACAATCCGGATCAGGCGGCGATCGAAAAAGTCTTCGTCAACGTCAATCCGCAATCGACGCTGCTGCTCGGGCAGGCGCGCGGCGCGGCCATTTGCGGGCTGGTCGCGAGCGGCGTGCCGGTCGCCGAGTACACCGCGCTGCAATTGAAGCAGGCAGTCGTCGGCTACGGACGCGCAACGAAAGAGCAGATGCAGCAAATGGTTGTGCGTCTGCTCAATCTGTCGGGCGTGCCGAGCACCGACGCGGCCGACGCGCTCGGCATGGCCATCTGTCACGCGCACGGCGGCACGGGGCTCGCCACGCTCGGCGGCATTGCGCCGTCGCTCGCGAAGAAGGGCTTGCGCGTGCGGCGCGGCAGACTCATCGGCTAAATCTCTTCATTCGATAACGCAAACATGATTGGTCGCATTGCCGGCGTTCTGCTGGAAAAAAATCCGCCGCACCTGCTCGTCGACTGCAACGGCGTCGGCTATGAAATCGACGTGCCGATGAGCACGTTCTACAACCTGCCGAACGCGGGCGAGAAGGTCGTGCTGCTCACGCAGATGATCGTGCGCGAGGACGCGCATTTGCTGTACGGCTTTCTCACGTCGCAGGAACGCGCGACGTTTCGCGAATTGTTAAAGATCAGCGGCATCGGCGCGCGCATGGCGCTCGCGGTGCTTTCCGGCATGAGCGTGCAAGAGCTCGCGCAGACCGTGACGACGCAAGACACCGCACGCCTCACGCGCGTGCCGGGCATCGGAAAGAAGACGGCCGAACGCCTGCTGCTCGAACTGAAGGGCAAGCTCGGCGCGGATCTCGGCGCAATGGCGAGCGCCGCTTCGCAGTCCGACCATGCGTCCGACATCCTCAACGCGCTGCTCGCGCTCGGCTATTCCGAGAAGGAAGCGCTCGCCGCCATCAAGAACGTGCCGGCGGGTACGGGCGTCTCGGAAGGCATCAAGCTCGCGTTGAAGGCGCTCTCGAAAGCCTGATTCTCCGGGCGCCTGGAACTGCGCGCCACTAGGCCGTTCGGCCAGGTTCGCGGCGAGAAGGCTCGCTGTACAATCGACCCATGATCGAAACCGACAAACTCGCCGCAGAACGCATCATCTCGGCCACGCCCGTCTCGCCGAACGAAGAAGCCTTCGAGCGCGCGTTGCGACCGCGCCAGCTCGACGAATACGTGGGGCAGGAAAAGGTGCGTGGGCAGCTCGAAATCTTCATCGAAGCGGCCAAGCGGCGCTCCGAAGCGCTGGATCATGTGCTGCTGTTCGGCCCGCCGGGTCTCGGCAAGACCACGCTCGCGCATATCATCGCGCGGGAAATGGGCGTGAATCTGCGGCAGACGTCGGGGCCGGTGCTGGAGCGCGCAGGCGACCTCGCCGCGCTGCTCACCAATCTCGAAGCGAACGACGTGCTCTTCATCGACGAGATTCATCGGCTTTCGCCGGTCGTCGAGGAAATTCTGTATCCGGCGCTCGAGGATTACCAGATCGACATCATGATCGGCGAAGGACCGGCCGCGCGCAGCGTGAAGCTGGATCTTCAGCCGTTCACGCTCGTCGGCGCGACCACGCGCGCGGGCATGCTGACCAATCCGCTGCGCGACCGCTTCGGCATCGTGTCGCGGCTGGAGTTCTACAACGCGAACGAGCTCGCGCGTATCGTGTCGCGCTCGGCGTCGCTGCTGAAGGCGGACATCGTGCCCGAAGGCGCGCTGGAGATCGCGCGGCGCTCGCGTGGCACGCCGCGTATTGCGAACCGGCTGCTGCGTCGCGTGCGCGACTACGCGGAAGTGAAGGCGAACGGCAGCATCACGGCGGAAGTGGCGGATGCCGCGCTCAAGATGCTGGACGTCGATCCGGTCGGGTTCGACCTGATGGACCGCAAGCTGCTCGAAGCGATCCTGCACAAGTTCGACGGCGGGCCGGTCGGCGTCGATAACCTCGCGGCGGCCATCGGCGAAGAACGCGACACGATCGAAGACGTGCTGGAGCCGTATCTGATCCAGCAAGGCTATTTGCAGCGCACGCCGCGCGGGCGCGTCGCGACCTTGCTGACGTATCGGCACTTCGGCATCGCCGCGCCGGATGGCGGCCCGATCCGCGATCTCTGGGACGCGAACAACGGCTAGCGCATGTCGGATCAGGCAACGTTGGTCACGCGCGTGCGGTCGTCGATCGCGCGCGGCATCACGAACCTCACGACCGGTAGCGGGCCGACGCTCGATTACTCGTCGCCGCCGGGCGATCCGGGCCTCTTCGGGCCAGACACCATCTGCTGGAAAGTCCACGCCGATTTCACGTCGATGATGACGAGCGGCATCAGCGCCCTGTTGCTGCAGACGCTGCATCCGCTGGCGCTCGCGGGCGTGTGGGATCACTCGACGTTTCGCACGGATATTCTCGGGCGTCTACGGCGCACGGCGACTTTCATCGCGGGAACGACCTTCGGCAACCGGCAAGACGCGCTCGCGCTGATCGAGCGCGTGAAGCGCATCCATCTTGGCGTGACAGGCACCGCGCCCGACGGCCGGCCTTACGGTGCAAACGACGCCGATCTCTTGACATGGGTGCACGTCGCCGAAGTCACGAGCTTTCTAGAGGGCTATCTGCGCTACGTGGACCCCGCTCTGTCCGTGGCGGATCAGGACCGCTACTTCGAAGAAACGGCGCTCGTCGCCCGCCTGCTTGGCGCGCGCGACGTGCCGACCACGCGCGCTCAAGTCGACGCCTATCTCGCCGCCATGCGCCCGCATCTGCATGCAAGCGAGCGCACGCAGGAAGTCATTCGCGTGCTCAGGAACGCGCCGACGCCGAGCGTGGTCATGAAGCCGGCGCGCGTGCTGGTGTTCAATGCGGGCGTCGATTTGCTGCCCGACTGGGCGCAGGACATGCTCGGGCTGTCGTCGCTCGCGCCGATGCGGCGAGTCATTGCGCGTCCCGGCGTGCGGGCGATGGCGCCCGTCGTTCGCTGGGCGCTCGTCAACGGCATCTCGAAGCGTGCGCGCTTGCGAGTTGCCGCAAAGAAGAACGACTAGGCCGTTTTGCGCAGGCTGTCGTCGGCGGTGTCTGTGACGAGATGCGACACGTCACCCCATGACACGACCGTCGCATGGCCGCCGTCGTAATCGACGACGTTGACGCTGCAATTGAGCAGCGGCCAGTTGCGCGGCGCGTCGAGCGGCAATTTCATCGCGAACCGGTAGATGCAGTCGAGCACGCCGCCGTGCGCGATGCACGCGATACGCCCGCCCGGATGCGCGGCGACGATCGGCTCCATCGCGTGAATCACGCGGTGAAAAAAGACGCGCAGCGATTCGCCGGCCGGCGGCGTGAAGCCGGGATCGCGCGTCTGCCATTCGACGTACTCGGCCGGAAACTTCTCGCTGATTTCGTCGCTGTCGTGGCCCTGGAACGCGCCATAGTTGCGTTCGCGCAAGCCTTCGGACAAGTGGAGGTCGAGACCGAGCGCATCGGCGAACGGGCGGGCGGTCTGTTGGGCGCGTAGCAAGTCGCTGGTGTAGACGGCGTCGAGCCGCCCTTCCCGCGCGAGCCGCGCGCCCAGTTGTTCAGCTTGCAGCACGCCATGCGCGGACAGCGGAATGTCGATATGCCCCTGGATGCGCTTCACGCGGTTCCAGTCGGTTTCGCCGTGGCGGATGAACAAGACCTGCGTCGTCATGGCCGCACCTGCAGCCAAAACGTGACCGGCCCGTCGTTGACCAGCGACACCTGCATATCAGCGCCGAATTCGCCGGTCTCGACGATCGGATGCTTCGCTCGCGCCTCGCGCACGAAGTAATCGAAGAGCCGCCTGCCTTCGTCGGGCGGCGCGGCCGGCGTGAAGCTCGGGCGCAGTCCGCTCGACGTATCGGCGGCGAGTGTGAACTGCGATACCAGCAGCACGCCGCCCGCGCGCCCCGCGCCGTCGATGTTCTGCACGGACAGGTTCATCTTGCCCGCCGCGTCGCTGAACACGCGGTACGCCAGCATCTTCGCGAGCAACTTGTCGGCTGCGGCTTCGGTGTCGCCGCGTTCTGCGCAGACGAGCGCGAGCAGGCCCGCGTCGATCGCGCCGGTCACGCGTTCGCCGACGCGCACGTCCGCGCGCCGCACTCGCTGGATAAGCGCGATCATCCGCTTACGCCGTCAGCGTGATGCGCGCAAAGCGGCGCTTGCCCACCTGCACGACGAACTCGCCCGGCTCGACCTTCAGACCCTTGTCGGAAACCGTCGCGCCGTCGATCTTCACGCCGCCCTGCTCGATGTTGCGCAGCGCCTCGCTGGTAGACGGCACGAGCCCGGCCTGCTTCAGCAACTGGCCGATGGCAAGCGGCGCGCCCGCGAGCGTCACGGTCGGAATATCGTCCGGCACGCCGCCCTTCGCGCGATGGTTGAAGTCTTCGAGCGCGCGCTCGGCGTCCGCCGGCGAATGGAACCGCGCGACGATTTCCTGCGCGAGCATCACCTTGAAATCGCGCGGATTGCGGCCGCCCTCGGCTTCCTGTTTGAAGCGCGCGATCTCTTCCATGCTGCGGAACGACAGCAGTTCGAAGTAACGCCACATGAGCACGTCCGAAATGCTCATCAGCTTGCCGAACATCTCGGTCGGCTTTTCGCTGATGCCGACATAGTTGTGCTTCGACTTCGACATCTTTTCGACGCCGTCGAGCCCTTCGAGCAGCGGCATCGTCAGAATGCATTGCTGCTCCTGGCCGTATTGCTTCTGCAATTCGCGGCCGACGAGCAGGTTGAACTTCTGATCCGTGCCGCCGAGTTCGAGGTCGGCGTTGAGCGCGACCGAGTCGTAGCCCTGCATCAGCGGATAGAGGAATTCGTGAATCGAGATCGGCACGCCGCTCTGGAAACGCTTGGTGAAATCTTCGCGTTCGAGAATGCGCGCCACGGTGTAACGCGAGGCCAGCTTGATCATGCCGTCGGCGCCGAGCGGCATGGACCATTCGCTGTTGTAGCGAATCTCGGTTTTCTCGCGGTCGAGCACCAGCGACGCCTGCTCGAAATACGTCTTCGCGTTCATTTCGATCTGCTCGCGCGTGAGCGGCGGGCGCGTGGCGTTGCGGCCGGACGGATCGCCGATCAACGACGTGAAATCGCCGATCAGGAAAATGACCTGATGCCCGAGGTCCTGCAACTGGCGCATCTTGTTGAGCACCACCGTATGGCCGATGTGGATGTCCGGCGCGGTCGGGTCCAGCCCGAGCTTGATGCGCAACGGCTTGCCCGTCGCGGCGCTCCGTGCGAGCTTCTGCGCGAACTCGTCTTCGATCAGCAGTTCGTCGCAGCCGCGTTTGGCGATCGCGAGGGCGGCGCGCACGTCGTCGGTGATCGGAAAGGCCTCGCGCGAGGGCGCGGAAGAAGCGTTGGAGTCAGTGGTCATGCTTGCGGCTTGTGATGTGAGAGAGATGCGATGGCGCCATATGGAACGGCTTCGCGCGCTGCGCAATGGCTTGTTCAGGCTCACGATTTTACGCGATGAGGCACGCATTCGGTCCGTTCGGCGGCGCGCGGATAGTCGGCGGCGGCGGGGGGCGGTGGCTGCACCTTAACGATCGGCGCGGATGCGCGGATAATCCCGCGTTGATGGGGAGCACCGACGAGCATCGACGAGGAGGGAAACGTGGGAAAAAAAGCCGAAGCAATCGAACCCGGCAAAGCAGACGGCGTGTACTTCGGCCTGATGTCGGGCACGAGCATGGACGGCGTCGATGGCGTCGCGGTGCAGTTCGCCGCGGGCAAACCGCCGGTCGTGCTCGGCGAGGCGCACGTGTCCTTTTCCGAGGGCCTGCGCGACGCGCTTTTCGCGCTGCAGGCGCCCGGCGACAACGAACTGGAACGCGAGGCGCTCGCCGGCAACGCGCTCGCCACGCGCTACGCCGTCTGCTGCCACGAGTTGCAGAGCGTGAGCGGCTATTCGTCGACGAAGGTGCGCGCGATCGGCGTACACGGCCAAACGGTGCGGCATCGGCCGGAGAAGGGATACACGCGGCAGATCAACAATCCCGCGTTGCTCGCGGAAATGACGAATATCGACGTGATCGCGGATTTTCGCAGCCGCGACGTCGCCGCCGGCGGTCAGGGCGCGCCGCTCGTGCCGGCGTTTCACGCGACCGTTTTCGGCGCGAAGAACGAGACGCGCGTCGTCTGCAATCTGGGCGGCATCAGCAATATCACGGTGCTGGCGGCGAGCGGCGCGGTACGCGGCTTCGACTGCGGCCCGGCGAACGCGTTGCTGGATGAATGGGCGCACCGGCATCTGAACAAACCGTACGACGACGGCGGGAAGTTCGCGGCGCGCGGCGAGGTGAACCGGCCGCTGCTCAACGCGCTGCTCGACGAGCCGTTTTTCGAGGAAGCGCCGCCCAAAAGCACGGGCCGCGATCTGTTCAATCCGGCGTGGCTCGATGCGAAGCTCGCGCCGTTCGCCGCGCTCGCCCCCGCCGACGTGCAAGCGACGCTCACCGCGCTCACGGCCGTGACGGTCGCGCGCGAGATAGAGCGCCACGCGTCCGACGCCCGCGCGGTCTACGTGTGCGGCGGCGGTGCGCGCAATCCCGTGCTGATGCAGATGCTGCAACAGGCGCTCGATGAAACCGGCGTCTCGGGCGTGCCCGTCATGACCACCGAGGCGCTCGGCGTGCCGCCGCAGCAAGTCGAAGCGTTCGCGTTCGCGTGGCTCGCGATGCGCTGCGTGGCGCGCGAGCCCGGCAATCTCGCGTCGGTGACGGGCGCGGCCGGCGAGCGCGTGCTGGGCGCGATCTACCCGCGCTGAACTCTTTGGCGAGCGGAAACGAAAAACGGAGCCCGAAGGCTCCGTTTTCCACAACTGCTCGATCCGCGCTCAGACCGAGAACGACGAACCGCAACCGCACGTCGTCGTCGCGTTCGGATTCTTGATCACGAACTGCGCGCCGTTGAGATCGTCCTTATAGTCGATTTCCGCGCCGACGAGATACTGATAGCTCATCGAATCGACGAGCAGCTGCACGCCGCTCTTGTCCATCACGGTATCGTCTTCGTTGATTTCTTCGTCGAACGTGAAACCGTACTGGAAGCCCGAGCATCCGCCGCCTTGCACGAACACGCGCAGCTTCAGATCCGGATTGCCTTCTTCGTCGATCAATTGCTTGACCTTGTCGGCCGCAGCGTCGGTGAAGACGAAGGGCATCGGCATTTCGGTCGTGGGGGTGTCGCTGACTGCGCTCATTGAACTCTCCAATTTAGCTTCTAGCCGCTATTGTAGGGCTGATCTCAAAATCGTGCCGAAAGCCCATGAAATCAAGAGGCTATATGCAAATTCGACTGATTCGGGCAAACGCGGCAAAAAGAAAAAGCCGCCGGCACCTTGCAGTGCGGGCGGCTTTCGCAGCAGCTTCGCCGGCAGAACCGACGAAACCCGAAGCGATTAACGCTTCGAGAATTGCTTCCTGCGGCGTGCCTTGTGGAAACCGACCTTCTTACGTTCCACTTCACGCGCGTCACGCGTGACGAAGCCAGCATTCGACAGTTGCGACTTGAGCGTTGCGTCGTAGTCCATCAGCGCACGGGTGATGCCGTGGCGGACCGCGCCTGCCTGACCCGTTTCGCCGCCGCCGTTCACGTTGACCTTGATGTCGAACGTGGTGGCGTGGTTCGTGAGTTCCAGCGGTTGACGCACGATCATCAGCGACGTTTCGCGCGAGAAATAGTCGGCGATGGGCTTGCCGTTGACGATGATCTCGCCCTTGCCCGACTTGATGAAGACACGAGCGACGGCGCTCTTGCGGCGGCCCGTACCGTAGTTCCAGTTACCGATCATGTGGGCTCCCTTAGATCTCGAGCGACTTGGGCTGTTGAGCCGTGTGCGGATGCGTGGCTTCAGCGTAGACCTTCAGCTTCTTGATCATCGCGTAGCCGAGCGGGCCCTTCGGCAGCATGCCCTTCACAGCCTTCTCGAGCGCGCGGCCCGGGAAACGCTCTTGCATCTTGCCGAACGTCGTTTCATAGATGCCGCCCGGGTAGCCCGAGTGACGGTAGTACTTCTTGTCCGTGGTCTTGTTGCCGGTGACCTTCAGCTTGCCGGCATTGACGACGATGATGTAATCACCGGTGTCGACGTGCGGAGTGAATTCAGGCTTATGCTTGCCGCGAAGACGGCGTGCCACTTCGCTGGCGACACGGCCGAGAACCTTATCCGTCGCGTCAATCACGTACCATTCGCGCGTCACCTCTTCGGCTTTTGCGGAAAACGTCTTCATGATCGATCCAAAAATTAATCTGCCCTTTGCTCTTTACCTTGTTCGGTCCTGCTTATATGAGTGCGCTAAATGACTTTCCTTGCGCGTGCAGGCTCTCCCTGACTTCTCTCCGCGGGCGTGTGACGAAGAGAACTTTGAAGTATAGCGGGAAAACGCTCGTTGCGTCAAAGGGTTGCGGCTTTCGGTGGCCGACTGCGGACGGCGCGCGGCTCTCCGAACGAAAAAAAGCCCGAGCATTCGAAGCTCGGGCTCAATCCACCTAGGAGGAGGTGGAGGAGACGCTGTAGGTACTGCAACAACCAATGGGCTGAGTATAGGCACGGTCATGCTGCAAAGCAAGAAGATTCGCATCATGAGAGCGGATTTCATAATGCGGTGTGCACATTTTCTGTGCGCCAGGGCGCGACGCGGTGCTTACGGCGAAATTTTCCACCAGCAGTTCGGCGCACGCGATTAAGCGGATTCCAGCTTCCCGCCCGCGTCAATCGGAGAATGCGCGGAGTCGGTCTGCGATGACCGTTCGATGAACCGCTACAATGAAAGCTGTCTACAACGCGTCAAGCGGGCGGAGCCTCAGCATGGAATGCAAAGTGAGCTGGATGGGACAGGACGGCATGGCGTTCGCCGCCGAAACCGGTAGCGGTCATCTCGTCAACATGGACGGCGCGCCGGAAGGCGGCGGCCGCAATCTCGCGCCGCGTCCGATGGAGATGGTTCTGCTCGGCACGGGCGGCTGCACCGCGTACGACGTCGTGATGATCCTGAAGAAAAGCCGCCAGGAAATCGAAGGCTGCTCGGTGACGCTCAAGGCTGAGCGCGCAAGCGAAGACCCGAAGGTATTCACGAAGATCCACTTCCACTTCACGGTCACGGGCAAGAACCTGAATCCCGCGACGGTCGAACGCGCCATTAATCTGTCGCACGACAAGTATTGCTCGGCGTCGATCATGCTCGCCAAGACGGCGGAACTCACGCATTCGTTCGATATCGTCGAACGCTAAGCGCGTCGCAGAAAAAAAGAGCCGGCGTCTTGATGACGCCGGCTCTTTCTTTTGAATGACGACAAAGCGGGCCGATAAGCCGGATTCTGTGCGCGCGCCGCCCGAAGGCGAACGCGCGTGGCAGCCATTCCTCTAGGCGCGTCATTGCTGACGCGCTCGAGCTTCCTACCCGCAGACGAACGGGGGCACCGTCCTGCATCGCGAAGATGCGCGCCTGCCTATTTGGAATTGCTCCGGGTGGAGGTTACCGTGCCGGCACGTCTCGCGACGGCCGCGGTGCGCTCTTACCGCACCGTTTCACCCTTACCTGATCTCCGGACTTGCGCCCGAAGCCATCGGCGGTTTGCTTTCTGTTGCCCTGTTCCGCGTGTTGCCACGGATGGCTGTTAGCCATCACCCTGCCCTGTGGAGTCCGGACTTTCCTCGCCCTCAACGCCAAAAAGCGCCGAAGCCGCGACTGCCTGGCCTGCTTTGCGGCGTCGATTTTAACATGCGGCTTTCGCGTGCTTCGCGGCGCCCGCCGCGATGCGTCGGCCGGGACGGAAGACGGACGGATCGTCGTAGAACGCGGCGTCCGCATTCGCGTCGCACCAGCCGGGCACGCCCAGCACCGGCAGCGGCGCGAACGCGCGGCTCGCGGGCGACTCGGCTATCAGATTGCGCGACACGAGATCGTCGAGCATAGAGCGGCGGGCGGCATCGTCCGATGAGAAATACGCGGCCGGCACATCCACGATCCACGCGTGCCCCGTGCATGCCTTGTATGGCGCGACGAGCTTTTCGAGCAGCGCGTGGCCGAAGATGCGCGCCTCGCACCGGCTGCCCCACGACGCGCGTTCCGTGACGAACAACTCACGCCAGTCGAAACGGCGCAGCGCATCCGCGAGCGATGGATCGGCGCACGCGAACAGCACCGCGTTCTCGTCGAAGAGCGTGAGCGCATCGCGCACGCCGCCGCGCGTCGGGCCGATGCCAAGCGCGTCGATCTGTTCTGCCTGACGCGCGTTGAGCGCCGCCTTGATGCGCGGATACGCGAACCACATCAGGCCGTTGAAAAAGTCGTGCAGATTGTGGCGCGTCGGAACGCAGCCGGTCGCGGCGATATGCGCCTCGTACGACGCGCCCTTCGGCAGCGATTCCTGCGCGACGAATGCGAGCGGCCGGCCGCGCCCGGTGGCGAGCGCGGCTTGCGCGGCGTCGTCGTTCAGTGCTTCGAGATAGCGCGTCGGACCATCGAGCGCTGCCGCCTGCCAGCGTTCGCCGCGCGACGCGAGCGGCGCAAGCCACGGGCGCGTCCAGTCGATCTCGTCGAAACGCGCGGACACTGCGGCTACCGTCAGACCGATTCCACGAACCGCCAGCCGATCGACTCGCCGCCGCGCAGCGGGACGATCTGCGAATCGCCCGCGGCGAATTCGGCGGGCAGCGTCCACGACGCGCGTTCGAGCGTCACCTTCTCCGCGCTGCGCGGCAGGCCGTAGAAATCCGCGCCGTGGAAACTGGCGAAGCCTTCGAGCTTGTCGAGCGCGCCGGCCTTGTCGAAGGCTTCGGCATAGAGTTCCAGTGCGTGCAGCGCCGTGTAGCAGCCCGCGCAGCCGCACGCGTGCTCCTTCAGGCCCTTCGGATGCGGCGCGCTGTCCGTGCCCAGAAAGAAGCGCGGATTGCCGGACGTCGCCGCCTCGACGAGCGCCACGCGATGCGTCTCGCGCTTCAACACCGGCAAGCAGTAATAGTGCGGACGAATGCCGCCGACGAGAATCGCGTTCCGGTTGTACAGCAGATGATGCGCGGTGATCGTCGCGCCGATCGTGCCTTGCGCGTCGCGCACGTAGTCGGCGGCGTCTTTCGTCGTGATGTGCTCGAAAACAACCTTGAGCGCCGGGAAATCGCGGCGCAGCGGCGTCATCACGCGGTCGATGAACACTTTCTCGCGGTCGAACACGTCGATGTCGCTATCCGTCACCTCGCCGTGCGTCAGCAGCGGCATGCCCACTTCCTGCATCGCTTCGAGCGTTTTCGCGCACTTGCCGAGCAGATCCGTCACGCCCGCGTCCGAATTCGTCGTCGCGCCGGCCGGATACAGCTTCACGCCGTGCACGAAGCCGCTGTCTTTCGCGCGGCGAATCTCGTCGGGCGGCGTGTTGTCGGTGAGATAGAGCGTCATCAGCGGCTGGAAGCGCGCGCCCGCGCCCTCCTTCGGCAATGCCGCCAGGATCCGCTCGCGGTACGCCGCCGCCATCTCGGTCGTCGTGACCGGCGGCTTCAGATTCGGCATGATGATCGCGCGGCCGAACTGGCGCGCTGTATGCGGGAGCACGGCGGCGAGCGTCGCGCCATCGCGCACGTGCAAGTGCCAGTCGTCGGGGCGCGCCAGCGTGAGAGTCGTAGGCGAATCGGGCGATGCGGAAGTAGCGGACATGGCGTGATGACGGCGAGGACGTTAAGAGAAAGCGAACCGCAAGCAAGGAATTGCGCAGCCGAGAAGCGCACGGCCGGAAAAAATCGCCGTGGAAATTCCACAACGGGCCGCCAACCGGCGACGGCCTTCGATTTTTTCGGGAATGCCCCGGTGATATGCTTGTCGGACGTATTGTAACAACCCGACTTCAGGGCTTCGGCCCGCCGCATCGAGCAACATGTGCCAACTTCTCGGAATGAATTGCGCCGAACCGACCGACGTGACCTTCTCGTTCACCGGCTTCGCGGCGCGCGGCGGAATGACGGATCATCATGCGGATGGCTGGGGCATCGCGTTCTTCGAGGACAAGGCGTGCCGGCTGTTCATCGATCATCAGTCTTCGGCGAGTTCGCCGCTCGCCGAGATGGTCAAGCGGTATCCGATCAAGTCGAAGAACACCATCGCGCATATTCGCAAGGCGACGCAAGGGCATATCCTGCTGGAGAATTGCCATCCGTTCATGCGCGAGTTGTGGGGCCGGCACTGGATTTTCGCGCATAACGGCGATTTGAACGGCCACGCGCCGCAACTCACCGGCGTCTATCAGCCGGTAGGCACCACGGACAGCGAACTCGCGTTTTGCGCGCTGCTGCAAGGCTTGCGCACCGCGTTCCCGTGCTCGCAGCCGCCGCTCGACGAGCTCTTCGAGGCGCTCGCCACGCTCACGCGCGAGATCACGCAGTACGGCGTGTTCAACTTCCTGATGTCGAACGGGCAGGCGCTGTTTTCGCACTGCTCCACGCATCTCTACTACCTCGTGCGCAGCTGGCCGTTTTCGACCGCGCATCTGATCGACGCGGACATGTCGATCGACTTCGCGAAGTACACGACGCCGGAAGATCGCGTCGCCGTGATCGCGACTTCGCCGCTCACCGACAACGAAGTCTGGACGCGCTTCGCTCCCGGCGATCTCGCGATGTTCCAGCAAGGCGCGCTCGCGCGGACGCTGAACATTCCGGTGCCCGAGGCAGTCGCGAAGAAGGCGGCCGAACCGCTCGCGAAGGCTTGCGTGGGCTCCGCGCTGAAAATCGACGAAATCCGCACGACGGCGGCAGTCGAGTCGGAACTGGGCATCGAATAAAAAAACGCGGCGCTTCCTCTCAGAAGCGCCGCGTTTCTTTGTAGCGTTGCGAAAGCTCAGTGCAGGATCTTCGCGAGGAAGTCCTTCGCGCGGTCCGACTTCGGGTTCGCGAAGAACGCGTCCTTCTGGTCGTCCTCCACGATCAAGCCCTTATCCATGAAGATCACGCGATGCGCGACCTTCTTCGCGAAGCCCATTTCGTGCGTCACGCACATCATGGTCATGCCTTCCTGCGCGAGCTCCACCATTACGTCGAGCACTTCGTTGATCATCTCCGGATCGAGCGCGGAAGTCGGCTCGTCGAAGAGCATCGCGATCGGATCCATCGAAAGCGCGCGCGCAATCGCCACGCGCTGCTGCTGACCGCCCGACAACTGGCCGGGATACTTGTCCGCATGCGCGCGCAAGCCCACGCGATCGAGCAGCTTCAGACCCTTCTGCGTCGCTTCGTCGTTCGAGCGGCCGAGCACCTTGATCTGCGCGAGCGTCAGGTTCTGCACGATCGACAGATGCGGAAAGAGCTCGAAGTGCTGGAACACCATGCCGACCTTCGAGCGCAGCTTCGACAGATTCGTCTTCTTGTCCGTGAGCGACTGGCCGTTGATGGTGATTTCGCCCTTCTGGAACGGCTCCAGGCCGTTGACGGTCTTGATGAGCGTCGACTTGCCCGACCCCGACGGCCCGCAGACGACGACCACTTCGCCCTTCTTCACTTCGGTCGTGCAGTCGGTGAGCACCTGAAACTGCCCGTACCACTTCGAAACATTCTTGATAGAGATCATCTTGCGACCTTTTTCTGAAGACTTTTGACGAGCGCCGACGCCACCACGCACACCACGAAATAACATGCCCCGGCGAACAGCACCATTTCGACGGTCGTGCCGTCGCGGTCGCCGATGTTCGTCGCCGTGCGGAAGAAGTCCGCGAGACTGATCACGTAGACGAGCGACGTGTCCTGAAAGAGCACGATCGCCTGCGTGAGCAAAAGCGGCACCATCGCGCGGAAGGCCTGCGGCAGCACGACGAGCTTCATCGCCTGACCGTAGGTCATGCCGAGCGCGAAGGCTGCGTTGACCTGCCCGCGCGGCACCGCCTGAATGCCGGCGCGGATGATTTCCGAATAGTACGCGGCTTCGAACAGCGAGAACGCGACCATCGCCGATGCGAGGCGAATGTCGATATCCGCCGACAGACCGAGCACGTTCTGCAGCACCTGCGGCACGATGAGGAAGAACCACAGCAGCACCATCACGAGCGGGATGGAGCGGAACAGCGTGACGTAGGCGCCCGCGAACCATTGCAGCGGCTTGATGCCCGAGAGGCGGAACAGCGCGATGACCGTCCCCCACACGATGCCGATCACGATGGCGAGGAGCGTGATCTGCAGCGTGATGATGGCGCCCGTCCACAGCGTAGGCAGCGAGCCGATGACGCCACTCCAGTTGAACTGATGCATTACTTGCCTCCGATGTAGCCAGGCAGCCGCGTTTTCGCTTCGATCCAGCGCATCAGCAGCATCACGATAAGGTTGATGAGCATGTACGCGAGCGTCACCGCGATAAACGATTCATAGGTCTGCGCCGTGTAGTCCACGAGCTGACGCGCCTGCGCCGACAGATCGAGGAGACCAATGGTCGAGGCCACCGCCGAATTCTTGAACACGTTCAGGAATTCCGACGTGAGCGGCGGCACGATGATGCGATACGCCACCGGCATCAACACGTAGCGATACGTCTGCCATTGCGTGAAGCCCATCGCGAGGCCGGCGTTGCGCTGTCCGCGCGGCAACGCGCTGATGCCCGAGCGCACCTGTTCGCACACGCGCGCGCCGGTGAAAAGCCCGAGACAGATGATCGACGACGAAAAGAACTGCGCGGAAGGCGGCAGTTGCTTGAACCAGTTGCCGATGGAAGCCGGCAGCAACTCCGGTATCACGAGATACCAGATGAAGAACTGCACGATCAGCGGAATATTGCGGAAGATCGCGACATACACAGTGCCGATGCCCGCCAGCGTGCGATTCGGGACCGTGCGCAAGATGCCGAACAACGAGCCGACCACGAGCGCGATAACCCAGGCCGCGAGCGACACGGTAATCGTCACCCAGAAGCCGGAGATCAGCCAGCCGAGATACGTGGTGGGCTCGCCGGTGGAAACCGGACTCAGCAGAACGCCCCAGTTCCAGTGATAAGACATGGACTCACTCCAAAAAGAAACGGAAGAAGCAAGGCTCCTTCCGTCTCGTTCGTTCTTTACCCGAACCGGTTAGTCGATTGCCTTGTCATTCGGGCTCTTGAACAGAGCCTTCATGTCGTCGCTTTCCGGGAAGTTCAGGTTGAGCCCCTTCGGAGGAATCGGGCTTTCGAACCACTTCTTGTAGATCTTGTCGGCTTCGCCCGACGTCTCGACCTTCGCGATCGCGTCGTCCACGACCTTCTTGAACTCGGGGTCGTTCTTGCGCATCATGCAGCCGTACGCTTCATGCGATTGCGGCGCGCCGACGATCACGAAATCGCCCGGGTTGTTCGACTTCGCGCGCTCGCCCGCGAGCAGCGCATCGTCCATCATGAACGCGACCGCGCGGCCCGTCGACAGCGTCAGGAACGACTCGCCGTGGTCCTTCGCGCTGATGATGTTCATGCCCATGTTCTTTTCCTGATTCATCTTGCGAAGCAGGCGCTCGGACGTGGTGCCGGCAGTCGTCACGACGGTCTTGCCCTTCAGGTCGGCCCAGTCCTTCACGCCGGAATCCTTCTTGGTCATGAGACGCGTGCCGATCACGAAAATCGTGTTCGAGAAAGCCGCTTGCTGCTGGCGCTCGGCGTTGTTCGTGGTCGAGCCGCATTCGATATCGACGGTGCCGTTCTGCACGAGCGGAATGCGGTTTTGCGACGTCACCGGCGTCAGCTTCACCTTCAGGTTCGGCATGTTGAGCTTCTGCTTGACCGCCTCCACGACCTTCATCGCGAACTCGTTCGAATAGCCGACGACATTCTGCTTGTCGTCATAGTACGAGAACGGAATGGACGATTCGCGATGCCCCAGCGAGATGACACCCGTATCCTTGATTTTCTTGAGCGTGCCCGCGTCCTGGGCGTAGGCGCCCGTGGCGAAAATTCCCAGCGCGGCGACGAGCAGCGCAGCCTTTTTAACCTTCATGTGTTCGATCTCCTGTGGCGAAAAACCGGGCCAAGTTTAGCAGGGTAATAATTCTGAAAGAATGATCGTTAACCGGAGTTCGTCGCATTTTAGAGACGGGCCGGTGCAACTGGGTGCAACTCCGCGTAGGCGCGCATATTACGCGAATTTGATAAAAAAAGTGGCGGCGTTCCGAGGGAACGCCGCCACTTTCATAGGGAGGTGGCGCGGCTGCAACGCCGCGCCTCGCCGCGCTTACGATGAACGCGCTTTTGCATGCGATCAGGGATACAGGCCGCGCATTTCGCGCGCCATCAAAATGCGCGTACACGCGACGATAAACGCCGCCGTGCGCACCGAAACCTGCTGCTCGCTCGCGACTTGCCACACTGCGGCGAACGCTTCGCGCATCACGCGCTCGAGGCGCTGGTTGATCTCGTCTTCGGTCCAGAAGAAGCTGGAGAAGTCCTGCACCCACTCGAAGTACGAAACCGTCACGCCGCCCGCGTTCGCCACCACGTCTGGAATCACGAGCACGCCCTTGTCGTGGAGGATGTCGTCGGCTGCGGTCGTGGTCGGGCCGTTCGCGCCTTCGACGATGATCTTCGTCTTGATCTTCGGCGCGTTCTGCTCGGTGATCTGCCCTTCGAGCGCGGCCGGGATCAGGATGTCGCTTTCGATGGTCCAGAACTCGTCCTTCGACACCGGGTCCGCGCCCGCGAAACCGCCGACACCGCCGTTCTGCGCGACGTGCTCGGCGAGCGCCACCGTGTTGATGCCCTTCGAGTTATAGAGCGTGCCGGTGTGATCCTGCACCGCGATCACGCGCGCGCCCGCTTCTTCGAAAAGACGCGCCGCGATGCCGCCGACGTTGCCGAAGCCCTGCACTGCGATGCGCGCGCCTTCGATCTCCAGCCCGACGCGCCGCGCCGCTTCCGTGCCGACGACGAACACGCCGCGTCCCGTCGCTTCCTTGCGGCCGAGCGAGCCGCCGAGCGAGATCGGCTTGCCGGTCACGACGCCGGTTGCCGTCTGGCCCTGGTTCATGGAGTAGGTGTCCATCATCCACGCCATGATCTGCTCGTTCGTGTTCACGTCCGGCGCGGGAATGTCCGTGTTCGGCCCGATGATGATGCCGATTTCGCTCGTGTAGCGGCGCGTCACGCGCTCCAACTCGCCGCGCGAGAGCGTGCGCGGATCGACGCGGATGCCGCCCTTCGCGCCGCCGTACGGCACGTTCACCGCCGCGTTCTTCACCGACATCCACGCGGACAGCGCCATGACTTCGGAAAGCGTCACGTCCTGGTGATACCGCACGCCGCCCTTGCCCGGACCGCGCGACGTGTTGTGCTGCACGCGATAGCCTTCGAAGTGCGCGACCGTGCCGTTATCCAGCTCAATCGGGCAATCGACGATGAGGATGCGCTTCGGACGCTTGAGGGTTTCGAGCCAGCGCGAGAGAGAGCCGAGGTACGGCGCCACGCGATCGACCTGCCGCAGATAGTTCCCCCACGGGCCGAGATCGTCGGCGTGCAGATACGAGGGAATGGCATGGTCAAGCTTCGGAGAGGACATTGATGCTCCAGCGGTTTGTGGAATACGTCAATTGTCGAAAAACGGCGTTTCCAAATCCAATGCCGTTTCCTTATCCGATCATGCGTTTCTTGCATAACCTCCTGAAGCCTTACGCGGCGGGCGTTTCAGCCGATGCCCTCAGCAGTTCTTCACCGACTGCGTCCCATAGCGCACGGACGAGCGCCTGGCGCGGATCGTCGCCTTGCGAAGCCATCTTGTCGCGATAGAGGCGGATCTCCATCGTCAACGTGAACTGACCGGCGGGCGTGCCGCGCGTTCCCCGGTCGAGCCGGACGAGCCGGCCTTCTTCGACTGCATCCTCTACTGCGCTATGCGGCAGGAACGCGACGCCGTGTCCCGCGAGCGCCATCGCCTTGAGACCTTCCGCCATATCCGTTTCATACACTTTGTCCAGATGCAGACGCGCGGGCGCCGTCGCGATGATCACCTCGGTCATGCGACCGAGGTAAGCGTTGGGCGTGTACGAGAGATACGGCACGGGCGCATCGGCGCTGGCGGGCAACGTGTAGCGCGCGCGTCCCGCCTTGTTCGGCGCGGAGAACGGGCTGATCGGTTCGAGGCCGAGCGTGAGCATGTCGTAGCGCGCGGGATCGAGCGCGACCGGATGGCTCGGATGGTGATAACCCATCACGAGATCGCAGCCGCCTTCGACGAGCGAGAGCACCGCGTCGTGCACGTTGAGCGCGCGCAGCCGCGTGCGGATGCGTCCGAGCCGCGCCTCGATGTGCTGAAGCCAGCGCGGAAAGTAGGTGAGCGAGAGCGTGTGCGGCACAGCGAATTCGATGGTCGCCGCCGGCGCGCCGCCCTGCCCGCGCAACAGCGTGCGCGCTTCGTGAAACTGCGAGAGCATCGCGAGCGCCTGCTCGTAGAACACCTGCCCGGCTTGCGTGAGCCGCGTCGGATAGACGGAACGGTCGATCAGTTCAGTGCCGAGCCACGCTTCGAGCGCCTGGATGCGCCGCGAGAACGCAGGCTGCGTGATATGGCGAAGCTCGGCTGAGCGGCTGAAGCTGCGCGTCTCCGCGAGCGATACGAAGTCTTCGAGCCATTTGAGTTCCATGCTGGAGTCGCGCCGTGCCGCGCCGGATGCGGGAAGCAGGCATTTTAGCGGGCGCGGCTGTGTCCGATGTATCAAGCGAAGGCTTACCGCACCATGCGCACGCATGGCGCACGGGCGAGGTGCGGCTTGTGTCTTGGCGCGTTCGCTCGTTCTGCCCGCGCCGAGCCGCGCCCGCATTGAGGCGCGCGGCATCGGCGCAAATTGGCATGATGCTTGCAAAAAATCCGGGCCGCCGTGAACACCACGCCATAAGCGCGACAGCGCCCACCCGGAACCCTCATGTCCAATCTCATTGCATCGCTCAAGAGCGGCAACTGGCGCTCGCTTCTCGCCTGCTTTCTCTACTTCGATACGGGCTTCACCGTCTGGGTGTTGTACGGGCCGCTTGCGCCGTTCATCGGGCGCGACATCACGATGTCGGCGGCGCAACAGGGCTTTCTCGTCGCGGTGCCGGTGCTCGCCGCCGCGATCCTGCGCGTGACGCTCGGCAATCTGTATCAATCGACCGATGGCCGCCGCGTCGCGCTCATGGGCGTGCTGCTCTCGTCGATTCCCTCGGTCGTGCTGCCGCTCGTTCCCGGCGTGCCGTCGTATGCGCTCTTGCTCGTGCTCGGCGTGTTTCTCGGCATGGGCGGCGCGAGCTTCGCGGTCGCGTTGCCGATGGCGGGCAGCAACTATCCGCCGAAGGTGCAAGGGCTCGTGCTGGGTCTCGCCGCCGCTGGCAACATCGGCGCGGTGCTCGACGGTTTCCTGTTTCCGCATCTGGCCGATGCCTTCGGCTGGAAGCTATCGACCGCCGCCGCGCTGCCGCTGCTCGCGATCACGGCTGCCGCGCTGTTCGCATGGGCGTCGGATGCGGGCGAAAAAACCGGCAGCACGATGCGCGCGCTCGCCAGCTTCGCGGTGACCCTCGTGAGCCTGGTCGTGCTCGTGTTGGCCGTGCATGGCGGCGTGTTCGGCGCGGGACGCACGGGCGTCCTGCTGCTGCCGGTGCTCGGCGCGCTCATCGCGATTGCCGTGCTGCCGCGCCGCTATCGTTCGGTGCTCGGCGAGCGCGATACGTGGGTCATCATGCTCATCTACAGCATCACGTTCGGCGGCTTCGTCGGCATGTCGTCCTATGTCACGCTGCTGCTGACATCGCTCTATCAAATGCCGAAGCTCGAAGCCGGCCTCTTCATGTCGCTGCTCGCGTTTCTCGGCGCGATCGTGCGGCCGTTCGGCGGCTATGTCGCGGATCGCGTGACCGGCGTGCGCGCGCTGCTCGTGCTGCTCGCGGTCATCGCCGCCGCCGATTTCGCGTTCGCCATCTGGATGCCGCCGGTCGCGGGCGGCCTCGGCTTGCTCGTGTGCCTGTATCTCGCGTTCGGACTCGGCAACGGCTCGACGTTCCAGCTCGTCCCGCATCGCTGGAAGGGAAAGACGGGGCTGCTGTCCGGCATCGTCGGCGCGGCGGGCGGCATCGGCGGCTTCTACCTGCCGGTCATCATGGGCATCGCGAAGGAAAGCACCGGCAGCTATCAGATGGGCTTCGCGACGTTCGGCGTGCTCGCGACGGGCGCGTTCGGCGCCCTATTCCTGCTGCGTTCGCAATGGCTGCGGTGGTCGGCAACGTCGTCGCAAGGACACGACGCCGTCGCGATCAACGGCGCGCACGCGATGGAGTGATGCGGCAGACTATGGCCGGCGATCGCTCTCGATTGCCGGCCAGCGCGCAAACGCGAAGACCCATAGCATGACGAAATTCACGATAGGCAGCAGTCCGGTGAGCACCCACCAGCCAGAGTGTCCGGTGCGCTTCACAATGCGCACGTACGGGTAGATGGTCACCACGCAAAAGAAGATAACGATGAGCCAGTGCCAAATGCTTAAACTTTCCATGCCTGTTCCGCAATACGACTAATTAACTCTGCGAGACTATATATCAGCTTCGGCTAGCCGCGGCCGTGCGACCGCGACTTTCAGACTTTTCGGTTAAACCTTCGCCGCATCATCCCGTTCGACCACAGGCTCGACCGTCCGCTGCTGCTGTAACGCCCACATCTGCGCAAAGAGTCCGCCCGCCCGGAGCAACTCCGCGTGCGTGCCGCGCTCGACCACGCGTCCATGATCCATCACGATGATCTGCTCGGCATGCACGACCGTCGAGAGCCGGTGCGCGATGATGAGCGTCGTCCGCTCGCGGGCGATGGAATCGAGTTCGCGCTGAATGGCGCGTTCCGACTTCGAATCCAGCGCGGATGTCGCTTCATCGAAAATAAGGATCGACGGGTTCTTCAACAGCGTGCGCGCAATCGCCACGCGCTGCTTCTCGCCGCCCGACAGCTTCAGTCCGCGCTCGCCGACAGTCGTGTCGTAACCCGCCGGCAACGCCTCGATGAAGTCGTGAATATGCGCGGCGCGCGCCGCCGCCATCACTTCTTCGCGGCTCGCGGAAGGCCGTCCATACGCGATGTTGTAGTAGATCGAATCGTTGAAGAGCACGGTGTCCTGCGGCACGATGCCGATCGACGCGCGCAGCGAATCCTGCGTCACGTCGCGAATATCCTGCCCGTCGATGACAATGCGCCCGCCCGTCGCGCGGTCCAGATCGTAGAAACGAAACAGCAGCCGCCCGAGCGTGGATTTGCCCGAGCCGCTGTGGCCGACGACAGCGGTCGTCGTGCCTGCCGCGATGGTGAAATCGACGTTATGCAGAATCTGCCGCGCGGGCTCATACGCGAAGCTCACGTTCTCGAAACGCACCTCGCCGCCTGTCACGTCGAGCGGCGGCGCATTCGGCGCATCCGGCACTTCGCGCCCGGCGCCGAGCAGCGTGAACATGCGGTCCATGTCAGTCAGCGCCTGCTTCAACTCGCGATACACCACGCCGAGAAAATTCAGCGGAATATAAAGCTGCAACATGAACGTGTTGATGAGCACGAGATCGCCGAGCGTCAGCCGCCCCGCCATCACGCCCTGCGTCGCGCGCCAGAGAATGAACACGAGCCCGAGGCCGATAATGGTCTGCTGCCCGAAGTTCAGCATCGAAAGCGACCGCTGCGATTTGATCGCCGCCGCGCGATAACGCTGCAAATTCTCGTCGTAGCGGCGCGTCTCCCATTCTTCGTTGCCGAAGTACTTCACCGTCTCGTAGTTCAGCAGCGAATCGATGGCGCGCGAATTCGCCTTCGAGTCCAACTCGTTCATCGTGCGTCGATAGTGCGTGCGCCACTCCGTCACTTTCACCGTGAACGCGATATACGTGCAGAGCGCGATGAACGTAACGATCGCGTAATACGCCTCGTACTTCGTCACGAAGAACGCGAGCACGAGCCCGACTTCGACGAGCGTCGGCAAGATGCTGTACAGCGAATACGAGACGAGTTGCTGAATGCCGCGCGTGCCGCGCTCGATGTCGCGCGACATGCCGCCCGTCTGCCGCTCCAGATGAAACCGCAGCGACAGCGAATGCAGATGCCGAAACACCTTCAGCGCGAGTTGCCGCACAGCGCTTTCGGTCACTTTGGCGAAGAGCAGTTCGCGCAGTTCGGTGAAGAGCGAAGTCGACAGCCGCACGCCCGCATACGCGATCACGAGCAGCCCGATTCCGCCGATCAGCACGATGCCCGGCGCGTCGTGCGCGCGGCCGAGCGCGGTGAGATGCTGCACCGAGGCGAGGCTATCGACGATGCGCTTCATCACGATCGGCACGCCGAGATTGGCGACCTTCGCGCCGATCAGGCACGTCAGCGCGAACGCGACGCGCCATTTGTAAGTGGTGAGATAAGGCAGCAGCGAGCGGATCGTCTGCCAGTCGTTGCGCGGACCTTGTGCGACCGGACCGGGCTCGGTGTTGGAGTAGCGGCGCATGTATTCGAGTGGAGAAGGCGCGTCGCGCGCGGCGCGGGGACGCCTTTTGCTAGTCTTTAAGCGGGCGCACGCGGCCGCGTGCTTCCCGTACAATTTGCCGAAGGCCGGCCGCTCAAGGCGCGGTCTATTCTTATAACTCATGCATTGTCGCAGAAGGACCACGGCCACGCTCGCGGCCACCTTCTGCACGGAACGACGACGTCAACCGGGACCCTCTCATGCCGCAAGATTCCAAGCTACCTCAGAAACCCGTCGCGCTGCGCGTGGTGCCGCAACCTGCCGACGCGAACGTGCACGGCGACGTCTTCGGCGGCTGGATCATGGCGCAAGTCGACATCGCGGGCTCCATCCCGGCGAGCCGGCGCGCGAACGGCCGCGTCGCGACCATCGCGGTCAATTCGTTTCTCTTCAAGCAGCCGGTGTTCGTCGGCGATCTGTTGAGCTTCTACGCGGATATCGTGAAGACCGGCAATACGTCGATCACCATTTCCGTCGAAGTCTTCGCGCAGCGCATGAGTCTCGCGGAGGAAGTCGTCAAGGTGACGGAAGCGACGCTCACCTATGTCGCCACCGACCACGACCGCCGCCCGCGCGCCTTGCCCCCGCTCGACTGAGCGCGCTCAGTTCACCAGCACGCCGTGCCGCAGCAAGCCGGGAATGGCTTCCTGCGGCATCGGACGTGAGAACAGAAAGCCCTGCATCTCGTCGCAATCGCGCTCGCGCAGGAATTCGTGCTGCGCCGGCGTTTCGACGCCTTCTGCGATCACCTGCAATTCCAGCGAATGCGCGAGCGCGATGATCGCGGACGTGATCGTTTCGTCGTCGCCCGACGAGCCGATATCCGCGACGAAAGACCGGTCGATCTTCAGCCGATGCACCGGGAACCGCTTGAGATACGACAGGCTCGAATAGCCGGTGCCGAAGTCGTCGATGGCAATACCGATGCCGAGCGCCGATAGCTCGGAGAGCATCATCACGGCGTCTTCGGCGTTGCGCATGATCGCGCTTTCCGTCAGCTCGAGCTCCAGATAATGCGGCGCAAGCCCGGTTTCCGCGAGCACGGACGTGACGAGCGTCGCGATATCGCGCTGCTGGAAATGCCGCGCGGACAGATTCACCGACACGCGCGCGGGCGGCAGCCCGGCGTCCTGCCACGCCTTGTTCTGACGGCACGCCTCGCGCAAGACCCATTCCGACAGCGGCCCAATGAGCCCGCACTCTTCCGCGACCGGAATGAACGCGGCCGGCGACACGAGCCCTTGCTCCGGATCGCGCCAGCGCACCAGCGCCTCGATACCGACGATCGCGCCCGTCGCCATATCGACTTGCGGCTGATAGTGCAGCAGGAATTCGCCGTCGCGCAGCCCGCGCCGCAGTCGCCGCTCCATATCCAGCCGCGCGCCGACGCTCGCGTTCATCTCCGGCTGATAGAACTGATACGTGTTGCGGCCCATGTCCTTCGCGCGATACATCGCGAGATCGGCCTTCTTTAGCACCGTTTCGGCGTCGTCGCCGTCTTGCGGGAAGACGCTCGCGCCCATGCTGCAACCGACGTAGAGCTCCGTTTCGTCGAGCCAGATGGGCTCGGAGATCGTCGCGCGCGTGCGCTCCATCCACGCGGTGAGCGCGGCTTCGTCGGCCAGATCCGGCAGCACGATCACGAACTCGTCGCCGCCATGACGCGCCACCGTGTCGCCGGCACGCGCCGAGCGCGCGAGCCGCTCGCCGATCACCGCGAGCAGCCTGTCACCGACGCTGTGGCCCAGACTGTCGTTCACGTTCTTGAAGCCGTCGAGGTCCATGAAGACGACCGCGATTTGCGAGTTGCGCCGCCGCGCCTCATCGATTGCACGTTGAAGGCGGTCGCGCAGCAGGTTGCGGTTGGGCAGGCGCGTGAGCGTGTCGTAATTCGCCTGATACTCGAGCTGTTCCTGATAGTTCATCAGGTCGGTCACGTCGTTGATGATGCCGATGTGATGCGTCGTATGCCCTTGCGCGTTCGGCACGGGCGCGACGAACAACTGATTCCAGAAAAGCCCGCCGTCCTTGCGATAGTTGCGCAGCACGACGCTCGCTTCCGCGTTGACGGCGAGCGCGCGGCGAATCGACGTGAGCCCTTCCTGCTCGCCGTCCGGGCCATGCAGGAAGCGGCAATCGCGGCCGATCACTTCGCTCGGGTCGTAGCCCGTGATGCGCTTGAACGCCGGATTCGCATACTCGATCACGTGCGCGCCGTTCACGACGCCGGTGATCAGAATGGCGTTCACGCTCGCATCCAGCGCGCGGCTTTGCAGACGCAGCGCGAGTTCGGCGCGCTTGCGGTCGGTCACGTCGTGATAGGAGCCGAGCACGCCGATGGTCGCGCCTTCGCCGTCCATCAGCGGCAGCTTGCTGATGACGACCGTATGCAGCGTGTCGCCGACGAGCACGTCGTGCTCGTGGTGCATCTTCGGCACGGTGGTCAGCACCACTTCCTGATCGTCGGCGCGGATCATGTCGGCCGCGGCGCTCCAGGGCAGTTCGTAATCCGTCTTGCCGACGATCTGCTCGTTGTACGCGAGCCCCGCGTCGCGGGCGAACGCGTTGTTGCAGCCGAGATAGCGCAGATCGCGGTCCTTCCAGAACACGCGCTGCGGAATGTTGTCGATGATCGTCTCGAGCATCTCGTTCGAGCGGCGCGCCTCGGCTTCCGCGTTGATGCGGTCGGTCACGTCGTTCGCCAGCATGAAGAGGCCCGGCCGGTTCGAATACGTGAGCGCGTGATGCGAGACGTCTGCGCTGATGGTCGCGCCATCGCGACGCCGGTAACGCCACACGCCGCCCGAGCGCTGGCCGCGCGTCGCGCGCTCTCCCGCTTCGCCCGTCTCGCCTTCGCTGCGCGCGAGCCGCGCGGCGAAACGGTCGAAGTCGTCGGCGACGTGCAGATCGCGCAGCGTCATCTCCATGAACTCGGCTTCCGAGTAGCCGAAATGCTCGCGCGCCGCCGGGTTCACGGCGACGAAGCGCATCGTATCGCGATCGACGATCCACATCGGCACCGGATGCGCCTCGAACATGCTGCGAAAGCGCTCGTTGCTGCGATGCTTCGCCCGCGCGACGCCGATCTTCTCGCGCGCCGAACGCTCGTGGGTGACGAAAAGCGTGATGAGCGCGCCGCTGCCGAGCAGCATCGTGAACGCGAGCAGCAGCATCGCGCCGCCCGATGCCTGCGCGGAGCGGTCGAGCGCCGCCGTGGTCGCGGTGTCGATGCGGTCTCGCAGCGCCGCGAGCGCATCGTCGAGCGCCTGCTGGTCTTCGGAGAGCAGCACGAACGCGGTGTCGGCCCAGGCGCGCGATTCATCGGCGCTTGCGCGGCGCGTGCGCTCGTCGGCCAGATTCGCGTCGGAGCGCATGGCGGCCGCGCGCGCGGCGAGCGCATCGAACGCGTCGCCTGCGCCGGGTTGCATCGCAAACTGCGCGCGCAGCCCGCTTTCGAGCGCGTCGAGATGCTTCTCGCGCGCTTCGTGCTGCGCGGCCGGCTCGGCGATGCCCGTCGCCTCGAAGCGGCTCAGTTGCGTGAGCGCCTCGCCGAGCGCCCCGCGATACGCGGCGAGGTCGCGCATCAGGCTCATCGAGCGGAGCGTGCTCGTGTTGGTCGCGCGAAGTTCGACGATTCGCTGACACGCGACGAATGCGTTCGCGCCGAGCGCGGCCAGCACGACGGCGACGTTCACGAGGAATCGCCCGGAGAGGAAACGAGTCATGAGCGGCAAGCGGTTCCTTTGCTGCGGTGGCCGCGCCGCGAGCGTCATGCCCGGCGCGCGCCCACGCAAAAGCGCGGCGCGAACCGGCAGGCTCGCACCGCGATTGATGGATAACGCGGATAACGGCAGCTTTCGCGCGGGCTTGAGGGCTGCCCGCGCAAATTAGCCGCTCATGATGCGCATGCGCTCATTCGGCGAGGCCGAATTCGCGCATGGCGGGCAGGAAGTCGTGATTGAGTTTGTCGGTGTTGCGCGAGAGCTTGGCGAGCGCGTAACGCTGGAAGCGGTCGAGCGCGGCCCAGCGCGAGAGGCTCGGCACGCTCAGGCCCGCAAGACTGCTTTGGCGGATGACGGCTTCGGGCACGGCGTCGGCATGCGCCCAGACCGGATCGGCGTCGCGCTCGATTTTTTCCGGCGCGGCATTCGCGTGCGTCTTCAGCATTTCTTCGAGCGCGAGGTCGAAGTTCTTCTCCAGTTCGATCTCGTCTTCGACCGGAAAGCGCGCGAGCAGCACGCGATCGTCATACGGAAGCATCTGCCACTGATCGAGCGTGATGCGCATGCCGAAGCGGTCGAGATTGAAGCGTACCGAGAGAGGAATGAAGCGCAGATTGTCCGAGGATTCGACCTCGAACCCGAAGAGACGAGCGGTATCGTAAAGTCCCATGGCGTAGCCTCATTGGAGTGAGGGGCGCGCGCCGGCGCGCATCGCCCGCTTAAGTTATTGTAGGGCTTGGTACTGGGCTGAAACCGTGCAAGCAGCAGGTTTGATTAGCAATGGTCATACCCGGACCACGCAGTGTAGGGAGAACAAGGTGGACCCACTGGAAACTGAGGAACAGCCGGGCTATGTCGAACGGCGCGTGCGAAGACATCGCGGCGGCGATAGCGCCGTCGCAAACGATAACGTCGGTCAGGAATGGCCCGTCGCGCTCGTCTATAACGGCATCTCGCACGCGGTGATGATGTGCACGCCGCGCGATCTCGAAGCGTTCGCCGTGGGCTTCTCGCTGACCGAAGGCATTGTCGAGCGTGGCAGCGATATTCACGACATCGAAGTCTATTACCGCGACGACGGTCACGCGCTGCCGCATGCCGAAGTGCATCTGCAAGTCGTGCAGCAGGCATTCGCGTCGCTGAAGGACAAGCGCCGCGCGCTCGCGGGGCGCACCGGCTGCGGCGTGTGCGGCATCGAGAGTATCGACTTGCTCGATCTTCAGCCGGAGCGCGTGCCGGATACCGGCTTTCTGGCGCGCGTCGCGTCGGATGCCATCGAGCGGGCGGCTCGCGAACTGCCGGCGCATCAGCGCTTGACGAAGCTCACCGGCGGCCTGCATGCCGCCGCCTGGTGCCATGAGACCGGCGCGGTGCGGTATGCATTCGAAGACGTCGGCCGTCATAACGCGCTCGACAAGCTCATCGGAGAACTCGTGCTCCGGCGCGAGAACACGACGCAAGGCTTCGTGTTTCTGTCGAGCCGCGCGAGCTATGAACTCGTGCGCAAGTCGGCGCGCGTCGGCGTGCCGATGGTCGCGACCATCTCCGCGCCGACGTCGCTCGCTATTGCCATCGCGAAGCAGGCGGGGTTGCGGCTCGTGAGTTTTGCGCGGGAGGGGGGGTTTGTGGAGTATGAGGTGGAGTAGGAGGTGAGTGAAGGCGCCGCTCACTGCCCGCCGCACGACACGTCGCCTTCCTTGCAGTGCAACTGCGCGGCGAGATGCGCGGTTTGCGCTTGCGTCAGCTTTTCGACGCACATCGCGGTTTGCATCGAATTGATGCTGCCGCCGCGCGTGCCCATGGTGTCGAACGTGCATTGCGCGTCGCGCCATGCGATCCACGCGCGCTGCGCCTTGCGCAATTGCTCCGCGCCTTCTTTGCTCACCTTCGAGAGCAGCGTGCGGTAGGTGTCGTTGAGCTTCTGGTCCGCGGCTTTCAATTCGCGGCCCACGCACTCGTTCATCGCCATTTGCGTGCTCGCGTTGTCCATGCACGCCGACGAGTCCGCCCACGCGGGCACGGTCGCACAGACAAGCGTTGCGAGAAGAAGCGGTCTGAGTCGCATGGAACGTGTCTCCGCGTGAACGGCATCGGCTGCGAGCCGCTTGTCAGCGGCACGGGCTTACTGAAACCGGCTGAAATCCGCTTTCCGCTTCTCCAAAAACGCCGCAAACGCCTCGCGCGCCTCCGGCCCTGCAAGCATCCGCGAAAAATGCGCCGCCTCTTCTTCCATGCGCGCGGCCACTTCGTTGCGTTGCTCGCTCTTCATCAGCGCCTTCGTCGTCTTGAGCGATGACGCCGGCAGCGCCGCCAACCGTCTCGCTCGCTCGAACGCATAGGCATCGAGTTCGGCCGCATCGATCGCGCCGTTGACGAAGCCCATGCTGATCGCTTCGTTCACGTCGAACGCCTCGCCGAGCAGCAGCTTTTCCGCCGCGCGCTGATAACCCGCGATGCGCGGCAAGAGCAAACTCGACGCCGCCTCCGGACACAGCCCGAGTTGCACGAACGGCAGCGAGAACTTCGCGTTCTTCGCGGCATAGGCGATATCGCAATGCAAGAGCATCGTCGTGCCGATGCCGACCGCCACGCCCGATACCGCCGCGACGATAGGCTTCGGCATGCCGCTCAGGCGTCGCAGGAACTGGAACACGGGCGCGTCGAGACCTTTCGGCGGATCGTTCAGGAAGTCTTCCAGATCGTTGCCCGCGCTGAACGCGCCGCCGTTGCCGCGCAGCAGCACCGCGCGCACCGTCGGATCGTTTTCCGCTTCGTACAGACCGTCGGCCATTTCCTGATACATGGCCGCCGTGATGGCGTTCTTTTTCTCGGCGCGATTCAAGACGATGCTCAACACGCCTTGCGCTCGTTCGATGACGATATCCATGCGGCGTCTCCTCCTGTTGTTGGCCCGCGAGCGCAGCCGCCCGCGGGCCGCCCGATTACATCCGCTCGAAAATGCCCGCTGCGCCCATGCCGGTGCCGACGCACATCGTCACCATGCCGTACTTCAGGTTGCGGCGGCGCAGGCCGTGGATGACCGTCGCGGAACGGATCGCGCCCGTCGCGCCGAGCGGATGCCCGAGCGCGATCGCGCCGCCGAGCGGATTCAGCTTCGACGTGTCGAGGCCGAGGTCGTTGATCACCGCGAGCGATTGCGCCGCGAACGCTTCGTTCAGTTCGATCCAGTCGAGGTCGTCCTGCGTCAGACCCGCGTTCTTGAGCGCGGCCGGAATCGCTTCCTTCGGCCCGATGCCCATGATTTCCGGCGGGACGCCGCGCACCGCGAAGCTCACGAAGCGCGCGAGCGGCGTCAGATTGAACTGCTTCAGGATCTTCTCGGACACCACGATCAGCGCGCCCGCGCCGTCCGACGTCTGCGAACTGTTGCCCGCCGTCACCGATCCCTTGTTGGCGAACACCGGGCGCAGTTTCGCGAGCGTTTCGAGCGACGTGTCCGCGCGCGGGCCTTCGTCGAACGCAATCTCGCGCGCATTCACGCGCACTTCGCCGGATGCGAGATCCGGAAAGCGTTCGTCGAGCGTGTAGGCGGCGATCTCATCGGCGAATTCGCCCGACTGCTGCCCGGCCAGCGCCTTGCGATGCGACTCCACCGCGAACGCGTCCTGCGCCTCGCGGCTCACCTTCCAGCGTTCCGCGACGCGTTCGGCGGTGAGGCCCATGCCGTACGCAATGCCGATGTCCTCGCTGCGATCGAAGATATGCGGCGACAGCGACGGCTTGTTGCCCATCATCGGCACCATGCTCATCGACTCGCAACCGCCCGCGAGAATCGCATCGGCCTCGCCGACGCGAATGCGGTCCGCCGCCATCGCGAGCGCGGTGAGACCCGACGCGCAGAAGCGGTTCACCGTGACACCGCCGACCGTCTGCGGCAGTCCGGCGAGCAGCGCGCCCATGCGCGCGACGTTCAGGCCCTGCTCGGCTTCGGGAATCGCGCATCCGACGATCGCGTCTTCAATTACCCCGGTATCTAGCCCCGGCACCTGCGCGACAGCAGACTTGATCGCGTGGACGAGCAACTCGTCCGGGCGTGTGTTCTTGAACACGCCGCGCGGCGCCTTGCCGATCGGCGTGCGGCTCGCGGCAACGATATATGCTTCCTGCAATTGTTTGCTCATAACCAGCTCCGATAGTCCGCGCGCTCAGTTGCGAACCGGCTTGCCGGTCTGCAACATGCCCATGATCCGTTCCTGCGTCTTTTGCGTGCCGAGCAGTTCGATGAACGCGCGGCGCTCCAGCCCAAGCAGCCATTCCTCGTCGACAAGACTGCCGCCTTCCACGTCGCCGCCGCACACCGCTTCCGCGATACGGCTCGCAATCAGGAAGTCGTGATCGCTGATGAAGCGGCCATCGCGCATATTGACGAGCGACGCCTTGATGGTCGACAGCGCCGAGCGGCCCGCGACCGGAATCTGCTTCGCGCGCAGCGGCGCGCGGTAGCCGGAATCCGCGAGCGCGCGCGCTTCCTTCTTCGCGATGTCGAGCAACTCGTGCACATTGAAGACGATCGTGTCCGACGGTTTCAGATAGCCCATCGCGCGTGCTTCGAGCGCGGAGCCGGAGACTTTCGCCATCGCCGCGTTTTCGAACGGCTTTTGCAGGAACTTGAGCAGATCGCTCGTCGCGTTGACGGCGCTCGCGGCGTCGGCTGCACGCAATGCGGCTTCCTTCAGTCCGCCGCCCGCCGGCACGAGACCCACGCCCACTTCCACGAGTCCGATATAGCTTTCGATATGCGCGACGCGCTTGGCCGAATGCAGCATCAGTTCACAGCCGCCGCCGAGCGCAATGCCCGACACCGCGCAGACCACCGGCACGTTCGCGTACTTCACGCGCATCATGCTGTCCTGGAACTTCTTGACGAACGGCTCGATGCCTTTCGCGCCGCCCATCATGAACGCGGGCATCGCTTCTTCGAGATTCGCGCCCGCCGAGAACGGACCGCCCGGCGCGCCGAGCGTGAGCGAAGTCGGCTGCCAGATCACCACGCCGCGGTATTCCTTCTCCGCGAGTTCGATGGCCTGCGTGAGGCCGTCGAGCACGCCGGGACCGATGGTGTTCATCTTCGTCTTGAACGAGACGATGACCACGTCGCCGTCGTCGCGGTCGAGCCAGGCGCGCACGCTGTCGGTTTCGAAGAGCGTCTTGCCGAAGGTTTTCGGATCCGCGCCGCTTTCACCGACGAGCGGCGCGCGGAACACTTGCTTTTGATAGACCGGCAGCGTCGAACGCGCGACGAAGCGACGTGCCTGCGGCGACCACGAGCCTTCGTTCGAGTGCACACCGCCCTTCTCTGCGACGGGGCCGTCAAGCACCCAGGCGGGCAGCGGCGCTTTGGAGAGCGCCTTGCCCGCGTCGATGTCTTCCTGCACCCATTGCGCGACCTGCTGCCAGCCGGCCGCCTGCCAGCTTTCGAACGGGCCCTGGTTCCAGCCGAAGCCCCAGCGGATCGCGAGATCGACATCGCGTGCGTTGTCAGCGATCGACTCCAGATGCACCGCGATGTAATGGAACACGTCGCGGAAAATGGCCCAGAGGAACTGCGCCTGCTTGTTGTCGGTTTCGCGCAGGAGCTTGAGGCGCTCGGCGGGCGGGCGCTTCAGAATGCGGCCGACGAGTTCGTCCGCCTTAGCGCCCGCCTCGACGTATTGCGCCGTCTGCGGGTCGAGCACCTTGATCGCCTTGCCTTCCTTGCGATAAAAGCCCGCGCCCGTCTTCTGCCCGAGCGCGCCGTTCTTCACCAGTTCGGCGAGCACGGGCGGCGTGGCGTAGACCGGGAAGAACGGATCGTCCGGCAAGTTGTCCTGCATTGTCTTGATGACGTGCGCCATCGTGTCGAGGCCGACGACATCCGCCGTGCGGAACGTCGCGGACTTCGCGCGGCCGAGGCGCGCGCCGGTCAGGTCGTCCACTTCGTCGAAACGCAGGCCGAACTTCTGGCTCTCGGCGATCACCGCGAGAATCGAAAACACGCCCACGCGATTCGCGATGAAGTTCGGCGTGTCCTTCGCGCGCACGACGCCCTTGCCGATGGCGCTCGTCAGAAACGTTTCGAGCTGGTCGAGAATCTCGGGCTTGGTCGATTCGGTCGGAATCAGCTCGACGAGATGCATGTAGCGCGGCGGATTGAAGAAGTGCACGCCGCAGAAACGCGCCTTGAGTTCATCGGAGAAACCGTGCGACAACTCGGTGATCGACAAGCCCGAGGTGTTGCTCGCGAAGATGGCGTGCGGCGCGATATGCGGCGAGACCTTCTTGTACAGGTCGTGTTTCCAGTCCATGCGCTCGGCGATCGCTTCGATCACGAGATCGCATTCCGCAAGGCGCGCGATGTCGTCTTCGTAGTTCGCGGGCTCGATGTACTGCGCGTCGTCCTTCATGCCGAGCGGCGCGGGCGACAGCTTCTTCAGATTCTCGATGGCCTTGAGCGCGATGCCGTTCTTCGGACCTTCCTTCGCGGGAAGATCGAAGAGCAGCACGGGCACGCGCGCGTTGATGAGATGCGCGGCGATCTGCGCGCCCATCACGCCGGCGCCGAGCACGGCGACTTTGCGGATGTTCAGGGTGCTCACGGGAAAGCCTCCGTATGGGGTTTGCTTTTTAGCCCGCGGCGCAGTCGAAGTCGATTGCGCCGCCAGGCGTTTGATCGAGATGTCGCGGTTCGAAGAGTCGAACCGTCGCGTTGCGCTCGTACTTAGAACAAGGCTTCGTCGTAGTCCATCATCGGCTTGGCGCCCGCGCGCGCGGCGCGGATGGTCGAAGCCGTTTCGGGCAGGAGCTTCGCGAAGTAGAAACGCGCGGTGGCGAGCTTGGCCTTGTAGAACGCATCGCCTGATGCGGCGTTGTCGAGCGCCACGCGCGCCATGCGCGCCCAGAAGTACGAGAACACCAGATGCCCGACCGTGCGCAGATACGGCACGGCTGCGGCGCCCACTTCGTCGGGGTTCTGCATCGCCTTCATGCCGATTTCCATCGTGAGCTTCTGCACCTTCTCGCCGATATCCGCGAGCGGGTTGATGAACTCCTGCATCTCCGGCTTCACGCCTTCCTCTTCGACGAAATCCGTCACGATCTTGCCGAAGCGCTTCAGCTTCGCGCCCATGTCGCCGAGAATCTTGCGGCCGAGCAGGTCGAGCGCCTGAATGGAGTTCGTGCCCTCGTAGATCATGTTGATGCGCGCGTCGCGCACGTACTGCTCCATGCCCCACTCGGAGATGAAGCCGTGGCCGCCGTAGATCTGCATGGCGAGGTTCGTGCCTTCGAACGCGTTGTCGGTCAGGAACGCCTTGATGACCGGCGTGAGCAGCGCGACGAAATCGGCGGCTTCGCGGCGCGCGGCTTCGTCTTCGTGCGAGAGTTCCTTGTCGATGTTGAGCGCGGCCCAGTACGTGAACGCGCGGCCCGCTTCGGCGTACGCCTTCTGCGTGAGCAGCATGCGGCGCACATCCGGATGCACGATGATCGGATCAGCGGGCTTCTCGGGCGCTTTCGGGCCGGTGAGCGAGCGCATTTGCAGGCGCTCTTTCGCATAGACGAGCGAGTTTTGATACGCGACTTCCGTCAGCCCCAAACCCTGCATGCCGACGCCCAGACGCGCCGCGTTCATCATCACGAACATGGCGTTCAAGCCCTTGTTTGCTTCGCCGACGAGCCAGCCCTTCGCGCCGTCCAGGTTCATCACGCAGGTCGCGTTGCCGTGAATGCCCATCTTGTGCTCGATCGAGCCGCACTTGATGCCGTTGCGTTCGCCCGGCGCACCGCTCGCGTCCGGAATGAACTTCGGCACGATGAAGAGCGAAATGCCCTTCGTGCCGGCCGGCGCGCCGGGCAGCCGCGCGAGCACCAGATGGACGATGTTCTCGGCCATGTCGTGTTCGCCGCTCGAAATGAAGATCTTCGTGCCGGTGAGCGCGTACGAACCGTCGGAATTCGGCTCGGCTTTCGTGCGCAGGATGCCGAGGTCGGTGCCGCAATGCGATTCGGTCAGGCACATGGTGCCGGTCCACTCGCCGGAGACGAGTTTCGCGAGATACGTCGCTTTCTGCTCCGGCGTGCCGTGCGCGTGCAGGCATTCGTACGCGCCGTGCGAGAGGCCCGGATACATGGTCCAGGCCTGATTCGCCGAGTTGAGCATTTCGTAGAGCGCGTTGTTGACGAACGCGGGCAGCCCCTGGCCGCCATATTCGGGATCGCAGCCGAGCGCGGGCCAGCCCGCCTCGACGTACTGGCGATACGCCTCTTTGAACCCCGACGGCGTCGTAACGATGCCGTCGCCCTCGTAAGTGCAACCTTCGCGGTCGCCGCTCTGGTTCAGCGGAAACACGACTTCGGAGCAGAACTTGCCGGCTTCTTCGAGCACCTGGTTAATGGTGTCCGCGTCCAGGTCGGCATGCTTCGGCATGCGCTTCAGTTCGGCTTCCACGTTCAGCAGTTCGTGCAGCACGAACTGCATGTCGCGCAAGGGGGCGGCGTACTGTCCCATGAGTCTCTCCAGTTTCTAGAAGCTTGCGTCGTGCGCCGCCGAACCCTTGGGACGATTCGATCGGCGCCGCTAACGGCTGTCCGTTTGATGCGAAGTTAGATTCGTCGCCGCGCTCGTGGCTGCGTGGGCGGCCGGCCCGCTGGTTTCGCGGCCGCCGCCATCGGCAGACGAGTGCGACGTCTGATATGAAACGATCGTCTTCTCCAGCGCGTCCCGCGTCAGTTGCACCGCTTCCGGCAAATGCAGGAAACGCGCGTCGTGATGCAGGCCGAGCGTGAAGCTGTACAACTCGAAGAGCATCAGCTTCGGATCCGTCTCCGGCTTCAGATGCCCTTCTTCCTTCGACTGGCGAATGGCTCGCAACAGCGCCTCGCGCCACGTCGTGACACTGTGAACCAGCTGCTCGCGCACCGCGCTCGCCGCGCGATCGTCGTACTCCACCGCGCCGCTGATATAGATGCAGCCGGTGGTGACTTCCTCGATGCGCTTTTCCATCCAGCGGCTCATCATCGCGCGCAGTCGCGGCAAGCCGCGCGGTTCGCGCAAGCTCGGGAAGAACACTTCGTCTTCGAACCGGCGGTGGTACTCGCGCACCACTTCCACTTGCAGATCTTCGCGCGATCCGAAGTGCGCGAACACTCCGCTCTTGCTCATCTGCATCCGCTCGGCCAAAAGACCGATGGTGAGTCCTTCCAGTCCGTCCCTGCTCGCCAGATCCAACGCTGCGTCGAGAATCGCGGCCCGCGTCTGTTCGCCTTTTCGCATGATCCCACCGTCCTCTCGTGACCCCATTGAAAACGAACGGCCGTTCTATTATTGTGGCCGATCGCTGCTGAAACAAGCAAAATTTTAGAAAGCGGTGTCTAACTGCCGCAGCAACCAATAGGATAAGTCCTATTTTTGCCCGCCCTATTGTCCTTTTTTATGCGCGGACTGCATCTAAGTGACTGCCCGACTTCCCATTTGATGGGAGCATATTGACGTTCGGCAGCTATCTTAGCGAAGCAGCAGTAATTGGGCCGTCAATCGTATTGGCCGATGGTGATGAGTTTCATCGTCATGCGGTAGGTGTTGTACGCGAGCCAACTCAGGATTCGCTCGCTTAACGGGCGCGACGCGTAGTGTTTTTCGTCGATTCGACCGCCTTCGTCGAACGCCTGGAGGATCGCGTCGTGCAAGCCCGCGATCTCCGCGTGGTTCACGAGCACCATGTTGGCTTCGTTGTTCAGCACGAGAGAAAGCGCGTCGAGATTGGACGAGCCGATGGTCGCCCAGTCGGCGTCCACGACCGCGACCTTGCCGTGAAGAATCGTCTTCTCGTACTCGGCAATGCGCACGCCATTCTTCAGCAGATTGCCGTAGAGGAACGGCGTGGCGTAGTCGAGCGCGACGAACTCCTTGCGCCCGATCACGAGCGACACGCGTACCCCGCGCCGCGCCGCGAGCACAAGCGCGCGGCGCAGCTTGCGGCCCGGCATGAAGTAAGGATTGGCGAGCAGCACTTCACGCTCCGCGTGGGCGATGGCTCGCAGATACGCCTTTTCGATAGCCCGCCGGTTTAGCAGATTGTCGCGCGCGACGAACGCGACGCACGGTTGATCGACCGCATGGATTTCGCCGAGCTGCGCGCGGCGCCGCGCGCGCATCGCGCGTCGGGAAGTCCGGCGGTTATGGTCCGGCTGCGGCTCGCAGGACGACGAACGCGGCTCACGCGGCTTAACGCCGAGCCGTATGCGCTCCCATTGAAGGTCGAACGCATCGCGCACGTCCTTGACCACCGGCCCCTGCGCCTCCATCGCGAAGTCCCAGCGCGGCTCTGGCAAGCGCGTGCCGTTCTGGTCGTAGTCATCGACGATATTGATGCCGCCGCAAAACGCGTACGTGTTGTCGATCAGCGCGAGCTTGCGATGCGTGCGCGAAAAGCCGAGCGGCCCGAACAGCAGATGCGGATTGTAGATTCGATGCTCGACGCCGCCCGCTTTCCACTGCTCGAACATCGGCAGATTGCCGTCGGTGCCGATGCCGTCCGTGATCACGCGCACCGTGACGCCGCGCGCCGCGGCCCGCAAGAGCGCGTCGGAGACGGCGCGGCCGGCGTCGTCGTTCGCGAAGATGTAGGTTTCGAGCGAAACCGTGTTCTGCGCGCCGTCGATCCGCTCAATCAGCGCGGGAAAGAACTGCGCGCCGCTCTTGAAAATGCGGACCTGGTTGCCCGCGGTGAAGCAGAAGCGCGGCGGACGTCGCCCGGAGAAGAGCGCCTGGCGCAGTCGCTTGAAGCTGCGCCGCGGCCGCACACCGATCATCGGCTATGCGCCGCGAGGCGCTCGGGCAATTGAAGAATGGCTTCGCGGTTGGACCACGAGAAGCAGCGGTCGGCGGCTTCGCGCAACGGCAGCCACAGATGCGAGGTGTGTTCGCGCGGCGCGAGCGTCACTTCCAGACAATGCGGCACGCAGAGACTGAACTGGTGTTCGGTGTTGCGCGTGATGCCTTCAGCGTAACGGTGCCGCCATTGCGGATAGATGTCGTACTGAATGCTGTGATGCCAGTTCAGCAGCGCATTCTGCGGCACCAGCGGACTGCCGACGATGATGCCCGTTTCTTCCTGCACTTCGCGCGCGGCGGTTTCTTCGAGCGGCTCGTCGATGCGGTCTTTCGAGCCCGTCACCGATTGCCAGAAGCCCGGATGATCCGCCCGCTCGATGATGAGCACGTCGAGGTCGGGCGTGTGAATCACGACCAGCACGGATTCGGGGATTTTCGGTGGCTTCTGCATGACCATGTGAACTTGCGCGTTGTCTCGTATCCGGCAACGACTGTAGCGCAAAAAACGAAAAAGGCGCACTCGGCGCCTTTTTCGTCACAACATTAACAATGCTTATTGCGTCTTTTGTTCGGGTTGCCGCAGACGGATGTGCAGCTCGCGCAGCTGGCGCTCGTCGACTTCGCTCGGCGCTTGCGTGAGCAGGTCCTGCGCGCGCTGCGTCTTCGGGAACGCGATCACGTCGCGGATCGAATCGGCGCCGGACATCAGCGTCACGATGCGGTCCAGACCGAACGCGATACCGCCGTGCGGCGGCGCGCCGTATTGCAGCGCGTCGAGCAGGAAGCCGAATTTCAGGCGCGCTTCTTCCGCGCCGATCTTCAGCGCGCGGAACACCTTGCTCTGCACGTCTTCCTGGAAGATACGCACCGAACCGCCGCCGATTTCCCAGCCGTTCAGCACCATGTCGTACGCCTTCGCGAGACAGCGGCCCGGATCGGTTTCGAGGTATTCGAGGTGCTCGTCCTTCGGGCTCGTGAACGGATGGTGCGCGGCCACGTAGCGGTTTTCTTCCTCGTCGTATTCGAACATCGGGAAGTCGATCACCCACAGCGGCTTCCAGCCGGATTCGAGCAGGCCGTTCGCCTTGCCGAATTCCGAATGGCCGATCTTAAGGCGCAGGGCGCCCAGGCTGTCGTTCACGACCTTCGTGCGATCCGCCGCGAAGAAGATGATGTCGCCGTCTTCCGCGCCGGTTCGCTCCATGATAGCGGCGAGCGCCGCGTCATGCAGATTCTTGACGATCGGGCTTTGCAGACCGTCGCGGCCCTTGGTCTTGTCGTTGACCTTGATCCACGCGAGGCCCTTCGCGCCGTAAATGCGCACGAATTCCGTGTAACCGTCGATATCGCCGCGCGACAGCTCGCCGCCCTTCGGCACGCGCAACGCAGCGACGCGGCCGTCCTTCGAATTGGCCGGCATGCTGAACACCTTGAAATCGACGTCCCTGACCGCGTCGGTCAGGTCGGCGAATTCGAGCTTCACGCGCAGGTCGGGCTTGTCCGAGCCGAAACGGCGCATTGCTTCCGAGTACAGCATGACCGGAAATTTCTCCGGCAGCGCGACGTCCATCGTCTCCTTGAAGACGTGGCGGATCATGTTTTCGAACAGATCGCGGATTTCCTGCTCGTTCAGGAACGACGTTTCGCAGTCGATCTGCGTGAATTCCGGCTGACGGTCCGCGCGGAGGTCCTCGTCGCGGAAGCACTTCGTGATCTGGTAGTAGCGGTCGAAGTTCGCGACCATCAGCAATTGCTTGAACAATTGCGGCGATTGCGGCAGCGCGAAGAACTGTCCCGCATTCACGCGCGACGGCACGAGATAGTCGCGCGCGCCTTCCGGCGTGCTCTTGGTCAGCATCGGCGTTTCGATGTCGATGAAGCCTTGCGCGTCCAGATACTTGCGCACTTCGATCGCCACGCGATAGCGCAGGCGCAGGTTCTTTTGCATCTGCGGACGGCGCAGGTCCAGCACGCGATGCGTGAGGCGCGTCGTTTCGGACAGGTTGTCGTCGTCGAGCTGGAACGGCGGCGTCACAGACGCGTTCAGCACGTTCAGTTCATGACACAACACTTCTATCTTGCCGCTCGTCAGATTCGCGTTGACCGTGCCTTCCGGACGGTTGCGCACGACGCCCTTCACCTGCACGCAGAACTCGTTGCGCACGCCTTCGGCCACCTTGAACATCTCGGCGCGATCCGGATCGCAGACGACCTGAACGAGCCCTTCGCGATCGCGCAAGTCGATGAAGATAACGCCCCCGTGGTCGCGGCGGCGATGCACCCAGCCGCACAGCGAGACGGTTTGGCCCAGCAGGACTTCGGTCACCAGACCGCAGTATTCAGATCGCATCGACATGATGTTGTGTCTTTCGTTGTTCGTTGATGAACGGCTCGCGTGCGGATCGCGCTCTTCGTCGGCTCGATTCGCGGCACGCGCGCCGGCATTACATCGGCGGCTCGGTGGGGCGGCGGGCGGGCGCGACCGACAGCGGCGCGCTCGGCGCGGGGGCGACCACGCCCATCGAGACGATGTACTTCAGTGCGGCGTCGACGGTCATATCCAGCTCGACGACCTCGCTTTTCGGCATCATCAGGAAGAAGCCGGACGTGGGGTTCGGCGTGGTCGGCACGTAGACGCTCACGTGATCTTCCTTCAGATGATTCAACACGTCGCCGCCGGGAATGCCGGTCAAAAACCCGATGGTGTACGAGCCCTTGCGCGGATATTCGACCAGCAGCGCCTTGCGAAATGCATTGCCGCTCGACGAGAGCAGCGTGTCCGAAACCTGTTTCACGCTCGTGTAGAGCGGGCCGACGACCGGAATGTGGCGAAGAATGGCGTCCCACCAGCCGACGAGTTTCTGCCCGACGAAGTTCTGCGTAAAGAGGCCGACGACGAAGATGAATGCGAGCGTGAGCAGCGCGCCCAGTCCCGGCAGATGGAACCCGAAGACACGCTCCGGCTGCCACGCGGCCGGCAAAAGGAGCAGCGTCTGATCCATGGTTCCGATCACGAGGCCGAGCACCCACAGCGTGATGGCGAGCGGCACCAGCACCAGCAGGCCGGTGAGGAACACGGTTTTCAGCGTAGTCTTTTTCGTGGTCACGTTGTTGTCGCTAGGGTGACGGGCGTCGGGTTGGCCGCGATCTGCGCGCGCTCAGGGCGCGCGCTCTGACAGGCGGTACGGGACGGATTGCGCAGCCGGCGCGAAGCTCGCGCCGTGCGTGACGTGTGCGCTTTCAGGCTGCGCCCGAAGGCGTCGCGGGCGTCGCGGGCGTCGCAGTCGTGGATGCGCCGGCGGCAGGCGCTGCGCTCGCAGACGTCGATGCATCGGACGATGACGCACTGCCCGCTTTCGCGCTATCGCCGGAATTCGAATTGCCCGCGTTGTCGCCCGACTTCGGCGCAGCGGAACCGTTGCTGCCGCCGCGGAAATCGGTGACATACCAGCCGGAGCCCTTCAACTGGAAACCAGCCGCGGTCACTTGCTTGGAAAACGCGTCCTTTCCGCAGGCGGGACATTGCGTGAGCGGTGCGTCGCTCAACTTCTGAAGCACGTCTTTTTCGTGGCCGCAGGATGCGCAGCGGTATGCGTAAATCGGCATGGCACTCTTCCTACAATGATCTGTCGACGCTTGCAAAGCCTTGAATTATAGCCGCAAACGCGCTTCGGCCCGCCATTTTCGGCCGGCCCCGCGCCGTGCGGCTTCCTCGCCAGATGGGGGCGAAGACGAAAAATTCAAGCGCGCCGCCACGTCAGCCAGCGTTCACGGCCGGCAAAGACCGGTATGGAGCCGCTGACTTCGCGATCGTCGATCAATTCGAAGTGGGGAGCGAGCAGCGCGTCGAGTTCATTGCGCTCGATGCCGAACGGCGGTCCTTTCGGCGTCGCGCCGATGAAAAAGAAGCCCGCGAGCAGCGCGCCGGGGCGCGCGAGCGCCGCCATGCGCTTTGCGTAATCGGTCCAACGGTCTTTCGGCAGCGCGCACAGAAAGGCGCGCTCGTAGATCCAGTCGGGCGCGAACGGCGGCTGATAGGTGAAAAAATCGGCTTCTTCGACGACGCCCGCGTGCGCGCCCAACTGAGCGCGCGCCGCCGCGACCGCGCTCGGCGAGAAGTCGATGGCGCGCACGCTCATGCCCCGCTCGGCCAGATACGCCGCCTCGTAAGCGTTGCCGCAGCCGGGAATCAGCACGCGCGTGGCTTCGGGCGCGGCCAACGTGGACACGAACACGCGAAACGCATCGGGCACACCTGCCTGATCCCACGGCATGAAGCGTCGATCGAACCGTTCGTCCCAGAAACCGGGCGAATTCGGGTCGCGGTTCTCGAAGGACGGAACGTCGGCATTGCCGGAATTGCTCATCGAATCTCCTCGCGCCGGCTGCAAGAGGCGCCCGCTCCGCGCCGGTCGCCGTGATCAGGGGTGACCCATCCAGAATTGCGCGATGACGACGCCCGCTCCCGCGATAACGCCGAGCCCGACGACGAGCAGCGTCGTCAGCAGCCGGTTCGTGCGCTTTTGCTCCGCGAGCAGTTGGCGCATGGTTTCGTCATTGTTGCCGCGCGGCGCGTCATGCCGTTCCGCGAGCAAGTGATGAATTAGCCGCGGCAATTGCGGAATGGTCTTGCTCCACTGCGGCGCTTCCATTTGCAGACGCTCGTACCAGCCGCGCCAGCCGATCTGCTCGTTCATCCAGCGTTCGAGGTAGGGCTTCGCGGTCTTCCACAAATCGAGTTCCGGATCGAGCGAGCGGCCGAGCCCTTCCACGTTCAGCATCGTCTTTTGCAGCAGCACGAGTTGCGGCTGAATCTCGACATTGAAGCGGCGCGAAGTCGAAAAGAGCCGCATCAGCACCTGTCCGAGCGAAATGTCCTTGAGCGCGCGGTCGAAATAGGGCTCGCAGACCGCGCGAATCGCGCTCTCCAGTTCCTCGACGCGCGTGCTCGGCGGCACCCAGCCGGATTCGAGATGCAGCGTCGCCACGCGGTGGTAGTCGCGCTTGAAGAACGCGAGGAAGTTCTGCGCGAGATAGTTCTTATCGAAGTCCGAGAGCGCCCCGACGATCCCGAAGTCGAGCGCGATATAGCGGCCGAACGTCGCCGGATCGAGGCTCACCTGAATGTTGCCGGGGTGCATGTCCGCGTGAAAGAAGCCGTCGCGAAACACCTGCGTGAAGAAAATTTCGACGCCTTCGCGCGCGAGCTTCGGAATATCGACGCCGGCCGCGCGCAGCGTTTCGACTTGCGAGATCGGCACGCCGACCATGCGCTCCATCACCAGCACCGTGGGCGCGGACAGATCCCAGTACATCTCCGGCACGAGCAGCAAATCGAGGCCCTGAAAATTGCGGCGCAACTGGCTGCCGTTGGCGGCCTCGCGCATGAGATCGAGTTCGTCGTGCAGATATTTGTCGAATTCAGCGACAACTTCGCGCGGCTTCAGCCGCCTGCCGTCCGGCCAGAGACGCTCGGCCCAGATGGCGATATCGCGCAGGAGCGCGAGGTCCGAATCGATCACCGGCAACATGCCCGGCCGCAACACCTTCACGGCGACGGGCTTGCCCGCGTGCTCGCCGTGCTTGATCTTCGCAAAATGCACCTGCGCGATCGACGCGCTCGCCACCGGCACGCGCTCGAAGTCGTCGAAGAGCGCATCGATCGGCGCGCCGAGCGCTTTCTCGATGATCGAAACGGCGACGTTCGAATCGAACGGCGGCACGCGGTCCTGCAACTTCGCGAGTTCGTTGGCGATATCGACCGGCAACAGATCGCGCCGCGTCGACAACACTTGGCCAAATTTGACGAAGATTGGTCCAAGGCTTTCCAGCGCGAGGCGCAGCCGGATGCCGCGCTCGACATCGAAGCGGCGGCCGAACGTCGTCACGCGCATGAGGTAGCGCACGCGGCGGTCGTTGATGCCGCTCATGACCAGTTCGTCCAGGCCGAAGCGGACAATCGTGAAAAAAATCTTGAGGAAACGCAGAAAACGCATGGTCGGAGTTCGCTTCAGCTCGTTATTTGCGCGAGTCGCGCTCGGACTCGCCGCCGGTCCGCGCTGAAGCGCCGCGGGCCGACTCTCGTTGTTCGATCCGCTCGATGCGCTTTTCGACGCGCGCGAGCGCATCGCGCGCCTGCGACAACTCGGCGTTGAACGCGTCGAGCGCGCTCTTGCGCACGAGTTGCGGACGCTCGTCCAGCAAGTACTCGGCCACGGAGTCGAGAACATTGCGGCCGGTGCGCTGCGCCTGCGCCTGCATCGTGCGCGCGATCATGCCGATGCGATGCGCGGGCGCATCGCCGATCACGCGCGACAAGTCCTCCTCCGGATCCCAGCGCAGATGCTCGGCGAGCTTCGCGAGCGTCTGCGCGAACTCGGCATCGCCTTCTATGCGCACGTGCTTCATCACCGCCGCCTGGCCGCCTTGCAGAAACGCGGGAAGTGCATCGAACGGCACGGCGATGCTGACATCGAAATGGCCCACTTGCGTCTCGCTCGTCGCGACGAAAAGCCCGTCCGCCTGCGCGACGAGCGCGATGACGAACGGCGCGCACGACAGCCGTACGGACTTGCCGGCATACGGCTGGAGGCGCTCGCGCGCCCACGGCTCGCGCGCGAGCAGATGATTCACGACAGCCGCGAACGCACCGGACGCGGTCTTGACGGCAGGATCTACAACGGAGCGGGAAGGTTCGTGTGCGTTCGTCATCGGCTCTGAGATGAAAAAACCCGCGCAAGCGGTCGCTCGCGCGGGTTCTATTCTACGGTCTAGGCAAACTCCGCGAACGCGGAAGCCGCTTCTCGACGCGCGTCCCGCTGCCGACGTGCGGCGCCATGCCGCCACGCCGGCGTGCGGGGACGCGCTCAACTGACCTGCTGAATGCCGGCCAGCAGCCAGCCTTCGTTACCGGATTTCTGCTTCGACAGGTTCCAGATTTCGACGAACGGCTCGGCCGCCGCCCCTTCCGATTCACGGATGAGGCCGTGGAAGCGCACGCTTGCGAGATACTCGGACCCGCGATCTTCCACGCCGAGCACGTCGGCGTTCAGCTGGACCACGTCCGTGCGATTCGGCGCGCCGCCGCGTGCATCGATGTCGAGCTTCACTTCGGCGAACATTTCCGGCGTGGTGAATTCGCGGATGTCGTTGACGTTGCCGCGGTCCCACGCGTCCTGAAGGCGCACGAAGTAGACCTTCGCGTTACGCACGAACGCTTCGGTGTCGAAGCCTGCCGGCACGTTGACCGGCGCGGCCTGCGTCGCGGGCGAAACGATATAGTCCGCGCCGAAGCCCGCAGGCTGCGACATGCGCGGCGGCTCCTGATTCAGGCCGCTGCGCGCCGACGCGCCATACGGCGACGCGCCCGCGCCTGCATACGCCGGCGTCGATGCGCCCTGCCGCTTGCGCATGAAGAAGCGGAACAGCATGACGGCCGCGAGCACGATCAGCGCGATCATAATCATGTTGGCCATCGCGCCAGCGAACGCGCCGCCGAGCCCGAAATGCGACAGCAGCGCCGCGATGCCCAAGCCAGCGGCAAGACCGGCGATCGGCCCGAGCCAGCGGTTGCGCGCCGGTTGAGCGGCGGGCGGCGCGGCGGGCGCGGGTTGCGCGCGCTGCGGCTGCATCGACTGGCTCGGCTGCATGGACTGCGACGGCGGCGTCGCCTGATGCTGCTGCGTGGCCGTGGCCGACTGGCGGCCCATGCTGCGGCCGCCGCCCATGCGGCGCGCCTCGGCGTCGTCCGCGAAGATTGCGCCAGCCGTAACAACGCCAGCGAGCGCCAAGATTCCGGCCTTCCTGAACATCGAGCTCAGAAAACCCCGGGATTGGGGTGTGCGCGAATCGGACATATCGAATCCTTAAGAGAGTGGAACATCAAAATTTTGTCCCGACGTGTAACGCTACCACGCCACCTGACAAATTGTAATATTCGACTCGATCCAGTCCTGCTTGTTCCATCATCGTCTTCAATGTTTCCTGGTCCGGGTGCATGCGGATGGACTCGGCCAGATAGCGATAGCTGTCCGCGTCCTTTGCCACCTTCTCGCCGAGCCAGGGCAGAATCTTGAAGCTGTAAATGTCGTACGGCTTCTTGAGCGGTTCCCACACTTTCGAAAATTCGAGCACGAGCAGACGGCCGCCCGGCTTGAGCACGCGGTACATTTCGGCCAGCGCGCGCTCCTTGTGCGTCATGTTGCGCAGGCCAAAGGCCACCGTCACCACGTCGAAGTAGTTGTCCGGAAACGGAATCTTCTCCGCGTCGCACAGGAGCGTCGGCGTGATGACGCCCTTGTCCAGCAGACGATCGCGACCCACGCGCAGCATCGATTCGTTGATGTCCGTGTGCCAGACTTCGCCCGTCGCGCCGGCCTGCTTGGCGAACGCCATCGCGAGGTCGCCGGTGCCGCCCGCGATGTCCAGCACCTTGTAGCCCGCGCGCACCTTCGCCTGCCCGATCGTGAAATGCTTCCAGATGCGATGCAGCCCGCCGGACATCAGGTCGTTCATCAGGTCGTAATTGCTCGCGACGGAGTGGAACACGCCCGCCACCTTGCTCGCCTTCTCCTGCTCGTCGACCGTTTCGTATCCGAAGTGGGTCTTGCTCATTGCGCTCTTTCCTCGCATGTTGTTCGTATCTGCCTGCGCAATCGTCGCGCCGGCCCGCGGCGTTATGCCGCGCATAGTTCGTTCAGTGACAGTGGCCGCCGGCGGGCTTCGCGGCCATCGGCGCATCGCGGTCGATGCCGGCGGCCTGGAGCTTCGTCAGATAGTCGCGCCAGCGTTCGTCCTGTTTCGTCGCGAGATCGTAAAGGATGTCCCACGAATAAATGCCGGTATTGTGCCCGTCCGAAAAATTCAACTGCAGCGCGTAATGTCCGACCGGCTCGATGCCCGTGATGGCGACTTCGCGCTTGCCCGTCTGCAGCGTTTCCTGCCCCGGCCCGTGGCCTTGCACTTCGGCGGACGGCGAATAAACGCGCAACAGCTCGAACGGCACGCGATACGACTCTTTCTCGCCGTATTGCAACTCCAGCACGCGGGATTTCGAATGCAGAACGACGCCGGTGGGAATCGGCGTCGTCGATGTCAGTCCGCTCATGGTGAGCCTTATCTCTTAAGTTAGGGTTGGCCGAACGCCTAATTCAGCTCGCGGCGAACGGCTTCGCGCAGAAGCGTCGCCTGCGCGCGGCGCTTGGCGAGCTGCGCCTCGGACACCGTGCGCTGGCGCGGCGCCCAGACGGGCAGCGGAAAACGGGAATCGTTGGAAAAACGTGGAATGACGTGCCAATGCAGATGCGGCACCTGATTGCCGAGGCTCGCCAGATTGATTTTCTCGGGCACGAGCACGCGACGCATCGCGCGTTCGACGCCGTTGACGGCGGTCATCACGCGCGCGCGGTCGGCATCGGCCAAGTCCGACATTTCGGCGACATGCGCGCCCCAGATCACGCGACAAAAGCCGGGCCAGTCCGGCTCGTCGGCGAGGACGACGCGCAACGCGTCGTCCGACCACAGCACTTCGCCGCCGTCTTCGCGGCAAAACACACAGTCCATCTCAAACCTCTAGCGAATCAAACCTCGATTTCGCTATTACACCAGCACGCGCTCGATACCGCCATTGTTCGCGCGTTCGACGTACTGCTCCATCCAGTTTTCGCCGAGCACCTTGCGCGCCATTTCGACGACGATATAGTCCGCCTCGACGTTGGCGTCCTCGTTGTAGCGCGAGAGTCCTTGCAGGCACGACGGGCAGCTCGTGAGAATCTTCACGTCCGTGCCTTCGGTCTGCGCGCCGTCGCCCGCCGAGAGCACGGAGCCGGGCGCGGCGCCCGCCGTGCCTGCCGACGCGTTCATCGGATTGATCGCGTTCGAGCCCGCAACCGACGTCAGCGGAATGCCGCGCAGATTGGCCGCGCCTTTGCGCACTTCCTCTTCCTTGCGGAAGCGCACCTGCGTCGCGATGTCCGGGCGCGTGACCGCGAACGTGCCCGACTCGCCGCAGCAGCGATCGTTCTTCTGAATCTTGTAACCGTCGTTCTGCGAGCCCATCAAGTCGTTCACGAGCTTCACCGGATCGACCGTCTTGATCGGCGAGTGGCAAGGATCGTGATACATGTAGCGCGTGCCCTTCACGCCATCCAGCCGAATGTTCTTCTCCAGCAGGAACTCGTGAATGTCGATGATCCGGCAGCCGGGGAAGATCTTCTCGAATTCATAGCCCGCGAGCTGGTCGTAGCAGGTGCCGCACGACACCACGACGGTCTTGATATCGAGATAGTTCAGCGTATTCGCCACGCGATGGAACAACACGCGGTTGTCCGTGACGATCTTCTCCGCCTTGTCGAACTGGCCCGCGCCGCGCTGCGGGTAGCCGCAGCACAGATAGCCCGGCGGCAGCACGGTCTGCACGCCCGCTTCCCACAGCATCGCCTGCGTGGCGAGACCGACCTGCGAGAACAGACGCTCCGAGCCGCAGCCGGGGAAATAGAACACGGCTTCCGAATCGACAGTCGTCGTCTTCGGATTGCGGATGATCGGGACGATCTTGTTGTCCTCGATATCGAGCAGCGCGCGCGCCGTCTTCTTCGGCAGATTGCCCGGCATCTTCTTGTTGACGAAGTGGATCACCTGCTGCACGACAGGCGGCTTGCCGGTCGTCGACGGCGGATGCGCGGTCTGCTTCTTGACGATCTTCTTCAGCACGTCGGTGCCGAGACGCTGCGCCTTGTAGCCGACGCCCATCATCGCGGTGCGCGCGATGTTGATGGTCTGCGGATTCGTCGCGTTGAGGAAGAACATGCCCGCCGCGTTGCCCGCGTTGAACTTCTTCTTGCCCATCTTGCGCAAGAGGTTGCGCATGTTCATCGACACATCGCCGAAGTCGATCTTCACCGGGCACGGCGTCGCGCACTTGTGGCAGACGGTGCAATGGTCGGCGACATCGTTGAACTCGTCCCAATGCTTGATGGACACGCCGCGACGCGTCTGCTCTTCGTACAGGAACGCTTCGACGAGCAGCGAAGTCGCGAGAATCTTGTTGCGCGGGCTGTAGAGCAGGTTCGCGCGCGGCACGTGCGTCGCGCAGACCGGCTTGCACTTGCCGCAGCGCAGGCAGTCCTTGATGGAGTCGGAGATCGCGCCGATATCGGACTGCTGCATGATGAGCGATTCATAGCCCATCAGCCCGAACGACGGCGTGTACGCGTTGCGCAGGTCCGCGCCTTCGAGCAGCTTGCCCGCGTTGAAGCGTCCTTGCGGGTCCACGCGCTTCTTGTACGCGCGGAAATCGCCGATTTCCTCGTCCGTAAGAAATTCGAGCTTCGTGATGCCGATGCCGTGCTCGCCGGAGATCACGCCATCCAGCGAACGCGCGAGCTTCATGATGCGCGCCACCGCGTGATGCGCGTCCTGCAGCATCTCGTAGTTGTCGGAGTTGACCGGAATGTTCGTGTGAACGTTGCCGTCACCCGCGTGCATGTGCAGCGCGACGAACACGCGGCCGCGCAGCACGTGCTTGTGGATGGCCTGCGCTTCGTCGAGGATCGGCTTGAATTCGCCGCCATTGAAGATCTGGCGCAGTTCCGCGCGAATCTCCTGCTTCCACGAAATGCGCAGCGTGCGATCCTGCGCGAGATGAAACACCGTGGCGTCCGGCTGCACGTCCACGCGATCCGCGAACTTCTCGGCGAACGCCTCGTAGCCGAGCGTCACCAGATAGTGCTGCGCCTCGCGCAGCGGCAAGTCGAGCTTCTCGCCGACGAACGTCCACCGTTCGCGCACGCGCTTGAGCAGGTCGAGCGCCTGCTGCACGCGGTCTTCGAGCAGTTCGGCGCTCGGAATTTCGTTGGCGTCGTCGCTCTTGCCGAGCGGCAGCTCGCCATTACGGAAGAACGCTTCGAGCGCGTCGAGCAATTGCAGCTTGTTCTTGATCGACAGTTCGATGTTGATGCGCTCGATGCCGTCCGTGTACTCGCCCATGCGGTTGAGCGGAATCACGACGTCTTCGTTGATCTTGAACGCGTTCGTGTGTTTGGCGATCGCGGCCGTGCGCGAGCGGTCGAGCCAGAAACGCTTGCGCGCTTCCGCGTTCACCGCGACGAAGCCTTCGCCGCTCTTGCCGTTCGCCATGCGCACGACTTCGGACGTGGCCTGCGCGACGGCATCGGCGTCATTGCCGACGATATCGCCGATCAGCACCATCTTCGGAAACGCGTTGCGCTTGCTCTTGGTCGCATAGCCGACCGCGCGCAGATAACGCTCGTCGAGGTGTTCGAGGCCCGCGAGAATCGCGCCGCCCTGCTTCGACGTTTCGAAGAGATAGTCCTTGACCTCGACGATGCTCGGAATGGCGTCGCGCGCCTGCCCGAAGAATTCAAGGCAAACCGTGCGCGTGTGCGCCGGCATCTTGTGCAGAATCCAGCGCGCGGACGTGATCAGGCCGTCGCAGCCTTCCTTTTGCACGCCCGGCAGGCCCGACAGGAACTTGTCGGTCACGTCCTTGCCGAGCCCTTCCTTGCGGAACGTGCGGCCGGCAATGTCGAGGTTTTCACTGCGGATCAGCTTCTCGCCGGGGGCGCGATTGCCGTCGAACCAGTCCAGACGAAAGCGCGCCACTTCGACGTCGTGAATCTTGCCGCAGTTGTGATCCAGACGCGTGACTTCCAGCCAGTTGCCTTCCGGATCGACCATGCGCCACCAAGCGAGGTTATCCAGCGCCGTGCCCCACAGCACCGCTTTCTTGCCGCCCGCGTTCATCGCGACATTGCCGCCGACGCACGATGCATCGAGCGAAGTCGGATCGACCGCGAACACGAAGCCGGCCTGTTCGGCCGCTTCCGTGACGCGGCGCGTGACGACGCCCGCGCCGGAGAAAATCGTCGCGACTTTATGATCGACGCCCGGAAGGTCGGTCATCTCGACCGGTCCGAGCTGTTCCAGCTTTTCCGTGTTGATGACCGCGGAGAACGGCGTGAGCGGAATCGCGCCGCCGGTGTAGCCTGTGCCGCCGCCGCGCGGAATCACGGTGAGGCCGAGCTCGAAGCACGCCTTGATGAGACCGGCGATCTCGGCTTCCGTATCCGGCGTCAGCACGACGAACGGATACTCGACGCGCCAGTCGGTCGCGTCCGTGACGTGCGAAACCCGCGCGAGGCCGTCGAAGCGAATGTTGTCCTTCTGCGTTTGCTTGCCGAGCACGCGCGACGCGCGGCGGCGCAGATCGGCCATGCGGCCGAATTCGGAGGCGAAGTCGTCCACGGCGCGGCGCGCGGCGGCGATGAGCAGTTGCACGCGTTCAGCGCGCTCGCGGCTGCCTGCTTCTTCGCTGTGCTCCGACAAGTCCGCGCTGCGGCGCTTCTCGATTTCGGTCAGGCGATGGTTCAGCGCCTCGACCAGCATCGCGCGACGCTTCGGGTTGTCGAGCAGGTCGTCTTGCAGATACGGATTGCGGCGCACGGCCCAGATGTCGCCCAGCACTTCGTACAGCATGCGCGCGGAGCGGCCGGTGCGGCGCTCGGCGCGCAGTTCGTCGAGCGCGGCCCAGGCTTCGTCGCCCAGGAGCCGCATGACGATTTCGCGGTCCGAAAACGACGTGTAGTTATAGGGAATTTCGCGGAGACGCGGCTCGATATCGAGCGCCAAGGCGGCATGGGCGCCGTTCGGATCGAAGGCTTGAGGTGCGTTCATGTTCGACGGTTCGGTGGTTCGGCGCGCGGGCTTCGGAAAGCGTAGACGCCGACGGTGCGCGTGGGGGCGCAGATTTTCGAAGGAGACTTTTGTTTACGAAGGCGGGCGATTCGCCCGAAAGCGCCGGCTTGCGCGGATGCCGCGAGCCTCACGGCGCCGCCTTCGATGTGCCCGAGATCAACGCCACGATCGCGCATGGCGCGCATGCCGCTCGGCCGCCGCGTGATGCGCGCGGGGAACATGCGCCAGAGATTCGATCCGAAGCTGCAAGTGCATCTGCCGGTCCTGATTGCTGATTTGCAAAAAGAAATTCTAACCCATCGCGAAAATCGCCGTTGGCGGCCGCTAGCACGACGAAGGGGTTTTTGCGCGCCCATTTTCGCCGCCGTTTGGCTTTTTTGCGCGCTTTTAGGCGTCCGGCCGGTCGGTCAATGCTGCGCCGCGCCGGAAACGCAGTCCTTTGCGGCTATCATTGATGTTTTCGCCCTGAAAAAGCGCAGCCGGCCTGCCTGACGAGTCCTCCGCATGAACCATCCCGATTACCTGAAGAAAGTGCTGACGGCGCGCGTCTACGACGTCGCACGCGAAAGCGAGCTGGAACCGGCGCGCAATCTGTCGGCGCGCCTGCGCAACTCCGTGTATTTGAAGCGCGAAGACAATCAGCCGGTCTTCTCGTTCAAGATTCGCGGCGCGTACAACAAGATGGCGAACCTGCCGACAGATGTGCTCTCGCGCGGCGTCATCACGGCGTCGGCGGGCAATCACGCGCAGGGCGTGGCGCTCTCGGCGGCGCGTCTCGGCTGCCGCGCGGTGATCGCGGTGCCGACCACCACGCCGCAAGTCAAGATCGACGCCATCCGCACGCACGGCGGACCGACGGTCGAGATCGTGTTGGCGGGCGAATCGTACAGCGACGCCTACGCGCGCGCCGTCGAGCTTCAGGAAGAGCGCGGCCTCACCTTCGTGCATCCGTTCGACGATCCGGACGTCATCGCCGGGCAAGGCACGGTCGCGATGGAAATCCTGCGCCAGCATCAGGGCCCGATTCACGCGATCTTCGTGCCGATCGGCGGCGGCGGACTGGCGGCGGGCGTCGCCGCGTACGTGAAAGCGGTGCGGCCGGAGATCAAGGTGATCGGCGTGCAGACCGAGGATTCGTGCGCGATGGCGCGCTCGATCACGGCGGGCGAACGCGTGACGCTCGGCGAAGTCGGCCTGTTTTCGGACGGCACGGCGGTGAAACTCGTCGGCGAGGAAACGTTCCGGCTGTGCCGTGAACTGCTCGACGAAGTGCTCACCGTCGACACCGATGCGCTTTGCGCCGCCATCAAGGACGTGTTTCAGGACACGCGCAGCGTGCTCGAACCGGCGGGCTCGCTCGCCGTCGCGGGCGCGAAGCTGTATGCGGAACGCGAGGGCATCGAAGGCAAGACGCTCGTCGCCGTAACTTCCGGCGCGAACATGAACTTCGACCGCATGCGCTTCGTCGCGGAACGCGCCGAGGTGGGCGAAGCGCGCGAGGCGGTGTTCGCGGTGACGATTCCCGAGGAGCGCGGCAGCTTCCGGCGCTTCTGCGAACTCGTCGGCACGCGCAGCGTCACTGAATTCAACTACCGCATCGCGGATGCGCGCGCCGCGCATATTTTCGTCGGCGTGCAGATCAAGTCGCGCAAGGAGACGGCGCAGATGATGTCGTCGTTCATCGAGCACGGCTTTGCGACCGTCGATCTGTCGCACGACGAGCTTTCCAAGCAGCACATTCGCTATATGGTGGGCGGCCATTCGCCGCTCGCGCAGGACGAGCGCCTCCTGCGCTTCGAATTTCCCGAGCGGCCGGGCGCGCTGATGAAGTTCCTCTCGTCGATGGCGCCGAACTGGAACATCAGCCTCTTCCACTATCGCAACCAGGGCGCGGACTACAGCTCGATTCTGGTCGGCATTCAGGTGCCGCAGTCCGATAACGCCGAGTTCGAGCGTTTCCTCGCGACGCTCGGCTATCCGTGGTGGGACGAGCAGGCGAACCCGGTCTACAAGCTGTTCCTCGCGTAAGGCCGAGCAGCGATGGCCTTCACGCTCGAAGACAAGCTCGTCGTCGCGATTTCGTCGCGCGCGCTTTTCGACTTCGAAGAGGAAAACCGCGTCTACGAAACCGGCGACCTTGCCCGCTACGAGGCGCTGCAACGCTCGCGGCTCGACACGCCCGCGAAACCGGGCGTCGCGTTCGGGCTGATTCGCAAGCTGCTGGCGCTGAACGCGCACGAGCAGCGCGTCGAAGTGGTGATTCTGTCGCGCAGCGATCCGATCAGCGGCCTGCGCGCGTTTCATTCGTGCCGCGAGCATGGACTCGCGATCGAGCGCGGCGTGTTCACGCGCGGCCGGTCGCCGTTCGCGTACTTGAAACCGCTGCGCGCGTCGCTATTTCTGTCGGCGAATCCGGACGACGTTCGCGCCGCGCTGGCCGCGGGCTTCCCCGCCGCCCGCGTGCTGCCGGAAACGCCGCGCGCCGCGAGCCGGTATGCTGATGAAATCCGCATCGCGTTCGACGGCGACGCCGTTCTGTTTTCCGACGAAGCGGAACGCGTATATCAGAGCGAAGGCTTGGGCGCGTTCGTCGGCCACGAGACGCAAAAGAAGGATTCGCCGCTTCCCGGCGGACCGCTCAAGCCGCTTCTGGCGGCGTTGAACAAGCTGCAACGCATCGCCGACGACAACGAAAGTCAGTCGCCGATGCACATTCGCACCGCGCTCGTCACGGCGCGCTCCGCTCCCGCGCACGAACGCGCGATCCGGACGCTGATGGCGTGGAACATCGAAATCGACCAAGCGATGTTCCTGGGCGGCCTCGACAAGGGCGAATTCCTGCGTGAATTCGAACCCGACTTTTTCTTCGACGACCAAATCCGCCACTGCGAATCGGCCCGCGTCGTGACTGCGACGGGGCACGTTCTCAGCGGCATAGCGAACGCACCATGACACCCGACCAATCTCCGCTCGGCAAAGCCGTCAACTACACCGAACAGTACGATTCCTCGCTGCTCTTTCCGATCGACCGCAAGCGCGCGCGTGACGAGATCGGCGTGCCGGCGCGCCTGCCGTTCTTCGGCACCGACGTCTGGAATGCATACGAGCTTTCGTGGCTGAACAGGCGCGGCAAGCCGCAGATCGCGGTCGCGACGTTCTTCGTGCCGGCGGAGTCGCCGAACATCGTCGAATCGAAGTCGTTCAAGCTGTATCTCGGATCGTTCGCGCAGACGCAGTTCGATTCGATCGACGACGTGCGCGCCGCCATCAAGCGCGATGTTTCGGCGACGTGCGGCGCGACGGTATCGGTGCAGCTCGTGCCGCCTGCCGATTTCGGCAAGCTCACGATGGAAGAATTCGACGGCTTGTCGCTGGACCGGCTCGACCTCGATTGCGAGATTTATGCGCCGGACCCGTCGCTGCTGACGGCATCGCATGACGAAGCGCCTGTCGACGAGACGCTGTTTTCTAATCTGCTGAAGTCGAATTGTCCGGTTACCGGGCAGCCGGATTGGGGCAGCGTGCAGATCCGCTATTACGGCGGACAGATCGATCACGCGGGTTTGCTGCGGTATATCGTGTCGTATCGCGAACATACCGGGTTTCATGAGCAATGCGTCGAGCGCATCTTCATGGACATCATGCGCGAGTGCAAACCGGAGCGGCTCGCGGTGTATGCGCGGTACACGCGGCGCGGCGGGCTGGATATCAATCCGTTTCGGACGAATTTCAATTTGCCGATGCCGGATAATGCGCGGTTGGGGAGGCAGTAAGTCTCGAAGCGGCGGCGCGCGGCAAGCGCGGCGCCGCTTGCGCCATCACGCCCCCGGCTTCTTATAAGCCACGCAATCCACCTCGACCTTGCAGTCGATCACCATCGACGACACCACGCACGCCCGCGCCGGCGGGTTCGCGCCGAAGTACTCCTTGAACACCTTGTTGAACGAAGCGAAGTCGCGCGGATCGTCCAGCCACACGCCGCAGCGCACCACATGCTCCGTGCCGTAGCCCGCTTCTTCAAGAATGGCGATCACGTTCTGAATCGCCTTGTGCGATTGTTCGACGATGCCGCCCTTGATCACCTCGCCGTCCTGCATCGGCGTCTGGCCCGACACGTAGAGCCAGCCGTCGGCCTCGACCGCGCGTGCGAACGGCATATGCGCGCCGCCTTGTCCCTTGCCGCCTTCCACGCCATAACGCTTCATCTTTCCACTCCTTTTCGAAAAGCAATAAGTGCTAGAACGCGCCCGCCGCATCCAGCTTCGATGCCGCGCCGCGCGCCACGAAACGTCCCGCGCGCTCGCCCGTCAGCGCCGCCTCGCGATACGTCAAAACGCCATTCACCCAGACCGCGTCGATGCCATCGGCCGCCTGCTCCGGCTTCGCGAACGTCGCGGCATCGCGCACGCGCTCGGGATCGAACACGACGAGATCGGCGTGATAGCCAACCTTCACTTCGCCGCGCTCGGCCAGCCCGAAACGCCGCGCGGACAGACTCGTCATCTTGCGCACCGCCTCTTCCAGCGCGATGAGCGCCGTGTCGCGCGCATAGTGGCCGAGCACGCGCGGAAACGCGCCCCACAAGCGCGGATGCGGCAGCGGATCGTTCGGCAAGCCATCGGAGCCAACCATCGTCGCGGGATGCGACAGGATGCGCCGCACGTCGTCCTCCGACATGTTGTGATACACCGCGCCCGCCGGTTGCAGGCGCTTCGCGGCCTCCTGCTGGCTCACATTCCATTGCGCGGCAACCTCACGGATCAGCTTGCCCGCCATCTCCGGATGCGGCGTCGACCACGTGATCGTGATGTCGATATCGCCCGTCACTTGCTTCAGATCCAGCGTCGATGAACTGCGGTTATACGGATAGCAGTCGCAACCGACCGGCTGTCCTTCGCGCACGGTTTCGATCGATTTCAGCACTTCCACGCTGCGCCCCCAGTTCGACGGCCCCGCGCACTTCAGATGCGAAATCACCACCGGCACGCGCGCATGACGGCCGACGCGATATGCCTCTTCCATCGCGTCGAGAATGGCGTCGAATTCGGTGCGCATGTGCGTCGTGTAGAGCGCGCCGGCTTTCGCGAGCGGTTCGGCCAGCGCCTGCACTTCCTCGGGCGGCGCGTTGAACGCCGATCCATACGCGAGCCCGCTCGACAAACCCAGCGCGCCGTTGTCCAGCGCCTCTTCGAGCTGCGCGCGCATGCCGGCGATTTCATCGGCGGTCGCGGCGCGGTCGAGCCGGTCCATGTGGTTGTTGCGCAGCGCCGTATGGCCGATCAGCGCGCCGACGTTCACCGCCGGACGCGCGTCGTTCACTGCATCGACATAGGCCGCGAAGGTCGGATAGCGGAACGCGGCGGCATCGCCGAGCAGGTTCATCGGATCGGGCGGATCGCCCTTCAGCGTGACCGGCGACGCGCTGATCCCGCAATTGCCGACGATCACCGTCGTCACGCCCTGCGTGATCTTCGGCATCATCTGCGGCGAGCGGATCACGTGCGTGTCGTCGTGCGTGTGTACGTCGATGAAACCGGGCGCGAGCACTTTGCCGCGCGCGTCGAACACGTCGTCGGCGCTCCAGTCCGACAAACCGCCGTGCGGCTCCATTGCGACGATGCGGCCGTCGCGCACGGCGACATCGCGCTCGACGGCGGGCGCGCCGGTGCCGTCGATCACGCGCGCGCCGACGATCAGCGTGTCGCACTTTTCCATGATCAATCTCCCAAAGGTTGGCGCTCGCCGCCGCCGCGATGCGCGTCGAGCGCATGTTTCATGCGGCGCAGCAGTTCGCGGCTGCGGTCGGCCTGCTTCACGGCAAGTTCGGTGACGAGCAGGTCGAGCGCCATCATCATCGCGTAGCGCGACGACGACGGCTTGTAGATGAAGTCCGTTTCAATCGCGATGACGGGAATGAGCCAGTCCGCGAGCGCGCCGAGCGGCGACGCGGGCGCGGTCAGCGCGATGACGCGCGCGCCGTATTCGCGAGCGAGCCGGCAGCTCTCCACCATCTCGGGCGTCTGCCCTGTCACCGAGAGCGCGACGACGACATGCTCTTTCGACAACGTCGACGCCACCATGCGCTGCAACAGCCCGTCCTGATAAGACGCGACGGGCCGCCCAAGCCGCACGAGCCGAAAGCGCATTTCGTCGGCGAGCGCGGTCGATCCGCCGCCCATGCCGAACACGTAGATCATCGACGCCGCAGCGAGGGCATCGGCAGCTTCGGCGACCGGTGCGGCGCGCAGCGCGCCCTGATTCTGCGCGAGCGTCGTCTGCACTTCCTCGAAGATGCGCGCGGCGAGCGAATCCGGCAACGCGTCCGGCTCGCGCTTCAGGAATCGCTGGCCGACCGCCGCCGCTTGAGCGAGCCGCAGCTTCAGTTCGCGCACGTCTTCGCAGCCGACGGCTTTCGCGAAGCGCGTCACCGTGGCAATGCTCACATCCGCCTGCTCCGCGAGCGCGCCGATGCTCGCCCGCGACGCGCCCGTGAGATCGTCGAGAATGAGCGCGGCGACCTTGCGCTCGGCGCTGCGCAGCAGTGGCGCGCGCTCGGCTATGCGCGCGACGATGTCGAAGCTCTGCGGATCGGCGGGGCCGTTCATGGTGTCGGGTTTACTCGGGGCGCGTGTTACTAAATAACAATTCAACGCCGATCCTACTTTGGGTACCATAGTGCCGTCAACCGTGAAGGCTTTTAAGCGCGTACACAAACGCATCTAATCGGACCGATGGAGCAGCAGCACATGAAAGTTACAAACTATCAGAGCGCGACGATCGACCCGTTCGGCAAGGGTCTCGGCATGGTGCCCGGCACGAGCATCCAGTTGGGCGAAGCCGGGCGTCTGCAATGGAATCTGCTCGAAGAAGACGTGAGCCTGCCCGCCGCCGTGCTGTACGCCGAGCGCATCGAGCACAACCTGAAGTGGATGCAGGCGTTCGTCGGGGAGTACGGCGTGAAGCTCGCGCCGCACGGCAAGACGACGATGGCGCCGCAACTCTTTCGCCGCCAGCTCGATACGGGCGCGTGGGGCATCACGCTCGCCACCGCGCATCAGGTGCGCGCGGCGTATCGCGGCGGCGTGCATCGCGTGTTGATGGCGAATCAGCTCGTCGGCAAGCGCAACATGGGCATGATCGCCGAGTTGCTCACCGATCCGAGCTTCGAGTTCTTCTGCCTCGTGGATTCAGCCGATGGCGTGAATCAACTCGGCGCGTTCTTCACGGACGTGCGCAAGAAGCTGAACGTGCTGATCGAAATGGGCGTGCCGGGCGGCCGCACCGGCGTGCGCGACGACGCGCAGCGCGAAGCCGTGCTCGCCGCGATCGCGCGCTGGCCGGGCGTAATCGAACTGGCGGGCGTGGAGTTGTACGAAGGCGTGTTGCAGGACGAGTCGAAGGTGCGCGACTTTTTGAAGAGCGCCGTCGATGTCACGCGCAAGCTGATCGACGAAGGAAAAATCGCGCGCAAGCCGGCGATTCTGTCCGGCGCGGGATCGGCGTGGTATGACGTCGTCGCGGACGAATTCGCGAAAGCGAACAGCGACGCTATCGAAGTGGTGCTGCGCCCCGGCTGCTATCTGACGCACGACGTGGGCATCTACAAGAAAGCGCAGAACGAAATTTTCGCGCGCAATCCCATCGCGAAGAGCATGGGTCAGGGGCTAAAACCCGCGCTTCAATTGTGGGCCTACGTGCAGTCGATTCCGGAGCCGGACCGCGCGATCATCGGGCTCGGCAAGCGCGACTCGGCGTTCGATGCGGGCATGCCGGAGCCGGCGAAGCACTATCGGCCGGGCGCGGAGGCGCCGCGCGACGTATCGGCGGAGGAAGGCTGGGAGATTTTCGGCCTGATGGATCAGCACGCGTACATGCGCATCAAGCCCGGCGACGACGTGAAGGTCGGCGACATGATCGCGTTCGACATCTCGCATCCGTGCCTGACATTCGACAAATGGCGGCAAGTGCTGGTCGTCGACCGGAAGTATCGCGTGACCGAAGTGATCGAAACGTTCTTCTAAGCCTTGTCGTCGGCGGTGGCCGCCGCGCTCGCCGCGGCCACTTCCTGAATGCGCGATTCCAGCATCTGAAGCGCGCCCGACAATGCCTCGATTGCGTCGTCGGGCATCGAGGCCATGGTGTCGTGCAGGAATGCGTTGCGGCGCGGCAAGCCCTCTTCCGTGGCGGCGCGGCCCTGCGCCGTCAACGCGACATTCGATACCCGATTGTCGCGGGCATCGACGCTGCGCACGATCCAGCCGAGCGATTCGAGCGTCTTCAACTGCCGCGTGAGCGCGCCCGGATCGACGCGCAGCCGCTCCACCAGCGCCTTCTGCGACAGCACGCCCGCGTGTTCGTGCAGCGCGAGCAGAATGCGCCAGCGCGGCATCGGGTGGCCCACCGCCAGCTCGAACGCCGACATGAACGCGCGATACGTGCGCCCGAACTGTTGCACCACGGCGATCCGATCCTGTTCGTTCATGCTTGTGGTTCCCTTGATCGTCATTCGGCGAGGATGACCGGTTCAGGCTGGCGTTTCAAGCGCACGAGCGGCACGCGGCGCGATTGCCATACCGATATCACCGCAACCACCGCCGCGACCGCGAGCCCGATGTGAATCGCCGCGACCAGCGCCTCGCGCGCCGCTTCGAGCAGCATCGCGCCGTTGTGGCCCGCCGCCGAGAGTTGCGCGAGCAGCGTCTGCTGTCCTTCGTGATTGATGAGAATCTGCGGGTCGGAGAGATCGGCGAACCAACGCATCGCGTGATCTCTTTCCAGCGCGAGGCTCACGCCGCTCGCGTACAAATGGCTCACGAGCGTGCCGGTCAGCGCCGTGCCGATCATCCCGCCGATCATGCGCAGCGATTGCAAGAGCGCAGTGGCAATGCCGAGGTGCTGGCGGCCCGCCGTCTGTTGCGCGAACACGGTCAGGTTCGGCATCACGAAGCCGAGGCCCAATCCGCCGAGCAGCATGAAAACGAGCAGCAGCGCGCGGGGCATCGTGTGCGTCGCGATGACCACGCCGAGGCACGACACCGCGAGGCATCCGAAGCCGATGTAAAGCATGCGCTTCGGGTTCGACAGCCGCGTGACGATGCGCCCGTTCAGAATGCTGCCGATGGTGATGAACACCACGAGCGGCGTGATCATCATGCCCGCGCCCTGCGGCGACATGCCGAAGCCGCCCTGGAACAGGAGCGGCGCGTAAAAGAGCAGCGAGAACATCGTGAAGCCGCCCAGAATGGCGAGCGTGAAGAGCGCCGCGAGACTCTGGTTGCGAAACATGTCGATGGGAAGGATCGCGTAATCGCAGCGCATTTCCCATTTCCAGAGCGCGAAGCCGGCGGCGGCGCTCGCCACAAGCAGCGTCGCCGTCTCCAGGCTCACGCCGTGCTTCGGCAACATTTCGACGAACAGTTGCAGCGCGCCGAGCGCGACGGCAATGAGCACCGCGCCGGGCCAGTCGAGCCGCATCTTGCCTTCATGCGCGACATGCCGAAGATGCGGCAGGAAGCGCCACACGAAGAACAGCGAGAGCGCGCCGACCGGCAGATTCACATAGAACACGGAGCGCCAGCCGTAGTACTGCGTGAGGAACCCGCCGAGCGACGGCCCGACCGCGTTCGCGATGCCGAACGCCGAGCTCATCAGCACTTGCCAGCGCAGGCGCACGACGTTGTCCGGGAAAAGATCCGCGATGCACGCGAACGCCGTGCCGACCAGCATGCCGCCGCCGATGCCCTGCAAGCCGCGAGCGAGCACGAGGAACATCATGCTGTTGGCGAGCCCGCACAGCACGGACGCGACCGTGAACACGACGATCGACGCGATCACGAACGGCTTGCGGCCGTAGTAGTCGCCGAGCCGCCCGAAAATGGGCACCGTGATGACGGATGTCAGGAGATAGGAAGTCGCGACCCACGCGTAGAGCTCGAAGCCCCTGAGCTCCGCGACGATGGTCGGCAGCGCGGTGCCGACGACCGTCTGGTCGAGCGCGACGAGCATCGTCACGAAGGAGATGCCTAGCATCGCCATGAGAGATTCGCGAAACGGGAGGACCTGCCCGCTCGAATGATGCGCGGCTGTATGAACGGCCATTTTTTGTAAGAGCAATGATTGACTAGTCAACTTAAATGGAATCATAGCACGGTGCCGCGCTCTAAGCTGCGTGGTCAATCACCCTTTTCGGATCAAGAAACGACGCATGGAACCGACGCCCATCATCACCTCGCCGCTCACGCCGGAGGACTTCGCCGCCCTCTCCCGCGCCAAGGAAGCGCTCGAAAGTCCGTCGCTCACGATGAAACTGGCGAGCGTGATCGGCGCGCCCATCGAGAAGCTGATGGGCCGCCTGCCCGCCGCCGCGCAGGAAAAAGTCGACGAAGCGACGCAACTCGCGCTGAAGAAATGCCTGCAACTCGCGCTGCGAACGCTCGGCAAGAGCGCGCCCGCCGGTTCGCTGCTCGCGCCGCCGCCCGACAAGCCGAACAACCTGCTCCACAAACTCGCGGTAGCGACGACCGGCGCGGCGGGCGGCGCATTCGGCCTCTTCGCGCTGCCGGTCGAGTTGCCGGTCACGACCACGCTCATGTTCCGCTCCATCTGCGATATCGCGCGCAGCGAAGGCGAGGACGTGCATCGCGTGGAAACGCAGTTGCAATGCTTGATGGTGCTCGGCATGGGCGGCACGCATAAGGACGACGACAACGCCGATCTCGGTTATTTCATCGTGCGCGGCGCGCTGGCGCAGTCCGTCTCGCGGGCGACGAGCGAGATCACGGCGAAGGGGCTGAGCGGCCACGGATCGACGGCATTGCTCAAGTTTCTGCAGACCATCGCCTCGCGGTTCTCCGTGCAGGTCAGCGAGCAAGTGGCGGCGAAGTCGATTCCGGCGATCGGCGCGGTGCTCGGCGCGATGGTCAACACCGTCTTCATCGATCACTTTCAGCAGATGGCGCACGGCCACTTCACCGTGCGGCGACTCGAGCGGCAATACGGCACCGCGGCGGTCGAACGCGCGTATCAGACGATCGAGGTCATGGGCAGCCGATGATGCGACGCGGCCGCGCCGGTCACGTCTTCGATGAACCGGGCGGCGTGCGCGAGCGCTTGCCGCGCTTCGGGCATGAATGGCGCCCAGATCGGGAAGATGTGCGGCACGTTGCGCCAGATTTCCAGATCGACGCGAACGCCCGCCGCTCGCGCCTTCTTTGCGACGCGCGTGGAATCGTCGAGCAGGAGTTCGGTGTCGGCGGCCTGAATCAGCAACGGCGGCAAGCCGTCGTAATGGCCGAAAAGCGGAGACGCATAAGGATGCGCGGCGTCGGCATCGCCCAGATATTGCGCGGCGACCTTCGGGAAGACGGCGGCGTGGAACATCGGATCGCGGCCCTCGTTGCCCGTCATCGACGCGCCGCTGCCCGTCAGGTCCGTCCACGGCGAGAAGAGCACGGCGCCTGCCGGAAGTGCGTCGCCGGCATCGCGCAAGGCGAGCAGCGTCGCGAGCGCGAGACCGCCGCCCGCTGAATCGCCGGCGATCACAATGGTTTCCGGCGCGGCATCGGCGAGCAACGCGCGATAGGCCGCGACGGCGTCATCCACTGCGGCCGGAAAGCGGTGCTCGGGCGCGAGCCGGTAATCCAGCGAGAACACGTTGGCCTGCGCGCGCACGGCGAGCCCGAAACTGATCGCGCGATGACTACGCGGTGAGCAGAAGTAATAGCCGCCGCCGTGCAGATAGAGAATCGTTCTGCGCGATGCCGATGATCGCAGCCACTCTCCGTTCGCGCCCACTTCCAATTGCCAGCCCTTCGGCACCGGCGGCGACCACAGCCGGCGCGACGTGTACGCGCGGGCGCGCTCGACATCGAGCACGGGCTTCGCGGTCTCCGGACGCATCCGGCGCCGCAAGACCCAGCACGCGAATGCGCTTTGCCAACTCATCGCGCGCGCTCCTGTCCTCCGATTTCGCGATTCACGTTAGTTCGACGGCATGACCTGACCGCGAATCTCGCCGGTCGGGTTCTCTTGCGTGTGAACGTTGAAGTACCACTGCCCGGCCATCAGATCGGAAACCTGCTGTTCGGTGAGCGTCGCCTGCCCTGTCATCGGACTGGCGAGGGCGCGCTTATCGACGGGAACCTGCACTTTCGCGTTCTGCCCGACTGGCGCGGGGCCGTGGAAGTGCGCCATCGTGACGGGACCGGAAAGGTCGGCGTACGTCGCGGTCCAGGTGAGTTGCTTGGTATTCGTGTCGAAGGTGGCGTCGAGCGTGCCGTGGCCTTTGCTCACGCGCGGCGGCACTTCGCTCGACGGCTGAAGGTTGGCCTTCAGCGCGACGGTATCGGCATGCGCGATTGTCGATGCGAGCATTGCGGCGGCGATGGCTGCGCAGTAGAACACATGCGGCTTGCGTGTCGAGATCATTTCCCGGTTCTCCGTTTTCATGGCGGCGCGTCGGCCGCGTCTTCATGGTAGTGCATTCGGAGTCGGGACGCAGTCGGCAGTGGACGAACGACGCGCAGATGCGAAAAAGGGCGCCTCGCGGCGCCCTTCTCTGCTAGCTAGCTATAGCTCGATACTGCCGAGACTGCTTAGAAGCGGTGACGGATACCCGTCGTCACGAGAACCTGACGGTTGCTCGACGAGGGGCCGCCCGGCGCGCCGTTGATGCCGGCGTACGGCGTGTAACCGTCCGAACCGCTAGCGATCTGCACAACGCCTTCAGCGTAGATGTCGGTGCGCTTGGACAGAGCGTAGTCCGTCTGCAAGCCGAACTGGTGGTAGCGGGCGCGGTCGGTGTTGCCGAAGAAGTTGGTCTTCGCGTTAGTGAACGTGTACGCAGCACCCAGCGAGAGTGCCGGCGTCAGCGCATAGCGACCGTTGACTTCGTAGTTATTGACGATGCTGGAGTAGCTCTCGATCGAGTTGTTGTCTTCACGCGTTTGCGTCCACAGCAGGCCGAACGTCATCGCGCCGGCCGAGAAGCTGCCACCCGCGCCGAACGTGCGCAGGCGCTCGGTGTTCTGAATCGGCGAGATCGCATCGGCAGCGGGAACGTTCTCCGTGATCGCACCGTTGTTCGTCGCATTGAAGCCGTTCGCTTGCGTGTACGCTGCGCCGATCTTGAACGGGCCATTCGCGTAGCCAGCACCCAGGCTGTACGCACGGTTGTCCGCGAAGCTGCCCGCGCCGTTCGAGAACGCATAGGCGCCTGCGAACGACAAGCCAGCGTAGTTCGCGCTCACGAACTTGACGGAGTTGTTGACACGGAATGCGTTGCCGTCCAGGTTGTCCAGGTCACCCGGGTGCGCGAAGTACGTGCCGCCCCACGAGCCGGTTGCGCTCAGCGGGCCGAGGTAGTCGGCGACCGCGTCGGTCTGACGGCCGAGCGTCACGGTGCCAGCTTGCGTCGACAAACCGACATATGCTTGGCGGCCAAACATGCGGGTATCCACGCTCTTGCCGTTAGCGACGTCGAAGCCATTTTCCAGCGTGAAGATTGCCTTCATGCCGCCGCCCAGATCTTCGGCGCCGCGCAGGCCCCAACGGCTCATCTGCACGTTGCCGCCGCTCATGCTCCACGAGTTCGTCTTGTAGTGGTCGGCGTTGTCCGGCGTTTGCACGTTGTTCACGAACGTGAGACCAGCATCGACCAAGCCATACAGCGTAACGCTGCTCTGCGCGCTCGCGGCAGTTGCGAACGAAGCGGCGACGGCCGCAACAATCAGAGTCTTCTTCATTGTGTGTTCCTTAGAAAGAGTCTTACGACTCGATAGGGTTGCTCGCGGCGTCTCGGCATCTCGGAAGGGTTTCCCGCCGCATGCCTTCTACCGTTATTCGGCAGCCCAAAGTGTATGGCTCGCCTTTCCGCCGACCAGCCCAAGGACACACAAAAATCTTTTCGAACAATTCAAAAAATGGAATTTCAATATGAGTAAACGCTTAGGCTTCTTGCACTTACCACCTCACCAAAATCTTGCCGCGCGCGCCGGCCTATGCGTTCAGTTGCGGACATGCGACAGTGGCCCGAACACCACACGCCCAAACAGTCGGACTACTCTGATTACCTTCCATCTCGCGCCCCACTAACATCGCGCACGCGAGAGCGGCGCTTTCTTCCGCTCATGACCATCAGGGAAAGAGCGTCCCGCATCGCTCGGCAAGCCGTCTCACCATGAATCAACTGCAAGCGATGCGCGTCTTCCTCAAAGTCGCCGAAACCGAGTCGTTCGGGCGCGCGGCGGCGGCGCTCGATCTTTCGAACGCGGTCGTCACGCGCTATGTTTCGCTGCTCGAAGCGCATCTCAATACGCGCCTGTTGAACCGCACGACGCGCAGCGTGTCGCTGACCGAGGCCGGAAGGAGCTACGCCGATGGCTGTCGCGCGGTCATCGAACAGGTGGAGACGATCGAGGCATCCGTTGCGAACAGCTCGGTCGATCCGTCGGGGACATTGAAGCTCGTGGCGTCGGCATCGTTCTCGTTGCTGGAACTCACGCCCATGTTGCGCGCCTTTCGCGACCGCTATCCGAGCGTGAAGCTGCGTCTGACGCTGCTGCACCGTCCGGTCGATCTCGTCGATGAAGGCTTCGACGCCGGCATTGTCGTGCCGCATCTCGTCAACAGCGGAACGCTCATCAGCCGACCGCTCTTCAAGGTCGCGGCGGCGGTCGTCGCGTCGCCGGACTATCTGGAGCGCCACGGCACGCCTGCGCGGCCGTCATCGCTCGCCAAGCACGACTTCCTTGCGCCGTCAGCGGACATACACGGCTCGACGTGGACCTTCGCTGGTCCTTCGGGCGTGCCGGAAGAGGTCTCGCTGGATCCGGCGTACACGGTGAACAGCTCGCCGATGTTGCGTCAGGCTGCGATGTCCGGCATGGGCATCGCCGTGCTGCCCGAAAGCTACGTGGAACGCGATATCCAGGCCGGTGCGCTCGTGCGGCTCTTCGCCGGCTATCGGCTCAAGGATGCCGACAAGGAAGTTTCCATCGTCTATCCGGGCCGCAGGCACGTCTCGGCGAAGACGCGTTCATTCGTGGACTTCGCCTTGTCGTACTTTCGGGACCGCGCGCCTATGGAAGCGGGTCCCGTCCCTGCATCGGAATGAGCATGTTTACTGGATAGCGGCGCACTGCGCCTCGATGCGCCCGAGGAGTTCGGTGCATCGCGCGATCAACGCGAGCCCTTCGCGCCGTCTGACTTCACGGCTCTTGTTCGGCAGATCGCGCCGGGATTCTTCGATCGCGTCCAGCAACGGCCTGTATTGCAGCACGCTCGCCGCGCCCAGCACCCGGTGATGCCATTCGCGCAGATGCTCGACCGTGCCGCGCTCCAGCAACGGCTCGAGCGCCTTGAGGTCGTCGCGGAACGAGGTGACGAAGGCATCCAGCAATGCCTTTACGGTAGCCTCGCTGCCCCAGAGTTGCGCCATGCCGCTCAGGTCTATCTCGGCGTCGCGGTCGAGGGTTGCTTCCACCGCGCGTTGCTTCTGCGCTTCGTGTCTGCGCTCCGGACGCGTCGACGCCTTCCAGCGATTCAGATGCTCGCGCAATGTCGCGAGCCGCGTCGGTTTGATGAGGAAATCGTCCATCCCGGCTTCGCGGCATCGCGTCGCCTCGCTGGAACATGTACTCGCGGTGATGGCGAGAATCGGCAAGTGATGCGACGTGCCCTGTTCTTTTGCCCGCACGCGCCGCGCCAACTCGTAGCCAGTCATGTTCGGCATGTGGCAATCGGTAATCAGGAAGCCATAACGCGTCGTCTCGAGGGCGGCCAGCGCTTCGGCACCGTCTTGCACGACATCGCACGCGAATCCAAGTAGCGAAAGCTGATGCCGTATCAGTTCCTGATTCACGGGATGGTCTTCCGCCACAAGCACGAGCTTGCCGTTGTGCAGCGCGTCTTCGCGGCCGGGCGCTTCCATGCGCGCCTCCTGGCCGAGCGTGCCGTGCGCCGCGACCTGCGGCATGCCGGTGAGTGCCGCCACGCACGCGGCGCCCAGGCCGCGCCACGATAGCGGATTCACGCTGACGCGAATGTCGTCTTCGAGAATGCGATAGCCCGTGGGCTTTGGCTTCTCGGTCACATGAATCACGCGCGAGCCGAGCGGCAGCGCGTCCTTGCGCGTATCGTTGAAAAAGACCAGATCGACGCCATCGAACGTTTCGAACCGGCGCAAGCGCGGATCGTCAGGTTCCATACGTTCGAGCTCGATTCCGAGCGCCTGGCCGTGCCCGAGCAAGGCCGCCGCGACGCGCGTGTCGTCGATCGCGACGATGCCACGCCTTCCGCGCAGGCCTTCCATCTGATACTGCTGAGTCTCGACCGGCATCTTGAGGCGAACAATCATCGACGTTCCGACGCCTACTTGGCTTTGCAGCGTGAGCGTGCCGCCCATCAGGTCGACGAGCCGGTGGCAAATCGTGAGACCGAGCCCCGTGCCGCCGAAGCGGCGCGTAATGGACGTCTCCGCCTGCACGAACGGTTCGAAGAGCCGCGCCTGCGCTGCGGGATCAATGCCGATGCCGGTATCGCTCACGCACAGCTCGATGACCTGTTCTGTCGGACGCTGCTCGACCGCTCGCACGTGGAGCGACACTTCGCCCTTGATCGTGAACTTGATCGCGTTACTCATCAGATTGAAGAGAATCTGACGCAGGCGCACGCTATCGCTGCGAACGGACGCCGCGACTTCCGGCGCGATGTCCACGCGCACCCGCAAGCCTTTCTCGTGCGCCCGCCCGGCCAGCAAGCCGACGGCACTGTCGACGAGTTCGCGCAGGTCGATCGGCGTCGATTCGATGATCAGCCGCCCCGCCTCGATCTTGGTGTAGTCGAGCAGGTCGTCGAGGATTTGCAGCAACGCGCTCGCCGAATCCTGGATCATGCCGAGCATTTGCGACTGGTCAGGATTGAGCGGCGTGTTCTCGATGACCTCGACGAGCCCCAGCACGCCATTCATCGGCGTGCGAATCTCATGGCTCATCATCGCGAGGAAGTCGTCCTTTGCGCGCGAGGCGGCTTCGGCGGCGTCGCGCGCACGGGCAAGCTCCTCGGCACGCGCGTGTTCGACGCTGGCATCGGCCCAATAGCCGCTCCAGACGACGGAGTCGTCGTCTTCGCGATGCGCGACCAGATCCGCGCGTATCCAGCGCGTGACGCCCTTCACGGTGGAACGGAATTCGGTGTGCACGGGATCCAGCGTGCGCGACGACGCCTCGATCTCGCGAAAGAGCCGCCCGCTGTCTTCTGCGTCGACGTGCCGCAGGATCGTGGTCGGATCGGCGGCGAGCGCTGCCAGATCGAGGTCGAGCAGCTGCCTCGTGTCACCGTCGATATAAGGGAGGCTGTATTTGCCGCTGCTCGTGCGGCGCAACTGGAAAACGACCGCAGGCAGGGACCGCGTCACGTCATGCAGGCGCTGTTCGGTCTGGCGCGCGTGCATTTCGGCGTCGCGAATATCGGTGATGTCGATCATCGTCCCGACGACCCCCATGCGCTCGCCGTTGGCCGCCGAGAAGGCGCCTGTCCAGAAGAGTCCGTAGCGCGAACGACCGCGATTATCGACGAATTCTGCCTCGACCTCCTGGCCTTGCCCCGACTGCAACGTGGCCGCGGATATCTTGTCCACGAGCCGGCTGTGCTTCTCGCCCCACGCGCCCGCTTCGATGCTCGTGCGCCCGATGACGTCTTCGCGCCGCACGCCGAGCGCCGCCTCGAAGGCGCGGTTCACCGCGATGTATCGGTTGCTCATGTCTTTCGCGACGAGCGGGTACGGGACGACTTCCATCATCGTCTGCTGAAAGCTCAACTGGGTGGCGAGACGCTGCTCGGTCTCGATGCGGCGGTCCATCTCGCGCTGCAGGAGGATGAAGGCCCGCAGCGTGACGACGAGCACGGCCGCGATGCCGATCAACACAGGCAGCAAACGAAGCGCGCTGATGTCCCAGGCCGCCACGAGCGGCGCGCTTGCAGGCCGCGACTGCGTTGCTTCAGCCGCGCGGCATAGCGGCGAGACTAGAAGGCTGACGACGAACCAACAGCGTGCGAGCAACGATCTCAATTCGACTCTCTCAGAAGATGCGCGTTTCGATGCGCTGCCTCATGACGCGGACTGCATCGAGCAATCGCGATGACCAACTTCAGAGTCTGATCGTGCGTGTAACAGAGGAAAATCAGAGGCGTCCGAAATACTTCTTATGACGCTCCGAAAATGCGGCTTCTTGCTTAGACGAGCCCGACCTGGCGCAAGTATTCGACGAGTTCGCCTTCCGACTCGAGCCCAAGTTTGCGCATGCCGCTGCGCTTTTGCGTGGCGATTGTCTTGCTGCTCCGGCCGAAGCGCCTGGCGATTTCATGCACCAGGAGGCCGCTCGCGTACAGCCGGAAGACTTCCCACTCGCGCTTGCTCAGTACGCCGGCCAGCGCGGGCGCCGTGCCGGGTAGCCGGGCGACCGCATCGCTCACCGAAGGCGAGAGGTAGCAGCCCCCTTTGCGCGTGGCGGCTATTGCTTCGAGAAGACAATCGAGGGAATCACGCTTGTCGACGATGCCGTCGATTCCCAATTGAATCAGACCGGCGAGCATGCGGTTATGCGACATCATGGTGACGACGATGACGCGGGGCCGGTTTTTCTGCCACAGGAAGCGCTTGAGAAATGCGATGGAATTGCTCTCGCCGTCGATGCCTTGCATGCCGATATCGGCGAAGATGTAGTCGCACGAAACCGAGTCGACCGCTTCGGCCAATTGCAACGAATTCTCGGCGGTCGCGACCACTCGAATTGCGCCGTCCCGCTCCAGATAAGTCGTGATGCCCTTGACGACCGCGGGATGATCGTCCGCAACGATGGCCGTCAGCGGCGAGTGTTCTCTCATTTCAATCTAATTGGTCTAATAGCGAGTAACCGGCCTTCCGGCGGCGCGTTGCCTCCCCGCAGTCGCTTTTATTTTCAGGCGATTACTGCTTGCTCTCAAAGCAGATCGCTGTCGGCGATGAATCGGTAAAGATCCGCGTCTGTCGACAAGTCCAGTTTGCGCATGGCCGCGCATTTTTGAGCGCTGATGGTTTTTACGCTGCGGTCCAGTTCTTTTGCGATTTCAGTCACATTCGCGCCTCGCGCGTAGCGCTCGATGACTTCGAGTTCCCGCGTCGTCAGGCGCTGCCGGATGAAGCGTGCGCGGCTTTCGACACTCGCTACCGCCATGGTTCGGCGGACGGCTGGGCCGAGATACGTTTCGTTCGCGATGGCCGACACGATGGCGACGTACACGAGATCGAGCCGGTCCTCCTTGCTCAGAAACGCATGCGCGCCGGCGTCCAATGCTTGCTTGACAAGCGCGGCATTATCATTGCGCGACAGCACGATGGTGCGAACGTCGGGATAACAATGCGCGATGTGCTGAATGAGTTGTATGCCGTCTCCGTATCGGCCACCCGGCATATGAAAGTCTACGAGAGCGACATCGCAATCGCCGCGTGCCAGCGACTCATCCAGTTGGGTGGAATTGGCGCTTCGGCTGACGACTTCCACATTTGGAAAATTCTCCGCAAGCCGCTCAATTGCCAGAATGACAAGCGGATGGTCGTCCGCTATTGCCAACCTTATCCGCCTTGCACGCGAGAAGACCTCGCTACCATTCCCGAATTCCATCGACACAAACCCTTAGTTATGAAGTCCGACACGCAGACCTGATCCCGAATATAAGCATCGGGCACTACCCCCCCAAAAGACATAAGATGCATCCGAATTGGAAATGCGGTCCTACGCAAATCAGCATAGTCCGCGTGCCCGCATGAACGCGAAGAGTCCGGGATCGTTCTTCACGCCGAGCTTGTTCATCGCATCGCGTTTTTGTCGGCTGATGGTGCGCACGTCGCGCTGCAACTCTCTCGCAATCTCGGTAATGGAGCGGCCTTTCGCGAATAGCTTCACCACTTCGATTTCCCTCGGCGAGAGGCGCGGCGCATCGGGCGAAGAATGCGCTTCGGCGCCGGCGTCCGCGAGCGCCGCGCGAAACGATGCACTCACGTAGCGGCGGCCGACGCGCGCTTGCTTCACGGCGGTCGGGACAAGTTCAATGGGCTCGGCCTTGTCGACGAGGCCCATTGCGCCGGCATTGAGGATCGAGCGAAGAATGGCGACATTGCTGACGCTGGTCAGCACGACAATGCCGATAGCTGGCCAATCCTGACGGACCTTGCGAATCAAGCAGAGTCCGTCCTGCGCGTCGCGCCCCGGCTCGGGCATGGCGAAATCGGTGACGAGCACGTCGCACGGCGTGTTGCGAAGCTCAGTGAGCAAAGTACTGGCATTTTTCGCTTCGCCCGTGACGCATAATCCGTCGTCCGCATTGATAAGCGCCCTCATTCCAAGGACTACGAAAGGATGGTCGTCGGCCAACACTACACGAAGCATCAATAGGCCCCCGGTTATATCCATGTTTTAGCGGCGCCGTTCGACGCCTACCACATCTAAACGCCCGTGAATCGCGCGCGGATTAACACCGCGACGCGCTCGGAAAACGAACGCATTCATGCGGCGTGATTCGATTGCGGTGCGCTCAGACTTGCGTTTCCGCAATAAGATGACAAAACGCAAACATAGCTCTCTCAGCATTTCAGAATATTTTTCATCAAAATAAGACGTGCGCTATTTCGAAACCATCGGACTAGTCCGATTACGCCCCATTTTGATGCATGCCATTTGACAGCGATTTACCCAGTGGCTTTTCAATCGCAGCCGATAAATAGCGAATGCTCGTCGGAATTTGCCAAAAGACACTGAGAGAAATAAAAAACGGGCCTTCTGCCAGAAGCAGAAGACCCGTTTTTCGATGCGACGCGCGCGAGCGCTTATCAGAACGGAATGTCGTCGTCCATGTCGTCGAAGCCGCCGCCGGCCGGCGCGCTCGGACGGCTCGCACCGCCACCGGAGCCACCCGCGCGTCCGCCGCCCGAGCCCGAAGGCGCCCGGCCTCCACCGCCGCCCGAGCGCTCCATCGGCGCGCTGCGGCTGTAGCCGCCGTCGTCGCCGCCGCTCGCGCCGCCGCGACCGCCCAGCATTTGCATCTGGTCAGCGACGATTTCGGTCGAATAGCGTTCTTGTCCCGATTGATCGGTCCACTTGCGCGTGCGGATGCGGCCCTCGATATACACCGACGAGCCCTTCTTCAGGTACTCGTTGACGATTTCCGCCAGCCGGCCGAAGAACGCGACACGGTGCCACTCGGTGAGCTCTTTCATCTCGCCGGACGCCTTGTCCTTGTAGCGGTCGGTCGTCGCGAGACGGATGTTGGCCACGGCGTCGCCGCTCGGAAGGTAGCGCGTTTCCGGGTCCGCGCCCAGATTGCCTACGAGAATGACCTTGTTGACAGATGCCATGATTTCTCCGGTTGATTCTTTGCCTACTGTCAGCCGTGCGGCGCTGTTCGCGCAGGCGTCGCTCTCATGCGAAGCCGGACAGCACGTCTGATTCGATTCAAATGATTAAACGTCTCGTCAAGCCGCGCGCCCGGCTTTGCGCGGCGGCGGCTTCATCCACATTGCAACGACAAGCCACGCCAGCACGAGCGCCGAGCACGAGAAGAAGACCGCGCTCGGTCCGTCCAGCTTCAGCAGCCAGCCGCCGACCACGCCGCCCAGGGCGAGGCCGATGGACTGCGTCGTGTTGTAGACGCCCGCTGCCGCGCCCTTTCGCGTGCCCGGCGCGAGCTTGGACACGAGCGACGGCTGCGACGCCTCCAGCACGTTGAAGCCCAGGAAGTACACGAACAGGATCGCGGCCACGGACCATAGCGTATGGGGAGCCGCGCCCAATAACAACTGTCCGAACAGGATAAGCCCGATTGCACCGAGCATGACGGCCTTCATCTTGCCGCGCTTCTCGGCCGCGATGATCGCCGGCACCATCATGACGAAAGCGAGCCCCATGACCGGCAGGTAGATTTTCCAGTGCGACGCCACCGGCAGCCCGCCCGCCTCCAGAATGCGCGGGACGACGAGAAAGAGCGCCGTCTGCGTCGCGTGCAGGACGAGCACGCCGAAGTTCAGGCGCAGCAGTTCGACGTTATGCAGCACTTCGCTGAAGGGCGCCTTGACGTGCACCGGGCGCGCCGGCGGATCGGGGACGATCCACAGCACCACGCCGACCGCCACGATCGACAGCGCGCCGATCACCGTGAAAAGCCCGCTCATGCCGATCCAGTGGAAGAGGATCGGCGCGCCCACGATCGCCACCGCGAACGAAACACCGATGCTGCCGCCCACCATCGCCATGGCCTTCGTGCGGTTTTCCTCGTGCGTGAGATCGGCGATGAACGCGATCACCGCCGACGACACCGCGCCCATGCCCTGAATCACGCGTCCGGCGATGATCCACGCCATGGAATGCCCGACGGCCGCGACGAAGCTGCCGATTGCAAACACCAGCAGCCCGAACGCGATGACCGGCTTGCGCCCGAGCTTGTCGGAGATCCAGCCGTAGAAGATATAGAGCATCGACTGCGTGACGCCGTAAGCGCCCAGCGCAATGCCGACGAGCAGCACGTTGTCGCCGCCGGGAATCGTTTTCGCGTAGACGGAGAACACCGGCATGATCATGAAGAGACCGAGCATGCGCAGCGCGAAGATGGCAGCGAGCGACACGGTCGCGCGCAATTCCGGCGCGGAGAGACGTGCGGACGTGGCAGACGGATTGGACATCAGAGACGGGGAATGAATGAGGGTCGCGTCTGGCCCGGCCTGTTGCGACGTCAGGCGCGGCCGCCTTGTTCTTGCTCGAAACGGCACCATATGCAGCGGACGACTCGGCGCGCATGGCCGCTGCCCGCTGCGCCGGCAAGACCGCCGCAAGGCCCGCGGCAAGCGGCCTGGGCCCGTCCGCGGCACGCGGTGCGCGGGCGCCGCGCCCTGCAAAAGTCGTTATAGTAGCAGGTTTGGCCCCCCTCATTCCCCGCTCGTCGCCGGAACAAACTCGTGGAAGAAATTCGTATTCGTGGGGCTCGCACCCACAATCTGAAGAACGTCAGTCTCGACTTGCCGCGTCACAAGCTGATCGTGATTACGGGGTTGTCCGGGTCGGGCAAGTCGTCGCTCGCGTTCGATACGCTTTACGCCGAAGGCCAACGCCGTTACGTGGAAAGTCTCTCGGCTTACGCGCGGCAATTTCTACAGCTGATGGAGAAGCCGGACGTCGATTTGATCGAAGGTTTGTCGCCGGCCATTTCCATCGAGCAGAAAGCCACGTCGCATAATCCGCGTTCGACGGTCGGCACCGTCACCGAGATTCACGATTACCTGCGTCTTCTCTATGCGCGCGTCGGCACGCCGTATTGTCCCGATCATCTGATTCCGCTCGAAGCGCAAAGCGTCTCGCAAATGGTGGACGCCGCGCTCGCGCTGCCGGAAGAAACCAAGCTGATGATTCTCGCGCCCGTGGTCGCGGACCGCAAAGGCGAGCATGTCGAACTGTTCGAGGAAATGCAGGCGCAGGGCTTCATCCGCTTTCGGATTCGCTCGGGCGGCGGCACGGCGAACGAAGGCGTCGCGAAAATCTATGAAGTCGATTCGCTGCCGAAGCTCAAGAAGAACGACAAGCACACGATCGACGTGGTGATCGACCGCCTGAAAGTGCGCCCGGACATGAAGCAGCGTCTCGCGGAATCGTTCGAGACGGCGCTGCGCCTCGCCGACGGCCGCGCGATCGCGCTCGAAATGGACACGGACCACGAGAAGCTCTTCAGCTCGAAGTTCGCGTGTCCGATCTGCTCGTACTCGCTGCAGGAACTGGAGCCGCGCCTTTTCTCGTTCAACAACCCGATGGGCGCGTGCCCCCAATGCGACGGACTCGGCCAGATCACGTTTTTCGATCCGAAGCGCGTGGTCGCGCATCCGTCGCTGTCGCTGGCCGCGGGCGCGGTGAAGGGCTGGGATCGGCGCAACCAGTTCTATTTCCAGATGCTGCAAAGCCTCGCCGCGTTCTACGAATTCGACATCGACGCGCCGTTCGAGGAGTTGCCCGAGAAAGTGCGCAAGACGCTGCTCTTCGGCTCGGGCAAGCAGGCCATTCCGTTTTCGTACATCAACGAGCGCGGTCGCGCTTCGGTGCGCGAGCATGCGTTCGAAGGCATCATCCCGAACCTTGAGCGGCGCTACCGCGAGACGGATTCGACCGCCGTGCGCGAAGAACTGGCGAAATACCAGAACAATCAGCCTTGCCCGGCGTGCGAAGGCACGCGTCTGCGGCGCGAGGCGCGGTTTGTCAAGGTCGGTTCGGGCGATCAGGCACGCGGCATCTACGAAGTGAGCGGCTGGCCGCTGCGCGATACGCTCGGCTACTTTCAGACGCTGCGTCTGGACGGCGCGAAGGGCGAGATCGCCGACAAGGTCATCAAGGAAATCGTCGCGCGTCTGTCGTTCTTGAATAATGTCGGGCTGGATTACCTGTCGCTGGAACGCAGCGCGGAGACGCTCTCCGGCGGCGAAGCGCAGCGCATCCGGCTCGCGTCGCAGATCGGCTCGGGGCTGACGGGCGTGATGTACGTGCTGGACGAGCCGTCCATCGGCCTGCATCAGCGTGACAACGACCGTCTGATCGACACGCTCAAGCATCTGCGCGACATCGGCAATTCGGTAATCGTCGTCGAGCACGACGAAGACATGATCCGCATGGCCGATTACGTGGTCGACATGGGTCCGGGCGCGGGCGAGCACGGCGGCGTGATCGTCGCGGAGGGCACGCCGCTTCAGGTGCAGAAAGACCCGAATTCCATCACGGGACAGTATTTGTCCGGCAAGCGCACGATCAGCTATCCGGAAAAGCGCAATGCGCCGGACGAGCGGCGGCTGCGCATCGTCGAGGCGCACGGCAATAACCTCAAACACGTCACGCTCGATCTTCCGGTCGGTTTGCTGACATGCGTGACGGGCGTCTCGGGTTCCGGCAAGTCGACGCTCATCAACGACACGCTCCAGCACGCGGTCGCCCAGCATTTGTATGGCTCGTCGACGGAGCCGGCGCCGTACGAATCCATCGAAGGTCTGGAGCACTTCGACAAGGTGATCGCCGTCGATCAATCGCCGATCGGCCGCACGCCGCGCTCGAATCCGGCCACTTACACCGGCCTGTTCACGCCCATTCGCGAACTGTTCGCGGGCGTGCCGGCCGCGAAGGAGCGCGGCTACGAAGCGGGCCGCTTCTCGTTCAACGTCAAGGGCGGACGCTGCGAAGCCTGTCAGGGCGACGGCGTGCTGAAGGTGGAAATGCACTTTCTGCCGGACGTTTATGTGCCTTGCGACGTGTGCCACGGCAAGCGTTACAACCGCGAGACGCTCGATATCCAGTACAAAGGCAAGAACATCAGCGAAGTGCTCGACCTCACGGTGGAAGCCGCGCACGAGTTCTTCAAGGCGGTGCCGGTCGTCGCGCGCAAGCTGAAGACGCTGCTCGAGGTGGGCCTCGGCTACATTCGCCTCGGCCAGTCGGCGACCACGCTTTCGGGCGGCGAAGCGCAGCGCGTCAAGCTTTCGCTGGAACTGAGCAAGCGCGATACCGGTCGGACGCTATATATCCTCGACGAACCGACGACCGGCCTGCACTTCCACGACATCGCGCTCTTGCTCGAAGTGATCCACCGGTTGCGAGATCAGGGCAACACGGTCGTCATCATCGAGCATAATCTGGACGTGATCAAAACCGCCGACTGGGTAATCGACCTCGGTCCGGAAGGCGGCGCGGGCGGCGGGCAGATCATCGCGCAAGGGACGCCGGAGCAGGTCGCGAAGTCGAAGGCGAGCTTCACGGGCCGCTACCTCGCGCCGCTGCTCCAGCGTCCGAAGTCGGCCGCCTGACAACCGCCGCAGCCCGGCGGCAAGAACAACCGTGGTAGGCAGCAGCGAAAAGGGAACGCAGTCATGGGGAAGCGCAACGAAGCGGCCAACGAGGAGCGACGCGTACGGGACTTGCCGGCGCGCCCCGTCAGGCTGACGAGCGACATGAGCTTGCCCAAGCTCCCCGCCGTGGAGATCGGCAGTTACATCGCGGCGTTCCTCGCCATGTTCCTCGTGCTGCATCTGAAGCTCTTGGGCGCGCTGCTCGCCGGCATGCTCGTGTTCCAGCTGGTGCACATGATCGCGCCCGTCATCGAGCGGCACGTGATGAGCAAGGGCGCGCGGCTGATCGCGGTCGTGCTGATCTCGGCCATCATCATCGGCGGGCTGACCGGCCTCACCATCGCGACCATCGAGCATTTCGAGCACGACGTTCCGAGCCTCCAGCGGCTGCTCGACCAATTGGTGAGCGTCACGTCGCATGCGCGGCTGCGCGTGCCGGACTGGATCGCCAACTATCTGCCGGTCGACGCCGGCCAGATGAAGGAGCGCGCCGCCGAACTCATGCGCAAGCACTCGGAGCAATTGCAGGAAGGCGGCCGCGACATGGCGCGCGGCTTCGGGCACATTTTGATCGGCATGATCATCGGCGCGATCATCGCGGTGGGCGCGCCGAAACAGACGCATCGGCTGCCGCTTTCGACGGCGCTCGTCACGCGCGTTTCCCGTTTCGCCGACGCGTTCCGCCGCATCGTGTTTGCGCAGATCAAGATCTCGGCGATCAACGCCGCGTTCACCGCGCTCTATCTTCTCGTCGCGCTGCCGCTCTTTCATGAGCGCCTGCCGCTCTCCAAGACGCTGGTATTGATCACGTTCATCCTCGGGCTCTTGCCCGTCGTCGGCAATCTGATCTCGAACACCATCATTGTCGCGATCTCGTTCTCGGTGTCGTTCGGCACGGCGGTCGCGTCGCTCGCGTTTCTCATCGTCATTCACAAGCTCGAATACTTCCTGAACGCGCGGATTATCGGCGGGCAGATCGAGGCGCGCGCGTGGGAACTGCTGCTCGCCATGCTGGCAATGGAAGCCGCATTCGGTTTGCCGGGCGTCATCGCCGCGCCGATTTTCTATGCGTACATCAAGCGCGAGCTGATCTATCTACGGCTCGTCTGACCACAGCCGTCCAGAAGCAAAAAGCCCGCTCGATCCGAAGATCGGCGGGCTTTCGTGCGTTTGGCGTCTAGCAGCGTCCAGCAGCGTCTAGCGGAACACGACCGTCTTGCTTCCGTTCAGCACGATGCGATGCTCCACATGCCATTTCACCGCACGCGCGAGCGTCACGCACTCGACGTCGCGGCCGATCGCCGTCAATTGATCCGGCGTCATGCTGTGGTCCACGCGCTCCACTTCCTGCTCGATGATCGGGCCTTCGTCCAGATCCGTCGTCACATAGTGCGCGGTCGCGCCGATCAGTTTCACGCCGCGGTCGAACGCCTGATAGTACGGCTTCGCGCCCTTGAAGCTCGGCAGGAACGAGTGGTGAATGTTGATCGCGCGGCCGGCGAGCTTGTCGCACATGTCGGGCGACAGAATCTGCATGTAGCGCGCGAGCACGACGAGATCGGTATCGTGCTGCTCGATGATCTCCATCACGCGCGCTTCCTGCGCGGCCTTCGCCTGCGCGGTGCCGCCGTTGAGCGGCAAGTGGTGGAACGGAATGTCGTAGCTCGCGGCGAGCTGATAAAAATCCTTGTGGTTCGAGACGATCGCCGGAATCTCGATCTGCAATTGTCCCGTGCGATAGCGGAACAGCAGGTCGTTCAGGCAGTGGCCGATCTTTGACACCATGATGACGACGCGCGGTTTCGCCAGCGCATCGTGCAATTCCCAGCGCATGCCGAACTCATCGGCGAGCGTGGCGAACGACTTGCGCAGCGCGTCGAGGCCGGGATCGCCGCCCACTTCCTGAAAATGCACCCGCATGAAGAATTCGCCGGTGCGGCTGTCGCCGAATTGCGCCGAATCCAGAATGTTCGCGCCGAGATCGAACAGAAAGCCGGAGACGGCATGCACGATTCCCGGCCGGTCCGGGCACGACAACTTCAGGATAAAACTATGTTCGGTCGACATGAACCGGTTACTCCTTCCTCAATGCGTTGATGCTCGATGATTAAACGGGCGGCGGCGCGTAGAGCGCCTCGATGCCCTGGCAGGCGTCTTCGTCGATCCAGCGATGGCGCAGCAGACAATCGAGCGTGGCGAGGCTCGCATCGACGGTCATCTCGCCTTCTTCGATCCAGCGCGCGACTTCGTCGATGCTCGCCTCGCGATGCTCGGCGACTTCACCATCCTGATTGCGCGGCGTGAAGTCCGGCGGCAGCGCGATGTCGTACACGAAGATCTGTTCGGCCTGCGTGCCTTCGGGCGCCGATTGCAGGACGTGGAACGTGCCGCCAGGCGTCGCGGTCATGGCCAGTTCTTCGGGCATGCCCGCTTCTTCCCAGCATTCTTTCGCGAGCGTCGGCATGAGGCCGTAGCCCCAGCCGATGCCGCCCGCCACCACGTTGTCCAGCATGCCGGGATCGGTCGACTTGGTGTGGCTGCGCCGCGCGATCCAGAGCCGCGGCGCGCTATCCCGATATTTTACGATGCCGTTCACATGCACCGCGTAAGTGATCGTGCCGAAGAAGCGCGAGGCCGCGCGCTCGATGAACGCGAGCGGCGCGGCGTCGAAATGATTGCGGATCGCGTACGTTTCGTCGCGCCAGCCGGGAATATTGCCCTCGGCGTGCAGCGCCGCGATGACGGTGGCGAGCGCAGCGCTGCGCTTATCGATATCGTCGAGCGACGGATTCAGGCGCACCGCGTCGTCGCCAATCACGAACGTTTCGTGCCAGCGCGCGAGCAACGGCACGTCCGTCTTGCGAATCCAGCCGACGCGTTCATCGCCGATAAAGAACGGCGCGTGCGCGGCGGCGTCGAAACGGCGGGCGGCGACGAGGCAAGGCAAAGTCATGAAAGCTCCGGCGAGACCGTGATGAACGAAGGATGCGCGCAGACGCGGTGCGGCAAAGCGAGATCAGTCGCGCAGCGCCACGCGAATGCCGAGCGCGATGAAGGTCACGCCCGCGAGCCGGTCGAGCCAGACGCCCACGCGCGGACGGCGCTTGAGCCACGCGCCGATCATCCCCGCGCCGATGCCGAAGAGCGAGAACACCGCGACGGTCTGCAACATGAACACGCCGCCCAGCTCAAACATCTGGAGCATCACGCTTTGCGCGCCGTGCGGATCGACGAACTGCGGCAGGAACACGATAAAGAACAGCGTGACTTTCGGATTCAGCATGTTGCCGAGCACGCTCTGCCGGAACACGGTCGACAGCGGCTGGCTCGGGCGCGCGTGCGCCGTCGCGAGACCGTGGCTGCGCAGCGCCTTGATGCCGATCCACACGAGATACGCCGCGCCCGCGAGCTTCACCGCCTGAAACGCGAGCGGCGACGAGCGCAAGAGCGCCGCGACGCCCAAAGCGGCGAGCGTCGTATGAAAGATCACGCCGCATGCGAAACCCAGCGCCGCGACGACGCCCGCGAGCCTGCCTTGCGAGATGCCGCGCGCGAGCACCTGGAGATTGTCGGGCCCCGGCGCGATGGTGATTGCCACCGACGTTGCGAGAAACAACAGGATGTTCGGCATCAATGGCCTCCGAACTCGCAGACCGTATAGAGCGGCAAGCCGCCGTCGCGCAGCAGCTTCGAGCCGCCGAGATCGGGCAAGTCGATGATCGCGGCCGCTTCGACCACTTCTGCGCCGAGCCGCTCCAGCAGAATCTTGCCGGCCATCATCGTGCCGCCGGTCGCCACCAGATCGTCGACGATCACGACGCGGTCGCCGGGCTGGCACGCGTCCTCGTGAATCTCGACCGTCGCGCTGCCGTACTCCAGTTCGTACGACTGCGAGAGCGTCTTGTACGGCAGCTTGCCCTTCTTGCGAATGGGCACGAATCCGAGGCTCAGTTCGTACGCGAGAATCGGCCCGATGATGAACCCGCGCGCATCCATGCCCGCGATGACATTCAGGTTCGCGTCGATGTAACGCTGCACGAACAGGTCGATGAGCGTGCGCAACGCGCGGCGGTCCTGCAACACGGGCGTGATATCGCGAAACTGCACGCCGGCTTGCGGCCAGTCTTCGACCGTGCGCACGCGCTCCTTGATGAACCGCGCCGCATCTGACGATGCAGACGGTGGGCTCGATGAAATGGTGGACATGACTTCTCCGGAAATCCGCGCTGTGAGGCCGCGCTTGCCTGATGAAGAGAACGTTAGGCTGCCCGGCGATTGCGCGAAAGCCGTTCCTCGGCCTGAGCGAGCACTTCGGGCAGGCCGCGCAACACGACGATGTCGTTCGCGCGGAGCCTGGTTTCGGGGTCCGGCTGGACGCCCCGGATGCCGTGACGGCGAATGGCGGTCACTTCGACACCGTTGCCGACGAGACCGAGATCGTCGAGCGAATGCCCGACCGCCTCCGAATGTTCGTCGATCGGTACGGATTGTAGCCGCACCTGCTCGTGGCCATCGTCGTCGTCGAGATCGTCCGCGCCGTGGAAATAGCCGCGCAACAGGCTGTAGCGCGCATCGCGCATTTCTTCCACGCGCCGCACGACGCGGCGCATCGGCACGCCCATCAGCACGAGCGTATGGGAGGCGAGCATCAGACTGCCTTCGACGATCTCCGGAATCACTTCCGTCGCGCCCGCGGCGGTCAGCTTTTCGAGATCCGCGTCGTCGACCGTGCGCACGATCACCGGCAGCGTCGGCGCGAGTTCGTGGATGTTGTGCAGCACGCGCATGGCGGACGGCGTGTTCGCGTACGTGATCGCGACCGTCGCCGCGCGGTTCAGGCCGGCAGCCACAAGCGATTCGCGCCGCCCGGCATCGCCGAACACGACCGATTCGCCTGCCGCCGCGGCCGCCGCCACGCGATCCGGGTCGAGATCGAGTGCCACGTACGAAATGCCTTCCTGTTCCAGCATGCGCGCGAGGTTCTGCCCGGCGCGGCCATAACCGCAAATGATGACGTGACCGCTCTGCTTGAGGCTTTGCGTCGCGATCTTCGTCATTTGCAGCGATTGCAGCATCCATTCCGTCGACGACAGCCGCAGCACGATTCGATCCGCGTTCTGGATGATGAATGGCGCGGCGAGCATGGAGAGCAGCATCGCGGAAAGGAGTGCCTGAAGAATGGTGGCATCGACGAGATGCGAATCCAAAATCAGGTTCAAGAGCACGAAGCCGAATTCGCCCGCCTGCGCGAGCCCGAGACCGGTGCGCATGGCGACGCCGGGCGGCGAGCCGAACAGGCGCGCGAGGCCGGTGATCATCACGGCTTTCAATAAAATGGGCACGACGAAAAACGCGAGCACGAGAAGCGGGTGCTCCCAGATCACGCGCGGATTGAGCAGCATGCCCGTCGTCACGAAGAACACGCCGAGCAGCACGTCGCGAAACGGCTTGATGTCCTCTTCCACCTGATGCCGGTACGGCGTTTCCGCGATCAGCATGCCCGCGATGAATGCGCCGAGCGCGAGCGACAGCCCGAACTTGTCCGTGATGAACGCCGCGCCGAGCGTCACCAGCAGCAGGTTCAGCATGAACAGCTCTTGCGAGCGCCGCCGCGCGACGAGATCGAACCAGCGCGTCATAAACTTCTGGCCGAGGAACAGCAAAACTGTCAGCGCGACGACGATCTTCACCGCCGCGATGCCGAGCCACATCACCAGTTGCGACGAATTGCCGTTCGCGAACGCCGCGATGATGATGAGCAGCGGCACGACCGCGAGATCCTGGAACAGCAGCACGCCGAAGATGTTGCGGCCGTGCTCCGCTTCCAGTTCGAGCCGCTCTGCGAGCAGCTTGCTCACGATCGCGGTGGAAGACATGGAAAGCGCGCCGCCGAGCGCAAAGCTCGCCTGCCACGAGATGCTCGTCCAGAAATGCGCGATCCACCCGACGACGAGCGCGAACACGATCGTCGCGCCGACCTGGCTCGCGCCGAGCCCGAAGACGATGCGCCGCATCGAGCGCAGCTTCGCGAGCGAGAATTCGAGACCGATGGAGAACATCAGGAACACGACGCCGAATTCGGCGAGGTGCTGCGCGCGCTCGGTATCCGGCGCGATACCGGCCGCGTGCGGACCAACGATGATGCCGACCGCCAAATAACCGAGCATCGGCGGCAAGTTGAAAAAGCGAAATACGACGACGCCCGCCACCGAACACAGCAGCAACAACAGCGTCATTTCGAGCGGAGAAGTCATCCGTCCAGCGTCCTCGTCGTCAGCGCGCCGATACGTGTCCGGCGCGGCGTTTTCGGTGTCGTGGGAAGCCCCTGATGCCAGGGCTCGCGGGGGCGGATAAGCGGCGGCGCGCCGCGCACCGTAAGGCGCGGCGTGGAAACGCCTTTGCTATACTCCGCGAATGATAGCGAAAATCAATGGCGACCGGGCACTGGCGCTGGCTCGCAGCGTAATCCAGATCGAAGCGGACGCGGTTCGCGGTCTCTCGGACCTTCTCGACGACAACTTCACCAACGCAGTCGAAGCCCTGCTCGGCTGTCGCGGCCGCGTGGTCGTGTCGGGCATCGGCAAGTCGGGACACGTCGCGCGCAAGTTCGCCGCCACGCTTGCGTCCACCGGCACGCCGGCGTTTTTCGTGCATCCGGCTGAAGCCAGCCACGGCGATCTCGGCATGGTCACCGCCGACGACATCTTCATCGCGCTATCGAACTCCGGCGAGACCGAAGAACTCGTCGCCATTCTTCCGCTCATCAAGCGCCTCGGCGCGAAACTCATCGCCATTACCGGCCGTCCGGAGTCGAGCCTCGCGCAACTCGCGGACATGCACCTCAACGCGCGCGTCGAAAAAGAAGCCTGCCCGATGAACCTCGCGCCGACCGCGAGCACGACCGCCGCGTTGGCGCTCGGCGACGCGCTCGCCGTCGCGGTCCTCGACGCACGCGGCTTCGGCCCCGACGACTTCGCGCGCTCGCATCCCGGCGGCGCGCTCGGCCGGCGCTTGCTGACCTACGTGCGCGACGTCATGCGCGTGGGCGACGAAGTCCCCGTCGTGCCGCTCGACGCGACCGTCTCCGACGCGCTGTTTCAAATCACGGCGAAGCGCATGGGCATGACGGCGGTCATCAACGGCAATCGTCATGTGGAAGGTATCTTCACGGACGGCGACCTCCGCCGCATTCTCCAGCGCGACGGCGATTTCCGCTCGCTCAAGCTCGCAGACGTGATGACGCGCAATCCGCGCACCATCGGTCCGGACCATCTCGCGGTCGAAGCCGTGGAACTGATGGAGCGCCATCGCATCAATCAGATGCTGGTCGTCGACGCCGATGCGACGCTGATCGGCGCACTGAACATGCACGACCTCTTCTCCAAGAAGGTAATCTGATGGCGCAGAAGCCTTTCCCCGCCGAGCGCGCGAGCCGCATCAAGCTGATGGTGTTCGACGTCGACGGCGTTTTCACCGACGGCAGCCTGTACTTCAGCGCCGAAGGCGACACCATGAAGTCGTTCAATTCCCTCGACGGCCACGGCGTGAAGCTGCTCGAACGTATCGGCGTGCAGACGGCGATCATCACCGGGCGGCAGTCGGGAATCGTCGCGGCGCGGGCCAAGGAACTGGGCATCACGCATCTTTATCAGGGCGTCGCGGACAAGACGGTGGCGCTCGCGCAATTGCTCGACGCGACCGGCATCTCCGCCGCCGAATGCGGCTACATGGGCGACGACTGGCCCGATCTCGCCGTCATGCGCCGCTGCGGATTCGCAGCCGCGCCGGCCAACGCCCATGCGGAAGTGAAAGAGCGCGTGCATTGGGTAACCGAAGCACGCGGCGGCCACGGCGCCGTGCGCGAAGTGTGCGATGCGATTCTGCGCGCGCAGAATGGCTACGACGCGCTGCTCGCGGCGGCGCTCGGAGACTGACGCCATGCCGCCGACCCGACGCCTCGCCTCGCTGTTGCCGCTTCTCGCGATGGCGGCGCTCGCGGGCATCACGTACTGGCTGTTGCAAGCCACGCTGCCTTCCGCGCCGCAAGCGCCGGAGCAGCCCAAGCGTCACACGCCCGACTACTTCGCGGATAACTTCTCCGTCTCCGAACTGGACTCCACCGGCACGACGCAGTACCGGCTGACGGCCAAATCCATGGTCCATTACGAGGACGACGAGAACAGCGACTTGACGCTGCCCGCGGTGCGCATGTTCCAGCCGCAAAAGCCTATCGTGACGGCCACCGCACAGCGCGGCACGGTGAACGGCGACGTGTCGATTGTCGATCTCTACGACAACGCCCGCATCCTGCGCGCGGCCGGTTACGGCGATCCGCAGATGCAGGCGGATTCGCAGCATTTTCGCGTGCTGGTGAACGACGATGTCATCGAAACGGAAAAGCCGGTTAAACTTCAGCGCGGTCCGTCGGTGATGACCGCCAACGGCATGAACTACAACAACGTCACCCGGGAAATGAAGCTCTTCGGTAACGTGCGCGGCGCGATCGCGGCCACGGATATCAATGGCGGCTCCTCCAAGTGAACCCGGGATTCCATCCTGATCTTGACTGCATGAACCACAGCATCTCTCGTCCCGATGGCGGCCCCGCGGGCGCAACGTTCGCGCATCGCACCTCCGCGCGCGTGAGGCGTGTGATGCGGGCCGCGCTGGCCGCCGCCGCCGCCGCGTTCGTCGCGCTGCCGCTCGCGGGCTTCGCGCCCGCCGCGCACGCCGAAAAAGCCGACCGCGACAAGCCGCTCAACATCGAAGCGGACAACATGTCCTACGACGACCTGAACCAGAAGAACGTCTTCACCGGTCACGTCGTCGCGACCAAGGGCACCATCGTCATCAAGGCGGATCGCGTGGAAGTCACGCAGGATCCGCAGGGCTATCAGTACGCGACCGGCACGTCCACCGGCAGCAATCTCTCGTACTTCCGCCAGAAGCGCGACGGCGTCGACGAATACATCGAAGGCAATGCCGTGCGCATCGACTATGACGGCAAGAACGACTTCACCAAGCTCACGACGCGCGCCGTGGTGCGCCGCCTGCAAGGTCTGACCACGGTTCAGGACGAAGTGCGCGGCAGCGTCATCACGTACGACGGGCAGAAAGACTTCTACACGGCGAGCGCCGGCAAGGACGTGGCCGGCCCCGGCAACCCGAGCGGCCGCGTTCGCGCGATGCTCGCGCCCCGCTCCGGCGGCGCCGCGCCGCTGAACGGCTCGCCCGCGACCCTCGCGCCGTCGAACACCATTCAAGGAACGCCGCAGCAGTGAATTCGCCCGCCATGTCCCCAAGCAAGCCGGACGGCAAGTCGAGTTCGCTCGTCGTCCGCAATCTGAAGAAGCGGTACGGTTCGCGCACCGTCGTGAAGGACGTCTCGCTCGACGTGAAGAGCGGCGAAGTGGTTGGTTTGCTCGGCCCGAACGGCGCGGGCAAGACGACGTCGTTCTACATGATCGTCGGCCTCGTGCCGCTCGATGCGGGCGAGATCGATCTCGACGGCAAGTCCATCAGCCTGCTGCCGATCCATCAGCGCGCGCATCTCGGGCTGTCTTATCTGCCGCAGGAAGCGTCCGTGTTTCGCAAGCTCACCGTTGAGCAGAACATTCGCGCCGTGCTGGAACTGCAGACGGACGGATCGGGCAAGCGGCTGTCGAAGGACGCCATCACGCAGCGCGCCGAGGCGCTCCTCGACGAACTGCAGATTGCGCATCTGCGGGAAAATCCGGCGCTGTCGCTGTCGGGCGGCGAGCGGCGGCGCGTCGAAATCGCACGGGCGCTCGCGACGAATCCCAGCTTCATTCTGCTCGACGAACCCTTCGCGGGCGTCGATCCGATCGCCGTGCTGGAAATTCAGAAAATCGTGAAGTTCCTGAAGCAGCGCAACATCGGCGTGCTGATCACGGACCACAACGTGCGCGAGACGCTGGGCATCTGCGATCACGCTTACATCATCAGCGACGGCAGCGTGCTGGCGGCCGGCGCGCCGAACGAGATCATCGAGAATGAGAACGTGCGACGCGTGTATCTCGGCGAGCATTTCCGCATGTAGCGCCGACGCCAGGCGCGCGGCGCATGCGGTGAATTACCGCACCGCATCGAGCGAGAACAGCAAAACTTACGTGCCGCCCTCGAGGCGGCACGCGCTTTTTTGCGCTAATTTTGGATTGGCCGCGAGGTTTCGCGCGCGTGGCAAACTCTCTACAATGAAATAAAACTTTGCCATGAAAGCCAGCCTCCAACTTCGCCTATCGCAGCATCTTGCGCTCACCCCGCAACTACAGCAGTCCATCCGGCTGCTGCAGTTGTCGACGCTCGAACTGCAGCAGGAAGTGGCGATGGCCGTCGCGCAAAATCCGCTGCTGGAAAACGACGACGACTGGATCGCGAGCCCGCTGCGCGTGGCCGCGGACGGTTCGCTGATTGCCACGGCCGGCGCGAGCAGCGCCGCGCCCGAGCCGATGATGAGCAACGGCTCCACGTCCAGTTCGTCGAGTTCCGAACGATCGGAAAGTAGCGAGCCGCAAGGCGTCGACGAGTACAACGGCCTGTCATCCGACGGCGGCACGGATTCGAGCAACTGGAATCTCGAAGACTACGGCCGCTCGAACAACGCCTCCGACGACGACGACCTCCCGCCGCTGCAAATCCACGAATCGACCACGACGCTGCGCGACCATCTCACCGCGCAACTGCGCATGACGCAGGCGAATCAGCGCGACCGCGCGCTGATCACGTTCCTGATCGAATCGCTGGATGAGGACGGGTATCTCACGTCGTCGCTGGAAGAAATTCAGGCGGATTTGCCGGACGAACTTGAAGTCGATGTCGACGAACTGAGCGCGGCATTGGCCTTGCTCCAGAGTTTCGACCCGCCGGGTGTCGGCGGCCGGTCGGCGTCGGAGTGTCTGAAGCTGCAATTGCTGCGGCTCGATCCGTCGCCCACGCGCACGCTTGCGCTCGAAATCGTCACGAACCATCTGGAATTGCTCGCCGCGCGCGACTTCACGCGCTTGCGCAAGCAACTGAAGGCAAGCGACGACGCGCTGCGGGACGCGCACGTGCTGATCCGGTCACTGGAGCCGTTTCCCGGCGCCGCGTACGGCAAGAGCGAAGCGGACTACGTGGTGCCGGACATTCTGGTGCGCAAATCCGCGAGCGGATGGACTGCGGAACTGAACCCGGAAATCGTGCCGCGGCTGCGGATCAACCATCTGTACGCGAACATTTTGCGCAACAACCGTGGCGATCCGGGCAGCGGTTCTCTGCGCCAACAGCTTCAGGAAGCACGCTGGCTGATCAAGAATATCCAGCAGCGTTTCGAGACGATTCTTCGCGTCGCGCAGGCGATCGTCGAGCGTCAGAAGAACTTTTTTGCGCATGGTGAAATCGCCATGCGGCCCTTGGTTTTGCGGGAGATTGCTGATACGCTGGGTTTACACGAATCGACGGTTTCCCGTGTGACTACCGGGAAGTACATGCTCACCCCATTCGGGACGCTTGAATTTAAGTACTTCTTTGGATCGCACGTTTCCACCGACACGGGCGGCGCCGCATCGTCCACGGCGATCCGGGCCCTCATCAAGCAACTGATAGGAGCGGAAGACCCCAAAACTCCTCTTTCAGACAGCCGCATCGCCGAACTGCTGGCGGAACAAGGCTTCGTGGTTGCGCGGCGCACCGTCGCCAAGTATCGCGAGGCGCTGAAAATCCCCGCAGTCAATCTGCGCAAGTCTCTTTGACCCGTCTCTGTGGTTCACCGCATACCGCGGTGGACTTTTACCGGCCGCATCGCGAAAGCGCGGACGAGCCGGCCAAGCGGCCCGTTCCTTGCGCGTACAAACATCGTGCACGGCGGGACGCGTAGCCGACCGGTATCGGACGAGCCGCCGTGATTCAACGGCCCTTAGCTTGGAGAGCAACTATGAATCTGAAGATCAGTGGACACCACCTCGAATTGACGCCTGCGTTGCGCGAGTTTGTGATCACGAAGCTGGACAGAGTGCTCCGTCATTTTGATCAGGTGATGGACGGCAACGTTGTCCTCTCGGTCGACACTCATAGGGACAAGGACAAGCGCAACAAGGCGGAAATCAATCTGCACCTGAAAGGCAAGGACATTTTCATCGAGAGTTGTGACGCTGATATGTACGCGGCCATCGACCTGATGGTCGACAAACTGGATCGCCAGGTGATCCGCCACAAGGACAAGATCCAGGGGCACGCGCACGAAGCCGCGAAGTACCGCGAAGAAGCGCGCGGACTGGAAGCGCCCTTGCCTTAAGCGGCAGGCGCGCGAAGCGGCGCAGCCCGCCGGGCATCGGCGGGCGCGATTCGAGGCATTCCTCGAATCGAAAAGCGCCAGAGAAACGCCCGCTTCGGACAAACGCCGCCCATTGGCGGCATTTTTGTTGCATAGTGCATGTCGGCGTGGCACAAAGCATTGATTTTCCGGGCTTTGTACTGCACATTCGATTGCGGCGACTGCAATGGCGCGCCGCACCATCGTACTTTCCCGTGTTCTATAATGAGCCGGTTATGATCGGGGTCCGCAGTACAGTACGCCGCAGGGAACGCCGCAAGCGCATCTTCCGTATCACCATCGCCGTGAGCGCTTTCAGACAGCAGCCACGATGAGGAGCTATCAGGCCACGCATCAGCCTGCCAACATGAATCGTTTAGCCAAATTTCTTCCCATCGAGAACGTGGTTCTCGGACTGTCCGTCACCAGCAAGAAGCGTGTATTCGAGCAAGCGGGCCTGATCTTCGAGAACCAGAACGGCATCGCCCGCAGCATCGTCACCGACAACCTCTTCGCCCGCGAGCGCCTGGGTTCGACCGGGCTCGGCGAAGGCGTCGCCATTCCGCACGGCCGCATCAAGGGGCTGAAGCAGCCGCTCGCCGCCTTTGTGCGCCTGGCCGAGCCGGTTGCGTTCGAATCGCCCGACGGTCAGCCGGTGTCGCTACTCATTTTCCTGCTCGTGCCCGAACAGGCCACGCAGCAGCACCTCGAAATTCTGTCGGAGATCGCGCAGTTGCTCTCCGACAGCGAAGCGCGCGAGCGTCTGCACAAGGAAGAGGACCGCGAGGCGCTGTATCAGGTGCTCACGCAATGGCAACCGTAATCGCCGCATAGACGCGGGCCGCCGCATCTCAGAAGCGTAACAAGCACGCCGCGCCGCTCGCGCGCTTTTGACGCGTCTCGCGTGCGCGGTGCTTCTGCGGCACAATCGGTCAAACGCAGCGCCATGCGGCGAATCGAAGCACAGGCTTCGTCACGCGAAGGCTGCTCCCGGCTTCCAACGGAGTTCCGGCCTCATGGATACGTCCAGCATCAACGCCCAAAGTATTTTCGACGACAACGCCGCCGCTCTGAAGCTCAGTTGGCTCACCGGGCATGAAGGCTGGGAACGCGGGTTCTCGAGCGAAACGGTGGCGAACGCAACGTCGAGCGCCGACCTCGTCGGCCACCTGAATCTCATCCACCCGAACCGCATTCAGGTGCTGGGCGACGCCGAAATCAACTACTACCAGCGTCAGTCCGACGAAGACCGCTCGCGCCACATGGCCGAACTGATCGCGCTGGAGCCGCCGTTTCTCGTGGTCGCGGGCGAAGTAGGCGCGCCGCCCGAACTCGTGCTTCGCTGCACGCGCTCGTCGACGCCGCTCTTCACCACGCGCATGTCGGCGGCGGCCGTCATCGACAGTCTGCGCGCGTATATGTCGCGCATTCTCGCGCCGCGCGCCACGCTGCACGGCGTGTTCATCGACATTCTCGGCATGGGCGTGCTGCTGACGGGCGATTCCGGCCTCGGCAAGAGCGAACTCGGCCTTGAACTCATCAGCCGCGGCCACGGACTCGTTGCCGACGACGCCGTCGATTTCGTGCGTCTCGGTCCCGATTTCGTCGAAGGACGCTGCCCGCCGCTCCTGCAAAACCTGCTGGAAGTGCGCGGCCTCGGCCTGCTCGATATCAAGACCATCTTCGGCGAGACCGCGGTGCGCCGGAAGATGAAGCTCAAGCTGATCGTGCAGCTCGTGCGCCGCCCGGACGGCGAATTCCAGCGCCTGCCGCTCGAAAGTCAGACCGTCGATGTGCTCGGCCTGCCCATCAGCAAAGTGACGATTCAGGTCGCGGCAGGCCGCAACCTTGCTGTGCTGGTCGAGGCGGCAGTGCGTAATACCATCCTGCAATTGCGCGGCATCGACACCTTGCGCGATTTCATGGACCGTCAGCGGCTTGCCATGCAGGACCCGGACAGCCAGTTTCCCGGCAAACTCATCTGAAGCACACGCATCTTCACGGAATCCGCACGAAGTCCGTACGATACGCTGGTGCTAAGATGAAGCGAACGAGCACACTTCCATGCGTATCATCCTGATTACCGGCATTTCCGGCTCCGGCAAGTCCGTCGCGCTCAATGCGCTCGAAGACGGCGGCTACTACTGCGTCGACAATCTGCCTCCGCGCTTTCTGCCCGAACTCGCCGCCTATCTCGCGAGCGAGGGGCAGCAACGTCTCGCCGTCGCGATCGACGCGCGTTCCAGCCTGTCGCTCGACGAAGTTCCGTCCATCATCGACAACCTCACGAAAGCCTACGACCTGCGCGTGCTGTTCCTCAACGCCAGCACGCAGGCGCTCATTCAACGCTTCTCGGAGACGCGCCGCCGTCATCCGCTGTCCGGTCCGCCGGGGCACGACGCGAGCGTGGGCGTGCTGAATTCGCTTGGCGAAGCCATCGAGCGGGAGCGCGAACTCGTCGCGGGTCTCGCGGAATACGGACATCAGATCGACACGAGCAATCTGCGCGCGAACGTGCTGCGCGCGTGGGTCCGGCGCTTCGTCGAAACGGACGCCGCCGATCTCACGCTGATGTTCGAATCGTTCGGATTCAAACGCGGCGTGCCGCTCGACGCCGACCTCGTCTTCGACGTGCGCACGCTGCCGAACCCGTACTACGACCGCGAGTTGCGCCCGTTCACCGGCTGCGATCAGCCGATCATCGACTATCTCTCGGGCCAGCCGATGGTCGGCGAGATGATCGACGATATCGGCGGCTTCGTCGGTAAATGGCTGCCGCGTTTTCGCGACGACAACCGCAGCTATCTCACCGTCGCAATCGGCTGCACGGGCGGGCAGCATCGCTCGGTGTATATCGCGGAGGCGCTCGCCGCGCGCTTTCGCGACGCTGCAACCGTGATCGTGCGGCATCGTGACGCGCCCATTCCCGTGGATGAGAGCGCGAGCACCACGCGAACCTGATCGCCGCGCCGGCGGTCCACCCTGGAGGGGTGCGATGTCCTCGAATCCCGCGAGTCCCGTTCTCTTCGACGTGCCGCTGTTTCCGCTGCACACCGTGCTTTTCCCCGGCGGGCTTCTGCCGCTCAAGATTTTCGAGGCACGTTATCTCGACATGGCGCGCGCCTGCCTGCGCGAGAAGACGCCGTTCGGCGTGTGTCTGCTGAAGAGCGGGCACGAGATCGCGTCGCCGGGCGATCCGTCGGTGCCCGAAAGCGTGGGCTGCCTCGCGGAAATCATCGAGTGCGATGTTGATACCTTCGGCCTGCTACTCGTGCAGGCGCGCGGCACTGAGCGATTCCGGCTGCTTTCGCATCGCGTGGAGGCGAGCAATCTGCTCGTCGGCACCGCCGAGCTATATGGCGACGACCGGCCGCTGCAAGGCGCCGAGACGCTCGCCAAGTTCGGCGCGTGCGCAGAAGTGCTGGAGCGGATCATCGACGCCATCAAGACGCGGGAGCCGGAGAACCTGCCGTTCATCGAGCCGTTTCTGCTGGACGATCCCACGTGGGTCTCGAACCGGCTCTCCGAGATCCTGCCGATTCCGATGCGCTCCCGCCAGAAGCTGATGGAACTGCTCGACGCAGGCGCACGTATCGACGTCGTGCATCACTACATGCAGCATCATCAACTGCTTTAGAGCAGCGTGCCGGTCAGCGCGTCGAGCAGCTTGCGCACGGGCGCGGGCACGCCGAACGAATCGATGCGCGAGAGCGGCGCCCAAACCGTGCGCGCGTCCTTTGCGTCCGGCGTCGAGCCGCGCATTTCGCCGAGGCGCGGCTCGATGTCGAGCTTGAAGTGCGTGAACGTGTGCGAGAAGGGCGTTAGGCGCTGCAAGTCCGTCTCGCAGCCGTTGTCTTGCGCGACTACGGCGAGCGCCGCCTCATCGGGCGCTTCGGGCAGGCTCCACAGGCCGCCCCAGATGCCCGTCGGCGGACGCTTCTCCAGCAGGATCGAATCGCCGTCCTTCAGCACCAGCATCCACGTCTTGCGCGTCGGCACCGTCTTTTTCGGGCGCGCTGCCGGCAGTTCGCGCTGCCGCCCTTCGACATTCGCGACGCAATCCGAGGCGAACGGACACCGCGCGCAGTCCGGCTTGCCGCGCACGCAGAGCGTCGCGCCGAGGTCCATCAGGCCTTGCGTGTAGGCGGTGACTTCGTTCTTGTCGGCGGCGTCGGGCAAGAGCGATTCAGCCAGCGTCCACATCGCGTTTTCGACGCGCTTCTCGCCCGGAAACCCTTCCACGCCGAAGACGCGGGCCAGCACGCGCTTCACGTTGCCATCGAGAATCGTCGCGCGCGCGCCGAACGCGAAAGACGCGATGGCCGCCGCCGTCGAGCGCCCGATGCCCGGCAACTCCGCGAGTTCATCGACCGTTCGGGGAAACTCGCCGCCATGCTCGTGCGCGACGACCTGCGCGCAGCGATGCAGATTGCGCGCGCGCGAGTAGTAGCCGAGACCGGCCCACAGCGCCATGACGTCGTCGATCGGCGCATCCGCGAGCGCGGTCACGGTCGGAAAGCGTTCGAGAAAGCGCGCGTAGTACGGAATGACGGTCGATACCTGCGTCTGCTGCAGCATGATCTCCGAGAGCCAGATGCGATAGGGATCGCGCGTGTTTTGCCACGGCAGGTCGTGCCGGCCATGAATGCGTTGCCACGCGATCAGGCGCGCGGAGAAATCGGTGAGTGCGAGCATCGGATTTAGCGTTGGCAGCGCGGACAAAAGTAAGTCGAACGCTGTCCCTGGACGATTTGGCGGATGGCCGTGCCGCAGACGTGGCACGGCAGACCCGCGCGATCATAGACGAAGTAGTCGAGCTGGAAGTATCCCGATTCGCCATTGCTGCCGACGAAATCGCGCAGCGTGCTGCCGCCTTTGTCGATCGCCGCGGCGAGCGTCACGCGCACCGCATCCGCGAGCAGATCGTAGCGCACCAGCGAAATGCGGCCAGCGGCGGTCGTCGGCCGGATGCCCGCACGAAACAGGCTCTCCGACGCATAAATATTCCCCACGCCAACGACAATGCCGCCCGCGAGCAGCGCCTGCTTCACCGAGACCTTGCGCCCGCGCGTCTCGCGAAACAGCAGCGCGCCCGAGAACTCCGGCGAGAACGGCTCGACGCCCAGACTCGCGAGCAGCGGATGCGCGAGCACGTCGCCGTCTTCGCGCGGATGCCAGAGAATCGCGCCGAAGCGGCGCGGATCGCGAAACCGCAGAATGAATTCGTCGAAGACCAGATCGACGTGATCATGCTTCGCGGCGTCAGGCGGCCGCGGCACGTTGCGCAGCACGCGCAGCGTTCCCGTCATCCCGAGATGAACGATGAGCCAGCCTTCGGCGGTCTCGAACAACAGATACTTGCCGCGCCGCTCGACCTTCTCGATTTTCAGATGCCCGAGCGTCTTCGCGAGATGCTTCGGGATGGGCCAGCGCAGCGCCGGCGTGCGAACGTCGACATGCTCGACGCGCCTTCCCGCCACGTAGGGTTCGATTCCCCGGCGGGTAACTTCGACTTCCGGAAGTTCGGGCATTTTCTGGAGAGAGACTTGCTTCAGCGGTTGTGCCGGTATTTTAGCGACCGCGTTACAATCGACCGAAACATCGTCTGGATTTCCATGAACTCGTTCGTCATGAAGCTGTTTGCGAAGCGTCAGGCCGGCTTGACGCAATCGTTCGCGATGCCAATGTCGCGCGCCGCCGGCGCGGTGGCGCTGGCACTCGCCGCACTCGCGTTTGCGCCCGCGCATGCGCAGTCGCCCAACGCGACACCCGTTCCTGGCGACGACGATTCCGCGGCCCAAACGGCCGCCGACGCGCTTACCGCGCCCGTCAGCGGCGCGGAGCAGCAAGACCTGCCGAATGTGGCGGTATCGAGCCAGATCGTGTTTCAGGTGCTGGCCGCCGAAGTCGCGTTGCAGCGCGGACAGCCCGCGCCCGCTTTCCAGACTTATCTCTCGCTCGCCCGCGACACGCACGATCCGCGCTTCGCTCAGCGCGCGACCGAGATCGCCATTGCCGCGCAAAGTCCCAACGACGCGCTCACGTCCGCCCAACTCTGGCAGCAGTTCGCGCCGCATTCGGAGCGCGCGGCGCAGCTGAGCGCATCGCTTCTGATCGTCTCCGGCAAGCCCGACGACGCGAAGCCCACGCTCGAGCGCGAACTCGCGAAGGTGTCGCCCGAGCAGCGCGGCGAGGCGCTTCTCTCGCTGCAAGCGCTGCTGGCGCGCGGCCCTAATCGCGTGGGCGGCCTCAACGTGCTGAAGGATCTCACCGCGAACGACCGCGATCGCCCGGAAGCGCAACTCGCGATCGCGCGTCAGCAGTTGCTCGCGGACGATCAGCCGGGCGCGAAGGCATCGCTCGAAAAGGCGCTGCAATTGCGGCCCGACTATTTGCCCGCCGCGTTGACGCTCGCGCGCATGGGGCCGCAGGAGCGCGCGGAAGGCATCGCTTCGTTCGAGCAGTATCTGGCGAAGAATCCGAAGTCGCATGATGCGCGGCTCGCGCTCGCGCAACTGTATCTGTCGTCCGACCGGCTCGACGACGCGCAGAAGCAGTTCGAGATCATGCGCAAGAACGATTCGAAGGACCTGACGCCGTTGATGGCGCTCGCGCTCATCGACATCCAGAAGAAGCAGTTCGACAAGGCGAAGGACTATCTGAACCAGTACGCAAAGGCTGCGGAAAGCACGCCGGGCGCGGACCCCGGTCAGGCTTATATCTATCTCGCGCAGCTCGCGCTCGAGCAGAAGGACGAAACCGCCGCCGCGCAATGGCTCGACAAGATTCCGCGCACGAGCCAGCAGTATCTGCCGGCGCAGATCACGCGGGCGCAACTGCTCGCGAAGCAGGGCAAGGTGGACGATGCCCGCGCGCTCATCAACAGTCTGCAAAGCTCTGATCCGCGCGATCTCGCGCTTCTCGCGCGCACCGATTCGGCGATTCTCTTCGAAGCGCATCGCTATCAGGAAGCCGAGGACAATCTGGCGAAGGCGGTCGCCGCGTTTCCTGACGATCCCGACCTCGTCTACGACTACGCGATGGCCGCCGAAAAGAACGGTCACTACGACGTGATGGAAACGCAATTGCGCACGCTCATGCGCACGCAGCCGAACAACCCGCAGGCGTATAACGCGCTCGGGTATTCGCTCGTCGATCGGAATCAGCGGCTCGACGAAGCGGTGCATCTGATCGAAAAGGCGGTGTCGCTCGCGCCGAACGACGCGTTCATTATGGACAGCCTCGGCTGGGCGCGCTTCCGTCAAGGAAACGCAGCAGAAGCTGAGAAGATCCTCAAGAATGCTTATGACCTTCAGCCGAATGCCGAAATCGGCGCGCATCTCGGCGAAGTGCAGTGGAAGTCCGGCCAGCAGGACCAGGCGCGCGCCACGTGGCGGCAGGCTCAGAAGCTCGAACCGGGCAACGATACGCTCGTCAAAACGCTGAAACGACTTCAGGTGAACGATCTCTAATGGCATTCGACTTCTTCGCCGGCGCGAAGCGTCCGGGGGCGCGGCGGTACGCGCTCGGATTCGCGGCGGCTGCCGCGCTGGTTTTGTCCGGCTGTGCGCTGCAACCGCGCCTGCCGACCACGTCGGAAGGCTCGACATCGCTCGCGACGCAGACGAGCCGCATGTACCACGGGCGCTTCGCCGTGCAATACGACGATCAGAACGGCGTCGCGCGTAACGCCTACGGCAACTTCGACTGGCAGGAAACGGGCGATACGGTCACGCTTCAGTTGCGCAATCCGCTCGGGCAGACCATGGCGATCGTCACGTCGTCGCCTTCGCTCGCGACGCTCGAATTGCCGAACCGCCAGCCGCTCAACGCGGACAACGTCTCCGACTTGATGCGCAACGCGCTCGGCTTCGCGCTGCCCGTCGAAGGCTTGCGCTACTGGCTGCAACCGTCGGCGGCGCCGACATCGCGCGCAGACACGACGCTCGACCCCGAATCGAACAACGGCCGTCCCAAGGAAATCAAGCAGGACGGCTGGACGATCGACTACCTCGCCTATGCCGAGCCGCCCGCCACCGGCGTCAAGCGCGTCAACCTCACGCGCAGCGAGCCGCCGCTCGACATCAAGCTCGTCATCGACCAGTAACGCTTTATCGCCTGCCGCATGTCCTCTTCCAACGATTCGATGCGCGATTGCCTCGCGCCCGCGAAGCTGAACCTGTTTCTGCACATCACGGGCCGTCGTCCGGATGGCTATCACGAGCTGCAAACCGTCTTTCAGCTGCTCGACTGGGGCGATGTCCTGCATTTCAAGCGCCGCGACGATGGCGTCGTAACGCGCAAGACCGAGGTGCCCGGCGTGGCCGAGGACGACGACCTCGTCGTGCGGGCCGCCCGATTGCTTCAAAAGCACACGGGCAGCCGTTATGGCGTCGAGATCGAGATCGACAAACGTCTGCCGATGGGCGCGGGTCTCGGCGGAGGAAGTTCCGACGCAGCGACGACTCTTTTGGCGTTGAATCGTCTATGGGGAGTTGACCTTTCGCGTGAAACTCTGCAGAATCTCGCCCTGCAACTCGGCGCGGACGTGCCGTTTTTTGTCTTCGGGCAGAATGCATTTGCAGAGGGTGTGGGCGAGGCGCTGCAGGCGGTGAAACTGCCGAAACGCTTCTTCCTGGTAGTCACGCCCGCTGTGCACGTTCCGACTGCGGCGATTTTCTCCGAAAAAAGCTTGACACGGAATACGAAAGTCGCCACAATCATGGACTTTCTTGCACAGCAAAGGTCAGACACTAACTGGCCAGACAGCTTCGGTCGGAACGACATGCAGGCTGTAGTTGCAGAAAAGTACGCGGAAGTTGCAAAGGTGCTCGAGTGGTTTTCCAATCTCGCACCGGCGCGAATGACCGGATCTGGAGCAAGCGTGTTCGCCGCTTTCCCCAGCCAGGCCGAAGCGGAGTTGGCGCAAGCCAAGCTGCCGGCAAGCTGGAGCAGCGTGGTGACAAGCAGTCTGGATTCTCATCCTCTCTTCGCTTTCGCGTCATAGATTTAGTTTTGTCGGGTATGTCCTACACTTCCCGGCAAGATTCAAGGTTAAGTGTAGGGGAGTCGCCAAGTTGGTCAAGGCACCGGATTTTGATTCCGGCATGCGAGGGTTCGAGTCCTTCCTCCCCTGCCATTCTTTCTCGCGTTTTCCTCACGCCTCCAGCCGCAGACAGGTGCACGATGAGCAGTGACGGCCTGATGGTTTTTACTGGCAACGCGAATCCCGCGCTTGCTCAGGAAGTCGTCAAGATCCTAGGAATCCCTCTCGGCAAAGCAATGGTCAGCCGTTTCTCCGACGGCGAAATCATGGTCGAGATCCAGGAAAACGTGCGAGGCAAAGACGTCTTCGTTCTTCAGTCCACGTGCGCACCGACGAACGATAACCTGATGGAACTCATGATCATGGTCGATGCGCTCAAGCGCGCATCCGCAGGCCGGATCACCGCAGCCATCCCCTACTTCGGCTATGCGCGCCAGGACCGCCGCCCGCGTTCCGCGCGCGTGGCTATCTCGGCGAAGGTCGTCGCGAACATGCTGGAAATTGCCGGCGTCGATCGCGTGATCACCATGGACCTTCACGCCGACCAGATTCAAGGTTTCTTCGACATTCCCGTCGACAACATCTACGCAACGCCCGTTCTGCTCGGCGATCTGCGCAAGCAGAACCATGATCATCTGCTGATCGTGTCGCCGGACGTCGGCGGCGTGGTGCGCGCCCGCGCGCTCGCCAAGCAGATGAACACGGATCTCGCGATCATCGACAAGCGCCGTCCGAAGGCGAACGTCGCCGAGGTGATGAACATCATCGGTGAAGTCGAAGGCCGCACCTGCGTCATCATGGACGACATGGTCGATACGGCCGGCACGCTCTGCAAGGCCGCGCAAGTGTTGAAGGATCGCGGCGCGAAGCAGGTTTTCGCCTACGCCACGCATCCGGTGCTGTCGGGTGGCGCCGCGGAACGCATCACGGCGTCGCAGTTGGACGAACTCGTCGTCACGGACACCATTCCGCTGTCGGCGGAATCGCTGGCGTGCCCGAAGATTCGTCCGCTGACGAGCGCAGGCCTGCTCGCGGAGACGTTTTCCCGCATCCGGCGCGGCGACTCGGTGATGTCGCTCTTCGCCGAAGGCTAAAGCATTGGCAATACACGCGAGGCTCAGGCTTCGCGTTCTTGCATGATCGGCGCGAACGTACGAAGGTTCGCGCCGTTTGTTATGGGATCGTCCCTTTGATGATCCGTTTTCCCTGCCTGGTCGCGGGCAGTTATAGGAGTCTGAAATGAAAGTCGTCGCTTTCGAGCGTAGCAAGCAAGGTACGGGTGCGAGCCGCCGCCTGCGTAACTCGGGCAAGACCCCGGGTATCGTGTATGGCGGTAACGCGGACGTTCAACTGGTCGAGCTCGACCACAACGCCCTGTGGCACGCCCTGAAGAAGGAAGTGTTCCATTCGTCGATTCTCGACCTGGAAGTCGGTGGCAACTCGCAGCAAGTGCTGCTGCGCGACGTGCAATATCACCCGTTCAAGCAACTCGTGCTGCACGTGGATTTCCAGCGCGTCGATTCGACGAAGAAGCTGCACACGAAGGTGCCGCTGCACTTCATGAATCAGGAAACGAATCCGGCCGTGAAGCTGGCGGGCGCCGTGATCTCGCACGTCGTCACCGAACTGGAAGTGGAATGCCTGCCGGGCGACCTGCCGGAATTCCTCGAAATCGACCTGGCGAAGATCGAAGCCGGCCAGACGATGCACGCGAAGGACATCACGCTGCCGAAGGGCGTCGCGCTTACCGCGCACGTCGAGGCGGAAAACCCGGTGGTGGCATCGGCGACCGTGCCGGCTGCGAAGCAGTCGGACGCGGCAGCCGACGCAGCGGAAGGCGAAACGCCGGCTGCCTAAGCTTCGCAAGGTGCCTGACGGCGCTGTAGTATCCTCTCGATCCGTTCACGGAACGGTCGACGTGACCCGCCGGTGTGCAAGCCCCGGCGGGTTTTTTTTCGCATGACAACACGCGGGCAGCAGCTCGCGACGATTCGACATGATCAAGCTGATCGTTGGCCTCGGCAATCCGGGCGCCGAATACACGGCGACGCGCCATAACGCGGGCTTCTGGTTCGTCGATCAACTGGCGCGCGATGCCGGCGCGACGCTGCGCGACGAACGGCGGTTTCACGGGCATTACGGCAAAGGGCGTCTGCACGGCCATGAGATTCACCTGCTGGAACCGCAGACGTTCATGAACCGCTCCGGCCAGTCGGTCGTCGCGGTCGCGCAGTTCTTCAAAATTCTGCCCGACGAGATTCTCGTCGCGCACGACGAACTCGACCTCCCGCCCGGCACCGTCAAGTTGAAGCTCGGCGGCGGCAGCGGCGGCCACAACGGGCTGAAGGACATTTCGGCGCACTTGTCGTCGCAGCAGTATTGGCGCTTGCGCATCGGCATCGGGCATCCGCGCGATCTGATTCCCGAAGGCGCGCGAGCGGGCGCGAAGCCGGATGTCGCGAATTTCGTGCTGAAGCCGCCGCGCCGCGAGGAACAGGACGTCATCGACCACTCGATCGAGCGCGCGCTCGCCGTCATGCCGTTCGTCGTCGCGGGCGAGACCGAACGCGCGATGATGAACCTGCACCGCAATTCCTGACCACGAATCTGGAGCCCAACGTGAGCCGTTTCTGGAGCGATATCGTTCATCGTCTGACGCCGTATGTGCCGGGCGAGCAGCCCGCGCTGACGCATCCGATCAAGCTGAACACGAACGAAAATCCGTATCCGCCGTCGCCGCGCGTGGTCGAGGCGATCCGCCGCGAACTCGGCGAAGACGGCGCGTCGCTGCGCAAGTATCCCGATCCGACGGCCCGCGCGCTGCGCGAGGCGGTGGCCGCGCACCACGGCGTGCGCGTCGAGCAGGTTTTCGCGGGCAACGGTTCCGATGAGGTGCTCGCGCATGCATTCCAGGCGCTGCTCAAGCGCGACCTGCCGATCCGCTTTCCCGATATCACGTACAGCTTCTACCCGGTCTACGCGCAGCTTTACGGCGTGGCGTACCAGACTGTTCCGCTCGATGCCGCTTTCGCCGTCGATATCGACGCTTACCGCGCGCCGAACGGCGGCGTGCTGCTGCCGAATCCGAACGCGCCGACCGGCCGCGCGCTGCCGCTCGCGGACATCGAAGCGTTGTTGAAGGCGAATCCGGACGTGCCGGTGATCATCGACGAGGCGTATGTCGATTTCGGCGCGCAATCCGCCGCGCGCCTGATCGACGCGTATCCGAATCTGCTCGTCGTGCAGACGACATCGAAGGCGCGCTCGCTCGCGGGCATGCGCGTGGGCTTCGCGTTCGGCGATGCAGCGCTGATCGAGGGGCTGACGCGCGTGAAGGACAGCTTCAATTCGTATCCGCTTGATCGGCTCGCGCAAGCGGCGGCGCTCGCGTCGTACGAAGACCGCGCGTGGTTCGAGGAAAGCTGCAGGAAGGTCGTGGCGAGTCGCGAAAGGCTGAACGCGCGCTTGCAGCGCCTGGGATTCGACGTGGTGCCTTCGGCGGCGAACTTCGTGTTCGCGAAGCATCCCGCTCACGATGCCGCCGCCCTCGCCGCCGCGCTCCGGCAACGCGAGATATTCGTGCGGCACTTCAAGCTGCCCCGCATCGACCAGCATTTGCGCATTTCCATCGGCACGGACGCCGAATGCGATGCGCTAACGGCTGCGCTCGAAGAGTTGATTGGCGGTTGAGTCTTATCGGCCCTTCGCCGCCATCAACGCGTGGTATTTCGTCAGCAGTTGCTCCGGCGTTTCGACGTGCGCCGGATCGCGCGGAATGCACTCGACGGGGCAAACTTGCTGGCACTGCGGTTCATCGAAGTGGCCGACGCATTCCGTGCACTTGTTCGGATCGATCACGTAGATGTCCGTACCCATCGAGATAGCGTCGTTGGGGCACTCGGGCTCGCAGACGTCACAGTTGATGCACTCGTCGGTGATGATCAGAGACATGTCGCAGCCAGCTTTGCGTTAAAAAACAAGCGATTATAACGTGCCGGCGCGTCGCGCGCCGGTGCGCGCGACCGTGAACAGCGCGCGGACCCTCAGGTTTGGCGGGCTTCCGCCGTAAACCAGCAGTGAACTATGAGTGCCCGTCGCGCGGCCGGATCGTTATAGATTTCATATCGATTCCGGCTTCGTTTTACCGATATTCATCACTGTAAGAGCGACCTATGCTTGCGCTTCTCGGTCTCGTTGGATGCTTGTCGCTGCTTTTGGTCTGCGCCACGTGCCGCCGACCCGGAGTGGCATTGTTCACCGTGATCACGTTGTCTAACCGCAAGCACACGCTTACCGCCCTGGGCAGCACGCTGTATGTCGTGTTCTGGACGTTTTGCGTGGTCATCATCACGCTTTCGCTGCTCTACCCGAACGCGTTCATGCATCACCGCGCATAGCGGCGCGTCGCCGCTAGTCTTCGAGCCGTTCTCCGCGAGGCAGCCCGTGTCTGAATACGACGGCCAGCAGCGCTTTCGCGGCGTACAGCACGATCAACGCGCCGGCCAGATCGCCTGCGACCATCACGAAAAATCGCTCGACGATATTCTGCGTGTCCCCGCGCAGCGCAAACCAGATGTGATGCAACAGCGGATTCGCGATGGAATAGGCGAGCGCGAGAGTCAACAGGCGGTTCGCGGTGAGGTTGGCCAACGACGCCTTGAGCCCGTACCACTCGCGCGCCAGCCGATACACCGCATACGGCGCGACTGTCGCGATGATGCCCCCGGCGAACGCTCGCACCGGGTCGTTCGGAAAGAAGTAGAAGAAGTCGACGAGCCAGCTCGCGATCAGCAAGCCGAGCGCGCCGTCGCCGCCCAAGAGCAGCGTGCTGAGCAGTCTCACGCCCGACGGCAGATAGATCCAGTTCACGCCCCGGACGAACTCGGTGTGCGCGAAGACGCGTTCGTTGAGCCACAAAGACAGCACGAACACGGCCGCTGTGCCGATCACGGAGACGACGTGCAAGCGCAGATTGGACATGGGAGTAGAATGGCCGCCACCCGTTGTTATCGGCTCATCTTAGCTCACACGGTTGATGCGGATCGAGCCGTCACACTGGATGAAGCACAGGCATGACCCGCCCCGCCGACATCTATCTCCGCTTTCTTCAGCTCGCCGAAGCGCTGCGCGGACTGCCCGCGCTCGATCCGCTGGAGGAGCGCATTCTCGAATTTGTCGCGCGCATGAGCCAGCAGAAAGCGCGTCTTTCCGTGCGGGACATGATGGCGCAAAGCCAGTTCGGGTCGCCCGCGACGCTGCACGCGCGCATCACGTCGATGCGCGAGAAGGGCTGGATCGTCCTCACCGATACCGAAGACGCGCGCCGCAAGCAGATCGAGCTAACGCCCGGCGCGCTACGTCATTTCGACAAGCTCGCCGAGGCATTCTCCAAAGCGGCAGACAAGCACGGCGCGCCCGACTAAGCGTCGGCCCATGCTTACGGCGCGGCGGGATCCTTTTGAGGAGCCGCGACCTTGTCGATCAGCCGCTTCTCGACGGAAGGAAACACGAACTTGCTGACGTCGCCGCCGAGTTGCGCGATTTCGCGCACGATGGTGCCCGAGATGAATTGATACTGGTCCGACGGCGTCATGAACATGGTTTCGACGTCGGGCAGCAGATAGCGGTTCATGCCGGCCATCTGAAACTCGTATTCGAAGTCCGAGACGGCGCGCAGGCCGCGCACGATCACGCGCGCATTGTTCTTGCGCACGAAGTCCTTCAGTAGCCCGGTGAAGCTGCTCACTTGCACGTTCGGATAATGCCCGAGCACGTCATGCGCGATATCGAGCCGCTCCTGCAGCGTGAAAAACGGCTTCTTCGCGCGGCTGTCGGCCACGCCCACGACCAGCGTATCGAAAATGCTCGATGCGCGCCGCACGATGTCTTCATGCCCGCGCGTCAGCGGGTCGAATGTTCCCGGGTACACGGCGACAACCATGAGCTTCTCCTCTTTTATTGACCTTGGGCCGCGCTCCGGCGACCGTCATTCCCGCGATGCCCGTTCCAGTACGCCTCGGCGCCCGGATTCGGCAGCGCATTATTCCTCATTTTGGCGGCGCAGCAAATGATACCGAACCGCGCCCGCCTTGCCCTCCCGGGCCACGGTCCAGCCGGACAGCGCGTCGATGGCGGCGGGGTCCAGCGCCTCGCCGCTTTCCACATAGATGGCGCCATCGGGCGCGGCGAGCGGCGCGGCGAGTTCGAGCGCGCGCGTGAGCAACGCTTGATCGCCGAAAGGGGGATCGAGGAAGATCACGTCGAACGAACCGGGCGCGAGGCCGGCGGCGAGTCGCAGCGCATCGGCTTCGGCCACTTCGACGTTGCGGGCGGCGAGCCGGTCCAGATTCGCGCGAAGCTGCGCGGCGGCGCGCGCGTTGCGCTCGACCATCAGCACGCGGGACGCGCCGCGCGACGCCGCCTCGAACCCGAGCGCCCCGCTGCCGGCAAAGAGATCGAGACATCGCTGGCCGTCGAGATCCTGACCGAGCCAGTTGAAGAGCGTCTCGCGCACGCGGTCGGGCGTCGGACGCAGACCTTCGAGGTCGAGCACGGGCAGCGGCGTGCGCTTCCAGTTGCCGCCGATGATGCGGATGGTATGCGGCTTGCCGCCGCGCGAAGGCGCGCGGTGAGAGGCAGCAGAAGCGGACGAGCGTGAGGCGGAGGAACGGGGCATAGAGGGAAGCGTTGGAATCGGGCGCGAGCGCCGAATGCACGGCGCGCATAGTGAAAGCCAACGTTACCACAGGCGGCTGGCGCACAAGCGCGATAGACGGCGCCTGATAAAATACGCGGCTTACCTCTTCTTGCGCGGGCCATTGCGCGGCGTTCTTCCACGAGCGCGCCGGGCCGTCGATTGACGCGCGCATCATCGTCCGAGATCATGTTCAGCTTTTTCAAACGATTCAAAAAGCCGGCTGACGCGCCGCTCGACCCATCCGCCGAGAACACGCCCGACGCCGCAGAGGACGAAGAAGCGTCCGCTCCCGTGATCGAGGCGGAGCTGGACCGCGAGCCCGCCGTCGACGCCGCCATTCCTTCGGAAGCGCCGCCTGCCGAAGTCGAGCCTGAAGCGCCCGCCGAGCCCGCTCAAGCTGCCGCGAACGACGAACCGAAGCCGTACTGGCAAGGCCGCACGCAGTCGCAATGGCTGCGCGCGCCGGAAACCGACGAGGCGAGCGAAGAAGTGCTGCCGCCGCCCGAGCCCGACGCCGCCGCGAAGAAGTCGTGGCTGTCGCGCCTGAGGAACGGCCTGTCGAAGACGAGTTCGAGCCTGACGGGCATCTTTGTCGGCGCGAAGATCGACGAGGACCTGTACGAGGAGCTCGAAACAGCGCTCTTGATGTCCGACGCGGGCGTCGATGCCACCGAATTCCTGCTCGAATCGCTGCGCGAAAAGGTGCGCGCCGAGCGGCTGACGGAGGCCACGCAGGTGAAGGCGGCGTTGCGCGAGCTGCTCGTCGATTTGCTGCGTCCGCTCGAAAAGTCGCTGATGCTCGGCCGCGCGCAGCCGCTCGTGATGATGATCGCGGGCGTGAACGGCGTCGGCAAGACGACGAGCATCGGCAAGCTGGCGAAGCATCTGCAGAGCTTCAACCAGTCGGTGCTGCTCGCCGCCGGCGACACGTTCCGCGCCGCCGCCCGAGAACAACTCACCGTCTGGGGCGAGCGCAACAACGTGACGGTCATCGCGCAGGAAAGCGGCGACGCGGCCGCCGTCATTTTCGACGCCGTGGGCGCGGCGCGCGCGCGCAAGATCGACGTGATGATGGCCGACACCGCCGGCCGTCTGCCGACGCAGCTGCATCTGATGGAAGAGTTGCGCAAGGTGCGCCGCGTGATCGCGAAGGCGATGCCGGACGCGCCTCACGAAGTGCTGCTCGTCATCGACGCGAACACGGGGCAAAACGCGCTCGCGCAAGTGAAGGCGTTCGACGATGCGCTCGGTCTGACCGGCCTCATCGTGACGAAGCTCGACGGCACGGCGAAAGGCGGCATCCTCGCCGCCATCGCGCGACAGCGGCCGATTCCGGTGTACTTCATCGGCGTCGGCGAGAAGGTCGAGGACTTGCAGCCGTTCAAGGCGGAAGAGTTCGCCGACGCGTTGCTGGGGTGATCTGGAAAGGAAGGGCGTCCGCGAGACGCCCTTTTTTTCGTCGCTTCAGCGCGAAAACACCAGCGCCGCAGCAATCCACCACATGACACAGCCGACGATTACATCGAGCACGCGCCACGACACGTCCTTCTGGAACCACGGCTCCAAAAGACGCGCCCCATAGCCAAGCGCCGTGAACCAGATGATGGACGAACACATCGCGCCGGCCGCGAACCATGCATTGCCCGGCCAAGCATGCCGCGCGCCGATGCCGCCGAGCAGCACCACCGTATCGAGATAAACGTGCGGATTCAGGAGCGAGAGCGCGACCACGGTGGACGCCGCCGCGACCGCCGTCTGCGAATCGCCGTCTGACGCGTTCAGATGCCCCGGACCGCGCCACGCCGCGATGAACGCGCGCAAGCCGTAGAGGAACAGGAAAACCGCGCCCGCCCAGCGAATCACGTCGAGTAGAAACGGCGCCCGCGCGATCAGCGCGCCCATGCCGCCGACGCCGAGCGCGATCAACATGACGTCGATGAACGCGCAGATCGACACGACGATGCCCACGTGCCGCCGCTTGAGCCCCTGCCGCAGCACGAACGCATTCTGCGCGCCGATCGCCACGATCAGGCTCGCTCCCAGTCCCGCACCCGACAAGTAACTCGACAGGGCTCCAGCAGATACCGCCGCCGTCATTCGGCGTCCGGCTGCTGCGCGGGAGCGGCGCGCATGAAGCCGTCAATCTGGTTCGCGAAATCGGCTATGCGCTCGATGGTCGGGTAAGGCGCGAGGTCGATGCCGAAGCGCCGCGCGTTGAACACCTGGGGCACGATGCACAGATCGGCGATGGTCGGCGTGTCGCCGAACGTGAGCTTGCCGACGCGCGAATCGGCCGCGAGGCGCTTTTCGAGCGATTCGAAGCCCGTTTCCACCCAATGCCGGTACCACGCGTCCTTCGCCTCGTCCGGCACCTTCACCTGATGCTTGAGGTACTTCAGCACGCGCAGGTTATCCAGCGGATGAATCTCGCAGGCAACCTGCAACGCCACCGACCGGACGAACGCGCGGTCCGAGGCGCCGCGCGGCAAAAGCGGCGGCTCGGGATGCGTCTCGTCGAGATATTCGATGATGGCGAGCGACTGCGTGAGCACGTCGCCGTCGACGACGAGCGTCGGCACGATGCCGTCCGGATTCAGCGCGCGATACTCGGGCTTCAGTTGCACGCCGCCGTCGCGCAGCAGATGAACGCCCTCGTACTCGTAGTCGAGACCCTTTAGATTCAGCGCGATGCGCACGCGATACGCCGCCGAGCTTCGAAAATAGCTGTAGAGCTTCATTGTCGGCGCGCCGCCTCAGACCACGCGCACGGAGAAGTCGCCGATGCCGTCCACGCCGCCCTTCAGCAGATCGCCCTTCACGACCGCGCCCACGCCTTCGGGCGTGCCGGTGAAGATGAGATCGCCGGGGAAAAGCTCGAAGAGCGTCGACAGATAGGCGACCGTCTCGCCGACCGACCAGATCAGCTGCGAGATGTCCGAACGCTGCTTTTCCTCACCGTTGACCGTGAGCCAGATCGCGCTCTTTTCCAGATGCCCGACCTTCGACACCGGATGAATCGGGCCGAGCGGCGCGGAGTGATCGAAGCCTTTCGCCGTATCCCACGGACGGCCGAGCTTCTTTGCTTCGGCTTGCAGGTCGCGACGCGTCATGTCGAGTCCGAGCGCGTAGCCGTACACGTAGTCGAGGCCTTTGTCGGCGGGAATGTCCTTGCCCTGCTTGCCGATAGCCGCGACGAGTTCCATCTCGAAGTGCAGGTTCTTGGTCTGCGACGGGTACGGCAACTCGCCGGTCGAACCCGGCGCGACGTACAGCACGGCGTCGGCGGGCTTGCTGAAGAAGAACGGCGGCTCGCGGTCGGGATCGTGGCCCATTTCCCGCGCGTGCGCTTCGTAGTTGCGTCCGACGCAGTAGATGCGGCGCACGGGAAACTGCTCGTTCGAACCCGCGACCGGAACGGCGGTCGCCGGCGCCGGGGGAAACACGTAAGTCATCCCGCTCTCCTGTTTGATGTTATTCGATAGCCGGCGCATCTCACGCTCGCAGCCGGAGTCGCAAAAAGCGAGTGTAACGTGCCGGCGCGAATCGTGGCGAGCCTTGTCCGGCGCGGGCGCGCGAGCTTTCGGACGGCCTGCTGCCATCCTGCGAGCCGCCGCGCAATATCGCCGGATGCCGGCCCCCGAACTTGCAAGCGGCGCTTAAATGCGATACTGAGTGTCATACCGCATCTTCCACTCGCGACGGCGCCGCTCAGGACCATGTAAATGAGCGCCCGTTCTGCGCACGCTTCCGATGACCGACACTCCACCTCCTTCTTTCCCCTGCGCGCGCTATATCAAGGAAATCGGGCGCGGCCCGAACGGCGCGCGGGCGCTTTCGCGTGACGACACCTATTCGCTCTACGAAGCCATGCTCGATGGCCGCGTCTCCGACGTCGAACTGGGCGCCGTGCTGCTCGCGTATCGCGTGAAGGGCGAGACGGCCGCCGAACTCGCCGCGATGCTGGCGGCGGCGCATCGTTCGTTCGAGCCGCTGCATGTGCAGGAAGGCCGCGAGCACGCGCGCCCCGTGTCGATCCCGAGCTACAACGGCGCGCGCAAGCAGCCGAACCTGACGCCGCTGCTCGCGCTCCTGCTCGCGCGCGAAGGCGTGCCGGTGCTGGTGCATGGCGTGGTGGACGATCCGGGTCGCGTGACGAGCGCCGCGATCTTCGCCGAAGTGGGAATCCCGCATGCGGCGTCGCCCGACGAGATCGAGGACAGCCTCGCCTCGCGCCGCCTAGCGTTCGCGCCCGTGACGGCGCTCGCGCCGAAGCTCGCGCGGCTGCTGGACCTTCGGCGCGTGATGGGCGTGCGCAATTCGACGCACACGCTCGTCAAGATTTTGCAGCCGTTCGCGGAGCCGGGCCTGCGGCTCGTCAACTACACGCACCCGGAATATCGCGACAGCCTGACCGCGCTTTTCACCGAGCATCCGGATGCCGCGCAAGGCGGCGCGCTGCTCGCGCGCGGCACCGAAGGCGAGGCGGTCGCGGACACGCGCCGCCAGGTGCAGATCGACTGGTTCCACGACGGCCACGCCGAGACGCTCGTCGCGCCCGAGCGTTCGCAGGCGGACGCCCCCGCCGTCGAACTGCCCGAATCGCTCGATGCCGCCACGACCGCGCGCTGGATCGAAGACGTGATGCGGGGCGACGTGCCGGTGCCGCCCGCTATCGCGCGTCAGGTGGAGCTGATCGCGGATGTCGTGCGCCGGCCGGTATAGGCACCGCAATCGGAAAATCCGCATTTGACACCTTCTTCAACGCTGGTTTAAAGTAGGCCAATGCGTTTCACCCAATTCTCCTCCCTCCGAATTATTTCGGGCCGCCTAGCGCGGCCCCTATCGCTACGTCTAGCGTAAGTCGCCAGACGTAGCGGCGCGCGTCGCCAGGCGCGCGTTCCCGCCAGCCGTTCCCGCAGTTCTTTCCTTACCACCTAGTAGTCGTCAGTTTTTCGTTCGCGCATCCCGCGAATCGAAAACGCGAGGGTCACATGCACGCTGCTTCGCGCACGTTCACGTTGGTCGCAGGCGTCACCGTCGCCGGTGCGCAATGGGATCGCGCGCGCGGTTCTGCTTCGCGTGCTTCATGTGCATCGCGCCGCAGCCGGCCAGCCGCCGGCGTCGGCCGCTCTCGCAGGCGCTACACAAACCGTCCTGAAAGAGATCGACGATCATGATGCCGAATCCCGCCGAGAAATACCGCCCGTTTCCGCAAGTCCGTCTGCATGGCCGCCGCTGGCCGAATCGCACGATCGAGAAAGCGCCCGTCTGGATGAGCACCGATCTGCGCGACGGCAACCAGTCGCTGATCGAGCCGATGAGCATCGCAGCCAAGCTCGAATTCTTCGAGATGTTGGTGGCAACGGGTTTCAAGGAAATCGAGGTGGGATTCCCGTCGGCGTCGCAGACCGACTTCGACTTCGTGCGCAAGCTGATCGACGAGAAGCGCATTCCCGACGACGTCACCATCGAAGTGCTTGTGCAATCGCGCCGCGAACTGATCGAGCGCACGTTCGAAGCGGTCGAAGGCGCGAGCAAGGTCATCGTGCATCTCTACAACGCGATCGCGCCGTCGTTTCGGCGCATCGTGTTCAATCAGTCGAAGGACGAAGTGAAGGCGCTGGCGGTCGAGGGCACGCGCATCATCAAGGAATGCGCGGCGGCGCGGCCGGACACGCATTGGATCTACCAGTATTCGCCCGAGACGTTCAGCATGACGGAATTGTCGTTCGCGCGCGAAGTGTGCGATGCCGTCGCGCAAGTCTGGCGTCCGACGCCCGATCACAAGATGATCGTCAATCTGCCGGCGACGGTCGAATCCGCCACGCCCAACGTCTTCGCCGATCAGGTCGAATGGATGGACCGCAACATGGGCTTTCGCGACAGCATCGTGCTCTCGGTGCATCCGCACAATGATCGCGGCACGGCGGTCGCGGCGGCGGAACTTGCGCTCCTCGCGGGCGCGGATCGCGTCGAAGGCTGTCTCTTCGGGAACGGCGAGCGCACGGGCAACGTCGATCTGGTGACGCTCGCGCTCAATCTGTACACGCAGGGCATCGATCCCGGCCTCGACTTCTCGGACATCGACGCGGTGCGGCGGGTCGTCGAACGCTGCAATCAGCTTCCGGTGCATCCGCGCCATCCTTACGCGGGCGACCTCGTGTTCACCGCGTTTTCCGGATCGCATCAAGACGCGATCCGCAAAGGCTTCGCGCAGCGCGTGCCCGGCACGCCGTGGGAAGTGCCGTATCTTCCGATCGATCCCGCCGATCTCGGCCGCAGCTACGACGCCGTGATTCGCGTGAACAGCCAGTCGGGCAAAGGCGGCGCGACTTATCTGCTCGAACGCGGACTCGGCTTCACGCCGCCGCGCCGCGTGCAGATTGAGTTCAGTCATGCGGTGCAGGCGGTGGCGGACGAATCGGGCGAGGAGATCAGCGGCGACGCCATCTGCGCCCTGTTCAAGCGCGAGTATTTCGACGCGGGCGGGCCGGTATCGCGCGTGGATGCGGCGGCGGTTTCCGTCTTCGGCCGACACATCGCGATGCCGCCTGCTTCAGGCGCCGCGAGCGAGGAACACTATGCGCAGGCGGTCGCCGCGACGCTGGACGTCGGCGCGAGCGTGAGCTGGTTCGAATCGACGGTGACGGCGAGCGGCGAGACAGCGGTGTTCGTGGGCTGCCGCGTCGCCGATGAACCGATGCGCTTCGGCGTCGCGGTGCACGCGAATCCGGCGCTCGCGGTCGTCGATGCGGTCGTGAGCGCGGTGAATCGGTCGAAGGGAATCGCGCGGAAAGTGCGCGAGGACGAGGCCGTTGAAGCCTGACGGCGCGGACGGCGACGCGCTATTCGAGCGCCACGCGCGTCGCCTGAAGCGCGAGCAGTTGCCACTGACCGCCGGTTTGCACGTGAACCGCCGTGTAGGCGATGGGAAAGAGCAGCGCGCCGTTCTTCGATTCCATTTCGATCAACGCGCGGCCGGACACGAGACAGGTCTCGGGTCCAGCAGAGAAAACGTCCTGCGTCTGAATCTCGATCTGGCGATACCGGCGGCGCCCGGCCGTGATCGCGTCGATGAACTGGCGCTTCGTTTCGCGCTTGCCGTTGGTGTGGACATAGCTGACGTTCTCGGCCAGCAGCGCTTCGAGCGCGGCGCCGTCGCCCTCGACCATCGCCCGAAAGCGGTCGCGCTCCAGGCCGCGGATGGCCTCAAAGGTTTTTGCCGGCATCTGTCGGTTCCCCTTGCGCCGGGGAACCGATGCGCCGGCGCCCCGTCAGAAGTTGTATTGCAGATATAGCTGGCTGAAATTTATACCAGGATTCGGCTCTTTGATACTCGCGTTCGAGAGATGCTGGAAGCGAAAACCGGCCTGATAGTTCTGCTTCTCGCCGAAGATCGCGCCCACGCCGACCATATCAGCGAACTGAAAGCCGCTGGAGAGCGTGTAGTCTTCCGTGATCCGGGCGTGCGAGAGCAGCCGGACGCCGATGCCTGCTTCCACGAACGGCCGAATGTAGCCGGAGCTTTTCACGAAACGCAGCACCGGTGTCACGCCGAACTCCCAGACATTTGGATTCACCGAGTTGCTTTCCTTCGTGTGCCAGTACGCGACGTGCCCCTCGCCGAGCAGCGTGAAGTGAAACCCGCCGATTTCCCACCACGTCAGGTTCGGGTCCCAGACGATGCCGACGTCGGCTTTCTTGAAGTCATGGTTAGCGACGCCGCCCGCTATCTGAAGCCCGAACCGGTCGGCATGCGCTGCCGCCGAAGCGAGACCGAGCGAAACCGCGATGGCGCCGTGAGACAAAAAACTGCGCCAGAAGGGTTGGTTTTTCTGCATGAGCGCCCCATATGAGGGTGTGGTTGTCCCGCCGAGCGGTTGTCGGCGCATTGTATTTAGGCAGACATATATTTGCACAAACCAGCGTTTGTTGCCGTTTTGGTTGAATAATTCGTTGCCTTACGGCGTTATTTCGGTAAATCGTTCGATTACCAGCTCTTCTTCGGTAATTTCGGCTTGTTCACACGGCCGCGCCGCCTATCAAACCCACAAAATCGATAGTTTTGTGGGAACTCCCACACGTCGTTACCCTCTAACACTTAGCACTCAGTTGGACGGAGTGCTAATATCGTGACTGGCCTGCCGCCGCCGTTGCGGCCGCAGCCAATTGTTGACAAGGAGCTTATGAGCGTGACCAATGCGATGACCCTTCCGAATGTTGTAGGCTCGGCACCTGCCAAGGCATCTTCGGCAGGCGCGCTGACGTACGCACAGTCGTCGATGCTGACCGGCCAGATCGGCAACATCGATTCCTACATACAAGCAGTGAACCGTATTCCGATGCTGTCGCCGGCAGAGGAACGTCAGTACGCCACCGAATTTCGCGAGCACGGCAACCTGAACGCCGCGCGTCAGCTCGTGCTGTCGCACCTGCGTCTCGTCGTGTCGATTGCCCGCAACTATCTGGGCTACGGCCTGCCGCACGCAGACCTGATTCAGGAAGGCAACATCGGTCTGATGAAGGCGGTGAAGCGCTTCGATCCGGAGCAAAACGTGCGCCTCGTGTCGTACGCCATGCACTGGATCAAGGCGGAGATCCACGAGTACATCCTGCGCAACTGGCGCATGGTGAAGGTCGCGACGACCAAGGCGCAGCGCAAGCTGTTCTTCAACCTGCGCAGCCACAAGACCGGCCATGCCGCGTTTACGCCGGACGAGATCAACGGCCTCGCAAGCGAGCTGAACGTCAAGCGCGAAGAGGTCGCGGAGATGGAAACGCGCCTTTCGGGCGGCGATATCGCGCTGGAAGGCCAGGTCGAAGACGGCGAAGAAGCGTTCGCGCCGATCGCCTATCTCGCCGACTCGCACAACGAGCCGACGAACGTGATCGCCGCGCGCCAGTTCGACAAGCTGCAAAGCGACGGCCTTTCGACCGCGCTGGAATCGCTCGACGAGCGTAGCCGCCGCATTATCAAGGCGCGCTGGCTCGACGTGCAGGACGACGGATCGGGCGGCAAGACGCTGCACGAACTGGCCGACGAGTTCGGCGTGTCGGCGGAGCGCATTCGCCAGATCGAGGCGAGCGCCATGAAGAAGATGCGCACCGCGCTGCACGACTACGCGTAACGCCGCGGCAGAACGAAGCCGAGCGTGTTCGAACCCCGCTGTCGAAAGACAGCGGGGTTTTTGTTTGCCTGCGGGGCGTGTATGAAAACAAAACGGCGCCCGAAGGCGCCGTTTCTAAGACTAACCGCTTACCGCATCAGGCCGGCATCGGCGCCGCGCCGCCGCCGTTGCCCGCGAGTCGCGTCGCCATCTGGGCGGCGTACCGCTGCGCTGCCGCGCCGACGACGATGTGGAACGTGTCCGCCGACACCCACGCCACATCGAGTTGCGACAGACGCTGACGATCCACCGACGACGGATCGCGCACGACCACGCGCAGACGCGTGTGCGCCACCGCATCGAGCGAAACGACGTTAGTCGCGCCGCCGAACACCGCGAGCCAGCGCAGCGGGTCCGGATCGAGCGGGCCCGCCGTCTGATCGGTCACGCCTGCCGTCGCAACCGAGGGCTGCGCGGGAGCCGACGAAGCCGGCGTCGCGCCGCGCGTCGACGAGTGTTCGAGTTCGCCGCGAATTTCATCGGCGATCAAGTCCGCTTCCGGTCCGATGATGACCTGCACGTTCGTCTTGCCGCGCTTCAACACGCCACGCGCGCCGATGGTCTTCAATTGCGGTTCCGATACAGCTTCCGTATCCACGACAGAGAGACGCAGGCGCGTCGTGCAGGCATCGACGAGCGTCAGATTCGACGCGCCGCCCAGCGCCGCGATGTACTTCGTGGCGCGCGTGCTTGCCGCTGCGGGCGCGACGTCGCCCGGCACATAGCCGCCGACCGGCGTGGCATCGGTTTGCGCGTCCGTCGTGGCGGGCTCGCGGCCCGGCGTCGCCATGTTGAACTTGCGGATAAAGAAGCGGAACAGGCCGTAATACACGATGCCGTACACGAGGCCGATCGGAATTGCCAGCCAGCCGCGCTGCGACAGGCCGTAGTTCAGCACGTAGTCGATCGCGCCCGCCGAGAACGTGAAGCCGAGGTGAATGCCGAGCGCCGAGCAAATGGCGAGCGACAGACCCGTCAGCACCGCGTGGATGCCGTAGAGCACCGGCGCGAGGAACATGAAGCTGTATTCGATCGGCTCGGTCACGCCCGTGAGGAACGCGGTCAGCGCCATCGAGAACAGCAGGCCGCCGACGACCGCGCGGCGCTCCTTCGGCGCTTCATGGAACATCGCGAGACACGCGGCCGGCAAGCCGAACATCATGATCGGGAAGAAGCCGGTCATGAAGCCGCCCGCCGTCTGGTCGCCTGCGAAGAAGCGATGCAAGTCGCCGTGCACCACCGCGCCGCCGCCGGGCGGCGTGAACGACCCGAACACGAACCACGCGAGCGAGTTGATGATGTGGTGCAGACCCGTCGCGAGGAGAATGCGGTTCAGCACGCCGAACACGAAGGTGCCGAGCGCGCCGGCCGTCGTCAGCCAGTTGCCGGCCGCGTCAATGCCGGATTGCACCGGCTGCCACACGTACCCCAGCACGATGCCGATGAAGAGACACGCGACGCCTGTGACGATCGGCACGAACCGCTTGCCGCCGAAGAACGCCAGATACTCGGGCAGCTTGATGTCCTTGAAGCGGTTGTACATGTACCCCGCGACCATACCCGCGATGATCCCCGACAGCACGCCCATGTTGAGCTTGTCGTTAATGTCCTTCATGACGGCCGTTTCGATCAGATAACCGATCGCGCCGGCGAGACCCGCCGTGCCGTTGTTGTCCTTCGCGAAGCCCACCGCCACACCGATTGCGAACAAGAGCGGCAGATTCGAGAAGATGGCGTCGCCCGCGTCGGCGATCATCTTGATGTTGAAGACATCGGGCTGGCCTAGACGCAACAGCAGGCCGGCCACCGGTAAAACGGCAATCGGCAGCATCAGGGCGCGGCCTAGGCGCTGCATCTTTGCAAACGGGTTAGCGTCCATCGGGGGTTCTCCAAAAGAATATAGGTCTTGTCGTTGCTGCTCGGGTTGTGGCTAGGAAAGAAGCATCAAGCGTTTAGTCCTGCGGCCAGATTTCGCGGCTGGCCGCTCTTACTGCCTGCGCCGATTCGAGCGCGAGCACGTCTTCCGCGCGCTGACGGCAAAGCTGGTAATCGAGATTGCGCACGCGCGCCTTGATGCCCGGCACCGCGGACGGATCCACCGACAGTTCCGTCACGCCGAGGCCCACGAGCAGCGGCACCGCGAGCGGATCGCCGCCGAGCGCGCCGCACACGCCAACCCACTTGCCGTGCTTTTCCGCGCCCTGCACCGTCGTTTTGATGAGCCGCAGCACGGCCGGATGCAGGCCGTCGGACTGCGCGGCGAGATCGGGCTGGCAGCGGTCCATCGCGAGCGTGTATTGCGTAAGATCGTTCGTGCCGATCGAGAAGAAATCCGCGTACTTCGCGAGTTGATCGGCCAGCATCGCCGCCGACGGCACTTCGATCATCACGCCCACTTCCACCGGCTCCGTGCGGCCGGCTTCGCGCGCCAGTTCGTCGATGCGCGCGCGCAGGCGCTGCAGTTCGCCGGCATCGGTGACCATCGGCAGGAGAATGCGGACCGCGCCCGCCGGCTTGACGGCGAGCAGGCCGCGCAGCTGGTCGTCGAGCAGTTCGGGGCGTACTTGCGCGAGCCGGATGCCGCGCAAGCCGAGCGCCGGATTCTCTTCGGGCGGCAGCGTCAGATAGTCCACTTCCTTGTCGGCGCCGACATCCAGCGTGCGAATGATCGCGCTGCGGCCGGCCAGCGCCTCGACGATTTCCTGATAGCTCGACGTGTGTTCCGCGACCGTCGGCGCAGCCTGGCGATGAATGAACAGCAGTTCGGTGCGCAAGAGGCCCACGGCGTCCGCGCCGTTCTCGACGGCGGCCTTGGCGTCGTCGAGCGTGGCGATGTTCGCTGCGATTTCGACATGACGGCCGTCGCGCGTCGATGCCGCTTGCTGCGACATCTTGCGGTTCGCCTCGCGCACGCCGGCGAGACGCTCGCGCTCGTGACGCGCCCGTTCGACATCGAGCGCGCTCGGCGCATATTCGAGGCGGCCCGCCGACGCATCCACGACCACCTGCGCGTCTTCAGCAATCCCGTGCAGCGCATCGCCGATCGCGACCAGCGCCGGAATGCCGATCTGCCGCGCGATGATCGCCGCGTGCGAGGTCGCTCCGCCGCGCGACATCACGAGCGCGGTGACGCGCGTGCGGTCGATCGACGCGAGATCCGACGGCGTGAATTCGACGGCCGCGAGCACCGCCTCTTCCGGCAGCGCGCGCGCCGCCGTATTCGTGAGACCGAGCGCGCGCAGCACGCGCTTTTCGATGTCGCGCAGGTCGGCCGCGCGTTCGGCGAGCAGCGCGTCGTTCACGTTGTTCAGTAGCGCGATCTGCGCGCGGATCGCCTCGCGCCACGCGAAGCCCGCGCTCTTGCCGAGGCTGATCAGATCGCGGGCGGCATCGACGAGCGTCGGGTCTTCCAGCAGCACGCGATGCACCGCGAAAATGCCCGCCTCGCCGACTGCGCCGCGCTGCGACGCAGTGCGCACGGTGACTTCGAGGTCGGCATCGACTTGCGCGATGGCTTTATCCAGCGCGCGGCTCTCCGCCGCCGACGGACCGCTCGCCTGTTCGGGCGGCACGATTTCCTGATCGTCCCAGCGCACCAGCTTGCCGACCGCGATGCCCGGTGCCGCGCACACGCCCGCGAGCGTGTTCGGCGGCAGCGGCTCGGCGGACGCGCGAACCGCCGCGACCGGCGCGGGAGACTTCTCACGCGCGGGCGTCTCTTCCACTTCGCCTTGCGCCGCGCGCAGCAGTTCGGTGGCGACGGCATCCACCGCTTCTTGCGCCTGCGCGCCGATGCCGACGAGTTCGATGGTCGCGCCCTCGCCCGCGCCGAGCCCGAGCAGGCCGACCACGCTTTCGACCGGCGCCTTGCGGCCTTCGAAGCGCACTTCGACCTTTGCGTCCAGGCCGCGCGCTGCTTCACGCGCCCGCGCCGCCGGCCGCGCGTGCAAGCCGCCCGCGTGGGCCAGCGTGACGGTGCGGCGCGCTTCGGTCATCACGTTGGACGACGAGCGCGCCACGTGCGCCGCCGCGCCGTCCTTCGGGCGCAGCACGAGCATGCGCGCGCCCGCCTTCAGCACGCCACGGCCGGCGCGCTGGGCGACTTCGAACGCGTCGCTATTGGCGACCGCGATCACCGAGACGAGACTCGGCGCGTGCTGTGCGACGAAATCCGCGTTGAATTCGATGAGCGGCTGGCCCGCGCGCACGGTCGCGCCTTGTTCGACCATCGGCGCGAACCCCTCGCCGCCCAGCTCGACGGTGTCGATGCCGATATGCACGAGAATTTCCGCGCCCGCTGCCGTGCGCAGCGTGACCGCGTGATGCGTGCGCGCCAGATGCGTCACCGTGCCGTCGCACGGCGCGAGAAGCACGTTATCGAGCGGATCGATGCCGATGCCGTCGCCGAACATCCCCTGCGCGAACACAGGGTCGGGCACGTCGGCGAGCGGCACGACGGGACCGGTAAACGGAGCGAGCAGAACGATATCGCTCGGGTTATCGGTGGAATGGTTCAACACGGACTCCTCGGCACGGCGCATCGTCTATCTCACTCAATGGGTTTCGGTGACCTTGTTCAGGTGGCGCGGCGCGTCGGGGTTGCGCCCGCGCGCGGCGGCAAGACCCGCGGCCATCACGTAGAACGAAAGGATCGCGGCGATCGGATCGAGCGCCGGGTGGTCGGTGGCGACGAGCGGCAACTCGGCGCCGGGCACGTCGTCGGGTGCTGCGAGCAACACGCGCGCGCCGCGCGCGCGCATGTCCGCGGCCAACTGGATGAGACCCGCCTGCTCCGGCCCGCGCGGCGCGAACACGAGCAGCGGATAGTCGCGGTCGATGATCTCCATCGGACCATGACGCACTTCCGCGCTCGAGAACGCTTCGGCCTGAATGCCGGACGTTTCCTTCAGCTTGAGCGCCGCTTCCTGTGCGATGGCGAGCCCGAGGCCGCGCCCGACGACGATCATGCGGTCGACGCCCTTCAGTTCATCCACGGCGCGCGTCCAGTCGAGCTTGCCCGCCGCGCGCAGCGCATCCGGCAGCGACTTCAGCGCGTTCAGCAGTTCGGCGTCGCGCTGAACGTGCGCGATCACGATGGCCGAAAGCGACAGCATCGCGATGTAGCTCTTGGTGGCGGCGACCGAAAGCTCGGGCCCGGCGAGGAGCGGCAGATAGTATTCGCAGGCGTTTTCCAGCGGCGAGCCGGCGACGTTGACGGCCGCGACGGTGAATGCACCCGCTTCGCGCAACGCCTGCATGGTGCCGACGAGATCCGGGCTCTTGCCCGACTGCGAGAACGCCACGGCAAGCTGGCCGGACACGCGCAGCGGCGCTTGCTGCAACGTGGCGACGGACATCGGCAGCGACGCGACCGGCACGCCGATGCGGCTCATCGTCAGGCTGGCGAAATAACTGGCGGCGTGGTCCGAACTGCCGCGAGCGACGGTCAACGCGACGTGACGCGGCTGCTCCGCGAGTTTCACGGCGAGCGCCTCGATGCGCGAGGTATCGGCGAGTTGGGCCGCGACGACATCCGCGGACTCCAGCGCCTCAGTGAGCATATTCGACAATCGATTCTCCTTCGACATAAGTGGCGGTCAGCGCGAAGTCCCGGTCGAGCACGACCATGTCGGCCCACGCGCCGCGCGCGATGCGGCCGCGGTCTTCGAGCCCGAGATAGTCGGCGGGATAGCGCGACAAGCGATTCGAAACGTCCGCGAGCGGAATGCCCAGCGAGACGAGATTGCGCAGCGCCTGATCCATGGTCAGCGTGCTGCCTGCGAGCGTGCCGTCCGCGAGACGCACGCCGCCCATGCACTTGGTGACGTGCTGGCTGCCGAGGCGGTATTCGCCGTCCGGCATGCCGGCGGCCGACGTGCTGTCGGTCACGACGTAGAGTCGCGGAATGGCGCGCATGGCGGCGCGGATCGCGCCGGGGTGAACGTGCAGCAGGTCGGGAATCAGTTCGGCGTACTCCGCATGCGCGAGCGCCGCGCCGACCATGCCGGGATCGCGATGATGCAGCGGCGACATCGCGTTGAAGAGATGCGTGAAGCCGCGCGCGCCGTGCTTCAGCGCATTTACGGCGTCGTCGTACGTGCCGAGCGAATGGCCCAGTTGCACGCGCACGCCGCGCGCCGCCATCTCCGAGATGATGTCGAGATGACCTGAGATCTCCGGCGCGATGGTCACGACGCGAATCGGCGCGAGATCCAGGTACTTGAGCACTTCGTCACGCACGGCGATAGCGGCGGCGTCCGGCTGCGCGCCGAGCTTGCCCGGATTGATGTACGGTCCTTCGAGATGCACGCCGAGCACGCGCGCACCGCTCGGCGCGCGGCGCTTCGCTTGTTCGCCGAGGCCGGCGACGACCTGCATCAATTCGTCGCGCGGCGCGGTCATCGTCGTGGCGAGCAGGCTCGTCGTGCCGTGCTGCGCGTGCTGGCGCGCGACGGTATCGGCCGCGTCGCCACCTTCCATGATGTCGCGGCCGCCGCCGCCGTGCACGTGCAAGTCGATGAAACCCGGCAGGATGTACGGCGCGTCATTCGACGACGGATCGGCTATATGGCCTTCGAGCGCCGTCACGCGGCCGTTCTCGAAACGCACGGTGCCGTGAATCCAGCCGTCGTTCGTCAGTATGTTTCCTTTCAGCATGAAGTTCTCTGGAAGTACGCAATGCGTAGGAGGTTCAGGTGCGGTTCGCGCCGTGCTGCGAGCACGCTGGCCTGCGCGGATGTTTCGGTGCGCGGCCGGCGAACGGCTTCTTTTGGTCCTCTCGTTCTCTTTGTTGCTCTCTTCTTTCGATGCCTGATGACGCCGGCCGTGCTGCACCCGCGCTCATCGATGCAACTCCGCGACGAAGTCGTAGTAGTCGTCGCGGCAATACGTATTCGTTAGTTCGATCGCCCGCCGTTGCGCCGAATAACCGATGCGCGTGATCACGAGCAGCGCGGCGCCGGGCGCGACGTCCATCAGCCGGGCGACTTCGGCGCTCGCGTTCACCGCGCGAAAGTGCTGCAACGCGCGCACCACTGCCTGACCGCGCTCCTCCAGATACCGGTACAGCGACGCGCCGATGAGCAGCGGGTCCGGCACAAGCCAAGCAGGCAGCGTGGAATGCTCGACGGCCATCACGATGCCGTCCGCCCGCCGCAATCTCCTGAGACTCGCGACGACCGCGCCGGGCGACAAACCCAGATGCACGCTCTCCTCGCGATTCGCGGGCCTCAGTCCGCGGCCGAGCCACACAGAATCGGGCAGGAAACCGCGCTGCTCCATCTTGCGCGTGAAGCCGGTCAGTCGGGACAACGGATCTTCGACGCGCGGCGTGATGAAATTGCCCGCGCCGCGCACGCGCCTGATCAACCCTTGTTCGACGAGCAAAGCGATTGCCTTGCGCGCCGTGATACGCGATACGCCGACGCCCTCCGACAACGTGCGCTCCGAAGGCAGCGCCTCTCCCGCCGACCATGTGCCTGCGTGAATGGCCGAAGCCAGACGCGCGGCAAGCTGGAGATAAAGCGGCGTATCACTGCGTTCGTCCGGGGTGAGATTCTTCCAATTTCCTCTCATGAAAGAACCCCACGCCCCGTTGAGTCGAGCCCATTATATAACCAACATAATACCAGTCAACGCGCGTCGAATGCCTCGTGGTGGAAGTCAAATTCCGTCTGGATTCAATAAGTTACAACTTGTTCAGACGGTGATGTCGCAAGAACACCGCTATCGGGACTTACCCGCATAGCGGGCAGAATGGAACCAGTCGCCGTCCACTGTCAGAAGGCGCCGGAAATTCGGGCATTTTCGTATTCGCACGATCGTGCTTTCTTTGGCACAATGCGTTCATTAGTTCGGAATCGCAACTAATTCAAATAGAACCACATATTTTTGAGAGAGCAAAGGCCAATGGGATGTTTTGATCGGAGTCGGGCTGTCGAGGCCGTGCGGCGCTTCAACCGGTTTTACGCGCGTCACGCAGGCGCTTTTCACGAACGCCTACATAAGAGCCACTTTTCCTTGACGGAAGTACGCATTCTTCACGAGCTCGCGCACGAACGCGCGCACACCGCCGCGGATCTGTCGCGCAACCTTGGGCTGGATACGGGATATCTCAGCCGTCTCATCACCAATTTCCAGAAGCTCGGTCTCGTCGTGCGCCGAAAGAACGAATCGGACGGCCGCGCGCATCTGCTCACCATGACGCCCGAAGCGAAGGCCAAGGTCGACGAGCTCGATCTGCACGTCTCCTCCGAAACGGCGTCGCTATTGAATGCGCTCGCGCCGGGCGAGATCGAGCAATTGTCGCTGGCCATGGCGGACATCGAGCGGCTGTTGTCGCCGGCTTCACACGTTGCGCCCACGCGCCTGCGCAGTCCCCGCTGCGGCGACTTCGGCTGGATGATCGAACGTCACGCGCACCTCGACGTCTCGGACCGCGCGAGTCTCTCCTACGAGGCCCACGCAGCAAGGGTCGTGTCGCGCTTTCTCGGCGCCATGCAGACGAACACCCCGCGTATTGCGTGCTGGGTCGCGGAGCAGGAAGGCGACGCGCGCGTTGGCGCCGCGTTGCTGACCGCCGCTTCAGACGGCCGGGCGAGCATCGAGTTGTTGTTCGTGGAGCCGGGCGCGCGCCGCCGGGGTCTCGGCGAACAGCTCGTCGCCGCGTGCACGAACTTCGCGCAGGGCGCGGGCTACGCGAGCGTCGTGTGCCGGCTCGATCAAGCGCGCGAAGATTTGTGCGGGCTTTTCATGCGCACCGGATTCAAAGCGCAACAGGGCGTGGACGCAAGCCTCGTCTGGGAGCGCGAGTTGCGGCGCATCTACGCCGATTAGACCTCGCAAATGAAAACGGCGTCTCCAGGAGACGCCGTTTCGCTCATGACTTTGCCGTCGCTTAGAACGAAGGCACAACCGAGCCCTTGAACTCGCTCTTCAGGAACTGGCGCACGTCGTCGGACTGGTACGCGGCGACCAGCTTCTTCACCCACGGCTGATCCTTGTCCTTCGTGCGCACCGCGATCAGGTTCGCGTACGGGCTATGCACGTCTTCGAGCGCGATCGCATCTTTCGTCGGCTGCAGGCCCGCGGCCAGCGCGAAGTTCGTATTGATGGCGGCGGCGTCCACATCAGCAAGCGTGCGCGGCAGTTGCGCCGCGTCGAGTTCGACCAGCTTGATCTTCTTCGGGTTCTCCGCGACATCGAGCGCCGTCGCGTTGTTGCCGTTTGCGCCCGCGCCCGCCTTCAGCTTGATGACGCCTTGCGACTGCAGAAGCAACAGCGCGCGATTCTCGTTCGACGGATCGTTCGGCACCGCGACCTTCGCGCCTTGCGGCAAGTCCTTCAGCGACTTCAGCTTCTTCGAGTACACGCCGAGCGGCGAGATGTAGGTGAGTCCCGCGCTCACGATCTTGTAGCCGCGCTGCTTGATCTGGCTGTCCAGATACGGCTGATGCTGAAAGCTGTTCGCATCGAGATCGCCGGCGTCGAGCGCGGCGTTCGGCTGAACGTAGTCGTTGAACTCGACCACCTTCACGTTGAGGCCCTCGCGTTTGGCGACCTTCTGCACGACTTGCCAAATCTGAGCGTCAGGGCCGCTGATGGTGCCGACTTTGATGACCTTGTCGTCGGCGTGTGCCGAGAGACTCGTGACGAACGCGGCCGACGCGACGACGGCTGCCAGGCCTTTAAGCATATTTCTGCGCTGCATGGTCTTCCTGTTTCAAATGCAAATGACTGCGGGATAACTTCGTGCCGGCTCCGGCGCGAGCGTCGGGCCGGCGTGCCGGCGTGCCGCATGTTCGCACAGCGTTGGTGCGAGCGGAAATACAGTTTCCTCATGTGAATATCCGGCGCGCTGTCCGCTTAGAATCGGGCCTGGGACCTACTTTCGGACGGCGGTAACATGTATGTGATCAACCTGCGATACACCGGCGCACTCGCGGAAATCGACGATGCGCTCGAAGAACACCGCCTCTTCCTCGAACGCTATTTCGCGGCGGGCGTTTTCGTGATGGCGGGGCCGAAGGTTCCGCGCGACGGCGGCGTGATCATTGCGTCGGGCATCGACCGCGCGTGGCTCGACGAGATCATCGCGGAAGATCCGTTCGCCCGGCAGCAACTCGCGCATTACGAGATCATCGAATTCAAGGCGACGCGTCTTGCGCCGGGATGGAGCCTGCCGCGGCCGTCGAAGCCATAACGCAGAACGCAAAAGCGGCCCGCAGGCCGCTTCTCATGATCAGTCGGTCAGCAACTTCAGATCGTGGACCCACGGTTCGACGCCTTGTCCGTCGCGGGCGAAAAGCCGCAGCTCTCCGTCCTTGTCGAACACGTAGCTCGCGGCGGTGTGATCCATCGTGTAGTCGCCGGGCGTCTTGCCTGCCGCCCTCGCGTAGTACACGCGGAAGTCCTTCGCGACCTTCTGCAGTTCAGCGTCATTGGCCGGGCGCAAACCGATGTAGCTCGGATTAAACGCGGTCACGTACTGGCCGAGCAGGTTGGGCGTATCGCGCGCAGGATCGACGGTGACCATCAGCACTTGCACGTCCTTTGCCTTGTCGCCGAGTTGCTGCATGGCTTGCGACAGTTCCGCGAGCGTCGTCGGGCAAACGTCCGGGCAATGCGTGTAGCCGAAGAACAGCACGACCGCCTTGCCTTTGAAGTCGGCAAGCGTGCGCGTCTTTCCGGTCGTATCCGGCAACGAAAAGTCGCTGCCGAACTGCTTGTTGCCGGTGATGTCCAGGTTCTTGAAATCGGGCGCCTTATCGCATGCGCACAAGGCCAACGCGCAGACCAACAGCGCGAACAGCCGACGGACGATCTGCCTCATGCGCCGATCACCGTGCGAACGTAGTGATCGACGAGCAACGCGCCGAAGAGCAACGACAAATACACGATGGAATAGCGGAAGGTCTTGCGCGCGAGGGCGTCCGAGTATTCGCGATACAGCTTCCACGTGTAGCCCAAGAACACCGCACCGAGTCCGACCGCGCTTGCCAGATACACGACGCCGCTCATGCCGGAAACGAACGGCATCAACGTGACCGCAAACAGCACGATGGTGTACAGAAAAATGTTCAGCAGCGTGTACTTTTCGCCATGCGTGACGGGCAGCATCGGCAGGCCGGCGTTCTCGTAGTCTTTGCGGCGATACAGCGCGAGCGCCCAGAAATGCGGCGGCGTCCAGACGAAGATGATGAGCACGAGTATCCACGCGTCGCCGGGCACCGCGCCCGTGACCGCCGCCCAGCCGAGCGCGGGCGGCATGGCGCCCGACGCGCCGCCGATCACGATGTTCTGCGGCGTGTACGGCTTGAGCAGCAGCGTGTAAATGACCGCGTAGCCGACGAAAGTCGCGAGCGTGAGCCACATCGTCAGCGGATTGGTGAAGCGGTACAGCGTCCACATGCCGATGCCGCCGAGCACCGCGGAGAAGGTCAGAATCTGCGTGCTCGTGATTTGCCCGCGCGCCGACGGACGCCATGCGGTGCGGCGCATCTTCGCATCCACTTTCTGCTCGACGAGGCAGTTGATGGCGAACGCCGCGCCCGCCAGCAGCCAGATGCCGATGCCGCCGCCGAGCAACTTCGTCCACGGAACCATGCCGGGCGTCGAGAGAAACATGCCGATGACGGCGCAGAACACGGCGAGCTGCGTGACGCGCGGCTTCGTCAGCGCAATGTATTGCGAGACGCGGCTGCCGAGAGGGGAATTGAGTGTCGTGCTATCCATGGGAAGGCGCCATCACGCTGAAACGACGTCGCGTGCGGGAAGCGCGGCGCGGCCGGGACGGCTGGAAGAGATTCGAAAGTTTAGCATGACGAGCAGGAGCAGCAGGATCGCGGCCCCGCCGTTATGGGCGACGGCAATAGGCAGCGGCCATTGCAGCACGATGTTCGACATGCCGGTCAAGAACTGGATGACGATGACCGCGAGCACGCCGTTCGCCGGCTTGCGCAGCGATTCGAAGCGGCGCAATCTCGCGGCCAGCCACAGCAGATACAGCACGACGACGACCGCGAACGTGCGATGCGTCCAGTGGATCGCGACGAGCGCGTCCTGCGAGATCACATCGCCTTCGCCCGTCATGCCGAGCGCGCGCCACAGGTGAAAGCCGTGTTCGAAGTTCATCGGCGGAATCCATTGGCCGTTGCAAAGTGGAAAGTCCGTGCAGGCCAGTACAGCATAGTTCGTGCTCACCCAGCCGCCGAGCGCGATTTGCACCACGAGCAACGCGAGGCCGAAGAGCGCGGCCGGCATCCAGCGCGCGGCTGCGGGATCGAGCGACGGAATCGGCGTCTGGCGTGCCGCGAGCCAGCCGAGCGCGCCGAGCAGCGCGAGTCCGAGCAGCAAATGCGTCGTGACGATGACCGGTTGCAGCTTCAACGTGACGGTCCACGCGCCGAACGCGCCTTGCAGGCAGATCAGCAGCAGGATGCCGGTGGGCCACCACGGCGACACGTGCAGCGGACGACGCTTGATGCGCGCCGTCCACGCAATGATGACCTGCGCGATGATCAGCACGCCGATCGCCATCGCGAAGTAGCGGTGCAGCATTTCGATCCACGCCTTGACCATGCTGACCGGGCCGGTGGGCATCGCCTGATATGCGGCAGCAATCTGCGCGTGCGCGATGAACGGCGACGACGTGCCGTAGCAGCCCGGCCAGTCCGGGCAGCCGAGGCCGGAATCGGTCAGGCGCGTAAAGCCGCCGAACATGATCAGATCGAGCGTCAGAAACGTGGTCAGCCAGACGAGCTTGCGGAACTTGTTGTCATCGGCTTTTACCCAGACGAAGGACAGCGGCAGCAGCGCAATGCACAAGCCGATCATCCCCAATTGCAATACATAACTCATGTTTCACCTTCAACCCGCGTGTTAGCCGATCCGCGACCACTTCAGCAGCTTCGCCAGATCCGCGTTGATCTTCTTGGGATCGGGGTTCTTCGGGAAGCGCATCATCAGATTGCCGTTCGGGTCCACCAGATAGATGTGGTCCGTGATGCTGCCGCCGTCAGCGACCGGCAGCCAGTCCGCGACCGCGCGCGGATCGGCGATCAGCATGCGCGTGTCCGGCTGCGGATACGCCGTCTTGATGACGTCGGCCACGGGCTTGTCATCCGTGCGCAGCCAGACGTTGACCACGCGCTCGCGTTCCGCCGATTGCAGCACGCGCACTTGCCGCATGTAATAGAGGCGCGTGACGCATTGCTCGTCGCAAGCGCTGCCGTTGACCGTGATCATCAGCCACTTGCCTTCGAGTGACTTGAGCGGCATGGCCTGCCCTTTCTCGTCGGTGACGACGAGTTGCGAAGGAATCGGCCGCTGCGGATCGATCAGCGCGCCATAGCTCGATGTGCCGCCCGCAGGCTTGAACACGTAGTACATGAGATACGAAGCGATGACCGGCGCCGCGCAGACGAGCGCGAGCAGCACGAGCATCCAGCGCCCGCTGATCCACGATCCTTTCGGGGGCGTGCGGGGCTTGTCGGCAGTCGTGGGACGTTGAGATGGCATCAAGAATTCGGTGAGAGTTGAGTCACGCCTGGCCGGCGGCTTCGTCGTCGGGGTCGTCTACGACACGCGTGTCGTCTTTCTTCGCGGCGCGGCGGGCCGCATACAGCCCGAAGCCCACGGCGGCGGCGGCCATGCCCCACCACTGGAGCATGTAGCCGTAATTGCGCTCGACGCCCATCGTCGGCGCGGGCCAGTCGCGCACGAGCCGGTCGTGCGTGTCGTTCGTCTGCTGGATCACGAACGGCTGAAACGCGAGCCCGGTTTCGGCGGCATAGGCCGGAATGCTGAGATTCTGGCGAATCTGCTGGTGCCCGGCCGACCCGCCCGTTCCCAGTTCGAACGCCTGCGACGGATTGGCGCGGGCAATGCCTTCGACGTCGACGACGCCCTTCGGCGTCTCGTACGGCTCGATGCCCGTGCGATCAGCCAGATTGCGCGGCAGCCATCCACGATTGACGAGCACGTAGCCGCCGCCCTCGAGTTTAAGCGGCATCACGACATAAAAGCCCGGCTGGTCGTTATATGGACGATTATCGAGATAGACGACGCGCTCCGGCATGAACTCGCCGCGCGCCTGCACCCGGTGGAATTCGACGGATTGCAGCGGAATCGGATCGACGCCCACGCGCGTGGCCGGCGCATTCGCGAAGGCCGTGATGCGCGCGTTGAGCGCCTCTTTCTGATGCGCGCGGTCGCGCTGCCAGAATCCGAGGCGCACCGTCACGGCAACGACGATCAAGATGACGAGCGTGGGCCAGAAGCGAATCTTCATGACCGCAGCCGCCGCGCGACGGCGCGCGCCGCCGCGCGGCGCGATCCGTCGAGTGAGATAATGAGATGACTCGTTTCCATACTGCTCGATGCGTTATCCGGGCAAGTTGAGCAACTTTGCCGGCTGGTTTATGCACATTATCGTCGCCATCGCTTTCATCCTCATTCTCGGCAGCCTCGCCTCGGCGCTGTACTTCATGATGACCGACCGCGGCAAGACCAAGCGGATGGTGTGGTCGCTCGCCATGCGCGTCGGGCTGTCCATCTCGCTCTTCCTGTTCATCCTGTTCGCTCACTGGATGGGCTGGATTCAGTCGACGGGCATTCCCCTCGGACGATAACCCGCCGCGAAGGTTCGCAAGAACGAGGCGTATTGTCGCGGCAACGTCGCGAAACAAAACAAAACGCCGCCCTCGAACGTCAGGGCGGCGTGCTTGCGCGGCGGGCCTTGAGCCCGCGGAGACGCGCAGTTACAGCCAGTAGACGACGACGTACAACCCGAGCCACACGACGTCCACGAAGTGCCAGTACCACGCGGCGCCTTCGAACGCGAAGTGATGCTCTGGCGTGAAGTGTCCGCGAATCAGCCGGACCATCACCACAGCCAGCATCGTGCCGCCCAGGAACACGTGGAAGCCGTGGAAGCCCGTGAGCAGGAAGAACGTCGAGCCGTACACGCCGGATGCGAGCGTCAGGTTCAGTTCGTTGTACGCGTGGAAGTATTCGTAGCCCTGGCAGAACAGGAAGATGACGCCGAGCAGCACGGTCGCGGCGAGCCAGCCGATCGCCTTCTTGCGATGATCTTCCCGCAGCGCGTGGTGCGCCACCGTCAGCGTCGCGCCGGACGAAAGCAGCAGCGCCGTGTTGATGGTCGGCAGGGGCCACGGCACCATCGCGCGGAAATGCGGAACCAGCGCGGCGGGACCGTTGTTCGGCCACACGGCGGAGAAGTCCGGCCAGATCAGCTTGTAGTCGAGGCTGCCCAATTCGTGCAGCGCGATGGCGCGCGCGTAAAACAGCGCGCCGAAGAACGCGCCGAAGAACATGACTTCGGAGAAGATGAACCAGCTCATGCTCCAGCGGTACGACACATCCACGCGCTTGCCGTACATGCCGCCTTCGGATTCCGAGATCGCGTCGCCGAACCAGTGCCACAGCACGAACAGCAAAAACAGCAGGCCGAGCAGCGTGCCGAACGGCGCCAAGGAATGCCCGTTGACCCACGCCGCCAGCGACGACAGCATTACCAGCAAGCCGCACGCAGCCATGATCGGATGCCGTGACGGATGCGGCACGAAATAGTACGGGCTCTCGTTTTGACCGCTCATCGTTGATTCTCCACTTCGATCCAGTTGCTTGAATTATTTTGCCGCAGCGCCGTTCGGCGCGAGCGCGCTTTGGGTTGCCCTACCGAACCACCGCGCGCACGATCACCAGCAGCACGACGATGAAAAGCGCAGCACCAATCACGCCAGCCGCGATCAGATGCAGCGGATTCAGCTGCGCGGCGTCGTTTTCCAGGTCGGCCCGCCGCCGCACGCCGAAGAACGACCAGAACACGGCCTTCACCAGCTTCACGAACCCGCCGCCCTTCTGCGTCCGTCCGTTCATGATGTTCACGTTCCCTTCGCGACCGTCTTCGGCGCGTCGAGTTCGAAGAACGTGTACGACAGCGTGATGGTCTTCACGTCCTTCGGCAGCTTCGGATCGACGACGAACACCACCGGCATGCGCTTCGTCTCGTTCGGCGCGAGCGTCTGCTGGGTGAAACAGAAGCATTCGATCTTCTTGAAATACTCGGTGGCCTGCTTCGGCGCGTAGCTCGGAATGGCCTGCGCCTTCACCGTGCGCCCCTGCTCGTTCGTCACCTGATACATCACCGTCATCACTTCGCCGGGGTGGATGTCGAGATTCGACTGCTCCGGCTTGAACTGCAGCGGCCCGCGCGCATTCGCATCGAATTCGATGGACACGGTGCGGCTGGCATCGACCTGCGTGTTCTTCGCCTCGCGCGCGCCGACATCGCGCTGCACGAGATTGTTGATGCCCGTGATCTGGCAGATCGCGCGGTACATCGGCACGAGCGCGAAGCCGAAGCCGAACATCATCGCCGCGACGACGAACAACTTGAGCAGCATCGACCGGTTGAACGAGCGGTCGATATGAGAATCTTCCTGCTGAGTGGACACGTTAGCCTCGCGACAACAGGTATTGCCTGACGACGATACCCAGAAAAAAGACGGCGGCGATCAGCACCATGATGAAACCGAGCCGCTTGTTGCCCGCGCGGATGTCCTCGCGGGAGCGTCTTTTTTGTGGATTCGGGGCCATGCGTTTCTTGCTCGGGAGTCTGTGAGGCTTCGCGCGGAAGCCTCACAGAACGGAGAGACGACTTATTCAACGGTCGGCGGGTTCTCGAACGTATGGAACGGCGCCGGGCTCGGCACGGTCCATTCGAGTCCTTCCGCGCCATCCCACGGCTTGTCGCTGGCCTTTTCATGCTCGCCGCCGCCGCGATACGTCGGCAGCGCGACCGCGAACAGGAAGTACACCTGCGCGAGACCGAAACCGAACGCGCCGATGGTCGCGATCTGGTTGAAGTCCGTGAACTGCGCCGGGTAGTCCGCATAGCGGCGCGGCATGCCCGCGAGACCCAGGAAGTGCATCGGGAAGAACGTGATGTTGAAGAAGATCATCGACGCCCAGAAGTGGATCTTCCCGCGCATTTCGTTGTACATCCAGCCGGTCCACTTCGGCGACCAGTAGTACCAGCCCGCGAACAGCGCAAACAGCGAACCGGCCACCAGCACGTAGTGGAAGTGCGCGACCACGTAGTACGTGCCGTGCATCTGGATGTCGAGCGGGGCCATCGAAAGGATCAGGCCCGTGAAGCCGCCCATCGTGAACACGAACAGGAAGCCGATCGCGAAGAGCATCGGCGTTTCGAAGGTCAGCGCGCCGCGCCACATCGTCGCGACCCAGTTGAACACCTTCACGCCCGTCGGCACGGCGATCAGCATCGTCGCGTACATGAAGAACAGCTGGCCCGTCACCGGCATGCCGGTGGCGAACATGTGGTGCGCCCACACCATGAACGAGAGAATCGCGATCGACGCGGTCGCGTACACCATCGAGCTATAGCCGAAGAGCGGCTTGCGCGAGAACGCCGGGATCACCTGCGACACGATCCCGAACGCCGGCAAGATCATGATGTACACCTCGGGGTGGCCGAAGAACCAGAAGATGTGCTGGTACATGACCGGATCGCCGCCGCCCGCCGCGTTGAAGAACGACGTGCCGAAGTGACGGTCGAACAGCACCATCGTGATGGCGCCTGCCAGAACCGGCATCACGGCGATCAGCAGGTACGCGGTGATGAGCCACGTCCACGCGAACATCGGCATCTTCATGAGCGTCATGCCCGGCGCGCGCATGTTCAGGATGGTCACGACGATGTTGATGCCGCCCATGATCGACGACGCGCCCATGATGTGGACGGCGAAAATCGCGAAGTCCATGCCGGGGCCCATCTGCGTCGAGAGCGGCGCGTACAGCGTCCAGCCCGCGGCGGTCGCGCCGCCCGGCACGAAGAACGAGCCGACGAGCAGCACGGCCGCGACCGGCAGCAGCCAGAAGCTGAAGTTGTTCATGCGCGCGAACGCCATGTCCGATGCGCCGATCTGCAGCGGCACCATCCAGTTCGCGAAGCCGACGAACGCCGGCATGATCGCGCCGAACACCATGATGAGGCCGTGCATGGTGGTCAGCTGATTGAAGAACTCGGGGCGCATGATCTGCAGGCCCGGTTCGAACAGCTCGGCGCGAATGCCGAGCGCCATCACGCCCCCGGAGAGGAACATGATGAACGAGAACAGCAGATACAAGGTACCGATGTCCTTGTGGTTGGTGGCGAAAAGCCACCGGCGCCAACCATGCGGCGTTTCGTGCGCATGGTCGTCGTGCGCGTGGTCGTGACCCGCGACTACATCGTGTCCGATGCTAGACATGACAATCATCTCCTAAAGCGAATACTCGAGGCACTTGGCGTTGCCCGCGTGCTTCTCCGTTGCCTTGAGCGAAGGAGAAACGCACGCGCGACATGTCAAGCAGCCGGACTGATTTCTACGCGGCGTGCTTCTTTCGCATCCGTGCCGCCCGTGACCGACTCGGGCTTCTTCAACACGATGCGTTCTTCCGAGACACCGGCCGCCTTGAGCGCGTCGCGAACGGCTTGCGCGCGCTTCTTGGCGAGGTCCGCGTTGAGGTCGGCGCCGCCGGTTGCATCCGTGAAGCCGGAAAGCGCGATCTTCGCGTCCGGATGTGCCTTGACGTAAGCGGCGGCCGCCTGCACTGCGTTGTTTGCGTCAGCGGGCAGGTCGCTCTTGCCCGTTTCGAAGTAGATGCTGGCCGGCAGCGCGCCCTGCGCCGACTGCTCGCCAGACGCCGCAGCCGGCGCGCTGGCTTCCGCCGCGCCGCTTGCCGCCGCGCCGCTCGCTGCTTCGCCGCCCGCTGCCGCCGTGTGATCGCCGCCTTCGGGCATCTTGCCGTTGCGCGCGTCCGCGACCTGCTTCGGCTGCAGAACGTCGCCGGTGTGGTTGCCCCACGTGTTGCGTTCGTACGTAACGACCGACGCGATTTCGACGTCGTTCAGCGTCGTCTGCCACGGCGGCATCGCGCCCTTGCCATGCAGCACGATATTCACGTGACCGGCGATCGGACCGTTCGCCACCTTGCTGCCGTCGAGCGCCGGGAACTGGCCCGCGCCCTTGCCGGTCGGCTGGTGGCAGACCGCGCAGTTCGACGCGTAGATCTGCGCGCCGCGCGTCTTCAGCTCGTCCATCGTGTAGGTCTTGTTGGGATCGTCGGCGGAAGAAGCCATTTTCTTCTTCTGCGTGTCGACCCACTTCGCGTAGTCGTCGGTGGACAGCACTTCCACGACGACCGGCATGTACGCGTGCTCCTTGCCGCACAGTTCCGTGCAGAAGCCGCGATACGTGCCCACCTTCTCCGCCTTGAACCACGTGTCGCGCACGAAGCCGGGAATCGCGTCCTGCTTCACGCCGAACGCCGGCACGTACCACGAGTGAACGACGTCGTTCGCGGTGGTGATGATGCGGATCTTCTTGTCGACCGGCACGACGAGCGGGTTGTCGACTTCCTGCAGATACGTATCGGAAATCGGCGTCTGGCCGTTGACCTGGCTGCGCGGCGTGGAGAGCGTCGAGAGGAAGCTGATGCCTTCGCCCGGGCCCTTCACGTAGTCGTAGCCCCACTTCCACTGGTAGCCCGTGACCTTCACGGTCAGATCGGCGTTGGTGGTGTCCTTCATCGCGACGACGGCCTTGGTGGCCGGCAGCGCCATCAGAATGACGATGATGAACGGCACGATCGTCCAGATGATTTCGACCGTGGTGCTTTCATGGAAGTGCGCGGGCTTGAAACCCTTGGACTTGCGATGCTTGACGACCGAATAGAACATCACCCCGAACACGCCGATGAAGATGACGGTACAGATGATGAGCATGAAGATATGGAGGCCGTAGAGCTCCTCGGCGATCTTCGTCACTGGCTGCTGGAAATTGATCTCATTCACAGCGGGACCGCCAGGACTGTCGTTGACCGCCAGGGCTACGCCGGCATTGAGCAGTGCGCCCGCCGCCAGCACGCCCGAGAGGGCTCGCTTGATTGTTTTCATAGCATCCTTACCCAAAATTTCCATTCAAACCCTCGACCCCGTTGCGCATCGCGCCTGCCACACCCGGTTCCTCCTCAAGCGAGGCGCCTCAGTGACGCCTGCAGTTCGGCAGCAAATTGTTTGCGACGATGCTGTGCAAGGTGTTGTCCGACTTTCACCGATTGCCCGCGCGATACGATCGTGAGCGGTTCCCTCGGCGTCGCGCCCGTTTCGACCCGCACCCAGCGCGGATTGAACTCGAAGCGCGTCAATTCTTCGGCGTTCATCTGTTCGATCAACAACCGGTTCTGAAACAGCCGGATTCGTTCGTAATCGACGGCGTGTCGCGCATGAATCAGGAACGCGACCGTCACGACCGTCAACTCGACTCCGGTGAACGGCAGCACCAGCCAGGCGCCGTTCAGAAAAAGCGGCGTCGCGACGGCAAGGGAAAAGAGCGCCAGCGACACATAGAAGCCCACGAACTGACGCGGCGACACCGAGCAGTTGCGTTTCATCAGCCAGTCCTTGATGACCGGCTCAGACTCCGTCAGCGTCTGGCTGACCTGCATCGCTGCCTCCATCCATCCGCACACGCAATCACATACTTTTGCTCGGATTTTGCCCAAATTTGTGTCAGTTCAGGCGACAAACTGACGCATTATAGGCGGGTTGGGTGGCATCCACAAGCAAGGGCGCAAACGTCGCAAAGCCAGATGGCACAAGCCTCTGCGCCGAATTGACGCACCTTTCGGCGTGTCCTTCGCGCGCAAATTTATGACATAACACGCACCCTCTTTACCGCCTCGCCGATCTGCCTCCCGAACTCCTTTCCGACGCGTTAGCGGTTCCTTCTCGGACCGCGTCCGATGTCTTCCAGCCGAACGATCCCATGTCCCTCCGCCGTCGTTCGCGGCACCGCTTTCCACGCGTGACCATAGATCACTTCGAACGTGAGCGGGATGGTGCCGTCGTCGCGGCGCAGCGCTTCGAGCGCCTCGTGCACCGCTTGGCGCAAGGCTTTCGCGTCCGCGCGGGCGCTCGCGGCCTCGCGTTCGAACGGATAGGCGCCCCAGCGCGTGACATCCGCGAGCAGCGATTCGGGCGAACGGTAGGTGATCGTCAGCACTTCCTGATCCATCACCGGAATTTCGAAGCCGCTCTCGACGAGCATGTCGCCCAGATCGTGCATGTCGACGAAGTCGATGGTGTGCGGCATCGGCGCGAGGCCGAGCGTGCGTTCGGCTTCGCGATAGGCCGCTGCCAGCTCGCGAAGCGTGTCCGGCCCGAAGGTGCTGAACATCAGCAAGCCGTTGACTTTGAGCACGCGCTGCCATTCCGGAAACACGAGATCCGGCCGCGAATGCCAGTGCAGCGCGAGGTTCGACCACAGCAATTCGAATGCAGCCGATGCGAACGGCAACGCCGAGAAGTCGGCCTGCGCGAGTTGCGGACCGCGCGCGCCGAACGCTTTGGCGAGCGTGGCCGGCAACAAGCGCCGCCAGCCCGCGCCGCTTTCTGCTTCCGCGGTCTCGGCCGTGCGCGCGCGCGCGAGCATTCCGGAGGAAATATCGACGCCCAGCACCGACGCCTCCGGGAACCGCTCACGCAAGCGCGGCAGGTCCGCGCCCGCGCCGCAGGCCGCATCGAGGACGCGCGCCGGCGCCACCTTGATGTATTCGAGACGCTCGCGCATGCGGTCCGCGATCTCGCGCGGCAGGAACGCGACGTCGTCGAAAGCGGCGGCGCGACGGTCGAAGATCTCGCGCAAACGGCGCGGATCATAGGCCGGTCGGCCAGTTCTGGGAGACGTTGGGGACATGACGATCTGTTCGCGAAGAGTGCGAAGTATACTCGGTCGTCTTGAAATAGGCCCGCCGCAGCCTTCCCGCGTGCCGTTGCAACCGATCACCCGAGCCCGCCTCACGCGCTTTCAGCCATGTACGTCCTCCGCGATTTGCTGCCGTCTTCGGCGCGCGCCTTCGCGGCTCTCGCGAAGCGCGCGTTCGAACTCGCGCTGCCCAACCAGTGCGCGTTATGCGGCAATGTGTCGCAGCAATTGCTGTGCGCCGGCTGCGATGAGCAATACTGGAACGAGCCGCGTTTCCGATGCGCGACCTGCGCGATACCGCTCGCGCCTTCCTATCTCCGACGCGATCGCGATGACACGCGCGCGCACTGCGCCGCGTGCCTCGAGAACCCGCCCGCGTTCAATGACACGCTCGCCATCGCCGACTATCGCGCGCCGCTCGATACACTGGCGGTCGAATTGAAGTTCCGCGTGCGTCTCGCGGCGGGCGCGGAGTTCGCGCGGCACTTGCACGCGATCTTCGAAGACAGCGGCCTGCCGACGCCCGACGTGATCGCGCCGGTACCGCTTTCGCGCAAGCGGCTCGTCGAGCGCGGCTACAACCAGGCGTGGGAAATCGCGCGTCCGCTCGCGCGGCGCCTATGCGTGCCGGCCGATGCGATGCTCGTCGCGCGCACCGTCCACACCGCGCAGCAGTCGCGGCTGGATGCCGAGACGCGCAGGCGCAATGTCGCATCCGCGTTCGTCGTCGGAGGCGATGTTCGCGGCAAACATATCGGCGTCGTGGACGACGTGCTGACATCGGGCGCCACGCTCGATGCCCTCGCCCGCACGCTCAAGCTCGCGGGCGCGCGGCGCGTGACGAACTTCGTCGCGCTGCGCACCCCGAAAGACTAACCCCGTCAGCCAGAAGCACTGCCATCCATGTTCAACGTCGTACTGGTCGAACCCGAAATCCCGCCGAATACCGGCAACGTCATCCGCCTGTGCGCGAACACGGGCGCGCGACTGCATCTGATCGAGCCGCTCGGCTTTCCGCTCGACGACGCGAAGATGCGCCGCGCCGGTCTCGACTATCACGAGTACGCCGAAATGAATGTTCACGCGAACTGGGATGCGTTCATCGCGAAGGAATCGCCCGAGGCCACGCGCATGTTCGCCTTCACGACGCGCGGCTCGACGCCGTTCTTCGATCATGCGTTCAAGCCCGGCGACTGGTTTGTATTTGGCGCGGAGACGCGCGGCCTTTCGGCGGAATTGCTGGAACGCTTTCCGACGGAGCAGCGCGTGCGGCTGCCGATGCGTCCTGGCAATCGCAGTCTGAACTTGTCGAACACGGTGGCGATCGTGACGTTCGAAGCGTGGCGTCAGTCGGGCTTCGAGGGCGGCGCGTGAGCGTCGAGTTCGGCGCGATAGAGCGCGAGCATGTCGTCGCTGAAGCACGCAAAGACGACGTGTTCGATTGAAGGCGCAAGCGGCAACGTCTCGATGACCGTCGACACGGCGATCTTCACCGCGTCCTCGACAGGAAAGCGATAGATGCCGCAGCTAATAGCCGGAAACGCGACGGACGCGCACCGCGCATCGGCGGCGAGTTCGAGCGAACGCCGGTAGCAGTTCGCGAGCAGTTGCGCCTCGTTGCGTTTCCCGCCGCTCCAGCGCGGACCGACGGCGTGAATCACGTACTTGGCGGGAAGATCGTAGGCGCCGGTGATCTTCGCATCGCCGGTTTCGCAGCCGCCGAGCGTTTCGCATTCACGCAAGAGACCTTTGCCGGCCTTGCGATGAATCGCGCCATCGACGCCGCCGCCACCCAGCAGCGATTTGTTCGCCGCGTTGACAATGGCATCGACGTGAAGTGTGGTGATGTCGGCGAGAACGGCTTCGAGCTTCGCCATGCGCGTCTCCGAGAGAAACGTCGCGCTATTCCGCCTTCGAATCGCGGCTGAGCAGCGCCTGCACCGCGTCGCGCGGCGCGACATTTTCGAAGAGCACGCGGCATACCGCGTGCGTGATCGGCATGTCGATTCCGCGGGACTGCGCGAGCGACAACACCGCGCGGGCGCAGCGCACGCCTTCGGCCACATGACCGAGCGCAGCAAGAATCTCGTCGAGCGTGCGGCCGGACGCCAGTTGCACGCCGACCGTGCGGTTGCGCGACAGGTCGCCGGTCGCGGTCAGAATCAGATCGCCCAAGCCGGTGAGGCCGGTGAACGTCTCGGCGCGCCCGCCCAGCGCCACGCCGAGCCGCGACATTTCCGCGAGCCCGCGCGTGATGAGCGCGGCGCGGGCGTTCAGACCAAGGCCGAGGCCATCGGAGATGCCGGTGGCGATCGCGAGCACGTTCTTTACCGCGCCGCCCACTTCGACGCCGATGACGTCGTCGCCCGTATAGATTCGCATGGCGCCGTGATGAAACGCCGCGACGGTCTGCGCGCATAGTTGCGCCGATGCGCTCGCCACCGTCAACGCGACCGGCAGGCCGCGCCCCACTTCCCACGCGAAGCTCGGGCCTGAAAGCGTGCCGTTGCTGCGATGCTCGGCCAGCTCCGCCGCGACGACCTCGTTCGGCAGACATTGCGTGTCCGCCTCGAAGCCTTTGCACAGCCAGACGATATGCGCGGGAACGACGCCGGCCTGCCGCATCGCACGACACAGCGCGCGCAGACCCGCGACGGGCGTGGCGACGACGCAGAGTGCATCAGGCGCGGCGGCATGCGCGAGCGCGACGTCAAGATCCGCTTCGAACGACAGCGCGCGCGGCAATACGACGCCCGCCAGATAGCGCGTGTTTTCGTGCGAAGAAGAGAGAGATTCGATGAGCGCGGCGTCGCGCGCCCAAAGCAGGGTGTCGTGCCGCGTCGCGAGGTGGCCCGCCAATGCGGTGCCCCACGCGCCGGCGCCGAGAACGGCTACTTTCATGCTCGGCTCCGGTTCGGCAGAGTCAGTGCGGGTGACGCTCAGTGCGTCGCGCCGTTCGCTGCGCCTTCCTGCGCGCTCGCGAGCTGGGCGATGCGCTGTTCGTACAGCGCCTGGAAGTTGATTTCCGCCAGGTGGATCGGCGGGAAGCCTGCGCGCGTGATCGCGTCGGCGATGTTCGAGCGCAGATACGGGAACAGAATGGTCGGGCACGCAATGCCGACGAGCGGATCGATCTGCTCAGCCGGGATGTTGCGAATGTCGAAGATGCCGGCTTGCTTGGCTTCGATCAGGAACGCGACCTTGTCGGCGACCTTCGCCGTGACCGTGCCCGTGACCAGCACTTCGAAGACGCTTTCCGCGAGACGGTCGGCCTTCACGTCGACTTCGACCTCAACCGACGGCATTTCCTGTTCGAGGAAAATGGCGGGCGAGTTCGGCTGCTCGAGCGACATATCCTTCAGGTAAATGCGCTGGATGTTGAAAAACGGCTGGTTGTTCTCGTCGGACATAGTGATTTCCTAGGTAAATCAATTGCCCGGAGCGTGGCCGGGCAGCGTGTGGTGATGTCAGGCCGACTCGAGCAGCGGCACGAGACCACCCTTGCGGTCGAGCGCCGAAAGATCGTCGTAACCGCCGACGTGCGTGTCGCCGATATAAACCTGCGGCACGGTGCGGCGCCCGGTGCGCTGCATCATCTCCTCGCGGCGCCCCGGCTCACGGTCGATCAGCACCTTCTCGATGGTTTCGACCCCGCGGGACTTTAAAAGACGTTCGGCCATCTGGCAATACGGGCACACTTGCGTGCTGTACATGACGACTTTTTTCACTTGACGGCTCCTTGTTTCACGACCGGCATTCCTGCCTTCTGCCAGGCATCAACCCCGCCTTGCAAGACGTGGACCTCAGCGTAGCCGGCTTCCGACACGGCGCGGCTGGCACGCTGCGACTGTTGGCCGGTCTGGCAGACAAGCACGACCGGATTGCTCTTATTCTTCGCGATCTGGCCGATTTTTGCTTGAAGCTCCGCCGCCTCGATGTTTCGGGCGGACGGCAAATGTCCCTTCGCGAACTCCGCGGCCGGCCGCAAGTCCACGACGACGGCGTTGCGACGGTTGATGAGCGTGGTGGCTTCCGCAGCGGAGACGCCGCCGCGACCGCGTCGCGTGATGGCCGGCCAGAGCAGCAGCGCGCCGGAAACCAGCGCAATGACGATGAGTGCAATATTCGAGTAATCGGTGAAGAACTTCACGTCTAGGGCCGCCGAAAGATAGTGGAGAAGGGAGAAAGAGAAATGAGGGCAATCCGAGCATTATAAAATATCCCTTTCCCGCGATGGCCCTGGCCATCCGGCCGATGGCGGCACTCCACGCGTGAGGGCAGGATGGCGGAGTGCGATCGGGCACCCGATTTCTCAACTGACCGACCTATCAAACATGTACAAGCTAGTGCTCATCCGCCACGGCGAATCGACGTGGAACAAGGAAAACCGCTTCACCGGCTGGGTCGACGTGGATCTCACCGAACAGGGCAACCGCGAGGCTCGTCAGGCAGGCGTGCTGCTGCGCGAGGCCGGCTACACGTTCGACATCGCGTACACGTCGGTGCTCAAGCGCGCCATTCGCACGCTGTGGCACGTGCAGGACGAAATGGACCTGATGTATATCCCGGTCGTCCATTCGTGGCGTCTGAACGAGCGCCACTACGGCGCGCTTGCCGGTCTGAACAAGGCCGAGACCGCGAAAAAGTACGGCGACGAACAGGTTCTCATCTGGCGCCGCAGCTACGACACGCCGCCGCCCGCGCTCGATCCGAACGACGAGCGCGCGTCCTTCAACGATCCGCGCTACGCCAAGGTTCCGCGCGAGCAACTGCCGCTGACCGAATGCCTGAAAGACACGGTCGCGCGCGTGCTGCCGGTGTGGAACGAGTCCATCGCGCCGGCCATAAAGGCAGGCAAGCAGGTGCTGATCGCCGCTCACGGCAACTCCATGCGCGCGCTCGTGAAGTATCTCGACAATATTTCCGACGCGGACATCGTCGGGCTCAACATTCCGAACGGCGTGCCGCTCGTCTATGAACTCGACGAAAACCTGAAGCCGATCAAGCACTACTATCTCGGCGACGCGGACGCCATTGCTGCGGCGCAAGCTGCCGTCGCGAAGCAGGGCAAGGCGGGCTAAAGCGCGCATCAGCGCCGAAGTTGGCGTTGGCGGGCGTCGCCTCGCGGCGCCCGTTTCGCATCCGAACGCCCAGGATGGCGCGTGCCTGACCGCGCGCCGTCGCCGCCGACAGGCGCGTGCGTCGCCCGCAGCGAGCGATAGTTGTCGCGGCGCGCGGCGCCGGGCATTTAAGTTGCGTTTAAGTCGCCTTCGAAAGCGAGCGGGTATACTGACCCGTCACCCACGATGCAGCCCATTCGATTCCGCACGCACTCCTCTATGCGAAAGAACCTGAAAAACTTCAGCCTGATCGCCGCAGGCGTTGCTGTCGGCGCTCTCGCAACTCTGCAGATTTCCGCGTCCGCGCAGCAAGCCGCATCGTCACCGCTTCCGCTCGATCAACTGCGGCTCTTCGCCGAAGTGTTCGGGCAAATCAAGCACGAATACGTCGAGCCCGTCGACGACAAGAAGCTGCTCACCGCCGCGATCAAGGGCATGGTGTCGAGCCTCGATCCGCACTCGTCGTATCTCGACAAGACGGACTACGAAGAGCTTCAGGAACAGACCAAGGGCCGCTTCGCGGGCTTGGGCATCGAGATTTCGTCGGAAGACGGGCTCATCAAGGTGATCTCGCCGATCGAAGACACGCCCGCGTTCCGCGCCGGCATTCGTCCGGGCGACCTCATCACGCGCATCAACGACAAGCCGGTGCGCGGCATGACGCTCGACAAAGCCGTGAAGCAGATGCGCGGCGAACCGGGCACGAAGGTCACGCTCACCATCTTCCGGAAGAGCGACGACCGCACGTTCCCGCTCACCGTCACGCGCGCGTTGATTCGCGTGCAGTCGGTCAAGATGAAGGTGCCGGAGCCGGGTTATGGCTATATCCGCATCACGAGTTTCCAGGAACGCACCGTGCCGGATCTCGCGGCGAAGCTGCAAGACCTCGCGCGTCAGCAGCCGGACCTGAAGGGTATCGTCCTCGACCTGCGCAATAACGGCGGTGGCCTGCTGCAGAGCGCGGTCGGCGTGGCGGGCGCGTTCCTGCCGGATAACGCGGTCGTCGTGTCGACGAATGGACAAATCGCGGACGCCAAGCAGACGTTCCGGGATACCTACGACAACTATCGTCTGCCGTCCTTCGATTCCGATCCGCTGAAGAACGTGCCGGACATCTTCAAGAAGGTGCCGATGGTCGTGCTGACCAACGCGTATTCGGCTTCCGCTTCGGAGATCGTCGCGGGCGCGCTGCAGGATCATCATCGCGCGCTGATCGTCGGCAAGACGACGTTCGGCAAGGGCTCGGTGCAGACGGTTCGTCCGATGACCGCCGACACCGCGCTGCGTCTGACGACGGCGTATTACTACACGCCGAGCGGCAAGTCGATCCAGAATCAGGGCGTGCGCCCGGACGTGCCGGTCGATCAATACGCGGAGGGCGATCCGGACGACGCGCTCGTGACCCGCGAAGTGGATTATTCGAATCACCTCGCGAACACTCAGGATCCGAACGAGAAGAAGGAACAGGAGCAGCGCGAGCAGGATCGTCTGGATCAACTGCGTCTGCTGGAAGAGCAGAACGACAAGAAGACGCCCGAGCAGCGCCGCAAGGACCGCGACCGCAAGCCGGTGGAGTTCGGCAGCAACGACGACTTCATGCTCCAGCAAGCGCTGAACAAGCTGGAAGGCAAGCCGGTCGTCGAGTCGAAGTCGTTCAGCGAACGCAAGCTCGCGCAGAACAAGCCGGCGCGTTCGGCATCGGCGCCGGTGGTGGCTCAGCCGGCATTGCCCGCGACGCCGGGTTCGTCGCCGGCATCGGGCGCGGCGCCGGCTTCGTCGCCTACGGCCCAGCAGTCGAAGTAATCTTGGTCTGGGGCTTCGCGGCGTGAGTGCCGCGAAGCTCGCGCAGCACCCCAAGCCGATGAACGACGACCAACTCCTCCGTTATTCCCGCCATATCCTCGTCGATGAAATCGGCATCGAAGCGCAGCAGCGTTTTCTCGATGCGCACGCGATCATCGTCGGCGCGGGCGGACTGGGCGCGCCGGCGGCGATGTATCTGGCCGCGGCGGGTGTCGGCAAGCTGACGCTCGTCGACGCCGATACCGTCGACCTCACGAACCTCCAGCGGCAGATCGTTCATGCGACGCAATCCGTCGGGCAACCGAAAGTGGAATCCGCGCGACAGACGCTGCACGCGCTGAACCCGGACATCGAAATTCAGGCAGTCAACGCCCGCGCCGACGCGGCGTGGCTGAACGCGAGCGTGCCGCACGCCAGCGTCGTGCTCGATTGCAGCGACAACTTCGCCACGCGGCACGCGATCAACGCCGCGTGCGTCGCGCACGGCGTGCCGCTCGTGTCGGGCGCGGCCTTGCGCTTCGACGGACAAATCAGCACCTTCGACTTTCGCTCTACGGCGTCGCCCTGCTACGCATGCGTGTTTCCGCCGGATCAGGCGTTCGAGGAAGTCGCGTGCTCGACGATGGGCGTGTTCTCGCCGACAGTCGGCATCATCGGCGCGATGCAGGCGGCCGAAGCCCTGCGCGTGATCGGCGGCTTCGGCGAAACGCTCGCGGGCCGGCTGATGATGCTCGACTCGCTGCGCATGGAATGGAACACGATGAAGATCGCGCGGCAGCCGGATTGCCCGGTCTGCGGCACGCGTCATCTATAAAGCTCAGGCTTTCTGCAAACGCGCGAGCGCAGCCTGAAGCTCGGCCGGCTCGTAAGCCGCGAGCACGTCGGCAACCGGCTTCTCCAGCGCCTTTAGATTCGAGCGCAAAATCTCCTGCTTCACGACGAGCAATTGGCTCGGATGCATCGAGAATTCGGTAAGTCCCAGTCCGAGCAGCAGACGCGTGACGGCCGGATCGCCCGCCATTTCGCCGCACACCGAGACCGGCACGCCCGCGCGCTTCGCCTCGCGCAAGGTCAGCGCGATCAGATGCAGCACCGCCGGATGCAGCGGATCGTACAGATGCGCGACGGAGTTGTCCGCGCGGTCGATGGCGAGCGTGTACTGGATCAAATCGTTCGTGCCGATCGACAGGAAATCGAGCCGGCTCAAGAACAGCCGCACCGCGATAGCCGCCGCCGGAATCTCGATCATCGCGCCGATCTGCACCTTGCGGTCGTAGGCAATGCCCGCGTCGTCGAGCTGGCGCTTCGCTTCGCGGATCAAATCGAGCGTCTGATCGATCTCCTGAGCGTGCGCCAGCATCGGAATCAGAATCTTCGTCGGGCCGAACGCCGACGCGCGCAGAATCGCGCGCAGTTGCGTCACGAACATTTGCGGCTCGGACAGGCTCCAGCGAATCGCGCGCAAGCCGAGCGCCGGGTTCGGCGCGGTTTCGTAGCCGTCGCCGCCGGTCATCGAATCGAGCGGCTTGTCCGCGCCCACGTCGATGGTGCGGATCGTCACCGGCTTGCCGTTCATCAGCTCGATCGCGCGCTTGTACGCCTCGAACTGCTCTTCCTCTTCCGGCAGCCGGTCCTTGTGATTCATGAACAGGAATTCGGTGCGGAAGAGGCCGACGCCCATCGCGCCCGCATCGACTGCCACTTGCGCGTCGTCAGGCAATTCGATGTTCGCGCACAGTTCGATCTTCGTCCCGCAAAGCGTCTGCGTCGGCGAAAACTTGAGGCGCTGGAGCTTGCGCTGCTCCAGCAGCTTTTCGCTTTGCCGATACGAATACTCTTCGAGAACGATGGGCGCCGGATCGACGATCACGATGCCGTGATCGCCGTCCACGATGATCAGATCGTTCTGGCGAATCAGCACGCTCGCCTGCTGCACGCCGACCGACGCCGGAATGCCGAGGCTGCGCGCGACGATCGCCGTATGCGACGTGCGCCCGCCGAGATCGGTCACGAAGCCTTTGAACGCCTGCGTCTTGAACTGGAGCATGTCGGCCGGCGCGATATCGTGCGCGACCACGATCATCTCGTTGTGTCCGTTGCTCGCGGCCGTGTGCACGACGAGCGACGCCGCCGTCGGCGCGCCCGCGAGCGCCTTCAGCAAGCGCTCGACGACTTGCTGAATGTCCGCCTTGCGCTCGCGCAGGTATTCGTCTTCGATGTCGTCGAAGAAGCTGCCCAGAATTTCGAGTTGCTCGGTGAGCGCCCACTCGACGTTGTAGCGGCGCGCGCGAATGAGGTCGATGGTTTCCTGCACGAGCATGGCGTCGTTCAGGATCATCATGTGGACGTCGATGAACGCGCCCATTTCGGTGGGCGCGTCGGCGGCGAGGTCTTCCCGCAGTGCTTCGAGTTCCTGGGCTACGGCGGCCTGCGCCGCATGAAAACGCGCGATCTCCGCGTCGATCTGATCCGGCTCGATCAGATAATGAGCGACGTCGAGCGCGGCCGGCGCAATGAGATACGCTCGCCCGATGGCGATGCCTCGTGATACGGGAATTCCATGCAGCGTGAAGGACACGCGCACCTCCTCTAGTTGTGATGTATCCGCGTTTCTCCCAGACCCGCGGCGGGCGCTTGGCCGCACAGGCAATTATAAGTTCGAACTATTCGAAAGTCCCTGCACGGCCTGTCGCGGCGGCAGCGAGCCGATTGCGCCGCGTTACCGCGCCACTGAATGGAGCAGACGCAAAAAAGCCGCGTCGATGCGCGGCTTTTCGTTGCGTGCATGCAGTTCCCGATGAGGCGCTTACTGCCCTTCTCCGAACTTGTCTGCGATCAGGCCGAGTATCGCCTGCATGGCTTCTGCTTCGTCTGGACCTTCGGTTTCGATCGTCACCGTGCTGCCAATGCCCGCTGCCAGCATCATCACGCCCATGATGCTCTTCGCGTTGATGCGGCGGCCGTTGCGACTCATCCAGATCTCGGACTGATAGTTGCCGGCGAGTTGCGTGAGCTTCGCGGATGCCCGCGCATGCAGCCCGAGCTTGTTCACGATGGTTGTTTCTTGTTGCTGCATGATGCTCCGAAACGCGAGTGGATGAGGGAAGCGGCGTCAGTGGCTCGCGGCTTTAGCGGCAGCGAGATCGGCGCTCGCGGAACAGGCGGGATCCGGCGAGCCGGCCACTGTCGTTGCGAGCGCGCAGGGATTGAGCGGCGTGGACGAATCGAGTTCCTGAATGCCCTTCGACCCGCCTTGCAGAATCTTTTCCGTGAGCGTATCGAGCGGCGTGGCGCGATAGCAGACGGCGCGCACGAGCATCGGCAGATTGACGCCCGCGAGCACGCGCACGTCGGCTTCCGCGAGGCTCGCCGCGATGTTGGCGGGCGTCGCGCCGAAGACGTCGGTAAGCACGATCGCGCCGTTGTCTTCCTTCAGGCGGTCGATTTCCGAGCGGGCGAATGCGCGGACCTCGACGGGATCGCAGTCGGCGGTCACGTCGATGACGCCGATGCGCGCGGGCAAGCCGCCGTAGATATGAGCGACGCACTCACGAAGCGCGGTGGCGAATGGTGCGTGCGCGATGATCAGAATGCCAGCCATGTCGGGATTGCTACCTCTGTAGCGACAAAAACGTCAGACATCGCTCGGAAACGCGCGAGCGTCGCGTGTTACAGCCCATATATGCATTCGCCCGGTCGGGAAATCAACCGGCGGCGCGGGCGGCCTTCCCGTCATGCAGGCTTGCAGAAGCTGTTCCAGCCCCAGTTAGCAAGCCGACGGGAAGTCAATTGTAACAGTGCTGGCAGCGAGCGTTTTGCAGTGCGCCAAATGCCCGGATCAGCCGACCGCGCGCTCCAGCGCGTCGATGAACATGCCCGCCACGTCGAAGCCCGTCTGATCCATGATCTCTCGAAAGCACGTGGGGCTCGTCACGTTGACTTCCGTGAGATAGTCGCCGATGGCGTCCAGCCCGGCGAGCAGCAGTCCGCGCGCCTTCAGCACCGGACCGAGCGTTTCGGCAATCTCGCGGTCGCGCGCCGTCAACGGCTGCGCACGGCCGAGCCCGCCCGCCGCGAGATTGCCGCGCACTTCGCTGCCTTGAGGAATGCGTGCGAGCGAATACGGCACGGGCTCGCCGCCGATTACCAGAATGCGCTTGTCGCCCGCCGAAATCTCGGGGATGAACTTCTGCGCCATCACCATGCGCGCGCCGTTCTCGCTCAGCATCTCGATGATCGAACCGAGATTCATGCCGTCCGCCTTCACGCGGAACACGCCCATGCCGCCCATGCCGTCGAGCGGCTTGAGAATGACATCGCCGTGCTCGGCGTGGAATGCGCGCAAACGCGCCGGGTCGCGCGTGACGAGCGTCGGCGCGACGAACTGCGGCCATTCCGCGATGGCGAGCTTCTCCGAATGATCGCGAATGGCCTGCGGCTTGTTGAAGACGCGCGCGCCCGAGCGCTCCGCGATTTCGAGCAGCCAGGTCGCGTTCACGTATTCGAGGTCGAACGGCGGGTCCTTGCGCATGAGCACCGCGCCGAACCTCGCGAGCGGCAGGTTCTCGGACTCCGCCGCCGAAAACCACGGCGAGCGATGGCTGTCCGCTTCGTCGCCGACAATCTCGATGCGACGCACGTTCGCCTCGACCGCGCTGCCCGTCCATGCGAGATGCTGCGGCTCGCACGCGTAGAGCACGTGGCCGCGGCGCGCGGCTTCCGCCATCATCGCGTAGGTCGTGTCCTTGTAGATCTTGAAGTGATCGAGGGGGTCGGCGATAAAAAGAATGTCCATAGTCTTCGCTTGGGTTCACGCGGCCTGCGAGCTTACCGCAAGCCGCGCGCTTACACCTGAATGGCTTCCGGGTCCGTCTTTTCGAGTTCCACCGACGCCGCGAGCAGCCCGAGCCGCGCCACCACGCCGTACATGTAGAAGCGGTTCGGCGGCGCGGCGCCCGGCTTCGCGTGCGCGTCCGGCAGCGCCGTGTGCTCGAAGCCGAGCGGCACGAAGTGCATGCCCGGCGCGTTCAGGTTTTGATCGCGCTCGCGAGAATCGTGCACGCGATAAAAGCCGCCCACGACATACCGGTCGATCATGTACACGACCGGCTCCGCCACCGCGTTCTCCACGCGCTCGAACGTATGCACGCCTTCTTGCACGATCACGTCATGCACTTGCAGGCCGTCCTTCGCGTCGTTCATCTTCGCGCGCTCGCGCTTCGTGAGCGCGGCCACTTCGCTTGCGTCGTGCACGGTCATCACGCCCTTGCCGTAGGTGCCGGCGTCCGCCTTGATGACCACGTACGGCTTTTCGCTGATGCCGTATTCGCGATACTTCTTCGCAATCTTCTTGATGACGCCGTCGATGGCGTCGGCGAGCGCCTCTTCGCCCGTGCGCGCCTCGTAATCCACGCCTTCCACATGCGCGAAATACGGGTTCACCATCCACGGATCGATCTCGACCATCTTCGCGAACTTCTTCGCCACGTCGTCGTAACAGGCGAAGTGCGTCGATTTGCGGCGCACGGCCCAGCCCGCATGCAGCGGCGGCAGCAGATACTGCTCGTGCAGGTTCTCGAGAACCGGTGGAATGCCCGCCGACAGGTCGTTGTTGAGCAGAATCGAGCAGGGATCGAAGTTCTTCAGCCCGAGCCTGCGCGGCGTGCGTTCGAGCGGTTCCAGCACGATCTTCTGGCCGTCGGCGAGCGGAATCGTCACCGGGCCGTGGATGTTTTCATCGAGCGTGCCGAAGCGGACGTTCAGTCCCGCCTGCCGCATGATCGTGGCGAGCCGCGCGACGTTTTCCAGATAGAACGCGTTGCGCGTGTGGCGCTCCGGAATCACGAGCAGATTCTTCGCGTCGGGACAGATCTTCTCGATCGACGCCATGGCCGCTTGCACGGCGAGCGGCAGCACTTCCTGCGGCAGATTGTTGAATCCGCCGGGAAAAAGGTTGGTGTCGACGGGCGCGAGCTTGAACCCTGCGTTACGCAGATCGACGGAACAGTAAAACGGCGGCGTGTGCTCTTGCCATTCGAGACGGAACCACCGTTCGATGGCAGGCGTGGCCTCGAGGATTTTCCGCTCGAGATCGAGCAGAGGGCCACTCAACGCCGTAACTAAGTGCGGGACCATTGATTTCTCGCGGACAGCTTTGCACGGGACCGGAGCGTTACGCCCGGCCGATAGAAGACCAAAGATTGTAGAGCAATTGTTTTGCCTAATTGGGGATGAGCCGCCAATTACCAAGGTCTCATGCGCCCCGTCAGGCAATGCAAGACGATCCTCAATGGACGAAACCCGGACGCGCAGTGTTTATTCCGCTTCAAACGAAAAAAACCCGCCATGAAGGCGGGCCAAGTCGCTGCGCTCGTTCTTGTAGCCGCAGCGCGCGCGATCGATACGCGCACGCTTGCGGCACATTCGTCATTCGACGTGTTCGCCGTGCAGCGTCACGTCGAGACCTTCGCGTTCCTGTTCTTCCGTGACGCGCAGGCCCATGGTCATGTCGATGATCTTCAGCAGGACAAAGCTGACGACGCCCGAGTAGATCAGCGTGACGAGCACGCCCTTCGCCTGCACGAGCACCGAGCCGTCGAACCCGCCGATGTCCTTCACCGCGAACACGCCCGTCAGCAGCGCGCCGATGATCCCGCCCACGCCGTGCACGCCGAACGCGTCGAGCGAGTCGTCGTAGTTGAACTTGTGCTTGAGCCACGTCGCCGACCAGAAGCAGACCACGCCCGCGACGATGCCGATCACGATCGCGCCCGGCACGCCGACGAAGCCCGATGCAGGCGTCACGGCCACGAGACCCGCCACCGCGCCCGAAATGATGCCGAGCACCGACGGCTTGCCCTTCGTGAGCCACTCCGCGAACATCCAGCCAAACGCGGCGAAGGCGGTCGCGATTTGCGTGGTGAGCATCGCGAAGCCGGCACGGCCGTCAGCCGCGACCGCCGAACCCGCGTTGAAGCCGAACCAGCCGACCCACAGCATCGACGCGCCGATCAGCGAGAGCACGAGGTTGTGCGGCGCCATCACTTCGCGGCCATAGCCGACGCGCTTGCCGAGCACGAGACAGCACATCAGACCCGCGATACCCGCGTTGATGTGCACCACCGTGCCGCCCGCGAAGTCGAGCACGCCTGCCGTCGCCAGCCAGCCGGTCGGTTCCCAGACCATGTGCGCGATAGGCGAGTAGACGATGAGCGACCACAGCGCCATGAACACGAGCATCGCGGAGAACTTCATGCGGTCCGCGAACGCGCCGGTGATGAGCGCGGGCGTGATGATCGCGAACGTCAACTGGAACGCGAAGTAGACCGACTCCGGAATCGTCGAGGCGAGATGGCTGACGGTGAGCGTCGTCGCCTTGTCGCCCTTGATGTAGGCCATGCCGTGCAGGAACACGCGCGAGAAGCCGCCGATGAACGACCCGCCCGGCGTGAACGCGATGCTGTAGCCCACCACCGTCCAGAGGATCGTCACGAGACAGCAGATCGCGAAGCTCTGCATGACCGTCGCGAGCACGTTCTTCTTGCGCACCATGCCCGCGTAGAAGAGTGCGAGACCGGGGATCGTCATGAACAGCACCAGCGCGACGGAGGTCAGCATCCACGCGGTGTCGCCGGAGCTGATCTTGGATGAATCGACCGAGAACGGCTCGGTCGGCGCGGCAGGCGCAGCTTCAGACGCGCCCGATGCGGCAGCGGCCGCTTCTGCCGACGAAGCCATCGCCGTGTTCGCGCTGGCAGGCGCGCTTGCCGCCGAAGCGGCGTCGGATGCGCTCGCCGCAGCGGCGTCGGACGCGGGTGCCGAGGCGGCGACCGGAGCGGACGCGTCCTCTGCGAGTGCGGTGCCGACATTCGCGCCGATCAGCGCGCCCGCCACCATCAATGACATCAAAAAGTTGCGCATTCTTCTGGTTCCTCTTATCGCCGATTTTTCTTAGAGCGCGTCCGCGCCGGTCTCGCCGGTACGAATGCGAATCACCTGTTCGATTGCGGTGACGAAGATCTTGCCGTCGCCGATCTTGCCCGTGCGGGCCGCGCGTTCGACGGCTTCGATTGCCTGATCCACGATGTCGTCCGAAACGGCTGCCTCGATCTTCACCTTCGGCAGGAAGTCGACGACGTACTCCGCGCCGCGATACAGCTCGGTGTGCCCCTTCTGGCGGCCGAAGCCCTTCACTTCCGTGACGGTGATACCCGAAACGCCGATGGCCGAAAGCGCCTCGCGCGCTTCGTCGAGCTTGAACGGCTTGATGATTGCGGTGATGAGTTTCATGTGTCCCTCGCTGTGGTTGCCTGATCCTTCCGCCTGCCGTTCCGCTGAGAACGCGTTGAGAAAAGGTCGCGCCACTTATGCAACTCGTATGCCAACCGAGTATCGGCAAGGCTTTCAGCGATATTGCGTCGGACAGCACCGCGCCCCTCTGCCGAACGGCTAACGCGCGCGGCGTGCGCTGGCGCAGGGGCCGGTTCATTGCTAGAGTGGTCGCGAGGTCCGCAAAAAGGGCATGGACGGCCAACGCAGCCGCGAGCCGGCGCTAAAATCGCGTCGCCTGTGAGATGTCCCCGGCGTGCGTTCGCGGAGCACGCGCGCGCACCAACATCGACCATTCGATGTTTCGGGGCACTGACCTAACAATGAATGCACTTTATTTGTGCAGAAGGGAGAAACGATGAAGCAGCCCAACGACGTGTTCAACGACCTGCAGCAGAAGATGAGCGAGCTTTTCAAGAACTCGCCCGCGAAGGACGTCGAAAGAAACATGAAGGCGATGCTTTCTCAAGGCTTCTCGAAGCTCGATCTCGTCACGCGCGAAGAATTCGATACGCAGACGCAAGTGCTCGTGCGCACGCGCGCGCGGCTCGAAGAACTGGAAAAGCGCGTCGCGCAACTGGAGCAGCGGATGACAAGCACCGGCGCGGCGCAAGACTAAGCCCGCTGTTTCTCTGGTACCCGGCCGGCGAGCCGTGAAGTTCTAGTCTTATTGCCGGCGCCGCCGTTTTCGGCGCGCGCCGTTTCAGGTGAAATCATGTCGCTTGCCGTGGTACGCAGCCGCGCGCCCGCCCCTGGGCGCGCGCCGGAAGTTGTCGTCGAAGTCCACCTTGCCAACGGGCTGCCGTCGTTCTCCATCGTCGGCCTTCCCGATCTCGAAGTCCGCGAAAGCCGCGAGCGCGTACGCGCCGCGTTGCAGAACTGCGGCTTCGATTTTCCCGTCAGCCGTATCACCGTCAATCTCGCGCCCGCCGATCTGCCGAAGGAATCGGGACGCTTCGATCTGCCGATCGCGCTCGGCATTCTCGCCGCGAGCGGGCAAATTCCTGCGGAATCGCTCGCGAATCGTGAATTCGCGGGCGAGCTATCGCTGACCGGCGCGCTGCGCCCGATGCGCGGCGCGTTCGCGATGGTCTGCGGCGCGGCGCGTCAGTACGCGGGCAGCGCCGGTGTTCCCGAGATATACGTGCCGCTCGCGAGCGCCGCCGAGGCCGCGCTCGTGCCAGGCATCGACGTGTACGGCGCAGCTGACTTGCCTGAACTGTGCGCCCATCTCAACGGCGTGCCCGACGCGCGGCTGCGGCCCGCGCAAGCCGCTACGCTTTCGGACGCGTCGTCGGCGCCGTCGCCCGATCTCGCCGATGTGATCGGTCATCCGGGCGCGCGGCGGGCGCTCGAAGTGGCGGCGGCGGGCGGGCATCATCTGCTGATGGTCGGGCCGCCGGGCGCGGGCAAGTCGATGCTCGCCGCACGTCTGCCCGGCCTTCTGCCGCCGATGTCGGACGACGAAGCGCTCACGTCCGCCGCCATTCTCTCGGCAAGCTCGCTGGGCTTTCACCCGGCGCAGTGGCGGCAGCGGCCGTTTCGCGCGCCGCATCATTCGTCGAGTTCGGTCGCGCTCGTCGGCGGGCGCAATCCGCCGCAACCGGGCGAAATCACGCTAGCGCATCTCGGCGTGCTCTTTCTCGACGAGCTCCCCGTTTTGCTTTATGCAATGCGTTGTCAAAACCTGGTAACCGTATGACTTTGAAAAGGAAAACGCCAAGAAGAACAGGGAACTAGGGCTGACAATCGTCAAACTGGAACGGAAGTCGAAGGCCCGGGCAAGGGCCCCAGAAATGTGGGTGGAACGGAGCAATCCTAGACATCAATCCTCGCTGGCAAGCACGGTGGCATGCTGTCTCGCTGCCTCAACGGAGGATTGGTAAATACGAAACGAAACCAGTTGTGGTATTCCCTCTGCCACTCTCTGCTCATGTTGCTCCCCACATACCTTGAGAGACTCAGCGAGGAGGTCGGCTCGCACGCTCTGCTTAGTTTGTTGCAAGTTGGCCAACTTCGCCTCAGCGCCCTCTAGGTAGTGCAAGATGGTCTTCATGCTTTTCTGCCCAGTTTGCTTCATTACCTCCCTCAGCATCGCACCTTTGTTCAACATCAAGCGATGGAAGTCATCCTTCGACAGCGCGTTATGTTTCTCCATCAGGCGGGTAAGCTGCTCGACGATGAACACCCCTCTAAACATGTGATGACATGTCTGCTCAGAGATGCCAGCCGCTTTTCGAAGGTCTCGCATGAGCTGGGTTATGGTGTTTTCGGCCAGCTGCTTCCCAGTGGTGGCACTCACAAACAAGAATCCGTCGTCGTTCGCCGCGCCGCACGTGGCGTCTATGACTACCGACCGAAATACTTTCACGAAGCTTAGAATTTCGTTGATTTCGACGCGATTGATTTCAACATTTCGCCTTTCGGGCCGTCCCTGTTTCAGCGTAATCACGCTCAACGAAGGTGTGGCCATTCGCCCAGCATTCTCAAAGTCCTCCACGCGTAGCATCAGGAGTTCGGTCCTACGACATCCGAGTATGCGAGACAGCCGCAGAATGACGTGGAGACGGCGCTTTCTGTAAATAGCAAATCTGCCGTTACCGACCACATCGCTGACTGCGCCGGCAAGCTTTTTGATGTTTCCGTCGCTAATAGCACCCCTGCTCCGAACCACTCCCCGGTCAGGCAAAGCAGCGTGCTCCCAACAATCAAACGAACGCGGAGGGCCGCCCTGTTCCGGCGCACGCAGTTTAGTGACCTTCTCAGCTCTTACTGCGCCAGTGGCGGAAACAAAATCGGGGCGACAATGCAGTACCCCTACATGAAACAAAAAATCCAAGACGTCGCGACAGATATTCCTTGGCGTTGAGCCATCCCGTATCAAGCCGCTGGCGACGTTGCCCGGTACTTTCGACTCGTGAAGAATATTGTTGACGAACAACTTAAACTTCGCGTCCGACATATCTATGAAATTCGTTTTTGTCTGATAACAAAATCGAACAAAATGAGAAACGTTGTAGGCCTTCAGCCTAACCGTTCCCCCTCGGACAGCAGTCGCATTCCCAGCTTCTATCTGGGCCTGAAGATATGACGTCGCCTCGAAACAAAGTCGCCCGTCCGGCCAATTCAGATATGACCCGTTGTCGAGTTCACTGAAGTGCGCCACTCCGCCATGGTCCAAATGGGAGAAGTACCGAAAATGGCGCGGCAACGTGACAACAAGCTGCCGCTCCTCTCTAACTTCACTCCCCTTCCGCCTCTTCATTGCGCCTCACGACAGGTTGATTCAACAGACTGAACATCGCCATTATTTCCGCCCGTTCGGTCTTGACTTGCTTTTCCACGCCTTCGTCGGAATATTGTTGCACAATGCTGTCCAAAGTACTTAACAAGGCCCGAATCCCCTTAACGAGTTGCCAGTTATCGCTTTGCAATTGATGATAGTCAGCACGAAGGTTCTTCAACTTTAGCTCAAGGTCTGCTTTAGAGCCTCGGCCCGGTCGCGAGGTTCGAGCCGGTGTCCTCTCCTTTGAGAATTCCAATACAAGCTTCGCCCTGATTGCATCTAAGGTGGCCCACTGCATACCAATTTCACTGTTTGCTCTTTTCTTTAAAGTATTCAAGCTACAAGGAAAAATGCCAAGACTTTCGTCTTTGAAGCCGGCGAGCGCCGCCTGGGAACTCACAGCTGCCACGAGTCCCGGCCACTCCCTAAAATCCGAAATGCTCCGTTCCGCATGCTCCAACAGCTTTAGCAAGCGTATCGTCGAGCTTCTCTCCAGCTTGATTGCCTGCACGAAGTCGCTTTTGATAGCCAACGTATCTTCACCTTGTGACATGCAGCGCGAGTTTTCTACCGCAAGGGAAGCTCAGTACCTCGTCGACCGCCTGGCCGTCGCCCTCCCGTCGCTTTGAGCATAAGAACATCTCCACAGCGTCGGACTCATCCACGACCACACACGCTGAGCCGAACCTTGACTCAATCACAGCACGCAATCGCTCATACGCGCTGTCGCTCGAAGTCTTCAACGCCTCGACGGCAACGTGTGCTTGAACCCTCTCCCGCTCCTCGACAGAAAAATCAAAATCGATGTACGCGTCAACTTCTTTTAGACTAACATGACCAAGATACCAGCTTAGGGCATCAAGCGTGCCGGCTCGACGCATGTAATAGCTAGTGACAAAAAATCTTCGCAACTGATGTTGCCGAATATAAGCTCTCTCTCCCGACGCTCTCAGTGGCATCTCGATGTAGTCATAAAATCTGTCTAGCAACCGGTTCATGCTTGAATGAGATAGGACACACTCGCCATCTTCGCTGAATGAACAAAACACACCTACAATTTTCGGCATTCCCTCTATCTCGGATAGTTCCTTGTGAAATTGTCTTATTTGACTTATGACCTGAATCGCCAACTTCGGAATCGGTCTGGAGATGATTTGACGACTGCCTAAGTAGCCCGTTTTTCTGTTGGCAAAAACGAGCAGGCGGTTGTCAACGTCCAGGCAAGTGGCCGCAACCAAATCTTGCAATTCGCCTTGCCGTCGGCCGGAAACGGCGCCGACGATAAACAAGCACGCCCCGATTGCGATATGCAGAAGCTCCAACAGCCCTTCGTTTTTACGCATTCTGTCAAAAAAATCCGAGGCCGATGGCCGCATCTTTTCGTTATTCAAGCCCGGCCACGACCGACCCAAAGCTCTAGCAAGGCTCCAAACCGCAACCCCGATTTCTCGAGTCTCCTTCTTCACTAACTCCTTTATGCGAAGAGGAGTGGCATATGCTCGCCATCCTTCCTCTTTGGCGTTGCACGCTGCGCGCGCGACACTTACGTAGCTTGAAAAAATATGACTAACTTCGCGCTTAAAAAAATCTACAGCTCTTGCAAATGCGAAATTGACTTCGGCCGTGGACGGAATCACATAGTGGCCCGTCGAGGTTTGGGCAAGGTACAGTTCAGCACTTGCATCGGTGAGTTCACGAAGGGCGGCTCTTGGGATACCTTTGCCCGCGTCTGCAACATGCCGCAATCGGCGAACAACTCTAAGATATAGCCGTAATGTCGCAATGCTCGCTGGCTGGTCGTCTTCATACGGCGCCGCCTGGACAGATGCCCGTGGGTACTCACACGTGTAGGTTTCTTTTGGTGCCCAGCACAGCTCCTCTAGCATTTTTCGCCGTACCGCGCCAGCGATAGTATTCTTGTATATACGTGAACTGAGCGCGACCGTGTTGGGCTTAATGCTGTAGGGTGCACCAGACGATTCGGACACACACAAGCCCTCTCGATGAATCCAAATGCGCGCGTAGATTAACTCACGGTCGCTCAGGTTCAATTCCCGTTCGTCCGCGTTTAAGTCAATCGATGCGATATTGGGACTACGCTTCATAGCGCTGCACACGTCATCCCAAGTTACCGACGCCGACTCACCTCGGAGATAATCACCAAGCCGTTCTCTCCAATTGTAAATATCCGCGGCCGCGCCCGACGCTGCTAGCGTTGAAAGCATTCGCTTAACATCAGAAGCAGTCAGGGCATTCAGTGCAAACCGGTGAATTCTCAAGGTTTCACCGTTGAGCAAGAAGTAGTCTATTATCCGCATCGCTGAGCGAACGTTGTAATAGGTTGACCTTCCAGCCTTTTCCCTTCCTTTATTCTCTTCTGCATGTTCTTGGGCACACAAGAACATGCGACATTCATCCCAAAGCTCGTCGTTCTTAGGGTCTGTAAGCAACGACCCGTCGTTTAGCCGCACTTGCCAATCAATTTGAAATTCATGTCGGTCTTCGAAGAAGCAAGTCCAAACTGGCGACTCGTAGCTGGACTTTAAAAAGCGGGCTCGGCGAAGTCGTTTCGCCTTCTCGGCAATATCTTCGTCAATCCATTTTTGTATATCAGCCGGGAGATTACTCATATAGAACTCCTTCGACCAAAGAAACACTGGCCGCACTGCGACCGCGGTCAAGGTAAGCAAACAGGTCTGGCCGCGTCTCCTTGATTGCCTCGATGTGTTCAATTATCGGGGAGGAGGCCTCGGCCCAAAGTTCTGCGGCCGGTCGAAGACTTCTCGTAAGATGCGCCTTTTTCGATAATTCAATGCTGCACAGTATCGTCATCACTGATTCGTCTATCCCTATTAGCGTTGTTGAGCCGCTCATTTGTTCCGTTCGTTCAACAGATTGACCGGGAAATCTATTGTCCGCGTCGTCGACTCTCAGACAGTGATTTTTCATGAATCTTTCAAGTTCGGCAGCCGATTCAAACCCGCTCGCCTCAAGTCTGTATGGGCTGTTTTTCAGCGCCTCTACGATAAATCGAGTCTGGTGAATCCTCACCCAGCGCTCCATAAAAAAAACCATTAGCGGCTGCGGTACATAGCGCACGACAAGCTTGTAGTTGAAGCGCACATGACCGAGAGCGCGAGCTACCTCGGCCGTATCTTGTCTTTCCAAATAATTTGAGACGACCACCTGCGCTCGAAGTTTCGTCAGACTGAAGTTCGCAGCAATTTTTGATGCCTGCTCCAGCGAACATAGAGTAAGCTCTTGGAGTTCCCTAATGAACTGTTGCGATTGATTTCGTTTAGTCGAAATCTTGTGTGTAACGGCGCCAAATTTGGTTGGGTAGCCAAAACCGCCTCCCGTGCTAAGAAACATGTATCTGTACGCGTCGTCCCCCCGGCTTTTCAGGAATCTTCGGCATATTCCCGTGATGCACAAGACTCTGAGAACCATCCGAGCGGATTCACTTGTTATCTGAATAGTCTGTTGTGCCTTTTCCTTTCCTCGACGCCGCTTAAAACCCCGCAGGAAATATCCTGCCTGGTTTGTCCCAAAACCGACCCTTGAGTTGTACTTGTCATACAGCTCAAGTGTCGCTAGAAAACTGTCCGTAATCTCTGGGTGACGTATCACCAGGATAGTCATAAACGGGAAAATTGCCGTTAACGTGGGCATGCCCAATTGACTAGCCATGTCCCCTCTCTTGCGGCCGAAAAGCTCTCGCTGACTCGGCCCTTTGTTGTTGAGATAGTCGTAATTAGCCACCAACCCGTATTTTCTTAGCGTGGCAGCTCTATTTTCGAGCTTTTCCCTGTCTTCCATACGCATCTTCGGAGAATCCAGCGCTCCATGGTGCCTCAAGGTAACCGGAACCCCTATCATCGCGAGCGCCAATCTGTTCTTGTAGGCAACCCATACTTGGTTAGCCTTTGCTTCGGCCCATCTTGCAATCACGTCTAAATCACTGGAAACTTCTTGCGTTTTTTGCCTAATTGCTTCTTCGTCTGTGAATGACTCGGTAGAAAACGGAGTGACGCTTTTAAAGCGGAGCAGACTGCCACCAATGCGTCTAACGTGCGTGTCCGACGGCGGAACAAAATGAGCTGGTGGAAGTGGCAAACCGCCAACTGGCTCAACGAATATTCCCGATTTGTCGAGCGCCTTCAAGAATTTGGGCACCCGCGACCGCCATGCCGCAATAATAGTTGTAACCGCCGAGCCCGTGGTTCGGGTTTGCAACAAATACCTTATTAACCCCTTCCAGAATTCTTGACTAGCATTGTGGTCTGAACGAGCACTAAGCGCGAGTTCGGAATTCATCACCATGTAACTAGGCAGTTCGGTTCTGAGCGGAATAGCGGCTCGACCAATCAGCGCATGATAGCTGGCGCACGCCAAATAGAACTCCCGCGTATATTCACGTCCGAACGTGTCATATACGCCTGCGAGGTCAAACCATGTTGTAGTGCCTGTCGAGTTGGTGCTCGCCCAGTTCATCCAGTAAGCGACTCGTTCTTTATCCAGAATGAGGCACTCAAATCTACACCGAAACTCCTCTAATGTAGGCGACGTGCTTCGCACACTTGGAAATGCGGCTGAGACCCAGCTGTCTGGGGCCGACAAATCGGATGCTGCCAGGATACGTAGCGTAGCCCTTGCTTTTCTGTGCCTTGTGTAAAGTGTCGCGGCGAAAAACTTAGTCGAGTACACTGCGCCGAGAAAAAGTTCAAGGGTTACTCTATTTTTCGCCCAATCGCCTCGAACAAATCTCAATCCAGTAATCTGCAGAAAGCACTCGAGTAACAATAATATTGATTTAACCGAATCTTGGACTGGCGCCCCAATCTTCGCTGCCGCTTTGGTGAACAAATCGGTTATCCAACCATCCGTTGCGGGTCTCGGATACGAACCATAGGCGCCTAATTCTTCAACAACCGCTCGCGCGTCTGCAGATGTGTATGGTCCTAGCAGCGGACGCACCCCAATTTTCTTCCTCGCCATGTACGCTCCCAGTCTTCGTCGCCCGCCAACGTCGGGGCTCCTTAGGAGTCCCGAGGGTGTCATGTGCGCCGGTGCGCCGCAACCAAGTCCGGGTTGAGTCGTCACCGGCCCGGACACTCCGATTTCGCGCCCCGTCGTCCTTCACCGGTCAAGACGAGGCAGCAAGCACCGCCAACGGCACAAACTTATCAAGAAAATGAATTTTATTCAACGAGGTTCGCGTTTTCCCGATTTTATTACGCGGGTATTAGACAAAAGTAGCATTTCACACTATACGGAAATAGTGAGGGTCGGACTCACAGGCTTCACTCAGTCGTGTCACCCGATGTCCGGTAGACTCGAGTTCCTGTCCAGTTCTTACCCTAAATCTTCTGAAAGGCCGTTCACGCGCTCAGTAAGTGTATTGACCGTCGGCTAAAATACGCCTGCATTTGCGTCCAATCGCCCTCGCAACGCCTGTGGCTACTCGTCGGCATGCCGCCCATGACCATGGCGTTCAGAGCGAAGGATGCTGGGATGCTCAAGCGGGTGCAGGAGGGCGATAAGGTCAAGGTCCGCGTCGAGAATGTCAACGGCGGGATGACCATCGTAAAAATGGAAAAGCAGTCGTGAGCGGAGTCGATGACTGGTCGCTTGCAGTCTGACCACGAGCGGCCGGGCTGCGGCTAGGCGAGCAATGCGGAGTAATGCAGTATCGATGAATCGGCCCTGCCAAACTGCGACAACGCGGTGAGCTGGCCATGTCTGCCAAAACTTGGTGAAAAAACGCCCGCACGGGGGCCGGGCGGGCCCAGGTCCACGTCCGAGAGAGAGGGGAAGGACGCGGAGGAGACATTGTCGGCTTGCAATCGTCATACCTGACTACCGGCCCGCTCCCGCTCGCATCGATTCTTACCCCTATATCACGGGGAAGTCGGTGGTCCGCGCGTCGGCTCGCCGACGAATGGGGGCCTGAAGGCCGAAATGCCAATGCCTTGGACGACTGTTAGAATCCGCTCTTGTTTCCTAGATACACGGACATGGGCTTCGAACAACTCGCTGCTCTAAAGCAGCAACTCGCGCAACAGGCTAAGAGTGCTGCCAAGCGGCAGGCCGGAAAGAAGCAAGTTAGCCGGGCTGACCGACCGCCGGACACCAGCGCGACGCCACCGGTGGACCCGGTCGTGCATACTATCGGCAAGCTACAGAAGCGTTTTCCGAAAGCGTTCCCAAGAAATCCCGCACCGAAGGTCGCGCTGAAAGTAGGCATCCTCAACGACCTTCTGGCACAGCGCGCTGACCTTTCCCTTTCTGAGCGCGAGCTGAAAGACGCAATCAAGCTTTGGTGCAGAGGAAACCGTTACTGGAACAGCTTGGTCGAGGGTGCGCCGCGAGTAGACTTGACGGGCAATCCGACGGGACAAGTGTCTACCGCAGACGCGATGCGCGCGCGACAGTTGCAGGCAGGAAGGTCCGCGCGCGTTGGGTCACCTGGTGGCGCTGACGGCCAGACTTTGCAAGCCGGCAAAAAGTAACGGTCCCGAACTGACAGCACCGACGCCTCCGCATCTTTCCCGGACCCGCTAGACCACATCGCCGTCGACTCGGAAGCCCAAAGCGCCGCCAACCCTTCGATAGCTCCCGGCCTCGGATGTCGACGTGACGCTGATTAAGGACTTCTTGCTCGCGGGAAACGAAAACGGAGAGATTGCTGGATGCATTGGCCTCGAGCGGTTTGGTTATTCCGCGCTCTCAAGGTCGCTAGTCGTCGCACCGACATCTCGTAGCAAGCAACTCAGTTCCACGCTATTGCTCGCGGCCGAACAAAGAGCGCGAATGCAGGGCATTCGCGATTTGTGGCTGCTGACCACGACCGCAGCTGCAATGTTCCGCCGCTACGGATACGCCGATGCTGACCGACTTACGGCGCCTCGAGAAGTCCAGGGGAGCGCACAGTTTCGGAAGCTTTGTATTGCAACGGCCGCTTGCATGAGGAAGGTCATGTAGCGTGCTTTTGCTTATCGCCCGAGAAACGCAGCCCTTCGACCTTCTCTGGGCAGCCAAAGCCTATGTTGAATTGTCGTCGGCTGCAATGCTCGTGCTGTCTCACCATAGGCATTGGTGCGGCCGCTTAGCTTGGCGGTCACTCCGGCCACAGCCCACGCGATACCGGCGTGGATTGCAGCCTGTTCATGACCGAGAACTCCTTATCCTCTTCTACCCGCTTCGCGTTGACGCGTTTTGGCGTGGTCGTGGCGGTGACGCGAAACTGCAGCTTGCGAGCCGTGGCCTGAGTGGGCCTCATGGTCATGCTCACCACCTTGCATCATCCGCATCATCTCAGGGCCGCCCGTCCGTAGAAAGACGACCAGCAAGACGATGAACACGGCACCGAAGATGATGTCGAGAACCGATGTGTAGTTGAAGGTAATCGTTGCGTCGACGACTGCCGTATGTCGCTGCGTCGGAACCCAGCCAAACAACTGAAACAGCGCTTCAACCAACAGGGCGGCGGAAACCATCGCAACATAGAAGGTCACGGCAAGGAAAATAGTCATCCTGCCGCCGTAGTATTTTCGGTATATGTCTAGGATGGGGACTATGATGAGGTCGCCGAAGATAAACGATGCAACGCCCCCAAAACTAATGCCGCCGTTCCACAGCACCGCCGCGAGGGGTACGTTGCCCACCGAACAGGTGAATGACGCAACGGCAATAAGCGGTCCAATAAAGGCACCCCAAATCATGGCCAGCGTGGGATGACTTACGAGGAAGAATTTCTGCCAAAAGCTGCCGGGTACCCAGGCGCCGAGAGCGCCGGCAACAATCAGCCCGATACCAATGTCCCGCCACAACATGGTCCAATTCATCACGTAGTTGTGGCTGATGGCTATCCAACCCTCTTTTGAGACCAGGCGCTGCTTCCAGGAGCCGTGCTGTTCGCCCATTGACATGGCCGCATGTCCCTCCATGCTGCCCGCGATGCCTTTGTCAGCCTGCTCAATGGCTTTTTTCTCCAGCGAGTCCTTGAGGAAGAGCCGGAAAAGGAGGACCAGGACGACAATCATGATTGGGCCGCCTATGAACTCAGCGGCGGCAAACTGCCACGAAATCAGCACCCACATCAGCACGCCGAGTTCCAAGACAAGATTCGTCGCCGCAAATTGAAACGCCATGGCGGCCGTGAAGTCACCACCTTTACGCACGATTGAGCGGGCCATGGCCACTGCGGCGTATGAGCACGACGACGATGCGGCGCCCAGCAGGCTCGCGATGGCAAGCGAGCGTGGAGAAGCACTCGGTAGTAACTTGGACATCTCGGACTTCGAGACGGCAACTTCAATCGCGGCAGAGAACAGAAAGCCCAGGCTTAGTCCCCAGAAAATCTGCCATAGCATCGTGAAGGCCATCCAGAGCGCATGGCCTAAAGCAGTGACAATCTGCATCGCAATCTCCGGTATCGAGACGTCTGCGCAAGCCGTGAGCAACTGAGCACGGTTGAGCTGGGCGGCGACTACCCCGTTAGCATTTTCATCTTTCCTGGCGGACGATGTGACTACGCGCTGACGGTTGGATGAAACCCTGCGGCCTCAATGGCGGCGACGAGACGTTCGGAAGGCAGGACCGACTCGACCTTGACGATTTTGCTAGCGATGTCTATTTCGACCTTGGCCGCGGGGTCCACGGCGGTGACCGCACGCGCAATCGACTTCGCGCACCCACCGCATGACATGTCGTTGACTTTGAGTTCCATCTCTTGCCCCCAGTAGCAAATCGAAAGCCCAAGCATGAACCTTCCCAAGGTGGGAATGTCAAGCGACGAAGCTCGCCAGTTAGTCGCTCGGCAAAGCGGCCCAGGGAGCGACAGGAATGCGAGGCCCACATGAAACGGCTCCCTTATCCGTCGCGACAGCGGTGAGCTTCATTGCGCTCGCTGGCGTCGCAGCCGAATTCGCGTTGTGATGCTTCAAAATGCGTCATTTCGTTGCCACCGTCGTCGGTTGCTCGCGTATTTAGTAAGTCGTCAGCCGATACGGACGCAAGCGCCAATACCTAGAATATGTCGTGCACCGTGATAGCGTGCCGCGTTTCTCGTATAAGCTCCCCGTAAGCGCTCATTACGTTAGCGGGCTTTCTATCGACAACGTTCCTGAGTGCAATCGCTGCGGGTGACACCTTCGATAGAACTGAGGATTAAGCTGGAAGTTATGTTCAACTGGCGCCGGTTGATTGCGGTTCTGCTACTAGCGTTGAGCGTACTCGCTCAGACGTCGGCGGCCGCATTCGTACCGCTGGGTCTTGTTGGGTGCGATGACCCGGGCCAGAGCCAAGTTGAAGGAAACCAAGCTTCATTGTCCGCCCAGCGCTTTCGGCAAAGGTCCATCAGTGTCGAAGAGTCGCAGAAGACGCAAGGGCATTGCCACGCCTGCCATGCGGCTAATTGCTGTAGCGAACTCCTTTGCTTCGGTGCAGTTCTCCCGTCAAAAGATGCATTTATCGGCCCGAGCGTCTATCTTGGGCGAGCCCCATTGACGCACGCGGCGAATCCCCGAGCGTCATTTCTTACAGGTGGCATAGAACGGCCGCCTCGCCCTCTCGACGTCTAGCGGCTGCGCTAACTCAACCATCGGCCTGCGCCCATTTCCGGCCGTTCCGCTGGTTCGCGCGAGCCGTCAAAACCGTTTACCCGAACAGGCCAAGTGCCGAACAGCCAGCCCCTGTGCAGTGACTCGGGCCCCAGCCGTTCCGCACTTGCCTACGCGCCCCTTGGCCTTAGCGTCTCATTCGGAATCACCGGTCGTTCCGCGACGCGCGAGTGTCGGGTCCGTGGCAGACAGCGAGCCACCAGACGCGAGATTCAGTCGACGGATGATGCCGCCAAAAAATTGCAGGAGACCTTGATGAAGAAGTTCGTCGGTTTGGACCTACTTCGCTTCGGACTAGCCGTGTACCTCATGATTTTCCACACGGTACGCGAATATCCTCAAAACGTAAGGATTCCGCTCATTGAACTAACGAACCTTGGTGGGTTCGCAACCAGCACTTTCTTTATTCTGTCGGGATTCATTCTCTCGCACGTCTACTTCGGACGCACCACTGAACTTCGGGGTGGGACAAGAGAATTCTTTGTCAAGCGACTCTCTAACCTATATCCGGTCCACCTCATCTCGCTGATTCTCTTGCTCGTAGTCTCAGCCACCGGCACGCAAACGCTGAACAGCTTTTACCTGATGTCGCTGGACGACGGGGACGCGCACGTCGTACTCGACGGCGCCGGTACAGCAATCAACTTTGTCCTCAACACTCTTCTGCTACAGGTATGGAACCCCTTGTATGCGTCAATCAATGCTCCGTCGTGGTCGCTGTCGACCTTGCTATGCTTTTACATCGCCTTTCCCTTCGTTGCTCCTCGGCTCTTGAGGGCTGACCGAAAGGTGCGACTGCTAGTCGTACTGTGGGTGCTGTATCTCATCCCGCCGGCCGTCGCCACTTTGATGCATTGGTACGGCCCAGCAGCTGTCGGTTTAATCACCCGTAACCCGCTGCTTCGCCTGCCCGAATTTCTCGCAGGCATTCTCCTGTATGGCCTATACCGCGAAGGGCTGCTCGCTAGCGCCTGCAACCACCCTGGTAAGGTCATCGGTGCGCTGCTTTTCGTCACCGCCTCTTTTGTCTCCTGTGCGTGGCTCGAGTCTCACGGCCCGCTTTACTCGCGCTACCTCATCCACAACGGTGCTTTGATGCCGGCAGAATTGCTGCTCGTTGCCGTTTTCGCCTTCGTTTCAATCGGCCCAAGGTACGAGAACCTCAGCGTGCGGCTAGGCAACTCAGCGCTGTCAATCTTCGCCATTCACGTGCCGTTGTTCTTCATAATGATGAAGGTCTTGAAGCTCTTGCAGATGGGCGAGTCTCCTCTTTGGTGCGCGTCGCATTTTTCAGCGTGCGTTTCCGCGTCGAAGCAGGTAGTTCCCAGCATGGCAACGTATCCGCTGTATCTCATTGCCACTGTTATCGTCGCCGTCTATTTCCAGGAACGACTTCTGGTGCCGGTCCGCGCGCTGTTGCGCGCACGGCTTCTCGCAAAGCCGCCGCAGCAATCAACTAATGTAGCTCAGCAGCGCGGAGCGCAGAGCAATTGATGCGGCGTCGGCTGGCCGCCGGGCCTGGCGGGCCCGGCGGAAGATGTGCCACTGCGGCGAGGCGTCGACGGGCGGTAGCTCCCGCTGCCAGCTACCATCTACTCACGCCCCGACGCATCTTTTTGTTGGCAGTCTCTATAGCATACCCATCTCAGGGCCGCGCAAATCCGCCGCTGGGTCTTACCATCGCTTGGCTTGGGCGCCGTCCTCGTCCAAAGCTGCAGGCGCTCGCAGACGCACTCAAGAGAGCGGCGCTCGGTTGTGGAAGTAGATGCCGTGAGGTGACTTTCCAACTTTGACTGTGTTGACGAGCTTCAGTGTCTTCATGTCGATGACGCCGACGTACCGAGTAAATCGGAAAGTCACCCAGAGGTATCGCCTGTCCTCGCTCAGTTCCATGTCATCGGGACCTGGCAATAGGCCGCTAATGGTCCCGACTGTAGTCAGGTTGTCTTGGTCAAGGATACTGATGGTATTGCCGACACGGTTGCTGACGAGGATGTGATGACCATCAGCAAGGGACCGAAAGTTGTGCGCGCCCTTGTCTGTATGAATCGTCTTCACCACCTTACGAGCGCGCCAGTCGACAACCGCGACATAGTCCGCACCGGTCATCCCAACGAGCAGGTATTTGTCGCCAGGCGTGAGCCAAAGCCCCGCTGGGGCTTTGCCCACAGGCATTTTCCATAGAACCGTTTGACTCGCGAGGTCGATAGCAGCCACTTCTCCGGACTCTTGCAGAGTGACGAACACAATCTTGCTGTCGCCCGTAAAAATCATGTGGCTAGGCATCTTGGCGAGCGGAACCCGCTTCGCCAACGAGAAGTCTTTCCCGTCGTACCTGTATATGTCGATGCGGTCAAGCCGCAATCCATTGGTGACAAACCATTTTCGGTCGTTCGAGAAGCCGAGCTGGTACGGGTCTTCGATGTTTGGAATCCATCGCTGAACCTTCCCGTTCTCCGGGTCGAGCAACACCAGATTGTTTGCCACCGAATTGGCGACAATGAGCGACCGGTTATCAGGCGTCGCCATCAGGTGGTGCGGCTCCTTGCCGACCGGATAGGTGTCTAAGACCTTCTGTGTCCCTTGGTCGATGAGGCTGATGCTTGCATCGGCCGAGTTCAATACGATGACGTCATCAGCGTGCGCCGTCGCCTGCGCGAGCCCAATCACCGCGACACTCAGATGCCGCACAGCGTTATGCAGCAATAGTCGAATGACGCTCATGCTTGGGCCTCGGTCGCACTGTAGCCAACTGATTGGAGGGCATCTCTAATCATGCGCTCAGACGCGGTTGTTTCGACCTCAACCGTCTTCGAGGCCACGTCGACACTCACTCGCGCGACGTTGTCTACCTGTGCGATGCCCCTCCGGACGGTCTGGGCGCATCCGCCGCAAGATATTTTCTCGACATGAAATTTCATCATCGTCTCCAAAAAGGAATTCGGGCACAGACGTCTTGAGCGCCTCATGGTGGGAACGTCAAGTCGGCTGGGTTTTCTCGAGCTTTGTTCTGGCGCGAGGGAAATGAAGCAAGAATGAAGTACGACCAGCGGCGCTGTGAACGTCGACCGTTCCGCGATGCAACTGCATAATCGACTTCACTATCGCGAGCCCCAGCCCGGTGTTCTTCGCCGACCCATGCCTTGATGCGTCGGCTCGGTAGAACCGCTCAAAGATTTTCGGCAGATGTTCGGGCGCTATCGCGTTGCCAACATTCACGACCTCAATGGATGCCTGTCGCGACGTCTCGGAAGCACGTAGCTCTACGGTCGAGCCCGGTGTCGCGTGTTGTAGCGCATTCGAAATCAGATTACTGACGGCGCGGCGAAAGAGATTCGTGTCAGCTTCCACGACGGCGCTGCCTTCAACGCTGATGTGAATGCTCGATTCATCTGCTAGACCTTGAAAATATGAGGCCAACCGCCCGAGTTCGCTTCTCGCGTCAATCGTCGAAGCGTTGAGCAATGGCTGGGCATTGTCAGTTCGAGCGAGAAACAGCATGTTTTCAATCATGCGTTGGAGTCGTTCATACTCTTCTATGTTCGACTCGATGAGCGCTTCATACTCGTCAATCGTGCGCGGCCGCGAAAGAGTTATCTGCGATGCACTGAGCAGATTCGCCAGCGGAGTGCGCATGTCATGCGCGAGGTCAGAGGAAAACTGCGACAGACGGACAAACGCTCGCTCGAGCCTGTCGAGCATGCGGTTCACCGACGTCGCTATCTCCTCCAGTTCTACAGGTCCCCCCTCGATGTCAAGCCTTTCGCTCAAATTGTGCGCCTCAATGCGGGACGCTTGGCGGCCAATGCTCTTGACAGGTACGAGCCCACGCCGAGTAATCAAGTACCCGAGACCGCCGACGAGAAGGGAACCGATTGCTACGGCGACCAAGATGTCAATACGGTAGCTCTCGAGCAGCGATTGCCTGTCAAGCGCGCTACGCGAGAGCAGAACCTGCGCGACCTCGCCCGAGCGAAGCCTCTGCGGCGCCATCACGCAGCGCGCTTGGCCTATCGCGGCGGACTCGCAACCGTATGGGACGCCCGGCGAGTGCTTCTGACGAATCAGCGCCTGGAAGTCCATCGTCGTTGTCAGTCCGTGCTGCACTAACACATCACCGCTTTCACCGATGATAGCCAGATAGACCCCAGGGTGCGAAAGGAGCACCTCATGGAAGATGGACGGGTCGCGACGCACAGCGTCGAGCGCGCCCGCGTCGCTGATTAACTGCCGGAATTGGGCGAGTTTTCCCGCAATCTCGACATCGTCGCGCCGCTCTAATTCATGCGCGAGAGACCGGTAAAGGTACGCCCCCATCAGCGAAAATACGAGGAGCGCGGCTAATGCAAAGGCGCCCGCCAATCGCAGAAGCAGCACATATGCGGACTTGGCTGACGCAGGTTGGTTCACGACCGGTCCTCGAGTACGTAACCCATCCCTCTAACGGTGTGCAGCAGCTTGTTGCCATACGAGTTATCGATTTTGGCGCGCAAGCGCTTCACTGCTGCATCGACCACATTTGTATCGCTATCGAAGTTCATGTCCCAAATCTGGGAAGTAATGAACTGTCGCGTCAGGACCTCGCCGTGCCGCTCGGCGAGCAATTGCAGCAAGGCGAATTCTTGTGCAGTTAGCTCCAGCCGCGTTTCCCCGCGTTTCACGCGGCGCTTGATAAGGTCAATTTCGAGGTCGCCGATACGCAGGATATCCTTGACTGCGCGAGGTGCGCGGCGAAGCAATGAGCGTATGCGGGCCAGTAGCTCGGCATACGCGAAGGGCTTCGATAGATAGTCGTCGGCACCGGCTTCCAATCCCTCGACTTTGTCATCGACTGTGTCACGCGCTGTGAGCAGCAAGACAGGCGTTTGTTTCTGCTTGCGCAATTCCCTAAGCACCTTCAGGCCATCTATACCCGGCAGCATGACATCTAGTACAACGAGGTCGAAGTCCTCATTGAGCGCAAGGAAGAGACCGTCCTCTCCGTTGTCGGCAATGTAGACGGTATAGCTGGCCTCCGTGAGCCCTTTGCGAAGATAGGACGTCATCTTCGGCTCGTCTTCTATCAGCAGGATGCGCATGGGTTCACGATGACTTGAGAATTGGAACCATATTAGGTCTCCCCTCGCAGCTTACCGGGTGCTCCATGCGCGGCACATGACGGCAAGATGAAAAAATTTTCATGTTGAAGATGAAAAAACCGTCATGTTCCGCGCATCTTGCTGTCAGGCGGCATGCAGTAATCTTCGCACGCTCCTCCGGCTAGTCACTTGGGCGACTACGGCTTACAATTGTCAAACGCATGCTACGTTCCAAAGCCATGTCTTACTGGCGCAAGTTCATCCTCGTTGTCGTTTTGGCGCTGAGCCTTCCGGTTCAGTCGTTCGCGGCCGCGTCGATGAACTGTAGTCTCGGCATGGGTCATGGTGGCAATGCGTCTTCTCACATGCACCGCCATCTGCATGAGTCGGCCGATGGCTTCAGCTATGACAAGACTGCAGACGCTCACGGAACCGAAGCGAGCGGCCAAACGACTCACTCCAACGGCCATCATCACGCTTGCTCCAGCTGCGCATCTTGTTGTCTCGGCGCAGCCGTCGTCGGCCTCTCGGCGCCAACGCACTTCGCTGAGACTGCGCACTCCGTCATTCTTTCGTCAATGCCGCTTCCGGTCGTTTCTTTCCTGACTGGCGGCATCGAGCGACCGCCCAGGCCGCTTCTCGTCTAGTCCGCTAACTCGCAGCCAATAGCTGCGGCAGGCACTTGTCCAGGTCACACGACCTCGACGATTCATGACGAGAAAAATTCATGCGAAAACTCCTTGCGGCGTTCGTAGGCGCTTGCACGATGCCGTTACTTGCACATGCAGCGACGGCGACAATCCTCGACCCGGTGGACGCTACTGCGTCGGCAACACCCACCGAAGCACCCTCGGCGTTCGATAAGTACTTGCCTTTCAACGATAGCGACAACGCGAGCTGGCAACAACTCAACTGTGACGTTGCTCCGAAGCGCAATGGCGCGATGCAGCACTCCACAGCTACTGGAAGTGCTTCGGCTGAGATGAGCGAACACCAACACGGGAGCCAGGCGAAATGACGCGGCACCTCGCACATACCCGGGCAACCTGTGTCGCAATGGCTGCGGTGTTCCTCGCTGGATGCACCACATTCTCGAAGGATGGCGGCTTCAGCAGCGTGTCGTCTGTTGCGTCCGAGCGCCTCGGGAAGGATGCTGTCTACCTCAAGACTCATGAAGACCGAGAGGCTGCTTATAAGCGCACCCAAGAGCTTCTAGCCAAACCGCTCGGCATGGACGACGCGGTCCAGATTGCGCTACTCAACAATCGTGGACTCCAAGCCGCGTACGGCGAGCTCGGTGTTTCGGAAGCCGACCTCGTCCAAGCAGGCCGTCTGCCCAATCCGAGCTTTTCTTTCAGCCGGACACATTGGAGCGATGGCATCGGCATCGGCCGGACGTTTTCGATGGCGGTTCTCGGTGTGCTGACACTGCCCGTGGCCTCGCGTATCGAAGCGCGTCGGTTCGAGCAGACGAAGGTCGAGACGGCCAACGCCATGTTGAAGGTGGCGGCCGACGCGCGAAAGGCTTACGTCGAAGCGGTCGCAGCCGGGCAGTCAGCGTTGTATGCCGAGCAGGTCAAGGATTCTGCCGAAGCAGGCGCTGAACTCGCATCGCGCATGCGTCAGGCGGGTAACTTCAGCAAGCTCGACTACGCGCGGGAGCAAGCCTTCTACGCGGAATCCGCTGCTCAATTGGCCAAGGCTCGACAGCAGAAGGTTTCCGCCCGTGAAAAGCTGACTCGTGCGATGGGCCTTTGGGGTTCTGGTGCGCAATATCAGCTTCCCGACCGGCTCCCCGACCTGCCGAAAGATAGACCCCAGTTAAGCGAGCTCGAGACGTTCGCAATGCAAAACCGCCTAGATATCCAGGCCGGAAAACTTCAAGTTCAGGGGCTCGCCACATCGCTGGGTCTCGGAAAGGCGACTCGGTTCGTCAATGCGCTGGAGGTCGGGTACCAGAACAACTTCGAAACGGACAAGGGCAAAGAGCGCGGCTATGAGATAAGCGTTGAGATTCCCATCTTCGATTGGGGCAGCGCGAAAGTGGCGCGCGCAGAAGCCATATACATGCAATCGGCGAACCGCCTTGCGCAGACAGCTATCGACGCCCGGTCGGAAGTCCGCGAAGCATACTCCGCATATGTGACCAGCTACGACGTTGCCAAGCACTACCGCGACAACGTCGTGCCTGTGCGCAAGACCATCTCCGACGAGATGCTATTGCGCTACAACGGCATGCTCGCAAGCGTATTTGAATTGCTGGCGGACTCACGCGACCAAGTTGGTGCGGTCAACGGATACATCGACGCACTCAAAGACTATTGGCTTGCAGAAACCGACCTGCAGCAGTCGCTTGGCGGCCAACTTCCGCCGACAACGACTGCACCGGCGCGAAGTCCCGCTGATAACAACACCGAGCCAAGCTCGGCAGAGCCCGCGTCGCATACGCCGGGCGTAGGTGCGCCGTCGACGCCGTCCGCGACGCCAACACAATCTGAAGGTAAATGAAGATGGTCTCTCGTCGAAATTTTATCGGCGGCTCGGGTGCTGCGCTGTTAGGTGCGGCCCTCGTCAGCAAGGCTGGCGCCGCGTCGCTGCCAGAAGCCCCAACGATGGGTAATGCCGTCACGCAGCCTCCTCTCGCACCGCCCAACGGACGCCCATATACGCCTGTTGCGACGCTGAATGGGTGGACGTTGCCGTGGCGTATGAAGAACGGATGGAAGGAGTTTCATCTCATTGCCGAGCCGGTGGTACGCGAGATGGCGCCCGGCATGAACGCCAATCTCTGGGGTTACAACGGTCAGACCCCGGGGCCGACCATCGAAGCAGTCGAAGGTGACAAGGTACGCATCTTCGTGACAAACAAGTTGCCTGAACACACTACGGTTCACTGGCACGGCATGCTGCTGCCTTCGGGAATGGACGGCGTCGGCGGTCTCACGCAGCCCCATATCCCGCCGGGAAAGACGTTCGTCTATGAGTTCCAGCTCGAGAGGCACGGAACGTTCATGTACCACCCGCATGCCGACGAAATGGTTCAGATGGCCATGGGCATGATGGGCACGTTCATCGTGCATCCGAAAGACCGCAGTGTCATGCCTGTGGACCGCGACTTCGTCTTTCTGCTAGCCGCATACGACATTGACCCAGGCAGCTTTACTCCGCGCGTCAACGAGATGACGGACTTCAACATGTGGACGTTCAATTCCAGGGTCTTTCCTGGAATCGACCCCATGCCCGTTCGCGCGGGCGACAGAGTGCGCATCCGCTTTGGCAACCTGACCATGACGAATCACCCGATTCACCTGCACGGGTACAGCTTCGAGGTCGCAGGCACCGATGGCGGCTGGATTCCTCCGGCCGCGCGCTGGCCCGAAGTCACTGCTGACGTCGCTGTCGGGCAGATGCGCGCCATCGAGTTCACCGCGAATCGTCCTGGCGATTGGGCATTTCACTGCCATAAGTCTCATCACACCATGAATGCAATGGGGCATCAGGTCCCCAACATGATTGGCGTGCCGCAGAAGGACCTCGCCAAGCGCATCAATAAGCTGGTTCCCGACTACATGGCCATGGGCAGCACCGGCGGAGCGATGGGTGAGATGGAGATGCCCCTGCCCGACAACACGTTGCCCATGATGACGGGCAGCGGTCCCTTCGGGCCAGTCGAGATGGGCGGAATGTTCACCGTAGTCAAGGTTCGGCAGGGCCTCGGTAGGAACGATTACCGCGACCCGGGCTGGTTCAAACACCCCAAAGGGACGGTGGCATACGAGTACACCGGCGAACTGCCGGAAAGCTGATTCAAGAAGTGCCGTGCAGGTGCACGGCCCAATTTCGTCAACCAATGGAGAGAATGTGATGAAGAAGGCAATTGCTTTGATGGCACTGGGTTTCGCAGCGTCGCTGTCCGCGACCGCATATGCGGCGGGCGATATGAGCAACATGAACATGGCGAGCGGCACCCAACAGAACGCTGATGCCAAAAACAGCATGTCGCATGGCGAAGTCAAGAAGGTCGACAACGCCGCCGGCAAGCTCACCATCAAACACGGTCCGCTCGAAAACCTCGGCATGGAAGGTATGACGATGGCGTTCAAGGTGAAAGACCCCGCGATGCTCTCGCAAGTCAAAGTGGGCGACAAGATTGATTTCGTTGCCGAGGAGGTGAACGGGACCCTCACGGTCACCAAGCTGCAGAAGCAGTGACGGCTTGACGAAGAACTACGCAATCACCGGCATCTGCCAAGGAAGGCAAGTATGAACAACGTATTTCGCAGGAGCCTGGCGCCTGTTTTGGCGACCGCTGTAATGGGCCTCTCGCCCGTTGCTGCGTTGGCACACGGAAAACTTGAAAGCGCGGCACCGGCCGCCGGCAGCACGGTCGACGTGTCGCCAGACGCGTTGCGGCTGACGTTTAACGAGAACATCGAATCGTCTTTCAGCACCATCAAGGTCATCAACCCTGCTGGCGCGCCCGCAACGAAGGAGAAAGCCACGGTTGATTCGACGAATCCGCGCGTTCTTAAGGTTTCCCTGCCGAAGCTCGAATCCGGCTCGTACACCGTCCAGTGGGCCGTGATGACGAGTGACTCCCACAAGACAAAGGGCACCTACACTTTCACGGTGAAGTGATGAACGACGGTTTCCTGGGCGTGCTACGACTGGCGCTGGTCGCGCTGCAGAACATCAGCTTCGCGACACTGGTCGGCGCACTCATTTGCGACAGGTGGCTTGTCCGCAGCACATCCCACTGGCAGGCAAGCGTCAGCGCGCGGTTGCTGCTTGCCGCTCGCGTGGCGGGCGTGGCATTGTTGCTATCCACAACTGCCGCCTTCTGGATTCACTGCGCGCTCATGAGCGAGTCGACACTTGCTGAAGCCGGACCGGCCGTCTACTCGATGCTGAAGGAAACCGGATATGGTCACGCGTGGGCTGCCAGCGCGTTGCTCACTTGCGTAGCACTCGGTTTGCTCTTCTCCTCGGCTTCCATGCGCGGCCGACTCATGCCGCTCACCGCGATATGTCTTCTCGGAATCGCGCTTGGAAGAAGCAACACCGGGCACTCCGTGGAAGCTGGCTTCTTCTCACTGCCGGTATGGGCCGACTGGATTCACCTGCTTGCAATCAGCGTCTGGGTCGGGCTCGTAGTCGCGACCACCTACATAGTCGCTCCGAGCCTTATCGCTGCGGGTGAGCCCGACCGCAAGAACGGTGCATCCTTCATTCAGTCGCTGTCCGACACCGCCACGATGGCACTAATTGTTCTCTTTGCCACCGGCGCATACAACGGATGGCGTAGCGTGAACTCGCCGGTCGGCTTCGTCACCTCGGCGTATGGCCAGGTACTCATGCTGAAGCTCGGGCTTGTATTAGTCGCTGCCGCCCTAGGCGGTCACAACCGATTTTTCGAGATGCCGCAACTGCTGGCCTCCCTCAAGGGCGGCAGCAGGCGTAATGCTGCGCCTGCCCTGAAGCGCTTCTCAAGGGTGCTGCATATCGAGTCAATCGTACTTGTGGCTGTTCTTATCGCTGCCGCAGTTCTCGTTTCGAGCCCACTGCCAGGCACTGCATAGTCACCACTTCTCGTCGTCCGTCCACGGTGGACGGTCCTGCAGTGAATCTGTAGCCCTCTTGGCGCGTCACTCAGGACTGTCTTTTTGGCCCGCGCAACTTGCGGGCCTTTTTTTCGTCGATGGGCACGTTGGATGCGAAACTGCTGCGCTGGCTCCCCAGCATCTAACGTTCTAGGAGGACGATATGGCTCACCAACAGCATCAGTCATGTATCGACGCGTGCGACGCTTGCGCCGCAGCATGCGACCATTGTGCAACTGCGTGCCTGTCTGAAAGCAACGTGTCCGCGATGGCCGAATGCATTAGGCAGGACATGGATTGCGCGGATGCATGTCGTCTTGCTTCCGCAGCGATGGCTCGCGGTAGCAAACACATTAAAGAGATATGCGCCCTCTGCGCATCGCTATGTGAAGCATGCGCTGCCGAATGCGAGAAACACGAGCACGAGCATTGCAAGCAATGCGCCGAAGCGTGCCGTGCATGCGCCAACGAGTGCCGGGCGATGGCCTAACCCCCCGGTCCCATTTGGTTCGCGAATGACTGCGACTTCCGCCGTACGGAAACGGCGGAAGCATCTAAGAGCGCTATGCGTTATTGAAGTCGCCGCTGCTAGCCACCGCTGTGCTGACCACGTAGCCTCCCGCCTTCGGGTTGCAACGGGCTAGCGTCGGAGAACGGCTGGTAGTCGGCTATACCGAAGTCCTTCTCTAGCAATTCCCTCATATCATCGACCGCACTCGTCTGAGCGTGCCACATTTGATTGCAAAGCCGGATGAGTTGGTCGTGGCGCCGGTCTACCCCGGTCATGCATCCATTCAGCGGCTTGAAGAGCTGGTAGTGGTGATGGCTGAATACTTCCAGATAGGCTCGGTCGAACGACTTGCCAGGCTGCGCATGTTCAAGTATGCCGATGGCTGCTTGTTGCTCGGGGCGAAGTTGCGGCTGATAGTTGATGCCGTACCAGTCGTGCAAGAGGGACTGTAGCTGGAGAATCTGCTCGCGTTGTGTACGATTTTCCATGCGCGCATTCGACTTGATTTCATCGATAGTGGCCTTCGCCTGTGTAGGAGGAAAGCCCGGCGAAGGCGAAGTCCCCTCAGTCGGAGACAAGTTTCCGGTCCTTCGGACATCTGTGCCGGCGGCCAGCTCTGTCATCCTTAGCGCGGAAAAATGGTGGTCAATGATGGTCTCCATCAGTGCCACTTCAAACTCTGCCGTAAGCCCCCGGCCCGGTCCGTCGGCATATGCAGGTATGGCAGCCATCGCTGCAAACGCCGCCACAGCTGCCACAGTGACGCGGGAGGCGCGCCGCAAATTTCCCAGGCAAACCTCGGCCCGCCCCGAATCCTTTCGCTTCCGATTTTCCACCGTTTCCTCCGTTATAACGCCATGACCATGCGTCTCCGCACCCGATACAGCGATTCATGGCCAGCATCGCTCGCGCCTATGAGCGAAAGATGACGAAGATTTCACGTCGCAGTCACGGGCAGTTCAGGGGCTTCCATCCAGAATGACGCTCGTCATCAACGCTGATGACGCGCAGTGTACTTTTGGAGTCCAGAATGAAAACACGATATCTCGTACTTTTCGCCGCACTCGCTGCGGTGACAAACAGCTCGTTCGCCGACGCCGGACATAACTTTCCCTCGGCATCAAGGGCCGAACCAGCGTCAAGCAGCCAAACGCTCTCTTCGCGCAGTGCTCACGCTACCGCGATGCAGGCGCCACCTGAAGGAAAGACGCGCGCCCAAGTCATGCAAGAATTGATTGAAGCCCAGAGGGCCGGACTCGTTCCTACCAGCCGCTCCGACTATCCTCCGAGTGAAGCGACAATCGAACGGAATCGCGCTCGCTACGGTTCCGATTCCGGAAGAACGGCCGGACACTGACACATGTCGACTCGAAAGCCTAAAGCTGTCCTGACGACGGGTTCACAATTCCCGCTCAGCGAAGGCTCGAGTCGACGTCGCTTCCACGACCTCAGCGTAGCCCGCACGTTGGCCGTCCACCAATCGAATTCAAGTCTCCTGGCTTCCAGAGTCTGCGCTTATTTTCTCTTTCGGGAGTGGTGGTCTGGACTAGCGGAGCGCATTTTTGGCGTGAGCGGTCCAACAGACCGCTGCTCTCCCAATGAAAACACTGCCATTTATGAGATGGCTTGGATGTCGAAAGTAGCTTCAGTAGGAAAGATGAAGCTAAAGAAATCTGTAGAGAAACGAGTTTATACATCGCACCTGTATCACGCCTGGCCAACATTGCATCGTCCGCGTCGGACTCGGGCTCAGTTGTTCCTGTCAAGGCGACCGGCTATTAGCGACAGTTAGTGCTGCCGGCGCTTGTGCTGTCGGGTTTGCCATCCGCAGGCGCATGTGACGAGAAGATGATGGAAACTTCATCTGCTCATCACTTTCATGTCGCCTTGGTCTCGTAAGAATGGACTTATAAGCAAGCAGTCGTGCGTCGGGAGGAACCATGCGGCGCCCAGCTATGATTTACGCAGTAGTGGTTGTTCTTTCGGGCTGCGTCTTAGCGCAGCCGGCGCTCTCGCAACCAGCGAAGTCCAAGGAAGACGCGAACAACGAACTCGAAAAGGCTTGGGAGGAAGGATGGCTACCGCATCGGCGCTACGAGTATCCGCCGACCGTGGCAACGCTTGAGCGCGCGAGGAAGCGGTATGCCGCCAACCATCGAAAGGACGCACCCGTGTCCGCAAGCGCAACAGCACCGTGGAAGCAATCCCCACGTGATGAAGCCGAAGGCGAGAGCGAGCCCGGCCAGCGACACTAACAGTTATCCAGGCTTACATCTTGCATCCGGGAACTGGGTACCAACGACTTGCAAGACCGCGCGATTCATAGTGATGTGGCGATGGCCTCGATGGGCTTCATGCCACTGCCAAAGCGGGCAATACTTTCCCTGTGTTCCTTGAGGGCGCCGTACGGGAGGTACCTGATGCCCAGTTCGCTCACACGAGAAAACGCGGGTCGCGCCAACTGGCTGCGCACGTCTTCTTGCCGGCTGTCGGGTGCAACCAGGTACAGGTGGCGCTGGGCTGCAGTCACGGAACCAAGCGCCAGGTCCAAGAGGCGAACGATGCCTGAGAAAATGGAGGTGGTGTGCTCAACTTCGAACGCCGCTGTCACGGACTGGTCGGGATTCAGCCAGATGACGTCAATCAGCGGTACGGTGTCCGCGCCACTGATTTTCAGCGAAGCGGGAAGTTCGCTCAGGCAACCGTCGGCCAGTTTCCCATCTCCGTATGGCCGCGAACGGTCATTGGTAGCAATCCAGACTTGATAGCCAAGGGACTTCCCAAGGTCGCGCAGCCATCCCTGAACTTCGGTGTGTGTCGCGTCCTGCTGGCGGCCGGCCTCAAGCTGTCGTGCGAGTGTCGCCGACTGCTCTCGAACTGCATCTAAGTCTTGGCGCCATGCTTCGTTGGACGCGGCATCGTCCATCGACGGAGGCAATGGGTATCGGTCCATGCCGACGTCGAAGAGGAAGCCAGCGACCGCGCCTAGGTCGTTGGACAGCAAAGCGCGGTGTTCATGATTTAGCTCAAGTATTCCTCTGCGCATTGCGAGATAGTGGTCCCAGCGGCCGAGCTTCACGTTGGCCTTGGTTATCGCGTTGAAACCCTTGACGATGGCTGTATTGAACGGAGAAACGAGAGTCGGGTGGATGAAGTAGAGCAAATTGGCCACCGCTGGCCCAAGGCCCTTCACCGCATGGGTGTCAAGCGTCCGGATAGCCGCTAGTACGGCCTCCGCGTCATCACAGCAATCGCAAGTATCAAGTAGTTTGCCGAACGCCCGCTGGTTTGCCGGATTCTCATAGATGTCGGGGATTCGGAGCTTGGGTTTCCACAAGAACGCGTGGTCGGCGCCTCGGAAGATTTGCCGCTGCTCGGCGATGGAACTCACAACCGTTTCGAGAGAAGAGCCACGGTAGGCATTTCCAAAGGTTCCGCCATTGATTTCCCTGACGACCTGCCGAATGCCCTGTCGGATAGACCGAAAGTTCTTGAGTCGCTCGGGCCATAGGAACCACGTCTGAAACGTGCCAGCCGGGTCTTCTTTCCAATGCTGGATAAGAGTGTGCAGGGTGTTCATTATTGTCTTACGTTTTATTGTTCGCGAGTCTATCACCTAGACAACCGGCACCGGCCACTGCGTTGACTTTCCCACTGCTGGAAGGTTGACAATGGAGTCTGCGCTGACGCTTGGCTGTCTGCGTGCACCATTTCCTCGATGGTGGAGCGGAACGACGCGTCGGCAAGAATTTTTGCAAGGCATGACCGAGAAAGGAGCGCTTAAATGAGGGTGCAACCTAGCGGTAAGGATGGCCTCCAGTCGTCGAAAGCAGATGGAGCGGAGCTCGGGCACCACCACGACGACGGGGCAGTCACCGGCCACAGCATCGAGCATCACCATGCATGCCAGCACGAGCGACACATTGGCGACGGGAGCGAATTCAATGCCGTCTCCCTGAAAGACCCAGTGTGCGGCATGTCTGTCGCTGCAGACTCCGAGTTCCAGCTTGAACACAACGGGCAACGATATCTCTTCTGCAGCCAATCCTGCGAGAGTAAGTTCGCAGCGGACCCAGCGAAGTACGTCAGCCCAAGGCCGCCGGAACAAGTGGGGCCGGCACCCGAAGGCGCCATCTACACGTGCCCGATGCATCCGCAAAATCGGCAAGACCATCCCGGCAATTGCCCGATATGCGGCATGGCTTTGGAGCCGTTGCTGCCAAGTCTCGAGGACGAGGAAAACCCCGAACTCGCGGACTTTCGTCGAAGATTGTGGTGGACCCTCCCGTTTACAGCCGTGGTGTTTGTCCTCGCTATGTTCGGCCATCGCCTTGGGTGGATGGAGGCCTCTACGCTGAACTGGGTCGAGTTCGTCCTTTCGACGCCCGTCGTCATCTGGGCGGGGTTACCCTTCTTCGAACGCTGTGTTCAGTCATTCAAGAATCGCAGCCCGAACATGTGGACGCTCATCGGTCTTGGGACCGGAGCGGCCTATGCCTACAGTGTGGTTGCCGTCGTTGCGCCAGGTGTCTTCCCCGCAACGTTCGTCGCCCACGGTCGGGTCGAAGTCTATTTTGAGGCAGCGGCTGTCATCATATCTCTCACGCTTCTCGGTCAACTGCTCGAGTTGAAGGCGCGCTCCCAGACTTCAGCTGCCATTAAGGCGCTCTTGGGTTTGGCGCCAAAAACTGCCAGAAGAATCAAGGCCGACGGCACAGAAGAGGACGTCCCGCTCACGCATGTGCATGTCGGTGACCTGCTGCGCGTGCGCCCAGGAGAAAAGGTGCCGACAGACGGTTTAGTCACTGAAGGAACCAGTTCTCTGGACGAATCGATGATTACAGGGGAGCCGATTCCTGTTACCAAGCGACCGGGCGACCGTGTAATCGGCGCCACCATGAACGCCGCTGGCACCCTCGTTATCCGGTCCGAGAAGGTCGGCTCCCAGACAGTATTGGCGCAAATCGTCCAGATGGTTGCGCAGGCTCAGCGCTCGCGTGCACCCATGCAGCGGATGGCCGACAAGGTAGCGGGTGTGTTCGTCCTCGCGGTCGTAGGCATTGCTCTGCTTACGTTCGTCGCCTGGGGCTTGCTCGGCCCACAACCCAGTTGGGTATTTGGCCTCATCAATGCCGTGGCTGTGCTCATCATTGCATGTCCCTGCGCGCTGGGCCTTGCAACGCCGATGTCTATCATGGTCGCGAGCGGTAAGGCTGCGTCGAACGGTGTGCTTTTCCGGGATGCGGCTGCTATCGAAAATCTGCGCAAGGTCAACGCCCTTATCGTTGATAAGACCGGCACCCTCACGGAGGGTCATCCGGCCTTTCAACGCTGCGTTGGCGTCAACGGCTTCGCCGAACAAGAGGTTCTCCGACTTGCAGCAAGCCTCGACCAAGGCAGCGAGCACCCGCTCGCCGCGACCATAGTCGATGCAGCTCGCGAACAAGCCCTTGCACTCGAGAAGACTGACGAGTTTGAATCGAGCACAGGAATTGGCGTTCGAGGCAGCGTGGGCGGTCGCAAGCTTGCCCTAGGCAACACTGCCTTAATGAAAGCCGAAGGCATTGACGTTGGATTGGTAGCAAGCGACGCCGACGCGTTAAGGACTCAAGGCGCGAGCGTCATGTACTTGGCCGTTGATGCGAAGCTAGCTGGACTCCTAGCCGTCTCGGACCCGATAAAGGCGACGACGCCAGAGGCGTTGGCGCGTCTGGCCCAGGACGGTGTTCACGTGGTGATGGCGACAGGCGACGGTGTCATAACCGCGAAGGCCGTGGCCGGCAAGCTTGGCATTGACGAGTTCTACGGCGAAGTTAAGCCTGCCGACAAGCTGGCGCTCGTCACCCGATTCCAAGAATCAGGCAAGGTGGTGGCGATGGCGGGCGACGGTATCAACGACGCGCCGGCGCTGGCCAAGGCCGACGTCGGCGTCGCGATGGGAACGGGCACCGACGTCGCAATGAGCAGCGCGCAAGTCACTTTGGTCAAAGGCGATTTGCGTGGCATCGCGCGAGCCCGAGAGCTCTCGGAGACCACGGTCCGGAACATGAAGCAAAATCTGGGCTTCGCTTTCGTCTACAACGCTCTGGGGATTCCATTGGCAGCAGGCGTGCTTTACCCGTTCACGGGATTACTGCTGTCGCCGATGATTGCAGCGCTCGCCATGAGCCTCAGTTCTGCCTCCGTTATAAGCAACGCGCTGCGCTTGCGCAACGCGAAGGTCTAGTCAGTGGCGCGTTATGGCCGTAGGGCGGTGCGGCTCAATCAGCGACACCGCCCTGGACGAACTGCGCGGCAGTGGCTAGTGGACCGGCGCCGTATCCGCCCCGGAAATCCCAGGCACAAAGCGCGGTGTTCGAGCAGCGTACTCAACCCACGCCTGCCCAAACTCCTTCTCGCTATCTCGTTCCTCGTGTCGTGCAAGTTGCACATACATCAGGACAAGTATGGGAAACATGACTAATGTGACTAGCGTTGGCCATTGCAGAAGGAAGCCGGCCATGATGAGCACGAACGCAACATACTGCGGGTGCCGGATGCGTGCGTATGGTCCCGTGGTTGCAAGTTGCCGGGCACGCTGTGCCGTGTATAACGTATGCCACGCCTTCGATAAGAGATAGAAGCCGCCGAAGATGAGTGCGATGCTCGCCAGATGCGGAAGGCCGAAATGGGGGTCCCCGTGCCGGCCTGTCAACATCCACCAAAGATGGCCTGCATCGTGCGAGTAGAGGTTTGTCTGCGGAAACCGTGTCTGCAGCCACCCAGCGAGCAAATAGATGGTTAGCGGGAAGCCGTACATCTCCGCGAAGAGGGCTACGACAAAGGCAGAGAAGGCCCCGAAGCTGCGCCAATCGCGAGCAGTGTTGGGCTTGAAAAAGCTGAAAGCGAACACAATGAAGATGAGGGAGTTGACCACAACAAGACCCCACAACCCATATGCGCTAGTTGGCTCGTTCATCTTGGCCTCCTTGGACATCAGCGGGGCGGGTACCGCCGCCGTTTTGGTGACCGTGCCCGTGATGCATGAACAAGTGCATGAGCGGACACGCCAGGAATAGCAGATACGGCAAGACACCCAGAAAATGAGCTCGGTGTTCGGAGAACATGAAGAACGCGGCAATCGCGCCAAAGCCAAGTAAGGCAATAGCGCCCCGCGATTTCCAGAAGGGTGACGCATCGTGAGACGTCGTGTTCATATCTGGCTCCCTGGCCTGTGGACGATTCGGTCCGTAATCCGTTCGTTCGGCGCTGAGGCGCGGGAGCGCACGGCGTTTGCCTTCCCCCGCCCAACATCGCCTTGATTCTGATTGACTCTAGGGAGCCAACGAAGAAAGGGGTTGATGTAGCGCAAGAAATCGTCGATTACTGTGCCCTTCACGGAGTCGGCCGAGTGACGGTCATACGGGATTTCAACCTCTCGATTAACGCGTTCGCGAGGCTTCGTTACTCGCGGCAGGCGAAGTGACTCGCTGGTTGCCCCTAGTCGCAGTGGGTTGCATGACAGCTTCGTCATGAGCCCGTCATGTTGCAGAAAAAAGCGCAACTCATGTTGCTCGCGAGGCGCTCGGGCAAGGTATCTTAGCGAGGCAGCAGCGCGATGCATCCCTTCTGCAGGCCCAACGAAAAGAGCCGCTCCCGTGGGTCGCAACCGGAGGTCTCGCAGCATGAGCAATTCGAGAGGTCTCGGAGGTGTCTATCCGCAGCAGCGGCTTCGCACGACACTCCTTAATATCTGCAAGAGGTGAAGAGCGTTATGTCGAAGAAGCAGAATGTAGCTCCCCGCCTAGCGAACCGCCGTCGCTTCATGCAAGGCGTGACCGCCGGCGGAATTGCTGCAGGACTCGGTGCTTGGCCGCTCTTGAGTCAAGCTAACGTATCTATCAGTCGTGGCCCTTCAGTCCTGACAGGTACCGAGTTCGACTTGACTATCGATGCGACTCCGGTCAATTACACCGGACGCGTTCGACCAAGCACGTCTGTGAACGGCTCCATTCCTGCGCCGGAATTGAGGTGGCGGCAAGGTACCGAGGTGACCATGCGTGTCACCAATCGCCTTGCAGTGCCGACTTCAATTCATTGGCACGGGATACTTGTCCCGTTCGAGATGGATGGCGTACCTGGCATCAGCTTTCCCGGAATCCAGCCGGGCGAGACGTTCACCTACAAGTTCCTGGTACGGCAGGCGGGCACGTTCTGGTATCACAGCCACAGCAGGTTTCAGGAGCAGACCGGGCTCTACGGTCCGCTGGTCATTGAGCCAGCCGATGGAGAAAGCGTCCGCACTGACCGAGACTATGTGGTCATGTTGAGCGACTGGACCGACGAAGACCCTGAGCGCATTATGCAGAAGCTGAAGGAGTCGAGTGACTACTACAACTACCAAATGCCCACGGCACCTGAGTTCTTCCGTGACGTCAGAACGATGGGTTTGAGCGCGGCGCTCAAGAAGCGGCAGATGTGGAATCAAATGCGCATGAATCCAACGGACTTCCATGACGTCTCGGGCGCCACGTACACATACCTCGCCAATGGTGCAACGCCTGCCGATAATTGGACAGCTCTTGCACGCGCGCGTGAAAAAGTAAGGCTCCGGTTCATCAACGGCTCATCTGAGACGCTCTTCGACGTCCGCATTCCCGGGTTGAAGATGACGGTGATAGCGGCCGATGGGCAGGAAGTCGAGCCAGTTTCGGTTGATGAATTCCGCATCTCTGTCGCCGAGACCTACGACGTCGTAGTGGACATGCCTGATGACAAGGCCTACACCATCTTCTGTCAGTCGATGGACCGGAGCGGCTTCGCTCGGGCGACGCTCGCTCCCCGCCAAGGCATGCAAGCCGAGGTCCCACCAATGGACCCTAAGACTTGGCTCTCGATGAACGATATGGGCATGGGCGGCATGTCTTCTATGAAGGCCCAAGGCGACATGATGGACAGCAATGGCATGGGTGATATGCGCGGCGCGGAGCATATGGGCGATATGGAGCATAAGCAAGGCACGGGCGATATGCGAAAAATGCCGAACATGCAGGGCATGGATGCCATGCAACACGCGAATGACATGCCGAACATGCAAGGGATGGAGGGGATGCAAGGTATGCAGGGCATGCAAGGTATGGAGGACATGCAGGGCATGCAGGGCATGCAGGGCATGGAGAAGCCGCAGAATAGCCCGAGCGTCGACGCAAAGCACACCATGAATTCTGGTGATATGAGTGAGATGGGGCGCGGTACCGGCCCTGAGGTAGACATGCGGCCAATGACCGTCTCACGGTCATTGAAGGACCCCGGACCGCGTCTGCGCGGAAATGGACGACAGGTACTTACTTATGCCGACCTGCACACGGTCGGCGGCACGCTTGATAGCCGACCGCCGTCGAGGGAGATAGCGATTCGGCTAACTGGAAACATGGAACGGTTCGTTTGGGGATTCGACGGCCAGAAATTCTCGGAAGCAACGCCAATCCTTTTCCACTATGGCGAAAGGTTACGGGTCACCCTTATCAACGACACGATGATGAATCACCCGATTCATCTTCATGGCATGTTCATGGAGCTCGAGAATGAGGACGGAAGCTTCCTTGTTCGCAAGCACACAATCAACGTGCAGCCGACGAAGCAGGTAACGTTCCGTGTGACGGCTGATGCACCGGGCCAGTGGGCCTTCCATTGCCATCTGCTTTATCACATGGAAGCGGGTATGTTCCGCAAGGTGGTGGTCGCATGAGCGCAAGAGAATTGTTTGCGCCCCTTGTGGGAGGGAGCCGACCTGGCGTTATTGCGGGTCTTGTCGTCGCCAGCTGCATGGCATCTCACTCTTTGACCGCCGCTGCTCAAAGCATGCCTATGGACACCATGCCCGAAGCCGGCGATATGCGCGGTTCTAACGCGGCTCCCGGGGCCCACTCTAACTTGCATCCCGCTCCCTCGCAGGATTCCACGCCAGTTGATGAAGCAGCGCCGAATCCGGGAATGGCAACAGAGACCGGCCGGGCGGACGGCGGTATGTCACCCGGGAGCTCGCATGGCGCCGAGCATGACTCGACCGACCGACCAGCGGCGCATGCACACGAAGCTGGGAACGTGGAAGTTAGTGGCACGCGAAGCCCCAAGGGCGGTCCTCGCAGCGGTCCCAACCGAATCTTACCGGTTGAGGAGCCACCGATTCCAATGGCGAATCCAAGCCAAGGCATCCCTGTCAAGGGCATGGACATGGCGGACGACGAGATGTACCACCAGATTCTCATCGACCAATTGGAGTACGTGAAGGCCGCCGGTGGACAAGGCTGGTCGTGGGACGGCGAAGCTTGGCTGGGTGGCGACATCAACAGGCTTTGGCTGAAGAGTTCCGGCGAGCGCCTATATGGAAAGACAGACGACGCACGTGTCGAGGCCCTGGTTTCCCATGCCTACTCGACCTATTGGAATGCACAGATAGGCGTACGCCACGACTTCGGCAACGGTCCATCGCGGGACTGGGCTGCGATTGGCGTCGAAGGACTGGCGCCCTGGTTCTTCAACGTTGAAGCCACCGCGTACATCGGAACGTCCGGCCGCACTGCATTCAGGGCCAAGACGTCTTATGACGTGTTGCTCTCGCAGAAGCTGTTCCTCACGCCCGAAGCCGAAATCAATGTATACGGGAAAGCCGACCCCGAACGGGAGATTGGTAGCGGCATCTCGGACATAAGGCTTGGCTTGCGCCTTCGGTATCAGTTGCGCCGTGAAGTTGCCCCCTACGTGGGCTTCGTCTGGGGACGACGTTTCGGCCGCACTGCGGATTTCTCCCGTGAAGATGGAGAGCCCGTGTCTGACAAGGAACTGGTAGTCGGTGTCACCCTTTGGTATTGACATTGGTTTTCCGGCCGCGTGCCCGGTCAGTTCGCGCCAACGGCCCAGCCGCGCTTCTTAGACGGCTGAGCCGTTGGTGTTGCCGAGACGCTAGCGCCAAGAGGTGGTTCCGACGCGCTCAGTTTCACGACCTCGACTTTCCTTGGTTCGAGTTGGGGTCCAGGAACAAGCCATTTGTCACATCACCGCTCCAAGCATCGAGCGGCCACGCCCTGAGGTGCCGACGGCCGTAGTTTTAGCGCTCCAACATTTGCTGGGAACGCCGTCGCCTTTCGCGCACCGAGTGCAGGCGCGGGCGACCGCCTTAACGAATCGCTGAAGTAGCTAGACCGAACGTAGGCGCATGGCCATCCGCCCCGGGGGAGACTCTTAAGACTGATGAGAGGGCCCACTCTCCTAACTAATGCCCAACGACGTTGACGCCGACGGCACGTGTGTCCGCATTGAACATATCCTACGCGACTCGGGCGGTGTTAGTATACCCCCCTAGGGTATACAGAGATTGCTTATGAGTCACACCATCCGCGACAAGCAGAAGCTGCTTAACCGTGTCCGCCGAATCAAGGGACAGGTAGAGGCCATCGAGCGTGCGCTCGAAGAGCAGCGCGATTGCAACGATGTACTGCAACGAATCACCAGTTGCCGAGGGGCGATGAACGGGTTACTGGCAGTTGTGCTGGAGGACCACATCCGTACGCATCTCGTAGATGCCGAACCCGCTGGTGAACACGGCAGCGGTACAGAACAGCTGGTTGAAGTCGTACGCAGTTATTTCAAGTAAGAGCAGAGTCGAAATGAGCAACTGGAAGGACGCCGGGTTCGGCGCAGGGCACAACCACGTCTTCCTCGGAGAAGCGCACGAGCAGAACGAGCGCAAAACGTGGATGGTTATCGCGCTTTGCAGCGCGATGATGGTGGCAGAAATAGCTGGCGGCAGCCTCTTTGGCTCTCTCGCACTTATCGCCGACGGCCTTCATATGTCGACGCACGCCGGGGCGATGCTCATTGCTGCTTTGGCTTATACGTATGCCCGCAAGCATGCAACGGATTCTCGTTTCGTCTTTGGCACCGGAAAGCTAGGTGACCTAGCAGGATTCACAAGCGCAGTCGTGCTCGCAATGATTGCGTTGCTGATTGCATATGAGGCGGTGTTGCGTTTCTTTTCGCCGGTGCCAATCCACTTCGGCGAAGCGATTCCCATCGCTGTCGTCGGGCTATTGGTGAACCTTGCGAGCGTCTGGCTGTTGAGCGGTGACCATCATGGGCATAGCCACGGTCACGGCCATGGCCATAGCGACGCCCACGGCCATGCAGACACCCACTCCCACGAGGACGAAGTCAAGCGCATACTTGCCCACACAGGCGGCTTCGAACTGTCTATTTACGAAGACGGCGTGCCACCTGTGTTCCGCGTCACGCCAGAAGCCGGAACACAGCCATTGAGCGCAGATGCTGTATCTGTCACGACAGTCCGGCCAGACGGCTCGCGTCAGACGTTCTCGTTTGTCGACAGAGGTGGTTATCTTGAATCTATACAGCAGGTCCCGGAACCGCATGCTTTCAGGACTATTGTCCGCCTACCGGGTGAGGAGCACAGCGTCGACTTCGTCGAACATGACCATGAGGCTCATGCAGGCACTGTGCGCGACCACAACATGCGGGCTGCGTATGTGCACGTGATGGCTGATGCTGCCGTCTCAGTGCTCGCAATAATCGGACTCGTTTTGGCTCGCGCATTCGGTTGGAACTGGATGGACCCGCTCGCAGGCGTTGTCGGTGCCCTCGTAATCGCGAACTGGTCATATGGTCTAATCCGCGATACAGGCGCCATCCTCCTGGACATGAACCGAGACGGACGGATGACCGTAAGAGTTCGACAGATAATAGAGGGCGCCGGCGACCGAGTCCTCGACCTTCACGTCTGGCGTGTCGGCCCAGGACACTTGAGCGCTATCATCTCTGTAGTGACCAACTCCGAGCGACGCCCCGATTACTATCGTTCTGCGCTGGCGCACATTGAGGGCCTCTCACACCTTACCGTTGAAGTTAATCCGTCGTCGAATAAGTAGTGGTGGACCGTGGCAACCGGTCGTTGCCCCGTTTGAGACAGTCTTCCCACCGTCGCATGACTGGTTGCCCTGTTGACGGCATGACAACCATGCACCGACCGCACTGCCATGCATTGCGTCCGGTTATATGGAGGAAATGTGATGAGCAGCGTTCTGTTTGTTGACGACTTAGAAGATACGGCTGATTCGCTCGCCGAGATTGCTTCTGCGTTGGGTCACCAGAGCGCGGTGGCGTACAGTGGTGCATCGGCCTTGGAAATCGCCACGCTCGACGTTTTCGACGTCATTTTCTTGGACCTTACTTTACCGGACGGTGATGGACGCGACGTGTGCCTTCAACTGCGGCGAGGCCGTTGTGCCGGTGCTCGTATTATCGCGCTGACTGGCCTCGCTGACTTGGCCGACGCGGACATGGAATGCTTTGACGGGCTGCTCCCAAAGCCTTGTCGCATTGACGACCTGGAACGGCTGCTGGCTTGAACCAAGTCTTGCTGCCGACTTCGCTCAGCGGCTGATGTGCGGACGTCGCGCTTGTCGCAGTCACGAGCGAGAAGTGGGTTTGCAATCGCTACGTCGCATCTGACTGCGGGCTCAATACGCGCTCGCAAGCCGCCTTGGCATCGCTATTTGCGGGCCAGTAGCGACTGCAGGCACCGGTGATATATCGCTCGAGTTCTAGCAGACGAGAAGTCGAGACGTAGATTGCTGTCAAAGATTGACGCTAGAGCGCTGCCGTTCAGCGTCAGGCCGGTCTCAGCTTCGATGGCGGCGGCGATTGGTCGTGCACGACTCGCCAGCATAACCCTGGCGACGACGTCTTCATCGCGCTGCATTGCCTTCGACCAGTAGGCGCAAGACTCGACAGTACTCCCCGTTGACATCCAAGCACCGGTCGCGAATTTCGTCGCAAGGTGGGAGATGACTAGGAAGGTCAGTATCTCTGCATCAACCGGCAAGTCGGACCGAACGGAAGACGCCATTGGCAGTCACCGGTGAAAGCACAATGCGTTGATTGTAGGACTTTGCCGCCCGAGTTCAAGTCTCCCGGGAGGAAGACGTCGCGCCAATCTTGGGCCATTCCGCGATGACTAGCAGGCGGCGATACCCGGCAGTTGGTTACAGCAGCCGGCATCCGAACAGATGCGCCGGTAAGGCTCGCACGACATCAAACCGCTGTGAGAGGCAATCCGCTACGACTATCGTCGAGTAACCGGTCAGCAGATTTTTCCTAAGATGTAGTGACCCGACCGAGAAAAGGATGTCCGCCATGGCTTCACAGAACGACAACATGCAAACAGCCTTCCTAGAGGCGCTTGTCAGTGAAAGGAAAACCGTGTGGATTTTCCTGGTGAACGGCATCAAACTGACGGGGCAAGTCATCACCTGCGACAGATTCACCCTTCTCCTAGAGTCGCAAACCGGCATCCAGGCGATTTTCAAAAGTTCAGTCTCGACGGTATGCGAGCCCCATTCGCCCGGGCCGAAGGGGTCCAGCGAACGCCCGTCGACAGCTCGGGCACAACGGCGAGTTCATAGCGGTGTTCAGAGGGGCATATGAAGCTGACCAGGTACTGGCGACGATTGAAGTCAGCAACCGGGCGGGCCACCGCCCGACGGATAAAGGACGCATGACCGGGGCGTGTTCGGAACCTTCGACGAACGCCGGGGCTCTTCGTCTTCCTTCCGCACGAACTCGACCGATGCCCACGGGGGTGCCCACAACTGTCAGGATGGGTTTTTCGACATGTCAGCGACGTACCACTGCTTATGGAACTCGTTGAAGTCGTCCATCTGCTTCCCGAACACGCCAAGCCAGCCGCCTTCCCACCTACTGAAGGCATGCGACCCGTCAAGGTTCATGACGTTTTCAGGCAGCGTCCTGATGGTGTAAATGGGATTTTGTGTGTCGAAATCGGCTCCGAGCTGATGGAAGTACTTTCCATCGAGCTTGAATTTCGACACGCCTGCGTGCGCAAGTGTCACATCGCTGTACTCCCGGTCTCGGAGCGTCGCCGAATACTGGAGCAACACCCGGGTTACGTCAGCCATCGAATTATTTGAACCCACGTCTTCAAGGTCAAAGACAATGGACGACGGCACGACGTAGTATTCGTAATGTGCGGTCGCCGAAATCCCGTGATTTCGACTGTCTCCAGCAATCACCACTTGGAGGGGCCTTGCGAGGCTGAGGTAGTTCGTGACCGCTATCGCCCCGAAAAGGGCGAGTACGACGCCGGGTACCGCCAATTTGTTTTTTTGCATCATCACGTTTGAAGTTGATTTTAGTCCGGCCGCGGGTCGCGCCTTGGCGACCGACTCTACATCGCCCTGGCTTGCCCGAGGCCGTCGGACCTTGTCGCTGCATTCAATCGCGCCACCTCTGTCCGATGTGACCATACCGCTGTTATATCGGCAGGACGGCAACGAACTTGAGCAAGTGCTTCCCCCAAGCGTCATGCGGGAAGTCGACACCACTACGTCGTGCGGTCCATGCGAAATGTGCTTCGGCACTTGCGTGAGCTCTTAAGAATGCCGAGAATGGGGCGACCAAAAGTAAGACGCGCGCGGACCGTATGGTTAGAAACGGGTTCGCTCCTATCTCATAACGTGAAAGCGACAGCAACGATAAGCTGCATAGGGGGCAGTTAAGTGACGCCACAGGAGTTAGTCGGGCATAAACGGGTGATGAAAGTATTGTCGACCTTTCCGACATTCAAACCAATGAAGCGGAATAAGTGGCCGAAACCCTTCCATCGCATGGGCGGTCCAAGGGTCCAAGCAACCGAAATAATCTCGGTCTCGGATACGCACCGAGTGATGTTTTTGTGGCGAGATGGGGAGCTACGCACTGACTCTTGCTTCTACGCATATCTGCTGTGTGAGCTTTCGGGCGGCGCTCTCGGGCCGGTCCTTGAGTTTCACTTGCACCCGAGCCATAAGGGAATCCACTGTAAGGTTCCGTGTGGGACGTCGGATGACTACACGAACCGACTGCTACCGGGGGCGCCCGAGCTCAGCATCGAGCGGTCGACCACGCTCGACCCCAGGAATGATAGCGACCGAACGAAACTTATCGCCGCCTTCTGCGATACATGCGGTATTAGCCTGCGCCCTCAGGCGGCAGATGAGCGTCAACACGAGCTCTGGGGAACCTGGAGCTGACGATGGACCTGAAGAAAGCAATATGTTCTCTTTTCGAGGTGTACCCCGAACCAAACGGCGTGCAGCGGGTCGTCACGCCGATTGAGTACGCTGGAACTGGCGACCGCATCGTTGTTCGCGTACGGCAACGCCATGAGGGCTTCACGGTCGATGAGAATGGCGAGGCTTGCTTTCATGCGAGCATGGCAGGTGGGGACGTCGAATCGGAAGTGGTCTCCCGATGGGCAGAAGACCTTGCAGCGGCTGGAAAAGTAAGGCTGCAGGAAGATGAGACCTTGTCCGCTGTCACCACCGACCCGCAAGCTATTGCCCCGCTGATTTTTCGTGTCGCAGAAGCAGCGCAACAGTTGCATGCCATTGCGACGGCCCGGACGGAACGGCAAGCGAGCGACTTCAAAGCTCGTCTGGCTGCGATAGTCAGCGCCGTAGCGGCCGACTTCCAATTGGGACACGAAACGGACGTTCAGTTGCCTATCGCTGGTGGGATGGTCGCAGACCATTTGTTGCGGAGCGCGACTCCGTTAATCGTCGTCGCGGCGACGAGCGCAACTCGGTTATTGGAGGCAGAGGTCATCCACATGCAGTATCGAATGGAACGGAAGGCTGGATTCGTTCTCGCTGTGGTCGAGAACCAGAATGTCGTGGGCAAGCGTCAGTTCGAACGGGCAAACTACTATACCGGCAAGACGGTCACTTTCAATGAGCACGATTTTGGCTCGTTGCTCTCGTCGACTCTCAACTGAACGCGGTGGTCGAGTAGACACTTGAGCCTGCCTCGCAGCGCCAATCCTCGTCCGGAGTCAGAGAGGGTGACGCTGAGAATCGCGATTGCGAAGTTTGGGAAACGTCGATAAAGACCTTCTTGCTAACTACCACCTCAACAACTACATTTCGCCACATTGAAAACTTCGCTCGATGTGGGACACAAACCCGACCTCTGTTCAAGTGAGAAGCGAAACCTCACGTCTTCCGCCCGACGAGCTGATGAATATGGTCGAGCACGCCGGGACCCTTCACCGTTGATGGTCCGCGGAGCCGCTTATAACAGGTCTGACGCTTCCGGCCTGTGGCCGCCGCCTAGGCTCCGAGAAAGCTCGCTGAGCGTATCAAAAATAGCTTCGAACCCTGCGAACGAGGGGGCGTGAAACGGTTCAACGCGCAAGTCGACAGCATCGGCGAATTGCTTCTTGCTCATGACAACGGGTTTGCCTCGCAAGCCGCCATACCCGACAACGTCGGAATCGACAATTAAGGTTCCGGCTTTTGGATGGCGATAGAGAACTTCCAGCCCCCCAATATGGTGGCCGTCCAGGTCAAAATCTTCACGGGGAAACAGCCGACGACCCTGAGCGTCTTTCTGCCATAGGAACTCATCTCTATAGAGATGCTCAATGCAAACTTGCTGTCGTCCGTGACGATGCTCGGGGATAGGCAAGACCAGCGAGTACACGTTGTTCCCGTGGTGTTTCAGCTTCCCGTACTTGTCCTCGGCCTTTTTTGCGAAGTCACTGTCTCGGTCGAACAAGTAGACCTGTATCTGGTGCCGAAATTCCTCTCGCCTCGAATCATTGACGCAGTTTTGCCACAGCTTACCCTCCCCGCGTGGTCGGTCCGAGTGGTCAGCCCAGTCGACGTTGAGGTCCACATATCGGCCGTCCCCCTTCATTCGTGACAGCGCATGTCGCAAATGGATGGTGTCTGTGACGCCCTCGGTATAGACCATCAATCGTGGCGACATGGCTTGGAGTTGCTCTGCTGCATCAAGCTGGAAGCCATCATCTAATTGCGCCAGCTTCTTAGCCAAGGTCAGATACGTCGTATCATCTCCGCCCTTGACGAAACGGACAAACGTCATCCTCCCTCGAATCACCTCGCGAAAATCCGCCGGTTGACTTTTCCAGTGAGGCCGGTTGCGTTTGTAATGGTTCGCGAAGAACCATGACGCCGCAGCTTCCTCTCCATGCTTCCTCCATGCGTGCAACACCGCTCGCAGTCCGCGGATGTACTCGCGACTGACGTTGACCTTCTCATTGACCGTTATGCCGGTCACCTGCTGGCGACTGCTCTTGCTGAAGATTCGGGTCTTGGCATCGTTGACAACAAAGCCCTGCCTCTCGACTACAGCGCGTAATCCATCACCAACGACCGCTTGGACAGAGATACCGTCAGCCGCCAAAGGGGAACATACTTGGGGGCTAAGCCGCTTTTGGCTCGTTGAAAAAACGAGGTCATCCGCGTACCGGGTGTAGAAGCATCGGTGCGCCTTTGCCATACGCTTAAGTTCGTAGTCTAGCGAGCGGCAAATGAAATTGGAGATGATTGGGGACGTCGGAGCGCCTTGCGGCAGTTCGTTCCCATCCATGACGAGCTGTGCAAGTAGGGTAGCTATCTCGTGGTTGAAATCGAACGGATGACCCCGAAATAGGCCTTTAACGCGCCCAAAGTTAACGGACGGGAAGAAGTCCTTCAAATCGACTCTGGCAACCCATTTCTGCGCGACATGTACGCGTGCCTTCTGAACAATGTTTTTGTTCTTCGTGTACCCGTACACGTGCTGCCGAGGACGATATTGCTTTGCTAACTCGCCTGCGATGATTTTCTGAATCTTCTTTAGCGGCGGAATCGGCTCTCGTATCCTTCTTTCCCCACCGTTACGCTTCTTGATTGCATGAGTCTTATAGCGCCGCTCACAGGGTAGTCCGTAGAGAAGGAAGTTCAGCCTCGTTGTCGTGATACCAAGAAACTGACAGAGCTGCACCTTGCTCGTCAAGCTGGTGAAGCTATTGAACATCGACTGTTGATTATCAGTGCCCATCCGGTTCAACCTATCGTACGCTGCCGCCATCGCTGGATGCAACCTGGCTGCCTGGTCGGCTCACCTTCTGGAGTCCACTGAGTAGTCTTGGGAGCAAGTTCAAGAACCGTGACGAATGCATCACAGAAAAACAACCGGATGGGCGCAGCGATTATACGGACTTTTTTTCAAGCCCGCGCCAAATTGTTGGCGAGCTGCTCTTAGAGCAGCCGCACTCGGAGCTGCGCTTGGGGCAGTTCGGAAAGTCATTATCTAGCAGCGTTGTAGCCGAAAGTTTATGCGAGCGCCGCGCTCGGCAGAGGGCGTCCTATCCTATCGACGCCGGGAACCCGGTCACACGCAAGCCGAGGGCTGGCCTAACCAATCTGACGACGGCCGAATGTGTCGCAAGAACTCTCTCAAACCATAACTACCGGACCAAACGCCGGGAGAAATCGCTGGAGAATTCGAAGGCCAGAAAGAGCGCGGCATGAGGGAGCACAGTACTAGGAACAATACGGGGCCTTTCGATGAGAGCCTTTTCCGCCGCCAAAATCTCGCCCTGCGAGCCCGCGTCGGCGGTACTGCCAATGCGGGGCCGCGCGACGATTAAAGCAAGGATTCGCGCACGGAACCTCCTGATTGTCGTGGTCGGCGACTCTGCTGACGTCATGGCGTGACTGTCGTGTCAGCCGCAGCCCCCGTGTCGATTTCGCTAGGTTGGCCATCCAACGAGGCGGAGCATCGAAAGCAATTCCTTCACTTCCGGGCACGACCGCTCATGCTTTCGTACGCCACAATTCTGGTACCAACCTGTACACGACGATTGATGCGACGTGTACCTGTCGTTACGGTCAGCTGAGCCGCAAGGTCTTAACAGGCGTCGTAACGCACCCACAGTTCCTCGTCGATTGGAGCGCTTCTGCAGCGACCATCCACTTCGCGAACCGAGAGCTTTGGTTGGACCCTGGTTATCGCACCTGGGTCCGGCTCGCTCGGAACATCGTCAGGCACACATCGGTCCGTCATTCCGTGCTCCATCGCTGCGGCAGATACTTGAATCGATTTTTCAAGTCGCATCTCCACTGGATGTAGCTGGGGCTCTTGCTGAGCGAGACTTGCGCTTGGAGCCTTGCGTTCGCCGCCGAACGGCCTCTGGTGGCACGATTTCGGTTTCCGGACAAGCCCTCACTAGTCCCTGCAATCTCGCAAGTTGCCGCTTGTACTCAACGTCATACATAGCGGCGACCGCTGGATACTCATCACGAAACACCTGGTCGTTTTCCATTTCCATGAGTCTGTCGGCGCCGACAGTAGCTTCGTGCACGACTGCTCGAGCCTCGATGAGGTGGAAGCCTGTGTGCCTGACCAATGACATCACCATGTCGAAAGTCAAGGTTTCCCATTCGTCGCGCGTTACGGAACACAACCACGAGACATACATTCCAATGATTATCTGCTTGAAGCCGCTATACCACGCCTTCTCGCCATCCATCTCCGTGTACGGCAAACGGTAGTATTCCCCGCAGATTTCAATTTCAACGGGATACTTCGTTACCGCAGCTTCCGCGCGAACGTAGGGCGGCACGTAATTACAGACCAAGGGTTCCATGCAAGCCCCATCGGCAGGTATGTGAAAATATTGTCGCCTGGCTACGCACGTAGGTACCACTCACCAGAGCCGTTAATCCTGTTCCGTGTATCAATGTCGCGCTTGTAGCCGAGTTCCTTCACGAAGCCCAGCGACTGCAGCACTTCGCGGACGCGCATGAGGTCCTGCCTATCGGCCCAGTCACGCGTGTAGAAACAGATGACGTGCCCATCGCGACCCATGCTGCGCAGAGCGGTGGATACCTTGGCGCACATTAGCTGGTTGCTCTCGATAGCGCCGCTGTTTTTGTTCCATTCTTGGTCAACGTCGGCGGGGCTCACGAAGATGCACCATTTCGCAGTCGCATCTGTAGACACGAAGTCGTTGTAGCTCGGGGACTTCTTGTAGTGCCAGTTGCAACTCAGGTCCTCGGAAGGCTTTTCCGATTTTCTGAACAGACGCTGTTCCACATCAATTCCTTCCTTCATTGAAGCCTCCTCGCGTCTGGCGCATCCCCCTCATCAAGCCCTTTTGCCAAGCCTCGCGCGACACTGCTCCAGCTCTTTGATGAGCGCGTCTATTCGCGCTTGCATCCCCTCCGCTCGTTTCAGTAGCTGTGCAACTTCGTACCAGTAGGCATATCCGAGGTCCCCATCCTCCAGGCCTAACTCTTGGAACTTGCGGAGCGCAATTTCTAGGTCGATATGGCTGTGCGAACTCACGTCTTCTTCCTCCGATGCCGCGCCTGGTGGCTCGCACTGCCGCGGAGGCATGCGCCTAAACAAAACGCCTTGATTCACATATCTGTTTTTGACGCGCAGCAAGACCAAGATGACTGCGAACGCGACGACCGGTCCGACAACAAGTATCAGGTTTTGAAGAGCGAAGTTCAGCAGTTCTTTCACGGCCAGCAGACGTTATAAAGTGATGTCTCATGCTTAGGAGAACAGCCGCGCGAATTGTTCTGCAAAGCTGCTAGCTTCTTTTACTACCAGCTCGACGTCTTCGGCCGCTAGTCGTTGAAGCGGTGTCGTCGAGCCAAGTGACTCAATCGGGGTTGTGAAGAAGTCGAACATGGCCCATCCGTCGGTTTTTCCGAGAGCGCGTATGACGTTTCTGAAGTCGTCGCGGAAAATCGAGGGCGATAGGAAGAATGCTGGATAGTACGCGTCCGGTCCAAAGAAGACGGGAAAGACTCGCTGTGACTTAACGAGCTTAGCCAGCTTCTTTTCCGTGACGCCGGCCGAGTTGCAGAAGTCATGCTTCCGCAGTACTTTCCCTTGAAGCACAAGAGGGTAACGCGCAACGTTCGCGTCACGGTATCTTGGGGAAGATTTGTGTTCCGGCATTCGCCTCGATTCAGGTCTGACGCGCTTGCGAAGCTTATCTTCCTCTTTGCGAATCGCAGCGAGGTCGATTCCGTACACCATGGCCTGACCGACGGCTTTGCAAAGATGATTCTTCAGCATGCGGCCAAGCGCTGCATCCGGTATTTCCAGCAGCGCTTCAGCGCCCTTTGGGTCGCAAAGAATGACCGCAACCGCGGCGCGATGAAAGATATGGTCCAGCCACTTTTCACTGAGCGCCGCCTGATTACCCGTATTATCTGCCGACCGCGGCATGGTCATTCCTTTCGTTAACCGGCGCGAGAGCCCCTTTTTGCGCCGAGCGAATGACGAGTAACTGAGTGACGACGTCCCTCGCTCACAGGCCTTCAGATTTTCAACGTGCCCTTCCAATGCTTCCCATCGATGCCGAACTTGTAAGCGCTAGGCGTCGCGGCAATCTTCAGGTCTCTTGCGCATCTCTTCTGTAACGTCTTTAACCGCGCCGCCCACTCCTCCGGTGATGGTGTCGAACCACGCGTCCCACGTGTCGACGACGTCCCAAAAGAATCCCGGCTCGCCGAGCAGTCGATAAGTCTGACCGTCGTTCGTCTGTGCGCGCAACGCTTTCTGGTCAAACGTGACGAGACTGGAACTCACGCGTCCTTGGTCGGCGCAGTCGTAACCAACGAGACGCATCAAACCGTCATCTGTCGCGAAGATTCGCCAGCGCGACAGAGGCATTTCGGGCTCTGAACTCACGGTAGAAACATTCCAGTTGAGAAGGAAGCGCAAAAACAAGGAGCATGCCTTCTGGGCCGCAAGGCGAACGTACTTCTGCCGTCCAACGGCTAGCTACTGCTGACCTTTTTTACGCTATACACGCTGCGACGACCCTCCCGTCACAGAACACGACACAAGCATCACGCGAGAAGTGTAGATGAAGGGTTTTGAATAGTAAACTATGTAGAATTATTTGCTGTAGAAATTTGTTCTTCACTGCCGGATGCTCCTGCTACATATGGCAGAGAACATCAACGAGCGCGCGGCCGAACTTCGTATGCGTCTCTCAATCAACTTGAAAGTCCTTCGCGGAAAGCTCGGCATGTCCCAAGAAGCTCTCGCGGAGCGTGCTGGTATCCATCGCACCCACATAAGCCAACTCGAGCGCAGGATTCTGAACCCGGGATTAGACACGCTGGTCGTAATAGCGGCCGCGCTCGGTGTCGAAGAAGTCGACCTTCTTGCGGTACCCACCGAAGCACCCGAGCCTGTCCACAGAGGACCCCCCAAAGCGGGTTCCGGAAGCCGAAAATAGACTCCGAAGACCAACTGAGCGTTCCGCGGGATGAGGTCTGGCGTAGCTGTGGCAGAAACAAATGCACGCTGGGCGCGACATGCGCATTCCAGAATCGGAAAACATGACCGACAGACCCAGTGCACTGGCGAATGATGTGTTCCCCGTGTGCACAACTTCGCTGCCCACACCGCAAGGGTGTGGACAGCCGCCTGGCGGCGGTTCCGAAGTTGAACACACTCGAGGCTGACGCGCCGGCAGAGCCGGCTTGCCCAAAAGAGAAGGACCTAACGACACGGTCGATTGACAAGTATCAGGGGAAAAATGCTGCAGAAAGCTAACTTCCCGAATTCGATCGCAAGGTGCTCGAAACGCTGCGCGAACCGCTCGAAGCCGGCCGCATCACCATTTCGCGGGCCGCGCAGCAGGCCGACTTCCCCGCCGCCTGCCAACTCGTCGCCGCGATGAACCCGTGTCCGTGCGGGTGGCGCGGCGACCCCTCTGGCCGTTGCCGATGCTCGCCGGAGATCGCCGCGCGTTACTTGCGCAAGCTGTCCGGGCCGCTCATGGACCGCATCGACATTCAGATCGAACTGCCCGCGCTCTCGCCAGCGGAATTGTCGGCGCGCAGCGCGAAGCGTGGCGAATCGAGCGCGCAGGTCGCGGCACGCGTGGCGGTCGCGCGCGAGACGCAGTTGCGCCGGCAGGGCAAGACGAATCGCGAGCTGGATGGCCGCGAAGCCGACGACGTTTGCCGCCCCGATTCTGCCGGCGAGGCGCTGCTGCGCTCGGCGGGAGAGCGGTTCGGCTGGTCGGCGCGGGCGTACTACCGCGTACTGAAAGTGGTGCGGACCATCGCGGACCTTGCCGGCGTGGACACGCCGGACGCGGCGCACGTCGCGGAGGCGGTCCAGTATCGGCGGGCGCTCGGCATCGCATGAGCCTGCGACGGTTCGCGTCAGCGCAAAAATGCTTGTCAAGTCTTGACTTATGCACACCGACGCGATCCACGCCGGACTTTCATCGGATTTGACGCTGGCTGAACGCCGATTCCGCAGGCCATTGATTTTATTGAATTAATTAAATTGCCGTGATCGCAGGCAAAGTAACGACAGCCGCTTGTTTCGGGCTTTTGGGGGCCAACGCACATTCTTCTCCACAAAGTTATCCACAGAACTTGTGGATAGCGGAAAAAGTCCTGACAAATCCGTGGATTACGGCTCAATTCTGCGAAGCGACTTGCATTCGATTTCAGTTCGGCACGGCGCTTTTAAGCCAGTACTTGCATGATTCGAGCGTCCCCTCTAAAAAAGTTTAAAGGACGTGAAGAATTGATCCGCTTGCTCGGCGGGCGGCGCTTTGTCAGAGACGATCGCCAGCTGATACACATGCATGCCGCGTGCGACGAAACGCGCGTGGATGGTCCGCGACTCGCGCTTTTCGCCGCTTTGCCCTTCGACCTGCATCTCGCTGCCGAGCACGCGCCCGCCCGCCGCCAGCTCGATTTGCGTCGCGCGCGCTGCCGGACGCGCATTCACGTTGCGCGCGAGGCCTTGCTCCAGGTAGTCGAGCGCCGCGCGTTGCAGCGCCGGGTCCGCGCTCGGCAGCACGACCGTGCCGACAGCGAACACGGCGTCGTTCGCTTCGGCGGTCTGCATGCGCATGGTCATCGGCTGGCCGGCGATCTCGATCTTGCGTTCGTCCGCGCGAGGCTTGGCGGGCAGCGTCACTTCGTAGCCGTCGTCGTTGTTCATGACGGTGCGCCAGTCGTAGGCGGGCGTGCAGGCCAGCAGCGCGCCACAGGCAACCGCCGCCATCGACGCGCGCCACGCGCCGAGCGCGGCAAAATGGCGCACTGCGGCTGTCACGGGGAAAAAAGCCTGCTTCATGTCGGATTCTTTGCGTGAGAAAGCATCATTATCGCGCCGCGATGCCGGGCCTTCGGCTCCGACATGATGCCGCCGGGCGTTTGGCGCTAAAATAACCGGCACTTTCCTATTGCGGTTGCGCCGCTCACGGCGCTGGACTCTGCAATCCGAGGTTCCCATGTCCCAAACCACGCAAGACACTTCCGGCCGCGTCAAAAGCCCGCTGCGCTATGTCGTCATGGCGCTCGTCGCGGGCGTGATCGCCTGTACCGGCTACTTCGCGTTCGGCGGCCAGCAGCGCGTGCCGGACGCCACTTTCACGCTGCTGTCGGGCCAGAAGATTTCGACATCGGCGGATCTGAAGGGCAAGGTCTATCTCGTCAACTTCTGGGCGACGAGCTGCGAGACCTGCATGAAGGAAATGCCCGAGATGATCAACACGTACAACAAGTACAAGGGGCGCGGCCTGGAGTTCGTCGCGGTCGCCATGAACTACGACGCGCCGATGTACGTCAGCAATTACGCGCAGACGCGCAATCTGCCGTTCAAGGTCGCGATGGACGACGGCAGCGCCGCCAAGCAGTTCGGCAACGTGCAACTGACGCCGACCACCTTCGTCGTCGACAAGAACGGCAAGATTCTGAAACGCTATGTCGGCGAGCCGACGTTCGCGGAACTCGACGCCCTGCTGGACAAGGCGCTCGGCTCCGCGGCGTGAGCGCAGCCCGTCTCGAGATGACGCCCGCTCAAGCGGGCGTTGTCGTTTCTAGCGGTCGGAATCTCCCCTTGCGGCCAGCCCGTAACGCTTGATCTTCTCGTAGAGCGTCGCCTTGCCGACCTGAAGGCGGTCCGCCGCCACCGCGACCGCGCCGCCGCACTGCTCCAGCGTTTCCGCGATGACCGCGCGCTCGAACTGCTCGGCGCGCTCCTTGAGCGATTGCGTCGCCGTGTCGAGCGACGCGCTCACGTCGTCCATCACGCCGAGCACCATGCGATCGGCCGCGTTGCGCAGTTCGCGCACGTTGCCGGGCCAGTCGCGCTGCATGAGTTCGGCGCGCTGCCGGTCCGTGATGAGCGGCGCGGGCCGGCCGTAGCGCACGGCGGCATCGAGCAGAAAGTGTTCGAAGAGCGGCACGATGTCCTCGCGGCGCTCGTTGAGCGGCGGCAGCGTGATGGTCACGACGTTCAGCCGATACAGCAGGTCGCGCCGGAACGTGCCGTCCGCGACGTGCTCGTTCATGTCGCCCTTGGCCGCGGCGACCACGCGCAGATTCGCCTGCACCGGCTGGTTCGACCCGAGCCGTTCCAGCACGCCGTCCTGCAACACGCGCAGCAGCTTCACTTGCAGCGAGAGCGGCATGCTTTCGATCTCGTCGAGAAACAGCGTGCCGCCCGATGCGTGCTCCAGCTTGCCGATGCGCCGCTTCTGCGCGCCCGTGAACGCGCCCGCTTCGAAGCCGAACATTTCGGACTCGAACATCGGCTCGGGCAGCGCGCCGCAGTTCACCGCGATAAACGGCTTGTCGCGGCGCGGCGACATCTCATGCAAGCTCCGCGCGATCAGTTCCTTGCCCGCGCCCGTGTCGCCGTTGATGAGCACTGAGGCGTCCGTCGGCGCGACGTTCGCGATCAGCCGACGCACCTGTTCGATGGCCGGACTGCGCCCGATGATGCGCGGCGCCACGCCGCTCTGATCGGCCAACTCGCGCCGCAGCGCCTGATTCTCCAGCACCAGCGTGCGCCGTTCGAGCGCCCGCCGCACCGCTTCCACGAGACGCTCGGAGGCGAACGGCTTTTCGATGAAGTCGTACGCGCCGTCGCGCATCGCCTGCACAGCCATCGAAATATCGCCGTGTCCGGTGACGAGAATCACGGGCACGTCCGGCGCGCGTTCGCGGCATTGCGCGAGCAAATCGAGACCGCTCGCGCCGGGCAACCGGATGTCGCTCACGATCACGCCGGGAAAATTCGCGTCGATGACGCGCGCCGCCGATTCGACACTGCCGTGGCCCGCCACCTCGAAGCCCGCGAGTTGCAGGCTCTGCACGCTCGCGCGGCGCACGAGCTCGTCGTCTTCAATAAAGATCACCTGCAAACCGGTGGTCATGTCTTGCCTCGATTCAAATGGCTACGCGCGTCGCAGCGTCAACACGAATTCTGCGCCGTGCGAGCGATCGGCGTCGGCTTGCGTGCCGCCTTCCGGGCCGTCCGCGACGATGGGCGCCACGCGATTGCGCGCGACGAGCGTGCCGCCGTAGTCCCGCGCGATCGCCGACGAAATCGCCAGCCCGAGTCCCAGTCCGTGTCCCGTCTCCTTCGTCGTGAAGAACGGCTCGAACAGGTGCGGCAACGCGTCGGCGGGAATGCCCGGCCCGTTGTCGCGCACGACGATTTCCACCGCATCCGCCCGCGCGTCCAGTTCGATCACGATGCGCGGGGCATCGCATGACGCGACGGCATCCAGCGCATTGCCGATCAAGTTGATGAACACCTGCTCCAGCCGCAAGTCCTCGCAGCGCACCATGATCGGCGGGCCGTCGCCTTCCAGTTCCGGCGCAATGTCCAGCACGACGTTCGAAAGACGCGGCCCGAGCATGCCGAGCACGTTGCGCAGCGCCCGGGCGACATCCGTGCGCGCGTTTTTCGGCCGCGCCTTGGCGACGAAGAGCTTCAGCTGATTCGTGATCTTGCCCATGCGCTCGGTCAGCGCGGCAATGGCTTCGAGATTTTCGCGCGCCGCCGCCTGATCGCCGCGCTCGATCAGCACGCGCGTGTTGTCCGAGAAACTGCGTAACGCGGCAAGCGGCTGATTCAGCTCGTGCGTGATGCCCGCCGCCATCTGCCCGAGCGCGGCTAGTTTGCTCGCCTGAATGAGTTCGTCGTGCGCGGCGCGCAGGTCCTGCTCGGCGCGCGTGCGTTCGTTCACTTCCTTCGTGAGTTGCGCGTTGGCCTGAGACAAGTCCGCCGTGCGCTCCGCCACGCGCTGATTCAGTTCCGCATACGCCGCCTGCAACAGCTCGCGGCTGCGGATCATCTCGCGCACGCGCGCGCGCCGCATGCGCCAGTAGAACGCGAGCAGACACAGCGAGACGAAGACGAGCGCCGTCACGACGACCGCCGTCTGCGCCGCGCTTTCGACGGGATCGAGCGGCGCCATCGTGATGAGTTGCCAGTCCGGCTCGCCGATGGAGCGGCGCGTCTCCAGAAAACTCGGCGCGTTGTGTCCGCCGCCGACGCGCACGATCTGCGCCCCGCCTTCCAGCGTTTCGACGACGGACAGGGGCAGCGGCGTGATCGGCTGCTGCGCGTACTGCCGCGTCTGATACACCGACGCCTCGACGCTCTGCGGCAGCGGCCGCACCGTGTGATATTTCCACGATGGGACCGAGGACAGAAAGATCACGCCGTGATCGTCGGTGACGAGCAGCGGCTCGGACGCATCCGCGCCTTGCAGCCATTCAAGATTCAGCTTGACGACCGCCACGCCGATCAGTTCGTGCCCGCCTTCCTGATACACCGGCTGCGAGATGTAGTAACCCGGTTCGAGCGAAATCGTCCCGAGTCCGAAGAATCGTCCGACGCCGCCTTTCACGGCATCGACGAAATACGGCCGGAAGTGATATTCCACGCCGATGAAGCTGTCCGGCCCGCGCCAGTTGCTTGCCGCGACACAGTAACCGTCGGCGCGAATCAGGTAAGTCGCGGTGGCGTGCGAGCGGCGGTTGAGATCTTCGAGATAGCGGTTCGCGCGATCGACATTGCGTGCATCGGGCGAGACGAGCACGTCCTGCACGAACGGATGGCGCGAGAGCAGATACGGCAGATATTCGTAGCGGTCGAGCGTGCTTTTGAGCGTGCTCGTGGTGCGATCGACGCGCGCCGCCGCGTTGCGCCGCAATTCGTCGATGCCGCGCTGCCGCTCGACGTGCCACGTGAGCGCGCAACACGCCGTGAGCAGCGCGGCGAGCGCAAAGAACACGAGGATGCGGCGCGTCACGTGATGAGATTCCCGCGATTGAGAATCCCTCATTGTGGCATAGGCGTTTTCGGGATAAGCCTGCCGAAACGCGCGCGGCGAAGCGTCCGCTGTCGGAGGCTTCGCCGCTCGCATGTTCGCGTCCGTCCCGAGTCGCTTCAGACCGTTTCGGCCTCTTCGGTCACGTCCACATTGCGATGCAAGGCCGCGCGCAGCTTGGCGCGATCGAGCTCGCGCTCCCACGCCGAGACGACCACCGTCGCCACGCCATTACCGACGATGTTCGTCAGCGCGCGGCATTCGCTCATGAAGCGGTCCACGCCGAGAATCAGCACCATGCCCGAGAGCGGAATGGTCGGCACCACCGCCAGCGTCGCGGCCAGCGTGATGAAGCCCGCGCCGGTCACGCCGCTCGCGCCCTTCGAGGTCAGCATCGTCACCGCAAGCAGCGTCAACTGCTGGCCCCACGACAGGTCGGTGTTGGTCGCCTGCGCGATGAAGAGCACCGCCATCGTCATATAAATGTTGGTGCCGTCCAGATTAAACGAATAGCCGGTCGGCACGACAAGGCCCACGACCGAGCGCGAGCAGCCGAGCTTTTCGAGCTTCAACATCAGTTGCGGCAGCGCGGCTTCCGACGAGCTCGTGCCGAGCACGATCAGCAGCTCTTCCTTGATGTATGCGACGAAGCGCAGCACCGAGAAGCCGACCATGCGCGCGATGATGCCGAGCACCACGACGACGAACACGACGGACGTCAGATAGAACGTGCCGATCAGCTTGAGCATGGGCAAGAGCGAGCCGATGCCGTATTTGCCGATGGTGAACGCCATCGCGCCGAACGCGCCGATGGGCGCGAGCTTCGTGATGATGCCGACCATGCCGAAGAGCACGCTCGACAGGCTTTCGATGAAGCTCGTCACCGGCCTGCCGCGCTCGCCGAGATGCGCGAGCACCGCGCCGAACAACAGCGCGATCAAGAGGATCTGAAGGATTTCGCCCTGCGCGAACGCGGACGACAGCGTGTCCGGGATGATGTGCAGGAAGAAATCGACCGCGCTCTGACCGTGCGCGGCCTTCGCGGCGTACGTGTCGATGGCCTTGTGATCGAGCGTCGCCGGATCGACGTTGAAGCCGACGCCCGGCCGCAGCAGGTGCGTGGCGACGAGGCCGAGAATCAGCGCGAACGTCGATACGACTTCGAAGTACAAGAGCGCCTTGCCGCCGACGCGCCCGACCTTCTTCATGTCCTCCATGCCGGCGATGCCGGTCACGACGGTGCAGAAAATGATCGGCCCGATGACCATCTTGATGAGCTTGATGAAGCCGTCGCCGAGCGGCTTCATGTCGGTGGCGAGCGAGGGATAGAAATGCCCGAGCGCGATACCGATGGCAATGGCCACGAGCACCTGCACGTACAGGACTTTGTAGAAAGGTTTCTTCACGATGGTTCCAGGCAATATCAGCAGTTGGCAATGAAAGCGCCAGCGGCGAGCCGCGAAGTGCGGGCAAAGCGGCGACGCGTGGCGGGAAACCGCGCGTGCCGGATCGCGTCGCGTTAGCGAGAGCCGCTACGTCGACGGATCAGGGTCGGTTGGGTGCGAAAGGGGGCATCGGCTTGTCTCCTTGGGTTTTATGGGCGGCTTCGCGGGCCTTGGGTCTTTTTATGCAAGGGTGATGCCAGTGCGCGGATAGCTCAAGCCGTTGAAACCAAAGGCGCCGCGCCGGACGCGGGCTATCGCGGCTCCGGGTTTCCGGAAAAGCGCTGCGCGGCTGTCCGATGATCTGGACGCCGCCCCGCTTCCTTGCCGATTCGTAAGCGCGAAAAAAAACCCACGTCACCGTGGGTTTTTTGCCAGCAGCAGAACACAGCGCAGTTAAACCACCCCCGCCCCGTGCGCCTGCAAATCCGCGTGATAACTCGACCGCACCATCGCGCCGACGGCCGCGTGCGTGAAGCCCATCTTGTACGCTTCTTCCTCGTACATCCTGAAGGTATCGGGATGCACGTACGCGCGCACCGGCAGATGGTGCTCCGACGGCTGCAAATACTGGCCGATGGTCAGCATATCGACGTCGTGCGCGCGCAGATCGCGCATCACCTGAAGAATCTCTTCTTCCGTTTCGCCGAGACCGACCATCAGGCCCGACTTCGTCGCCACTTCGGGATGCAGCGCCTTGAAGTCCTTCAGCAGCTTCAGCGAATGGTGATAATCCGAACCCGGACGCGCTTCCTTATAAAGACGCGGCACCGTTTCGAGATTGTGGTTCATCACGTCGGGCGGCGCGGCGGTGAGGATATTGATCGCGCGGTCCAGACGTCCGCGAAAATCCGGCGTCAGAATTTCGATGCGCGTTTCCGGCGAATGCTCGCGCACCTGCCGGATGCACTCGACAAAATGCGCCGCGCCGCCGTCGCGCAGATCGTCGCGGTCCACGCTCGTGATGACCACATACTTCAGCTTCAACGCGCCGATGGTGCGCGCGAGGTTCAGCGGCTCCTCTGGATCGAGCGGATCGGGGCGGCCGTGGCCGACATCGCAGAACGGGCAGCGGCGCGTGCACTTGTCGCCCATGATCATGAACGTCGCCGTGCCCTTGCCGAAGCATTCGCCGATATTCGGGCAGCTCGCTTCCTCGCAGACGGTGTGCAGGTTGTGCTCGCGCAGAATCTGCTTGATCTCGTTGAACCGCGAATTGCCGGTCGCCGTGCGCACGCGAATCCACTCGGGCTTCTTCAGCTTCTCGATCGGCACCACCTTGATCGGAATGCGCGATGTCTTCGCCTGCGCCTTCTGTTTCGCGGTGGCGTCGTAGGGCGCGGGGATCGTCGGGGAAGCGGGAGCGGTGTCGCCAGCCAGGTTTGCGGTTGCGTCAGTCATTCGGTTGATCCGGTAGATGCAGCGGGACGGCTCGCGCCGTCTTGCGGTTGAGCGGCGGCGCTCGGCGTGCCGTCGATCTGATGCGCCAGTCTTTCGGCGAGCGTGAGTGCGACATCGCGCCAGCCGGCCACGACGCCGAGCGTCGCCATGTCGACCGTTTCGAGTCCCGCGTAGCCGCACGGGTTGATCGCGAGGAACGGCCGAAGGTCCATCTTCACGTTCAGGCTGACGCCGTGATAGCTGCAGCCGTTGCGGATCTTGAGCCCGAGCGCGGCGATCTTCGCGCCCTCATGCAGTTCGTGCAAACGAACGTTCGCGCCGCGTTGCGCCTGAAGCGCGGACGGCGCGGCGACGTAGATACCCGGCGCGCCCGCCTTGCGGTCGGTCGCCAGATTATACGTTGCAAGCGTTTCGATCACGGCCTCTTCGATACGCCGCACCATCTCGCGCACCATGAGCTTGCGACGGCGCAAGTCGATGAGCAGATACGCGACGATCTGCCCCGGCCCGTGATACGTGATTTGCCCGCCGCGATCCACCTTGACGAGCGGAATGCCGCTGTCGGCGGAAAGCAGATGCGCGGGATCGCCCGCGAGACCGAGCGTGAAAACCTGCGGATGTTCGACGAGCCAGATCTCGTCCGGCGTGTCGAACGTGCGGGCGTCGGTGAACGCGCGCATCGCGTCGAAACTCTCGCCGTACGGTTCGAGGCCGCGCCAGCGCAAAATGACGTCGCCGGGCAAGTCGATGGCAGGCTCGGAGATAAGCTCGGTAGAAAATGCAAGCGGCGTGGCGGACATGATCCCGGTAGTTTACCGAAATCGCTTCATGCCCGCCCGCCGTGAACACGAAGATAGACGCACGCCCACCTTCAGACGGTGCGCCAGCCGGCGCGAAAACGCAGCGCGAGCCGCTCGATGCGCGCGGACAGCCAACGAATCGCGCGCTCGTCACGGCGCGGCACGATGGTGAACACGACGCGCGCGGGCTTCTCGCCTTCCGCCGAAAGCCATAGCCGTTCGCGCTCGCGCAGGTTCAGCCGGTCGCCGGGCGCAAGCCAGTAGTCTTCGATGTCGTTGCTGCGTGTCGCCCAGACCGGGCTGCCGTGCACGGTGAGCCGCGTGCCGCGCGCAATGCGCATGGGCACGGTTTCGCCGGGATTGATTTCGAACGTGACGCTTGTTGATATTTCTCGCATGATCGACTCCGCCAACGGAACGTTTCGATGACTACAATCGTAGGCGTAGCAAGGCATCAGACAAAACGATCAATTTTCACCGCTATGTGAGCCGTATTGACAAACGCATCCGCCAACATCCACATGGACCTGCGCCAGCTTCCCGCGCTGAACGCGCTGCGGGCCTTCGAAGCCGCCGCGCGTCACGAGAGCTTTTCGCGCGCCGCCGACGAGCTCTTCGTCACGCACGGCGCGGTCAGTCATCAGATACGCGCGCTGGAGGCCGAACTCGGCGTGGCGCTTTTCGCGCGCGACGGCAAGCGCGTGCGCCTCACCGACCGCGGCCGCCAGTACGCAGCCGACGTGCGCGCGGCGCTCGTCGCGCTCGCGGAATCGACGCGGCGCATGCGCTCGGGCGACCGGGACCGGCGGCTCGTCGTGTCCATGCTGTCGTCGTTTTCGGCGCGCTGGCTCACGTCGCGTGTGGGCGGTTTCATCGAAAAGCACCCGGAATTCGACCTGGAACTGCTGTCGACGAACGCGCTCACCGACTTCAGCCGCGACGACGTGGACGTGGCCATCCGCTTCGGCTATGGCAAATATGCGGGCGTGCACGCGGAGCCGTTGCTCGACGAAGTGTTTTTTCCAGCGTGCTCGCCGCGCTTCAATGGCGGCGCGTTGCCGCGCGTGCCGGCCGATCTCGCGAACATGCCGCTTCTGCGCTCCGGCGACGAGCTCTGGCGTCCGTGGTTCGACGCTGCCGGCCTGCCGGACATGCCGGAGCCCAAACGCGGCGTCTTGTTCGAGGATTCGTCGAATCTGCTGCAGGCGGCCATCGACGGCCAGGGGATCGCGCTCGTGCGGCGCTCGCTCGCGATGCAGGAAATCATCGACGGGCGGCTCGTGAGGCTCTTCAACGTGGATGGTCCGAGTCCGTGGACCTATTACTTCGTGTGTCCGCCGGAGTTGCTGGCGACCAAGCGCGTGCAGGCGTTTCGGGAGTGGATTTTCTCGGAAGCGGAGAAGTTCAGGCAGCTTTACGAGCGCACGCCCGCTGTGTGCGATGCGCCCGCCGCCGCAGGCAATCTCAGAGCACTACCTTGACCATCGGGTGGCCGGTGAGCGCGCGATAGATGTCGTCCAGATGCGCGCGGTTCTGCGCGCGCACCGTGCACGTCAGGCCCGTGTAGTTGCCGCCGGACGACGGCCGCGCTTCGACGCGCGTGACGTCGAACGCGTTGTCGAACTCGCGGATCACGGTGACGATGGTGTCCTGAAATTCGGGATGCGACTTGCCCATCACCTTGATCGGGAAATCGCAGGGGAAATTGAACAGCTCGTCGGTGCTGCTGGCCTGCGTCGGATCGGCCGACTGCGGCTTGGAATCGAATGAATCGGACATGGGTTTCTCCTTAACCGGCGCGGCTCGCCTGCTGCGCGAACTCGCGCGACTTGGCCCGCTGGTAGGCGTCATACAGCGCAGCATAGACCGGGCCGGGACGGCCGTCGCCGACGGCCTGGCCGTCGAGCGTGGTGATCGGCATGACTTCTTTCGTCGCCGAACTGATCATGATTTCGTCGGCGGCGCGCAGTTCGGCCTCGGTGATGTCGCGTTCCTCGAACCGGATGCCCGCCTCGGCCGCGAGTTCTTCGACGAGTCCGTAACGGATGCCTTCGAGAATGCGCGGGCCGCGCGGCACGCCCAGCAGCGCGCCGTCCTTCACTACCCACACATTTGAGGACGATCCTTCGGTAAGCAAGCCGTCGCGCAACTGGATGGTTTCGAGCGCGTCGTTTTCCGCCGCGTGCTGCGCCATCAGCACGTTGCCGAGCAGCGAGACCGATTTGATGTCGCAATGCAGCCAGCGCTTGTCCTCGGCCGTCACCGCGACCGCGCCTTGCGCGCGGCTCGCGGCGCTCGGCAGCACGAGCGGGCTCAACATCACGAAAACGGTCGGCGTGATGCCGGCCGGGAACGCGTGCCCGCGCTTTTTCGCGACGCCGCGCGTCACCTGAATGTAGACGAGGGCGTCGCCCGGACCGGCGTTCGCCTCGATTGCGCGGGCGATGAGCGCGCGCCAGCCCGCGTCGTCGAACGGATTCTCGATGCGGATCTTGCCGAGGCTGCGGTTCAGCCGCGCGAGATGCTGCGCGAGCCGAAACGGCAGGCGCACGCCGCCGTTCTGCGCGTAGAGCGGCACGACTTCATAGATGCCGTCGCCGAAGATGAAGCCGCGATCCAGCACCGGAATGCGTGCCTCGGAAAGCGGTCCCCACTCGCCGTTCAGATAGACCGTCGGGTTGAAGTCGTCGGCTTGGCTTTGGCTCATTCGAACCGCTCCGTTGGAACAGAAAACGCGATTACTTCTTCTTTTGCCACATCAGCAGCGCGGAATCCCACAGGCGGCCGAAGAGACCGGCTTGCGGCACGTCCTGCAACGCGACGAGCGGGAATTGCGCGACGTCCTTGCCGTCCGCCATCATGCGCACGGTGCCGATCTGCTGGCCCTTCTTGATCGGCGCGATCAGCAAGTCGTTGCGCGTGATAGTCGGCTTGACCTTGTCGCCCAGGCCCTTCGGCACGGTGATGTACTGATCCGTCTCGACGCCTGCCTGCACGTTGTCCGACGCACCCTTGTAGACGCGCGGCGATTCGATCACCTGATTCGCCTTGTAGAGGCGCAGCGCGTCATACGCGGTGTAGCCGTAGTTCAGCATCTTGAGGCTGTCCTGCACGCGCGCCGATTCCTTCGGCTCGCCCATCATGACGGCGACGAGACGCCGGCTCGCGTCCGGCATGCCCGGCAGTGAACGCTTGGCCGTGGCGATCAGGCAGTAGCCCGCCGCTTTCGTGTGACCGGTCTTGAGACCGTCGACGCTCGGATCGAGCCACAGCAGGCGGTTGCGGTTCGGCTGCTTGATCTTGTTGTACGTGAATTCCTTCTCCGAGAAGATGCTGTAGTACTCGGGGAAATCGCGGATCAGACGCGTCGACAGCACGGCGAGGTCGCCTGCCGTCGTGTAGTGCTGCGGATCGGGCATGCCGTTCACGTCGGCATAGTGCGTGTGCTTCATGCCGATGCGCTGCGCCGCGCCGTTCATCAGATTGACGAAGTTGGCCTCGCTGCCGCCGACGAGTTCCGCGAGCGCGATCGCCGCGTCGTTGCCCGACTGGATGATCATGCCGTACACGAGGTCATGCACCGTGACCGGCTTGTTCGCCTCGATGAACATGCGCGACTCGTCCGTCCTTACGCGGCGCACGGCCTCGGTCGGCATGACGGTCTGGTCCATGTTGATCTTCTTCGACTTGAGCGCGTCGAAGACGAGATACGCGGTCATGAGCTTGGTGAGCGACGCCGGCTCGACGCGTTCATCCGGATTGCCGGATGCGAGCACCTGATTGCTGGTGGCATCGACGAGCACCCACGAATGCGCGGTCACCGCGGGCGGCGGCACCTGCGCGAACGCGCTCGCGGCAGCGAGGACGGCCGGCAGCACGACGGCGGCCTTGAATGCGCGGCGGTGAATGGCGGTAGTGGGAACGAAAGCGGAGACGGGCGAGACAGAAAAGCCGGAAGGGAAAAAGCGCATAGGATCGGTCGGCAGAAAGAGCATCGGCGCTCCGCCCGGGATGATCCGAAAGGCGGCGAAGCGCGGGTTGAACAGGCAGACCGTTCATGCCGGTCGCGCTCTTCGCCTGCTGGCGGAAACGGACACGCGGGGTGCCGCGGCGAAGGAGCGCACATTCGACAGACGGCCGCGCCATCGGTTCTCAAACGATTGTTTTCGAACGTCGCGTAGGCCGGCAATGAGCCGGCGCTCTGGCGTCGGGCTTTTCGCCGCAGCGTCGCAACGTAGCGTTGTAGAGCAGCGTTGTGACACGGAGTCGCGGCGAAAAAATTCTGCGCCATTATACGCGCGGCCAAGAGCGCGATTACGGCGAATCTGCGTGAATCCAGCGCGAATCCGCGCTTTTTCAGGCGATGCCTTAAGCGAAATGTCGATTCGCTATGACCGCGTGAACCGACGCGCGACGAAAGCCTTCGGAAGCCTAACGCCAGGCGTCGACGATGACGCGCTTGAGAATATGCAGCTTGCGATGGAAGAAATGCTCGCCGCCCGGAATGACGACGACCGGCAGTTCCTGCGGCCGCGCCCAGTCGTAGACGGACGCGATGGGCACCGTATCGTCCACTTCGCCGTGAATCACGAGCGTGTTCTCGGGAACCGGCGCCACGTCCCAGCGGCTCGCCGCCGTGCCGACGAACACCATGCGCTCGATTGCCTGCCCGCTTTCCTGCATGCGCTTGGCGACATGCGACAGCACGAAGGTGCCGAAGGAAAAGCCCGCGAGCACGATCGGCACGTCGCGCTGGCCGGGCTGCGCGCGCATGTGCTCGATGACCGCGAGCAGGTCTTCGCGCTCGCCGATGCCGTTGTCGTGCTCGCCTTCGGTCTGCCCGACGCCGCGAAAATTGGAGCGATACGTCGTATAGGCGAGTTGCACGAAGGTGCGCGCGAGCGTTTGCGCGACCTTGTTGTCCATCGTCCCGCCGAAGAGCGGATGCGGATGCGCGACGAGCGCGATGCCGCGCGGCGCGGACTCCGTGCGATCGAGCGCGACCTCGATCTTGCCCGCCGGGCCGTCGATGAGAAATTTCTCTGTTTGCGCGTTCATGAAGGCGGGCGTCAGACGGGTTGATCGATCAGAAGACGCTCGACGATCTTGCCGTTGGCGAGATGCGAATCGACGATCTCGTCGATGTCGGCTTCATCGACATACGTGTACCACGTGCCTTCCGGATACACGACGACGACCGGCCCTTGTTCGCAGCGGTCGAGACACCCGGCCTTGTTGATGCGCACCTTGCCTTCGCCGGCGAGGCCGAGCTTCTTCACGCGCTTTTTCGCGTGTTCCTGCATGGCTTGCGCGTTGCAGTTGGCGCAACTGGGACGCGAGGCGTCGGCATCGCGCTGATTCAGGCAGAAGAACACGTGGTACTTGTAGAAGGAGTCCATGAGCGTCCGGCGATGGGGGTGTCGGTCGATTATAGCGAGCGATGTCGGGGGATGTGTCGGCGGGAGTTGGCGCTTTAGCGCCTTACTCCCGCCCCATGCAAGGCGGTCGGCGGGAGTTGGCGCTTTAGCGCCTACTCCCGCCCCATGCAAGGCGGTCGGCGGGAGTTGGCGCTTTAGCGCCTTACTCCCGCCCCATGCAGAGCGGTCGGCGGGAGTTGGCGCTTTAGCGCCTTACTTCCGCCCCATGCATAGCGGTCGGCGGGAGTTGGCGCTTTAGCGCTTACTCCCGCCCCATGCAAGGCGGTCGGCGGGAGTTGGCGCTTTAGCGCTTACTCCCGGCCCATGCAAGGCGGTCGCTCTAGCGATCCCCGCCCGCACCATCTCCCCCACCCCGCCTCCTCCCCATCCACGCCCTTTCCGCCGCCGACGCCAGCCACCCCAACGCCGCATACGGCCACACCCACGCGAGCCAGTGCAGCAGCCCGTTGAAATGCAGATACCGCCCCTGCCGCCAATCCGCGAGCACGATATCGAAGTACGGATTCACCGGCAGCAGATTCACGAGCGCGAGCCCCACGACGAGCGCCGCGCCAGCCAGCGCCGCCCGCAGCGCGCGCGGCAGCGACACGGCCAGCACGCCCGCCACCGCGCCGATCCCGATGCCTTCGAGCGCGCCGTCCGTCGCCCAGTCGAAGGTCAGCCCGGCGCGCGATTGCAGGAACGACGCGCCCGCCTTCGCCACCAGCGTCGCGACGATCAGCCCGATCATCAGCCGGATGCGCGGCGCCCGCTCGCGCGTGAGCAGCGTGACGAGCACGAGCGCCGCGAACAGATTCGACGACGTGATCATCGCTTCCCACGATTCGTCGGGCAACAGCGCGCTAAGGCGGTCCGGCCACGTCTCGACGTCCCACGCGGCGGGCGTCCACGCGAGAATCGCGTCCTGCATCGCCGGATCGAGCTGATCCCACAGCACGCGCGGCAAGTCGCCGCCGCCGAACAGATACGGCGCAGGAAACATCGACGCGAACGGCCACAGCGCCGACAGTCCGATCACGTAGGCCGCGTGCCGCTCGAACCACGTGAAGCGAATCCGCCGCAGCAAGCCGCGGTCGAGCAGAGCGCTGGTCGCGGGCGCGGCGAGCACGCCGCCGATCAGCGCGCCGAGCGCATTGGCGGCGAGATCGAGATTGGACGCGACGCGCGTCGGCAGATACGTCTGGAAGGATTCCATCGCGCCCGACAAGAGCGCGCCGCCCGCGAACGCCGCGCACACCGCGAGCGAGCCGCGCCAGCGCGGATAAAGCGCGAGCACGATCAGTGCGCCCAGCGGCATGTAACCGAGGACGTTGGTGACGACATCGAAGGCCGTCAGGTAACGCGGCAGCGGATCGGTCAGGAACGAGAACGGCCCGAGACCGAGCGAGCGCCAACCGGAAAACGGATACAGCGAGCCGTACACGACGAGCATCGCGTACGCGACGAGCGCCTGCCGCGAGAACGCCGACGGGCGGCGCTGCCATTGCTTGATCGTCATGAGCCGCCCAGGCGCGTCCGTTCGAGCGGAATGGCGATGAAACGCGCCGTCATCGCGATGCGGTGAGCGGCTGCGCGCCGAGCCACGCGCCCAGTTGCGCGATCAGATCGTCCGATGCGGCCGCCAGCGCTCGCGCGCCGCCCGATGCATCGGCGCTCGGCGCGGGCGCGCTCGCCGTGAACATGCGCTGCGCGATGACGCGGCCTTGCCGCGTGAGCGTCGCCCGCACCGATACGACGCCATGACTGCGTTCCGGCGCATCGAAGACCTGTTCGAAGCCGGTCAGCTCGATCTCCAGCAACGGCGCGCGCACCGTGTCCGCGCCCGTGAGCACCGGGCCGCGTTGCGAGAGCGTATCGCGCAGTCGTTGCGTGAGAAGCTGCGCCGGAGGCATCGTCCAGTGGCTCGTCGCATAGCTGCCGGTGCGCTGCGCATCGACGTAACTCAGGCGATAGACGAACGCGTCGGTTTCCAGATCACGCGACGCGCGCACCGCCAGCACTTTGACCGGCGGCATCGGCGGTTCGGTCGTGGCACTCGCAGGACTGGTGGCAGGCCGCGCGCCGAGGTCGTAGCGCGCGTCCGGCGTCGCGGGCGGGCTCGCCGCGCAGCCGGCGAGCATCGCGATGCAGGCGAGCGCAAGCGCCAACGGTCGTTTCAACTCAGCAAGTGACATAGGAATCCTTCGTTGTCCTGTTCTGTGGCCGCGTTCAGCGCGACGGATTCGCGGGCCACACGAAGCCCGGCTCGCCCGGCCCCGGGGGCATCGACGGCGCGCCGAACAGCACGCTGCGCGGACTCGCGCTGAACGTATCGGCGGCGCGATCGACCGAGCGCGCGGCGGCGCCGAGATCTTCGGTGAACGAATAGAGGCGCGGCAATGCCTCGAAGCTCACGCGCGCCGTCACGTCGCGCAGCGATTCGTTCATGTCCGCGAGGGCGGCTGCTGCCTGTTGCGCGGCGTCGCCCGCCTTGTTCAGGTTGGTCACGAACGGTCCATTCTCGCGATTCAGGTTCTGTATGAGCGCGTTCGTCGAAGCGAGCGTGCGATCGAGCTGATTCAGCGTCTGCGGCAGATGCGCGGTTGCGGGCGCGACCTGGCTCGCGAGCGACGCGATGCCGTCCGCCGCGCCCTTCAGGCTTTTGGTGGTGTCGAGAAGCTGATCGCGCACGTCGTCGGAGAGAAACTTGTCCGCGTCTTCCGAAAGACGCTCGAACTTGCGCAGGATCACATCGCCGCGTTCCTGCAACTGCTCGAAAAGACCCGGACGCATAGGCACTTCTGCGACGTGCTGCGGCGAGGACGCGAGCGCGGTCGGATCCTTGCCGCTGTCGTCGAGCTGCACGAACGCGATGCCCGTCACGCCCTGAAAGCCGAGCGTCGCGAAGGTGGAGTGCGTCATCGGCGCGTTGCGGTCGACGAGAATGCGGATGCGGATCTGCCCCGGATGCGCCCGGTCGAAGCGGATCGACTCGACCTTGCCGACGCCGAGCCCGCGATAACGCACGGCGGCATCGGTGAAGAGGCCCGTCACGTTTGTCCGCGCGATCAGGTCATACGGCACGCGCACCGTGCGGTCCACGTTGAAGAAAAACGCCGCGAACGCAATGGCCAGCACGAGCACGATGGTGAACAGTCCGGTCCAGAACGCGTGTGATTTGTTTTCCATCGGCAGGTTCCTTGTCGCTTTTGCGCCGGACTACTTCACGGTGATGGTGGCGTCGTCGAGCGCGGCGGCGGGCAGCTTCGCGCGGCGTTCGGGCGGCAGCGCCTGAAGCGCGCGCCGTCCGCGCCGCCCGAGAAAATACTCGCGGATGAACGGATGATCCACCGCCACCGCTTCTTCCACCGGCGCCGCGACGAGCACGCGCCGGTCCGCGAGCACGGCGACGCGCGTAGAAAGCGCGACCATCGTATCCAGATCGTGCGTGACCATGACGACGGTGAGACCGAGCGCGCGATGCAGCGTCGCGATCAGATCGACGAATTCGTCCGATGCCTTCGGATCGAGGCCGGCCGTCGGCTCGTCGAGAAACAGCAGTTCGGGTTCGAGCGCGATGGCCCGCGCGATGCCCACGCGCTTCACCATGCCGCCCGAGAGCGCGGCCGGCATCTTGGTCGCGTGCTTGCACGAAAGCCCGACCATTTCGAGCTTCAGCATCACGAATTCGCGGATCAGGTCTTCGGGAATCTTGCCGAGTTCGCGAAACGGCTGCGCGATGTTGTCGTACACCGACAGCGACGAAAACAGCGCGCCTTGCTGAAACATCATGCCGGAGCGCGTGCGCAGCATCTTCGCGGTTTCGGCGTCCATGCGCGCCCATTCTTCGCCGAGCACGCGAATTACGCCCGAGGTCGGCGATTCGAGCCCGAGAATCTGCCGCACGAGCGTCGTCTTGCCGGAGCCCGAGCCGCCCAGCAGCGCGACGATTTCGCCACGGCGCACCTCGAAGTTCAGATGCTCGTGAATCACCGTGCTGCCGTAGCGTTTGGTGACATCGCGCACTTCGATGACCGGCTCCGCGATCGCGGGCGGCGGCTGATGGCGCACGGCGGTGGCGAGCGTCGTCGACATGGCGTCAGAGCCCCACGTTCTGAAAGAGGATGGCGAACACCGCGTCCGCGAGAATCACGACGGTGATCGACGTGACCACGGACGTCGTCGTGCCTTCGCCGAGACTCTGCGAATTCGGCTTGATGCGAAAGCCGAAGTGGCACGCGGCGAGCGCGATTAGCATGCCGAACACGACGCCCTTGCCGAGCCCGATCCACAGATTCGCGATCGGCACGACGGACGGCAGCGAGCGGATGAAGAAAGAAATGTCGATGGACAGCACGAGCTTCGCCGCGAGCGCGCCGCCCGTCAGCGCGATGATGTTGGTCCACATGACGAGCAGCGGCATGGCGACGCCGAGCGCGAGCACGCGCGGTAGCACGAGGCGCAGGCCGTGCGGAATGCCCATGACCTGCATCGCGTCGAGTTCCTCGGTGACGCGCATGACGCCGATCTGTGCGGTGATCGCGGAGCCCGAGCGCCCGGCGACGAGAATCGCGGACAGCACCGGCCCGAGCTCGCGAATCACCGACAGCCCGAGAATATTCACGATGTACTGGTTCGCGCCGAACATGCGCAGTTGCTGCGCGGACAGATAACTGAGCACGATGCCGATCAGAAACGCGACGAGCGCCGTGATCGCGAGCGCCTGCGCGCCGGCGCTATAGATGTTCGCGGAAATCTCCGTCCACGGAGTCCGCTGTGGGCGACGGATCAATCCGAGCAGATCGAGCACAAAGCCGCCGAACATCGCGAGGCCGCCGTGCAGATGATCGAAGAACGCGAAAATCAGGTGTCCGAGCCGCGTGACCGGATCGGTGCGGTCGATGGCCTCGGGCTCCTCTCGCTCCGCGTCGAGCAGCGCGACGCGCTCGAAGATTTCGCGCTGTGTGTCCGAGAGCGCGACGGTCGCGGGCATCTTGCGGCCCCAGATGCGCCAGAGCGCCTGCCCGCCGACGTGATCGAGCCGTTCGATCGACAGAAGATCCCACTGCCCGATGGCCTCGCGCCCGATCGCGCGCAGCCGCCGCGTGACGCCGGATTTCGAGCGGTCACGCGCGAGCGCGAGCGCCGTCCACTGGCCCGAAAGACGGACCACCTTGCCTTGCTGACCGGCTTCCACTCGCAGGCGGGGCGGCGTGTCGAAGTTCAAGGATCGAAGGGGCGTTGGAACGCGGTTTGAGGGAGAGGGACATTGTAACGAAGGATCGTTGCGCGGCGGCGCGATCCGCCACGCGAAGCGCCGAGCCCGCCCGCTACAATATCCCGATGACCCCGACTCCCGCCTTCGCCCCCGACGCGCCCTGGCGCATCGACCGTAACCGGCTCGCCACGCTCGCCGAGCGTGCCGCGCGCGACTGGACCATCGAGATCGTCGACGAAACCGGCTCCACCAACGCCGATCTCGTCGAGCGCATGCGCGCGCTCGCCCGCGACGTCGCGCAACGCACGCCGCCCGCGCCGGTGGCGCGCATCGCGTATGCGCAGACCGCCGGGCGCGGGCGGCGCGGCCGCGCGTGGCTCGCCGAGCCGGGCAATGCGCTGCTGATGTCGGTGGGCTACGTGCTGCGGCGGCCCATCGAAGGGCTGTCGGGCTTGAGTCTCGCCATCGGCACCGCCGTGCTCGACGCGCTCGCGCGGCTGCCGCTCACGCCGTCCGCGCGGCCCGCGCTGAAGTGGCCGAACGACGTGCTGCTCGACGACGGCAAGCTCGCCGGCATCCTGATCGAGACGGCGTGGAATGCGCCGGGCGCGACGGCGGTGGTGATCGGCATCGGCGTGAATCTGCACGGCGCGGAGCAGCTCGCCGCGCAAGTGGACGACGCGAACCGCCACTCGCCGTCCGCCGCCGCCATTCCCGGCGCAGCGCCCGCCGCGCTCGCCCGCGCGTGGCCGGACGCGAATCTCACGGACACGCTCGCCGCGCTGCTGAATGCGCTCGACACGGCGCTGCCCCGCTTCGAAGCGGACGGCTTCCGGCCGTTCCGCCAGCGCTGGACCGACGCGCACGCCTACGCGGGCCGCGAAGTCGTGCTGATCGATCAGGGGCAGGAAGTGACGCGCGGCGTCGCCACCGGCGTCGACGACAGCGGCCACTTGCTGATCGACGCGCCCGAAGGACCGCGCGCCGTCGCGACGGGCGAACTGTCGCTGCGGCTCGCGAAGGAGCGTCCGTGAGCGACGCGCCGATGCTGCTGATCGACGCAGGCAACAGCCGCATCAAGTGGTCGCTCGTGGATGCGGACGGCGCGGCCATCGCGGGCGGCGCACTGGAGCACGAACGTGAATCCGCTAAGAGCGATGCCGCCGATCCGGCGCTCGCCGCATGGTCGGCGCTGCCTCGTCCCGACAGCGCGTGGATCTCGAACGTGGCCGGCGCGGCGGCGCAGGCGCGCATCGACCGCATGATCGACGCGCGCTGGCCGGCGCTGCCGCGCACCGTCGTGCGCGCGAAGGCCGCGCAATGCGGCGTGACGAACCGCTACGCCGAACCGGGCAAGCTCGGCAGCGACCGCTGGGCGGGCCTGATCGGCGCGCGCGCCGCGTTTCCCGGCGAGAACGTGCTGATCGCCACCTTCGGCACCGCGACGACGCTCGAAGCGTTGCGCGCCGACGGCGTCTTCACCGGCGGATTGATCGCGCCCGGCTGGTCGCTGATGATGCAATCGCTCGGCAGCCACACCGCGCAACTGCCGACACTCGATGCCGCCGCCGCCCGCCGCGCGCTCGGCCACGCGGAAGCGGCCCCGCGCAGCCGCTTCGCCACCGATACGGCCGCCGCGCTCTCGGCGGGCTGCCTGCTCGCGCAGGCGAGTCTGATCGAACGCGCGTGGCGCGATTTACGCGCGGACTGGCAGGCGGACGTGCGGCTCGTGCTGGGCGGCGGCGCGGCCAACGAGATTGCGGGCGCGCTCGCGGTGCCGCACACTCGCCACGATTCCCTCGTGCTTGCCGGCCTCGCGCTCATCGCGCGCGAATCGGCCGCACATCGAACTAACTGATTACCGACCGACTGACGGAGCCCTTAGCATGCTGCGCTGGCTCATTGCCTTTCTCATTCTGGCCAACGTGCTGGTGTTCGCGCTCGTGCACGGCATGCTCGGATCGTCGCTGCCGGCCGCGGGCGCGCGCGAGCCGCATCATCTGTTGCAACAGGTGCGGCCCGAAACGCTGACGACGCGGCCGCTACGCGCCGAGGAAGCAGCCGATCAGCCGCAGGTGGGCGGTCCCGCGCCCGCGGCGAACGTAGAGACGAAGCCGCTCGGCCAGTAACGCGCGGCCGGTTCAGGACTGCGCGCGGACCTTCTTCAAGAGCGCGGTGGTCGAGCGGTCATGCTCGAACGCAATCGCGAGCGCCTTGCCGCCCCAGCCGCGCACGAGCGCCGATTCGGCGAGCTTGTCCATGTCGTAGTCGCCGCCTTTGACGAGCACGTCCGGGCGCAGCGCGTCGATCAGTTGCAGCGGCGTCGATTCCTCGAACTTCACGACCCAATCGACGCTTTCGAGTGCCGCGAGCAGCGCCATGCGGTCGTCCTCGCGGTTGATCGGGCGATCGTCGCCCTTGCCGAGCGTGCGCACGGAGGCGTCGCTGTTCACGCCGACGATCAGCGTCGCGCCGAGCGCCTTCGCGTCGGCAAGATAGGTCACGTGTCCGCGATGCAGGATGTCGAACACGCCGTTGGTGAACACGACCGGCCCCGCGAGCGTCGGGCGGAGCGCGGCGAGCGCGTCGCGCGTGGTGATCTTGCGTTCGAAAGTGGCGGGCATGGCAATGCTCAACGGGTAGTTCGGAAAGCGCGCATTGTGCCACGGCGTCTCGCCGGCGAAGCACGCGGCCTGGAAAGCAAAACGGCCCGCCGATGCTAGCCGGCAGGCCGTTTGTTCATGCGCGCGACACGCTGTTACACCTGTCAGGCGGGCTGTCCGCTGGAGCCGCCGGACGCGGCTTGCAGACGCTGCACCACTTCCTTGCGATAGCGGTTCAGCTCCTGCGCGGTGACGAACGACCGCTCGAAGAGAATCGAGAGGTTGTGCAAGATGCGCTCGACGACCTTCTTCTCCCAGCTATCGTCGAAGCGGATCTGGTCGTCCAGCCAGCGTTCCAGCCATTCAGGATCGGGCAGACGCGACTGCACGGTATCGCGCGGAAAGAGCGCCTGATTGACGTGCAGGTTGGTCGGATGCAGCGGCTTCTCGGTGCGACGGGCGGAGGCCATCAGCACGCCGATCTTCGCGAACGCGGCGCGCGCCGAATCGCCTGCATTGGCGAGCGCCTTCTTCATGTAGCGCAGATACGCGCCGCCGTGACGCGCCTCGTCGCGCGAAATGGTTTCGTAGATATGCTTGATGACCGGCTCGGTGTGCCATTCGGCCGCGCGGCGATACCAGTGATTCAGGCGGATTTCGCCGCAGAAGTGCAGCATCAGCGTTTCGAGCGGCGGCGCCGGATCGAATTCGAAGCGCACGGCGTGCAGTTCTTCTTCCGTCGGCACGAGTTCGGGCCTGAAGCGGCGCAGATATTCCATCAATACCAGCGAATGCTTCTGCTCTTCGAAAAACCACACGCTCATGAACGCGGAAAAGTCGCTGTCATGGTGGTTGTCACGCAAAAACATTTCGGTTGCGGGAAGAGCGGACCATTCGGTGATCGCGTTCATCTTGATGGTCCGGGCCTGCTCGTCGGTGAGCAGGGACGCATCGAACTTGTCCCAGGGGATGTCCTTCTCCATATCCCAACGGACGGATTCCAGCGATTTATAAAGTTCCGGATAAAGCATGGTGTTCATAGTCCACCCCTGAAGCCACTTATGCGACGTTATATCTGTATGACGGTCGGCCGAACGTGCGCGACGACCGCTGCACGCAAGCAACCAAGCTTTCAATTTTACGCGGGATTCCGGCGGCCACAGGCGAAAAACGACAAGGAAGCACTCGATTCAGCGCCGAGGCAACGCGCCAGCCGCCCTCGACATGCGCGTTCTTGCGCGCGTGCCGCCTTGTGTGCGTCTTGTTCTACCTGGAGTAAGAAGCGAAACCTGTGCCCAGGTTCCGTCGAGGCTTTCGTCGCGTTGTCTGGGCTGCGCGTTTCGCTGCTCGACGCATGCGTGCGCCGGACACAGCGCGCGGCGAAGCGACTCAACGCCGGCGCGCGCGGACGTACGTTCAGTCGATGCCGCGACGTCCGCAGGCCCGCTCTAGCTCGCGCTAGTAAGCCCGCCCGATGATAGCACGGCGCTTTCGCGCCAAGCCGCCACGAACTCCTCGATCGGGGTCAAACCGGCGAGATGCTCCACGCCCTCGTTCAGCTTGCGGCGCAGCGCCGGGCTGCTGCCGCCGACCCAGATGCGTATATGCGGCGGCAATATGCTGCGCAACTCGGTCAGCCCATTCGCGATCACTTGCGCCGGAAGCACCGCCGTGAACGACAGTCCGACGACATCCACCTCGTGCGCCACCGCCGCGCTGACGATGTCGTGCAGCGGCGTCTGCAAGCCCAACTGCACGCATTCGCACTCGCAAAGGCTGAACATGGCTTCGGCCATCAGAATGCCGAGACCGTGGCCTTCGCCCGACAGCGTCGTCAACAGAACGCGGGGCCGGCCGCCGCGCCCGCGCAGTGCTTCGGAGAGCGGGCGCATCAGCGTGCGCAGCGTGAACTGGATCGACTCGCTGAACAAATGCTCGTGGTAGACCTGAAGCGTGCCTGCCGCCCATGCGTTGCCCACCCGGGCGGCAAGCGGCGCGGCCACATCGACCACGAAGCGCTCCAGCCCGTCGCGCGTCGCGCGTCGCAGCAGTCCGAAGCGGAAGTCCTCGTACGCGCCGTTGCGCAGCAGCGCGATGAAGTGGTCCAGTTCGGCGTCCGGCGCGTCCTGCCCGACGCCCGACGACTCCGCGAGTTGCTGCAACGCCTCGATCGGCTGCGCGAGGACCTTGCTCGGCCGATGCCCCGCGTCGAGCAGGCGTTTGACGAGCCGCAGCTTCGTCACCTGTTCCTGCGGATACAGCCGCTCGCCGCCGGGTGAGCGCATGGGCTGCGGAAAGCCGTAGCGCCGTTCCCAGACGCGCAGCGTGTCCTTCGTCAGACCAATCTCCTGAGCGATGGCGCCGATGCCCACGCCGGTCACGCCCGATCCCACCGAACGTAACAGCGGGGCCTCTGGAGGGAATTCGCTCTGTCCTGCGGGCTGCGCGTCAGAGTCGGATCTCAAGTTGTCTTCCGATGTGTTTGTCATGGACAAAAACGGTTGTTGAGCACGTTGACGGTCCTATGCAGAATGCGTGCCTAGCCGCGCAGGTGGACAAAACCGTTCTTGTTGCATAGTGAACCTTAGACAAAATATGTCAATGGGCAGCGACGCGGCGAAGCCACGCGGGAGCCGTCGCGGCACCCTAAAAGAAACGCCCGGCGACCGCGTGGCCGCCAGGCGTTTTTCCCAGCCGATGCCGCTCGCGCAAGACGGCGCGATGCCTATTCCGGTTTCTTTCGCGGCGGCGCTTTGCGCGCGGCCGCCTTTTTTGCCGCTGCTGCGGCGGCTGACGTGTCGTCGCCCGGTTGACTGCTGGGAGCCGGCGCGGTCGAACTTTCTTCGGCCGACGCCGAGGGCTGACCCGCCGGCGCGCCCGCCATGCCCGGCTGAATCATCGCCAGTTGCGCGAGCTGGTTGAACTGCGATTGCAGCGCGTTCCACCATCCGCTCGGATCGAAGCCCGGCGGCAGCGGCGCGTCGGACTTCGCGCCCGCTTCCGGGTTGTCGCTTTCCGTGGGCGCCGCGCGCTCGCCCGGCGCGGCCTTCGGCGCGTCGCTCGATGCGGCGCCGCCCATCGGCCAGCGGCCCGCCGCCTTCGATGTCTCCGCCGCCGCGTTCTGCGCATTTTCGACGGACGTCTGCGCGAACGCGCCGAACGCGCGCAGTGTGGCGAGCGTCGCGCGCTGCACTTCGAGCGCCTGAATCGCCGATTGCAGCATGTTCAGGTTGAGCTTGAGCCACTGCTCGACGGCGCGCATGTCCGTCACGCGCTTGTCCAGTTCCTCGATGTTGGTGAGCGGCGCGAGCATGTCCGACATCATGGAAAGCGAGGGATTCGCGGCCTGCGCGCCGCCCGACATGGCGGCCGCGAACGGATTCAGGCGCATCATTTCCCACATCTTGCCCATCATGTCCGCCTGGCCCAGGCCGGAGAAACCGGGGAAGCCGGGAATCGAAAACGGCGGGGTGCCGCCTGAGGTGTCCGTCATTCGTCGCTCCTCTTGATTGGTTGATCGCGCTTTTCCGCGAGCGCCGCGTTCGTCAGAACGGCGCGTCGCCGGGGAAGTCCGGCGCGCGGCGCTCCCGCAGCGAACGCATGCCCTCGTGCACGTCCGGTCCGGCAAAGCCCATGAATTCCAGCGCGAGCGATGTATCGAAAGTCGGCCCCGCCATGCGCAGCCAGTTGTTCAGCGCGTACTTGGTCCAGCGGATGGCCGTCTGCGATCCCTGCGCGAGCCGGTTCGCCACTTCGATCGCCTTCGGCATGAGTTCGTTCTCTTCCACCGCGAGCGATACCAGTCCGATGCGCTCCGCCTCTTCGCCGCTCACAGGCTCGCACAGGAGCAGATAGTACTTGGCCTTCGCCATCCCGCACAGCAGCGGCCAGATGATCGCCGCGTGGTCGCCCGCCGCGACGCCGAGCCGCGTATGTCCGTCGATGATGCGCGCCGACTTCGACGCAATGGAGATATCCGCGAGCAAGCCCGCGACCAGCCCCGCGCCGACCGCCGGGCCGTGCATGGCCGAGACGATCGGCTTGCTGCAATTGATCACGTTGTACACGAGATCGCGCGCCTCGCGCCAGACTCGCGCGCGCACGTCGAAGTCGTTCGCCATCTGCTCGACGAGCGCGAGGTCGCCACCCGCCGAGAAGCCCTTGCCCTCGCCGCGAATCAGCGCGACGCGCGTCTCGGGATCCCGGTCGATGTCGCGCCAGATATCCGCGAGTTCGCGGTGCATGTTGGCGTCGGCGGTTGAGAGGCCGCTCTTGTTGGCGCCCGCGCCCGGCATGACGACTTCCAGCACGCCATGCGCGTGACGGCGCAAGTGCAGCGACGTGTAGCGCGAATACAAGGAGAGATCGCTCATGTCGGTTCCATGTGGTCTAGCGCGGCTGATACACCCACTTGCCGTCGCGAATCTCGACCATCACGCGGGCGCGCTGGTCGAGGCCGATGTGATCGTTGGGCGTCATGTTGACGACGCCGTTCGTGTCCGCGAAGTTCTTCGTGCCTTCGAGCGCATCGCGCAGCGCGCCGCGAAACGCGGGCGTGCCGGGCGCGCCGGCCTTCATCGCGATCGGAACGGCGCGTTGCAGCAGCATGCCGGCGTCCCACGCATACGAGCCGAACGCCGAGACGGTGCCCGCGCCCTGCTTCGCTTCGTACAGTTTGATGTAGTCGAGCGCGAGGCGCTTGGCCGGATGATCGTCCGGCAACTGCGCCGCGACGAGCACCGGGCTCGTGGGCAGGAAAGTGCCGTTGCAATCCGCGCCGCACACGCGCAGGAAGTCGCGATTGCCCACGCCGTGATTGTGATACACCTTGCCCTTGTAGCCGCGCTGCGCGAGCGTCTTCGGCGGCAACGCGGCGGGCGTGCCGGCCGCGCCGACCACCACCGCGTCGGGCTTGGCCGCGAGAATCTTGAGAATCTGCCCGGTCACGCTCGGGTCCGTGCGATTGAACCGCTCGTTGGCGACCACGGTGATCTTGTGCAGTTGCGCGAACTTCGCGACTTCCGCGTAAAACGTCTCGCCGAGCGCGTCCGCCTGGCCGATGTAGGCGAGCGTCTTCACGCCGTGATTGCTCGCGTGCTCGGCAATCGCGGAGGCCATCATCGCGTCGGTTTGCGGCGTCTTGAACACCCAGCGGCGCTTCTCGTCGACAGGCTCGATGATCTTCGCCGACGAAGCCAGCGAGATCATCGGCGTCTGGCCTTGCGCGACGACATCGATCATCGCGAGCGAATTCGGCGTGATCGACGAGCCGATGATCGCATCGACCTGATTCTCGCTGATGAGCTTCTTCGTGGTCTGCACGGCTTGCGTGGTGTCGGAGGCGTCGTCGAGCACGATGTAGTCGACGCTCGCGCCGCCCATTTCCTTCGGCAGAAGCGCGACGGTATCGCGGGCGGGAATGCCGAGCGACGCGGCCGGTCCGGTCAGCGAAAGCACAAGGCCGATCTTGACGTGCGGCGTTTGCGCGAACGCCGCTGTCGTCGCGGCGAATGCGAACACGGCTGCGGCTACCCACTTGCTTCTGCGCATGGAAGTCTCCTTTTGTTTTTTGTCGTCGCGCGGCACGTGAGCCGCAACGCCCGGAGAGTGTACGGTGCCCCGTGCTCTCGACGCATCGGGCGAAACCCGTTGCGCCGTTTGTTTCATCGCGCGATATCAGTGTTCGAGCTGCACGACGGCCTGATCGATCGCGCCGAAGATGGACTTGCCCGCGTCGTCGAAGATTTCGATCTTCACGCTGTCGCCGAACTTCATGAACTCCGTCTGCGGCGCGCCGTGCTCGATGGTCTCCAGGCACCGCTTCTCCGCGATACAGCAGTAGCCGCGCTTCGCGTCCTTGTTCGAGATCGTGCCCGAGCCGACGATCGACCCCGCGCGCAGATTGCGCGTCTTCGCCGCGTGCGCGATCAACTGGCCGAAGTGGAACACCATGTCCACGCCGCAATCCGGCTGGCCGACCTTCTTGCCGTTCCAGTGCACGGTCATCGGCCGATGCACGCGGCCTTCGCGCCACGCGTCGCCGAGTTCGTCGGGCGTGACGGCCACGGGCGAGAACGCGGTGGCGGGCTTGCTCTGGAAGAAGCCGAAGCCCTTCGCGAGTTCGGCGGGGATGAGATTGCGCAGCGAGACATCGTTGACCAGCATCAGCAAGCGCACGCTTTTCAACGCTTCGTCGGGCGTGGGCGCCATTTGCACGTCGGAGGTGATGACGGCGACTTCCGCCTCGAAGTCGATGCCATACGATTCCGACGCGCACACGATGTCGTCCGTCGGCCCGAGAAAGTCGTCGCTGCCGCCCTGATACATGAGCGGATCGGTCCAGAATTCGGGCGGCATTTCGGCGCCGCGCGCGCGCCGCACGAGTTCGACGTGAGTCACGTAGGACGAGCCATCGGCCCATTGAAACGCACGCGGCAGCGGCGCCATGCACGACTTCGCATCGAACGAAAACGTGTGGCGGGCACGGCCCTGATTCAACGCTTCGTAAAGGTCAAAAAGCTGCGGCGCGTAGAACGTCCAGTCGTCGAGCGCGCGTTGCAGCGTGGAGACGATTCCATCGGGAATGACAGCCGTGCGCAGATCGCGCGATACGACGATGAGTTGGCCGTCGCGCGTGCCGTCCTTCAGCGTGGCGAGTTTCATAAGGCGGAGTCGGGCTGAGATGACGTTGAGGGAAATCTATTTTACGATGGTGAATCCATCGCCTTCCCGCTTTCCATGCCATCCAACGCGCCCGCCACCGGCGACGAACTCGACCTCGACGCATCCGAAGAAAAGCTGCGCTCGGGCATTCAGTCGATCGAAGTCGGCTTCCGATTGCTCGATGTGCTGACTCACGAGCCGCGCGCCATGATGCTGCGCGATCTCGCGCAGCGCGCGGGCATGAGCCCGGCGAAGGCGCATCGGTATCTGGTGAGCTTCGTGCGGCTGGGGCTCGCTTCGCAGGACGCGCTCACGGGCCGCTACGAACTCGGCGGCTTTGCCTTGCAGATGGGGCTGGCGCGCCTGGCACGCGTCGATGGCGTGAAGCTCGCGCGCATTGCGCTGGCCGAATTGCGCGAGCGCATCGACCAGACCGTGGGCATCGCGGTGTGGGGCAATCAGGGGCCGACGGTCGTGCACTGGATGGAGTCGAGCTACCCGGCGAAGGCATCGCTGAAGCTCGGCGACGTGATGCCGCTGCTGTCGTCGGCCACGGGACTGCTCTTTGCCGCGTACCTGCCGCGCAGCAAGACGCAGCCGATGCTTGAACGCGAACTCGCTGCGAGCAAGCAAACGCTCGCTGATGTCGAGCCGCTTCTCGCCGATGTCCGCGAACACGGCGCGGCGCGCGTCGAAGGCATGCTGCTGCCGTCGATCCACGCGTTCTGCATGCCCGTTTTCGATTCGACCGGCGAACTCGCGCTCGGGCTCATCGCGCTCGGACACGAAGGCGCGTTCGATACGCGCTGGGGCGGCGAGATCGACTCGGCGCTGCGGGAATGCGCGCGCAGCCTGTCGTATGAACTGGGGTACAAGGCGGGCGAACGGTGATCGCTTGTGCGCGCGGAACATCGCCGCGAGCGCGCGTGTCATAACCGCTTCTCGTCGCGCCATTCCTTCTCTTTCCGCTTCGTTCGATGCCCCTGTTTTCGTTTCATCGTCCGCCCGCTGCGCCGGGCGAGCCTTCCGCTGCGGCGTCCGCGCCGAATGCGCCTCGGCGCTGGGGGCGCTGGGTTGGGGCGGCGCTGATCGTCGCCGGGCTGCATTGGAGCGCGATGCGATGGATCGAACACGCGAAGCAGCCGGCGAACCGTACGCCCGAGCAGAAGCCGCCGGTTCAGGTGGAATTGCTGACGCCGAAGCCCGTCGCGCCGCCTGCGCCTGTCAAACCGGCCGCGTTTGCGCCTGTCGCGCGGCCTGCGCGGCCCAAGGCCGCGCCTGCTGCGAAGCCCGCTGCGCCCGCGCCCGTGTTGAGCGCGGCCACGCCGCAGCCCGGTGAACCCGCGACGGCATCGGGCGTGGCGGCTTCGGGCGCGAGTGCCGCGAGCGCGTCCGCACCAACCGGAACCGCAGCCGCAACCGCAACCGCAGCCGCAACCGCAACCGCAGCCTCGACCCCAACCGCTTCCGGCGACAAATTCAGCGTCCCGCCGACCGGCGACCTACGCTACGACACGCTCGTCAACGGCGTGATGAACCAGACCGGCACGATCCACTGGACGAACGACGGCCAGCACTACGAGATGGTCGTCTCCATTCCGCTGCCGTTCGTCGGTCCGTACGTGTATTCGAGCAAGGGCCATATCGATGCCTTCGGCATCGCGCCGGAACAGTATTCGGAGAAACGCGGCCGCCGCGCCGCCGATGTCGCCGTCTTCAATCGCGAAACGAAGCAGATTGTCTACACGCGCACGCCGAATAGCCAGCCGCTCGCGGACGGCGCGCAGGATCGCTTCAGCGTCGTCATGCAACTGACGAGCCTCGTGCGCGGCGCGCCCGATGTCTACAAACCCGGCGTCACGCGGCAGTTCAGCGTCGCGGATAACGACAGCAGCGAAATCTGGCCGATGGAAACCGTCGGCGATGAAACGGTGCAGACGCGCGACGGTTTCGTCACCGCGCGGCATTTCACGCGCCTGCCGCGCCGCGAAGGTGACCGGCGCAAGCTCGACATCTGGCTGGCTCCGGCGCTCGGCTGGCTGCCCGCGCGCATCCTCCAGACGGAGCCCAATGGCATGCAGATCGAAATGCTGTGGGCCGGCAAGCTGCAAGCGGCTTCCGCTGCCGAGAACAACGCGCCGGGCACGACGGATGCGTCAGAGGAAACCGCACCCGCCGCCGACGATGCAACCGTCAGGCCGTAGCGGCGGCGCGTCCCACGGTCTCACGGGACGCACGGATTCTCAAAGCGACCTCCACGGAGCGGATATGCAGGTGAACAACAAAGGCATCGAAACCCGATACGTTCTCGACAACGAAGGCGGCGGTCCCTGGCTGACCTTCATCCATCCACTCGCCGGCGATCTGTCCGCGTGGGACCAGATGGCCGGCTACTTCCGCAACGATTTCACCGTGCTGCGTTATGACTTGCGCGGCCACGGCTACACGGCGGTGTCGCCCGAGGCGTTCAGCGTGGACGATCTTGCCGATGACCTGTCCGAGTTGCTCGACAAGCTCGGTGCGCCGAGCACGCACGTCGTCGGCTTGTCGCTGGGCGGCATGGTCGCGCAGAAGTTCGCGATCAACCATGCGGACAAAGTGGATTCGCTGACGGTCGTGGGCGCGCCCGCGTTCATCCGCGAGGAAGCGCGCTCGACGTTTTTGCAACGCGCGGCTTCCGTGCGTCAGAACGGCATAGGGAGTATGGTGGAATCGACGCTGGAACGCTGGTTCACGGAGGGTTTTCGTAAAGCGCACCCCGAAGTGATCGAGCAGGTCGGCGAAACGATTGCGCGCACGCCCGACGAAGGTTTCGCGAAGGCCGCGGAAGCCTTGAGCCGTTTCGATGCAAAGGACCAACTGGCGTCGATTCAAAAGCGCACGCTCGTCGTGGCCGGTGAACACGACAATGGCACGCCGCATGCTGAATCCAAGGTAATCGCCGACACGGTGCCGGGCGCGCAATTCGAACTTCTGGATGCGGCACACATGTCTCCGATCGAGGCGTCGCAACGCTTTTGCGCATTGCTCGATGCGTTCTTGCGTGAGGCCGCCTGACCACGTTTCACAGAAAAAAGCCTCGATAACACGGCATCACGTCGAGGCCACCCCTTGAATTCCCACCCAGTCGCTCCAACTACGATGCAGGTTGCGGGAGCAACAGGAATAAGGAGTGTCGCCATGCAAATGATCTACAACAGCCCTAACTATTGCGTCGTTGAATTTCCACCCCAGGCCAATCATCTCGCGATGATGTCGGGCGGGTACGAAATCGTCGACAAGAACACGCAACGGGAGATCTTCATCGACGGCGAGCTTGCGGCAAAATTCCGCGAGCATGTGCAAAAGCTGATCGAAGAAGAACCATCGCTCGAGGATGTCGATGAATTCCTCGGCCAGTTCGATGTCTTGATGACCCAGCCCGTGGTGCTGCACTAACGCCACGTTTCGCGCGGGCGCTCCGAGTCTCAGGCCCGCGCCGCCATGCTCGCCGGCGGATCGGCGAATGAGGCGAGCCACGCAATACGGCAAACGAGCGACACGCCAGAGAAGACCCCGCCGAAGTCTCGGCGGGGTTCTTTTTTTCGCCCGTCCACTTCGCCATGAAGCAAACCGCGCCGGGAGCGACCGCATCGCGCTGCGGCTACAATGACGGACTATTTCCTATCCGGTGCAGGGCCTGTCCGTCATGAACCAGAACGCCACTCCGAGTCTCTCGATTCCCGCGCGCGATTACACGCGCGGCGCCGCGCTTCCCGCGCTGTTGCAGCAGCGCATTCTGATCCTCGATGGCGCGATGGGCACCATGATTCAGCGTTACAAACTGGACGAAGCCGCTTATCGCGGTGATCGCTTCAAGGACTATGGCCGCGATATCAAGGGCAACAACGAGTTGCTCTCCATCACGCAGCCGCAGATCATCCGCGAGATTCACGATCAATATCTAGCGGCGGGCGCGGATATCATCGAGACGAACACGTTCGGCGCCACGCGCGTCGCGCAGGCCGATTACGGCATGGAAGACCTGGCCGCCGAGATGAACTTCGCGTCGGCGAAACTCGCCCGCGAAGCCTGCGATGCGTTCTCGACGCCCGACAAGCCGCGCTTCGTCGCGGGCGCGATCGGCCCGACGCCGAAGACCGCGAGCATCTCGCCGGACGTGAACGATCCCGGCGCGCGCAACGTGAGCTTCGATGAACTGCGCGACGCGTACTACGAGCAAGCGAAGGCGCTACTCGATGCGGGCTGCGATCTCTTTCTCGTCGAAACCATCTTCGACACCCTCAACGCGAAGGCGGCGCTCTTCGCGCTGGACGAGCTCTTCGAGAACACGGGCGAACGCCTGCCGATCATGATCTCCGGCACGGTCACGGACGCCTCGGGCCGCATTCTGTCGGGCCAGACCGTCGAGGCGTTCTGGAACTCGCTGCGTCACGCGAAGCCGCTGACGTTCGGGCTCAACTGCGCGCTCGGCGCGGCGCTCATGCGTCCGTATATCGCCGAGTTGGCGAAGCTCTGCGATACGTACGTCTCGTGCTATCCGAACGCCGGCCTGCCGAATCCGATGAGCGACACCGGCTTCGACGAAACGCCCGACGTGACATCGGGGCTGCTTAAAGAGTTCGCGCAAGCGGGACTGGTCAATCTCGCGGGCGGGTGCTGCGGAACGACGCCTGAGCATATCGCCGAGATCGCGAAGGCGCTCGCGCAAGTCAAGCCGCGCGCCTTCCCTTCGCAATACCGCGACGCCGCTTAAGTACTTAGTACTGCCCGAATCGACCAAGAGAAACAGAAGAGAAGCGAACGACCATGACCGATCACACGATGCGTCTTTCCGGCCTCGAGCCGTTCAACGTCACCGAAGGCTCGCTCTTCATCAACGTCGGCGAACGCACGAACGTGACGGGCTCGAAGGCGTTCGCGCGCATGATCCTGAACGGCCAGTTCGACGAGGCGCTCGCCGTCGCGCGGCAACAGGTCGAAAACGGCGCGCAGGTGATCGACGTGAACATGGACGAAGCCATGCTCGATTCGAAAGCGGCGATGGTGCGCTTTCTGAATCTGATTGCGTCCGAGCCGGACATCGCGCGCGTGCCGATCATGATCGACTCCTCCAAGTTCGAAGTGATCGAAGCCGGGCTCAAGTGCGTGCAGGGCAAGGCGATCGTCAATTCGATTTCGCTGAAGGAAGGCGAAGACGCGTTCCGTCATCACGCGAAGCTGATTCGCCGCTACGGCGCGGCTGCCGTCGTCATGGCCTTTGACGAGCAAGGTCAGGCCGACACGTTCGAACGCAAGACGCAAATCTGCAAGCGTTCCTACGACATTCTCGTGAACGAAGTGGGCTTCGCGCCGGAAGACATCGTTTTCGATCCGAACATCTTCGCGATCGCGACGGGCATCGAAGAGCACAACAACTACGCGGTCGATTTCATCAACGCAACGCGCTGGATCAAGGAAAACCTGCCGCACGCGAAGGTGAGCGGCGGCGTGTCGAACGTGTCGTTCTCGTTTCGCGGCAATGATCCGGTGCGCGAAGCCATTCACACGGTGTTCCTTTACCACGCTATTCAGGCGGGCATGGACATGGGCATCGTGAACGCGGGGCAGCTCGGCGTCTATGCCGACCTCGATCCCGAACTGCGTGAGCGCGTCGAAGATGTCGTGCTCAATCGCCGTGAAGACGCCACCGACCGTCTGCTCGAAATCGCCGACAAGTTCAAGACCGGCGCGGCGAAGAAGGAAGAGAACCTCGAATGGCGCAATCAGCCGGTCGAGGCGCGACTTTCGCATGCGCTCGTGCACGGCATCACGACCTTCATCGTGGAAGATACCGAGGAAGTGCGCGCGAAGATCGAACAGGCGGGCGGCCGGCCGATCAACGTGATCGAAGGGCCGCTGATGGACGGCATGAACATCGTCGGCGACCTCTTCGGCGCGGGCAAGATGTTTCTGCCGCAAGTGGTGAAGTCGGCGCGCGTGATGAAGCAGGCGGTCGCGCATCTGATCCCTTTCATCGAAGAAGAGAAGAAGCGTCTCGCCGATGCGGGCGCGGACGTGCGGTCCAAAGGCAAGATCGTCATCGCGACCGTGAAGGGCGATGTGCACGACATCGGCAAGAACATCGTGTCGGTGGTGCTCCAGTGCAACAACTTCGAAGTGGTCAACATGGGCGTGATGGTGCCCTGCGCGACCATCCTGCAGAAGGCGAAGGAAGAAGGCGCGGATATTATCGGCCTGTCGGGGCTGATTACGCCGAGTCTCGAAGAAATGGCTTACGTCGCCTCGGAAATGCAGCGCGACGAATACTTCCGCGGCAAGCAGACGCCGCTTCTGATCGGCGGCGCGACGACTTCGCGCGTGCATACCGCCGTGAAGATCGCGCCGAATTACGATGGCCCGGTCGTGTACGTGGCGGACGCGTCGCGTTCGGTGTCGGTGGCATCGAGCCTCTTGTCGGACGAAGGCGCGGCCAAGTTCCTCGACGAACTGAAGACCGACTATGAACGCATTCGCACGCAGCACGCGAACAAGAAGGCGCAGCCGATGGTGACCTACGCCGAGGCTCGCGCCAACAAGACGAAGATCGACTGGAGCGCGTATCAGCCGAAAAAGCCGAGCTTCATCGGGCGGCGCGTGTTCAAGAACTACGCCCTCGCGGATCTGGCGAATTACATCGACTGGGGCCCGTTCTTCCAGACGTGGGATCTGGCGGGACCGTACCCGGCCATTCTGAACGACGAGATCGTCGGCGAATCGGCGCGGCGCGTGTTCTCGGACGGCAAGTCGATGCTCTCGCGCATCATCCAGGGCCGCTGGCTCACGGCGAACGGCGTCATCACGCTCTTGCCCGCGAACACGGTGAATGACGACGACATCGAGATCTACACCGACGAGTCGCGCTCGAAAGTGGCGATGACCTGGCGCAATCTGCGACAGCAAAGCGTGCGGCCGGTGGTCGACGGCGTCATGCGGCCGAATCGCTCGCTGGCGGACTTCATCGCGCCGAAGGAATCGGGCGTGGCCGATTACATCGGTCTGTTCGCCGTGACGGCAGGCCTCGGCGTCGACAAGAAAGAACAGCAGTTCGCCGCCGATCACGACGACTACAGCGCGATCATGCTGAAGGCGCTCGCCGACCGTTTCGCGGAAGCCTTCGCCGAGGCGCTGCATGCGCGCGTGCGCCGCGAACTGTGGGGCTATGCCGCCAACGAAACGCTCGACAACGAAGCGCTCATCGCGGAGAAGTACAGCGGCATCCGTCCCGCGCCCGGCTATCCGGCGTGCCCCGATCATCTCGTGAAGCGCGATATGTTCGAAGTGCTTCAGGCGGAGGAAATCGGCATGAGCCTGACCGAATCGCTCGCGATGACGCCGGCCGCGAGCGTTTCGGGTTTCTATCTCGCGCATCCGGAAAGCACGTACTTCTCGGTCGGCAAGATCGGCGACGATCAGGTGCAGAGTTTCGCTGAACGCATGGCGATCTCATCGGCCGATGCGGAACGCGCGCTCGCGCCGCTGCGCTGATCGCGCGTGGCGAGCATGGCGAGCGTTGCGCAAAGACATATGCTGCGCGTGATACGCAAGAAAAGCGCCGCGTGATGGGCGGGAACTTTTTTTATTCCGTAGACTTGTCGCTGCGATGAACCGCCACGACGGCGGCCACGCACTTTTTAGCCACGGAGAAAGTCGCATGAAGAAGATGACGTCCGCCGTAAGCATCGCGATCGCCGCGGCAGTGCTCGCAGCGTCGAGTTCGGCTGCGTTCGCGCAGGCCAGCACCACGCAGGCATCGTCGTACTCGCCGCCGCAGGCCGAACACAAGAAGAAGCCGAAGACGCCTAAAAAGCCGAAGACTCCGGGCAACGGTCAGTCGCAGTAAGCGGCGCCGCCCGAGTAAGCCAGCAGGAAGACAACCCCGCATCGTCGCCGATGCGGGGTTTTTCATTTGAGCCGCGCGGTGCTCACGCGCCCGCTCAGACGCCCCAGAGAATGTCCTTGTTCTCTTTCTGCGCGAGACGCAGCATGTCCAGGAACGGATACGCCCGTTGCGCGAGCCCGATGGGAATCTCGTGCGGATCGTGGCCTTGTTCACCTTCGTGAAAATGGCCGTCGTGCTCGGCGCGCTCTTTCTTGTCGCTGACGACCGCCGCTTCGAGCTTTTCGATGGCGGCAGGCAGTTCGTCATGCGTGATGACGCCGCGTTCGGTCAGCTGCTTGCCGATGATCTGAAGCAGATACTCGGCGAGATTGTCGAGCATCATGACATCCGGTGCAGCCATGGTTTTGAATGTGATCAGCATGGGACAGTCCTTTTCCTTTTGTTGGATGACAGCCGGGGCGAATGCGAGCCGCGCCGGCAAGCCGATCTTTGCAGAACAACCACCCTGAATAGACAGTTTAGCACCTGCTAAAATCCCGGTTTCAGCCGTGGCCCGCCTTGAAGGCAGGCCGTGGCGAACGGCTCATCAGCCGCGTCAATCGGCGCTTCGCGTCGCCCGCACCTGTCGCGTGCCACTGCGCATTCGCTTCACTGGATCACATTCAGCATGCTGCCCGCACACAAAGAAACCCTGGAAACGCTCCTCTCCGACGCGGTCAAAGAGGTCGCGCAAGCCACGCAAGGCGCAACGGAAGCCGCTTTCGTCGCGCCCGCGATCGTGCTCGAACGGCCGAAGGTCGCGGCGCATGGCGACGTGGCATCGAACGTCGCGATGCAGCTCGCCAAGCCGCTGCGCGCGAACCCGCGTCAGCTCGCGCAGCAGATCGTCGATGCGGTGCTCGGCCATCCGGCCGCGAAGGGGCTCGTGGAGAGCGCGGAAGTCGCCGGTCCCGGCTTTATCAACCTGCGTCTCGCGGCGAAGGCAAAGCAAGACGTGATCCCGGCGGTGCTCGGCGAAGGCGCGGCGTACGGCCGTTCGTCGCGCGATGCGGGCAAGCGCGTGCTCGTCGAATTCGTGTCGGCGAATCCCACCGGTCCGCTGCACGTCGGCCACGGCCGCCAGGCGGCACTCGGCGACGCGCTCTCGAACCTGCTCGCGACGCAAGGCAACGCGGTGCATCGCGAGTTCTACTACAACGACGCAGGCGTGCAGATCGGCAATCTCGCCATCTCGACGCAGGCGCGCGCCCGCGGCTTCAAACCGGGCGACGCCGAGTGGCCGGAAGCCGCGTACAACGGCGAGTACATCGCCGACATCGCGCGTGACTACATGGCGGGCGCGACCGTCGCGGCGAAGGACGGCGAGCCGGTCAAAGGCAAGGGCGACGTGGACGACCTCGAAGCCATCCGTCACTTCGCGGTCGCGTATCTGCGCCACGAACAGGACATGGACCTGACCGCGTTCGGCGTGAAGTTCGACCAGTTCTATCTGGAGTCGTCGCTGTACAAGGAAGGGCGCGTCGAAGAAACGGTGAAGGCGCTGATCGACGCCGGCAAGACCTACGAGCAGGACGGCGCACTGTGGCTGCGCACCACCGACGACGGCGACGACAAAGACCGCGTGATGAAGAAGTCCGACGGCACGTACACCTACTTCGTGCCGGATGTGGCGTATCACGTCACCAAGTGGCAGCGCGGCTTCACCAAGGTCATCAACGTGCAGGGCTCCGATCATCACGGCACCATCGCGCGCGTGCGGGCCGGGCTGCAAGGGCTCGGCATCGGCATTCCGAAGGGCTATCCCGACTACGTGCTGCACAAGATGGTCACGGTCATGCGCGACGGCCAGGAAGTGAAAATCTCTAAGCGCGCGGGCAGCTACGTGACGGTGCGCGATCTGATCGAATGGTCGGGCGGCATGACGCCGGGCAGCGAAGCCGCGCCCGATCAGCTCGACGAAGCGATGATTCGCCGCGGCCGCGACGCCGTGCGCTTCTTCCTGATCTCGCGCAAGGCCGACACCGAATTCGTGTTCGACATCGACCTCGCGCTCAAGCAGAACGACGAGAACCCGGTCTATTACGTGCAGTACGCTCATGCGCGCATCTGCACCATTCTCAACGACTGGAAGGAACGCTACGGCGGCGACCTCGCGCAAGCGGCGAAGGCGGATCTCGAACCGCTGTCGAGCCCGCGCGCGATGGCGCTGCTCAACAAGCTCGCCGAGTTCCCGGACATGCTCGCGCACGCCGCCGACGAACTCGCGCCGCACGCGGTCGCGTTCTATCTGCGCGACCTCGCTGGTGAATTTCACTCGTTCTACAATGCGGAGCGCGTGCTCGTGGACGACGAGAAGGAGCGTACGGCGCGCATCGCGCTGCTGGCGGCCACGCGTCAGGTGCTTGAAAACGGTCTCGCGACCATCGGCGTGTCGGCTCCGCAGAAGATGTGATCGGCGGCGCGGCGTCGTGAGCTCTTCGTCGCGCGCGCGCCTGTAACTTTGTGAATCTTTCGGCGTGCGCGGACGGCAGCCTGGCGCGGGCGCGCGTTACGCGGCGGCTATAATCGTCGGCCAACTCGAAGACTTTTTGCAGGTGATTCATACGATGGCAAAACCAAGCCGCACGTCGAAGCAATCGCAGTCGAAGCAAACGGGGGGAACCTTTCTCGGCATCGTGCTCGGTCTGATCGTCGGACTCGCGATCGCCGTGATCGTCGCGCTGTACATCACGCGTGCGCCCACGCCGTTCGTCGCCAAGGTCGCGCCGCCAGCCGAGTCGTCTTCCGCGCCGGCCGCGCAGCCGTACGACCCGAATCGCCCGCTGCAAGGCAAGTCGCCGGGACAAGCGGTGCCGCAAGCCGCGCAGCCCACGCCGCCGAACACGGCGCCCGGCCAGAGCACGAACCAGACACAATCGTCGGGCGTGCTGGACGAACCGCAGATCGTCGAAGTGCCGCCGAGCGGCGGCACGGCGTCTGCGCCGCGCACCGCGAGCCCGACCATCGCCAAGAAGCCCGAAGCCGCGCCCGGTTCGAGCAGTTCCACGAGTTCGACCACCGCCGCGACGCCGCCGAAGAACGGTTCCGCGCCGCCCGCCACGGCCAAGACCACGCCGCCTGCGCCCGGCGACGTGAACACCGGCTATTTCCTGCAAGTCGGCGCGTACAAGACGCAGGCCGATGCCGAGCAGCAGCGCGCGCGTCTGGGCTTTCAGGGCTTCGAATCGAAGGTCACGCAGCGCGATGCAGGCGGTGTGACGTACTATCGCGTGCGTATCGGTCCGTTCGCCAAGTTCGAGGACATGAACACGGCGCGTCAGCGTCTGTCCGACGCAGGCGTCGATACGGCGGTCATTCGTTTTTCGAAGCAATAACGCGTGCGGGACGGCGCCCGCGTGCTCGGCCGGTTATGAGCGCGGCGCGCCTTAAGTCAGGCTTAAGCGTCGTATGTCCCACTTGAGAACCGCGACGCATCCGCCATGTCAGCCTTCACGTCGCACCTTTGCACTTTCTTCGATCATGAAAAAACTCTTTAGCGCCTTCGCCCTTTCCCTCGGCATTGCCGCCGCGTCCATCAGCGTCGCTGGCACGGCATCGGCCGCTCCCGCTGCTGGCAAGGATTACACGGTGATGCAGGCGCCGCAGCCAATCGGCGCGCCGGCGGGCAAGGTCGAGGTCATCGAGTTCTTCTGGTACGGCTGCCCGCACTGCAACGAATTTGAGCCGTACATCGAGGCGTGGGAGAAGAAGCAAGGCCCGGACGTCGTGTTCAAGCGCGTGCCGGTGGCGTTCCGCGACGACTTCATTCCGCATTCGAAGATGTATCACGCGCTGGTCGCGCTCGGCGTCGCGGAGAAGCTCACGCCGGTCGTGTTCAACGAAATCCACGTGAAGAAGAACTATCTGCTGACGCCGCAGGCGCAGGCCGACTTCCTCGCTACGCAAGGCGTCGACAAGAAGAAGTACATGGACGCGTACAACTCGTTCTCGACGCAGAGCGACGTCCAGCGCGACGCCAAGCTGCTCCAGGACTACAAGATCGACGGCGTGCCGACGGTCGTGGTGCAGGGCAAGTACGTGACCGGCCCGGCGCAGACCAACAGTCTGCCCGGCACGACGCAGGTGATGGACTTCCTCGTCCAGCAAGTGCGCGACAAAAAGATGTAATTGCCTGACGCCGGTATGAACGCAGTTCCGTTGAAGGTTTTCATCACCGGCGCGTCGAGTGGAATCGGCCTGGCACTGGCCGAAGAATACGTGAAGCGCGGGGCCGTGCTCGGCCTCGTCGCCCGACGCGCCGAGTCTCTTGCGGCATTCGCCGCGCGCCATCCCAAGGCGTCCATTTCCATTTACCCCGCCGATGTCCGCGATCCCGACGCGCTCGCCGATGCCGCGCGCCGGTTCATCGCGGAGCACGGCGCGGCCGACATCGTGATCGCGAACGCGGGCATCAGTCAGGGCGCGCTCACGGGCCACGGCGAACTGGACACGTTCCGCGCCGTGATGGACGTGAACTACTTCGGCATGGTCGCGACGTTCGAGCCGTTCATCGCGTCGATGACGGCCGCTCGGCGCGGCACGCTGGTCGGCATTGCGAGCGTCGCGGGCGTGCGCGGGCTGCCGGGCTCGGGCGCCTACAGCGCGTCGAAATCGGCGGCGGCGAAGTATCTGGAAGCGCTGCGCGTGGAAATGCGGCCGCAGGGCGTCTCGGTCGTGACCATCGCGCCAGGCTACGTGCGCTCGGAGATGACCGCGCACAATCCGTATCGCATGCCTTTTCTGATGGATGCGGACCGCTTCGCCGCCAAAACCGCCGATGCCATCGCGCGCAAAGCGCGCTACGCGACGTTTCCGTGGCAGATGCGCGTCGTCGGCATGCTGCTGCATGCGATGCCGCGCTGGCTCTACGATCCGCTCTTCGAGCGCGCGCCGCGCAAGCCTCGTCCGGCTTCCTCCGGGCAATAGGCGAAAAAAAATCCGGCCGCATGGGCCGGATTTTTGTCATTCGAGCTTCGTCAGAAGGCCACGAACGGCGCGCTACCGTAGCCGACGTACACGTGGCGCCCGTAGAAGAACGGCATGCCGAAGTCGAACAAGCCGGTCATGCCCAACTGGCCGCCCAGGCTATTGAACGCGAACTTTCCGGTGCCCGATGTGAGCGTGCGCGCGCTCACGAGGCTGAACGGCACCGTCGCCGTATTGCCGTCGGTGCCCGAGACGGTCGCGGTGAGCGACTGCTGCGACGTCGGGCAATAGAACACGCTCGTGCTCGAACACAGCGGGAAGTTGTCCTGGAAGAAGTTGCCGTTCGATCCCGTGTCGAAGAACGTCTGGTAACTCGTGCCCTTGTACGTGCCGCTGAGATCGCCGTACGCGTCGGTGCCGAGATGCGTGACGCCCGTGAGCGTGTTGTTGCTCTGCGTGCCGATGCCGAATATCAGCGTGCCGCTCGCGCTTGCCGCGCCCGTGACGGGAACCGGCGGCAGCTGAACAATGACGCCGTTGTTGTCGACCGGGAACCGCTGCACGGGATTCGCCACTTGCTGCGCGACCGGAACTGCCGTGCCCGTGCAGTTCGTGCCGTTGGTGCACGAGAAGTACATGCCGTTCAGCGGGGTCGTCGCGCAATTGCTGCCGCAATCCTGCGCCAGCGTGCCGATGCCGAGAATGCCGTTTGCGCCGATCTCGCCGACGGTGTTCTCGTCGTTGCCCGACGGGCATCCGTTCATGCCGGTGGGCGCCGCCGACGCGTCCAGGTCGCCGATGATCTGCACCGGCAGCCCGCTCGCCACTTCCGAGCCGATTCGCACGTCCGCCTGCCGCACGGTGCCCCACGTGTAGCCGTCCGCGAAACCGGCGCACTCGGCGAGTTGTCCGCCGTTGAGCGCCTTCGCCACCGGGAGCGCGCCGATGACCGACTGCGCCGCCGAACTCAGAATGCGCAGGCCGAAGGAAGCCGTGTCGATCTGAATGTTGTCGATGGTCTGGCAAGTGTTCGTGCCGGGCGCGCAGACCGTCACCGAGACATTCGGAATGTTGACGAAGTTCGCGACGCCGCCGTTCACCGTGATGGGAACCGCGTTGGTGCCGTTCGGGGTGATCGGCTGGGCGTTGGCCGTGCTGGACGAGCCGCCGCCGGAACTGCCGCCGCCGGACGAGCCGCCGCTGGAACTCGAATTGTTGTCACTGCCGCCGCCGCATGCAGCGAGCGTGAGCGCGAGAAACAGCGCGCCGAGCCAGCGCGCCGCGTTGCCGGCGCGCCGGGAAGATGCCGCGCCGAGGCCGGGTGTCGTTGTGAACATTATCGGATTCTCCCGTCGCTTACTGGATGTCGCTGGCGGAAACGCCGGCGGGCAAAGACTGCGGCAGGTACGCGCTACCCGAGAAGGCGCCCATGTGGCCGCCCGAATGCACGACGAGACCCGAATCCTGCACGCTCACCTGACCGCGTCCGCCGCGCGCGGCGCGCTGCGCGAGCATGGCTTGCTGGTACTGCGGGAAATAGCTGCCGAGCAAGGTCGCGAGGTCCGGCACGCGCGGCCCGCGCCACGCGACGCCGAACACGGTGCCGTCGGACGACACGTATTCGTTGATGACGGTGCCGCTCGCGAGCGTCGTCGAGCGGACGGTGTAGTTCGATGCCGCCGATGCGCCTGACGCGCCCGATGCCGCCGTCGCGGCATGCACGACCGCGTTGGCGGCGGTGGCGCCTTGCGGCGCGTTCAACGGCGCGCCGCCGAGCGCCGCGCGCGCCGGTCCGGCTGCGCAGACGCTCAACGCGCCTGCAAGAAAGGCCAACGATAGCCTGAGATGCCCATGACGGGGTTGCTTCGGTACCTTCACTGGGCCTCCTGTCGATTCCTGTGGATGGTTGCCTGGCGGGCCCGCGCGCCGTTTTACGGAGCTGCGGACCCCTGCGGATTCAAGCATCGTACGGATGCTATAGCCATCAGTATGCCAAATCCCGAAAAACGGCCGCGTCACGCGCATGCGCCGCTCCGTTGGGGACGGATGAATCGAACAGTAAGTCGGCCAGAAGTTCCCGGTCGATAGATGCTTTGCTAAAAGCAGCCGTCGCTGGCGGAAACCGGCGCGGACGCAACAACGCGGAACGCATCCGAAGAGGCGTTCCGCGTTTTTTGCGCCTGGCGTCAGGAAGCCGGAGGCTTAGAAGCCGAGGCTCGCGAGCAGATCGTCCACTTGCGACTGATCCTGCACGACGTCGCTGCGCCCTTCCGGGTTGATCTGCGGTCCGTTGAGAAGATTCTCCGGACTGCCCGTCGATGACGACATCAACGCCGCCGCCGACGCCGCGAACTGCTCGCGCCGCTCGGGCGCGATGTTCTCGAGCAGCACGCCCAGCAATTGCTGTTCGATCAGATACACGACGTCCGTGATCTTCTTGATCACCTGGCCGGTCAAATCCTGAAAATCCTGCGCGAGCATGATTTCCAGCAGTTGCGCGTTGGTCGCCTGCGTCTTTTCCGGCACGCTTTGCAGGAAACTGCGCGTCTGCGCGAGCAACTCGCCGGCCTCGCCCTGCGCGAGCGGCGCGCCGTACCATTGCGCCCAACGCTCGTCGAGCGCCTGTGCTTCGCGCTGCATCGCTTCCTGCATCGGCTTGGCGAGCTCGATCGCGTTGAGCGCGCGGTCGGCCGCCTGCTCGGTCATCGTCGCGACGTACTTCAGGCGGTCGCGCGCGTCGGGAACGGCTTGCGCCGCAGCTTCGACCTGCTTGTCGAGGCCGAGCTCGCGCATCGAGTCGCGCAGCGTGCGCGTCAATTGGCCGATGCGCGCGAGAATGCGGTCGCTCGAAAAATCGTTATCGGCCTCCGCTGCCACGGCGGCAAGTTCAGTGGTCAGATCGTTCACGATCAGCTCCCGGCTTTAGCCATCTTCTCGAGAATCTTGGTGAGCTTCTCGTCGAGCGTGGCGGCCGTGAAAGGCTTCACCACGTAACCATTCGCGCCCGCTTGCGCCGCCGCGATAATGTTCTCCTTCTTCGATTCCGCCGTCACCATCAGCACCGGCAGATGCGACAGCGTCGCGTCGGCGCGAATCTGCTGCAGCATCGACAGGCCGTCGAGGTTCGGCATGTTCCAGTCGGAAATCACGAAGTCGAAGCCGCCGCCGCGCAGACGCGCGAGGCCCGCCGCGCCGTCTTCCGCTTCGTCGACGTTCGAATAGCCGAGCTCCTTCAGCAGATTGCGCACGATACGGCGCATCGTCGGAAAATCGTCGACGACGAGGATCTTCATGTTCTTGTCCATCATTGCTCCCGTGTGTTCTCAGTGCGGCGTGACACCGCGTAATTCAATTCAGTTAAATCAGACGCGCTGCACGCGTTCGCCCATCGATGCCAGCCGCGTCATCACGCGCCGGCTCATTTCAGAAAGCGGCGCGATCTCGCTTGCGCCGCCCATTGCAATTGCTTCGCGCGGCATGCCGAACACCACGCAACTCGCTTCGTCCTGCGCGAGCGTATAGGCGCCCGCCTGCTGCATGTCGAGCAGTCCCGCCGCGCCGTCGCGGCCCATGCCGGTCAGAATCACGCCGATCGCGTTCTTGCCCGCGTGCTGCGCGGCCGAGCGGAACAGCACGTCCACCGACGGACGATGCCGGTTCACCGGCGGCGCATCCGACAGATGCGCGACGTAGTTCGCCCCGCTGCGCGCGAGCACGAGGTGCGCGTGGCCCGGCGCGATATACGCATGACCCGGCAATACGCGCTCGCCGTGCTCCGCTTCCTTCACCGTGATGCGGCACAGCCCATTCAGGCGCTGCGCGAACGACTTCGTGAAGCCCGGCGGCATGTGCTGCGCGATCAGCACGGCAGGCGCGTCGGGCGGCAGCGGCACGAGCACTTCGCGGATCGCTTCCGTGCCGCCCGTCGACGCGCCGACGATCACCAGCTTTTCCGTCGACACGAGCGGGTTGTTGATGAGCGGCGCGGGCTTCGCGCCAGCGTGGCCCGGCGCGCTCGGCGCGCTCGCCGCATGCACGATCTGCCGCACGCGCGCCCGGGAAGCGGCGCGAACCTTGTCGGCGAGCTTCTCGGCGTAATCCAGCATGCCGTCGCGGATGCCGACTTTCGGCTTCGTGACGAAGTCCACCGCGCCCAGTTCCAGCGCGCGCAGCGTGATTTCGTTGCCCCGCTCGGTCAGCGACGACACCATCACGACCGGCATCGGCCGAAGGCGCATCAGCTTTTCGAGGAAGTCGAGCCCGTCCATGCGCGGCATTTCGACATCCAGCGTCAGCACGTCCGGGTTATGCAGCTTGATCAGCTCGCGCGCGACGAGCGGATCGGGCGCGGTTGCGCACACGTGCATGTCGGGCTGCGAGTTGATGATCTCGGTCATCAGGCTGCGCACGAGCGCCGAGTCGTCGACGCACAATACTTTGATCTTCGGCGCGGCTTCTTTGCCGCCATTCGATGCATTCAACATGCTCACGCCTCCTCCGCGGCCTTCGCGATGCGCGACGTCCGCGCGATTCCGTTGATCGCCCGCGCGGCGGCCGCCGTTCCCGACGCGCCGAACAGTTCGACGCGCGGCTTGGTCGCGGGCGCGGCGGGTTTCGCGCGCTCCACGCCGAACAATTCCACGCGCGCGCGCGCCCTTGCGAGCCGTTCCGCGCGCTCTTCCGGCGTGCGCTCGACGAGCGCCTGCTCGCGCTCGACGACGACCGGGTCGTGCTGCGTCTTCAGCTTCTTGACCATCACCTGTCCCGTGCGCGGCATGAACGCGACCTTGCGCGGATGCATGCCCTGCAAGTCCTCGGCGACGATACGAATCTTCTCCAGCGCGAGATAGCGCCGCACGAACTCCGAGTTGCGATCGCCGATGTTGATGGTCGTCATGCCGGCCAGCACCGCGCCGCCGCCGAACACCTTCGCCTCGAACCGCTCGCGGCGTCCGCCACGCTTGATGAGCTCGTTGATGAGCACTTCCATCGCATACGCGCCGTAGCGCATGGAGTCGGACGACGCGTGCGACGGATCGGAGCCGTCATCGGGCAGCATGAAGTGATTCATGCCGCCGATGCCCGCCGTGCGATCGTTGATGCACGCCGCCACGCACGATCCGAGCACCGTCACGAGCACCATGTCTTCGCTCGTCATGTAGAACTCGTTCGGCAGCAGCTTCACGCCGGGCTTCTTGAAATGGTTGTCGAAATACAGATTCGACGCGATCGGCAGCCCGCTCATGCCGGCTCTCCCGCGAGCACGCGCTTCGGCGCGGCCGCCGCTTTCGTGTCGCGCGTCAGTTCGTAGACCGTCTGACCGCGCAGCCGGAACGCCTGCGACACATACGTGAAGTTCTCCGAATGACCGGCGAACAACAGGCCGCCCGGCTTCATCAGCGGCTCGAAGCGCGAGAGCACCTGGCTTTGCGTCGGCTTGTCGAAGTAGATCATCACGTTGCGGCAGAAGATCGCGTCGAACGGGCCTTTCACGTCGTAGCGCGCGTCCGTCAGGTTCACGCGGCCGAAGCTCACGAGCGAGCGCAACTCCGGGCGCACCTTGACGAAGCCCGCGTGCGAGCCGGTGCCCTTCAGAAAGAACCGCTTCAGGCGCTCCACCGGCATCGCCTTCACCTGATCGAGCGAATACACGCCCGCGTCCGCCTTGGCGAGCACCTGGCTGTCGATATCGCTCGCGAACACCGTGCAGTGCCGCGCGGCCTGCTCGCCGAGCGCCTCGACGAGCGTCATCGCGATCGAATACGGCTCCTCGCCCGTCGATGCCGCCGAGCACCACACCGACACCGGCTGCTGGCGGCGCTTCACGAAGTCCGCGAGCAGCGGGAAGTGATGCGACTCGCGGAAGAACGCCGTCAGGTTGGTCGTCAGCGCGTTGACGAAGGCTTCCCACTCGGCGTTGTCGTCGTTGGCTTCGAGACGGTCTAGGTACTGCTTGAACGTGTCCATGCCGCAGGCGCGCAGGCGTCGGGCGAGCCGGCTGTAGGCCATGTCGCGCTTGTGGTCGGACAGCGAGATTCCCGCGCGGCGATGAATCAGCTCGCGGATCCGGGCGAAGTCCGCCACGGTGAATTCGAAATCGCGCTCGACTTCCGGACCGCGTATGCCGCCGGCCAGTTCGACGCGTGCGTTGGTTGCATTACGCGTTGCCATTCTGGTGCCTCTTGCTCTGTTTGCGCCTGCTGCGTGCTTACTTTCGCTTCTGCGCCGGTCGTGCGCCGGGTTGTTTCCGAATCCGCGCCCGACCGCTGCCGGCCGATGCGCTTAGAACGTTTCCCAGTCGCCGTCGTCGACGGTCGTGGCCTTCGCGCGCGGGGCGGGTGCCGCCGCCGGTGCGCTCACGCGGGGCGCGGCTTTCGCTGCGCTTGCCGGCTTCGCTGCATCGCGGGCCTTATCCTTGATAACGGCCGATTCCGGCGCGACGTTAGGCTGCTCTGCAACTTTCGCTGCGTTCGCGGACGATGCACGCGACACCGGCTCGACGCGCGTAGGCTTCGCCACGGCAGGCGCCAGGCGCGCAGCCGCGACCGCCGCGCTCGGCTTCACCGACGCCGGCACGGTGCCCGCGATGCGCCATTGCCCGACGACTTCCTTCAATTGCCGCGTCTGGTCTTCGAGAGATGCCGCCGCCGACGCCGCCTGCTCCACGAGCGCCGCGTTTTGCTGCGTCACGCTGTCCATCTGCGTCACGGCGCGATTGACCTGCTCGATGCCGTCGGACTGCTCCTCCGAGGCCGCGCTGATCTCGCCCATGATGTCGGTCACGCGGCGCACCGCCTGCACGATCTCACCCATGGTTTCGCCTGCGCGCGTCACGAGTTGCGAGCCGCTCTGCACTTTCTCGGCAGAATCGCCGATCAGCGCCTTGATTTCCTTTGCTGCCGCCGCGCTGCGCTGCGCGAGCGAGCGCACTTCGCCCGCCACGACCGCGAAGCCGCGTCCTTCCTCGCCCGCCCGCGCCGCTTCCACGGCCGCGTTCAACGCGAGAATGTTGGTCTGAAACGCGATGCCTTCGATCACGCCGATGATGTCCACCACCTTGCCCGAACTGGACGCGATGGCGTTCATCGTATCGACGACCTGCTCGACCACCTCGCCGCCGCGCGACGCGATATCCGACGCGTTCACCGCGAGCTGGCTCGCCTGACGCGCGTTGTCCGCGTTCTGCTTCACCGTGCTCGTGAGCTGTTCCATGCTGGAGGCCGTCTCTTGCAACGACGCCGCCTGTTCTTCCGTGCGCTGCGACAGATCCGTGTTGCCGCTCGCGATTTCATGCGCGCCGACATCGATGGATTCCGCGCCGCGATGCACCGCGCCGACCATCGCGGTCAGGTTCGTGCGCATGCGCTCGATGCCCGCGAAAAGACGGCCGATTTCGTTCGTACTGTCCGTGTGCGCCGACTTCGTGAGATCGCCGCGCGAGATGCGCTCGAAGTGGTCCACCGCGTCGTTGATCGGCTGCACGATCAGGCTGCGCAGCGCGAAACGCGTGGCGAAAAGCAGCAGACCGGAAAGCGCGAGCAATCCGCCGATGACCATGCTGAGCGTCGCGTTCTGCGACGCCGCGTTCGCCCGCGACTCTTCCGCGTGCTTCTGCTGGAACGCGACCGCCGCCGTCACCGCCTGATCGAACGCGACGAACATCGGGCTGATCTTGGTATCGGCAATGGCGTGGTACGCGGCCATGTCGTTCGCGCGCATCGCGGCGAACTCCGGCTCGACGCCGGTCTTCATCAGCGTGTCGTGCTGCGCGACGAGCGTGTCGAGCGTCGCTTGCGGCAACATCGGCTTCTTCGTGTCGAGGTAGAGCTTCCAGTTCTCGTAGCTCTTGTCGAGCAGGAACTGGCCGCGCTCCATCGCCTTCTTCGCTTCGTCAGCGCTGCCCGCTTCGGTGAGCGAGCGCACGCGGTCGAGCGTGATGCGCGAGCGCAGCAGATACGACGACGTGTCCGCGAGCGCGCGCATCGCCACCATGTCTTCTTTGGCGATGGAGTCGAGCGAGGCGCTCGCGGAATTGAGGCCGACGAGCGACAGCGCGCCGATGACGGCCGCGCAACCGACGAACAACAGACCGACGAGCGTGAGCGTCGTGCGGATGGACAACTTCTTGAACATGGCTTCCTTTCCTTCACCCGCGACGCGTGCGGGCTCCTCGTTAAGCGGCGACCGAGTCGATCAGCTCCATCTCGCGGCTGGTCATGAGCTTTTCGATGTCCATCAGGATCAGCATGCGGCCCTCGACCGTGCCAAGGCCGGTGAGATATTCGGAAGTGAGCGTCGCGCCGAATTCGGGCGCGGGCATGACCTGGTCCTGCGTGAGCGTGAGCACGTCCGACACGCCGTCCACCACCATGCCGACCACGCGATGCGCGACGTTCAGGATGATGACGACCGTCTGGTTGTCGTACTCGACGCGGCCGAGATTGAACTTGATGCGCATGTCCACGATCGGCACGATGATGCCGCGCAGATTGATCACGCCCTTGATGAACGCGGGCGCGTTCGCGATGCGCGTGACGCTGTCGTAGCCGCGAATTTCCTGCACTTTCAGGATGTCGATGCCGTACTCTTCGGCGCCGAGCGTGAAGACGAGGAACTCTTGTCCGGCGGCTTCGGCGTGCTGCGCATCGCGGCGCGACAGTGTTGCGTTTTGAATCGATTGGATGTCTGCCATGAGAAACCCCAGGTTCGGTCGATGTGTTTAATGGGTGTGCGAGTGTTGCGCGCGTGATTCGCGGTTGAGCGCGGCCACGTCGACGATCAGCGCGACGCTGCCGTCGCCGAGAATGGTCGCCGCCGAGATGCCGTGCACCTTGCGATAATTCGTTTCGAGGTTCTTCACGACCACTTGCTGCTGGCCGACGAGTTCGTCGATCAACATGGCCATGCGCCGTCCTTCGGTTTGCAGGATTGTGACGATGCCCTGCGTCGGCTCCGTGCGCGCGCCTTCGACCGAGAACACCTGATGCAGCGCGATCAGCGGCAGATACTCGCCGCGCACGCGTACCACGCGCTCGCCGTTGGCGACCGTGTAGATGTCATCGGCGACCGGTTGCAGCGACTCCATCACGAAGTTGAGCGGCAGAATGAAGATTTCGTTGCCGACCTTCACCGACATGCCGTCGAGAATCGCGAGCGTGAGCGGCAGCACGATCTTCGTGGTCGTGCCCGCGCCCTGGCGCGACATGATTTCGACGTGGCCGCCCATCGACTGGATGTTGCGCTTCACCACGTCCATGCCGACGCCGCGGCCGGAAATGTCCGTCACCTGTTCGGCGGTCGAGAAGCCCGGCATGAAGATGAGTTGCCAGACTTCCTCGTCGGTCATGGAGTCGGAAACCTGCATGCCCTGCTTCTGCGCCTTCGCGAGAATCTTGTCGCGGCGCAGGCCCGCGCCGTCGTCGCTCACTTCGATCACGATGTTGCCGCCGTGATGCGCCGCCGACAGCACGAGCTGGCCGGTCGCGGGCTTGCCCGCCGCGCGGCGCGCTTCCACGGTTTCGATGCCGTGATCGAGCGAATTGCGCACGAGGTGCGTGAGCGGATCGATGATGCGCTCGATCAGGCTCTTGTCCAGTTCGGTCGCCTGACCGAACGTGACGAGTTCCACGTCCTTGCCGAGCTTGCCCGCGATATCGCGGACGAGTCGCGGGAAGCGGCTGAATACGTAATCCATCGGCATCATGCGGATGGACATGACGGCCTCTTGCAGGTCGCGCGCGTTGCGCTCGAGCTGCGCCATGCCGTTGAAAAGACGGTCGTGCAATGCAGGGTCGAACGTGCTCGTCGTTTCGGCGAGCATCGCCTGCGTGATGACCAGTTCGCCGACCAGGTTGATGAGCTGATCGACCTTCTCCACGCCGACGCGAATGGAGCTGCCTTCCGCCGATGCCGCTGCGGCCGGGCGCGCTTTCTTCTCGGCGTCGCCGGTGGCGGCCTTCGGTTGTGCTTCGCGTGACGGGATGGCGGCAGCAGCTTGCGTTTCCGCATTCGCCGCCGCCTTCGCCGCTTCTTCTTTGTGCTGCGCCGCGGATGCGGGCGCTTCCTGCGCCTGCGATACGGGCGGCTCTGCCTGTAGCGTGTGTTGCTTGGCTTGCGCCGGCTCGGACGCTGCCGAGGACGCTATGTGATGCGCGTCGCCGCGGCCGATCGTGATTTGCGATTCGTCGATCACGAAGCAGCACACGGCCACGATGTCGTCGGACGAGACGTCCGAATCGAGCCAAAGCACGAGTTCGGCGTCGGTCTTTTTCTCTCCGACGATACTGCCCAGGTTCCCCAGCTCCTCGGTCAAGGTCGCCAGGTCCTTCTCGCCCACCCCCCGTAGCGTAATTTTCAGGTGGGGTCCTGCTTCCGCTGCCGGCGTGCCGGCCGCGGTTCCTGCATTCGTTGCATGGGTTGCATTCGTTGCGCCGTCCGTGACTTCGAAGGCGCCGTCCCAGTTGCCGTCGTCCTCGATGGCTTCGGCGGCTTGCGCGATCACGTGCGAAGGCGGCGCGTTCGGGCCTTCGTAGGCCGGCGCGAGCTCCACTTCGCCGATGACAGCTGGCGTGACCGGCTCTTCGACGACAGGCGCGCTCTGCGGCGCGGCGTCTTCGTTCTTCAGGCGTTCGAGCTTCGCGCAGATCGCGGCGGCGGCGGCCGCATCCGGCTCGGCGCTCGCGCGATACGCGGCGAGTTGGTCCGAGAGCACGTCCTTGGTCGCGAGGAACGTGTCGATCATGTCGCGGCGGAGCACGAGCTCGTTGTTGCGCGCGCGATCCAGCAGCGATTCGAGGATGTGCGTCGTTTCGGTGAGCGCGGTGAAGCCGAACGTGGCTGCGCCGCCCTTGATCGAATGCGCTGCGCGAAAGATCGCCGCTAGATCCTCGGGATCCGGATTCGCGATATCGAGGACGAGCAGCAGTTGCTCCATCTGCGCGAGCAGTTCATCGGCTTCGTCGAAGAAGGTTTGATAGAACTGGGTAATGTCGAGTGTCATGCTTGATTCACCGTCGGCGCGTGCGCGCGAGTTTGTCTTGGCTTTGGCTGTCGCTTCAGTGCTGCGTGTCTTCGGAGAGCGCGGCGACCACTTCGGTCAGCAGGTCCGGATCGAGCGGTTTTTCGATCCAGCCCGTCGCTCCCGCCGCGCGCGCCGCTTCCTTGAACGGCTCGCCGTCTTCCGTGGTCAGCACGAGAATCGGCGTGGCGCGGTAGGCGTGGTTGGCGCGCAGCTCCGCAATCAGGTCGAGGCCGCTCTTTTGCGGCATGTGCTGATCCGTGAGCACGAGATCGAAACGCTCGGCGAGCGCCCATTCGAGCCCTTCGTTGCCGTCGGACGCCACCGTCACCTCGTAGCCCGCCGTCGTCAGCGTGGCAGAGAGGATCTGCCGCATGGCTGCGGAATCGTCGATTGCCAAAATGTTCTTGATCATGTGTCGCCTTTGGGTCTGCGCGTCGCTGCCTCTTGTCCGGATGACGGCGCAAACGTGTGGAGTCTTGAGCGTTTTTTATGCGGATTTGCTCGTTGCACGCTTATTTCCGCGCCGCGCCCGGCACAATCCGGCCGAGCAGCGGCGTCGCGCCGGGCGCGAAGGCGTCCGAAGCGTTATCCAGCGTCGCGGCCGAGCCGCCGTCGTCGCGCAGCATCGACGCTTCCGCGCGGTGGTTCAGCACGATGATGCTGATGCGCCGGTTCTCGGGATCGAGCGGGTCTTGCTTGTTCAGGTTTTGCGTAGACGCGAGGCCGAGCACGCGGAGCACCTTCGCTTCGTCCATGCCGCCCGCGACCAGCTCGCGCCGCGACGCGTTCGCGCGGTCCGCCGACAGTTCCCAGTTGCTGTAGCCCTTTTCGCCGCCCGCGTACTTCACGGCGTCGGTGTGACCCTGCACGACGATGCGGTTCGGCACGTCGTTCAGCGTCCGGCCGATTTCGCGCAGGATGTCGCGCATGTACGGCTGCACGCTGTTGCTGGAGAGCGCGAACATCGGGCGCTTCTGGGTATCGACGATTTCGATGCGCAGGCCCTGCTGCGTCGACTGGATGCGGATCTGCTGCTTGAACTGGTGCAGCGTCGGATTGGCTTCGAGCGCGGCCATCAGCTTGACCTGGAGGTCGTGAAGACGGGCCTGCTCGCGCCGTTCCAGTTCGCCTTGCGCGGCTTTCAGCAATTCCTCGTCGGCTTTCGCGGTCGGGCTTTGCTCGAATTGCGTCTTGCCGTCCGAACTGCGGGCATCGCCCGGATCGTTGCTCGAAATGTCGCGCCCGCCGCCGGTGATGATGCTGTTGTCCATGCCGACGCTCTTGCCGCCGACCATCGCCGCCTTGAGCGGCATGTTGAAGTACTCCGCGATGCCGCGCCGCTGCACGGGCGAGGTCGACGAGAGCAGCCACATCAGCAGGAAGAACGCCATCATCGCGGTCATGAAGTCCGCGTACGCCAGCTTCCACGCGCCGCCGTGGTGACCTTTGCGGCCCGCGACGATGCGCTTGATGAAGATGGGACGGTCTTTTTCGCTGCTCATCGCAGGGCTCCGGTCGGGGTCGCGAAAACGAGGCGCGTCACTTCGCCTTCACCCGGCGCACGTGCTCTTCCAGTTCGGAGAACGACGGGCGCTCCGTGGAGAACAGCACCTTGCGGCCGAACTCCACGGCGATCGCCGGCGCGTAGCCGTTCAGGCTCGCGAGAATCGTCACCTTGATGCACTGGAACATCTTCGTCTGCTCGGCGACGCGCTGCTCCGCGACGCTCGAAAGCGGCCCGATGAAGCCGTACGAAATGAGAATGCCGAGGAACGTGCCGACGAGCGCCTGCGCGATCATTTCGCCGAGGATGGCGGGCGGCTGATCGGCGGAGGCCATCGTATGCACGACGCCCATCACCGCCGCGACGATGCCGAACGCGGGCATCGCGTCGCCGACTTTTTGCAGCGCCAGCGCGGGCGCTTCGCCTTCGACATGATGCGTCTCGATCTCTTCGTCCATGAGACTTTCGATTTCGAACGCGTTCATGTTGCCGCCGACCATGAGCCGCAAGTAATCGGTCATGAACTCGACGATGTGATGGTCCGCGAGCAGCTTCGGGTACTGGCTGAAGATCGGGCTCTTGTGCGGGTCTTCGATGTCGGCTTCGAGCGTGAGCGTGCCTTCCTTGCGCGCCTTCGCGAGCAGCACGTAGAGCAGGCCCATCAGCTCCATGTACACGTCCTTGTTGTACTTGGAGCCTTGGAAAAGCGTGGGAATGACGAGCAGCGTCGACTTGATGGTCTTGACGCCGTTGCCGAGGATGAAAGCGCCGATGCCCGCGCCGGCGATCATCAATATTTCGACCGGCTGTACGAGCGCGCCAAGATGGCCGCCTTCGAGCGCGTAACCGCCGAAAACGGACAGCAATGTCACGAGCGTTCCAACGAAAATCAGCACAGTCGGGTCCTCAGGGTTGGGAATGCGGTACGGCCGGCGCACATGCGCGGTTAAGACTGTTTACGGCACGCGGGTGGAAAACTTTGGGCGGGCTGGCGGGGGCGTTGGCTGCGGGGCGCTTGCCGGTCCGGCCGCTCGTCCGTGTGCGCGAAGGCGTGGATGAAGCACGGGCACGGATCGAAGGCGCGGGGCGGAGCACGGTCGAGTCGCCGCCGCGCGGAGTGCGCCGGATACAGAACGAGCCGGTCGTGGTCATGAGGCGTCGGTAAGGGGCCATCACTGGAGCCGGTCGGCCGAAAACGCCCCATCGAGCCGGTGGCGCGATGGACTCCCCTCGAAGCGCGCCGTCTGATCGATCGGCCGCATTCACGCGACGGCGCGACCTCCTGGTTGCCGTCGGCTTGCTGCGTAGCCCGTTTAACCGATCTCGATCGCCGCATCCGAAAGCGCGACTCGCAGCTCCGCCTGCGCGAGCGCCGGGCGCTTGTCCTTGTCTGCAAGCGAAGCGAGGATCGCGTGGTCGTCGAAGCGAAAGCGGCACAGCACATGGCTCGACGCCGCGATCTTCACCGCCTGCGCGAGCGTCAGCGACGACACGATCTCGGCCACCTCATCGGACAGCCCGAGGCGATGCATCGCCAGGACGCGGTCTTCCCGAAGCAGCCGCTGCGCGAGCAGCACATACGACAAGTTCACCTCGCGGATTTCCGCGAGCGTGCTCATGGTGGTGGCCGTCATCTTTCCCCCGAGTCATTGCATGGCTGGTCAGGCCTAGCGGGAAACGTTTGCTCGGACGCGCTCAGTCGCGACGCGTCCGGCCCCGCTCGTCTTGTCGGCCCGATTTTCCGGCAACGCGCCCATCGCGGGAATCGGAAGAACCTGCCGACGCGCCGACAGACTTTCGCCTGAAATGTTGTAGGAAAAGTTCGTACATGCGCAGTCGAATTTGCTGCGCGTCGGCAAACGCCTTTATCGGCAGCGGCCGGACGGACTTGAGGCCGGCGCGGGCACGTCGCCTGCTACGGGGTGCCTCGCCGCTCGCATTGCCAGTCGAAATCGTCTCCTTCGACCGCTTGAGTGCAATTTTTGACTTCGTAACAGCCGGTGTTTCGCGCTGTAACAAGGTTAAGCGATTGAAAAATGACGTGAAATGCCGCTCTCGATCCCGATAATGAACGTAAGGGATAACCCGGTCGAGAGCCGGGCCGATCTTTGGGCGGCGTGAGCGACACACCGCGGCCCGCCCGAATGGCATCGCGCAACGCTCGACCGGAGCGCCACAGCGGTGTCCACACAACAGCTTTCATGGCCCATCGGCGCCGACCGCGCCTTAAGCGGCCACTCAGGAGAGTCACGTTATGCGAATCGCACAAATTGCACCGTTGCACGAAGCAGTTCCTCCGAAGTTTTACGGCGGCACTGAGCGCGTGGTGTCCTATCTGACGGATGCGCTCGTCGACCTCGGCCACGATGTAACCTTGTTCGCAAGCGGCGATTCGCAAACCCGGGCGACGCTCGACGCGGCCTGGCCGCGCGCCCTGCGACTCGATCCCACGATCCGCGATCCGCTCGCGCCGCACATGCTGCTGCTCGAAACGGTCCGCCGCCGCGCGCACGAGTTCGACGTGCTGCACTTTCACCTCGACTACATGCCGTTTCCGCTGTTCACGCAGCTCGACACGCCGTTCGTGACGACGCTGCACGGCCGTCTCGACCTGCCCGAACTGCAGCCGATCTTCAACACGTTCACGAAGGCGAACGTCGTATCGATCTCCGACAACCAGCGCGGACCGCTGCCGCAGGCGAACTGGCTGAACACGGTGTATCACGGCCTGCCGGACGATCTGCTGACGCCGCAGCCGCACAAGAAGCCGGAATACCTGGCGTTTCTCGGCCGGATCTGCCCGGAAAAGCGCGCGGACCTCGCGATCAAAATCGCTGCGCAGAGCGGTCTGCCGCTGAAGATCGCGGCGAAGGTGGACAAGGTCGATCAGGACTATTTCAAGTCGACGATCGAGCCGCTGCTGTCGCAGGCGCACGTCGAGTTCATCGGCGAGATCAACGAGGCGCAGAAGCCCGAATTCCTGTCGGGTGCCAAGGCGCTGCTCTTCCCGATCGACTGGAACGAGCCGTTCGGCCTCGTGATGATCGAAGCCATGGCGTGCGGAACGCCGGTGATTGCGTTCAACCGCGGTTCGGTGCCGGAAGTCATCGATCACGGCGTGACGGGCTTTATCTGTGAAGACGTGCCGGGCGCGGTCGGCGCGCTGCATCGCATCGACGAACTGTCGCGCACCGAGATTCGCGCGCAGTTCGAACGCCGCTTTAGCGCAAAGACGATGGCGCAGAACTACGTCGACACGTACACGGCCATGCTTCAGGCCGCGAAGCGTCCGGTGCTGCGTCAGGTCGCCGTCGGCTGATCGCGCACAGCTTTCCGCTCTCGAATGCCGCCCAATGGGCGGCATTTTTTTCGCCTGGCCGCTAGCGCCGTCTGCTTCGTGACAAGGAGGAATCCGAAGATCGCTGCGTTGAGCGTGAAATGCCCGTGGATCGACCAATTTTGACAGTCCGTAAAAACTGCCGCCCTTAAACTGCGCTCGGCAAGGGCAATAGGCTTTCTTGCGTCAAATCAAAGGTCTCTCACATTTCACGAAGGCAAGATCATGCATTTGTCGAAGCGTCTCGGCGCTGAAGTTTTCGGTACTTTCTGGCTCGTGCTGGGCGGCTGCGGAAGCGCCGTGCTGGCCGCCGGCTTTCCGCACACGGGCATCGGGTTCGTGGGCGTCTCGCTCGCATTCGGACTCACCGTGCTCACCATGGCTTATGCCATCGGTCACGTGTCCGGCTGCCACCTGAACCCGGCTGTTAGCGTCGGGCTGGCCGTCGCGGGACGCTTTCCCGTGCGCGACCTCGGGCCGTACATCGTGGCCCAGGTGATTGGCGCAACGCTCGGCGCATTCGCGCTCAAGCTGATCGCCACCGGCATGCCCGGCTTCGATCTCGTCGGCAGCGGCTTCGCCGCGAACGGCTTTGGACCCGAGCACTCGCCGGGGCACTACAACGTGTTCGCGGCGCTGGTCTGCGAATTCCTGATGACGTTCTTCTTCCTCTTCGTGATTCTCGGCGCAACCGATGATCGCGCGCCGAAGGGCTTCGCGCCGATCGCCATCGGCCTGTGCCTGACGCTCATCCACCTGATCTCGATTCCGGTCACGAACACGTCCGTGAACCCGGCGCGTTCTACCGGCCCGGCGTTCTTCGTCGGCGGCTGGGCGCTGGATCAGTTGTGGCTGTTCTGGATCGCGCCGATCGCGGGCGCTATCGTCGCTGGCGTGCTCTATCCGCTGCTGGCTTCGGATCCGGAAGCGCGGAAACTCGGCGCTGTCGCGCAATAAGTCGCGAGGTCGGTCATGTGAAACGGGCGCTTCGGCGCCCGTTTCGTTTTGCGCCCGGCGCGCGCGCATTAAAAGCGCGCGACAGTTGTAATGGCGAATTACGCAGCATGCTTATGATTTTCTCCGCGACCGCGCGCTCCCAAGCGCAAAGCCCCGCCGGACAAGGCTCGTGCGTATCTCACCGACATGGAAAAGGCCTTACGCCCCGCTTGCACCCGGTAACAAGTCGTCGAAGCGTGTAAGACAGCCGGCGCTTACATTGGACTCATGCGACACACGTCGCCTTCCAGGAGAAACACAATGAAGCGCATCGTCACTCAATTGCTCGTCGCGACCGGCCTTATCATCGGCGCAGTAGGAGCGGCTCAGGCCCATACCGATCTTCACGTCGGCGTTTCGCTCGGCGCGCCTGCTTATGCCGCTCCCGCGCCCGTATATGTGAGGCCCGCCGCGCCGCACTATCGCGCGCCGTACTGGCGTCATGAGGAACCGCGCTGGCATCGTGACTACGGTCACGACAACGGGCGCTGGAATCGCGCCGGTTGGGACCACGGCCGTTCGAACGACTGGGGCCGCCGCGGCTAACCACAACGCCGAGCGTGAATCGGTAGGCGCGTCAGAGAGTCAGCGCGACGACGCGATGTCGTCGCGCAGATCGAACAGCTTGCGCAGATGATGCGCGACGCCCGCCTCGAAGTTGTTGCCGATGCGCGGCACATTCGGCAGACGCGTGATCAGGTCCGGATTCGCGTTGTTCATCATGAACGGATGGCCGGCGGTTTCCAGCAAGTCGATGTCGTTCATGTTGTCGCCGAACGCGACGCACTGCGCGGGATCGATATCCAGCCGCTCCAGCACGTAACGCAGCGCGCGCCCCTTTGACACATCGGACGTCATCACCTCGAGGCAGTCCGGCAGCGAATACGTGACATACAAGGCTTCGCCGAATTCGCTTTCCAGATTCGCGGCGACGTGCTTCAGGTCCGCCGGCTCGCCGATGTACAGCACCTTCGCGATGTTTTCGCCGTCATGCTCGCGCAAATCCATGACTTCGTACTTGAAGCCGGAATCCTGATGAAAGACGAGCAGTTCGGGCGCGTGACGGTCGATGAGCCACGCATCGTCGGCGAACAGATTGACGATCACGCGGCCATGCGCGCCCGCGACATCCGACTGAACGAGGCGTCGCACGGCGGCAGGCGCGAGATCGCGCGAGTAGATGCGCTCGTCGCCGGGCGCATGCACGCGCGCGCCGTTGGACGTGATCAGGTACGCGTCGATGCCCAGCAGGTCGCGGATGCCGGCCACATCGCGATAATGCCGCCCCGTGGCGATGATGACCGGCACGCCGCGTGATGCCAGCGTGCGCAGCGTCTCTGCGGTGAACGGGTCGAGCTGGTGATCGCTGTTGAGAAGCGTCCCGTCGAGATCAGTTGCGATGACCGAATACATGGCTGCCCTGTTTGAGCGGAGAAAAACGCCCGCGAAGCTGACTATTCTATCGCGGCTCCTTCCCTGGCAGCCCCGACGCCACCGCGCGCCGCGCCAGTTCGAGCGCGCCTGCGGCCGAATCCGCGCGGGGTCGTCGCAGGCGCTCGCGCAACGATATGGGCACGAAAGGCTCGTACGGCGCGGCCAGTCCACCGCAAAGCGCGACCGGCAATTTGCCGTCGCGATCCAGCGCCGCGACCAGCAACTCTATCTCGCGCCCCGCCTGTTCCAGCAACTGCGCCGCCGACGGATGATCGCGGTATTCGAACACGCTCGGCGCGAGCGTGGCGTACGCGGTCTGGTTCGACGCGCACAGCCACACGACGAGGCTGTCGCGATCCGTCGCGCCAGTGAGCTGCAAGAGCGCGCGGGACCAGTCATCGGCCGGGAGTCGCCCGTCCAGCACGCGCTGAAGGTGAACCACCGCGCGCAGACCGAGCCACGCCCCGCTCGCTTCGTCGCCGCTCGGAAAGCCGTATCCGCCCGCAATGCGGCAGACGCCCGCCTCGTCCAGCGACGCCGCGATGCTGCCCGTGCCGAGCGCGACGATCACGCCCGGTCCGCCGCCGTGCGCGCCGAGGACCGTCGTGTACGCGTCGCTTTCCACGCTCAACGCGTGGACCGGCGGCGCCATGCTCAGGAAAGCCGCGAGCCAGTCCGCGTTGTTGACGCCCGCGAGGCCGCAGCCGAGCGAACAGGCGCGCCAGTCGAAGGCGAGGCCGGCTGTATCGAAAGCACGTTTGCATGCATCGCCGATAGAACGCCACGCCGCTTCGACGCCCAGCGCCAGCCCCGAAGGACCGCCGCTCGCGCGGGCCAGCTCGACGCCATGCGCATCCGCGAGAATCACGCGCGTGCCGCTTCCGCCGCCGTCGATGCCTAGCAGGAAGCCGTTGAATTCCGAATTCGTGAAAGTGTTCATGGCCGCAAGCATAGCGGCGACGGCGGCGCGCGCCAATTAGCCGAATGGCAGAGTGGCGCGGCAATCGCGTTCGGCTATGCTGGCGCGACCGAAACGAGGATTTGCAATGGCAGCCACCGAACCGACACGCTGCGCCTGGGCCACCACCGACGCCATGGCGCATTACCACGACACCGAATGGGGCGTCCCGTCCCGCGACGACCGTCATCTCTTCGAAATGCTGGTGCTCGAAGGCGCGCAGGCCGGTCTTTCATGGTCGACGATTCTCAACAAGCGCGAGGGTTATCGCGCGCTGTTCGCGGGCTTCGACATCGACAAGGTCGCGCGCTTCACGGACGCGGACATCGAGCGGATCGTCGGCGATGCGCGCGTGGTTCGCAACCGGGCGAAGATCGCGTCCGCCGTCATCAACGCGCAAGCGGTCCAGCGCATTCAGGCCGAGCATGGTTCCTTCGCGGCCTTCGCGTGGTCGTTCGTGAACGGCGCGCCTATCGACACACCGCGCGACGCGAATAATCCGACGCCCGCCTCGACGCCCGAGTCCGATGCGCTGAGCCGAGGGCTCAAGCAGTACGGCTGCAAGTTCGTCGGCACGACCATTTGCTACGCCTTTATGCAGGCGACGGGCATGGTGAACGATCACGCCGTGGGCTGCATCTCCCGCGTCAAGCCTAAGACAAAGCGCAAATCGCCGGAAAAAACGACCCCTTCAGCCTAATCCGCTGCGGGCGAATTTTGCTTTTTGGCAACATTCTTGCCGCAAAAGAGCGTTCATTAGGGAAAGTCCTCATCGCAGGCGTTTTTTTGCAGTGAAGCATGCCGCCAGCCGCACCGTTTCAAGCGCGGACCATGCTTCTGCCGCACTGCACGAACGTCCGTGTCGTGTAAAAATGGCGTTCTCGCGTGCGCTGCCGCACCTTTTTACCGAGCCGTGCCGTTATAACTGACGGTGTGCGGATCGTTCACTGAGTGGAGAGATCCGCCGCGAGTACACGGGCACGCGAATGCGCGTGTCCCTAGGCCGGGAAAAACAACGTGCTCGAAGCAGTAGCCGGTCGGCGTGCGCGCCGTCCGACGCCGCAGGTGCAGGTTGCTCGAAACTCAACGCATGGCCGCTGCGCAGGGGCGCAGGGGAGAAAGATCATGAAAAGCTTGAACTTCCTGACGCATCAGGAGATTTTTGACAACGCGGTGCAGCATCTCTTCACGCAGGGACAAGCCGCTTTGCTGCCTCACGGCGGCGGCGCTTATCGCGGATACTGCGGCGGCTGCCCGATCGGGAGTCTCATCAAGCCGCGCGACTACGTGACGGCCATGGAAGGCGTGCCCATCCGCTATATCGGGAAATCGCCCGACTCGGTGCCGGCGTACATGGATGTCGGCGTCGCGGCGCTCAGGCGCGCTCTGCTGCGCGCGCGCATCAACGTCTTCGATCCGACCACCGTCGAACTGCTCTCGTGCCTGCAGAACGTGCACGACGTCTTCGGCAAATGGGAGTGGCGCGAGCGTCTCACGTCCATCGCGCGGCAATTCGGTCTGTCGGCCGAGCTTCTGAAAACGGCTGCGTAACGGTGCGGGTGCCGTATGTTGAGCCCTGTCACGATGTTGAGCGCGAACGAGATCTTCCATCGCGTGAGCGCGCATTTGCTGGCGCAGCGCGCCGTCTCGGAAGATGACAACGGGTCGTGCCGTCTGAGAGGCGCGCACGGCCGCAAGTGCGCGATCGGATCGCTGGTGCGTGACGACGTCTACGAAGCGGAGCTCGAAGGCGTCGGCATTTCGTACTATCGGCATGCGCATGACGGCAAGCTGCTGCGCGCGCTGTATGCGTCGAACGTGAATGCTTACGATCCGGCCATCATCGATCTCTTGATGGAACTGGAGCAGATTCACGACGACGCCAGCGTGGACGAGTGGCCGCATCTGCTGCAAGCACTCGCAAGACGGCACGCGTTCGCCTAAGAACCAACTTGCAAGAAAAAACGGCGGTGCGCCCTCACGGGTCGCACCGCCGTTTTGCCTTCGCGGACCGAAAGAAACCGGCCCGGCGTAAAGACGCTTTAGTGCATCTTCTTCGGCAGCATCTGGCTACGCAGGCGCTTGCGCAGGCGGGCAACGGCCGCGGCCTTCTTGCGCTTGCGCTCGGTGGTCGGCTTTTCGTAGGACTGGCGCTCGCGCAGTTCTGCGATCAGGCCATTCTTTTCGATGGTGCGGCGGAAGCGCCGAATCGCGACATCGAACGGCTCGTTTTCTTTGAGGACAATAGTGGTCATGACAATCCTGATTTGCTAAACGTATTTCTAAGTGCGCAACGGAAAAACCCGCCGCGCGCCGGCACTCCGATCGTCCGCCGGGCGCCAAAAAGGACGCAGCGGACACGAGCAAAGCGGCCACGGAGGCCGGAAAAGAGAGAGTTGGGATTCAACCGCAAAGCGGCATGTGCGCACGAAAGGACTGCCTGCACGCACACTTTCGGCGCCGTTCTCCGCTGGCGATTAACGTTTTGACGTTGTCATTTTCAGCGGAGCGGACGCAAAAATCGGCCGAAAAATCGGGCACATTTCTCGATTCGGGCGCGATGTTACCAGAACACCGCGCCCGTGCCAACTCTTCGATGCACGGCAACTCGTTGATGCAACAGATTTATTTCTGCCAGGCGCTGGCTTCGTCCAGTTCCGCCACTTCTTCCGGATCGAGCTCGAGGCGCGTGGCCGCCGCGAGACTTTCGAGTTGCTGCACGGACGTGGCGCTCGCAATCGGCGCAGTCACGCTGGGCCGCGCGATGATCCACGCGAGCGCAATGGTCGCCGGCGTGGTGTCGTGGCGCTTCGCGGCTTCATCGAGCGCATCGAGAATCTTGAGGCCGCGCTCGTTCAGATACTTCTCGACGCGCGAGCCGCGCGCCTTGCCCTGCATGTCTTCCTTCGAGCGGTACTTGCCCGACAGGAAGCCGCTCGCCAGGCTGAAATACGTGGCGACCGCGACCTTGTGCGCTTCGGCGACGGGCTCGAGCTCCGTCTCGTAGCCTTCGCGGTCGTAGAGGTTGTACTCCGGCTGCAGGATCTGATACGCCGGCAGCGACGATTCCTTCGCCACTTTCAGCGCTTCTTCCAGCCGCGCGCCGGTGTAGTTCGACGCGCCGATCACCCGCACTTTGCCCGCCTGGATGAGCTTCTGGTAGGCGCCGAGCGTTTCGTCGAGCGGCGTCTTGTCGTCGTCCAGATGCGAGAAGTAGACGTCGATGTAATCGGTCTTCAGGCGCCGCAGCGAATCGTCCACGGCCGCCGCGATGTTCGCCGCCGAAAGCCCGGCGCGCGTGCCGAGCATGCCGACCTTCGTCGCGAGCACGACCTTGTGGCGCTTGCCGCTCTCCTTGAACCACTTGCCGATGATCGTTTCCGATTCGCCGCCTTGGTGCCCTTCGACCCACGCGGAATAGACGTCCGCCGTGTCGATGAAATTGAGGCCGTGATCGACGAACGCGTCGAGGATGGAAAACGACGTGCGTTCGTCCGCGGTCCAGCCGAACACGTTGCCGCCGAAGACGAGCGGCGCGACTTCGAGATCCGATGTGCCGATGCTGCGAGTTTGCATGGGGTACTCCGCGTGAGTAGAGGACGTTCGGGAAGGATACGCAACATTGCGCGACGCTGCCGCGCGCGTCGCTCATGCGCCGAAATGAAGCCCAAAGCTGCGCTTGTTCCGTGCTTTCGTTCTGGCGCAAGCCCCTAAGATCGTCGACACATCACAGAGGCTGATGCCGGGGCGGCCGAGAGCGACCCGCTGCAGACGCCCGACGCACGAAAACCATCAATGCAGACCCGCCGGCGCGGGCTGCGGAGTCCATCACATGCAAGCAGACAAGAACGTCCTTCCGGATCAGTTAGCCGAAACGTGGTCGGCGCGCGCGCCGTCGCATACGGTCGCGACTTTCGACTGTTTCGACACGCTGTTCTGGCGCGCCGTACAGGAACCGGTCGACGTTTACTACGCGCTGGCCGAAGATCCGCTCTTCGTCGAGCACGGCGTAAGCGCCCGCGTGCGCACGATGGCCGAATCCGAGGCGCGTAAACAGAATTACTTCGCAACCCGCAAGAGCGAGGCAACGCTCGAACAGATTTATGCCGAAGCCGCGCCTCACGCCGACGAAGCAACGGTGAGCGCGCTCGCCGAGCGCGAGGTCGATAAAGAGATCGAGATCGGCTTCATCTTCGAGCCGGTGCTCGCGCTGCTGCGCGAGGCGAAAATTCGCGGCCTACGCACGGCAATCGTCAGCGATACCTATTACTCCGAGGCGCAATTGCGCCGCATTCTTTTTACAACCGCGCCGGAGCTCGAATCGCTCATCGACGTCGTGTTTTGTTCGTCCGAATTCGGCGTCTCGAAGTCCACGGGACTCTGGAATGTCGTGACGGAACGGCTGGGCGTCGCGCCGTCGGAGATTCTCCATACCGGCGACAACCCGTACGCGGACTGGGCCGTTCCACAGCAGATGGGCATCGGCGTTCTGCATTTCCAGCAGCGCGACGAAGAGATGCACAAAGCGGACCGACAGCGGCTGATGGCGGCGCGCGTCCTCTTTCCGTCGATCCGCGCGACGAAGCCCGCGCCGAGCTTGCATCACGCCATGCGCTCCCTGCAACAGGGCCGCGACATGAGCGCGAACGAGCGCATCGGCTACTGGTCGGTCGGCCCGATCATGCACGCGTTCGCGCGCTTCGTGCTGGACACGCATGAGGATCTCAAAGCGCGTGGCACGCCGCACAAGCTCGCGTTTCTGCTGCGCGACGGGCATCTGATTCATCGGGCATGCGAAGCGCTGCACGGCGGCCCGATCGGCAATGAAGCGTACGTCGGGCGGTTCGTCGCCGCCGGTTCGACCTTCGACAGCCGCGAGGCCATCGAGCGTTATCTGAGTACAGAGGTCATCAACCCGCAGATGATGAAGTTCGGCGCAGACCAACTGCAACTGCCGCCCAAGGAAACCGGCAAACTGCTGGCCGAGGCAAACGCGTCCGCCAATTCGCTGCAGACGTTCCGGCGTCTCGTGCTGGAACCGCGCATGGTGAAGCTCATCATCGAACGCAGCGCGGCGCTTCGTCAGCGGCTCTTTCGCCATCTGCAGCGCACCGTCGGGCTGGAGCGCGGCGACACGCTCGTGATCGTGGATCTGGGTTACTACGGCTCTATTCAGCGCTCGCTCGGCAAACTGTTCAAGAAGTATTACGACGTGGAGATCGTCGGGCGCTATCTCGTTTCGCTGGATACACCCGGCTGGCGCGCGGATCGCGCGGGCGTCGTCGACAGCCGCTGGGCCGATGAAAACGTGATGGAGATGTTGATCGCGCATATCGGCCATTTCGAGCAGATGTGCTCGCTCAAAACCGGCAGCGTGTATGACTTCACGGACGACGGCACGCCGCTTCTCAACCAATCTGCGAAAAGCGAGAAGCAAATCGCGCAAAGCGGCGAAATCCAGGATGCTTGCGTCCGCTTTGTCCGCGATATGGCCGCGATGCCGGCCACCGGCTTTCCCCGCCTGACGCCTGAACGACTACGCGTCGATGCGGCCATCTGCCTCGCACGCCTACTGTATCTCCCGGACCGCGACGAAGTGGCCGGCGGCAATGAGACGGTGTTCGAGATCAACGGGGCGTCCATTCACGCATTCAACGTCGCGGATAACGACGCGGGCATCGAAGGGCTTCGTCAGCGCGGCCCCTTCTATATGCGCAGCATCGGCAAGGGTTTTCGTCCGGGTTATCCGTACGAGATGCGCCACGCAGGCATCGATCAGGCGATCTTTCTAATGGCCGTGCGCCGTCACCGTCTGGATTTCACCGTCGACGATACGACGTACCGCGAGACGCGAATTCCCGCGCTTTTCGTGCGCGGCAATGAAACCGCGACCGAGACGCTGACCGCGCGCGCGACTTACGACGGCTTCTATTCGCTCGTCGTGCCCATTTCCGACTTCGACGTCGCGCTCATGTTCGGCAAAGAGATGAACTGGGTTCAGATTGCGTCGGCGACAACCTTTCCCGCGGAAACGCTGGATACGCGTATTGAGTTCGATCGCCAGCGCGCGCTCTCGCCTGGGAGCGAGATCATTTACGACGGCATGACTGAGCGCGAATCCGGCATGTTCGAGATGTCGCCGAACGGACTGATCTATGTGCCTGCCATGGCCGGAAACACGCGGCAATTGATGCGCCTGACGTTCCGCCCGCTTTCCTGGGTTCAGAAGGCTGACACCGCCCTCGCCTCATGAAGAGATATCGGGCCGGCTGCCTGTAAAGGTGTAGCCGGCCCGGCCGTAATTGCTTTTAAGCCCTGCCGGCCAAGGCGCCGGCAGACTCCGTGAAAATTCGAATCGCATTCGATCTTCGGCCTAAAGTTTCTTTCCCGTGGGCCGAAATCCTTAGGTAAGGCAGTCAGCGAAACACATTAAATATCGCGACGCCGCATTCAGACTCAGACTAGTAGCGCCTTTACCAACGAGGTAATTTGAAATGTTGAACATCAACACCAACACCCTGTCGCAAACGACGCAAAAGAACCTGCAAGGTTCGCAAAGCGCGCTGTCGTCGGCTATTAACCGCCTCTCGTCGGGCAAGCGCATCAACAGCGCAGCTGACGATGCAGCAGGCCTGGCGATTTCGACGAACATGACGTCGTACGTCAACGCGCTGAACCAGGGCGTGTCGAACGCGAACAACGCGATCTCGATGATTCAAACGGCGTCGGGCGGCCTCAGCTCCACGACGGACAACCTTCAGCGTATTCGCCAGCTGGCCGTTCAAGCAGCCGACGGTTCGCTCTCCGACACGCAGCGCGGCTACCTCCAGACGGAAGTGACCCAGCGTCTCGGCGAACTCGACCGCGTTTCGAGCCAGACGACGTTCAACGGCCAAGCCATGCTGTCCGGCTCGGTCTCGACGGTGGCCTTCCAGATCGGCGCAGTGGCGAACCAGACGCTGAGCGTCGACTTCGGCAGCACCGCGATGAGCCAGACCGGCCTGTTCGGCTCGGCATCGGTCGACATCTCCACGGCAAGCGGCGCGCAGTCCGTGATCAGCCTGGTCGACACGGCGCTCGACACCGTCAACACGCTGCAATCGACGCTCGGCGCTGAACAGAACCGCTTCACGTCGGCCGTTACCAGCCTGCAATCGCAGTCGACCAACCTGAACGCAGCGCAATCGGCCATCACCGACGCGGACTTCGCGCAAGAAACGGCGAACCTGTCGAAGGCTCAAGTGCTGCAACAAGCGGGTATCTCGGTTCTCGCGCAAGCGAACTCGATGCCGCAGCAAGTGCTGAAGCTCCTCGGCTAAGCGCATGTGACCTGCCCCGCCGCAACATTGGGCGGGGTTCGGCAGTTCACTGGGAGGCCCGCCTCCCAGCTTTCGTTAGCGCAGCGACATTCCTCATCGGCGCTGCGCTCACGAAAGCTCGCAAACAGATAAGGCAGTCCGTCCGGAGCATCCGATGACCACCACCACCTCGAGTACCGACGTCAGCGCCACACTGGCCGCTGCCGCGAAGTCCATCATCAGCGGCGCGACGAACTCCACGCTCGATGTATCCACGCTGGTTTCCTCGCTCGTCACCGCGAAGACCACCGCCCAGGCCACGCAGATCGCCAACAAGACGGCGAGCGACAACACGCTTCTGTCCGCCGTCTCGCAGATCAAGTCCGCGCTGTCATCGGTGCAAACCGCGCTGAAGAGCCTTTCCGACGGCACCGGACTCGCCGCGTACACGGCGACGGCGAGCGGCAGCGGGCTCACGGCGACGGCCGGCACGAGCGCGGTGGCCGGTTCGTATGCGATCACGGTCAACAACATCGCCAGCGCGCAGAAGATTTCGTCGACGGCGCACGCCGCCACCGACACCTTCGGCACCGGCACGCTCTCGCTTTCGCTCGGATCGAGTTCGATGAACGTGACGCTCGACGGCACGAACACGCTGGCGAGCATCGCGTCGTCGATCAATTCGGCGAGCGACAATCCCGGCATCAGCGCGACCATCGTCACGGGCACCGACGGCCAGCATCTCGTGCTCGCGTCGAAGACGACGGGCGCCGCCAACACCATTTCGGTCACGGCGGGCGCAGGCGTCGATTCGTCGCTTTCGTACAGCACGGGCAGCAGCAACTACACGCAGACGTCAGCGGCGCAGGACGCGTCGCTCACGGTCGACGGCACGGCCGTCACGAGCTCGACGAACACGCTCACGACCGCGATCGGCGGCGTGACGCTGAACCTGGCATCGGCTGCGGCGGGTTCGACCCAGACGTTGACCGTCTCATCCGACACGACCACGGAAAAGAGCACGATCAAGGCGTTCGTCGACGCGTACAACTCGTTCGTGAGCCAGGCCGCCGCGCTGTCGTCGTTCGACTCCACGAAAAGCGCCGGCTCGCAAGGCGGCGTGCTGCTCGGCGACTCCATGCTTCAGAGCATTCAGAGTTCGCTGTCCAGCATCATCACGAGCGGCGTGAGTTCGGGTTCCGGTTCCACTTCGACGACGACGAACCTCGCGTCGATCGGCATCGACCTTCAGGACGACGGCACGCTGTCCATCGACGATTCGACGCTTTCCACCGCGCTCTCGAACAGCCCGACGCGCGTGAGCCAGCTCTTCAACCAGACGAACGGCATCGGCACGCAGCTGAATTCGAAGATCACGTCGTTCCTGCAAACGGGCGGCATCATCGATACGCGCACGACCGCGATCAACGCAGACCTGAAGAGCCTGACCGATCAGACGACGAAGCTGCAGACCTACGCCGACAGCCTGACGTCGCAATACAACGCTCAGTTCACGGCGCTCAATACGCTCATGGCGACGATGCAGAGCAACACGACGTACCTGACGCAGCTTTTCGGCGGCACGAACAGCGCCGGCGCGCTCGCGACCAACAAGTAACGCAGGCGCCAACCCATTCGCATGGAGAAAGATGTGAGCCAACGAGACATGCTGACCCACGCGGCGTCGCTCACGCGCGCCATGGCCGCGGCCGCAGCCGCCGGCGACTGGATCGAAGCGGCGCGCCTCTCCGAGCTGCGTTCGCCGATCATCATGCAATTGGAGAACGACCTCGATCCGGCGACGTTGCAGACCGCGAGCGAGATTCAGACGCTGGATGCCGCGCTGATGCAGACGGCGCAAGTCGCGCGCATGTCGCTCGGCAAGACGTATCGCGAGGCGACCGCGCGCGTCGACGCGGCCAGCCGTTATCAACAGGCCGCGCGGCTCTAAAGTTTCCCTGCCCCGCGCCGTTATACAGACTAACAACAACAAGAAAGCGTCGATGTGATGACGCAGCTTTGCTCTCGATGCCCGCCTCGCGCGGGCATTTTTATTGGCGCGGAATGGGAGCCTAGCGCCCGAGCGTCAACGTCAGATACGCCGCGTACAGCACGCCGTTGCCGAGCAGCGCCCACAACGCGACGCCCTTCCCTCTCGCATGGAAACGCAGCCACGCCGCCGCCGCGAGCGTGATGAGCACGCCGGTCAGCACTTCGACGCGCGGCTCCCACGGCGTCAGCATGATGCCGATGGACGGCAGCAACGTGCCCTGAAACACCATCGCGCCGGTGATGTTGCCAAACGCGAGCGTGTCCTTGCCGCGCCGCGCCCACAGAATGCTGTTGACCTTCTCGGGCAGTTCGGTCGCAATCGGGATAATGATGAGCGACAGCAGCAGCGCCGAAACGCCGAGCGCCTGCGATACGCCCTCGACGCCGTGAATGAAGCCCTTGGCGCCGCCCACCAGCAACACGATGCCGATCAGAAATTGCAGCATGATCGAGCCGAGATTTGTCTTGAGTCCGACGCGCGAGATGAAGAGGGTTTCGGGCGCTTCGGTGCCGTGTCCGCTTTCGACGAGATTGGCCGATGCCCTGAAGGTCGAGATTACATAGATCACGTACAGGCCGACGAGCCCCGCCGCGAACAGCGCGCGCACCTGCCATGCGTGATGCGGCACGAACATCGCGCCAGCCGCGATGAGAAATGCGATCAGGAAAAAGTTGAGGTCGCGCGTAAAGCCGCTGCGCTCCGGCTCGATCACGCCGCGCAAACCGCGCGATTTCACGATGGCGAGCGTCATCAGGAACGTCGAAAGCGTCGCGAGCATGAGCGGCGCGCCGAGGATCGCGCCGACGCCGATCTCCTCGTTGACCGCGCGGCTCGCCGTGCCGCCTAAGAGCGCGATGATCGGCACCGTCGTTTCCGGCAACGCCGTACCCACTGCGGCGAAGAGCGATCCGGTCACGCCTTCCGAAATGCCGAGCCGTTCGCCGAGATGTTCGAGCGCGTTGGTGAAAAGCTCGGAGGCAATCAAAATGATCGCGAGCATCAACGCGAGTTCGAGGAAAAGCATCGTCATGCGGCACCTCGCATGGCACGACGTGGCACGCAGACGATGTCGGCGCGTGAGCGAATGAGGTCTTGTAGTTGTGGGGACACGATGATTCCACGGTCGGACGTCAGCGAACCATGATGCGCCACGCGCCGTCCGACCAAGAACGACGTGGCACATCAGTGGTCTCGCCAAACCGGACCGGTCGAACGCGCCACGGCAGCAGAGCCGAGGATGTTGACGCGTTCTCCTTCGCAAGCGGAAGGAAGGCTACTCCCCAAAGACCGGGGCAGTGTAGCGTGACGCGTCGCGTTCGGCAAGCCGACGCAGACAGCGGGACATATCGGTATGCGCAACGGTTCGTTGTCGCGCGCCCGCGCGTTCGCTAATCTACGCGCGCGGGCGCGGTGCTTGCTCGGCATCGCGCGACCGGATTCATCGAGCAACAAGAACAAACGCTGTGTGATTCACGGAGCACGCGCGACAGCGCGCTCCCGCCGACCGGAGAACCCATGCGCATCAAACGCTTGCCTGCCCTTCTCGCCGCCCTCGCCGTGGCCGCGCCCATGCTCGCGCAGTCCAAGCCGCTTACCGTCTGCACTGAATCGAGCCCGGACGGCTTCGACGTCGTACAGTTCAACTCGCTCGTCACGACCAACGCATCGGCAGACGTGATCTTCAACACGCTCGTCTCTTACGACGAAGCGGCGAAGAAAGTCGCGCCGTCGCTCGCGGAGAAATGGGACGTATCGAGCGATGGTTTGAGCTACACGTTCCATCTTCGGCCGAACGTGCAGTTCCAGAGCACCGATTACTTCAAGCCGACGCGTCCGCTCAATGCCGACGATGTCGTCTTCACGTTCGATCGCATGCTGTCGGAGAGCAATCCGTGGCACAAGGTCGCGGGCGCGAGCGGCTTTCCGCACGCGCAGTCGATGGGCCTCGTGAAGCTCATCAAGAGCGTGACGAAGGTGGATGACCACACCGTCAAGTTCGACCTCAACGAGCCGAACGCGACCTTCGTGCCGATTCTCACGATGGGCTTCGCCTCCATCTATTCGGCGGAATACGCGGACCAGTTGCTAAAGGCGAACAAGCAGGTGGACTTGAACAGCAAGCCTATCGGCACGGGTCCGTTCGTGCTGAAGAGCTATACGAAGGATGCCGTCATCCGCTACGACGTGAACCCGTCGTACTGGGGGCCGAAGCCGAAGATCGACCGCCTCATCTACGCGATCACGCCGGACGCCACCGTGCGCGCGCAGAAGATCAAGGCGGGCGAATGCCAGATCGCGCTTTCGCCGAAGCCGCAGGACGTGCTCGACGCAAAGAAGGACCGCTCGCTCAAGGTCAGCGAAACGCCTGCGTTCATGACCGCGTTCGTCGCGCTCAACACGCAGAAGAAGCCGCTCGACAACCCGAAGGTGCGTCAGGCGCTGAACATGGCGTTCGATCGCACGACGTACATGAAGACCGTCTTCGACAACACGGCGACGCCCGCCGTGAATCCGTATCCGCCGAACACCTGGAGCTACGACAAGAACGTGCAGGCGTATCCGTATTCCGCGGATCGCGCGAAGAAGCTGCTCGCCGACGCGGGCTTTCCGAACGGCTTCGACACGACCATCTGGGTGCGTCCGAACGGCAGCGTGCTGAATCCGAACCCCAAGGCGGGCGCCGAACTGCTGCAAGCCGACCTCGCGAAAATCGGCGTAAAAGCGCAGGTGAAGGTGATCGAATGGGGCGAGCTGATCAAGGAAGCGAAGCAGGGCCAGCACGACATGCTGTTCATGGGCTGGGCCGGCGACAACGGCGACCCGGACAACTACCTGTCGCCGCTATTCAGCTGCAATGCGGTGAAGTCGGGTATCAACTTCGCGCGCTATTGCGACCCGCAACTGGACAAGCTGATCGCGGACGGCAAGGCGACGCCGGATATCACCAAACGCACGAAGGCGTATGTGGATGCGCAGAAGATCATCCACGATCAGGCGCTGTGGATTCCGCTGGTGTATCCGACCGCCGCCGCGCTCACGCGCACGAACGTCAGCGGCTATAACGTGAGCCCGTTCGGGCGGCAGAACTTCGGCGTCGTCTCAGTGCAGTAACGCGGTACTTCAGGCCGGCGAAAAGCGGATCACGCCGTCATCGCCGGTCCGACGCGCAAGCGTGCCATCGAGCCATAGCATGTTCAGATGCGCGAGCGCCTCGCCGAGCGCGAACGTCATCTGATGGATGTCGAGCGCGCGCTTGAACATGATCGGCACGATATCGGCGGCGCTGCACGGCTTCGCAGCGCACGCCTCGCGCACTTCCGCAAGCCGCGCGCGATGATGCTCGCGAAGCTGCGCGATGCGCGTCTTCACGCCACGAAACGGCTTGCCGTGCGAGGGCAACGCGAGCACATCGGCGGGCATCGCCTCATAGCGCGTGAGAGATTCCAGATACAGCGCGAGCGGATTGCCCTCCGGCTCGATGGCGAACACCGACACGTTCGTCGAGATGCGCGGCAGCACCATGTCGCCGGAAATGAGCAGTGCGTCGGCCGCGCAGTAGAGCGCAACATGCTCCGGCGAATGGCCGTAGCCCGTCACCACTTCCCACTCGCGCGCACCGATGCGCAGCCGGTCGCCGTCGCGAATGCGGCGGAATTCGCGCGGCATCGAAGGCACGAGCGTCGGGTAATAGCTGTCGCGCTTCCTGAGCGCGTCGAGCGATGCCGGGTCCGTCAGGCCGTGCGCCGCGAAGTGCTGTGCCGCGCGCTCGCCGCCCGCGTTGGAGCCGTCGCCCGCCGCCATCACGCGGCCCATCGCATATTCGCCGAGCGAGATCCACAGCCGCACGTTCCAGCGTTTCTTGTCTCCGCCCTGACAGATCCAGTCCGCGAGTCCCAGATGGTCCGGGTGGCAATGCGTGACGATCACGCGCAACACCGGCTGGCCGTCGAGCACCGTATCGAACACGCGCTCCCAGTTCGCGCGAATGCTTTCGTTCGAGATGCCGCAATCGATCACGGTCCAGCCTTTCACGCCGTCGAGTTCATCGCGCAACAGCCACAGGTTGATGTGATCCAGCGCGAACGGCAGCGGCATGCGCAGCCAATAGACGCCGGGCGCCACTTCTTTCGCGCCGCCGGGCGCGGGCAATTCGTCGGCAAAGACATAGTCGAGCTGATGTTCGAGTGCGTTCATCGGTCGGTGCTCTGAGGGTTTGCGCCGCGTTGCAATCCGGCGAAGTTGACGATAACGTAAACGTCATTCTAACGTTGGACGCGCTCCGGCGCGCGGCGCTTTCCCGATGACTCAGCCCACGCATTTCTCGATCACCGAACTGGCGCGCGAATTCGACATCACGCCTCGCGCCATTCGCTTCTACGAAGACCAGGGTCTGCTCGCGCCGCGACGCGAAGGCGCGAACGGCCTGCGGCGCGTGTACTCGGCGCGGGATCGCACGCGGCTGAAGTTGACCTTGCGCGGCAAGCGGCTCGGCTTCACGCTGTCGGAGATTCGCACGCTCCTCGACCTTTACGATTCGCCTACCGGCACGACCGCTCAACTGCGCGGCTTCGTGGACACCATCGCGGCGCATCGGCAAGTGCTCGAACGGCAACTGGAGGACATCAACACGACGCTCGCGGAACTCGCCGCGTATGAAAAGGAAGGCCGCGCACTGCTCGCGGCGGGCATGGACAAGCGCGCCCGCCGAGCGAAAGCCGCATGATGTGACACCGACCCACAACGCGCACAGCCGACATGAACCACTTCCCCAAGCTGCTTTCGTCGCAAATCGGCTTCGATGTCGCAGAGACGCTGCTCGAAGGGTTCGATCGCCACTACCGCGTGTTTCGCGATGCCGCCATCGAAGCGAAGCCGCTCTTCGAGCGCGGCGACTGGCATGCGCTGGCGCGGCTGGCTCGCGAGCGCATTGCGTCGTATGACGATCGCGTGGCGGAATGCGTGGCGCGTCTCGAAGACGAATACGACGCCGAGCATATCGACGACGACGTCTGGCAGCAAATCAAGCTGCATTACATCGGCCTGTTGACGACGCATCGTCAGCCGGAATGCGCGGAGACGTTTTTTAATTCGGTGTGCTGCAAGATTCTGCATCGCTCGTACTTCAACAACGATTTCATCTTTGTGCGCCCGGCGATCTCGACCGAATACATCGAGAACGACGAGCCCGCCGCGAAGCCGACGTATCGCGCGTACTACCCGGACACCGACGGCCTCGCCGCGACGCTCGAACGTATCGTCACGAACTTTCAGCTCGATCCACCGTTCGAAGATTTGACGCGCGACGTGCAATGCGTGATGCAATCCTTGCGCGATGCATTCGGCGATTTCGCGCCTGCGCCGAACTTCCAGATTCACGTCCTTTCGTCGCTCTTCTTCCGCAACAAGGCTGCGTATATCATCGGGCGCATCATTCATGGCGATTCGCTGCTGCCGTTCGCCATCGCCATTCGCCATACGCAGCGTGGGCTGCTCGCGCTCGATACGGTGCTGACCGAGCGCCAGCAACTGCTCATCATCTTCAGCTTTGCGCACTCGTATTTTTTGGTCGATATGGAAGTGCCGTCCGCGTACGTTCACTTCCTGCGCACCATCATGCCGGCCAAGCCGAACGCGGAAATCTATACGTCGCTGGGCCTGCAAAAGCAGGGCAAGAATCTGTTCTACCGCGACTTGCTGCATCATCTGAAGCATTCGAGCGATCAGTTCATCATCGCCCCCGGCATCAAGGGACTCGTGATGATCGTGTTCACGCTGCCGTCGTTTCCGTACGTGTTCAAGCTCATCAAGGACGCCTTCCCGCCGCCGAAGGAAACCACGCGCGAGAAGATTCAGGACAAGTACCAGCTCGTGAAACGGCACGACCGGCTGGGACGCATGGCCGATACGCTGGAATATTCGAGCGTCGCGCTGCCGCTTGCGCGCCTCGATCACGCGCTTATCCGCGAACTGGAGAAAGAAGCGCCCTCGATGATCGAATACGAAGGCGACAAGCTCGTGATCCGCCATGTGTATATCGAACGGCGCATGGTGCCGCTCAATCTGTTCCTGAAGAACGGCCACGCCGACGACATCGACCACGGCATCCGCGAATATGGCGACGCCATCAAACAGTTGATGCAGGCCAACATCTTTCCCGGCGACATGCTGTACAAGAACTTCGGCGTCACGCGGCACGGACGCGTGGTGTTCTACGATTACGACGAGATCGAGTACCTCACGGACTGCAACGTGCGCCGCGTGCCGCCGCCGCGCACCGAGGAAGACGAGTTGTCCGGCGAGCCATGGTATAGCGTCGGGCCGCACGATATCTTTCCCGAGACGTACGGCACCTTCCTGCTCGGCGATCCGCGCGTGCGCGAAGCGTTCATGCGGCATCACGCGGATCTCCTCGACCCTGCGCTGTGGCAGCGTCACAAGGAGCAACTGCTGCAAGGCGAAATCGCCGATTTCTTTCCCTATGACCCTGCCGTCCGGTTCTGCGTCCGGTATCCGGAGCGATTCGAGAAGGCACCGGCGCGCGCTGCATGAAGCGCGCGTTCTCGTAACACGAATATAAGCACGAACATGACTGACCTTAACAACGAAGCCCATCCCCTCGTCCATCTGTTCGAGAACAATCAGAACTGGGTCACGCGCAAGCTCGCGGAAGACGCCGAGTTCTTCGAGCGGCTCGCGCATCAACAAGCGCCGGAGTATCTGTGGATCGGCTGCTCGGACTCGCGCGTGCCCGCGAACCAGATCATCGGCTTGCCGCCGGGCGAAGTGTTCGTGCATCGGAACATCGCGAACGTGGTCGTGCATTCCGACCTCAACTGTCTCTCGGTGATCCAGTTCGCCGTCGATATGCTGAAGGTCAAGCACATCATGGTCGTCGGCCATTACGGCTGCTCGGGCGTCGGCGCGGCGCTGGTCGGCCGGCGCGTGGGTCTCGCGGACAACTGGCTGCGCCATGTCGAGGACGTGCGCGAGAAACACGCCGCGTTGCTCGACGAATGGCCGATGGGCGAAGCGCGGCATCGCAGGCTCGTCGAACTGAACACCATCGAGCAGACGCTCAACGTATGCCGCACCACGGTCGTCAACGACGCCTGGTCGCGTGGACAAGCGCTCACCGTGCATTGCTGGACCTACGGCGTTCACGACGGCCGTCTGCGCAATCTGGGCATGATGATCAGCGCGCAGGAGAAAGTGGATTCGACGTACCAATCGTGCCTCGCCGCGTTGAAGCGCGACGGCGCGCACGCAGCGGAAAACGACGTGATCGCGTCCGACGCGGCGCGTCTCGGCGATGTTCCCTCTGTCATTCAGGGCGTCATTCAGGAGCTAAAACATGAGTGATACACAAGAGAATCCCGTAGTCATCGTTTCGGCGGCGCGCACGCCGATGGCCGCGTTCCAGGGCGACTTCGCCGCGCTGACGGCGCCGCAACTGGGCGCGGCCGCCATTCGCGCGGCAGTGGAACGCGCGGGCCTCAAAGCCGAGCAGATCGACGAAGCCATCATGGGCTGCGTGCTTCCGGCAGGACAAGGTCAGGCGCCCGCGCGACAGGCGGCGCTTGGCGCGGGCTTGCCGCTCTCGACCGGTTGCTCGACCATCAACAAGATGTGCGGCTCCGGCATGCGCGCCGCCATGTTCGCGCACGACATGCTGCTCGCCGGCTCGGCGGATGTGATGGTCGCGGGCGGCATGGAGAGCATGACGAACGCGCCGTATCTGCTGCCGAAGGCGCGCGGCGGCATGCGCATGGGACACGGCCAAGTGCTCGATCACATGTTCCTCGACGGCCTCGAAGACGCGTACGAAAAAGGCCGTCTGATGGGCACGTTCGCGGAGCAGTGCGCGTCGTCGTATGCGTTCTCGCGCGAATCGCAGGATGCGTTCGCGGTGGAATCGCTGCGCCGCGCGCAACGCGCGAACGAGGACGGTTCGTTCGCGTGGGAGATCGCCCCGGTCACGGTGGCGGGCAGGAAGGGCGATACGGTCATCGAGCGCGACGAGCAGCCGTTCAAGGCGAACATCGAGAAGATTCCGTCGCTGAAGCCGGCGTTCGCGAAGGACGGCACCGTGACGGCGGCGAATTCGTCGTCGATATCGGACGGCGCGGCCGCGCTCGTGACGATGCGCGAATCGACCGCGAAGCGCCTCGGCGCGACGCCGATTGCGCGCGTCGTCGGACACAGCACGTTCGCGCAACAGCCGGCGCTCTTCACGACCGCGCCCGTCGGCGCAATCCGCAAGCTCTTCGAGAAGAACGGCTGGCGCGCGAACGATGTCGATCTGTACGAGATCAACGAAGCCTTCGCCGTCGTCACGATGGCCGCGATGCGCGAGCACGACCTGCCGCACGACAAGGTCAACGTGAACGGCGGCGCGTGCGCGCTCGGGCATCCGATCGGCGCGTCGGGCGCGCGTATTCTCGTCACGCTGATCGGCGCATTGCGCGCGCGCGGCGGCAGGCGCGGCGTGGCGACGCTGTGCATCGGCGGCGGCGAAGCGACGGCAATCGGCATCGAACTCGTTTGAGGCAGACAACAAAGGACGACTGATGAAAACCGCTCTGATTCTCGGCGCGTCTCGCGGCATCGGCCACGAATTCGTGCGTCAATATGCGCGCGACGGCTGGCGCGTGCTCGCCACCGCGCGCGACAAAGCCGCTCTGTCCGCGCTGGATGCGCTCGGCGCGCAGACCTTTTCGCTCGACGTGACGCAGCCGGAGCAGATCGCCGCGCTCGCGTGGCAACTCGACGAGGAGCGGCTCGATGTGGCGATCATCGTGTCCGGCGTCTACGGCCCGCGCACCGAAGGCGTCGAGACCCTCAGCGCCGAAGACTTCGATCACGTCATGCATACTAATGTGCGCGGCCCGATGCAACTGATACCCGTGCTGCTGCCGCTCGTCGATGCCGCGCACGGCGTGCTCGCCGTCGTGTCGAGCAAGATGGGCAGCATTAGCGAGGCAAGCGGCACGACCGGCTGGCTGTATCGCGCCAGCAAGGCGGCGCTCAATTTGGCGCTGAAGGTGGCGTCGGTGCAGTCGCGTCATTCGGCGTGCCTTGCGCTGCATCCCGGCTGGGTGCGCACGGAGATGGGCGGACCGTCCGCGGCCATCGACGTGGCGCGCAGCGTCACCGGCATGCGCGCCGTCATCGCAGAGGCGCACGCCCTGCGCGACGAGTACAACGGCCGCTTCATTCAGTACGACGGCACGCGGCTCGACTGGTGAGCCGCGCCATGACAAGGAGAATCGGGGAATGACTTATCACGTGCACGGCGTGTCGGCGTCCGGCAACTGCTACAAGGTGCGGCTCGCGCTCGAACAACTGAACTTGCCCTATGTGTGGCACGAAGTGGACATGATGCACGGCGCGACGCGCACCGACGCCTTCCGCAAGCTGAACCCGAACGGCAAGGTGCCCGTGCTCGTCATCGACGAAACGACGACGCTCTCTGAATCCGACGCCATTCTCTGCTATCTCGCCGAAGGCTCCGCGCTGCTTCCCAACGACCGCCTCGAACGCGCGCAAGTGCTGCAATGGATGTTCTTCGAGCAGTACAGCCACGAGCCGTATGTCGCGGTGGCGCGCTTCATCCGCGAGTTTCTGAAACAGCCGGACGATCCGCGTCTGCCCGAGAAGACCGCCGGTTCGTATCGCGCGCTCGACGTGATGGAGCAGCATCTCGCCGCGCGCACGTTCTTTGTCGGCGAGCGCTACACGGTGGCCGACATCGCGCTGTATGCCTACACGCACGTGGCCGACGAAGCGGGTCTCGATCTGTCGCGCTATCCGGCTATTCGCGCGTGGCTGGATCGCGTGCGCAATCAGCCGGGCCATGTCGAGATGCCGGGAGTCGATGCATGAAGCCGGTCGAGTGTCCGTGCGGCGGCGCAGCGCCGTCGCGGCGCCCGGACGCGCGCGCGCCGCGCTATGCGGACTGTTGCGGCCGCTTCATCGACGGCGGCGCTTTTCCGGCGAACGCGATGGAACTCATGCGCTCGCGCTACACCGCCTATGTGCTCGGCGACACCGCCTATCTGCGCGCGACGTGGGACGCGAAAACATGCCCGCCCGATCTCGACGCTTCCGGCGACGGCACGCGCTGGCTCGGCTTGCAGATCAAACGACACGCGGTCATCGACAGCAATCACGAAGAAGTCGAATTCGTCGCGCGATATAAAGTCGGCGGGCGCGCGCATCGGCTGCACGAAGCGAGCCGTTTCACGCGTAACGCCGAAAGCCACTGGATTTATATCGACGGCGACATCATCGAAAAGTAAATCGTCGCTTAAAAACAAGACGGTATTAATTTCCTGAACTTCTCCTTTCAGATTAAGCTGTTACGGGGTTTCCTTTATTGTGCAGTGCAATTTTGAACGGGTAATCTGTGTTTGCGTCAGGGCACTGTCATTCTCGCGCCCGGCCAAATGCGGTCACCCGTTTTTTCCAGTTTGAAGCCATTTGTCATGCCTTTTCGCGGCATGACTCCAACGCCCGGCATTCCACACTGCTCATTGTCAGCAGCGCGGCCAGCTTGTGACTTCAACCGGCGATTCGGGTCCGCGTCATATCAACACATTGATTCGAGTGCGGTCGGAGTTCACGGATGGCGATCAGAACCTGGTTGGTCGGATGCAGCATGGCATGCTCGCTCGCGGCGTCGTTGGTCGCGTCCGTCGTGCACGCCGAACCGATCGGCGGCATCCGCCAATCTGAAGGGCTCACGGCGCCCGTCTTCAGCCAGATTCCGGATGCGCTCGACGCGCGGCTGCCGGTCGTCGCGAATGGCCTGAACGAAACGGTCATCGAGGTGCCGGAAGACGACATCGCGCTCGAAACCACCGTCTTCAAACCGGACGGCGCGGGCCCGTTCCCGATGATCGTGTTCAATCACGGCAAGCTTCCCGGCGATTCGCACGCTCAGCCGCGCAACCGGCCGGTCGCGCTCGCGCGTGAGTTCGTGCGTCACGGTTATGTCGTTGTCGTGCCGAACCGCCGCGGCTTCGCGGGCTCCGGCGGCGACTACGCGGGCCACGGCTGCAACGTCGAAGCCAACGGTTTTGCGCAGGCGCGCGATGTCGCCGCGACCGTCGAGTACATGAGCGCGCAGCCTTACGTCGACAAGACGCATATCGTCGTCGCGGGCACGTCGCACGGCGGGCTGACGACCATCGCCTACGGCGCGCGCGATGCGCTCGCCGCGCCGGGCGTGCGCGGTCTCATCAATTTCTCGGGCGGCTTGCGCCAGGACGAATGCGCGGGCTGGCAGAAGAATCTCGTCGATGCCTTCGGCGCGTATGGCGAGCATGTCCGCCTGCCGTCGCTGTGGCTGTACGGCGATAACGATTCGGTCTGGCCGGGCGATCTTGCGTCGCAGATGTACACGGCGTTCGTCTCGCACGGCGCGCGGTCGAACATGGTCGACTTCGGCACCTACAAGAACGACGCGCACCGTCTGGTGGGCGATCGCGACGGCGTGCAGGTCTGGTGGCCGCGCGTGAAGGCGTTCCTCGCGCAAATCGGCATGCCGACCTCCGTGCAGTATCAGGTCGCCGAGCCGCACGCGCCGAACGCCACGGATTTCGCGAGCCTCGACGCCGTGCAGTCGGTTCCGTTCGTCGATGAAGCCGGCCGCGCCGGGTATCGCAATTTCCTGAGCCAGTATTCGAGCCGCGCGTTCGCCGTGTCCGACTCGGGCGCGTGGTCGTGGGCCGAGGGCGGCGACGATCCGATGGCCGTGGCCCTTGCCGGCTGCCAGAAGCAGAGCAGCGACCCTTGCAGGCTCTACGCGGTCGATAACGCGGTGGTCTGGAAGAACAACAGCGCGGACACGCAGACGGCCTCGCGCTAAACGCGCAGTTCACGCTTCGATCGACGCCGGCCGCTGCGCCGGCGTTTTCGCATCTTGCGGCGGCGATCCTACGATTAGCCGTCGCGTTCAGCGACGTTGCCGGCGAAAGCGCGTTTTCGCATTTCGGATGCGCGCGGCTGCATTGTCCAAAACGTGGGCGAAAAGCGAAGGCCGCGCGCAATTTGGGGATAATTGGAGCGCGCGAAAGTCTCGCGCAGTTTCCTCGAAAAGCACAGGCCGCCGCGCCTGCCCGATGTACCGGCTCGCGCTCGCGCGGGCCTGGGAGCCGTTTTGAACACAGAAGCCAATCAAGACTGGGTCGCGCGTTCGCTCGCCGCCGTGTGGCACCCGTGTACCCAGATGAAGCATCACGAGCGCATGCCGCTCGTGCCGATCGCGCGCGGCAAGGGCGCGTGGCTCTATGATCCGGCGGGCAACCGCTATCTCGACGCCATCAGTTCGTGGTGGGTCAATCTCTTCGGCCACGCGAATCCCGATATCAACCGCGCGCTCAAGGATCAACTCGACACGCTCGAACACGCGATGCTCGCGGGCTGCACGCACGCGAGCGCCGTCGAACTGGCGGAGCGTCTTTCCGCGCTCACGCAGAAGACGCTCGGCCACGCGTTCTTCGCCTCCGACGGCGCGTCGGCGGTCGAGATCGCGCTGAAGATGAGCTTTCACTTCTGGCGCAATCGCGGCCAGAGCGAGAAGCGCGAGTTCGCGTGCCTCGCGAACAGCTATCACGGCGAGACCATCGGCGCGCTCGGCGTGACGGATGTCGCGCTCTTCAAGGACGCGTACGATCCGCTGATTCGCCACGCGCACGTGGTCGCATCGCCGGCGTCGGTGGGCGTGGATGCAGCGATCGACGCGATGCGCGCGCTCTTCGCCGAACGCGCAGCGCATCTCGCCGCCGTGATCGTCGAGCCGCTCGTGCAGTGCGCGGCCGGCATGGCGATGTACGACGCGTCGTATCTCACGCGCCTGCGCGCGCTTTGCGACGAATTCGGCGTGCATCTGATCGCCGATGAAATCGCGGTCGGTTGCGGGCGCACCGGCACCTTCTTCGCGTGCGAGCAGGCGGGCGTGTGGCCGGATTTCGTGTGCCTGTCGAAGGGCATCAGCGGCGGCTATCTGCCGCTTTCGCTCGTGCTCACGCGCGATGAAATCTACGCCGCCTTCTACGACGACGACATCACGCGCGGCTTTCTGCATTCACATTCATACACGGGCAATCCGCTCGCGTGCCGCGCGGCGCTCGCGACGCTCGATCTCTTCGAAAGCGCGAACGTGCTCGCTGAAAACAGGCGCAAGTCGGCGCTGCTGCGCGAAGCATTGCAGCCGCTCGCGAAGCACGCGCGCACGCGCAACTTCCGCGAGCGCGGCACGATCTTCGCGTTCGATGTCGATACGGACGATGCCGCGTTCTCGCGCCGCTTCTTTGCCAACGCGTTGCAGCGCGAACTGCTGATGCGTCCCATCGGCAAGACGGTGTACATGATGCCGCCGTACATTCTCTCCGACGACGAACTCGCGCTGCTCGCGCAACGCACGCTCGATACGCTCGACGCCACGCTCGCGGAGTGCGCCGCATGAACGACACCACGCAGGCGCTCTACGAGACGCTGAATCAGGGTCTCGCCGATATCGAAGCACGCGGCTTGCGCCGCCGTCGCAGGATCATCGACGGCGCGAATTCCGCGCATATGACCGTCGATGGCCGCGCGATGATCGGCTTCGCGAGCAACGACTATCTCGGCCTCGCCGCGCACGAAGCGATCCGCGCGGCGCTCGCCGAAGGCGCTGCGCTTTACGGCGCCGGCAGCGGCGGCTCGCATCTGCTCGGCGGCCATTCGCGCGCTCATGCTCGACTCGAAGACGATCTGGCCGCGTTCTCGGGCGGCTTCGTCGACGATCCGCGCGCGCTTTACTTCAGCACCGGCTACATGGCGAACCTCGCCGTGCTCACGACGCTGGCCGGGCGCGGCACGCTGGTGTTTTCGGACGCGCTGAATCACGCTTCGCTGATCGACGGCGTGCGGCTTTCCCGCGCGCAAACGCAGATTTATCCGCATGCGGACCTCGCCGCGCTCGACGCCATGCTCGACGCCTCGCGCGACGAAACCGCGACGAAACTCATCGTCACCGACACGGTCTTCAGCATGGACGGCGATATTGCGCCGCTCGCGGGTCTCGTCGAACTGGCGGAGAAGTACGGCGCGTGGCTCGTCGTCGACGACGCGCACGGCTTCGGCGTGCTCGGCCCGCAAGGTCGCGGCGCGCTCGCGCACTTCGCGCTGCGCTCGCCGCATCTCGTCTATGTCGGCACGCTCGGCAAGGCCGCGGGCGTCGCGGGCGCGTTCGTCGCGGCGCACGCCACGGTCGTCGAATGGCTCGTACAGCGCGCGCGTCCGTATATCTTCACGACGGCCGCGCCGCCTGCGGTCGCGCATGCGGTATCGGCGAGCATCGCGCTCATTGCGGGCGATGAAGGCGACGCGCGCCGCGCGCATCTCGCTACGCTCATCGACACCACGCGCGCCATGCTCAAGCGCACGCGCTGGCTTCCGGTGGATTCGCAAACGGCCGTGCAGCCGCTCGTGATCGGCGGCAACGACGAGACGCTCGCCATCGCCGCCGCGCTCGACACGCACGGCCTTTGGGTGCCCGCCATTCGGCCGCCGACGGTGCCGTCCGGCACGTCGCGCCTGCGCATTTCGCTTTCGGCCGCGCATAGTCGCGAAGACCTCGACCGTCTCGACCACGCTTTGAATACGCTATGACCGCTTTATCCCTTTTTGTCGCCGGCACCGATACGGAGATCGGCAAGACCTTCGTCTCCTGCGCGCTGCTTCACGGCTTCGCTCGCACGGGCCTTCGCGCCGCCGCGATGAAGCCGATCGCCTCGGGCGCCGTCATGCGCGACGGCATGCTGCACAACGAAGACGCCGACCAACTGGACGCCGCCGCGACCGTCGCGCTGCCGCCCGACATGCGCACGCCGTTCATGATGCGCGAGCCGATCGCGCCGCATATCGCCGCGGCGCGCGAAGGCATCGCGCTGGATATCGGGCGCATCGTGGATGCGCATCGCGAGGCTTCGACGCGCGCGGATATCGTCGTGGTGGAAGGCGTCGGCGGCTTTCGCGTGCCGCTCGACGAGACGCACGACACCGCCGATCTCGCCGTCGCGCTGAATGCTCCGGTGGTGCTCGTCGTCGGCATGCGGCTCGGCTGCATCAGCCATGCGCTGCTGACCGCCGAAGCGATTGCAGCGCGCGGGCTGACACTCGCGGGCTGGGTGGCCAATCGCGTCGATCCGAACATGCTGTATCCCGACGAAAACATCGCCACGCTCAAGCAACGCATCGCCGCGCCGCTTCTGGGCGTGATTCCGCATCTCACGTCGCGCGATGCGGCGCGCGCCGCCGATCACCTCGACGTGCGCACGCTGCTCGACACGCTTCATCTCAAGGACTGAACTCACATGACGCAGACTCTTACTGCCGGCACCGCTCAACACGCTAATCACGCTCAAGCACACACGCCGACGCAAGCGCCCGCGCGCTGGCGCGTCGCGGATGTCGTCGCGCTCTACGAACTGCCGTTCAACGATTTGCTGTATCGCGCGCAGACGGTGCATCGCGAGCATTTCGATCCGAACGCCGTGCAGCTTTCCACGCTGTTGTCGATCAAGACGGGCGGCTGCGAGGAAGATTGCGCGTACTGCCCGCAGTCGGTGCATCACGACACGGGCGTGAAGGCCGACAAGCTGATGGAAGTGGATGCCGTGCTGAAGGCCGCCGCAACCGCGAAGTCCAACGGCGCGACGCGCTTTTGCATGGGCGCGGCGTGGCGCAATCCGAAGGAGCGTCATCTGGAGCCGATCAAGGAAATGATTCGCGGCGTGAAGGCGATGGGCTTGGAGACGTGCGTGACGCTCGGCATGTTGGAGTCGCATCAGGCGCAGGCATTGCGCGATGCGGGCCTCGATTACTACAACCACAACCTCGACACGTCGCCGGAGTTCTACGGCCAGATCATCTCGACGCGCACGTATCAGGACCGCCTCGATACGCTGGAGCATGTGCGCGATGCGGGCATCAACGTGTGTTGCGGCGGAATCGTGGGCATGGGCGAATCGCGTCGCGAGCGCGCGGGGCTGATTTCGCAGCTCGCGAACATGGAGCCGTATCCGGAGTCAGTGCCGATCAACAATCTCGTGCAAGTGGCGGGCACGCCGCTGACGGGCACCGAGGCGCTCGATCCGTTCGAGTTCGTGCGCACGATCGCGGTGGCGCGCATCACGATGCCGAAGGCGATGGTGCGTCTGTCGGCTGGCCGCGAGCAGATGAACGAGGCGTTGCAGGCGCTGTGCTTCGCGGCGGGCGCGAATTCGATCTTCTACGGCGATCAACTGCTGACGACGAGTAATCCGCAGGCGGAAGCGGACCGGAAGCTCATCGAGCGGCTGGGAATGCGGGCGGAAGCGGCGCACGAAACGGCGGCGCGGCACTGCGGGGATTGAGCGTTGGGAGCGGGGCTCGCGTCGGTGGTCGCGAGCCCCGCGAGGGTTTTATTTTTTGTCGGCGAGGATCTGATCGAAGGCGCCGCCGTCATTGCAAGTCTCTGTCCTTCCACCGCGTCGGCCGCTGCGCCTTGAAGAATCTCGTCATAGTTTGTCGATTTCGGCATGCGTCGCCCGGCATCCACTTGAAGTTCCACGCTGCTCTCGTATCCTGACGCTTTCACATGAACGCAAAACAAGCGCAACGACGACGCGCCATATAGAAAGGAAAACGAACTTCTTTCCGCGAGAGTCTCGCAGGACCTAAATGGAATTGCGGCCAGACCACGCAGCGTCGTCCGATTTGCTATGTGCGCGCCTGCCTTGAACCACCGTAGAAAGCGATCCGATATTGAAGCGTTCATTCCTTGCCAAAGGTGACCGTGCGGGAGATGCCGTCATCATTGAAGGCCTCTCGACCGTTACGTGCTCCAACCCGCCCCCGCGCGTTGAGATCGCGACACTCGGCATGAGCACATACTGCAATGCCTGCAAGCGCGTAGGGTTTATCGCGCAGCGCGGGCCCCGGCATGCCGGAACAGGGCCCAACGGCAAGCAATGGGCGCTGAGCGGCGACATCAACGTATGTGGATGCAGTCCCGCGCCGGTGTTCTACGCCGAGCGAAACATGTCCATGAGTTTCACTGCGGAAGAATCCGCCAGGCTGGCAGCCGGAACTGCCGCGGAAGCCCTGTACGACGCCAATTCGCTCGGTAGTGGGCCGACGTCAGATTACAGCGAACAAGTGCTCGTCGCGAGCGCCCAAAGTTCGCTTATCGGTTATCCCTATGTCATAGAGACGTCGGCGGGCGCGGTCTGCAGCGGGCGCATAGACGCTGCCGGCTTATTGCCGCGCATATCCACGGATGACGTAACGAGCTATACGGTCCATTGGGGCGACGATGCCCTGGCTCATGAGGAGTGGACCTGATGCCGAACGGAAAAACCATCGTACGAACCAACAACACGCCGGGCTCCGTTAAGGAAGTGCCGCTCAGGTCCGTCACATTCGCGGAACTGTGGGCTAACTACCCGAGTGGTGATCCGTACGACAACCCTGCCTATGACAACCAATGCGCCATTCGCATGAGTGTGATGCTCCATCGCGTCGGAATCGGCATGAAGTCCTTCTCGGAGAGGCTCGTTCGGCCGGCGTCCGGTGAGAAGCTCGGGCGCATCTTGCTCGATGGGAAGCCGACCGCGACCCGCGCGGACGAATTGGCGCAGTGGCTGGAACTTCAGCCTTTCGCCGGTCTGCCAAGGGCGGAGGACATTACCGGGGCGGACTGGGAGAAAAGAGTTAAAGGTCGCACGGGTATCATCGAATTCTCGCGATACTGGGCGCGCGACGGCGAAAGCACGGCTAACGCTAGCGGCGGTCACATTGATCTTTGGAATGGCAGCCGACTGACCATCTCCAGCGGCGAAGGCCTTCTGGGCGTCATCGGCCGGCGAGTTGGAATAGCGAGTGCGCACATTCCCTGGACGAACGTTGGTTACTCCGACCTCGGCAAGGCTAAGGCTATTCTCTTCTGGGAGATCAAGTGAAGCGGCTCGCGGTAAGCGTCGTTGGATTTTGCTACGGCCTCTTTATCACGTGGATATGCCTAGTCGCACTGAGCCATGCTGATTGGCTTCGCGTGCCGCAACGTGTGGTGTACGGATGCAATGAACTGGGAAAGTGTCCGCTAGCCTGGTACAACTGGCCCATCCTGTATGTGTTCATCCTTGGCCCAGCCACCTTGGGCGCAACGCTGAACGCTTACGCCTGGCGTAGGTGGAGCGTCAAACGTTGGTCTTACCATGCGTTATTGACGACGGGAGTGATGATCGCCCTTTACGTCCTTAGCGCCATGTTCACTCACTAGGCAGCGGAGTGTCGGGAAGCGCTCACTTCCAGGCGATCAAAGACTCTCACCCGGAAGTGCCCGATCACTTCGCGCCCCGACGAGCAAGGGAGCGCAGCGCGACTTACACCGCATCTACTTTTTGTCGGCGACGATCTGATCGAACGTCCCGCCATCCGCAAAATGCGTCTGCTGCGCCTTCTGCCAGCTTCCAAAAACCTGCTCCACCGTAAACGTCTTCAGCGGCTTGAACTCGCTCGCATGCTTCGCGAGCACGTCCGCGTTCCGCGGCCGCAAATGATGCTGCGCGATGATCTCCTGCGCTTGCGGCGTGTACAGGAAGTCGAGATACGCCTGCGCCTCCTTGCGCGTGCCGCGCTTGTCCACCACCTTATCGACGATCGAAACCGGCGGCTCCGCCAGCAAGCTCGACGACGGATACACCGCGTCGAAGTCCTTCGCGCCCGCGCCCGCTTCTATCAGCCCCACTTCGTTCTCGAAGGTCACGAGCACATCGCCGATGCCGCGCTGCGTGAATGTCGTCGTCGCGCCGCGCCCGCCGGTGTCGAGCACCGGCACGTTCGCGAAGATCGCCTTCTCGAAGTCCTGCGCCTGCGCGTCGGTCGCGCCCTGCTGCTTCTTGTAGCCCCACGCCGCCAGATACGTGTAGCGTCCGTTACCCGATGTCTTCGGATTGGCGATGACCGCCTGCACGCCGGGCCGCGCCAGATCGCTCCAGTCCTTGATGTGCTTCGGATTGCCGTGGCGCACGAGGAACACCATCGTCGTGGTGTACGGCGCGCTGCCGTTCGGCAGGCGCGTGCGCCAGTTGGCCGGCACGAGTTGAGCGCGCTCGGCGAGCAGGTCGATGTCGTTCGGCTGGTTCATCGTCACCACGTCCGCCTGCAAGCCCTGCATCACCGACAACGCCTGCGCGCTCGACGCGCCATGCGACTGCCTCACCGAAACGGTCTCGCCGGTGCGCTTCTTGTAGTCCGCGACGAAGGCGGCGTCGATGTCTTTGTATAGCTCGCGCGTCACGTCGTAGGAGACGTTGAGCAGCGTAGTGTCCGCGTGCGCGACGCCCGTCGCCATCATCAATGTCGCGAGCGCGATTTGCCTGAATGCCGCCATGAGTTCCCCGTAATCAGAAAGCGAAAGGCCGCTCGAAGGCGGCCATGTATGTTATCGGATGCGCTTAAGCAGCATCAGCCATACGCATGTTCACGCTGCAACCGCTCGCGCTCGGCCTTCGCCTCGGGCGGCGCGTAGTGCGCGAGCGTATCGACGAGATACTTCGCGTGCGGCCACGGACCGAAGCCCGCCGCCGTGTTGATGTGCCCGGCATCGCCGAAATTCACGAACGCGCTGCCCAGATGCTGCGCGAGATCGCGCGCCCGGTCGATCGGCATCCATGGGTCCGTCTCGCTGCCGACCACGATCGACGGCACGGTAAGTCGCTGTGGCTCGAACCGGCCCGCGAGCCGGAACTTGTCCGGGCTCGCCGGCGCGACCAGCAACACGCCGGTCACGCGAGAGAGCGCGCGGCTGCGCGCTCGCCTGAACGCATGCGCGACCGCAAGGCAGCCGAAGCTGTGCGCGGCGAGGACGGCGGGCCGCTGCAACGCGTCGAGCCGCGCCTCGACGGCGCTCGCCCACTCCTCGAGATGCGGCGCGTCCCAGTCGGCCTGCTCGACGCGCGATGCCTCCACGTATTGCCGCTCCAGCCAGCTCTGCCAGTGCGCGCCTTCGCTGCCGTGCAGTCCGGGCACGGTCACGAGCACCGGCCGCCGCAAGGATTCGTCGTTCATGTTCATGCGTGCCTCGGCTGCATTCGGTTCAGGCTTCATTCTCGCGTGATGCAGCGCGGCCGCGAACGATTCAATCGTCATTTGGTTATTCGCAGCCGCACGCCGAGCGCGCCGTCACCGTAAAATGTCCCGAATCGCCGCATCGTCGCCACAGGGAGGCCGTATGTCCGATCTACCCGATGAATCCGCCGGCCGCTTCGAGCACGCGGACCATTCGAGGACGCAACGCACGCTGCAGCCGTTCCATCTCGCCTTTCCCGTCACCAGTCTAGAGAACGCCCGCGCGTTCTACGGCGAGTTGCTCGGCTGTCCCGAAGGACGCAGTTCGCCCGAGTGGGTCGATTTCGATTTCTTCGGGCATCAACTGGTCGCGCATCTGTCGCCCGACGAGGCGCGCCCCGCCGCGAAGAACGCCGTCGATGGCGACGCCGTGCCGGTGCGCCACTTCGGCGTCGTGCTCTCGATGAGCGACTGGCACGCGCTCGCCGAGCGTCTGAAGGGCGTGGGGACGAAGTTCATCATCGAGCCGCATATCCGCTTCAAGGGCGAAGTGGGCGAGCAGGCCACGATGTTCTTCCTCGATCCGTGCGGCAACGCGCTCGAATTCAAGGCGTTCCACGACATCGGTCAGTTGTTCGCCAAGTGAGCCGCATGAAGATCATCTTCTACGAGCAACACGCCGACACCGACGCCTGGCTGCGCGATTTCGCGCGGGAACTGCCGGAAGCCGACGTGCGCGTCTGGCAACCGGGCGACACCGCGCACGCCGCGCGAGCTGTTCGCCGATCGTCCCGATCTGAAGGCCGTGTTCAATCTCGGCGCGGGCGTCGATGCCATTCTGGATGTCGAGCGCAAGGAGCCGGGCACGCTGCCGCCCAACGCGATGCTCGTGCGTCTGGAAGACACCGGCATGGCGCAGCAGATGGTCGAATACGCAACCTATGCCGTGCTGCGCTTCATGCGCCGCTTCGACGAATACGACGTGCAGCAACGCGAACGCCGCTGGCGAAAACTGCCGCAGCATGCGCGCAAGACCTTCACGGTCGGCGTGCTGGGACTCGGCGTGCTCGGCGCTGAAGTGGCGCGTGCGCTGGTCGGTCTCGGCGTGCCGGTGCGCGGCTACAGCCGCACGCCGAAGGACATCGCAGGCGTTGAGGTTTTCGCCGGTGCCGAACAATTCGACGCCTTCCTCGACGGCGCGAAGATGCTCATCAACCTGCTGCCGCATACGCCGGATACGGAAGGCATCCTGAATGCGCGCGCGTTCGGCAAGCTCGCGCGCGGCGCGTATCTGGTGAACGTGGCGCGCGGCCCGCATGTCGTCGACGCCGACCTGCTCGCCGCGCTCGACAGCGGGCAGTTGTCCCGCGCGATGCTCGACGTCTTCCATGCCGAGCCGCTGCCCGCCGATCATCCGTTCTGGCGGCATCCGCGCGTCAGCGTCACGCCGCACATATCGGCGGAGACGTTGCGCGAGGAAAGCGTCGTGCAGATCGCCGCGAAGATCCGGGCACTCGCGCGTGGCGAAGCGATCAGCGGCATCGTGGATTTCAAGCGCGGTTACTGAATCGCGCGAGGGCTTATAACGGAGACAGCCATGCTTCCCACCAAAGTGAAAATCGTCGAAGTCGGACCGCGCGACGGTCTGCAGAACGAGAAGGAATTCGTCTCGACGGAAACGAAGGTCGAGCTCGTGAACCGGCTCGCGCGCGCGGGCGTCGTGAATGTCGAGGCCACGTCGTTCGTCTCCGCGAAGTGGGTGCCGCAAATGGCCGACGCCGCCGCCGTCATGGCCCGCATCGAGCGCCGGCCGGGCACGATCTACTCCGTGCTCACGCCGAACATGCGCGGCTTCGAAGGCGCGCTCGAAGCGAAGGCCGACGAGGTCGTCATCTTCGGCGCGGCAAGCGAGGCGTTCTCGCAGAAGAACATCAATTGCAGCATCGCGGAGAGCATCGCGCGTTTCGAGCCGGTCGCGAAAGCCGCGAAGGAAGCCGGCATGCGGCTACGCGCGAGCATTTCGTGCGCGCTCGGCTGCCCGTATCAGGGCGAAGTGAGCGTGGCGTCCGTCGTGGATGTGGTCGAGCGCATGAAGGCGCTCGGCTGCGACGAGATCGACATCGCCGATACCATCGGCGTCGCCACGCCGAAGCGCACGCGCGAAGTGGTCGCGGCGGCGTCGAAGGTGTTCCCGCGCGAGCGCCTGTCCGGCCACTTTCACGATACGTACGGCCAGGCCCTCGGCAACATCTATGCGGCGCTGCTCGAAGGCATCGAGATTTTTCATGCGTCGGTCGCGGGGCTCGGCGGCTGTCCGTACGCGAAGGGCGCGACGGGTAATGTGGCGACCGAAGACGTCGTGTATCTGATGAACGGGCTCGGCATCGAGACCGGCGTGAAACTCGATGAACTCGTCGAGATCGGTGACTTCATTTCGCGCGCAATCGGCAAGCAGAGCGCATCGCGCGCCGGCCGCGCGTTGCTGGCGAAGAAAAAGAGCGGCGAAGTCTGCGTCTAAGCGTGTCACGAAGAGAAACTCCATGATCGAACCGACTCCTATCGAAGCCCTGCCCGATTCCGCGCGCCGCGTCGCGTTGCTGTTGCAGGAGCGCGGTCATCCGCATCCGGTCGTGATGCTGCCCGAGACCGGAAAGACATCGGCGGAAGCGGCGGCCGGGCTCGACTGCTCCATTGCGCAGATCGCCAAGTCGATTCTTTTTCGCCGCCGCGAAGACGATGCGCCCGTGCTCGTGATCGCGAGCGGCGCGAATCGCGTGGACGAAGCGAAAGTCGCGGCGCGCGTCGGCGCACTTGCCCGCGCCGATGCGAAGTTCGTGCGCGAAAAGACCGGCTACGCGATCGGCGGCGTGTGCCCGATCGGGCACGCGGTCGAGCCGGTCACGCTGATCGACGAAGACCTGCTCGCGCTCGACAGCCTGTGGGCCGCGGCCGGGCATCCGCATGCGGTCTTCAACCTGTCGCCGCAAGAGTTGATCGATCTGACGGGCGCGCCCGTCGCCGATGTCGCGCTGCGCGAGACGGCGGCGCAATGAACGGCGTGCCGTCGCCGTGCGTCGACGTCTGCCGCATGAATGCGCAAACGGGCTTCTGCGATGGCTGCTTTCGCACCATCGACGAGATTGCGGAATGGAGCGCGTATGACGACGCCGCGAAACGCGGCGTGCTCGCGCGCATCCCGAGCCGCAGGCAAGGCGCGCGCGTCGTGATGCTCGGCGAATCGTTCCAGGCGACGCTCGCGCTGCCGGCCGATTCCATCCGCGAATTCGCGACGCTCGTCAACGACACGAACCCGCTGCATCACGACGAAGCCTACGCGCGCGCGAGCCGCTTTGGCACCCTGATCGCGTCCGGCACGCAACCGACCGCGCATCTCATGGCGATGATCGCCGACCACTTCGCGCGATACGCGCAGCCGCTCGGCCTCGAATTCGGCATCAAATTGACGCGCGCCGTGAAAGCCGGCGACGTGCTCACCATGCGCTGGGAAGTGATCGAAGCGAAGTGGAAAGCGAGCCTTGGCGGCGATCTGACGAAGCTGGAAGGCGGCGCTCAGAATCAACTCGGCGAAACCGTGATGAAGGCGACGGCGACCATCGTCGTGATGCCGAAGGAGACCGCGCCTTGAACGCGCTACCCGACTCCATGACCGTCTTCGAGCGCGGCTGGCTCTCGTCGAACAATGTGCTGTTCGTCAGTGACGAAGGCGCGGCGCTCGTCGATACAGGCTACGTTTCCCATGCGCCGCAAACGTTAGCGCTCGTCAGGCAGAAGCTCGGTCCGCGCCGCCAGCTCGATCTGATCGTCAATACGCATCTGCATTCGGACCATTGCGGCGGCAACGCGCTGCTTCAGCAAACGTATGCGTGCGACACGCTGATTCCCGCGAGCGAAGCCGACGCCGTGCGCGAATGGGACGAGCACGCGCTCAGTTTCAACGCCACTGGCCAGCGGTGCGACCGCTTCGGCTTCACGGGCACCATTGCGACGGGCGGCACGCTCATGCTCGGCGGACTCGCATGGTCCGTGCTCGGCGCGCCGGGACATGACCCGCACTCGCTGATGCTCTACTGCGCCGAGACGCGCGTGCTCATCAGCGCCGACGCGCTCTGGGAGAACGGCTTCGGCGTGATCTTTCCGGAGCTCGAAGGCGCGAGCGGTTTCGCCGAAGAACGCGCGGTGCTCGAACTCATCGCGCGGCTCGACGTCGGTCTCGTGATTCCCGGCCACGGCGCGCCGTTCACGGACGTGGCGCGCGCACTCGATGTCGCCTCGTCGCGGCTCGACTATTTGCAGGCCGATCCCGCCCGCAACGCGAAGAACGCGCTGAAGGTGCTGATCGTCTTCAAGCTGATGGAAGTGCGCGCGATGAGCTTCGACGCGCTCTTTGCGACCACCGCAACGGCGCGCGCCATGCGCGCCGCCGCGAATATGCTTGCCGCGCCGGGCGAGCGCCGCGCGTTGCTGGAGAGAATCGTCGCGGAACTCGCGCAGGCGGGCGCGGTGAAGGTGAACGCGGGCGTGGTGGCCGTCGCATAAAAAGCGTGCGGCCAAAAAGAAAGCCGCTTGTCAGCTACGGCAAGCGGCGAACATAGACGTGATCAACGTCGAATTGATCGTAACCCGACGATATACCCCGTGCATCGGTGCTTTCCCTACAGATGCTTGACGCTTCGTCGTCAAGCCGTGGTGTCGAAGAACGCGAGCATCTCTTCGATCAACGCATCCGGCTGCTCCTCGGGAATGTAATGCCCGCACGGCAGCGCGCGGCCGCTCACGTCGCGGGCCACGCGCCGCCATTCGGCGAGCGCGTCGAAGCATCGCTCGATCACGCCCTCCGCGCCCCACAGCACGCGCAACGGACACGCGATCTTGAGCCCGCGCTCGCGGTCGGCGCGATCGTGTTCCAGGTCGATGCTCGCGGACGCGCGATAGTCCTCGCACATCGCGTAGACCGCGCCCGGCTGCGCGAGCGCATCGCGGTAGGCCTGCAACGCATGCGGCGCAAATGGCGCGAGGCCCGCGTGACGATTGCCCATCACGCGGTCGATATATGCGTTCGGATTGCCGCCGATCAGCAGTTCCGGCAGCGGCGACGGCTGAATCAGCAGGAACCAGTGGAAATAGGCGGTCGCGAACTCGCGGTCGGTCGCTTCGTACATGGCGAGCGTCGGCGCGATGTCGAGCAGCATCAGTCGATCGACAGCATCCGGAAAATCCATCGCCATGCGATGCGCGACGCGCGCGCCGCGATCGTGCGCGCACACGAGAAAATGCTCGTAGCCGAAGTGCCGCATGACGGCGACCTGATCGGCGGCCATCGCGCGCTTCGAATACGGCGTGTGCTGATCGTCGCTCCCAGGTTTCGCCGACGCGCCGTAGCCGCGCAAATCCGTCGCGATCACCGTGAAGTGGCGCGCGAGAACGTCGGCGCACTTGTGCCAGATTTCGTGCGTCTGAGGATGGCCGTGCAAGAGCAGAAGCGGCGGACCGTTGCCGCCCTTCACGCCCGCGATCGCGACGCCCGCGGCGTCGACGCTAAACGGCTCGTAGCCTGCAAAAGACATGGTGCGTTCTTGTTGTCGGTGTGCAGGTCATTGTAGGCGTGGCGCTTCGAATGCTCACTCGACGAACGCCCGAATTGCCTGAAAACCGAGGATTCACTCGGATTTGCCCCGACCCGTAGCAAGCTCGCGCTGCCTATAATCGAACGATCGTTCCTATTCATCGCTTCGAGGCATGCTTAAGCTAGCGTCGAAACGAGATGACACATCAGGAGACTCGTCCTATGGCCCTTCCCGCCGTCCTGCAGAATCTCGCGCTTCCCGTCATCGGCTCGCCGATGTTCATCGTCAGTTACCCTGAACTCGTGCTCGCGCAGTGCAAGGCGGGAATCGTCGGATCGTTCCCCGCGCTGAACGCGCGGCCCGCCGAATTGCTCGACGAATGGCTCACGCAGATTCAGGCATCGCTCGCCGAGCACAAGGCGGCGAATCCCGATGCGGTTGTGGGACCGATCGCGGTGAATCAGATCGTGCATCAGTCCAACGCGCGGCTCGAACATGACGTGCGCGTGTGCGTCGAGCACAAGGTGCCGATCTTCATCACGAGCCTGCGGGCGCCGGTCAAGGAGATGATTGACGCCGTGCATTCGTATGGCGGCATCGTGCTACATGACGTCATCAATCTGCGCCACGCGCAAAAGGCGCTCGACGCGGGCGTCGACGGGCTGATTCTCGTGGCGGCGGGCGCGGGCGGGCACGCGGGCACCACGTCGCCGTTCGCGCTCGTCGGCGAAGTGCGGCGCATTTTCGATGGACCGATCGTGCTGTCGGGATCGATCGCGAATGGCGGCTCGATTCTCGCTGCGCAGGCGATGGGCGCGGACCTCGCCTACATGGGGACGCGCTTCATCGCGACGCGCGAGGCGCATGCGCTCGACAGCTACAAGCAGGCGATCGTCGATTCGACCGCGGCGGACATCATCTACACGAATCTCTTCACGGGCGTGCACGGCAACTACATTCGCCGGAGCATCGTAAACGCGGGGCTCGATCCGGACGCGCTGCCCGAATCCGACAAGACCGCGATGAATTTCGGGGATGGATCCAGCAAGGCGAAGGCGTGGAAGGACATCTGGGGCGCGGGCCAGGGCGTCGGCCTGATGCACGATACGCCGAGCGTCGCCGAACTGGTCGCGCGGCTGAAAGAGGAGTATGAGGAGGCGAAGAGGCGGCTGGCGATTCGCTGACCCGCCGATTCTGTCTTCGCCTGCAAAAAAACACCGCGCACCCGGCGCGGTGTTTTCTTTTGCGGCTCGGCGCTGCGCTCAGAACTTCGCGCGGATGCCGACGCCGAACGTGTCGCCCGAGGACATGCCCGTGTACTTGTCGTTCAAGTACGCGGCATAGACGTCGGTGCGCTTCGAGAGCGGATAGTCGTAGCCGACCGCCCAGCTCTTGTGCGTCTGATCGAGACCGCCGTTGCTGCGCGAGTACGCGTACGACGCCATCACCGTGCCGGGGCCGACCGGCACCGTCACGCCGCCCTGCCCCGTGTTGACGTGAAACGAGGTCGGTTCGATGTCGTTCTTCGTGTACATGTACTGCGCGAAGAACTTCACGTACTTCATGTCGAACGACGCGCCCAGTTGCCCGACGCTCTGGCTCTTGAAGCCGGGAATCGTGAAGGCATTGGACGTCGGCAGATCGCCCGGCGTGTTGTTGAAGTTCACGTACTGATAGACGCCGGTCGCCGCGAACGGGCCGTGGAAGTACAGGAACTGCGCGCTGTACTTCTTCGAGCGGTTGTCGCCGGCGCTGTTGCCGAACGCGTACATCGCGCTGCCGGAGAGGCCGTTGAAGTCAGGCGTCGTGTACTGCACGGCGTTGTTCCAGCCGGAGTCGCCCGTCACGCCCTGATCCGTCGTGTAGGTCGGGAACGTGCCCTGGCCGAGGAACACGTGAGCGACCATTGGCGAGAACACGTACGAGTCGACGAACGGGTTGGACAGAATCGTCGAGACGAAGAGCTGCGTGGTCAGGCGGCCAGCGGTAAACGTACCGATCGGGCCTTGAATGCCGACATACGAGTTGCGGGCGAAGAACGTGTCGCCGTCAAAGCGGCCGTAGCGACCGTTCTGCGCGCGGAAGAAGCTCTCGAGCGTGAAGATCGCCTTGTAGCCGTTGCCCAGGTCTTCGGCGCCTTTCATGCCCCAGTACGACGTCGACATGCCGCCGCCGCTGACGTTCCACGCGCGCTGGGAGCCGGGGAACTTGGTGGCGCCGACCCATTCGTCGACCTGGCCATACAGCGACACGCTCGATTGCGCGTGAGCAGCGCCCGCGGCGAAAAAGCCGATCATCGCGGCGACTGCGGTGGCCCTGACCGCCGCTTTCAGCGTGTTGCGCGGCGCACGGTTGACGGTTGGCATCTTGAACTCTCCTGTCTTTGTCGAAAATTAAAAGCGTGGCGGGCGAGAAACGTGGCGCTCGCCTCGTCTGACCGGCGTAATGGGCTTCTGACGAGAGGCATCGCGTGTGGAGCGGCACCATCTTTACGGACCATTTCTCCGGTCAAAAATCTTTATCGTTATTGCGGGTATAGCGTTTCGAGTACTCCGTCATGCGAGCGTCGATCGCGACGCTCATGCTTTTCGCGCGCCGCCCGCATCTCACCGCTGCGAACCACGCGATGCGACTCACCGGAAAGCAGGCGCGGCGCGCCTTCCGACGCGATGAAAGGAGTTTCGAAACAAAGGGAAGCCGCGCAATGAGCCGAAGGCCGCATTGTCCTTGCGCGGAAAAAAGAGGGGAACGTCTGACAGGAAAAGTGACGCCTTATTGTGGCGAGATTACGTCACCGTGACATGCGGGCTGGACGCGCCAATTGTTTTTCGTTAACTGGACGAAGGACGAAGTCGCGCGATTAGGAGACGCGAGTTAGACCGCTCAGTTGCGGAAGTTCGACGCGGCAGGCGCGCGGCCGTCGTCCGATGGGCGGCCCTGCGGACGGGGCACGTTGCGTTCTTCGTTATAGCGTGTGATGTCCGCGCGGATGGAGCCTGTGCCGTGAAACGCCGTGGCTTGCTCGCCACGAGGCGTCGGGCGCATCTCGGCGCTCACGGGTGTGAGCCCTTCCTTGGCGGCGATCGGCGTGGCATGCAGCGACTGGCGGCTCGCGGCCGAATCCTCGAACACGGCCGACGACAACCACTCGACGCGCGGCCCGGCGAGCGCGAGCGATCCCGCCGCCGCGAGCGCGATGAGCGCGGTGGAAGCGAGAAACCGAGTCGTCTTGCGAAAGCCTGTGGGCGCCATGTCAGAAGTGCCTGCATCCAGCACGAGAATTCATCCGTTCAACCGCAACCTAGCCGTCGAAGGAAGCGCGAGCCGTCATCGATGCCGGCGAACAGCCATCGATGTGAGCGATGAGCGCATCGCCCGACCAGCGCATCCAATAATTTATTAACCTTCGCGCGAGCCGTCGAGCCAAAAAGTGTTAGGCCCGCGCGATGGTTGTAACACCATGTTACGTCAGAGTTTTTTCGCTTCGCGGTCCTTATTTGCGCGCTGATTCTTAGGACGATTGCATCGTCTTCTGCGGGCACGCGCGGTCTAAAATTTGCTGTGCGACGGCACGACTCCCGCTCGCTCTCATGCGAAAATGGAATCAATCGATCCAAGAAATGAATTTGCCAATTCAATCGACCGCAGGCGAAAATCATGGTTTTCCCTGACGCGACGCTAGCCAGACCAAACGGCCCGGCGCGCCCGAGTGCGAGACCTCTTAGATGGCACGGCCCAAACTCCTTCCTGACAACTTCACGCTTGCGTTAATCGGCACCGTCATCATCGCCAGTTTGCTGCCGTGCCGCGGCACTGCGGCGGTCGCGTTCAACTGGATCACCGACATCGCCATCGGGCTGCTGTTCTTCCTGCACGGCGCGAAGCTCTCCCGCGAGGCGATCGTCGCCGGCGCGACGCACTGGCGTCTGCACTTGCTCGTGCTGCTCAGCACCTTCGTGATGTTCCCGCTGCTGGCCGTCGCGCTCAAGCCTGTGCTGAGTCCGCTCGTCACCCCGGCGCTCTACACCGGCATCCTGTTTCTCTGCACCTTGCCGTCCACGGTGCAGTCCTCCATCGCGTTCACTTCGATGGCGAAAGGCAACGTGCCGGCCGCCGTGTGCAGCGCGTCGGCCTCCAGCCTGCTCGGGATTTTCATCACGCCCGCGCTCGTCGGCCTGCTCGTGAGCAATCACGGCGCGACTACCGGCTCGCCGTGGCACACCGTCGGCAATATCGTGCTGCAACTGCTCGTGCCGTTCATTGCCGGCCAATTGCTGCGTCCGGCCATCGGCAAATGGGTGGACCGCCACAAGCCGGTGCTGAAGTTCGTCGATCAGGGCTCCATTCTGCTGGTCGTCTACGTCGCATTCAGCGAAGCGGTGAACGAAGGCATCTGGCATTCGATTTCCGTCTCGGCGCTGGCGGGCCTGCTCGTCGTGAACATTCTGCTGCTCGCCGCTGCGCTCTTCATTACCGCGTTCAGCGCAAAACGGCTGGGCTTCAGCCGCGCGGACCAGATCACGATCATCTTCTGCGGCTCGAAGAAGAGTCTCGCGTCCGGCATTCCGATGGCGAAGGTCATCTTCGCTTCCCACGCCGTGGGCGCGGTGGTACTGCCGTTGATGCTCTTCCATCAGATCCAGTTGATGGTCTGCGCCGTACTGGCGCAGCGCTGGGGCTCGCGCAGGACAGCCGCCGAGCCTGCGCGCGAAGGCAAAACCGTCGGGGCGCCCGCCCGCCGTTGACCGCTGCATCGTCTTTCTCCGCTTTCCGTCTAGGCCGCCCCGTGCGGCCTTTTTGTCATTTGAGCCGATGCGTCGTTCGACGTCGACTCAGCCGAACGGCATAGGCAAAACAACCTGCTCGCCGGCAGCATCACGCAACAGGCCGATGCCCGAAGTCCGGCGCTTTTGCCTACGCCATTCGGCCGAGTGTGAATCGGGTACATGACTTGCCACACTGCGGTCATAACTCGCATAGGCGAGAACGGGGAAAGCCATGAACCACACATCACTCATCCGTGATTCTTTGCTGAAAGGAGCCGCTCACTGCGGCGATCCGGCACGGCGCGTTGGCGCGCCGCCGGGGTCTGTCCGCGCGTCGCATGCTGCCGGCTCGGTCAAGCTGCGCGCGAAGGGATAGGAGCGCATTGCATGGCTACGCTGAAATCGGGCGTTTCGCCGTCGCAACAGGACGAGGCTTCCGCCCGAGGCACGCCGGAAGCCATGTGGCAAAGGTGGGGCCGTCTCGGCGCCTTGCCGGAAGTGCATTCGAGCGATCTCGTGCCGCCCGGCGCGCGGGCGGTCGTTCTGGCGCCGCATCCCGATGCGGAAGTTCTGGGCACCGGTGGATTGCTCGCGCAGCTATCGGAGACGAGCAGGAACCTGTTGATCGTCGCAGTTACGGACGGCACTGCCAGCCACCCGAATTCGACCGAATGGACGCCGGAGCGCCTCGCCGCCGTCCGTCCGATGGAAACGCGCGAGGCCTTGCAGCGGCTGCATCTGCGAAACGTGCAGGTGGCAAGGCTCGGCCTGCAACACGGCAGCGCGCAGGACATGGAGCCGGGCTTGTCCGGTTATCTCGCCAGCCACTTGCGCCCGGACGACATCGTCTTCGCGACCTGGCGTTACGACGGCCATCCGGATCACGAGGCGGTGGGACGCGCCGCGTTTTCGGCCGCGACTGCGCTCGGGTTGCCATTCGTGGAAGTGCCTCTTTGTACCTGGGACTGGGCGTCGCCGGACGATACCCGCGTACCGTGGAGCCGCGCCCGCAAGATCGTGCTGGACGATGCAACGCTTGCGCGCAAGCTGCGAGCCGTGCAGGCTTTCCGCAGCCAGATCGAACCGGACACGGCGACAGGACAGGCGGCCGTGCTGCCGGAACATGTGCTTGCGCGACTGACGCGGCCTTATGAGGTCGTGCTCATCTGAACGGCGCGTGACGGTGCGGGGTTGCGCGAGTCGGGCATTTCGAGCTAACGCGACGGATCAGGGCACACAGGCTGCGCCGCTTTCGACGGCAAGCTCGAGATCGCGGCATTCACTCAATCCGGGCGTGACTAGCGGCCAATGCTGACGTGCGAGCGAGCGCTACGCAGCCCGCTCGAAGCGAAAGCGGCGCCGACGCAGGCGACGATTTCGCCGGCAATTTGCCTGCGGCTTGCGCGAGCCATAAACGTGTATGGGTGTGAACGCGCACGGCGATGCCGCGGTGCTCGCGAAGCAACCGCCGCGAGGAAACGTGCAGGCGCCCGGCGTGCAGGCACTGTCGGATGCCGCTACAAGTCCGCGGTCGCGTCCGTTCGTTCGTACAGCCAAGTCATGATGGCGACTAATGCGGCTTGCAAGTTAAGTCCGAGACGACCGCGCGTCACGATGCTGTCTCGCCGGCGAATCAGACATGACGAGCGAACGCGCAGCGCAGAGCACGTCATCGCTGCGGCGTACCGCCGAAAGCTCGATTAAGGAGCACGGCAGGCCGACGCGGGCCGCGCGCGACGGTGCCGACCGGCAAGCGCACCGCACGCCGCGCCACTCGGCTCTACGGCCAAACACGTTGGTCCTTTTACTAAACAACCGCTTCAACCCCAAGCGCCTATCCTGCAAGCCTTAGTGGTTTCCTCTAAGCGCTCCCGCACGCGTCCCGCTGCACTTTTACTATACAATCCGCCCCCACAAGCGCCGCATATGTCGCGCGCTCTCGCCTCATCATAGAGAACAACACGATGGCCACTACCATCCGCGATGTCGCACGCGCGGCGAGCGTCTCCATCGGGACGGTTTCGCGTGCGCTCAAGAACCAGCCGGGTTTGTCGGAGGCCACGCGCGTGCGCGTCGTCGAAGTCGCGCAACGTCTCGGCTACGATTCGGCGCAGCTGCGCACGCGCATTCGTCGCGTGACCTTTCTGCTGCATCGGCAGCACAACAATTTCGCCGTCAGCCCGTTCTTCTCGCAAGTGCTGCACGGCTTCGAAGAAGCCTGCCGCGAGCGTCGTCTCGTGCCGTCCGTGCTGACCGCCGGACCGACGCAAGACCTCGCGCAGCAAATGCGGCTGCACGCGCCGGACGCCATCGCGGTCGCGGGCTTCGTCGAACCGGAACTGCTCGCGCATCTGCAGTCGCTCGCGCGGCCCATCGTGCTTATCGACTTGCGCGCGCCCGGCTTTCGTTCGGTCGACATCGACAACGCGAAGGGCGCGGCGCTCGCCATGCAGCATCTGTTCGCGCTCGGACGGCGGCGCGTCGCGTTCATCGGCGGGTCGCTCGCGCATCACAGTATCGCGCAGCGGGCGCTCGGGTATCGCAAAGCGTATTTCGACGCGGGCCTGCTCTTCGATCCGACGCTAGAAATCACCGCGCAGGCCGGCGTGCCCGCCGATGTCGCCGCGGCCGACGCGATGGAGCGCCTGATCGCCGAGACGCGCGCAAGATCGAGTCCGCTGCCCGACGCGGTTTTCGCCTATAACGATGCAGCGGCCCTCGCGGCCATGCGCGTCTGTCTCGCGCACGGTTTGCGCGTGCCGGAGGACATCGCGTTCGTCGGTTTCGACGACATTCCCGCCGCCGCTCACAGCGCGCCGCCGCTCTCGACGGTCGCCGTGGACAAGGAAGCACTCGGGCGGCGAGGCGTCGAGTTGCTGCTCGACGATCCTTCGACCCCGCCGGATCAGGCCGACTCGCTGATGAGCGTGGAATTCATCGCCCGCGCGAGTTCGGGCGCGAAAGAGGAGATCCGCACGCCATGAACATGACCGCTTCAGCCGCCGTCGCCGCCGTCGTTTCGGGCGAAGCGCCGGAAGGTGGAATCGACTTCCGCAGCCGCGACTTCCTGCTTTCGCACGTCCGCGACACGCTCGCCTTCTACGCGCCGAACGGCCGCGATCCCTCCGGCGGCTTCTTCCACTTCTTCAAGGACGACGGCACCGTCTACGATCGCACGACGCGCCATCTCGTCAGCAGCACGCGCTTCGTCTTCAACTACGCGATGGCGTATCGCCACTTCGGTGATGCGCAGTTCCTAGACGACGCCCGCCACGCATTCCGTTTCCTGCGCGACGCGCACTGGGACGCCGCAAACGAAGGCTACGACTGGGAAATCCAGTGGCGCGACGGCCAGAAACGCACGCTCGACGGCACGCGCCATTGCTACGGCATGGCGTTCGTGCTGCTCGCGTGCGCGCATGCGGCCATGGCGGGCATCGACGAAGCGCGGCCCATGATCGACGAAACGTTCGCGCTCATGGAACGCCGCTTCTGGGACGCCGAAGCCGGTCTCTACGCAGACGAAGCCACGCCCGACTGGCAGCTTTCGGACTACCGCGGGCAGAACGCGAACATGCACGCGACCGAAGCCTTGCTCGCCGCGTACGAGGCGACCGGACACGTGCTCTACCTCGACCGCGCCGAGAAGATTGCGGGCAACATCACGCTGCGGCAGGCGCGGCTGTCGAATGGCCTCGTGTGGGAGCATTTTCACCGCGACTGGTCGGTGGACTGGCATTACAACGAATCGGACAGCTCGAACATCTTCCGGCCGTGGGGCTTTCAGGCGGGGCATCAGACCGAATGGGCGAAGCTGCTGCTCATTCTGGAACGGCATCGCGCGCTGCCGTGGCTCGCGCCGCGCGCCATCGAACTGTTCGACGCGGGCTTTTCCCGCGCCTGGGACGACCGGCACGGCGGCCTGTACTACGGCTTCGGCCCCGACGACAGCATCTGCGACCACGACAAGTACTTTTGGGTGCAGGCCGAGAGCTTCGCGGCGGCGGCGCTCCTCGGCGCGCGCACCGGCAGCGAACGCTTCTGGGACTGCTACGACGAACTCTGGCGCTATAGCTGGGCGCATTTCGTCGATCATCGCTACGGCGCGTGGTATCGCATACTGACCTGCGACAACCGCAAATACGGCGACGAAAAAAGTCCCGCCGGCAAGACCGACTACCACACGATGGGCGCGTGCTACGAAGTGCTGAACGCGCTCGCCTCGCCGCACAACTCACGGTAAGCACGATGGCAACCGATCACACCACTTTTCCGCAGTTCGTCTCGGCCGGCGACATCCTCACTGACCTGATCCGCACCGGCGAGTCCAGCTGGCTGTCGCGTCCGGGCGGCGCGGGCTGGAACGTCGCGCGCGCCGTCGCCCGGCTCGGCCTGCCGACCGCGTGCGCAGGCTCGCTCGGCACCGACAATTTCTCCGACGACCTCTGGCAGGCGAGCGTCGCCGCGGGCCTCGACATGCGCTTCATGCAGCGCGTCGAGCGTCCGCCGCTTTTGGCCATCGTCCACAAGACGCAACCGCCGACCTACTACTTCATGGGCGAAAACGGCGCGGATCTCGCCTTCGATCCCCAGAAGCTGCCGCAAGGGTGGATGGAGCGCGTGAAGTGGGCGCACTTCGGCTGCATTAGCCTCGTGCGCCAGCCGCTCGGCGCGACGCTCGCCGCGCTCGCCGCGAAACTGCGCGAGCACGGCGTGAAGATCAGCTTCGATCCGAACTACCGCAACCTGATGGAGCACGGCTACGAGCCGATCCTGCGCAACATGGCGGGCCTCGCCGATCTCATCAAGGTGTCGGACGAAGACCTGCAGATGCTGTTTCGTGGCATTCCCGAGGAAGACGCGCTCGCGCAACTGCGCGCGATGAACCCGCAAGCCACCGTGCTCGTCACGCGCGGCTCGTCGGAGGCGACGCTCTATGCCGGCGATGAAGCGTTCAACGCGCGTCCGCCGGTCATCGAGGTGGCGGATACGGTCGGCGCAGGCGACGCGTCCATCGGCGGGCTGCTCTATAGCCTGATGGCGCGTCACGGCGGCTGGCCCGAGCATCTGAAGTTCGCGCTCGCGGCGGGCGCGGCGGCGTGCCGTCATTCGGGCGCGCATTCGCCGTCGCTCGACGAGGTCGAGGAATTGCTCGGCTAAGGACTGAGCGCGGTCATGCGCCGCAGTCACACGCGGCGCATGACCGCGTGCTAGCATGAATTTCATGCTTAAGTCCTTGGGCCAGAGGCGAATCCATCATGGAAGACACGACCTACACGAAAGGCATCTACACCGCGACGATCGGCGTGCGCGCCATCGACGGCGGCAAGTTCCAGGGGCTCGTCTCCCTCTCGCGCGACGACGGCGAGCAGCCCGACGCGACGCTCTACGAAGTGGAAGCGGCATCGGAGAACGAGCACGAAGCACTCGACGAAGCGCGGGCGCTCGCGCACCGCATCCTCGGGGAAATCGAACTGTAGCTGGCAGAAAGACGGCGCGATCGCGCCGTCCACTGCATCGGAGGGCGACATGCCGGACCAGGTCTTCCTATATGGCGTCTATTCCATCCACGTGCGGCCGATCGAGCTTCAGGGCCCGCGCTGGGACGCCGAGTACGAGATTCGCCATCTGGACAAAGCCGTGCAGGACTGGAAGACAGTCGGCGGCGACGACGGGCTCCCGACGTCCCACGAAGCCATTCAGCTTGCGCACCTGCGCGCGGTCGCGGACATCGACGCCGGCGCGGGCATTCCGAAGCCCCGCGCGTTTCCCTGACTCTCCGCTCAATCCACCGGCATTTTCGGGTGCGGCCTGAGTCCGAGGCGCTCGGCCTCGCGATGATCGATCGCGGCCGCGCGCTCGTAGCCTTCGCGCGCCACCGCCCGTTCGACGTAATCGAAGAGCACGCCTTGCGGCTCGATCAGCCTCGCGACGAACGCGATCTGCAACGTGCTCGCGAGCAGGATGTCGGCGGCGGTGAACGGCTCGCCGAGCAGCCACGGCCCTTCTTCGAGCGCGCTTTCGATCGCATGCTCCACCCGCGCGAGGTCGCCCCAGCCGAAGCTGAAGGTGTTGCCCTGCGCGCCGGTCATGCGCTCGGCCATCGCCGGTTCCAGGCATGAGCCGGTGAAGAACATCCATTGCAGGAACCGGCCGCGCGCCGGGTCCGAAAGCGGCGCGCCCAGACGCGCGTCCGGAAAGCGGTCCGCCAGATACAGCAGCACCGCGCCGGATTCGGCCACGCGCACGCCGCCGTCGTCGAGCGCGGGGAGCTTCGACATCGGATTGACGCGGCTGAACGCGGCTTCGTTCTGCGCGCCCGCCCGGATATTCACGAACGCCAATTCATACGGCTCGCGCAGTTCTTCGAGCATCCACAGCGCGCGAAACGCGCGCGTCTTCGGCCAGTAGAAGAGTTTCATCGGCGTCGGCCTTCTCTCGTTTTTCGGAGCGTTCAGGTTAGTCCCAATCAGCGCCGCCACGCGAGCGGCACGGCTGCGGGTTTACGCCGACGCGCGCCCGGATCGAGCAGATTTCTCCCGTTTATCCCGAAAAAGCCTGCATGGCTTCTCAACGTCTGCCGAATTGCAGCGAGTGCGAAAAAACATTCCGCTTTCGGTGACAAAAAATGACGTGTCGCCTCACAGACCCGCCTCACATACAAAGAACGAGACAACCATGAACGCACGCGTCCCCGCCGATGCTTTGTCGCCTCGCCTCAACGAACCCGCGCTGTCCGACTACCAACTCGCCGACAACCTGAGCGCCACGGGCGGCCGAATCTTCCTGACGGGCACGCAGGCGCTGGTGCGTCTCGTGTTGATGCAACGCGCGCTCGACCGCGCCGCGCATCTGAACACGGCCGGCTTTATCAGCGGCTATCGCGGCTCGCCGCTCGGCATGGTGGATCAGCAATTGTGGAAGGCGAAAAAGCTGCTCGCGTCGCATGACGTGCGTTTTCTGCCCGCGATCAACGAAGAACTCGGCGGCACCGCCGTGCTCGGCACGCAGCGCGTGGAGAGCGACCCGGAGCGCACCGTCGATGGCGTCTTTGCGATGTGGTACGGCAAAGGTCCGGGCGTGGACCGCGCGGGCGATGCGCTCAAGCACGGCAACGCGTACGGCTCGTCGCCGCACGGCGGCGTGCTCGTGGTGGCGGGCGACGACCACGGCTGCGTCTCGTCGTCGATGCCGCATCAGAGCGATCAGGCGATGATCGCGTGGCATATGCCGGTGGTGAATCCGTCGAACGTGGCGGACATGCTCGAATTCGGGCTGTACGGCTGGGCGCTCTCGCGCTTTTCGGGCGCGTGGGTCGGCTTCAAGGCCATTTCCGAGACGGTCGAATCCGGCTCGACCGTCGATCTCGACGCGTTGAAGACCGACTGGACCGCGCCCGAAGGCTTCACGCCGCCGCCGGGCGGCCTGCATAACCGCTGGCCCGACTTGCCGAGCCTCACCATCGAAGCGCGCCTGCACGCGAAGCTCGACGCCGTGCGCCACTTCGCGCGGACGAACAGCATCGACAAGTGGATCGCGCCGAGTCCGCGGGCGAACGTCGGCATCGTGACGTGCGGCAAGGCGCATCTCGATCTGATGGAGGCGCTGCGCCGCCTCGAACTCACGGTTGACGATCTCGACGCCGCCGGCGTGCGCATCTACAAAGTCGGGCTGTCGTTTCCGCTCGAAACCACCCGGCTGGATACGTTCGTCGAAGGGCTCGCGGAAGTGCTCGTGATCGAGGAGAAAGGGCCGGTCGTCGAGCAGCAGATCAAGGATCATCTGTACAACCGCGCTCAAGGCGCGCGGCCGGTCGTGATCGGCAAGACGACGCAGGACGGCGCGCCGCTGCTCTCCGCGCTCGGCGAGTTGCGGCCCTCCCGCGTGCTGCCGGTGTTCGCGCAATGGCTCGCGCGCCACAAGCCGGCGCTCGACCGCCGCGACAAAGTGGTCGATCTCGTCGCGCCGCAGATTCTGTCGAATATCGCCGATGCCGTGAAGCGCACGCCGTACTTCTGCTCGGGCTGCCCGCACAACACGTCGACGAAAGTGCCGGAAGGATCGGTGGCGCAGGCGGGCATCGGCTGTCACTTCATGGCGTCGTGGATGGAGCGCGACACGACCGGCCTCATCCAGATGGGCGGCGAAGGCGTGGACTGGGCCTCGCACGCGATGTTCACGAAAACGCCGCACGTCTTCCAGAATCTCGGCGACGGCACGTACTTCCACTCGGGCATTCTCGCGATCCGTCAGGCCGTGGCCGCCAAAGCCAACATCACGTACAAGATTCTCTATAACGACGCCGTCGCGATGACGGGCGGCCAGCCGGTCGACGGCAGCATTTCCGTGCCGCAGATCGCGCGCCAAGTGGAGGCGGAAGGCATCGCGCTGCTCGTCGTCGTGAGCGACGAACCGGAGAAGTACGACGGCCACGAGGACCAGTTCCCACGCGGCACGACCTTCCATCACCGCAGCGAACTGGATGCCGTGCAGCGCCGCCTGCGCGAAACGGCCGGCGTGACCGTGCTGATCTACGATCAGACGTGCGCCGCCGAAAAGCGCCGCCGTCGCAAGAAGGGCGAGTTTCCCGATCCGGACAAGCGCCTTTTCATCAACGAAGCCGTGTGCGAAGGCTGCGGCGATTGCGGCGTGCAGTCGAACTGCCTGTCCGTCGAGCCGGTGGAGACTGAACTGGGACGCAAGCGCCGCATCGATCAGTCGTCGTGCAACAAGGACTATTCGTGCGTCAACGGCTTCTGCCCGAGCTTCGTCACGCTCGAAGGCGCGAAGCTGAAGAAAGCGGACGGCCACGCGTTCGATCCCGCCGAACTCGCGCGCCGCGTCGATGCGCTACCGCCGCCGCGCGCGCATCTGAATCACGCGCCGTACGACATGCTGGTGACGGGCGTGGGCGGCACGGGCGTCGTCACGGTCGGCGCGCTCATCAGCATGGCGGCGCATCTGGAGGGCAAGAGCGCGTCGGTGCTCGATTTCATGGGCTTCGCGCAGAAAGGCGGCTCCGTGCTGTCGTTCGTGCGCGTGGCGAGCGAAGACGCGTTGCTCAACCAGGTGCGCATCGACACGCAGCAGGCCGACTTGCTGCTCGCCTGCGATATGGTCGTGGGCGCCAGTCCCGAAGCGTTGCAAACGGTGCGGCATGACCGGACGAAGATCGTCGTCAACACGCACGCCATTCCGAACGCGAGCTTCGTGCAGAATCCGGACGCGAATCTGCACGCCGACGCGCTCCTCGACAAGATGCGCCACGCGGCCGGCGCCGATGCCGCCGATGCCTTGTACACCTGCGACGCGCAAGCGCTCGCGACGCGCTTTCTCGGCGATACCATCGGCGCGAATATCGTGATGCTCGGCTTTGCGTGGCAACTCGGCCTCGTGCCGGTGTCGCACGGCGCGTTGATGCGCGCGCTGGAACTGAACAACGTGGCGGTTGCCGCGAACAAGCTGGCCTTCGCGGTCGGTCGGCTCGCTGCGGCGGATATGAATGCGCTCGATTCGCTCGCGTCCTCAGCGCAACCGAAGCGCGTCGCGATGGCGGACATGCCGCTTGCCGATCTCATCCGCGATCGCGAGGAGCGCTTGCGCGCGTATGGCGGCGCGAAGTACGTCGAGCGATATCGTTCGCTGATCGCGCAGGCATCGGCGAATGAAGACGTGAAGCGCGCCGTCGCGATCACGTTCTACAAGCTGCTCGCGGTGAAGGACGAATACGAAGTCGCGCGCCTGCACGCGGACCCGGCGTTCCGCGCCGCGCTCGCCGCGCAGTTCGAAGGCGCGCCCGGCGACGCTTACACGGTGAAGTTCAACCTCGCGCCGCCGGCTTTGTCGCACGGCGCGCCGAGGAAGAAAACCTTCGGCCAGTGGATGTGGCCAGTGCTCGGCGGCTTGTCGAAGCTGCGCGCGCTGCGCGGCACGGCGCTCGATCCGTTCGGCAGAACGCTCGAACGCCGCATGGAGCGCCAGCTCGCGAAGGACTACGAAATCACGATGCAGCGCGCGCTCGCGAAACTCGACGCCGGCAACGCAAAGGACGTCGCGGCGCTCGCCGCGCTCTTCGAGCGCGTGCGCGGCTACGGTCACGTCAAGCTCGCGAATCTCGCGATGGTCAAACGCAGCGAGCGCGAACTCGTCGCGCGGCTCGGCATCGAAGCGGCGACGGGCGATGCCGTGCGCGCGTCGATCGAAGCGATGAAGGGCGCGTCGTCGCTGAAGGGCATTCCGGTCGTCGTCGCGAAGTGAGCGGCATTGGTCGGCTTGAGGTGGCAGCGTTCATCGAACACAGGAAGTGCCCGTCGTCGCGCGACGGGTTTCCGGTCGTCGTCGCGAAGTGAGCGACGTCAGTCGGCGTCGTCGTCCGGCAGCCAGTCGATGTCGCCGCACAGCACGCAGCGCTTGCCGCCGGAGCGCGTCTCGACCGAGAGCGTGACGCACGGCATCGCCTCGTTGATCGACAGATACGGCTTCGTCACATGCACGCGCTCGGGGTCGCCGAGCGCCGCGCGAAAGTACGGACGGCGCAGCCAGTTCGCGCCCTGCGCATCGACGAGCGGCAGGAAGCGCGCTTCGTGCGCGGCGCGGTCGGCGCGCAGCACGACATTGCGGCCCGACTGCCGGCCGTTCTGGTCGAGCAGAAAGCAGCGCGCGGCGTGATCGAGTGCGAGGAAGTTCCAGCACACTTCGTCGAGCGGTTCGCCCGCCGCGAGCCGCTCCGCCGCGCGCTCGAACGCGCGCACGTATGGCTGAAGCCGTGTCGCGACGCGCCGCTCGCGCGCTTCCGTCTGCAAGCGATACCGCTCCGTCAATTCGCCGATGATGTTCTGCGCATGCACGCCGTCCGCGAGCCCCGGATGCGGCCGCGCGAAGAAAAAGCCCTGCACGAAGTCCGCGCCGCTCGCGAGCGCAAGCTGCGCCTCGTGCTCGGTTTCGACGCCTTCGATCAGCACGAGCTTGCCCGCCTCGTGCAGCAGCGAGACGATGCCCGACAGCACCGCTTCCATATTGCGACGCTGCTTGCGCGTGCGGTCCGACAGCGGCGCATGCACGTTGTGCCCGGCGTGCGACAGCATCACGCGGTCGAGTTTGACGATATCCGGATCGAGTTGCCAGATTCGTTCGATATTCGTGTGTCCCGCGCCGAAGTCGTCGAGCGCGATTAGAAAGCCGTGCTCGCGGAACTGCTGCACCGCCTGCGCGAGACGCTCCATGTCCGCGGCGCTCTGCTCCAGCACTTCGAGCACAACGCGGCGCGGCTCGATATGCAGCCGCTTCAGATTGGCGAGCAGCGCGGCCGCGTGATACGGCTCGGTCAGCGCGCCCGGATGCACGTTGAGGAACAGCCATTCGTCCTGCGCGCCGAGCATCTTGAAGTTTTCGAGATGCAGCGCCTGCGCGAGACGGTCGATCTGCAACGCTTCGCCGACGCGCGACGCCTGCGCGAACACATCGACCGGCGGCACGGGACGGTCGAGCGCGTCGTGCGCGCGCAGAAGTCCTTCGTAGCCGACCGCGCGCATGTGCGACAGGCTGAACACCGGCTGGAACACGCTGGAGAGCGTCCACTCGCCGTGCTCGACCGAATAGCGGTCCAAGCCCGACATCACGCCGAGCTCGAAGCTGCGCGCGGAGAGCGTCGTCTTTTCGGGATTGGCGATCACCATGTGGATGCCCCCGCGCGCGCGCCGCGCGCTTCCTGCTCCGGCCCCGCGCCGGTCCCGCCCGATACCGTTTTCATAAGAACCGCCCTCGATGATCTCGTCGGGAGTCTCGCGTCCCGTGGCAGTCGATAAAGCAAGGTCCATGCGCGGGAAGCCGCCGTGTTTGTCGGGCATTCGCAGGCTTCGTGCACCGCCAGCGGGCGGCGAACGCATGCACGCGCACCGCGCAAGTGCGTCGCGCAAAATGCCGTGGACGAAGCGTCGGGCTACACTCTCGCGTCGTCTCGAAAATAAACGGACGCCCGCGCGTTCGCATCCGGCATGGAAATCGTCTTCACCGTTCTCATCCTGCTGATGATCGTGGCGCTGTCCGGCGTCGGTCTCAGCCTGCTGCCGGTCAAGCTGCCGCTGCCGCTCATTCAGATCGCCATCGGCGCGATGCTCGCGTGGCCCGGCTTCCGGCTGCATGTCACATTCGATCCCGAGCTGTTCATGCTGCTGTTCATCCCGCCGCTGCTGTTCGCGGACGGCTGGCGGATTCCGAAACGCGAGCTGTATCTCGCGCGCCGCGCCGTTCTCATGCTCGCGCTCGGGCTCGTGTTCATCACCGTGGGCGCGCTCGGCTACTTCCTGCACTGGATGATTCCCGCGATGCCGCTTCCCGTCGCCTTCGCGCTCGCGGCCGTGCTGTCGCCGACCGATGCCGTCGCGCTCACGGGCATCGCCGGGCGCAACCGCATTCCGGCGAACCTCATGCATATTCTGGAAGGCGAAGCGTTGATGAACGACGCGTCGGGTCTCGTCGCGCTGAAGTTCGCGATCGCGGCCGCGCTGACCGGCGTGTTTTCGCTGCACGAGGCGGCCATCAGCTTCGTCGTGATCTCGGTGGGCGGCCTCGCGATCGGCGCGGCGATCAGCTGGATCGTCACCGAGATACCGGCGCGCGTGCTCAAGTTCTCCGAGGACGACGATCCCGCCGCGGGCGTCATCCTGACCGTGCTGATTCCGTTCGCGGCCTATGTGATCTCGGAGCGCGCGGGCTGCTCGGGCATTCTCGCGGCCGTTTCCGCCGGGATGATGATGAACATCCAGAGCCTGCGCGCGACGATTCCGAGCGCCGTGCGCGTGCGCATGACGAGCACGTGGACGATGATCGAGTTCGTCTTCAACGGCATGGTGTTCATCCTGCTCGGCTTGCAGTTGCCGCACATCATCGGGCGCGCGCTGATCGAGGCGCATCAGGACGGCAACGCGCAAGTCGGCCTGCTGATCGGCTACGTGATCGCGACGGTGCTCGCGCTCTACGCGCTGCGCTTCGTGTGGGTGTATTGCCTGCGCTGGGTCGCGAGCCGCAGCGCGGCGAAGGTCGGCATCGAAAGCGCCGCGCCCGGCTTGCGCACGCTGGCGCTGACGACGATCGGCGGCGTGCGCGGCGCGGTGACGCTCGCGGGCGTGCTCTCGCTGCCGGTCACGCTCGACAACGGCGCGGCGCTGGCGGGGCGCGATCTGGCGATTTTCATCGCGTCGGCGGTGATTCTGGCTTCGCTCCTGATTGCGGTCGTCGGCTTGCCGGTGGTGCTGCGCGGCGCGAAGCGCGAGCGCAACCCGCATGCGGCGGAGGAGCGGCTGGCGCGTCGGCGCGCGGCGCAGGCGGCGATCCGCGCCATCGACGAAACGCACGCGCTGCTCACCGACGACATGGACGAAGCCGCGTCCGCCCGCTGCGCGGATTCGACGGCGCGCGTGATGGACACGTATCGGCTGCGGCTGGAATCGCTCGGCGACGAGGAAGCGCCGCGCGTGGCGGCGAGACGAAGCGAGATCGTGGAAACGCGCCTCAGAATGGCGGCGCTGCGGGCGGAGCGCGCGGAACTGCTGCGGCTGAGAACGGATCAGGCGATCAACGATGAGACGCTGAACAAGCTGATGCGGGAGATCGATCTCTCGGAGACGGCGATCGTGAATCGTAAGCGGGGGATGACGGCGTGAGCGTGGGCGCGGCGGTAAGCCACGCCGGAGTTCATCGCGCAGAAAGTGATGCCTACTGGCTTCGACGACGCGTCACACGAGCCGGCGGCACGGAACCCCGTCGAAGTGATCCGTGACTCGGCGCCGGCGGGAAGTGGCGCGTGGACGTTTCGGATCAGCGCCTACGACACGTTGATCACGCGCAAGCAGAAGTTGTTGTGATGATCGCGCGTACGGTGTCTCATGCGTCGGGCCACCGTTCGCGCCGCGGGCGCCAACAATGCGTCAGGCTTTCGAATTGCGTGAAGACTAACGCCGCTAGCGTATTGGCGCTTGGGCCTCGGCGCGGGCGCAACGCAGTTGGCAATCAACCCTCGAGCACGGTCGTCGAGATTAGCGTCGAACGCGATGGCGCGCGGGAATCACCGCCTTGAATGTCGACTTCGCGCCCCGTCGCCCGCGAAGTCGACCAAACATCAAACGACACCCGCCCCGCGCCGGCGCAGGATCGCATAAAAAATGATCGCGCCGAACGTCGCCGTGCCGATGCCGCCGAGCGCGAAGCCGCCGAGCTTCAGCGTGAAATCGCCTGCGCCGAGCACGAGCGTCACCGCCGCGACGATCAGATTGCGGTTATCCGAAAAGTCCACCTTGTTGACGACCCAGATGCGCGCGCCCGTCACCGCGATCAGCCCGAACACGACGATCGACACGCCGCCGAGCACCGGGCCGGGAATCGTCTGGATCAGCGCGCCGAACTTCGGCGAAAAGCCGAGCACGATGGCGAAGAGCGCCGCGATCACGAACACGAGCGTCGAGTAGATCTTGGTGACTGCCATGACGCCGATGTTTTCCGCGTAGGTCGTCACGCCCGTGCCGCCGGCAAAGCCCGAGACGATAGTGGCAAGCCCGTCGCCGATGAACGCGCGGCCGATGTACTTGTCGAGGCTGCGTCCGGTCATCGCGCCGACCGCCTTGATGTGGCCAAGATTTTCGGCGACGAGAATGATGGCGATGGGCGCGAGCAGCGTCATGGCCTGCGGCTGGAAGACCGGCGCGGTGAAGTGCGGCAGGCCGAACCACGCGGCGTTCGAGACGATGCCGAAGTCGATCGGCTTGCCCATGCCCATGCCGTTGGTCAGCACCGCGTAGATGATGTACGCAATGGCGAGGCCGATCAGAATGAGCAGCCGCTGCGCCATGCCGCGCGCGAACACCGCGACGCCGCCGACGCACAGCACGGTGACGAGCGCCATCCACGAATCGAAGTTGCTGCCGCTCACGCCTTTCACGGCGATCGGCGCGAGATTCAGCCCGATCACGCAGACGATCGAGCCGGTGACGACGGGCGGCATCAGCGCTTCGATCCAGCGTGTGCCGACTGCCGCGACGATCGCGCCGATGACCGCATACGCCACGCCGCACGCGATGATGCCGCCGAGCGCGACCGGAATGTTGGGGTTCGCGCCGTGCCCGGAGTAGCCCGTGACCGCGATCACGAGCCCGATGAACGCGAAGCTGGAGCCGAGATAGCTCGGCACGCGTCCGCCTACGAGCACGAAAAACAGCAGCGTGCCGATGCCGGACATGAAGATGCAGAGATTCGGATCGAAGCCCATCAGGAGCGGCGCGAGCACGGTGGAGCCGAACATCGCGACGACGTGCTGAATGCCCATCGCGATCATTTGCGGCCAGGGCAGGCGCTCGTCAGGCCCGACGACGCGCCCGCCTTCGGCATTCGGCTGCTCGGGCCAGCGCGGGAAATAGGAATCGGACATGGGCAGCTCTCCTTCTCGGCGATGATGCGCCGGCCACGCGGCGCGCTTGATTCTTCGGACAGGCGCGAGTGTACGGAGTGGGCCGAACCGAGGCAAGCGAGCCGAAAATCGGTGTTGCTTATGCGATGTTGGGCGCGGTTTCGCGGGGGTTGGGGTTGCGTGGGCGCTGTCGCGTGGTGTTGCGGGCTTAGTCGCCGGCGAATCGGCGACGGAGGTGGGCCTTGCCGCACGCCTACACGCAACGTTGCCTGCGCGATCGGCGAACGCTGTTTTGCAGCGGCATTCGCTTGATGCGACGACGCGTGAACCCGCCACCGGCTTGCAGGCGAATCCGAACCCTTATGCGGGCGCCTGCACGCGACGTTGCCCGCGTAATCGGCGCGCGCTGTTCAAGCGGCGTTCGCTCGATGCGACGACGCACGAACCGACACCGGCCTGAGGGCGAATCCGAACGTTTCCGCGCGCCTACGGGCGATGCTGCCTGCGCGATCGGCGGGCGCTTCTTCAGGCGGCGTTCGGTTGATGCGACGACGCGCGAACCGGCGACGTCCTGCGGGCGGAGACAGACCTTCTCGCGCGCCTACACGCGACGTTGCCTGCGCGATCGGCGGGCGATTCTTCAAGCGGCGTTCGCTCGATGCGACGACGCGCGAACCGGCACCGGTTTGCGGGCGAACGCGAACCTTTCTGCGCGAACCGACACCGGCTTGCGGGCGAACGCGAACCATCGGCGCGCACCTACACGCGACGTTGCCTGCGCGATCGGCGGGCGCTTTTTCAATCGGCATTCGCTCGACGCGAAGACGCCCGAACCGCCACCAGCCCGCGCAAGCCCTGCCTCCGCCGCCCTGCCGTCCGCTTAAGCGCGCCCTTCGAGCTCGAACACCGCCACCGCGCCTTTCAACTGCTCGGCCTGATCCGCCATCGCCCCGGCCGCTGCTGCGGCCTGCTCGACGAGCGCCGCGTTCTGCTGCGTCACCTGATCCATCTGCGCGACCGCGCGATTCACCTGCTCGATGCCCGCGCTCTGCTCGTGCGACGCCGCCGAAATCTGCGCCATGATGCCCGTCACGCGCTGCACGGCTTCCGTGACTTCCGCCATCGTCGCGCCGGCGCGCTCGGCAATCGCCGCGCCGCTGTCCACGCGCGCCGTCGAGGCTTCGATCAGTTCCTTGATCTCCTTCGCCGACATCGCGCTGCGCTGCGCGAGCGAGCGCACTTCGCCCGCCACGACCGCGAAACCGCGTCCTTCCTCGCCCGCCCGCGCCGCTTCGACGGCTGCGTTTAACGCGAGAATGTTCGTCTGGAACGCGATGCCTTCGATCACCGCGATGATGTCCGTCATGCGCTTGCTGCCTGACGCCAGTTCGCGCATGTTGTCGACCACTTCGCCGACCAGTTCGCTGCCGCGCGCCGACACGTCCGACGCGCCGCGCGCGAGCGTGGTGGCTTCGTCGGCATTGCTCGCGTTCTGGCGCACGGTCGCGGTCAGCTGCTCCATGCTCGACGCGGTCTCTTCCAGCGACGCTGCCTGTTCCTCCGTGCGTTGCGAAAGGTCGGTGTTGCCCTGCGCGATCTCGCGCGATGCGAACAAAATCGACTCGCTCGCGTGGCGAATGCCGCCGACGATCTCCGCGAGCTTGCTGCTCATGTTGCCGAGGCTGTGCAGCATGCTGCTGTCGTCGCCGGGACGCGTCTCGACGCGCGCCGTCAGATCGCCTTGCGCAATGCGGTTGGCGATCTGCGCCGCATACGCCGGCTCGCCGCCGAGCTGCGCGGCAAGACGCCGGCCGATGACCACCGCGAGCACCGCGCCCGCCGCCATCGCGCCCAGAACGAGCGCGAGCAACACGACGCGCATGGTGTCGTACTCCGCCGCCGCGCTCGCGCGCGCCGCCGTCGCGCGCGCACGCTTGTAGTCGGCGAGCCGCTCCAGCGCGTCGCGCGCCTTCTCGCTCGCGGCAATCGCGCGTGCAATCAGCCCCATCTGATCGACGTCGATGGGCATCGGCTTCACGCCCATCTGCATCTGCACGATCTCTTCCCACGCGGCGACCGACTGGCTCGCGGCGTCGTAGAGCGCCGAGCCTTGCGGCGTCGAGAGCGTCGGGCGCATGCGCTCGAACGCGCGATGCATCGCGGCGAGCGATTCGCCCATGTCCTGCTTGAGCTTCTGCTTGCCGGCGTCGTCGGCGAAGGTCAGATTGGCGGCGTCGAGGTCCGTGTTGACCTTGTGCTTGTTGATTTCCTCCGCCCAGTAGAGGCCGTCCATGTGACGGTCGCCGATTTCCTCGACGAGGCTATGCATCTTGGCAAGCGACACCACGCCGGTTCCGCCCACGCACGCTGTGAACAGAATCACGACCGCGAACGACAACAGCAGCTTGCTCAAGACCGACAGGCGGTCAAACCCTTTCATCGATGTCTCCGAATGTCGCGAGCGGGCACGTCGAACGCAGCAGCGCGCACGCGCTCGCTTGCTTCCGGTCCCCGGCTCCTTTTCCGCGCCCCGCAGACGACGCCCGCGGACAGCGCTTTTCGCCGGTGCAATGCCGGCGTTGCGCGATACATGTCACGCACAAGGAGGCTTTACGGCGCTCGCGACGTGTTTCTTGAGCGCGGTATACCGGTCATATGGCGGAAACGTCGCCGCGCGCATGGCGGCATGGGAGACACCTTTCTTGTTGCTAACAAGCAGGCGATTAGGAGACTTCCTACTTTTCGGATTTATCGTATATAAGGGCGCGATGCCGCCACGTATGCTGCGTTCGTGCATATCCCCATGTATATGCACGAAGTCGTTGCAACTCTCCGATTACCGCCCTCGTTCCCCGGCTTGGGCGGTTCTTTTTTGTTCGTCGTTTTCCTGCGTGGCAGCGGTCGCTTACTGGCGCACCGGCTTCTTTGCCAGCTTGCGCTGCAACGTGCGCCGATGCATGTTGAGCGCGCGCGCCGTCGCCGAGATATTGCCATTGTTCTCCGCCAGCGCCCGCTGGATATGCTCCCACTCCAGCCGCGCCACCGAAAGCAGCGTCGGGTGCTCGATCGCTTCCTCGGCCGTCTGCTCGCTCGCCTCTTCCTGAAGCGCCAGCAGAATCGACTCGACGTTCGCGGGCTTCGCCAGATAGTTGTCCGCGCCGTCTTTCACCGCTTGCACCGCCGTCGCGATGCTCGCGTACCCAGTCAGCACGAGAATGCGCGCATCCGGCTGCAGGTCGCGCAACGGCGCGACGAGGCGCAGGCCGGAATCGTTGCCGAGATGCAAGTCCACCGTGATCTGACCGAACTTGTGCTGGTTCGCGAGCTTCACGGCTTCGTCCGCGTTGTGCGCCTGATGCGCCGTGTAGCCGCGACGCGCCAGCCCGCGCGCCAGAATGCCCGAGAAGACTTCGTCGTCGTCGATGATCAGGAAGTTGTTATCGCTCATGGTTCATTTCTCCTTGTTTCTCTTGGCCAAGCAGGTTCACGCCGCGCCGCTCGATTCCGTTCGCGCCGTCGCAACCGGCGCCGCCGCCGCGCCCCGGTTCGGCACCTTGAGCACAGCGCGCGTGCCGTGCGGCTCGGCCTCCAACAGTTCGATGGAACCGTTGAGCCGCGCCGCCGCTGCGAACGCGAGATAGAGCCCGACGCCGTGACCGCCCTGCGTGCTGTCGACAGGACCCGCGCCGAGCGACGCGCGCAGCGCGGGCGGAATGCCGGGGCCGCGATCGCACACTTCGAAGCGCACGTACCGCGCGCCTTCCTCCGTTTCGGCCGCGGCTTGCAGCGTCACGAACTCGCTGCTCGCGCGCGCGGCGTTGTCGAGCAGGATCGTGAGGATCTGGCCGACGGCCACCGCGTCGTCGATGGACGCCGTGGCCGGCGCTTCGCCGACTTGCTCGAACTCCACTTGCGGATGCCGCAGCCGCCATTGCTCGATGAAACTCGCGAGCCATTCGTCGAGCGGCTGCCGGTTCGACGGCCCGCTCGCCCGGCTGCGCAGCCGCGCGAGCGCCGACGTGCACAGCGCCATCTGCTGTTCGAGCAGTTCGAAGTCGTCCGCGTAGGGCGCGAGATTGGAGTCGTGCGCGGCGGCATCGCGCAATTCTTCGGAGAGCATGGCAATGGTGGACAGCGGCGTGCCCATTTCATGCGCGACGGTCGCTGCCTGCACGCCGAGCGCGACCGCGCGTTCATCGCGCAGATGACGCTGCTGCGCGTCGGCGAGCGCGGCGTCGCGCAGGCGCAGCGCCCGCGACATGCGCGCGACGAACCAGCCGATCAAGCCCACGCTCACCATGAAGTTGACCCACAGGCCGAGGCGGAAATAATCGAAGAGATTCGCCGGATTCTCGATATTGAGCGGCACGTAGTTGTAGCTGAGGAGCGCGTAACACGCGACGGCGAAGAGAGCGAGACACGCCATCATGTGCCACGGCAGGATGGCGGCGGCAATGGCGAGCGACGGCAGATAAAGCGTGACGAACGGATTGGTCGCGCCGCCCGACAGAAACAGCAGCGCCGACAGCGCGCCGAGATCGACGCACATCTGCCCGAACAGTTCGAGGTTCGTTTCGGGCCGCGCCCGCGCGACGCGCAGCCACGTCAGCCCGTTGAAGACCATCTCCAGCGCGATCACGAGCAGCATGGCCGGCAGCGGCAGATTCGCGCCGAGCCAAATCTGCACGACGGCGATGGTCGTCAACTGGCCGATGATCGCGAGCGAGCGCAGCCAGAACAGATGGCCGAGGTTGACGCGACCGGTATTCGTTATGCGATGCATGTGCCTTCGAGTGCGCGCCGGCAGCAACAGCGCGCCGGCAAGTCGTGGTTCATGCGGCATTATCCCGCTTGCGCGCGCCGCCGAACCGCCGATGGCGCGATTTGTCGCACCCCGCGCGGCATGCGCTCTGCTAACTCGAAATGCCGGCCTTTTCTATTTCGGCGAGCAGGCACGCCCGGCACAGACACACTTCGCCCGCGCGCAAGCGCTCGGCCGGCAACGCGGGCAGCGACGCGCACCAGCAGGCGGCATCGCCCGAAAGCGAGCCGCATCGGAACGCCGCGCCGCAGCGGGCGCACACGGCGCGCGGCGCGGGCGGTAGAGACGGTGGCTTCGTCATGGTGACGCGTGCGTGACAGCGAAAGATGAACGATGATCGCACGTAGCCGGCCGTGCCGGAAACCGCGGCGGCGTCGCGGCAAAACGTCATGTCGCCTCGCATCGGTCCTGTACAATTCCGCCTGTTTAAACGCTCTTCGCCTCGACTGCCGCCATGTCCGACCTTCCCGACCTCACGCAGATCGCGCCTACCCTGAAAGCTGAAATCCTGGCCGAGGCGCTGCCCTATATTCGTCAATATCACGGCAAGACGGTCGTGATCAAATACGGCGGCAATGCCATGACCGAAGAGCGTCTGAAGCAAGGCTTCGCGCGCGACGTCATTCTGCTCAAGCTCGTCGGCATCAACCCGGTGATTGTCCACGGCGGCGGCCCGCAGATCGACCAGGCGCTGAAGAAGATCGGCAAGCAGGGCACGTTCATTCAAGGCATGCGCGTCACCGACGAAGAGACGATGGAAGTCGTCGAGTGGGTGCTCGGCGGCGAAGTGCAGCAGGACATCGTCACGCTCATCAATCACTTCGGCGGCCACGCGGTCGGTCTCACCGGCAAGGACGGCGGACTCATCCACGCGCGCAAGCTGATGATGCCGGACCGCGACAATCCGGGGCAGTTCATCGACATCGGTCAAGTGGGCGAAGTCGAAGCCATTAACCCGGCTGTCGTGAAGGCGCTGCAAGACGACGCGTTCATTCCGGTCATTTCACCTATCGGCTTCGGTGAAGACGGCCTCTCGTACAACATCAACGCGGATCTGGTCGCTGGCAAACTGGCGGTCGTGCTGAACGCCGAAAAGCTCGTCATGATGACCAACATTCCCGGCGTGATGGACAAGGAAGGCAATCTGCTCACGGACCTTTCGGCGCGCGAGATCGACGCCCTGTTCGCTGACGGCACCATCTCCGGCGGCATGCTGCCGAAAATCTCGTCGGCGCTGGATGCTGCGAAGAGCGGCGTGCGCTCGGTGCATATCATCGACGGGCGCATCGAGCATTCGGTGCTGCTCGAAATCCTGACCGAACAGCCGTTCGGCACGATGATCCGCTCGCATTGAGCTTCATTGAGCCCCGCTCATTTCATGACGACGCCCGCCTCCGCGCGGGCGTTTCTTTTCGCGCAATGAATTCGCCTCCCACTTCCCGCCGCCGCGTCGAGCCGCGCGTCCCGGTCTGGCTCTTCGATCTCGACAACACGCTGCATCACGCGTCGCATCAGATCTTCCCGGCCATCAATCGCGCGATGACGCAGTACATCATGGACCGGCTCGGCGTCGATGTGGACGAGGCGAACCGGTTGCGCGTCGGCTATACGGTGCGCTACGGCGCCACGCTCGTCGGCCTCGTGAAGCATCACGGCGTCGATCCGGCCGACTTTCTGCACGTCGTGCACACGTTCGCCGATCTTCCGTCGATGCTGCGCGCCGAGCGCGGCATCGGCCGAACGCTGCGCGCGCTGCCGGGCCGCAAGATCGTGCTGACCAACGCGCCGTCCGTGTACGCGCGGGCAGTGCTCGCGGAACTCGGCATCGAGCGGCTATTCGAGCGCGTGATCGCCATCGAGGACATGCGCGAAGGCGACCGCTGGCGTTCGAAGCCGGACGCGCCGATGCTTCGCCGTGCGATGCGACGCGCGCGCGTGCGTCTCGCCGATGCAATTCTCGTCGAAGACACGCGCGGGCATCTGAAAAGCTATCGGCGGCTGGGCATCCGGACCGTGTGGATCGTCGGGCATCTGCCGGCGGCGCGCACGTCGGCGGGCGCGGTTTCGGCGCGCTTGCCGGGCGTGGGCAGGCCGCATTATGTGGATCGCACCGTGCGGTCGTTGCGCGCGCTGACGCTCGGCATGGGCGGCAGCGCGCTCGGACGGCCAGCGGCTAGATTCTGAAAAGCCGCCGCGCGAGAATATCTTCGAGGTCCGAACGCATATCGACGACGAGATGCACGTAGATGGTGTCGTCGTCGACCTTATAGATGATTCGGTTCGTCCCGCTAACGACTTCGTAATAGCCCGTCATGCGAAAGTCGACGAGTTCCGGCGGCGTCGCGCCCTTGCGTGGCGAAGCCTCGATGTCCGCGACGGCATCCGCAATCTTGTCGCGCGTCGCTTTCCACGCGGTGCCGCCGAACTTGTTGATCACGTAACGCCGGAAGTCCTGGAGGTCTTGTCGAACGGGATCGAGAAAGACGGTCTTCATTTGAGGCCCTCTTCCTTGTCGAGCCGCTCGATCTCGGCGAAAAAATCGCCCGCGCTGATGCAATGTCCCGCCTCGATATACTTTTGCCCCATCGCCAGAATCTTGAGCAGCGCGACGGTCTGATGCAGGTCCTCGTAGGACTGAACGTCCTGCACGACAACCTTCGCTTCGCCGTTCTGCGTGATGAGCATCGGCTCGCGGCTCTCCACGACGTTGCGGATCATCTCGGCTGCGCGGCTCTTCAAATGACTCAGCGGTCTGACGCGACTCGGTTTCATGTCGATTCCCGGCAAGGCGCGATGCCTAGACAATATAGACAGAAAACGACGCGCCACCCAAGCCGGCGACCGCCGTCACGATTAGCGGCTTTATTACGTTTTCCGCTATACTTCACCGCTTGACAGAATTGAACACGCGCCGATTTGCTGACTCGATTGCGGGCGCGCGAACCAGGGCATCGGCATTGCTCCGGTTCACTATAAATGCGGCTAAAGAGGTCGTCAGCCGCGCCTATCTTCCGCTTCTTCGCGCCCAGCCGACACCGTTTAGCCGCCCAGTAAAGGCGGAATGAATGGAATCCATCGGCATCGTCACTCCCCAAACCTTGCGCTTTTCCGAGCCGCTCGTGCTTCAGAGCGGCAGTTCGCTCGGCGACTATGAACTCGTCGTCGAAACGTACGGTGAACTCAACGCCGCGCGCTCGAACGCGGTGCTCGTCTGCCATGCGCTCAACGCGTCGCATCACGTCGCGGGCGTGTACGCCGACAATCCGAAGGACGTCGGCTGGTGGGACAACATGGTCGGGCCCGGCAAGCCGCTCGACACCAATCGCTTCTTCGTGATCGGCGTGAACAACTTCGGCTCGTGCTTCGGCTCGACCGGGCCGATGAGCATCGACCGCGCGACCGGCAAGCCGTACGGCGCGCGCTTTCCTGTCGTGACGGTGGAAGACTGGGTGCACGCGCAGGCGCGCGTGGCTGACCGCTTCGGCATCGAGCGATTCGCGGCCGTGATGGGCGGCAGTCTCGGCGGCATGCAGGCGCTCGCGTGGAGCCTCATGTACCCGGAGCGGCTCGGGCATTGCATCGTGATCGCGTCGACGCCGAAGCTCTCGGCGCAGAACATCGCGTTCAACGAAACCGCGCGCTCCGCGATTCTCTCGGACCCCGACTTCCACGGCGGCGACTATTACGCGCACGGCGTGAAGCCGCGCCGGGGCCTGCGCGTCGCGCGCATGATCGGCCACATCACGTATCTTTCGGACGACGACATGGCCGTGAAATTCGGCCGCGCGCTGCGCCGTGCCGAAGGCGCGCTCGACGCGTACAACTTCAACTTCGACGTCGAGTTCGAAGTGGAGTCGTATCTGCGCTATCAGGCGGACAAGTTCGCCGAATACTTCGACGCCAACACGTACCTGCTCATCACGCGCGCGCTGGATTATTTCGATCCCGCCAAAGCCTACGACGGCGATCTCACGCAGGCGCTCGCCCGCACGAAGGCGAAGTATCTGATCGCGAGCTTCACGACCGACTGGCGTTTCGCGCCGGCGCGTTCCCGCGAGATCGTGAAGGCGCTGCTCGACAACAAGCGGACGGTGAGTTACGCCGAAATCGACGCGCCGCACGGCCACGACGCCTTCCTGCTCGACGACGCGCGCTATCACAACCTGATGCGCGCCTACTACGAACGCATTGCCACGGAGATCGGCGCATGAACCAGAACACGCTTGATTCGCTCGCGCTGCGCTCGGACTTCCGGGCGATCGCGCGCTGGGTCGAACCGCGCTCCACCGTGCTCGATCTCGGCTGCGGCGACGGGTCGCTGCTCTCGCTGCTCGCCGAAGAGCTGGAAGTGAACGGCTACGGCATCGAGATCAACGACGCCGGCGTGCTCGCCTGCGCGCAGAAGGGCGTAAACGTGATCCAGCAGAATCTCGAAGACGGCCTGCGCCTTTTCGAAGACGACAGCTTCGATTTCGCGATCCTCTCGCAGACGCTGCAGACCATTCACCAGACCGCCGCGATCCTGCGCGAAACGGTGCGCGTGGGGCGCGAATGCATCGTGTCGTTTCCGAACTTCGGCTATTGGCCGCACCGGCTTGCGGTCATTCAAGGCCGCATGCCGGTGTCGAAGTCGCTGCCGTATCAATGGCATAACACGCCGAACGTGCGCGTCCTGACCATCAAGGACTTCGAGGCGCTCGCGCCGGAAGTGGGCATCGAGATTCTGGACCGCGTGGTGCTGCACGGTGGGCAGTCCATCCGTTGGGGCGCGAACTGGCGTGGTAGTCTTGCGGTCTATCGCGTGAAGCGCCGGTGATGCGACCCGGCGCATCAAGCATCGACAACGCTTTTCCAACATCGACATGCCCGACACGCCACACGAGGCGCCCGCTCTAACTGCTCACGAAGAACATCCCCGCTGGCGCGCGTTTCTCAACGCGCGCATTCTGATTTGCGTGTTTCTCGGCTTCACGTCGGGATTGCCGCTTTTCACGCTGCTGAGTCTGTTGCAGGCGTGGCTCACGAAAGAGCACATCGACGTCAAGCAGATCGGTCTGTTCGCGCTGCTCGGGCTGCCTTATACGTGGAAATTCGTCTGGGCGCCGCTGATGGACCGCTACGTGCCGCGTCTGCCGTTCTGGCGGCCCGGCCGGCGGCGCGGCTGGATGCTCGTCACGCAAGTGCTCGTGACGCTGGCCATCGGCGCGTTCGGCTTTGTTTCGCCGAGCGAGGACATCTGGACGGTGGCCGCCATCGCCGGTCTGCTCGCGTTGTTCAGCGCAAGCCAGGATATCGCCATCGACGCGTACCGGCGCGAACTGCTCGCGGACACCGAACAGGGCCTCGGCAACGCAGTCCACGTCAATGCGTACAAAGTGGCGGGTCTCGTGCCGGGCTCGCTCGCGCTGATTCTCGCCGGCTTCCTGCCGTGGAAGACGGTTTTTATCGTGACGGCGCTGTTCATGGTGCCGGGCATCGTGACCACGCTCGTCGTGAAGGAACCGGCCGTGCACGGCACGCCGCCGAAAAGTCTGCGCGATGCGGTCGTCGAGCCCTTCCACGAATTTGTCACGCGCGACGGCTGGCGCGCCGCGCTCCTCGTGCTCAGCTTCATTTTTCTGTACAAGCTCGGCGACACCATGGCGACCGCGCTCGCCACCAAGTTCTTTCTCGACCTGGGCTTCACGACCTTGCAGCTCGGCGTGATCGCGAAGACGGTCGCGTTCTGGACGAGCCTCGCGGGCGGCATTATCGGCGGCGTGTTTCTGGTGAAGATCGGCATTGCGCGCGGGCTGTGGATTTTCGGCGTGTTGCAAATCGTCGCCACATTCGGCTTCGCGTGGCTCGCGAAGATCGGGCCGTCGCCGGTCGCGCTCGCGGTGCTGTACGGCTTCGAGACGTTCGCCACGGGACTCACGCTCGCCACGTTCACCGCGTACATCGCGAGCACCACCGACCCGCGCTACACCGCGACGCAATTCGCGCTTTTCACGAGCCTGGCGGCGGTGCCGCGCACGGTCGTGTCCGCGCTGAGCGGCTTTATCGTCGCGCGGACGGGCTGGTTCGAATACTTCCTCGTCTGCATCGCGCTGTCGATTCCGGGCATGTTACTGTTGCCGATCATCGCGCCCTGGAGACCAAAACGATGACGGTGCGCATATCGACTCACCGTGCGGGCCGCGCGCTCGCGCGGACGCTTGTCTGCGCGCTCGCGTGCGCCTCGCTCGCATCGCCGCGCGCGCATGCGCAGGACGAAGACCGCGCTCCCGCGCCTTACACTGCGCCGAACAACCAGATCCGCTTCGGCAATACCGCGCTCTTTCGCAACCTCATTCCGCCTGCGGCGCTCGAACAGCAATCGGCCGACGCGTACGCCACGATCATCCACGAGGCCGAGCGCAACAAGCGGCTGCTGCCGAATGACAACGCGCTGGTGAAGCGCGTGCGCGATATCGCGAATCACGAGATTCCGTTCGCGCTCAAGTGGAACGACCGCTCGAAGAACTGGAAGTGGGAAATCAACGTCGTGCGGTCGAACGAGATCCGCATGTACTGTCTGCCGGGCGGCAAGATCGTCGTGTATAGCGGCTTGATCGAGAAGCTGCATCTGAACGACAACGAGATCGGCATGATGATGGGCCACGAGATCGCGCACGCGCTGCGCGAACACGCCCGCGAGCGGCTCGGCCGCCAGCAGGCCGAGCAACTGACGGCGGGAACGATGCCGCAGCTTTTCGGCTTTGCGGATGTCGGCTCGACGCCGCTCGGCATCGGCGATCAGTTGCTCGCCATGCGCTATTCGCCCGCCGACGAAACCGAAGCTGACGTGATCGGCAGCGAGATCGCCTCGCGCGCGGGCTACGATCCGCGCGCCGCCGTCACGCTGTGGAACAAGATCGATACCGCCACGCGCCGCGAGGACAATGGTTTCGTCTGGATGCATCCGTACGGGCCGGACCGCAAGCAGGATCTGGAGAAACGCATGTCGGACATGATGCCGCTTTATGCGAAAGCCGTCGGCAAGAGTATCGATGCGTTGCCAAACTACGCGGGCATGGGGCGGTTCAAGAAGAGCGGGCGGTGATCACTTCCGACCGACCTTCCAGTCATAGTCGATCGTCAGCGGCGCGTGGTCGCTGAACTTGATGTCGCGGAAGATGGACGTGCTCTTCGCGGTCGCGGCAACCTCTTTGGTCGCGATCTGATAGTCGATGCGCCAGCCGACGTTCTTCGCGTACGCCTGACCGCGATTGCTCCACCACGTGTATTGCTCGGGCCGCTGGTCGAGCGTGCGGAACACGTCGACATAGCCCACCTCGTCGAACAGCTTGGTCAGCCACGCGCGTTCCTCCGGCAGACAGCCGGAATTCTTCTGATTGCTCTTCCAGTTCTTGATGTCGATTTCCTTGTGCACGATGTTCACGTCGCCGCACAGAATGACTTCGCGCTCTTTCGAGAGCGCGGCGAGATGCGGCATGAATTCGTCCATGAAGCGGTACTTCGCCTGCTGACGCTCATCGCCGCTCGATCCCGATGGCACATACACCGACACCACCGAAAGCCTGCCGAAGCGCGCTTCCACGTAGCGCCCTTCGGGATCGAACTCCTCGCTGCCGAAACCGATGATCACGTCGTCCGGCTCGTGCCGCGTATAGACGCCCGCGCCGCTGTAGCCCTTCTTGACCGCGTGCTGGAAGTAGCCCTGAAAGCCGTGCGGCGCGAGGAACTCGGGCGTCAGGTCGTCTTGCGAGCACTTGATTTCCTGCACGCAGACGACGTCGGCTGCCTGCTCGCCGAACCAGTCGAAAAAGCCTTTCTTGGCAGCCGAACGAATGCCGTTCAGATTGGCGGTGATCACGCGAAACATACGCTTCCTTTCTTCTTGATTTGATTTACTCGACCTTCACGCCCTTGAGCGATTCCTTCGCCGGCGGGAATTCGAGCTTCATGCCCTGCAACGTGCGCAAGACGAGTTCGGCGACCATCACGTTCCGATGCGTCTTCGAATCGCCCGGAATGATGTACCACGGCGCGTAGTCCGTCGAGGTCGCGCCGAGCGCCACGGAATACGCGCGCTGATAGTCGTCCCAGAGCTTGCGGGCCTCGAGGTCGGAGACGTCGAACTTCCAGTGCTTCGTCGGATCGTCGATGCGCGCCTGCAACCGCTCGCGCTGCTCGTCCTTGGAAATGTGCAGAAAGCATTTGACGATGGTCGTGCCGGCGTCCGCGAGCAGCGCCTCGAACTCGCGGATATGACGATAGCGCCGCTCGCATTCGTCATCGTCGATTTGCTTCAGCACGCGCGGCACGAGCACGTCTTCGTAGTGGCTGCGGTTGAAGATCGCGAGTTCGCCCGCCATCGGCGCTTGCGCGTGAACGCGCCAGAGAAAGTCGTGCGCCATCTCGCGCTCGGTCGGCGCGCGAAACGGCACGATGCGCAGGCCGAGCGGATCGACGTCCTGAAACACGCCGCGCACCGTGCCGTCCTTGCCGCTCGTGTCCATGCCTTGCAGCACCAGCAGCACGCGCTCGCGGCGCTGGGCGTGCAGCTTCTCCTGCAACTCGTTCAGCTGCGCGCCGATCTCAGCGAGGCGCGCGCGGTCGTCGTCTTTCGCGCCTGTCGAGAACGGCTTCGCAGACGGATCGACTGAAGTGATGTCGAACGCCTTGAGCTTTTTCCCGCCGTCGAAGTACGGAACGCGATAGTCGTCCAGGTCGGATTTCTTGGCCATGTTTTTTCCGCTTCAGCAATGAAAAACGGGCCGCTGCACAGATCAACCGGCAACAGCCCGTAAGTCTTACGCTCCTGAATCAGCAGACCATGCGCGACAATGCGCCGCCGACTCAGCCCAGCTTTTTCTTCAGCAATTCATTGACCTGCTGCGGATTGGCCTTGCCCTTCGTCGCCTTCATGGCCTGACCGATCAGCGCGTTGAACGCCTTCTCCTTGCCCGCGCGGAATTCGTCCACGGACTTCTGATTAGCGGCGAGCACCTCGTCGATAATCGCTTCCAGCGCGCCGGTGTCCGAGATCTGCTTCAGCCCCTTCGCCTCGATGATGCGGTCGGCCGCGGCTTCGTCGGTGGCCTTCTCTTCCCAGATGGACTGGAAGATGTCCTTCGCGATCTTGTTCGAGATGGTGCCGTCCGCGATGCGTTGCAGCACCAGCGCGAGCTGCGCGGCAGACACCGGCGACTGAGCGATATCCAGCGATTCGCGGTTCAGTTGCGCGGAGACGTCGCCCATGAGCCAGTTCGCGGCGATCTTCGCCTGCGCCGCGCCCGCCTTCTCGACGACCGCTTCGAAGTACGCGGCCATCGCCTTCGACGAAGTGAGCACGCCGGCGTCGTAGGACGTCAGGCCGTACGTATCGACGAAGCGCTTCTGCATGTCCGCGGGCAGTTCGGGCATCTCGTCACGCACGCGCGCCACCCAGCTTTCCTCGATCACGAGCGGCATCAGATCGGGATCAGGGAAATAGCGGTAGTCGTGCGCGTCTTCCTTGCTGCGCATGGAGCGCGTTTCGCGCTTGTCCGGATCGTACAGACGCGTCTCCTGCACGACAGTACCGCCATCTTCGATCAGTTCGATCTGACGGCGCACTTCGTACTGAATGGCTTCTTCGAGGAAGCGGAACGAGTTCAGGTTCTTGATCTCGGCGCGCGTGCCGAATTCCTTCTGGCCGACCGGACGCACCGAGACATTCGCATCGCAACGGAACGAGCCTTCCTGCATGTTGCCGTCGCAGATGCCGAGCCACACGACGAGCCCGTGCAGCGCCTTCGCATACGCGACCGCTTCGGCGGCGCTGCGCATTTCCGGCTCCGTGACGATTTCGAGCAGCGGCGTGCCCGCGCGGTTCAGGTCGATGCCCGTCATGCCCGCGAAGTCTTCGTGCAGCGACTTGCCGGCGTCTTCTTCCAGATGCGCGCGCGTCAGGTTGACGGTCTTTTCGTACGCTTCCTTGCCGGCCTTTTCATTGGCGGGCACGTGGATGGTGATCTGTCCGCCCTGCACGACCGGAATCTCGTACTGGCTAATCTGGTAGCCCTTCGGCAGATCCGGGTAGAAGTAGTTCTTGCGCGCGAAGATGCTGCGCGGCGCGATATGCGCGCCGATGGCGAGCCCGAAGCGAATTGCGCGCTCGACAGCGCCGCGGTTCATGACCGGCAGCACGCCCGGCAGCGCGAGATCGACGGGACTTGCCTGCGTGTTCGGCGCTGCGCCGAACTGCGTGGGCGCGCCCGAGAAAATCTTGGAGACGGTGGAAAGCTGCGCGTGCGTTTCCAGACCGATGACGACTTCCCACTGCATGTTCACACTCCCGATGCCGATGGTGCCTTGCGGTGCCAGTCGGTCGCGCGCTGGAACGCGTCGGCGACCTGGAGCATCCGGGCTTCGTTGAAATAGTTGCCGACGATCTGCAGACCGACCGGCCGATTCGCATTCGCGCCCGCGCCGAAGCCGCACGGCACGCTCATGCCCGGCAGGCCCGCGAGGCTCACGGAGAGCGTGTAGATGTCGGCGAGGTACATCTGCACGGGATCGTCGGTCTTCTCGCCGAGATTCCACGCCACCGACGGCGCGACCGGTCCCATGATGACGTCGCACTGCTTGAACGCTTCCTGGAAATCGCGCGCGATGATGCGGCGAATCTTCTGCGCCTGCAGGTAGTACGCGTCGTAATAGCCGTGCGACAACACGTACGTGCCGACGAGAATCCGGCGCTTCACTTCCGGCCCGAAGCCTTCGGCGCGCGACTTCTTGTACATGTCGAGCAGGTCTTTGTACTCGGCCGCGCGATGCCCGTAGCGCACGCCGTCGAAGCGCGACAGATTGGACGACGCCTCCGCCGGCGCGATGATGTAGTACACGGGAATCGAAAGCTCGGTCTTCGGCAGCGAGACTTCGACGAGCGTCGCGCCGAGGGCTTCGTATTGCTTCAGCGCAGCGTCGATGGCGGCGCGCACGTCGTCGGCCAACCCTCCGCCGAAGTACTCCTTCGGCATGCCGATGCGCAGGCCTTTCAACGGCTTGTCGGCATCTTCGCTCCAGTTCTTGCCGATATACCGCGTGTAGTCTTCGTTGTCGCGTTGCAGGCTCGTGGAGTCGCGCTCGTCGAAGCCGCCCATCGCGTTCAGAAGCAGCGCGCAGTCGGCGGCAGTCTGGGCCATCGGTCCGCCCTGATCGAGCGACGACGCGAACGCGATCATCCCGTAACGCGACACGCGGCCGTATGTCGGCTTGATGCCGGTGATGCCGGTGAACGAAGCGGGCTGACGGATGGACCCGCCCGTGTCGGTGCCGGTCGCGGCGGGCGCGAGGCGCGCGGCGACGGCCGCTGCCGACCCGCCCGACGATCCGCCCGGCACGGCCTTCAGGTCCCACGGGTTCTTCACCGCGCCGAAGTACGAGTTCTCGTTGGACGAGCCCATGGCGAACTCGTCCATGTTCGTCTTGCCGAGACACACCATGCCGGCGCGGCTCAGACGCTCGACGACGGTGGCATCGAACGGGCTCGCGTAGTTCTCCAGCATGTGGGAACCCGCCGTCGACGCCCACCCGCGCGTGACGAACACGTCCTTGTGCGCGATCGGCAGGCCGGCGAGCGGACCGCCGTTGCCCTGCGCGATGAGGGCGTCGGCGGCTCTCGCCTGTTCCAGCGTGAGCTCCGGATTCACGCCGATGAACGCGTTCAGTTCTTTCGCGGCTTCGATGCGTTGCAGATACGACTGCGCCAGCTCGACGGCGGAGATCGCCTTCGAGTCGAGCGCGGCGCGCAGTTCGGTCAAGCTTTTCTGATGCATTGCAGTTCCCTGATGAGCGCGGCGCGTCACGCCACGCGCGAGATCGTTGTTCCGATGGACCGATACGGTCGATGCGCCACGCTCACTCGATCACCTTCGGCACGAGATAGAGCCCGTCCTGCACGGCCGGCGCGCAACGCTGGAACTCTTCGCGCTCGATCCGCTCTGAGACTGCGTCGTCGCGCAGTCGCAGCGCGACTTCCTCGATGGCGTCGATAGGATGCGCGAGCGGCTCGATGCCGGCGGTATCGACCGCCTGCATCTGCTCGACGAGACCGAAGAAGTCGTTGAGCCGCGCAAGCGTCGGTTCGGCCTCGTGGTCGGGCAGTTCCAGCCGCGCCAGATGCGCGATGCGTTTAACGTCGGTCAGGGTCAATGACATGGGATCACCGGAGAAAACATGAACAACTCCCGCGCCAAAAAGGTTCGCTGCAACAGTCAGTTACGATCCTGGCGGAAAGCCGTCGAAGCGGGGCCGAGGATGGCAAAAAGTGCCGTCCTTTTCCTATAGAAACCCCCAAATTATAAGGTATCATTACACGTTCGACCCACATCCGGATCGACCTGTCAGCGGCTTTCTCCCTGGATCAACCCTCGTCGAGAAACGTTTGCGTGGCATGTTCAATTCCGCGGTAGATTTCTGCTCGGATTTGCATTCACGGCGGCCCGTTTCGCCGTCCCGGCAAACCGTTATTTTTTCCGCTGCCGTCCCCGGCGCTCTTAGCGAGGCACGGCTACCCAGCGAGACAGGATTTTTGAATGTTCGGCTTTTTGCGCAGCTATTTTTCCAACGACCTGGCGATTGATCTCGGCACAGCCAACACGCTGATCTACATGCGCGGCAAGGGCATCGTCCTCGACGAGCCGTCAGTCGTCTCCATCCGTCAAGAAGGCGGCCCGAACGGCAAGAAGACCATTCAGGCTGTCGGCAAGGAAGCGAAGCAAATGCTCGGCAAGGTGCCGGGCAACATCGAAGCCATTCGGCCGATGAAAGACGGCGTGATCGCCGACTTCACCGTCACCGAACAGATGATCAAGCAGTTCATCAAGACTGCACACGAATCCCGCATGTTCTCGCCGTCGCCGCGCATCATCATTTGCGTGCCGTGCGGCTCCACGCAAGTCGAGCGCCGCGCCATCAAGGAAGCGGCTCACGGCGCGGGCGCATCGCAGGTGTATCTCATCGAGGAACCGATGGCCGCTGCAATCGGCGCGGGCCTGCCGGTCTCGGAAGCCACGGGCTCCATGGTCGTCGACATCGGCGGCGGCACCACGGAAGTCGGCGTGATCTCGCTCGGCGGCATCGTGTACAAGGGCTCGGTGCGCGTGGGCGGCGACAAGTTCGACGAAGCCATCGTCAATTACATCCGTCGCAACTACGGCATGTTGATCGGTGAACAAACGGCTGAAGCGATCAAGAAGGAAATCGGCTCGGCGTTCCCCGGCTCGGAAGTGAAGGAAATGGAAGTCAAGGGCCGCAACCTGTCCGAAGGCATTCCGCGCAGCTTCACCATTTCGAGCAACGAAATCCTCGAAGCCCTCACCGATCCGCTGAACCAGATCGTCTCGTCGGTGAAGATCGCGCTGGAACAGACGCCGCCGGAACTCGGCGCGGACATCGCCGAGCGCGGCATGATGCTGACGGGCGGCGGCGCGCTCCTGCGCGACCTCGACCGCCTGCTCGCGGAAGAAACCGGCTTGCCGGTGCTCGTCGCCGAAGATCCGCTGACCTGCGTGGTGCGCGGCTCGGGCATGGCGCTCGAGCGCATGGACAAGCTCGGCAGCATCTTCTCTTACGAGTGATCGCAGGCTTCGGGGTGCGCGCGGTTCGTATCGAACGCATTGCCGAAGCAGACACTCGAGCATCCCGCGTAACGCGACGCGCGCACGGCCCGGCATCAGTCCGGGCCTTCGTCGAAACAGCGTAGGGCAGGTCCCGCCACAAGCGAAACAGCCTGCAGCATCATCCACCCGCTCACGCCCTCGGCGCTGACCATGGAATACAGTCCGCCGCCACTTTTCAAGCAAGGCCCTTCGGCGCTCGCACGTCTCATCTTCTTCGTGGTGCTGGCCATCGCGCTGCTGGTGTCGGACGTCCGCTTCAACACCCTCGAAATCGTGCGCGGCATTCTCGGCGCCGGGCTCTATCCGTTGCAGCGCGCGGCGCTGGTTCCGCGCGACATCTTTATGGGCGCGGCCGATCTCGCCGTCACGAGCGCCACGCTACGCAGCGAAAACCGCAAGCTCGCCGACAAGAATCTCGAACTGTCCATCAAGGCCGGCGACGCCGCGCAACTGAACATCGAGAACGCGCATCTGCGGGCGCTGCTGAATCTTCAGTCGCGTGCCACCACGCAGACCACGCCCGCCGAAATCCAGTACGACACGCGCGATCCTTTCACGCAGAAGGTCGTGATCGGCAAGGGCTCGCAGCAAGGCATTCAGGACGGCGCGCCTGTCGTGGACGAAGAAGGCGTGATCGGACAAGTCACGCGCGTCTTTCCGATGCAGTCGGAAGTCACGCTGCTCACCGACAAGGATCAAGCCGTGCCGGTGCAGATCGCGCGCACGGGGCTGCGCAGCGTCATCTACGGCACGCCGAAGGGCGACACGCTCGATTTGCGCTTCGTGCCGATCAGCGCGGACGTGCAAGTCGGCGACCAGCTCGTGACGAGCGGTCTCGACGGCGTGTATCCGCCGGGGCTCGCGGTCGCCAAGGTGCTGCGCGTGGATAAACAGGCGGATACGGCGTTCGCGCGCGTCGTCTGCGTGCCGGTCGCGGCAGTGCGCGGCGCGCGACAGTTGCTCGTGCTGCACTACAACGTCAACGTGCCGCCCAATCCGATCGAAGTCGAAGCCGCCGCTGCCGCCAAGGAAGCGAAGGAAAACAAGGGCAAGAAGAAGCCCGCAGCCAAAGCAGCAGCGGGTGCGAGCGCTCCCGCTGCCGCGTCCGCGCCGGCGAGCGCGTCGGCGGCGGCGGCGGCGGCTTCATCGCCTGCCGCGAAAGCTGCCGCACCTAAAGCGGCATCGAGCGCAGCGGCCAAATCGGGCAAGAAGGCGCATGCGCCGAAACCCGCTTCGTCGGGAGCCGCGCGATGAATCGTCCGCAGTACATTCTTCAGCCGGTCAATCCGTACTTCATCACGTTCAGCCTGGCCGCCGCGTTTCTGCTGAATCTCGTGCCTTGGGGACGGCTCGTCGGCGTGCCGGATTTCGTCGCGCTCGTGCTGCTCTTCTGGAACGTGCAGCAGCCGCGCAAGGTGGGCATGGGCATCGCGTTCCTGCTCGGGCTGTTGATGGACGTCCACAGCGCGAACCTGCTGGGCGAGCACGCGCTGGCGTACACGCTGTTGTCCTACGGCGCGATCACCATTCACCGGCGCGTGCTGTGGATGTCGCTGCCGGTGCAGACGTTCGTCGTCGCTCCGCTGCTTGTCGGCGCGCATCTCGTGCCGTTCATCATCCGTCTGATGACGGGCGCCGCGTTTCCCGGCTGGAGCTATCTCGTCAACGGATTCGTCGAGGCGCTGCTTTGGCCGATCGCGAGCTTCCTGCTTCTGATGCCGCAACGGCGCGCAGCCGATCCCGACGACACGCGCCCGATCTGAGCGCCGCGCGCGACGCGGCGCCGATAAACGCCCGCGCGCCGACTACACTTGAATCGCGAAAGAATCGCGAACCACTCGCGAAACCTGCATGACCGAAATCAAGAACACCGAGCAACAGTTGTCGAAGTTCCGCCTGCGCGTCGCGGCGGCGGGACTGTTCGTGTTCGTCTGCTTCGGACTGATCGGCCTGCGTTTTCTGTATTTGCAGGTCTGGCACTTCAGCAAATACTCGTTGCAGGCCAACGAGAACCGCATCTCGGTCGCGCCGATCGTGCCGAACCGCGGCATCATTACAGACCGCAACGGCATCGTGCTGGCGAAGAACTATTCCGCCTACACGCTGGAAATCACGCCGTCGAAGATCAACGGCACGCTCGATGAAGTCATCGACGCGCTTTCGGAAGTCATCCCGATCGATTCGCGCGACCGGCGGCGTTTCAAGAAGCTGCTCGAGGACTCGAAGAATTTCGAGAGCCTGCCCATCCGCACGCGTCTCACTGACGAAGAAGTCGCCAAGTTCACCGCGCAACGCTTCCGCTTTCCCGGCGTCGAAGTGCGCGCGCGGCTGTTCCGGCAATACCCGCTCGGCACGACGGCGGCGCACGTGATCGGCTATATCGGCCGCATTTCGCAGCGCGATCAAGAACGCATCGACGATGCAAGCGACGAGAACGACGCGAATTCCGATCACTACGATCCGCGCCTCGACGCGAATAACTACAAGGGCACGGATTACGTCGGCAAGATCGGCGTGGAGCAGAGTTACGAGACCGAGTTGCACGGCCTGACCGGTTTCGAGGAAGTGGAAGTCACGGCGGGCGGCCGCCCGGTCCGCACCATGTCGCGCACGCAGGCGACGCCCGGCAACAACCTCGTGCTGTCGCTGGATATCGGCTTGCAGCAGGTCGCCGAGCAGGCGTTCGCGGGCAAGCGCGGCGCACTCGTCGCCATCGAGCCCTCCACGGGCGACGTGCTGGCGTTCGTCTCCGCGCCGAGCTTCGATCCGAATTCCTTCGTCGATGGCATCGACCAGCAGACGTGGGACGCGCTCAACAATTCGCCGGACCATCCGCTCTTGAACCGTCCGCTGCACGGCACGTATCCGCCCGGCTCGACGTACAAGCCGTTCATGGCGCTCGCCGCGCTCACGCTGCACAAGCGCACGCCCGGCTGGGGATTCCAGGACCCCGGCTATTTCACGTTCGGCGGCCACACGTTCCGCAACGACGTGCGATCGGGTCAGGGCTGGGTGGACATGAACCGCGCCATCGTCGTTTCCAACGACACGTATTTCTACATGCTGGCGCGCGACCTCGGCGTGAACGCGATGGCCGGCTTCATGAAACCGTGGGGCTTCGGCCAGATTACGGGCATCGACATCGCGGGCGAGGCGCGCGGCATTCTTCCGTCGACGGAATGGAAGCGCAAGGCGTATCGCAAGCCCGAGCAGCAGCGCTGGTACGAAGGCGAGACGATCAGCCTCGGCATCGGTCAGGGCTACAACTCGTTCACTATCCTGCAACTCGCGCACGCCACGGCCACACTCGCGAATAACGGCGTCGTGATGAAGCCGCACCTCGTGCGCGATATCGAGAACCCGATCAGCAAGGCGATACGCCCGGTCGTGCGCGACCCGAGCGACAAGATCGCCGTGCGTCAGCAAGACATCGACGTCATCAAGCGCGCGATGGAAGGCGTGGTGACGAACGGCACGGCGGCGAAGGTGTTCGCGGGCGCGCCGTATCTCGCGGCCGGCAAGACGGGCACGGCGCAGGTCTATTCGCTGCAAGGCGCGAACTATCATGGCCACGCGACAGCCGAGCATCTGCGTGACCACGCGCTCTTCATCGCGTTTGCGCCGGCTGAGAATCCGAAGATCGCGCTGGCGCTGATCGTCGAAAACGGCGGCTGGGGCGCGGAAGCGGCCGGCCCGATCGCGCGAAAGGTGCTCGACTATTACCTGGTGGACCGGATGAAGCCGGGCGCCGAAGCGGCCGCCGTGGCCGCCGCGGCCTCCGCGACGGAAGATGCCGGCCTGCCCGTGATCGGCGGCACGCAACCGCCGGCTGCGGCTGCGCTCCCTGCATCGGTGGCGAACCAGTCGCCGGCCTTCTCGCCGTCGGCGGCGTCTAATCCTGATGTCGCGAAGGCGGCTTCCGCGCCCGCCGTGCCGGCTGGCCGCCCCGCGTCCGCGCCCGCAGCCGCGCTGCCTGCGTCGGCCGCGCCGGGCCGCAAGCGCGGCCAAAAAGGCGCGCCGACCGAGCCGACGCCCACAATGGTGCGCGGCAACGCGGAGAACGGCGTGCGCACGTTCGCGCCGACCGGCGGCATCGACGAATAAGGAAATCGGCATGCAAGTGCATCTGCAATTCGACAAGCACGTGTGGATCGAGCGCGCGAAGCGCATGTTCGCGGGCTTCGACCGGCCGCTCGCGCTGATCGTTTTTCTGCTGCTGTGCGTCGGGATCGTGACGCTCTACAGCGCCAGTCTGGACGTGCCGGGCCGCGTGGAGGACCAACTGCGCAACATCATGCTGACGTTCGGGCTGATGTGGGTTCTCGCGAACATTCCGCCGCAGACGCTCATGCGCTTCGCCGTGCCGCTTTATACGGTGGGCGTCGCGCTGCTCGTCGCCGTGGCCGCGTTCGGGCTCACGCGCAAGGGCGCGAAACGCTGGCTGAACGTCGGCGTCGTCATTCAGCCGTCCGAGATCATGAAGATCGCAATGCCGCTCATGCTCGCGTGGTACTACCAGCGGCGCGAGAGCAACATTCGCTGGTGGGATTACATTGTCGGCTTCGTGATTCTGATGCTGCCCGTCGGCCTGATCGCGAAGCAGCCGGACCTCGGCACGGCGGTGCTCGTGTTCGCGGCGGGCGTGTTCGTCATCTATTTCGCCGGGCTCAGTTTCAAGCTGATCGTGCCGGTGCTCGCGGCGGCGGTGGTCGTGGTGGCGAGCGTCGCTGTGTTTCAGGACCGCATCTGCCAGCCGGAAGTCAACTGGCCGCTGATGCACGATTATCAAAAGCATCGCATCTGCACGCTGCTCGATCCGACATCCGATCCGCTCGGCAAGGGCTTTCACACCATTCAGGCGGTGATTGCAATCGGCTCGGGCGGCACGCTGGGCAAGGGCTGGCTCAAGGGCACGCAGGCGCACCTCGAGTTCATCCCTGAAAAGCATACGGACTTTATCTTCGCGGTGTTCTCGGAAGAATTCGGGCTGGCGGGCGGGCTCGTGCTGCTCTTTCTCTACATGGCGCTGATCGCGCGCGGGCTGTACATCGCGGCGAACGGCGCGACCTTCTTCGGGCGATTATTGGCCGGATCGCTCACGCTCGCGTTCTTCACCTACGCGTTCGTCAATATCGGCATGGTGAGCGGCATTCTGCCGGTCGTGGGCGTGCCGCTACCGTTCATGAGTTACGGCGGCACGGCGTTGACCACGCTGGGCGTCGCGGTCGGGCTCATCATGAGCGTCGCGCGACAGAAACGGCTGATGCAAAGCTGACGCCGCGAGCGATTACTGCGGCTGCGCCTGTGGCGGTGGCTTCTGTTGCTCTATCTCGGCGCTCAACTGCAGGTATTTGAGCTTCGCAGCCGGATCACCCTGCGCCGCGGCCGCGGCGTAATACGCGCGCGCGACGTTGAGATTGCGCTCGACGCCATCGCCGCCGCGCTCATAGAACGATCCCGCGACGTACTGCGCCGTCATGTCGCCGCCCTGCGCGGCCTTCTTGTACCAGGTGAACGCCTGCGTGTTGTCGCGAGCGGTGCCGCGGCCGTCCAAAAACTGATTCGCGAGCGCCAACTCCGCCTGCACGTGCCCCTGATTGGCGGCGCGTAGGAACCATCGGTGCGCTTCCGCCGGGTCTTTGTCCACGAACTCGCCATCGTCGTACATCTTGCCGTAGACGTACTGCGCGTGCGTCATGTTCGCGTCTGCGGCGCGGCGCAGCCACTTCTTGCCTTCGGGCACGTCGGCGGCGCCGCCTTCGCCGTTGAGCAGCATCATCGCGTAATTGAACTGCGCGAGACGGCTGCCCTTCTCCGCCGCGCGACGAAACTCCGAGCGCGCGGCGACGAGGTTGCCCGCGTTGTAATCGGCGACGGCGTTTTGCGTCGCCAGATCGGTCGGCTTCGGCATGCCTTGCGCGTGCGCGCCGCCCGCCGTCATCAAGACGAGCGCAGCGGATGCCGCCGCCACGCCGCCACGCCAAGCGCCCTTCATGCTCTGGCCTCCTGCAACGCCTGCCGCGTCGCCTTCAAGAGCCACATCACGTCGGCGGCAATCGAAACCAGCTTGATGCCCGCTTCCGCGTACTGCCGCGCGCTCGCGACATCGAGCGCGAAAATGCCGCTGCATTTGCCCGCGCGCTTCGCGGCGTCCGCGATTTTCGTGATGGCCGCGTGTACGTCCGGATGCTTGCTATCGCCGAGATGGCCGAGGCTCGCGGCGAGATCCGCGGGGCCGATGAACAGGCAATCGACGCCCGGCGTCGCGGCGATCTCATGGACGGCGGCAAGCGCCGCCACGGATTCGATCTGCACGATGGTCGCGATCTGCTGGTTCGCGCCGGACACGTAGTCGCGCCGCATGCCGTATGCCGCCGCGCGCACCGCGCCCGCGACGCCGCGCAGCCCTTCGAGCTGCGCCTCGGTGGGATAGCGCGTGAGCCGCACGATGCGCTCCGCGTCTTCCGCCGACTGCACGTTGGGGAACATCAGCGTGCGCGCGCCGGCATCGAGCACGCGCTTGACGAGCCAGCCTTCCGCGAACGGCACGCGCACGATGGGCTCGGTCGGCAAGTGCGCGGCGGCGATCGCGCGAAGCTGCTCGACCACATCGCGGCTATCGTTCGGCGAGTGTTCCATGTCGATGCACAGCCAGTCGAAACCGGCGTGCGCGAGCGCCTCGGCGGCATCGGCGCTGCACAGCGACAGCCACAGGCCGAAGAGCGGACCGGAATCGGCGAGACGTTGCTTGAGGGGATTGGTGAAGGTGCTCATCGCGCGGCTCCGTGGGAGCGCAATCTGCGCAATGTGAGGAAGGGACACGACTGAATGATTGACGGCATGTTGCGCTCCGGATGATCGACATGCACTGCGTGGCGTCGGCCAGAGTTGGCCGACTCACCGAGCGATCATACCGTGACAACGGCGCGGACGTTCGCCGCGCTTCGACGCCCAAGCGCTTATGCGCGCTCCACGTCCGCCCAGCAGTTCGGCGTCTCGTACAGCCGCACGCGCTTGAGCTTGAGATCGACACCATAGTGGGCGTCATAGACATCCGCCAGAATGCGAAACGCCACCGCCGCCATGTTCTCGACGGTCGGGATGCGGTCGAACACGACGGTCTTGTGATCCGCCATCGATTGCAGGAATTCGCGCACTTTCACGTCGCCTTCATAGACGATGAACGCGTGATCCCACTTGTTGACGAGGTGCTCCATCGCGAGCGACTTCACGTCGGCGAAGTCCATCACCATGCCGCGATCCGGCGCGCCTTCGGTATCGACGAGTTCGCCTTGAAGCGTGATTTCGAGCACGTAACGATGCCCGTGCAGATTGCGGCACTGGCTGCGGTGATCGGGAATGCGGTGGCCCGCATCGAATTCGAGTTTTCGGGTAATCGTCTGCACGTCGGCTCGATCGTCTTTCAGGGGATGTTCAGGTATTTGTGCGTCTGCATCGACAGCCGCCATTTCGGATGCCGCTTGCACCAGTCGATCGCGAGCTTCGTATTGATGTCGCGCGACGGGCCGTCCATCGGCTGCACCAGGAAGTACTCGAAGTCGAGCTTTTCGTACTCCGCGAGCCGTTGGTTGTCCTGCGGCACGACGACCTTCAGCTCGTTGCCCTTCGTGACGACGAGCGGCGCGTCGGCCTTCGGGCTCACGCAAATCCAGTCGATGCTCTCCAGCACGGCCATCGACCCGTTCGTTTCGATGGCCATTTCGAAGCCCGCCGCATGAAGCGCGTCGACGAACGGCTGGTCGATCTGCAACATCGGCTCGCCACCCGTGCACACGACGAACTTGTGCGCCGCGCCCTCGGGCCACAGCGACGCGATCTTCGCGACGAGGTCCGCCGGCGTCTTGTACTTGCCGCCGTTCTCGCCGTCCGTGCCGACGAAATCCGTGTCGCAGAAGCGGCACACCGCGTCCGCGCGGTCTTCCTCGCGGCCCGACCACAGATTGCAGCCGGCGAAGCGGCAGAACACGGCGGGACGCCCGGCGTTCGCGCCCTCGCCCTGCAACGTGTAGAAGATTTCCTTTACCGCGTACGTCATGACTGCTCTGTGACCTGTGTTAGTTCGCTCTGCTCTGCGTCTGCGATTCAGACGGGTTCGATGGTGACCTGCTCGCCCGCGCGATACGCCTCGTAGCCGCGCTTGCGCAGCTTGCACGCCGGGCACTGGCCGCAGCCGAAGCCCCAGTCGTGCAGTTCCGAACGCTCGCCGACATAGCACGTATGCGTTTCCACGCGAACGAGTTCGACGAGGGCTTCGCCGCCGAGCGTTTCCGCGAGACGCCAGGTGTCGGCCTTGTCGAGCCACATGAGCGGCGTTTCGAGCGCGTAGCGCGTTTCCATGCCGAGATTCAGCGCCACCTGCAACGCTTTCATGGTGTCGTCGCGGCAATCGGGATACCCGGAGAAATCCGTCTCGCACATGCCGCCGACGAGCACCTTCAATCCACGCCGATACGCGAGCGCCGCCGCGATGGTCATGAACAGCAGGTTGCGGCCCGGCACGAAGGTGTTCGGCAGGCCGTTCGCGGTCGACTGAATCTCGATCTCGCGGGTCATGGCCGTATCGCTGATCGCGCCGAGTACCGACAAGTCGATCATGTGGTCCTCGCCGAGCCGCTCGGCCCAATGCGGGAACTCACGCACGACCGCTGCGCGAAACCCGTCGCGGCATTCCAGTTCAACGCGATGCCGCTGGCCATAATCAAAGCCGAGCGTCTCGACGGTCTTATAGCGTTCGAGCGCCCATGCAAGGCACGTGGCCGAGTCCTGTCCGCCGGAAAACAGCACGAGAGCGCTGTCCTTCGCGTCTATCCGAGTCACCGTGAAAACTCCGTGTATGAGATTGGCGTCGTGCGCCGCATGGCCGGTGGAATAACCGGCGTCGCGTTAGACACGCGCGCGGCGGCGATCTGCGAATCCAGTATAAGCCGGTGGCGTTTTGTCGGACGCAGGCGGCCTTTATGCCTCCGATAGCAATCTGCGAGGTGATTCGCCGTTGCTTTTCGAGCATCGAAAAGAAAAGGACTTGCGGTCCGACGACGAGGCAAGTCCTTAATTCGACGCAGATTTTATCACGCTGAACGATTGTTCGCCGCGCTCGCCGTCCGGCGCTTTGGGCGCATCGCCCGACGCCGCAAATGAAAAAGCCCGAGAGCGAAAACACTCTCGGGCTTCTTGCATTCTGGTGGCCTGGGGCGGAATCGAACCACCGACACGCGGATTTTCAATCCGCTGCTCTACCAACTGAGCTACCGGGCCAACGAAGAAGTGAGACTATATCAGAGACAGGCACGGTGCTCAAGCCTTTCACCGAAATTTTCGCGCTTTCGTCCGGATCGGCTTGCCCATGCCGCTCAAACTTCGCTCTTGTTCTTTCCGAGATCGACGCCGAGCTGCTTCAGCTTTCGATACAAGTGCGTGCGCTCCAGCCCCGTCTTTTCCGCGACGCGCGTCATGCTGCCGTTCTCGCGCGCGAGGTGATATTCGAAGTACGCGCGTTCGAACGCGTCGCGGGCATCGCGCAGTGGAATGTCGAACGAGATCGACGCCGTCTGCCCCGCCTGGCTCTGCCCCGCGCCGCCCGCGCCCGCGTCGCCCGTCGATGCGTTCAGCGCCGAAGCCGTCGGCAGCGCCGCCGCGATCGGCACGCCCGAGCTGCCCGCGTTCAGCGCGGGCTTGGCCGCCGCCACCGCAGCGGGCGCCGCCGTGCCGTGCGCGAGTCCCTGCTCGACCGCCTTCAATAGCTTCTGCAGCGCGATGGGCTTCTCGAGAAAGTTGAGCGCGCCGATCTTCGTCGCTTCGACCGCCGTGTCGATGGTCGCGTGGCCCGACATCATGATGACCGGCATCGTAAGCTTGCCCTGCGCAGCCCATTCCTTCAGAAGCGTGACGCCATCGGTATCGGGCATCCAGATGTCGAGCAGGACGAGATCGGGTGTCTGCTGCAAGCGGTATTCGCGCGCGTGCTGCGCGTTCTCCGCCACGTCCACCACGTGCCCCTCGTCGCTCAGGATCTCGGAGAGCAGTTCCCGGATCCCCATTTCATCGTCTACCACCAGGATGGTTGCCATTTAAGCTGCCCTTGTCTGCACTGTTGCTTTTGTCGTTCCCTGTTTCGCGGCTGCCGGAGTCGAAGGCGCTGCGCCATCGGCGGCGGTGTCGTCCGCGAGTTGAAGAAACAGAATCGAGATTTGCGCGCCTTCCACCACGTCGCCTGTTTTCGACCGATTGCGAATGTCGATGCGCGCGCCATGCTCGTCGACGATCTTCTTTACCGTTGCAAGTCCCAGACCCGTGCCCTTCGCCTTCGTGGTCACGTAAGGCTCGAACGCCCGCGACAGGATGCGCGCGGGAAAGCCCGCGCCGTTATCCGATACGCTCAGACGAACCGCGACGCGCGCATGACCCGAGGCATCGGGCTCGCCATATTCTACTGTCCTCGTTTCGAGCAGCACGCGCGGCTCCGGCACATCGGCGACAGCATCCTGCGCGTTTTGCAGCAGGTTGTGGATGACCTGACGAATCTGCGTCGCGTCGCCCCGGATCACGGGCAGCTTCGCGAGATCCACCTTGATCGGGCTCTTGCCTTCTTCGATGCCGTAAAGCGCCAGCACTTCGCCGACGAGATCGTTCAGTTGCAGGTTGCCGAGCACGGCGGGCGGCGTGCGCGCGTATTCGCGGAAGTCGTCGACCATGTGCTTCATGGCCTGCACCTGATTCACGATGGTCGTCGATGCGCGCTTGAGCACTTCGGCATCTTGCGGCGCGAGCTTGTCGGCGAGCTTCATTTGCAGACGCTCGGCGGAAAGCTGAATGGGCGTGAGCGGATTCTTGATCTCATGCGCGAGACGCCGCGCGACTTCGCCCCAAGCGACAGAACGCTGCGCGGAAATGACGTCGGAGATATCGTCGAACACGACGACATAGCCGGTGGTCTCCGCGTCTTCGGTGTCGCTCTCGGTGGCGCTCAGCAGTTGCGTGCCGCGCACGAGCAGCGTCAGCGGATCGTTCTCACCCGGCACGGTCACGGCCACCTGCTGCTGCCAGTGCCCGCGATCTCCTGTCGGATGCCCGCTGCCGATAGCCGCCGCATCGCGCTCGGCGAATGCTTTCTTGACCATCGCGCCGAATTCAGCGAGCACGTCGATCTGATCGAGCGAATGGCCCTGCAACGCGCGGAACGGCTGCCGAAAAATGCGCTCTGCGCCGCGATTCGCGGTGGTGAGCCGGAACTGCCGGTCGAACACAAACACGCCCGCCGTGAGATTCGCGAGAATGCTTTCGAGATACGCCTTTGAATGTTCGAGCGCGATGCGGTTGTTCTCCACCGCCGCGCGCGCTTCCGAAAGCTGGCGCGTCATCGCATTGAAGGACTGCGTGAGGAAGCCGAGTTCATCGCGCGAATTGATCTCGCGTTTGGGCGTGTAGTCGCCTTCGGCCACTTCCTTCGTGCCTTGCGCGAGCAGGAAGAGCGGCCGCGCAAGCTGATTGCCGAGCGCGAGCGCGAGCATCATCGCGATGAAGGTGGCGAGGAAGAGCGCGAGCGTCAGCGTGCCGATATACATCTTGCGCAAGCCGGTACGCCCGAGCCGCTTTTCCTGATACTCGCGATACGCGCGCTGCACGGCGTCGGCGTTGCGCGCGAGTTCCTGGCTCACTGGCTGCTCGATCTGCAAGAAGCGGTCGACGTGCTGGAATTCGGTGGTCGTCGTCGGGTCCGGAATCTTCGTAATGACGCGCAGCCGCAGCGCGCCCTTCGGCCCGTTCGATTTCGGATCGCCGTCGATTTCGCCTTCTATCGCGCCGAACGGACGATCCTGCGCTTCCTTCAGCATGGCGCTCGTCGGCTCGTTCGTGGGCAAGAGCGAATAGTAGTTGCCCGACGCCTGCGCGATAGTCCGCAAGCCCGCCACGCGCTGCAACGGTCCTCCCGCGTTCAGGTCTTCGCGGTTGTACTGATCGCGCGGACGCTCGAACACGACGGCGTCCTGCACACCGAACTGATCGCGCAGGCGCAAGAGCGTCAGCGTGAGGCTCGACGGATCGGCGCTCGCGAGTTGATCGCTCATTTGCCGGCCGCGGTTTTTGAAGTCCGCGAGCGACGTTTCGAGCATGCCGCGCCCGAGCGTCAAGCCCGACGTGAGCGCGGTTTCCACGTTCACATCGAACCACGACTCGATGCTTCGGGAGACGAACTGATACGACACGACGTAGATGATCGCGCCCGGCAGCACGCCCACGAGCGCGAAGATCAGCGCGAGCTTGGCAAGGAGCCGCGTGCCGAAGCGCCCTTGCCGCACGCGCGACACGATAATCAGCGTCAGGCTGATGACGATCAGCATGAAGATGAGCGCCACCGCCACGTTCGCCGCGTAGAGCCAGCCGTAATAGCGGTCGAAGAATTCGGTATTCGCGCTCGCGAGCGCGAGCATCACGAGCAGCAGAACCGCCGTGAGCGCGACTGTGGTGACCAGCAACCGGACCACGAAACTCTTCATGTCCGTGCGGCCGCGTCGAAATCTATTTCGCACGTTCCGCCGCCGTAAAAGTGAACCGCTTCCAGTCAGAGGACAGGTTCCAGTCGCGGTTGTTGACCGCGTCGATCTGGAACGGCTTGGGCATCAGCGCGATATCCAACTGCATGCGCACCGATGCGGTGTACGTTTCTCCGCCATGCACCTGATTACGGTCGATCACGTGCCACGACGCCACATGCTTGATGACCGCGAGCGCCTCATTGAGCGAAGCGAAGCGCAATTGCAAGCCGCCCGTCGAGACGCGGTACTCGTTCGTGAGCGGCTGATAGGAGAGCCGAATGCTTTGCGATACGGTGACCGGCTCTTCGTCGAACCAGTACCAGCGCGGCCGTGAAAGCGTGAAGTCGATGGTGAAGTAGAGCGGCACACTGCGATTCACGGCTTCTTCGAGGCTGCTGTTGAGATCGAAGTCGAAGTGCGCATCGAGGCTCCAGCCGTTGTTATCCGCCTGCAAGGACGCGCGCTGCACCGAGATGGTCTCGGCGAAGGCGGGCGCAGCCGGCATGAAACTCAGCCAGAGCGTCAGCGCAGTCCAGATGACGGCCGCGAGCCGAAGCGGAAGAAAGCGTTTGATCGTCACCGTTTCTGAAAGCGCGCGTAGAAGAATCCGTCGTGATCCGCGAAGGTTTCCGCGTTGAAACTCGACGGCGGACCTGCGTTCTCTGCCTCGCCGGAACCGGCGCGTTCGGCATGTGTACCATCCGGTGACGCTTGAACCGCACCCGCGCTTGCGCGCGCCGCTGTCGGCAACAGTTGCCCCGGCGCGTCCAATCGTACCGCATCTTCATGCGACGCTCCAAACCAGCGGGCTTGTTCCTCGCCCTCCTCCGGGAAGATGGAGCACGTCACGTAGAGCAGTTCGCCGCCTTTCGCGACGAGCGGCCACAGCGCCGAGAGAATGCGTCTCTGCTCAGCGACGAGCGCGGCGATGTCCGATGCTCGACGCAGCCAGCGAATGTCCGCATGCCGCCGCACGATGCCCGACGCCGAACACGGCACGTCCGCGAGGATGCGATCGAACGGCGTGCCGTCGAACCACTGCGAAGGATCGCCGGCATCGCCCACGCGAATGTCCGCTTGCAGTTTCAGGCGCTCCAGATTTTGCGCGATGCGGCCCGCTCGCGTCGCATCGCTTTCCAGCGCGACGAGTTCGACGTTCGCCAGCTCCAGAATATGGCCGGTCTTGCCGCCGGGCGCGGCGCACGCGTCGAGCACGCGCATGCCGTCGCGGACATCGAGCAACTGCGCGGCGACTTGCGCGCCCGCGTCCTGCACGGACACGACGCCGTCCGCGAAGCCGGGAATGCGGTCGACCGGCATCGGCGTGTTTAACCGAACCGCGTGCTGCCCCGCTACGCGCGCTTCGATGTGTTCGGACCTCAGAAGGTCCAGATACGCGCTCACGCTCATGTGCCGCGCGTTGACGCGCAACGTGAGCGGCCCTTGCACGTTGCCCGCCGCGAGAATGCGCTCCCATGCATCGGGCTGGGCGCGCTTCACAGCGTCGATCCACCACTGCGGGTAGTTCCAGCGCGCGACCGGGCTTTGCATCGCTTCGGCGATAAGCGCGTCGCGTTCGCGCAGGAAGTTGCGCAGCACCGCGTTCACAAGCCCCTTCGCGAAGGAGAACTCGCGCCGCGCGGCGATCGAACTCACCGCCTGATCGACCACGGTGAACGGCGCATACGCCGCGTGCGCTTCGTCGTCCGCGAGCAAAGCGAACGCGCACGCGAGCACGTTGCTCACATGCGGCGGCGGCGCCTTGCGCACGAGCTTGTGCAAGAGCGCATCGGCGAGCGCGAGCCTTCGCATCGTGCGATACGCGATGTCCTGAATCGCGCCACGCGCCGCCGCGTGCTTGCCCGACGCCGCGACCGTCTGGATGGCCGCGGGCAACGCCGAACCTGCCCGGACCGCGCCGACGGCTTGCGCCGCGCCGTCGAGCGCGAACGCGAGCGAATCGGGCGCGAGATGCAGCGCGCTCATGCGAGCGTGCGCGTGCGGCGGGTGCGCGGCGGCGGATCGCCGGGAAGGCTTGTCTGTCATGTCGAGATGGGGTTTTGCGGCTGACGCGCGCATATCAAACGACGATTGTAACGTGCGCCACAAAGGCGACCGATGCGCCGGCAGCAAAGAAAAAGGCCGCCCGGACGTGCCGGAGCGGCCTTGCTTTCGACTACCGACGCGAAGCGCTTACATGCGCCCGGTCCGCGCCATTTCCATGAGACGCGCGACGCGCTCTTCGGTGGCCGGGTGCGTCGAGAACAGATTCGCGATGCTGCCACCCGACAGCGGATTCATGATCATCATCTGCGCGGTGGCAGGATGCGCTTCCGCCGCCGGGAACGGCACGCCGGACGCGTACGCATGAATCTTCTCCAGCGCGCTAGCGAGCGCCTGCGGATCGCCCGAGATCTGCGCGCCGCCGCGGTCCGCCTCGAACTCGCGCGCGCGGGAAATCGCCATCTGGATCATCGCGCCCGCGATCGGCGCGAGAATCGCCACGGCAATGCTCGCGATCGGATTCGCCGGACGGCCTTCCTCGTCGCGGCCGCCGAAGAACATCGCGAAGTTCGCGAGCGCCGAGATCGCGCCGGCCATCGTCGCGGAGATGGTCGAGATGAGAATGTCGCGATGCTTCACGTGCGCGAGTTCGTGCGCCATCACGCCGCGCATCTCGCGCTCGGACAGCACGCGCAGGATGCCGGTCGTCGCCGCGACCGCCGCGTGCTCCGGATTGCGGCCGGTGGCAAACGCGTTCGGCGCGTCTTCGTTGATGAGATAGACGCGCGGCATCGGCAACTGCGCGCGCGTGGCCAGCTCGCGCACCATGCGATAGAACTGCGGCGCGGTGGTTTCGTCGACTTCCTGCGCGTTGTACATGCGCAGGACCATCTTGTCCGAGAACCAATACGAGAAGAAATTCATGCCGAGCGCCACGACCAGCGCGAGCATCATGCCCTTCGACCCGCCGATCATGCCGCCGATCACGACGAAAAGGGCCGTGATCGCTGCCATCAGCATCGCGGTTTTGACCCAGTTGAACATATGCAGAGCTCCTTCTCCCTAAACACGGTGCGCCATTTGCGCGGTGGTCCCGCCCACGTCGGCCGGGACGCTCATTGTAAGCAAAACGTTAGATAGGGGCATCCGCAAAAAATTCAACTATCGGTGGGAGGTGGCCAGTTTGATGCCGAGACCGACGAACGCGCCGCCCACGCCGCGATCCAGCCACTTCTTCACGCCCGGTTTCCCGGAGAAGCGTTCCGTGACGCTGCCCGCGATCCACGCGACGAAGCTGTTCCAGACGGTGCTCATCGCGATGAACACGAGGCCGAGCGTGAGAAACGCGAGCGTTTTGTGCTGGCTGTCGGCCGCGACGAACTGCGGGAAAAACGAGACGAAGAAGAGCACGACCTTCGGGTTGAGCACGTTTGTCACGAAACCCTGCGTGAAAAGCTGGCGCAGCGACTTCGGCGCGCCCTTGGCGCTGGCTTTAGCGGATGCCACGTCGCTCGCGGCCTCGTGCTTCGTGAAGATCAGCCGCACGCCGAGGTACATCAGATAGATCGCGCCCGCGATCTTGACGACGGTGAACGCCGTCGCCGATGCCGCGAGGATCGCCGTGAGGCCGAACGCGCAGGCAAGCGTGTGCACGACGCATCCCGCCGAAATGCCGAGCGCCGACACAATGCCCGCGCCGCGCCCTTGCGCGACGCTGCGCCCGACGATGTACGCGGTGTCCGGCCCCGGCGTGACGTTCAGCAGGAACACGGCGACGAGAAAGAAGGCGAAACCTGTAATGCCGAGCATGGCGACCCCGAGAAACGTGAGCGACTTTTTATTCTATGCTGCGCGCGTCTTCGTGAACGGCGAAACGTTGCCCCTTCGACAGAGGCGTTCCCGCCAGAAATTCGCGCGCCGCGAGCCGCTTGCCGCCCGGCTTCTGTAGCTGCGTCAGCTTGAGCGCGCCGTAGCCGCAAGCCACGACGATGCCTTCCGCGGAGACGTCCAGAATGACGCCCGGCTGCTGCCCGTGCGCATCGTTAAGCGGCTGCGCCGACCAGATCTTAATAGCCGTGTCGTCCAGCGTGCCGGACGCGCCCGGGAACGGATCGAACGCGCGGACTTGTCGCGCGAGTTCGTCCGCCGGGCGACGCCAGTCGAGCGCCGCCTCGTGCTTCGCAATCTTCTCGGCGTAGGTGGTGCCGTCTTCCGGCTGAGGCGTGGCGGGAAGCTTGCCGTCGCGTTCGAGATCGCGCAGGGCCGCGACGATCAGTTCCGCGCCCATCTGCGCGAGCCGGTCGTGCAGCGTGGCCGTGGTGTCGTCCGGAAGGATGGGCGTGCGGACTTCGCGGATCATGGCGCCGGTGTCGAGACCGGCGTCCATCTGCATGAGCGTGATGCCCGTTTGCGCGTCGCCCGCTTCGATCGCGCGATGGATCGGCGCGGCCCCGCGCCAGCGCGGCAGCAGCGATGCGTGGATATTGATCGCGCCGCGTGGCGGAATATCGAGCACTTCCTGCGGCAGGATCAGGCCGTAGGCCGCCACGACCATCACATCGTGCGGCGTGGCGCGCAACAGATCGATGGCTTGCGCCGCCTCTTCCGGATATTTGCCCGCGCGCCTGAGCGACGTCGGCTGCGCGACCGGAAGACCGTGCTCGACCGCGAAACGCTTGACCGGACTGGCGGTCAGTTTCATGCCGCGGCCGGCGGGCCGGTCGGGCTGCGTGAGAACGAGAGGAACCGGAAAGCCTGCCGCGTGGATGGCCGCGAGCGCGGCGGCGGCAAATTCAGGCGTACCGGCGAAAACGACACGCAGCGATTGAGTCATCGGAGAAAGCGCCGTTCGGCGCGCCTGCAAAAACGTGCATCGTACCGCCGGTTACAGCGCCTTTTCGAGCTTTTTCATCTTCCCGCGAATGCGCGTCTGCTTGAGTTGCGACAGATATTCCACGAAGACGTGCCCGTCCAGGTGATCGATTTCGTGCTGCACGCACACGGCGAGCAACCCTTCGCAATCGAGCTCGAACGTCTCGCCCTTCTCATTGAGCGCCCTCACGCGAACCCGGTCCGGCCGTTGGACGACGTCGTAAATGCCCGGCACGGACAGACAGCCCTCTTCCCAGTCCTTTTTGACCTCGCTCGCCCAGACGATTTCCGGATTGATGAAGACCATCAGTTCGTCGTGCGCGTCCGAAACGTCGATGACGATCACGCGCTCGTGCACGTCCACCTGCGTGGCCGCGAGGCCGACGCCGGGCGCGGCGTACATCGTCTCGGCCATGTCGGCGACGAGCTTGCGGATGCGGTCGTCCACCACGGCGACGGGCTTCGCCACCTTGTTCAGCCGCTTGTCCGGGTAGTTGAGTATCTTGAGCAGAGCCATGATTCGAATTATCTACACGCGCCACGACGCGGTGAAGTCGGCCATTCGGCCAGGTTGCGGGGGCCTTGCGGCTTGCCGAAGATATGCGGGCGAATCCACGGGATTCAACGCCGCCGGCAAGCGGCAGACAGCGTCGCTACGGACCGGCAGCGCGGCCGGGCGACGATTCTTGATTTATACGGGATCAAAAAATCTTAACATGACGACCGACACCCTGCCGACCGACCCGGCGCCCCTTGCTGAAAGCGCCGCGCCGACAACCGAATCCGACGAATTTCGCGCGTGGCTGCGGCTCGCGCACGCAAAAGGCTTGCGCCCGCTCGCGCTGCGCACGCTGCTCGGCGCGTTCGGCGGGCCGCTCGAAGTGCTGTCGGAGAGCTTCGCCGCGCTCGCCCGCGCCACGGACGAAAGCGCGGCGAAAGCCGTGACCGCGCCGCCAGCGGACGTCGAAGGCGTTCCGTTCGATGACTATATTGAATGCGTGCGCGACTGGGCGTCCGAGCCGGGCAATCATCTGCTCACGCTGGCGGACGCCCAGTATCCGCAGGCGCTCTTGACCATGCCCGACCCGCCGCCCGTGCTCTACGCGAAAGGACGGCTCGACGTGCTTCAGTCGCGGGCGGTGGCGATCGTCGGCAGCCGGAACGCGACGCCGCAAGGCGCGGAAGACGCGCGGCGCTTCGCACGGGCGCTTTCGGATGCCGGACTCGCCGTCGTATCGGGGCTCGCGCTCGGCATCGACGCCGCCGCGCATCGCGGCGCGCTCGACGGCCGCGCGGGGACGATCGCCGTCATCGGCACGGGCGCGGATCTCGTGTATCCGGCGCACAACCACACGCTCGCGCACGAAATCGCCCGCGACGGCGCGATTCTGTCGGAATGGCCGCTCGGCACGCCCGCGCGATCCGCGAACTTCCCGCAGCGCAACCGGCTGATCGCGGGATTGTCGAGCGGCGTGCTGATCGTCGAAGCCGCGATGCGCTCGGGTTCGCTCATCACCGCGCGCCTGGCCGCCGAGATCGGGCGCGACGTTTTCGCGATTCCCGGATCGATTCACGCGCCGCTGTCGCAGGGCTGCCACCGGCTCATCAAACAGGGCGCGAAGCTCGTCGAAACGCCGGAAGACGTGCTCGAAGAGTTCGGCTTCCCGGCCGCTCAGGCGCCCGCGTCGGGCCGGCGCGGCAAGCCGCGAGCGCCGAGCGCGTCGTGGGCGTCCGCACGCGTGCCTGCCGACGCCCCGACGGACGACGCCGAACGCGTGCTCGCCGCGCTCGGTCACGCGCCCGCGACGCTTGAAATTCTGGCCGAGCGTACCGATCTCGACGGCGCGGCGCTTCAAGGCGCGCTGCTCCAGCTCGAACTCGCCGGGCTGGCGACGGCGCTGCCGGGCGGCCGGTACGGGGCGCTCGAACGCTCCTGAGCCCGCCTCGTGCTACATTCGCGAGAAATTGCGCCGCACGGCTTTGCCATAAGAAAGGATTGTCTCCAACCCATGTCCGCGTTCAATCTCGATACCGACGCCGAACAAATCGCCGAACGCCTCGCCGTGCCGGGCACGCTGTTCGTCGCCTGCCTGTGCGCGGAGTGGTGCGGAACGTGCCGGGATTATCGCGACGGCTTCAATAAGCTGGCCGACGCGCATCCGGACATCTGCTTCGCGTGGATCGACATCGAGAACCAGGCGGACCGCTTCGATGACCTGGACGTCGAAAATTTCCCGACCATTCTCATCGAGGATTCCGTCACGACCCGATTTTTCGGCACGGTGCTGCCGCAGGTCTCAATCGTCGAGCGCATGCTCACGGACCTCACCGCCCTGCCCGACATGACCGGCGCGCCCAAGCTGCGCCCGGCGCTTGCTATAGCGTAGACAAAACGGATCGGCGCCACCCGGTTGCGCCTTCCGAAACGCGCCCGGGCGCCGCTTCGCCGGGCGTCGTTATCGAAACCGCGACGCTCACGGCGCAAACCGTGTGCTATAAAGCGGTCGTTAAAGCGGTCCAAACGGGGCCGCTGCCAGTTCCCAACCATATTGAGTCATGTCCAAAGCCCTGATCATCGCTGAGAAGCCCTCCGTCGCGAACGACATCGCGCGCGCGCTGGGCGGCTTCACCAAGCATGACGAGTACTACGAGAGCGACGACTACGTGCTCTCGTCCGCGGTCGGCCACCTGCTGGAAATCGCCGCGCCGGAGGAATACGACGTCAAGCGCGGCAAATGGAGCTTCGCGAACCTGCCGGTGATTCCGCCGCATTTCGATCTGAATCCCATCGCGAAAAGCGAATCGCGGCTGAAGGTCCTGACCAAGCTCTTGAAGCGCAAGGATATCGACCGGCTCATCAACGCATGCGACGCGGGGCGCGAGGGCGAGCTGATTTTCCGCCTCATCGCGCAGCACGCCAAAGCGAAGCAGCCCATCCAGCGCCTCTGGCTTCAGTCGATGACGCCCGCCGCGATCCGCGAAGGCTTCGCGAATCTGCGCAGCGACGCGGACATGCAGCCGCTCGCGGACGCCGCGCGTTGCCGCTCGGAGGCGGACTGGCTCGTCGGCATCAACGGCACGCGGGCGATGACCGCGTTCAACAGCAAGGGCGGCGGTTTCTTTCTGACGACCGTCGGCCGCGTTCAAACGCCAACTTTGTCGATCGTCGTCGAACGTGAAGAGAAAATTCGCCGGTTCGTGCCGCGCGACTATTGGGAAGTGCGCGCGCAGTTCATCGCGGCGAAGGGACTTTACGAAGGCCGCTGGTTCGACCCGAAGTTCAAGCGCGTCGAGAACGATCCGGAGCAGCGCGACTCGCGTCTGTGGAGTCTCGCGGCGGCTGAATCGGTTGTCGCGGCGTGCCGCGGCAAAACCGGCACGGTGACGGAAGAATCGAAGCCGTCCACGCAGATGTCGCCGCTACTCTTCGACCTGACGAGCCTTCAGCGCGAAGCCAACAGCCGCTTCGGCTTCTCGGCGAAGAACACGCTCGGGCTCGCGCAGGCGCTCTATGAGAAGCACAAGGTCCTGACGTACCCGCGTACGGATTCGCGCGCGCTGCCGGAAGACTACTTGGGCACGGTCAAGGAAACGCTGACCATGCTCAAGGAGAGCAACAACTACTTGCCGTTCGCCAAGCAGGTGCTCGACAAGGGCTGGGTGAAGCCGAACAAGCGCATCTTCGATAATTCGAAGATCAGCGACCACTTCGCCATCATTCCGACGCTGCAAGCGCCCAAAGCGCTGTCCGAGCCCGAGCAGAAGCTGTATGACCTCGTCGTGAAGCGGTTCCTGTCCGTGTTCTTCCCGGCGGCGGAGTACCTCGTTACCACGCGCATCACCGAAGTCTCGGGGCATCACTTCAAGACCGAAGGCAAGGTGCTCGTGGAGCCGGGCTGGTTGCAGGTCTACGGCCGCGAAGCCGCGGGCGAGGAAGGCAATCTGGTGCCGGTGCAGAAGGGCGAAACGGTCGACGTCGAGAAGGTCGAGGCGCATGGGCTCGTGACCAAGCCGCCCGCGCGTTACAACGAGGCGTCGCTGCTTTCCGCGATGGAAGGCGCGGGCAAGCTCGTCGAAGACGAAGAGCTGCGCGAGGCGATGGCCGCGAAGGGCCTAGGCACGCCGGCCACGCGCGCCGCCATCATCGAAGGACTGCTCGGCGAGAAGTACATGGTGCGCGAGGGCCGCGAGTTGATCCCGACTGCCAAGGCGTTCCAGTTGATGACGCTCTTGCGCGGGCTCGGCGTCGAGGAGCTGACCGCGCCGGAGTTGACCGGCGAATGGGAGCACAAGCTCTCGCAGATGGAGCGCGGCAACCTGCATCGGGACGCGTTCATGCAGGAAATCGCGCGCATGACGCAGACCATCGTGAAGCGCGCGAAGGAATACGACTCTGACACGATCCCCGGCGATTACGCGACGCTGGAGACGCCGTGCCCGAATTGCGGCGCGCAGGTGAAGGAGAACTATCGGCGCTTTGCGTGCACGAAGTGCGAGTTCTCGATCTCGAAGATTCCGGGCGGCCGTCAGTTCGAGATCCCGGAAGTCGAGGAACTGCTGCGCGAGAAGACCATCGGTCCGCTGTCGGGTTTCCGCAGCAAGATGGGTCGTCCGTTCTCGGCCATTCTCAAGCTCGCGTTCGACGACGAGATCAAGAACTTCAAGCTGGAGTTCGATTTCGGTCAGGACACCGGCGGCGAGGACGGCGAACCGCCCGATTTCTCGGAGCAGACGCCGGTCGGCGCGTGTCCGAAGTGCCAGTCGCGCGTGTTCGAGCACGGCATGAGTTTCGTGTGCGAGAACTCGGTCGCGAATCCGAAGACTTGCGATTTCCGCTCCGGCAAAGTCATCCTGCAACAGGAGATTGCGCGCGAGCAGATGGAGAAGCTGCTGAACGAAGGCCGCACCGATCTGCTGACGAACTTCAAGTCGTCACGGACGGGGCGCAACTTTAAGGCGTATCTCGTCAAGCAACCGGACGGCAAGATCGGCTTCGAATTCGAGAAGAAAGAGGCCAAGCCGGGCGCGAAGACAGCGGCGGCGAAGCGCGGCGCGACCGCCGATGCCCAGACCGACAACGCGGACGAAGGCGATAGCGACGTCGCCGTAGCCGCGAAGACGACGCGGAAGACGGCCACGAAGACGGTCGCGGCCAAGAAAGCGCCGGCGAAGAAAGCGGCGGCGAAGAAGACGGCGGCGCGCAAAGCGGGTTGATCGGCCGCGCCGGCCAAAAAGCAAAAAGCCCGCGAAGCGATTCGCGGGCTTTTTTTGTCCGATGCGCGCTCGAAGGCGCCCAGCCGATCAGAACGGCGACGCTGCCGGCACGCGCCCTCGCGTTCGCGAAGGCTTCGCCAGCTTCGGGCCGAGTTCGCCGTCCATCGAGCGGGAACGCGGCGCGGGCGGCGGCGCTTTGGCTTCATCGGCGTGAGCGTAGTGGGCTTCCGCGCTGCTCGCGGCCGCCGGCTTGCCGATGCCATCGCGAATCCACTGCTCGCCGAGCTGATGATTCGGCGTCTGGCTAAAGTGCTCGACGAGATGATCGATGAACGTGCGGACCTTCGCGGGCAAGTGCCGCCGGCTCGGATACGCGACGTTGATTTCGACCTGCGGCAGCTGATAGTCGCCGAGCAGGCGCACCAGTTGATTGCGGTTCATGTCGTTGCCGATCAGATAGCTCGGCAAAATCGCGATGCCCATGCCGAGCAACGCGAACTGCCGCAGCATTTCGGTATTGTTCGCAATGATGACGTTCTGCGGCCGCACGCGCACTTCGCCGTCCGGACCCGTGAAGACGCGCTCGTCGCCCCAATACTCGGACGGCAGACTCAGGCACGGATGCTCCAGCAAATGTTCCGGCCGCGTCGGCGTGCCGTGCTTTTCAAGGTATTCGGGCGTCGCGCACACGGTCATGCAGCCCGTGGTCAGGCGTCGCGTCACGACGCTCGCGCTCTTCACCTGCCGCGCGATGACGATGCCAACATCGAATCCTTCTTCCACGAGATCGACCTGGCGGTCCACCAGCGTCACGTCGGGCACGACTTTCGGATAGCGCTGCGCGTACGTCTGCAACACGGGCGCGAGATTGTGCAGGCCGAACACGACCGGCGCGACAATGCGCAGGGAACCTAGCGGCTCGTGATTGCGCGCGACCACCATCTGTTCGACATCTTCGAGTTCATCGAGAATCTGGCGCGCCCGCTCAAGATACACCTGACCGGATTCCGTGAGCGAAAGGCTGCGCGTCGTGCGGTTGAGCAGACGCGTGCCGAGACGACTTTCCAGATCGGCGACGTGGCGCGTCGCCACCGCGTTCGAGATGTCCATCGCGCTGGCGGCCCGGGCAAAACTGCCGAGATCGGCCACGCGAACGAACACCTTCATCGACTGCAAATGATCCATGGGACAACTCCTGCCGCCACGCGGCTATAAATCCTGCTGCAAGGCAATTCAGAATTATCCTAGGACTCGAAGATTCGTGCAGAAGTTGCGGAGGCGCCGTGGTTTTTAGGAAAAAATCATGAGGGAAGCGGCTTCGGCGGAGAAAGATGACCGTTCGGTCATCTTCCAATGCAAAAGCCGCCGGTGTTACTAAGCAGCATCAGGCAGCGAGACGCTTTTCCATGTCCGCCTTGGCTTCCGGGAGCGCGTCCGGCAGCCCTTGCTGAAGCTTCGCGAACAACTCGTCATGCAAAGTGAGTTCATCGCGCCACGCGGCGTCGTTCACCGAGATGACCTGCTGGAACTGCTCGCGCGTGAAATCGAGCGCGCCCCAGTCGATGTCTTCATAGCGCGGCGAGATGCCGAACGCGTGTTCCTCGCCGCTCGCCGTGCCCTCGATGCGTCCGACCATCCAGTTCAGCACGCGCATGTTCTCGCCGAAGCCCGGCCACACGAACTTGCCGTCCTCGCCCTTGCGGAACCAGTTGACGCAGAAGAACTTCGGCGGCTCCGCGTTCTGCGCTTGCAGGCGCTCGCCCATCTTGAGCCAATGGCCGAAGTAGTCGCTCATGTTGTAGCCGCAGAACGGCAACATCGCGAACGGATCGCGGCGCACGACGCCCTGCTGGCCCGCCGCGGCGGCCGTGGTTTCCGAGCCCATCGTCGCGGCCATGTAGACGCCTTCCTTCCAGTCGCGCGCTTCGGTCACGAGCGGCACCGTGTTCGAGCGCCGTCCGCCGAAGACGAACGCGTCGATCGGCACGCCCGCCGGGTTCTCCCAGTCCGGATCGATCGACGGACACTGCGACGCGGGCGCAGTAAACCGCGCGTTCGGGTGCGCGGCCTTCGCGCCGGTCTCCTTCGCGATTTCCGGCGTCCAGTCGCGGCCCTGCCAGTCGATCAGATGGGCGGGCGGCGCGTCGGTCATGCCTTCCCACCAGACGTCGCCGTCGTCGGTCAGCGCGACGTTCGTGAAGATCACGTTCTCCTTGAGCGTCGCCATCGCGTTAAAGTTGGTTTTTTCGCTCGTGCCCGGCGCGACGCCGAAATAGCCCGCTTCCGGGTTGATCGCGTAGAGACGGCCGTCGCGGCCCGGCTTGATCCACGCGATGTCGTCGCCGATGGTCGTCACTTTCCAACCATTGAGGTCGGAAGGCGGAATCAGCATCGCGAAGTTGGTCTTGCCGCACGCGGACGGGAACGCCGCCGCGACGTGGTACTTGCGCCCTTGCGGCGACGTGACGCCCAAAATCAGCATGTGCTCGGCGAGCCAGCCCTCGTCGCGGCCCATGGTCGATGCAATGCGCAGCGCGAAACACTTCTTGCCGAGCAGCGCGTTGCCGCCGTAGCCCGAGCCGAAGCTCCAGATCTCGCGCGATTCGGGGAAATGCACGATGTACTTCGTGTCGTTGCACGGCCACGGCACATCCTTGCGGCCGTCCGCGAGCGGCGCGCCGACCGAGTGCACGCACGGCACGAACTCGCCGTCCGCGCCGAGCACGTCGTACACCTCGCGGCCCATGCGCGTCATGATGCGCATGTTCGTGACGACGTACGGGCTATCCGACAGTTCCACGCCGATATGCGCGATAGGCGAGCCGAGCGGGCCCATCGAGAACGGCACGACGTACATCGTGCGGCCGCGCATGGCGCCGTCGAAGAGGCCGTCGAGCGTCGTGCGCATTTCCTGCGGGTCGATCCAGTTGTTCGTCGGGCCGGCGTCTTCGCGACGCTGCGAGCAGATGAACGTGCGATCCTCGACGCGCGCCACGTCCGACGGATCGGAGCACGCGAGGTACGAGTTCGGGCGTTTTTCGGGATTGAGCTTCTTCATGGTGCCGGCGGCGACCATCTGTGCGCAGAGCCGGTCGTACTCTTCCTGCGAGCCGTCGCACCAGACGATGCGTTCCGGCTTGGTGAGCGCCGCGACGCGTTGAACCCATTCGATCAGTCTTGCGTGCCGGACATAGGCCGGCGCTTCGACGTCGATGGCATTGTTATTGTTTTGTTCGACTACTGCGGGCTGGTTCATCGAGCTGTCTCCGTTCTTCTGCAATGAAAAACCGTGCGCCCGGACGCTGCGTGCGAGAGGCGTTTCGACGGGACCGCGGGCGCTTCACGCAAGCGCGCTCACGCAAATGCGGTCGACCAGCCGAGTGCGGCGTCCTCGGGGCGTGACTCTTGCTGACCTTCGGGCGCTTCCTGCCGTGGCTTGCGCCGCAAAGGAACAAACTGTTAAAAAGAGATACTAAGCGGCCTGTCCCCTTGCTGATTACCGTGTTTTCCGCAATGGGCGCCGCGATTTTCGCTTTTCGACGCGGACCTTTATCCGCCGCCGATTAAGGGGAAGCAAGCGGGAATCAAGCGGGAATCAAGCATAACACCGCATCGCAGCGAGACATTGACGCTGCGCATAAAGCACAGGTTTCGGCGGAATAGCACGGATTTATCGGTAATTACCCGAAGTTAATCCTCGCTTCTTTCAATTGCCGGTTAGACGACGCAGCAGGTTTAATGCCCAACAATACGCAATCACATTCCATGAAAATCGCCATTCTCGACGACTACCAGGACGCCGTTCGGAAGCTCGACTGCTTCCATCTGCTCGATGACCATGAGGTGAAGGTCTTCAATAACACGGTGCGTGGGCTCGGACAGTTGGCTAGCAGACTGTCGGAAGTGGACGCGCTGGTGCTCATTCGTGAACGCACGCGCATTAGCTCGCAGTTGCTCGATAAATGCCCGAAGTTGCGCATGATTAGTCAGACCGGTCGCGCGGGCGGCGGCCATATCGACATCGACGCGTGTACGGAGCGCGGAATCGCGGTACTGGAAGGAACCGGTTCACCCGTCGCGCCGGCCGAACTGACGTGGGCGCTCATCATGGCGGCGCAGCGGCGCATTCCGCAGTACGTCGCAAATCTGAAGCAAGGCGCGTGGCAACAGTCGGGATTGAAGACGTCCGCGCTGCCGCCGAACTTCGGGCTCGGGCAAGTGCTTCGCGGTCAGACGCTCGGCATCTGGGGCTACGGAAAGATCGGCAGGCTGGTGGCGGGCTACGGCAAGGCGTTCGGCATGAACGTGCTCGTCTACGGCCGCGAGCACTCGCAGGAGGCGGCGCGCGAGGACGGCGTGGCGATCGCGGAAAGCCGTGAGATGCTGTTCGAGCAGAGCGACGTGCTCACCGTGCATCTGCGTCTGAACGACGAAACGCGCGCCATCGTCAAAACGGACGATCTCATGCGCATGAAGCCGACCGCGCTTTTCGTCAACACGAGCCGCGCGGAACTGCTCGAAGAGAACGCGCTTCTGAATTCGCTGCATCACAACCGGCCGGGCATGGTCGCGGTGGACGTCTACGAAAGCGAGCCGATTCTGCAAGGCTACGGGCTCTTGCGCATGGAGAACGTGATCTGTACGCCGCACATCGGCTACGTGGAGCGCGAAAGCTACGAGCTGTACTTCAGCGCGGCGTTCAAGAACATTCTCGCGTTCGATGCCGGCGATATGTCGAGCGTGGCGAATCCGGAGGCGCTCCAGCACGCGCGCCGCCGTTGACGTTCAGAGCGTCGACACGTCGATAGCCGGCTCGCAGCGCACCGGGAAATTCACCGAATTCGCGATGAAACAGTACCGGTGCGCTTCCTCATGCAGCCGCGCGGCGAGCGCAGCGTCGCCGCCCGCGCCGATGGTCACTTTGGGGCGCAGCAGCACATCGACGAAGCGCCCGCTGCCGCCGGGCTCTTCCTGCATCGTGCCGATGGCTTGATCGACATAGCCCGTGACGACGACCTTGTTGGTCGCGCACAGGTGCAGATACCAGAGCATGTGGCACGACGAGAGCGACGCCACGAACAACTCCTCCGGATTGTGACGCGCGGCGTCGCCGCGAAACGCCGGATCGCTCGATGCCTCGATTGCGGGCTTCGTGCCGACGCGCACGAGATGGTCGCGCGAGTACGCGTCGTAGGCGGACGTGCCGGAGCCGAGATCGCCGGTCCACGCGACGGTCAGTTCATAGCGATGCAGCTTCGACACGGCATGCCTCCATAGAGACTCAGGCGAGATGCGACGCGGTTTCCAGAAGACGCGGCAGGCGTTTCAGAAAGTCTTCGCCGTCCGCGCGACCCAGGTCGTAAGCATGCTCCATCTGCGACGGGCTCGTATAGTCCCAGCTCGATATGGGCACCTTGCGCGACGGCTGCACGTAAAGACGCTGCTGCTCGCCGTGCGGCACGACGAACATGCGCTCACGCGGATACAGCCGCGTGACCATCACGAGCACCATGCCCGGCGACGCGTCGAGCGCGGAGACAGGCACGTTGTCGACCATGCCGCCGTCGAGCACCGGACGCCCGTTGCGACGCAGGATCGGCGTGAACGGCGGCGTGCTCGACGATTGCAGAATGAGGTCGGCCAGGTCTTCGATCGTCGGGCATTCCTGCGCCGTCACGAACTCGGGATGGAAGCCGAGCGCCTGGCCGAGCGTCGGATGCAGCGTCTTGCGCACGTATTTTTCGATGTTATAGGCGATCAGGCCCGCAGCGACGGCGCTGCGCGCGCCGAGCCAGCGCGGCAGATGCGACACGCCGATGCGAATTTCCGGCGCCGATGCCAGTTCGTGGAAGCGATCCGCGAAGATGTCGAGCAGCGCCTGCCGGTAGATGCGGTAATGCGGAAACACGGACTGGCGCCGCAACAGATTGCCCCAGTAGGCGTTCTTCGTGTTGCCGCGGAGGACGTCCGCGTAATAGCGCATGACCCAGCGCGCGTCGTTGGTGTAGAGCATGCAGGCGGTGGCCGCGCCTGCCGAGATGCCCGCGATGATCCGCGGCCGCAGGTCCAGCTCCGGCTGCACGACGTTCCAGAATCCGGCTTGCCACCAGCAGCGGTTGCCGCCGCCGGCGAATACGACTTGATCGAACATTGCTTACTGGTCTTTGTTGATGAGCGCGTAGGTCGTCGTGGCGTGAGCGGCGAGTTCGCCTTTGTCGTCGTGCATGTCGATTTCGCCGAAGACGAGATTGCGCCCGCGCCGCATCACGCGCGCCGTGACGAGCACGTCGCCGGACTTCACCGGGCGCATGAACGTGGTGTTGAGCGAGACGGTGGTCATCGGCGAGAAACCGCCCATGACGTGCGATATGGCGACGACCATCGCGGTATCCGCGGCGGCCATGAACACCTGACCGCAGATAACGCCTCCCGCGTGACGCAGATGGTCCGAGTACGGCAGACGCAGGGTGACGGAGTCGGTCCCGATGGCTTCGGGCGCGAGCGACAGTTCGCGGACCCACGGCGCGAGAATGCTGTCCAGCAACGCGCGGATGGCGGCTTCGTCCATGTCTTCCTGTTCCGTGATGAGTTGACGAATCGAACGATGGTTCGGCGATGCGTCATGATAACGGCTGTCGTGGCGCGCGCTGTTCGGCGGGCGGCTTGTTGCGGCGTCGAATTTTCGCGCGGGGGGCTTGCGCTTTTCGAAATTCTGCCGCTATAATTTCGCTTCTGTTGGGGCGTTAGCTCAGTTGGTAGAGCAGCGGACTCTTAATCCGTAGGTCGAGTGTTCGAGTCACTCACGCCCCACCAAAGAATTCATGCAAAAAGCCCAGCCTTTACCGGTTGGGCTTTTCGCTTTCTGGATAGATATCAGGCAGAGTCCGGCACTTCCCGACTCGGAAGATTCGGTCGCGGAACGTTTGGCCACCTTCACGACCTTGCCCAAATCTCCACTCATCCATCGTTACCTCAACGCCAGCGGAGCGGCGCGCAGAAGCAGGACATCGGCTTCAGCGCTTCCTGTGTACTGAACGAACACCTCACGCGGCAGGTCGAGTCGACCAGAGCACGAGCGCCGGACTGAAAACGGCGCTTCGGTGCGCGACGGACGAAGTGCGAGAGCAATCTGTCAACGTCGCCGAAGGACGGCATCTTTGGGAGCGTAGGATTCCGCTCCGTCTGGGCTCTTCGTGATATGCCAAATCAAATTGCCGTTCCGCATCGTCAACTGTGCCTTTCCGTTCGTTGCTCCAAAGAATGACGAAAAATTGATCGATGCGGATGTCCCGTTAGCATTGATTTTTCCCGCAATGTTTGGGTTTTTTTCGTCGTCACAATCTGTTCTGTTTCCATTCTGGGCTACCGCACAATATTGCCCGCGAATTGAATTACCTCGCTGCTCCAAATGAACTGAGAACGTTCGCGTACTTGGCGCACTATTCCAATCCCATTCGCCGGAGAACGAGTGAGCGAACGCGGATACACTATTGCAAAGCAAAACGAAAACATAGCCCGCTAATAGGCTTCCTGAAACCTTCATGCTGATCACCCCTTGAAATCCAAGCACCGATCCACTCTCTTGGTCCATCCATCCAAAAATTTGTGGTTCTTGGTTGGCTTCCCTGAATTATCGTAAGCCAGCGACGTGTAGTATTTCTTCCGCGTCGCCCCGATTTTCTGCACCAGTTCTTCCTGGTCGTCGATCGAATTGATCTGTTCAACAAGAGCTCTCGACATCTTATTGTTCACTTCGATCGATTTCGCATAGTCCGAGATCATTAATTCTTGAATTTTGCGGATAGCTTGACCCGATGTTATTGTCCAATCGTAAATGTTCAGGGCGGTCTTCTCATTAGCAAACCCACAGAAACCGCGCGGCTCCCAGTAGCGTTTCAGATAGATAACCTTCGCTTGATCGTCGGTAAGCGCTTTGAGATTAGCCAGTGTTGGCTCGACGCCAATATCTTCCTTGGCATATGCTTGCCACGTAGCCCAAGCAATGCCCTTATTGGTGGCTCCGCCAGAATCATTGGGGTCATCAACGAATCCGCCCTCGTTCGACAAAACAATTTTTGATACCTTTTCGAAGCGCGCTTTGCAATCGCATGCGCCGCTCTGAAAATTTGCCACTAGGCCGATTGGGTGAATATGCCAAACGTTCGGGCCGGCGGGAAAACCATTGATCGCGCTCACCTTATCCCACCATTTCAGCTTTTCGATGCGCTCAAGTTCGGCCTGCCAGACAGGCTTGCCGTCGTCACCCATCAGCGGAGTCAACGCTTCCCACTTGCTCGTGTCGCCGCCCCACTCGCTCTCGTAGCTGACGATCAGGTGCGAGACAACGTCGGCCAGCCACGGCACGGTCAATGCCTCCTTCAGGTCGGCCGGAACCACCCTGTTTCCCTTGCCGCTGCCTCCACCCTTCGCTGCCATTTCCAGCTTCGCGATCAAAGGAGTGCCGTTGATGCTCGCAGCAATGGGAGCAAACGCTTGTTCCTCGCCGTCGAGCAACTGCTTCGTCTCATACAAGTTCCGCCGGTACAGGTCGATCACCGACATTCCCGTCGTATCTACCGTATCGAAGTCCGGCCACGCCCACGGGCTTTGCCATCGAGTTTCCGTGTGCCCCTTTTCGCACACCCAGCCGCAGATCGGCTGGCCGTCGCTATCGCCGGCATTGATCTGCCACCACTCTGCGGCGGTCGACTCGCTCTTGCTTTCTTCCTTGGCCGTGCTGTTATCGGAAAGCTGGTCAAGCTGGGCGCGCGAGAACACCTGCTGATAGCCGACCGCCGGGCCCTGCGCATTGGCAAGCTGTAACGGAAAATCGGTCCAGGTCTGGACCGTCGCACTGGCGACTTTGCCCGCAAACCTGCGCTCGACCCAAACCGGGGTGCCTATGGGTCTTCCGGCTAGCTGGTGAGCATGTCCGTGACCGCTCGCACTGGGCTTTGCAGCAAGTCGCGTCGGCTGTACCCTCGCCCACTTGCCCTTGCCCGGATCGCCCTTCGCGAGAGCGAGCGTGAGCCCCACAAGTTCAGTATTGCGCTGCGCATCGGAGGGTTTGACGAGTTTTGCTCCTGGCGAGATCACCAGCAAAGGCTTTCCGCCCGGCACCTTGTCTCCCAGCTTGTTCGCGCGCTCCCGGCTTTTGGTAATGAAATCGTTGATCTGTGCGCCCGTAAAGACCTCGACGTGAAGCAGCGGACGCACCGGCTGGGGCGGCAGCACGCTCGACTGTGAGAAATTCTGGTATTCACCCAGGTAACCGATCACATCGCCCGCCCGAACCTTGAACGGTGTTTCGAGCACGACCACTGTGTCTAGCGGTTTCGGCTCGATCACCGCGTCGAGTTCGTCCAGATTTACCCAGCCTGTCGAGACAGCAGAGTCACCGGTCGCGACAGGAACCGGCGTGCCCTTTGTGATTATCGCGATCTGTGCCCAACCTTTTACCCCATTGCCGACGATGGTTAGTTCTGCACCGCGCGGCAGAAGCCCGATTACCGCGCCCGATGCGCGAGCGCAGATGCGAACACCGGTCTGCGTCGTGCCGGCAGAGCGCGTTCCGTCCAGCGCATTCGCTGGCGCCCCAGCCAATTTGTACTTTGCTTTCGCACCCACTCGGAAAAGCCGGTCGCCTTGCCAGAAAGGCAACCGGTGAACCAACGGCACAGGCTGCGCACTGCCGCTGTCCGAGTGCTCCGCTGACAAATAACCCGCCCAGTCAAGCTGGTGCATGTAGAGACTGTAGAACTCCAGTACCTCATCGGCAGGTGGCGAGATGCTCTGCGGCGTCTGCGCGCCGCTAGCGGCTCCTTGCAGGCTTGCTGGCTTCGGCTCGGGGGGGAGAACAAGCTTGTGACGCACCAGTACAAAGCCGGTCGAATAAAGCGCGTATCGCGGGGGCGTGGTCGGATAGGTCAGTCCGGCGTACTTTGAATCGAGTCGGTAGGCCACCACCTCGCCATCGGCAATCACCTTGACGCCCTCGCCCTGCTTAAGGTCGGCGCCAGTCGCCGCGTCGAAGTGGATGCCGCCGTGAAACATGCCGTTCCGACCAAAGGGATAGGAACCACCGTCCGCACCCGCCAGCGCGCGGAGCCAGGTCTGAGGGTCCGTTGGATTTCCGCTCTTCGGTGCAAACGGGAAGGTCCAGTTGAGCGGCTGCCACTGAGGCAGCCGCGAGGCTGTCGGTGTTGCGGGCGCTGTCGGTGTTGCGGGCGCTGTCGGGTGGTGCGGATGACGCGGGTTAGCCATGAATCTCGGTGTTGCTGTCAGGATAGAGTGGACTCGATCGCGAATGCTGCGTCGCTGCTCGGACTATCAGCGCATGCGCGAACGGAAGGGCAGCCGCAGCGTGGAAGACTTCCGACACACGCTAGACCGTGATGCGGAACCGTTTTTCCGCTCGTCTAGCCTTCTACCCTCGGCATACCTGCGCTGCAATTGCTTCCGATCCGAAATTTGGCCACTTCTTGTCCTCGCGCAAGGTCGCTGGCGGCCCGAGCGCGAGCCGTATAATCACTAAGCGGCAACTTGTCTACGCCCGTCCTACTCGACGTCAGTCGCCGATGACAGCCCGTCGTCGGGATTCCGCCATCGTCGTCTGCGCGCGAGAAGCTAGGCACGAAGTTCATCGTCGTCGACAGCAAGACGGTCGTGTCGGCGAACGCGAAGCTCGTCGATCTGCGCTCGGGCGACGAACTGTGGAAAGGTTCCGCCACGGCCAACGGCAACGAAGTCGGCTACAACGTCGGCGTGGGCAACGGCAGCCTGATCGGCATGGTGGTCGGCGGCATCGCCAAACAGGTCACCCACTCGCTGACGGATAAATCGTTCGACGTCGCGGGCCTGACGAGCCAGCGCCTGCTCGCGACGGGCGACAAGACCGGCCTGCTCTACGGCCCGCGCTCGCCGAAATTCGGCACCGACTGAAGCATTTGCCATAGACGCCCTCACGGGCGTCTGTCGCGCCTAGACCACCTCCGCGCCGCGCTTCAGCAAAAGCTCTCGCAGCACCGACCGGTGACACCGCGCCTCATTCTCGCAGTAGCACCCGACCGACAGATTGGTTGTATGCGAGAGCGCCGCGAGCAGATCGAGCGACCTGCTCGCCTCCGGCGTCGCCATCTCGGCCTTGTACTTCCGCACGAAGGCGCTCCACTCCTTCTCCGTCTGCGCGCTCAGTGCCTCGGCCACCCGTTCCGCCGATGGCGCCAGATTCGGGTACCAAACGTCATAGAAGTTGCGGCTCGCGAACTCGGCTTTCGGCACGCCGCGCGGCGGCCGGCGAACGGTGCCGATGCGCAAGCCTTCGTTTTCGCTGCGCGGTGTGCCGAGCCGCACGATTCGAATGGCCATGCTCCGTCTCCCTGTTTTGGTCGTCACAGCATAACCGCCGCCGACGCGTTCGAGCGCGATCCGTCGCGTTCCCGTATCGTTTCGGATTATTCTTTGTCCGCTTACTTCCGGAACACGACGTGCCCGCCGATCCCACCCAATCCGCCCCCCGCGACCCCGATGCGCCGATGACCTCCCGCGAGCGGCGCGGCATGGCCGCCATTCTGCTGGCCGTCGCGCTGGCGACACTCGATACCGCCATCGCGAATACGGCGCTGCCCGCCATCGCCGCCGATCTCGGCTCGACGCCCGCGGCCTCCGTCTGGATCATCAACGCGTATCAGCTCGCGATGGTCGCCACGCTGCTGCCGTTCGCGGCGCTCGGTGGCATCGTCGGGCATCGGCGCGTTTATCTGGGCGGCCTTGTCGTGTTCACGATCGCATCCGCGATATGCGCGTTCTCGTGGTCGCTGCCGACGCTCGTCGCCGCGCGCCTGCTTCAAGGGCTCGGCGCGAGCGCGATCATGAGCGTCAATACGGCACTCATCAGCGCGCTGTTTCCGCTGCACCGGCTCGGGCGCGGCGTGGGACTGAACGCGCTGATTGTCGGCATTGCGTTCGCGGTCGGGCCGACGGTGGCGTCCATCGTGCTGTCGCTCGGGACGTGGCCGTGGCTCTTCGCGGTGAATCTGCCGGTCGGCGTGCTCGCGCTTTTTATCGCGTGGCCCGCGCTGCCGCAGACGAAGCGCAGCGCGCACGGCTTCGATCGCGTGGCGGCGGCGCTCAACGTCGTCACGTTCGCGTCGCTGATTTTTGCGCTCGGGGAAGCGGCGCAGCGGGCGCCATCGCACACGGTGCTCGCGGCGCTGGCCGTTGCGCTCGTCGCGGGCGCGCTGATGCTTCGACGCGAGCGCGGCCATCCCGCGCCGATGCTGCCCGTCGATCTGTTTCGACGCCCGATGTTCGCGCTCTCGACGATGACCGCCGTCTGCTCGTTCGCCGCGCAAGGGCTCGCGTTCGTGTCGCTGCCGTTCTACTTCGAGACCGTCCTCGGCCGCACGCAGGTGGAAACCGGCTTCCTGATGACGCCGTGGTCGGTGCTCGTCGCGTTGATGGCGCCCATCGCGGGGCGCTTGTCTGACCGCTACGCGCCGGGTCTGCTCGGCGGCATCGGGCTCGCCATTCTGTGCGCGGGCATGGTGTCGCTTGCGGCGCTGCCCGCGAATCCGCATGCGCTGGATATCTGCATTCGCATGTCGATTTGTGGCGCGGGCTTCGGCTTCTTTCAGTCGCCGAACTTGAAGGCGTTCATGGCCAGCGCGCCGCGCGAGCGAAGCGGCGGTGCGAGCGGCGTGGTCGCCACCGCGCGGCTCGTCGGTCAGGCGACGGGCGCGGCGCTCGTTGCGCTGTGCTTCGGCATCGCGGGAAAGCACGGTCCGGCGCTCGCGCTTTCGCTTGGCGCGGGGTTCGCGGGGGCGGCAAGCGTCGCGAGCGGGTTAAGGCTGGTGACGCGTGATGCCGGCTCGGCGGCGGGGATGGCGCGGGAGTGAGTTGGAGCCCGCCGCTCAAATCCGCCGCACCTTCACCTTGCGCCCCTTCAGCTTCCCGGCGCCGAGCCTGCGGATGGCGTCATCGGCAATGCCGCGCTCTACCGCCACATAAGTCACCATATCCATCACGTTGATCTTGCCGATCTGCGCGCCGTCGAAACCCGCTTCGCCGGTCAGCGCCCCGAGCACGTCGCCCGGGCGGATCTTGTCCTTGCGTCCGCCGAGAATCTGCAACGTGGCCATCGGCGGCTTCAGATGCCCCGGTTCCGCCGACGTCAATTCCGACAGCGGATGCCACTCTACTTCCGCGCGCTGCGCTTCTTCGATCGCGCCCACGCGCCCCATTTCATCCATGCTCGCGAGCGACAGCGCCCAGCCCTCCTCGCCCGCGCGCCCCGTGCGGCCGATGCGATGCACATGCACTTCCGGGTCCGGCGTCACGTCGACGTTGATGACCGCTTCCAGTTGCGCGATGTCGAGCCCGCGCGCCGCCACGTCGGTCGCGACGAGCACTGAACAGCTGCGATTGGCGAACTGCACGAGCACCTGATCGCGTTCGCGCTGCTCCAGCTCGCCATGCAACGTGAGCGCCTCGAATCCTTGCGCGCGCAACACGTCGAGCAAGTCGCGGCACTGCTGCTTGGTATTGCAAAACGCGAGCGTGCTCACCGGACGATAGTGATCCAGCAGCAGCCCGACCGCATGCAGCCGTTCGTGATCTTCCACCTGATAGAACCGCTGCTTGATCTTGGCATTGCTGTGCTGCTCGGTGAGCTTGATCTCGCGCGGATTGCGCAGAAACTGCTGGCTCAGCTTCGCGATGCCTTCGGGATACGTCGCGGAAAAGAGCAGCGTCTGCCGGTCCTTCGGGCACTGTCGCGCGACGGACGCGATATCGTCGAAGAAGCCCATGTCGAGCATGCGGTCGGCTTCATCGAGGACGAGCGTGCGGACTGCGGCGAGCGAAAGCGTTTCGCGCTGCAGATGATCCATGATGCGCCCCGGCGTTCCCACGACGATATGCGCGCCGTGCTCGAGACTCGCGATCTGCGGACGCATGGGCGTTCCGCCGCACAGCGTCAGCACCTTCACGTTTTCTTCCGCGCGCGCGAGGCGGCGGATTTCCTGCGTGACCTGATCGGCGAGTTCGCGCGTCGGACAGAGCACGAGCGCCTGCACGGCGAACTGCTTCGCATCGAGCCGCGCGAGCAGCGGCAAAGTGAAGGCGGCGGTCTTGCCGCTGCCGGTTTTCGCCTGCGCGATGAGGTCGTGCCCGGCAAGCGCATGCGGCAGACTGGCGGCCTGAATCGGCGTCATCGACGTGTAGCCGAGTTGTTGCAGGTTCGCCTGCATCGCGGGGGCGAGCGGCAGGTTCGCGAAGGAAGTGTCGGTGGTCATGGCGTTAATGCGAGCCTCGCGGCGGGATGTCGCTGACTTGTTCGTAGGAGACGGCGCCCTCCGGCGACTCGTGGCGCATCACGTAATTACGCGCGCCGCACATCGGGCAGCGGAACAGCAGACCTTGGCCTTCGTTTTTGATGACGACGTCCGAGGGCTGCCATTCTGCTTGGCAGGACTGGTTTCGGCAGGTGAACATGGGGGAAGTTCTCTTGATTGCGATGCGCGCGGGTGGGCCCGCGCGTGATGGATTGGCTCGAAGCCGAAGTGTACGCGGGTTGCGGCGGCGGCTTCGGGGATTAGAGGGGGCGCGGTTGTCCGCGGAAGACTTGGGAGCGATGCCAGGCGACGAACTGGCTCGACGGGTGATGTTCCGCTCTGACCGGCGCGTTGAGTCGACTGCCGTGATGCCGCAGCAAGACGTGATCGAACTGCTCGGTGCCGTGCGCTTCCTCGGAGACCAGCACGCGACGCTCATCGCCGAGCGTGAAAGCGCCGATATCGAAGAGCCTGTGATGCAGGCAGCACAGCGCGATGCCGTTTTCGACGACGTCGGGTCCTTCGAACTGGAACCATTTAATGTGCGCGGCTTCTAGGCCGATTGTGCGGTTGCTGATGCGCATGTCGAGATTGCACAGCGCGCAGCGGTACTGGTACGCCCTGAGTACGTCGTCGCGAAAGTCTGGACTGCGACGCGTTCTAGCTGTCAGCGGCGCGTGAAGCGTCAGGCCGACCGCGGCGAGAATGTCCTCGTGCATGCTGTCGGGAAAATGCGCGTCGAGTAATATGCGCGCAACGTCGCGGATGGCTTGCGGATCGCTGTCGAAGGTGCGTTGGACGTCATCGGAGAATTGGCCGGTTGCGTCGATGCTGCGCAACTGCGTCTTCGTCAGCGCCGCGTTGGACGCGGGGCCACCCACCGAGCCGTGCGCCGCGACGCGCCACACGTCGTCGCTTTGCAGGCGAAGAAACGGCATCTCCGGATACAGCGTGCGCCGCCACGGGCCGAACTCCCGCAGGAGTTCGTTCAGCTTGCTTTCGTACTGGTTGAACGGCACCTCGCGGACTCCGCGGCTGTACAAGCCGAGCGCGAGCAATGCCAGTAATGGCTTGTGAGGCGCGCGCTCGTCACCGCGTTGCCAAACCTTCAACGCCTCGAAGCGCTGAAGGATGTCGGGCGGGTGACGGCGCTGCATGGTTGCCTTAATGCAAGCGGGCGGCTTGAGCGCCCCCATTCCCCTCAAACATCAATATTCCCCGCCCGCAACGCATTACTCTCGATAAACGCCCGACGCGGCTCCACATCATCGCCCATGAGCGTGGTGAAGATGCCATCCGCCGCGATCGCGTCTTCGATCTGCACGCGCAGCAGCCGCCGCACGTTCGGATCCATCGTCGTTTCCCAAAGCTGCTCGGGATTCATCTCCCCGAGCCCCTTATAGCGCTGCTTCGACACGTTGCGTTCCGCATCCGCGATCAGCCACTTCATTGCGCTCTTGAAGTCGGACACGGCCATCGACCGCTCGCCGCGCTTGATCAACGCGCCTCCGCCGATCAAGCCTTTGAACGTATCCGCCGTCGAAACCAGTTGCTTATAGTCAGCGGTCAGTTGCAGGTCTTCGTCGAACACGGAAACCTTCACGTTGCCGTGATGGCGCCGCTTGATATGCAGCGAGCGTACTTCGCGCACCTGATCGTAGGCCGGCTCCACCGTGACTTCCGGCTTCAGCGGATCGGCGCGCAGCCGGGCCTCGAGCGCCTTCGCCGATGCAGCCGCCGCTTCTTCCGTCGACAGATCGATCACGACGCCATCCATCACGGCTTCCAGCGCGGCCGCGTCGTAGATGCGGCTGATGCGATCCACCACCGCCTGCGCCAGCAGATACGCACGCGCCAGTTCGCCGAGCGCATCGCCCGAGATCGGGTCCGCGCCTTCGCTCGGAATCAGTTCGGAACCCTGTAGCGCGAGCTTCAGCATGTGCTGGTTGAGCTCGTGCGCGTCCTTCATATACCGCTCGTCCTTGCCCGCCTTGATCTTGTAAAGCGGCGGCTGCGCGATATAGATATACCCGCGCTCGACGATCTCCGGCATCTGCCGGTAGAAGAACGTCAGCAAGAGCGTGCGGATGTGCGCGCCGTCCACGTCCGCATCCGTCATGATGATGATGCGGTGATAGCGCAGCTTGTCGAGGTTGTAATCGTCCTTGCCGATGCCGCAGCCAAGCGCCGTCACGAGCGTCACGATCTGCTCCGACGAGATCAGCTTGTCGAAGCGCGCCTTCTCCACGTTCAGCACCTTGCCGCGCAGCGGAAGAATCGCCTGGAACTTGCGGTCGCGTCCCTGCTTCGCCGATCCACCCGCCGAGTCGCCCTCGACGATATAGATCTCCGACTTCGCCGGGTCCTTCTCCTGGCAGTCCGCGAGCTTGCCCGGCAGGCCGATGCCGTCGAGCACGCCCTTGCGCCGCGTCATCTCGCGCGCCTTGCGGGCCGCATCGCGCGCACGCGCGGCATCGACGATCTTGCTCGTGATGATCTTCGCGTCGTTCGGCGTTTCCTGCAGGTAGTCTTCCAGCGCCTTCGCGACGATTTCTTCGACCGGCGCCCGCACTTCCGACGACACCAGCTTGTCCTTCGTCTGCGAGCTGAACTTCGGCTCGGGCACCTTCACCGAGAGCACGCAGGACAAGCCTTCGCGCATGTCGTCGCCGGTGGTTTCCACCTTCGCCTTCTTCGCGATGTCGTTGTCCGTGATGTACTTGTTGATGACGCGCGTCATCGCCGCGCGCAGGCCGGTCAGGTGCGTGCCGCCGTCGCGCTGCGGAATGTTGTTCGTGAAGCAGAGCACGCTTTCATTGAAGCTGTCGTTCCACTGCATGGCCACTTCGACGGTCACGTTCTCGCGCTCGCCGGTCGCGTGGAACACGGTCGGATGCAGCACCTGCTTCTGCTTGTTGATGTATTCGACGAAGCCCTTGACGCCGCCCGCGAACGCAAAGTCGTCTTCCTTGCCGGTGCGCAGGTCCGTGAGCCGGATGCGTACGCCGTTGTTCAGGAAGGACAGTTCGCGCATGCGCTTGGCGAGAATGTCGTAGTGGAATTCGACGTTGCCGAAAATCGTCGCGTCCGCGAGGAAGTGAACTTCCGTGCCGCGCTTTTCGGTGTCGCCGACGACGGGCATCGGCGAATACTGCACGCCGTCTTCCTCGACGATCTCGCGGTTCTGCACGACGCCGCGCGCGAATTCCATGAAGTGCTTCTTGCCGTCGCGGCGCACGGTGAGGCGCAGCCATTCGGACAGCGCGTTCACGCACGAGACGCCCACGCCATGCAGGCCGCCCGACACCTTGTAGCTGTTCTGGTCGAACTTGCCGCCCGCGTGCAGTTCCGTCATCACGATCTCGGCGGCGCTGCGCTTCGGGTCGTGCTTGTCGTCGCGCTTCAGGCCCGTGGGCACGCCGCGGCCGTTGTCCGTCACGGAGATGGAGTTGTCCGCGTGAATCGTCACGTGGATGTCGTCGCAGTAGCCGGCCAGCGCCTCGTCGATGGAGTTGTCCAGCACTTCGAACACGAGGTGATGCAGACCGGTGCCATCCGACGTATCGCCGATATACATGCCCGGACGCTTGCGCACCGCCTCCAGCCCTTCGAGGATCTGAATGGAGGATGCGCCGTAGCTGTTGTCGGGTTGCGAATGTGTGTTTTCAGTCATGGATTTCTTCCGGTTCTGCGTCACTGCTTCGACACTACTTCGATAACTGCTCGTAAATGCTCGAACTTTTCAAAACACCTTAAAAACGCCAAAGGGGCGCGCCGCCCCTTGGAGTGTGATCGGTGTCGTACGCGTCAGATGCGCATCGGCATCACCACGTATTTGAATTCCTCGTTCTCCGGAATGGTGATCAGCGCGCTGGAATTCGCGTCGCCGAGCGCCACCTGGAGCGTGTCGACCTTCAGATTCGCGAGCACGTCGAGCAGATACGTGACGTTGAATCCGATATCGACGGTATCGCCCTGATACGCGATTTCGAGTTCTTCTTGCGCCTCTTCCTGGTCCGCGTTCGTGGACATGATCTTGAGCTGGCCCGGTTCGACGAGGCAGCGCACGCCCTTGAACTTGTCCGAAGTCAGAATGGCCGCGCGCTGGAGCGAACGCTGCAACTCTTCGCGGCCGATCTCGAACGTGTTCTTGTGCGACTTCGGAATCACGCGCTGGAAGTCGGGGAACTTGCCTTCGACGAGCTTCGACACCAGTTCCACCTGACCAAAGGTGAACTTCACCTGCGTCGCGACGATGTCGATTTTCAGCGTGTCGTCGATGTCTTCCAGCAAGCGCTGCAATTCGAGAATGGTCTTGCGCGGAATGATGACTTCCTGACGCGGGAACGCGCCTTCGATCTTCATGGACGAGAACGCGAGGCGGTGGCCGTCCGTGGCGACCGCCATCAGCTGGTCGCCGTCCACCACCAGCAGCATGCCGTTCAGGTAATAGCGGATGTCCTGCTGGGCCATCGCGAAATACACCATGCCGAGCAGCTGGCGGAACGTCTTTTGGGGAACCGACAGGCTCGCGCCGAAGTCAGTAGCCTGGTTGACCGTGGGGAACTCGTCTGCGGCGAGCGTCTGCAAGTTGAAGCGGCTCTTGCCCGAGCGCACGGTGAGGCGCTTGTCGGAGAGGTCGAGCGCGACTTCGCCGACGGGCATGGCGCGCAGGATGTCGAGCAGCTTGCGCGCGGCGACGGTGGTGGCGACCTGATCGCCGCCGACGCCGAAATCGGCGCGCGTGGTGATCTGAAGTTCGAGGTCCGTCGAAAGGAACGACACGTCCGCGCCGTTCTTGGTGATGAGCAGATTGGCGAGGATCGGCAACGTATGGCGGCGTTCTACGATACCGCTCACGGTTTGCAGCGGCCTTAGAAGATTATCTCGTTCGGTCTTGACCAGTTGCATAGAGTTCCTTCATTGATGTGACGGCCTGTCCGGGCGGTTCGCCACCGTAGCGCCACTGTTCGCCCGCCGGACAACCTCGTAACACGCGTTGCCGGCCCCCCGCCGGTCACTCGCGAAAGCTTGCGCTTCAGAACCGTCCAGGCCAGCGGACGGCAAACCTGTATTGTGCCTGAAAACAGCACGGCTCCCTAGAAATTGGGGGCGTTTTCGCCAATAAACAGGCTTGCGCGCGCAACAATCGACGCCTGCCGCCGCGCGCCGCCCGGCGGCTCTCGTCAGCCCTTCAGCGTCTGTTCCAGCACGTGCAGTTCGTGGTTCAGCTGCGCGTCGTTGCCGCGCTCGGCGGCGATCTTGCGCACCGCGTGCAGCACGGTCGTGTGGTCGCGGCCGCCGAATAGTTCGCCGATTTCGGGCAGGCTTTTCTGCGTCAGTTCCTTCGCCAGATACATGGCAATCTGACGCGGACGCGCGATATTGGCCGGCCGCTTTTTCGAGTACATGTCGGCGACCTTGATGTTGTAGAAATCCGCGACCGTCTTCTGGATGTTCTCGACCGAGATCTGCCGGTTCTGCACCGTCAGCAGGTCTTTGAGCGCCTCTTTGGTCAGCTCGATGGTGATGTCGCGGCCGTGAAACTTCGAGTACGCGAGAATCTTGCGCAGAGCGCCTTCCAGTTCGCGCACGTTCGAGCGCAAATGCTTGGCGACGAAGAACGCCACATCTTCCGACAGGCTCACGCCTTCGGAAATCGCCTTGCGCATCAGGATGGCGACGCGCATCTCGAGTTCCGGCGGCTCGATGGCGACCGTCAAACCGGAGTCGAAGCGCGAGATCAGGCGATCGTCGATACCGGAGATTTCCTTCGGATACGTGTCGCTCGTGATGATGACCTGCGCCTTGTTGGCGACGAGCGCCTCGAACGCATAGAAGAATTCTTCCTGCGTGCGCGACTTGCCCGAGAAGAACTGGATATCGTCGATCAGCAGCAGGTCGAGCGAGTGGTAGTAGCGCTTGAAGTCGTCGAACGCCTTGCGCTGGTACGCCTTCACCACGTCGGACACGTACTGCTCCGCATGAATGTAGCGGATGCGCGCGCCGGCCTTGTCCATCAGCAGTTGATTGCCGATGGCGTGGATCAGGTGTGTCTTGCCGAGGCCCACGCCGCCATACAGAAAGAGCGGGTTGTACGAGATGCCCGGGTTGTCCGCGACCTGAATGGCCGCCGCGCGGGCAAGCTGGTTCGCCTTGCCGGTCACGAAGTTGTCGAACGTGAGCACCGGATTGAGCTTCGAACGTTCGTAGGCGGAATCGGTTTCACCGCCCGCCGACGGCGCGCCGCCCGGCCGCCACGTGCGCCGGCCAGCGGCGGCTTCGTTCGCGTCGAGGCTCGGGAGATCGAGGTCGACCTGTTCTTCGTGCGTGGCCTGCGCCTGCTGCGCGGCTTCGGCGGCAAGCGCGTTGACGTGCGCCGTCGCGTTCGCGTGCGCCACCACCGAAGGCGCGGCGGGCGCCGCCGCCGGCGCAGGCGGCCGCGGCGGCGTGACACTCACGCGCGGCGCGGCGTTCGGCGCGCCGCCGACGGCGCTGCGAGCGGTCGCTTTCGGATCGAGAACGAATTGCACGTCGATGGGCGCGCTGAAGAACTCGCGCGCCACGTCCGCGATGCGTCCGGAAAACTGGCTCTTCACCCAGTCGAGCTTGAAGCGGTTCGGCGCGGCGATGCGCAGCGTGCTCGCGTCGGCATCGAAGTCGACCGGGGTCAGCGGCTTGATCCACGTGACGTACTGCTGAGGCGTGAGCTCGCGCTCCAGCAGTGCGGAACAGTGTTCCCAGAAATCGTTCATCGAGTGCGGTCGTTATGGTTGCTGCGCGCCACCTGCGGCCATGCTTGCCGAATGCGTCCACTTACGTCGGATGGTTCGGCAAGTCCCGGCACGGCCAAGCAGGCATGCTCCGGAGGCTTACGCCGCAAGGGTTTGCAGGCGAACGGCGGGCCGAAGCAGCGGGCGGATATTTGCGAGTAAGGCGAGATTCTAACGCCAAACCCTCGCGGCGCGCGAGTTATCCACAGGGTCAAATCACCGCGCCGAAAGAGGGCGAAACACGCGGGTTGCACCGTCGATGGGCGCTAAACTATTGACGGTCAATAGGAAAACGGTTTAAATAGCGGGTTCCGCGAAAACAGAATTCCTGAACCTCCGGCCATCGTGCTTGCAGTGACCACACTGGAGCCAAGCCCGCGCGGTCATTCAACTCAAGTGAGAGCACCATGAAACGTACTTACCAACCTTCCGTGACGCGCCGCAAGCGCACCCATGGCTTCCGCGTTCGCATGAAGACCGCTGGCGGCCGCAAGGTCATCAACGCTCGCCGCGCGAAGGGCCGCAAGCGCCTGGCCATCTAAGACAGGCACGGTGCTGCTCGCAGCCGCGTCGCGTTCGGAGACGGATGCATCGGAAGGTGGCGAGCCGCTTGCCGAGCGCCGCACAGAAGTCTTGAAACAGGACATCGTCGAGTTGCCGGCGTCGGCCGCGTTCCCCAAGGCCGCAAGGCTGCTGAAAACGGATGAGTTCTCATCCGTTTTTCGTTTGCGCCCCTGGCGGCGTTCGCCACACTTCGTTCTGTACGGCAAGCCCACGGGCAACGAAGCGCGGCTCGGGCTCGTCATCGGTAAAAAGCAGGCGCCGCGCGCCGTCACGCGCAATCTGATCAAGCGGCTTGCGCGCGAAGCGTTCCGGCTGCGTCGCGAAGAGTTGCGCGGATTCGACATCCTCGTGCGGCTGCACGCAAAAATCGACCGCAAGGCGATGCCGAGCGCCAGTTCGCCGCCGCTCGGCGCGCTGTGCCGCGGCGAGCTGGAAGTACTTTTCGACCGTGCCGTGCGCGAAGCAGCGCGCCGCGCGGCCGAACCCGTGGCGGCGCCGCCATCTGCGCCCGCCGTCGACGATTCATCCGGCCCTTCCGGGTCATGAAGCGCGGGCCGCGTCGGTTTGCCTCTCACCGCAAACCGGGCGCGCAGCGCGAAGCTTATGCAAACGGCACTCATCGCGTTGTTGCGCTTCTACAAGGTTGCGATCAGTCCCCTGCTCGGCAACCGGTGCCGCTTTTACCCTTCCTGTTCCGACTACGCGCGCGAGGCAATCCAGTATCATGGCGCCGCGCATGGCACGTATCTCGCCGCAAAACGGCTCTGCCGCTGCCATCCCTTTTCGGCGGGCGGCGTCGATCTCGTGCCGACACCGTCCCGTGGCTCCGGTTCTCCATCCGCTTCCAATCAGGCGGATAGCCCGGCTGCAGGTTCCGCCCAAGAAAAGCATTCACCACTAAACGGCGCAAAAGCGCTTACCGATCGACACTGAGACAACGCATGGATATCAAACGCACCGTCCTATGGGTCATCTTCTTCGTGTCAGTTGTCATGCTGTTCGACAACTGGCAGCGCGACCATGGGCGCCCGTCGATGTTCTTCCCGAGCGCGACGCAGCCGGCCAAGACCGCCAGCAATCCGGCACCGGGCTCGGCCACGCCGGGCGCGCAGCCTTCCGAACTGACGAACGCGCCGGCAGGCGCGGCGCCGGGCACCTCGACGCCGCCCGCCACGGCGGCTTCGCAGCTCGTCAAGTTCACGACGGACGTGTATTCCGGTGAGATTGACACGCGCGGCGGCACGCTCTCGAAGCTCTCGCTGCTGAAGGAAGGCGACGGCAAGCAGCCCGACCTCTACATCACGCTCTTCGATCACACCGCGAACCACACGTATCTCGCGCGCACCGGTCTGCTCGGCGGCGACTTCCCGAATCACAACGACGTCTTCACGGCGGTGCCGGGCCAGACGTCGCTGTCGGGCGACGCGAAAACGCTGACGCTCGCGTTCGAATCGCCGGTGAAGGGCGGCGTGAAGGTCGTGAAGACGTACACGTTCACGCGCGGCAGCTACGTGATCAACGTCGATACGAAGATCGAGAACGTCGGCAATGCGCCGGTCACGCCGAAGCTCTACATGGAACTCGTGCGCGACAACACGCCGGTCGAGACGCCGCGCTTCTCGCACACGTTCATCGGGCCGGCTGTCTATACCGATCAGAAGCACTTCCAGAAGATCGATTTCAGCGACATCGACAAGAACAAGGCCACGTTCGAGCCGTCCGCGAACAACGGCTGGATCGCGATGGTGCAGCACTACTTCGCGTCCGCGTGGATTCCGAAGGAAGGCGCGCAGCGCGATATCTACGTCCAGAAGATCGACCCGAACCTGTACCGCGTTGGCGTGCAGCAGCCGGTGCAGACCATCGCGCCGGGACAAAGCGTGACGGTCGATGCGCGTCTTTTCGCCGGGCCGGAAGAAGAGCGCATGCTCGAGGGCATCGCGCCGGGTCTGGAGCTGGTGAAGGACTACGGCATGGTGACGATCATCGCCAAGCCGCTTTTCTGGCTGCTCGAAAAGATCCACGGTTTCGTCGGCAACTGGGGCTGGGCGATCGTGCTGCTGACGCTGCTGATCAAGGCCGTGTTCTTCCCGCTGTCGGCGGCGAGCTACAAGTCGATGGCGCGCATGAAGGAGATCACGCCGCGCATGCAGCAGATTCGCGAGCGCTTCAAGAGCGATCCGCAGAAGATGAACGCGCAGTTGATGGAGCTGTACAAGACCGAGAAGGTGAATCCGTTCGGCGGCTGTCTGCCCGTGGTGATCCAGATTCCGGTGTTCATCTCGCTGTACTGGGTGCTGCTGTCGTCGGTGGAAATGCGCGGCGCGCCGTGGATCGGCTGGATTCATGATCTGTCGCAGCAAGACCCGTATTTCATCCTGCCGGTGCTGATGGCCGTGTCCATGTTCCTTCAAACGAAGCTGAACCCGACGCCGCCGGACCCCGTGCAAGCCAAGATGATGATGTTCATGCCGATCGCGTTCTCGGTCATGTTCTTCTTCTTCCCGGCGGGTCTCGTGCTGTATTACGTGGTGAACAACGTGCTGTCGATCGCGCAGCAGTACTACATCACGCGGATGATGGGACAGCGTAAGAAGAAGGTGGCTTGAGGTTTTTGGCTGCTGGTTTGGATGGGAAAACGCCCGGCTTTGCCGGGCGTTTTTGTTTGGCGCTGTCGAAGGTCGGCTACCGCTCCGCTTCTTTCACGGCTTCTTCTTTGGTTGCGATGCGCTCCCGGACAGATGGTCGCCGAGTCGTTCATCTAGCCGGTTCAGCTTAGCCAGAACTAGGTACGCGGCGGCTGTTGCCTCCCGAATATCGCGACGAAAAGCGTCCTCGTGCTCATAGCCTTGAAACGCCGGTACGGTTTCAGCCGCCTCCAGCCGGGTTGAGACATATGGCGTGATGTCCTCACCGTCCAACAGCATCGTTCCCCGGTGGCCGAGGAGCATGGCCAACGACGTCCGATTCTTTCCCCGCGGCATCGTCTTCGCATCGAACCAGTTTTTCACGGTCGTAGCCGTTACGCTCGCGTCCGGGTCCGCATGCGCGAGTGCGTGAACGAGGTCGTCCGGATGTCCGACGCGGAAGAGCTTTTGCTTGAAATAGGGAACGTCACGCTGGATGGTGTCGGCCACGTCTGCGACCAGCAGCCGTAAGCCGCGCGCGAAGTCCTGTTTTGTACGATTGGTCGCCATGCAGGTAGTGTCGTGGACATTCCGGTCCGCGTCTCCAAACTCGAATTTGCGATCTCGAATTCGAATTTGTATCCGCAGCTGGACCGAGCCGAGCCCCTTGCGCCGCAAGCCTTCCCGCCATAAACGGCGCAAGATAAATCTCGCGGATCAGAATTGGAATATTTCGTCGCAGCGGACGCCGCTACCGCTTCATCGCCCCATAAAACTGGTCGATAAGCTCCTCCAGCAGATACCGATGATGCGGCGACAGCGCCTCGATCTTCGACGCAAGCTCCAACGTGTCCTCGGACGCCGGATACTTTTCGTCGCGCGCGAGCGGCTTCGGCGCAGTCTGCGCGCCGCCGCTCGGCGGCGGGCCGTAATGCAGCCAGTGGAGATCCACTTTCAGCCATTCAGCCAGTGTCTGAAGCTTGTCGCTCGTGGGGATCGAGCGCCCGGTGAGCCACTTGTGCGCGGTTTGGGGCGACACCGGCTCGCCCTGGTACCGCAGATTGAATTTGTTCGCGAGATCGGTCGCGCCTCGCATCTTCTCGGGCGACCGGGCCATGGAAAATTTGAGCCGTTCTGAGAAATCGGCCTTCTCTTGCTGTGTTGGCATGCGTTCAATTGTGCAAGGCAATCGCTGCCCATACGTCAACCAACTGCGCTAGATCTGGCGCGTATCAGACGTCGTTTATCCTGTCTGCGCGACCGAATGCTTGCCTGATGTCAGCCGTGCGACAGCTGGATGGCCATGCGAGACGCGCGTTAGCCCGCTAGTCAATCAATACGCTGCTGCACAGCGCGAACCGGAATCGTATCTTTTTTAAGATAATGCAAGAATTGTCCTAGCTGATCGGATCAATATCCCCGCGATACAATGCCGGCTCCTCCCGACGCCTCCGCTCCGACCGCCGCCATGCTGACCAACGACACCGATCCCATCGTCGCTATCGCCACCGCGCCGGGGCGCGGCGGAATCGGCGTGGTGCGGCTTTCGTTCGGGCGGGCGGGCGAGGCGGCCGCGCACCAGGCGATGCATGCGCTCTGCGGCCAGCCGCTCGCGCCGCGCCACGCGAGCTACGTGCCGTTCATCGACGGCAACGGCGAAGCGCTCGACCGCGGCATCGCGCTGTACTTTCCCGCGCCGCATTCGTACACGGGCGAGCACGTGCTGGAATTGCAGGGCCACGGCGGGCCGATCGTGCTCCAGCTCGTGCTGCAACGGGCGATCGAGGCCGGACGCGACTTCGGCCTGCGGCTCGCCGAGCCCGGCGAGTTCACGCGCCGCGCGTTTCTCAACGACAAGCTCGATCTCGCGCAGGCGGAAGCGGTCGCCGACCTGATCGAAGCGAGCACGGAAGCCGCCGCGCGTTCGGCCGGCCGCTCATTGGAAGGCGCGTTCTCGCGCGAAATTCACGCGCTCGTCGAGGAGGTGATCACGCTGCGCATGCTGGTCGAGGCGACCCTCGATTTCCCGGAAGAAGAGATCGACTTTCTTGAAGCCGCCGACGCGCGCGGCAAGCTCGCGCGTATCCGCGAACGGCTGGATCGCGTGCTCGCCGACGCGCGGCAAGGCGCGCTGCTGCGCGAGGGGATGTCGGTCGTGCTGGCGGGCCAGCCGAACGTCGGCAAATCGTCGCTGCTGAACGCGCTCGCCGGTGCGGAACTGGCAATCGTCACGCCGATTGCGGGCACCACGCGCGACAAGGTCGCCCAGACGATTCAGGTCGAGGGCATCCCGCTGCATATCATCGACACCGCCGGCTTGCGCGAGACCGAAGACGAAGTGGAGCGCATCGGCATCGAGCGCACGTGGGGCGAAATCGAGCGCGCGGACGTCGTGCTTCATTTGCTCGACGCTCGCACCGGGATGACCGCCGACGACGAGTCCATTGCTGCCCGCTTTCCGCGAGGCGTGCCGGTCGTCCGCGTGCTGAACAAAACTGATCTCGCGAGCGCACCGGCCGCCGTGCGCGAAGGCGACGACCATGCGCGCGAAGTCAACCTGTCCGCCAAGACGGGCGACGGCATCGCGCTGCTGCGCGAGCAGTTGCTGAAAATTGCCGGTTGGCAGGCCGGCGCAGAAAGCGTGTACCTCGCGCGCGAACGGCATCTTATTGCGCTGCGCGAAGCGCGTGGGCATCTCGCGCTCGCCGCGGATCACGCGAGCCAGCAATCGCAGGTGCTCGACCTCTTCGCCGAGGAATTGCGGCTCGCGCAGGACAGCCTGAACGCGATCACCGGCGAATTCACCTCCGACGATCTGCTCGGCGTCATCTTCAGCCGATTCTGCATCGGGAAGTAAAGCGGTCAAGCCGCGCGCGGCGGCCCCAATTCACGCAATTCGGCCGTGAGCTTTTCGGCTTCCTCGAGCCGTCCGTGAAATGCCGCCGGCGTGTTCTGGAACATCTCGATCGCGTACGCGCCGTCGCAAAGAGAAAGCACGAGCGTCTGCACGGCGTTGAAGCGCGGATCGAGCGCGTCCTGTCCGCGCGGCCACATGCCGGCCACCGCCCGCAGCAACAGCGTCTGCCCGGCCGCCATGCGCCTGACCTCGCGCACTTTTGCGACGAAAAGCGGCGTCGGATGCGCCGCGAAGATTGGCGTCAAATGCGCCTGGATACAGGCCCGGCCGTCGATGGCGCTGCCGTCGAAGCCGACGAGGCTGCCTCGCTCGGCAAAGCGCCCGGCCATGGCGGCGGCGTCCTGCCGGTTCCAGTCGTCCAGCAGCGCGAAATACACGCGCCGCGCGCTGGCGGTCCAATCGTCGATGCCGTTCATGCTGCCCTCTTCCAGGCCGCAGCGAACACGCCCGCGCCCATCAGCAACGCGCCGCCGGTGCGGTTCACGGCGCGCTGCACCGAAGTCTTGCGGATCGCGCGGCGCGCTCCGGATGCGAGCAGCGCATAAGCGAACGCGTTCGCCGCCGCGATGCCCACGAACGTGGCTTCCAGAATGGCGATCTGCGAGACGGACGCCGCGTGCGGATCCACGAACTGCGGCACGAAGGCGACGAAAAAAATGATGCTTTTGGGATTGAGCGTGGTGACCGCGTAGGCGTGCGCCATGATGCGGCTCGTGCGCAGCTCGCCGGCCGGCTTGACGGCATCCGTATCGACGACCGGCGCGCGCCACAGCTTCGCGCCGAGATAGAACAGATAAGCCGCGCCGATCCATTTCACAGCCATGAAAAGCTCCGCCGATGCCGCGAGCACCACGCCCAGACCAAGCATCGAAGCAGTCATCGCGGTGAGGTCGCCGAGCGCGACGCCGACCGTCGTCGCGAATGCGTATTTGCGGCCGTGACCGAGCGCGTACGAGACGACAAGCAGGACTGTCGGCCCGGGAATCGCCACGAGAATTGCCGAAGCGATTGCAAACGGCAGCCATTGAGCGAGCGTCATTCCGAATTCTCCTTGCGTAATGCCGTCGATTTATCCACGAACCGGCGTGCGTGACAATAGGCCGTTCGGCTAGCTTCCGCCACTGACCATCGGCTGCTATGCGCGTTGTCGCGGCCCGACAAGAACCGCTTCTGCGGCGCATCAAAAGCGCAGCGAGACAAATCGCCGCACTGGCCCACTGCTGTCGGTGAATTCATTTTCAATTTCACCCTTTAATCGGCCGGTTCGTCGTAAAGGTGACGGCAACTAATCTCCGGGATAAACACTGCGACATTGCGTCTTGTTGCAATCGCACACAACATATGCTTGCAACGCGACGCCGCTCATTTAGCATGAGTTCACGCAACCGGTTTTATATACGTTGCTAATGTCGCGGCTCGAGTCCGGAGGCTCTATTCATGAAGAAACGCGCCAGTGCTGTCTTCGCCGTGGTGAGCTTGTTTGTCGCGGTTTCCGCGGCGTACGCGCAGGACAACGCCATCCAGCCACAACAGACGTTCAAATTCAGGCCGAATTCGTACGGCTGCTTGTCGAAAGATAAATTCGATTCCGCGGATCAACACGCGAGAGCCGGCGAGCATCAGCAAATGCAGCAGTTCTTTGAAGGCTTCGAGTGCATATCGACGCCGGTGGAGTCGCATTTTCGCGTGCTGCGCGTGGTGGGCCACGACATCGAATTCGTGAATGCCGCCAATAGCGACACGCAAGGCATGTGGACCGCGGATCGCTTTATCGATCAGTAAGCGGTCGTATTCAACGTGCCTTAAACGGCGCGGTCGCCCGCTCGGGCTGACCGCGCGATCCGCACTTCCAATTCCACATCGATTCGCCGCACAATGTCGGGCTCATCGCGCCCGACGTGCGGCTTTCGCCGTTGCGCCGTGCCGCTTTTCAACTTCTTATGAATCGCCGGTCGCGAGCGCCGGCGTCATCGCTGCATGGCTCTGAAATCCACCATTTACAAGGCCGATCTCCAGATCGCCGACATGGACCGTCATTACTATGGCGATCACTCGTTGACCATCGCGCGGCATCCGTCCGAGACGGACGAACGCATGATGATTCGCGTCGCGGCGTTCGGTCTGTTCGCCGACGAGCGGCTCGAATTCTGCAAGGGCCTCTCGGATACCGACGAGCCCGATCTTTGGCAGAAGGACCTCACCGGCCAGATCCAGTTGTGGATCGAGGCGGGTCAGCCGGACGAACGGCGCATAGCGAAGGCCAGCGGGCGCGCGGACCGCGTGGTCGTGATCGCGTATGCGGGAAAGACGGCCGACATCTGGTGGCAGGGCGTGCGCGCGAAGGTCGAGCGACTGCAGAACGTGACGGTGTGGTCGCTCGCGGACGGCGTGGCGGAAGCGCTCGGCAAGCTGGCCGAACGGACGATGCGCCTGCAGCTGACGGTGCAGGATGGCGAGGCATCGCTCGGCAGCGCGACGGTCGACCCGGTGGCGATTCGCTGGAACGTGCTGAAGGCGCCGGGCGCGTGAGGCTTAGGCTTCCGGCGGCCCTTTGAGCTCGATCATGTTGCCTTCGGGATCGAACAGATAGAGCGACGGACCGAACCCTTCTGCGCCGTAACGCCGCGCTTCCTCGCCGATGCCCGCGCCGTGCGTCTCGAGGTGCGCGCGCAGGGCGGCGGCATCGAAGGGTGCGACGCGCAGGCACAGGTGATCCATGTTGCGGCCCGCGCCCGGCTGGCCGCTCTCCGGGCGGTCGATGGATGCGCCGACGGCGAGCAGATCGATCAGCGAGCGGCCGGCGCGCATCTGCACGAGACCGATATCGCGCTGCTCTTTCTCGACCGCGCAGCCGAGCGCGGTGCGGTAAAAGTCGATCATCACGTCGAGGTCGATGCAGCGAATCACGACGTGATCGATTTCGCGGATCTGGATGGGCATGGTGCGTTGCTCGCTCGCGAGGTGCTTGCGGAGGAGTGTACGCGGGATGTGGGGTGTGCGAGGCGCGGAAAAGACAAAGGGCTCGGTGTGGTACCGAGCCCTTGGAATTCGTGGTGGAGAGGAAGAGGATCGTATGATCTCGCTGCGGGCCGCCAGACGGGCGTAAGGCTCACCAGCGATTTTAAAATATGCCCCCAGCGAAGGGCTTTGAGCGGGATCATTCAAGTACGCCATCGAACTCCCGACCACGTCCGGTGAATCTCCGCGTACAGACCCCTTGGGCGACTGTACAGACTACCGAGGGACCAGACATATCGCAAACGTTTTTTCGAAACAAATGAAATACCGGTAGCCGGGTATGCATCGGGAAGACCCCGAAGCGATTAGCTGGGCGGCGACGACCGGCTGACACAGCGGCGATGTCGTGCGCGACGTGATGCTCGCTGCTGTCGAACAGCGCTTCGGCACGACACACAGGCCGCGCAGCCCATCGAGTGGTTGTCGGATAACGGCTCAGCCGGGCCATCGCGCCGCATTAGCCAGACCCGCCTGCGGTGGGCATACACGCGAACACGAGGGGGCCTTGAGGAGGGTTGCTTGAACTCTCCGTTGCCCGACGTGGACCGGCAGCAGGACGAGAAGTGGCCGGCAGGCGAAAGGTTGCTTCGGCTAGAATTGAGGGCCGATAACGGCAAGCCGTAAGCAGCTGGCAGAGCGGAACCTCGAAACGGTCCTGGGGTGGGTCCGAGTTAAGTCTTTCGTTCGATGACGAGCCGTGGGTCGTGATCGCGCAAGGAAATCGTTACCGAGTGCGGATTTGCGAAGTCGCCGCTCGACCAGAGCCCGCGCATCAAGGCCTCCCACGATACATGAGCGGAACGTTGGACCGCACACTTGCGAGCTTATAAGTGGTTGCAGTACATCCCAACGGACACAGAACATAGCGACCCGCCACCCGCATTGCATTCCGAGCCATAGCCAACGCACGTTCCTCCCACATGCCTTCATCCAAGTTCACCTACGATCTGCCGTCCGGAGCACCGAGCCCCCTTGTCAAGGAAGAGCACATCGAATACGGCTTCCTTGGCAAGCTTCAGAACTTGAAGTACGAATACCGCGACGACATTCGCGATCGCGGCGCACTAGAAAAGAACTTTCGGGAGAAGTTCGAGGCCCTCAACCGCGTCAGGCTGACCGAAGCCGAGTTCGCCAGGCTCCTGGATGAAATAGTTACCCCGGATGTCTACACCGCTGCCAAGACACTGCGGGGCATCAATGCCTTCACCCGCGACGACGGCACGCCGTTGAACTACACGCTGGTGAACATCAAGGACTGGTGCAAGAACCACTTCGAGGTCGTTCGCCAGCTCCGCATCAACACCGACAACAGCCACCACCGCTACGACGTTCTCATCCTCATCAACGGCGTGCCCTGTGTGCAGATCGAGCTGAAGACCCTAGGCGTGAATCCACGCAGGGCAATGGAGCAGATCGTCGAATACAAGCACGACCCGGGCAACGGCTACACCAAGACGCTACTCTGCTTCATGCAGCTGTTCATCGTCAGCAACCGCGACCGCACCTACTACTTCGCCAACAACAACGTCCGCCACTTCGCCTTCAATGCCGACGAGCGCTTTCTGCCCATCTATGAGTTTGCAGGCGAGGACAACCGCAAAATCACCCAACTCGACGAGTTCGCCGAACACTTCCTGAGAAAGTGCGACCTCGGCCGCACCATCAGCCGCTACATGGTGCTGCTTGCGGGCGAGCAAAAGCTTATGATCATGCGGCCATACCAGGTCTATGCCGTGCAACACATCGTCAAGTGCATCGACGAAGACAACGGGAACGGCTATATCTGGCACACCACTGGCAGCGGCAAGACGCTCACGTCCTTCAAGGCCTCTACCCTGTTAAAGGAAAACGAACACATCCACAAGTGTCTGTTCGTCGTCGATCGAAAAGACCTCGACCGCCAGACCCGGGAAGAGTTCAACAAATTCCAGGAAGGTTGCGTCGAAGAAAACACCAACACCGCCGCCCTCGTGCGCCGCCTGCTTTCAGAGGACTACGCCGACAAGGTTATCGTCACGACCATTCAGAAACTCGGCCTCGCGCTGGACGAAAACAGCAAGCGCAATAAGCAGCGCAGCAAAAGCGGCGAGGCCACTTACAAAGAGCAGCTCGAAGCACTGCAGGACAAGCGCATTGTCTTCATCTTCGACGAATGTCACCGTTCGCAGTTTGGCGACAATCACAAGGCCATCAAAGCATTCTTTCCGAGGGCGCAGCTCTTCGGTTTTACCGGCACGCCGATATTTGGTGGACCCAACGGCAACGCCAGTCGCATAAAAGTCGACGGTGACGTGGCGTCGTATCGGACCACCGAGGAGCTCTTTCACAAGCAGCTCCACGCCTACACCATCACCCATGCCATCGAGGATGGCAACGTCCTGCGCTTCCACGTCGACTACTTCAAGCCCGAGGGTAAGAACCCACCAAAGCCCGGCGAAGCCATTCCCAAGAAGGCTGTCATCGAGGCCATTCTTGCCAAGCACAATGCAGCCACCGGCGGGCGCCGCTTCAACGCTATCCTCGCCACGGCGTCCATCAACGAAGCCATCGAATACCACGCTCTGTTCAAGACCATGCAGGCGGACAAGCAGGCTAGCGATCCCGATTTCAAGCCGCTGAACGTCGCCTGCGTCTTTTCGCCGCCTGCCGAGGGCGACCCAGATGTGAAGCAGATCCAGGAAGACCTGCCGCAGGAACAGGTGGACAACGAAGAAGATCCCGAGGGCAAGAAAGCTGCGCTCAAGGCCATCCTCGCCGACTACAACGCCCGCTACGGCACTAACCACCGCTTGAGCGAGTTCGACCTCTACTACCAGGATGTGCAGAAGCGCATCAAGGACCAGCAGTGGCCAAATGCCGACTACCCGGCCGCGCAGAAGATCGACATCACTATCGTGGTGGACATGCTGCTCACTGGCTTCGATTCCAAGTTCCTGAACACGCTCTATGTGGACAAGAACCTCAAGCACCACGGCTTGATCCAGGCGTTCTCCCGCACCAATCGCGTGCTCAACGGCACCAAGCCCTACGGCAACATCCTCGACTTTCGCCAGCAGCACGATTCCGTCGATGCTGCCATCGCCCTCTTCTCCGGAGAGAAGACCGGCGAGCAGGCGCGGGAAATCTGGCTCGTGGACAAGGCACCTGTGGTCCTCCGGAAGCTGGAGACCGCAGTGCAGAAGCTGGACGACTTCATGACGTCCCAGGGCCTTGCCTGCACGCCCTCCGACGTAGCCAACCTGAAGGGCGACGAGGCCCGCGCCGCCTTCATCAGCCACTTCAAGGAAGTCCAGAGACTCAAAACCCAACTGGACCAATACACCGACCTCAGCGAAGACAACAAGGCCGCCATTGAGCAGGTGCTGCCCGATGAAAACCTGCGCGGCTTCAAAGGCCAGTATCTGCAAACTGCCAAAGAGCTCAGAGCGCAGCAGGGCAAAGACGTCAAGGAAGGTAATAGCCCCGGCAACGATGACCTCGTGGACCAGCTCGACTTCGAGTTTGTCCTTTTCGCTTCCGCCGTCATCGACTACGACTACATCATGGGCCTCATCGCCAAGTTTTCCGCCAAGGGGCCCGGCAAGGCCAAGATGACCCGCGAGGAACTTATCGGCCTCATCAGCGCCGACGCCAAGTTCATGAACGAGCGCGACGACATCGCAGAATACATCGCCACCCTCCAGGCGGGTGAGGGCCTCTCTGAAGCCGCCATCCGCGACGGCTATGCCCGCTTCAAGGCCGAGAAGAGCGCCAAGGAAGTCGCCGACATCGCCGCGAAGCACGGCCTTACCACCGCCGCCCTTCAAAGCTTCGTGGACGGCATCCTCGACCGCATGATCTTCGATGGCGAGCAGCTCAGTGACCTGATGGCCCCACTCGACCTCGGCTGGAAAGCCCGCACCCAGGCGGAGCTTGCACTAATGGAAGATTTGCATCCCCTACTCATCAAACGCGCCGGTGGCCGCGACATTTCAGGATTAAGCGCGTATGAGCAGTAAGACAAAAGCCCCCGACATGAAGAAAAAAACAACGCCCGAGTTGTTGCCGAGGTTGCGGTTTGCAGAGTTTCGGGGTGCGAAAGGATGGGAAAATAAACTCATCGGACCTTATCTTGAAGACTCCTCTGGTCGCGTGCCGCCTGATACCGAGTTACCGGTCTATAGCTCCACGCGGGAGGGGTTGAAACGCCAGGACGCCTACTTCGCCGGTCAAGTTCTTCAAAACAAGAACGAATACGGTGTGGTTCCACCGGGTTGCTTTGTTTACCGGCACATGAGCGACGACGGCCTGTTCAGATTCAACATCAATGAAACAGGCGGAGAGATTGCCGTAAGCAAAGAGTATCCCGTTTTCAGCACCAAAGGTCTTAACCCACGTTTCTTACTCGCCAAGTTGAATGATGGCCTCGACTTCAAAGAGTTTGCTCTATCGCAAAAAGCCGGAGGCACGCGAACCCGGCTCTATTTCGACAGGCTTTGCGAGTGGCGTACATCGCTGCCGTCACCCGCTGAACAACAAAAAATCGCCGAATGCCTGTGTTCGGTGGATGAGCTGATAGCCGGGCAAGCGCGGAAAGTGGACGCGATCAAGACCCATAAAAAAGGTCTGATGCAGCAGCTCTTCCCCCGCGAAGGCGAAACCCAACCCCGCCTCCGCTTCCCCGAATTCCAAAACGCCGGGGAGTGGCAGGATGAGCATCTTGGCGATTATTTCGATCCCATTCGCAATGGCTTTGTCGGCACCGCGACGCCCTATTACACGACGAGCGATGGTGTTCGATACCTTCAAGGGCGGAACATCAAGCAGGGGCGGATCGAAGCCGAAAATCTTGTTTTCATTACCAGTGAATTTCACAATCGGCAGCGCAAATCGCACCTCAAGACAGGTGACATCTTGATGGTCCAATCAGGACATGTCGGAGAGTGTGCAGTTGTTGGTCCCGATTTCGCTGGGACCAACTGTCACGCGCTAGTCATTCTCACTCCGAAGCGCAAGCTAAGTTCAGAATTCTTCGCTCACTACTTCTATTCGCCAATCGGTAAACTTGCGATCTTCACGATTACGACCGGCAACACAATCAAACACATTCTGGCCAGCGAGTTGAAGACTTTGCCGGTGCTTGTTCCCGGCTTGGCCGAACAGCAACGCATTGCCTCCTGCCTGAGCAGCCTCGACGCATGGATCTCCGCCGAAGCCCAAAAACTCGAAGCCTTCAAGACTCACAAGAAAGGGTTGATGCAGCAGCTTTTCCCGTCCCCGGGAGAGATTGACGCATGAGCACCAAGTCGAAGATCAATAAGTACGCCAACCTCAGCACACTCGCGAGAAAGCTGCGGTCTGACCTCACCGGGATTGAACTCATCCTTCTCTATGCCTACAACCGCACAGGCAAAACGCGGCTGTCGATGGAGTTCAAGGACGAGGGAAAGCGCAAGAATAGCGGCACCCCCGACACCCTCTATTTCAATGCCTTTACCGAAGACTTGTTCACCTGGGACAATGATCTGGACGGTGATGCTGTCCGGCGGCTCCAACTCAATACCAACTCTACCTTCTTCAATGGCCTGAAAGACCTCGCACTGGACGAAACGCTTGCCGGCTACCTCGACCGCTACGCGGACTTCGATTTCGACATTGACTACGAGACATGGAAGGTCACATTCCGCAAAGGTGAGGCCGAAAATATCAAGATCTCCCGTGGCGAGCAGAACATCTTCATCTGGTGCCTCTTCATGGCCATTTGCGAGCGGATGCTCGACGGTCACGTCTCCTATCAGTTGAACAAATATCTCTACATCGACGACCCCATCTCCTCGCTGGACGACAACAACGCCATCGCCGTGGCCTGTGATCTCGCACAGCTCTTGCGCCGGGCTGCAAGCCGCAAAGACCAGAACGGCGTGCCCGCGCCCATCAAGGTGGTTTTCTCATCCCATCACGCCCTTTTCTTCAACGTGATGTGTAACGAGATTGGCAGAGCAAAAGAGGGCGAGCCGAGGGTGACCCACAAGCGCTACTTTCTGCATCGTCCGAACGGAGACGGCGTGTATACCCTGCGAGCTACAGAGGACACGCCCTTTTTCCATCACGTCGCGTCACTTGCGGAGCTCCACCTTGCTGCGGCCCCCAACACCGGCAAGCTCTACACCTTCCATTTCAACGCCCTGCGCAGCATCATGGAAAAAACGGCGTCGTTCTTCGGCCACGCTGACATCTCCTTCTGCCTCAAGGCGCTGAGCATCGAGGAAGACCGTGCACTCTACAACCGCGCTCTGAACCTCCTCAGTCATGGCAAATACGCCATCCATGAGCCGACCGAAATGGGGGAGGACAACAAAGAGCTGTTCCGGCGCATTCTTGAAGACTTCACGACCAAATTCCGATTCGACCTGCCTGACATTCTTGAGACGGCGCCAACACCGACACCAGCCGTAGCACCCGCAGCAACCTCCGCCGCACCTGCCACGACCCCATGAACGAATCCAAACAAAAGCAACTCAACCAGACCCTCTGGAGCATCGCGGACCAACTCCGCGGCGCCATGGATGCGGACGACTTCCGCGACTACATGCTGTCCTTCCTTTTCCTGCGCTACCTTTCAGACAATTACGAAACGGCGGCGAAGAAAGAGTTGGGGCGGGACTACCCTGATGTGGAAAGCGACATCCGCAATGTGCCGCTGGCGCTCTGGTATGCGAACAACGTTGACGACATCCCGGCGTTTGAGAAGCAGATGCGCCGGAAGGTGCATTACGTCATTCAGCCCGCGCATCTCTGGAACAGCATCGCCAACCTGGCCCGCACCCAGGACGCAGAGCTGCTGAACACCCTGCAAGAGGGCTTTAAGTACATCGAGACGGAATCCTTCGACAGCACCTTTCGGGGTCTGTTCTCCGAGATCGATCTGAGTTCCCCGAAGCTCGGCAAAACCTACGCCGACCGGAACGCCAAGCTCTGCGCCATCATCCAGAAAATCGCCGAAGGACTGGCGGAGTTCTCCACCGACGTCGACGCGCTGGGCGATGCCTATGAATACCTGATAGGCCAGTTTGCCGCTGGGTCCGGCAAGAAGGCTGGCGAGTTCTACACCCCGCAGCAGATTTCCGACATCCTCTCCTCGATCGTCACGCTGGACAGTCAGGAACCGAAAACCGGGACGAAGAAGCGGCTAGAAAGCGTGCTGGACTTCGCGTGTGGCTCTGGCTCGCTGTTGCTCAACGTGCGCAAGAAAGTGGCCAAGGCGAACGGCACCATCGGCAGGATCTTCGGCCAGGAAAAGAACATCACGACCTACAACCTCGCACGCATGAACATGCTGTTGCACGGGGTGAAAGACACAGAGTTCGAGATCTTCCACGGGGATACCCTGCTTAACGAGTGGGACATGATGCGCGAGCAGAACCCGGCCAAGAAGCCCGGCTTTGACGCCATCGTTGCCAACCCGCCCTTCAGCTACCGGTGGGAACCGACCGAGGCCCTGGCCGACGACGTGCGCTTCAAGAGCCACGGCCTCGCGCCCAAGTCTGCTGCCGACTTCGCTTTCCTGCTGCACGGTTTCCACTACCTCAAAGACGAAGGCGTGATGGCGATCATCCTGCCGCACGGGGTGCTTTTCCGAGGTGGGGCGGAAGAACGCATTCGCATCAAGCTGCTGAAGGACGGGCACGTCGACACGGTGATCGGCCTGCCCGCCAATCTGTTCTATTCCACCGGCATCCCCGTCTGCATCCTAGTGTTGAAGAAGTGCAAGAAGCCGGACGATGTGCTGTTCATTAACGCAAGCGGGCCGGAGAACTTCGAGAAAGGCAAACGCCAGAACCAGCTCAAGCCCGAGCACATCGCCAAGATTATCAAGACCTACCAGTTCCGCGAAGAAGAGGCGCGCTACTCGCGCAGGGTGGAGATGGGCGAGATCGAGAAGAACGATTTCAACCTGAACATCTCACGCTATATCAGTACGGCGGTGAACGAGACGGAGATCTTTCTGGATGAGACTCACCAAGAACTGGTGGAGATAGAAAAAGCGATTGCGGCTGCGAAGGACAAGCATAACGCTTTCTTGAGAGAACTGGATTTGAAGCCGTTGCCATAGGCGCTTACACTGACTATCCGTGCAGGCCACCGACTCCCCGCGCCGCCTTTGCTTCGGGCTTTCGCGCCCGCGTCGCGGGCTTGCCTTGCTTTGAGCTATAGAGCCCTGAAAAGACCATCCCCGCAACCGGACTTTTACGCGTTGGCCGCGCGCGGTCAGCCCTCCATCAGGTATCGGTTCGCACGCGCATCGTGCAGCACGTGATGCCGGCCGCCATGCTCGCTGAAGTACATTTCCGAGCATCCCGCTCAGCGCTTGGCCGATGCGGCATGCTAGCCAGCCACCCGGTACGTCGCCCGGAAGATGGACGAACAAATCTCAGTCGCCTGCATAGGAGGACGGGTTAACGCCTGTTCCAAGATGCGATCAATGTCGTGCGTCGGAGCGAGTCATGCCGAGTATCAGGACTTTCCCGCGAGGACAATGGGAGGCGCTAGGACGCAGGCTGGATACGCTGCCGGAAAAGGCGAAAGACACTCAGCTGGTCAAAGTAGGGGATGGCTTTTAATCCATTCGGACACAGATCGGCACGGCGCGTGAGAAAGGTTACACGCGCAATGAAGTAATCGAGCAGGCCGCACAGGAAGGTATCCAGGTGACGCTCGATTCCCTGAGGTATGCGATGCGCCGTGCGGAAGCAAAGGGGCGAGTTCGACAGAGCGGTAAGGACGTAGCACGAGAGCATGTGTCTGCAGCTACACGAGGCAGGAAGTCGTCGCCGACCGAAACGGCTTAAGGCAATCCGCTACGTAGCGGATCACAGCAGAAAGAAAATGGGGGTGTAGCCAGACCTGGGCAACAGGTACAGGGCTTCCTCCGATTTCCGATCAGGCCGGATACCGAAAACCTGTAGAGGTATGAGGTGGCAACCGAAAATTCCCCCATCCATACGTCAGTGGCAGCACGGACGGTGTTGGCGTCTGTCAATGCGCAAAGCGGCGGAAACAAAGCAAATCGGCGAGCGGGCGAAGTTGCTGCTCTGGCGCGTTATTGAGCACGATGTTTGCCACGATGACGATTGTTCCTTCACGTCATGGGTCGGTTGCCTGACGGTGCCGGGCTCGTGCCTTTGGAGCGAATTTCGCGCCCCCTTCGGTCCGTTCTGCCTGGCATGGCCCCGAACGGGATCCCGATGGAATGAGCGGAGAGCCCTTATCGGCGCCCTCCCGGGAGCCGGGTGGACATTCCACGCCGTTTGCGGCGCGCCCGCGCAATTCGCCTTTTCTTAGAGTTGCATCGCTAATCGCTTCTTCGAACTTAGGCGCCTATCCGTTCGCCGCTTCCCGCACACTTCTTTACGCTTCGTGGACGAGCCATGTAACGCCGAGATAATCGCTCGTGAGTTCCCGAATTGCGCTTACAGCTTCCTCCGGAGTATTGAGGTGCTTACGACGCGCAGGACGTTGGCGCTTCATTCTGAAATCGGTATCTGCATCCGACTTGCGTCGCCGTATTCTTCGACCCTCATCCCACCAGTCGCCAATTGTCTCGAAGAACTCCTCATATTCTTCCCGTAGCGATTTGGCGTCGAACCTTACTGTGCGTTGCGACTGAATCATTCCGTCTACGGACGCTCGTTGGATCTTCAAGCCAGACTGAGGTTCTTGCGAGAAGCGCGCCGCGCCTTTCAAGGCTGGATCGTACACAATACAGTGCGACTCTTCGTCGCCACGGGGAATCGATGCACATCCCGAAACATCAATCCACGCTGAATTCGATACGACTTGCGCACTACGAAAGTGCGTATCTAGCTCGCTGCGGCGCGTAAAAATCGGCGCACAATAATAGAATTCACGCGACCGCTTTTGCGAGAAGCGATGGATCAAATTATATTGATCGACGTCGAGCGAAAACGCAAAGTAAGGAGAGCCTACAGCGGCACGAAAGTGCTTATTTGACGGACTGCTGCCATCAACTCTACGAGAAACCTTGTGCTGAAGGTAAAGTGACCTGTACGACTTTCCTGTGCTGAGCTTAAACGAAACATCGTATCCCAGCCGCTTCTCTTGGTTCTGAGTCGGGATGTACGGACAGCCGACCAGCGTTGAACCGCTAGCCGCGCAGAACTCTGAATTAAATGCAAACTCGAAGACTCGTTCGGAAACCCCTGGTAGCTGAACCGACATTTGTAACCTTGGTATATGTGCAACACGTCACGTATCGCGAGTTGGCGATGATACACGAGCCAGGATTGGCAATGACCAGCACACTTCTTCCGTCTCGTGTCAAATCTGGAATGCGCACGCGGACTCGCCAATATGCGCCGCTGGCTGTCCGCTACGGTCCACGAATTTTTCATGAGGATAACGGCTGTGGCGCTTTGAACTTAGGTGGTTCGCTTGGTCATAATGATTGCTGTGGCGGCAAGTCGGGAACGTCAATGCTCGCCAGACGACGTGCACTTTTACGTGAATGAACGGTGGTTGGACTCGCTTTCAGTCTTATGTGCCGCTTTGGCGAGCACGATCACCGATCTAGAGGTTCAAGTTGGCGCTCTGATCGATCACATTCGCCAACATATGAATGGGGCCGCTGACGGAGTCCGATACGGCTGGATGACACATCCGATCAAGGTTGAACGGAATCCCGCTTTGCGAAGCGGTCGCATTGAGTTTTCCTGACATCGACCGAAGATGCAGCATTCAGCCACCATAAGAAAAAAGCTCGCTCGAAACACCTCTCGGCCGAATCGGCCTCACTTCTGCGCCCGCCTTCAGCCGATTCAGATAGTCAACCCACGCCTGCATCATCGCGATCCGGTCGTCGATGAACCGGGTGCGATTTTATTCACTACCGAGCGAGTCGGGCACCCGATGCGCCAGTTGGTGCTCGATAACTTCGGCCGGAAACCGGAGCCGTTCGTGAACGATGGTCCGAGCCGTGGCCCGAAATCCGTGGCCGGCGATCTCGGTTTTCCTGTCGAAGCCCAGCCGCTGCAGCGCGGCATCGATGGCCGCTCCGCTCATAGGGTTTCAGCGATCCCGACCTGTAGAGACGCAACGCCATTTTCCCGTCAGCGCCTGCAACTCTTTCAGGATATCTACCGCCGGTGTGGCCAGTGGTGCCAGATGCTCCATGTTCGTCTTGGAAACGGTATAGCGTCATTCGCGGCGTTCCAGATCTATCTGCGTCCACTCAGCCTGCCTCAGTTCACCGGATCGTACGAACAGCAACGGCGCAAGTTGTGCAGCGCGGTGCGCACGACCAGTGTCCCGGAAAAGGTATCGAAGGCGCGCAGCATTTCCCCGACCTTCTTGGGGTCCGTAATCGAGGCGAAGTGGGTATGCCGTTGGGCCGCAGCGCGCCACGTAAATCGGCGCTCACATCGCGCATTGCGCGCCCGGTCACGGCGGCGTAGCGAAAGATCTGGCCGCAGTTCCGCTGAAGCCGGCGTGCGGTTTTGTGAGCGCCCCGCTTCTCGGCACGGCGCAGCACTTCGAGCGGCGTGATGTCGGCAATGTAACGCGATCCAAGCCACTGAAACAGGTCTTCTTCAACCGTCCCATGATCTTCTCGGAGTCGCTCGGCGCCCAGCCGCGCGCATGCTGCTCGAACCACTCGAGCCGCGACAGCCTCGAAGGTAGTGGCAGCGTTGAGCCGCGCCAGGCGCTTTTTGTCTTTCTTGGCCTGGACAGGGTCGATGCCATCGGCGAGCAGCGCCCGGCTCCATCGCGTTTTCTGCGCGCGTGACATCCGGATGAACGCCCAGCGCCAGCTTCCGCTCCCGGTCGTTGAACCGCCAGTATTTGCCGCCGGAGGGAGAAATCTCGAGATACATGCAGCGGCCGTCAGAGACCCGGTACGCCTTCTCATGCGCGGCAGCCCGGCGAACTTCCAAATCGGTAAGAGGCATGGGACACCTCCCGTAGCGTGGAGGCCTAAATTTCTGGCAGGCTCAAAAATGAGCCTGATGCCCCTAAAACTGCGCTGAAAGGCCCCCGGCTGTGAACGGAAACCCCAATCGGGGAATGGAAACAAGAACCCCGCGAGCCTTCCGGGACGCGGGGTCTGCAGAATCCTCTGGAACTGCCCGGAACACGTGATGGTGGAGAGGAGGAGGATCGAACTCCCGACCTTCGCATTGCGAACGCGACGCTCTCCCAGCTGAGCTACCCCCCCAACGAAGTGCGATTCTACCACAGCGAAGCGGCCTGCGATCAAGCCCCTCCGATGCGCCACAACGTGTTACTTCTGCGGGGCCCCCGCGAGCACCCACGCGACGACGGTCTTGATGTCGCCGTCGTTCATCGCGGGGTGCGAGGGCATCGGAATCGAGCCCCACACGCCGGCGCCGCCGTCCTTCACTTTCTTGGCGAGCTTGGCGCTCGCCTGAGCATCGCCCTTGTACTTCTGCGCGACCTGCTGAAACGACGGTCCCACGAGCTTGCGATCCACCGCGTGACAGCCCATGCACGCATTGCTGCGCGCAATCGCCATCGCGTTCGCCGAGGAAACCGACGCAACCGGCTGATCCGCCGCCACCGCATAGCCCGATGCCGCCAACAACGCAGCCACGACAAACCTTGCTTCAACCATCTTGACGCACCATTACTTCGCTGAACTGGAACTGCCCGGACGCACATCAGAATTCTTGACGGGCGCCGGAGTCTGCTGATCGAGCGGCCGCGACGTCACCGACGAATCCGGCACCGTGCCGACCGTCGCTTCCGCAGGCGCGGGCGTCGGCGCCGTCGATGAACTCGCGCCCGACGCCGCCGCTGCCAGCGCCTTCGCTTCTTCCGGCTTGATGTACTGATAGACCTTCACGACCTGCTCGACGCCCGACACGCGCGCCGCCACATCCGCGCCATGCGCGCCTTCGTCCTGCGTGACGAGGCCCATCAGATAGATGATGCTTCGTTCGCACACCACCTTGTAGTAGTTGGCCGACAGATCCTTCTCGCCGACCATCGCGGTCTTCACGCGGCCTTCGAGGTACGAATCGTTAGCGCGCGACGATATCGAACTCGCCGGCTGCACCGACAGTTCGTTCACGATACCGCCCACGTTGTTGATATCGCGCACGACAGCTTCGGCCTTTTGCTTGGACGCGTCGTCGGGCACTTCGCCCGTCAGCAGCACGCGCCGGTTGAACACCGTCACGTTGATGTGCGCCTGATCGGATACGTTCTCCTTGATCCGCGAAAGCGCCTTTACCTGAATCTCGCGGTCTTCGGTCTGCGCGCCGAGCGTGCGGCGATCCGTGGCGATCAGCGTGCCACCCGCCGCCGCGCCCACCACCGCGAGCGCGCAACCCTGCATCGTCAGCGCGACGCCGGACAACAGGCTGACCGTCAGCGTGGCTTGAGCCAGCGCCGCCTTGACGCGTGTCTTCTTCATCAACTCCGTTCCCCCTTTTAGATTCAGTCTCCGCCCAGCAGCATCGCGTCGATGCCGTCGCACAGGCAATGAATGGTCAACAGATGTATTTCGTGGATACGCGCGGTCCGTTCGGACGGCACGCAGATGTGGATGTCTGTATCAGCGAGCACGTCGGTCATCGCGCCGCCGCCGTCGCCGGTCAGCGCGATCGCGACCATCTCGCGTTCGTGCGCTTCCTGCACGGCGGCGAGCACGTTCACGCAGTTGCCCGATGCACTGATCGCCAGCAAGACGTCGCCGGCTTGTCCGAGCGCGCGGACCTGATTGGAGAAGATCTGCTCGAACGCGAAGTCGTTGCCGATGGCCGTAAGAATCGAGGAATCCGTGGTCAGCGCGATAGCCGGCAAGCCGGGGCGTTCGCGCTCGAAGCGGCCGATCAGCGCGCCCGCGAAGCGTTGCGCGTCCGCCGCCGAGGCGCCGTTGCCGCACACGAGAATCTTCGAGCCGTTGGCGAGCGCGCTGAACAGCGTATCGACGGCGGCCGCGATGGGCACCGCGAGCGAATCGAGTGCTTCGAGCGTGAGCGCGGCGCTGTCGCGGAATTGCTGTTGAATGCGTTCGACTGACATCGACTCTCGGTGTTCGGCCGCGATGCGGCGTTCGTTGCGTGTGATGTTGGAAGCGAGGCGCGCGCAAATCGCGGCGCGTCCCTGCGTTGAGTCTGCGCAGTTTACCGCATGCACCCTGCGCCGAACCGCGCGCTACGACTCGTCCGCGCGAAACGCATCCGGCAGCCAGCGGATCTCGCCCGCGTCGAACGCGATCACGTCGAAGCGGCATGCCGGAAGCGCGCCGCGCCACGTCGTCAGATAGTGCTGCGCGGCGCGCACGAGACGCGCGCGCTTCGTCGCGCCGATGCTCGTCGCCGCGTCCGCGAACCGGCGGCTCCTGCGCGCCCGCACTTCGACGAACACCAGCGCGCCGCGATCATCCATCATCACGAGATCGATCTCGCCGCCGCGACAGCGCACGTTTCGCGCGACAAGTCGCATGCGCTGCCGCTCGAGATAGTGAAGCGCGCGTGCCTCGAAAGCATCGCCGAGCGTTTTGGACATTCGTGCCTCGTGAAAGTTGTCGGCGGGCAGGCCGAAGCTCGCGTGGCAAAATGACGTCCTCTCCTCTTTGCTCTACGCCCGCCCGCGCACATGCTGCAAATCACTGAACTGGCCGCCGGGCAGCAGTATCCGGCGGGCGCGCTGTACGTCGTCGCTACGCCCATCGGCAATGCCGCGGATATCACCGTGCGCGCGCTGCATGTGCTTTCCCTCGTCGATCGCATCGCGGCCGAGGACACGCGCAACACCGCGCAACTGCTCGCGCGTTACGGCATCTCGAAGCCGTCCATCGCCGTGCACGAGCACAACGAACGCAGCGCGGCCGAGCGCGTGATCGAACATCTGCGTAGCGGCGAGCGCGTCGCGTGTGTGTCGGATGCAGGCACGCCCGGCATTTCGGACCCCGGCGCGCGTCTTGTCGATGCCGTGCGCGAAGCCGGCCTGCCCGTGGTTCCGCTTCCGGGGCCGAGCGCGGTCGTCACCGCATTGAGCGCGGCGGGCGCGTGGGTCAACGGCTTCACGTTCGTCGGCTTTCTGCCGGCGAAGGCCAAGCAGCGCGCCTCGCAATTGCGCGCGCTCGCGCAGCATCCGATGGCGCTCGTCTTCTACGAAGCGCCGCATCGCATTGTCGAAACGACGCGCGCGCTCGCCGATGCGTTCGGTGGCGAGCGGCAGCTTCTGATTGCACGCGAGTTGACGAAGTTACACGAGAGCCTGCATCGCTGCACCCTGGCCGAAGGGCCAACGTGGCTCGAAAGAGATGCCAACCGTCAGCGCGGCGAGTTCGTGCTCGTGGTGGAAGGCGCGCCGGAAGCGGAGGATGCCGAGGACGCGCACGATGCGCTGCTTCTGACGCTGCTGGAGGAGTTGTCGGTGAAAAGCGCGGCGCGGATCGCGGCGACGCTGACGGGCGCGCCGCGCAATGCGCTGTACGAGCGCGCGCTGCGGCTCAATAAGCCCGCGCAAGAATGAAAACGGGCCGTCGAAAGACGGCCCGTCGAGAATCACATGAGGGAGAAAAAGCTCAGTTCACGCTGTCATCCGCGAGCGACTGCGACTGCTCACGCGCGGCACGCGCTTCCTGCTGCGTGAGGCCTTCGATCTTCACTTTCTGCGTGCCCACGCCGCGCATACCGAGCGCGGCGGCGGCGGCATACGACAGGTCGATCACGCGACCACGCACGTAAGGACCGCGATCGTTGATCTTCACGACGACGGTCTTGTGATTCGACTCGTTCGTCACGCGCACCCACGATGCGAGCGGCAGCGTGCGGTGAGCGGCGGTCATCGCGTTCATGTCGAACTTCTCGCCGCTTGCCGTCTTGCGGCCATGAAACCAGCGGCCGTACCACGAAGCCTTGCCCTTCTGCTCGAACGTGCCGACGTCCGGGCTGTCCGTGATCGGCTGCGCGTCGGAGAGCGACTGGCTCTTGTTCGCATTGTCGGCCGGAACCGTGCTCAGGTTCGTGTCGAATGCGAGCGGCGCATTCGAGCGGGCACTTGCCATGCTAATAGTAGGCGTGGTCTGATGATATGACGCGACATCGCCCGAACCGGGCGCGGCGCAACCTGCCAGGACGCCGACAGCGAACAGGCTTGCGATATGTCGAATGAATCGAGCATTCATAGGCGGTTACCAACGGTAAAAGGGCCGCCGCGCCGCGCCGGTGAGCGCGCGTCAGGCAGCCAAAGGCTTGTCCGCGCAAAGCAGCGCGCCGCTCGCGTAAGCGAACGGCAGACTGATGCTCGGATGCGGCGTACTCGTGCCGCAAATGCCCGGTTATCGTTCACGTCTGGCGCAACCTGTCCCCGGCAGCCTGACCAGACCCCACATGCCGCCATCGAACGTGGCATCACGCTCGTGCCCGCCTCGACCACGAGACGGCGCAGGAACGGCGGCGTAGGCCCCATCCAGCGTGACGGCGGCAAAGGCCATCGAACGGACGCGCAGCGCCCGGCTGGACAAGACGTGTGCACCTACAAGAAGGTGCGTTGAGTTGCAGTTGCGAGGCTTTTGGCCCCTAACAGCTTACTGATGGCGATTGTAAAAACGCACTGGCATTTCGGCAGTCGCCCATTGACGGCATGACCAAACTCATGCACTAGTGAGCCCATTATACAAAAAAAGCGGGGTCTGGCTGCGCCGACTGCGGAAATCGTCATTGATTCTGCCTATGGGCGCAAGAATTTCCGATTGCGACAGTCTTTTCCAAGCGTCCGCGCGCGACCGTCGCGGCTTCCGAGCGGCCGGTACAATGAACGTTTTTACAGGCGCCGTCCCCCGGACAGACCGATGAAAGTCACTCTCGTTCCCGTCACGCCGTTCCAGCAGAACTGCTCTATCGTCGTTTGCGAAGCGACGCGCCGCGCGGCCGTCGTCGATCCGGGCGGCGACATCGAGCGGATCATCGCGGAGGTGGATCGGCAGGGCGTGACGGTCGAGAAGGTGCTGCTCACGCACGGTCATCTCGATCACTGCGGCGGCGCGAAGGCGCTCGCGGATCATTACGGCGTGCAGATCGAAGGGCCGCAGAAGGAAGACGCGTTCTGGATCGATCAGTTGCCGGCGCAATCACAGCGGTTCGGCTTCGCGAACGCGCAAGCATTCACGCCCGACCGATGGCTGGAAGACGGCGAGACCGTGCAGTTCGGCAACGAGACGCTGGAAGTCTTCTTCTGTCCCGGCCACACGCCGGGGCATGTCGTGTTCTTCAGTCGCGAGCATCGGCTTGCGTTCGTCGGTGACGTGCTGTTCGCCGGCTCCATCGGCCGAACGGACTTTCCGCGCGGCGATCACGCCGAGCTCATTCGTTCGATCCGCGAGAAGCTCTGGCCGCTCGGCGACGACGTCACCTTCGTTCCGGGCCACGGCCCGGCATCGACCTTTGGCGAAGAACGCCGCACGAATCCGTTCGTGCGCGATGGAGTCGCCGCATGAACGCGATCCCCGAAATCTACGTCAGCACGGACGTCGAAGCAGACGGCCCGATTCCCGGCCCGCACTCGATGCTGAGTTTCGCGTCGGCAGCGTACACGGCCGACAAGCAACTCATCGCCACCTTCTCCGCGAATCTCGAAACGCTCGAAGGCGCGGCCCCGCATCCGGTGCAGGCCGCGTGGTGGAAGACGCAGCCCGAAGCGTGGGCCGCATGCCGGACCGATCTGCAGAAGCCGGAAGTGGCGCTCGTGAATTACGTCGAATGGGTCGAGGCGCTGCCGGGCAAGCCCGTGTTCGTCGCTTATCCGGCGGGCTTCGACTTCACGCATATGTTCTGGTACATGATGCGCTTCGCCCAGCGCTGCCCGTTTTCGTGGTCGGCGCTGGATATGAAGACGCTCGCCTTCGCCATCACCGGCCTGCCGTATCGGAAGGCGATCAAGCCGCGCTTGCCGAAGCACTGGTTCGACGACTTGCCGCACACGCATGTGGCGCTCGACGACGCCATCGAGCAAGGCGCGCTCTTCTGCAACATGCTCGCGGATCTGCGCCACTTGCAAGCGACTTTGGCTTCAACGAAAGCGGCAGCGAGCGCTGACGAACCGACGGAAGATCATCCTGAAGGTAAAACACCGCCCGCAGGGCAGTGAGTTAGGGAATCTCCCTCGTTGCGCCCGCGTTGCATTGCGCTTCCTTTCTGGGGCCTCTACCATTGGAGTCAGATCGCGACCGAACGGAGGCGCAGTTGACTCTCGATACATTCTCACAAAAAATCCTGCGTCTTCTGCAACTGGATGCGCGGCGCTCCGTTCAGGAAATCTCCGATCAGGTCGGGCTGTCGAGTACGCCGTGCTGGCGGCGAATCAAGGACATGGAGCAGTCCGGCGTCATTCAGCGTTATACGGCGCTGCTCGACCGTGAAAAGCTCGGGCTACACGTCTGCGCGCTCGCGCATATTCATTTGACGCGCCATACGGAAGGCGGCGTCGAGCAATTCGAGCGCGAAATCGCCACCTGTCCCGAAGTGACCGAGTGCTACAGCACGACGGGCGAATCCGATTACATCCTGAAGATCGTCGCGCCCGACATCAAGGCGTACGACGCGTTTCTCCACGATCGCATCTTCAAGATTCCGGCGGTCGCGCAAGTGCGAACGAGCGTCGTGCTGCGGGAAATCAAGTTCGACACGCAATTGCCGCTTTAACCGCGCGCCTTATTCCGACGCGTTTCTCGCGGGTTGAGGCGCGGCCACTTTCACAGCCTGCGTCACGCGAATCTGACGCGCGCCCAGTCGTTGCCTGAGCGCGTCCAGATTTAAGTTAGCGAGTCGGGGAGCCGTCTCGCTCTCTGCCGCGTATGGCAAAACGATCTCCACGTCGAAGCCGCGCTTCAGATAGTGCAGGTTCAACGTATCGACGGATAAGCCCTGCTCTGAAAACGCAGCAGTCACCGCCTTCGTCACCGTCGAACGCAGCGGAAAGTTGCCGGGCAGCGGATTCACCGCATCGCTTTCCGGATCGACGTGAATGAGCGCGTCGATTACGCGCGAATCGGCCAGGATATGCGCCCGCGCGGATTCGGCGATGTAATGACCCTCCGACACGGAGATCAGCGGGTCCACAAGAATGTGCGCGTCGACAATGGCGAGATCGCCCATTTTGCGAGTGCGCAACTCGTGCACATCACGCACGCCGGGCGTGCCCAGCAAAATGCCGCGAAAATCCGCCGTGGTCGTTTCATCCAGCGCGCGATCCGAAAGGTCTTGGAGCGCATCCCATGCGAATGTCCATCCCATTCGGCCTACCAGAAAACCCACAAGGGCCGCCGCGATGGGATCGAGAATGCGAAACCCTGCGATACTGCCGACGATGCCGAGCGCCACGACAAGCGAAGAAGCCGCATCGGATCGCGCATGCCACGCATTCGCGACGAGCATTGCAGAGCGCACGCGTTCAGCCGCGCGCAGCATATAGCGAAACAGCGCCTCTTTCGAAACAAGAACGATTATGGCGACGACCAAAGCGCTCGCATGAACCGGCGGTATGTCGCCGAGATTCATGATGCGCGCGCCCGCGCGCCATAACATGCCGACGCCGACGGCAATCAGTAATCCGCCGAGGAATAGCGACGCCACGGTTTCGTAGCGGCTATGGCCGTAGTTATGATCCACGTCCGGTACGGCCGCCGCCTTTCGGTTCGCAATCAGAACGACGAGATCCGAAACGATATCGGCGAGTGAATGGACGCCGTCCGCAATCAAAGCCTGCGAATGCGCAATCAGCCCGACCGCGAGTTGGGCGGACGTGAGCCCGCTGTTAAGCGCGATACTCGTCCAGGTCGTGCGAACCGCGACATCGTGCTTCTCAGTGGCATGCGCCGTCGAAAGTGTCATGTAAAGTGCTCGTGGTGTCCATTGACAGCATTTTAACAGGCACCCGGCGCTTCCGCTTTTAAATCAACGACTTAATAACGCGACGCATTCTCGCCGAACGATTAACTGATTGCAGTGAAAGAATAGCGCGGCGGAAACGAAAAGGCCGCGCCTTTGGGCGCGGCCTTTTCATGTTTCGACTGAAGCGTGACTTATTTGCCGATCAGGAAACTATCGCGATCCTGACCCGCAATCCACTTGGGCGGCTTACCGCGGCCGGACCAGGTGCTGCCGCTCTCGGGATCGCGGTATTTCGGCGCGACACCCGTGCGGCTGCGTGATGCCTTAGCGGCTTTCGCACCCCGGCCACCGGCCAATTCCTGAAGCGTGATGCCGTAATCGGCCATTTTCTGCTTGATCTCATTAAGTACTTCGGCGTATTCGCGCGACTTCGCTTCTTCGATCTGACGCTCGAGAGACTCGCGCTGTGCGAGCAGTTCCTTGTATGAAGGCATGGCAAATCCCTAAGTGGTGTATTGGCTTGCGAGTCGAGTGCTCGCTCTTCGGTTATCAGTATAGCCTCGGACTGAATCGCAGATTAACACATTTCCGCTAAATAGCGGCATAGACGGATTGCGATTAATTGTATTGGCTAATTACTCGTAACATTTGCCGACTCGCGCGCCGTTTCTGAACGCCGGCGCACTGGCCAAAATCGCCGGATTCACTGTCCGATGCGCGTGAGAATGGCATGAGACGGAAACACCACCCCTCCAACGCATCAAAATTCGCATCAGATGGCAGTTTCTCGCGCAGTTTCGTGGCTCAGGCACAGCGTAAAGCGCCGCAGAAGTGTCAAGGCGCTCTATGCATGGCGTTCGAAACAGTCTATGAGCGCGGCTTTCAGTTCTTCTGCACTCAGCTTGGGTTTATCAAACGTAAAACGATTGCGTGCGCCTGAATCAAGCAAATCGCAGCCATACCGGTCTATCCCCAATAATCGGATGTCGGCGGGCCGGCTTGCAAGCGTGTCGGAGAATGCGCACAGCGCGGCTTCTTCGTCGTCACTCAACGGTTCCAGAGGATCGATTTCATTTCCGTCGAGCCAGCCCATCGCCCCGAAGCCGCCGATATAGCGCATGCGCTCTGTCGACAGTACCCAGAAAGCGAAGTCGCCTAATGCCAGATAACGCGCCGCATCCGGGTGATAGCGCAGATATCGCCGCGCCAGTTGTTCGTGATCCGATTTTGCCGCAGGTTCGAACGTGCCCAGCAAGGTCAGGCGCTGACCTTCCAGGACGCTTGCGCCATTGGCATGCGCGACGAGAAAGCCGGCGCGCGGATCGGCTTGAAGATTGCGCGTGTGTTCCGCGAGGTGACTGATGAGCAACATCGGCGCATGACGCGCGGTAAGCGCGAATGGCAATGCAGTCGGATAAGGAAAGCCGGCCGGATCGCGCGAATGAGTCGCGAGCGTTCCTTCCGAAACACGATGCAGCAAATGAAGCGGCGCTTGCGGCGGGATATTCATGAAAAGAGGTCGACAAGTGAACTGCCGAAAATGGTAAATCAGCGCGGTCAGCGTGTCTCCTGGCCGTTCGATAGAATCGTAAGCTCTCGCGAAAGGCGGCATGATCGGCGGTTGTCCCACGTCATTGCCGCCGCGCGCCACTTTTCCAACGGCTCAACCGTGTCCGACTCGACTTCCGCTTCTTCCACCCGCGAGTCCAACCCATCGCTCGCGGTGCACCGCAGTCTCCCTCAAGCCACGCGCCAGCGCGCCCGCTATGCCACGATGGCCGTCTTCTTCATCGCCGGCATGATGTACGCGTCGTGGGGCGTCCATGTCCCGACTGTGCGCGACAAGTTCGCGCTCAGCCCCGGCATGTTGTCGCTCGCGCTGTTCGCGGTCGCCGGCGGCTCCATTTTCGCGATGATCACCAACGGATCGTGGATCGCGCGCGCCGGCACGCGCACGGCGTGCATGGCGGGCGGCATCGCGATGACGGCATGCGGCGCGCTGATTCTCGTCGTGCCGTCTTTCTGGCTGCTGCTGATCGTGCTCGCGGTGTTCGGCGCGGGCATGGCCACGCTCGATGTCGCGATGAACGCCGAAGCGAGCGCCGTCGAAGAAGCGCTCGGGCGGCCGATCATGTCGTCGCTGCATGGCATGTTCAGCATCGGCGGGATGGCGGGCGCGGCAATCGGCGGCACGCTCCTCGCGCACGGGCTCGCGCCGGCGGCGCACCTGGCGCTCGCGGCGGGCACGAGTCTCGTCGTGCTGCTGGCCTCGATGCCGTCCGTGCTGCCGCACGTGCCGCATCACGAGGCGCACGCGAAGGCGTCGTCGTCGAATCGCTGGCGCTCGGGGGCGCTGTGGGCGTTGGGCGGCCTCGCGCTCGTCGCGCTGATCGCGGAAGGCGCCATGTACGACTGGGCCACCGTCTATATGCGTGATGTCGTCGAGGCGTCGCCTTCGTTGTCGAGCGCCGCGTACGCCGCATTTTCCGGCGGCATGGCGGCCGGGCGTTTCGGCGGCGATGCGGTGCGCGCCCGCTTCGGCGCGCCGCAGCTCGTGTTCGGCAGCGCGGGGCTCGCGTTCGTCGGCATGGTGATGGCGCTCGTCGTGCCGAACGCGTTCGTCACGATGACGGGCTTCACGCTCATGGGCCTCGGGCTCGCGAACATGATGCCGGTGCTCTTCGCGGCGGCGGCGCGCGTCGAAGGCGTGACGGCCGCCGAAGGGCTCGCGCAGGTCGCGGGGCTTGCGTACTTCGGTTTGCTGCTCGGGCCGGTGCTGATTGGCGGCGTCGCGCAGGTGAGCACGTTGCCCATCGGCTTGTGCGTCGTCGCGGCGTGCTGCGCGGCGATCGCGCTGATCGGTCCGCGCATCCTCAGGCGCCTGAAGATATAAAAAAACGCGCGGACTTTCGAAGGTCCGCGCGTTCTTCCCGGGCTCACGCCCAACCGCAATTACATCTTGACGACGTCGAGCAGCGTCTTCTTGCCTGCCTTGTAGTCGTACAGCGAGATCACGCCGTGCTTCAGATCGCCCTTCGAATCGAAGGTCGTCTGGCCGATCACGCCCTTGTAGTCCGTGTTCGGCATCGCGGCGAGGATCTTGGCCGGATCGACCGAGTTCGCGCGCTTCATCGCGTCGACGATGATGTACACGGCGTCATACGTGAACGGCGCGTAGATCTGGATCGGCTGGCCGAAACGCTTCTGATACTTCGCAGCGAATGCCTGACCGCCTTCCATCTTTTCCAGCGCCATGCCTGCTTCCGAGCACACGACGTTGTCGGTCGCGTCGCCGGCCAGGTCAGCCAGCTTTTCCGTGCAGACGCCGTCGCCCGCGAGCACCTTCGCGCGCAGGCCGAGCTGCTTCGCCTGCTTGGCGAACGGGCCGCCGGTCGCGTCCATGCCGCCGTACATCACGGCGTCGGGGTTCTCGCCCTTGATCTTCGTCAGAATCGCGCGGAAGTCGACGGCCTTGTCGTTGGTCGCGTCGTGCGAGACGACCTTCAGACCCAGCGACTTCGCGGTCTTCTCGAACTCGTTCGCGAGGCCCTGGCCGTACGCGGTCGAATCGTCGACCACGGCGACGCTCTTCACCTTCAGGTTCTTCGCTGCGTAGTTCGCGAGCGCCGGGCCTTGCTGCGCATCGGTCGCGACGACGCGGTACGTCGTCTTGAAGCCTTGCTGCGTGTAGGTCGGGTTCGTTGCGGACGGCGAGATCTGGACGATGCCCGCGTCGCTATAAATCTTCGATGCCGGGATGGACGTACCGGAGTTCAGGTGGCCGACCACTGCGACGACCTTGTCGTCGACGAGCTTCTGCGCGACTTGCGTGGCGGTACGCGGGTCGGCTGCGTCGTCTTGCGGGTCCAGTTGCAGGGTGATCTTCTGGCCGCCGATGGTGAGACCCTTCGCGTTGATCTCTTCGACTGCGAGCCGCGCGCCGTTTTCGTTGTCCTTGCCCAGGTGAGCGATACCGCCGGTCAGCGGAGCGACGTGACCGATCTTGACGACCTGGTCGGCTGCTGCGGACGTTGCCAACGTAGCGAACAGCACGGCTGCGGCGCTGATCGGCAACACTTTTTGAAGCTTGGTGTTCATGTAAGTCTCCAGTTTCGGTCCCAAAAACAACGTAATCGCCCTGTGCCCCGTCTTTCATCACGATCGCTCAGTCCCGTGGACGACCACGCCGGATGCATCGTATTGCACTTGGCAAGTCCTTCCGGCCGGCTGTTTGTGGCAGCCGCCATCCGCACCGCGCGAGAAGTGTAGGGTTGTCAAATTAATTTAGGGAAGTTTTTTAAGATACTGGTGTGACTACCGATTAGCGGCCAGTTGAGAACGCCGCCCGTTTGTGGTGGCGATTGCGCCGCGAGGCCCAACCGATGCGGGTTTCGGCCCGGCCTTTACGTCCTCTGCCACTCTGCCGATAATCGCGCGCCGCGCGTCGCCATTAGCCGGTTTCAAAAGCCGTTTAACGCTTGACTTTAGGCATGCGCCTCTAAAAATCGCCTGCCCGGTCAATCCGCGTGCCTGCTTCCCGCCAACGATTGACCGCGCTCAGGCGGCTGAAAGGGAAAGCTGGCAAACTCACTCGCCTGCGTTCTTATAGTCAACCAAGCAAGGAGCATCGACGTGACCGTAACCGTGACTTCCCGATGGATCGACATTCCCGCCGACGGCGGCAGCTTCCAGGGCTACCTCGCGCTGCCCAAGACGGGGACGGGGCCTGCCGTGATCATCCTGCAGGAGATCTTCGGCGTGAACGCGCATATCCGCAGTGTCGCCGATCAATACGCCGCCGATGGCTATGTCGCGCTCGCGCCCGACGTTTTCTGGCGCACGCAGCCGCGCGTCGAGCTGGGCTACGAAGGCGCGGATCGCGAGAAGGCGATGGAACTGCTGCAAAAGACCAACGTGGATTCGGCCGTCGCGGATGTCGGCGCCGCTGCCAAGGCGTTGCGCGCGCTGCCGGAAGTGAGCGGCAAGGTCGCCGCGATCGGCTATTGCTTCGGCGGCCGGCTCGCGTATCTCGCGGCGGCGCAAGGCTCGGTGGATGCGGCCGTCGCGTACTACGGCGGCGGCATCCAGAATCAGTTGGACAAGGCCGATCAGGTGAAGGCGCCGATTCAGTTCCATTACGGCGAACTCGACGCGCACATTCCCGCCGACGCCGTCGATGCCGTGCGCCAGCGTTTCGCCGGCCGCGCGGACTCGGAACTGTACGTCTACCCGGCCGCCGATCACGGCTTCAACTGCGGCGATCGCGCGTCGTATAACGCGAAGGCGTCGGCGCTCGCGCACGGCCGCACGCTGACGTTCCTCGGCCAGCACCTGTAAGTAGCGAACGCGCGCGGCGCACGCCGCGCGCCGTCATATCAGCGCGGGCAAGCCCTCGACCAGCAGGAACGCGACGAGCACGCCGACGAGCGCCCCGCACGCTCGCAGCACATTGTTCTTGAAGTGCGATGCGCACGGAATGGCGCCTAAGAACAGCGCGCCGGCAAGCGCCATCGGGATGACCAGAATGAAATCGCCGATCGTGAAATACGTCATGGTGCGTCTCCCATCGTCCTGCTTTTCTTGCTCGAATCGTGCCGGCGCAAATGTGCGCATCGACGATTCGAGTATAGGCGGCGGGAGAAAGCGCGTTGCGCCGTCGTCGCGAAACAGGGTTCGCTGAAAACGCCGGAGCCTTGTGACAGAAGGCTCCGCAGCCCGCGTTATTAAGTGGACGCGGTAAAACCCTTAGTTTCGTCCGATTTCATTCTGCTTTCGACGGCGCGCGGATCAGCGCCCGTTCGCGGCCGTTCAGATACGCCGCAGCCGCGACGCCGATCACGAGCAGTCCCGCGATCAACCCGACCACGCCCGGCCAGCCGAAGCCGGTCCAGAAGTGCCCGCCATACGATCCGATCAGGCTCGATCCCAGGTAATACGCCAGCAAATACAGCGCGGCGGCCTGACCTTTCGCCTGCGTCGCGAGCCGGCCGACCCAGCCGCTCGCCACCGAATGTCCCGCGAAGAAGCCGAACGTGAGGCAAGCAATTCCGCCGATGATCACCGGCAGCGACATCGAAAGCGTCAGCGCGATGCCGGTCATCATCAGCACGATCGCGGCGATCAGCACGCGACCGCGGCCGAAGACATCGGCCATCTTGCCCGACCACGGCGACGCGACCACGCCCGTGAGATACACGGTGAAAATGGCGCCGATCTGCGTCTGGTTGAGCCCGAACGGCGCGCCCAGCAGCCGATAGCCGACGTAGTTGTAGACCGTGACGAAGCTGCCCATCAGTACGAAGCCGGTCAGAAAGAGAAACGGCAGCCCGCCGTGCTGCAAATGCCCGACCAGCGAACTGCGGTGATGCGAGAACCCGACGCCGCGCCGAGGCTTGAAGCGTCGCGACGGCGGCAGCAGCGACCGGAACGCGAGCGTCGCGAGCAGTCCGAGCACGCCGATGCCGCCGATCGCCACGCGCCAGCCGAAGAAGTCCGCGAGCACGCCGCTGATCACGCGCCCCGCCATGCCGCCGATCGCCGTGCCGCCGACGTAGAGGCCCATCGCGAGGCCGAGTCCTTCGGGATGCACTTCTTCCGCGAGATAGGCCATCGCGACGGCCGGCACGCCGCCGAGCGCGAAGCCTTCGAGCGCGCGCACGAAAAGTAGCGCGTGCCAGTTCGGCAGCAGCGCCGCGATGACCGTCAGCACCGACGACGCGAGCAGCGACAGCGTCATCAATCGATGACGGCTCCAGCTTTCCGAGACGAATCCCGCGATGAAAATAGCGACGGCCAACGCCGCCGTGCTCACCGACACCGCGAGCGCGCTAACCGCCGGGCTGACACCGAAGCCCTTCGTGAATTCGGGAAGCAGCGGCTGCACGCAGTACAGCAGCGAAAACGTCGCGTAGCCCGCGAAGAGCAACGCGAGCGAAGCTCGCCAGTAGGCCCGCGAGCCGCGCTCGAGGTAAAGATCCGCAGGCGCGGGCGGCACATCCTTGCGCTGCGGCGCGGGTGATGCGTTCACGAATGAAGTCTCCGCTTAAAACCGAAACCCTCAACGATACGCCGTCCGTCAGGGTTTTGCCTGATGCAGCGGCGCATTTCATGTGCCGCTGACAGCAAACATGCGTCGAACGTCTGCGCTGGGCAACATATCGCGGCATTGGGCATCGCGTTTGCGCGTTGCCATAGGCTAAAGTAAGCGCACAATCGTTCATGAAAGCCGCGCAGGTCGCGCTTCCCGCAACAAAGACGCGGCGATTGTCTGGTGCACGCGCCGTCGCAAGCGCGTGCTGTTGGAACATATGACCGGCGTCTCATCGAGCCGGCATGGAAACGGGGTTTCATCATGCAAATCGGTTCGATTGTCCGCTCCGTGCATATTGCCGTGCCTCACGGCGCTCGCGGCATCGTCATGCGCATTCTCGGCGACATGGCCATGGTCGCGTGGTACGCGGGCGAGCCCGGCGTCACGAAGCTCCTGAACACGGAGCCGTTCTTTCTCGAAGACCTGATCGATACGGGCGATATCGTGCGCCCGTCGAACTCGGTCGTTCATTGAGCGGCGTTGTGTCGGCGACCCGAGCGCCGAGTTGAAGCGACGCTGATGCCTTCCGCCGGAAGGCGCACAATGCCGGAATGAACTCAGATCATTCCGACTCAGCCGGCGTCCCCGCTTCCGACGCCGCGCCGCCCTTCGCCGGCCTCACGCCCGAGCGCGTGCTCGACGCCGTGGACAGCGTGCTCATGACCGCCGACGCGCGCACCGACGGCCGGCTGCTCGCGCTCAACAGCTACGAAAACCGCGTGTATCAGGTAGGCGTCGAAGACGGGCCGCCTGTCATCGCGAAGTTTTATCGGCCGGAGCGCTGGTCGAATGAAGCGATTGTCGAAGAACACGCGTTCGTCGCGAGCCTCGCCGCGCGCGAGATTCCGGCGGTTCCGGCTCGCGTCCTTCAAGGCGCGACGCTCCACGAATTCGAAGGCTTTCGCTTCGCCGTCTTCGATCGGCGCGGCGGTCGCGCGCCCGACCTCGACAACCGCGAAACGCTCGAATGGCTCGGACGCTTCATCGGGCGCATTCACGCCGTTGGCGGCATCGAGCCGTATCGCGAGCGGCCGACGCTCGATATTCAAACCTTCGGCTTTGAGCCGCGCGAGTTCCTGCTGACGCATGGCTTCGTGCCCGACGACGTGCGCGAAGCCTACGAGCGCGCCGTATCGATGGCGCTGGACGGCGTCGCGCAATGCTTCGAGCGCGCCGGTGACGTGCGGCATCTGCGCATGCACGGCGACTGCCACCCGAGCAACGTGCTGTGGACGGACGCGGGCCCGCATTTCGTCGATTTCGACGACAGCCGCATGGGACCGGCGATTCAGGACTTGTGGCTTCTGCTGCCGGGCGGCCGCGCCGAAGCGTCGCGTGCGCTCTCCGACTTGCTCGCAGGCTACGAAGATTTCTGTGACTTCGACGAGCGCGAGCTGCATCTGATCGAGGCGCTTCGCACTTTGCGGCTGATCCACTACGCCGCGTGGCTCGCGCGCCGCTGGCACGATCCCGCGTTCCCCGCCGCGTTCCCGTGGTTCAACACGCAGCGTTACTGGGAAGATCGCATCCTCGAGTTGCGCGAGCAGATCGGCGCGATGCAGGAAGGGCCGCTCTGGCCCGTCTGAAATTTTTGGTGACGAAGCGGCGTCTTTCCGCCGCCAGAAAGCATTGTGCCAGGCGTTTCGGCATGCAATGATAACGATTCTCATTTGCCCGCCTTGAACGACTGCGAATCGGTTAGGGCGTGGCGTTGCCGACGAACCCGCCGACTCCGGAGAGACGCTTGAACGCGCCTGACACCCTCACCCCGCCGCCGACGAGCGGCACCGATCGCCACCGTCCGCAAGGACGCCAGATGAACGACGCCGAAGAAGCCGCGCGCAAGAACCGCTCGCGCCGCTCGACGTTTCTGAAATGGCTGCGCAAGGTTCACGGCTGGGTCGGCTTGTGGGGCGCGCTGCTCGGGCTTCTATTCGGCGTGACCGGCTTTCTGCTCAACCACCGCGCGCCGCCGCTGCGCGTCTCGACCGGCGAGCCGCAAGTTTCACAGATGCAGCTTCCGCTGCCCGCGGGCGGTTTCAAATCGCCGCGCGACATGGGCATGTGGCTCAAGAAGGAACTGAAACTCGACGGCAACGTCGGGCGCACGCGGCGCGAGCCGGCGCATCCCGTGGGTTGGGGCGACAAGAGCACGATGCAGCCCGAGCAATGGTCGACGATGATCGCGTCGCCGGGCAGCAGCGTGATGGCGGAGTACTGGGTCGGCAACAACTTCGTCTCGGTGAAGCGCACCGAAAACACCTTTCTCGCGATGCTGACGAACCTTCACAAGGGCGTCGGCCTGAGCGTGGGCTGGGTATTGCTGATCGACACGCTCGCCGGCAGCCTGATTCTTCTGTCGCTCACTGGCGTGCTGCTGTGGACCGAGCTCAACAAGCGGCGCACGGCGGGCGCGGCGATCGTGACGGTGTCGCTCGTCGCGATGATCGTGTGCGGGCTGATGTAAGCGGCAACGGCGGCGTTTTATCGTGCGACCGTCACACCCCGCACACTTCGCCCTTTCCGGCGACTTCACGCGCCGCCTTCGCGCCTTCCACTTGCAGCAGTTCCGGCAGCGACACGCCGTTTTTCGCCGCCGTCACTTCCGCGAGTATCGATACGGCAATTTCCGGCGGCGTCCGGCTGCCGATATAGATGCCGACCGGTCCGTGTAGCCGCGCGAGTTCGGCATCGCTGAGATCGAACTCTTTTAGCCGCTCGCGCCGCGCCGCGTTATTGCGCCGCGAACCGAGCGCGCCGACATAGAACGCCGGCGTCTTCAACGCCTCCATGAGCGCGAGATCGTCGAGCTTCGGATCGTGCGTGAGCGCGATCACCGCGCAACGCTCGTCGAGCTTCATGTCCATCACGGTGTCGTCGGGCATGGTCCGCACGATGGTCGTGCCCGGCACGTCCCACTCGTCGGTGTATTCCTCGCGCGGATCGCACACGGTCACCTGATAGTCGAGCCCGACCGCGATGCTGCACAGATAACGCGACAACTGCCCCGCGCCGATCACGAGCATCCGGTAGCGCGGACCGTGAATTGTCAGCAGCTTCGCGCCGTCGAAGAGCACGCCGTCCGTGGCCTGCGCGGGTTCGAGGCGCGCGGCGCCCGTCGCCATGTCGAGCGTGCGTGCGACGAGCCGCCCGCTTTCCACTGCCGCGCACAGTTGCGCGATGCCGCTCTCGCGCGTGAGCGGCTCCAGCACCAGCTGAATGGTGCCGCCGCACGGCAATCCGAAGCGATGCGCTTCCTCCGCGCTGATGCCGTATTTCACCGCTTCCGGCTTCGACTGCTCGATGCCCCGCTGCCGCACCCGGTCGATCAGATCGTCTTCGATGCACCCGCCCGACACAGAGCCGACCACATGCCCATCGTCGCGCACCGCGAGCATGGCGCCTTCGGGCCGGGGCGACGAGCCCCACGTCTTCACGACCGTGACCAGCAGCGCGCGATACCCTTCCTCGAGCCATCGCGCGCTGTTCTTCAGGACTTCGAGATCCACGCTGTCCATGATTTCTTTCCTTTCTCTTCCTTGTCGGCGTCGGCCGGTTCGTCCGCGACGCCGTTCTGTTCTTGCTGCGCTTCGCCGGCGCCCTGCAACTTCGCGCCGAAACGCTTGAAGAACTCACCCGCGATCTTACGCGCTGCGCCGTCCACGAGCCGCGAGCCGATTTGCGCCAGCTTGCCGCCCACCTGCGCGTGCGCGCTGTAGGTGAGCTTGGTGGTGTCCGCGTCCTCGCCGGGTTCGAGGTTCACTTTCGCCGTGCCCTTGCTGAAGCCTGCCGCGCCGCCCTGCCCTTCGAAGACGATCGTATAGGTATGTGGCGCGTCGATATCCGTCAGTTCCATGCGTCCCTTGAAGCGTGCCTTGACCGGGCCGACGGCGGCAGTCATCCCGACGGCATAGGCATTTTCGCCGTCCGCTTCGATGCTGTCGCAGCCGGGGATGCAGGCTTTCAGCATGGCCGTGTCGTTGAGCGCCTCCCACGCGCGATCCTGCGGCACCGGCAAGGTATGCGTTTCGGTCAGTTCCATTGCGTGTGTCCTCCTGGCATTCGGGGCGCGCCGCGCGCGGAAAGCGCCGCCATTTCCCGCCCGACAGCGGCCAGGCTGTCGAGGTTGTGAGCCGCGAGCATCGCGTCGACGTGCGGCAGGATCGCGCGCACGCCTCGCGCGCGCGGCGTGAAGCCGGCAAATCGCAACAGCGGATTGAGCCACACGAGCCGATGCGCGAAGCGCCTGAGCCGCGCCATTTCGGCATCGAGCACGTCGATGGCCTCGTGATCCAGCCCGTCGGTCACGAGGAGCACGGTCGCGCGGCCCGCGAGCACGCGACGCGCCCAGCGCCGGTTGAATTCCGCGAGCGCCGCGCCGATGCGCGTGCCGCCCGACCAGTCCGCGACTTGCTCGCCTAGCGCGGTCACCGCGACATCGGGATCGCGCTCGCGCAACGCGCGCGTCGCGTTCGTGAGCCGCGTGCCGAACAGGAACACCTGCAAGCGTTCGCGCGATTGCAAAAGCGCGTGACAGTAGTACAGCACGGCGCGCGAATACGCGCTCATCGAACCGGAGATGTCGAGCAGCAGAACCAGCGGCGGCCTGCGTTCCACCACCGCGCGATACTTCCACACGGTCCAGTCACCGCCCGCGCGAACCGCTTGCCGCGCGCTCGCGCGCAAGTCCGCGTGCGTGCCGCGCGACGCCGCCTTGAGCCGGCGCGTCGGCTCGGTCGCGAGCGGCAGCCGGTGCGCGCGAATCTGATGCCGCAACGCGCGCCATTCGTCGGCGGTGAGCGTGTCGAAATCGCGATGACTCAGGCGTTCTTGCGCGCTGAACGACAGCCGCGCGTGCGTCTCTTCGGCCTGCGCTTCGGGCTGCGGCGTTTCGCGCGTGTCGGTGCGCGTCGCGAGGGCATCGGCGAGACGGTTGTTGCGCTTCGGCGGCGGCGCGGCGCTTTGAATCTTCGGCAAGAGCAGCGCGCGCAGCTTGCTTTCCCAATCCGGATCGCGCCAGAAGAGATCGAACGCCGAGTCGAAGATCTCGCGCTCGTCGCTCGCATGAACCAGCAGGCACGCGAGCGCCGCGCGCACGTCGTCGCGGCGGCTTAAGTCGATGAAGCGCAGCGCGTCGAGCGCATCGACCGCCTGCGTCGGCGACATGCCGAGCCCCGCGCCGCGCAGCAAGCGCACGAAGTGCACGACGTTGCGCGCGAACGGTGGCATGGTCACGCTCGCGCCGTCGAAAGGCATTGCGCGAGCGTCGCGGCGTCCATGCGCGCGAGATCGTCCTGATACTTCAGCAGCACGCCGAGCGTGTCCTGCACGGATTGCGGATCGAGTTCGGAGACCGACAACGCCGCGAGCGCGCGGCACCAGTCGATGGTTTCCGCGACGCCCGGCGCCTTGAACAAGTCCATCGTGCGCAACTGATGGACGAACGCGACGGCCCGCGCCTGCAACGCCGCGCCGGCCTCCGGCGCACGCGCCGCGACGATATCGAGTTCGACGTCGCGCGCCGGATAGCCGATCCACTGATACAGACACCGGCGCTTCAACGCATCGTGGACTTCGCGCGTGCGGTTGGACGTCATCACGACGAGCGGCGGCCGCGCCGCGCGCACGGTGCCGTACTCGGGAATCGACACCTGAAAGTCCGACAGCAGTTCCAGCAAGAACGCTTCGAATGGCTCGTCCGCGCGGTCGATCTCGTCGATCAGAAGCACGCGCCGCGCATTCGCGTTCGCGGGATCGGGCAACAACGCCTGCAAGAGCGGCCGCTTCAGCAGAAACTCGCCGCGATACAGCGAATCGTTCGACGGCGTTTCGCCCGCGGCTTCCGCGAGGCGCAGCGCCATGATCTGACGCGGATAGTCCCATTCGTACAGCGCGCTCGCCGTGTCCAGCCCTTCGTAGCATTGCAGACGCAGGAGCGTCGTGCCGTACAAGCCCGCCGCCGCCTTCGCCAGTTCCGTTTTGCCGACGCCCGGCTCGCCTTCCAGAAAGAGCGGGCGCTGCATCTTCAGCGCGAGAAAGAGTGCCGTCGCCAGTTCGCGGCTCGCGAAGTACTGCTGCTCGCGCAGGCGCGCGAGCGTCTCGTCGATGGAAGCCGGTTCGTCGATCATCACGCCGAGAACGACAGCGCGCGTTCGATGGCGCGGCCCGCGAGCACCGGAATGAGATGCGCGCGATACGCGGCGCTCGCGTGCATGTCGTCGTTGAGGCCGTCGGCGGGAATCGTCACGTTGCGCGCGGACGCCACCGAGAAGTCCTTCGACAACGCGGCTTCTAGCTCCTTCGCCCGAAACGCGGAAGGCGCGGCGCCCGTGACGCCGACGCGCACGCCGTCCGCATGCTTCGCGACGAACACGCCGACGAGCGCGAAGTGCGACGCCGGATTGCGGAACTTCTCGTATCCCGCGCGCTCGGCGAGCGGAAACTCGACGGCGGTGATCAGTTCGTCCGGTTCGAGCGCGGTCTCGTACATGCCGAGGAAGAAGTCGTCGGCGGCGATGCGGCGGCGGTCCGTCACGATGATCGCGTTGAGCGCGAGCACGGCGGACGGATAGCAGGCTGCGGGGTCGTCGTTGGCGAGCGAGCCGCCGATGGTGCCGCGCTCGCGCACCTGTCGGTCGCCGATGCGGCTCGCCAGGTCGGCCAAGCCCGGCAGCGCACGTTCCACATCCGCGTTCGCGCCGACTTGCGCGTGGCACATCGCGCCGCCGATGGTTAGCTTGTCGGCATCCAGCGTGACGGTTTTCATCGACGCGATGCGCGTCACATCCACGAGCGCCGACGGCTGCGCGAGCCGCAAACGCATGGTCGGCAGCAAGCTCTGGCCGCCCGCGAGATATTTGGCGTCGCCGTTCGCCGCGAGCGCGGCCACCGCCGCTTGCGCCTCGTCCGGCCGTTGATAGTCGAATGCGTACATATCGGTCTCCGTCAGGCGGTTTCGGCAGTTTGGGCGGTTTGGGCGGCGTGCATCGCGGTCCAGACGCGGTGCGGCGTCGCGGGCATCTGCAAGTCCTTCACGCCGAGCGGCGCGAGCGCATCGAGAATCGCATTGATGACGGCGGGCGGCGAGCCGATCGCGCCCGCTTCGCCGCAGCCCTTCACGCCGAGCGGGTTGTGCGTGCACGGCGTGCCTTTCGCGGTCTCGACGGTGAAGCTCGGCAAGTCGATGGCGTGCGGCATCGCGTAATCCATGAACGAGCCGGAAAGCAGCTGGCCGCTCTCCTTGTCGTACACGCAGCGCTCCAGCATGGCCTGGCCGATGCCCTGCCCCAAGCCACCATGCACCTGGCCTTCCACGATCATCGGATTGATCACGTTGCCGAAATCGTCCACGGCGGTGAACTTCTGGATGCGCGTTTCGCCGGTGTCGCGATCCACTTCCACTTCGCACACGTACGCGCCGGACGGATACGTGAAGTTCGTCGGATCGTAGAATGCGTTTTCGTTGAGGCCAGGCTCCATGGTTTCGAGCGGGAAGTTGTGCGGCACGTACGCGGCGAGCGAGACTTCCGCGAAGCTCTTCGTGCGGTCCGTGCCCGCGACGCGGAACACGCCGTTCGAGAACTCGATGTCTTCGGCCGACGCTTCCAGCAAATGCGCGGCAATCTTCTTCGCCTTCGCTTCCACCTTGTCGAGCGCCTTCATGATGGCCGAGCCGCCGACCGAAATGGACCGCGATCCGTACGTGCCCATGCCGAACGGAATGCGCCCGGTGTCGCCGTGAACGACTTCGACGTTCTCGATTGCGACGCCCAGCCGGTCCGCCACCACTTGCGCGAACGTCGTCTCGTGCCCCTGACCGTGACTGTGCGAGCCGGTGAACACGGTGACGGAGCCCGTCGGATGCACGCGCACTTCGCCTGCTTCGAAAAGGCCTGCCCGCGCGCCGAGCGCGCCCGCGATGTTCGACGGCGCGAGCCCGCACGCCTCGATGTAGCACGAATAGCCGATGCCGCGCAGCTTGCCGTCTTTCTCCGACTGCGCGCGACGCTCGGCGAAACCCGCGACGTCCGCGAGTTCCAGCGCGCGGTTCAGGCACGCGTCGTAGTCGCCGGTGTCGTAGGTCAGGCCGACCGGCGTCGCATACGGAAACTCGCGGATGAAGTTGCGGCGGCGCAGTTCCACCGGATCGATGTTGAGCTCGCGCGCCGCCGTCTCGACGAGCCGTTCGACCACATACGTGGCTTCCGGACGGCCCGCGCCGCGATAGGCATCCACGGGAACGGTGTTCGTGAACACGGCCTTCACTTCGGCGTAGATGGCGGGCGTGGCGTACTGGCCGGCGAGCAGCGTCGCGTAAAGCACGGTCGGCACCGACGACGCAAACGTCGACAAGTACGCGCCCATGTTCGCCGTCGTGTGGACGCGCATCGCGAGGAACTTGCCGTCGTTGTCGAGCGCGAGTTCCGCTTTGGTGACGTGATCGCGGCCGTGCGCGTCGGAGACGAAGGCTTCGGAACGCTCGGCGGTCCATTTGATCGGACGCCCGACTTTTTTCGATGCCCACGTCAGCGCCACGTCTTCCGGATACAGGAAGATCTTCGAGCCGAAGCCGCCGCCTACGTCCGGCGCAATCACCCGCAGCTTGAATTCCGGCAGCGACAGCACGAACGCCGCCATCAACAAACGCTCGACGTGCGGATTCTGATTCGCGACATAGACCGTGTAGCTGTCGTCGTGCTTCGAATAGCTCGCGTTGACGGCGCGCGGCTCGATGGCGTTCGGCACGAGCCGCTGATTCACGATATCGAGCGTCGTCACATGCGCGGCCTGCGCGAACGCGGCGTCGGTGCGCGCCTTGTCGCCGTGGCCCCAGTTGTAGCAGACGTTGTTGGGCACGCTGTCGTGCACGAGCGGCTGGCCCGGGTCGGCGGCGCTGCCCGTATCGACGATAGCGGGCAGTTCTTCGTAATCGACCTCGATCAGTTCGAGCGCATCTTTCGCTTCCTTCACCGATTCCGCGACGACGAGCGCCACCTGATCGCCCACGTGCAGCACTTTGTCGTGCGCGATGACCGGATGCGGCGGCTCGTGCATCGGCGAGCCGTCCGTACTGTGGATCAGCCATCCGCACGGCAAGCCGCCGACGTTCTCGCCTGCGAGATCCTTGCCGGTGAACACGCCGATCACGCCCGGCGACGCCAGCGCCTGCTCGGTATTGATGCCGCGAATGCGCGCGTGCGCATGCGGCGAGCGAAGGAACACGCCATAGCTTTGGCGCGGCAGCACGACGTCGTCGGTGTACTGGCCCGCGCCGGTCAGGAAGCGATAGTCTTCTTTGCGCTTGACGCCAGCGCCGATCAGTTTCTGTTGCTCAGGGGCATTCATCGCGGTCTCCGTGATAGGCGCGATTCATGGTGTCGAAAAGGAACGAGGAAGTCAGGCGCCCGCTTTCATGTTCTGCGCGCCTTCGAGGACCGCCTTCACGATGTTGTGATAGCCCGTGCAGCGGCACAGATTGCCGTCGAGCTGATCGCGGACTTCTTCCTCGGTGAGATCGGGCGATTCGGCTGCGAGCGCGCTCGCGCTCATCACCATGCCGGGCGTGCAGAAGCCGCATTGCAGGCCGTGGCATTCCCTGAACGCCGCCTGCATCGGATGAAGCTGGCCGTCTTTCGACATGCCCTCGATGGTCGTCACGCTCATGCCGTCGGCCTGCGCGGCGAGGATGTTGCACGATTTGATCGCGCGGCCGTCGAGATGAACGGTGCACGCGCCGCACTGCGCGGTATCGCAGCCGATATGCGTGCCGGTCAGCCCGAGGTTTTCGCGGAGAAACTGAACGAGCAGGACATGCGGTTCCACCTTCGCGGTCACGGGTTTGCCGTTGACCGTCAGGCTGATGCTGAGCGTCATTACTGTCTCCTTGTCGACCGCGGCGGGCTTTTCGCCTCGCTACGGTCCTTGCATGATTGCAAGGGGATGGACCAGCCTCAACGTCACTCGGGTCACGCACGTCGCCACGTCTCTACCTGCCCGCGCGTCGCGTCCGGCTGGAATTTCGTGTTATGTGTACGGCGAGTAAAGCACAAATCAGCGGGCGTCGCTATTAGGCGCACGCCCGTGCCGCGCCGGCGACGGACGAAAAAAAACGCCGTCCGGAGGGACGGCGCTCTTTAGCCGAACGATCAGACAAACGCTCAGTGCGTAACGGTTTCGCGCTTCGCGGCCTTCGCGTTCGCGGGCTGCGCCTGAACGCGGCCCAGCGCCGAATGACGGCGCGAGTACACGAAGTAAATCACGAGGCCGATCACGAGCCAGACGACGAACGCAATCCACGTCGTCGCCGTCAGGTTGAGCATCAGGAAGAGGCACGACGCCACCGCGAGAATCGGCACGACGGGAACGCCCGGGCAGCGGAACGCGCGCGGCAGGTCGGGATGCGTGCGGCGCAGGATCAGCACGGCGATGGACACCATCGAGAACGCGGCGAGCGTGCCGATGTTGATCAGCTCGGCCAGCACGTTGAGCGGCACGAGCGCGCCGATCAGGCCGAAGAAGATGCCGACGAGCCACGTCGTGAAGAACGGCGTCGCAAAGCGCGGATGCACGCTCGAGAGCTTCGCGGGGAGCAGTCCGTCACGCGACATCGCGTAGATGATGCGCGTCTGGCCGTAGCTCATCACGAGAATCACGGTGAGCATGCCGAGCACCGCGCCGAGGTCGATGAAACCCGCCACCCAGTTCTGCCCCGCCACTTGCAGCGCGTACGACACCGGATGCGAGATGTGCGCGAACTGCGCTGCCGGCACGATGCCCGTCACCACCGCCGCCACCGCCACGTACAGCACCGCGCACACCGCGAGCGACGAGATGATGCCGATGGGCAGATCGCGCTTCGGGTTCTTCACTTCTTCGGCCGCGGACGACACCGAATCGAAGCCGATGAACGCGAAGAACATGACCGCCGCCGCGCCGAACACGCCCGACCAGCCGTGCGGCATGAACGGATGCCAGTTCGCCGGCGTGACATGGAATACGCCGACCGCGATCACCAGCAGCACGACCGTTACCTTGATCGCGACCATCACGTTGTTGATGCGCGTGGATTCCTTTACGCCGATCGACAGCAGCCACGTAATGACCATCATCACGAGGAACGCGGGCAGGTTGAAGTACGTGACGTGGTCCGGCAGCGCGCCGGGCGCGGCGGTGAGCGCCGTCGGCAGGCTAATGCCGAAGCCCGACAGCAGCGATTGCAGATAGCCCGACCATCCGACCGAAACGGCGGACGTCGCGAGCCCGTATTCGAGCATCAGATCCCAGCCGATGATCCACGCGGCCAGTTCGCCGAGCGTCGCGTACGAATACGTGTAGATGGAACCGGCGACCGGAATGGTCGACGAAAACTCCGCGTAGGCGAGCGCGGCGAAGCAGCAAGCGATGGCCGCGACGATGAACGACACCATCAGCGCGGGCCCGGCCTGCACGGCGCCCGTGCCCGTGAGCACGAAGATGCCGGTGCCGATGATCGCGCCGATGCCGAGAAACGTCAGGTCCAGCGCGCCAAGCGTTTTCTTGAGTGACGTGCTGTGCGCGCCGGCCAGCATGTGCTCGATGTTTTTCTTGCGGAACAACGACATTGCGACAAGTCTCCATGCGGCGCTCGCGCGCCCTGCTGCGGGAAAACCCGACATTCTATCGGAGACTTCGAAATTGCCCAGAAATTGGGCAGCATGCGCAGCGCCGGTGCGTTTTATCTTTTGCAAGATAAAACGCGGGTCAGCCTGCGATCGCTGGGTTCATATCCACAAGGCGGTTCGAGAGGACATAGAACGTGAGTTCGGCGTTGTTGGCCAGCTTCATCTTGTCGAGCAGGCGCGCCCGATACACGCTAACCGTCTTTACCGACAACGACAGCGCGTTCGCGATGTCGGTCAACCGCTTGCCCGATGCCAGCATGCACAGCGTCTGGAACTCGCGGTCCGACAAGTTCTCGTGCGGCATCCGTTCGCTATCCAGCGAGACGTAATTGGCGAGCGCCTCCGCCATTTCCGGGCTGACGTACTTCCGGCCGGCGGCGACCTGTTGAACCGCGCGGATCATCAGCGCCGGGTCCGCCGTCTTCGAGAGATAACCTGCCGCGCCGGCCTTCAGCGCGCGCACCGCATACTGGTCTTCGCGATACATGGAGAACATGAGCACCGGCAGACGCGGCGCGTCGCGCTTCAGGCGCTTCAGGACGTCGAGGCCGGTCGTATCGGGTAGCGAGATGTCGAGGAGCGCGACGTCGAAAGAGACGCGCGCAGCGAGCGCCAGCGCCTGCGCGCCCGTTTCCGCTTCGCTGACCTCCGACGCGACGCCGCGCTCCAGCAGCAATTGCGCGACGCCACGGCGCACGATGGCGTGATCGTCGGCGAGAAGAATCTTGAGCGCCATGCGCGCGCTCAGTCGTTGACCGCGCGCAGCGCGGCGCGCGGCGCGGCCGTCCACGGGAGGCGCGCGCGCACGCAGGTCCCGCCCGTCTTCGATGCGCCCACGCGCAGCGTGCCGCCGAACGCCTCGCAGCGAGAGCGCATGCTCGCGAACCCGAGCCGCCCGGCTTTGCGGCGCGCAACGGGCGTGATGCCGATGCCGTCGTCCTCCACGACGAGCGTGAGCGCGTCGTCGTCGGCTGCGAGCGTCACGTTCGCGCGCGTCGCATGCGCGTGCCGCGCGACGTTGTTTAGTGCTTCCTGCGTGATGCGAAAGAACGCATGGGACAGACCCTGCGGCAAACGCTTCGCGTAGATTTCAACTGAACAAGATAAGTTAACGGAGAGACCGGCGCGCGCGCCGAAGGTTGCGAGCCATTCTGCGAGCGCGGCGGGAAGACCGTCGTCGAGCGCCGGCGCGTGCAGGCCCTCCACGATCCTGTGGTTGGACGCAGCGACTTCGGCGAGACATTCGCGCGCCTGGCGCAGCGCTTCTGTGCAGGCAGCGGGCGCATCGGCGGGCAGCAGATATTCGGCGCGCGCTACTGCGAGGTTCGCAGCGGTGAGAATGGCGCCTGCTTCGTCGTGCAGGTCGGCGGCGATGCTGCGGCGAACGCGCTCATCGGCCGCGCAGACTTGCGAAGCGAGATCCCGTACGCGGGCGCGCAGGCGCTCGACCTCGCGGTCGCTTTCCAGCTTGGCGTCGAATAGAGCGGAAAACGGTAAGCCGGATGCCTCCGGCGTCGCTGACGACACACCGCGCACGGTGGCGCAGGACGTTGCACGCTGATCCAGTCCGATCAGGGCCGACGGGTTCATTTTTCCTCGCTTTGAGCGCAACTTGAGCTACGTCCTCGGCAGACCACGAGTCGGCGTAACTAAATTTACACTCTGTAACATGGAAATCGGACGATGCAGGCTTTGCGCATCGCTTCGACGTGACCGCATCATATCTCAAAAATATGATTAATCCATGTCCGACAAGGCTGCGGCGGGAGAACTTCATGTCGATTAGTAACAGCAGTGCGGCCGAACCGCCAAGAATGCCTGTCCGCAGATGTAACAAGTTGCCCGCAAGCACGCGAAAAAAAACCGGAGCGATCTGCCCCGGCTTCTTTTCGAACAAGCCAACCACGAATCAGCCGACGAACGCCTTCTCGACGACGTAATGCCCCGGATGGTTGTTGCTGCCTTCCTGGAAGCCCAGTGAGTCGAGCAACTGGCGCGTGTCGCGCAGCATGTGCGGGCTGCCGCAGAGCATCACGCGGTCGTTTTCGATCGAGAACGGCTCCACCGACAGATCCGAGAACAGCTTCTTCGTCTCGATCAGGTCGGTGATGCGGCCGCGGTTCGCGAATTCTTCGCGCGTCACGGTCGGGTAATAGACGAGCTTCTCCGAAACGATCTCGCCGATGTGCTCGTGCGCCGGCAGGTGCTCCGTGATGAAGTCCTTGTACGCGAGTTCATCGACGAAGCGGCACGTATGCGTCAGCACGATCTTTTCGTAGCGGTCGTAGACGTCCGGGTCCTTGATGATCGACATGAACGGCGCGAGGCCGGTGCCAGTGGAAAGCAGCCACAGCGTCTTGCCCGGCAGCAGGTTGTCCGCGACCAGCGTGCCCGTCGGCTTCTTGCCGATCAGCACGGAATCGCCGACCTTCAGGTGCTGCAGACGCGAAGTCAGCGGGCCGTCCGGCACCTTGATGCTTAAGAATTCGAGATGCTCTTCGTAGTTCGCGCTCGCGAGGCTGTAGGCGCGCAGAAGCGGCTTGCCGTCGACTTCGAGGCCCACCATCGTGAACTGGCCGTTCTCAAAGCGGAACGAGGCGTCGCGAGTGCAGGTGAAACTGAAAAGCGTGTCGGTCCAGTGGTGGACGCTCAGAACGGTTTGAGAGTTGAGGTTGCTCATGGCTTCTTGGACTATGCGAAAACGGTGACGCTCACGGCCGGAACGCCGGAACGCGGGTCGCTCGACGCCGCGCGAAAGGACGAGCGGCTGGCGCTTTCGTCCGAACTTTCGGCTCTGTGCGGCGTGTTTGCGGCAGGCCCGCGTCGGCAGTCGTGCAGCCGGGCGTTGCATGGGCGCAATCGGCTATTCTAACTCGATAGCCGCGAAGCGTCCTCGGGCCGGATCGCCAGCAGCGCGTGACGATCCGCCACGCGCCGCCGAATGTGCTCGCTGCCGGTCAGCAGCGAATGAACCGCCAGCGCGCATGATAGCAACCGCAGCCGAGCCGCTTCCGAATCACCCTTCTGACGGAAGGCGGCTGCAAGACGTTCAGATGCGCTGATCCGTCGACGGCTTTTCCCACAGATTGATGCCGCCTTCCTGCGCGTACTTGTCAATTTCCGCGAGTTCTTCCTGGCTGAACTCCAGATTCTTCAACGCGCCGACGTTTTCGGTGACTTGCTCCGCGCGGCTCGCGCCGATCAGCACCGAGGTCACGCGCCCGCCGCGCAGCGCCCACGCCAGCGCCATTTGCGCGAGGCTTTGGCCGCGCCGCTGCGCCAGCTCGTTCAGCTTGCGCACGTGCTCCAGATTTTCCTGGCTCAGGTGTTCCTGCTTGAGCGATCCGCCGCCCGGCTTGTTGACACGCGCATCCTGCGGCACGCCGTTCAGATACTTGCTCGTCAGCAGCCCTTGCGCGAGCGGCGTGAACGCGATGCTGCCCGCGCCGATTTCATCGAGCGTATCCAGCAGTTCTTCTTCGATCCAGCGGTTCAGCATGTTGTACGACGGCTGATGGATCAAAAGCGGCACCTTGTGCTCGGCGAGCAGCTTGGCCATTTCGCGCGTCTTGGACGCCGAATACGACGAGATGCCGACATACAGCGCCTTGCCCGAATGCACGGCGGTCGCGAGCGCGCCGGCGGTCTCTTCGAGCGGCGTATCGGCATCGAAGCGATGCGAGTAGAAGATATCGACGTAATCCAGCCCCATGCGCTTCAGGCTCTGGTCCAGGCTCGCGAGCACGTACTTGCGCGAGCCGCCGCCCTGTCCGTACGGACCGGGCCACATGTCCCAGCCGGCTTTCGTCGAAATCAGCAGTTCGTCGCGATACGGCTTGAAGTCGTCCTTGAAGAGACGTCCGAAGTTGGCTTCCGCGCTGCCGTACGGCGGCCCGTAATTGTTCGCCAGGTCGAAATGGGTGACGCCGAGATCGAACGCGGTGCGCAGGATGTCGCGTTGCGTCGAAATGGGCGTGGTGTCGCCGAAGTTATGCCAGAGACCGAGCGACAACGCCGGCAGTTTGAGACCGGATTTGCCGCACGTGCGGTATTGCATCTGCGAGGAGTAACGCTCGGATGCTGCTTCGTAAGCCATGACAGTTTTCCTTTGCGAGTGGCGGTTTTGGACTAACTTTGACAATCGTGAAGCCGGTGGATGCGCGCCGCTGCTCTATGCTCGCGAATCGACCAAAGCCGTCAATGTTAAGGCAATCGGCGACGGCGCGAGCGCCGGGCATACGTGTCCCGATATGCGGGAGCACGCGGCGCGCCGTCCCGTCAACGCACACCTCGCACAAGGAGTACTCAATGAATTCAATCGACAAATTGCGCCCGGCCTACGACTTCATGCTCACGCTCGGGCTGACGTACGGCATCAACATTCTGATGGCGATCCTGATCGTCGCCGTCGGCTGGTGGATCTCGAACATCGTCGCCAACGCGCTGCGGCGCACGCTCAACCGCACGAACGTCGATGCCACGCTGACGCCGGTGCTCGCCAGTCTCGTGATGTGGGCGATACGCGTGGTCGCCATCGTCGCGGCGCTCGGCAAGTTCGGCATTGCGGCGGCGAGCATCCTGACCGTGCTCGGCGCGGCGGGGCTTGCCATCGGACTGGCGCTGCAGGGCACGCTGCAAAACATCGCAGCCGGTTTGATGTTGCTGCTACTGCGGCCGTTTCGCGTCGGTGACTATATCGAGGGTATCGGCGTGACGGCGGGTACGGTGAACGAGATCGGTCTATTCACGACGCGGCTCACGAAGGCCGACGGCGTCGTCATGTACGTGCCGAACAGCATCATCTGGGCGAATCCGGTGACCAATTTCAGCGCGAACGAAAACCGGCGCGTGGTGCTCAATTTCCTCGTGCAGCACGGTCAGGATGTCGAGCGCGTGCTGTCGGAACTGCGCAGGCTCGTCACGGGCGATGCGCGCATCGTGCAGGACGGCGCGTCGGCGCCGTGGATCGCCGTCACGGATTACACCGATACCGGCGTGAAGTTCAACGTCGGCGTGTGGACGCGCGCAAGCGACCATCCGGCCGTGCAGGCCGACTTGCTGCGCCAGATTCAGCCGCTCACGCGCGTGCCGGTCGCGGCGTGACTTCGACCTGACTGGACGCCCTGCGGCGTGCCTTGTAAGCTGGCGCGCCCTATCTCAGAACCCGCGAGGACACTTCATGACCCGAGCGATTTCCTTGGCCTTGCTCGTCGGCGGCATCGTGCTTTTGTACTTCGGCGGACAGTCGTTTCACTCGTTGAGCAACGACGTGTCGCGCTTCTTCACGGGCTCGCCGACTAACAAGACGATCTGGCTGATCGCGGGCGGCATTGTCGCGTCGCTCGCGGGGCTGATCGGGCTCGCGCTGCCCTCGAAACGCTGAACGCTGAACAATCAGACGAGCGCGACTTCCGGCTTCGACGCGGATCGCGTGCCCGGCAACGCCGCGTTGCTTGCGCCGCGATACGTGTAGACGAGCGAGAACTTCACCTGATCGGTGAGATTCTTGCCTGCGGAATGCAGCGTGTTGCAGTGAAAGAACACGACATCGCCCTTCGCCAGCTTGGGCGAAACCGCCGTGCGAATCAGCGCCGTGTTTTCCGGCAAATCGGCGCGGAAGAATTTCGCGTCGTCGAACCGGTCCGACGTGAACGCGAGCTTGTGGGAACGCGGCACGAACCACAGCGCGCCGTTTTCGACGGTTTCATCGCCGAGCGCGACCCACGCGGAAACCAGATCGTCACGCTCGAACGCCCAGTAACGCACGTCGCGATGCCAGCCCGTCAGGCTGCCGTACGCCGGGTGCTTCGTCATCACGCAGTTGTGATGCGCGCGCGAGAGATACGGCGTCTCGCCGAAGTACAACTCCATCCAGCCGCGCACTTCTGGCGATGTCGCAAACTCCGCGAATAGCGGATGGCGCCCGTACGCGTCCAGAAGCCGCCGCACGGTATGTCCACCCGGCGCGTGCTTCGATTCCGGCGCGCCGGGATACTTCAGGTCGGCTTCGTATTCGAGCGGCGCGGCGGCTTCGGCCAGTTGCCGCTGCGCGACGTCGCGCAACGCATCGCAGCGCGCGTCGGACACCAGCCCCTTCACGATGACGAAGCCTATTTGGCGCAGCTCGTGCACCTGATCACTCTTCGATTTCAGCGACGTTTGTTCAGACATGTTCGTTTCAGCCTCAGCGCGGCTTCGATATCGCCTCATGCAGCCAGCGCAATACCCGAAATTGGGGCGAATACGGGCATTGTAAGTCGCGCGAGCCGCGAAGGCGCTCGCAGCATGGCTCGCGCGCCGCGCCATAAGCGACTGCTTCAGTAGCCGGCAGGGAAAACGCGGACTTACGACAGTCACGCACGTCCGGTACATTGGCCGCATCGTTTCGGTGCAACTTCGCGGCCGACGTTGAATCGAAGCCTGGAACGCTATTTTTGAGACGACTACTGTCGAGTTTGCCACCACGCAGACGAACCTATCGCCGACATGAACCACCGAATCGCTAAGGGCCTTCGACGCGCCGCATCTCGTGCGGCTCGGCCCGCCCGGCGCGGCATGATCCGCGCGTTGCGACATCATTCCGCCCGCACGCAGGCGCTTGCGCCGCAAGCCACCGCGCGTCCGGTCGATGGCATCCGCTCCTGGTTTCGCGGATTCTTTCTGAATCTCCGTGCACGCGCCGCCTCGCGCGACGTGTCGCTGCGCACGCTGCTGCACCGCCCGATGCAACTGCGCGCGCCATCGCCGAAGCCGCGAGCGGCCGCGCTGACGAGCCGCCGGCCGCGTCGCACGTCGGCCACCAGCCCCGGCTGGTACGCGTTCGCGGTGCGCTGAAGAAAGACGCGCGTCGCCCAAAAAGAAAAACCGGCAGGCGCGATGCCTGCCGGTTTTTTCTTTGTCGCGCCTGAAGCTTACGCCACGCGCACCACCGGCTCGGTGCCGGCGGCTTCGGCCAGCAACAGCGCCTTATCCGCGGCTTCCCACGAGAATTCCGGCTCTTCGCGGCCGAAGTGACCGTACGCCGCCGACTTTTCGTAGATCGGGCGCAGCAGGTCGAGCATCTGGATGATGCCCTTCGGACGCAGATCGAAATGTTCAAGCACGAGCTTGGTGATCTCGGCATCCGACACGCGGCCGGTTCCGAACGTGTTCACCATCACCAAAGTCGGACGCGCGACGCCGATGGCGTACGACACCTGAATCAGGCAGCGCGACGCCAGACCGGCCGCGACCACGTTCTTCGCGACATAACGGCCCGCGTAAGCGGCCGAGCGGTCCACCTTCGACGGGTCCTTGCCCGAGAACGCGCCGCCGCCGTGCGGAGCCGCGCCGCCGTACGTATCGACGATGATTTTGCGGCCCGTCAGACCGCAGTCGCCTTGCGGACCGCCAATCACGAACCGGCCCGTCGGGTTCACCAGGAACTTGATGTCGCCCTTGATGAGTTCCTTCGGCAGCGTCGGCTTGATGACTTCTTCGATCACGGCTTCGCGCAGTTGCGGCAGCTCGATATCCGGCGCGTGCTGCGTCGAAAGCACGACGGTGTCGATGGAGTGCGGCTTGCCATCCACGTAGCGCACGGTGACTTGCGACTTCGCGTCCGGACGCAGCCACGGCAGACGGCCGTCGCGGCGCAGATTCGCCTGACGCTCGACGAGACGGTGCGACAGGTGAATGGGCAGCGGCATGAGTTCGGGCGTTTCGTCGCACGCGTAACCGAACATGAGGCCCTGGTCGCCCGCGCCCTGGTCGAGATTGTCGTCGTGCGCCTTGTTCACGCCTTGCGCGATATCCGGCGATTGCTTGTCGTACGCGACGAGCACCGCGCAGCCGCGATAGTCGATGCCGTAGTCCGTGTTGTCGTAACCGATGCGCTTGATGGTGTCCCGCGCGATCTGGATGTAATCGACGTTCGCGGTGGTCGTGATTTCGCCCGCGAGGACGACGAGACCGGTATTGCAGAGGGTTTCCGCCGCGACGCGCGAGTATTTGTCCTGAGACAGGATGGCGTCGAGAATGGCGTCGGAGATTTGGTCGGCGACCTTGTCCGGGTGGCCTTCGGAAACGGATTCGGAGGTAAACAGGTAGTCGTTCGACACGCTTCAGACTCCAATTGAGTACGGTTGAGATTCACGTAGCCGACTTCGTTTGGAGTCTGAAGCGGCGACGCTTTAGCGGATGTCCTTTCTCCGTCCTGAAACCTGATGCACGCGATGCATGCATCTGGCTCTGGCCGGCTTCGCCCCGCAAGTTGTCCATTAACTCGGCGAAGCCCGTATTATACCGGTTTCCCGTGTTTTTACAGAGTCGAACGCTTGTCGTCATTCGTCCCGCGCTTATCCTCCGCCGGTAGCCGCCGCCCGTATGTTCGCGGGAGCACGTCATGTTAGGGCGCATCGGCGTGTCGCTCGCCATTGGCTTTCTTAAGTTTCTCGCGATCATTCCTTACGGCATTACCGCGCGTTTCGGCGATGGCCTCGGCTGGCTGCTTTATCAGATTCCGAGCCGGCGCAAGCGCATCGTGCATACGAACCTCAAGCTCTGCTTTCCCGAATGGTCGCCCGAGCGCCGCGAGGAAGTCGCGCAGATGCACTTCCGCCATGCCATTCGCAGCTATGTCGAGCGCAGCGTGCAGTGGTTCGGATCGGCGAAGAAGCTGGAAAGGCTGATCGAAGTGGACAGCGCCGTCGATCTCACCGATCCCGATCTGCCGCCCACGCTCTTTCTCGGGCTGCACTTTGTCGGCATCGAGGCGGGGTCGATCTTTCTGAACTACTCGCTGCACCGGCAATGCGGATCGCTGTATCAGCCGTTCTCGAATCCGCAGGTCGAAGAGATTGCCAAGCGGCAGCGCGCGCGCTTCGGCGCGGACATGGCGAGCCGCGCGGATAGCGCGCGCATCGTGCTGCGCTGGCTGCGCGACCGCAAGCCCGTCATGCTCGGCGCGGACATGGATTACGGCATGCGCAATTCCACCTTCGTGCCATTCTTCGGCATTCCGACGTGCACGCTGACCGCCGTCGGCCGGCTCGCGAAGACGGGCAAGGCGCAAGTGGTGCCGTTCATCGGCGAGGTGCTGCCGAACTACAAGGGTTATCGGCTGAAAATCTTCGCGCCGTGGGAAAACTACCCGACCGGCGACGACGATGCCGACGCGCGCCGCATGAACGCGTTTCTCGAAGAGCAGATTCCGCGCATTCCCGAGCAGTATTACTGGGTCCACAAGCGCTTCAAGACGCGGCCGCCGGGCGAGGCGAGTTTTTATTGAGCCGCGCGGCGCCAAGCGGCACGAAACGCCGCCCCGAGGCTCACATACAATAGCGGCCATGAAACTCAAGTTCACCAAAATGCAGGGCGCGGGCAACGACTTCGTCGTGCTCGACGGCTACTCGCAGGCGCTCGATCTGAACGCCGCGCAGGTTCGCGCGCTCGCCGACCGTCACTTCGGCGTCGGCGCGGATCAACTGCTGCTGGTCGAAAAGCCGACCGTCGATGGCGTCGACTTCAAGTACCGCATCTTCAATTGCGATGGCGGCGAAGTCGAGCATTGCGGCAATGGCGCGCGCTGCTTCGTGAAGTTCGTGCGCGATCGCGGGCTGACCGCTGCTTCGACGGTGCGCGTGCAGGTGCAGAAGGGCGTCATCACGCTGACGATGCAGGACAACGGCGAAGTGACCGTCGACATGGGCGCGCCGGTGTTCGCTCCGCCGCGCGTGCCGTTCGACGCGAGCGGTCTCGACGGCCGCAGCGAAGGCAACGATACGCTCTGGCCGCTCGATGTCGGCGGAAAGACGCGCTGGGTGTCCGTCGTGTCGATGGGCAATCCGCACGCGGTGCAGGTCGTCGACGACGTGAAAGCGTATCCCGTGCTCGCCGAAGGGCCGCAGATCGAGCGCCACCCGCGCTTTCCGGAGCGCGTCAACGCGGGCTTCATGCAGATCGTGGATCGTCATTCCGTCAAACTGCGCGTCTTCGAGCGCGGCGCGGGCGAAACGCTCGCCTGCGGCACGGGCGCATGTGCGGCGGTGGCCGCGGGCATCCGGCGCGGTTTGCTGGATTCGCCGGTGCGCGTCGAGACGCACGGCGGCACGCTCACGATCAGCTGGGACGGCGCACGCGACGAATCCGCCGCGCTTTTCATGGCCGGACCCGCCGCGACCGTCTTCGAAGGCGAGATCGAGCTTTCGGACATCGGCTGACTTGAGCCCACGCATTCAAACGTATCAGGCAAACATGAATCCACGCGAAGTCGCCGACTATCTGCTCGACAACCCCGACTTTTTCGTCGAGCACGCCGAACTGCTCGGCACCATCCGGCTTTCGAATCCGCACGGCAAGTCGGCTGTGTCGCTGCAGGAACGGCAGATGGAAATGCTGCGCGACAAGAACAAGCAACTCGAACGGCGGCTTGCCGAACTGCTGCGCTACGGCCATGAAAACGACAGCATCGCCACGAAGTTCAACCGCTGGACCGTGCGCGTGACCGGCCAGCGCGACCCGTACGCGCTGCCGTCCACCATCAGCAAAGGGCTGTGCGAAGTGTTCGACGTGCCGCATGCCGCGCTGCGCATGTGGGATGTCGATGAAGCGTATCGCCAGGCGGATTTCGCGCGCCACGTCGGCGAGGAAGTGCGTATTTTCGCGGGCAGCCTCGACGCGCCGTATTGCGGCGCGAACAGCGGCTTCGCGGCAGCGCAATGGCTCGGCGTGGCGAACTCGGCATCGGCGTCCAGCGGCGGCTCGCTGGAAGACGCGTCCGCCGAACGCGGCATTCAGTCGATTGCGCTCGTCGCGCTGCGCGATCCGCAAGCCGGCCCGGATGCGCCCGCGTTCGGCCTGCTCGTGATGGGCTCGCCCGACGCGCGGCGCTTTCACGACGGCATGGCGACGGATTTCCTCGCGCAGATCGGCGTGCTGGCGAGCGCGGCGCTCTCCCGCCTGCTGCCGAACTGAGCGACGCGACATGCAGCCCGCCGATCACATCGCCGCTTATCTCGCGATGCTCGAACACGAGCGGCGGCTGTCGGAGCACACGCTGCGTGGCTACACGTACGAACTCGGCGAACTGCGCGCGCTCGCCAAGGGCCGCGCGCTCGAAACGCTGACGGCCGCCGACATGCGCGGCGCGGTCGTGCGCGCGCACGCGGCGGGGCTGTCGCCGCGCTCCATCGCGCATCGGCTGTCGGCGTGGCGCGCGTTTTACCGCTGGCTCGCCGAACGCGTCGAGATGCCCGCGAACCCTGTCGCGACGGTGCGCGCGCCGAAGCGCGAAAAGACGCTTCCGAAGGCGCTTTCCGTCGACGACGCAATGGCCCTGATGGACGCGCCGCGCGCCGACAGCACCGAAGCGTTGCGCGATCACGCCATGCTCGAACTGTTCTATTCGTCGGGGCTGCGGCTCTCGGAACTCGTCGGGCTCGATGTCCGCCACGTCGATACGAAGGACCATCAGTCCGCCGGCTGGCTCGATCTGGCTGCAGCCGAAGTCACCGTGCTCGGCAAAGGCAAGCGCATGCGCAAGGTGCCGGTCGGCCGCAAGGCGATCGATGCGCTGCGCGCGTGGATCGACGTCCGCGGCGAATTCGTCAAGCTGGACCCGCACGCGCTCTTTCTTTCCGTGCGCGGCAATCGCATGTCGCCGGGCGTGGTGCGCGAGCGCGTCAAGCGCATGGCGCTCTTGGCCGGCATTCCGGCGAATGTGCATCCGCACGTGCTGCGGCATTCGTTCGCCACGCACGTCTTGCAGTCGAGCGGCGACCTGCGCGCGGTGCAGGAACTGCTGGGTCATGCGAGCATCACCGCGACGCAGATCTATACATCGCTGGACTTTCAGCACCTTGCTCGTGTCTACGACTCGGCGCATCCGCGCGCGAAGAAGCGCGACTAACACCGCGGCGCCATGCGCGCTGCTCCGATCATCGCAATGAACACCATCACGCTCAAACCGGCGAAGGACAAGTCGCTCGTTCGCCGCCATCCGTGGATTTACGCGAACGCCATCGCGCGCATCGACGGCAATCCCGCGCCCGGCGCGACCGTCACCGTGCGCGCCGCCGATGGCCGTTTTCTCGCGCGCGCGTCGTACAGCCCGCATTCGCAGATTCGCGCGCGCGTCTGGACGTTCGACGAAGCGGAGCCCGTCGATCACGCCTTCTTCAAGCGCCGCGTGCAGCGCGCGGTCGCGCATCGGCAGACGATGGTCCGCGATACCGGCGCGACGCGCCTCGTCTTCGGCGAAGCGGACGGCTTGCCGGGCCTCATCGTCGATTACTACGTCGCCGATCAGGGCTCGCACGCGCAGCTCGTCTGTCAGTTCATGGCGACGGGCGTCGAGGCGTGGAAGCCGGCGATCGTCGATGCGCTGATCGCCGCGACCGGCTGCCCGAACGTCTACGAACGCTCCGATGTGTCGATCCGCCAGAAGGAAGGGCTGGAACAGACGACCGGCGTGCTCGCGGGCGATCCACCGCCGGACACGCTCATCACGAACGAATGCGGCGTGCGTTATCACGTCGACGTGAAGCACGGCCACAAGACCGGCTTCTACGTCGACCAGCGCGACAACCGCGTGCTCGTGCAGCAGAACGCGCAAGGCCGCGACGTGCTCAACTGCTTCTGCTATACCGGCGGCTTTTCGCTCGCGGCGTTGAAGGGCGGCGCCGCGCGCGTCGTGTCGGTGGATTCGTCCGGCGAAGCGCTCGCGCTCGCGCGTGAGAACGTCAAGGCCAACGGCTTCGACGCGGAAAAAGCCGAATGGCTCGACGCCGACGCCTTCAAGACGCTGCGCCGTCTGTACGACGAAGGGCAGCGTTTCGACCTGATCGTGCTCGATCCGCCGAAGTTCGCGCCGTCGCGCGAAACCGTGGACCGCGCCGCGCGCGCGTACAAGGACATCAATCTGAGCGGCTTCAAGCTGCTGCGTCCGGGCGGGCTGCTGTTCACGTATTCGTGCTCGGGCGCGATCGATGCGGACTTGTTTCAGAAGATCGTCGCGGGCGCGGCGGCCGATGCCCGCGTCGATGCGCGCATCCTCAAGCGCCTGGGCGCGGGCGTCGATCACCCGCTGCTTACGGCGTTTCCGGAAGGCGAGTACCTGAAGGGCCTGCTGTTGCAAATCGCGTGAGCGGCCTTATCTGGCTGCGGCAAGGTCACGCGGCGCAAAGCGCCCGCTGGGCGAATATGTTTCAATAACCGATTCAGTGCGCCACCGACCGGCCGCGCGATTCCGAACACTGACAAGGAAACAGGCGACACCATGATTCCCGTAACCATCCTGACCGGCTTTCTGGGCAGCGGCAAAACCACGCTGCTCAAGCGCATCCTGAACGAGAAGCACGGCATGAAGATCGCCGTTATCGAGAACGAGTTCGGCGAAGAGAACATCGACAACGAAATTCTCGTGCAGGAAACGAACGAGCAGATCATCCAGATGAGCAACGGCTGCATCTGCTGCACGATTCGCGGCGATCTGGCGCGCGCGCTGGAAGACCTCGCGAACCGCAAGAAGGCGGGCACGCTCGATTTCGACCGCGTGGTAATCGAAACGACGGGTCTCGCGAATCCGGGTCCGGTCGCGCAGACGTTCTTCATGGATAACACGGTCGCCGACGAATTCCTGCTCGACGCGATCATCACTTTGGTCGATGCGAAGCACGCGAACGCGCAGCTCGACCAGCACGAAGTGGTGCAGCGGCAAGTCGGCTTCGCGGATCGACTGTTCATCACGAAGTCCGATCTGGTGGATGCAGACGCGCTCGAAGCACTGAAGCATCGGCTGGTGCACATGAACCCGCGTGCGGCGATCAAGGTCGTCAATTTCGGCGATGCAGACATCAAGGAAATCTTCGATCTGCGCGGCTTCAACCTGAATTCGAAGCTGGAAATCGATCCGGATTTCCTCGCGGAAGACGAGCACCATCATGACCACGATCACGCGCACGACGACGATCACGACCATTCGACGTGCGGGCACGATCACAGCCACGATCACGAGCATCACCACCACCATCATCATGCGCACCACGACGACAAGATCAAATCGTTCGTGTATCGCAGCGACAAGCCGTTCGATCCGAACCGCCTCGAAGATTTTCTCGGCGGCATTTTGCAGATTTACGGCGAGCGGCTGCTGCGCTACAAGGGCGTGCTCTATATGAAGGGCGTCGATCGCAAGGTCGTCTTTCAGGGCGTGCATCAGATGATGGGCAGCGACCTCGCCGCCAAGTGGATGCCGATCGAGAAAAAGAACAGCAAGATGGTGTTCATCGGTATCGAGCTGCCGAAAGATCTGATCACCGACGGCCTCGACGCCTGCCTGGTGAAATAGCGACCCGGCACGCATTTCGCTGATCTGCGCCAAGCGCGCGAAAGGCGGGACGCAACGTCGATGCGAAGATGCGCCGCCCGCGAGCCTCGCCGGCGGCGTTTTTCGTGGGCGTTTATTGTCGCGGTTATGTAGTCGCGCCCACCAAACGACATCGCTTTTTGCGGGTTCAGGCGTTATATTTTTGAAATTCCGGCGGCTTTCGACAGGGTTTTCCTCGGTTATCGTCGGAAATTGCGGTTCAGTTACAATACAGCCCCACTGGAGAAGGGCGAATCCGTTCGGCGCATACGAATACGGGCGTTGGCCGTCGGATGTCAGAAAAGGATGCCCCGGCGGACGATCTGCTGATAGGCCGCGAGGGCCGCAAGGCGAGCGTTGAAACGGAGCAGCCAATATCGGTTTCCAGAGGAGTTCGGCCCCGCATCGAGTGTCGCGTGACGCCAAAACGCTGCATGCATGCGGGCAACGCAAGTGCGGGCGTTGCGAAGACATCGCCTTACATTGAAGAAGCAAGCAGATGACAACGAAACTCTTGACCGAAGCCGAAATCCTGAAGATGAGCGAGAAGGACTACATGAACGAGGAACAACTCGCCTTCTTCAAGAACCGGCTCGAGCAGTTGCAAGCGGACATTCTCAAGAATGCCGGCCAGACGACGGAAAACCTGCGGGAAACGGTGATCGTGCCGGACCCGGCGGACCGCGCGACCATCGAAGAAGAGCATGCACTGGAACTGCGCACGCGCGACCGCGAACGCAAGCTCCTGAAGAAGGTGCAGCAATCGCTCGCGCGCATCGAATCCGGCGACTACGGCTGGTGCGAAGAAACCGGCGAGCCGATCGGCATTCCGCGGCTGCTCGCGCGCCCCACGGCCACGCTCTCGCTCGAAGCGCAAGAGCGCCGCGAACTGCGCCAGAAGCTCTTCGGCGACTAAAGCGGCAACCGCGCGGCGAACGGTGCGGGCCCGCCCGCAACGGGGAACGCGCCGCCGCGAAAAACCGCGAGTTGGGCGTTAGCACGAACAAAAGGCACACGTGAACCGTGTGCCTTTTTGCTTTTCGCGCGTCCACAAACCCACACCTTGATAAATGCCGCCGCGCCCTAAACTGAACTCGACGCGCCCGCTCATCGCGAAGGCGCGCGCGCGGCGCCGTACGCTTCGAGCCCTCCGGCCGGGCGGAACCCCGCGCCGTGCACTCCATCGAATTCTCGACTGCGTGGCGGCTCGTCACTGATCGCAAGCCGCCCGCGTTCTTCTGGTTTTCTTAAGGAACGCACATGGAACAATTTCACGGCACGACCATCGTCTCCGTGCGACGCGGCGGCAAAGTCGCGTTGGGCGGCGATGGTCAGGTGACGCTCGGCAACATCGTCATGAAGGGCGGCGCCAAAAAAGTGCGCCGCATCTATGGCGGCAAGGTGCTGGTCGGCTTCGCCGGCGGCACGGCCGACGCGTTCTCGCTGCTGGATCGCTTCGAAGCGAAGCTCGAAAAACATCAGGGCAATCTGACGCGCGCCGCCGTCGAACTGGCGAAAGACTGGCGCACCGACCGCATGCTGCGCCGTCTCGAAGCCATGCTGATCGCCGCCGACGCCCAAGCCACCCTCGTCATCACCGGCAACGGCGACGTGCTCGATCCCGAAAACGGCATCTGCGCGATCGGCTCGGGTGGCGCGTATGCGCAAGCTGCCGCACAGGCGCTTGCGGAAAACACCGAGCTTTCGCCGCGCGATATCGTCGAAAAGGCGCTGACCATCGCCGGCGACATGTGCATCTATACCAATCACAATCGCGTCATCGAGACGATCGAATAAAGGAACCCAGCGATGACCACCATGACTCCCTCCGAGATCGTCTCGGAACTCGACAAACACATCATCGGCCAGGGGCGCGCGAAGAAGGCGGTTGCCGTCGCGCTGCGCAACCGCTGGCGTCGCCAGCAGGTCGCCGAGCCGCTGCGCCAGGAAATCACGCCGAAGAACATTCTGATGATCGGGCCGACGGGCGTCGGCAAGACCGAAATCGCGCGGCGTCTCGCGAAACTCGCGGACGCGCCCTTCATCAAGATCGAGGCGACGAAGTTCACCGAAGTCGGCTACGTGGGCCGCGATGTCGACAGCATCGTGCGCGATCTGATCGAAATTTCCGTCAAGCAGACGCGCGAGGCGGAAATGAAGAAGGTGCGCACGAAGGCGGAAGATCGCGCGGAAGATCGCATTCTCGACATTCTCCTGCCGAGTGCGCGCCCGGTAGGCTTCGGCGCGGCCGAAGCGACCAGCGAAGGCGATAACACCACGCGCCAGACGTTCCGCAAGCGCCTGCGCGAAGGCGCGCTCGACGACAAGGAAATCGAACTGGACGTCGAATTGCCGCAAGTCGGCATGGACATCATGGGGCCGCCGGGCATGGAAGACATGACCGAGCAGATCCGCTCGATGTTCGCGAACATCGGCGGCGGCAAGAAGACGCGCCGCAAGGTGAAGGTGAAGGAGGCGCTGAAGCTGCTGACCGACGAGGAAGCCGGCAAGCTGCTCAACGACGAAGAGGTCAAGACGAAGGCGGTGCAGAACGTCGAGCAGAACGGCATCGTGTTCCTGGACGAGATCGACAAGATCGCGTCGCGCAGCGAAGTCGGCGGGGCGGAAGTGTCGCGCGCGGGCGTGCAGCGCGACCTGCTGCCGCTCGTGGAAGGCACGACCATCAACACGAAGTACGGGATGATCAAGACGGATCACATTCTGTTCATCGCGAGCGGCGCGTTCCATCTCGCCAAGCCGAGCGATCTGATTCCCGAACTGCAAGGGCGTTTCCCGATTCGCGTGGAGCTGGATTCGCTGTCCGTGGGCGATTTCGAGTCGATCCTGAATTCGACCGATGCGAGTCTCGTCAAGCAGTACAAGGCACTGCTCGCCACCGAAGACGTGGAACTCGATTTCGCCGACGACGGCATTCGGCGTCTCGCGGAGATCGCGTTCTCGGTGAACGAAAAGACCGAGAACATCGGCGCGCGGCGGCTCTATACGGTGATCGAAAAGCTGCTGGAGGAAGTCTCCTTCGCGGCAGGCAACCACGCGGGCCAGCCGGTGAAAATCGACGCCGCGTATGTGGATCGCGCATTGGGCGATGTCGCGGAAGACGAGGATTTGTCGCGCTACGTGCTTTAAGTCGCGCCGGCAAAGAGAGAACCGGGCCTTCGCGCCCGGTTTTTTTGCGCCTGCTACGCGAGAAGGCAAAAAAAAGCCCGCCTAGTTGGCGGGCTGAATCCATATCAGGAGGAGACATGGAGGAGACAGTTCCAATCATACACAGCGGGTTGATGCGACGCAATAGAAATTTTAGTAAAAACCCCTATGGCGTCGATGTGTGGTATCTGCGCGTCACTTTTTGTTGCAGCGCTGGACGAGAGAGAAATGACAGAGCAAGGAACGGCGCGTAACCTCACCGACACGGCTTTACATTGGACGCGTACCCTAAAGCCGCCGAGTTCATCATGAACGCCGCCGAATTTCCCCGTTATCAAACCGACGAAAGCCGCTGGCAAGCCGTCGCCGAGCGCGACGCCCAAGCCGACGGCGCATTCTTCTTCGCCGTGCGCACGACCGGCGTGTTCTGCCGGCCGTCGTGCGCGTCGCGGGCGCCGCGTCGCGAAAACGTCTCGTTCTTCGCGACGACCGACGAAGCCGAAGCCGCCGGCTATCGCCCGTGCAAGCGTTGCCAGCCGACGAGCCTGCCGCGCGAACTCGCCATCGTCGAGCGCGCGTGCAAGGTGCTCGACGCCGATCCGCAGCAGCGCATGACGCTCGCGCAACTGAGCGACGCCGTGCACGTCAGCCCATTTCATTTGCAACGCCTGTTCACGCGGATCGTCGGCATTTCGCCGCGGCAGTATCAGGCCGCGAGGCGGGCAGGCGTGCTGCGCGACGCGTTGCAGCGCGGCCGCGACGTCACGCGCGCGGCGCAGGACGCGGGCTTCGGTTCCTCGTCGCGCATGTACGAGGCCGCGCCCGCCGAACTGGGCATGACGCCTTCCGCGTATCGGCGCAAGGGCGCGGGGCTGACCGTGCGTTATGCCACCGCCGCCACGCCGCTCGGCGCCGTGCTCGTCGCCGCGACGGATAAAGGCGTCTGCAAGATCGCATTCGGCGATGATCCCGCCACGCTCGTCGAGCAACTCGCGGCCGACTTCCCGCTGGCGGAGCGCATGCAGGACGACGCGCGCATAGAGCCGTTCATCGCGCAGATAGGCGCGTATCTCCACGGCACGCGCGAGCGTTTCGACTTGCCGCTCGACATCGGCGCGACGGCGTTTCAACAGCGCGTGTGGGATGCGCTGCGTCAGATACCGTACGGCGAGACGCGCAGCTACACGGACATCGCGGCGTCGGTCGGTTCGCCGGGCGCGGTGCGGGCGGTCGCGAGCGCGTGTGCGTCGAATCCGGTGGCGCTGGCGATTCCATGTCATCGCGTGATCGGCAAGGACGGCGCGATCGCGGGCTATCGCTGGGGACTGTCGCGCAAAGAAGCGTTGCTGGACACCGAGCGCGCGCATAGCGAAGCAGGAAAGGTCGCGTAAGAGCCGTATTTCGGCCGAAGCGCCCGGCGTCGAACGACGCGCGGGCGCTTTTTATTGCAACGGCGTTTCGCGTCGATCGCGCTGCGAACCACGCCAATCGGTGCCGCAAGCACGGGCAACACCGAGATGTTAAAGTGCCCGCTACCCGAAAATTTGACCGAGCGCGTTCCCATGCGCTCTTCGCAGAACGCTTCAATGGCAAACACGAATCCCGCTCACTCCGCAGCCGGCGCGTATCGGCGCAGGCTCGCCGCGCTCGCGTCGGGCTCGCATGCCGACGCCCTGCGCCAAGGCTTGCGCGGCATCGAAAAAGAAAGCCTGCGCGTGACGCCCGAAGGCAAGCTCGCGATGACGCCGCATCCGCGGTCGTTCGGCTCGGCGCTCACGCATCCGTTGATCACGACGGACTACTCGGAAGCGCTCGTCGAACTCATCACGCCCGCCGAGCCGGACGCCGCGCGCGCGCTCGCGCGCCTCGACGCGATCCATCGCTTTGCGTACGCGCATCTCGGCGACGAGTTGCTGTGGAACCACTCGATGCCGAACGCGTTGCCGCCCGAGAACGAGATCCCGCTCGGTTATTACGGCACGTCGAACATCGGCAAGCTGAAGCACGTATATCGCCGCGGACTCGCGCTGCGTTACAGCCGCACGATGCAATGCATCGCCGGCATTCACTACAACTATTCGCTCGACGAAAACGTGTGGCGCGCGTGGCAGGCGCTCGATCCGGCGAGCACGGTGTCGTTGCAGGATTTCCGCTCGGAGCGTTATTTCGCGCTCATCCGCAATTTCCGCCGCACGAGCTGGCTCTTGATGTATCTGTTCGGCGCGTCGCCCGCGCTGGATAAGCGCTTTGTCGAAGGCAAGCCGCATCAACTCGAAGCCTTCGACAGCGACACCTTCTATCTGCCGCATGCGACCAGCCTGCGGATGAGCGATCTCGGCTACACGAACAACCCGGCGCAGGCCGATCTGCTGCCGAGCTACGACCGTCTGGACGCTTACCTCGACGTGCTCGCGAAAGCCGTGAGCCAGCCGTACGCGCCGTATGAAGCCATCGGCACGCAGCGCAACGGCGAGTGGGTGCAGATCAACACGAACGTGCTGCAGATCGAGAACGAGTTCTACTCGACCATTCGCCCGAAGCGCGTCACGCACTCCGGCGAGCGTCCGCTGCACGCACTGGCCGAGCGCGGCGTGCAGTACATCGAAGTGCGCTGTCTGGATATCGATCCGTTCGCGCCGACGGGCATCGCACTAGAGACGGCGCGTTTTCTTGATGCGTATCTGCTCTACTGCGCACTGGAAGACAGCCCGCTGTTGCCGCGCGAGGCGAGCATCGAAGCAAACGACAACTTCAGCGCCATCACGAAGGAGGGACGCAAGCCGGGCCTCACGCTGCGTCGCGACGGCGCGGAAGTATCCATGCAGCAATGGGCGAACGAATTGTTCGATGCGATCGAGCCGGTCGCCGGCACGCTCGACGCGCTTTCCGGCAGCGACGACCACATGCGCGCGCTTACGGCGCTGCGTTCGCGCATCGCGGATGCTTCGTTGACGCCGTCGGCGCGCGTGCTTCAGACGATGCGCGACAAGCAGCAGTCCTTCGACGAGTTCGCTTTCGATATCAGCCGCGAGCACGCGGAATACTTCCGCCGTCGCCCGCTGCCGCCTGAAGAAGAGCGCAAGATGGAAGCGCTCGCGGCGCAATCGCTCGCCGAGCAAGCCGCCATCGAACGCGAGCAGACCGAGCCGTTCGACGCGTTCATCGCCGCGTACGGGAACTACAAGCCCGACAGCGTCGGTGTCTGAGCACACATCACGAGCAGTTTTTTCTTGCTGCGCCGTGGCGCGTGCGGCAAAAACGACGCGTTTTGCAACAGAGGGAAACGCGCCGAACACCGCACGCGCGTGCGGGCCAAAATCGGCTTTTTATCGACTATCGGGAATGCGATGAACTACCGACTCATCAGCGCAGCCGCGTCGCTGGCCTTGATTGCCGGATGCGCGGCCGAAACGCAGGTCAGCAGCCAGACGATCGAGCAGGCCACCGCGCCGCTCACCTGCATGAGCAAGCTCGAATGCGACGCCTGGTGGGCGCGCGCGCAGGTCTGGGTGACGAATCACTCCGAGTACAAGTTGCAGGCCATCACCGATTCGGTGATTCAGACGGCCGGTCCGTCGAGCGGCAAGCGCGCGCTCGCGTATCAGGTCACCAAGACGCCGAGCAACGAAGGCACCGCGACCATCGGCTTCGCGGCGCACTGCGACAGCCCGCTCGGATGCGATCCGAATCCGTGGCAGGCGGGCGCGGACTTCAAGCAGTTCGTGCGCAACGGCACGTCGCGGCCCGTGAACGCGACGCCGCAAGCCGTGCAGCAGCCGCAGCAGATGCAGTCGGTGCCGCTGAATCTGGACAGCCAGCCGGCGCAATCCGTCACGCCGATTCAGTGACGCCCGCGCGTCAATGCCCCATCGACGCCGACGCGCCCTTGCGCGGACGCGTCAGCCAGACCATCGCGGCGAGCACCAGAAACGCATAGAACGAGATGCGGAAGAAGTCGTTGGTCGACATCATGTACGCCTGCGCGGCCACGACGCGATCCAGTTGCGCGGTGAGCGCCTGCCCCGACAGGCCGACGCCCGACAGTAAATCGGAATAGGCGGTGGTCGTCTGCGCGTACGGCGTGACCGATTCGGTGAGCACGGCGTGATGCCGGATCATGTCGTTTTCCCAGAACGTGGTGCTCACCGCCGTGCCGATCGCGCCCGACAGCGTCCGCAGAAAGTTCGACAAACCCGCCGCGCCCGCCAGCCTTTCGTCGGAGACGCTGGAGAGCGTAATCGTCGTCATCGGCACGAAGAAGCACGCCACGCCGATGCCCTGAATCAGCCGCGGATACACGATGTCGTGGAACGGCGTGTCGAGCGTGAACGTCGAGTTCCAGTACGACACGAACGCGAACACGATAAACGCGAAGCTCGCCACGACGCGCAGGTTCATGCGATGCATGTTCTGGCCGATCATCGGCGAAAGCACGAGCGCGAGGATGCCGACCGGCGCGGTCGCGAGTCCCGCGAGCCACGGCGTGTAGCCGAGCACGGTTTGCAGCCACAGCGGCAGCACGACGACCGACCCGAAGAACGCGAGAAAGCCGAGCGACGTAATGAGCACGCCCATCGCGAAATTGCGGTCGCGAAAGAGCGACAAGTCGATGACCGGCTCCTTCTCCGTGATCTCCCAGACGAACATGAACGCGAGCGAGATGGCCGCGATGATCGCCAGCGCCACGATGAAGTTCGAATTGAACCAGTCGCGGTCCTTGCCGAGGTCGAGCATCATTTGCAGACTCGCGACGCCGATCACGAGCAGCGCGAGCCCGACGCCGTCGATGCGCTGATTCGTCGTCTTCGTCTCATGGCCGCGCAGGAGGAAGTACGCGATGGCCGCCGAAAACACGCCGATCGGCACGTTGATATAGAAGATCCACGGCCACGTGTAGTTATCCGTGATGTAGCCGCCCATCACCGGGCCGAAAATCGGCGCGACGATCACGGTCATCGCCCACAGACCGAGCGCGAGCCCACGCTTTTCCGGCGGATAACTGCGCATGAGGATGGTTTGCGAGAGCGGGACCATCGGGCCGGAGACGAGACCTTGCAGCAGCCGGAACGCGATCAGCGACTCGAAGTTCTGCGCAAATCCGCACAGCGCCGAGGCGACCGAGAACAGCAGCACGGAAATGGTGAAGAGCTTCACCTCGCCGACGCGCCGCGCGAGCCAGCCGGTCAGCGGCACCGCAATCGCGGACGCGACCGAATACGACGAAATGACCCAGGTTCCTTCGCTCGTCGCGACGCCCAGACTGCCGGAAATCGTCGGCACCGCGACGTTGGCGATCGACGTGTCGAGTACTTCCATGAACGTGCCGAGCGCGAGGCCCATTGTCAGCAAGGCGAGGATGCCGCCGGTCAATGGAGCCGGGGCGGCGGAATCGGGCGCGGTCGTGGCGGTCGTCGACATTCTTGTTGTGCTCCAGCGCGTGAATTATGTGTGTCGCGGCATTCTCTGCCCAGACAGTGATTAGGGCAACTCGTGGCGGCCCGAACTCGATGAATTGCTCTAGTCGGCGTCGGACTCGTCGAGCCCGCAACCTGCGCTCGCGTCCGTCGGCGAATTCCCGATGATCCGCGCCAGCATGGCGATCAGCAGATCGAGTTCGGCCCGGCTGAAACCGTGCAGCTGATCGTTGAGTACCGCCGCGCCGATGGCCGGCAGCCGCGCGGCGGCGTCTTGGCCGCGCTCCGTCAACGTGAGTTCGACGATGCGCCGGTCCGCGTCGCTGCGCGTGCGACTGACGAAACCTTTCTTCTCCAGCCGGTCGAGCATCCGGGTCATCGACCCGCTGTCATACGACATCTCTCGCGAGAGTTCGAGCGGCGTGCGCGCCCGCCCCGACGCCAGCGAAAGGATGACGCCGATCTGCTGCGACGTGAGATCGAGCGGCTTCAGCGCCTCATCCGTGCGCGCGACCAACACATTGCGCGCCTTTGCGAGGTGATAGCCGAGGCTCGTTTCGAGGCGGATCGTGGCGGGATCGTAGAGCGGTTCGCTATCCATGCGGGTTGACGTCGGCGCGGCGTGCCGCGAAACAACAGTTCAAGAAAAGCAATCGCCAGTATCTTGAAAAGTAGTTGCATAGTCAATATTATTCTATGCAACGAGTTATGCGCTTCATGCGCCGCCCGAGACTATGTTTTGATCCCAGCTGCGTCGTTCGAACGACGCCTGAAGAGACCGTAAATGACCCGCTTCGCAGAGACCGCCCGCACCGCCCGCCGACGCATCGGCCAAGTCAGCAGCACGATCGCCAGTGCTTCCCGTCACTTCGTCCCGCCGAAGTTGAATTCGTGGAAGCTCGCGCTTTATCTGATCGTGTTCCTGCTGCCGGGCGGCTCGTTGGCGGTGCTCGGAATGGGCTGGTTCGAGAATCGGCATCGGCGCAAGGGCGCAGCTTCCGAGAAAGCGGGCGGTGCGTCGTCGCGCACGCTGATCGGCGGCCCGTGCGCGGGCGGCTCGACCGGCCGTTGAATCGCGTTCATCGTCACGAGTAACGCGCCGTAACCTATATCTTCCCGCACGTAACACCCGCCTTACGGCTAAGCCGTTACCCTAACGTCTGCCCGACGCCCGCTGCGAACCACGCTGCGGGCGTTCCGTTACTATCTCGGCTGACCGCGTTCGCCGCACCGGACGAACCGCCGCCAACCGAATTCTCGACAAGCAGATGCCGTATCGCCCCGCCGTTTCCGCTTCCATCGCGTCCCGCCATTCCGCCGCTCGTCGCACCGTGCGCAATTTGAGCGCGATCGCAATTGCCGCTGCCTGCGCCATGTCGATCGCGGGTTGCGCCGTCGGCCCGGATTATCAGCGTCCTACCACGCCGATGCCCGCCGCCTTCAAGGAAGCGCCCGAAGGCTGGAAAGTCGCGCAGCCCGCCGACCGCGAGGACCGCGGCGACTGGTGGAGCGTCTACGACGACGCGCAGCTGAACGATCTCGAAACGCGTCTGAACCAGTCGAACCAGACCATCGCGCAGTACGCGGCGGCGTATCGGCAGGCACGCGCGCTGGTCGGCGAAGCGCGCGCGGCGTATTTCCCGACCATCGGGGCGTCCGCGTCGGCGTCGCGTTCGGGCAGCCGCCTGACGACCGGGACAGCCACAAGCCGCAGCACGGTCGGCAACGACTTTAGCCTCGCGCTCGATGCCTCGTGGGAGCCGGACTTGTGGGGCAGCATCGGCCGGACGGTGACGGCGCAGAAGGCGGGGCAGCAGGGCGCGGCGGCGGACCTCGCCAACGCGCGTCTGTCCGCTCAGGCGACGCTCGCGCAGACGTACTTCCAGTTGCGCGCGCTCGACGCGCAGCAAAAGCTGCTCGACGAGACCGTCGCCGCGTATCAGCAGTCGCTCAGGCTCACGCAGAACCAGTACGCGCAAGGCATCGTCGCGCGCTCGGACGTGATTCAGGCGCAGACGCAGTTGCAGTCGGCGCAGGCCGCGGCCATCGACAACGGCGTGGCGCGCGCGCAATACGAACATGCCATTGCGGTGCTCGTCGGCGAGCCGGCGTCGACGTTCTCGCTGCCCGCGATGCCGCTCGACGCCACGCCGCCGACCATTCCCACGGCGATGCCGTCCGCGCTGCTGGAGCGGCGTCCGGATATCGCGTCGGCCGAGCGGAAGGCGGCCGCGGCGAACGAACAAATCGGCATCGAGATGGCGGCGTATTTCCCGACGCTCACGCTCTCAGCGCAGGGCGGGTTCGAAAGCACGGTGTTGTCGCAATTGCTGCGCGCGCCGTCGCGTTTCTGGACGCTCGGGCCGGATATCGCCGCGACGATTTTCGATGGCGGCTTGCGCGCGGCGCGCACGGAAGCGGCCCGCGCCGCCTACGATCAGAATGTCGCGACGTATCGGCAAACGGTGCTGACCGCGTTTCAGGACGTCGAAGACAATCTCGCGTCTCTGCGAATCCTCGAGAAGGAAATCGTCGTGCAGCAGCAGGCGGTTCAGTCCGCGCAGCAGGCGCTCGCCATCATCAACAATCAGTACAAGGCGGGAACGGTCGCGTTCATCAGCGTGCTGACCGCGCAGACCACGGCGTTCACGGCCGAGCAGAAGCTCGCGAGCATCGCGGGCCAACGCATGGTGGCGTCGGTGGGGCTGGTGAAGGCCCTGGGCGGCGGCTGGGACGTCGCGCAGATGAACCGCGAGACGGGCGGCGTAGAAGCGCCGACGCCGGCTTCCGCGCCCGAGGCGATGTCCGCGACGGGAAAGAACGCAGCCGGCGGCTGATTACGCGCTCTAATAATGGTTGAACGTCAGCGCGACGGTATCCGGATCGGTGTGTCGGCCGAGCAGATTCAGGAGTCCCGCGAGATTTTCGCGCTGCGCCGGTTCAGCCTTCGCGGTGCCTTCGAAGGTCGTCGCGTCTTGCGAGATCACGCCACTGCCGGTCAAGAGCAGAGGGCCGCGGGTTGTCGAGAGATCGATGCTCGCCGTCGCCCCTTGCGCCTGCAACGCGACGCGGTACGACCCGAGCGGCTTGACCCGCGACACGCGCGAAGCCATGTCGTCGAGCGTCACCACGAACTGTCCGTAAGCATTCCTGCCGAGCAAGCGGAATTCGGTCCACGAAAGCCGCACCGTCCCCTCGAAATTCAGCGTATTGAACGGCGCGCCCAGACCGGCGAGCAGCGTCGCCGGAACCGCGATGCCGCCCGCCGAAAGCGTCGCGCCGCGCGTCGTGGCATCGACGATCAGGGGATCGGGCATCGCCTCGGTCTGGCGCATGGTCATATGCACGCGGCCGGTGAAAAGCGGCCAGAACGCCGTCGTCCATTCGATGCGCCCCGGCAGCAGCGTCGCGCCGGAGCCGTCCGTGCTCGCCGCGAGCATCAGCGTCGCCGAGCCGCGCCAGAGCGAACCCGAAGGATCGGCGAGATTCACGTGGCCGCCCGTCGCCTTCGCGAACTGCGGCGTGATCCACGCGGCGGGCATCATCACGAGCAGCGTTCCCGCCACCGAGAGCACCATCACGATGAGTCCCGGCAGCGCGAGCCTGAGTCGGCGAGTCCAGTAGCTCATTTGACGCTGGCCGGTTGCAGCGATGCCGTCAGGTCCACCTGGCCGTCCGGCTTCAGCGCCTGAATATGCGCTTCCGACACCTGCACCTTGAACTGCTTGCGCGCGTCGTCGAGCCACATCGTCCAGTTCGGAAACGACGCGTTCTTCAACTGAATCTGCACCGCCGCGCCGATGACCTGCACCTGCGTCGGCTGCATGTTGTTGTCCGCGAGCGACTTGGCGAGCGCATCGCGCAGCGCGCCGCCCGTCGGCGTCACGCCCTCGGCGCTGCCCGCGAGCGAGCGCGCTTCGTTCGCTTGCGCGGTCATCGTGGCGAGCTGGCGCTGCATCGTCGGCAAGGTGTCGCGCAAGCGGGCGCGGCCTTCGTACGCGGGCGCCCACAGCACGAGATAAACCAGCGCGATGCCGAGCAGCAGGCCGCCCCACATCAACAGCGTCTTTTCGCGCGGCGTGCGCGCCTCCCAGAACTCGGAGAGCGTTCGTCCGATTTCCGCTTTCATTGGCCGCTCCTGATGGTCCATTTGCCAGTGTTCGTGTCGATGGCGCCGTTCAGCCCGTTGGCCGCGAGGCGCTTGCCGAGGTCAGGATCGACCTTGGTGTCCGGCTTGAACGTCACTTCCAGATGACGGTCCCGATAATCCAGCCCGGCGATGCCGTTCACCGGCACCGGACCGAGCGAGCGCGCGAGGCCGTCGGCGAGCGACAGAAAGTCCGACGGCGACAGCTCGCCCGACGCCACGCGCAGCCGGTCGAGATTGCGCGCCATCTGGTCGGGCGCGTCGAGCACGGTTGTCGTCTTCGGGAAGGTGTTGAGCAGCAGTTCGGTCATCTGCGCGTTGATGGCGTCGCGCTGGCGCGAAAGCTGAATCCACTGCACGTTGATGCCGACAATCGACACGATCACCGACGCCGCCACGAGCGCGATCGGCACGCGCAGGCGGCGCATGGTCGCGCGGTCGAGCCGCCACGGCTGCGCCGCGAATTCGAACTGGCACAGGTCGAAGCGGCTCGCGAGCGCATTGCGGGCGAGCGCCTCGAACGCGAGCGGCTGCGCGCCCGCGACGGCCGCGTATTTGCCCGACGCCGCGAGACGCGGCTCGTCGCCGGGAATGTCGGCGAGCGAATACAGCGTGAGCGGATGCCCGCCCGCGAGTGCGTCGAGCGTTGGCGCAATCGAATCGACGGGCAGCGCGAGCCCTTCGCCGAGCGCCGCGCGTTCGCCGCGCGCGATGGCGATCTCGACGCGCGGCGCGCCGCCGGTCGCGGGCGCCGCCGCTGGCACGTCGCCGATCAGCGCGGGCGCGGTCGAAATCACGTTGCCGAGCAATCCCGCGATGAAGGGCGTCGGTGGCGCTTCGGCAGCTTCGGTTTCGCCTTCCGGCGTCTCGATGACAGGCGCGGCGGCCGGAACGGGCAGGCAGCGCATGGCCGGAACGGGCAGGCAGCGCATGGCCGGAACCGCCTTCAGATTGCGATGCCCGGTGCTCATGAACGCATCGCAGACAAAGCGGAACCAGCCGCGATCGATCACCGCGACCACGCGCCGTCCGTCCGCGAGCGCGACCGGATCGACGGCGATGTGGCACGTCTGCGGGTCCTGGATCAACTGGTCTTCGACAACGTTCGGCAGCGCCTGACGCAGCCTCGGACCTTTGAGCGGCGGAACGGTAGCGGCGAGCAGCAGCGTGTCGCGCGCCGCGACGATCAGCACGGTCGCGTTGGCGCGCGGCAGAACGCCGACAGCGGCGCGGCCGGCGCGTTGTGTCTCGCCGCGCTTGTCCAGCAGCAGAAACGGCAGGTCGGGCAGTTGCCACTCCTGCGAGCGCACGGCGGGATCGCGCGGCGGTAATAAAACAATCAGTGTGCTCAAAGGCCACTTCCTCTTGTCAGTAACAGCGTCATCAGAGCGCGTCGCGCGTATAGACGATGCGCGTGGTGTGCGTGGTCGCATCGCGGTACACGAGCGTCGTGCGCTCCAGTTGCGCGCGCTCATGTTCGACGCGGCCGTGAATCACAAAATAGCGCGTGGTCACGTCGAGCTGGTTCGGGTCGATCGACGTGGAACGGACGCCCGCGCCGGTCAGCGCGAGCTGCACGTTGCCGATATCGTGGAAAAACACCGTCTCGCGCCGAGCGACGAACGCCTGCGCCTGCGAAAGGCTCATGCCCGGCACCACGGCGGCGACCACCGTGGCCGGCGCGGTATTCATGTTCACGGGGGTCGTCGTCGGCAGGACAGTCACGAACGGCCGCAGCTTCGCGACCGCTTCGGCCGAAAAGCCCGGCACGTCGAGCAGCGAATCCACGCTGATCATTTGCAGCGGCGCGACCGGCGCGTCGCTGTCGGCGTCCTTGAGGCCGGGATCGTCGGTGAAATTGCCGCCGCCCGTGCCGCCGCCTTGCGCCATCGCCGCCATGGCCTCCGCGGGCGAGCTCGCCGCAGTCGCGCCGTTGCCCGTCTGCGTCTGGAAGCGCGTCGCGGAGCGCGAGAGTCCCGCGCGCATCTGCAAGGCGACCGTCTTCGCGAGCGATCCGTTGATGCCGAGCATCGTCAAAAGCCGCTGGAACGCCTGAATCTGCTCGACGTTGATGGTCAGCACGCCGGGCGCCGGCGTCGCGACGAGGTTGCGCAGGTTGAACTTCGCCTGCGCGTCCTCGATGGAGCCGGACAGAAACGTCTGCGCGCCTTCCTGCGAGCGCACTTCGCCGATCTGCCCGAGGAAGTCGGAGAGCTTCGTCTTCGCGATCGGCACGCCCCACACGCCGCCGAGATACGTGACGGTCGGCGAAGTATCGGCTTCGGAACGCAGAATGAGCCGCGTCCAGTCGAGCGCGCTGCGCGAAATCCACTGCGCCTGCGCAAGCAACCGCTGATTTTCGATGCGCCGCACCTGCACCTGCTGCCGCCACAACATGCCCGACACGAGAATCGACGAGAGCGCGACCACCAGCAACGCGCTGATGATCGCGACGCCGCGCTGTCTTTTGCTCAGGCCCGATGCACGCATCGTCATTCTCCGACCAGAAACACGCGCGTGATCGGCACGCGCAGATTCGGCGCGCCGACCGCCACCTGAATGCCCGACACGGCACGCGCGAGCGGCGCGTTGCTGAGTTGCGGCACCTTCAGATTGTTGTCGTTCTCGTTGATCTGCGAAAGCACGTCGGCCATGCGCGTCGTCCAGCCTTTCGTCGGAATGTAGACGCGCGTCGCGAGCGACCGGACGCCGCCCAGCAACGGCACGGCGCTCCAGCCATCGGCGGTGTCGCTCGACGAAAGCGCGCGCCGCACTTCGCCGACGTTTTCGAGCGGCGGCGACGCGAATCGCACGATGCGCCCGTCCGTCAGCCGGTAGCGCACGACCTGCAGGCGCGGCGCGGTAGCGGGCGCGAACACGCCGCGCACGATCTGGAGCGACCCGTTGCCGAGCGAGACGGCGGGTTGGCCGGCTTCGTCGTCGGTCGCGGCCTGGCGCGCGTCGATACGCATCTGGTCGAACAACTGCGCGACCACGCGCTCGTCTTCCATCGCGTTCGTGATGGTCGCGCGGCCGCGAATGATCTGATCGAGCCCGCGCCACGACAGCACCGCGATCACCGCGAGAATGGCAATAGCGATGAGCATTTCGAGCAGCGTGAAGCCGCGCTGCCGGCGCGCCGCGCGCCGCGGCTCAGAGCGAACGATTCGTTTCATTCGCCACCACCGTGACCATTTGCGCGAGATAACCGGCGCGCCCCGGCGTCGCGACGAACATTTCGACGCGACGGAAAATGGGATTCGGCGTCGCCGAGACGCGCTGCGTGCAGACGAGCTTCAGATTGCCCTGCGAGCAGTCGAAGGTGCGCGAGCCGATGTCCGGAAACACATGCGCGAGCCGCAGTTGCGCGAGTTCGTTGTCCGCGCTCCAGCCCGCGAGCAGACGCCGATGCAGGTCCGCTTCGCTCGTCGCCATCGACCCGACCGCGCGCAGCGATGCCGCGAGCGCCACCGCGAGGATCGCCAGCGCGACGAGCACTTCGATCATCGTGAAGCCGCGTTGTGCGCCGCGTTGTGTGGATCGTGACCGCATCACCGCACCTGAAAGCGGCCGTTGCCGCTGCCGATGATCGTCGCGCGGCCCACCGCCGAAACGAGCGTGATTTCCATGGGCGTGTCGATGGCTTCGGTGCCGAACACGAGCCGGCTCACGGTCTTGTCGGAGTCCAGAAACTGGATGGTCACGCTCGTCACGCCGCCTTCCCAGCGGCGCGCGCGCAAAAGGTCGTCGCGCAGCGGGCGCCAGCCGTCTTCGGTGCGGATATCGAAGCGGAACCCGCCTTCCACCGGCTGAAACGCGATCGGCCGGGCGCGCACTTGCGCTTCGTCGCCTGCCGATTCGAACAGCAGCGCGAGCCGTTGCGCTTCTTCGTTCAGATCGGTGCGCGGATTGCGCGTGAGCTGCAGCGACGCGAGCGACACGAGCAAGCCCGCGATGACCAGCACGACGAGCATTTCCAGCAGCGTGAAACCCGCATTGCGACGCGCCGCCCGGTGCCTGCCGTGCCTGTTCACTTCACGTTCCTTTTACTGCCACGAGCCGACGTCGGCATCGTTGCCCTCGCCGCCCGCCTTGTTGTCCGCGCCGTAGCTGAACACGTCGATTTCGCCGTGCACGCCCGGATTCAGATATTGATACTGGCCGCCCCACGGATCGGCCGGCAGGCGTTCCAGATAGCCGCCGTCCTTCCAGTTGTTCGGCACGGGTTCCGTCGTCGGCTTCTCGACGAGCGCGCGCAGACCCTGCTCCTGCGTCGGATAACGGCCGTTGTCCAGCCGGTAGAGCTTCATGGCCTGCATGATGGTGCCGATGTCCTGCTTCGCGGCCACCCGACGCGCTTCGTCGGGGCGGCTCATGATCTTCGGCACGATCAGCGCGGCGAGAATGCCGAGAATCGCGATCACGACCATGATTTCGATGAGCGTAAAACCCCGTTGACGGCGCGCCTTGGCCTTCGTGATTTCCATGCGGCGTTGCGTCCACATTTGCATGACTGCTACCTCGTGTTGATTCAGGGCTTGCGCCCGCTTGATTAAAAACATGCGGCTTCGTTCGACCGAAGCCGCAGAGCATTCTATCGACCGGCCGTCATCGCGCCGTGACCGTGCTCAACGGACGTAAATCGTGGGTCCGGGCGGCACGGGCGGCAGGAAGATTTCCGACTTCGCGCCGTTGCGTTCGACGATGATCGATCGCGCTTTCACCTGCGAGAGCTTCACGCCCTGCGCGAGCGGCCCGCCGAGCGACACCGCCCGCGGCGGCTCGCCGCCGTAGCTGACGATGGCCGCCGCGCCGCCTTGCAGCGCGAGAATCCCGAACAGATGCACGTCCGAATTCGCTTGCCGCTCCAGCTGGCCACCGAAAATAGTCGCGGCCTGTTCGACCGACGGCGTGCGCGTCGCGGCGGCGGCGGGCGACGGCGCGTTCTGGTGAGAAGTCAGCGTGACGACCCAATAGGTCACCGTCACGCAGAAGAGCGCGAGAGCGGCGAGCGTGAGCAGGCGAGTTTGGAGGGCGTTCATTACTGCACCAGATTATTCAGTTCGATGATCGGCAGCATCACCGCGAGCACGATCACCAGCACGACGCCGCCCATCGCGAGAATCAAGAGCGGTTCCAGCAGGCTCGTGAGGAACATCGTGCGGCGTTCGAGTTCGCGCGCTTCGCCTTCGGACGCGCGGTCGAGCATCGTGGTGACGTCGCCGGTGGCTTCGCCCGAGCGGATCAAATGCACCAGCACGGGCGGAAACGTCTTCGTATTGGCGAGCGCGCGCGAGAGCGCCGAGCCTTCGCGCACGCGCACGATGGCGTCGTCGACGTTCTGGCGCATCGCGGTATTGCTCAACGTTTCGCCCGCCGCTTGCAGCGCGCGCAGGATCGGCACGCCGGCGGCCGTGAGAATCGCGAGCGTGCTGGCAAAGCGCACGGTGTTATAGCCGCGCACCAGCTTGCCGACGAGTGGCGCCGTCAAGAGCCAGCGGTCGAACGCCAGGCGCGGTCCGGGCCGCGACAGAATGCGCCGCACGAGCCACGCGACCAGCACCACGCCGATCAGCACCGCCCACCAGTAACTGCGCACGAACGCGGACAGCGCCATCATCATGACGGTGAGGAACGGCAGCGCCTGCTTCGTGCTGGCGAACACGTTCACCACCTGCGGCACCACGTAGCTCAATAGGAACGTGACGATGCCGAACGCGATGATGGTCACGATGCCCGGATACGTGAACGCGAGCACGATCTTCTGCTTCAACGCGTTGCGCTGCTCGATGTAGTCCGCGAGACGCGAGAGCACGAGCCCGAGCTTGCCGGTATGCTCGCCCGCCGCGACGAGCGCGCGATAAATCTCGGGGAAATCCTTCGGATGCTGCGCGAGCGCGTTCGCGAACGAATGGCCGCCGAGCACTTCGGCGCGGATCGCGGCCATCAGTTCGCGAATGTAATCGCGCTCGGACTGCTCGGTCAGCACGGACAACGTTTCGCCGAGCGGCAGGCCGGCGATCAACAGACTCGCGAGCTGGCGCGTGAGAATGGCCTGCTCGCGCTGCGAGAGCCGTCGCCCGAGCGAGAGCCGCTGCTGCCGTTCGCCGCGCGTGCGCGTGCCCGCCGCCTCGACGACGAGCGGCGTCAGTCCTTGCGTGCGCAAATGGCTGCGCGCGGCGCGGGCGCTGTCGGCGTCGAGCACGCCGGTCTGCGTCTTGCCCGCCTGGTCGATGGCTTCGAAACGGAACGCCGGCATACGCTTATTCTCCGCCTGTCACGCGCAGCACTTCTTCGAGCGATGTCACGCCCGCGTTCAGCCAGCGGTTCGCGTCCTCGCGCAGCGTGCGCATGCCGTTCGCGCGGCCTGCGGCGAGAATCTCGGCATCGGCGGCGTTGCGATGGATCAGCGGGCGAATGGCGTCGTCGATCAGTAGCAGTTCGTACACGCCGCGCCGGCCCACGTAGCCCGACTGGCCGCATCGGTCGCAACCGACGGGATGCCAGTGCTTCACGCCGTCTTCTTCCTCGCGCGCTTCCTTGCATACCGGGCACAACTGGCGCACGAGACGCTGCGCGAGCACGCCGAGCAGCGACGACGCGAGCAGATACGGCTCCACGCCCATGTCCGTCAGACGCGTGACGGCGGAGGCGGCGTCGTTCGTGTGCAGCGTCGCGAGCACGAGGTGACCGGTCAGCGAAGCCTGCACCGCAATCTGCGCGGTTTCCAGGTCGCGGATTTCGCCGATCATGATGATGTCCGGGTCCTGACGCAGAATCGAGCGCAGCGCCCGCGCGAACGTCATGCCAATGCGCTCGTTCACCTGCGTCTGGCCGATGCCCGACAGATCGTATTCGATCGGGTCTTCCACCGTCATGATGTTGGTGGTCGTGGTTTCGAGCCGCGACATCGACGCGTAGAGCGTGGTCGTCTTGCCGGAGCCGGTCGGCCCGGTCACGAGCACGATGCCGTGCGGCCGGCCGATCAGCTTGTCGAACTGGACGAGCGTGTCGCGCGCCATGCCGAGCGTTTCGAGATTCAGCCGTTGCGCGTCCTTTTCGAGCAGACGCAGCACGGCGCGCTCGCCGTGGCCGGTCGGCAGCGTGGACACGCGCACGTCCACCGGGCGGCCGCCGACGCGCAGCGTGATGCGGCCATCCTGCGGCAAACGTTTCTCGGCGATATCGAGCTGCGCCATGATCTTGATGCGCGAGATCAGCGCGCCGTGCAGCGCCTTCTTCGGGCGCACGACGTCGCGTAGCGTGCCGTCGACGCGAAAGCGCACGACCGACGCGTTCTCGAACGGCTCGATATGAATATCCGACGCCTGCTCGCGCGCCGCCTGCGTCAGAAGCGCGTTGATCATGCGGATGATCGGCGCGTCGTCTTCCGATTCCAGCAGGTCTTCCACTTCGGGAATGTCCTGCATCAGGCGCGAGAGATCGACTTCGCCTTCCACTTCGCCGACCACTTGCGCCGCGCTGCCGTCGTTACGGGCGTACGCCGAGTTGATCGCGGCGGCAAGTTCGTCGCCGGACTTGCGGACAATCGTCAGCGCGCCGAAGTTGCGCGCGACTTCGGCGAGCGCCGCGTCGTTCGTGCGCTCGCTGATCCACACTTCGATGCCGTCGGCATGCTGCTGGGCGACCAGAATCTGGCCGGTACGCGCGAAGCCGTAGGGCACGAGCCGCGCTGCGAGCGGCGACGCGGCCGTTGCTTCCGTGGCGGTCGTGGTTTCGGCTTCGGCGTTCAGCGTGTTCACGGCTGTCCTCCCGTCTGATTGCCGCCGAGCGGCGCGGCGCTCGGCGCGTTGTTCGGCACCGCGTAGCCCGTCGCGGCGTTGCCAGGCATGGCGTTCGTCGCCGCGTTGCCGGGCATCGCGTTGGTCGCGCCGTTCGCGGGCGCCGGGTAAGTGCTCTGCGGCGCGCTCTGATACGGCTGCGGCGCGGGACCGGCGTTCGGATCCTGCGGCAGCGTGGTGCTCGGCACACCGCGCGTCAGGTTGTTCCAGTCGAGCAGATTCTGGGCCGGAGCGCCACCGCCTTCGCTCGGACCGAGCGGCTTCGGCGGCATCATCGGCACGTTCTGGTCCTTGATCAGGCGGTTGTCCGTCGTCGAACCGTACTGCTGATTGCGCAGATATTCATAGCGCGTATTGGCGATCTGCGAGGCCGTCGCCTGATCGCGAACGATCACCGGGCGCAGGAACACCATGAGGTTCGTCTTCGTGCGCGTCTTGCTTTCGCTGCGGAACAGGCTGCCGATGAACGGAATATCGCCGAGCAGCGGAATCTTGCTGTTGTTGTTGTTGTACTGATCCTGCATCAAACCGCCCAGCACGACGATCTCGCCGTCGTCGGCCAGAATGGTCGATTGCACCGAGCGCGTGTTGATGGTCACGCCGCCCGGATCGGTCTTGGTCGTCGCGTCGACGCTGGAATCTTCCTGATAGATCTGGAGCTTGAGCACGCCGCCGTCGGTGATCTGCGGCTTGACGTGCAGCGTCACGCCCACGTCGCGGCGGTCGAACGTGTTGAACGCGGTCACGGACGTGGCGGCGTTCGCGGTCGGCGTGGCATAGGAGCCCGTCACCACCGGCACGTTCTGACCGACGACGATCTTCGCTTCCTCGTTGTCGAGCGTGATCAGGTTCGGCGTGGACAGAATGTTCGCATCCGCCGAGGTGGAAAGCGCCTGAAGCAGGCCGCCGAGCCCGAACAGATTGCCGAAGCGGTGCAACAGACCGATGTTCAGGCCGTTGGCGAGGAGGCCCGTGGTCGAGGTGACCGCCGACGGATTCTGCGCGATCGCATTGCCCTGCACGGTCAGATCGAAGATGTTCGTGTTGCCGGAGCCGAAGCTCGTGCTGCCGTAGAGCGCGTTGTTGCCGCCGTTCGAGAGCAGCAGGCCCTGCCACTGAATGCCGAGATTCGCGCCGGTCGTGGCCGAGAGTTCGACGATCAGCGCCTCGATATAGACCTGAGCGCGGCGCGCGTCGAGCTGATCGATCACCGCGCGCAAGTTGCGATAGACCGGATCGGCTGCCGTGATGATGAGCGAATTCGTCGCGGAATCCGCCTGGATCATGCCGCCGCCGCCCGTGTCGTTGCCGGTGTCGTTGTCCTTGTTCGACGAAAAGCCCGCGTCGCGCGTGCCGCCGGTGCCGGACATCGGGTTGTTGCCCGTGCCGGAACCGCTGCTGCCGAGGCCGCCGGGCAGTGGCGGAACGCCGGACGTGCCCGTCGAGGTCGACGAGTTGCCGAGCCCGCTCTGCCCGAAGGAATTCGACGAGTTGGAGCCGGAACTGTTCGACGAGTTGTCCGAGTTGCCGCTGCCCTTGCCCAGCATGGCGCGCAGCGTCTTCGCGAGCCGCGTCGCGTCGGCGTTGCGCAGCGGAACGACGTGCATGTTGCCCGGTTGCGAGGTCGGCGCATCCAGCTTCCTCGCCAGTTCCTTGGCCGCCGCGAGCCGCGCGCTGCTGGAGGCGCGGAACATCAGCGAATTGGTGCGCGCATCGGGCGTGACGGTGACCTTCAGCGTCGCGTCCGTGCTGCCGATGGTGCCGGGATCGAGCAGCTTGTTCATCTGGTCCGCGACGTCGATTGCGTTCGCGTTCTTCAGCTGCACGATGTCGACTTCACGGCCCGCCGCCGTGTCGATGCCCGCGATGATGCCCGCGATGCGCCGCACGTTGTCCGCGTAGTCCGTCACGACGAGCGTGTTGTTCGCCGGATAAGCGGCGATGGTGTTGTTCGGCGAGATGAGCGGCCGCAGCACCGGCAGAATGTTGTTCGCCGACTCGTTGTGCAGCACGAACACCTGCGTGACGACCTGATCGCCGCGCGCCGGCGGCGCATTGCCGACGTAGGTCGGCACGCCTTGCAGCTTGGCGTCGGCTTCGGGCACGACCTTCAGAACGCCGTGATCCTGCACGAGCGAGAAGCCCTGCATCCGCAGCGACGCCTGAAGCGTCTTCAGCGCCTGCTCCTCCGGCACCGGATTTTCGGAGACGAGGTTGAGCTGTCCCTTGACGCGGGGATCGACGATGATGGTTTTGCCGGTGGCCGCGCCGATCGCCTTCGCGACCTGGTCGATATCGGCATTGACGAAATTCAACGTCACTTGCGCGTGCGCGGCTTGCGCGACGATAAGTCCCGCCGCCAGCAGTGCCGTCGCGATGCGACGCAGTGCCATAGGTTGTCTTCTCATGGATGTGATGTCTGAGCCGGAATACAAAGAACCGGCTAAGGCAGCACCGTTCGTCAATCCGAGGGCGCTGCCAACCGTGATGCGAACGTGTCCGCCCGACCACGATTATTTATAAAAATGTGACGATAGCAGCTTTGTGTAACGAAATAGTGCAACTTCGTTCGCCGCCGCTTTCGCCCGGCGGCTGCATGCCAAGTGTTCCAGCGCGCTCAAGCTTTCCGACGCCCTGCCGATAACCCATCGGAAGGCTTTTGTCAGACAAGCGACGCACACGGGACCCGAATTGTAACCCGATTAGATTACTTGATTATTCATACGTTTAAGAAACCGCCGATAGGCAGCCGATGATTCCCGTTGGTCCAATCCGCCCTCGGTTGGGCCTATGTCGGCTAGCCAACTTATGGTCGCAGACGTCAGCCGGTATCATACGGGCGGTTCCGTTCCCCAGGCGGCGACGCGTAGCTCGGGTTTTCCCGATGCCGCCGCGCCGCAGACGAGAGCGGACAACGAATCTTGGCGCACGCGCGAGGCGCGGCGCCAGCAGCATGACGGTTCCGCACAGGCGGATGGAGTAGAACGAAGATGAAGCGATTCCTGCGAATACTTGCGATGGGATGCGGCGCCATGCTGGCGGCCGCGTCCGCTCACGCCGACTGTTTCGACGAAGCAGCGAAGTATCAGAAGGTCAATCCGCTCATTCTGCGCGCCATCGCCTGGCAGGAATCCCACAACAAGCCCGACGCCATCAACAAGAACGCCAATGGCTCGACCGACTACGGGCTGATGCAGATCAATTCGATCCACCTCAACACGCTCTCCCAATACGGCATCTCCAGCGGCACGCTGATGGAGCCGTGCAAGAGCGTCTACGTCGCCGCATGGCATTTGCGCCAGAAGATGAACAAGTACGGCAATTCGTGGCAGGCCGTCGGTGCTTACCATTCCGAAACGCCCGCGCTGCGCGACAAGTACTCGGCGCAGATCATCGAGATTTTGCGGCGCTGGAAGTTGTTGCAGGCGTCGAAGTAATTCCCGGTTCTCCAGTGCGCGAGCCGCCGCGCCGCTCGGTGGCTAGCCTCCGCTCACCCCGCGTTTGATGCAGAATCGTGACTTCGATTCTCGTCCAGACGCCCGCAATGAACCAAACGCCACTGCCAGTCACCGTGCTCTCGGGTTTCGTCGGCGCGGGCAAGTCCACGCTCCTCGATGCATTGCTTAACAACAGCGAGGGCGTGCGCATTGGTTCCTTCGCTTGCAGCGCGGGCGATGACGCGATGCAGTCCATCGCCGATGCCATCACGCGGCTCACCGAGCAGCAGCCTCGTTTCGATGCGATCGTGATCGAAGCGCCGCCCGGCGTGAATCCGATGGATATCGCCGAGCACTTCGCTTTCGGCGACGACGAAGACGCGCCTTTCCGAGGCCGCGCGCAACTCGATACGTTCGTCAGCGTCGTCGATGCATCGACTTTCATGCGCGACTACGCGTCGGCGGAGTCGCTTGCGGAACGCGGCATCTTGCTCGGTGGCGAAGCGTCCGACGAAGACAAAACGGTCGTGGAGGCGCTCGTGGAGCAGATCGAATTCTGCGACGTGATCGTGATGAGCAAGACGGACCTCGTCGGCCAGGACGAAGTGGACCGGCTCGCGCACATCTTCCACGCGTTGAATCCGCGCGCTGTCCTCCTGCGGACGGAACACGGCAATGCGCTGCCCGGCGAACTGGTGAACACGGGCCGTTTCGATCTTGACGCAACCGGCAGCGCCGCAGGCTGGCTCGCGATGTTGAATGATGAACACGAAGCCAGCAGCGACGCGGATGCGTCGGGCGTCCGGCATTTCGTCTATCGGGCGCGTAGGCCGTTTCATCCGGAACGGCTGTGGAATCTGCTGCATGAGGAATGGCGCGACGTGCTGCGCGCGAAGGGCTTCTTCTGGCTCGCGACGCGCAGTGTCGTCGGCGGGTCGCTGTCGCAGGCGGGCGGCACGTTGCGGCATGGTCCGGCTGGCGTATGGTGGGCCGCGCAGGACAGAAGCGAATGGCCAACGGATGATCCGGAGCTGGAAGCGGAGATCGTCGCGGAATGGTTCGGCGATCCGGACGACAACAGCATCGGCGATCGACGGCAGGAACTGGTGCTGATGGGCGTCGATCTCGACATCGAGGCGTGGCAGCGAAAGTTCGACGCGTGCCTGTTGACCGACGACGAATGGACGCTCGGCAGCCATGCATGGCAGCAGTTCGACGATCCGTTTCCCGCGTGGGATGTCGAAGATCACGACCATGAGCACGATCACGACCACGGCCCCGACTGCGACTGCGAAGACCATCATCGACATTAGAAGATGAAAAAAAACCCGCCGATGGCGGGTTTCATGGTCCTCTTGGTCTCCGGCTTTTTTCCGCTCATGCGGACGAACCTGAGTAGCTTGCGCAAGACGGGCGCTATCAAGATACGAACACGGTACAACTAAACACGAGCGATGGCGCTGATAAACGCTGAAAGAGCTGCCAGGCGCTGCGCAGCGAGGCGGGCCGCGACGGGCCAGACGCTCAGCGCTTGTTGACTGCGTCCTTGAATGCCTTGCCAGCCGTGAACTTGACGGTCTTGGCGGCCGGAATCTTGATGGATTCGCCGGTCTTCGGGTTACGGCCCGTGCGTGCTGCGCGCTTTCCCGAACCGAAGCTGCCGAAACCGATCAACTGAACTGCGTCACCCTTCGAGACAGCCTTCTTGATGACTTCGAGCAACGTGTCCAGCGTCTCGCCGGTTTGAGCTTTGCTGGCGCCGGTCTGAGCGGCTACGGCGTCGATCAATTCCTGTTTGTTCATTAAGGTTCCTTTATCAGTTTAGGTTGACACGAACAGCGCGAACGCGCCGATTATACGTGCGCAAGCCGTGCAGTCGAGTAGGGACGGGCCTCTGGCGCGTCCGTCCGACGATTCGGCGCAGTTTCGCGCCATGTCACCGGCGTTGCATCCCATCAAATCCCTCGCGCCGCCTTCGAACGAGGCGCTTGGTATGATAGCGCAGCGCAAACCCAATCTGGACAAGGGTTTCAAAGATTTACCCTTATGTAACGGGCTGTTCCGGGCGGCCTCCGTGGGCCGATCACGCGCGGCTCGCTTTCGTGTGCCAAAGCCGCCTGATCGGACAGCGCGCCGTTGGTTTTTGCCAACGTTTCATCGCCAATTCCTTGGCCGTTTCGCGCTGTAAGCCTTGTCGGTACTGGCTTTCGCGGATGCAACCGGTCGTGCTTCAGTGCGGCGCGCGGCGGCGTTCGCCGACTATCCGACGCCTCACAGACGCCCGCTTTCCCTCCCAGGTTCGATGCATGACCGATACATCGCCCGTTAGCGAGCCGCTTCTCGCGCTGCACGATCTTCCGGCGCGCTGGAAGACGAAGCGCGTGTTCACCTTCGTCGATGCCGCCGCGCGCTTCGACACTCGCAGTCTCTTTCTGGCGCTATGGCGCCTCTGGCGCGACGACGCCTCGCGCTGCGAGCGTCTGCATGTGGTCGCGGTGGCACCGCTGCCCGCCCTCGATACGCCGCCGCCCGCCGACAGTGATCCTCTTTTAGCCGAACTCGCTCGCGTCTGGCCGATGCGCGTGCCCGGCGTGCATCGGCTCGAATTCGAAGCGGGGCGTGTCGTGCTCACGCTTGCCGTCGGCGACGACATGCTGTCGAAGCTCTGGCTGCGCGCCGACGCGTTTCATGTCGACGCGACGCCAGACGACGATCCGCGCAAGTGGAGCAAGACGCTCGCGCGCTTCGCGGGCGATGGCGCGACGCTCTGCGTCGACGTCGCCGAGCCAGGCCGCGACTCGTGGACGCGCGCGCTCGCTGCCTCCGGCTTCGAATGCCGTCCAAGCGACGGTCGAATCGCTGCGCATTTCGCGCCGCGCTGGCGCGTTCGACGTCACGAGCCGCCGCTGCCCGCGAATGTCACCACGCGCGAGGCCATCGTCATCGGCGCGGGACTGGCGGGGTGCGCGGTGACGTCGTGCTTCGCGTCGCGCGGCTGGCGCGTGACGCTGATCGACCGGCACGCATCGCCCGCGCGAGACGCGTCGGGTAATCCTGCCGGCGTCTTTCACCCGATCGTGTGGCGCGACGACAGCAGCGCCGCGCGCCTCACGCGGGCGGGCTTCCTGTGCGCGCTGCAACGATGGCAGACGCTCGAAGCCGCAGGCCACGACTTGGGGCGCAGCGCGGGTTTGCTGCAGATCGCCGATTCGGAAGAAGACGCAAAGGCGCTCGCCGACGCCATCGCGCGATTCGGCTATCCGCGCAACTACGTGACGCCGACGACGTGCGACGACGCATCGCGCGTGGCGGGCGTCGAAGTGGCGCGAGGCGGCTGGCTCTTTCCGCGCGGCGGCGCCATTTCGCCGGCCGCGGTCTGCGCGGCTCAACTCGCCGCTGCCGGCGACGCGCTCACCATGCGCATGAATTCGGCCGTCGCGCAGATCGCATTCGACGGCCGCGACTGGCGTGCTTTCGACGCCCGAGGCGAACTGATCGCGAAAGCGCCGGTTATGGTGCTCGCCAATGCGCACGACGCGGCGCGTCTGGCCAGCCTGCACGGAGATCCGACCCGCGGCGTGCGCGGTCAGCTTTCGATTGTCGAGATGAGCCCGCTCGATGCGCTGACGCTGCCCGTGGTCGGCGACGGCTATGCGGTGCCGCTCGGCGCGCGGCGCACGCTGATCGGCGCGACCTACGACATCGACGAGACTGATCCGCACGTGCGCGAAGCCGGGCATGCGGAGAACGTCGAGCGCGTCGGGCGCATGCTCGGCGGCATCGGCGATATACGCGCCTCGCAGGGCCGCGTCGCGTTTCGCTGCGTGACGAGTGATCGCATGCCGATGATCGGCGCGCTCGCCGACGAAACCGCCGCCCGCCGCGATGCCCGTCGCCTTTCCGGCGCATGGCCGCTCGACCTGCCGCGCATGCCGGGCTTGCACGGCGCGTTCGCCTTCGGTTCGCGCGGGCTCGTCTGGGCGACGCTCGCGGCAGAACTGATCGCGTCCCAAGCGGAGGGCGAGCCGTGGCCGATCGAACGCGAACTGGCCGAAGCCGTCGATCCCGCGCGATTCTTTTTACGAGCGTTACGTCACGGAGAAATCGGCCCGCCCTAGTTATCCTCGGAAATCTGTGGATAAGTCGGCGAAATCCGCAAGAAGGAGCTGTGGGCGCATTGTGTACGTAAACGGGACAAGCCGGAGACCGCCCGTTAACCGCCGAAAGTTGTTCCGAGTTAACGGCGCGGGACGACCGGGTTTACCGCGCGCTTTTTCGGTTGACATGTGCTTGATCGGAAAGCACAAAGACCAGTTGTCCACAGCGGCTGCGGCGCCTTGTTAACTACTACTACGTTTAAATACAGTAAACCTGTAAACACCTGGAGACGACGTCATCGGAAGCCCAGGAAACGCGTGGACTGCCGGTCAGCTTTTCCGAAGAAGAACGTCTGCGGTCGGCTTTACCTCATAAGAATCATAAACTTGCAGTTTTCGCCGGGGACATGACTGTGTGGCACAATCGCGCTTCTTCCTGCGTCGCGCCGTCCAGACGGCGGACGCCTCAATGGAACGACGCTTGCAACGCGAAACTCCGATCATCGCGCTGCAACGCCGTTCGCTGCGTCCGGCCAGTCTCGCTCTAAGCGTCGCACTGGACCGGGACGCATCGTCTAATCCGTGCACGGCCGGTTCCGTGACGCCGTGTTCGTTCGTATTCGTTTCGCCTGAATGAACTACGCCCGTGGCGGGAGCGGGTCGTGAGCATGCGTGCCGTCCGCTGACGTTTTTCGCCCACCGCGCGGCCGGACGTGCCCCTCTGCCTGAAGCAACGAAGGAGAAGCCCACACGATGAATTCGGCATTTTCATTTCTGCCCGCCTGGCCGCTCGAACCCGACGCCATTCTCTGGGCCGGTCTCGCGCTCGTCACCGCGGGGCTCGCCGGAGAACTGCTATGGCGCGCGTGGCGTCTGCCGCGCATCACCGGCTATGCGGTGATCGGGCTGATCGCGGGCAACGCGGGCCTCGGCGTGATCGACGCGAGCGCGGGCGGTCTGTCGCGTCCGCTACTTGACGTCGCGCTCGGGCTGCTGCTTTTCGAACTGGGCGGCCGGCTCGATTTGCGCTGGATCCGCCGCAATCCGTATCTGATTCTGTCGAGCATCGCGGAATCGACGCTCACGTTCGGTCTCGTGCTGATCGCGCTGATCCTGTTCCATGTGCCGACGATGCCGTCGGTGGTGATCGCCGCCATCGCGATGTCCACGTCGCCGGCCATGGTCATTCAGCTGAAAACCGAGCTGCGCGCGGAAGGCCAGGTGACGCAGCGCCTGATGACGCTGACCGCGCTAAACAGCATGTACGCGGTGATCGTCGAAAAGCTGGCGGCGGGCGTGCTGCATCAGGAGATCTACGGCAATCCATTCGCGACGATCCTTCAGCCGCTTTATCTGCTGATCGGGTCGCTTGTGCTGGCGTTTTTGCTGGCGCGCGGCTGCAATCTGCTTTATCGACGCCTGAACGCCAACGATGAGCATTCGTTCGTGGCGCTCTTCGGACTCGTGCTGCTTGCCATCGCTATCGCTCACCTCTTCAAGCTCTCGACGATCTTCGCGTTGCTCGCGGCCGGCATCATCGTGAAAAACGCGGACGAGCGGCCGCAGTTGTGGCCATCGCACTTCGGTTCCGCGGGATGGCTGCTCACCGTCATTCTGTTTGCGCTCACGCTGACATCGTTTGCGTGGCGAGATATCGCGCTCGGCGGCGTCGCGGCGCTGGGCCTCGTGCTCGCGCGCTTCATCGGCAAGCTGATCGGCGTGCTCATTTTCGCGAAGCCGAGCGGGCTGGAATGGAAGCAGGGCGTGGCGCTCGGCGTGGCGTTGACGCCGATGTCGGCGCTCGCGTATCTGCTCGTCGACGATATGTATGTGCTGTATCCCGACTATGATCCGACGCTGCGCGCCATCGTGATGTGCTCGATCGTGCTGCTGCAGATCGTGACGCCGTTCGTGGTGTACCGTAGTTTGTCGGCGGTGGGCGAGCGGCGCGAGTAAGCGCATTCGAGTATCGCCCGGCCGGCAAAGCATTGATTCAACAAGAGGCGTCATGGCACTAGAACCCTTCATCAACTCGGAACCGTTCACGTTCGGCGTCGAGCTAGAAATCCAGGTCGTGAATACGCACGACTACGATCTGACCAAGGCCGCGTCCGACCTCATGCGTCTTATCAAGGACGAGAAGATTCCGGGCAACATCACGCCCGAGATCACCGAAAGCATGATCGAGCTGTCGACCGGCATTTGCACTACGCACGAACAAGCCGTGACGGACCTGCGCAAGATTCGCGATACGCTCGTGGCGGCGGCCGACCAGCTGAATGTCGGGCTGGCCGGCGGCGGCACGCATGCGTTCCAGCAATGGAGCGACCGCCAGATCTACGACGCGCCGCGCTTTCAGTACATCTCTGAGCTGTACGGCTATCTCGCCAAGCAGTTCACGGTGTTCGGTCAGCACGTGCATATCGGCTGCCCCGACCCGAACAGCGCGCTTTTCCTGCTGCATTCGATGTCGCGCTACATTCCGCACTTCATCGCGCTCTCGGCTTCTTCGCCGTATATTCAGGGCGTCGATACGGGCTTTCACTCCGCGCGGCTCAATTCGGTCTTCGCGTTTCCGTTGTCCGGCCGCGCGCCGTTCGTGCTGACGTGGGACAGCTTCGAGGAATATTTCTCGAAGATGGTCCACACGGGCGTCGTGAACAGCATGAAAGACTTCTACTGGGACATTCGCCCGAAGCCCGGCTTCGGCACCATCGAGGTCCGCGTGATGGATACGCCGCTTTCGGTCGATCGCGCGGCAGCCATCGCGTGTTATATCCAGACGCTCTCGCGCTATCTCCTGCTCGACAAGCCGCTCATGCCGCAGGAAGACGATTACCTCGTCTATACGTTCAACCGCTTCGAGGCATGCCGCTTCGGGATGGAAGGCACGTGCGTCCACCCGCAGACGGGCGAGCGGCGCACGGTCGCCGAAGACATTCTGGCGACGCTCGACGTGCTCGCGCCGCATGCGGAAGCGCTCGGATCGCAGGCCGCGCTCGCGCAGATCGCCGACATCGCGCGCGGCGGCGTCAACGATGCGACTTGGCTGCGCGGCGTGTTCGACAAGGAAAAGTCCCTGCATGAAGCTGTGAGACAGCAATGTCTGCAATGGCGTGCGTGACCGAAGGACGTGAATGCACAAGTCACGGAAATCCTTAAGGCACGCTTAAGACTTTTCGCGCATCGTGATGCTTTGACGGTTGCCCCACATAGGCCGCTTGGAACAAATCCTAAGCGGCTTTATTGTTTTCCGTGTGTATGGAATGCGTGCATGCCGCAGTGAGAATGAAATGCGCGCGCCAACGTTTGAGCAGAAGCTAATGCACTCTCCTCAAGATTTCTGTGAAGCGTCCGTATACATCGAGAAGGCTTCCGGCAATCGCAAACTTAGTCCGGACAACGCAGGAATCCTGTAGCGGTAAGAGTCGTTACCGTGCGTTACGGTCTGTGGAGCCGCTGGCAAAAAACCAGGCACCATGACGGTAATTGGCAATGAAGTCCTCTTGGCTTGAACGGCAGGTGCTTGGTGGTCCAGAGCGCAGTCTCAACGAAATACCGCGCTTTTCCACGGGTTATCCACAGTTTTGCGTGGATAATTAAGGTGTACGTTTGGTCTCAGTCGCTTAGAATGGCGACTTCGCTGATGGCGGGGTATAGTCGGCGAAAAAGCAGCGCCGGCATCACACAAGAAGGCGCAAAACGAAGAGGGTTGCAATGTCCCCATTCAGGCAAACCGAATTGGCTTGGTACGCCTGAATTTTGAGACGGCGGGGACCACAAACCGGGAGTTATCCCGAAGAACGGGCAACGTGAATCGGGGCGGCTTTCGGGGCGAGGTGTTCGCTTAACAGCGAACGGGCTGTCGAAACCCATAAAGCGGAAAACAAGCGAAATATTATGAGTGAAGGCGTTTACGGAGAGCAGGCGACGGGGCGGGTGACCCACGGCCTGCTGCGGCTGAGCACGGCGATGCGCAGCCAGGCATGGGAATGGGCGGAAGGTGCGGGGCTGACGCCTACCCAGGGTGAAATTCTCGTGTTGCTGATGCAGCGCAAGGGGCCCATGCGCCTCGGCGAGATCGCACGCGAAACGGCGCTGACGGCCGCGACCACGAGCGATGCCGTGAGCACGCTCGAAGGCAAGGGACTCGTCGAAAAGCGCCGCGCGCTGGACGACGGCCGCGCGCTAGCCGTGCGCCTGACGTCGCGCGGACGCACAGCGGCGAAGAAGGCGCTGCAATGGCCCGACTTCCTGTCGAAGGCGGTCGGCACGCTGCGCGAAGACGAGCAGGCGACGTTCTATCGCACGCTGCTCAAGACCATTCGCCAACTGGAAGCCCAGCAGCACATTCCGGCGCATCGCATGTGTCTCTCGTGCACGCACTTCGAGGTCAGCAAGAACCCGAAGAAGGTCCCGCACCATTGCGCGCTCCTGCAGATCGACATGGCGGACACCGATCTTCGTCTCGACTGTTCGGTATACGAAGAAGGCGATCTGAACACGCAGAAGAAAAGCTGGAAGGTCTTCGCGCAGATCGCCTGAGTTCGGGCGCAGCGGCATTTGCGGCATTCCACGCTGTGAGGCGGCGGCCAGTCGGTTAGACTGTGCCCGTCGCGCCTCGCCGCGAGGCGCGGCTCGTCATGTAGAGACGTTCCGAGCCACGCACGCCGATCCACGGAAAGCCGCCGATGAAACCTGAAGTCTTGGCCATTCGCCACGTTCATTTCGAAGACCTCGGCAGTCTGGAACTCGTCGTCGGCGATCGCGGGCATCTCGTGCGCTATCTCGATGTCGGGCGCGGGCGCATCGGCGCGCCCAATCCGCTCGATCCGTCGTTGCTCGTCGTGCTCGGCGGGCCCATCGGCGCGTATGAAGACGCGCAGTATCCGCATCTCGCTCCGCTTTTGTCGATGCTCGAAAAGCGCATCGCCGCGGGGCTTCCCACCATCGGCATCTGTCTCGGCTCGCAACTGATCGCGCGGGCGCTTGGGGCGCGTGTCTATTCATCGAATGATCTCGAACTCGGCTGGTCGCCGCTCACGCTGACCGAAGCGGGGCGCGCGTCGCCGTTGCGTCATCTCGAAGCGGATGGTCACGCGGTGCCCGTGTTCCACTGGCACGGCGACACATTCGATCTTCCGGACGGCGCGACGCTGCTCGCGTCCACCGAGCGATGCGCGCATCAGGCGTTCTCTTGGGGCGACCATGTTCTCGCGCTCCAATGTCACGCCGAAGTGCTTGCGGATCGCTTCGAGAACTGGCTCGTCACTTATCCGGGCGATCTCGCCCGCAGCGGCACGACCGCCGCCGCCTTGCGTGAAGCCACCGCGCAGCATGGCCCCGCGCTGGAACGCGCCGCGCGCGCGATGTTCGGCGAATGGCTCGACCGCTTTCCGGTCGACGCGCATCGCGACTAAGCCCGGCGGCGCTGCACGAACAAAACGCAGGTGCTATTCTCGTTCGCTTCTTTCTTCGCGACGGGCTTAACACATGAGCGCGCTGTTCACTCCGGCCACCCTGCGCAGTCTGCAGTTGCCGAATCGCATTGTCGTTTCGCCGATGTGCCAGTACTCCGCCGAGCGCGGCGAAGCCACCGCGTGGCACATGATCCATCTCGGCCATCTGGCGCTCTCCGGCGCGGGCATGCTATGCATCGAGGCGACGGCCGTGGAGCCGGACGGACGCATCACGCCGGGCGATCTCGGCCTCTGGGACGACGCGACCGAAGCGGCATTGCGTCCGGTGCTCGCCGCCATTCGCCAGCATTCGAACATCGCGGTGACGATGCAGCTCGCGCACGCGGGCCGCAAGGCATCGAGCCAGAAGCCGTGGGAAGGCGGCCAGCTCGTTCCCGTCGCGGATGGCGGCTGGATGACGCATGCGCCGTCCGCCATTGCTCACAAGCCGGAAGAAACACCGCCGCTCGCGCTCGATACCGCCGGCCTCTTGCGCGTGAAGGAAGCGTTTGCGGCGTCGGCGCGGCGCGCGGCGCGGCTCGGCATCGACGCGCTCGAAGTTCACGCGGCGCACGGTTATCTGCTGCACCAGTTCCTGTCGCCGCTCGCTAATCAGCGCACGGACGAGTACGGCGGCTCGCGCGAGAACCGCATGCGCTATCCGCTCGAAATCTTCGATGCGGTGCGCGCCGCGTTTCCCGCCGACAAGCCGGTCGGCGTGCGCGTCTCGGCGACGGATTGGGTCGAAGGCGGATGGGATATCGAAGACACTATCGCGTTTGCCGCGCGACTGAAGGAGCGCGGTGTCGACTGGGTCGACGTTTCCTCGGGCGGCGTATCGCCGCAACAGAAGATTCCGCTCGAGCCGGGCTATCAGGTGCCGTTCGCCAAAGCCGTGAAGGAAGCGACCGGCGCGAATACCATCGCCGTCGGTCTCATCACGGATGCGAAGCACGCGGAAGAGATCGTCGCGAGCGGGCAGGCCGATTTTGTCGCGATGGCGCGCGCCATGCTCTACGATCCGCGCTGGCCGTGGCACGCGGCGGCCGAACTGGGCGCGACCGTCAGCGCGCCGCCGCAGTATTGGCGCTCGCAGCCGCGCGAGCAGAAGCATCTGTTCGGCGACATCTCGTTCGGACAGCGTTGATGCCGAGCGGTTGAGATCGAAGCGCGCGGGAGTGTACGATACCGTGCTGACGGTCGAACGCGGCGCCTTCGAGGCCACCGCGTTTTTTTATTGCCGCAGGCCAAAGCGCCCCACATAGATTCGATATAGAAGGACCATTCGATGAGTTCACGGAGGATCACCGTTCGCCGCTCGGGCGTGCATGGCAAGGGCGTGTTCGCCGCGAAGCCCATCGCGGCCGGCGAAGAGGTGATGGAGTACAAGGGCGAGCGCATCTCGTGGAAAGAGGCGCTGCGCCGGCATCCGCATAACCCGGACGAGCCGAATCACACGTTCTACTTTGCGCTGGAAGACGGGCGCGTGATCGACGGCAAGATCGACGGCAACAGCGCGAAATACATCAACCATTCGTGCGCGCCGAATTGCGAGGCCGAGGAAATTGAAGGGCGTGTGTTCATTCGCGCGCTGCGCGACATCGAGCCGGATGAAGAGCTCAATTACGACTACGGGCTCGTGATCGAAGGGCGCATCACGAAGAAGCTCAAGAAGGAATACGAGTGCCGCTGCGGCGCGAAGAAGTGTCGCGGAACGATGCTCGCGTTGAAGCCGGAAAAGGAGGCGAAGAAAGAGAAGAAGTAAGCGGACCGCGCCGCCTAGTGCCGCGCGGAATCCGTCGCCGATGCATGCGCTTTGACCGGCAGACGCACGATGAACCGTGCGCCGCCTTCCGGCGCATCCTCGTAATGCACGCTGCCGCCGTGCAGCGCGACGATGTCGTGCACGATGGCGAGCCCGAGGCCCGCGCCGCCTTCCACGCTTTGTCCGTCGCCACGGAAAAATCGCTTGAAGAGATCCGGCTGCTGGTCGCCCGGCACGCCCGGACCGTTGTCCTCGATCACCACTTCGCCGAAGCGCGCGCCCGTCGCGTCGCGCCATTCGCCGACCGTCAGCGTGATGCGCGCGCCGTCATAGCGCGAAGGCGGCACGTACTTGAGCGCGTTGTCGATCAAGTTGGCGATCACTTCCCGCGCCAGCACGACATTGCCGCGCACGACGATCGGATGTTCGTTCTCGGGATCGTCCGTGCGCTGAAAGCCGAGATCGACGCCGGCCGAAAGCGCGCGCGGCACCCATTCCGCGCCGGTTTCGAACGCGAGCGCGGCGAGATCGAAATCCGCGAAGCGCGCCGCCTGCTCGCCCGGTTCGGCGCGTGCCAGCGACAACAACTGATTCGACAGCCGCACGGCACGGTCCGCCGACGCGCGCAGTTCCTTCACCGCTTCGAGTGCCTTCGCGGGATCGCGTGAACTGAGCGCCTGCTCCGCGTGCAGCTTGACGGCGGTCAGCGGCGTGCGCAACTGATGCGCGGCATCCGCGATGAACTTGCGCTGCGCATCCAGCGCCGCCTGCAAACGCACGAGCAGCGCGTTCATCGCGCTCGTGAGCGGACGGACTTCGCTCGGCACGTGCGATTCGTCGACCGGTTCGAGCGAGATATGCGTCTGCCGATTGAGCGCGTCGGCCAGATCGGTGAGCGGATTCAGCTGCTGGTTCACGACGCGCCACACGATGACCCAGCCGGCGAGCAGCAACAACAGCAGCGGCATCATGATCGCGACGAGAAACTCCACCGCGATGCGATACCGCGACCCCACGCGCTGCGCCACTTCGACGACGATCGGATTGCCGCGCGGCTGCGGCACGCGAACCTGCGCGGCCCGCACGCTGGTGCCCTGATAGTGCGTCTCGAAGACGTAGGCGTAGTGAATGCGCCGCACGGAAGTGCCCGTGAGCGGCAAGTCGGAATCGCCGGCGATTTCCTGATCGCCCGTGCTGATGCGATAGACGAGCTGCTCGATGGGATCGGAGAACATTGCCTGCGCGAGCGGCGGCACGGTGACGGGCGCATCGACGCCGGCAAGCTGAATCTGCTTCGAGATGGCCGTGGCGAGATCCGCGAGCGAGCGGTCCACCACATGCTGCGTGTACTGCCACGCGAGCCAGTACGCCATGAGCCCGCTCATCAGCGCGAGCAGGGACAGCGGCGCGGCGAGGCGGCGCAGCAGTGTGCGCCGCAGGCTCGGAGGCGCGGCAGGGTGAGCGGGCTTCGATCGCGCCAGATCGAGCCAGTCTTCGCGGGCGAAACGCTGATCGCCCGCGCGCCGGGTGGGAAGTCGCAAAGCGTTCTAGGGCAGAAGCGGCCGGTTCCTCACGCCGCCTGCCGGATCTCCTGAAGCAGATAGCCGAAACCGCGCACCGTGACGATTTCCACGCGCGTGTTCTCGAGCTTCTTGCGCACGCGGTGAACATAGACTTCAATCGCCGTGTCGCCGAGATCGCCGCCGAAGTGCGTCAGATGATCCTGCAACTGCGCCTTGCTCACGACGCGGCCATGACGCAGCAGCAGCATTTCGAGCACCGCGAATTCGCGCGGCGAGAGTTCGAGCGGGCGCTCGTCGTTGAAGATGCGGCGATCCACGCCCGAGAGCCGCAAGCCGCCGAGCGTCACTTCGGGGCGCGGCACGTCGCCGTGCGGGCCGCTACGGCGCATCACGGCGCGAATGCGGGCTTCGAGTTCCTGCGGCTCGAACGGCTTGAGCATGTAGTCGTCGGCGCCGCTGTTCAGGCCCTGCACGCGGTCATGCAGTTCGTCGCGCGCGGTCAGGATGATGACCGGCGTATGCCGGTTGCCCTGGCGAAAGCGCGAGAGCAGCGTCATGCCGTCGATGCCGGGCAGGCCCAGATCGAGAATGACGAGCTCGTGGCGGTTTTGCGCGAGCGCCTGCTCGGCGAAGATGCCGTCGTGAACCATGTCGACGGTGAAGCCGGATTGCTCCAGGCTGCTTTGAATGCCGCGCGCAATAGGGCGGTCGTCTTCAATCAGAAGGATTCGCATGAAGTCGCTCAGTACAATTGGGTTGCGCTCGAGCCGGGCGCCCAGGCCGGTGATTGACGACGCGGCGGCGCAGGTTCGAGCCGGATCAAAACCGTTACCTCTTATGCGGCGCCGCCGGCGCCTCGTTCGCGCGAGCGGCTATACACCGAATGCCTGTCCCTGGACGTGGCTGTCTGCCACTCGGCGCACCGTCGAGCCGAATTTTCGTGGATGCGGCCGCTTGCCGTCTCTCAGCGGCACTGCGCTGTCCGTGGTGCGCTGCTGATTGTACAGCTTCAAAGTCGCCAGCCTCGTCGACCGGCGAACGCCCGCCGGCAATGGAGTCGAGCAAGTTTACGCCGACTTGAAATTCCGCCTACATGAATGAAAGATAGGCTGCGCGGCGGCTTACGGTCTATCTTTTTTTGGCTTGCAGAGCGCGTGACACCGGGCGCGGACGGCATGCCGTGCCTTTCGGCAATGTCATGGTTGGTAATACGCCCGTTACCTTGTTGGCTAGCGTAAGCCGATGTTCAGGTCATGCGCGAACGGCGCGCTTCCCGCGTGGTTATGGCGGTTTTCCAGAGTCGATGCGCTAAAGTCGCATCTTCTCCCGTCTTCGCGCGCGCCCGCCATGCTGGAACTGGACCATTTCGACCTCGCCCTGCTGGACGTCCTGCAACGCTTCGGGCGCGCGACGCATCAGCAGCTCGGCGAGCAGGTGCCGCTGTCGCCGTCGCAGATCGGACGGCGCTTGCAGCGGCTCGAAGCCATCGGCGTCATCGAAGGCTACCGCGTGATGTTGCGGCCTGAGAAGCTTGGGCTCGGCGTGACCGCGTTCACCAGCCTCAAGCTGAAGCATCACAGCGATTCGGTGATCGAGCAGTTCCAGCAGGAAATCGACACGCTGCCCGAAGTGCTCGAATGCCACGCGACCGTCGGCGATGCGGATTATCTGCTGCGCATCGTCGCGCCGGATCTGAACGCGCTTTCCGGCTTCGTCATGAAGAAGCTGATGCGCGTGCCGGGCGTCGACAGCGTGCGCTCGAACATCGTGCTCACGACGTTCAAGCGCAACGGCCCGTTGCCGCTCGCTCACCTCGCGGCGGACGCGTCCTGACCGGCGTTCAGCAGATCGACATACGCGACCGGCACGAGATCCGCCGCGCCCACGCCGAGGCGCTCGAACATGGCGTGCGCTTCCGCTTCGCCGCCGGCCTCGTCGTCGTCCTGCCCGAGCAGCACTTCCAGTTCGACGAAATCGCCGAGACCGTCCACGCGATCCAGATGAATGCGCGTGCGCCCGACCAGAAACACATGCCGCTCCTTCGAAACGATGCCGCGCGTGGTGAGCGCCTGCGCGAGCAGCGCGTGCATGGCTTCGGGGTTCGTCACCGGGCTGCGCGAGTAGTACGAGACTTTCGGGCCGTCGCGGTCGTCGCGCTGATAGAAGATCAGTTCGGACGGCGTGCCGTCGTCGAACTGGCGCAGCTTCAGGCGGCCGGTCGGCACGTCGTAGAAAAAGTCCTGTTGGCGAAACACGAGCGGCGTATCCGTGGCGAGCGCGGCAGCGCGTTCCCGCAGTTGGTCGAATTGATGCGCGCGTGCCTTGATTTCGATGTTGCGTGCCATGAACGAGGTCTCCGGTTGTCCTTCGGGTGAGGGCGCAACAGCGAGACTAGCAAAGAATCCGTGAAGCTTGGGTTACACGGACCACTGTGAATCGATCAGGCGCAGCGCCGCCGCGATGGCCGGTTCCTCGCGACGCTCGGCGAGCGCGACGAACGAAAGCTGCGTCGGCACGGTGACGCCCTCGACGATCGTGAGCGCGTGCGCATGCGCCTCCGCAAGCGCGATGGAGTCCCGCGCGAGCGACAATCCCACGCCCGATTTCACGAGATCGAGCATCGACGGCTCCTGATCCACTTCCGCGACGATCACCGGCGTCGCGCCCGCCTCGCGGAACACGCGCGACAGCAGACGGTTATGTGCGGATTCCGGCGGCGTCCAGATCCACGGCAGCTTGGCGAGCGTCGCCCACGCGCGCTTGCCCTTGTTCACGCGGTTGTGCCAGCCGGCCGGCGCGAGCACGCGATACGAGAACGGCGTGAGCCGCACAACATGAAAACGCTCGCCGTCGCGCGAACCGTCTTTTGTCGGATCGCCGATGTAATAGCCGACGTCCAGCTCGCGCGACCGCACGCGTTCCAGCACCCAGCCCGACATGCCGTGACGCAGCGCCGTTTCGATGCGCGGATGCGCTTCGCCCAGTTGCCGCAAAAAGCCGCCGAGCCGCAGGAACTCCGGATCGAGAATAGTCCCGATGCGCAGCGTTCCGCTGACGTCATGCCGCAGCGCAGCGGCCGCGCGCTGCACGTCGGCGGCGGCGGCGAGCGCGCGTTCGGCGTGCGGCAGCAGGGCTTCGCCATCGCGTGTCAATAAAAGACCATGCGACGTCCGCGCGAACAGCACGACGCCCAGCGTCTCCTGCAAGTTTTTGATCTGCAGGCTGACCGCCGGCTGCGTCAGATGCAGTTGCGCCGCGGCGCGCGTGAGGTTGCCTTCACGCGCCACGGTCAGAAACGCGCGGAGCAGGGTGTAGTCCATCGGCTGATATTAGCGCGTCTTATATCGCTCTTGAACATATCTCATTGGATCGGCGGACGGCGACCGCAGTACGCTTGGAAGAAAGGCGCAGACAAAGAGACACGCAGACGCCACGCAGAACAGGAGACACGTCATGAAACAGAACGCCCGCAAGCTCGAAGGCGAATTCGACTACATCATCGTCGGCGCGGGCACGGCCGGATGCGTGCTCGCCAATCGCCTCACCGAAGACCCCGACGTTACCGTGCTGCTGCTCGAAGCAGGCGGCAAGGACGATTACCACTGGATCCACATTCCGGTCGGCTATCTGTACTGCATCGGCAATCCGCGCACGGACTGGCTGTACAAGACGCAAGCCGAACCCGGCCTCAACGGACGCGCGCTGTCGTATCCGCGCGGGCGCGTGCTCGGCGGCTGCTCGTCGATCAACGGCATGATCTACATGCGCGGCCAGCGCGAAGACTACGACGAGTGGGCGCACATCACGGGCGATTCGAACTGGTCGTGGGATTCGGTGCTGCCCGTTTTCATGCGCAGCGAGGATCACCACGGCGGGGCGAATCCATGGCACGGCGTGGGCGGCGAATGGCGCGTCGAGAAGCAGCGGCTCAAGTGGAAGATCCTGGAGACGTTCGCGCAAGCCGCGCAGCAAAGCGGCATTCCCGCCACCGACGACTTCAATCGCGGCGACAACACAGGCGTCGGTTACTTCGATGTGAACCAGCGCGGCGGCATTCGCTGGAATGCAGCGAAAGCGTTCCTTCGCGAGGCGATGAAGCGCCCGAATCTCACGACGATCACCGGCGCGCACACGCAACGGCTCGTGTTCGAAGGCACGCGTTGCGTGGGCGTGGAATATCGCGGCGACGATGTCGAGTACATTGCGAAGGCGCATCGTGAGGTGGTGCTGAGCGCAGGCGCGGTGAACTCGCCGCAGATACTGGAACTCTCGGGCATCGGCAATGGCGCGCGCTTGCAGCGGCTCGGCATCGACGTAGTGCGCGATCTGCGCGGCGTCGGCGAGAATCTGCAGGATCACTTGCAGTTGCGCATGGCGTACAAGGTCAACGGCGTGCGCACGCTCAACACGCTTTCGGCGCGCTGGTGGGGCAAGCTTTTGATCGGCATGCAATACGCGTTCATGCGCAGCGGTCCCATGTCGATGGCGCCTTCGCAACTCGGCGTGTTCGCCAAGTCTGATCCGGACGATGCATCGATCAAGCGGCCCGATGTTCAGTATCACGTGCAGCCGTTGTCGCTCGAACGCTTCGGCGAGCCGCTGCATGCGTTTAATGCTTTTACGGCGTCGGTTTGCAATCTGCGGCCGACATCGCGCGGAAGCATCCATATCACGTCGCCGGATGCGCATACCCCGCCGCTCATCGCGCCGAACTATCTCTCGACCGACCGCGACCGCGAAGTGGCCGCGAACTCGCTGCGTCTCACGCGGCGCATTGTCAGCGCGCCGGCGTTGGCGCGCTATGCGCCGGAGGAGATTCTGCCGGGCGTGCAGTATCAAACAGAAGAAGAACTCGCAAAGGCGGCGGGTGATATCGGCACGACGATCTTTCATCCGGTCGGCACATGCCGCATGGGCATCGACAACGATCCGGGCGCGGTCGTCGACAGCCGCTTGCGCGTGCTCGGCGTGCAGGGTTTGCGCGTAGTGGATGCATCGGTGATGCCGGTCATCACTTCGGGCAACACCAATTCGCCGACGTTGATGATCGCCGAACGCGCGAGCGACATGATTCGCGAAGACCGGCGCGCGGTGCGGTCGCAAGAAGTCATCGCGGCGGCGCTCGCATAGCCTGAAGCCGTCGTGCAGCACGTGTCATGCCTTCGACGCGTGCAGCGACGGCACTTCGAGGCTTGCATGAGTCAGTGCAAATCCCTTAGTGCAAATCCCAATGATTGCGCTGCATCATTGGCGCGACAATGGCCCCGGATCACGTGATGCTCGCTGTTTGTCGCGCCTGCTTTCCTGCGGTGCGCAACCGGCTACGAAGCGAAGCGGCATCGTGACGGAGACACCGTCCGGTGCGCGCGACAGAAAAATAAAGCGCAGGCGAACACATCGTTCAGCGCCTCACTTCGCATGGAAGGGGACATGATTCTCGGCGACACCATTCTGGAAACGCGAGGGCTCACGAAAGAATTCAAAGGCTTCACGGCCGTGAATGACGTGAACCTGCGCGTGCGTCGCGGTTCGATCCACGCGCTGATCGGACCGAACGGCGCGGGCAAGACCACTTGCTTCAATCTGCTCACCAAATTTCTCGAACCGACTGCGGGCCAGATCGTCTTCAATGGCACCGACATCACGCGTGAGCGCCCGGCGCATATCGCGCGGCGCGGCATCATCCGCTCGTTTCAGATTTCCGCTGTGTTTCCGCATCTGACCGTGTTGCAAAACGTGCGTATCGGCTTGCAGCGGCAACTCGGCACGTCGTTCCAGTTCTGGCGCAGCGAACGTTCGCTCGACGCCTTGAACGATCGCGCGATGGACCTGCTCACGCAAGTCGGCCTCACCGATTTCGCGGATGTGAAGACCGTCGAGCTTTCGTACGGCCGCAAGCGCGCGCTCGAAATCGCCACGACGCTTTCGATGGAACCCGAACTCATGTTGCTCGACGAACCGACGCAAGGCATGGGACACGAGGACGTGGATCGCGTGACCGCGCTCATCAAGAAGGTATCGGCGGGACGCACCATTCTCATGGTCGAGCACAACATGAACGTGATTGCCGGCATCTCCGACACCATTACCGTGCTTCAACGCGGCGAAGTGCTCGCGGAAGGCAGCTACGCGGAAGTATCGAAGAATCCGCTCGTGATGGAAGCCTACATGGGCAGCGCCGACGCGGCGCTCACCGGAGCGCACGCATGAGCACGATCGCGGAAGAACGCCGCTCGCGCGAGGCGAACGGCGCGGCGGGGAATGCGCCGGCGCTGGAAATCGAAGGCTTGCAGGCGTGGTACGGGGAATCGCACATTCTGCATGGCGTGGATCTGAAGGTGAATCGTGGCGAAGTCGTCACGCTGCTCGGCCGCAACGGCGCGGGACGCACGACGACGCTTCGCGCCATCATGGGTTTGACCGGGCGGCGCACCGGCTCGATCCGCGTGGGCGGACGCGAGACCATTGGGCTGCCCACGCACAAGATCGCGCATTACGGGGTCGGCTATTGTCCGGAGGAGCGCGGCATTTTTTCGAGCCTGTCGTGCGAGGAGAACCTGCTCTTGCCGCCGCTCATTGGCGATCCGAAACAGGCAATGTCGCTCGACGAGTTGTACTCCATGTTCCCGAACCTCAACGAGCGGCGCGCGAGCCAGGGCACGCGTCTGTCGGGCGGCGAACAACAGATGCTCGCCGTCGCGCGAATCCTGCGCACGGGGGCGAACCTTCTGCTTCTCGATGAAATCTCCGAAGGCCTCGCGCCCGTCATCGTTCAGACACTCGCGCGCATGATCCTGATGCTCAAGTCGCGCGGCTACACGGTCGTGATGGTCGAGCAGAACTTCCGGTTCGCAGCACCGCTCGCGGACCGCTTCTATGTGATGGAACACGGGAACATCGTCGAGCATTTCGGCGCGGGGGAACTCGAAGCGAAGATGCCGGTTCTGCACGAACTGCTCGGCGTGTGAGAACGCGTCGCGCAGGCAGCACGGCAATGCAAGCAACACCAGCAGCGCAGCAACAATCAAAAACTCATGGAGACTGGAATGAAAAAGAAGACCCTCGCGCGCCTCTCTACTCTTTGCTTTGCGGCTGCGGCGGCGAGTGTGACGCTCATTAGCAGCGGCGCGCAGGCTGCTGATGGCAATAGCGTCAAGATCGGGTTCGTCACCGACTTGTCGGGCCTCTATGCCGACATCGACGGACAAGGCGGGCTCGAAGCCATCCGCATGGCGATCGCGGACTTCGGCGGCAAGGTGAACGGCAAGCCCATCGAACTCGTGTATGCGGACCATCAGAACAAGGCGGATATCGCGGCATCGCGCGCGCGTGAGTGGATCGACCGCGACGGCGTGAACGCGATCATCGGCGGCACGAACTCGGCCACCGCGCTCTCCACCGCGCAAGTCGCGGCGGAAAAGAAGACGCCGTACATCAACATCGGCGCGGGCGCGGACAACCTCACGAACGAACAGTGCTCGCCGTACACCGTGCACTACGCATACGACACGATGGCGCTCGCCAAAGGCACCGGTTCCGCGGTGACGAAGCAGGGCGGCAAGACATGGTACTTCCTGACCGCCGACTACGCGTTCGGCAAGGCGCTGGAGAAGAACACGTCGGATGTCGTGAAGGCGAACGGCGGACAGGTGCTCGGCACGGTGCGTCATCCGCTGTCGGCGTCGGACTTCTCGTCGTTCCTGTTGCAGGCGCAGGGATCGAAGGCGCAAGTCCTGGGTCTGGCGAACGCCGGCGGCGACACGATCAATTCGATCAAGGCCGCAAAGGAATTCGGCATCACCAAGTCGATGAAAATCGCCGCGCTGCTGATCTTCCTCTCCGATATTCACAGCCTGGGACTTGAGACGACGCAAGGTCTCGTCGCGACGGATAGCTGGTACTGGAACAAGGACGACAAGACGCGCGAGTGGGCGAAGCGCTACTTCGCGAAGATGAAGAAGATGCCGACGAGCCTGCAAGCCGCCGACTATTCCGCCGTCACGACGTACCTGAAGGCCGTGCAGGCCGCCGGCACGACGGACAGCGACAAGGTCATGGCGCAGATGAAGAAGGCGAAGATCGACGACTTCTACGCGAAGGGCTACGTTCGCGAGGACGGCGCGATGATTCACGACATGTACTTGATGGAAGTGAAGAAGCCGTCGGAATCGAAGGAACCGTGGGACTACTACAAGATCACGGCCACCATTCCGGGCGATCAGGCGTTCGGCACGAAGGCCGAGTCGCGCTGCGCGGCCTGGAAGTAAGTTTCTCGGCGACTGACGCCGCAAGCGGTCCCGCGCGACTGCTTGCGGCCATGCTTCGATCCAACCCTCGGCAGGTTCAATGGAAATATTCGGCATCCCGCTCGCCGCGATGATGAGCCAGTTGCTGCTCGGACTGGTGAACGGTTCGTTCTACGCGATCCTGAGTCTCGGGCTCGCGGTGATCTTCGGCTTGCTCAACGTCATCAACTTCGCGCACGGCGCGCTCTTCATGCTGGGCGCCATGCTCGCGTGGATGGGCTATTCGTACTTCAACGTCCCGTATTGGGCGATGCTGCTGCTCGCGCCGATCATCGTCGGCTTGCTGGGCGTGGTCATCGAGCGATCCATGCTGCGCTGGCTGTACAAGCTCGACCATTTATACGGGCTCCTGCTGACTTTCGGGCTGACGCTCGTGATCGAAGGCGTGTTCCGTTCCATCTACGGTTCGTCGGGCCAGCCGTACGACGTGCCGTCGCTCCTGTCCGGCGCGACGAATCTCGGCTTCATGTTCCTGCCGAACTATCGCGCGTGGGTCGTGGTGGCGTCGCTCGTCGTGTGTTTCGCGACGTGGTTCGTCATCGAGAAGACGCGCATCGGCGCGTATCTGCGCGCGGGCACGGAGAACCCGAAGCTCGTCGAAGCGTTCGGCGTCAACGTGCCGCTGATGATCACGCTGACCTACGGCTTCGGCGTCGCGCTCGCGGCGTTCGCGGGCGTGCTGGCCGCGCCGGTCATTCAGGTATCGCCGCTCATGGGCCAGTCGATGATCATCACCGTGTTCGCGGTCGTGGTGATCGGCGGCATGGGCTCGATCATGGGCTCGATCCTCACGGGCCTGCTGCTCGGCGTGATCGAAGGCTTCACGCGCGTGTTCTATCCGGAAGCGTCCGCGACGGTCGTCTTCGTCATCATGGCGCTGGTGCTGCTCGTGCGCCCGGCGGGACTCTTCGGCAAGGAAAAATGATGCAGAGAAAAGTGCTCTACGCGCTGTTGCTGGTCGCGTTGATCGCGGTGCCGTTCGCGGGCGTGTATCCGGTCTTCATGATGAAGGTGCTCTGCTTCGCGCTCTTCGCGGCGGCGTTCAACTTGCTGATCGGCTATACGGGCTTGCTGTCGTTCGGGCACGCGATGTTTCTGTCGAGCGCGGGCTACACGGCGGGCTATGCGATCCAGACGCTCGGCTTCACGCCCGAGCTCGGCATCGTGCTCGGCACGGCGGTCGCGACGCTGCTCGGCGTGATCGTCGGACTGCTCGCGATCCGGCGGCAAGGCATCTATTTCGCGATGGTCACGCTCGCGCTCGCGCAGATGGTCTACTTCGTGTTCCTTCAAGCGCCGTTCACGCACGGCGAAGACGGCTTGCAAGGCGTGCCGCGCGGCAAACTGTTCGGCGTGCTCGATTTGAGCAGCGACGTCACGCTCTATTACGTCGTGCTCGTGTTGATGCTGCTCGCATTCGCGCTGATCGTGCGCATCGTGCATTCGCCTTTTGGGCAGGTGCTGATCGCGATCAAGGAGAACGAGCCGCGCGCGGTCTCGCTCGGTTACGACACCGCGCGTTACAAGCTGCTCGCGTTCGTGTTGTCGGCGGGGCTCGCGGGCCTCGCGGGCGCGACGAAGACGCTGGTGCTCGGCTTCGAAACGCTCGGCGATGCGTACTGGACGATGTCCGGCCTCGTCGTGCTGATGACGCTCGTCGGCGGCATGAGCACGATGTTCGGGCCGCTGCTCGGCGCCGCCATCATCGTGGCGCTGGAAGACCGGCTCGGCGATATCGGCGCGGGCATCGCGAAGGTGACGGGTGTCGCGTGGTTCAACTCGCTCGGCGAATCGGTGACTATCGTGACGGGCATCATCTTCATTGCGTGCGTGCTGGCGTTCAGGCGCGGCATCGTGGGCGAAATCGTCGCGCGGGTGAGGCCGTTGCAGGGATAGGATTTAATTTGGTATCCGAAATAAACGTGATCAGCAAGCCGGTAGTTAACGGCGCATGAAGCGCCCTTTTAAGGTGCTTGTATGCACCACTAGGGTAAATGCTAGGTTGTGGCGAAATGATACGGCCATTAATATCCGTCCTAGTTCTGAAGCACCCAGATTTTTGAGGTGGAGAACGAGGAGACATGAGGCACGAAGTGCCCGAGACGAAAGGCGCTGTTGGATGAGTCCAACGGCGCCTTTTTATTTTCCGGTCGATAATCTGAATCGCCTGACGGATTCATTCGCGCCGCGCATCGAGCGCGATTCATCGGTCAGAGCATAGCCACTAAAACGTCTGCCGGATGTGGCCGAAACGCTTGATGCGTGGCGCTTGCATGGCTACACTGCATTTCCCGACTCTTCGGTCGGCGATTCGCAACAGATAATCCGCAGTAAAGAATCAGGCGTTACTTCTATTCGGACACACGATCGACGGGGTGGAAATCAATGAAGTGGGCATTACGCTGTAAGGCGGTCGCAATGGCCGTCGCGGGATTATCGGCGGTATTCAGCACTCAGGTTTTTGCAGACGTGAAAATAGGCGTGACGGTATCGGCCACGGGGCCGGCCGCATCGCTCGGCATTCCCGAAAAGAACACCATCGCGTTATTGCCGAAGGAAGTCGCAGGGCAGAAAGTGCAGTACATCGTTCTGGATGACGCCACCGATTCCACGCAAGCCGTCAAGAACGCGCGCAAGCTCACGAGCGAAGATCACGTCGATGCGCTGATCGGTTCCACGGTCGTTCCGAACTCGCTCGCGATGATCGACATCGCCGCCGACACCACCACGCCGATGATCTCGATGGCCGCGGCCGCGAGCATCGTCGAACCGATGGACAGCAAGCGCGCGTGGGTCTTCAAGACGCCGCAGAACGACATTCTCATGGCAACGGCCATCGCGCAGCACATGTCGAATCACGGCGTGAAGACGGTGGCGTTCATCGGCTTCTCGGACGCGTACGGCGAGAGCTGGTTCAAGGAGTTCTCGAAGGCGGCGGACCTCGCCAAGATCCGCGTCGTCGCCAATGAACGCTTCGCGCGCAACGACGCGTCGGTCACCGGCCAGGTGCTCAAGATGATGTCGCAGAACGCGGACGCGGTGCTGATCGCGGGCGCGGGCACGCCGGCCGCGCTGCCGCAGAAGACGCTCAAGGAGCGCGGCTACAAGGGCAAGATCTATCAGACGCACGGTGTCGCGAACAACGACTTCCTGCGCGTATGCGGCAAGGATTGCGAAGGAACGTTCCTGCCCGCCGGGCCGCTGCTCGTCGCCGAACAACTGCCGGACAGCAATCCCGTGAAGCAGGCCGCGCTGACCTACAAGAAGGCGTACGAAGGCGCGTATGGCGCGGGATCAGTGTCTACGTTCGGCGGTCACGCCTGGGACGCGGGCCTGATTCTGCAACACGCGATTCCGGTCGCGCTGAAGAAGGGGCAGCCGGGCACACCCGCGTTTCGCGAGGCATTGCGCGCGGCGATCGAAGACACGAAGAATCTCGCGGCATCGCACGGCATTTTCAACATGAGCGCGAACGACCACTCGGGCCTCGATCAGCGGGCGCGGGTGATGGTGGAGATCGTCGGCGGCAAGTGGAAGCTCTCGGGCAACTGACCGTCGATATGTGAGTCGATTCCAACCAAGGCGCGTTTCAACGAACGCGCCTTTTTTTCGTTCGAACGAAGAGGGCGCGAAGCCGCGCGCGGCGGCCCGATTGGTCAGGGAAAACGAGCCTAGGCATGCGCCGGGGCGCTCCATAGATTGAGGCGGCTGAATCGCCGGGGTTATCGATAAGCATTCGCAGCAGCGCACCACGGGGGTGCGCCAAAAGCAAGATCGCGTTTGGAGACGAGCAATGAAAACGAAGAAAGCATGGGTCAAGAGCAGCATTGCGCTGGCAGTCGCCGGCAGCGCGATGCTCGGCGCGGGCGCAGTGTTAGCGCAAGTGAAGATCGGCGTGACGCTGTCGGCGACGGGGCCGGCCGCATCGCTCGGGATTCCCGAGAAAAACACCGTCGCGCTGCTGCCGAAGGAAATAGGCGGCAAGTCGGTCGAATACATCGTACTCGACGACGGCACCGACACGAGCCGCGCCGTGCAGAACACGCGCAAGCTGATCGACGAAGATCACGTCGATGCGATCATCGGCTCGACGGTCACGCCGAATTCGCTCGCGATGATCGATCCGGCGTCGAGCGCCAAGACGCCGATGATCTCGATGGCCGCGTCCGCGTCGATCATCGCGCCGATGGACGCCAAGAAAGCGTGGGTCTTCAAGACGCCGCAAAACGACGCGCTGATGGCCGACGCGATCGCGAGTCACATGGAAAAGCACGGCGTGAAGACGGTGGGCTTCATCGGCTTCGCGGATGCGTACGGCGACGGCTGGTACTCGGTCTTCAACGCAGCGGCGGCCGCGCACAAGCTGAAGATCGTCACGAACGAGCGGTACAACCGTCCCGATACATCGGTGACGGGTCAGGTGCTGAAGACGATGGGCGCGAATCCCGATGCCGTCCTGATTGCGGGCGCGGGCACGCCGGCCGCGTTGCCGGCCAAGACGCTGAAGGAGCGCGGCTATAAGGGCAAGGTGTATCAAACGCACGGCGTCGCCAATAACGACTTCTTGCGCGTGTGCGGCAAGGACTGCGAAGGCGAGATTCTGCCGGCCGGACCCGTGCTCGTGACCGAGCAATTGCCGGACAGCAATCCGGTGAAGAAGTCGTCGGCTGCGTACAAGAGCGCGTATGAGAAGGCGTACGGCGCGGGCTCGCTCTCGACCTTCGGCGGCCACGCCTGGGATGCCGGACAGATGCTTGCCCGCGCGATTCCCGAGGCGCTCAAGAAGGGCCAGCCGGGCACGCCCGAGTTCCGCGAGGCATTGCGCGCGGCGCTGGAGAACCTGAAGGACCTGCCGGTCTCGCACGGCATCATGAACACGACGCCGAACGACCACAACGGCTTCGACGATCGCGCGCGCGTGATGGTGCAGATCGTCGACGGCAAGTGGAAGCTGCTGAACGACTGACCGCGCAGGGCAATTTCAAGACAGAAGAGCGGCGCGCCGGTGGTGCGCCGCTTTTCCCATGTTCATCGGCCGATTACGGCCCTCACGTTTCGAAGAAGCTCTGAAGAGGAAGTATGGACTTATCGATTGCGGCGATTCTCGCGCAAGACGGCATCACGACGGGCGCCATCTACGCGTTACTTGCGCTCGCGCTTGTGCTGGTGTTTTCCGTGACGCGCGTCATCTTCATTCCGCAGGGCGAGTTCGTCGCCTATGGCGCGCTCACGCTGGCGGCGCTGCAAACGCAGAAGCTGCCCGCGACCTGCTTTTTGCTCATCGCGATGGGCGTGGGCTGCTTTATCGCCGAAGTCGCGGGTATCGTGCGGCATCCGGCGCGGCATGATCGGATAGGGCGGCTCCTGGCCGTGCTCGCGGGCAAGTATCTGCTGTTCCCGGTCGCGGTGTGGGCGCTGACCCAGGCGGTGTTCGCACAGACGCTGCCGATGCTCGCCCAGATCGCGCTGACGCTTTTAATCGTCGTGCCGATGGGACCGTTCGTGTACCGGCTAGCGTATGAGCCCATCGCGGAGGCGAGCACGCTGCTGCTGTTGATCGTCGCGGTGGCCGTGCACTTCGCGATGGTCGGGCTCGGGCTCGTCATGTTCGGCGCGGAAGGTTCACGCACCACCGCGTTTTCCGACGCCAGCTTCAACGTCGGCAGCGTGTCGATATCGGGGCAGAGTCTGTGGGTCGTCGGCACAGCGCTCGTGCTGATCGTCGCGTTGTACTTCTACTTCGACCGCTCGATTTCCGGCAAGGCGTTGCGCGCGACGTCGGTGAACCGGCTGGGTGCGCGACTCGTCGGCATCGGCACGGCGCAGGCCGGGCGTCTCGCGTTCACGCTCGCGGCGGGTCTCGGCGCGCTGTGCGGCGTGCTGGTCGCGCCGATCACGACCATCTACTACGACTCGGGATTCCTGATTGGTCTGAAGGGTTTCGTCGGCGCGATCGTCGGCGGTCTCGTCAGCTATCCGCTGGCCGCGGCCGGCTCGCTGCTCGTCGGGCTGCTGGAGTCGTATTCGTCGTTCTGGGCGAGCGCCTACAAGGAGGTCATCGTCTTCACGCTCATCATTCCGGTGCTGTTATGGCGAAGCCTGGCCAGCCCGCATTCCGACGAAGACGAGGAGTAAGCCATGACCTTTCTCCATCGATATCGCTTCTTCTGGCTGTTCCTGCTCGTCGTCTTCGCGCTGCCGGTGCTGCCGGGGCCGGTCGCCGTGCCGGAATACTGGATCACGCTTCTGAACTACATCGGCCTGTATTCGATTGTCGCGATCGGGCTGGTGCTTCTGACCGGCATCGGCGGCATGACGAGCTTCGGACAGGCGGCGTTCGTGGGTGTCGGCGCCTACGCGACCGCGTTTCTGACGACGCGCTATGGCGTCTCGCCGTGGCTCGCGCTGATCGCAGGCGTCGTGCTGACAGCGTTTATCGCGCTGCTGCTCGGCCTAATTACGATGCGGCTGTCCGGGCACTTTCTGCCGCTGGGCACAATCGCGTGGGGGCTCTCGCTGTTCTATCTCTTCGGAAATATGGAACTGCTGGGCAAGTACGACGGCATCAACGGGATTCCGGTGCTGAACCTGTTCGGCTGGCAGCTCGAATCGGGGCGCAGCATTTACTACCTGATCTGGGTCGTGGTGCTGCTCGCGGTCGTGTCTGTTCAGAATCTGCTTAATAGTCGCCCCGGCCGCGCGATTCGGGCGCTGCGCGGCGGCGGCATCATGGCCGAAGCGATGGGCGTCAACACGGCCTGGATGCGTGTCGTCATCTTTATCTACGCGGCGGTGCTCGCGGCTATCTCGGGCTTTCTCTACGCGCATTTGCAGCGCGCCGTGAATCCAACGCCGTTCGGCCTCAACCACGGCATCGAATTCCTTTTCATGGCGGTTGTCGGCGGGGTGTCGCATGTGTGGGGTGCAATTTTGGGGGCGACGATCCTCACCGTGCTGCAGGACTATCTCCAGACGCTGCTGCCGAAGCTTATCGGCGCGAACGGCAACTTCGAGATCATCGTTTTCGGAGTCGTGATGGTCCTGCTATTGCAATACGCGCGGCAGGGCGTATGGCCATTCGTAGCACGTGTGTTTCCGCGAGGGCCGCGCGCGCACGCGCCGGACCACGGCGAGTCTTTGCCGCAGCGCAGCAAACCGGCGGCGGGCGAGCCGCTGCTGATCGTCAATACGGCGCGCAAGCAGTTCGGCGGCCTCGTTGCCGTGAACGACGTCAGTTTCGATGTGAAAGCCGGCGAGATCGTCGGCTTGATCGGGCCGAACGGGGCCGGCAAGTCGACCACGTTCAATCTCGTCACGGGCGTACTGCAGGCGACGAGCGGGGCGATCACGTTCCACGGCGAGCGCATCGACAAGCTGACGTCTCGGGAGATTGTGAAGCGGGGCATCGGACGAACGTTTCAGCACGTCAAGATGCTGCCTGGCATGACCGTGCTGGAGAACGTGGCGATCGGCGCGCATCTGCGCGGCAACACTGGCGTCTGGCGCAGCGTTGTCCGACTCAACGCGGCGGAGGAAGCGCGACTAATGTTCGAAGCGGCGAAGCAGATCGCTCGCGTCGGGCTGGAGAAGCATCTCTACGCCGAGGCGGGCAGTCTCGCGCTCGGTCAACAACGGATTCTCGAAATCGCGCGGGCGCTGTGCTGTGACCCGACTTTGCTGTTGCTCGACGAGCCGGCGGCAGGGCTTCGTTATCAGGAGAAGCAGCAACTGGCCGACTTGCTCCGGAAACTGCGGTCGGAAGGCATGAGCATCTTGCTGGTGGAACACGACATGGACTTCGTGATGAACCTGACCGACCGGCTCGTCGTCATGGAGTTCGGTACCAAAATCGCCGAGGGCTTGCCGAAGGACGTGCAGGAGAACCCGGCTGTGCTCGAAGCTTATCTTGGCGGGGTAGAGTAATGGCTGAAACCATTCTTGAAGTCAGCGACCTGTCCGTGCGTTACGGCAAGGTCGAAGCCCTGCACAACGGAAAGCTGCAAGTAGCCGCCGGGCAGATCGTATCGGTCATCGGACCGAACGGCGCCGGGAAGTCGACGCTGCTCAACGCCATTATGGGCGCGTTGCCGCAGAGCGGCCATGCGAAGGGCGTGGTTCGCTGCATGGGCGATGATGTGTCGGCGCTGGCGATCGAACGGCGCGTTTCACGTGGAATGTGCCTCGTGCCGGAAAAGCGCGAGCTCTTTTCGACGATGACGGTGGAGGACAATCTCGTGCTTGGCGCATACCGCCGTAAGCGGGCGGGCGAGCGCGATTACCTGGATCAGTTGAGCCACGTTTTCGAATTGTTTCCCCGGCTCAAGGAGCGACGCAAACAGGCAGCGGGGACGCTCTCCGGCGGTGAGCGGCAGATGCTCGCTGTGGGCCGGGCTTTGATGGGGAAGCCGCGGCTTCTGATGCTGGACGAGCCGAGCCTCGGACTCGCGCCGTTGATCGTCAAGGAAATCTTCCATATCGTCAGCGCGCTGAAGCAGACCGGAGTCGCCACGCTTCTGATCGAGCAGAACGCTCGCGCCGCGTTGCAGATATCTGACTATGGATATGTGCTCGAGACCGGCGAGTTCGCCTTGGAAGGGGAGGCGGAAAGTCTGCGGCACAATCCGCGGGTGATCGAGACGTACTTGGGACTGGCGAAAAAGGCGGCGTAACGTTTCAGTCGGGGCAACTTCTGATGGCGTGTTTCACGTGAAACACGCCATTTTTTTCGGCCGTACGTACGGGCGTCGAAAACGACGGCGCGCGATGCCTATATAATCTTGCGATATTCCTTCTTCGGTTCGTGTCGTCCGCACACGAAATCTCCATGCTTTATCCCACAGAATTTGACGTGATCGTCGTTGGCGGCGGTCATGCAGGCACTGAAGCCGCGCTGGCTTCGGCAAGAATGGGCTGCAAAACGCTGCTTTTGACCCATAACATCGAAACGCTCGGGCAAATGAGCTGCAATCCGTCGATTGGCGGTATCGGCAAGGGTCACCTCGTCAAGGAGGTCGACGCCCTCGGCGGTGCGATGGCAGCGGCCACCGACGAGTCCGGCATCCAGTTCCGCATCCTCAATTCGTCGAAGGGCCCGGCCGTGCGTGCCACGCGTGCCCAGGCGGATCGGGTGCTCTATAAGCAGGCTATCCGGCATCGGCTCGAAAACCAGCCGAACCTTTGGCTGTTCCAGCAGGCGGTCGATGACTTGATGGTCGAAGGCGACCGCGTGGTCGGCGCTGTGACGCAAGTAGGACTGCAGTTTCGCGCGCGGGCAGTCGTGCTCACCGCCGGGACGTTCCTCGATGGGAAGATTCACGTAGGTCTGAATCACTACGTCGGGGGGCGGGCGGGCGATCCGGCCGCAGTCTCGCTATCGGCGCGCCTGAAGGAGTTGAAGCTGCCGCAAGGGCGGTTAAAAACGGGAACGCCGCCGCGTATCGACGGGCGGACGATCGACTTCTCCGTACTGGAGGAGCAGCCCGGCGACCTCGATCCGATTCCGGTCTTTTCCTTCTTGGGACGCGTCGAGCAGCATCCGCGGCAGATGCCCTGCTGGGTGACGCACACGAATTCGCGCACGCACGACATCATTCGTTCGGGACTCGACCGCTCGCCGATGTACACGGGCCTTATCGAAGGCGTCGGGCCGCGTTATTGTCCGTCCATCGAGGACAAGATTCACCGGTTCGCCTCCAAGGACGCGCATCAAATCTTCCTCGAGCCCGAAGGGTTGACGACCAACGAGTTTTACCCGAACGGAATCTCCACCAGCCTGCCGTTCGACGTACAGCTCGAACTCGTCCGGTCTATGCGTGGCTTGGAACACGCCCATATTCTGCGTCCGGGCTACGCGATCGAGTACGACTACTTCGATCCGCGCGCTTTGAAGGCGTCGCTAGAGACAAAAGCGATCAACGGCCTGTTTTTCGCCGGGCAGATCAACGGCACGACGGGCTACGAAGAGGCTGCGGCGCAGGGGCTGTTGGCCGGCATCAATGCGGGATTGCAGGTTCAAGGGAAGGACGCGTGGTGTCCACGGCGGGATCAAGCCTACCTCGGCGTGTTGGTCGATGACCTTGTGACGCGCGGGGTGTCGGAGCCGTATCGCATGTTCACGAGCCGCGCCGAGTATCGGCTGTCGCTCCGCGAAGACAACGCAGACATGCGATTGACTGAAATCGGCCGCGAAATCGGCGTCATTGACGACGGGCGCTGGGACGCGTTCAGCCGAAAGCGCGACGCTGTTTCACGTGAAACAGAGCGGCTGCGTTCGACATGGGTCAACCCGAAGACGTTGCCGGCGGAAGAAGCGACCGCGTTGCTTGGCAAGCCGATTGACCACGAGTACAGCTTGGCAGACTTGCTGCGTCGCCCCGGCGTGTCGTACGACGGCGTTTGCGCGCTGCGCGGCGGCACGTCCGGTCCCGACGCTCCGCTTGCAGACGATCCAGTCCTTCTCGAGCAGATCAAGGAACAGATCGAGATCGGCGTCAAATATCAGGGCTACATCGAGCGGCAAGCCGACGAAATTGTACGCAACGGCGCGCAGGAGAACACGCGTTTGCCCGAAGGCATCGACTATAACGACGTCCGAGGCCTGTCATTCGAGGCGCGCCAGAAGCTGATGCAACATCGTCCGGAGACGATTGGGCAGGCGTCGCGGATCTCGGGCATCACGCCCGCTGCTATCTCGCTGCTCATGGTTCATCTGAAACGCGGGCTCGGCCGTCGGGGCAAGGGGAGCAGTGGCGACGAGCAGACGCCTACGACGTCGGCGGTGCAATGACGGATCTCGCTGCGTTGTTGAATGAGGGCGCCGGCGAGCTAAGCGTCGCGCTCTCCGACGAACAGAAACAGAAGCTGCTCGACTATGTCGCTCTGTTGAGCAAATGGAACGCGGTATACAACCTGACTGCGATCCGCGATCCACGGCAGATGCTCATCCAGCACATCCTGGATTCGCTCGCGATCGTGCCCGCAGTCTCGAGCCGAAACGCATCGACGTTGCTCGACGTGGGTTCGGGAGGAGGTCTGCCGGGCATCGTGCTGGCCATCGCGTTACCGGACCTGCACGTAACGCTGAACGACATCGTTCATAAGAAAACGGCATTCCAGTCGCAAGCGAAAGCCCAGTTGGGACTGACGAATTTGTCTGTTGTGACCGGCCGCGTCGAAACGCTGAGGCCGGGAATCGACGTGCCGGAAAAATTCGATGTGATCGTCTCTCGCGCGTTCGCAGAGCTCACGGATTTCGCTACACTTGCCCGACATCTGGTTGCGGACCACGGTTGCATCCTTGCGATGAAAGGCGTGAAGCCCGACGCAGAAATCGCGCGCCTGCCGCAGGGCGCGGCCGTCAGAAGTATCGAGCGCCTGGCGGTGCCGTTCCTCGACGCCGAGCGACATCTCGTCGAGATTCGATTCGATGCGTGAGCCCCTGCCGCACTCCAGCCATGCTGATCTTCTGACAGCGAAGAAACGAGGACATTAAACGATGGCAAAAATCTTCTGCGTCGCGAATCAGAAGGGCGGCGTTGGAAAGACGACGACAGCAGTGAACTTGGCAGCTAGTCTCGCGGGTCTCGGCCAGCGCGTGCTGTTGATCGACCTCGATCCGCAGGGGAACGCGACGATGGGCAGCGGCGTGGACAAAGCCGCCTGCGAGAACACGGTGTACGAGGTGCTGGTAGATGGCGTCACGTTGCGCGAAGCACGCGTGAGTCCGGAAGCCGTGGGCTACGATGTGCTGCCGGCAAATCGCGAACTGGCGGGCGCGGAAGTGGAGTTGGTCGGCATGGAGAACCGCGAGCGCATTCTACGCGCCGCCATTGCCGACATAGCGCCGGACTATGATTTCGTGCTGATCGATTGTCCGCCCGCATTGTCGCTGCTTACGCTGAACGCGCTGTGCGCGGCGCACGGCGTCATCATCCCGATGCAGTGCGAATACTTCGCGCTCGAAGGTCTCTCGGACCTCGTCAACACCATCAAGCAGATTCACGCCAATCTCAACCGCGACCTCAAGGTGATCGGACTGTTGCGCGTGATGTTCGATCCTCGGATCACGCTGCAGCAGCAGGTATCGGATCAACTCAAGGCGCACTTCGGCGACAAGGTGTTCGACGTCGTCATTCCGCGCAACGTGCGTCTCGCCGAGGCGCCCAGCTACGGCTTGCCCGGCGTCGTGTTCGACAAGGCGTCGCGCGGCGCGCAGGCGTACGTCCAGTTCGGCGCGGAGATGATCGAGCGCCTGCGCGCGCTGCAACCCCAATCGATGCGGCAGGAAACGCCGACGGAGGAACCGAAATGAACGCTGTGATGAAGAAAAAGGGTTTGGGCCGCGGTCTCGACGCATTGCTCGGCGGCAGCGTCGACATCACGGAAGCCGTGCGCGGCGAGGGCACGCCGACGGTGCTGGCGCTCGACAAGCTGCAAGCAGGCAAGTACCAGCCGCGCACGCGAATGGACGAAGGCGCGTTGCAGGAGCTTGCCTCGAGCATTCGCGCGCAGGGCTTGATGCAGCCGATTCTCGTGCGCTCCGTCGGCGACGATCATTACGAGATCATCGCGGGCGAGCGGCGTTTCCGCGCGGCGCGTCTTGCCGGTCTCGACGAAGTGCCGGTGCTGGTGAAGAACGTCCCTGATCAGGCCGCCGCGGCCATGGCGCTGATCGAAAATATCCAGCGCGAGGACCTGAATCCGCTGGAAGAAGCGCAGGGCATCCAGCGTCTCCTCGACGAATTCAGCTTCACGCATGAGCAAGCCGCCGAAGCAGTCGGGCGTTCGCGCAGCGCAGTATCGAACCTGCTGCGTCTGTTGAATCTGGCGTCGCCCGTTCAGACGATGCTGCTTGCCGGCGATCTCGACATGGGGCACGCGCGCGCGCTGTTGTCCGTCGACGCCGCCACGCAGATCCAGCTGGCGAACCATGTGGTGAACCGCCGCTTGTCGGTGCGGGAAACGGAGCGCCTCGTTGCCGCGACGCTGAAGCAGACGCCCGCGAAGGCGCGCCCGCCAAGCGACGGCGGACGCGACACGCGTCGTCTCGAAGAGGAGTTGTCGGATCTGCTCGCGGCCAGTGTGAAGATCAAGGTCGGCGGCCGGGGGCGCGGTAAGGTCACGATCGACTTCGGCAATCTGGACGCGCTCGAAGGCATTCTGACGAAGCTGCGCGGCAGCATCGAAACGCCGACGCCCGCAGCGTAAAGGCAAGGGTCGATCTTGTCCGAGCTCGATGCCAAGGGCGTGCGCCCCGACTTCCCGGCACGCATCTGGAAGACGATTTCGAAGGAACCGGTGCTCGCGATACTCGTGCTCGCGCTGGTTCTCATCGAGGTCGTCCGTCCCCAGCCGTTGACGGCGCTGCCCGGTCTGGTCGACTGGCAGACGGTGCTCACGCTCGCCGGTCTGCTGATCCTGACCAAAGCGATCGAATTGTCAGGATTCCTAATTTGGGCGGCGCATCGGCTGGTGCATCACATACATGGCGAGCGCGGGCTCGCGCTGCTGCTCGTCGCGCTGGCGGCCGGCCTGTCCACGCTGCTGACCAACGATGTCGCGCTGTTCGCCGTCGTCCCGCTCGCGCTGTCGCTCAACAAGCTGGCGCCGCTGCCGATCAAGAAGCTCGTGATCGTGATCGCGCTGGCAGTCAATGCCGGCTCGATTTTGACTCCGCTCGGCAATCCTCAGAACCTGTTTCTCTGGCAGACGAGCGGCGTTCCCTTCGGCGTCTTCGTGTGGAACCTGCTGCCGTTGTGCGCGGCGCTGATGGCATTGTTGTTCGCGCTGACATTCGCGATGTTTCGCGCGACGCCGCTCGACCTCTCCGGCGATGCGGAGGCGCATCGCGTGGACCGGAGACTATGCGGCATCAGCATCGTCGCGTTCGGCGTTTTCGTGGCGCTGGCGGACGCGCATCACGCGGGTCCGGCGCTGGCGGCGCTGGCCGTCGGCTTCCTCCTCTGGCGACGCGAGGTCGTGCTGAAGATCGACTACCTCCTGCTGCTCATCTTCGTGCTGATGTTCATCGTGCTTCGCAGTGCTGCCGCGTTGCCGACCATCCACGATGCCATTGCGCGCATCGGCATCCACTCGCCGGTGCGCGCGTTCGCCGCCGGCGCGGTGCTCTCGCAGGGCATCAGTAACGTGCCGGCGGCCATCGTGCTCGCGGAGTTCTCGAAGGACTGGCGCGCGCTCGCGTTCGGCGTGAGCGTCGGCGGGTTCGGCGTGGCAATTGGCTCGCTCGCGAATCTCATCGCTGTGCGTCTGTCGGGCGAGAAGGGCATGTGGACGCCGTTCCACGTCGTGTCGATACCGTTCTGGATCGCGGCCATGGCGATCGGCTGGGCGCTCGTTTGAAGTGTCCGACGCAATCGGTTTCAATCTGAAAATCTGCTTGCAATCGCAAGAAAAATCTCGCTTTTGAGACCGTTTTTTAAGGTTCGTCCGCTTGGCTTTTGACGCACCTAAACTATTGAATCCGTGACAACAATCGCTTACAATCCCCCGGATTTATCAGCTAGGCCACCTCGAAAGCGCCGCGAAAGCGCAAGGTGATTCTCCGGACACTGGGTTGAAGGCCTGAAGCCGAGCGCGAGTACTTCGCGCGAGGACCTCGGGCAAATGCGACGCACATGCGCAAACGAAACATGCAAGTCAGTGCTCGCTCGACCGGCGATAACCACGCCACCGGAAATCAGCCGCGCAATTCGCCTGACGACTCGTGGGACGCCGAAGCGCAAGATAACAATATCGTTCCGCTCACACGGGATCAGGCAGAAAAGCTGTTCGGCCCGCAAGTGAGTCGTCCATCGCGTGTCACGCCGTATCGCGTCGTGGCGGCGCAAATGGTTTTGTCCCTGGGTGCGACGCTGCTTTGGTGGCTGTTTTACAAGCCGCCGGGCGATGCTGCGCTGTCCGCCTTTCTGGGAGGAGCGATCGCCTGGGTGCCCGCGGCTCTGTTCGCCGCGCGCCTGAAGGCGAAAAGCGGCGCGGAAACGATCATGAGCTGGATGATCGGCGAAGGCGTCAAGATGGGAGCGACGATTGCTATGTTCGTCGCCGTCGCGCTCTGGTATAAGAGCGCGCTGTGGCTGCCGTTGCTCGTCACGTACATCGTCGCGCTGAAAGCGTACTGGGTGGCCATGGCGCTGCGATGACCTTGCGCCGGCCGGTCTTCATGACCTCCCGGGTAGGTGCGGCGCAGCGTTGCCGTAGGTAGCATGAACATGAGTGCGGAACGCGTTCCGCACACGGGCCTCTCGCCCCGGAGCCGCGACGCGAAGCGGCGGCTCGGAAGCGAAGGCGGCGAAAGATTTTTGACAATTTGGGTGGCTTTAACGATATGGCAGCTAGCGAAGGAACGCACGCTCTGGATCCGTCCGAGTACATTGCGCACCACTTGCAGAATCTTTCCACGCATCCGCAGACGTCGATCTTCGACATCCACGTCTGGAATCTGGACACGCTGTTCTGGTCCATCGTATGCGGCCTTTTGACCATCATCATTCTGGGCCTCGCGGCTCGTCGGGCGACGTCCGGGGTGCCCGGCCGTTTCCAGTGCGCAATCGAAATGCTCGTGGAAATGGTCGAAGACCAGTCGAAGTCGATGATTCACGGCAGCCGCCGTTTCATCGCGCCGCTCGCGCTGACCGTGTTCGTCTGGGTCGCGCTGATGAACTCGCTCGACTTCATCCCCGTTGACTTGCCTGGCCGCGTGATCGGCTGGCTCGGGCTCGAGCACGCGCTTCCGCATCATCGCATCGTGCCGACGGCCGACCTGAACGGCACCATCGGCATCGCGCTGGGCGTCTTGCTGCTGATGCTCTACTACAACATCAAGATCAAGGGCGCCGGCGGTTTCGTGCACGAACTGCTGTCCGCTCCGTTCGGCTCGCATCCGGTTCTGTGGATTCCGAACCTCGCGCTGAACATCATCGAGTTCGCCGCCAAAACGGTTTCCCTCGGCATGCGACTTTTCGGCAACATGTACGCCGGCGAGCTGCTGTTCCTGCTGATCGCGCTTCTCGGCAGCATGTGGACCTTCGGTGCGAACCTGTCCGTGCTCGGCTTCATTGGCCATGTGATCGCGGGCACGGTGTGGGCAGTGTTCCACATCCTGATCGTGTTCCTGCAGGCCTTCATTTTCATGATGCTGACGCTGGTGTATCTCGGCCAGGCGCATGACACGCACTAACGTGAGCGTGCCGGGGTCCGGAATCGTCAAAGAATCACAGTTTTAATTTTTATAAATCCAGTTCCAAAGTCTTTAATCAAAGGAGTGATCATGCAAGCTTTCATCGCCAACATCCAGGGTCTGACCGCCGTCGGTATCGGCATCATCATCGGCCTGGGTGCAATCGGCGCCTGTATCGGTATCGGTCTGATGGGCGGCAAGTACATTGAAGCATGCGCCCGCCAGCCGGAACTGATGAACCCGCTGCAGACCAAGATGTTCCTGCTGGCTGGTCTGATCGACGCGGCGTTCCTGATCGGCGTTGGTGTGGCAATGCTGTTTGCGTTCGCGAACCCGCTGCTCGCGCGTCTCGCAGGCTGAGGTTTCTCGGAAGTGCGCGTCCGAATTTTTGACAGGACGCAGAACGGAACGGGTGAGGCGCTGATCGAGCACAACAGCCGGTTAGCGCCTTTTAACCGTTTCACTCTCCGATCAAGCAACGTTTAAGGAAACACCGTGAATCTCAACGCAACCCTGTTTGCGCAAATGGTCGTGTTTCTGATCCTCGCGTGGTTCACGATGAAGTTCGTGTGGCCGCCGTTGATCAACGCCCTCGACGAGCGCTCGAAGAAGATTGCCGACGGCCTCGCCGCCGCCGACAAGGGCAAGGCGGAACTGGAAGCCGCGCACAAGCGCGTCGACCAGGAACTCGCGCAGGCTCGCAACGACGGCCAGCAGCGCATTGCTGACGCCGAGAAGCGCGCCGCAGCCGTCGCCGAAGAAATCAAGGCCAACGCGCAAGCCGAAGCCGCGCGCATCATCGCGCAGGCCAAGGCGGACGCCGACCAGCAAATCGTCAAGGCGCGTGAAGCCCTGCGTGCCGAAGTCGCGGCGCTGGCCGTGAAGGGCGCAGAGCAAATTCTGAGGCGCGAAGTCGATCAGAAGGCTCACGCCGATCTGCTGAATCAACTCAAAACCGAGCTCTGATCATGGCCGAATTTGCAACCATCGCTCGTCCTTACGCAGAAGCGCTGTTCCGCGTGGCCGAAACCGGCGATCTCGCGGGCTGGTCCACCTTCGTCGAGGAGCTGGCACAGGTTGCGCGTCTGCCCGAAGTGGAATCGGTCGCCTCGAGCCCGAAAGTGAGCCGCGAGCAGATCACGGACTTGCTGCTCGCCGCGGTGAAGTCGCCGCTCGCTCAGGGCAACGCTCAGGCAAAGAACTTCGTGCGCATGCTGGTGGACAACCATCGTCTGCCGCTGCTGCCGGAAATCGCCGTCCAGTTCGACGAGCTGAAGAACGCCCGTGAAGGTGCGGCCGACGCGCATATCGTCAGCGCGTTCCCCCTCGAAGGCGCACAGTTGAACGACCTGGTCGCAAGCCTCGAACGCAAGTTCGAGCGCAAGCTGAAACCGATCGTCGAAATCGATCAGTCGCTGATCGGCGGCGTTCGCGTGACGGTCGGCGACGAAGTGCTCGATACCTCGGTCCGCGCGCGCCTAGCCAGCATGCAGACGGCGCTCACCGCCTGACGCTTCTTGGAAGCGCCTTAGCTGGCACGCAACAGAATTGACTATCAGGAGCGAATAATGCAACTCAATCCCTCTGAGATCAGCGAGCTGATCAAGAGCCGGATCCAGGGCCTTGAAGCGAGCGCGGACGTTCGCAACCAGGGCACCGTGATCTCCGTGACCGACGGTATCGTGCGTATCCACGGCCTGTCGGACGTGATGCAGGGCGAAATGCTCGAGTTTCCGGGCAACACCATCGGTCTTGCACTGAACCTCGAGCGTGACTCCGTCGGCGCCGTTATTCTCGGTGAGTACGAGCACATCACGGAAGGCGACATCGTCAAGACGACGGGCCGCATTCTGGAAGTGCCGGTCGGCCCGGAACTGATCGGCCGCGTGGTCGACGCGCTCGGCAACCCGATCGACGGCAAAGGCCCGATCAACGCCAAGATGACCGACGCTATCGAAAAGATCGCACCGGGCGTGATCTGGCGTAAGTCGGTGTCGCAGCCGGTGCAGACGGGTCTGAAGTCGATCGACGCGATGGTGCCGATCGGCCGCGGCCAGCGCGAGCTGATCATCGGCGACCGTCAGTGCGGCAAGAGCGCCGTGGCTGTCGACGCGATCATCAACCAGAAGGGCAAGAACCTCATCTGTATCTACGTCGCGATCGGCCAGAAGGCTTCGTCGATCATGAACGTGGTGCGCAAGCTCGAAGAAACCGGCGCAATGGCTTACACCATCGTCGTCGCGGCTTCGGCTTCGGAATCGGCAGCGATGCAATACCTCGCGCCGTACGCCGGCTGCACGATGGGCGAATACTTCCGCGATCGCGGCGAAGACGCGCTGATCGTCTATGACGACTTGACCAAGCAAGCATGGGCGTATCGCCAGATCTCGCTGCTGCTGCGCCGTCCGCCGGGCCGTGAAGCGTATCCGGGAGACGTGTTTTATCTGCACTCGCGTCTGCTCGAGCGCGCGGCTCGCGTCTCGGAAGAGTACGTCGAGAAGTTCACGAACGGCGAAGTGAAGGGCAAGAGCGGTTCGCTGACGGCGCTGCCGGTCATCGAAACGCAAGCCGGCGACGTGACCGCGTTCGTTCCGACGAACGTGATCTCGATTACCGACGGCCAGATCTTCCTGGAAACCGACCTGTTCAACGCCGGTATCCGCCCTGCGATCAACGCGGGCGTGTCGGTGTCGCGCGTCGGTGGCGCGGCTCAGACCAAGGTCGTGAAGAAGCTGTCGGGCGGTATCCGTACCGACCTCGCGCAGTATCGTGAACTGGCGGCGTTCGCGCAGTTCGCGTCGGACCTCGACGAAGCCACCCGCAAGCAGTTGGAGCGCGGCCGCCGCGTGACGGAACTGCTGAAGCAGCCGCAGTATCAGCCGCTGCAAGTGTGGGAACTGTCGGTGTCGCTGTTCGCGGCCAACAACGGCTATCTCGACGATCTGGAAGTTGCGCAAGTGCTGCCGTTCGAAAAGGGCCTGCGCGAATACCTGAAGACGAGCCATGCCGATCTGATTAAGCGCATCGAAGACAACAAAGACTTGTCGAAGGACGACGAAGGCGCGCTGCATGCCGCGCTGAAGGACTTCAAGAAGTCGGGCGCTTATTGATCGGGACTGAGGAGCAACGCGCGGCGCGTCATCGGATGGACGCCGCGCGGCTTCGATCAAGGAGTAAGCAATGGCTGGAATGAAGGAAATTCGCGGCAAGATCAAGAGCGTGCAGAACACGCGCAAGATCACGAAAGCGATGGAAATGGTCGCCGCATCCAAGATGCGCCGCGCCCAGGAGCGCATGCGTTCCGCCCGTCCGTACGCTGACCGAGTCCGCGCAATCGCAGCGCACATGAGCGCCGCGAATCCCGAGTATCGTCACCCGTTCATGGTGAAGAACGACGGCGCGAAAGCGGCTGGCCTGATCCTCGTCACGACCGACAAGGGTCTGTGCGGCGGCATGAACACGAACATCCTGCGTGCGTCGCTGAACCGCATCAAGGAACTGGATCAGAGCGGCGTGTCCATCGAGGCGTCGGCCATCGGCGGCAAGGGACTCGGCTTTCTGAACCGGCTGCGCGCCCGTGTCGTGTCGCAAGTCACGCAATTGGGCGACACGCCGCATCTGGAAAAGCTGATCGGGGCGATCAAGGTGCAGCTCGACTTGTACTCGGAAGGCAAGGTCAACGCGGTGTACCTGGCGTACACGCGCTTCGTCAACACGATGAAGCAGGAGCCGGTGATCGAGCAACTTCTGCCGCTGTCGATCGACGATCTCCATAAGCAGGAAAGCGAAGCCGAAACGCCGAAGACGTCGTGGGATTACATCTACGAGCCGGACGCGCAAACCGTGGTGGACGACCTGCTCGTGCGCTACGTCGAGGCGCTCGTCTATCAGGCGGTCGCGGAAAACATGGCGTCTGAGCAATCGGCGCGCATGGTCGCGATGAAGGCGGCGTCGGACAACGCGAAACAAGTGATCAACGAACTGCAGCTCGTCTACAACAAGAGCCGTCAGGCTGCGATTACGAAAGAATTGTCGGAAATCGTCGGCGGCGCCGCGGCGGTCTGATTTTGCTGACCGCGTGAAAGAACACAGTATCTAAAGGAAATGCGATGAGTACTACTGCTTTGGTAGAAGGCAAGATCGTACAGTGCATCGGCGCCGTTATCGACGTGGAGTTTCCGCGTGCGGAAATGCCGAAGATTTACGACGCGCTCATTCTGGAAGGCACGGAACTGACGCTCGAAGTCCAGCAGCAGCTGGGCGACGGCGTGGTCCGCACCATCTGTCTGGGTGCATCCGACGGCCTGCGCCGCGGCACGATGGTCAAGAACACCGGCAAGCCGATCAGCGTGCCGGTCGGCAAGCCGACGCTCGGCCGAATCATGGACGTGCTCGGCCGTCCGATCGACGAAGCGGGCCCGATCGAATCGACGAACCTGCGTTCGATTCACCAGCAAGCGCCTTCGTTCGACGAGCTGTCGCCGTCGACCGAACTGCTCGAAACCGGCATCAAGGTTATCGACTTGATCTGCCCGTTCGCGAAGGGCGGTAAGGTCGGTCTGTTCGGTGGCGCCGGCGTGGGCAAGACCGTGAACATGATGGAACTCATCAACAACATCGCGAAGGAACACGGCGGTTACTCCGTGTTCGCGGGCGTTGGTGAGCGTACCCGTGAAGGGAACGACTTCTATCACGAAATGAAGGACTCGAACGTTCTGGACAAGGTCGCGCTGGTGTACGGCCAGATGAACGAGCCGCCGGGCAACCGTCTGCGCGTCGCGCTGACCGGCCTGACGATGGCCGAGCACTTCCGTGACGAAGGTCTCGACGTGCTGTTCTTCGTGGACAACATCTACCGTTTCACGCTGGCAGGCACGGAAGTGTCGGCACTGCTCGGCCGTATGCCGTCGGCAGTGGGCTATCAGCCGACGCTGGCTGAAGAAATGGGCAAGCTGCAAGAGCGCATCACGTCGACCAAGACTGGCTCGATCACGTCGGTTCAGGCCGTGTACGTCCCTGCGGACGACTTGACCGACCCGTCGCCGGCTACGACCTTCGGCCACCTGGACGCAACCGTCGTGTTGTCGCGTGACATCGCTTCGCTCGGTATCTATCCGGCCGTGGACCCGCTCGATTCGACCTCGCGTCAGATCGACCCGAACGTGATCGGTGAAGAGCATTACTCGATCACGCGCGGCGTGCAGCAAACGCTGCAGCGCTACAAGGAACTGCGCGACATTATCGCGATTCTGGGCATGGACGAACTGTCGCCGGAAGACAAGCTGTCGGTCGCGCGCGCTCGCAAGATCCAGCGTTTCCTCTCGCAGCCGTTCCACGTCGCTGAAGTGTTCACGGGTTCGCCGGGCAAGTACGTGCCGCTGAAGGAAACCATTCGCGGCTTCAAGATGATCGTGGAAGGCGAATGCGATCACCTGCCGGAACAGGCGTTCTACATGGTTGGCACGATCGACGAAGCCTTCGAAAAGGCCAAGAAGATCCAGTAAAGGTCGGGTGTAACGAAGCGGACGCCGGCTCACGCCGGCGTCCTCGAACTACGCTCAACCCAGGAGTTGGACAACATGGCAACCATCAAAGTAGACGTCGTCAGCGCGGAAGAGCAGATCTTCTCGGGCCAGGCGAAGTTCGTCGCGCTGCCGGGCGAGTCCGGTGAGCTCGGCATTCTGCCGGGTCACACGCCGCTCATCACGCGCATTCGTCCGGGCGCGGTGCGCATCGAGGCGGAAGACGGCTCGGAAGAGTTCGTGTTCGTCGCGGGCGGCATTCTGGAGATTCAGCCGGGCATCGTGACCGTGCTGGCCGACACCGCCATTCGCGGCGCCGATCTGGACGAAGCCAAGGCCGAGCAAGCGAAGAAGCGCGCCGAGGAAGCGATGCAGAACAACGCATCCGAACTCGAGTACGCTACGGCGCAAGCCGAGCTGGCGTATGCCGCAGCGCAGCTCGCAGCGATTCAGCGTCTGCGCAAGGCGCACGCGAAGCACTGAGCGAGACGCACATTCGCGAGTCAAGAAAGCAGCCTCCGGGCTGCTTTTTTTATGCGGGCATGCCTCGGCAAATGTGCATATCGGATGCGCGACGTTTCCGCTATGCGCCTAACGCATTGATTCGACGAAGCCTCGACCGATCCGACCGACAAGCATTGCGGGTAACACTGAATGCCCGCTCGCGGCGTCGCCATGCACAATGGCCTTCCAATTAGCCTTCATCCGGGCGGAGTCCATCGATGGCACACGAACCGACGCACGCCGGCGCGCAGATCGAACCGCGCGACGGCCTCTCTTATGTCCGCGGCGCGACCCATATCCCGCTCAGCGATGCCACCGTCTCGCGCTTTCTGCTGGAAACGGTCGCGCGCTTTCCAGACCGACCGGCCGTCGTGTTTCGCGAACAGAGCATCCGCTGGACGTGGCGTGAGTTCGCCAATGAGGTCGACGCGCTCGCGACCGCGCTGCTGCAACTCGGCCTCAAAGCGGGCGATCGCGTCGGCATCTGGTCGCCGAATCGCGCTGAATGGCTGCTGACACAATTCGCCACCGCGCGCATCGGCGCCGTGCTGGTCAACATCAACCCGGCGTATCGGCTGGCCGAACTGGAATACGCGCTGCAGAAGGTCGGTTGCACGGCCATCATCGCGGCCGAGCAATTCAAGACGTCGAAATATCTCGACATGCTTCAGGCACTCGCGCCCGAGTTGGCCGACGCCGAGCTCAACGACCTGCACGCGGCCAAGCTGCCTGCGCTGCGCACAGTGGTTCGCATGGGCGACGGCACCACGCCCGGCATGCTGAATTTCGACGACGTGATGCGCCGGGGCCGCGCCGCGGTCGACACCGCGCGGCTCGACTCGCTCGAAGCCAAACTCGACGCCCACGACGCGATCAACATCCAGTTCACGAGCGGCACGACCGGCAACCCGAAGGGCGCGACGCTGACGCATCGGAACATCGTGAACAACGCGCGCTTCATCGCGATGGCCATGCGCCTGACCGAGGCCGATTCGCTCTGCATTCCCGTGCCGCTGTATCACTGCTTCGGCATGGTGCTGGCGGTGCTCGCGTGCGTATCGACGGGCGCGGCGATGGTCTTTCCCGGCGAAGCGTTCGATCCCGCTGCGACGCTCGCCGCCGTTCACGAAGAGGGCTGCACCGCGCTGCACGGCGTGCCGACGATGTTCATTGCGGAACTGGATCACCCCGATTTCGCGAAGTACGACCTGAGCCGCCTGCGCACCGGCATCATGGCGGGCTCGCCGTGCCCGATCGAAACAATGAAGCGCGTGGTGTCGAAGATGCACCTGAGCGACATCACCATCGCCTATGGCATGACGGAGACGAGCCCCGTTTCGTTCCAAAGCTCGACGACGGACCCGCTCGACAAGCGCACGGCCACCGTCGGCCGCATTCAGCCGCATCTAGAGGTAAAGATCGTCGATGCGCTCGGGCAAATCGTGCCGGTCGGCGAAACGGGCGAACTTTGCACGCGCGGTTATTCGGTGATGAAAGGCTATTGGGGCGATGAAGCCAAGACGCGCGAGGCGATCGTCGATGGCTGGATGCACACTGGCGATCTCGCGACGCTCGACGCCGAGGGTTACTGCAATATCGTCGGGCGATTAAAGGACATGCTGATACGCGGCGGCGAGAACATTTATCCGCGCGAAATCGAAGAATTTTTGTTCCGCCATCCCAAGATCCAGTCGGTTCAGGTTTTCGGCGTGCCCGACGCGAAATACGGCGAGGAAGTCTGCGCATGGATCGTGGTGCGTCCGGGTGAGCAGGCGACGGAGCAGGAAATCCGCGCTTTTTGCGAAGGGCAGATCGCGCACTACAAGATTCCGCGCTATATCCGTTTCGTCGACGAGTTGCCGATGACGGTCACCGGCAAGGTGCAGAAGTTCGTGATGCGCGCGCAGATGATCGACGAACTGAAGCTGACCGAAGCGAAGACCGCCTGATCGAGATGTCTAGACGGCCGGCAAACGACAAAGGGAGCGCAGCGCGCTCCCTTCTGTCATGGGCAAACGATACGACAAACGCCCGAAGCGCAAGCGCGCAAACGTTTGTCGAGGCGAAAAAAAAGCGGGCCTGGAGCCCGCTAAAAACCACACGCTACGGGGTTAGCGCGAGGAGACCAACTGTGGGAGCTTCGGTCTTGCCTTCAAACCGAAGAACGATCCCAACACGGATGCCCCCTATTCGGAGCGCCGGACCATGCCGGCTTGCGATTTGCGTTGCGGTTTCCGCAGCGCAATCGAGACCACCCGTGTTGAAACCGTTTGAACAGATTGTGGGCGAATTGATTGACGGCGGCCGTAACAAAGTGTTTCAGGTTGTAACCCAAGGTGCATAATCGTCGAGCTAAACATTCTCCCCTGAAACCGCTAATGTCTGGCCATTTATTGCGAGTTAATTGGGCCATTTATTCGTTTGCCCGGACGCCAGTGCAAAATGCAGTTCAAACGGCGGCGGCCGGTTTCGCTATTCTTCAGAAAAATAGCACGGGCGGACGCATGAAAACGATTTTTTGGTGTGTTTTCAATGCGCCTCCACTACGCAAAACACTAATTGGAGACGTGCATGACGATCGATTCGGACCTTCTTCAGTATTACAGCCGCGTCGCGGAAGCCTTCCCGCCGCTCGGCCCCGACGCGGACGCATCGGCCGTGCGTCAGCGCTTCAAGGCGGTCGCGCAGGCGTATTCGGGCGAGCGCGACGACGCGATCGCCGTCGAGGACATTGACGTTTCTTTACAAAGCCGCACGATTGCCGCGCGCATTTATCGGCCGAAGGCGGCGAGCGGACCGCTGCCGTTGCTCGTTTACTTTCACGGCGGCGGCTGGGTGGTGGGCGACATCGAGACGCACGACGGCCTCGCCGCGCGGCTCGCGCTCGATGCGCAGTGTGCCGTCGCGAGCGTCGATTACCGGCTCGCGCCGGAGAATCCGTTTCCCGCTCCGTGCGACGACGCATTGGACGCGCTTCTGTGGCTGGCCGAACATCGCTCGCGGCTTGGCTTCGCGACGGACAGGCTGGGCGTCGGTGGCGACAGCGCGGGCGCGCATCTGGCGGTCGTCGCGGCGCGCGGCGCGAACCAGCGCGTGGCGGGCCTCGTCAACATGCAACTGCTGCTGTATCCGGTGATGCGACGCCAGTTCGACAGCCCGAGTTGTCTTGCGAATGCCAATGGACCGGGCCTGACCAACGACGAAATGCGCTGGTACTGGACGCAGTTCCTGTCCGGCGCCGCGCCCGACGAGCACGACGTGCGCGCGTTCCCGCTCGCCGAGCCGTACGAGCGGACGCCCGCGCGCGCCTTGATCGTCGCGGCCGCCTACGATCCGCTCTACGACGACGCCTACGAGCTTCAGCGTTTCCTCGAAGCCAACGGCGGACGCGTCGAGATGATCGACGCGACGAACATGACGCATGGCTTCGGCCGCCTGCATGCGCAGTCCGGCGCGGCGCGCGACTGGTTGCGGCAAATCGGCGAGCGCGCGGGCGAACTGCTGCGCGCGGATCGCTGACGCGTTACTTCAACCACTTGTCGACGACAGTCTGAAACTCGCCGGTCGAGCGGGCGAGATGCAGCCACTGATCCACATACTGCTGCCACGCGACGTCCCCGCGCGGCAGCAGATACGCCTTCTCGCCGAACTGGAACGGCTTGTCCGGATGCACCGAGCACAGACCGGGATTCAGCTTCTGCTGAAGCAGCGTCTCGGAGGCGTCCGTGACCATGACATCGGCGCGGCCGTCGAGTATCTGCTTGAAGATCGTCACGTTGTCCGGATACTCGATCAATTGCGAGTGCGAGAAGTACTGCTTCGCGAACCGTTCGTTAGTGCCGCCCGGATTGACGATCGTGCGCACGTTTGGCTGGTCGATCTGCGCGACGGTCTGATACTTGTCGACGTCGCCGCAACGCACGATCGGCGTCTTGCCGTCTTCCATGTACGGCGCGGTGAAGAACGCGCGCTTCTGCCGCTCGAGCGTCGTCGACACACCGCCGACCGCGATATCGCACTTCGCGACAAAGTCGTTCATCAGATTCGACCACGACGTCTTGACGTAATCGGCTTTCGCGCCGAGCGACTTCGCGAGACTGTCCGCGAGATCGATGTCGATGCCTTCGAACTGACCGTCCGGCCGCAAGAACGAATACGGCTTGTAGTCGCCGGTCGTGCAGACGCGCAGCGTGTGGCGCGCGAGCACTTCGTCGAGCCGCGAGGCGTACGCGGGCGCGGCCTGCACGACGCTGCCGCCCTGAACGGTCTGGGCGTGCGCGACGCTCGATGCGAGAAGCGGCCAAGTCAGCGCGCAGGCGGCAAGACTGAAGGACATGCGTTTCATCGAATCTCCTGGTTCTAGTTGTGATGGGCCGCGACGACGCCCGCGGCCATCGATGATAACGAGCGTCCGTGCGTCTGCAAATCATCTCGAAAAGCTCGCGACGCGCGCCGATTTGCCGCCGCGCTGCCGCGAAAACGGGCAGCCGGTCCGGTAGAATGGACGATTCTTCAGGCTTCGGCACCGAGCGACGTGGCACACACTCTTCTCAACGACACCTTTTTGCGTGCGCTGCTGCGCCAGCCGACCGAATACACGCCGATCTGGCTGATGCGTCAGGCCGGCCGTTATCTGCCCGAATACAACGCCACGCGCTCGCGCGCCGGCAGTTTCCTCGGTCTTGCGAAGAACCCGGATTTCGCCACCGAAGTCACGCTGCAACCGCTCGAACGCTATCCGCTCGACGCCGCGATTCTCTTTTCCGACATCCTCACCGTTCCTGACGCGATGGGCCTCGGCCTGAATTTCGTGCAGGGCGAAGGTCCGCGTTTCGAACGCACGGTGCGCACGGAAGACGACGTGAAGCGTCTCTCGGTGCCGGACATCGACGCGACGCTGCGCTATGTCACCGACGCCGTGAGCCAGATCCGCCGCGCGCTCACCGACGCGCAAGGCCGCCAGAAGGTGCCGCTCATCGGCTTTTCCGGCAGCCCGTGGACGCTCGCGTGCTACATGGTCGAAGGCGGCGGCTCGGACGATCACCGGACCGTGAAGGCGATGGCCTACGCGCGGCCCGACCTTATGCACCGGATTCTCGACATCAATGCGCAGGCCGTGACCGCGTATCTGAACGCGCAGATCGAGGCGGGCGCGCAAGCGGTCATGATTTTCGATACGTGGGGCGGGGCGCTTGCCGACGGCGCGTATCAACGCTTTTCGCTCGACTACATTTCCAAGGTCGTCGCGGGTCTGAAGCGCGAACACGACGGGGCGCGCGTTCCGGTCATCACGTTCACGAAGGGCGGCGGGCTGTGGCTCGACGAGATCGCCGCCACGGGCGTGGATGCGGTCGGCCTGGACTGGACGGTGAACCTGGGCGCGGCGCGTGAGCGCGTGGGCGGTCGCGTTGCGCTACAAGGCAATATTGATCCGGCCGTTCTCTTTGCCCCGCCAGAAGCCATTCGCGCCGAAGCGCGCGGCGTCCTGGACAGCTTCGGGAATTTTCCGGGCCACGTGTTCAATCTGGGACACGGCATCTCGCAGTTCACGCCGCCGGAGCACGTCGCGGAACTGGTCGACGAAGTGCATCAGTACAGTCGGGACATGCGCGCGCGCGGCGTGCCCCGTTAGTCCGCGATGCTGCATTGCAGCGAACGTCGACAACTGCGGTAGCCGGCGCGTGCGGCCCTGCAATCGCAATCGCCCGCCGTTCGCGGACTCCCCGGATGTCAAGGTGGACTTATGCACATTTTGTTCGTTGCGTCGCGCCATCAGACATATCGGCGGGCGCAGGCCATAAAACCCGGCTATGCTTCCTGTAACTCCTTGATTTAAAACAACTTATAAGAGTCTTGTCCGATATGTGGACAAACGCACATAAGGGATCCGTGACATTGTTTGCGGCGGCCCGAACGGCACTTCTCAACAAAGTTATCCACAGGCCTGTGGAAAGCAGCGGAACACGAGAAAAAACCGGCCACTTCTCGGCGACTTTGACACTCCACTTTAAGTTCGAGCGGCCTCGCCTTACGCGGCCGTCGCACGGCCGCAGGGCCGCCTCTCGCGGGCGCTTCGCACAATGACGGACGTGTTCGTGCGAGTCGCCGTCGATCAGCCCATGCCCGTGCTGTTCGACTACCGCTATGCGTTGGCCGGCGAACCGGCCGTCGGCGCACTCGTCGAGGTACCGTTCGGACGGCGCGACGTCGTAGGGCTGATCTGCGAGGTCACGTCCGCCACCGACGTGCCGCCGAATAAGTTGCGCGACGTGACCCGCATGTGCCGCGAATGCCCGCCGCTTTCCACGCAGTGGATCGCGCTCGCGCATTTTGCGGCGGAATATTATCAGCGCGGACTGGGCGAAGTGGCGCTGCCGGCGCTTCCGCAAGCCTTGCGCGACGCCTCGCGCTGGGATCGACTGCTCGCGGTCGAGGAGCGTTTCCGGCTGCTCCCCGCCGGTCGCGATGCACTCCCGGACGCGCTGCCGGTGCGCGCCCACGGGCTGCGCCGTCTCGCCGCGGCGCTCGCGGAACATGACTTGTTGACCGTATCCGACGCTCGCGCGATGCATCCGAAGGCGTCCGCCACTTTCGACGACTGGCTCGCGCGCGGCTGGATCGAACGCGCCGCGCAAGGCGAAGCGACACGGCCCGACGCGCCGTCTTCGCCGACCGGCGGGGCGTCGCTCCCGCAACTCACCGACGAACAACGCGAAGCCGTCGATGCGATCGCGGGCGCGCAGGGCTTCGCGCCATTCCTGCTGCACGGCGTGACGGGCAGCGGCAAGACCGAGGTCTATCTCCACGCGCTGGCCGCGTTGCTCGCGGCGCGGCCCGACGCGCAGGCGCTCGTCCTCGTCCCCGAGATCAATCTCACGCCGCAGTTCGAAGCGGCTTTTCGCCAGCGATTCGCCGTGCTCGCGCCGGATTCCATCGTCACCATGCACAGCGGCCTGGCCGAAGGCGAGCGCGCGCGCAACTGGCTCGCGGCTCACACCGGCAGCGCGCGAATCGTGCTCGGCACGCGGCTCGCCATTCTCGCGTCGATGCCGAGCCTCGCGATGATCGTCGTCGACGAGGAACACGATCCGGCCTACAAGCAGCAGGAAGGCTTGCGCTATTCGGCGCGGGATCTGGCGGTGTATCGCGCGAAGCAACTGGAAATTCCGGTGGTGCTCGGGTCCGCGACGCCCTCGCTCGAAACCTGGTGGCAGGCCGAGCAAGGCCGTTACACGCGACTGACACTGACGCGCCGCGCGGTGACCGACGCCGCCCTGCCGACCGTGCGGCTCATCGATCTGGAGGAAGAGCACCGGCGCGGCCGGGCGTCAGTCGAAGGGCTGTCGGGGCCGCTCATCGCGGCGCTGAAATCGCGGCTGGAGCGCGGCGAGCAGAGCCTCGTCTTTCTGAACCGACGCGGCTACGCGCCGATCCTCTCGTGCGATGCCTGCGGCTGGGTCGCGGGCTGCCCGCGTTGCAGCGCCTATGCGGTGCTGCATAAGCCGGAGCGCGCGCTGCGCTGCCACCACTGCGGCTGGGAATCGCGCATTCCGAAGTCGTGCCCGGATTGCGGCAACATCGATATCGCGCCGATGGGCCGTGGCACGCAACGCGTCGAGGAAACGCTGGCGAGCGTGGTGCCGGGCGCGCGCGTGCTGCGCATCGACGCCGACAGCACGCGGCGCAAAGGCAGCGCGCAGGCGCTGTTTTCGGACGTCCACGCGGGCGAGGTCGATATTCTCGTCGGCACGCAGATGATCGCGAAAGGACACGACTTCCGGCGCGTGACGCTCGTCGGCGTGCTGAACGCGGACACGGCGCTCTTCTCGCACGACTTCCGCGCGAGCGAACGGCTCTTCGCGCAACTGACGCAGGTCAGCGGCCGCGCGGGCCGCGCCGGGCTGCCCGGCGAAGTGCTGATCCAGACGCGCTATCCGCGCCACGCGCTTTACCTCGCTTTGTCGCGACAAGACTACGTCGGATTCGCAAACGCCACGCTTGCCGAGCGACGGGACGCGCGCCTGCCGCCCTTCGTCTATCAGGCGATGCTGCGCGCCGAAGGCCGCACGCTCGAAGCCGCGATCGCGTTTCTCGAAGACGCCGCCGCCGCGTTCGCGCCGTTGCCCGGCGCGGAACGCGTGACCGTCTACGATCCCGTGCCGCTCACCATCGTCAAGGTGTTCAACGTGCACCGCGCGCAACTGCTGCTGGAAAGCGCCTCGCGCGCCGCGCTGCAAACGGCGCTGCGAGCGTGGCAGCCGGTGCTGCGCTCGCTCAAAGGCGTGCTGCGCTGGAACGTGGAAGTCGACCCGCTCGACGTGTAAAACGCGGCGGGCCGATCGGCGCTCGTCAGACTTTCGCGCGCGATGCCTCCGCGCCGCCGCGAACCGGCGTCGCCTCGTCGCGCGTATCGTCGACATGATGCGTGCGCGACGACGCCCCGCGCACGAACAGCACCATGCAAAGCGCGAACATCGCCCAAACCCCGACCACCACCATCCACGTGCTCATGTTGTCGTTCCCCGTAGCTGCTTTTGTAGCGCCGGACGGCGCGCATCGCTTTATATCGGCAGCGGGGACGCATTTACTTAGGGGTTGTCCCAAAAAAGAGTGGGTTAGGGAAACTACTAGGCTATTTCCGCCACCGGACAAGCATCTGAAAAACCACGGAGAAGCCCGCCCCGCAAGGGTTTCGACGCGGTGCAACCCTCTCGAAAATGCCGGTTGCACCTTTTATATCAGCGGAGTACGATTCGCCAACTTTTAGGTCCCTGGCCGGGTAAGCGTGACCGGCAAACGAAGGAAATATGGCGAGCACAACCCTTGGCGTGAAAGTCGACGATTTGCTGCGGTCCCGGCTGAAAGACGCCGCCACGCGACTGGAACGCACCCCACACTGGCTGATCAAGCAGGCGATCTTCGCGTATCTGGAGCGGATCGAGCACGGCCAGCTTCCGCCGGAACTCTCGGGCGCGAACGGCACCTCGGAGATGAGCGACGCCGCGACTGTCGAAGGCGACGAAGACGGCGCGCCGCACCCGTTCCTCGAATTCGCGCAGAACGTGCAACCGCAGTCCGTGCTGCGCGCGGCGATCACGGCGGCGTATCGCCGACCTGAGCCGGAGTGCGTGCCGTTTCTGATCGGTCAGGCGCGACTGCCGTCCACCGTCGCCGCCGACACCGAAAAGCTCGCGACGAAGCTCGTTGAAACGCTCCGCGCGAAAAGCAAGGGCGGCGGCGTCGAAGGTCTGATTCACGAATTCTCGCTGTCGAGTCAGGAAGGCGTGGCGCTGATGTGCCTCGCCGAGGCGCTCTTGCGCATTCCCGACCGCGCCACGCGCGACGCGCTGATCCGCGACAAGATCAGCAAGGGCGACTGGCGCTCGCACATGGGCCAGGCGCCGTCGTTGTTCGTCAACGCCGCGACGTGGGGCCTGATGATCACCGGCAAACTGGTGACGACGAATAGCGAAGCCGGCCTCTCGTCGGCGCTCACGCGCATGATCGGCAAGGGCGGCGAGCCGCTGATCCGCAAGGGCGTCGATATGGCGATGCGTCTGATGGGCGAGCAGTTCGTCACCGGCGAGACCATCTCCGAAGCGCTCGCGAACAGCCGCAAGTTCGAAGCGCGCGGTTTCCGCTACTCCTACGACATGCTCGGCGAAGCCGCGACGACGGAAGAAGACGCGCAGCGTTACTACGCGTCGTACGAGCAGGCCATTCACGCGATCGGCAAGGCGGCCGGCGGGCGAGGCATCTACGAAGGCCCGGGCATTTCGATCAAGCTGTCGGCGCTGCATCCGCGCTACTCGCGCTCGCAGCAAGAACGCACGATGAGCGAACTGCTGCCGCGCGTGCGCGCGCTGGCGCAACTCGCGCGGCGCTATGACATCGGCCTGAACATCGACGCCGAAGAAGCCGACCGTCTCGAACTCTCGCTCGATCTGCTCGAAGCGCTGTGCTTCGATCCGGAACTGGCGGGCTGGAACGGCATCGGCTTCGTGGTGCAGGCGTATCAGAAGCGCTGCCCGTTCGTGATTGACTATCTGGTGGATCTCGCGCGCCGCAGCCGTCACCGTTTGATGATTCGTCTCGTGAAAGGCGCGTACTGGGATACCGAAATTAAGCGCGCGCAAGTGGACGGCCTCGAAGGCTATCCGGTCTACACGCGCAAGATTTATACGGACATCTCGTATCTCGCGTGCGCGAAGAAGCTGCTCGGCGCGCCGGATGCCGTCTATCCGCAATTCGCCACGCACAACGCGTACACGCTGTCGGCCATCTATCACCTCGCGGGACAGAACTACTATCCCGGCCAGTACGAGTTCCAGTGCCTGCACGGCATGGGCGAGCCGCTGTACGAGGAAGTCACCGGCCGCGACAAGCTGAACCGTCCGTGCCGCGTGTATGCGCCGGTCGGCACGCACGAAACGCTGCTCGCGTATCTCGTTCGCCGTCTTTTGGAGAACGGCGCGAACACGTCGTTCGTGAACCGCATCGCGGATGAATCGGTTCCAGTGAAAGATCTCGTGCGCGATCCGATCGACGAAGCGCAAGCCATCACGCCGCTCGGCGCGCCGCACGCGAAGATTCCGCTGCCGCGTCAGCTTTACGGCAACGAGCGCCTCAATTCTATGGGCCTCGATTTGTCGAACGAGCATCGGCTGGCGTCGCTGTCGTCGGCCCTGCTCGCGAGCGCGAATCATCCGTGGCAAGCCGTGCCGATGCTCGAACGCGATGATCCGCAAAACGGCGTCGCGCGCGAGATTCGCAATCCGGCGGATCATCGCGATGTGGTCGGCACGGTGGTCGAGGCGTCGTCGCAACAGGTAAGCGCGGCGCTCGCGAACGCGGTGGCCGCCGCGCCGATCTGGCAGGCGACGCCCGTCGAAGACCGCGCTGATTGCCTGTCGCGCGCCGCCGACCTGCTCGAAGCGCAGATGCACACGCTGATGGGCCTCGTCGTGCGCGAAGCGGGCAAGTCGCTGCCGAACGCGATCGCGGAAATTCGCGAAGCCGTCGATTTCCTGCGCTACTACGCGTCGCAGATTCGCGCGGAGTTTTCGAACGACACGCATCGCCCGCTCGGGCCGGTGGTGTGCATCAGCCCGTGGAATTTCCCGCTGGCCATCTTCATGGGTCAGGTCGCGGCCGCGCTCGCGGCGGGCAATCCGGTGCTCGCGAAACCTGCCGAGCAGACGCCGCTGATCGCCGCGCAAGCCGTGCGCATTCTGCGCGAAGCCGGCGTGCCGGCGGGCGCGGTGCAACTGCTGCCGGGCGATGGCGAAACCGTCGGCGCGGCTCTGGTCGCCGATGCCCGCACGCGTGCGGTCATGTTCACCGGCTCGACGGAAGTCGCGCGCCTCATCAACAAGACGCTGTCGGAGCGCCTCGATTCCGACGGCCGCCCGATCCCGCTCATCGCGGAAACCGGTGGCCAGAACGCGATGATCGTCGATTCGTCGGCGCTCGCGGAGCAGGTCGTCGCAGACGTGATGCAGTCTTCGTTCGATTCGGCCGGTCAACGCTGCTCGGCGCTGCGCGTTCTTTGTCTCCAGGACGATGTCGCCGACCGCACGCTCGACATGCTGACCGGCGCGATGAAGCAGCTCGCCGTGGGCAACCCGGACCGCCTGTCGGTGGATGTCGGTCCCGTGATCGACGCCGACGCGAAGCGCAGCATCGACGCGCACATCGCAGCGATGCGCGAGAAGGGCCGCAAGGTCGTGCAGCAGCCGCTGCCCGATGCGTGCGCCCAAGGCACCTTCGTGCCGCCGACGCTGATCGAGCTGGAAAGCATCGACGAGCTGAAGCGCGAAGTGTTCGGACCGGTGCTGCATGTGGTGCGTTACCGCCGTGCGTCTCTTGATAAACTCCTCGACCAAATTCGCTCGACGGGGTACGGACTCACGCTCGGCATCCATACGCGGATCGACGAAACCATCGCGCATGTGATTCAGCGCGCGCACGTGGGCAATATCTACGTGAACCGCAACGTGATCGGCGCAGTGGTCGGCGTGCAACCGTTTGGCGGCGAAGGTCTGTCGGGCACGGGTCCGAAGGCGGGCGGTGCGCTGTACTTGCAGCGTCTGTTGGCCAAGCGCCCGACCGGCTTGCCGAAGTCGCTCGCGAGCACGCTGGTCGTCGATGAAACGCCGGCCGCCAACACGCCCGCCGCCGCGCTTACCGCGTTGCGCGACTGGGCCATCGGCGAACGCGACCCGCAGACGGCCGCGCGTTGCGACGGTTATCTGCAACACGTACTCGCGGGCGCGACGGCGGTGCTGTCCGGTCCGACGGGCGAGCGCAACACGTACACGTTGAGCGCGCGCGGCACGGTGTTCTGCGTCGCATCGACGGCGAGCGGCGCGCGAGCGCAATTCGCCGCGGTGCTGGCGACCGGCAACAAGGCGCTCTTCGCGGGATCGGCGGGCGAGCAACTGGTGGCATCGCTGCCGCCCGCGCTGAAGGCGCACGCGTCGGTGAGCAAGGATCCGGCAGCCGGCTACGATGCCGTGCTGTTCGAAGGCGACAGTGACGAACTGCTGTCGCTGGTGAAGGAAGTCGCGAAGCGCCCGGGGCCGATCGTATCGGTGCAGGGCGTCGCGGCGGGCACGTTCGCCGACGCTGGCCACGACGGCGAAGACTACGCGCTCGAACGTCTGCTGACGGAACGCTCGGTGAGCGTTAACACGGCGGCGGCGGGCGGTAACGCGAATTTGATGACGATCGGTTGAGACTTGCGGCGCCCGGTTCAGACAAATTCAAAACAAACGGCAGCAGGCACGGCGATCCCGGCAAAAAGCTGCCATCCACACTGGTATTAGGAGAAGCTATGAAGCACACGATGACCAAGCTGGCAGCCGCCATGACGCTCGCCGGCCTGTCGTTCGCGGGGACCGCATTCGCACAGCAGGCAGACGAGGTGAAGGTCGGCTTCGCCGGCCCGATGACCGGCGCGCAAGCCCACTACGGCAAGGACTTCCAGAACGGCATCACGCTCGCGGTCGAGGAATTCAACGCGACGAAGCCGGTGATCGGCGGCAAGCCGGTTCGCATCGTGCTGGATTCGGCGGACGACCAGGCCGACCCGCGCACGGGCACGACCGTCGCGCAGAAGCTCGTGGACGATGGCATCAAGGGCATGCTTGGCCACTTCAACTCGGGCACGACCATTCCGGCATCGCGCATTTACGCGAACGCCGGCATCCCCGAAATCGCGATGGCCACCGCGCCGGAATACACGACGCAGGGGTTCAAGACCGCTTTCCGCATGATGACGTCCGACACGCAGCAAGGCTCGGTCGCGGGTGAGTTCGCGGTGAAGAACCTGAAGGTCAAGAAGATCGCCATCGTCGATGACCGCACGGCTTATGGCCAGGGTCTTGCCGACCAGTTCGAGAAGGCGGCGAAGGCGGCGGGCGGCACGATCGTCGATCGCGAATTCACGAACGACAAGGCTGTCGACTTCAAGGCGATTCTGACTAAGATCAAGTCGATGAATCCGGACCTCGTGTACTACGGTGGCGCGGATTCGCAGGCTGCGCCGATGGTCAAGCAGATGAAGACGCTCGGCTTCCGCGCGCCGCTGATGGCGGGCGAAATGGTGAAGACCGACACGTTCATCAAGATCGCGGGTGAGTCGGCGGAAGGCACGGTGGCATCGCTCGCTGGTCTGCCGATGAATGAAATGCCGGGCGGCGCGGCGTACGAAGCGAGGTACAAGAAGCGCTTCAACGAAGACGTGCAGACGTACTCGCCGTACGCGTACGACGGCGCGATGGCCATGTTCACCGCGATGAAGGCGGCCAACTCGACGGACCCGGCGAAGTACCTGCCGGTGCTCGCGAAGACCGACATGCAAGGCGTGACGACGAACCACCTCGCGTACGACGCGAAGGGCGATCTGAAGAACGGCGGGATTACGCTGTATAAGGTCGTCGGCGGGAAGTGGACGACGTTGCAGAGCGTGGGTGGGAAGTAAGCGCTGTAAGTAGCTCAGGCTTCACTTGGACGGCCCGGCGCGCGCAAGCGCGGCGGGCCGTTTGCCATAGATAGCGCGAATTGCCGTCCTAGATTCGATCGCGTCGCCGACGGCGCATCAGGCAAATGCCCGCGAACAAGAATACGAGCGCACTGCCTACCGCGCTTTCAATTGCCGTCGCCAATGCTCGACCACCGCATTCATCGCCGCAGGGCGTGTTTGAATCCGGCAGCACGAGATACAAGCTGGTTATACCGGCGACGAGCGCGCCAAAGACCAACAGTCCGGCATAAAGAAGCGCGCGCTTCAATTTAGTTCCCAGAAAAGAATCGTCTTCGCCTGCGGGAGGTCCGCCTTCCGTATTAGCTTTAGACGTATCATCAGCCGTCTTACCTCGACTCTTCCCCAAGAGCCGGTGCAATGCCCGACGCTTGGGGCAGCCAAGAAGGCGATCTCACTTCCTCCCCTGCTCCCGCACCTGCTCCAGCGTCGCCCCGGGCGTGCTCTGATCCTGCGGAATACGAATCTCGATAACCGCCGGCAGCCCCGAACTCACCGCGCGCTCGAATGCCGGCATGAACTGCTCAGTCGCCTCGACACGCTCCCCGTGCGCCCCAAACGCCCGCGCATACGCGACAAAATCCGGGTTCGTGAGCCCCGTGCCATGCACGCGATGCGGATAATGCCGCTCCTGATGCATGCGGATCGTGCCGTACTGCGCGTTGTTCACCACCACGAAGATCACCGCCAGCCCATACTGCATGGCCGTCGCGATTTCATGGCTCGCCATCATGAAGCAGCCGTCGCCCGCAAACGCGATCACCGTGCGCTCCGGATACAGCGACTTCGCCGCGATTGCAGCCGGCACGCCGTAGCCCATCGCGCCGCTCGTCGGTGCGACCTGCGAGCGAAAGTGCCGGTACGCGTAATGCCGATGCAGCCACGTCGCGTAATTGCCCGCGCCGTTCGTGAGAATCGCGTCGGCGGGCAAGCGCTCCGAGAGCGTGCGCATGATTTCGCCGAGCTGTACGTCGCCGAGCATCGGGCGCGGCTTGCGCCAGTCGACATACGCGGCGTGCGCGGCGTCGGCGCTTCCGGCCCAGGTAATCTCGGCAGGCGGTTCCAATGAAGCCAGCAGCGACGCAATCTCCGGCATCCCCGAAACGATCGGCAAGTCCGCGCTATACACACGCCCCAGTTCCTCCGCGCCCTGATGAACGTGGATGAGCGTCTGCTTCGTCTTCGGGATGTCGAGCAGCGTGTAGCCGCCCGTCGTCGATTCGCCCATGCGCGGGCCGAGCACGAAGAGCACGTCGGCGTCGCGCACGCGGGCGGCGAGCGCCGGATTGATGCCGAGGCCCACATCGCCCGCGTAGTTCGGATGCTCGTTGTTCAGCGTGTCCTGGAAGCGGAACGCGCAGCCCGCCGGCAGTTGCCATCGTTCGATGAAACGGGCGAAATCCTGCGTCGCCGCCTCGGTCCAGCCGCTGCCGCCCGCGATCACGAACGGCTTCTTCGCATTCGCCAGCAGATCGCGCAGCCGCTCCATCTGCGCGGGCGCGGGCGATGCCGCGACGCGCTGGTAATGCGGCGCGGGCGGCACGGCTTCGCACGCTTCGGTCAGCATGTCCTCGGGCAGCGCGAGCACGACCGGCCCGGGCCGCCCCGCCGTCGCCACATGAAACGCGTGACTCATGTACTCCGGCACGCGGCGCGGATCGTCGATCTGCGCGACCCACTTCGCCATCTGGCCGAACATGCGGCGATAGTCGATTTCCTGAAACGCCTCGCGATCCATATGGTCGCGCGCGCATTGGCCGATGAGCAGGATCATCGGCGTCGAGTCCTGATACGCGGTGTGCACGCCGATAGACGCGTGCGTCGCGCCCGGCCCGCGCGTCACGATGGCGACGCCCGGCCGCCCGGTCAGCTTGCCGACGGCTTCGGCCATGTTCGCCGCACCGGCCTCGTGGCGGCAGACGATGGTCTGGATCTGCGCAGTCTCGTCGTGCAGTGAATCGAGGACGGCGAGAAAGCTCTCGCCCGGCACGCAAAAGACGCGCTCGACGCCGTGGTGCACGAGCGCATCCACGACAAGACGCGCGCCGGTGGTCTGGCGGGAAAGAGCGGAGGAAGCGTCGGAGGTCATGCGGTCAAGTCTCCTGTTGTGTTCCGGCCGAAGCCGGGCATTGCGCGTTGAGCCCTAGAGCTTACGCCGCCGCGCGGCCCGTTGTCCGCTAACAAGCGGAATACAAGCGGAATCTTTTCCCGGCTCGGCGCCCCGGGATCGTCCGGGCGTCGTCCATCAGTCGAAATACCCCTGTTTCCCACCCTTTATCCCGCGATAGGCCGAAGGGCATCTTCGCAATAATGGCTTCACTGAAAAGCGGGCGCTCCAAAACATCCGGCAGCGCCCGCCTCGCAAAGATCGCAGTCTCATACCTCATCGGGGGCAAGTTTGAACATTCGTAAATTCATTGGCGCGAACAGCCGCGACGCTCTGCGCCAGGTTCGTGAAGCGCTCGGCCCCGATGCCGTCGTGTTGTCGAATCGCACGCTGGACGACGGTTCGGTCGAGATCGTGGGCGTGGCGGATCGCGACATCGCATCCATTTCGCCGGCCGCGCACGAACAGGCGCCGGCCGCATTCCCGAGCGCCACGCCGCGCTCCGCGCTCGCGCAAGCCGCAGCCGCCGTGGCCGCGAAGCAACCGGCCGCCGCGAATCCGTACGCGAGCGGCGACGTGTTCTCGTCGGTTTTCGGCGCGAATCCGGAAGTCCATGCAGATGACCTCGATCACCACGACGCCCCGCGCGACGCCTTTGCCGACGAAGCACCGCGCACGATGGCCGAATCGAACCCGTGGCTGATCGAGCACGCGCGACGCATCGCCGAGCAGGCCGCAACGCCGTCGAATCGTCCGCTTTCGGCATCCGCTGCGATCGCGCGAGGTCTCGGCGTGCCGGTCCCGCCGAAGGCATCCGCGCCGAAAGCCGCCGACCAGCGTGCCGAGAAGCGCGCCGACAAGCCCGAGCCGAGCAACTACGCGCTGCGCGAGTCCGCGCAGCCGAAGATCGACACGCCCGACTGGGCGCGCGAAGCCGCGCAAGTCGCCGCGCGCCGCGCCGCCCACAAGATCAACGCGGGCGCGCCGCAAGCGGAAGCCTCGCCCGACAGCGCGCTCGAAGGTCTGCCCGCGAACGCGGCCGCCGTCGTGACCGACGCGATTCGCGCGCGCATGGAACAAGTCGTCAACGAAACGGTGATGCACGAGCTCTCGTCGATGCGCGAGATGATGGAAGAGCACTTCTCCGGTCTCCTGTGGGGCGAGCGCCAGCGCCGCAGCCCGGGCAATGCCGGCCTGACCAAGCGCCTGTTCGCGGCCGGTTTCTCCGCGCAACTGGTGCGCATGGTCGTGGACAACATGCCCGAGATGGAAAGCGCCGAGCACGCGATGGAATGGGTGCAGCAGGTGCTCGAATCGAACCTGCCGGTCATGGCGAGCGAAGACGCGCTGATGGAACGCGGCGGCGTGTTCGCGCTGATGGGCCCGACGGGCGTCGGCAAGACCACGACCACGGCCAAGCTCGCCGCGCGTTGCGTGATGCGCTTCGGCGCGAGCAAGGTCGCGCTGCTCACGACCGACAGCTACCGGATCGGCGCGCACGAGCAACTGCGCATCTTCGGCAAGATTCTGGGCGTCTCGGTCCACGCGGTGAAAGACGCCGCCGACCTGCAACTCGCGCTGTCGGAGTTGCGCAACAAGCACATCGTGCTGATCGACACCATCGGCATGAGCCAGCGCGATCGCATGGTCTCCGACCAGATTTCGATGCTCTGCGGCGCGGGTCATCCGGTGCAGCGCCTGTTGCTGCTCAACGCGACGAGCCACGGCGACACGCTCAACGAAGTGGTGCAGGCTTACAAGAGCGCGGCCGATCAGCCGCCGCTCGCGGGCTGCATCCTGACCAAGCTCGACGAAGCGACGAATCTCGGCGGCGTGCTCGATACCGTCATCCGCTACAAGCTGCCGGTGCATTACGTCTCGACCGGCCAGAAGGTGCCGGAGAACCTGTACGTCGCGACCAAGCGTTTTCTGATCAAGAGCGCGTTCTGCATTCCGCGCGAGGGTTCGCCCTTCGTGCCGCAGGACGACGAGGTGCCGGCACTGCTCTCCGCATTGTCCGCGCGCGCCACCACCGAACTGCATGAGGTCCGCTTTGGATAAGTTCGTGCTCGATCAGGCCGAAGGTCTGAGAAGGCTGCTCACGCGAGGCGGTTCGCGCGTGGTGGCGGTGGCGGGCGGGCCGGCGGGCATCGGCTGCACGTCGGCGGTCGTGAATCTGGGCGCGGCGCTGTCCGTGCATGGCAAGGACGTGCTCGTGATCGACGAGCGGGCGAACGCGGCATCCGCTGCGCGCCTCGCCGGAACGTCGGGCGCAGGAGCGCTCGCCGCGGTGATGTCGGGCCGCGAAGCGCTTCAGGACGCGGTGACGCGCACGCCGTTCGGCTTCTCGCTGCTCGCCGCGCCACGCGACGAACGCATCAGCCACGACGCCGCGCAGTGCCGCGCGCTGCTCGACGGTCAGGCGGACATCGTTCTGATCGACGCGCAGCTCGATCGATACGGCGCGCTCTCGTCGCTCGCGGCGCAGGCGCATGACTTTCTCATCGTGACGCGGGTGGCCGCGTCCGCGATCACCGAGGCGTACGCGTGCATCAAGCGTCTGCACTACGCCCATGCGATCGGCCAGTTCCGCGTGCTCGTGAATCACGTGCAGAACCCGGCCGACGCGGCGGTCGCGTTCGACAACCTGTCGGGCGTCGCGAGCCGGTATCTGGCCGTGTCGCTCGTGCAGGCAGGGTATGTGTCCGAGGATGCGCGCGTCACTCGGGCGAAGGAGCTCTCGCGCTGCGTGGTGGAAGCGTTCCCGGCGACAGCCGCGGCGCGCGACTACCGGCAGATCGCGGCGGAGCTTCTGCATTGGCCGATGCGTCCCGCGCCGTCAGGGAGCGAGACGCAGGTCCGGAATGACGCGCGGTTTTCGGTTGGCGAGGCTGACAAGGGCGGACGGGAGACGGGACGCATGGCGTCGATGTTTTCCAGTCATGCATTGACCAGTACGGCGTCGATGTGATCAAGATTAAGGTGACTCAGATGTACAACGCCCAAGGCAAACTCTCACAGTCGGACGTCCTGACTAAATATGCGCCGCTCGTTCGTCGGCTCGGACTTCAGCTCGTCGCCAAGATGCCGGCGAGCGTCGATCTCGACGACCTGATTCAGGCCGGCATGATCGGTCTTCTGGATGCGGCGAGCCGCTACAAGGAAGATCAGGGCGCGCAGTTCGAAACCTACGCGAGCCAGCGCATTCGCGGCGCCATGCTCGACGAACTGCGTGCGAACGACTGGCTGCCGCGCAGCATGCGCAAGACGTCGCGCGAAGTGGAATCGGCGGTGCACAAGGTCGAGCAGAACCTCGGCCGCGCCGCGAGCGAAGTGGAAATCGCCGAGCACATGAAGATGCCGCTCGACGAATATCAGTCGATGCTGCAAGACCTGCACGGCAGCCAGCTGATCTACTACGAAGACTTCGACCGCTCCGCCGACGACGAGCCCTTCCTCGACCGTTATTGCGTCGACCGTTCGGACCCGCTGTCCGCGCTGCTCGACGACAGCCTGCGCGGCGCGTTGATCGAAGCCATCGACAAGCTGCCGGAACGCGAGAAGCTGCTGATGAGCCTCTACTACGAACGCGGCTTGAACCTGCGCGAAATCGGCGCGGTGATGGAAGTGAGCGAATCGCGCGTGTGTCAGCTGCACAGCCAGGCGGTCGCCCGTTTGCGCGCGAAGCTGCGCGAGCAGTCGTGGACGAGCGTCGAGGCGTAATGCGCTAGCCGGCTTCGAAGTCTCGCGCTTCGGCGAACACCGTTTTGCCGATGCCGAGACTTTTCGCGCGATACATCGCGCGGTCGGCGGCGCGCAGCACGGCGTGGATGTCGGCGTGGCGAGCGTCGGCGGCGCTCGACAGCATGCACGCGCCGATGCTCGCCGAGACCGAAACCGGCCGGCCATCCACCGACGTGATCGAAGCGAGCGCCGTGTGAATGCCCTCGGTGATCGCGAGGACGGCCGTGCGGCTCTGCGCCTGAAGCGCGAGCACCACGAACTCGTCGCCGCCCAGGCGCGCCACGGTGTCGCTGTTGGACATGCGGCGGGCGAGCACGTTGGCGAATTGCTGCAATAGCAGGTCGCCGACTGCGTGGCCGTAGGTATCGTTGACTTCCTTGAAGCCGTCGAGGTCGATCAGAAGCAGGACGGTGTCCTGCGTGGCGTCGGACATCGTGCGATTGACGATGTGTTCCAGCGCGTAGCGGTTCGCGAGACCCGTGAGCGGATCGGTCGATGCCTGACGCGCGAGATCGCGATTGGCGTTGCCGAGACGATCGACGAGCACCGTCAGATACACCGATGCCGCCAGCACGCTCAACGCGAGCCCGAGCGCGGCGGACAGGTTAGCGTTCCACCACGGCTGCCAGAGCGCGAGCGCGCCGATGACGGTCATCGCGGTGGCGCAGGAAACGGCGAGCGTGCGCTTGCCGTAACGGCAGCCCGAGCCGATAAGAAACCAGAAAACCACCCACAAGAGCGGCAGCGCGATTTCGCCGCCTGCGGCGAGCGCGGCGCCGACGAGCGCCTGATCGGCGATGGTCGTGACGATGAGCCGCTTCTTCGATGGCGACGCCATCCGGCTGACGATCAGCAGCGTGACCGCGCCGTACACCACATAGAGCCCGACAATTTGCGCGACCAGCGACGCATCGCGCGAAGGGTTAAACCACGCGTACGCAGCATAGGCAAGCAGCACCGCCGCGCCGAGCACGACGCGCAGCGTGGCTTGCTCGCGTTCGGGATGCCGAAGCGCCGCCCATGCGAACGCATGAGGCCAGCGTGGCGGGTGGTGGGCCTGCTGCATGTGAACCCCTCGATTTTGTTTTTGTTCGATCGACGCGGTCGGAATGGGCGCGGTCGGCCGTAGGGTTAACGGCAAAGCGTTGCGTTGCTTGAGTTTCGTGGGGGATGACGACGAAGCGACAGATGTGCGACTTGCCGCGCCCGGCTGGGATCGAACCAGCAAACCTTTGTCTTTCACTATGCCGTTGTAGAGCGTGCAATCAAGGGCCTTCCTGTACGCCGAGCAGCGGTGAATCAGCATGGCCGGTAAAGCCGGTGCCTGTTTCGGCAGACCGGACCGAGCGAGTCAATCTCGATCGGGCGCGTCCGAGTTGCTTGGAGCGCACGCGGAAGCCAGCGCCGTGGAGCCTAACCGAAACCTCGTGTGTGGTGCGCAGCGGCGCGAGCGGATTGCGCAACTCATGCGCGAGCATGGCAAGGAATTCGTCCATGCCGTCATCCACGAGGCTTCACCACCCAGTTCGTCGGAAGCGGCACAGCCGTTATTTCGACGCGGCGATTCTTCGAGGCATGAACTGACGGCCAAGGAGCCTTGTTATGCCACGCAAACGTAAGAAAGAAACAACGAGCGAATCGGGCGAAGGACTGAGCCCCGACCCCGAGTTGATCCAGCGACTGGTGGCCGCAACGCTTGACCGCGCGAATGAGAGAGCAACTGGCCGCGCAAAAGAAGACGATTTCCGAGCGCGCGCTAGGCGGCGAGCAGACGCGCACCTCGGCTACGAGACGGGCTACGCGAAGACGGCGCGCACCTCGACAGCACGAGCCACGAGCGCTTCACGACAGACGACGACTTTCTCGACATCGAGATTCCGCGCGACCGCGAAGGGAACTTCCATCCGGTGCTCATTGCCAAGGGCGAGCCCCGCTTTGGCGGCTTCGACGGCAAGATCATCGCCACGTAGCGCGGGAGATCCGCGATTTCCTTCTGGCGATGCACGGCATCGAAGTAACTGCGGACTTCGTCAGCACGGTAACCGGCAGGGCGATCGACGAGGTGCGCGACGGTCAACAGAGACGGCCCGAGCCGATGTATCCCGTGGGCGTTCCTCGCGCTGCGGGACAAGATCCGCGACGAAGGCGTAGTCCGCAACAAGGCGATCTACGTGGCGCTGGGCGTGGGCCGCGACGGCCCGCGTGGCGGGCCGAGGCTCTGGGTGAAACAAACCGAAAGCGCGAAGTTCTGGCCACGCGCGGTTAATGACCTGAAGCCGCGCGGTGTGCAGAACGTCGTGCATGATCCACGACGCCTTCACGCCCGGCTGGCTATCCCGCCACAGCTTCGATGGCCGCGACGTGCGCCGCCCACATGCCATGCAACGCGTCTTCCAGATGCTTCGCGAAGCGGGGAGCGTCGCACAGCGGCGAAGCGACGAGTTGCGCGCGCAGGCCGCTGCGGAGCGCTTGCAGTTGCGACGCATCGGCGGCGAACTGCGTGGCTTTCGCGACATAGTCCTCTTCGCTTTGTGCGATCCAGTCGGGCAGACCGGCCGCATGCAAAATGCTTTCGCCGATGTGCGACAGAAACCGCTCGCCGCGCAGGCACAGCACTGGCGCGCCCATGAAGAGGCCGTCCGCCGTCGTCGTGCGGCCCGGATACGAGAACGGGCTCAACGCGATGTCCACCCGACGATACGCGGCCAGATACTCGGCACGCGGCGAACGGTCCTCCAGGATCAGGCGCGATGCATCGACGCCGTGTGCAGCGAAACGCGCGACGATCGACTCGCGGGCGTGATCCAGATCGAGATTCTGCGCCTTGATGAACAGACGCGAATGCGCGACGGCATGCAGCACGCGCGACCACAGCGTCACTGTCTGATCCGAAATCTTGGCGAGCTTGCCGAAATAGCCGAACGTCACATGTCCGTTGTCGAGCATCGGCAAGTTGCCTACGTCCAGCTGCTCGGCAGGCGGCGTGAAGCACAAATAGCTGTCAGGCATCCGCCACGCGCGCTCGGTGAAGTGGTGAGCCTCGCTCTCCGGCAACACGTAACGGTCGCCGAGCATGTAGTCGATCGCGCGCACACCCGTGCTCGCGAAGTAGCCGGGCCAGCTGACCTGCACAGGCGCGGGCTTGCGCGCAAACACGGGCAGGCGGTTGAACTGCGTATGACCCGATGCATCGATCAGCACGTCGATGCGATCGTCGCGGATGCGCGCGGCGGCGGCATCGTCCGTCATGCCGGCGAGGCTCGTCCACGTCGCAAAGCGCGAACGAATGCGCAGCGTCAGCGCATCTTCGACATCGCGCGTCGCATACGCGTGCAACTCCACGCGCGCTGCATCGACATGATTCACGACGCTTTCGAGTAAATAACCGACGGCGTGCTCCTTCAGATCGCCCGACACAATGCCGACGCGCAACGCTCGGCTGGTCGCGGGCGTCGCTTCGACGAGCCAGTCACGGTACGGCGTAACGCCCTGCGTGATGGCTTCGTCGAAACCTTTGGCTTCCTCCAGGTACGCGGCGGGCGTCACTTCGCTGTAGTAATTCGACGCGAACAACCGGTTGCTGCGCGGCGCCGGCAACTCGGGACGCAACGCAATGGCCGTGCTGTACGACTCGATGGCGGCATCCAGTTCGTCGAGCTCCATCATTGTCGTGGCAAGGCTGTTATAGGCTTGCGCGTGATCAGGTTTCAGCGACACGACCTTGACGAACGAATCGACAGCGCCGCTCAGGTCGTGCATCGCGCGCTGCGCAATCCCGAGGTTGTTGTACGCGTCGATATAGTCGGGCTGCTGCGCGATCGCCTGGCGGAAGCACTCGACGGCAGCAGCGGGCCGGTTGTCCGCCTGCATGACGTTGCCGAGGTTGTAATAGAACCCGGCCGCCGGTCGAACCGCGATGGCGGCCATGATCAGCTCGGAGGCTGTCGCGTATTGGCCGAAGGCGTGAGCAACGAGGCCCAGCAGATGCAGCGCTTCGGGGTGGTTCGGATCTGTCGCGAGGATCTCGCGATACAGCGTCTCCGCTTCGTCGAGCCGATCGGCCTGATGGCATTCGACGGCGCGCGCGAGCAGCGCTTCGACAGCGGGATTCGTCGTCGCGGGCTTCGCGGCAGCGGCCACATTGGCTTCCGGCGTCCGCCGACGGGCCGCCGCGCGCGCGTGCATCTTTTCGTTCGCCATTGCCGCGTCGGCGCGAAAGCGCGGAGACGCATAGAGTCCTGCAGTCGGCTGTTTGACCAGCTCGTCGAGGTTGTCACGCAATGGCTGCAATTCGACCATGCCGAGCGTGTCGATGCCATGCGTGTACAAGCGAGTCAGTTGCGCTTTTGCGCGCATCAACGCTTCCGCGGACATCTGACCCGCAGCCGCCTCGCCGCGCACCATCACTTCCCATTCGTAGTAGCCCGCAACGAGAATGGGACTCGCGACACCCGAATTCTGCGTACCGTGCCGGCGGAAACAGCTCAGATAGCCGCCCAGCAGCACGAGCGGTCCCTTCTCCGCGAGGTTCAGATACATGCTGACGTCGTTGAGGAACGTGATGTCCCAGCCGCGGTACAACATGACCGTCGACATGTCGACGGCATCGCGCACCATCATGATGTTGCTGGGCTCGCCGATGAAGTTGTTCGCCAGCGCGACCATGTGCTCGACGAGTGCCGGACGTTCGACCAACGCAATCTGGCCGGCCGGAACGAGGGGCGGTGGCGTGTGCAGGACGTTGTCGTCGGCGTCGATCAAGACGCGCTCATGAACGGCGATGGCCGAACCGGGATGTTGACGCAGCGCGTCGACCAACGCTTCCACGGAGCGCGGCATGAGCAGGTCGTCGTCGTAAAGCCACTTGATGTACTCGCCGCGTGCCTGTTCGAACAGCAGAAACGAATTGCGACGCGCGTCCCCGCTGGCATGATGGAAATAGCGAATGCGCGGATCGTCGAAGCTCTCGACGATGGGGCGCAAGCGACCGTCCGCCGTGTCGTCGCCGACCAGGATTTCGATGTCCGCGAAGCTCTGTGCCTGCGCGCTCGCGATTGCCTTCGCAAGATAGTCCGGCTTGAACGCGGGAATGAGGATGCTGACGGTGGTCATGGAAAAGCGGGTCCTGTTCGAGAAAGAGGGCGCACATCGGCAGCCTGAAGTTGCATGGCCGCGCCCGGGCATTCATGGCACGACGGCTTGCATACAGAATAGCGAGCAGTCATTCGACGCCATCCAGGGAACAGCGAGGCGTTTTCGTCCTTATTCGCAACTGATGTCGCGCCCGATGTCGCGCTGAATTTCGCTTGCTCATCCTCGCGCGCCCGCGCGAGCGAACCATCCCTTGAAATAGCAGCGTTTGGCCCGCTTGATCAGTCGATCAGATTGCCATGGCCGACGCTATTCTCGTTTCATTGGACGTGCGCCCATTGCGCATTCCGCTCATTCGCGTCTGCCATGCAAACACTCGTTCCGGTCACTCAGCCCTACCTGCCTCCCCTCGAGGAGTTCCTTCCGTATCTGCAGCAAATCTGGGACAGCAAGCAGGTGACCAATGGCGGCCCCTTTCACACGCAGCTCGAAGCGGCGCTTTGCGAATACCTGGGCGTCGAGTATCTGTCGCTGTTCTCGAACGGCACTCTCGCACTGATCACCGCGTTGCAGGCGATGAAAGTGACGGGCGAAGTCATCACGACGCCGTTCAGCTTTGTCGCGACGACGCACGCATTGCACTGGAACGGCATCAAGCCCGTCTTCGCCGACATCGACCCCGTGACGATGAACCTCGATCCGCGCAAGATCGAAGCGGCCATTACGCCGCAAACCACGGCTATCCTGCCCGTTCACGTCTACGGCAACCCGTGCGACGTCGAAGAGATCGAACGGATCGCCGACACGTATGGCCTGCGCGTGCTCTACGACGCGGCTCATGCGTTCGGCGTGCGCCGCTCGGGCGAGTCCGTGCTGAAGTTCGGCGACATGTCGGTGCTCAGTTTTCATGGCACGAAGATCTTCAACACGTTCGAAGGCGGCGCGATCATCTGCCACGATGCCAAGACCAAGCGCCACATCGACCATCTGAAGAACTTCGGTTTCGCCGATGAAGTCACCGTCGTAAAACCCGGCATCAACGCGAAAATGAACGAACTGCAGGCGGCCTTCGGGCTCTTGCAGTTGCAGCATATGGACAGGATTTCTGTCGCGCGCGCGCGGATTGCGGCGCGCTACGAGGCGGCGCTCTCAGGCGTGAAGGGACTGCTGCTGCCTGTCGCTCCCGTCGACAGTACGCGCAACCATTCGTATTTCCCGGTCCGCGTGACGGCAGATTTCCCCATCACGCGCGACGCGCTTTACGATGCGCTGCGTGCGGAAGACATCCTCGCCCGGCGGTATTTCTATCCCCTCATCAGCGAGTTTCCGAGCTACCGTGGACTGCCGTCGGCGGGATCGGCGAATCTGCCCGTGGCGACGGCTATCTCCCGCGAAGTGCTGTGCCTGCCCATCTTCCCGGCACTCGACAGCGACACGCAGGACAGGATCATCGAACTGGTGCTGGCGGCAGCGACGGTGCGTGATCGCGCCAACGAACTGGCGCACGCGTAAGCGGCCATGGCCTTAGCGCGCTGCCGTTGTACCGGGTCCGTGCGCCATTTATCAAGGTATCTTCTATGTCAAATGTGCTGTCCATGCCCGACGTCTACCTGAATTCGATCGTAGTCGTTCAGGGCGAGCGAATCGAGCAAAACGACGCTTCGACGTTGGGCATTGCCGATGCGAATTACGAGCGCATCGTGCGAAAAACAGGCGTGCACAGCCGGCCTGTCGCAGGTCCCGATCAATATACGAGCGACCTCGCATTCGCGGCCGCGCAACAGCTGCTTGCAGCGAGCCCCGCTACGGGCGTCAGCGCGTTGATCGTCTGCACGCAAACGCCCGATCATCTGATTCCGGGCGTATCCTCGCGCGTTCACGGTAGGGCGAAGCTGGCAAACGATTGCCTCGTCATGGACATCAACCAGGGCTGCTCCGGCTTCGTTCTGGGAACACAGACAGTCGTTGCGTTGCAGCGGTCGTTCCCGACAGAGAAGAGCGCGGTGCTCATCAACGCCGATACGTACTCGCGTCTGCTTCGGCGCGACGACATCACGACACGCGTGCTGTTCGGCGATGCCGCGACGGCATGCGAATTCTCGACGCGTCCGCAAGGATTGCGCTTCTTGTACTGCCGCACCTTCGCAGACGGCTCGGGATACGATGCGTTCGTCGCTCAGGGGTCCGCTATTCGACCGAGCGAGCACGCGCCCGGCATCTACATGGATGGCACAGCGATCTTCAATTTCGCACTGCGCGAAGTCCCGAAAGCGGTCGAAACGGCGTTGAGCGATACCGGGCTGAGCATCAGTCAGATCAGGAAGTTCGTTTTTCATCAGGCGAACGACTTCGTGACATCGCAGTTGGCCAAGAAGCTTCGGCTCAGTGACGAGCAGGTTCCGAACAATTGCGCGTATATGGGCAATACCGTCTCGGCCTCCGTGCCTATTCTGCTCGCGGAACAGATGGCATTGCTCGAGCCCGGCGATATCGTGATGACGGTCGGGTTCGGCGTCGGGTTGTCCTGGGGCGTTGCGCTATTCGAATACGCAGGCAATTTTCCGGCGTAATGGCAAACCGGCGTCAACCGAGTGACGCCAAAAAAGCAAAAAGGCACGACTGCGTAAGTCGTGCCTTTTTTGCAGCGGGAAAGCGTACGCCTTCTGCTTCAGCTTACGTCCTCACGCGTGACTGGGCAGCACGCGCACTGGGTTTTCGAATTGCGGCGAGATGAAGGTGTTGGGGGCAATCTTGCCCGCATACTGCCGCGGGATGTTCAGGTATGAATGCGCGCCGATCACAGACGCCCGTGCAAGACTGCTGTTCGCGCAGAGGGTGACGAAGTCGCCGATGGTCGCCCGTTCACGGACCGAGACATTGGCTTCGAGCGTCACATAGTCGCCGACCGTGACTTCTTCCGTCATCACGACGTTCGGACGCAGCACGCAGTGATGGCCGATTTTGCTGCCGGCACCGACGAAAGCGCCCGCGTGAATGATCGTGTTTTCACCAATGACTGCGTCCGAGGCTATCTGCGCACGGGGCGAAACAAGCGAGACCGCGCGATAGCCGAGCGCGGCTGTCGCCTCGTGGAGCGCGCGTCTCACATCGTTTATATAGAACTCGTTGACAGCGATGGCGATGTCCCACTCCTCTGGCGAGAAGCGTTGGAGTTCGCGCAGATCGAAGACGTAGTAGTCCTTCGACGGAATGTGCAGCATCGACACATTGCGTTGTGAATGCGTCTGCAATGCAAGAGCGTGGACGTCGCGCAGAGAATCGTCGAGACCGGCGATCAGCAGAGACTTCATGGCGTACCTTCTTCGTTCAGATGTTGCATGTACCACGTGCCCATCGCCGCGAGCGGCGCCTCGTGGTCGCCCAGCACGTTGATGGGCGAACCCGACTTCAGCGACTTTTGCAGCGTATTCAGCAAAACCACGTCTTCATCGACGACCCGTTTTTCCGCATGATGGATGCCCCACAGCAGATGCGGCTGCGGCGGCGTGCCGTCCTTGAGCTGTGTCGTGAAAACCCAAGAGTGGTACTCGAACTTGTCCGGCGCGACGGGCACATACTGCTGCAAGAAAAAGTGCTCGCCGTGGATTGAGCCGAAATTCACGTTGGGAAACAGCAGGCAGTTGACCAGCGCGCCTGGATCCGCCGCCCGCTCGAACAAGCCGGAATACCAGCGAGGCGCATAAGGCAAGCTGCACCGCCTGAGCTGCGAAAGATCCGCGAGCTCGACGGGACGCGCCGGTATTTCGCCCGAGTAGAATTCGACGTCCGCAAAAGGACGCCCTTCTCCGAACAATGGAGAAGTGATCGTCGACGCGCCATGCTGCGCACCGTCGCTCGAATATTCGAGCAGCGGCGCGAAGGTGTCCTTATGCACAAACGAAACGTGGTTCCAGTCGAGAATGTTCTCGAAGTTCAGCTTCCAGTTGTAATCGACGTTGAACGTCGTGTACGACACTTCGGGCGCGAAGTACGCCGATATGCCCTCGAGCACAAGCAGCATGTCGCTCGAGTATTGTTCGGTGATGGGTATCGGTTCCGCGCTCAGATTGACGAACAGGAAGTTGCCGACGACCTCCAGCGCGAACGTCTGCAAACGCAGTTCGCTTCGTTGACTTTTGCAGATCTGGTAGAGCTTGTCGTTCGGGATGCCGCGCAGGCTTCCATCGCCGTTATAGGTCCAGCTGTGATACGGGCAGATCAGCTTGCGTTTGCCGCAGTCGGCCTGCTGAATCGGCATGCCACGATGGGCGCAGGCGTTGCGATAAGCGCGCAGCTTCCCGTCGACCCTCTGTACGAGCACGGGCACGCCGCCCAGGTTACGCGCGATGAAGCTGTTCTCGTCTTGCAGTTGCTGCGTGAGACCGACGAGCAGCCAAAGTTCGCCGAAGATTTTTTTCTGCTCACGATCGAACCACGCTTGGTCCGTATAGCAGGCGGGTGGCAGGACAGGTTCAATCATGGCAAATATTCGTCACTGGGGTGAGTTCGATGCAAAGACGCACGCTTGCAGGCGGCCCGGTGCCTTTCGCGGAACCTAGCGCGACGCGCGTGCCAATCCGGCCGCGCAGCATCGGACGCGGCGTCGGAGTCGAGCCGCCTTTGGAAGCGTTCAGATCGTCCGTGCGGGGTTGCCGAAAACGGTGACGCCCGGCGGGACGTCCTTGACGACGACGGAGCCGATGCCGATCGTCGCCCCGGCCCCGATGGTGACGCCCTTCGCGATCGTCGAGCGCGGATTGACGGTCACGCCATCGCCGATATTCACGCCGCCCGCGATGAACGTCATTGCACCGATCATGCAATGCTCGCCGACCGTGACGTCGTGTCCGACGATCGTGTAGGTATCGATATAGGTGAACGCACCGATCACGCAGTCCGTCGAAACGACCGCGCCTGGCGTCACGAAAGTGCCTTCGCCGATCCGCACGCGCGCTGCCACGGAGGCGCCATTCTTGAAGCTGAAGAACGCCGCGCCTTGCGCCTGCAACGGCGCCACGAGCTTCTTGCGCCAAACGGGATCACCGACCGCGGGGATAAACAGATCGCCTTCCTGAACCTTGTAGTCGAGCGGATTGCCGACGACAGCGCAATCCAGGCCTTCCGGTATAGCGACGTCCGCGCGCGTGTCGAGGAATCCGCCAAGCTCGATTTCGTCGCGCAGCGAGGCGTCTTTCGACAGCACGTCGTGTACGATGCGGCCCAAACCGCCGCCGCCGATAATCAATAGCCTCTTACGCATGGCTGAATTACCCGACCGTGTGCCCGCCGTCCATCACGAGCGTGGTGCCCGTGATCCATCGGCTTGCGCTGGAAAGAAAAAAGATGGCGGTATAGGCAACGTCATCCGGCAGTCCCAATCCCAGCGGATAACGGGCGGCCGTTTCGTCGATGCTGTCCGTCGTGCGCCGCGCCGCCTGCAGCATGGGCGTCTCCACTGAGCCCGGCGCGAGACAGTTGACGCGAATCGCTCGCTTGGCAACTTCCATCGACAACACGCGCGCCATACTTTCGAGCGCGCCCTTGCTGCCGCCATATGCCCCGACACCCGCCACGCCGATATGTGCCGATATCGATGAGATGAACACGATCGAGCCACCGCGGTTCACCGCGTTGCGGACAAGAAGCTGCTGCGTCAGCAAAATCGGGCCCAACGCGTTGATGCGGAACTGGTCTTCGATGTGCGTGCGCGATGCAAGCCTCAACGGTGCCAGCGCAGCGATGCCCGCGCTGTGCACGATGCCGTCGAACTTGCCGACGTCTTGCGCCAGCTGCTTGATGCTATCGTCGTTGCCCAGGTCGCACGTGAAATAGCCGTGACCTTCGCCGCCCAGTTCGTCGATGAGGCTACGCAAGCGCGCCTCGTCGCGTCCAGTCGCGATCACCGTTGCGCCAGCCTGCGCGCAGCGCACGGCAATCTGCCGCCCGATGCCGGACGAAGCGCCCGTCACCAGTATGCGTTTGCCGCCGAGTGAGAATGCATCTTGCACGGTCATGCCTCTATCAGCGCCGGGAACTTGGCCGATTCGATGTCGACGATCGCGCCGCCCCATGACAGCCCGATGCCGAATCCGCACAGCAGCAGCCGATGCTTTGCGTCGTCGAGCGTGTCGTGAAGCCGCGCGGTCATCGTCACGGGCAGCGATGCGCCGCTCGTGTTGCCGAAGTCATGCAGCGTCGACGGCACTTTCTCCGCGGCGAGGCCGAGCTTCTTGCGGATCGTCTCGTTGATCATGCGGTTCGCCTGATGGAAGACGAAGTAATCGATCTGCTCCTTCTCCGCCTTCGCGTAGTTCAGCAGCGTGTCGACTGCGGGCGGCACGCGCTGCGTCGAGAAGCTGAGGACAGCCGTCCCGTCGAGGATCAGATCCATCGGCGAACGCATGAAGCCGTTCTCGTCCTGATACTTAAGCGTGTGTTGCGTCGTAACAGGCTCGCGATGACCGCCGACGGGCAGCATGATCGCCTTGTGTCCGCTGCCATCGCTGTTCAGGTTGAAGAACATCGGCGCGGCGTTCGCGTCGAACTCCAGCGCGGTCGCGGTGCCGGCGTCAGAGAAGATCGGATCCTTGATTGAACCGGCGCGGTCGCCGACCAGCAGCAGCCCCTTCTTGATCGCGCCCGACGCAATCATGCTGCCGAGCAGATGAATGCCGAACGGATAGCCGGAGCAACCCAGGTTCACATCGAACGCGATGGTCGTGTGCGGCAGGCCGAGACGGTCCTGCAGAATGATGGACGTGGCGGGAATGATGTAGTCAGGCGACTGCGAGACGACGATCAGTGCGTCGATCTCATCGCGTGACCATTCGAGGTCCGCCAGCAACTTCTCCGCAGCGACGAATGCGAGGTCCGAGAAACATTGCCACTCGGGGCACAGACGGCGTTGCCGGATGCCGATGTTGCGCACCAGCCGCTCGCGCTCCGAGCGGATCTGCGGCGGCGCGTCTTCGATGTTGTCAACGACGCGCTTGGGCACGCAGGTCGCCATGCCTGCGAAGCGCACGTTGTGCAGAGTGGAAAGGCCCATGATGTGTGTTATCCGAGCAGCTTGTGCAGGTCGGCCAGCGTCACGCACTTCTTGATGTCGTCGCCGGAGATGGTTTTGCCGAAGTCGGTGTCGAACATGACGATGACGCCGAGCGACGCGAGGGAATCCCACTCAGGCAGGCTGAGGAGTTCCGTTTCCGCCGTGACTTCGACGGGGTCCTGGAAATCGACGGCAATCAGAAATTGTTCGATGAACTGTTCGATCGTGAGTTGCGTGGTGACGGAAGACATCAATGACTCCTTGAATATCGCGACATAGGCGCGAAGGGTGATTCGCTCAGAATGGGCGGCTCGGCGGCGGTCGATGCCGCAGAACCATGCACCAGGATTGTCGGGAGCGTTTGTCATCGCAGCCTGCCAAGCCTGGCTGCCGGAAGTCCTGTCGGAGCGGTCGAACGACGTGGATGGTGCTCACGTCGCCCGTCATCGAGCGGGAGTGGCGGCAGATGATGGGACTATACCGACGCACCCGATCATCCAATTCGGTCAACAGAGGCCGATTCCCCCTCTAAATCAGGGCAATACGGGGAGGTGGACGGGAAGACAGCCCGACGACACGAGTGGGCTGAGGTGCAGCGATCTGGGAAGCGGCGGAAACGTGGGGACGGGAAGACGGCGGTGCGTGCGGTGGAAGGGACCTGCACTGACTGAACACCGACGATCTTTTTGGCGCGCCCGGCTGGGATCGAACCAGCAACCCCTGCCTTCGGAGCTTTACCCGCGCGCGATATTTCATTTATAAACCACCGACTTACGCAACTTGCAAACTGGCAAAACCAAGGCAAAACAAGGTCATTCAAGGCCGACCAAGTCCACCCCAACTGTATCTTCACTGTTCTGGTCGTAGGACCCGTTCGAGCAAGTCTCACCGCATTAACGAGAAGTATGGTTACAGCCAGGCAGCTGTATCAGCATGCCCACAGCATGAATTGTTGCCGGTCATCCTCTTCGCAGCGGAGCCGTCTGCGTGCACCCAGTGTGGCATCGTCGACGACCGCGCGGTTAACAAGCAGTTACCTTTGGTACATCCGACATGTGTTGGCCCCGAAAGCGGGGTATGATAGGGCTCATGTCGAGCTTTTCGACAAAAAGCTGCAAAACTGGCAAGGAAATTCCTATGTTGATTGAGTTCAACGTGACCAACTTTCGCTCGATTAAGCACCGGACGACTCTATCAATGGTCAAGGGCACCGGCGATGAGCATCTGGAAACTCACGTCATACCGCCAGGCGCTGCCGGGGTACCGTTGCTCCGCGTCGCTGCGATCTATGGTGCAAACGCGTCTGGGAAGTCGACCATCATTAAAGCGATTGACGCTTTGCAAGAGCTGGTGATTCGATCTTCCAGCAAGCAAAAAGGCGACGTTCTGAAGGAGATTGAACCATATGCGTTTGACTCTGCGTCGGCGTCCGCTCCTACTGAATTTGAGGTTACATTCGTTGCCGAAGATAGCGTCAGATATACGTACGGTCTATCCGCAACCAAGTCGGTTATACACGAGGAGTGGCTATTTGCATACCCAAAGGGTCGTGCACAGCGATGGTTCACGCGGACCCGAAATTCCGAGAGCGGTACGTTTGACTGGGATCTCGGAGATCAATTGAAGGGGAAGAAGAGCATATGGGCAGAAGCAACGCGTGAAAACGCGCTTTTCCTGTCTACAGCTGTTCAGCTCAATAGCGAGCAGTTGAAGCCCGCATATGAGTGGCTCAAGGGAAAACTAAATGTCTGGAACCACGGCTTCTTCCCGAGTGCGTTCAGTGCAGAGATCTCTATGCAGAAGGAAGCCACACGGATTCGCCGCACAATCCTGGCGTTTATGCAAGCTGCGGACTTAGACATTGTTGACTTCAAGGTCGAAGAGGCTGAAGACAGCACCAGAGCGGCGGTCATGCAGGACATCCTTCCCGAGCGGAGAAGTTTTTATGAGCAAGCACTAAAGACTCAGGATGCATTCAAGATCACGACCTATCACCGGGCAGGAAAATCTAAGGTCGGGCTCGACATCAAGGACGAATCGGACGGCACTCGAAAGCTATTTTCTTTGGCGGCCCCGCTTGCCATGATTCTCGCGCTTGGCGAGACTTTGGTCGTCGACGAATTGAGCGAAAATTTGCACCCGTTAATTTTCAAGCTCGTTGTTTCCCTGTTCGTCGATCCCGAGATGAACACTGGAAATGCGCAGCTTATCTTTACAACTCACGACACGTCAATCCTAACGCACACATTCCTGCGCCGCGACCAGATTTGGTTTGCTGACAAAGGCAAGGACCGGACAACCCGGCTCGTTCCGTTGAGTGATTACAAGGTAAGGAAAGGCTTCTCCAGACTGAAAGAGGAGTACCTTGGAGGAGCTTACCGAGGCGTTCCAGTCGTTCGAAAAGCAAAGCTAATGAGCGCTGCGCATGCGCAGGCCTTGGCACAGATCAACGAATCGATGGAGCCTTAATGGCCCGCACACCAAAATCGGCGGGAATGCTCGCACGGCGAAAAGCATCGAAGGTAGCGCTCAAGAGAGTTTTGATTGTTTGCGAAGGTATCAGGACAGAACCACTGTATTTCCGCGACATGATTGCAACACTAGAGCTAACATCGGCACAGGTCGATGTCGAACCGTCGACATCGACCTGCCCCGCAAACCTTGTGCGTTATGCAGAAAAAAGAAAACGGGAAGAAGATTTCGACGCGGTTTACTGTGTGTTTGACAAAGACACGCATGAGCACTTCCCCGACGCGATCGCTCGCCTTAAAGGCTTCAAGGGACGAAAGATTGCGTTGAACATAGAAGCAATTTACTCTATCCCGTGTTTCGAGCTTTGGCTTTTGCTTCACGACGGCTTCTCGACAAAGGCTTACCTCACAGCTACCGAGCTCATCAATGATTTGAAAAAAAGTGAACGGTTCGCCAACTACGTAAAAGCCAAACGCGGAATTTTCCAAGCTATGCGAAAAGATCTTAAGACTGCCTTGAAGCATGCCAGGAAACTCGATGGCTCCGGCGATGATTTCGGTTTGTCGAATCCTCTCACGAAGGTTTATCGCCTAGTCGAGGAGCTTTTCAATCTGTCGGAAGAGCAAGACAAGCTGCTCACGGACTAGAGCGACGACAATGGGGCGCGCTGCACCAATTGCATTAGTTCCTGCGGAGAACGATTCCGCCTTACCCTATACGCGGGGGTGGCGACGGGAGATTAAGCTTGGCATCAAAACACTCCATGCAAGCGGGCCGCAGGCGGAAAGGGGACTGGAATTTTCTCCTCGGACCTTTCGCTGGCGCACCGCGCCGGTTGTCAGTTTTTTCAAGGACCGCTCGTTACTTCGAAGCGTCGGTGTGATGTGGAACTGAAAGGTTCCGCTGCTCAGCGAATGAAAGCTGATTCGGAGCGGTCCGATCGTATACTGAAATTCAGAGGGTCGCTCGAAACGTGAGCAAAAAACATTTGGCACGCTCACGGACTTTAGAGTCACGATCACGCAGGCATTGCTGCAAAGGCGCGATCGCCGCGCTCGGTAAGCCAACATTCGACAACAACGCAATGGTGGTTAGTCGAACCCTCGCATCTCTATCTTGCAATCGTTCGATAATGGAGGAAATGACGTTGGGTTCGCGAACTGCCTAAAGAGCTTCAGGATCGCTGAGGTCCGCCCAGATGGTGCAGAGCCCTCATCCGTATTCTCGGCTTAGGATCACTCAGGCGTGTCAGAAGTCGTGCGGCGGCGGACTGACCTAACGCATTCAACAAAGTCTTAAAGCTTTAGAGTATTGAATGATCGAACTCGAGTAGCACGTCTACCTCGAAACCATCGCCAAGCGGGTGCATTTTTGAGAAACTTTCGTAACTATCACTGTCCGGAAGCTTTGTCGCACCTTCTAATGAGCGCTCGTCTGACTTCCGGGTCGCGGTCATTGATTCTGTCCTGCAAAATCGAACCCTCGAGCGGTGACGAGATGTGACCAAGACCAGTTACGGCCGCGGCTCGCGCCTGACTGTCGTCGCCTTTCGAGAGTTCGGACAGTATTTCAAGCGCTGCTCCGCCCTGGTAGCCCAGCGCTTGGACCAAATCAACGCTACGCGCACCTGTCGGCCGATCACCTGGCGCGCTGCGCTCAGCCGCACACGCAGGTCGTCGACCTGCAGACCGCGGCCAGCTGATTGGACGAACTGTATTTTCACTGTACTGGAGGGGAACGACGCAGCAGAGAAACCGCTGAAACCCTTATCAAGCTTGGCGCGCCCGGCTGGGATCGAACCAGCAACCCCTGCCTTCGGAGGGCAGTACTCTATCCATTGAGCTACGGGCGCTTCGGCGGAAAGCCTTGCGTGCGGGTGCCGGAAGACGGCTGCAAGGCCCATGCGAATCCGAGAGGATACCTGTTTTCCATGGATCCGTCCATCGCGCGGGGTTCGACGCCGCCCGCGAAGCATCACACGATTCGGGTAAACGCCCGCGCCACGGTGCCCGCCGCCTTGCGCCTTCCGGTAAGCGTTCCGTCTATAATCGACCGTGCCCTCGGCGACGCAGGGCGTCAAGCGCGGTAGCTGTCACGCTGTCACTGAACCGACTCACCTAAAAAAACGGGAGACGAGACAAGCATGAGCGAAGCCCCCCACGGAGCCCCGATCAAGACACCCGGCCAACTCATCGCGGCGGTCATCGCTGGGTTCGGCATTCCCGTCGCCATCATCGTTCTGCTTGCGGTCTACGTCGACAACACGACGCGCACCGGCGCCGGCACCAATCTCGACGCCTCCGTCGAACAAAGAATCGCGCCGGCCGCGCAAGTGAACATCCGCGACGCCAACGCGCCGCGCGTCTATAAAACCGGCGAGGAAGTCTTCAAAGCCGTGTGCTCGACGTGTCACGCCACCGGCACAGCCGGCGCGCCCAAGTTCGGCGATGCGGGCGCATGGGCGCCGCGTATCGGCGAAGGCTACGACACGCTCGTCCATAACGCATTGAACGGCAAGGGCGCGATGCCCCCGCGCGGCGGCACCAGCCCCGACGATTACAGCGATTTCGAGATTGCGCGCGCCGTCGTCTACATGGCGAACAACGGCGGCGCGAAGTTCGACGAGCCGGCGCAGCCGGCGCCGGGCGCTGCGGCATCCGCTTCGGCGCCGGCGGCGGCTTCCGGCGCGGAGGGCGCGGCGGGCGCAAGCTCGACGGAAAACGCCCAAGCCGCAGCCGCCGTCGCGGCACTCGCGTCGGTGCCGCAGACGGCATCGGCGCCGGCGGCGGGCGCCCAAAGCGCCGATGCGTCGCAGGCCGGCAAGGCGCTCTACGAGCAAGTCTGCCAGGCGTGTCACGCGGCGGGCGTGCTCAACGCGCCGAAATTCGGCGACAAGGCCGCGTGGGCGCCGCGTCTCAAGGACTCGATGGAGACCGTCTACAACTACGCGCTGCACGGCAAGGGCGCGATGCCGCCGAAGGGCGGATCGAACGCGTCGGATGCGGACGTGAAGGCCGCCGTCGATTACATGGTGAACGCGGCGAAGTAACGCGGGAACGCGGAAGCGTCAGTTCTTCTGCAACATCGCCTTCAACATCGCCATGCGATCCTTCGGCGAGAGCGGCGCTTCTTCGGGCGTCGGGGGCGGGGCGTCGTCGAGCAGCATCTCGGGGATGAAGCGCGAGGGCTCGCACACCACCGTCTCCCGCGCGCGCTTGCGCTTCTTGCACCAGTTCAGATGCAGGCTGCGCTGCGCCCGCGTGATCGCCACATACATGAGCCGGCGCTCTTCCTCGATGCGCGCGTCGTCGATCGGCGCGTCGTCGTCCGAGCCGCCGCGATGCGGCATGTTGCCTTCCTCCACGCCGACCAGAAACACGTGCGGATATTCGAGTCCCTTCGACGCGTGCACCGTCGAGAGCCGCACGGCGTCGGGATCTTCGTCCTTGCCTTCGAGCATCGACATGAGCGCGACGGTCTGGATCAGCCCGAGCAGATTCTTGCCTTCGTCGGCGAAACCGTCGGCCGTGTCGTAGCCGGTCTGTTCCGCTTCAGGCGACGCATCGGGCTTGGTGCCCTTGCGCTTGAGCCATTCGAGAAACTCCAGCACGTTCTGCCACTTCGATTGCGCCTGCCGCTCGTCGAAGGCATCGTAGAGATACGCTTCGTAGTGGATGGCTTCCATCATGTCGTCGAGCACTTCGGTCGCCGGATCGCGGCCCGCGCGGTCCGACAGGCGGCGAATCCACTCGCAGAACGTGCGCAACGGCTCGACCTGCCGCGCCGACAGCCGCGCCTCGATGCCGCCCATGAACACCGCTTCGAACAGCGACACCTTCGCCGCGCCCGCGAAGGCGCCGAGCGCCTCCAGCGTCGTGTTGCCGACGCCGCGACGGGGCGTCGTGATGGCGCGGATGAACGCGGGATCGTCGTCGGGATTCGCGATCAGACGCAGATACGCGATCAGATCCTTGATTTCCGCGCGGTCGAAGAACGACTGCCCGCCCGAGAGCACATACGGAATGCGCTCGCGCCGCAGCACTTGCTCGAAAATACGCGCCTGAAAGTTGCCGCGATACAGAATCGCGTAATCGCGAAACGCCGCGCGTCGCTCGAACTTGTGCGCCGACAGACGAAACACGACGGATTCGGCCTCGTGCTCTTCGTCGTTGCAGCCGGTCACGGTGATGGTGTCGCCCATGCCGTGCTCGGACCACAGCTTCTTCTCGAAGAGCTTCGGATTGTTCGCGATCACGTTGTTCGCCGCCGTGAGAATGCGCACCGTCGAGCGATAGTTCTGCTCCAGCTTCACCACATGCAGCTTCGGAAAGTCCTTGCTCAACTGCGCGAGGTTTTCGAGCGTCGCGCCGCGCCAGCCGTAGATGGCCTGATCGTCGTCGCCGACCGCCGTGAACGCGGCGCGCGGACCGGCCAGCAGCTTCAGCAGTTCGTACTGGCAGGCGTTCGTGTCCTGATATTCGTCGATCAGAAGATAGCGCAGGCGGTTTTGCCACTTTTCGCGCACTTGCTCGTTCTCCGCGAAAAGCTGCGCGGGGCGCAGGATCAGATCGTCGAAATCGAGCGCCTGATACGCATGCAGCGTCGCGGCGTAGCTGCGATAGACGATCGCCGCCTGATGCTCGTCCTCGTTGCTGGCGAGCACGGCGGCCTGATCGGGCGAAACCATCGCGTTTTTCCACAGCGAGATGATCGACTGAATCTTGCGGATCAGCCCTTTGTCCGTGGTGCCGAGTTGCTCCTGAACCATGCCGAAGCAGTCGTCGGCATCCATGATGGAAAACTGCGGCTTCAGGCCGACGTGCTCCGCCTCCTGCCGCATGATCTGCACGCCGAGCGAGTGAAACGTGCAAATAGTCAACTGATTGACCGGCACCTTGCGGCCTTCCTTGCCGGGCGTCGTCAGCGTCTTGCCTTCGAGCAGCTTTGCGGTGCGCTCCCGCATTTCGAGCGCGGCCTTGTTCGTGAAGGTGAGCGCGGCAATGTGCTTCGGCTCGAAGCCGCGCCCTTCAATCAGATGCGCGATTTTCTGCGTGATGACGCGCGTCTTGCCGCTGCCCGCGCCGGCGAGCACGAGACAGGGACCATCGAGATAGCGCACCGCTTCGCTTTGGGCGGCGTTGAGACCTGCGGACATCGTTCTGGACTTTGGCGAGTGAGGCGAGCGGCGCAGAAAGCCAAGCCGCGCCGCCGATTGAACTGCGAACACCGCCGCGCAACCCGTTGATCGCACGGCAAATTCGAGAGCGCGATGTTAACACGATAGAACGCGGCGGGTTTTGGCCCCTGTTCGCTGGCCGATGGCGCTTCTGGCGGCTCAGGCTCATGCCACAATATCCGACCGATTCACGACAGGATGATGCCTTCCATGAGTTCAGCACTGAAAGTCGGCCTGATGGGCTATGGCCTCGCCGGCGCGACGTTCCACGCGCCCGTCATCGAGCATTGCGGCCGCGCGAAGGTCGCCGCCATCGCGACGAGCCAGGCCGAGCGCGCGCTCGCCGACTATCCGGACGCGCGCATCGTCGCCGACTTCGATGCGCTCATCGCGCTCACCGACGTTCCGTGCGTCGTGATTGCCACGCCGAACGACACGCACTTCGACCTTGCGCACCGTGCGCTGTCGGCGGGCAAGCATGTGGTCGTCGACAAGCCGGTCACGCTGTCCGCCCGCGATGCCCGCACGCTCGCCGATCTCGCCGCCGAGCGCGGATTGCTCTTCGCGCCGTTCCACAATCGCCGCTGGGACGGCGATTTTCTGACGGTGCGCACGCTGATCGAAAGCGGGCGGCTCGGGCGCGTCACGCACTATGAATCGCATTTCGACCGTTTTCGCCCGAAAGTGCCGCAGCGTTGGCGCGAAGAAGCGGCGCGCGGCGGCGGTCTGCTGTTCGATCTGGGGCCGCATCTGATCGATCAGGCGCTCACGCTGTTCGGCGCGCCGCAGACGGTGACGGCGTTCGTGAAGGCGCACCGCGACCACGCGCACGCGCCGGACTACGTGCATCTTCTGCTCGGTTACGCGGACAAGGAAGTGGTGCTGCACGCGAGCGCGCTCGCGGCGCTGGAGCCGCCGCGCTTTTCGATTCACGGCACGCGCGGCAGTTATGTGAAGACCGGCCTCGACGTGCAGGAAGACCAGCTTCGCTCGGGCATGCGGCCGGGCAATCCGGAATTCGGCAAGAATCCGCCGGGGCTTTTGCGCGAAGTGGACGGCGATCACGATCTGCGGCATCAGTTCGCGACGCGCGATGGCGCTTATGTGGAGTTCTATCGCGCGCTGGCGGCGTCGGTGATCGACGGCAAGCCGTTCCCGGTGACGCCGCAAGATGCCGTCGACGTGATGACGGTCATCGAGCTCGCGATGCAGAGCGAGCGGGAAGGGCGGAGGGTGGAGTTCGTGCGGGGGTGAGTGTCAGCGCCTGTTGATGTTGCCGGACGTCGTGCTCACATTTCCGCCGGCGTCGCGGCACGCGACATTTCCCGACACCGTCTGCACCGACCCGCTCGCATCGCCGCACAAGACGTTGCCCGACACGACCGATACGGCCCCGGCTTTTCCGTGCACCGTGAGCTTGTCGCAGGTTTCGACCTCGATCCGCTCGACGTCGCCGTGAATCTCGATGGTGATGCGCGGCGAGTCCTCGCCGCTGACGACTTCGCCGTCCACGGTCACTTGCTTGCCGCGAATGGAGATCTCATTACCGGTGACCGTCCGGCCGTTAATGGTGACTGAAGCCATGATCGATTCGAAAGTGAGTCGGCGAACATCCGAGTGTAGGCGACGGCCGCGCCGCGAAAGTAACGATTCGTGCCAATCACGCCCGTCCGTTTCGGGCAATCGCCCCCGTCCGAATCCGTTTGACAACCCCATTCCCCTCGCGTAAATTCTGCCGCACGCGTCGGGAGAGCGCGTGGCCGCTTCATGGAAGCGAGAGCCGCGCCGCCGAAGGGGCACACCCACAAACTCTCAGGCAAAAGGACCGGCCGCGTCGAGGACACATTCCTCGCACTCTGGAGAGCGGCAACGGCACGCATCAGGCCAGTTGCCCACCGAAGGGGCGCGCGATGGACCGCCAGCACACGCTCGCGAATCCGCGCAATCTCTCAGGTACCGAGGACAGAGGGGTCACGCATCGCAACCGCATCGCGGGTCGGTGTCTTGTCTTGGCTGCATCGTGCGGCGAGCAAGGCGGCCATCCGCAGCGAAAGCGCGCTGCGTGGCCTTTTTTGCTCCGCGAACCGAGGCCCCGATGACCGAACTTCAACACACGCCCTTGCACGCCGCTCACCTCGCGCTCAACGCGCGCATGGTCGATTTCGGCGGCTGGGACATGCCCGTCAACTACGGTTCGCAGATCGACGAGCATCGCGCGGTGCGCACCGACGCTGGCATGTTCGACGTGTCGCATATGCGCGTCGTCGATTTCGAGGGCGACGCGGTCCGCGCGTTCTTTCGCCACGCGATCGCGAACAACGTCGACAAGCTGACCACGCCCGGCAAGGCGCTCTACTCCTGCCTGCTGAAAGACGACGGCGGCGTAATCGACGACCTCATCGTCTATTACTTCTCCGAGACGCACTTCCGCGTGGTCGTGAACGCGAGCACGGCGGACAAGGACATCGCGTGGTTCGGGAAGCTGAACGCCGACGGCAACTTCAACGTCGCGATCACGCCGCGCGGCGATCTCGGCATCATCGCGGTGCAAGGGCCGAACGCACGCGAGAAGGTCTGGAACGTGCTGCCGGATACGCGGGCCGAAACGGAAGCCGTCAAGCCGTTCAACGCGGTCATGTTCCCCTCCACGCAGTACGGCGAACTGATGCTCGCGCGCACCGGCTACACCGGTGAGGACGGCTTCGAGATCGTCGTGCCGGCCGCGAACATCGAAAAGCTGTGGAACGCGCTGCTCGCCGCGGGCGTGAAGCCCGCTGGCCTCGGCGCGCGCGACACGCTGCGGCTCGAAGCCGGCATGAATCTCTACGGCCAGGACATGGACGAAACGGTGTCGCCGCTCGACGCGGGTCTCGCGTGGACCGTCGATCTGAAAACGCCGCGCGATTTCGTCGGACGCGCGGCGCTGGAGGCGAACGGCTCGAAGGCGATTTTCGTCGGGCTCGTGCTCATCAAGGAAAACGGTCGTGCGGGCGGCGTGCTGCGCGCGCATCAGAAGGTCGTCACGCCGCACGGCGAAGGCGAGATCACGAGCGGCACGTTCTCGCCATCCATGCAGGAGTCGATTGCGTTCGCCCGCGTGCCGACGGCCGTCGCGCCGGGCGATACGGTGCAGGTCGTCATTCGCGACAAGCAAGTTCCCGCGCGCGTGGTAAAACTTCCGTTCGTGCGCAACGGCAAGGTGCTCGTCGATCTGGCGTAACGCCATCGAGCGCCGTCGCGCCCGTTTCCTCCGACCCAGAATCTCACGAACGAACCACGCAAGGAGCATCCAATGAGCATCCCGGCCGATCTGAAATACACCGAATCGCACGAATGGGTCCGCACGGAGTCCGACGGCACGCTGACCGTCGGCATCACCGATCACGCGCAAGAGGCGCTCGGCGACATCGTGTTCGTCGAACTGCCGGCGGCGGGCAAGTCCGTCGCGGCGGGCGACGCCATCGCGGTCATCGAATCGGTGAAGGCCGCCTCCGACATCTACGCGCCGGTTTCTGGCGAAGTCGTCGCGGCGAATGACGCGCTGACGTCGTCGCCGGATCAGGTGAACGGCGCGCCGTACGAAAGCTGGCTCTTCAAGATCAAGCCCGCGAGCGACGCGGGCCTCGACAAGCTGCTCGACGCCGAAGGCTACGGCAAGTCGATCGGCGAATAACTCTCTATCAGACGAGGGCGGCTCCATGCGGGCCGCTTTCGCAGGAATTCACATGAAGCTCGAACACCCGGATCGTCCGATGAACCGCACTTCCCTGTCACTCGCCGCGCTCGAATGCCACGATGCGTTCGCCGGCCGGCACATCGGCCCCGACGAGGCCGACCAGCGCGCGATGCTCGACGCGCTCGGTTTCGCGTCGCGCGCGGCGTTCATCGACGCGGTGATTCCGGACACGATCCGCCGCAAGGAAACGCTGCCGCTGGGCGCGTTCACGCAGCCGAAAAGCGAAGCCGAGGCGCTCGCGGCGCTGCGCAAGCTGGCGGACGAGAATCTGGTGTTTCGAACCTTCATCGGTCAGGGGTATTACGGCACGCACACGCCTGCCGTGATCCTGCGCAACGTGCTCGAAAATCCGGCGTGGTACACGGCTTACACGCCGTATCAGCCGGAAATCTCGCAGGGGCGTCTCGAAGCGCTGCTCAACTTCCAGCAAATGGTGATGGACCTGACCGGCCTCGCGATGTCGAACGCATCGCTGCTCGACGAAGCGACCGCCGCCGCCGAAGCCATGACGCTGCTGCAACGCGTCGGCAAGCCGAAGTCCAACGTGTTCTTCGTCGCGGACGACGTGCTGCCGCAGACCATCGAAGTGGTGAAGACGCGCGCGAAGCCCGCGGGCATCGAAGTGAAGGTCGGTCCGGCAGCGGATGCCGCCAGCGCGAACGCGTTCGGCGTGCTGCTGCAATATCCCGGCGCGAACGGCGACGTGCATGACTACCGCGCGCTCGCGGAAGCGGTTCACGCGGCGGGCGGCCATGTCGTCGCGGCGGCGGATCTGCTCGCGCTCACGCTCATCACGCCGCCGGGCGAATGGGGCGCGGATGTCGCCATCGGCAACACGCAGCGGTTCGGCGTGCCGGTCGGCTTCGGCGGTCCGCACGCGGCTTACATGGCCGTGCGCGACGAATTCAAGCGTCAGATGCCGGGCCGTCTCGTCGGCGTGACCGTCGATGCGCAAGGCAATTCCGCGCTGCGTCTCGCGTTGCAAACGCGCGAGCAGCACATTCGCCGCGAGAAGGCGACATCGAATGTCTGCACGGCGCAGGCGCTGCTCGCGATCATGGCGAGCATGTACGCGGTCTATCACGGCCCGCAAGGTCTGAAGACGATTGCGCTGCGCGTGAACCGCGTCGCGTCGATTTTCGCGGCGGGCGTGGCGAAGCTCGGCTACAGCATCGCCAACAAGACGTTCTTCGATACCGTCACCATCGAAAGCGGCGCGAACACGACCGCGCTGCATCAGGCCGCTCACGCCGCGCATATCAATCTGCGGCGCGTGAGCGGGACCCAGGTCGGCGTATCGCTCGACGAAACCACCACGCGCGACGACCTGCAGAAGCTCTTCGCGCTGTTCGCGGAAGTCGCGGGCAAGACCGAAACGTTCGATATCGACGCGCTCGACGCGTCCATCAGCGATTCGCTTCCGGCAGACCTCAAGCGCACGAGCGATTACCTCACGCATCCGGTTTTCAACCGGCATCACTCCGAGCACGAAATGCTGCGCTATCTGCGCAGCCTCGCCGACAAGGACCTCGCGCTCGACCGCACGATGATCCCGCTCGGCTCGTGCACGATGAAGCTCAACGCAACGTCCGAGATGCTGCCCGTGACGTGGCCGGAGTTCGCGCAGATTCACCCGTTCGCGCCGGCCGAGCAGACGCTCGGCTATCGCACGATGATCGACCAGCTCGAACAGATGCTCGTCGCGTGCACCGGTTACGCGGCCGTCTCGTTGCAGCCGAACGCGGGTTCGCAGGGCGAGTACGCGGGCCTGCTCATCATTCACGCGTATCACGAGTCGCGCGGCGAAGGGCATCGCAATGTGTGTCTGATTCCGGCGTCCGCGCACGGCACGAACCCGGCGTCGGCGCAAATGGCGGGCATGCAGGTCGTGGTCGTCGCGTGCGATGCGAACGGCAACGTCGATATCGACGATCTCAAGGCGAAGGCAGAGAAGCATTCCGCGAATCTCGCTGCGATCATGATCACGTATCCGTCGACGCACGGCGTGTTCGAGCGCAACGTGCGCGAGATTTGCGACATCGTGCATCAGCACGGCGGGCAAGTGTATGTCGATGGCGCGAACATGAACGCGATGGTCGGCCTGTGCGCGCCCGGCCAGTTCGGCGGCGACGTCTCGCATTTGAACCTGCACAAGACGTTCTGCATTCCGCACGGCGGCGGCGGACCGGGCGTCGGTCCCGTCGCGGTCGGCGCGCATCTCGCCAAATTCCTGCCGAACCAGGCTTCGACCGGCTATCAGCGCGACGAAGCGGGCATCGGCGCGGTGTCGTCGGCGCCGTACGGCTCGGCCGCGATCCTGCCGATTTCGTGGATGTATATCGCGATGATGGGCGCGAAGGGCCTCACCGCCGCCACCGAAAGCGCGATTCTCGCCGCGAACTATGTCGCGAAACGCCTCGCGCCGCATTACCCGGTGCTGTACAGCGGCCCGGGCGGGCTCGTCGCGCACGAGTGCATTCTCGATGTCCGGCCAATCAAGGAAGCGAGCGGCATTTCCGTGGAAGACGTGGCCAAGCGCCTGATCGACTACGGTTTCCACGCGCCGACCATGAGCTTCCCCGTGCCCGGCACGCTGATGGTCGAGCCGACGGAATCGGAATCGAAGGAAGAGCTGGACCGCTTCATCGACGCGATGATCGCCATTCGCAACGAAATCCGCGCAGTCGAAGAGGGCCGCGCCGATCGCGAAGACAACGTGCTGAAGAACGCGCCGCACACGGCTGCTGTCGTGACGGCGGACGAATGGAAGCACGCGTACACGCGTGAAGAGGCGGCGTATCCGGTGAAGACGCTGATCGCGCGCAAGTACTGGTCGCCGGTGGGCCGCGCCGACAACGCATATGGCGACCGCAATCTGATGTGCTCGTGCGTGCCGGTGTCGGAGTACGCCGACGCGTGACGCACGGCGCGCCGCGCCGCCCGAAAGCGTCAAGCTTTGTCGGGCGGTTTTGCGGTGCGTTCGAGAACGGCTAACATCTCACCCCGGACCAAGCCAATCAGGGAGTGCGTATGGCGCCGAAGGTGCGAAAGGGGAACGAGGCGAGCCGCTTCAGGGCGACACGCGCGACGCTGGCGACGCTTTGCGCGCTTTCGATGACCGCGCCTGCCGCGCATGCGGCGATGAACTTTTGCGCCGCGCCGGCCATGCAGACGAGCGAGCGCACGAATGCGGATCCCGGCGTGAAGGCGCTGGTGAACGCGGTGCAGGCGCACGTCAACGAGACGCCGAAGGCCCGCGCCACGCTGCACACCGAAGGCACGTTGCCGCACGAAGGCATCTATGACCAAAGCGTCGAAGCGGAGAAAGACCTCGACCTGATGCGCAATGCGGCGCTCGCCTGGCGCGCCACGGGCAACGAGCGCTATCTGCGCCTCGTCGACCGTTTCCTGCTGGCGTGGACCACGACATATCAGCCGAGCTTCAATCCGATCGACGAGACGAACTTCGAGTCGCTGATCCTCGCCTACGATCTGACGGCGAGCGCGCTGCCGGTGAAAACGCGCAACGCGGCCAATGCGTTCATCGCGAAGCTGGTGAACGGCTACGTCGCGGATATCGACAAGCAGGCGCGGCCGCTCAAGGGCACATACCGCAACAACTGGCAGAGCCATCGCGTGAAGCTGATCGCGATGGGCGCGTTCACCATCGACGACCGCAAGATGATCGACGCGGCGCAGCGGCTTTTTGTCGAGCATATCGGCGACAACATCGCGCCGGACGGTTCGACGGTCGATTTCGCCGAGCGCGACGCGCTGCACTATGTCACCTACGACTTGCAGCCGCTCGTGACGGCGGCGCTCGCGGCGCGGCGGCATAACCGCAACTGGCTGCCGGAGCGCGCGCCGACGGGCGCGACGCTCGCCGGCGCGCTCAACTGGCTGACGCCGTACGCGCTCGGCACGAAGACGCACGACGAGTTCGTGCATTCGAGCGTCGCCTTCGACGCGAAACGGCGCGAGGCCGGCTTGCCGGGCTACTCGGGCCAGTGGGACCCGAAGAACGCGGCGGAGCTTTTCTATCTGGCGGCGCGTCTCGACGGCCGTTATGCGCCGGTGGCGCTGCGGCTCGCGCCGACGCCGCCCGCGTGGCTCGCGGTCTGTCTGCCGCTGCCGGCGCGGTAATTTTCATTTGCAGGAGCAGTCATGGCAGTCAGCGTTTTCGATCTCTTCAAAGTCGGCATCGGACCTTCCAGCTCGCACACCGTCGGCCCGATGCGCGCCGCGCTCATGTTCGCGCAAGGGCTCGAACGCGACGCGCTGCTGGACGCGGTGGCATCGGTCAAATGCGAGTTGTACGGCTCGCTCGGCGCCACGGGGAAAGGCCACGGCACGGATCGCGGCGTCATGCTCGGACTCTTGGGCGACGCGCCGGACACCGTCGATGCCAGCACCATCGTGCCGCGGCTCGAAGCGGTGCGCGCAACGAAGACGCTCGCCTTGCTCGGCAAGCACGAAATCCCGTTCACGGTGAAGGACAACATCGCGTTCTATAGGCAGGCGCTGCCCGAGCATCCGAACGGCATGAAGCTCTATGCGTTCGATGCCAGCGGCCAGTTGCTACGCGAAGCGACGTATCTTTCGGTGGGCGGCGGCTTCGTCGTGACGGCGGGCGCGCCGAATACGGCGGTGCTCACGGCGCACGCGCAATTGCCGTATCCGTTCCAGACCGGCGACGAACTGCTGAAGATGTGCGCGGAATCCGGCAAGTCGATTGCGCAACTGATGTGGGACAACGAGTGCGTCTGGCGCAGCCCCGACGAGATCCGCGCGGGCCTCTTGCATATCTGGGAGGTGATGCAGGATTGCGTCGCGCGGGGGTGCGGCATCGGCAATCCGGATGCGGAAGGGCATCTGCCGGGGCCGTTTCAGGTGAAGCGGCGCGCGCCGCAACTTTATCGCGCGCTGACGGGCAGGCCCGAGCAGGCGTTGCGCGATCCGCTTTCGATGATCGACTGGATCAACCTGTACGCCATCGCGGTCAACGAAGAAAACGCGGTCGGCGGCCGCGTCGTGACGGCGCCGACCAATGGCGCGGCGGGCATCATCCCGGCCGTGCTGCATTACTACGACCGCTTCGTGCCGGGCTCGAATGCGCAAGGCGTGATCGACTTCCTGTTGACGGCGGCGGCTATCGGCATTCTGTACAAGATGAACGCGTCGATATCGGGCGCGGAAGTGGGATGCCAGGGCGAAGTGGGCGTCGCCTGCTCGATGGCGGCGGGCGGCCTCGCGGCGGTGCTCGGCGGCACGCCTGCGCAGGTGGAGAACGCGGCGGAGATCGGCATGGAGCACAACCTCGGGCTCACGTGCGATCCGGTGGGCGGCATGGTGCAGATTCCGTGCATCGAACGCAACGCGATGGGCTCGGTCAAGGCCGTCAACGCGGCGCGCATGGCCATGCGCGGCGATGGCTCGCACTACGTGTCGCTGGATTCGGTCATCAAGACCATGCGCGAGACAGGGGCCGATATGAAGACGAAGTATAAGGAGACGTCGCGCGGGGGGTTGGCGGTGAATATTGTGGAGTGTTGAGTTTTTGCTGTGTGCTGGCAGGCGTTCCATCCTGCGAGTGCAACATTTCTTGTACTGAGCGCGCGGCGTCGGTTGAGCGGCTAGCATGGTCGGAGCCAAAACGAATCTATCGACCGCATCCTCGATGCCTGTCTGACGATGACTGCGCACCGCTCAATGCGTCGGTAGAAATACCTGAGAGAAACGCATTGAAACCGAAGGACCTTGCCGCGCACAGGGATGCGTCTAAAACGCTCAGCGGTTCCCCGAAATTCCGGCCAATGGTCAAGCAGCGATGGCCGAAGCCCTTCAACAAGATGGCTCGGCCCCGCGTTCAGGCGACCGACCTCATTCCAGTTTCAGCCGATCACGCCGTGCTTTTCCTGTGGCGCGATGGCGATCAAATCGAAGACCGCTCGTTTTACGGACACCTGGTCTGCACAATGCCGCGTGGCGACATATACCCGCTCTTCGAACTGCATTACCATCCGAGTCACAAGGGGTTGCACTGCAAGCTGCCCTGCAATACGTCGAGCGATTACACAAATCGCTTGTTGCCCGGCGCACCCGAACTCGATCTGAAGTTGCCCAGACGCTTTGACCCGCGTGCCGCCACTGACCGTGCCGCGCTTATCGTATTCTTTTGCAACGCTGTAGGCATAACCATCTCCAACGATCAGGACGGACAAGGCGATCTATTGTGTTAGCAGACCCGCTCAAACAAACGCTCTGCTCTTTGTTCGAAGTGCACGCCGATACCAACGGCGTGCAGCGAATCGTGACGCCGTTGCAGTATCCGGGAACGGGGGATCATGTGGTCGTGCGCATTCGTCCGTCCCAGGGCGGCTATTCGATTGATGAAAACGGAGAAGCCTGCTTCAACGCAGGCATGATGGGCGGGGAAGTGGAATCGGGCGCCGTGGAACGCTGGTCGCAGGAAATCGCGCAGTGGAGTCCCGTTCGGCTGTGCGAGGACGAAGTCATCCGCGCCTCGACCTCAGACGAACGTCTTCTTGCGCCTTACGTCTTTCGTGTGGCCGAGGCGGCACAGCAGCTCTTCGCGGTCGCGACATCCCGCGTCGAGCGTCAGCAGTCGAGTGATTTCAAAGGACGGCTCACCCGCGCGATCGCGGATATCGCCGCCGAGTTCGGGCTCGAGCACCGGTCGGAAGTCGAATTGCCGATTTCCGGCGGGCTTGTTGCCGATCATGTCATTGAGACGCCGACGCCCTCCATCGTCATCGCCGCGACTTCAGCCAAGCGGCTGCTGGAAGGCGAGCTCATTCACCTGCAATACCGCGCCGAGAAACTTCCGGGCTCCGTGCTGGCGATCGCGGAAAGTCAGCTGGCGGTCGGCAAGACGGAGTTCGAGCGCGCCAACTACTACACGTGGAAGACGGTCGTCTTCGACGCGCGCAATCTTCGCAGTCTCATCGGCTCCGTCCTGCATTGAGACGGTTGCTCACGCCCCAATCAAATTAACCACCTTCACATTCCGCGTATCCGGCACTTCCGCATAAGACAGCACCTTCAGCTGCGGCAAGCTCCGGCGCAGGAACCGCGCGAGCATCGCGCGCAGCGAATGCTGCACGAGCAGCACCGGCGGCAATCCCAGATTCTGCTGACGCATGATCGCGTTCTGCGTCGAGTTCATCAGCGTCTGCGCGAGTCCCGGCTCCAGTCCCGGATTCGGCCCCGTCGATAGCGCCTGCGACAGCACGCGCTCCAGCGTCGGATCGAGGCCCATCACCTGCAAATCGTCGGCGCCCGGATACCACTGTTGCGTGATCGCGCGGCCCAGCGCGAGACGCACCGCCGACGTGAGTTCGTACGGATCCGAGATGCGCGGCGCGTGTTCCTGCAACGCGTCGAGAATGGTGCGCATGTCGCGGATCGGAACGCTTTCGTCGAGCAGGTTTTGCAGCACCTTCTGCAGCGTCGTGAGCGAAAGCGTCTTCGGCACGAGATCTTCCGTGAGCGACGGCGTGTCCTTGCCGATACGCTCCAGCAGCGCCTGCACTTCCTGTCGGCCGAGCAGTTCCGCGGCATGCGTGACGACGAGGTGATTCAAGTGCGTCGCGACCACCGTGCTCGCATCCACCACCGTATAGCCGTACACCTGCGCCTGTTCGCGCATGTTCGTCTCGATCCACACCGCCGGCAGGCCGAACGCCGGATCGGTCGTCTGCGTGCCCGGCAGCGCCGCCGATACCTGACCCGGATTGATCGCGAGCCATTGGCCGGGGAACGCCTCGCCCACGCCGACTTCCACGCCCTTCAGCGCAATGCGATACCCGTTCGGCCGCAATTCCAGATTGTCGCGAATATGGATGACCGGCGGCAGGAAGCCGATCTCCTGCGCGAACTTCTTGCGAATGCCCTTGATGCGCTTAAGCAGTTCGCCGTCCGCGTTGCGATCCACGAGCGGAATCAGGCGGTAGCCGACTTCGAGCCCGAGCGGATCGATGAGCGCCACGTCTTCCCAGCTCGCCTCGGCGTTCTCGGCCGACGCCGCCACGGCCGATGCGATCGGCGTGACATCCGTGACCGCGCTCGTCTTCTTGTTCGCGGCGCGCTTGTTCATCGTGCGCGCGGCGTAGATGAGACCGCCGCCCAGCAGCATGAACGCGAAGTGCGGCATGCCCGGAATCAGTCCCATCACGCCGATGATCACGCCGGTGATCATCAACACGCGCGGGTTCTGGAACAACTGGCCGGTCAGCTGCGTGCCGATGTCCTCATCGGTCGCGACGCGCGAGACGATCACGCCCGCCGCCGTCGAAATGATGAGCGACGGAATCTGCGCGACGAGGCCATCGCCGATGGTAAGCAGCGTGTAGTTGGTCGCCGCGTGCCCGAAGTCCATGTCGTGCTGAAGCATGCCGACGATCAGGCCGCCCACCACGTTGATGACCATGATGAGCAAGCCCGCGATGGCGTCGCCGCGCACGAACTTCGACGCGCCGTCCATCGAGCCGTAGAACTCCGCTTCCTGCGCGACGCTCTGGCGGCGCTTCTTCGCCATGTCCTCGTTGATGAGACCGGCGTTCAGGTCGGCGTCGATTGCCATCTGCTTGCCGGGCATTGCGTCGAGCGTGAAGCGCGCGCCGACTTCCGCGATACGTCCCGCGCCCTTCGTGATGACCATGAAGTTGATGATCATCAGGATCACGAACACGACGATGCCGACCGCGAAGTTCCCGCCGACGAGAAAGTGCCCGAACGACTCGATCACCTGTCCCGCCGCATCCGGGCCGGTGTGGCCTTGCAGCAGCACGATACGCGTCGACGCGACGTTCAGCGACAGGCGCAGCAGCGTGGAGAACAACAGCACGCTCGGGAACGCCGCGAAGTCGAGCGGCTTTTGCGTGTACATGCTGACGAGCAGCACCATCACCGACAGCGCGATGTTGAAGGTGAACAGCAGATCCAGCAGAAACGCCGGCAACGGCAGAATCATCATGCCGAGAATCATGCAGATCAGGATCGGGCCGGCGAGCGCCCGAATGTTCTGCGTGCCCAGCGCGTCGGGGCGTTTGGCGAAAAATCCTGCGCGCGCGTTCATGCTGCGGCTCCCTTGTCAGTGTTACCGTCGTTCAGGGCTTCGGCAGCTTCCTGATCGGCGTCGGCGTCGGATACGCCGCCTTTGTCCAGTTCCTTCGGAACGTCGAGATCGGTGGGATCGTCCGGCTTGATGCCGCCGTCTTCCTTGTAGCGCTTCAACTGGTAGACCCACGCCAGCACTTGCGCGACCGCGCCGTACAGCGCGCCCGGAATCTCGCGGTTGATCTCCACGTTGTGATACAGCGCCCGCGCGAGCGGCGGCGCTTCGAGCAGCGGCACGTTGTTTTCGCGGCCCAGTTCGCGGATGCGCGCGGCCACCAGATTCACGCCCTTGGCGACGACGCGCGGCGCGCGCATCTCGCCGTCCGTGTACTTCAGCGCGACGGCGAAGTGCGTCGGGTTCGTCACGATCACGTCGGCGGTCGGAATGGCCTGCATCATGCGGCGGCGGGCGGCCGCGCGCTGCTGCGCGCGGATGCGGCCCTTCACGTGCGGATCGCCTTCACTTTCCTTGTGCTCGCGCTTCACTTCTTCCTTGCTCATGCGCAGCTTCTTCGCGTACGACCACATCTGATACGGCACGTCGACGGCGGCGACCAGAAACAGTCCGCCGATGGCCATGCCGCAACACACGACGATGAGGTGCATGGCGTCGGCGAGCGCGAGACCAAGCGGCTTCGTCAGCAGTCCGAGCACTTCGGCCTTGCGGCTCCAGATTTCCCAGCCCGCCACGCCGCCGACGATGAGCGTCTTCAGAACCGACATGCCTAGCTGGATCGGGCCTTGAATCGAGAAGATCTTGCCGAGCCCGCTAATCGGGTTGAGGCGGCCGAAGTTCGGCGCGAGCGGCTTGGTCGTGATGAGCCAGCCGCCGAGCGCCATCGGCGCGGCGAGCGCGGCGAACGCGGTCATTGCGAGCACGGGCAGCACGGCGAGCATGCCTTCCTTGCTGGCGTTGGCCGCGCCGATCATCGTCTGGCGCGTGTCCAGCACGACGTCGTGATTGAACGTGAAGGCGTTGCGCAGAATCGACTGCAAGTGTCCGCTGATGGACCCCGACAGCGCCAGCACGCCGAAAAATCCCGCCGCCAGCAGCGCGAACGACGCGAATTCCCGCGAGCGCGCAACCTGGCCTTCCTCCCGCGCCTTTTCCAGGCGCTTGGGAGTGGCTGATTCGGTTTTTTCGAGATCGCTTTCTTCTGCCACTGCGTGCTCCGCTTCGTGCTTCGTTGCCCACGGCATGAAGCCGCTTTCTGATGCAAACGATTATTGCGGAAGGCGTCGAGTGGCTATCGGGGGATTAAGTCGGGGAAAGGGGGGTTAATCGACGGATAAACGAAAACGGCGCACGACCTCGTGCAAGGTCGCGCGCCGCGATGACGAATCGGCAAGACGATCAAACGCCCGGCACGCGCCCATCCGGGCCGTAGAACCCGGCCTTCGACGGCGCGACCTGCAAGGCGGCGAGCGCCTTGCGGTTGTATTCCATGCGCGTGCGGATCAACACGCCGTTGTTGTTGTTGCCCTGTTTCGCGCGCCGGGCGGCGGCGCAGAGCAGCTTCCATTGCTCGGCGATGCGGGCATCGACTTCGGCGGCGGCTTCCATGCCGGCGAATCCGCCCGGAAAACCGAGCGTGTTCAGATGCGCGTCGCGCTCTTTTTCGAGCCCGCTGATGCGCTCGGTCAGCGCCGTCTTCTGGCCGATGATTTCCGGCAGCGCGGCAAGCGGCTGCGCGGCGATCAGGGCTTTTTCCTCGTGCTCGAGGAGGGCTTCGAAGGCCTGAACGGCGGCGACTTCTTCGGTGACAGTGGCAAGCAGGGCGTCTCTCATTGCAGCTCGCTAAAAACGCGGTTCATAAGCGCCGCCCGGCTCCTGTCCACTTCGCGCGCCGGGACGTTGCCCGGGCCGTTGCGTTCAGCCGCCGGTCGGCGGGGTTCTCGTTTGCAGCAGGTCGCGCGCGGTGCTCAAAATGCCGTCGGCGATCTTGCTGGTGTCCATCTTCAGGCTGCCGTCGCGAATCGCGGCCTTGATCGATTCGACCTTCGCCGTATCGATGTCCGAGCCGTTCGACGCGCGCAGGTCCGACGACAAGGTCGACAGGCTGACCGTCGACTGGCCGGCGCTGCCGTTCGCTTGCGCGGTCGGCGCGGCAGTCTTCGCATCGCCTTGCGATGCACGTTGCAGCCCGTCTTGCAGGCCGCTCAAAGTGGTGTTGCTATTCGATTCGATTTTCACGATGTCCATTCCCGAACGTGTTGAGTCCTTTATCGGCGGTGGCTTTGAAAAACTTTACCCTGCCGGGGAAGGCGCAACCTGCTCGGTGCCTGGTCATCTGCCGCTTTGCCTTGTCCCACAAGGCTTCGACGGCTTTGCAACAAATTGCAACAAAACGTCTGGTGCCGCACACAAGCCCGCTTACATGCGGACTTCGACCGTCTGACTGTCCTTCACGATGCCCGTGATGATTTGTCCGCCGGCCGTCTTCACGCGGACTTGCTGGCCGGGCGCGGCGTTGTTCATCGCGCTGCCGTCGGCGGAAATCGAGAAGCCCGTGCCGTCGGCGACCACGTGCACTGTCTGACCGATCGCCACCGAACTCGCGGCGCGCAGCATGTCCGTGCGCAGCGGCAAGCCGGCGGGCACGCGCGACAACGCCACGGCGCCGACTGCCTGCGACGGATCGGTGACGACGGCTTGCGGCATCGCCGTGAGATCGCCGTCGCGGGCGATGAGATCGGCGCTCGCGAGCACTTCGCCCGGCGCGATGGCGCGCGCGGCGGTGTAGTACGTCGCGTTGATCGAGACACGCGCCTGCACATACAGCGTCCACGGCCGCTCGCCGACGCAGCGCACGCCCACGGTCACGCGGCCCCACAGACGCGCGCCGGTCGGCATGAACGGATCGAGCGAGGAGCAGGGCGCGAGGCCGCGCGGGAAGACAGGCGTGACCGTGATATCCACCTTGCCGGGCAAGCCCGCTGCCTGCTGCTGAAGGAACGCGAGCGCGGCGACGCGGATGGATTCGCCGTCCTGCGCGGTCGCGGCGGCTGACGGCGTTTGCGCGGCGGCCGTGGCCGGCGAGAAACTCACGCGTTTCATCGGCGAGGCGGCGGCAGCGGCGGCTGAATAATTGGCGGGGCGAATCGGCGATGCAGCGGCGGCCGCGATCGGGCGCGCGCCAGCCGCGCCGGGCGTCGCATCATCGCGCGTGACGACGACCGGCATCACGTCGCGCGATGCGATCTGCCGCGCGCCAGCCGCGCTGGCGGCGCTGGCATCGCCACGCGAGACGGCGACCGGCGCCTTCGCCGGCGCAGCCGCAGCGGGCTTCGCTTCGCCCGTCCCCGGAACCACGATCAGGCCGCTTGCGTCGTCCATGGCGTCGTCGGCGGCTTCGGCGCGCGCTTCGAGCGCGAGCGCGGCGTGGCGCATCGCGGCGTCGGCGGCGCTCGTCGCGGCGCGATAGCCGGATGCCCGCGCGATGTCGGCCACAGGAGCGGGCGTCGGCGCGGGCGCGGCTGCGGCCACGGCTTTCGACGAACCGAAACTCTTTGCCATTTCCGCGACGGCGGCGGGATTCGTCTCCGCGTTGCCCGGAATCGCGATCATGCCGTCGCTCTGCTGCGCGAACGCGCTTGCCGCGAAGCCGAGCATCAGCGACGCGCCCGCCACGCCGCGCGCCGCTGCACGCGCGCCGCGCTTCATCGCGCTCGCACGCATCGCACGCATCGCAACGTTCGACGACTGTCTGGCGGACCTGCTCATCACTGCTCTCCTCGCCGCCGCGTAGCTAGCGACTGCGTACCTGAAAAAGTAGGGCCGCGCGCTGCGGCCACTCCGTGAGTCGCTGCCATGAAAACGCCGCTTCCCACTCTCGACGCAGATTCTAGATACGCCGGGCCGCGCCCAAGCCTCGAATAGAGGCCGCGTTTCCCGGTTATTCATCGGATTAGTTATTGCGCGCCGCTCCTAAGATGCGTGTCATGCAAAAACCCCCCAGCGATCGGGCGGGGACAGGCGACAACCATCCCCGACGGGACCGGAGAAGAAACGAATGCTAGACAGACTCGACAAGGAACTCGCGTTCGGCCGTGAGGCGCTCGATGTGCGCGCTTACCGGCAGGAACTGCTGTCGTCGAATATCGCGAACGCCGACACCCCCGGCTACAAGGCGCGCGATGTCGATTTCTCGACCGCGCTCGCCGGGGCGCTGAAGAAGGACGGCGCGTCCGCCACGGCCTCGAACACGGCGACGCTCAAGATGGCGCAGCCGGTTTCGGTGAGCGCGAGCGGGTCGCTCGCCGTGACCGCGAAGGGCCACATGTCCGGCAACTCGACGCTTACCGCGTCCGGCGGCTCGACCGACGACTACGGCCGACTCGCGTATCGCGTGCCGAGCCAGCCTTCGCTCGACGGCAACACCGTCGATCTCGACGCCGAACGCGTGCAGTTCGCGGACAACGCGCTGCATTTCGAAGCCGGAATGACCGTGATGACCTCGCAGATCAAGTCGATGTTGTCCGCCATCACGTCCAACAGTTAAGAAAGCCATGCCTTCATTGATGAACATTTTCAGCGTCGCCGGTTCGGCGATGTCTGCTCAGGCGCAGCGCCTGAACGTGACCGCGTCGAATCTCGCGAACGCGGACAGCACGACCGGTCCCGACGGCCAGCCGTACAAGGCGAAGCAGGTCGTCTTCGCCGTCGATCCGCTCGGCGGCGCGAAAAGCGGCTCCGGCCAGCAAGTCGGCGGCGTGCAGGTGACGGGCGTCATCGACGATCCGAGCCCGATGAAAACCAGCTACGACCCGACCAACCCGGCGGCGAACGCGGACGGCTATGTGACGCTGCCGAACGTCGATCCGGTGCAGGAAATGGTCAACATGATTTCCGCGTCGCGTTCCTATCAGGCGAACGTCGAGACGCTCAATACCGCCAAGCAATTGATGCTCAAGACTCTGACCATCGGAACCTGAGGAACCCAACCGTGACGACGAACACCACCATCGGCAGCAACGGCACCACGGTGTCGCAGACGCTGCTGGACACCATGAACGGCACGTCGAGCTCGTCCAGCTCCTCGAGCAGCACCAGCAGCACGAGCGGCACGTCCGCTTCGGACTTGCAGAACACATTCCTCACGCTGCTCGTGACGCAGTTGAAGAATCAGGACCCGACGAATCCCGCCGACAGCTCGCAGATGACCTCGCAGCTCGCACAGATCAACACGGTGACGGGCATCGGTCAGCTGAACACGTCGCTCAGCTCGCTCGCCACGCAGCTTTCCGCGGGCCAGTCCACGCAGGCCGCCATGCTGATCGGTTCGAACGTGCTCGCGCCGGGAAGCAGCATGACGGTATCGAGCGGCGCGTCGTCGACGTTCGGCGTGCAGCTCGCCAACGACGTGAGCGACCTGCAGATCGTCGTGAAGGACAAGTCCGGCAACATCGTCAACACGCTGGATCTCGGCGCGCAAGGCTCGGGCGTCGTGCCGGTATCGGGCTGGACGCCGGTCGACTCGAAGGGCGCCACGCTCGCCGACGGCACCTACACGATCACCGCGCAGGGCACGATCAACGGCCAGCAGGCGACCGCGACGACGCTGTCGGCCTCGCAGGTGCAGAGCGTCGTGCAAATGACGGGCGGCACGCCGGGCCTGAAGCTGGCGAACGGTTCGACCGTCGCGCTGTCGAGCGTCGCTTCGATTCTTTGATTCCACTTTCCTTTGACGCCGGGATGCGCCCGGCGAAGAGATAAACCATGAGCTATCAACAAGCACTGAGCGGCCTCGGCGCCGCGTCGAGCGACCTCGACGTGATCGGCAACAACATCGCGAACTCGAACACCGTCGGCTTCAAGCAGGGCGCCGCGCAGTTCGCGGACATGTACGCCAGTTCCATGGCGACCGCCGTGTCGAACCAGATCGGCATCGGCACGCGCCTCGCGGAAGTCCAGCAGCAGTTCTCGCAGGGCACGATCACGACGACCAATCAGGCGCTCGATGTCGCGATCAACGGCAACGGCTTCTATCAGTTGTCGAACAACGGCTCGACCGTGTATTCGCGCAACGGCGTGTTCCATCTGGACGACAGCGGCAAGATCGTCAACTCGGCCGGCCTGCAACTGATGGGCTACGCGGCCGATTCGGGCGGCGTCGTCAACAGCGCGAGCACGGTGCCGCTTTCCGTCCCGACCGCGAACATCGCGCCGACGGCGACGAAGACGATTACCGCTGCGTTCAACCTGAACTCGCAGGACAGCAACAACGCGGCGAGCAGCTTCGATCCGGCCAATGGCAACACGTACAACGCGTCGACTTCGGTGGACGTGTACGACACGCTCGGCGGCACGCAGAAGGTGTCCGTCTACTTCACGAAGACCGGCACCGGCTCGTGGGAAGCATTCGCGGGCTACGGCGACCCGGTCACGCAAAAGACCGACCTGGGCGCCGTGACGTTCGATTCGTCGGGCAACCTGACGAGCGGCTCGAAGTTCACGTTCACCATTCCGAACGGCGCGGACCCGTCCGGCGCGACGACGCAATCGTTGACGCTCGATCTCTCCGGCACCACGCAGTACGGCGCCAAGAGCGGCTTGACGAACCTGCATCAGGACGGCAACAGCACGGGCGAACTGACGGGCTTCACCGTCGGCACCGACGGCATGCTGACCGGCAATTACTCGAACGGCGAAACGAAGGCGCTCGGGCAAATCGCGGTCGCGAACTTCAACAACCAGAACGGCCTGCAGAACCTCGGCGGCAACGTGTACGCGCAAACGGCCGCTTCGGGCGCGCCGCAAGTGGGCGTGCCGGGCTCGACGAACCACGGCACGCTGCAAGGCGGCGCGGTGGAAAACTCCAACGTCGATCTGACGAGCGAGCTCGTGAATCTGATCACCGCGCAGCGCAACTATCAGGCGAACGCGCAGACGATCAAGACGCAGCAGACCGTCGACCAGACGCTGATCAATCTGTAATCACCGTCCGCACGCACTAGACGCATCAGGAAAGAAGGAAGCGATTCATGGACCGTCTGATCTACACCGCGATGACCGGCGCAAGCCAGTCGCTGGAACAGCAAGCTGTCGTGGCGAACAACCTGGCGAACGCATCGACCACGGGTTTCAAGGCGCAACTCGCGGCGTTCCGTCAGGTGCCGATGTCTTTCGAGAACCAGTCCGCCGACGGCACGACGCGCACTTTCGTGCTCTCGTCGACGCCGACGGCGGATTACTCGGCCGGCCCGATCCAGCAGACCGGCAATCCACTCGACGTCGCCGTGCAAGGGCCGGGCTGGCTCTCCGTGCAGACGGCGGACGGCGGCGAGGCGTACACGCGCGCCGGCAACCTGCACGTGGACCAGAACGGCCAGCTCGTCACCGCGAACAACCTGCCGGTGCTCGGCAACGGCGGCCCGCTGTCGGTGCCGCCGGGCGCAGAAGTGACCATCGGCAAGGACGGCACGGTGTCCGCGCTGATTCCGGGCGATCCGCCGACCGCGATTGCGACGGTGGATCAACTGAAGCTCGTCAATCCGGACCCGGCCACGCTCTCGCGCGGCGACGACGGTCTTTATCGCACCGCGTCGGGCGACCCCGCCGATGCGGACCCGAACGTGGTCGTTGCCGGCGGCGCGCTCGAAGGCAGCAACGTGAACCCGGTCTCCGCGATGGTCTCGATGATCACCAACGCGCGCCAGTTCCAAATGCAGACGAAGCTCATGGAATCGGCGGACCAGAACGAACAATCGGCCAACAAGCTGCTCAACTTCTCCTAAGCGGCCTGCAAGACACTAGGACAACACAGACATGAATCGCTCTCTCTATATCGCCGCGACCGGCATGAATGCGCAGCAGGCGCAGATGGACGTCATTTCGAACAACCTCGCCAACGTGAGCACCAACGGCTTCAAGGGCTCGCGCGCCGTGTTCGAAGATCTGCTGTACCAAACCACGCGCCAGCCGGGCGCGAACTCGACGCAGCAAACCGAACTCGCCTCGGGCGTGCAGCTCGGCACGGGCGTGCAGCAAGTCGCAACGGAACGCCTCTACACGCAGGGCAATCTGCAACAGACCGGCAACTCGAAGGACGTGGCCATCAACGGCCAGGGCTTCTTCCAGGTGACCATGCCCGACGGCACCACGGCATACACGCGCGACGGCTCGTTCCAGACCAACGCGCAGGGCCAGCTCGTCACGTCGAGCGGCTATCAGCTGAACCCGGCCATCACCATTCCGACCAACGCGACGTCGATCACCATCGGCTCGGACGGCACTGTGTCCATCACGCAGCCGAACTCGACGGCCGCGACGAACGTCGGCTCCATTCAGCTCGCGACGTTCATCAACCCGGCCGGTCTGGAAGCGCGCGGCGAGAACCTGTTCTCCGAGACGGGCAGCTCCGGCGCGCCGAACGTGTCACAGCCGGGCCTGAACGGCGCGGGCACGTTGCAACAGGGTTATGTGGAAGCGTCGAACGTGAACGTGGTGCAGGAACTGGTCAACATGATCCAGACGCAGCGCGCGTACGAAATCAACAGCAAGGCCGTGACCACGTCCGACCAGATGTTGCAAACGCTTTCTCAGATGCAGGTTTAACCCTCTTTTCAACGGATGAAAACGCAAGGGATGGCGTCACACTAACGCTTCATTCAGCTTCATACGAGTCACCAAGATGTCGCCCACTCAAATCTTCACGCGTGCAGCGGTTGCCGCACTCGTCGCCGCGCTCGGCGCATGCGGCCTCGTGCCGAAGGAGCCGATCGTCCAGCAGCCGATGACCGCGCGTCCGCCGCAGCCGCCCAGCGGCGGACGCTCGCCCGGCGCGATCTACAACGCGGGCTACGCGGGCCGGCCGCTCTTCGAAGACCAGCGTCCGCGCAATGTCGGCGACATCTTGACCATCGTGATCTCGGAAAACGTGAATGCGACGAAGTCGTCCGCGGCGAACACCAACCGCGGCGGCTCCGGCTCGTTCTCCGTGCCGACGACGCCCGGCATCTTCGGCGGGCTCTTCAACAACACGAACCTGTCCGCGACCGGCGCGAACAAGTTCACGGCGGCGGGCGGCGCGAGCGCGGCCAACACGTTCAGCGGCACGCTCACCGTCACCGTCACCGAAGTGCTGCCCAACGGCAACCTGATGGTGAGCGGCGAAAAACAAATGCTCATCAACCAGGGCAACGAATTCGTGCGCTTCTCGGGCGTCGTCAATCCGACGACCATCTCGGGCAGCAACACCGTGTACTCCACGCAGATCGCCGACGCGAAGATCGAATATTCCGCGAAAGGCTATATCGACGAAGCGCAGAACATGGGCTGGCTGCAGCGCTTCTTCCTCAACGTGGCGCCGTTCTGATCATGAATCCGCTTCTTCGTTTCGTTTCGTTCTCGCTCGCGGCCGCGCTCGTGGCCCTGACCTCTGCGCAGCACGCGCACGCCGAGCGCCTGAAAGACCTCGTCTCGTTCCAGGGCGTGCGCGACAACCCGCTGATCGGCTACGGCCTCGTCGTCGGTCTCGACGGCACCGGCGACCAGACCATGCAGACGCCGTTCACCACGCAGAGCTTGACGAACATGCTCGGCAATCTCGGCATCACGGTGAACTCGGCGACGACGCAGAACATGCAATTGAAGAACGTCGCCGCCGTGATGGTGACCGCGACCCTGCCGCCTTTCGCGCGTCCCGGCGAGGCGATCGACGTCACGGTGTCGTCGCTCGGCAACGCGAAGAGCCTGCGCGGCGGCACGCTGCTCATGTCGCCGCTCAAGGGCGCGGACGGCCAGGTGTATGCGATGGCGCAGGGCAACCTCGTCGTCGGCGGCGCGGGCGCGAGCGCGAACGGCAGCAAGGTGCAGGTGAACCAGCTCGCGGTGGGCCGCATTTCGGCGGGCGCCATCGTCGAGCGCGCGGTGCCGGCAGCGTTGCAGCAGCAAGGCGGCGTCATGCAGATGGAACTGCGCGAGATGGACTTCGACACGACGCAGCGCATTGTCGCGGCGGTGAACAACCAGTTCGGCATGGGCACGGCGCTCGCGCTCGACGGCCGCACCATCCAGCTGCGCGCGCCGCAAGACGCGAGCGAGCAGGTGCAGTTCATGGCGCAGTTGCAGAACATCGATGTGCGTCCGGCGCAGGCCGCCGCGAAGGTGATCCTGAACGCGCGCACCGGCTCCATCGTGATGAATCAGATGGTCACGCTGCAGAACTGCGCGGTCGCGCACGGCAATCTCTCGGTCGTCATCAATACGCAGACGGCGGTGAGCCAGCCGAACGCGCTCTCGAACGGGCAGACCGTGGCGGCGAAGCAGTCGCAGATTCAGCTGAAGCAGGACAGCGGCGCGCTCAAGATGCTTTCGGCCGGCGCGAATCTCGCCGATGTCGTGAAGGCGCTCAACGCGCTCGGCGCGACGCCCGCGGACCTGATTTCGATTCTCCAGTCGATGAAGGCGGCAGGCGCGCTGCGCGCCGACCTCGAAATCATCTAAGGAGCCCGGCACATGAACTCGAACCTGACGAGCGGCATCGCCAACTCCGCCCTGGCATCGACCGATGGGAGCGGTGGCCTCGCGAATCTCTCGAACCGCTTCGCGCTCGACACGCAGGGCTTCGACGCGCTGCGCGCGCAGGCGCAGGCCAATCCGCAGCAGGGTCTGAAGGCGGCCGCCAAGCAGTTCGACGCCGTCTTCACGCAGATGATGCTGAAGAGCATGCGCGACGCGACGCCGTCCGACAGCCCGTTCGATTCCAACGATTCGAAGTCCTTCACCGCGATGCTCGACCAGCAGTTGTCGCAGCAGATGTCCTCGAAGGGCATCGGCGTGGCGGACATGATGCTCAAGCAGCTGATGCGCAACGCAGGCGGCAAGACCGACGCGGGCGGCATGGGCGGCGGCGCCAACGCGATGACCGCGATGAACGCGATGAGCGGGCTCTCGGGCGGCGGCGGCGATATCGAATCGAACGCGGGCAACATCGCCGCGATGAACGCGATGGCGAAAGCCTACGCGGCCGCGCAGGCCAACAAGAACGGCGCGTCGCTCTCGGAAGGCAAAGGGTATACGGCGGCTAGCGCGCTCGAACCGCCGGCCCACGGCGTCGGCTCCGACAAGGTGAATGCGTTCGTCGAGCGGCTGGCTGCGCCCGCGCAGGCGGCGAGCGCGGCGACCGGCATTCCGGCGCGCTTCATCATCGGCCAGGCGGCGCTGGAATCGGGCTGGGGCAAGCGCGAGATCAAGCACGCGAACGGCGCGACGAGCCACAACATCTTCGGCGTGAAGGCGACGCCCGGCTGGACCGGCAAGACGGTCGATTCGGTCACGACCGAGTACGTCAACGGCCAGCCGAAGAAGGTCGTCGAGCGTTTCCGCGCCTACGATTCGTACGAAGATGCGCTCAACGACTACGCGAGCGTCATTAAAAACAATCCGCGCTATGCGCCGGTGATCGAGGCGTCGCGCGACGTGGCGGGCTTCGCGCACGGCATGCAGAAGGCTGGCTACGCGACCGATCCGCACTACGCGAAGAAGCTGATTTCGATCATGCGACAGATCGCCTGACGACGCGCCGATAAGGTGCATCGCGCGGAAGATAACGGACCACGTGTCCAGCAAACGTTTTACGTCGGATGGGACGGCGCACCACATAAGAAAGTTGCGAGCGCCCCTAAACTTTCCAACAGGCATGCCGCTAACCCGAAGACGACAGTGCCGGATCGATAGCGGTCCGGCGAGCCGCGCGGCGTGGGCCGCAGGCGATGCGCGGGCAAAATGGACACGGCTAGCACCATGAATAGTTATCAGAAACACGACGTCGCCGAGGAAGACAGCGACCACAACGTGGATTTCGGACGCCGGAATCCGCTGGAAATCGGCGTAGCCCTGCGCAATCTGGCCAATCGCGGCGATTTCCTGACCGCGCAATATGGCGACGCGCAGATCGTCACGCGACTCCTCGATGTCGATGTGACGTCGCACCGCTTCACGTTCGACTGGGGCGGCGTCGCGGAGCAGAACCGCGATGTGCTGCAAGCGCCGAAGCTGATTTTCCACGCGGCGCCGGATGGCGTGCGCGTCGAGTTCACGACGGCCACGCCGCGCGAGACGACGTTTGACGGCCGTCCGGCTTTCGAGGCGGAATTTCCGTCGGTGCTGTATTACATGCAGCGCCGCGAATACTTCCGTGTGGAAGCGCCGGTGCTGGATCCGTACATTTGCAGCGGTTCCCTGCCGGGCGGCGACCGGTTCCGTTTCGAGGTGCATGATTTGTCGCTGGGCGGCGTGGCGTTGCGCACGACCGACGAGCGCGTGGCCGATATGGAACTGGGCGTAGAAATTCAGGATGCCGAACTGCACTTCACTGCGACCGGAAAGGTGACGCTCGATATGAAGCTGGTGTCGCATCGCGAGTCGACTACGCTCAAGGGCGACCGGCGGTTCACGCTCGGGTTCAAGTTCACTTCGATGCCGGGGTCGGCGGAGAATACGCTGCAGCGGCTTATCACTCAGCTTGAGATGAAGCGGCGGGCTTTAGCACGGTGATCTTCTGCGGTTTCTTGGAACCGCAATTGGACCGCTTTTCTTTCTTCGCCTGTGCGTTGCTGTGTCCCGACGCGTCGGTTCGCGGTCTTTCTTTCGTGGAACTTGTAGTCGCGTCGGTCTATTGGCGTTGCCCCTTCCTAGGGCGGGGCGCGCGCCAGTAACTCGCCGCTTGTTTCGCGAAACTTGTATTCGTGTCGGTCTATTGGCGTTGCCCCTTCCCGGGGCGGGGGTCACTTTCTTTGCTGCTGCAAAGAAAGTAACCAAAGAAAGCAGCTTTTTCGCCCGCGGTTTCGAATGAAGGTGCACTCCGCACAAAAGCATTGGCACTCAGCTTGAATCAGCCCTGAATCACCCTCCACGCCCGCTGTCCGCCACGTCCTCCGAGCCCCTTGGCTCGACAGAACCAGTGAAATGCTTCGCACCACTGAACGACAAATTCAACTGAACGTGTCTTAGGCGTGCCACGCCGCCCTAGGCCCAGCAGGCCGACGCCCGACACGTGCCCGCGCGTCGGCGCTCATTGCGACTTCTCTCTATCCCTGTCGCGTGTCCATTGGCTTAGCTTGGCTTTACATGGCTTTGGCTTTGGCTTTGGCTCTGGCTTGAGACTATCTCTACGCGGAGCCGTTGTGTCCTGTTGGTTTTGTCGAGCCAAGGGGCTCGGAGGACGTGGTGCTCAGTGGGCGTGGAGAGTGATTCAGGGCTGCTTCAAGCTGAGTGCCAATGCTTTTCTGCGGAGTAACCACGCTTTTGCTGCTGCGGGCCCACAGAAGCTGCTTTCTTTGGTTACTTTCTTTGCAGCAGCAAAGAAAGTGACCCCCGCCCCGGGTAGGGGCAACGCTAATACACCGACACGAATACAAGTTTCACGAAACGAGCGGCGAGGTGCTGGCGCAAACCCCGCGCTAGGAAGGGGCAACCCCAATAGACCGACACGAATACAAGTTCCACGAAAACGAGCGGCAGCAAAACAGGACCAAACCCGAGAATTAGCCCAAGAACCCCCCGTACATCGCCGCATAAGAAGCACGAACATCGAAGCAAAATGCAAGAACCCAAACAACGCCCGCCGCAGGCGAAAACCAGAAAGCATCAAAAAGGAAACCATTAAATTTCCCCGGCGAACAGCCGATATAACGTGCAATCAAGCGGCAGCGCCAGAAAAGGATTCGTGCATGTCCAACAACATCATCAACATCGGCTTGTCGGGCCTGAATGCGGCCCAGTGGGGCCTCACGACGACCGGCCAGAACATCAGCAACGCCGCAACGCCCGGCTATACGCTGGAGAAGGTCGCGTACCAGGAAGCGTCCGGTCAAAGCACCGGCTCCGGCTATCTCGGCAATGGCGTGCAGACCGTCACCGTCACGCGACAGTACAGCCAGTACCTGACGACGCAAGTCAACAACACGCAGTCGGCGAGCAGCGCGGCGAACACCTATTACACGATGCTCTCGCAGCTCAACAACCTCGTCGGCGATCCGACGTCGGGCATCGCGGCCGGCATCAGCAATTACTTTTCCGGCCTGCAATCGGTGGCGAACTCGCCGAGCAGCACGGCCTCGCGCCAGTCGCTCGTGAGTAGCGCGCAGACGCTCGCCGACCAGATGACCTCCGCCGGCGAGCAATACGACCAGCTGCGCCAGAGCGTCAACACGCAACTGTCGAGCGCCGTCTCGTCCATCAACAACTACGCGCAGCAAATCGCCGATCTCAACAAGCAGATCAACGGCGCGAGCGCATCGGGCCAGCAGCCGAACCAGTTGCTCGATCAACGCGATCAGGCCGTGACGAACCTCAGTTCGATGATCGGCGTGCAAGTGGTGCAGCAGGACGGCAACTACAACGTGTTCATCGGCAACGGGCAGCCGCTCGTCGTCGGCAATACGCAGTACGGCCTGCAAACGGTGACGTCGCCCTCCGATCCGAGCGAGCTGACCGTCGCGTTCAAGCGCACCGACGGCACGCCGCAGACGGCCGCGAACACGCAGTACATTGACAATTCCGCGCTGACGGGCGGTGTCGTGGGCGGCCTGATCGACTTCCGCACCCAGACGCTGGACCCCGCGCAGGCGCAACTCGGCGCCATCGCGACGAGCTTCGCCTCGCAACTGAATAGCCAGAACGCGCTCGGCCTCGACCTCAGCGGCAACGCAGGCGGCGCGCTCTTTTCGACCGGCACGCCCAACGTATATTCCGACGCGCGCAACAAGGGCACCGGCACCGTGGCCGTCTCGTTCGCCGACGCGTCGCAGCCTTCCACGGGCGACTACACCCTGACGTACAACGGTACGGACTACGAAGTAACCGATCCGACGTCGGGCAAGTCGCTTGGCAGCATCACGCCGCCCGCCAACAGCGGCACGTTCAACGGCCTCAACATCACCGTGTCCGGCACGATGCAGAAGGGCGACTCCTTCACCATTCAGCCGACGCGCGGCGCGCTCGACAACTTCGCGCTGACCACCAAGAGCCCCACCGCGATCGCGGCGGCATCGCCGGCGGTGAGCTCGGCATCGACCTCGAACACGGGCACCGGCTCGATCACGTCGGCAACCGTGGCGGCGGGCTACAGCATGCCGTCGAACATCTCGCTCACGTACGACAAGGCCGCAGGCGGCTTCACGTCGAACGTCGATGTGACCGTGAACGGCACGGCGTACACCGCGAATTCGACAATTCCGTACGACGCCTCTAAGGGACTCACGATCACGTCCAACGGCGTGAGCGCGACATTGAGCGGCGTTCCCGCCGACAAGGACGTGTTCAACATCGCCGCGAACAAGGGCGGCACGAGCGACGGCAGCAACGCGCTCGCGATGGCGAACCTCGTCTCGGCGAAATCGCTCAACGGCGGCACCGATACGCTGACGGGATCGTACGCGAGCTACGTGAACGACATCGGCAATCAGGCCAATCAGCTCAAGGCGACGAGTTCGTCGCAGACGGCGCTGCTCAATCAGGCGACAGCGGCACAGCAGTCCGTGCAAGGCGTGAACCTGAACGAGGAAGCGGCCAATCTTATCCAGTATCAGCAGCTCTATCAGGCGAACAGCAAGGTGATTCAGACCGCGTCGTCGCTGTTCCAGACGCTGCTCGGCATCTTCAACTGAGGCAACTCGCGATGCGTATTTCCAGTTCCCAGTATTTCAATCTGAACGTCGCTTCCATGAGCGACCAGCAGAGCACGCTGGCGTCCATGTATCAGCAGATCTCGTCGGGCAAGCGCATCATGACCGCGTCCGACGATCCGCTCGGCGCGGCGCAGGCCGTGCAGCTCACGATGCAGGGCAACGCGCTCACGCAATACGGCACGAATCAGACGAAGGCGCTCTCCTCGCTGCAACAGGAAGACTCCACGCTGAGCGACGTGAGCGACGTGATGCAAAGCATCAAGACGAAGCTCGTGCAGGCCGGCGACGGCTCGCTGACCGACGCGAACCGCTCAGCCATCGCCAATGCGATTCAGGGCTATCGCGATCAGCTCATGAACATCGCGAACACCACGGACAGCGACGGCAATTACATTTTCTCGGGCCTCAAGGGCGGCACGCAGCCGTACACGAACAACCCGTCGGGTGTCGGCGCGACCTATTCGGGCGATGCCGGCCAGCGCACGGTGCAGATCAGCGCGGGACGTTCGATTGCGGTGGGCGATCCGGGTCAGTCGATTTTCGGCAGCGTATCGCCGACGGAAAGCACGCCTGTTTCGAGCGCGGCAGCGACGAACACGGGCACGGGCACGATCAGCGGCGTAAGCGTTTCCGACCCGAGCAATCCGAATAACGGGAGCACCTACACGATCCAGTTCGCCGTCGATGCCACCGCGGGCACGACGAGCTACACGGTCACGGCGGTCCCGGCGGATTCATCGTTGCCGACGACGCCGACCGCATACACGGGCAGCGCCGACATCACGGTCGGCGGCCAGAAGGTGTCCGTTGCGGGCGCGCCCGGCAATGGCGACAGCTTCACGGTGCAGCCCGCGACCGCGGGCAACAACGATATCTTCGCGACGCTCGACAACCTCGTGAGCGCGCTGAAGCAACCGACCGGATCGGACAGCGCGCATGCCGCGCTGACCAACGCGCTGACGACCGCAGGCACGAAGATCACCAACACGTTCAACAACGTGCTGGCGGCGCAGACCGTGGTGGGCGGACGCGAGCAGCAGATTCAATCGACGCAGACGGCGATGCAGACGACGCAGACGCAGAACGCATCGGATCTGGCGAACCTGACGCAGATCGACCTGGTTTCGTCGATCAGCTCGTATGAGTTGACGCAGAACTCGCTTCAGGCGGCGCAGATGGCGTTCACGCAGATTCAGAAGATGTCGTTGTTTGATTATTTGGGCGGGTAAGCGCGGCGGTTTTGATAGAAGCGGTAGTAGGTTGCGGGGCATGGCTCGGGAGAGCTTTGCCCCGTTGTTGTTTTCGGCGTGGCGCGACGACAAAGGCGTAGCGTCGTTGCTGACGGTCGGTATGCGGTCTCGACTGTAGACGTTGAACCGGACGAATGAAGGCACGGGTCGCTGAAGCCGATAACAGTTTGCGGGGCGTTGCTCGGGAGAGCGGTGCCCCGTCGTCGTTTCCGGCATCGCACGAGGACGAAGGCGTAGCGTCGTTGCTGACGGTCGGTATGCCCTCTCGATCGCCGCGAGTGGATATGCGTGTCGAACGATTGATGAAGTCGGAGAGAAGTAGCACAGGCTGAACCGGAAGGGTTAGCGCGCGGTATTCGCGGGGTGTTGCTCGGCAGAGCGGCGCCCTGTTGCTGCCTCTGGCATCGCACAACGACAGTGGCGCAACTTCCTTGCCGAAGTCGGTCTGCCGTCTCGACCGCCGCAATCAGATACGAGTGTCGATCGACCGATGAGACGCTAAGGAAGTGGCAGACGTTTCGAACCGGGCGGACAAGCGCGCGGTGTTCGCGGGGCGTTGCGCGAAAGAGCGGTGCCCCGTTGCTGTCCCCGGCATCGCGCGACGACAGTGGCGCAACTTCGTTGCTGACAGTCGGTCTGCGGATTCGACCGCCGCGCCGAGATACGTGCGTCGACCAACCGATAACGTGGCAGGCAACAAACCAAACACCGAGGCGGCATCCCGTCGCCGCCCAAAGCTCAATAAAGCGCCCCAGCCACCCGCCCGACCTGCGCGATACCCGCATCGAAGATGCGCAAGAAGAACGGCATCAGGTTAGGCAACATGAGCTGCAAGAGCAGCAAGCCGACCAGCATCGTGATCGGGAATCCCACCTGAAAGATTCCGATCTGCGGCGCCGCCCGATTCAGAATGCCCAGCGCCAGATTAGAGATGAGCAGCGCCGCCACGATCGGCAGCGAAAGCAGCAGGCCCGTGCCGAAAATACTGGTCCCATAGCCGACAAGCACGCGCCAGCCCTGCGCATGCGATGCCGCCGCCACCACGTTCGCCTCGATCGGCACGTTCTGGAACGTCGTCACGAGCGCGCTGATCAACTGCAGATGGCCGTCGAACACGAGAAACGCGAGCATCGCGAGCGTGTTCAGATAGCGCGAGATGACCACCGCATTGCCGCCCTCGCGCGGATCGTAAAGCATCGCAAAGCCGAGGCCCATCTGCTGGCCGATGAACTCGCCCGCGGCATCGACGGCGGCGAATGCGATCTGCATCGTCATGCCGATGGCCGCGCCGATCAGAAACTGATTGACGATGATCCAGATGCCCGCCGCCGAGAACACCGTGGTTTGCGGCATCGCGGGCAAGGTCGGCGCGACGATCAGCGTGATGAACGCTCCAAGCGCGATCTTCACGCGCGCCGGTATCGCCATGTGGCTCAGCACTGGCGCGGTGGCGAGGAGCGCGAGAATGCGCACGAACGGCCACAGGAACGCGGTGAGCCAGCCGTTCAGTTGCGCGTAGGTGACGGAAAACATCGAACGCTCAGCCCGTGATCGCGGGCGTGATCGTGAACACGTGGCGCATGTAGTCGAGCAGCGTCGAGAGCATCCACGGTCCGGCGATCACGAGCGTCACGGCCACCGCGATCAGCTTCGGAATGAACGAGAGCGTCGATTCGTTGATCTGCGTGGCCGCCTGAAACAGGCTCACGACGAGACCCACGACGAGCGCGACCAAGAGCAACGGCGCGGCGAGCAACAGCGCGACGACCATCGCCTGATGCGCCATCGTCATGACGGATTCGGGTGTCATGCGCGTCTCCTTACGATACGAAACTTTGAGCCAGCGAGCCGATGAGCAACTGCCAGCCATCGACGAGCACGAACAGCATCAGCTTGAAAGGCAGCGCGATAGTCGTGGGCGACACCATCATCATGCCCATCGACATCAGCACGCTCGCCACCACCATATCGATGATGAGGAACGGAATGAAGATCGTGAAGCCGATCTGGAAACCAGTCTTCAGCTCGCTCGTGATGAACGACGGCACGAGCAGCGAAAGCGGCACGTCTTCCGGGCCGTTCATCGGCGGAGCCTTCGAAATGCGGGCGAAGAGCGCGAGATCGGATTCGCGCGTCTGCTTCAGCATGAACTGCTTGAACGGCGCGACGCCGCGCGTCATGGCCTGGTCCATCGCAATCTGGCCTTCGGAGAAGGGCTTGTACGCGTCGTTGTAGGCGCGGTCGAGCACCGGCGACATCACGAAGAACGAGAGAAAGAGCGCGAGGCCGACGAGCACCTGATTCGGCGGCGTGCTCGACGTGCCGAGCGCCTGGCGCAACAGCGACAGCACGATGATGATGCGCGTGAAGCTCGTCATCATCAGAACCATTGCGGGCAGGAACGAGAGCATCGTCAGCAGCAGCATGGTCTGCACGCTGAGCGAATACGTCGTGCCGCCGTTGGGGCCGGGGCTCGTGTTGAACGCGGGCAAACCCGCCGTGCTTTGCGCGAGCGCCGCGAGCGGTGACAGCGCGATGACAACCGGAAGCGCGAGCTTCACGCCGCGCACGATGAGACGACCGACCTGCATTACTTGCTCCCGCCGACGAACTGCATGAGACGCTTGAGCGCCTCGCCAAGCCGCTGACTCTGAAAAATGACGAATGTGATAGCCATGATGTCCTGCCTCTTTCGATAGCATGAATTGTTGACTATCCCGGTCGCAAACGATGGCGCGAACAGAAGGGCAATTCGGCGCCAACTCGTTCTATTGCGAAAGCACGCGTCGCCCAAAGCAAATCGGGCGTGGTCCTCGCGGAGCACGCCCGATGATTCGACTGGAACGGTCGGCTTTACTTGCCGGTACTGACGAACTTCTGAAGCCGCTTGTTCGCTTCGCCGGCGAGCGCATCGCGAAAGCGCTGGCCGAACGAACCGGGCAACGTTTGCGCGGGCGATCCCGCAACGCCGGCCGGCACTTCGGCTTCGGCGGAACCGGCGGGCATCGTGTGCAGAAGCCGCACGTTGCCGGGGCCTGCGCCGAGCACGAGCCACGTATCGCCGACCTCGACCACTGCCACGCGCTCCTTGTTGCCGAGCGATGCGCCGCCCACCACCTTGACGAGCCCGCTGCGCTTGCCGCCCTGATAGCCGAACTTGCGGGCGAGCCATGCGCAGCCGAACACGAAGCCGATCACGACGGCGAGCCCGAGCAGCGTTTGCAGCACCGCGCCGAAGCCGAGCGACGGCACCGCGCTGCCTGCGCCGACGCCCGAGGCGATCTGCGCGGCATGATTCACGGCGTTCATGTCGGCGGCATGGGCGAACATCGGCGCGGCCAACACGACAACGGTGGCGAGGCGTTTCATCGATTCAGCTTCCGGATACGTTCGGACGGCGTGATGATGTCCGTCAGGCGAATGCCGAACTTGTCGTTCACGACCACCACTTCGCCCTGCGCGATCAGACAGCCATTCACGAGCACGTCCATCGGCTCGCCTGCGAGGCCGTCCAGTTCCACGACCGAGCCCTGCGCCAGTTGCAGCAGGTTGCGGATCGCGATCTTCGTGCGCCCGAGTTCCACCGTCATCTGCACGGGGATGTCGAGAATCATGTCGATGTCGTTGCGCGTCGAGGGCGCCGCGGCCTTCGACAGCGGCTGAAACACGCCCGCCGATGCGACCGGCGCTTCGTTGCCGTTCTGCTCGGCGAGCGCGCTCGCCCAATCGTCCATCGAGAGTTCTTCGTCTTTCATGTCGGTCGCGCCGGGCTGGGTGCCTTCCTGCATCAGATCACTCATAACTACCTTCCTTCGTCGAATCGCTGGCGCTGCTGATCATGTTCTGGACACGCAGCGCATATTGACCATTGAAAATTCCGTAACCGCATTCCATCACCGGCACGCCGTCCACTTTCGCGACGACCTGCTCGGGAATGTCGATCGGCAAGACATCGCCCGCGCGCATGTTGAGCAGCTTCGCGAACGACGAGCGAATCTCGGCGAGATCCACCGTCAGTTCCACTTCGGCCGACTGCACCTGTTGCGACAGCACGCGCACCCAGCGGCGGTCCACTTCGAGCGCCTCGCCCTGAATCGGCGAGGAGAGCACGTCGCGGATCGGCTCGATCATCGAGTACGGGAAGCAGATGTGCAGCGTGCCGCCGATCGAGCCGAACTCGATGGTGAACTGCGTCACGATCACGATTTCGTTCGGCGTCGCAACGTTGGCGAACTGCGTGTGCATCTCCGAGCGCATGTATTCGAACTGGAGCGGGCGCACGCTGCGCCACGACGCCGCGTAGTGCTCGAACACGAGGTTCAGCAACTTGTGGATGATGCGCTGCTCGGTCTGCGTGAACTCGCGGCCTTCGACGCGCGTATGAAACCGCCCGTCGCCGCCGAAGAGGTTATCCACGACGAAGAACACGAGGTTCGGATCGAACACGAACAGCGACGTGCCGCGCAGAGGCTTCACATGGACCAGGTTGAGGTTGGTCGGGATCGGCAGATTGCGCGTGAATTCGCTGTACTTCTGCACCTTCACCGGGCCGACGGAGATTTCCGCCGAACGCCGCATGAAGTTGAAGATGCCCACGCGCATGAGGCGCGCGAAGCGGTCGTTGATGATTTCGAGGCCGGGCATCCGGCCGCGGACGATGCGTTCCTGCGTCGCGATGTTGTACGGACGCACGCCGGCTGGCTTGTTTTCGTCGGAGACCTGGTCGATCTCGCCGGTGACGCCCTTGAGGAGGGCATCGACCTCCTCTTGCGACATGAACTCTTCGTGGCCCATGACTCTCTCGTTCCTTGATTGGGTGCCGGGCGCTTACTGAACGACGAATTCAGTAAAGAGCACTTCCTGGATGTGGGCCGGCTGCTCGGGCGTGCTGGCGGCGGCTTCGACGGTTGCGCGCAGTTCGTCGGCGAGCTTGCGTTTGCCGTCGATGCCCGCGAGGTCGTCCGGATGCTTGGCGGAGAGCAGCAGCAGAATGCGGCTGCGAATTTCCGGCATGCGTTCGGTGAGCGCGGCTTGGCCCTTCTCGTCCTTGAGCTTGAGCGTGAGCCCGACGCGCAGGTAATGCATGATGCCGTCGTCGGCTTGCAGGTTGACTGTCAGCGACTCGAGCGGGAAGAACACGGGCGGCGGCAGCGGCGCGGGCTTCGCGGGGCCGTGCGCGGACTTGCCGACCACGAAGTAGGCGCCGCCGGCGCCTGCGCCGAGCAGAACGATCGCCCCGATGGCGATGATCAGAATGCGCTTGAGCTTGCCGCTCTTCGCGGGAACGATGGGTTGCTGGTTTGCAGTAGTGGTAGCCATGAATGCGTGCCTCTTTCGATAGGTTGAATTGTTCGCTATCGCGGCTTGTCGTGATGGGTCGAACAGAGGGGGTTTTTGGTGCCTTTTTGGGGTTCTCGGGCGGGGGGCGGGCTTTTGCGGTTGCCCGTTTCGCGGAAGTGCCGTTCGCGGTTTTTGCGCCGTAACGGTGGGGCGCTCGCTCGTTCTTTCTTTCTTCGTTGGTGGAACTTGTTTTCGCGTCGGTCTATTAGCGTTGCCCCTCCCCGGGGCGGGGGTCACTTTCTTTGCTGCTGCAAAGAAAGTAACCAAAGAAAGCAGCTTTTTTCTGGCCCGCAGCAGCAAGAGCGTGATCACTTCGCAGAAAAGCATTGGCCCTCAGCTTGAACCAACCCTGAATCACCCTCCGCGCCCACTGAGCACCACGTCCTCCGAGCCCCTTGGCTCGATAAAACCAGTGGGGCGCTTCCTACCACTGCCAATAGTCCCCGAATCTCCGGCTTAGGCACCGCCGGCCGAGCCAAGCCGAGCTCGGCGAGGGCGCGCCGCCACGGCGCGCGGCGCCCGCGCCCGTCGCTAATGACGATGCGTTCCTTGCACATCCGGTTGCTCGTCGTTGATTGGCTCAGCTTGACCTGCTTTGGCTTGGCTTGGCTCAATTTGGCTCGGCCACGCTCTGCATGACTTGGCTTGAGTTTGCTTGGCTTAACTTGGCTTGACTCGGTTTGGCTCAGTTTGGCTCGGCTACGCTCTGCTTGGTCAGGTCAGGTCAGGTCAGGTCAGGTCAAGTCAGGTCAAGCCAAGCCAAGCCAGGTCAGGTCAAGCCAAGCCAAGCCAAGCCAAGTCAGGCTCTGGCCTGCGTTGCCTTGGCTTCGCTGTGCTTGGCTCGACTTGTCATGTCTTTGTTTCAGGGCACAGCCGTTGCGTCCTGGTGGTTTTGTCGAGCCAAGGGGCTCGGAGGACGTGGTGGTCAGCGGGCGTGGAGGGTGATTCAGGGCTGATTCAAGCTGAGGGCCAATGCTTTTCTGCGGAGTGCACCTTCATTCAAGACCGCGGGCGAAAAAGCTGCTTTCTTTGGTTACTTTCTTTGCAGCAGCAAAGAAAGTGACCCCCGCCCCGGGGAGGGGCAACGCTAATAGACCGACACGAATACAAGTTTCACGAACAAAAGAAAGAGCGGAGCAACGCCAACGACCGAAGCCAAAGCAACGCCAAAGACCGAAGCCAAAGCAACGCCCATCGGGGAAAGAGAAGCCCTTAAGCAAAAGTATCCACAAGCCCCACGGTCCGCCGAACGACCGCTGCAACGCCCCCGCCAGCGGCCTCAAGACCGCCACCGCCAACACCCCGCCCTCCGCGAGACGAAGAAGAACCCCCGCCCTGACCATCCCCCTGCGACTGACGCCCAAACGCCGACCCATCCGAGACACTGGTACTGCCGAGACTGATGCCATTGGCTTCCATCGCCTCGCGCAGCTTCGGCATAGCAGCTTCCACCGCCTCACGCACCTGCGCATGCTGCGACACGAACAGCGCGTGCGCATGATTGTCGGCGACCTGAAGCGTCACTTGCAGCGGCCCGAGATCCTTCGGGTTCAACGTGAGCTCCGCGCTCTGCTGATCCGACTTCGACACGAACACGACCTTCTGGCTGAACGCATCGTCCCAGCCGGATGCGCCCACGTGCGGCGCAATCGCCGCGCTCGTCGCCGACGTCATCGCGCCTTGCGGGCTCGATACGCCCGCATTCGCTGATGCCGCCTGCAACGCCACCGCATGCGCGGCCGCATCGGCGGACTGCTTGTACGCAGCGCTCGCGCCGTCGGCCGCCGGCGTCAGCGCGTCCTGCGCCGTCGCAAGCGCGGCGGCGTTCGTCTGCGCCGCGCTCGCAGCCGCGTTCTTCGCATCGCCCGATGCGCCGTTCGTCAACGCGATGCCGCGCGCGCCCTTCGCGCCCGCGCCGAGCAAGGCGCCCTGCGTTTCGCTCGTCGTCCCGTCCGTCGCCTTGGCGCCGTTCGCGGCATTGCCGCCGGCATGCGCCGCCGCAGCCACAGCGGCCGCATTGGCCTGCGCGCCGTTCATCGCGGCGAGCGCGGCTTGCAGCGCATCCTGAGCCGAGTTCGCGTCGGTGCTCTTCTTCGCGTCGCCGGTCGCGGATGCGTCGCCGTCCGTCGATGCCGCCGTGGCCGCGCCAGTCGCCGCATCGGTGAGCGCGGCGAGGGTCGCGTCGTCGGCATCGGCATTCGCGGGGTCGGCGGCGTCGGCGCGCGCCTTTGCTTCGGCGGCCGCTTTCGCAGCGGCATCGGCTGCATTCGCAGGCTTCGCGTTCGCGTTGGCGTTCGCGCTCGCGGCCGCCTTCGACGCGTCCGCGCCGTCGCTCTTGTCCGCATGTTTCGGCGCGTCGTGCGTCGCGTCGGTCTTGCCGTTCGCGTCCGCCGATGTCGACGCCTGCGCGTCATCGCTCTTGCCGGCGTTCGCGCTGTCGTCGGGCTTTGGGGCGTCGTGCACGCTCGACTTGTCGCCGGACGTGAGCGCCTTCGCCGCGAGCGCGTCCGCGTTCGCGCGGTCGGTGATGCCTTGCAGCGTCTGCCCGAACGAAACGCTCGCGCTCGCCGCGCGCTTGGCCGTCGATGCGCTCGACGAGCTCGCGCCCGTGAGCGCGCCGATGGTTGAAACGGAGGACATGTTCGACCTCTGAAATCCTGTAATGAACTACACGCGGCGCTCGCTGCCATGACAGCAGCGCCGCTAAAAATCCGTCAGGCGCGCTCGGCTCGCATGCGCAGCACTTTCGCCGCGTGCTCGTCCGCTTCGCGCTGTTCGACACGCGCCGCCTTGCGCGCGAGAACCGCTTCGCCCCGTGCAGCCAGCACTTCGTAGCTGCCGACCTTCTGCTTCTTGAGCCGCCACTCCGGCTTTGCCGCCTCGATGCGCTGGTCGGCCGTCACGAGCAGCATGCGCTGCTGCGCGATCGCCGAATCAAGCGTATCGACGAACGCCTGGAAGTTGCGCAGCGTCTGCGCCGTCGTACCTTGCTGGGCAGATGCCGTGAAGCGCGCGTGATACTCGTCGCGGTAGGCAACGAGCGATTCGAGCTGTTTCTCGGCCTCGTTGCGTTCCTGCTGCAACTTCCCGAGCTTCTTGGTGGCGGCGTCGAGCTCTTCTTGCGCGAGTTCGATGAGCGTGTTGATCGGCAGATTCTTGGACATGACGTGGCGGTTCCTGTGGTCTTCAGGGCTCTACGTGTTCTTATGACGAATGGCTCGAATACTAGTCGAAAAGCTGATGCAACAAATCAAGACTCGGTTCGAAATTTGCCTGCTCACGAAAACCTTGCTGTAAAAACGACTCCATCCGCGGATACAGCGCGATCGCGCGGTCGAGCAGCGCGTCGCGGCCGCTCGAATACGCGCCCACGTTGATGAGATCGCGGTTGCGTTGGTAGCGCGACAGCATCTGCTTGAAGAGGCGCACGCGTTCCAGATGCTTGTCGTCGATAAGCGAAGTCATCGCACGGCTGATGGACTGCTCGATGTCGATGGCCGGGTAATGCCCCGCCTCCGCCAGCGACCGGTTCAGCACGATATGGCCGTCCAGAATGGCCCGCGCCGAGTCGGCGATCGGGTCTTGCTGGTCGTCGCCTTCGGTCAGCACCGTATAAAACGCAGTGATGGAACCGCCGCCTTCCGGCCCGTTGCCGGTACGCTCGACGAGCGCCGGCAGCTTGGCGAACACCGAAGGCGGATAGCCCTTGGTCGCAGGCGGCTCGCCGATCGCGAGCGCGATCTCGCGCTGCGCCATCGCGTAGCGCGTGAGCGAATCCATCAGCATCAGCACGTGCTTGCCCTGATCGCGGAAATATTCGGCGAGCGAAGTCGTGTACGCGGCGGCCTGCATCCGCAGCACCGGCGACACGTCCGCAGGCGCGGCCACGACGACCGAGCGCGCGAGACCGTCCTCGCCCAGAATCTGTTCGATGAACTCCTTCACTTCGCGGCCACGTTCGCCGATCAGCCCGATCACGATCACTTCCGCGCTTGTATAACGCGCCATCGTGCCGAGCAGCACCGACTTACCGACGCCGGAACCCGCGAACAAGCCCATGCGCTGTCCGCGCCCGACCGTGAGCAGCGAGTTGATCGCGCGCACGCCCACGTCGAGCACCTTGTGAATCGGCTCGCGATTCAGCGGGTTGATGACCGGCGCGGCGAGCGGCGCATCGACCTTCGCGCCGAGCGGGCCGAGCCCGTCGAGCGGACGGCCGGACGCATCGACCACGCGGCCGAGCATTTCCCAGCCGACCGGCAGACGCTTCGCGCCCGCCATCGGATCGTTGATCGGCGCGCTTTCCAGCGGATACACGCGCGCGCCGGGCAAGAGGCCGCCCATTTCGGTGGTCGGCATCAGAAACAGCTTGTCGCCCGCGAAGCCGACGACTTCGGCTTCCGCCGTCGGGATCGCGCTGCCGGGCGGCAGTTCGATCATGCATTCGGAGCCGACGCCCATCTTGAGGCCGACCGCTTCGAGCACGAGGCCGGCGGCGCGCGTGAGGCGCCCGCACGGACGCAGCGGCTTGGCGATGGCGTTGCGCGACTTCATCGCGTCGAGCTTGTCGCGCCACGCGTCGATGTGCGGATTGCCCGCGAGCTTCGCGAGTTCGGCGATGGTGTGCGCGGCGTGCGCGTCCGGCGCGGCGTCGCTTGCGGCTTCTTCGCTCGCGAGCGGTCCGAACGACGCCCGCGCGATTTCCTGTTCCAGCGCGGACAGCCCGTCCTGCGTGATGCGATGGTTCACCACGGCTTGTTCCTCCCGAGCGCGGCAGCGACGCGTTCCCAGCGCGACGCGTTGGTCGCGTCGATTTCGCCGGTCGCGGCGTGCGCCTTGCAGCCGCCGCGTTCGATGGCCGGGTCCGGACGCACCGTCCAGCCCGCCGATTCCAGTTCATCCTTCAGATACGAATCGACGATCGGCAGGTCGGCCGGGCTCACGATCAGCGTCGGCGCGCCCGACAGTTCCGGCTCGGCGGCGATCACTTCACGGGCAACGGCGACGAGCGCGGTCGGATCGAGCGCCAGATGCTGACGCACGACCTGTTGCGCGATATCGACGGCCAGCCCGGCCAGCGTTTCCGCGATGGCGGCGTCGGCAGCCTGAAGCGCGGTCTTGAACGCATCGGCGATCTGCGCGAGTTGCGCGGCCTGCGCGAGCGCTTCCTTGCGGCCGTCCTCGAAACCCTTCGCGTGACCTTGCTCGAAGCCCGCCTGATAGCCGAGCGCCTGACCGGCGACGTGCCCCTTGGCGACGCCGTGCGCGTGCGCGTCTTCCTCGATGCGGCGCAGATGCGCTTCGAGCGCCGCCTGTTCCGCCGCGCTGTTGTCGACGGTGACGGGATCGAACGACGCCATCTCCCAGCGTTGATACGCGGAGACGGGCGCCTTCTCGCCCCGGTTCTGGGTGGCGGCGTCAGACATACGCGTCCTCCGCCTTGCCGCCTAGCTGAATCTGGCCGTTTTCCGCCAGATTGCGGACGATCTGGAGGATCTTGCGCTGTTGCTGCTCGACTTCCGACACGCGCACCGGACCGCGCGAATCGAGGTCTTCGGCGAGCAGTTCGGCCGCGCGCTGCGACATGTTCGAGAGGAACTTCTGACGCAGTCCGGGCTGCGCGCCCTTCAGGGACACGATCAGCGTTTCCGACTCCACTTCCTTCAACAGCAACTGGATCGCGCGGTCTTCCAGGTCGAGCAGGTTCTCGAACACGAACATCTGGTCGATGATCTTCTGCGCCAACTCCGCGTCGTACTCGCGCACGTTCGACAGCACGCCTTCTTCGTGATTGCTCGACATGAAGTTGAGAATCTCCGCCGCCGTGCGAATGCCGCCCATCGGCGCGCGCTTCAGGTTGTCACTGCCGGAAAGCAGCGTCGTGAGCACATCGTCGAGTTCGCGCAGCGCGGCGGGCTGAATGCCGTCGAGCGTCGCGATGCGCAGGAGCACGTCGTTGCGCAAGCGGTCGTTCAGGAGCGACACGATTTCCGACGCCTGATCGCGATCCAGGTGCACGAGAATCGTCGCGATGATCTGCGGATGCTCGTTCTTGATGAGTTCCGCGACCGCGCCCGAGTCCATCCACTTGAGGCCCTCGATACCGCTCGTATCGCTGCCTTGCAGAATGCGGTCGATGAGCGCGCCGGCTTTGTTCTCGCCGAGCGCCTTCGTCAGCACCGAGCGGATGTACTCGCTCGAATCCAGCGAAAGCGCCGTGTGCTTTTCGGCTTCGCCGACGAATTCGGTCAGCACGTTGTCGAGCTGCTCGCGCGTCACGTTCTTGAGCGCCGCCATCGTGGCGCCGATCTTCTGCACCTCGCGCGGGGCGAGATACTTGAAAACTTCGGCGGCTTCTTCCTCTCCGATCGACATCAGGAGGAGCGCGGCTTTATTGAGACCTTCAGCGTTCATCGGACACCCAGTTCTTCACGACCGTCGCAACGATTCTCGGGTCCTGCCGCGCGACCATTCGCGCGTAGTCGAGATTTCGATCGAATTTGGCCTTGTTGCTTTCATGACCGAGGAGGCTGACCTCGGCATCCTTGTCTTCATCCTGCTTCGCTTCGCCGCCAAGCGTGGGACCGTCCAGCAGCGAGAGTTCGTCGGCTGCGGCGAGCGCGGGCGCTTCTTCCGGCGGCGGCGGGAACGCGCGGCGCATTGCGGGCTTCACCATGCTGAAGTAGAGGAACAGCGCGACGATGCCGATACCCACGTACTTCGCGAGCGAGATGCCGCGCGCAATCATGTCCGGCGTGCGCCACCAGGGCACCGCAGGCGTCAGGTCCGAGTCCGACGAGAACGCGCTGTTCACCACGTTGACCGAATCGCCGCGCTTCTCGTCGAAGCCCATCGCGTCCTTCACGAGCTGCTGCACTTGCGCGAGCTTGTCGGCGGCGAGCGGCTTCATCGTGACGTTGCCCTTCGCATCGACCTGTCGCTCGTAGTTGACGACCACCGCCACGGACAGACGCTTGATGCCGCCCGTCGCCTGCTCGTAGTGGCGCACGGTGCGATCCACTTCGTAGTTCGTCGTCGTGTCCTTGCGCAGATTAGTCGGCGTGGAACGCGTCGCGGTCGTGCCCGACGCGGCGGCGTCGATCGGCGCGGACGCCGGCTGCGGCGGCTGGTTCGAGAGCGCGCCCGGCACGCCCGAGGCGCCGCTGCCCGACGTTTCGCTCGATTCGCTCGACTGCTGGCTGCGGATCGCCGTGTTCTGCGGGTTGGCGTTCGGGCCGTAGCTTTCTGCGGTCTGTTCGAGCTTCGAGAAGTCGATGTCGGCGCTCACCTGCGAACGCGCATTGCCCGCGCCGAAGAGCGGCGACAGAATCGCGTCGATGCGCTTTTGCGTGTTGTGCTCGATCTGCTGCACGTACTTCAGTTGCGACGCGTCGAGACCGTTGACGGCGCTCTGGCTCGTGAGCAGGTTGCCGTCCTGATCGACGATGTTCACGTTCTTGACCGGCATGTCCGGCACGCCCGAGGCCACCATGTGCGCGATCGCGAGCACTTGGCCTTCGTCGAGCACGCGGCCGGGGTAAAGGTTCACCATCACGGAAGCGGTCGGCAGTTCCTTGTCGCGCACGAACACGCTCGGCTTCGGAATGGCGAGATGCACGCGCGCCGACTTCACCGACGAAATGGAACCGATGGTGCGCTCCAGCTCGCCTTCGAGCGCGCGCTGGTAGTTGATCTGCTCGGCGAACTGGCTGATGCCGAACTTCTGGTTGTCCATCAGTTCGAAGCCGACCGAGCCGTTTTTCGGCAGACCCTGGCTCGCGAGACGCAGACGCGTTTCGTGAACCTGCTCGGCCGGCACGAGAATGGCGCCGCCGCCGTCGGACAGCTTGTAGGGAATATTGCCCTGCTGAAGCGCGGTAACGATCGCGCCGCCGTCGCGATCCGACAGATTGCTGAACAGCACGCGATAGTCCGGCTGGCGCGACCACATCACGAGACCGGCGACGACCATCGCCAGAATCGCGACGGCGACGATCAGCGGCACGCGCGGGTTCGAGCGAAACTGCGAAAGCATTGGCACCCGCTGCGCGAAACCGCCGGCGGAAAGGCCCGCGCCCGCTGCGGGCGCGCCTGCCGCGCCCGGCTGCGCACCCGCCAGGCCCATTCTGGCGTCGGGCGTGATCAATGAGTTGTTGGGCGTTTCCATTAGCGTCGAAGCTCCGAATCTTGGCTTCTTCCCGCGCCGCAGTGTCGTCCGCGGTTGGGGAAGTCTTTTCACGAGATGGATTATCCGCACTACCTTGCAAGTCGATTCGGTGAATAGAGCGGGGTTTTCCCCGTTCTTCGTACGCTTCGAAACGGGGCCCGCTGCTAATCTTTTTCATACCCGGACGAGCCATTTTTACCGGCCCGTCCGAGCCGGCCAGACGCTGGCATTTCCACGGTCCTGCATCAATTTGCTGTCACACGGAGTCAATATGAACTTTCCGATCAATCCGCTTTCCGCCGCGATGAGCGCCATTCAGTCGATGTCGGCGCAGGCCGCCGGCGGCGCGGGCAGCGCGGCCACGGTGGCGTCCGGCGCGGTGACCGGACAAAGCGCGGGTTCGGGCGCGGCGACCGCGGGCAGCTTCGCGGACGCGCTCAAGTCGTCCATCGACAAGATCAGCGCCAACCAGACGACCGCGCTCAACGAGGCGCATGCATTCGAAATCGGCGCGCCGAACGTTTCGCTCAACGACGTGATGGTGGACATGCAGAAGGCCAACGTCGGCCTTCAGTTCGGTTTGCAGGTGCGCAACAAGCTCGTGAGCGCGTACAACGACATCATGCAGATCTCCGTCTAACGCCCGGCGAGCGCCGCCGACCGTCCGATCCTGCCTTCGAGCGTGGTTTTGTTCGTGGCCTGTTCGTGGTTTTCGCCCCCAAACCCTTGCGCCCTAAAGCTTTTGCGCGTTTCTCCGATAACCCCGTTAGCAGCCCGGCGAACGACGGTTCGCTCGCGAAAGCGAGCCGCGCCTTCGTATTTCGAGCCGGCGCGGACGTTCGCAGGCCGGCAAAGGCCGGGGCAGACGCGGGAGCGACACGGCGACATGCCGCGTGCTCCGCGTCGCGGGGATACAGGTTGCAGGCGGCGCGGGTGAGGGCTTTCGAGCCACGCTCGCCGGCTGCATGGATTTGCACGGGACGAGACGGGGCCGGGACACGCGCGAACGCGCGCGCCGGCTAACCGGGGCGAAAAGCCGTAACAGTCGTCGAGACAGGAGCCATCGATGTTTTCGCAGGGACAGGCGGGAGCCAACGCATATGCGCGCGTCGGCGTTCAGACCGGCGTCATGGGAGCCAGCCCGCACCGGCTCATCGTGATGCTCTATCAGGGCGCGCGGCAAGCCATCGCGCAGGCGCGCATGCATACGCAGCAGAACAACGTGGGCGCGCGCGGCCAGGCGATCGGCAAGGCAATCAGCATCGTCGAAAGCGGGCTTCAGCAGGCGCTCAACAAGGACGCGGGCGGCGAAATCGCGCAGCGGCTCGACGCGCTCTATTCGTACATGACGCGGCGTCTTTTGCAGGCGAACATGGAGCAGAGCGAGACGATGCTCGTGGAAGTCGACAATCTGCTGGCGACGCTCGAGGAAGCGTGGGTCGGTATCGGACCGGAAGTGGCGCAAATGACCGCCGCGGCCGTCTGAACGAAAATCGGTGGGCGACTGCCGCAGAAGAATGAAAACGACAGAAGAATACTTCGCTCACTACGAAGCCATTGCCGCGCTGTCCGCCCAGATGCTGAGAGCGGCGCGCGAAGGCGACCTGGGCGATTTGAAGGCGATGCAGGGCACGTATCGCGACCTCGTCGAGCAGTTGAAGGACGCCGATCACGCATCGGCGCTCGACGAGACCGCGCGGGCACGCAAGCTGGACCTCGTGAAGAAGATTCTCGCCGACGACGCCGCCATCCGCGACCTGACATCGCCGAGTCTCGCGCGTCTGTCCGCGCTCTTCGCGGTCAACAGTCCGGCGCGCGTGCTCAAAAAGATGATAGGACTGCGTTAGGCAGACACGCCGCGAGGCTTCGCGGACGTACTTGAGGAATCTCGGCATGACAGGATTCGACTCCGCGATAGCAACGCTCCTGGCCGGCCGCTCGGACCTCGTCCTTTCCGCGATCCGCGCAGCCGACGCGGTGAACGGCGCGGCGGGCGCGGCCGCGGGACGCACGACGACGCAGGCGGGCACGTCCGCCACGGTCGATACGCCCGACACGCCGGAATCCGGCGCGGCGGGCGCGGGCCCGGCGGCATCGGCGCAGACCGAGCTTTCCAGCGTCGCGCGCACGCTCGACGTGATCTCGCGCTTGTCCGGGACGGCGTCGGCGGTCATGGGCGACGCGCCGTTGTGGCCCACGCCGCCGCGCCCCGCGAGCGCGTTCGCCGCGCTCACCACCGGCCTTTTCGATACCGCTTTCTCTTCGAACGCTGCTGCCGTCGCGGCGGCGCGCGCCGCGAGCCAGAACTTGCCGCCGCTGCCGGCGTCGGTGCTGGCGGGCGAGCTGGCGAAGACCGTCGGAGAGAGCGGGCTCTTCTACGAATCGCATCTCGCGCAATGGCTCGCAGGCCAGCGCAGCGCAGCCTCGCTCGGCAACGAGCCGCAGGCCCGCGTCGATCCGCGCGCGTTGTCGCTGCCGTTCGATCTGGCAAGCGAAGGCGCGCCGGACGCGGCGCACGCGGCGCCGGCGTTTTCAGCGTCGCCCGCTTTCCCCGATCTACACGACGCCGACCCGCCGACGCCCGCGCGCGCCGTCGAGATGCCGCAGACGCCGCAGCAGGCGGCCGCGCTCGCGGCGTCGGTGCGCGACGCGCCCGCGTCGGCGCTTTCGAATTCTCAGAGCGGAACCGCGAGCGCGGGCAGTGCGAGCGCGCAGCCCGCGCCGTCCGGCTCGGGGTCGGCGATGCAGGCGTCGGTGGCGGCGGGCGTGCATCCGGCGACGCTCGACATCGTGCGCCAGCAGCTCGATCTTCTCGCAAACGGGCAGTTCCGCTGGCAAGGCGAGGCGTGGCCCGGCACGCGCTTCGAATGGGAAATCGCGCGCGAGCCGCGCGATGCCCGCACGTCGGAACCGTCGGCGGACGAGCGCGCGTGGCGCACCCGCATCACGCTGTCGCTGCCGGCGCTCGGCACCGTGGACGCCGAACTGGTCCTGAGCGGAGAGAAACTCGTCGCGCGCATCAACGCGAGCGACAAGGGCGCGGCCCGGCTCGCGGCGGATGGCGCGGCGTTCGCGCGTCAACTGGATGCGGCGGGCATCGCGCTGGCGTCGTTTTCGGTGCGTTCGATCGACGGCGCGGCGGGCACCGATGTCGCGCACGACGCAGGCCATGCGGCGCCGAAGCCGGTTCGGTCGCCGCTCGAACATCTGTTCCGAGCCTCGCCGCGTTCCGAAGGAGGCGCGACATGAGCACGCCGTATGGCCGCAAGCAGGCGACCGCGCTTACCTACGAAGCCGGCAATCGCGAAGCGACGCCGCGCGTCGTCGCGAAAGGCTATGGGATCGTCGCGGAGATGATCGTGCAGCGCGCGAAAGAGGCGGGCGTCTACGTGCACGAATCGCCGGACATGGTCTCGCTGCTGATGCAGGTGGACCTCGACGCGCATATTCCGCCCGCGCTGTATCAGGCGGTGGCGGAACTGCTTTCGTGGGTGTATCGGCTGGAGAACGAAGAGCCGCTGCGGGAGGCGGGGCGGACGGTGCGGTGAGGGCGCGCTGCGGTTGTCTGCGCTTCGGCGGCTGCCCGTTGCCGGCGAGAACGCATGGCTGCGTAGCCTCATTGCGTTGATTCGAGTGCGGCAACCGTGTGCTTTTCCGCTGCAAGCACCGCTGCCTGGACAAGCTGGGCGCCTTTCGTTGGGGGTCCGTCTCCCGCGCTTCCTTCATCCAAGCGATCTTGAAATGTCATTGCCCGTGCGGCGCACTGTCCGGCGCGCGGCATTTCGCGCAGCTTGGTCGCGTGGACTCTGGCGGTGAGCGTCTCCGTCGGTCGCTTTTTGATATCGACGGCCTGGCGGCGCAGAGCGGCGGCTCGGCCGCTTCTCCTTGCAGCGCGGCCTTATGAGCAGGGCGTCGCTGTTGACTCAGTCCATTTGTTCGCATCACTGCGCGCCCCCCCGGGGGCAGCAGGAACGCCCCCTTGCGCGGTTCTGCCCGCCGTCGCGCTAGCTTCCAAACGCCCGCGCCACGATCCGCGCATGGTCGAACCGCGCCGGCAGTGTGCCGTAGACGCGCCCCGTTTCGCCGCGTGCATCGCCGAGACGGGTCTCGATAAACGCCTGCGCCACGTCCTCCGGCGCATGACGCGCGAGCAACACTCCCTGCGCACATAAGACCAACTGCTGCGCGATGCGCCGCGCCGACGCTTCTCTTTCCGATGCATCGCCCGTCAGCATTCCGATGAGCGCGCCGAGCGCCGCGCCCAGCGCCGGATGCGCGGATGCGGCATCGCGCCAATCGTCGAGGAGCGCGTGAGCCGCGTCCTGCTCGCGCTCGAACGCGCGCAGCACGTCCAGGCACATCACGTTGCCCGAGCCTTCCCAGATGGAATTGACCGGCGCTTCTCGATAGAAACGCGCCATCGGGCCGGATTCGACATAGCCGTTTCCGCCCCAGACTTCCATGGCTTCGCCGGTGAATTCGAGCGCGCGCTTGCAGACCCAGAACTTCGCGGCCGGCGTCACGATGCGCCGCCACGCGCGCTCGGACGGCGCGCTGCCCGCCGCCGCGCTGCGTTCGAACGCGCCCGCGAGCCGCATGAACAGCAGCGTCGCGGCTTCTGATTCCAGCGCGAGATCCGCGAGCACGTTGCGCATCAACGGCTGATCGACGAGCCGGGCGCCGAACGCGCTCCGATGCCGCGCGTGATGAATCGCCTGCACGAGCGCCGCGCGCATCAGCGCCGCGCTGCCGATCACGCAGTCGAGCCGCGTGAAGTTCGCCATTTCGATGATCGTCGGCACGCCGCGACCTTCCTCGCCGATCATGACGCCGTAGGCATCGAAAAATTCGACCTCGCTGCTCGCATTCGAACGATTGCCGAGCTTGTCCTTCAGACGCTGCACGTGAACCGCGTTCTTGCGGCCGTCCGGCGCGAAACGCGGCACGTAGAAGCACGACAGCCCGCCTTCGGCCGACGCGCGCGCGAGCACCAGATGCGCGTCGCACTGCGGCGCGGAGAAAAACCATTTGTGGCCGACGAGCCGGTATTCGCCGCCGCGCCCGCCCGCGCCGAGCGGCTCGGCGCGCGTGCGGTTGCTGCGCACGTCGGAGCCGCCCTGCTTCTCGGTCATGCCCATGCCGATCATCATCGAACGCTTGCCGGCGTCGAGCGGAATGTCGCGCCGGTCGTGCTCGCGCGACAGCAGCGGTCCGGCGAGCCGCGCGTACAAAGCCGGTTCGTTGCGCAATACCGGAATGCTGGCGAACGTCATCGTGATCGGACACAGCGAACCGGATTCGAGCTGGCCGTGCAGAAAGTAGCTGGCGCAACGCGCGGCCATGGAGCCGGCGCGGGCGTGCGGTTCGAACGGCAAAGCGTGCAGTCCCTCGTGCCGCAGCCGGCGCAGCAGTTCGTGCCACGCGGGATGAAATTCGATCGCGTCGATGCGCTCGCCGCGCGCATCGTGTGTCGCCAGTTCCGGCGTATGGCGGTTGGCCAGATCGGCGAGCGCGAGAACATCGGGCTGCGTGAGCGCGCAGCCGTCGCGCGAGAGGGCGTCGGCGTGCCAGCCGGCGCCTTCACGCTCGACCGCCGCCGCCAGCGCGCAATCGGTGGCAAACGCGTCGTAACGCTCGAGCGGCGGCGCCTGATTCGTGACCTCGTGCGTCTGACCGAACCGGCTGGCGGGTGCATCGGCGGATGAAGCATTCATACAGCGGTCTCCTGTCTCGGGCGGCGTCGGAGCCATCTCGAATTCATGAATCATAGGCCGGCGTTTCGGCGCACGGGTAGAGGCATCGCTCTCTTCATTTGCGGCCGGGCGAGTGCGCCCGGTTGTCACAACGACGACAAGTTTTCTGAGGCGCAGTCCTAAAGGCACGAGAGCTGAGACAAATCCGATTGTTCAGTCCGCCATGCCGACTTGCAGGACCCCGAACCTATAATCGTTCGGCCTGAATCGGGCGCTCGGGCCCGGTGCAACAACGCTTTTCTGGAAGTCTTCTCAATGAGCATCAACCTCAATCAGTCGGTGCAGGGCGCTTTGAACGAAAGCGTGTTGCAGCATCTCGCCGCGCGCGTCGGCTGCGCGCCCGAATCCGCCAAGCGCGTCGTGTCGCTGTGCGGGCCCGCGCTCATCGGCTCGATGATGAACAAGGCGTCGTCGCTCGACGGCGCGCGCAATCTGTTCAACGCGGTCATGTCGCCGGCCGTCAACACGCATATCGCCGAAGAACTGCCGCACTTCGTGCTGAACGAGGACGGCATGCAAACGCTGCTCGCCACGAGCGCATCGGTGGACGGCGCGGTGGCGTCCCACGACAACGTCAACGCGCTCTCCGAACGCATCGCCGAATATTCGGGCGTGCCCGCGCACGTCACGCGCGTCTTGGCCGGCGTGGTCGGCGCGACCATTCTCGGGCTGCTCAAGCGCCACTTCACGCAGCACAACGGTCAGGTCGGCCAGTTGCCCACGCTGCTCGGGCACCAGTTGCCCGTCGTTCGCGCAAACATGACGGACGCCTTCGCGCAGGCGCTCGGCCTCGGCTCGGTCGGCGCGTTTCTGGCCGGCGTGGCGTCGCGGCTGAAGGCGGTGTCGTCGCATCTGGAGCATCCGTCGACGCAGGAAGCCGCCGCGTTCCCGATCCATAGCGACCTCTACCCCGCGCCCGAGAGCGAGGAAACGAAGGACAAGTCGAGCAAGCGCAAGTGGCTGTGGGTGGCGAACGCCGCCGCGCTCGCGCTATTGGCGGCGCTCGTGGCGCGCGGCTGCTCGACGGAAGACAAGCACAAGGACGCCGCGCAGGATGCGCAAGCGGACGCGTCGGCTTCGGGGGCTGCTTCCGATGCGGCGGGCGCCCCCGCGTCGTCCGACGCCGTGGCGAGCGGCGCGGCCGTGGCCAGCCAGGCGTCCATGCCGACGCTGCTGCCGGGCAAGAACGCGCTCGCCGCGATCACCGTCGATGCGTCGGGCGTGCCGACCGTCAAGGCGACCGTCGGCAGCGACGAGGAGCGTCAACGGCTGATCGACCTGATGTCGGCCAAGTTCGGCGCGGACAAGTTCCACGCGAACGTGTCGGTCGACCCGGACACGAAGCCTTCGGCATGGCTCGACAAGCTGGACACCCTCGTGCCCGTGATGACGCTGCCGGGCGCGCGCGTGCAGATCGACGGCGACAAAATCGAACTGGCCGGCAAGGCCGCCGACGTCAAACTGGGCTGGCTCGAAAAGCTGAAGGCGCTGTTCGGCTCGGGCTGGAACATCGGTCTCGCGTCGGCGCAGGCGGACGCGGCGGCCTCCAATGCGGCGGCGGCATCGGCGGCATCGGCGGCTGCGCCTGCATCCGCTGCGGCAACTGCGGGAACCTGTTCGGCACCTGCCATCGCGCGAATGCTGAACCTCAAGCCCATCCACTTCCGCACCGGTTCGAACACGCCGCCCGCTAGCTCGATGGCCGCGCTCGCGAAGTCCGCGCAGGCACTGAAAGACTGCGACGCCCACGGCGCGCCCATCATGCTGCGAATCGCCGGTTATTCGGACAACACCGGCAGCGCGGCGCTGAACGTCGAATTGTCGAAGAAGCGCGCGGAAGCCGTGCGCGGCTATCTGGTGAAGCACGGCATTCCGGCCAGTTCGTTGAAGGCCGAGGGTCTCGGCGAAGTCAATCCGATTGCCGACAACTCGACGCCGGCGGGTCGCATGGCGAATCGCCGCATCGAGTTTACGGAAGTGAACTGACCGGGCCGGGCAATGCGGGCGCGTTGCTTCGCAACGAGGATCAGCCGCCCGCGTCCGCCTTTTTGCCCCGCGTGCGGGCGAAACCATCGGCCATGAAGTCCTGATCGAGGTTGGCGGGCAGCACTTCCCGCGCAACCTCGATCCACGCTTGCGCCGCATGCGACAGATAGCCGTTGCGCCGCCAGCCGAGCGCCATGTCCCAATGAATCTCCGGCGCGACAACCGGCCGGCACGTGAACGCGTCGGTGTCCAGGCGTCGGCAATACGGCGCAGGCAGCAGCGCGATGCCGATTCCCGCCTGCACCAGCGCCGCCATGAAATCCCAATGCCCGCTGCGCCCGACGATGGTCGGCGTGAAGCCCGCCGCGCGGCACGCGTTCATCACAATGTCGTTGAGCGCCAGGCTTTCGCCATAGAAAACGAACGGCTCGGCGGCAAGATCCGCCAACGGCACTTCGCGCACGTCCTCCCAGCGCGCGCCCTTCGGCGCGACGAGCCATAGCAGCTGACGGCTGACAGGCAGCACGTCGAACATATCGGTATCGACGGGTTGCAGGACGCCGCCCAGTTCCAGTTCGCCATCCATCAGCGCGGCCTCGATCGCCTTCGATCCGCGCTCAAACAGCTTCAGCTCGACTTTCGGATACCGCCGTCTGAATGCCGCGATGGCCGGCGTGAAAAGCGCGCCGCCCATCGGCGGGATGCCGATGGTGAGCGTTCCCCGCCCAAAGGTGCCGAGGTCATTCAGTTCCGCCTCCAGCCGCGCGTGCGCCGCGAGCACATCCACGCCGCGTTGGTAGACGATCTGCCCGGCATCGGTCAGCACCATCTGACGGCCTTCGCGCAACAACAGCGGCGAGCCGACTTCGTCTTCGAGCGCCTTCACCATCTTGCTGATGGTCGGCTGCGTGACGAACATGTGCTCGGCGGCAGCGGTAAAGCTCTTCTGTTTGACGACTTCGACGAAATACCGCAACGCGCGCAGTTCCATGATCGGCCTCAGATTCCGGATTGGAATGAACTGGATAAGGTTAAGTCATTTTTATTATGGAAACGACGGCTCTATACTCGGCTACAGGTTAACCCTAATCGCACACCACGCCATGTCCGTCGTCCTTTCGAATGCAAGCACCACGAACCCTGCTCGCGCCGCTATCAGCCGGTTCGCCCGCGTCGCGGTGCAGGCCGGCGGCATCGCGGTGATCTGGTTCGTCGCCGATTTCGTCGCGCGCAAGCTCGCGTTGCCGGTGCCGGGCGGCGTGGTCGGTCTTGTCGCGTTGCTCGCGCTGCTGTTTTGCGGCGGCGTCGCGCCGCGCTGGGTGAAGGCGGGCGCCGACTGGCTGCTCGGCGACATGCTGTTGTTCTTCATCCCCGCAGCGGTCGCGGCCGTGCAGTACGGCGGCCTGTTCATGGAAGACGGCTGGCGGCTCGCGCTCGTCGTGGTCGCGGGCACGCTGATGGTGATGGTCGCCGTCGCGTTCGCCGTGGATCGCGCCGCGCGCCTCGAACGCCGTCTCGCGTTGCGCCGCGCGCTCGTCGCCCGTCACGCGGCGCGCGCCTCGGCACACGCCTGATCACGGCCATGCACCACTTCTACGCCTCGCTCCTCGCCGACGACGCCGCGCGCCTCATCGCCGCCGGCTGCTTCGTGCTGACGGTCGCGCTGTACTTCGCATCCAAAAGTCTCTACGCGCGATTCCGTAGCCCGTGGCTCACGCCGATGCTTTCCGCGCCGGCCGTGCTCGCGCTGATCGTCGTGACCGCGCGCATTCCATATTCGGTCTACTTCGCCGATACGCGCTGGCTCATGTGGCTGCTCGGCCCGGCCACCGTCGCGTTCGCGGTGCCGATCTACGAATACCGCGCGCTTCTGAAGCGCCACTGGATCTCGCTGACGGTCGGCGTCACGGTCGGCATTCTGGTTGCGGTGGGCGGATCGCTCGCGCTCGCGAAGCTCTTGCATCTGTCGCCGGAATTGCAGCGCAGTCTCGCGACGCGCTCGGTGTCCACGCCGTTCGCGCTCGCCGTCTCCGACAAGATTCACGCGCCGAAAGACCTGACCGCGCTCTTCGTGATCGCGACGGGCGTCTGCGGCATGCTCTTCGGCGAGATCGTGCTCGCGCTCGTGCCGCTGCGCACGCGGCTCGCGCGCGGGGCGCTGTTCGGTGCGGCGGCGCATGGCGTCGGCACGGCGAAGGCGCGCGAATTGGGCAGCGAAGAAGGCGTGGTCGCGAGCCTTACCATGATGATCGCGGGCGTCGTGATGGTGCTGCTCGCGCCGGCGCTCTCCGCGCTGCCGTTCTAGGCGCGCGCATCGGTAAAATGCGGCTCACGCGGCGTCGAAGATTTGAATCAGCGTGTGCTGAAACGCAAACGATCCAATAAGACTTTGCTACAATCGTCACTCGCCCCCGAGGAGCGTTGCGACGGTTGAGCGGCTTGCAATAAGCCTCATCCGCCAGGCTCGGTGGCATTCAATCCGGACGGTTCCAAAGCGCCCTAAAAAGCGCCTGCTGAGCCACCGCATTCGAACGGCGCTCACGTCAACATTTCTAGTCTTTTTTAGAAAGGAGGGCGTGATGAACGCCGCAGTTCTCGATTCCAACACCACCCAGGATTTCGTTGTCGCCGACATGTCGCTCGCCGCATGGGGCCGCAAGGAACTTGACATCGCCGAGACGGAAATGCCCGGTCTCGTGCAAATCCGCGAAGAATACAAAGCGCAGCAACCGCTCAAGGGCGCGCGCGTCGCGGGCTCGCTGCACATGACCATCCAGACCGGCGTGCTCATCGAAACGCTGAAGGCGCTGGGCGCGGACGTGCGCTGGGCGTCGTGCAACATTTTCTCGACGCAGGATCACGCGGCCGCCGCGATCGCCGATGGCGGCACGCCGGTGTTCGCGTTCAAGGGCGAATCGCTCGACGAGTACTGGGAATTCTCGCATCGCATTTTCGAATGGCCGAACGGCGAATTCGCCAACATGATTCTCGATGACGGCGGCGACGCCACGCTGCTGTTGATTCTCGGCTCGAAGGCGGAGAAGGACCGCTCGGTCATTGCCAAGCCGACGAACGAGGAAGAAGTCGCGCTGTACAAGTCGATTGCGCGTCACCTCGACGCCGATCCGACGTGGTACTCCACGCGCCTCGCGCACATTCAGGGCGTGACGGAAGAAACGACCACGGGCGTGCATCGCCTGTATCAGATGGAAAAGGACGGCCGCCTGCCGTTCCCGGCCATCAACGTGAACGATTCGGTCACGAAGTCGAAGTTCGACAACCTGTACGGCTGCCGCGAGTCGCTCGTGGACGGCATCAAGCGCGCGACCGACGTGATGATCGCGGGCAAGATCGCGGTCGTGGCCGGTTACGGCGACGTGGGCAAGGGCTGCGCGCAATCGCTGCGCGGTCTGGGCGCAACGGTCTGGGTCACGGAGATCGATCCGATCTGCGCGCTGCAAGCCGCGATGGAAGGCTACCGCGTCGTGACGATGGAATACGCCGCCGACAAGGCCGACATCTTCGTGACGGCGACCGGCAACTACCACGTCATCAACCACGACCACATGAAGGCGATGCGCAATAACGCGATCGTCTGCAACATCGGTCACTTCGATTCGGAAATCGACGTTGCCTCCACGCGCCAGTACACGTGGGACAACATCAAGCCGCAGGTCGATCACATCATCTTCCCGGACGGCAAGCGCATCATTCTGCTGGCCGAAGGCCGCCTCGTGAACCTCGGCTGCGCGACGGGCCATCCGTCGTTCGTCATGTCGAACTCGTTCACGAACCAGACGCTCGCGCAGATCGAACTCTTCACGCAAGGCGACAAGTACGAAAACAAGGTGTACGTGCTGCCGAAGCATCTGGACGAGAAGGTCGCGCGCCTGCATCTGGGCCGCATCGGCGCGGAACTGACCGTGCTGTCGGACGAGCAGGCAGGCTATATCGGCGTCGACAAGAACGGCCCGTTCAAGCCGAACCACTACCGCTATTAATCGCACGCGGCGGCGGGGCCGGCGCGGGTGCGCAAGCATCCGCGCCGCGCTTCGCCCGAACGACGACAACCCGGAGAACCCTCGATGACCGTGCTGCTGACATGGCTGATCAACGCGCTCGCGCTTCTGATCATCACCTATCTCGTGCCGTCCATTCACATTCGCAGTTTCGGCACGGCGCTGATCGTCGCGGTGGTGCTCGGGCTGATCAACGCCGTGCTGCGCCCGGTACTCATCATTCTGACGCTGCCGGTGACGATCCTGACGCTCGGCCTCTTCATCCTCGTGGTGAATGCGCTGTGCTTTTGGCTGTGCTCGTCGCTGCTGAAGGGGTTCGAGGTCTCGGGTTTCTGGTCGGCGTTTTTCGGCTCGATTCTGTACAGCATCGTGTCGTGGCTTCTGTCGGCGCTCGTGTTCGGGCAGCGCAACTTCGGCTAGCCGCCGCGCATCTGCGCACTCATCATCATGAAACCCATCGAACTCTCATTCGAGTTTTTCCCGCCGAAGACGCAGGAAGGCGTGCAGAAGCTGCGCGCTTCCCGCGCGGAGCTCGCGAAGCTCGCGCCGAAGTTCGTCTCCGTGACGTTCGGCGCCGGCGGCTCAACGCAGCAAGGCACGCTCGATACCGTGCTCGAAATGGCCGCCGAAGGCTTGCAGGCCGCGCCGCATCTGTCGTGCATCGGCTCGTCGCGCGAAAGTCTGCGCGCGATTCTGGGCGCGTACCGCGAGCACGGCATTCGCCATATCGTCGCGTTGCGCGGCGACCTGCCTTCGGGCATGGGCGAATTCGGCGAACTACGTTATGCGTCGGAACTGGTCGCGTTCATTCGCCAGGAGCACGGCGACTGGTTCCATATCGAAGTGGCCGCGTATCCGGAGTTTCATCCGCAAGCGCGTTCGCCGCGCGCCGATATGGAGAACTTCGCGCGCAAGGTGAAGGCGGGCGCGAACGCCGCGATCACGCAGTACTTCTTCAACGCGGACGCGTATTTCCGGTTCGTCGGCGAAGCGAAGAAGCTGGGCGTGGACGTGCCCATCACGCCGGGCATCATGCCGATCACGAACTTCTCGCAGCTCATGCGCTTCTCCGACATGTGCGGCGCGGAAGTGCCGAGGTGGATCGCGCGGCGTCTGGAAAGCTACGGCGACGACCGCGAGTCCATTCGCGAGTTCGGTCTCGACGTGGTGACGGGCCTGTGCCGCCGCCTGATCGACGACGGCGCGCCCGGACTGCATTTCTACACGCTTAACGGCGCGGCCGCGACCAGGACCATCTGCGAACGGCTCGGTTTTCAAAGCGCCTGAATCTCGCGTTTCTTGCATCACCCGCGCGGCGCTCGCCGCGCGGTTCATTCTTTCCCTCCGTTGTACCGATATCGACGTGGATCGGCACCGGCGCACTCGCGATCGAAACAATCAATGCTATTCAGTAGCTTCGGATTTTCGGAATCTTCAGATTGGGTCGCAGCCGCGTTGATGCGATAAAGGACAGATTCAACGAATCGGAGCGTGTGATGCTCGAATGGTCCAAGACGCAGTGCGTTTCAGTCGTCGTTCCTTGCTTTAATGAAGTGCGAACGCTGGGTCGCGCGCTGGAAAGTTGCCTCAGGCAGCCGGAGGTCGGGCAGGTCATCGTCGTGGACGACGGCTCGCAGGACAACTCCGTTCACGTCGCGCAATTCTTCGCAATGAAGGACTCACGCGTCGAACTACTAAGACTGCCTGAAAACTTCGGCGCGGCTCGGGCGCGGAATCTCGGCGTGCAGCGCGCCACGCTGCCTGTGCTCGCTTTTCTGGATGCCGACGACGAATACCTGCCATCGGCATTGACCTCCGCCGTCAAGTATCTCCGCGAGCATCGCCAAATGCCCGCCATCAGGCTCAGAGTGCATCTCGCCGGCTATCCCGCAGAGGTCTACGCTTTCGCGAATTTCAACGCTATCGCGTTCAACATGAGCACCGGCATAACGAGTAGCCTGGTGATTCGCCGCGATATGTTCAATCTGATGGGCGGTTTTCCCGAAGACGAGGTTTATCGCCGTTATGGCGGCGAAGATCACGCGCTGCAGTCGGTGATTGTCGAATTGTTCGGATGCGAGCATATGTTCGACCGCCCTCACGTGCGCAACTACTGGCATCCCGAAAGCCACGTGGGGCGATACTTCATCCGAGAAATCAGAGGACTCGAAACACCGGAAGAAAATCAGGAGGTGGCCATCGCGACCGCTGCATTTTCTGAACAGGTGCGTCTCAGGCTGGCAGCGGCCGACGCGATCAAAAGCGCGTCGAATGCCGGGACCGCTCCGTCCGCTCGCGACTCAGCGCTATAAGCCCGCGCCACGTTTCCTCCTTCTCCCGCAACGCTTCGCGCTCTCCTTCTTCGCCCTGCATCCGTGGCGTGACGCGCTTCCTCGCAGAAGCTCGATCCGCCCGCACTGTGGGGAAAACTGTCTACCCACGTCATATTTGTTCGTGCTAGTGTTGCGCCCGGCATTTTCGTCCGCTAACAAAGCGGAGGACGCGATCAAGTAAGATCGCGCTACGCCGGCCAAAAGTCGGCACTGACTTGGAGGAAACATGAAGAAAAATGGCCTGTTGCGAGTCGCCCGCATGTCGGCGCTCATGGGCGCCGTCGCCACGGCAACGCTTTTCGCGGCGAGCGCCGCGAACGCGGCAATCCCGAACAAAACGCTTGTTTACTGCTCGGAAGGCAGCCCCGCCGGTTTCGATCCCGCGCAGTACACCACGGGCACCGATTTCACCGCGAACACCTTCACCGTGTATAACCGCCTCGTCGAATTCGAGCGCGGCGGCACGAAAGTGGAACCGGGTCTCGCGGAAAAGTGGGAAGTCTCGTCGGACGGCCTGACGTACACGTTCCATCTGCGTCACGGCGTGAAATTCCAGACGACGTCCTACTTCAAGCCGACGCGCGAATTCAACGCGGACGACGTGCTCTTCACGTTCAACCGCATGCTCGACCCGAACCAGCCGTTCCGCAAGGCGTACAACGTGCAGTTCCCGTACTTCACGGACCTGGGCCTCGACAAGCTGATCTCGAAGATCGAAAAAGTCGACCCGTACACCGTCAAGTTCACGCTGAAGGAAGTGAGCGCGCCGTTCATTCAGAACATGGCGATGGAGTACGCCTCCATTCTCTCCGCTGAATACGCGGACAAGCTGCTGAAGGACGGCAAGGCCGCCGACATCAACCAGTATCCGCTCGGCACCGGCCCGTTTATCTTCCGCAGCTATACGAAGGACGCGACCATCCGCTTCGACGGCAATCCGGACTACTGGAAGCCGAACGCGGTGCAAATCTCCAAGCTGATCTTCTCGATCACGCCGGACGCCGCCGTGCGCGTGCAGAAGTTGAAGAGCAACGAGTGCCAGGTGATGAGCTATCCGCGCCCGGGCGATATCGCGGCGCTGAAGTCGGCATCGAATGTGGATACGCCGTCGCAGGCCGGTTTCAACGAAGGCTACGTTGCGTATAACGTGACGAAGAGCAATCTCGGCAACGCCGACGTGCGCCGCGCGCTCGACATGGCGATCAACAAGAAGGCGATCATCGATTCCGTGTATCAGGGCGCCGGCCAGCCGGCCACCGCGCCGATGCCGCCGACGCAGTGGTCCTACGACAAGAACCTGAAGGCGAACGCCTACGACACCGCGAAGGCCAAGCAACTGCTCAGCAAGGCGGGTTTCCCGAACGGCTTCGAAATCACGCTGTGGGCCATGCCCGTGCAGCGCGCCTACAACCCGAACGCGCGTCTGATGGCCGAAATGATTCAGGCCGACTGGGCGAAGATCGGCGTGAAGGCGAACATCGTGTCGTATGAGTGGGGCGAGTATTTGAAGCGCGCGCACGCGGGCGAACACGACGCGCTGTTGATCGGCTGGACGGGCGACAACGGCGACCCCGACAACTGGCTCGGCACGCTGCTCGGCTGCGACGCGGTGAAGGGCAGCAACTTCTCGAAGTGGTGCTACAAGCCATTCGACGATCTCGTCGTGAAGGGCCGCTCGACCACGGATGTCGCCGCGCGCACGAAGGCCTACACCGACGCACAGCAGATCTTCGCGCAACAACTGCCGTTCTCGCCGATCGCGCATTCGACCGTCTATCAGCCGGTCAGCAAGAAGGTGACGAACATGAAGATCGAGCCGCTCGGCTACGTGCGTTTCGATGGCGTCGGCCTGCAGTAAGTCTTGCTGGCGGAATGCTTTTTGCACTAAACCTTAACTAGTCGAAACACGTCCGGCGGCGCGGATCAAACGATCCGGCCGCCGGTAGCGTATTTATCCCCAAGAACGAACCAAAGGGCGATCATGTTCCGATTCGTTTTGCGACGCATAGGAATGGTGATACCGACGTTCATCGGCATTACGATTCTCGCGTTCGCGCTCATCCACCTGATCCCGGGCGATCCCATCGAAGTCATGATGGGCGAACGGGGCGTGGACCCGGCGGCCCACGCCGAAGCCATGAAGCGCCTCGGGCTGGACCAGCCGCTGCCGCTTCAATATTTCCACTATGTCGGCCATGCGCTCAAGGGCGATCTCGGCACGTCCATCATCACCAATACGAGCGTGATGGGCGAATTCATGGCGCGCTTTCCGGCGACCGTCGAGCTCTCCATCTGCGCGATGATCTTCGCGCTCGTCGTCGGTTTGCCGGCGGGCGTGGCGGCGGCGCTCAAGCGCGGCACGGCGGTCGATCACGGCGTCATGGGCACCGCGCTCACCGGCTACTCCATGCCGATCTTCTGGTGGGGCTTGATCCTCATCATGTTCTTCTCGGCGAAGCTGGGCTGGACGCCCGTGTCAGGTCGCATCGCGGTGGAATACGACATCCCGCACGTCACCGGCTTCATGCTGATCGACTCGCTCTTTTCGAGCGATGAAGGCGCGTTCACGTCGGCGCTCTCGCATCTGATTCTGCCGACCATCGTGCTCGGCACGATCCCGCTCGCGGTCGTCGCGCGCATGACGCGCTCGTCGATGCTCGAAGTGCTGCGCGAAGACTACATCCGCACCGCGCGCGCAAAGGGCCTTTCGCCGTTGCGCGTGGTCGTCGTGCATGCGCTGCGCAACGCGCTGATTCCGGTCGTGACCGTGATCGGTTTGCAGGTCGGCACGCTGCTCGCGGGCGCGGTGCTGACCGAGACGCTGTTCTCGTGGCCGGGCGTCGGCAAGTGGCTCATCGACGCCATTTCGCGCCGCGACTATCCGGTCGTGCAAGGCGGCATTCTGATGATCGCGACGCTCGTGATCGTCGTGAATCTGGTCGTCGATCTCTTGTACGGCGTGTTGAATCCGCGCATTCGCCATACTCGCTGAGGAAACATGGTCCCCTACGCTCACACTTGTTCGCTGCCCCCCAAGGGGGCGCATGCCTCATTCGAGGCGGCTCGGCGCGAGGCATAACGAATGGCTGACGTTCAAAACAATATCCCGCCCGGCGCATTGACGCCGCCGTCCGGCCGCATGGTCGCGGCGCGCGAGTTCTGGGCGAACTTCTCGCGCAATCGTGGCGCGGTGGCAGCGGGCATCATTGTGCTCGTGCTGCTCTTTATCGCGATTTTCGCGCCGTTGATCGCGCCGCATAGTCCGATCGAGCAGTATCGCGAGTACGTGAAAATCCCGCCCGCATGGCTCGACGGCGGCAACCGCATGTTTCTGCTCGGCACCGACGAAGCGGGCCGCGACATTCTCTCGCGCCTCATGTACGGCGCGCGGCTGTCGTTCTGGATCGGCTTCGTGTCCGTGGTGCTCGCGCTGATTCCGGGCGTCGTGCTCGGGCTGATGGCGGCGTTCTTCCACTGGCTCGACACGCCGATCATGCGCGTGATGGACGTGCTGCTCGCGCTGCCTTCGCTGCTGCTCGCGGTGGCTGTCGTCGCGATCATCGGGCCGGGTCTCGTCAATACGATGCTCGCGATCGCCATCGTCGCGCTGCCGGGTTACGTGCGGCTCACGCGAGCCTCGGCGCTCGGCGAATTGCAGAAGGAATACGTGACGGCATCGCGCGTGGCGGGCGCGAGCACCGCGCGGCTCATGTTCTCGCAAGTGCTGCCGAACTGCGCCGCGCCGCTCATCGTGCAGGCGACGCTGGGCTTTTCATCGGCGATTCTGGATGCCGCCGCGCTCGGCTTTCTCGGCCTCGGCGTGCAACCGCCCGCGGCGGAGTGGGGCGCCATGCTCGCCTCGGCGCGCGATTACATCGAAAGCGCATGGTGGATCGTGACGATGCCGGGCCTCTCGATTCTCGTCTCGGTGCTCGTCATCAACCTGCTCGGCGACGGGCTGCGCGACGCGCTCGATCCGAAACTGAAACGGATGGCATGACATGACCGATCTACTGACTATCCGTAACCTGCAAGTGACGTTCGGCGGCACGCAAGCGGTCGATCGCATCAACTTATCCGTGAAGCCGGGCGAAGTCGTCGGCGTCGTCGGCGAATCCGGCTCGGGCAAGAGCGTGACGATGATGGCGCTGATGGGCCTCATCGACCATCCCGGCAAAGTCACCGCCGATCAGATCACCTTCGACGGCCACGACTTGCTGAAGGCATCGGCGCGCGCTCGCCGCAAGATCATCGGCAAGGACATCGCGATGGTGTTTCAGGACGCGCTCACGAGCCTGAACCCGAGTTACACCGTCGGCTATCAGATCAAGGAAGTGCTGCGCCTGCACGAAGGCTTGCGCGGCGATGCGCTCAACAAACGCGCGCTCGAACTGCTGGACCAGGTCGGCATTCCGGACGCGAAGAACCGCATCGACACGTTTCCGCATCAGTTGTCCGGCGGCATGAACCAACGCGTGATGATCGCGATGGCGGTCGCGTGCAATCCGAAGCTCCTGATCGCGGACGAACCGACCACCGCGCTCGACGTGACGATTCAGGCGCAGATCATGGAACTGCTCGTGCGATTGCAGAAGGAGCGCGGCATGGCGCTTGTGCTGATTTCGCACGATCTCGCGGTCGTCTCCGAGGTCGCGCAGCGCGTCGCGGTCATGTACGCGGGCGAGATCATCGAGACGAACCACGTGCCGGCCATTTTCAGCGAGCCGCATCATCCGTACACGGAGGCGTTGCTCGCCGCAATTCCGGAGCACAGCCGCGGCGCGGCGCGGCTCGCGGCGCTGCCGGGCATGGTGCCGGGCCGCGACGACCGGCCGAGCGGCTGTCTCTTCGCGCCGCGCTGCAAGTATGTGGTCGATGACTGCTGGAAGGGCAGGCCGCATCTGTATCAGCTCGACGCGCGGGATGCCGCCGTGCGCGCGCGCTGCATCAAGCCGCTGAATGTGGCGCAGGAAGTCGCGCAAGCGGTGCGCGCCGAACGCGAGGCGCAGATTGTCGAGGAGGGCGCGCGATGAACGCGGTACCGAAGGAAAAGACGCAGGACATCGTGCTCGCCGCCGACCGGCTCACGAAGCACTACACCGTAAAGCGCAGCATGTTCACGCAAGGCACGGTGAAGGCGCTCAACGGCGTGTCGTTCGAATTGCAGCGCGGTCGCACGCTCGCGGTCGTCGGCGAATCGGGTTGCGGCAAGTCCACGCTCGCGCGGCAATTGACGATGATCGAAGCGCCGACGTCCGGCCGGCTGCTGATCGAAGGCGAAGACGTCGCGGGCGCGAGCAAGGCGAAAATCGCGGAACTGCGTCAGCGGGTGCAGATGGTGTTTCAGAACCCGTTCGCATCGCTGAATCCGCGCAAGACCGTCGAGCAGACGCTCGGCGAGCCGCTCGCGATCAACACGAAGCTCTCGTCGACGGAACGCGCCGAGCGCATCGCGCAGATGATGCGCACGGTCGGCTTGCGCCCCGAGCACGCGTCGCGCTATCCGCACATGTTTTCGGGCGGGCAGCGTCAGCGCGTGGCGATCGCGCGGGCGATGATTCTCGATCCGCAGATCGTCGTCGCGGACGAACCCGTGTCGGCGCTCGATGTGTCCATTCAGGCGCAGATTCTTAATCTATTCATGGATCTGCAGCAGCAGTTCGGCACGAGCTACGTCTTCATTTCGCACAACTTGTCGGTGGTCGAGCATATTGCCGACGACGTGATGGTGATGTACTTCGGCGGCATTGCCGAACTGGGCGACAAGAAGACGATCTTCGCGAATCCGCGGCATCCGTACACGCGCTCGCTGATGTCCGCGACGCCCGCGATCTTCGAGGAAGACCGGCGCATCAAGATCAAGCTGCAAGGCGAGATGCCCTCGCCGCTCAATCCGCCGTCGGGCTGCACGTTCCATCAGCGTTGCCCGTATGCGATCGAGCGGTGCCGCGTCGAGGAGCCGGCGCTGCGAGTGGTCGATGGCCGTCAGGTCTCGTGCCATCGCGCCGAGGAGGTCGGTGAAGGCGACGCCTGAATCGCAGGCGGCGCGGCCGGTCGCTGACCGGGCGCGCCGCGTTGCATCGAGTGCGGCGGCGCTCGCGGTCTGCGCGGCGCTGTGGGTCGCGGCGTTGTCCGCTCGCGCTCGATGCATGGTTCTGGCGTCAACGATGGCGTTTGCAATCGGCCTCACCGTTTCGCCCGCGAGTTTCGCCGTCACCGGATCGCGTGCGCCGCCGGGCGGCACGCCGCAGCCCGCCGGCGAGGCCAGCGCGACCGACGTGCCCGATCCGCCCGCGCAGCCGTCGCGCGTGGATCGCAGCAACGGCACCACGGCAAGCGGCCCCGTGCGCGCGCAGCCGCCGCACATGCCGTTCTACGTCGCGACGAAGGGCGCGACGACGCTCTACGTGCTCGGCACGCTGCACGTCGGTTTCGCGAGCGACTATCCGCCCGAGCAGCCTTTTCGCCAGTCGATTCTCGCGGCGCTCTATGCGTCGCCGACCCTCGCGCTCGAAATCTCCCCGGACGAACTGCTGTCGTCGCAAGACGACGTGAACCGCTATGGCATGTGCCATAGCGAATGCCTCATCGACTATTTGCCGGATTCCATGTGGAAGAAAGTCGAAGCGCGCATGCGCAGCAATCCGGCGGCGCTCAAGGAACTGCGGCATACGCGGCCGTGGCTCGCGTCGATGCTGATCGAAACCTACGACACGCTGAAGGCCGGCTTCCAGAGCGAGTACGGCACCGAGGCGCAATTGCAGAACGTCTATCTGCGCGTGCGCGGGAAGATCGTCGGACTGGAGACGTTGAACGAGCAGATTTCGACGTTCACGCGGCTCACGTCCGCGCAGCAACGCGAGATGCTCGCGGAAGATCTGGTGCAGACGCCGGCCGAGAACATCGCCGACGTGAAGGAACTGCATCGGCTATGGCGTATTGGCGACGCCGACGCGCTCAAAGCCTGGGACGACGCGAAAAGCAGCAAGCTCGCGCGGTCGAAGGCACTCGCCGCGCAAGTGGACAACCGCGTGGTCTACGAGCGCAACCGGCGCTTCGTCGCGCGGATGGTGCAGCTCGCCGCGCCCGACAAGCCGGTGTTCGTGGCCATCGGCGCGCTGCATCTGGGCGGGCCGCGCGGCGTGCTTGAGTTGCTGAGAAAGCGCGGGTTCGTGGTCGCGCCTTCCTGACAATCGAGCGCGACCGCCGCATCAGATGAACATCAGCCAGTTCAGCAAGAAGATGTTCACGATCAGCAACGTCAGCGCGGTGGGCACCTGCACCTTGATGACCGCGTTCTTGTCCGGCAATTCCAAAAGCGCGGCCGGCACGATGTTGAAGTTCGCGGCCATCGGCGTCATGAGCGTGCCGCAGTAGCCCGAGAACATGCCGATGGCGACCATCGTCGCGGGATTGCCGTGGAACACGCCGACGAGAATCGGCACGCCGACGCCGCCCGTCATCACCGGAAACGCGGCGAAGCCATTGCCCATCACCATCGTGAAAAGCGCCATGCCGATGCAGTACACCGCCACCGCGACGAGCCGGTAATCCATGTTCACGTAAGCCGTCGTCACGTGCGCGACCGCCTTGCCGACGCCCGCATCCGAGAACACGAGCCCGAGCATGCCGAGCATCTGCGGCAGCACGGCGGCCCACGACAGCGCGTCGATCAGGCGGCGCGTTTCGCGCATCGACTGGCCGACGGTATCGCGCGTCATCACGCACGCCACCGCCAGCGCGATCACGCAGCCGATGCCGAAGCCGATCAGCGTCACGTTCTTCAGTTCGATCAGCGGCTTGCCGCCGAACACGAGATGGCTCGCGCCGAGCGTGAGGATCACGGTGACGACGGGAATCGTCAGCGCGGGCACGAAGAGCTTGTTGCCGAGGCGCATGGCGCTCTGGCGGCGCGTTTCCTCGGAGAGCATCTTCGGCTTCGCGCCGGTGACGCCGCCGAAGCCCGCGATCAGCGCCATCGCCACGACCAGCACGCCGACGACCGACACCGGCAGCCAGTCGCCGATCAGAAAGATGAGCGCATAGACGAGCCAGAACGTGCCCGCCGAAAGCCGCCGCGGATGCGACTTGTCCGTGAGAATCATGCCCGAGACGACCACGAGCACGATGCCGACGAGATAGAACAGATAGTTGATGGTGAGCGTCATGCCTTTTCTCCCGCGACGTTGCGCGTCAGTGCGTCGAGTTCGCGCGTCAGTTGGCGGTCGAGCAGCCACAGCCGGAAACCGTGGATCAGGAACGCGCAGATGGCCGTGGGGATGCCCCAGACGGCGACGTGCATCGGCTCCACCACGATGCCCGCTTCCTTCAGGAACGTGACCATCAGCACGATCGCGCCGAACGCCACGAAGATGTCTTCGCCGAAGAAGAGGCCCACGTTGTCGGTCGCCGCCGCATACGCGCGCAGCTTGAAGCGCACGGCGTCCGAGAGCTTGCCGTGACGCGCTTCGGTCGCGCCTTCGGCCATCGGCGCGAGAAGCGGCCGCACCATCTGCGGATGACCGCCCAGGCCCGTCAGACCGACGGCCGCCGTCAGCTCACGCACGAGCAGATAGACGATCAGAAGACGCCCGGCCGTCGCCGCGCGAATGCTCGAAATCCAGATCTGCGCGCGCTCGCGCAGCCCGTGGCGTTCGAGCAGGCCGATCACCGCGAGCGGCAGCAGGATGATGAGCGGAATGTTGCGCGTCTTCAGAAAGCCGCTGCCGATGGCGGTGAGAATGCGCTCGGGCGGGAAGTGCGCCGCCAGGCCGGTGACGATCGCGGCGGCGGCCACGATCAGCATCGGATTGAAGCGCAGCACGAAGCCCACGATGATGACGGCCACGCCAATGAGCGGCCATAAATTGACTGCGGTTGCCATGAGATCTCCAAACGGTTTGTCGATTCAAACATCGCGCCTCGATGCGGGCGCGTGGTGACAGCGAACGACTATCGGCTCTTGCGGCCGCTTGCTAAAACGCCCCGGCAAGGCGGGGCGTTCGATGCTTCAAAAAAGGCTCAGGCGGCTTGAGCGGCGCGAACGCCGATGCCCGCATCCGCGAGCGCGCCGCGAATGCGCCGGGCGAACGCCAGCGCGTGCTCGCCGTCGCCGTGCAGGCAGATGGTCTGCGCGTTGAGCGGCACCCAGTCTCCCGAAACGGCCTGCACGCGCTGGTCGCGGACCATCGAGAGCGTGCGTTCGAGCACGGCGTCTTCGTCGTCGAGCAGCGCGCCCGGCTCCTTGCGCGGCACGAGCGAACCGTCCGCGCGATAACCGCGATCCGCGAACACTTCTTCGATGGCGACGAGCCCCGCGCGCCGTGCCGCGTCGATGAGTCCGCTATTCGCGAGACCGAACACGAGCAGCGACGGATCGAAGTCGCGCACGGCGGCGGCGATGGCATCCGCGATTTCGGGCGTCCTGGCCGCCTGGTTGTAGAGCGCGCCGTGCGGCTTCACATGCGCGATGCGCCCGCCTTCCGCCTTCGCGATCGCCGCGAGCGCGCCGAGTTGATACAGCACGCCGGCGTAGATTTCGTCGGGCGGCAGGTCCATTTCCTTGCGGCCGAAGTTCTCCGGATCATTGAAGCTCGGATGCGCGCCGATCGCGACGCCCTTTTGCACCGCCCAGCGCACGCAGTCGCGCATGGCAGTCGCGCCACCCGCATGCCAGCCGCACGCGATGTTCGCGGAGCTGACGAGGTCGAGCAGGGCTTCGTCGGAGCCGCAGCCTTCGCCGAGATCGGCGTTCAGATCGATCTGCATGATGATGTCGTTTGAAGTAGTCGTTGCGTTGCGTTGTCCTTCATCGCCCGATGCGTTCTTCGTGCATGGCGATGGCCGTTTCCACCTGGCTCACGTACTGGCGTTCTTCGGCGAGCGCGTGGCGCGCTTCCTCCACCGATGTCTCGACGAAGCGCACGCCGCCGTTCAGCCGCACTTGCGCGAGCTTCCACAAGTCGGCCTTGATGACCGCCCCGATCTTCGGATAGCCGCCCGTGGTCTGCGCGTCGCCCATGAGGATGATCGGCTGGCCGTTCGGCGGAACCTGAATCGTGCCGGGCAGCACCGCGTGCGAGAGCAGTTCCGTCTTCGCGCGGCGCTCGAGCGGCGTGCCGGCGAGCCGGAAGCCCATGCGGTTGCTATTCGGCGTGATGGTCCATTCGTCGTCCCAGAAGTCGCGCTGCGACTCGTCGGTGAAGCTCGCGTACTCCGGGCCGCGCAGCACGCGGATCGGCGCGGCCCACGCGAGGCCGGGCGCGTGGCGGCCGCGACGCACGGGTTCATCGACGAGAACGAACTTGCACCACGCGGGCGCTTTCACGCCGAACGCGGGTTCTTCCGGCGAGAACGCGATGCCTTTGTGCGGCTGCGGCACGCCAACCGGCAAGCGATCGCCGTCGCGCAGCGCGCGTCCGCCGAGTCCGCCGAAGCACGCGCCGAGATCGGTGCTGCGCGAGCCGAGCATCGGCAACACGTCGATGCCGCCCGCGATGCACACGTAGCAGCGCATGCCGCGCTTGGCCGCCCGCAGCGTCAGTTCCTGGCCCGCGCGAACAGGCAGGCTCCACCACGAATAGACCGGCACGTCGTCGAGCGTCGCGCCGAAGTCCGTGCCCGTGATGGCGATGCGCGTCGCGCGCTTGAAGCGCAGCACGGTCGGCCCGAACGTCACTTCGATGCCCGCCGCATCCGGCCGGTTGCCGACGATGCGATTGCCGATTTCGAGCGACAGCGCATCGAGCGCACCGCCCGAACTGACGCCGAGATGCCGGTAACCGGGGCGGCCCAGGTCCTGCACCGAGGAGAGCACGCCCGCGCGAATCACGTCGATCATGCGCGCACCTCCACCGCGGTGAAGCGCACACGGTCGCCGGGCTGCATCAGCGTCGGCGGATTGCGCGCCGGGTCGAAGAGCTTCACGTCCGTGCGGCCGAGCAGTTGCCAGCCTCCCGGCGACGTCGCCGGATAAATGCCCGTCTGCGCCCCGCCGATGCCAACCGATCCCGCCGGCACTTCGAGACGCGGCTCGCGGCGGCGCGGCATGTGCAGCGCGGGATCGAGCCCGCCGAGATAGGCGAAGCCCGGCTGGAAGCCGAGAAAGAACACGATGTATTCGGCTTGCGTATGACGCTTCACGACTTCATCGACCGACAAGCCGACGTGCTCGGCCAGCGCCACGAGGTCGGGGCCGTCGTCGCCGCCGTAGCGCACCGGAATGTCTATCTGCGTGCCTTCCGTGTCGGCGTGGCCCGCGACGTCCCATTGCGCGTCGAGTTGCGCCGCGAGGCTGTCGTAGTCGGCCTCGAGCGGATCGAACACGATCGTCAGATTGTTCATGCCCGGCACGACTTCCACGACATGCGGCAAGAGGCGCGCGTAATCCGCGAGCGTCCAGATGCGGCGCTGGCAGTCGATCGTGGCGGGCGGCGCGACGTCGCAGACGAGCGCGCTTTCGCCGAGCGGATAGATTCGTGGTCTGGTCATGCGTTCGAGTATGTCCTTCGAGCACGGCGGCGTTTTCGTGGGAGACCGCTTTCGCCACGCCGTCTCAGAATGTTACATTGTCAATAAATTATCAAGAAATTATCAATACGCGTTTGTCTGGAGTGTGGCGCGAACGCATTGCGCTACACTGCGACGCACTTTTCTACGGTCATCGCCATGTCGCGTCAGCCAACCAAGATCGTGTCGTCCGAGCACCTCGTCTCCGAAACCAGCGCGGAACTCTCCGAATTCGAGTACGCGCTCATCATGGCGAGCAACGCGTTCAACCGATGGATGGTGCGCTGCATGTCGGCGGCGGGCGCGAAAGACATGACGGCGGTGGAAGTGTCGCTGCTGCATCACGTGAATCATCGCGACCGCAAAAAGAAGCTCGCGGACATCTGCTTCGTGCTGAATATCGAGGACACGCATGTGGCGACCTACGCGCTCAAGAAACTCGTGACGCGCGGCTATGTGACGAGCGAAAAGGCCGGCAAGGAAGTGTTCTTCACGACGACGCCGGCGGGGCGCGAGCTGTGCGGCAAGTACCGCGAGGTGCGGGAAAGCTGCCTGATTTCCGCGCTGCGCGAAAGCCGGCTGACCAACGAACAGATCGGCGAGGCGGCGCAACTGATGCGCAACGCATCGGGCCTCTACGACACCGCCGCGCGCGCGGCGGCGTCGCTCTAAGCGCGGCTCAGTAACGCGCCGCTTCGGTGACGATCGCATCGAGCGGCATGTCGTGCGATTCGCGCGGCAAGGCGCCGAGCTTGCCCATTTCATACGCTATGCCGATGGTCGCCGGCTTCTTCGCGACCGGCCACGCCGCGAGCGTGCGGTCGTAATAGCCGCCGCCGTAGCCGAGGCGATACCGGTCCACATCGAAACCGACGCACGGCACGAGCAGCAATTCCGGCACCACGACTTTTTCTTCCTCCGGCACCGGAATGCGATAGCGGCCGGGCTTCATCGGCGATTGCGCGTGCCATGCGTGAAAGGCCATCGGCGCATGCGGCTGCACGACGACCGGCAGCGCGGCCTCGCGATCATCGTCCGATGCGAGCCATTGCGCGATGACCGCGCGCGCGTCGAATTCGCCCGCCACCGGCCAGTAAAAACCGATGCGCCTTACCGCGCGCTCATCGAGCAGCGCGCGCAGCCGCTCGGCCAGCGCCGCGTTGCGCGCCGCTTGCACCGGGTCTTCGGCCTGCGCCTCGCGGCGCGCGAGCAGCGTGGCGCGCAGGGCGCTCTTCGGCTCCGCGCGGACAGGTTCCGCGCAAACGTTGCGTGCTATGCTTTCAACCGATCTTTGGACCACCTCGCGCTCCAGTAATAACGATGTCAAAACGCTTCAACCGAGTATATCTTGCGGTCGGTTACGCCCTTGCCGCCGCGACGCTCGTCGCCTGCGGAACGGCCTCGGCCGTGCGCCCGGACGCCGACTTTTCGCCGTCCGCCGACGACCGCGTCTTCATGCAGTTGCGCGAGGCGGCCCGGGCGAACGACGCCGGCCGTGCCGCCGCGCTCGCCGCGCAAATTCCGAATTATCCGGCGCCGGGTTACGTCGAATACTTCACGATCAAGCCGCAGCTTTTCGATGCCCAAGGCCACGCGCGCCCCGACGCACCCGACGCGCCGGTGCTCTCGTTCCTGCAACGCTACGACGGTCAGGCCATTGCCGACCGCATGCGCAACGACTACCTCGTGGTGCTCGGCGGCCGTCACGACTGGCGCAACTTCGAGCAGCAATATTCTCGCTTCGTGCTCAATGACGACACGCAGGTCAAATGCTATGCGCTCGAAGCGCGGCAGTCGCGCGGCGAGAACATTGCGGAGGCGGCGCGCGCGCTGCTCGTCGATCCGAAATGGTACGGCGACGGCTGCGTCGATCTGATCGCGGCACTCGCGGAGTCGGGCCAGTTCACGAGCGACGACATCTGGCAGCAGATCCGCCTCGCCTATGAGCAAAACTACACGACGACCGGCGCGAATATCGTCGATGCGCTCGGCCAGGAACGGCCGAAGCCCGAACTGCTCGACAACGCCGTCAACAAGCCGCCGCTGTATCTCGCGCGCGGCGTCATGCCGAACACGCCGGCGCATCAACTGACGCTGCTCGCGGTCACGCGCATGGCGCGCAACGATCCGGCGATGGCCGCGGCCACGTTCAGCTCCGTCGCGCCGAGTCTCACGCCGGCCGAGCGCGCGATCGGCTGGGGCACCATCGGCTATCAGGCGGCGTTGAAGCGCATGCCGTCGGCGGCGGACTGGTATCGGCTGTCGGCGAATGCGCCGTTGTCGAATCCGGCGTACGAATGGCGCACGCGCAGCGCGCTGCTCGCGGGCGACTGGAACATGGTCCGCTGGTCCGTCGAGCAGATGCCGCCCACGCTGCGCAGCCAGCCCGCGTGGGTCTACTGGCATGCGCGCGCCGTCAAGCAGGCGGGCGACGCGGCCACGGCGAATCAGGAATTTCAGAGCATTGCGGATCAATACAACTTCTATGGCCAGCTCGCGCTGGAAGAGCTCGGCCAGAAGATCACGCTGCCGCCGCGCACGACCGTCTCGGACGCCGAGATCGCGCAGATGCAGTCGGTGCCGGGCTTCGCGCTGTCGCAGCGTTTCTATGCGCTCAACATGCGGCTCGAAGGCAATCGTGAGTGGAACTGGCCGCTGCGCAGCATGACTGACCGTCAGTTGCTTGCCGCCGCGCAATATGCAAAGCGCATCGAGCTGTACGACCGCACGGTGAACACCGCCGACAAGACCAAGACCGAGCACGATTTCACGCTGCGGTATCTGTCACCGTTCCGCGAGATCGTCGAGCGCGACGCGCAAAGCACCGGGCTCGACACCGAATGGGCGTACGGTCTGATTCGCCAGGAATCGCGCTTCATCATCAATGCGCGCTCGGAAGTGGGCGCGGGCGGCCTCATGCAGTTGATGCCCGGCACGGCGCAACTCGTCGCGAAGAAGATCGGTCTCGGCTCGCTCTCGCGCGCGCAGATGAACGATATCGACACCAACATTCTGCTCGGCACGAACTACCTGTCGATGATCTACAATCAGTTCGACAACTCGCCGGTGCTCGCCACCGCCGGCTACAACGCCGGTCCGGGCAGGCCGCGTCAATGGCGGCAGGACTTGCGCGCGCCGGTCGAGGGCGCGGTTTTTGCTGAAACCATTCCGTTTTCCGAGACGCGCGATTACGTGAAGAACGTGCTGTCGAACACCGTGTATTACGCTGCGCTGTTCGAAGGCCGTCCGCAATCGCTGAAGGCGCGGCTGGGTTATATCGCGCCGTAAGCGCGCTTCACGCCGCGCCGCGCTCGGCCATCCGTTCATCGGAAGCACGCGCGGCGGCTCGTCCTTACCTCGTAGCCCCGCATTCGTCAGCGCAAGCGGACAGCCGCGACACAAGAGGCGAACATGCAACATCAGAACGTGGCGATCATCGGCGGCTCCGGCTTTATCGGCAGCCATCTCGTCAACGCGCTGGTCGATCTCGGCAAAAACGTGCGGATTGCGACACGGCGTCGCTCGAACGCCGCGCATCTCACGTTATTGCCGGTGGACGTGCTCGAAACCGATGTGCACGATCCCATCAAGCTCGCCGCGTTCGTCGCGGAAGCCGATGCGGTCATCAATCTCGTCGGCGTGCTTCAAGGGCGGCGCGGCGATCCGTACGGCCCCGAGTTCGCGCGAGCGCATGTCGAACTGCCGCGCAAGATCGTCGCGGCGTGCGCGGCGAAGGGCGTGCGCAGGCTCATTCATATGAGCGCGATCGGCGCGGACTCCGAAGGTCCGAGCATGTATCTGCGCTCGAAGGGCGATGGCGAGAAGCAGGTCCGCGAATCCGGCCTCGACTGGACCATCTTCCGCAGTTCGGTGGTCTTCGGCCCCGAGGACAATCTGCTCAACCAGTTTGCGTTTCTCGAACGGCTCTTTCCGGTGATTCCGCTTGCCTGCGCGAACGCGGAATTCCAGCCGGTTTTCGTCGGCGATGTCGCGAAAGCCATCGTCAACGTGCTCGACCTCGATGCGGCGAACCGCATGGTCTACGAACTGGCGGGCCCGGCCGTCTATACGCTCGCGGAACTCGTGCGCTTCGCGGGCGCGACCATCGGCAAGCATGCGCGCATCGTGAAGCTGCCGGAGAGTCTCGGCCGTCTTCAGGCGATGACGCTCGAAATGGCGCCCGGCGAACCGCTGATGTCGCGCGACAACCTCGATTCCATGAAGACGCCGAGCATTGCGAGCGGGCCGCTCGCGCCGGAACTGGGCATCGGCGAGCCGGCGAGCATCGAGGCCATCGCCCCGCTGTATCTCACCGGCATGTCGCCGCGTTCGCGCTTCAATACTTTCCGCGCCACGGCGCACCGTTGATTCCCCGACCGCATGAAACTCGTTATCGGCGACAAGAATCTGTCATCCTGGTCCATGCGTCCCTGGGTGCTGCTCAGGCATTTCGGCATTCCGTTCGATGAAGCGCTTATCCGGCTCGGCCAGCCCGGCACCAAAGCGAAGATTCTCGATGTGACGCCGTCGGGCAAGGTGCCGTGCCTCATCACCGATAGCGGCGAGACCGTGTGGGATTCGCTCGCCATCATGGAAACGCTCGCCGAACGGTATCCGCAGCATGCGCTCTGGCCGCGCGATGCCGCCGCCCGCGCGCACGCGCGCAGCATCAGCGCGGAGATGCATGCGGGCTTCGCCGACCTGCGCCAGAACATGCCGATGCAGATCACGGCGCGCGAGCCCGGCATCGGCGCGACGCCCGGCACGCTCGCGGATATCGCGCGGATCGATGCCATCTGGACCGGCTGTCTCGCGCAGTCGGGCGGGCCGTTCCTGTTCGGCGATTTCTGCATAGCGGACGCGATGTTCGCGCCCGTCGTCATGCGCTTCAACTCGTACGCGCCCGCCATCAGCGAAGGCGCGCGCGAGTACGGGGCTCGCGTGACGGCGCTGCCGGCCGTGGCCGCGTGGATCGACGATGCAAAGAAGGACAACGCGCGATGAATATCTACGCGGTAGGCGGTGCGATTCGCGACGCGTTGCTGGGCGTGCCGGTGGTGGACCGCGATTACGTGGTCGTCGGCGCGACGCCCGAGCAGATGGTCGCGCAAGGGTACAAGCCCGTCGGCAAGGACTTTCCGGTGTTTCTGCATCCGGTCACGCACGAGGAATACGCGCTCGCGCGCACTGAGCGCAAGACGGCGGCGGGCTATCACGGCTTTCAGTTCTACTATTCGCCGGATGTGACGCTGGAGGAGGACTTGGCGCGCCGCGATCTCACGATCAACGCGATGGCGCGCGAGGTCAACGCGGCGGGCGAGCTGACGGGCCCGGTGATCGACCCGTTCAACGGACAGAGCGACCTGAGCGCAAAGCGTTTCCGGCATGTGGGCGATGCGTTCATCGAAGATCCGGTGCGCATACTTCGGCTCGCGCGTTTTGCGGCGCGTTTCGCGGATTTCACCGTCGCGCCGGACACGGAAGCGTTGATGAAAAAGATGGTCGAAGCCGGCGAAGTCGATGCGCTCGTTCCCGAGCGCGTGTGGCAAGAGATTTCGCGCGGGCTGATGGAGAAGCGGCCGTCGCGCATGTTCGAAGTGCTGCGCGGCTGCGGCGCGCTCGCGCGGATTCTGCCGGAAGTGGATGCGCTATGGGGCGTGCCGCAACGCGCCGACTATCACCCGGAAGTGGACACGGGCGTGCATGTGATGATGGTCGTGGACTATGCGGCCTCGCAGGGCTACGCGCTGCCGGTGCGCTTTGCCGCGCTCACGCACGATCTCGGCAAGGCGACGACGCCGGACGATATCTTGCCGCGGCACATCGGGCATGAGGGACGCAGTGTCGACTTGCTGAAGCCGTTGTGCGAACGCCTGCGCGTGCCGAACGAATGCCGCGATCTGGCGCTGCTCGTCGCGCGGGAGCACGGCAATATTCATCGCGTGATGGACATGGGCGCGGCGGCGCTCGTGCGGCTTTTCGAGCGCACGGATGCGCTGCGCAAGCCGGCGCGCTTTGCCGAGGCGCTTCAGGCTTGTCTCGCGGATGCGCGGGGGCGGCTCGGGCTCGAGCACAAGGCGTATCCGCAGGCGGAGCGGCTGCGGGAGGCGCTTGTCGCGGCGCGGTCGGTCGATGCCGGGGCGGTGGCGCAGCGGTTCGCGCATGAGCCTTCGCGGATCAAGGATGCGGTGCATGAGGCTCGGGTGGAGGCGGTCGGGCGGGTTTTGAGCGGGGGGCGCTCGGGGGCGCTTTCTTCTTCTTGAACGTTGGGTTCTTGTAGGATTGGTGCGCTTCTTTTTTCGTGGAACGAAGGAAGCGGCAGATGACCACCAAGCGCCATTGCCGAGCTAACCGCGCCGCGCCGAAACGCAAACAATCAAAGCGCCCGAGCAATCAAAGAAAGCAGAATAGAAATCACCACCGTAGACATAAACGGAAACGAATACTCCCGCCCAAAAATCCGCAAAGTGAAATCCCCGGGCAGCCGTCCAATACCAAACTTCCTAAGCCAAGGCATCGACCCGGAAAGAATCGCAAGCGCGATGAACGTCGTGACTACCCAGCGAATCATGACCGCAGCCTCATAACGCGTGCGAACGATCGCCTGCAGCGAATGCATCGAGCGTCCCTTCGATGCCGCGCGAAAACGCGATTACCTTGAATAGCTCGCCCATCTCCGCTTCCGAAAGCAGCTTCTGCACCGCATTCGCCGCAGGCAGAAATCGCTTCACGTCCGAAGGATCGAGCGCGCTGAGAACATCGGTGATGCCCGCATTCATCAGAAACCGCGCCTGCGACGTGAATCCGAGCAAATCCGCGCCCGTTTCCACACCAGCCTCCGCGATGCCCGTGAACTCGACGTGCGCCGTCAAATCCTGCAATCCCGGATAAAGGAACGGGTCCGCATGCGCGCGATGCCGGTAATGGCACATCAACGTGCCCGTCGCGCGCTGCGCGTGATAGAACTCGCGTCGCGGAAAGCCATAGTCGATGAAAAACGCCGCGCCGCGCGTGAGCATCGTGCAAACCGTCTTCGTGAACGCGAGCGCGGCCTCGTGCGTCTCCGTCAGGTATTCGGTGAATGGCTCGTCGTCGTTCGCTTCGTCGATGGCCGCGTCGATCAACTCGATCTGCGCATCCGCCGTAACCGCGCGATCGTCGAAAGCGAAGCCTTCGCTCTGAATCACCACGCCGCGTTCATGCCACGCGCCCAGCTTGCGCACGACGAGGCGCACCGGCATCGCGTCCAGCACTTCGTTGCCGATCACCACGCCTTCGAACGCATCGGGCAGCGCGTCCAGCCATTCGACCTTCGCGGCGAAAGCAGGCGCTTGCGCTTCAATCGTCGCGCGCTGACGCTCGCGCAGTTCGCCGGACAGATCGACGATCGCGTAACCGTCAATGTCCACGCCGAGCTCGGCGAGCGCCGTCAGCAAACCCGCCGCGAGCTTGCCCGTGCCCGCGCCGAATTCCATCACGCGGCGGGTGCCGCTCGCCTGCAAGGCCTGGGCGATGGGGCGCGCAAGCGTCGTCGCAAAGAGCGGCGACAACTCGGGCGCGGTGATGAAGTCGCTGCCATCGTCGGCGCGGCGGCCGAATTTCATGGCGCCGCCGCTGTAGTAGCCGAGGCCGGGCGCGTACAGCGCGAGCTCCATGTACTGGTCGAACGGCAGCCAGCCGCCCGCCGCCGCGATGCGTTCGCGGATCACTTCAGTCAGCGCCGCCGATTGCGCGAGCGCGTCGGGGCCGGGAGCAGGTAAACTATCGGTTGGTCGATTCGGATTCATCCCAGTATTGTAAATGAGCGCCTCCACGCCGCTTTCTCCCGCCAATTCGCCGTCTTCGGGCGTGAATGCGCCGCTCTGGCCGGCGTCCTCCACGCAGCGCAAGCGCGCCGTGCTCGTGACGGGCGCGGGAAAGCGCATCGGGCGAGGCATCGCGCTGGAATTCGCGCGGCAAGGCTGGGACGTCGCCGTGCATTACGGCCGCTCGGAGCAGGAAGCGCGTGAAACCGTCGCGCAAATCGAGTCGCTCGGGCGACGCGCGGTTGCGCTGAACGCGGATCTCGGCATCGAAGCGGAAGTCGCGCGGCTCGTGCCGGCGTGCGTCGAAACCTTCGGCGGTTTGCATTGCGTCGTGAACTGCGCATCGCGTTTCGATGAAGACACCGCCGCCGATTTCGGCTACGCGAAGCTCATGCAGATGACCGCCGTCAACGTCGCCGCGCCGCTCACGCTCGCGCGCACGCTGCACGAAGCCACGCCCGATGCCGCCGAAGACGACGAATCGCTGCGCGCCGTGGTCATCAACGTGCTCGACCAGAAGCTCTACAACATGAACCCGGATTACCTGTCGTACACGCTGACGAAGGCGGCCCTCGACACGGCTACCGTCGCGCTCGCGCAGGCGCTCGCGCCGAAACTGCGCGTGGTCGGGCTCGCGCCGGGGCTCACGCTGATCTCCGCCGCGCAGACGCCCGAATCGTTCGAAGCGGCGCATCGCGTGACACCGCTCAAGCGCGCATCGACGGTTGCGGACGTGGCGCAGGCCGCGTGCTATCTGGCGAACGCGCACGGCGTGACGGGCACGACGCTCGTTGTCGATGGCGGCCAGCATCTCGTGCCGAGCCCGCGCGACGTGATGTACATGATCGGCGCGGAAAAAACCTGAACCGCGCCGCGATAACTATTGGATAACGCCATGCTTGCCGCACTTTCTCATCCCCGGCTGACCGATTGCCGGCGGCTCTTTCTGCGCAACTACGAAGTGCGCATCAATATCGGCGTGCACGACTTCGAAAAGCGCGGCGAGCAGCGCGTGGTGTTCAACGTCGAGCTGTTCGTGCCGCTCGCGCTGTCCACGCCCGTCGCGGACAAGCTCTCCGAAGTCGTCGACTACGACTTCATGCGCTCGACCATCGCGGCGCGCGTGAATCGCGGCCATATTCATCTTCAGGAAACGCTGTGCGACGACGTCGCCGCCGCCTTGCTCGCGCATCCGAACGTGCGCGCGGTCGCGGTATCGACGCAAAAGCCCGACGTCTATCCCGACTGCGACGCGGTGGGCGTCGAAGTCTTTCGCATCAAAGAGGAACGAGCATGAACGCGCGTGAAGCCATGGAACACGCAGAAGAGCAAAAGCCCGCGCGCGAGGCGTTGACCAAGCGCCAGCAGAAGGAAGCGTACGAGAACAACAAGCTCTTCAAGCGGATCGTGCGTCAGGTCGGGCAGGCGATCGGCGACTTCAACATGATCGAGCAGGGCGACAAGGTCATGGTCTGCCTGTCCGGCGGCAAGGACAGCTACGCGATGCTCGACATTCTCATGCGCCTGCGCGAGCGCGCGCCGATCGACTTCGATATCGTCGCCGTCAATCTGGATCAGAAGCAGCCGGGCTTTCCCGAGCATGTGCTGCCCGAGTATTTAGCCAAGCTCGACATTCCGTTTCACATCGAGAATCAGGACACGTACAGCATCGTCAAGCGGCTCGTGCCGGAAGGCAAGACCACATGTTCGCTGTGTTCGCGGCTGCGGCGCGGCATTCTGTATCGCGTGGCGGGCGAACTGGGCGCGACGAAGATCGCGCTCGGGCATCATCGCGACGACATTCTGCAAACGCTTCTGCTCAACATGTTCTACGGCGGCAAGCTGAAGGGCATGCCGCCCAAGCTGCAATCCGACGACGGCAAGAACGTCGTCATTCGTCCGCTCGCCTATGTGAAGGAAACGGACCTCGAAAAGTTCGCCGAACTGCGCGAATTCCCGATCATCCCGTGCAATCTGTGCGGCAGCCAGCCGAATCTGAAGCGCGCGGAAATGAAGGCGCTCATTCGCGAGTGGGACAAGCGTTTTCCGGGGCGCGTCGAGAACATGTTCAATGCACTCTCGAACGTGGTGCCGTCGCATCTGATGGATCCCGCGCTCTTTCCGTTCGCGAGCCTGCGCGCCACTGGCGAGGCCGATCCGCAAGGCGATATCGCGTTCGACGAAGAACCGTGCGCAAGCGAACCGTCAGCATCGCGAAACGCCATTTCAATTGTTCAGTTCGACGATCTGTGAAAGCCTGTAGAACGAGACGCGGCGCGGCTTTCGCGCGCGTTTTCGAAAAAGTTCGCATGCTATATTGGCGCGACCTGAACCCTGCAAGACTCAAGCGATGAACATCGTGATCCTGGCTGCCGGCATGGGCAAGCGCATGCGCTCCGCCCTGCCGAAAGTCCTTCATCCTCTGGCGGGCCGGCCGCTCCTCGCGCATGTCATCGACACGGCGCGCACGCTGTCGCCCACGCGCCTCGTCGTGGTGGTCGGACACGGCGCCGAGAAGGTGCGCGAAGCCGTCGGCGCGCCCGACGTGCAATTCGCCGTGCAGGAGCAGCAGCTCGGCACCGGCCACGCTGTGCAGCAGGCGCTGCCGCTTCTGGATTCTTCCGTGCCGACGCTCGTTCTGTACGGCGACGTGCCGCTCACGCGCGCCAGCACGCTGAAGCGTCTGCTCGATGCCGCCGGGACCGAACGCTACGGCGTGCTGACCGTGACGGTGGACGATCCGACCGGCTACGGGCGCATCGTGCGCGACGCGGGCGGCGCGGTGCGAAAGATCGTCGAGCAGAAAGACGCGAGCGAAGCTGAGCGGCGCATCACCGAGATCAACACGGGCATCGTCGTTTCGCCGACGCGCACGCTCGAACAATGGCTCGCGTCGCTGAAGAACGACAACGCGCAGGGCGAGTTCTATCTGACGGACGTGGTCGAGCGCGCCATCGAAGCGGGCGTCGAAGTCGTCACCGCGCAGCCGGACGCCGAATGGGAAACGCTTGGCGTGAACAGCAAAGTGCAACTGGCCGAACTGGAGCGCATTCACCAGCGCAACGTCGCGTATGCGTTGCTCGAAGCGGGCGTGACGCTCGCCGATCCGGCGCGCATCGACGTGCGCGGCACGCTCGAATGCGGCGCGGACGTGACCATCGACGTCAACTGCGTGTTCGAAGGCCGCGTGACGCTTGGCGACAACGTGAGCATCGGGCCGAACTGCGTGATTCGCGATGCGTCGATCGGCGCGGGAACGCGCGTCGAGGCGTACACGCATATCGAAGGCGGCACGGCCGGCGCGAACGTCGTGCTCGGACCGTACGCGCGGCTGCGTCCGGGCGCCGTGCTCGGCGACGAAGCGCATGTCGGCAATTTCGTCGAAGTGAAGAACGCGGTGGTGGGCCGCGGTTCCAAGGCGAATCACCTCACGTATATCGGCGATTCGGATATCGGGGCGCGCGTGAACGTGGGCGCGGGCACGATCACTTGCAATTACGACGGCGCGAATAAGCATCGCACCGTGATCGGCGACGACGTGTTCATCGGCTCGGATACGCAGCTCGTGGCGCCGGTGCGCGTGGGGCGCGGCGTGACCATCGCGGCGGGCACGACCGTCTGGAAGGATGTCGGCGAAGGCGAACTGGTGCTGAACGAGAAGCGCCAGGTCAGCAAGACGGACTACATCCGGCCCACCAAAAAGAAAGTGTGAAGCGCGCGAGGCCGGGCCGGAAGGCTCGGCTTTTTTTCATTGTGCGTTCGGTTTTGACATCAAAGGAATAACGACATGTGCGGAATTGTCGGCGCGGTTGCGCAACGGAATATCGTCTCGGTGCTCGTCGAAGGATTGCGGCGGCTCGAATATCGCGGCTACGACTCGTGCGGCGTGGCCGTGCTGAGCAACGGCGAGCCGCGCCGGGCGCGTAGCGTCGCTCGCGTGTCGGATCTCGACGCGCAAGTGCGGGAAACGGGCATCGGCGGCATGACCGGCATTGCGCATACGCGCTGGGCGACGCACGGCGCGCCCGTCACCGACAACGCGCACCCGATCTTCTCGCGCGATACCGTCGCGCTGGTGCATAACGGCATCATCGAGAACTACGAGTCGCTGCGCGCGATGTTGCGCGACAAGGGCTACGAGTTCGTGTCGCAGACGGATACCGAAGTCATCGCGCATCTGATCCACAGCATGTATCGCGGCGATCTGTTCCAGACCGTGCGCGAGGCAGTCAAGCAACTGCACGGCGCGTACGCCATCGCGGTGATGCACAAGGATCAGCCGCATACGGTCGTGGGCGCGCGCCAGGGTTCGCCGCTCGTCGTGGGCGTGGGCGAAGGCGAGAACTTTCTGGCATCGGATGCGCTCGCGCTTGCCGGCAGCACGGACCGCTTTGCGTTTCTGGAAGAAGGCGATGTCGTCGAAATTTCGCTCGATGGCGTGAAAATCGCCGACCGCGACGGCCTGCCCGCCGAGCGCGAAGTGCGCGTCGTGACGGCTTATGGCGGCGCGGTGGAACTCGGCCCGTATCGCCATTTCATGCAGAAGGAGATTTTCGAGCAGCCGCGCGCGATCACGGACACGATTCCGCAAGCCGACAGTTTCGAGCCGCGTCTCTTCGGCGACGGCGCAGCCGACGTGTTCTCGGGCATCGACAGTCTCCTGATTCTCGCGTGCGGCACGAGCTACTACTCGGGGCTGACGGCTAAGTACTGGCTGGAATCCATCGCCAAGATTCCGACGCAAGTCGAGATTGCGAGCGAGTACCGGTATCGCGAGTCTGTGCCGAATCCGAAGGCGCTGGTCGTCGTGATCTCGCAGTCGGGCGAAACCGCCGATACGCTCGCCGCGCTCAAGCACGCGCAATCGCTCGGGCACGCGCATACGCTCGCTGTCTGCAATGTCGGGACGAGCGCGATGGTCCGGCAGACGGAACTCGCTTTCCTGACGCACGCGGGGACCGAGATCGGCGTGGCGTCGACCAAGGCGTTCACGACGCAGCTCGTCGGCCTGTTCGTGCTGGCGGTGACGCTGGCGAAGATGCGCGGCCGCGTCGATGCGAAGCAGGAAGCGGCGTATCTCGGTCAGTTGCGTCACTTGCCGGCGGCGTTGAATAGCGTGCTGGCGCTGGAGCCGCAGATCATCGCGTGGTCGGAAGAGTTCGCGCGCAAGGAGAATGCGCTGTTCCTCGGGCGCGGCCTGCATTACCCGATCGCGCTCGAAGGCGCGCTGAAGCTGAAAGAGATCTCGTATATCCACGCGGAAGCGTATCCGGCGGGCGAACTAAAGCACGGGCCGCTCGCGCTCGTGACGGAGGCGATGCCGGTTGTGACCGTTGCGCCGAACGACGCGCTGCTGGAGAAGCTGAAGTCGAACATGCAGGAAGTGCGCGCGCGTGGCGGCGAGCTTTATGTGTTCGCGGATGCGGATACGCGCATCGTCAGCGAGGACGGGATTCATGTGATCCGGATGCCGGAGCACTACGGGGCGCTGTCGCCGATTCTGCACGTCGTGCCGCTCCAACTGCTCGCGTATCACACGGCTTGCGCGCGGGGTACAGATGTCGACAAGCCGCGCAATCTGGCGAAGTCGGTGACGGTGGAGTGAGTTGGTAGCGTCGGCTTTCTAGCTTAGCCACTTCTATCAGTTTCACTTAAACGCCCACCGAAAGTTTCACTTACGCGGGCACCAAGTTTCGCTTAAGCCATATGCAGCAAGGCTTAAGCGAAACTATTAGAACCTCCGCCGGGTGCGTTCACCGCCTCCCGGCGACTGCGAAAACGCTCGTAGATTTCAACCAAAAAGCCTCATCTATAATTAGCGCCACATCGAATCTGACTCCGACGCCAGAGCCTCCAATCACATGACCATTTTGGAAACGAACGAGAGGCTGGCCGAGACCTATAGCGAAGCTTGCTACTTCTTGCGTCTGGACCAAGTCGCGCGCGTGGACTCCGATTGGTTCAAGGGTTTCCTGGCCTATCCCAGCGTACGCAGCTTCTTCAAGCAATCCGTCTTCGGCAAAGGCACTGTGCTGCAGGTGGCTGCCGTCACGCAAATCGCGCACGCGTATGTGGCATGCTTCGAACGCGAGCCTTCCGAGCCACTGCCCACAGCTGCTGCAGTTCGCGGGCTGATGAGGAAAGCAGGTGCCTTTGAGTCCGAGCTTGCGGCTGAAAGCTCGTCTTGGGTTCCGTCGGAATTGGAGAAGAGCTTTCGCGGCTCGTTGAAGAGCCTTCGGGACGCTGCATCGACCGTCGAACGCCGGTCGGCGGGGCGTCCGGCATTCAGCGAGAGGCGCATCTTCGTGTTGCATCTTGCTCGCGCGCTCTACGGAATGTGTGACGACTTTCCGGGCAGGTTCATTGCCACGGTCGCTGCTCGGGTATGGGAGGACACGGACGACCGCACCGTCCGGAAAATACTGACCGACGACGAGCGGGACGCCATCAAGCGGCACGCCGCGGAGAACCGCCGGCTGGTTGCAGAAAGCGAAAACACTACGCAATTGCTGCTGAACCGCGCCAGCATCCCACCGAAGGCTGCCCTCCAGGCCCGAGAGCCGCAGACGACCAGCGAGATATTCGAAATGATGCTGGCGCTCGCGAAGCGCATTCCTGACGAGACGACTTCAATCTCCGCCGTCAATCTCATGCACATGCTTCGCGATGAAGCCGGAATTGAGCCCGACTTGCCAGCAGAATGAGGCGGCCGAAATAGGCGTCAAAATCTGCCGAATTTCGGCCGGATGATTCTCTGGTCGGTTTGCGGGGTATTTCGGTAGCAGTGTTTCGAGGCAGAAGGCGAACAATACGCCTTGTCTCAACTACCACTGCTTCGAATGCACAATTTCCTGTCCTTCAGCCGCATAATCGACAACTGGCCGGATAACACCGCCGCGCATCAGCGTGCACGCCTGCTTCTGGCTATGAGGTTTCGCGGAGGGGTGACGACGCTCGAGGCAATGCGGTTTCTCGACATCGTCGACCCGCGGGCGCGTATTGTTGAGTTGCGCAAGGAGGGGTACCGCATCAACACGTCCTGGGTGCATCAGCCATCCGAATGCGGCCGGATGCACGTTGTGGGCTTGTATACCCTCACGGGCAACGTTGAGGGCGTCGCAGTCACCGCGACCTCGAAGGCGCCTCGCGACCTGGCAAGCCAACAGATGAGGCTCGCGCTCTAGCATCGGAGCCAGCGCGCCCATCGCATTCTCACGCGAAAAGGTCCCTAACGCGCTCGAAGGGAAGTCCCGACTCCGCCGCGCGTCGAACCTTCCGTTCGAGCACATGGTTCAAGGGCAGTTGTCTGTCCAGCGCGTCGAACAGGTCGAGTCCATCCATACAGATGACTCGCTTGCCTCGACCGAAGGCAGCTAACCCGTCCGCCGTGAACCCGCTGTTGCTCACAAACAAGCCTCGCGCCCATGCGGCTTTCTGCTCAAGCTTCCCGTGGAACGCATGCAAATCGGCCGCTCCAGTGAGTTCGGACTGCCACTTCGCTTCGACAAGATAGGTTTCTCCCTGCAGCACGAAGCTGCCGTCTATCTGCTCCCCGCGATGGCGAAAGGGTTCTCGCGCTTCGAGGCCGAAACAGTCAAACGCGTCCTTGAGCCACGCCTCAAACGCGTAGCCTCGTGGCTGAGGTGCCAACGACGACAGTTCAAGAAGTTTGCTCTTGAGTCCCGCGATTCGTTGGACATCCAGCGCCGGCTTGGGGGGAGGATTTGTTCTACCGGTTCCTTCCGGCTTGCCCTCGAGGCGGTTAATCAACGAAAGGAACTGTCCTTCGGCGTTGGCTACCCAGTCTTCCCGCCCCTGCGACTGCCGAACGGCTTCGCGATATTTCCACAGAACCTTGAGCGTCTTAACGGCGGTACCCAAGTCCACCTTGTTCAAAAAGCACCTTAATCGTTTCGCTTTGGAGGGGCCGTTATCGCGGTAGGCTGGGTCGTCGATGTCGACGTCGAGCTCTTCCAGAAAGAATATGCCCATGGTTCGGTCAGAGAAATTGAGCACATACCCGCCATTCATTTCAAACAAGTCATCGACGAGTTTCATGTCGAAGGTTCGAATATTCGGCGTCTTCATGCGTTGCATAAGGTCTCTGCGTGGTGGGTAATCATGCCGGCATCATTCTTCCGCCTGTACCGCAGGCTGCCGCTCTTCTGGATTCCAGTCTTGGGAACGAAGAAAGTATGCCTGAACATGAGCCAAGCATTGCACCCGTGTGAAGCATCGACGAAGGCGGCCAACGACACGTAACCGTCCGCGCGCATCGTTACGAACTCAGCGTAGTATCGACAACCCTACGGACCGCCTCTTCGTATTATTCTGCGCAAGCTCTGCGTTTCATCGGCGCGTCCGAACATCAAGGAATTATCTTGACTGACCACATTTGCTACGCCTGCTTCGAAGATTCCGTCCTCCGTGAAAGAGTACAACGGGTCGGGGGTGTTGACGAGTGCAGGGTCTGCGAGGAACGGCGGGAAGGTATATCCGTCGAACAACTCGCCGAATGGCTTGAGCCCGTCATGCGCGAAAACCTGGGTTGGGGCCGTGAGGTACCTTATTTCGGTGAGGGCGACAGCGACAGCGTTAGTTACCGCCGCCTTGGCGACCCGCTCGAACATTGGGTGCAGAACTTTCTCGGACAGTATTTCGACTTCCAGAACGAAATAATCGACGCCGTTATAGAAAGCGAATTCTTCTATCCCGGCGATGGCGGAGAGCCTTTCTGGGATGAGACGATGGATTACGAGGAGGTCAGGCACAGTGGAGGGGAGTTCGGGCTCGCGTGGCAGGAGACCCTCCAGGACGTGCGGCATAGAAGGCGCTTCTTCAGCGAAAAAGCCCGCAAGTTTTTCGCCGAGCTGTTCGCCGATGTCGAGCACATGCACTTACCCGGCAAGCCGCGGTCACCGGTCGTACGTACGCTCCGAACGGGTACGCGAATCTTTCGAGCACGGGTGGTTACAAGCTCCTCACTGCTTAACGAGATGGTCGACGACCCTTTGGCGCACATCGGCCCACCGCCACCGCACCTTGCGCGGGCCGGCAGGATGAACGCGGAAGGGATTTCTGTCTTCTACGCGTCGCTGGAGTCGCCAACTTGCCTGGCAGAAATGCGCCCCGCGATTGGCAATGACATCGCGCTTATTGAACTGCGAACAACCAGGCGCCTGCGCGTTTTGGATTTCGAGCGGCTTGAGACTGCGCGTTCAAGCAGGCCGCTTAGCTATTTTCAACCGGACTATCAAAAGCAACTGAAGCGCCGGAACTTTCTGAAGATACTTCATACTCTGATTGCCCAGCCCGTCACGCCTGGTCACGAGTCTGACTATCTCATCACCCAAACGATGGCGGAATTCCTTTCCCACGTCGCCGCTCCGTCGTTCGATGGCATCTTGTTCAAATCGACCCAGCGCCAGAACGGGACGAACATCGTGCTGTTTCCGAATGCGATGCTCAACGAGTTTGGCGAGCCTCTGGACTTGCCAGTGTCTCTCGCCGACGAAAAGGTGAACCTGTTTCGAACCCAATCCGTCTCTTATGCGCACGTGAAGCTGGACTTCTATCGGCCGGACGACGCAAATGACGTTATCGTCTTTCAAGAAAGCGAGCCGCATCCGGATGACGCGTATTCGGACAATTGGCCGGATTAAGAACGTCTCGATATGCTGCGTGCGGCATCTCATGATGCTTGGGAATGTGTCTGAAGGCCCCGCTCAGGATAAGGCGGGGCTCCTCTCCACCAAGGCGCATTCGAAAAACGAAGCATGTGCACGTAGCGAGATGCTCAATCAAAAGAAGAAACAAGTATGGGCTATGCGTATGCAAGGGATGGTAGTCATCGTACGTCGCCGCTGTCCCGGTTTCAGTTTCGTCTGAATGCGAGACGCGTCCAGGTGACACCTTGGTTTCGATTCGACTCTTGGATGGAACCTTTCGTTTCGCTGTACACACAACGTAGGCCGCAGTCAGCAGCTAGCTGCATTGTTTCCTCGGCTGCCACCTCGAACATGTGACGTCCCGCGGGGACCAGACCATGCCGTATCGTCATCAGGACATGTCCTCCGGTAAGTAAAAATGAACTCAGGTGGCGCATCGCGTGTACGCGCTCTGGCGTATCAAGGTGCATCCCTACGGCGGTCAGCATGGCCACGTCGAACGCGAGATTCATTGAATGCACAACGTTGAGGTCCGGAAGACTGTCGTCGACCCACTCGATTCGGCTTGACCTCTGGCGCGTCGAGCCGAACTTTCGAAGCCCATCTACTGGTTCTACCGCAACAGTGCTGTGGCCCATTTCGGCTAGCGCTGCCGCGTCTTTTCCGCTTCCGGCTCCGACGTCGAGAATGAGCGAGGGCACTTCTGGAAGGAGGTGTGCCACGTCGCCATGAAGGTCGAAGAATGACATGCTTTCCCAGCGCTCAATTAGTTGAGCGGCATTTTCAGCGTAGCCCTCAGTTCCAAGAACATTGCTCGACATATCAGTTCCGGCTCTAAGGGATAGGCCGACGCTTCCGTTCGACTTCCCGGAACGCTCATAATGACTGCTCGTCTCCCCGTGTGACCGACTGTGGTCGCGGTCGACAGATATTCGCGCAACCCAGCTTATTCTGTCTTCTCTGGGAGCTTACTCAATCTACTTGTGCAGCAGCCGCAAGCCGTTCGCAACGACGAGCAGGCTCGCTCCAACGTCAGCGAATACGGCCATCCACATCGTCCCGAGTCCGCCGATGGTCAGTCCAAGAAATATCGCTTTGATGCCAAGGGCTAACGTGATGTTCTGGACTAAAACCGTGTGGGTCGCCTTCGAAAGACGGATGAACGCGGGAATCTTGCGCAAATCGTCATTCATCAGGGCGACGTCAGCCGTTTCTATGGCGGTATCTGTACCCATCGCACCCATGGCGAAACCGATGTCGGCGCGCGCGAGTGCCGGTGCATCATTGATGCCGTCACCCACCATGCCGACCATCGCGCGGTCACCCGACAGACTTTCGACGACGCGCAATTTATCCTCGGGGAGCTGGTTACCCTCGGCGCGGTCAATGCCAACTTCCTTGGCAATCGCGGCCGCAGTGTGTGCGTTGTCGCCCGTGAGCATCGCGGTTCGCACGCCGAGCGCGTGAAGCTCGGAGATTGCTTCGCGGCTCGATTCCTTCACCGTGTCCGCAACAACGAACAAACCAAGCACACGCTCGTTATCAGCAAGCATGACCACAGTCTTGCCGTCTCGCTCGTAACTTTGCAGTCGGGCCTCGAGCTCCGCCGAACAGCGGCCAAGCTCTTCGACGAGCCTATGATTACCGAGAAAGTAAGGGCGGCCATCCACGCGTCCGGCGATACCCCGTCCGGGAATCGCCTCGAACGCCTCGACGGAGAGCCGCGCCGCGCCGTCGGCATCTCCCGCTCGCGTGATGGCCGTCGAAACTGGATGGTCGGAGAGACTTGACAAGCTGGCCGCGACAGAGCGCACGAACATGCTTTCAATGTCGGTCGCGTGGAGTTCGAACGCGACTTGCACCGGCTTACCGTGGGTGATGGTGCCAGTCTTGTCGAGTGCAAGCCAACGAAGCAGCCGGCCTTGCTCGAGGAACGTGCCGCCCTTGACCAGAATGCCTTTGCGGGCAGCGGTGGCAAGACCGCTAACTATCGAAACCGGCGTAGAAATCACAAGTGCGCAAGGGCATGCAATGACGAGTAGCACAAGCGCCTTGTAGACCCAGCTAAACCACGCGCCGGCAAAAAGTAGCGGAGGGATGAGGGCAACGCCAAGCGCAATCACGAAGACAATCGGAGTGTAGACCTTGGCGAACTGGTCGACGAACCGCTGCGTCGGAGCTCTGGTGCCTTGAGCTTCCTCGACCGCGTGGATGATGCGCGCAAGCGTCGAGTTGTTCGACGCAGCGGTAACTTGAAACTCGAACGAACCCGATTCGTTGATGGTGCCTGCGAAGATGTTGTCGCCGGGACCTTTGTCCACCGGCATGCTCTCGCCGGTAATCGGTGCCTGGTTGACCGTGGAACGCCCCTCAATGACAGCCCCGTCAAGGGCGATGCGCTCTCCAGGACGTACCCGGACAATTGCGCCCAAGTCGACGCGTGCCGCCTCAACGTCGAACCAGGAACCATCGGCCTGCTTGACCGTCGCGGTTTCGGGTGCGAGCTTCATCAGGCCTTCAATTGCATTGCGAGCTCGGTCGAGCGAATTCGCCTCGATGAACTCCGAAATCGTGAACAAGACCATCACCATAGCAGCCTCGGGCCATTGCCCTAACGCCAACGCGCCTGTAACTGCGATGCTCATCAGCGCGTTGATGTTCAGATTGAGGTTCTTGATGGCGACCCAGCCCTTCTTGTAGGTCCCAACTCCGGAACACGCAACGGCCACTAAGGCAAGCCCTGCGACGACCCAGACGGACGCGCCGAGCAAATCGGCTGCCTCGGCACCCAAGGCGGCGCAACCGGCAATGGCCAGTGGCCACCAGGAGTTCTTGACTTGCGCCGGAGCGCGGCTGATTGCGACCGCCTCTTCGTCGAGTTGGGGCGTGAATCCGATGGTCGAGAGCGCCTTGATTACCGCCTGAAGTCCGTCGGGACGATGAACTACCGTAAGGACTCGCTGCATGAGATTGAACTGCATCTCGGCGACTTCCGTCATTCCGCCGAGCTTCTTGCGAATGAGCGCTTCCTCCGTCGGGCAGTCCATCTGCAATATCCGCATTTGAGTGCGGACCAAGCCTCCGACCGCAACAGACTGGGTCAGCGGGGCGAGAGCGGGCTGCGCTTCAATAGTCCCACCTTGCGATGTACGGTCGGGCCCGTCGAAGTCGCAGCACTTCGCGTCCTGGCGATGGTCATGCTGCTGTTGATGGACCTGACTATGGGTCAACTGCCCAGCGTCGTCGTCCACCCCTCCTGTCGCATCTGCACCGGGTATATCTGTGCACGCATTTCCACGGCAACACCCGTCCTGCGTCTCGCGCTTTTCTTTTGCCGGTTTCGACGCGAGGTCCGAAGTTTTCTTGCCGCAACAATCTTCCATGTCTGCTTTCCGCTTGGTATATGCTGACAGTAGACACCTTGGAGGAACTCCAAGGTCAAGCGTATTTTGAGGGTCAGAGCATGAGAATTGGCGAACTGGCAAAGGCTGCCAACTGCACAACAGACACGGTTCGGTTTTATGAAAAGGAAGGCCTACTGCCGCCGGCCGAGCGGACAGCCGCAAACTATCGTAGCTACACCCACACCCATGTCGAACGTCTACGCTTTGTACGGAACTGTCGCGCGCTCGACATGACGCATGATGAAGTTCGAGCCCTCCTGTCCGCGTCGGACAAGCCGGGCGTCGGGTGCGGCACCATTAACTCGTTGTTGGATGAGCACATAGCGCATGTCGACGAACGCATCGCGGAACTTATGCACTTGCGGGAACAACTGGGTCGCCTGCGAGCCAGCTGCTCGGGCGGAGCAGCAGTCAATGAATGCCGAATTATGCAAGGTCTGACTACGATGGAAACCGCGCTTGAGAATCATCGAGGAACCCATCTGGGCTAGGCGCAGCGTTTCAGCGCGGGCAGAGTGATGAAGATGTTGGATTCTCGTCGCAAACCCGGACGCATTTCAAATGTCCGCCGACGTCGGAACGCGCATTAGCACGCGCGCAAACTGGCGCTCCGGGAGGAAGCGCCAGACTAAAAGCAGTAATGCGAGCGCCGCCGGGATTTCATTCAGATTGGTGAGCACCCGTTCTTGGTGCGCGAAGCGGGTATCCAGCAACGCTCCAACCAGGTCGTGGGGAAGACGAAGACGTTGATATTCGAATCCGATTTGCTGCGCGAGCGATGCAAGATATTGACCACGCAACTCGGAAAGTTCCTCGTGACTTTCAATGGGGACGCTCCCTTCGTGCTGCGGGGGCACTTGTATCACTTCGTCAGCTCGCCAATAGCCGATGCGATTGCCATCTCCGTCTGCCCGAGGAATGGGTGCCGGTTGGTCGCCGCCGACTCCAACCAGCCAACCTTTTACCTCACCCGGCGGAATATCGCGTACGCGCCTGTCAGAAGGCAAGACTGGCGGAGCTTCCTGCCCATCTGTCAAAAAAACGACCTCAGTGTTGTGCCCCACGCTAGCCGCTGTGCGGACAGCAGAGTAGACCCCACCCTCGGCTATGCGGCTCCAGTTAGCCCAACGCATCTGACCGTCAATACTGTCAAGCGAGGACAGTAGCGCATCAAAATTACTGCACACCTCGACGGGAGGCACCAAAAGCAGAGTGGTCTGTCCTGTAAAGACGCTCCAACCGATTTTCGAACCGCACGGCAGCCGCTCCAAGCTTTCCCGCATTGCGTTTCTGGCAAAGGCCAATCTGCTTATTGGGGGGCCATTCAAGCTGACGTCCTCGACGCTCATACTCTGCGTTATATCGAAGGTGACGATGTAGCTGAACACGCTCCTTTGAAGCATTAAACCAGGCATCCAAATGGAAGCCAGCAGCAAGGGCGCGGCGGCGACGACAGCCCAATTCCGCCGATTGAAAAGTCCTAGCGCATATACGACAGGGTTCACGGCAGGTCCTCGCTTTGCGCACCTCGCACCTTCACGTTCGTCTGCTTTTTGACGTCCGCAGTCTCCAGGTCGTTCTGCGTCTCCGGTGCAAGCCATAGAGCTCGCTCAAGGTTGTAACGTGCATCCCAGTCGTCGGGCGCGACACGCAGAACCGAGCGGTAGCGTTCTTTGGCCAGTTCGAGCGTCGGCAGTGACCTAACAGGACCTGCACCGTCGCTTCCCGCCGCCTCTCGAAGGTACATATTGCCAAGGTCAAATAAAGCGGCAATCTGAACAGCTTGGTCGTTATCCTCATTTACCAATGTGTCGAACAGCGCTTGAGCGCCTGTAAAGTCACCCGACTTCGACAGCGACACCGCTCGAGCAAGTTGTATCTCGGATACCTCGTTCGAACTTCGCTTCACTCTCGCAGGGCTATTGGCTGCGGTCACTGCTGACACGGCGTGCGCGACATGCCGCGCGTACATTAGCGTCGACCAGTCGTACAGCGCTAAGGCCGCGAAGCAGAACGTCGCGCTTGCAAACGCAGCATGAAAGAAAGCTCGCTTCATGGCCAATTCCGAACCTGAGCAAGACGAAGCAGGAGGAGAGCCAAGCAAAGTGCGAGTGCAGCGGCGAAGCACAAGACGCTTCGGTCTTGTCGCGGCAACCGTTCTTCGAAGGAAGTAACGAGGTTTTCTTGCTTGTTAATCTCCGACATTGCGGCCGCCATCGCCGCAGCGTCGTCAGCTTGATACAACCGGTAGGGCGTAGCGAGTGTTTGGAAATAGCGATGCAATGCCGCCTCGGCTGACGTGTCGTCGGCCGGCGACAGTTTGGTCAAATCGGGACTGTAGACTCCGCTTCGCAAATACACGAAGTAAAGCGATATGTGTCTTTGGGACAGCCCCGCGCTAATTGCCTCACGCGCCCGAGCGTCTAAATGCGCTCCTCCGTCCGATACAAGCACGATGGCTCGCCGCCCCGCATTTTGCTGAAGACTGAACTGTTTGATTGCTGAGACCATGCCACGGTCCAGTTGTGTATCCGGCATGCCACGACCAATTGCTGTTCCCTCAATTGCCTCGTTGATTATTCGGTGATTGGATGTGAAGGGGACAGCAAGGACGGGGCTGATTCCAAACATCAGAAAGGCAAAGCGGTCATACGGGCGTTCTTCGACGAAACGCTCTAGCGAGCGGCGCGCCACAGCATTCTTCGTTATGCCGCTTGACCCAATGACGGGAGACTTCCCCATGGCAGCGTCCATGCTCGCGCTTCGGTCCATCAAGATGAGGACTTCCGCAGCATTGCTCCTCCGTATCACGTGGAGATGAGAGCTTCCAGGCGCCGCCAGGCCCACGACAATTGCGAGCAATCCCAGTGCGGCACAGGCGCGTCGCAGATACTCGATTGCCGTGCCCAAGGTGTCGGGTGGTATCCAATCGACGAAAGAAAATCCGAACACTTCACTCGGTCTCGGCACCAACGGCAACGCCGCAAGCGGAAGCAAGAGTAGTAGCCACGGTCGGAGGAAATCAATCAGCATGATATTCACTGCCGTCTTTCGGCGCGATAGAGCGCTTGCGCGAGTTCGCGCAATGCAAACGACTCAGGAGGAGTGCCACAATCAAAGAAGCGCTTTCGAGACCGCGCATAAAAATCTTCTAATCGAGGCTTCAACGGCTGGAGGTATGGCGCGCGCAGGAACAGGGCCTGAAGCGACGTTCCCTGAACAACTTGACCTGCAGCCTCGTTGAGCGCGTGGTGAACCCTGAACCAAGCCTCATCGTTCGAGTCGACTTCGGCGGCTTTTTGTTTCTGTATTGCACTCCACGCGCGCGCGAACGGGAGTTGCTTTGCATCACGAGCGTTGCGCCAAAACCGCCAGATACCCCAGCTCGTCAGGGTAGCAAGCATCAGAGAGAGCATAACAACGAGTCGGCGATGAGTTGACACATCGTTCGACGGAACCACCAATCGGTCTGGTCTGCGTGCTTGAAGTTCGCCGGCACGAAAGGGTGCAAGCGGTGTCAACGGCGCCGCACTGATGGGCCATGCGGCAACGCGCAAGACTGCGCCGGTCGCAGTTGCCAGCTCAACGCTAGGCAGCTCGATTTCAGTCAGATTCGGAGCGGCGTTAGTTATCTGATATTCAAGGACCATCCACCGACGACCTTCAGCATCTTTAGTGATTCGAGGCTGGCGTCGTTCAACCCATAGACCGACTCGTCCGGTCGATGGCAATGGGACCTCTCCTGCGTCGCGGCCGTCGACGGATAAAAGTATTCGCTGACTGAGCACGTCGCCCAAAACGTGGCCAAATGCTCGGGGCTGGATTACGGTTGCGTTCACCGTGCGTGCGGCGCTGACGGGGCACGGCAAAGTCAAAACGCTACCAATCAAAACTAGAATGGCGGCTCGGTTCGCTAAGGATGGCTTTAACCGGTCGGACCCATTGCTTGGCCTCATACAGCGGTTTCCACGAAATGACGGGACAGCGATTCGCCGTCGAACGTTCCTTCGACAAAAAATGGGTGTGCTCCGTGTTTCGCAAACAGGGTCGTCAAATCACGACGACGCTTCGCCACGTTCTCCCCCCATTGTTTCAACACCTTTGGACGCAGCCATACGGTGCGACTTCGGCCAGACTCAAGGTCTCGAACTGCTAAGAGTTTCCCCTCGCTCGGAGGCTCGATTTCCGCCTTGTCCCACACGACCATTGGCACCATGGTCGCGCCAGTCAATCGGTCAAGGGCAGCCTCGAGTCGGCCCAGTGACCAATGAAAGTCTGAGACAAGAAAGAGGAGGCTGCGCCGCCCGGCAAGACGGTCAAATGCTTGTTCTATGCCAGCATGTCCTGTCTTCTTTCGCGACGAGGCCGAAGCACCTCGAAGCAGCGCCGCCATCTCGTCGCCAACGCCGCGACCATGCCGCGCCGGAACGAAGAGGTCGTTGCGCTCACTGTCATCGAACGCGAGCATGCCAACCTGGTCGCCTGCTCTGAACGCGCTATAACCCAAGGACTCTATGAAGTCGGCCGCCACATCGAGCTTGGTTCGTTCACTTCCAAAAAACATAGAGGTGGAAACGTCCACAACGACATACACTGGAATGGCGACGCGCTGAAGATGCAGGCGCACCAGCCACTGCGGTGGTACGGCGCGCTGGCTCGCGCGCAAATCGAGCCGCCGTGGGTCTGGATAGTCGAACAGCCGAGCGTGTAATGCGAATTCTTGGCCGGAGCCGAAGCTCCTGCCGGGGTGCGACCCGGGATGAGAACCGCCAGTGCGAGTCGCCAAGCGATAGTGAAATTCGACAGGGCCCCTCATGTCCTTAAGGTACCGCTATCCTCTGGATAATCATCTCGCTCAAAGTTTCGGCGAGCTCTTGTCGGCGCAACTCGTAGATAGGCGTGAAGAACACGCGGTGACTCAGTGCGGGCAGCAGCACCTCGTGGACGTCTTCAGGGATGAGGTGCGTACGTCCGGAGAGCCACGCAACCACCCGCGCAGCCCGGACCAGTGCGCTCATGCCGCGCGGGCTAGCGCCTGCAAGAATCAGTCGCTGCATGTCCACGCCATCTAGTTCGACGCCGAACCGCAGGGGCGTCTCGGTTGCCTCCCAGATGTTCAATATATACCGCTCGATGCTTGGACTTGTGGTCACGCTTCGCTGAACCGCCGCGCCAATCTCGTTCATTCTTGTCGAATCAATTACGGCCGGCGGGACGCGTTCGATGAGCGCGTCGACGTCATGGAAGATTGGGTCGAAAACGAGGGAACGACGAATCTCCGATGTCGCTGGCGTCGGCATGTTCAATTCAAAGAGGAATCGGTCTCGCGCTGCGGAAGCCAGTTCGAACGTCTCCTCCTTCTCCACTTTGTTTCTATCCGCGAAGACCGTCATGTGTGGAAAGCGACATTCCCGACCGAATGCGGACACCGAGCGCTCGGCCATCGCGCGAAGCAGCAGCGATTGGACTTGCGGACGCGAACGATTTATCTCATTGAAGAAGAACGTGGTTAGACCCTCGCCATACCGTAGCAAGGGACCGGGGTCGATTCTCGGCTTCCCGTCGGCGTCGACGAACGTGTGATAGACGAGGTCGCCAGGCATCAAGTCAATGGTGCCCTCGACGCGTTCGAAATCGCCGCCGGTAGCTCGTGCGAAAGCGCGCAGCAAGGTCGTCTTGCCGACTCCGACGCCGCCTTCCAAGAGAACATGCCCTCTGGCAAAAAGGGCAACGTTAATGAGATGAATGACTGCTCTCTGGCCAATAACGGCGTTGGCGACCGCGTCCTCTACTTTCAAGGCGTCGCGTCGCCAGTCTTCCAGAATTGCTTCCGATGCCATAGTCGTCGTTCAGCCGCGCGCGGCAAATCCGAAGTGCACAAGGCCCCTGCACGAATCAAATCCGGGACTCGAAGGGAGCTTGCGGTTTCGGTCATCCAAGATGCACAAGATACGCCGACACTCGACCACCAAGGCCATGGGGTTTCAACTGAACGACTCGCCGAGCGGCCGTACAGACGGAGCAGAGTGTCACCGGACTGATTACATACTGTGACAATGCCGAACCAAGCTAGGACTACGGCCCCTTGGTTGCGCTTCTGGGCACCGGATTTCGTTCACAATACACAAGGGTCGTGCCAGGGTTGCAGACTTTCCCCCTGCGCCTTCCCACTGTGGGACGCTATCGAAATCTGGAGAGAAGCCAGCCAGTCGTTCGAACGCGGCTCTTAGGTGTCGAAGCACTGACGGCCCGAAGCGACGAGCCACGCTCGTCCTCTCCGGGCGTAAGAGGCACGACACAAGAACACGCTCAAGGTGCGTCGGCGACGCGAAGCAGCTTGTCCACGGGAATGACGCCGACCACGCCATCGGAACCCGCTTCATTGCGGGCCACATCAGTAATCGTGTTGACCAGCGCATCGACAGTTTCCGTCCCGGCGAAAATTTCGATTTTGATGTGTTCGGTCGTCCAATCGTCAGCGAAAAGATTGGGATGCGCGCCGAATCCGCGCACGCGGGTTACGGTCATACCGTGCACATGAACTGCGCTGAGCCTCCGCTCAAGTACGGGCAGGACGTCTTGTCGCACGATGGCGACAACACATTTCAGCTCCATAGTGGCCTCCCATTAATTCACTGAGCGGGCGCGAGGCGCAATCGCATCGCACCTTTCCTGTCGAGATGACCTGCTCTCCCGCATCTAAGTCGAAGCAGCCCGCCCACCAGATTGACGGGCTGCTTCTTCGGGCGTGCTAAGCCTGCTTACGGGAGTGCACCATGTGACCTCGTTTCAATCTCACTTCATCATGGGTCTTAGATGGACAGGACGTTCGACATCAGAGTCATTACTTCGATGGGGGCGTCCCAGCCTGGTCTGCATACTTGCTCATGATGTCGCTCATTGCACGCATCATCTCTGCATGCATGCGCATCGCGGTCTTCGGGTCGAGACCCATGTTTCCTCCCATCATCGGGCAGCTTCCCATCATCCCTTGCATGCCCATCATTGAGCCGTGTTCATGCTCGTGAGCCTGTCGAGTTGATGGCTTGGAGGAGCTGCTGTCAGTACCTGCAGCGGCGAGCGTGACGGCGGTCGTCGTCAACAGCAACGTCGATACGACGGCTGCTCTAACCAGTTTCGCGTTCATGTATATCTCCGGAATCAGTAAATCGCGTGAGTCGATGCATGTTGTTGACACCGAGTCCGCTCGTTTCACATTTGCCGCGCACGCGTGCGCTACGGCATCAAAACGTTCGAACCGGTCAATCGGAGAATTACAAGAAGCGCGGAGGAGGCGCGGGCAGCTCAGGAATGAACTGCTTCCAAGGGGCTTCGGCGATGGCGCGATAAACGCGCGAAGAAGAAACGGCAACGACGGCATGCGTCACCGGTATCGCAGCCATTCCGCAGATGGTGCCGCCCGCGTTGCCGTGACAGGGCGGCTGGACGTCGGTCCGGTGGTGGTCGCCGTCTTGCGTGCACCCTGCCTTGCCAGTCGGATGCACGGTATCCGTCTGTTGATGGCCGTTCGCCATCAACGACATCTCGGGACAAAGCGTCACCTGCGCCGCGTAGCCAAGTAACGGCAACCACGCAATCAGAAAGCACGCGATGACTTTGACCCAGACTTTCATGGATTCCAGTATATGCGTCTGTACATGCGGTTGCCACGGCGCGCTCGGGACTGCGGTGATGTGCCACGCTACTTCCCCCATTGCTGCAGATGCGCCAAGAAAGCATTTGCGCCGACAAACCCGCTTAATTGCGCGTCAGGTCGCTGCTGACCAGCTCGGTCATAGAAAATCAGTGCCGGCGGTCCGAAGAGGCCAAAGCGTCGCAGCATCGCCGTGTCCTCTGTCGTATTCTTCGTCACGTCGATGCGCAGCAACTTCCAGCTAGAGAACTCGCTGAGCACGCGCGGGTCGGTGAACGTGAAGCGCTCAAGTTCCTTGCAGCTGATGCACCAGTCCGCATAGAAGTCGACCATGACCGGCTGTCCTCTGGCCCGAGCGAGGGCCGCGTCCAGTTCGGCGTTCGACCGTATCGCTTCAAATCGAGCGTCGTTCAATGCGTTCGCCTGAGACGAGGTACGCATGACACCGTCCAATGGTTGCAGGATGTCGAAATTCCCTGACGCGGCGCCAACGAACTCAGCTACCCCCGCCACGAGCAGCAATATGCCGAGCGCCTTCGCGACGCGCGAGCCGCCGGGCGCGTTTCGTGGCAGCCGGTCCACGGCGTGAAGCATCACGCCGGCAGTCGTAAGCAGGAACGCGACCAGCATCATCATCAACCAGTCCGGCAGCAGCGAGTAGGTGAACCACAGCGCGGCGGCGAGCAACATGAACCCAAGCAGGTTCTGAACGCCCGCCATCCACGGACCTGCCCTTGGCAGCACTTGGGCGCCGAACGTGCCGACAGCCAGCAACGGGAGTCCGAGTCCCGTCGCCATCACATAGAGCGCGAGAGCGCCGCCCAGCAAGTCCCAACTGTTCGCGATATAGAGCAGCGCGCCTGCCAGCACCGGAGTGGAGCACGGCCCGACAACTAGCGCGGAAAGCATGCCCATCAGGAACGCGGATACGACCCGACCGCCAGGCAACCGGTTGCTCCACGCGGCGAACCGGGACTGCCAGCCGACCGGCAACTGAAACCGGAACACACCAAACATGGCCAGTGCAAACAACACCATCAGCGCCCCGAAAACGGCAAGCACCCAAGGGCGTTGCGTCATGGCGACGAGCGGAATTCCGAGCAGCGCCGCGATGGTTCCCGCAACGGCATATGTGAGCGCGAGACCCTGGACGTAGGCCAATGACACACCAAAGCTTCGATAGACGGTCCGCCTCTCCTTGCCGCCGGCAATGACTGTCGCCACGATGGGCACGAGCGGATACATGCAGACCGTGCCGGCCATCAGCAGACCGGCCAACAAAAACCCAAACAACTCCGGTAATGAGACGCCATTAGCCGGATGCAGTCTGATTCCGAAAACCGAGAGCGAGCGGCTGGCCCCTGTGTCTCGAAAATCGACAGCGGCCGCCGTGTCGCTATTTGCAGCCACAATGGGCGTGACACCGCCGTTCGCCGCTATCTCGTAGCTACGCGTCTGCGGCGGATAGCAGACGCCGACGTCAGCGCAGCCCTGCGAGGTGACGGACACCACGACACTGGTGGAAACGCCATGCGGCAATGGTAGCTGGATTTTCACCGGCCGGTGATAGACCGTGACCATGCCGAAGGTCGCGTCGCTCTTCAGTTCTCCAGGGGGCATGCTGTCGGGCTTAACGGCCGCTCCGTCAACAGTAAAACTGAAGCGGTCTCGATAAAGGTAATAGCCCGAGTGAGTTTGGAAGTCTAGGACGACCCGCTGCGAGTTTCCGAGCGTTACCTTCAATGGGAAAGCCAACTCGGGAGGCAGCAGGTCGGTGTCGCTGACCGCGTGGGCTGCGCGAAATGCAAACACGAACAGCAGGCATAGCGCGACACGCAGGAACGGGACTGATTTTCTCCGCATTGCTGACCTCCTTCGGAGCAACAAGGCGCAGCTTGACCGTGCGCGGTCAGGCTGCGCTTGACGAGCCGTCAACGTATCAAGATTGCTTTTCCATTTTCACGATGGTCATCGCGCCGTTGACGTTCTCGACACGCACCTTGACCTTGTCGCCCTCGTGAACTCGTTTGAGCATGTCAGCATCCTTCGCCTTGAACGCCATGGTCATGGGCGGCATGCCAACGTTATCCAGCGCACCGTGCTTCAAAGTGACCATGCCGGTCGCGGTGTCCACCTTTTTGACCTCCGCGTCCGTCAGCGCGTTGTTCGACGTCGCTTTCGTGGCCGACGGCTTTGCGGACATGTTCATGCCCGCCATATCGTCGCCAGCAAATGCGGGGACGGCCACAACACTGGCAAGGGCGGTGACAGCAACAATCAGGTTCTTCATTGGGTTTCTCCGGTTTGAACAGAAGGCACTTTCGTGCCGGAAGGGACTGCATAAGGAAATTGCGCATGTTTCCTGAGGTGGCGACGCTGTAACAGGAACCATGCGGCGGGAATAACAAACATCGAGAGAATCGGCGCAGTGACCATGCCGCCAACCATCGGGGCGGCGATGCGCTGCATCACTTCGGAGCCGGCACCATGGCCAACCATGATGGGAATCAGCCCGGCAAGGACGACAGCAACCGTCATCGCCTTCGGGCGTACGCGCAGCACAGCACCTTCGCGGATGGCCTCGATTAGCGTGCCTTCGGTCAATGGCTCACCCAGTTCTAACCGTCGGTTGAGTGCCCCCTTCAGGTACAGCAGCATGACGACGCCGAACTCGGCCGCGACGCCGGCGAGCGCGATGAAGCCGACCGAGGTCGCGACGGACACCGCATGACCCAGTATCCAAATGAGCCAAAAGCCGCCGACCAGCGCGAACGGCACCGTCGACATGAGCAGCAGCGCGTCCGCCGCCGAATTGAAGGTGAGAAACAGCAGCACGAAGATGACGACCAGCGTCACGGGAATGACGGTGCGCAACTTCGCCGCTGCGCGTTCCAGGTACTCGAACTGTCCTGACCACGCAATCGAATAGCCGGGCGGCAACTGAACCTTCTCGGTGACCGCGTGCTGCATCGCCTGGACTGCCGATTGCAAGTCCACGTTTCGAATATCAACGTAGACGTATCCAGACAGCCGAGCGTCTTCGCTTCGAATCATGGGCGGACCGTCAGCGACGCGGATGTCAGCGACATCGCCCAACCGGATTTGAGCACCACGGTCAGTCAGTACCGGCAGGTCGCGGAGGTTTTCAAGCGAGTCGCGGACTTCGCGTGGATAGCGGATGTTGATAGGAAACCGCTCGCGGCCCGCAATCACTTCCCCGACGTTATCCCCGCCGACGGCGGTAGAGACGACCGACTGAATGTCGCTAACGGACAGCCCATATCGTGCTGCCGCCTGCCGGTTGATGTCGACGTCGATGTACCGGCCGCCGTTAAGCCGCTCTGCTAGTGCTGAGGTCACGCCGGGAACATCTTTCACCGCCGCTTCGACCTTTGTGGCTATCCGGTCAATCTGCGAGAGGTCGGCCCCAGAAATCTTCACTCCCACTGGAGTCTTGATGCCGGTAGACAGCATGTCCAGGCGGTTTCGGATAGGCGGCACCCAGACGTTCGACAGACCCGGCACCTTCACGGTCCGGTCCAGTTCGTCAACGAGCTTCTCGGACGTCATCCCGGGTCGCCACTGACTTTTTGGCTTGAACTGAATAGTCGTCTCGAACATCTCCAGTGGTGCTGGGTCCGTGGCTGTGTCGGCACGACCTGACTTGCCAAAGACCGACGCAACCTCGGGTACCGTCTTGATGAGCCGGTCGGTCTGCTGCAGCAACTCGGACGCCTTTTCGGCCGAGATTCCGGGAAGAGCCGTCGGCATGTAAAGCAGGTCGCCTTCGTCGAGCGGCGGCAGGAATTCGCCACCGAGCCGTGACACTGGAATCGCGGTCAGCGCCAGCGCAAGCACGGCAAGGGCGATGATGAACCACGGACGCCGCAACGTCGCTTCGAGCAACGGCCTGTAGAGCCGCACCAGTAGACGATTGATGGGGTTTGAGGCTTCATGGGGAATGCGCCCGCGAATCAAATAGCCCATCAGAACCGGCACCAACGTCACGGACAGGCCGGCTGCAGCGGCAATCGTGTATGTCTTCGTGAAGGCCAGCGGCGAGAACAACTTGCCTTCCTGCCCTTCGAGCGAAAAGACCGGGATAAACGACAGCGTGATGATGAGCAGCGAGAAGAAAAGCGCCGGCCCCACCTCGGCTGCTGACGTTGCAATCAGCTCCCATCGCTGCGTGGTTGTGATGGGCCTGTCTCGATGCGCGAGTTCATATGCCTCGAGATGTTTGTGAGCGTTCTCAATCATCACGATGGCTGCGTCTATCATCGCGCCGATGGCAATCGCGATGCCGCCGAGCGACATCAGGTTCGCGTTGACGCCCTGATAGCGCATCACGATGAACGCGGCGAGCACACCGAGCGGCAGCGACAGGACCGCAACCAAGGCGCTACGCAGATGGAACAGGAAGACCGCGCACACGAGCGCGACGACGATGAACTCCTCGATAAGCTTGTCCTTGAGGTTATCCACCGCGCGTTCGATAAGCTGCGAGCGGTCGTAGGTTGTCACCACTTCGACGCCCTGCGGCAGCGAACGCTTCAGGTCGGCCAGCTTCGCTTTGACCGCGTCAATGGTTGTCAGCGCGTTCTTGCCGGAACGCATGACAATAACGCCGCCAGCGACTTCGCCTTCGCCGTTCAACTCAGCAATGCCGCGACGCATTTCCGGGCCAATCTGAATTCGCGCGACGTCGCCGAGCAACACGGGCGTGCCCGCATCGTTCGTGCGCAGGACGACGTTGCGAAAATCGTCGAGCGAACGCAGATAACCTGACGAGCGGACCATGTATTCGGATTCAGCCAGCTCAACTACCGAGCCACCGGATTCCTGGTTGGCCTTTCCCAGGGCGTCCGTTACCAGCGCCTGCGTGATGCCATACGCGCGCAGCTTGTCCGGGTCGAGTACGACCTGGTACTGACGCACCATGCCGCCGATGCTCGCCACTTCCGACACGTCCGGCACGGATTTAAGTTCGAACTTTAGGAACCAGTCATTGAGCGCGCGCAGTTGACCGAGGTCGTGCTTGCCTGTGCGGTCAACGAGCGCGTACTCGTACACCCAGCCCACGCCCGTTGCATCAGGTCCAAGGGAAACCGTCGCGCCCGGTGGCAGCCGGCTTTGCACCTGGTTGAGATACTCGAGGACGCGGGAGCGGGCCCAGTATTGGTCAGTCTTGTCATCGAAGAGGACATAGACGAACGCATCGCCGAACGACGAATATGCACGGATGGTTTTCGCGCCCGGTACGCCGAGGAGCGTCGTCGTTAGCGGGTAGGTGACTTGGTCCTCGATGACCTGAGGCGCCTTGCCCGGATACGACGCCTTAATGATGACCTGTGTATCCGACAAGTCCGGTAGCGCGTCGAGTGGCGTCTCCTTAAGTGAATAGACGCCCCAGGCCGTGACCAGGGCGGTCGCGAGCAACACTAAGAAGCGGTTATGAATGGACCAGCGAATAAGGCGTGCAATCATTTGGCGCCTCCCGCCGGCTCAACCTTCGTCAGTTGGTAACCGTCATCGGACTGTTTGAAGACAAAGTGCACCGTCTGGCCGGGCTTAACGTCCGGGAACGCGTCGGGCGCCGGCTTGCCGAACGACATCGTCATCGGACCCCAGCCGAGCGCCGGCACCGGTTGATGCGAGAACGTGATGTCGTTGGGTGTCACCTTCTCGACCTTCCCGGTGGTCTCGTAAGCCTGCGCAACAGAGGACGACGACGCCGCATCAGGAGCACTCGCGCCCGCGCCGCTACCCTCGAGTCTCGGCAGCACGGATTTCAGACTGGCCTCGGAGTCAATCAGGAACTGGCCCGAGGCGACGACCGCTTGACCATCGTTCAGTCCGCTGCGGATTTCGGTGAAATTGCCGACGTCATTCCCAACGGTCACATTCACGGGCTGCAGACGGCCATCAGCGTTTTTGGCAATGACGACCGACCGCTTGCCCGTCGTGATGACAGCTTCGGACGGCACCAGCAGTCGGGAGACGGGCTTTTGCGCCGCAACGCGAACACGCATCAGCATCCCGGGGGTCAGCTTGAGCGCCGCGTTATCGATTTCCAGGCGGGCTTGGACTGTACGGCTTGTGGTACTGACGCCGGGTAGGATTTCGCGAATCTGCCCCTTGAAGTGTTGCGATGGGTCGCCGCTGAAAGTCGCATCGACGGTCATGCCCGGTTGCACGGTCAACGCGAGGCTCTCGGGGATTTCGACGATGAGCCACAGCTTTGACAGCCCCGCGACTTTCGCCAGCGTTTGTCCAGGCGTCACCATCGCGCCGTCCCGCACATTCAATTCGCTCACGACACCCGCCTCGGGCGACGAGAGGACAATATGTGTCTGTGCCTTTCCGGTGCGGTCGAGCGCCGCAATAACGTTTTCTGGGATAGACAGCGCCCGCATACGTGCGCGCGAGGCTTCCAGCAATCCCGCATCCATCGCACCGCGCTTGAGCGACAAATATTCTTCCTGCGGCGCCAGCCAGTCCGGCACATAGAGCGACGCAATCGGCGCCGCTTTTGCGATGCGTTGCATCGGGGCGCTTGCGTACAGGCGGTCGATGTAGCCTGTGACCCGTGTCTGCACGACGTCAACCTTTGACTCGTCAAATTGGGTGGTCCCAACGGCGTCGAATTCTTCCGTTGTTTCCTCGCGCTTCACGGTCGCGTAACGGATGCCGAGATTCTGCTGGAGGCCTGGGTCAATCTTGATGCCGGTCGAACCGCCGCCTTCGTCGGCATAGACGGGTTCGAGCTGCATATCCATGAAAGGCGACTTGCCCGGCTTGTCGAAGTGCTGGTTCGGCACCATGGGGTCGTGCCAGTACAACACCTTTCTGCCGGTTTTCGGGTCAACCCTGTCGCCCGGTGCAGCTTTCGCAGCCGGACTCATGGATGCATCGGCTTTGGTCGCAGCGTTGCGTGTGCCGGCGAAGTAGCCTGCGCCGGTCAGGACGGCGCCCGCGAATATCAATAAAACGGCACGGACCAGTGGTTTATTCATCATCGCTTTTTCCTTCACTGCGCAGCGGCCATCGTCGGTGGCACGACCTGGTATTCCAGCTGGGCCCACGTCTGTGAAACCTCGCGTCGGAGGTCGAGTACCTGAAGCTGCGCCTCGAGTTGCGCGCGTCGCGCCGCGAACGTGTCGGCAAGTGAGCCGGTGCCGCCCTTGTAGGCAGCAGTCGCAAGTCCGACGCGCTGGTCGGCGGCCGGCAGCAGGCTCTGCGTGAGATTCGCGATACGTTCGCGACCACTCGCAAGCGTGGCGGACTCAGTGCGAATATCCGCCTGTACCTGCCGCAGCGCGTCTTCATAAAGCAGGCGTGCTTTCGTGCCGAGTTCAGCCTTCTCGGCTGCGTCGCGGTCCTGGCGGTTCTTCCGGTTGAGGGGCAGCGGAATACTGACGCCCACCGACACCATGTTCGAATACGCGCCACCGCGCTGCTGGTAGGCAATCTCCCACGTCCAATTCGGGCTGCGCTCGCTATTCGCCACGGCCGTGTCGGCATCGGCGACCGTAATGTCACCGGACGCCGCGACGAGCGCTGGCTGGACCCGTTGAAGCTCCTCGGGCGGTAATGAGGGAACGTAAGACTCGGGCGCCGGCGGTTCGCCCGTCACATCCGAAACGGTAAATGCCGTCCAGCGCGATAAGCCGATGAGCGCGGTCTGGTAGGTCTGCTGTGCCTTGAGCAACTGGTCTTGAGTCTGAGCCAGCATGGCCTGGCCTTGAACGACATCGAAGGCTGTCGCCTTTGCACCCCGGTAGGAGGCTTTAGTCGCGGCGAGCTCGTGGCTCATATGGTCGAGCAACGCCTGCTGAAGCGAGAGCGCCTTTTTCGCATAGATGGCGTTGAGCCAGGCTGAAGCGGTTTGCTGGCGGACGTTGGTCACCTGAGCGAGATAGCCGGCCCTTTCGCGGCTGACCGTCTCGTCGGCCAAGGACGAGCGCAGGTGCCGCTTCTCACTTGAAACCCATTCCTGTTCAATGCCGATGCGTCGCATCGTCATGAAGTCCTGGCCGACGGTGAATTTCTGCGGCCCCGTCACCGGCAGGTTATCGACGCCCGCCTTGAGCATCGGGTCTGGTAACTGGCCGGCTTTCACGGCAGCCTCGGAACTAGCCCGGACGGAGGCCTGTGCGGCCTGCATGCCGGCAGAGCGGTCGGTTGCAAGCTGCAACGCGGCATCAAGCGTGACAGCCACTTCCTGGGCGTAACCAACCGGGCTGGCCAACGAAAAAAATAGGGCAGCGCAAATCGAAGGCGCGCGGAGGGATGCAAGCCGGCATTGCGGCTTGCCAATCGGTGAATTCATGTTCTAACCCCAGCAGCGGAATGCCATAGACATTCCACGTCCTGAATGCAGGACGACCTCGCCGCAAAGGCGGCGAACCAGTCAGGCGAGGATTAGATTGCTCGAGGAGGTCGCCAAAGCCCGCCCGGTTCGCGACCGGTAAACGACTCGGCGTAATGGAAGACGACCTGATTGCTGACAGGCATCGGGCGGCTGAAAGTCGCCTGTTCGGGAGGGTAGTAAATACTTGCGAACTGGCACTGAGCCGTGGTCTTACAGAACCCGCCCTTAGCCTTGTTCGCCGTCGAAGACTTCGTCATGTCGCAGCCAGGCATCTCGACGGACATCGAGCCGTCGTCGTGCATCGACATCGACTGCTGCATCGGACATTCACCCGCCAAGCCGGTCGCTGCCAGCCCGGTAAAGGGCAGCATCGCGCACAGCAGCAAAACGAGGAGGGTCCGGAAAATCTTCATGGTCACAATTCTAGCGCGAGCATTTTATCCTGTTTCTCATACTGGAATGCGTCGCGTTGGCAGCAGCAAAAAATCATGGGTACGCCGAGGGCGCCGGTGATGTCTGCAACGCGATGCCCGCTCCTCTACTCCCAAGATTGACCAATTAGTGCGTCGCCAAAAAAGGCACACGTCCCCACCGACCGGCGTCCGACTCTCGAATGGGACCGAGGGTTACGCTCTGCCAGCATCGCCCGCGTCAGTTGGGGCGTGTCTCAGAGTCATCCGACACTCAAGATAATGAGTCGACAGGCAAGGCTTACCTAAATGACAGGATTCTGAACGGATTGTCACGCAAAGGAACGGTGCGTCAATGGACCGTGACATGACCCGGTCGTGTTCTGCTTGGGCGGTGAATCTGCGACGCGTGTCAACTTCATCAAAGACGAAGGCACTTCACAATTTCTTGCGCTAAGTCAAGCGCTCGGCGGAGGACATCGATACAGTCAGTTGCATGCCATCTTAAGTGTCTGACTGCTACGACCGCAATCGTGGCGTCGACTTGCCAAGGAGCACCGCGATGAGGTCAATATCCCACGACGCGCCGTTCTGGAAATCGCGCGGCGCGCTTGCGCTTGTTGTCTTCGGGGCTATAGCCGCTTTCTTCATGTTTTCGGAGCACCGTGCGCATTTTCTCGGCTTCTTACCGTACATGCTAATCCTCGCGTGCCCGCTGATGCATCTCTTTATGCATCACGGGCACGCCAGTCATAGCCACGGCGACGCACGCGCCGCAGAGAAAAAGGGAGGTCAAGATGAACGAGCAAACTAGCGGATACGGGTTGTGGGGGTTGGTTGCCATCAACTCCCTCATATTCATCATCTTCGCCTTCAGTTTCTTTAAACCGAACACGCCCCGCGACTGGCGAACGTTTGGTGCCTTTAGCGCGTTCGTCGTAGCGCTGTTTGCGGAGATGTACGGCTTCCCGCTCACCATATATTTACTTGCCGGCTGGCTGCAGACGAAGTTTCCGCAAACAAACCTCTTCTCGCACGACGCCGGTCACCTATGGTGGATGTTGACAGGACGACACGGAAACCCTCATCTAGGGGTTCCTCACCTAGCGAGCATTGCCCTTATCTTCGGCGGCTTCTACCTCCTCTCGAAGGCTTGGCACGCGCTCTACACCGCGCAGCGCAGCGGTCAGCTGGCTACAACGGGACCGTATGCCCGCATCCGCCACCCGCAGTACGTTGCGTTCGTCATCATCATGGCAGGCTTCCTTCTGCAATGGCCAACATTAGTCACGTTGGTCATGTTTCCGATACTCGTCGTCATGTACGTGCAGCTCGCACGTCATGAGGAACGGGATTCCGAGAAAGAGTTCGGAAAGGCATGGCTCGATTACGCTGCTCGCACGCCGCGCTTCGTGCCTCGACTCTCTGGGGCGGATGCCGCACCCGTTCACTAGCGACCGTCGGCGTGGTGCTGCCAGGGCGATGTCGCCTACAGGATGACATCGCCCTTTAACCATGAGATGACGTTACTAAACCTTCGCGTTGCGCAACCGCAGGGCGTTGGTTATGACAGAGGCTGAACTGAGGCTCATAGCGAGCGCCGCAATCATCGGCGATAGTAGTAGGCCCGTGAATGGGTAAAGCACGCCTGCTGCCAGTGGAATCCCCAATGCGTTGTAGACGAAGGCGAAGCCAAGATTTTGCTTCATGTTCCTGACCGTGCTCTCGGACAGCTCTCGGGCTCGAGCGATGCCGCGCAAATCACCCTTAACCAAGGTGACCTGCGCGCTGCTCATTGCGACGTCGGTTCCCGTGCCCATCGCGACTCCGACGTCCGCCTTAGCGAGCGCTGGCGCGTCGTTTATACCATCGCCGGCCATCGCGACCACTTTGCCCGCTTCCTGGAACCGAGTGACGAGCGCAAGCTTGTCGGCGGGCTTGACCTCACCGTAGTACTCGTCAATGCCCAGCTTGCCAGCTACTGCCTTGGCAGTCACCACACCGTCGCCAGTTGCCATCACCACGTGAATGCCGTCATCAGCAAGACGAGCCAATGCCTCTGGCGTCGTCGCCTTTATCGGGTCCGACACGGCCAGAAGGCCTGCCAGCTTCGCGTCAACGGCCAAATACATGACGCTTGCGCCTTGAGCCCTTAGCGAGTCGGCGTCACTTGCTATCAGTCCAGCGTCAATGCCCTCTGCTTGCATCAGCGTGGTATTGCCTAGGGCAAGATTGCGGCCGCCTACAATTCCTCGCACGCCGATACCCGTGCTGGACTCAAATTCTTCAACTCTATCGAGCGTCAGGCCCTGCTCGCGCGCTGCAGCCACGATGGTTCCGGCGAGCGGGTGTTCGCTACCTTGGTCAAGGCTTGCTGCGAGACGAAGAACCTCTTGCTCCGAGAAGCCGTTGACGCCGACACAGCGTTGAAACGCTGGATGTCCCTCCGTGAGCGTGCCCGTCTTATCAACGATAAGCGCGTTGACTTTGCGCAGGTTCTCAATAGCCGCAGCATCCCGAAAAAGCACACCGTTCGTAGCAGCCTTACCGCTTGCGACCATGATAGACATCGGTGTTGCAAGTCCAAGCGCGCATGGGCATGCAATGATGAGCACGGCAACTGCATTGATGAGACCAAATACCCAGCTTGGTTGAGGTCCGAGCAAGCCCCATACAACGAACGTCAGGACAGCGATGCCAACGACGGCTACGACGAATACACCCGCGACCTGGTCTGCCATCCGTTGCATAGGCGCGCGAGAGCGCTGAGCTTGCGCGACCATCTGGACGATTTGCGACAATACTGTTTGGGAACCGACCTTCTCGGACCGGATAACCATGGTGCCTGTGGCGTTCATGGTCGCGCCAATTACACGGTCTCCGGGTCGCTTGGAAACAGGAATTGGTTCGCCAGTAATCATGGACTCATCGAGTGAGCTGGTTCCATCCGTGACGACACCATCCACCGGCACCTTTTCACCCGGCCGCACGCGCAAAAGGTCTCCAACATGGACGTGTGTCAGCGGAACATCCTCTTCGGTTCCGTCTGCATTGATTCTTCTGGCTGTCTTTGGCGCCAACCCCAAAAGCGCCTTGATGGCAGCTGATGTTTGCGAACGCGCCCTTAACTCCAGCAGTTGCCCCAGCAGCGTGAGCGATATAATGACAGCCGCAGCCTCAAAGTAGACCTCGACACGACCGTGTGCGACGAAGGTCGCGGGAAACACGCCTGGTGCCATGACAGCAATCACACTGTAGGTATAGGCCGCCCCAGTTCCTAAGCCTATGAGCGTCCACATGTTCGGGCTGCGATTGATGAATGACTGAACACAGCGCTCGAAGAATGGAAACCCCGCCCACAACACGACGGGCGTTGAGAGCACGAACTCAAACCAACTCAGCGTCGAAGCCCCTATCCAATGGAAGCGGTGGCCGAACATTGCGAGGACAAACACAACGGCGGTGAGCGGCAGCGTCCACCAGAACCTGCGACGAAAGTCCGCGAGCTCGGGATTCTCATCGTCTTCGAGGCTTGGCAGCAAAGGCTCTAGGGCCATGCCGCATATCGGGCAGTTTCCGGGATGGTCTTGCCGAATTTGAGGGTGCATCGGGCAGGTGTAGATGGTGCCCTCTGGCGCCGCCTGCGCGTCCGATTCCGCACTCCCGCTAATGTACTTCGTTGGACTGGCGACGAACCTGTCCTTGCAGGATTGGCTGCAGAAGAAGCACCGGTCTCCGTCGTGGTCAACGTGATAGTGAGAGTCCGCAGTGACTGCCATCCCACAGACCGGGTCAGTCAGCGGAACGGCGGCGGACTCTCGGGCGTCGGCCGAGCGATGCCCCTGGCCTTGATGGCGATGTTCGGCGCCGATACCGGAGCCCGCGTTGTGGTCGTGATGATGTTCGCGCTTTGCTTTCGCTGCGCTCGACGACTCGCCGCGCTTCTTACCGCCGTTAGGTTGCACGCTCATGTTAAGTGCTCCTTTTTCGGTCGTGCCATGCACGTGGTTCTTGCCGACGCGTCGTCAAATGCTCTTTTGCGCCGAGCTGGGACACCAGACAGCGAAGCGTCAAGCGCCCGAAATTCATTGTCAACCTTACGACGGTGGGAAGGTCAACGCAGCCTTCCAGATGTCCGTTGCATAGGTGATAGACTCGCTAACAATAAAACGTACGACAATAATGAACACCCTGCACACGCTTATCGAGCATTGGAAGGAAGACCCGGCAGGCACCTTTCAGACGTGGTTCCTTTGGCCTGAGCGGCTCAAGAACTTTCGTTCCATCCGGCAAGGCATCCGCCAAGTCGTCAAGGAAATCAATGCAGGGACGTTCGGGAACGCCTACCGAGGCTCTTCTTTGGAGACCGTCGTAAGCTCCATCGCTGAGCAGCGGCAGATTTTTCGAGGCGCAGACCACGCATTCCTCTGGAAACCCAAGCTCAGAATTCCGGACATCTACGAAAACCCGGCGAATCAGCGGGCCTTCGCCAAACTACTCGATACTTGCGACTGCTGTGACGAGGCGGAGGGCGTCCTCGCGGCGATACGAGCGCTCGACTCCCATGCTGTCAAGGGCCTTGGGCCCGCAGCAGCCAATTTGCTTTACTTCATTCACCCAACCCTCGTTTGTCCGTTCAACACGGCCATTGTCAAAGGCTTTAACGCGATAACCAGGGCTAACGTGAAGCTCGGGCGTTGGGACCACTATCTCGCAATGCGAAAGGGAATCCTTGAGCTAAATCATGAGCACCGCGCCCTCCTGTCGAACGACCTAGGCGCGGTCGCGGGGTTCCTCTTCGATGTCGGCATGGACCGCTACCCGTTGCCTTCGTCAAACGACGATGCGGCGTCCAACGATGCCTGGCTGCAGGACCTAGATGCTGTTCGCCAGCAATCCGTGACGCTCGCACGACAGCTCGAAGCGAGCCGACAGCAGGACGCGACACATACCGAGGTGCAGGGATGGTTGCGCGACCTCGGGAAATCGCTTGGCTATCAAGTCTGGATTGCGACCAATGACCGTTCGCGCCCTTACGGCAATGGAAAGCTGGCCGACGGGTGCGTGAGCGAGCTGCCGACGTCACTGAACATCAGCGGCGCGGACACCGTCCCATTGATTGACGTCATCTGGCTGAACGCCGACAAGTCCGTCGCGGCAGCGTTCGAAGTCGAGCACACGACATCTATCTATTCGGGCATTGTTCGTCTCCTTGACCTGGCTCTTGGCTCCGTCACGGCCGTACAGAAGCATCTATACCTGGTCGCTCCCGATAGTCGACAAGAGGACGTGCGCAGCCAGTTGGCGAGGCCTGCCTTCTCCCGTGTAACCGAACTCGGCATCAGATACCTCTCGTACGGTGCGCTCAGGGAGCACCGCGAAACCATTGCCCGTTTTGGCAGCGGTATGAAGCCAATCGAGGCCATCGCAACAGCACTATAGATTCAAGATTTCGCACGTCTTTGCAACGAACATGCAGCGTCGACGTCACGTCGAGTTGGCGGCCGGCAAGTATCGGCGTCCTTCCGGTGTGCCGCTGGACTTGCTTTCGCCTCGGCTCACTTCGCGCGGACTTCACTTCGAAGGATTCGTCGCACTTGCAGCTAAGGGTACGTCGAGGGCGCGCTTCGCGGCATACCGCTTCTTGTTGCGCTCGAGCGTCGCTTGAGCGGGCGGATACTCGGAGCGCCGAAAAGGTAGCCATCCATCTTTCCAGGCGGTTTGAAGCTCGACGTCCGCTTGTTGCTTGGTCTTTGCTGGTTGCGAAAGTGGCGGCTGTCCCGCAACACACGCGGAAACCCAAACCGCTAACGCGAAGAGCATTGCTAAGCGCCGCATAGGTTCCCTCCCAACGCATGGACAGCTTTCCTCACGCGTAGATTCTGCCGGGGCGCTGGTGCGGGAGAGTGACGGACAGATGAAACTTTTGTCATCTACGAGTCATGATGCCGACGGCCGCCATTCTCAATTCTATAAATAGACTCAGCGTGCATGGGATACGTTGACTCGGCGGTGCCGCCGGCGATGCGCCCTGTTACCGACGGGGCAAAACGCGCCCGGAATATAACCGCACTTCACTACAGATGTCTTTAACTCCTTGTTCGATACAGAAGCTACTTCAGACATCAAGCCATCTGATGGGTGGCAGTGTTTTTGGCAAGGGCGACGGTCCTTCTGACCGTCTACGCAAGAGATTTTCCAGTAATCGGACGCCCAGTCGGGGCCTTAAATTACCTTGGCTGTTCGGTAGGGGCGGAAGGCCGATTTGAAGGGGCCGCAGCAAGAGCAAGAGCGCCCCGGGATGCGTTAAAGCCAAGCTAACTCTGAGCGTGATGGAGGCGACTCGCCACGCAGCGTCGAATGATGCACGCGTGGCCGTCGGCATATGTCGTTAACCATCTACCGTTTCGGACCGTCGGACTCAAAGCGCGCGCGATTTCGTTCAATGGTCGCTTCGCTAGGAGGATAGTCCGAGCGGCTGGTCGGAACGAGGCCGGCTCTTTGGGCTTCAATCAATTCCTGCATGACTTGGGCGCGTGTTTTGCCCCGAGCTGCCACCGGCATATCAGTCGCTTGGGCACTGCCGTCTGCGACGGAATTGTCACGTGACGCCGCATGAGTCGTTGCGGGAGGAAAGTCATGCCCGGCGTCGGCAAACGAGCTACTCGCTACTGCGGCCAGCGTCACAAACAGCGAAACATATCGAAATTTCATTGGGACTCCATAGGTACATTGCGCGTCATCAGTGTTGATGAACAGCGCCATTCTGGATGGGCGCCCCTGAACGTCCCGTGACGACCGCGTGAAATATTCGTCATCTATTGCGCACGGGCGCACGGGATGCTGACCGTCACTCGCTGTACTGGGATGCAGACACACATAGTCATGGCCTTATGACGGAGGACGCCGTGGAGAATCGTAAAAGGAAGGAAGCAAGAGGGGCTGAAGCCTGCCAAGGATTCGCAGGCCGAGTGTTGCGTGCCGCTATCACGGCCGGTTCGGCCTTGGCAGTGTTCACTGCCATACCCGCATATGCGGACGAACCGGGTCGCGGGCTGACGGCGAACTTCGAAGTAGCGCTGATGGAGACAATCATTGACCACCATTTCTCAGCGCTGCGGATGACTGAACTCGCCGCCGGCACGGATGCACGAAGGAACGGTAACTTATCTCCCAATGAAGGAACGTCGCCTTCCCCGGGCTTTCCGCCGACGCAAGCTAAGGCCACTATCGATGAAATCAAGTCGAATGCGCGGATGGAAAATCGCACACAACGCGAGCAGATTATCCATTTGCAATCGCTTTTGCGCGACTGGTATGGAATCAACTATCAGCCGCAATTGCGGTCGCAACAAGAGGCAGCCATCGGGATACTTGAGCATGCGCAGCCGGGAAAGGCGTTCGACAGGGCCTATCTTGAGGTCTTCTCCCATCACCATTATCAACTCTTCAAGCCATTGAACGGATGCATGACTGGAGTAGACCGGCGCCACGGCCAGCTCATTCGCCTCTGCAATCAAATGTGGCACGCCCAGACGAGTGCGGTCGATGAGATGAAGCAACTGCTAGAGAGGAACTTCGGTATAGGCGACTATCAACCGTTCTCCGATACAAGCCCGTTGCAACCTGAGGGTGGAAGTCTGCGTGGTCAGCACAGCGGCGGTTAGCGGAGCGACCGACCCAGCACCTCGAGGTTTCCAAGGCTCCCGCCATTCATCGTCTGCGGGAGCTTCGGTCCGCTCAGCGAAAGCCGAGCGGACATGAGATGCTTAGGCCATCGCCCGACACTCTTTAGCGCACGCGCGGCATGCTTCAGCACATTGCTTGCAGTGCTCGTGCTCATGCTTCTCACACTCGGCAGCGCAAGCTTCACATAGCGATGCGCAAAGCGCGCATATGTCCTTGGCGTGCCGGCTGCCACGGGCCATCGCGGCGGAAGCAAGTCGGCATGCATCCGCGCAATCCATGTCCTGCCTAATGCATTCGGCCATTTCAGCGACGTTGCTTTCAGACAGGCAGGCAGTTGCACAATGGTCGCATGCGGCGGCGCAAGCGTCGCATGCGTCAATACATGACTGATGCTGTTGGTGAGCCATATCGTCCTCCTTGAACATTGAATGCTGGATGAGCCAGCCCAGGAGCTACGCATTCAACGTGCCCATAAGAAAAAAAAAGCCCGCAGGTCGCGCGGGCAGAAAAGACAGTCCTACTGTGACGCGGCTAGACGCTACGGATTCACCAGCAGGACCATCCGCGTGGACGAACAATGTGAAGGCGTTGATTACGCTGTGCCTGGCAACGGACTTGAAACAAGAACCGCCGCAGCGATGAGAACCGCCACCAGAACGATTGACTCGACATGCAACACCCGCGAAAAGCGCTTCAACGCGGGCTCAGCTCCACGCATGCTGTCTTGCTGGAGGGCGGCCAGCAGCCGAGGCATTTCGAAGAATCGATTGTGGCCACCCAGAGCGGCCGCGACCAGGACAAGGCCTAGCTTCAGCATGAGAATCTGCCCATAACCCGATGCGACAAAGCCTGCCGGGGTGTCCACACTGCGCAAGCCGTTATATGCGCCGGTCGCGAAGAGGACGAGCAGCGCAACCGTCGCGGTGTCAGACAGCGACTGAATGAACGACGCGCCGTTCTCGCGGTCCGTGTCGCCAGAGAGAAGGCGAGGAGCGACAACATAGCTGGTTGCGACGACAAGTCCAACCCAGACGCTAATGCTAAGAAGGTGAATCCAATCGGCCCAGACGGGCAGCGAGAAGAAGCCTGTCTCGACGGAGTGCCCTGTATTGCTTCTCCCGAGCGCGACCCCGGCAATACACAGCCAGGTGACCGGCATCAGTCGGCCGCGCGCCGATGTTGGCAAGGACAACAGAACCAAGGCACCGAGCGTGAGCAACGCCCCAGCAAGCCACGCATGGCCATACCCGGTTTCCCTCAGCATCGAGTAGACCGCCGGTCCGGCTTCGGCAACTGTCGACTCGCTCATAAGTGCGCAGTGAGTCCAGAAAGCCGCAATACTGGACAGTAGCGATGCGAAGCTTGCTAGCCGAGCGGTCAGCATCAGCCGTTTGCTCACGCTTGCCTGCCAGTGCGACGTCCTCCGGACAAGCCACCTGTCACATATGAGTGCACCGACCAGCGCCGCGAAGCTTATGTTCTGTAGGGCGACCAGCGTCAGTCGTAGCACGCCGAGGAAACCGTCGTTCATCACTTCACCGTGAAAGTGTAGGTGCCCTTGGTCTTGTGGGAGTCGCTCGTCATTACGCCCCACTGCACGGTGTACAAGCCCGAATCAAGTTTCGGCAAGGAGATTTTGAGCACCCGCGGGTTCGTCGAGTCGACCGTCGCCTTCTCTTTCGTCGCCGGTGCACCAGCCGCGTTCAAGACCTTGATGGTGCTGAATGAGGACTCGATGTTTTCGTTAAACGTCAGGCGCAACGCGTCGGGCGTGGCATCGACCGTGCTGCCTGCGGCTGGCGTTGCGCTTTCGAGCTTGCCATGGGCCGACGCAGCAACGGATACGAGACTCAGTGCAACCGTCGCCAATAGAGGCGCGAGGCCCTTGTTAATCCTGTTTTTCATGCTTGTCTTCCAGAGCGATGTCGGTTATTGCGTAGTGGTTCGTTGTTACTGCTTCTGCAACTTCGTGACCGTAAGAGCGCCATTTACCTCTTCGGCAACGAAATCAATCTTGTCACCCACGTTTACTTGCGACAGCATCGCCGGGTCTTTCACCTTGAAGGCCATGGTCATGCCTTCCATGCCGAGGTTCTCGAGCGGGCCATGCTTGATAGTCAGCTTGGCGGCGGCGTTGTCTATCTTCTTCACCTCGCCATGCGACATGCTGTTCTTCGCGTCACCGCTTTGCTGGGCGCCGCTCATCATGTTCATGTTGCTCATATCGCCCGCCGCATACGCGCTGGCGGACAGCGCTGCCGCGCAACCAAAGACCATCGAAGCAATTGCGTTTTTCATCAATTTCTCTCCATCAGTTAAACGAACATCCAGCCGTGCGCCTGCACGGCATTTCCTAAATCAGCCTTCCGGCAGGTCGCCGGTGTACTCGTATGCGACGGTGCCCTTGGGATGCTTGAACCAGCCCGGGTCCCGGTAATCGTTTCTGCCAAGGCCTTGCCGCACCTTGACGACAGTGAACATCCCGCCCATTTCTAACGGACCGAACGGACCACTGCCAGTCATCATCGGCAGCGTGTTGTCGGGAAGGGGCATTTCCATTTCCCCCATCGCCCCGCCCGTGCTGCCCATGGCCATGTAGTCGGGAACGAGCTTGTTGATGCGCTTGGCCAGGTCTTTCTGAGGCACGCCAATCATGTTCGGCACCTGATGCCCCATTGCATTCATCGTGTGATGGGACTTGTGGCAATGAAATGCCCAGTCACCTGGACGGTTCGCCGTGAACTCAATTGCGCGCATCTGTCCCACAGCGACATCAGCGGTAACTTCTGGCCAGCGCGCAGCTGGAGGTATCCAGCCGCCATCCGTGCCGGCGACCTCGAAGCTGTAGCCATGCAGGTGAATCGGGTGGTTCGTCATCGTCAGGTTGCCGAAGCGGATGCGCACTCGGTCACCCGCACGAACAGGCATGGAGTCAATTCCCGGAAAGACCCTGGAATTGAAGGTCCACATATTAAAGTCCGTCATCTCGTTGACGCGCGGTGTGAAGCTGCCAGGGTCAATGTCGTAGGCGGCGAGCAGAAAGACGAAGTCGCGGTCCACAGGCATGACATTGCGGTCCTTCGGATGCACGATGAAAGTACCCATCATGCCCATGGCCATTTGAACCATTTCATCGGCATGGGGGTGATACATGAAGGTGCCATGCTTCTCGAGTTGGAATTCGTAGACGAACGTCTTGCCTGGCGGAATATGGGGCTGTGTCAGTCCGCCAACCCCGTCCATCCCAGAAGGCAGCAGCATCCCGTGCCAATGAACGGTCGTGTGTTCGGGCAGCTTGTTGGTCACAAAGATGCGTACCTTGTCTCCCTCGACTGCTTCGATAGTCGGGCCAGGCGTCTGACCGTTGTAGCCCCAAAGGTTCGCGTTCATGCCTGGCGCCATCTCGCGTACCACCGGCTCTGCAATGAGGTGGAACTCCTTCCATCCGTTCTTCATGCGCCATGGCAGCGACCATCCATTCAGCGTCGCAACTGGCGTATACGGACGCCCGTTGGGCGGTGCGAGAGGCGGCTGCGTGACGGCGTTAGCCATCGTTGGTGCTTCGGGCAGCGACGCCGCGCCGGCCTTGCTCACCAGGGCTGCACCTAGCAAAGCAGCGCCGGAACCGCCGAGAAAAGTTCGACGAGAGACCATCTTCATTTACCTTCAGTATGTGTTTGCGGCACCGACTGCGCCGCGGACGCCGGCGACGGCGCGCCTTCGGCTGGTCCGTGTGATGCGGCATCCGTATCGTGCGTAGCTGGCGCTCGCACCGGTGGGTTCGGGGTTGCCGGAAGTCGTCCGCCCAGCGACTGCTGTAGGTCGGTTTCAGCAAGCCAATAGTCTTTCAGTGCGTCGATGTAGCCGTTGACCGCACTGACCTGGTCGCGCGAGTCGGAGAGCAATTCGAAAACGCTTGCAAGCATGCCGTTGTAGCGAAGCAGCATCTCATCAGAGATGGTCTTGCGCACAGGGACGACCTCGTCACGGTAGTGCTTGGCGACGTCGTAGCTGGTCACGTAGGCGGAGTACGATTCGCGGACTTCCGACCTCGCGTCAATGGCTGTCTGTGCGAGGCGGTTGGCCGACTGCATGTAGATGGCTTCCGCCCGGGCCACCTTTGCGCTACCCCAGTCGAAGATGGGAATCTCAACGCTTATTTCGTATCCACGCTCTTTGCCCTTGTCGGTTTCGAAGTTGTTCTGGTATCCGACCTCCAACGCATTGACGAAGCGAGTCGCCTTGCCCAGACCCAGCGATGTCGCGAGCCCTTGCACTTGGAGCGTCCCCGCCTGAATATCTAGGCGGTTCTGCATCGCGAAGGTCTCGAGCTCATTCAACTGAGGCCTGTCTTTCGGCAGTTCCGGCAAGCGGTCGGGGAGCTGATACTGCGCGCCGGAACCCCAAAGGCCCATCGCGCGGGTGAGCTTTTCGCGCGCGGAAATTTTCTGCTGTCGAGCCTTGGCCAACTGTGCAGCGGATTCAGCATAGAAGGCTTGCTCTCGCGCGTAGTCGAGCTTGCTGAAGTTGCCCGCCTGGCGCATGCGCGAGGCGAGTTCAGCGCCAGCCTCAGCAGAATCCTTGACCTGCTCGGCGTACGTTGCGGCCTGTTCTGCAGCGACAGCGTTGACGTACGCCTTACGCGCGTCAGCCGCCACAGTCAGCATGGTGTTCGCGGTCTCGAGCTTTGTCTGCTCGAACCGACGGCTTTCGATACGCGAAGCGACAGGGAGCGTCAGCACACCGAGAACCGCCATTGAGAATGTTCGGCCGATGCCAATTCCATCGCTCCAATGTGTCCTGCTGAAGGTAAAGCTTGGATTGGGTAGGCGGCCCGCTTGGACCAGGTCGGCTTCGGAAATGCCGAGCTCGCCATACGCGGCTTGGAGCCCACGATTGTTGAGCAGCGCAACCTGCACGGCATCGTCCATCCCAAGCGGTTTGGCGAGAAGCTCCTGCGTACGCTTATACGCAGCGTCCCGGTCTCCATCGGTCTTGATGTAGACAGCATCCTTGCCAAGACGGTCGGACGCGACCGAAGAGACGCTGCTGAAGCCGCCATCTTTCGAAAAAGTGGTGCACCCAGCGAGAAATACCGCAGCGATTGCAACGCAAGTTGCACGGGTATGTGCAAGATGTCGCGTCATTTCGTGTGGCTCCCGTGCTGGTGTGTATTTGCCTCGGCGGGAGCGGCTGTGGTAGGCGCGGAGTGTTGCATCGCGCCGTTGCGCTTAGGGGCAACGTCACGGTTCAGTTGTTGCCAGCTCGGGCTTTCGCCGTCTTTGAAAGATGCGTACTTATCGAACGCCGACGGTACTTCGATTGCCGGTGCCGACGCGCTAGCATCGGTAGGGTCGGGGATTGTCGACGTGGCTGCCTGAGCAAGCGACGGCAACGTGCAAGCGGCTACGAACGCCGCAAGGAGTTTTCGCATGAATTGTTCTCGTCATGAATCGTCAAAGTCGGTGGTCGACTCCGACTAATGCCTGCCGCAGCTGGATGCTGCGAGTTTGCGGACTAGACGAGACGCGGCCTGGGCGGTCGCTCGATGCCGCCAGTCAGAAACGAAACGACCGGAAGCGGCATTGACGGAAGAACGATGGTATGGGCAATCTCAGTGAAGTTGGACGGCGCCGAGACCCCGACAGCGGCCGCGCCGAAACAGCAAGACGCGCAGCTCGAGCAGGCGTGATGATGGCCGTGCGAGCCGGTTGATTGACCGGTCGCGTGCGTCCCCTGAGCCTCTACAATCTTGTCATCGCCCGTGATGCTTGCCGAATGATGGTGGTGGGTGTGAGATGACGCGTTGCTTCCATGACCTACCCCGAGGCCGCAAATCATCGACGCGGCCGCGAACGACTGAGCTGGAAGGCTCAGCGCCAAGACGACAACGAGGATGAATTTGCGCCAGTAGGGCATGGCTCTGGAACCTAGCATACGGTTGAGAATTGTAAGCCGCAGTTGCCTAACTGACTAGCTGACACGGCGAAGCAAGCTTACCGCTCTGCGCCTGACAGTAAGATGCGCGCGACATGACAGTTTTTTCATCTTCAACATGAAATTTTTTTCATCTCCCCGTCATCCGCCGCGCATGAACAACCCGGTAAGCTGCAAGACGAAGCCAATGGCTCCAGTCGTCAATCACCGTAGACCATGCGCATTCTGCTAATAGAAGACGAGCCGAAGATGACGTCCTATCTTCGGAAGGGGCTTACTGAGGCCAGCTATACCGTCTACATTGCTGACAATGGAGAAGATGGTCTCTTTCTTGCGCTCAACGAGGACTTCGACCTTGTGGTCTTGGACATCATGCTGCCCGGTATCGATGGCCTGAAGGTCCTGAAGGAACTGCGCAAGCAGAAAGAAACGCCTGTGTTGCTGCTGACAGCGCGCGACACGGTCGATGACAAAGTCGAGGGACTAGAAGCCGGCGCCGACGACTATCTATCCAAGCCCTTCGCGTACGCCGAGCTACTGGCGCGCATACGTTCCCTGCTTCGCCGCGCACCTCGCGCAGTGAAGGACATTCTCCGCATCGGAGACCTCGAAGTCGACCTTATCAAGCGGCGCGTGCGACGCGGGGATGCGCGGCTGGAATTGACTGCGCAGGAGTTCGCGTTGCTCCAACTTCTCGCCGAGCGGCAGGGGGAAGTACTGACGCGACAGTTCATCACCTCCCAAATCTGGGACATGAACTTCGACAGCGATACGAACGTCGTCGATGCTGCAGTTAAGCGCTTGCGCGCCAAAATCGATAACACATATAGCAACAAGCTCCTGCACACCGTACGGGGCATGGGTTACGTACTCGAGGACCGGTCGTGAACAACCCTGCGCCCGACAAGTCGCCATATCTGCTGCTTCTGCGATTGGCGGGCGCGTTTGCAGTAGCCGCACTCCTCGTATTTTCCTTGATGGGGGCGTACCTCTACCGCTCGCTCGCCCATGAACTCGAACGGCGCGACGATGTGGAAATAGCTGGAAAGCTGGCCCAGTTCCGGCAGTTAATTACAGAGGCTGGCGCATTCGACGCTGTGCGTCGCGACCAGTCCGTGTTTCATGAAGTTCTCCTGTCACACCCCGGCGTGTACCTAGCCGTCCTCGGGGAACGCGGGGAAGTGTTAGCGCAGCACGGACTGACCACAGGGGTGGATTTTCAGACCCTTCTGCGCCAGGACCACTCGCCGAGCGTCCCATACAGCTGCGACTCTGCCGCAATAGGACAGGCGCGCTGCGTGGTGGCAGCACAGAAGCTTCGCTCAGGCGAGGTCGCGCAGATTTTGCTTTCGCGCAGCGCGGCAGACAGGCAATCGCTTCTCAAGAGCTACCGAATTGACATCTTGCTAGCCGTAGCAATCGGTTCCTTGCTTGTCGGCGCTCTCGGCTACCTAATCACAAGGCGCGGGCTTGTACCGGTAAAAGACATCGGTCGGCAAGCGTCCCGAATTGAAGCTCACAACCTGAGCGAAAGGCTCGACATCGAGGGCGGACCTGTCGAACTGCAGGAGATAGCGACTTCCGTAAATCGAATGCTTGACCGGCTCGAGCGGGCGTTCGTTCGTCTGTCGCAGTTCTCCTCGGACCTCGCGCATGACATGCGCACACCGCTTGCAACGTTGCTGAGTGCATCGCAGATAACGCTTTCGCGAACGAGAACCATCGAAGAGTACGAAGCGCTCATCGAGTCGAACATAGAAGAGTACGAACGCCTGCAGCGCATGATTGAGAACATGCTCTTTCTCGCTCGAACCGACAACGCACACCCGTTGCTCAATGCGTCGACAATCGACGCGAAGAGCGAACTTGGGCGGCTCGCATCCTACTTCCAAGGACTCGCGGAAGAATCGCACATTGTTATCAACGTCGAAGGTAACGCCGCAGTGGAAGCGGACACCAACCTCTTTCGTCGCGCCGTCAGCAATCTCATTTCGAATGCTCTGCAACACGCAGCTCCGGGCTCGACCGTAGAGCTGCGTGCTATCGAGACCTCACAACACGCGTCCATTGAGGTCGTGAACGCCGGGAGAGACATTGCGCCCGAACATCTGCCGAAAATTTTCGAGCGGTTCTACAGAGCCGACGCGTCAAGGCACGGGTCGGCTAAAAACACCGGGCTGGGACTCGCGATAGTGAAGTCGATTATGCAGCTGCATCGTGGCACCGTCGACGTCCAGAGCGCGGCGGGCCGAACTTCATTCTTGCTGCACTTTCCTCGAGCCCAAACGAAATCGGAAAGAACGCAAGCGACTTGACGTTCCCACGATGGGACGGTTGAAACTCCTGTGACTACATTTCTCTTCTTGGAGACGACGATGAAGTTCTATGTCAAGGAAATAGCATGCGGCGGCTGCGCCCAGACTGTCCGCAGGGCCATCGCACAGGTGGACGACGTCGCGCAAGTGAATGTCGACGTCGCCTCGAAGACGGTCGAGGTCGAATCGACCGTGTCGGAGCAAATGATAAAAGATGCACTCGAATCAGCCGGCTACAGTGCGACCGAGGTTCGGGCATGAGCAGAACTGGACTACGGCGACTTACCGTTGCGCAACTTATCGGTGTTGCAGTGCTTTGGTTCGCACAGGCAACCGCGCATGCTGACGATGTCATCGTTCTGAATTCGGCCGATGCCAGCATCAGCGTCATTGACCAAGGCAGTCAAAAAGTCATCGATACGTACCCGGTCGGCAAGGAGCCGCACCACCTGATGGCGACGCCCGACAACCGGTCGTTGATTGTCGCCAATTCTGTGGCGAACAACCTAGTCCTGCTGGACCCAAAGAGCGGGAAAGTTCAGAGGTGGATTCCAAACATCGAGGACCCGTATCAACTCGGTTTCTCGAGCGACCGAAAGTGGTTTGTCACGAACGGATTGCGGCTCGACCGCGTCGACATCTACCGGTACGACGGCAAGGATTTTTCGTTGGCGAAGAGAGTTCCTCTCGCGAAGATGCCGAGCCATATGATTTTTACGGCCGACAGCAAAATCGTTTTTGTTACTCTCCAAGAGTCCGGCGAAGTGGCGGCCATTGACCTCGCCACGCAGACGGTGCTTTGGAAAATGCCCGTCGGCAAGGCACCTGCTGGCCTTTGGCTCACGCCCGGCGACAAGTATCTGCTCATCGGCATGACCGGTGCGGACTATGTGGCAGTGGTCGACTGGCGCGAGCGCAAAATCGTCAAGACCATTCACACCGACAAAGGCGCGCACAATTTTCGGTCCCTTGCCGACGGTCACCACGTCCTTGTGAGCAATCGCGTAGGCAGCACCATCAGCATCCTCGACCAGGACAACCTGACCACTGTCGGAACCATTACCGGATTGTTGCCAGGGCCCGACGACATGGAGCTGAGCCAGGACAAGCGGTATCTGTGGGTCACGTTTCGTTTCACACGCTATGTAGGGGTCATCGATATGAAAACGTTGAAACTCTTGAACACTATAAAGGTAGGCAAGTCGCCGCACGGCATTTACTTCTACAACCGCGCACCGCTAATGTGAAGAGGCGCTACGGCGGTCAGACGAGTTGGCTCCTTGACGGCCGCAGTGGGAACCACTGACGTCTGACGCTGGTTGGTCCGCAAGATAGAGATGAAATCCAGTAGTCACATTGACATAGGTCGCGGTAGCTAAAGGGCCGGACGCTGGAAATATTCACAAGCAGCATACCTAGCCGATTGACAGCAGTTGCCGCGGAGCTGAGCGATGTCGGCGACTTTCCTACGTACGAAGTTTGCCGCAAGGAGGGAGATGATATGAAAACGCGCGTATTAGTTGCACATTTCGTCGTCAGCGCCGTGACGACAATCAGTTTTGTTGGGACGACATGCGCCCAAGAGGCTGCGTCGATGCCGGGTATGAACATGGGCGATTCGGGGAGCTCCAGCGCAGGAGGTTCCACGCAGGCGTTCCAGTCAGCCGACAAGAAAATGATGCAGCAAATGCAGTCTCAGGCCTACACCGGTGATGCCGACAAAGACTTCGTCGAACGCATGATTCCGCACCACCAGGGTGCCATTGACATGGCTGAGGTCGAGTTGAAGTATGGAAAGGACCCGCAACTTAGAAAGCTCGCGCGCGACATTGTGAGAGCACAGCGCCAAGAAATTTCGACCATGAAACGTTGGCAGTCGGAGCATGGCAGCAAGTAATGCCGGTACGGTCAGAAGCAAAATTGTTGTAGGCGTCTGCCATTGAAACGCTCTGCGGCGAACCGGGTCCTTGCGGCCCGGCCACTGCGTGTCCCTATCCGTAAGGACCGCTACGTCCTGTGTCTTGACGCGGCGCTCCCAGAGTCCCTCGGCGATTTATCGAGAAATTGTGCACGCAGCAGCGTGCGGAACGGAACGAGGAGACGTTCCTGAAAGTACACCGCCGCGATAACCGTGACCAAAAGGTACAGCGGATACGTGGCCATACTGGGTACGACTTGCTTTGACGCTGAGACGCACGCCGAGAAATTAGACATACACCATAGAGGCGACTCCCCTAGGGAGAAGAGCTTCAGTGCCTTCATCATTATGAAGAACACTGGCACGTGAATAGCGAAGATTGAAAGCGCTGCATTTCCCAGCCGCACGCAACTTCTCTCGAAACGTTGAGGCACCGCGAGGTCGGTGCAAACGATGACGAGCAACATCTCAGCTGGCATCAGGCCGCCATTGTGGATGATGTAGCGCAGACGAAGGGGGCCATGGGACTCCAGCCATGCACAGGTCACGAACGAGCCGGCAATGAAAAGCATCGCAAGAGCGACCTTGCGCCGACGGTCGAGGACTTGAGCGAACTGCGCTTCCCGGTAAATGCCGAAGAGCAAGATTCCGGCGAGGAATTCGGGCAACCGCATAATGGGATTTCGCGTGATGACGCCAACGGCAACCGGGCCGTACCACTGCATCGTGGCGGCAATTACTGGAGGGGCGAGATAAAGCACCCATAGGACAAGGAGCAGGCGCTCTTTATGGCCGGCCTTGAGAAGCCGTGGACCGAGGACTGGGAATGCAATGTAGAAGAACAACAGAGTCGAGAGAGACCAGGAGGGAGGATTGATTGACGCATACAACGGATTCCAGACCTGAAGCAAGAACAGATTCAGCAAGAAATTGAATGCCGCCGCGACATGTCCGAGCGTTACGACAGGGTCCCCGTCGTCCAGCGACATAAGCGAGAAAGTGTCCAGTGTTCTAGTTCCGGCCGCTGAGACTACAAGAAGTAGAGCCAGCGAAACAAGATGAACCGGGTATAAGTTAGACAGACGCTTCACAAGAAAGTCACGCGTCCCTCCTCTTAGCTCCGCAGTGCGGCCAAAGTACACATGCGAGAGAATGAACCCTGAAAGGATAAAAAAGGTACTCGTGGCGAACCCGCCAAGGTTTGTCAGCTCCATCAGAGGAAGGTCTACGTTCTGTGGATACTCGCGTATCGTATGAAAGACCATCAGATAGACGGCTAGGCCAAATCGGAGGAGGTCCAGGCCAACAAACTTCTTCATCACGTCTCTCGCTCTAGCGGTAAGCGGCGTCACGCAGCGGTGACCTGTTACGAACAGCGATTGAACGTCTGTGGGCTCGGCATAGCCGACGTTCGTGCTTTCGTAAACCGCGTTCATTAGGTGCCTCGGCGTCAGGAATGAAGATGCACGTCGCACGCCGTCTACGCGGTCGCACTGTTCGACGCCTACTAACATCTGACACACGAATGTTGCCGCGAGCTCCGTCCGCACAATGGCGCCTCTAAGACGCCATAGTTACGCTGGGTCGAAAGCCGGCGACGTGCGTGCGCACGCATGGCTTGCCGCCCCGATGAAGCGATACAGCTCGCGGAATACCAGCAGTTCGGGATTACTGTCGCGGCGGACGCTCTATGCCGCCGGTAATGAACGAGACGGTTTGCTTCGTAGGGCTTGCAGACCCGGCTGGGCGAAGAAAGCCGCGAGTGCCGATGGACGTCTCGTTGCCCGGCAGAACTGCACTGAGGCACGACAGCTCGCAGGGGCAGGACTTAGCGCGGCACGTACCGCAATGACTGTTGGAGCTGAGAGCTGCCCGAAAGCTTTGAACTGAAGGATGCGCAGGGTTGCCGTTTTCCGCTGGGAAGTTGCTGCCCATTTCAATTGAGGTCGACGCGCCGCATCCAACATATCCCCACGTCAAAACTGCGGCCGACGATGACTGAGCCACCACACTAAGTGCTACTAAGAAGAACGCAGCTAGTCGGCGCCACTTTGACATGATTGAGAAGCCCAATGCTCAGCTTATTGGATACGAGGTTCGGGGGAGACGCACTGGTGCCTCTTATCCCACATCTAGCGATGCCAACCTTCTCGGAACTACACACGGACAGGATAAACGAGAATGTAACGCTTAATGCGTACGCATCGCGAGATTCTAGGTATTGGCGCTTCTGTCGGCACCGGGAGTTTGTCGGGTAAGGCGAATGAATCGCCCATTCAATAGGTGCAGCCTAGGGCCCGAGTCACCATTGCATAAACGCTACTCATTCTTGTGTGGCCACCTCTCGCATCCGAAATTACCACGCGCGACGGAATGGGACTTCGCCGAGAGGGAGTTAGCTCTTTTGGGACATATCGGTACCGGCGATGGCCGAGGTGATATGGCCGCTTATTGAGTTGACTAAGGTCAACCAGTTGTGCGCATGCGTCGGTACGATGGGACGAACTAGAGCGCGCACCGGAGCGGCGCGACCTATCTGCTAAGTCGTCGACGGAAAGGTGCCCTATGCCAGACAACCTGCGATTTCTAAACGCGACGCGACGAGCTGCTCGGATGGGATGGAACACTGCGCTCTTCGCGCTGATTTTAGGGCTGGCCGGATGCGGCTACAACTCGATTCAAGCCGAAGATGAACAGGTGAAAGCAAGCTGGGCGGAAGTTCTAAACCAGTATCAACGGCGCGCTGATTTGGTGCCCAATCTGGTCAACACGGTTAAGGGATACGCCAATCAAGAAAGAGAAGTCCTGACGAGAGTCACGGAAGCCCGCTCAAGGGTTGGCTCCATTCAGGCGACCCCAGAGGTGCTCTCGGACCCACAAGCGTTTGCACGATTCGAGTCGGCGCAGGGTCAACTCACCTCGTCGCTGTCTCGCCTGCTGGTGGTGTCGGAGAACTACCCGCAACTGAAGTCGGACGCGAACTTCCGCGACTTGCAGGCGCAGCTCGAAGGAACTGAGAATCGCATCGCCGTGGCACGCAACCGATACATCAAGTCGGTTCAGCAGTACAACTCGACTGTACGGTCGTTTCCCAACAACCTGACAGCCAAAGCTTTTGGTTATCAGCAGAAGCCGAATTTTTCTGTCGCGAACGAAGCGGAAATCACGAAGCCGCCTCGCGTCGATTTTGGTGCAACGCCTGCGTCTGCCAGCGGAGTCAACAATTGAAGGTCTTTGGTGCGCTTCTCGTAATCGTCGTTGCAGCACTGACTTTTGCCGGGGCGGACGCGTATGCCGACGTGCCCGTGCCGCCGCTGACTGCACGGGTTATCGATGAAACCGGGACGCTTACGGGTGAGCAGCGGTCGTCGCTCGAACAGACCTTGAAAGACTTCGAAGCCCGCAAAGGAACTCAAATTTCGGTACTTATCGTCCCCACCACGCAGCCTGAGACAATCGAGCAGTATTCGATGCGGGTTGTCGAAAAGTGGAAGTTGGGTCGTGCAAAGGTTGACGACGGCGCAATGCTGATTGTCGCGAAAGAGGACCGCGCGCTCCGCATCGAGGTGGGATACGGCCTGGAAGGCATACTGACCGATGCGACCAGCAATCGGATTATCCACGACATGATTGTCCCTAGGTTCAAACAAGGCGACTTCTATGGGGGCATCGCCGCTGGAGTGGCCGGAATCATCCGTGTCCTAAGCGGAGAGCCGCTCCCCGCACCAGCGCAACGTCGAGGGGAAGCAGACGGCATAGGACAGCTCTTGCCGGTATTGTTCGTAATGGCCGTTGTCGCTGGCGGTGTGCTGCGTGGCATGCTTGGTCGGCTACCCGGTGCCGTTGTAACTGGCGGCATCGTGGGCGTACTGGCTTGGTTCCTTTCGGGTGCAGTCATCTTGGCCATCATCGCCGGGGGAATCGCGCTGGCGTTCACCCTCGTCGGCAGCGGCATAGGCGCATACGCAGGCGGCCGATATATCGGCGGGCGGTCGGGCGGCGTAGGAGGTCGCTCCAGTCGCGACATCTTCAGAGGAGGCGGCGGCGGATTCGGCGGCGGTGGCGCCTCCGGGAGGTGGTGATTTTGGACCTGAAGCGCATTGTCCGGCATCTCTTGATGACCCAGCGGCAGCTCAAAGCGGCGTTTCCCGTTCAAGCGCTCGCGGTCATCGAAAATGCCATTCAAGAGAGCCACAAAGCCCATGTTGGTCAGGTGAGGTTTGTGGTGGAAGGTGCGCTCCATAGTTCGGCCCTGTTCGAAGGACAGACGGCGCGCGAACGTGCTATCGATGTGTTCTCCCAACTCCGTGTCTGGGATACGGAGCACAATAACGGAGTTCTGATTTACCTTCTGCTAGCGGACCGCGACGTTGAAATCGTTGCGGACCGAGGAATACATCTGAGAGTCGCGGGTCGAGAATGGGAAGCAATCTGTCGAAAGATGGAATCGGAGTTTCGGCTCAACAAATTCCAATCCGGTGCCGTGCAAGGGGTCGAGCAAGTTACCGCGCTCCTTAGGACGCACTTTCCGGCGCTTCAGCCGCCGCTGGAAGACTTGCCCTCTGCGCCGGTCATCATCTGACTCTCGGGCTCGTCGCTCGTGCTGAGGCCTTCCATGGCATCGCGCACCGACCCGGACGCGATTTTCCGGTACCCTGCTTGTCTTCTTTGCCATCGAAAAAAGTTGACGAGCGAGCCACTCTAATCGGGACCGCTGCAATGCACATTGAGCAAGAAAACTGGACGCATCGACCAACGGGAGCCGTGTGACGAGTTCTGATGGTCGACGACTATCGCGCTGCCGCCATCGCTGTGGCCGATTACCTGGCGTTGTTCGGCATTTAGTCTCGCGTTGCCGGGGGATGTGGCGACGCCCTCGAAATACTTCAAAGTCATAATCCGGACGTGGTATGGCGCGACATCATGATGCCACAACGCTACGGCTTCACAACTGCTCGTGCAATCAGATAAACACCGTCGACGTCAGGTGCCTTCATTTGTGCCTACATGGGAGAGATGACGTTCTCATTGCTCCAGTGCGGAGGGAAACTTGCTCGATGGGTACGTCAGGAAGGGCACTTCGCCGCCCAGCCCTCTCTCCTAACTCAATGAGTTGCAGCGTGGAGTGTAATTTCCCGTCCTTCTCTACGATGACGACTTCGATAGTCTCGCTCGGCATTCCAGGAGTTCACGCCTCAAAGAGTCGATTTCTGCTTGCATGGTGGCGGCACGCTTCAGCAACCGACCAACCTCGTACCAATATTCATACCCAGAATCATCTTCAGTTGCGGCAAGGTTGTGGATTGTTCGAAGGGCCACCTCTAGGTCAACTTGATTTTCTCCGAGCACCTGGCTCGGCAAAACGTCGGTCGAAAGCGGTTCGTGTGGCGGCGGTGTGGCTCGACGCCCGAAGATGAAACCGTCTTCTATGTATCGCTTTTTGAGACGCAGCAGAACAAGCGTGATGACGAGTGCACATGCCGGCAGGACCAACAAGGCTGGATTGTCAAGCGCGAATTGCCACATTGATGCGATGATTTTCATGCTTGTGTGCTTGTCACGTTTGTACGCCGACGAAAGAGGTGCTCACCGCTCAACGAATGCCGCGGCAGCACGCAACACTTGTTTCTTGGCGCCATAAACTAGCGCTTGTAGTGGCGATAGATTGCCTAGGGCCGCGTTGGGCGTGGTGAAGAAATCCCACTTGCACCACCCGGGTAGTTCCCGAAGCCTTCGCGCTGCCTTCGCTAGGGCTCTTTGGTCGAGCTGTTCGACCAAGAAGAATGTCGGAAAATATGGTTCGCCGTCGATGTCCACGTTGAAGATGCGACCGGCGGAAACATCCTTGCGAAGCGCCTTCTGGCTGATACCTCGGGCTTCACGGAAATTGGACTCGCGGATTAGCTTCGCCCTGGCTACCAGGGAGGCCGGTGTTGGGCTTTGACGATTCGCATTTGACGCTTTCCGTCGGGGCTCGCTTTCATCGCGAATCGAATCTAGGTCCAAGTTCAACGCAGTGGCTAGGCCGGCAGTTCGAACAAGCGCAAGCTTGAAAAGCCGTCCTAGCTCAGCATCCGAAATATCGAGAAGCGCGCACGCGGCGATAGGGTCAAACAAGGTCATTGCGACCGCGGCCTGGCGCATGATTTCGTCTATGCTTGCCTCACGACGTCGCGGCTTATCTAGTGAGTCGTTTGGAGGTCGTGGCATGGTTTCCTCCGTTGAAGCTACTCGTCCGTCCGCGTCCTGAACAGCGGAATGACGTCGGCGCATCCATCCCGCTCTTCATGTCTCTCAGCAGTCGGATGAGTCCAAACTCCTGGAAGCGCCAACGCCGATACCTCCAGGTCGACATTCAAAGGGTAGTGCCGGAGAAGGCCAATCGCGACCGATTGCACCAGGCCGCGAATCGTGACCTCTTCTGCATTGCTCAGCATCAACAGAAAATCTCGCGCATCGACCACAGCTTTCGTACGTTCCGCTGGCGTTGTCATGTCTTTCCCTCCAGGAGCACATCGGTAGTGACGTCGGTGTACGAAGTTACTCCGTTGACGGCGCACCAACGCCCCCAGATGTATTGACCGTCGCCAGAGCAACCTCGAGGGCCGACCAGCTGATAGACGCGACCAGAAGAGGTGACGCCACGCAGGAGAGTTAGGTCGAGCTCCTGAATCGCAGTGCTGACTCGCCCTGTGTCGTCACGAATGTTGCTGCCCACAAAGTGTCTTGAGCCATGCTCTGTCTCAAAGATTTGCCAGTCAGAAATGGAAATATCCGGTTCGGCGCTTACGTCGGGAACACTCCAGACAGGCATGACTGCCTCCGTTTTGACAGCCGAGAAGTCAACGCCAACTGGCGGAAGCGTTCAACAGAGCCAGCATCCACGGTTCGGATGTCAGTTCTGACCAAGCCAGGTAGCTCGTCAGGTATCGCGTGATTGGAAGTCGGTGAGCGGGTTCAGAGGTCGGCGATTCGGCCGAAAACATGCGCTGCGACTAGCAATGGGACGTGTACCGAGCGAAAAACGTCATTGACTCTCGATGTTCGTAACCGTGGCCCGCACTTGTCATCCAAGTGCCGGCCGTAGACGACGTAGACCTTATAGTTCTGCTTGGTATGGTCTAGTTGAAGTGCGAAATTTTTCGCACACATTCAGTGTAGTACAGCAACTGAAATCTTCAACCTTCGTCAACGAAGCTACCTTAATCCGTCCGCACTGCACTTCTCGCTGCCTCAGCGAGGTCATCCTGGTCTATGAATTTTTCGAGCGAGTTTGAGTTCAGCAGGTACAGCAACTGAAGAAACAAACTGAGCGGGAGCGAGCCGTTTTGAATTTGCGAGTCCAAGGCCTTCGCCGGCATCACCGTGCCTAGTCTTGATAGGCTCGCGGTGAAGTCTCTCTCAAGCTCTGGCGGCTGGCTGGACATCTCGGCCCATGCTACAGCGCTGGCTCGTCCGTCCCAATCTTTTTTGCTGCGAAGTGCGTCAACCCATCGTTCTGGGGGCCGCGCTCCCGTGACCGACAAGATGTGAAGGAACAGGCTCAACCTGAGCGTCCCACGTGAGATGCGCGAGACGATTGCTCTGTCTCCGCCGGACTCACCGTCTTTGGTCAATGCCTCGACCAGCGACGCGTAAGTGTAGTCTTTCCGAGCGAGTGCTACGCGGGTGACCCGCGATGCAAGACGAGCCCAAGGAGTGTCTGCTTCGCTCATGAGAAAGTTGGCGCAACGTAAAAATATCTTGCGTTTCGAAACATGTGGGCTATCCTTAAGTGCGAAATATTTCGCACTTACTTTGGGGCTAAACAGAAGCACTAGAGCCAAACGATGCGGCAAGCCCCACCTGTTGGAGATAACTTCGAAGTTCGTTACGGAGTATATCGCCAGCTCTGGCGTGCTTACACGCGTACTTTCTAAAGGGGGTCCAAATGGCCCCACGGTCCATTCTCTATGTCACGGTCGAGGGCGTCCTCGTCCCGAGCGCCGCTAGTGTGCGTCGACTCGTGGACGGCGAGTCTTCCTCACTTGAGGCAGGCGAGCACGTCGAACGGCTCGAAGACTTACTCGCGCACAACGAAGACTTCGGGATTGTTCTGAACTCGAGCCTGATAATTCAGCTTGGCTTCCGCGCCATCTGGCAACTCTTTCCGAGCGCGCTTCGCGGTCGGATAATCGGTGCGACCGTTCCGGGCAATAGGCTCGTCCGCCGATGTAGGTTCGGGCGACAATCCGGAAGGCGTACCTTGCTCTCGTCGGACGTGGAACGAAGGCAGCCAGAGCAACTAGCAGTGTTAGAGCAGGACCCCCGATTTGTTCCAGTGCCGCTTAGAGACCGAACCGTCATCGTCCCGAATGGGCTTTGGGCTGCGACGCTTGACGACTGGAACCGGTTGCGGCAGTTGCTCGCGCATGAGGCCTGCACAAAATAACGGGTCACAAAAAACGAAAGCTGTTTAGCGCCATGCATTAATGCCGCATTTCAAGTTATACAGTTTCGACTAACACTTAGTGTGTTAGGTCTGAATATAGTTTTAAATACGACACAGCGCAAAACCATGCAACAAATATATCGTCTGATAAATTAGTATAAATAAAACAGTATTATTGTCAAATTTAGGGTCGCTTCACTCGCATTTACAGCAAAAAACATCGATTTTTGGTTGAAACGCTATTGACGGGTGCCGATTCATGGCTACTATGTCGGCAGGCCTCTTGTGGATAAACTAAACAGAGTCAGGTTGTAGAGGTACGAGGAGAGAAGTAGAAGTAGAAGTGGAAGTAGTAAAGGTAGAAGAAGTAAAGGTAGAGGTAGTAGTCGTAGCAGGCGAGATTGCGGGTCAGTTGAAATGATTCGTCGTCTCGCGGAGTATGCGGCAGCTATGAGTAGCTCGCCCGCTGGAGTCTCTCCTTGGGGAGTTCTGTCGCCATACGGCGATGAGACTTCCGATTGAGAGGCGTCAACTCAACCGGACTGCGCTCACTTCGAAGTGGCGCGAGAGGAACTGCTCATGTTGTCAGCCGTCGACCAACTGATTTCTCGACCTTCGCGGCCCGGTCACTCCCCACCAGCGTTCGCCTGGTGGCCCAGATGCACTGACATCAGTGCGCTAGCGCCTTCGACTCACGCTCCCAATCCGTCCGGCCAATGATTCGTCATTAGTCTGGCGGAGGGACAGTCGCGGCTGATTGTTTCGAGTTGCTTTTGCACCGACGGTCGTCGGGGGAGCGCTCGCGTTTAAAGCCGTGAATCCGCCGGCCTTTTGTTTTAACGAGGCGACCTGCTTAGGAGGAATATGGAATAACCGCTTAATTGAATCGGTCAGAGTGCGTTGAGCTGACCATAAAAAATAAATGGGACGGTTACCAGCCGCCCCATTTACCCGGATGCGCGTTATCAAAAAAACTACGCCCCTCACACGCGCGTAGTTTCTCAAACGATAGCGCCGCTGTCAACGCTCGCTCCTCCAAAAATTGGTTTAAAAACCAATCCGTAGGATTTCGGCTATCTATCGTATGAGGTAATGCAATGTATCTCCAATCGGAATTATCTAACTGTAACCCTCCAGTACCGCCGAATTGTCTGTCTCTCGGCATTAGTCCGTATCAATCAGACAATTTGGTCGGAGGCGCCCAACCGACATTTTTCCCGAGTCGCTTCCAAACCGAACGCTTCGCACCGGGAAGACATCTCTTACAGCAGCCTATGTTTCGCGGCCGGCGCACGTCTTGCGCGTCGCCTGTTCCCGCCCCATTACGCGGAGGCGAATAATGGGAACGACCGCAACGGCCATTGAACGGATAACCGAAAGCAGGCTGGGCTCAGCGCCAATCGAGGTCAGCCGCGAACCTGTGGCATTAGGCAAGCGCACAGTCACGCCGGCACAAGCGCGAAAGGAGTTGGAGTTGCTCCCGGTGGGAAATCAGCTGTCGACCACACCGGATGACCACATCTTGATAACAACTGGAGTCATGGGGCAACTCGGAGCGGACCTGAGCGTTTCTTGCCGGGAAAGTGCGGGAGAGCGGGACCTTTCCAATCCCGCCTATCGAGCAAAGGTCCTGACGATGAACCGCCTGCTCAATTACCGGAAAAACCGCCACGGACATCCTGTCAACGACCACGAAATCGTAGTGACGGGGACCCAACCGCGTGTTCATTTCGTGGTCGGGACTGCCGGCGTTGGGCTGCGCGCTCTCGTCCATTCCCTGCAGAAGTTTCTCGGTCACGACTTGAGACCGGTCGACGTGACGGTCGACTCCGGTCAGGTGATGCGCTACTTCCGGCTCGAATCGCTGGTCATTATTCCCGCGCTGACAAGCGGTCCGAAAGCTATCGCCCGATATGTCGCTCGGTATATCGGCGCAAAGCTTCACCCGGGCTTGGCCAGTCGCGGCCGGGGCACGCTGTTCAGCACCGAGGAAGAAGCCACTACGTCGACCCAGGCGATTCTGCTTGCGGCGAACGTCGGCGCAATTATTGTCGGGCCGCTTCATACCCGCGAAGCGGAGCCGCATCACGCCAGCCGAGGATGGCGAATGCTCGCGAGCATAGCTGTGGCAACTGGCATCCCCATCGTCATTCTCGGCACTGCGGGCATGGCCGTTGGCCTGGTTGAGCAGTCGGCGGCGCTGAGCACCCTCACATCGCGAGGTGTATACGTCATTGAACCATTCGGCCGTTTCTCTGGGGCATGGCGCAACGTCGCACAGTTCATTTGGCTCAAGTACATCGCATCGGGCACAAAGGCGCCCGACTGGTTCATCGTCGAACTCTGGAGACTGACGTTCGGCCGCATCGAGCTGGCGGTCAAGCTTGGCGCCTTCATATCTGCAGCCTGGGCGGTTGACGGGAGGCAGGAGCTTACTGCGGCATTGCTGGCAGGCTACGCGAGCAACGCTCTGGTCCTTGAACAACCCTTCCTGGGTGCCGTTGAGCGTGCTGAACGTGGAGGAGCGTTCAAGCGCGGCCACGTGTTGCGGTACGCTGACTGGCTGCCGCTGAGGACTGTTCTCAATTCCTTCCCCACTCTCGATTTGGAAGACGACTACAGCAAAACGAAGGTTTTTCCAAAGCTCCTGGAGCCCGCACCTGTCCCGTATGGCATCTCAACATCGGAGGTCCACCGAGCTACGCTGCCTCAGCCACCCGAGACACTTCTCCAGGGAGCCGCTCCATGAGCTTCTTCACCTTTCCAGAAGCACTGAAGGGGCAAAGCGCGGCTTCAATTCTGCGGACGGTAGCCGAATGCACGAACTGCGCTCGGGCGCGGGACCTTCATGCGGCCAGTTTGCGCCGGTGCGCGCCGCTCATCAATTCGCTGCCTTGCCGAGCGAAGCTTTTTTGCCAGATAACCGAAGGCGTCTATGGAGACGCTGAGCATATCCTGAGCGACTACAGTCTTCGTGCGTGGCAAGCGCTCGGCATGTCGGAAGCAAGCTTCAACTGTCTGACTGCCTCGCTCATCAACGGCCGGTATCGCACACCGTGCACCAGGCTGTTACCGCTCTTCCAATGTCAGAACCGCACGGAACTGGTCTGCCCGGAGTGTGCTCTTAACGACTGGCAGGAGCACGGACACCCGGTCCAATACTGCGCGCATTGCATTGACTACGTGACACGCTGCTATCGAGATGGGGCGCTGCTCGAAAGCGATGGCGAAGGCAGTACCTATGAAGGTCTCTTCTGCAAGGAAGGCACGACCTGCGCCCGCCGCAACTCGCTTCTCTATGCGCGAACGGCTATCGAGCTTTGTGAGAAGTGCCATTGCATTGATACATGGCCGGCAATCGTTGCCATGCTGACCGAAAAGGGCTACGTCCGGGAATCAGGTCGCTGGGCCATTGCAACGTTGCAGCGTGAATCAGAGCGGTTCTTCGCTGAGGGGTTCGAGGACCCGCGGCTGTCAGAAATTGCTCGCCTCGGCGATTTTTGGGTCTCCGCGATTCGAGCTTTCTCGCGCGGTAGACCCATTCATCCGGCAACCATCGAGCTGGCATATATCTTCGCAACCGAAGCCGACGATGCCCCAGTGCGGAAGCAGATGGGGCCACACGAGCCGACATCCAGGCCTGGCGATGATGTGCTCTCTGCAAAACGATTGTCGTGGCTGAACCTCCTCGACGACTCGAGCGATTGCACGCGGAAAGGTCTTCGGAAGAAAGCTGCTGCGTTATGGAGCTGGCTGTATCGCAACGACCGTGACTGGTTTGTCGAACATCAGCCGCAGCGCTCCCGCCGGGTCGGTGGCCGGCGAGTTCGGCCTTTGCCTGCTTGCGTCGAAGACGCCATCTACAGCGACCACGTCGACCCGCGGAGCTCTGCATATGGTCGCGCGCCGTTGCCATCCGCCTATCAGATGCGCGTCGCACACGGGATGACCGAATTCGCCTTTAATCGCGCCGTAGCGCAGTTCGGTGGCGTCGGCGCCGCGGCGGTCACGCCAGCCAGCAAAGAGGTGTTTGTCGCGCGTCGAATCCAGAGTTCAGTGAACGATTTCGCAATCAGCTGTTCTGCCGCGCCCACCGTGATTGCTCGCGCGGCTGCACTCAGACCGGTGACGGTAGAACGTCAACTTTCCCGCTGTGGTCTCGTGAACCTTGAGGAGGTCCTATGATGCACGCGCCGCTGCTCCAAACGTCCTTGCCACCAGAAGAGATGTTATCGACATACTTTACGAGGTTAGCAGGACTGACTCCGCACGAAATCCGGACCTTTGGGTGGTTCGCCCCGAGCGGTCTGGATGCGCTCATGGCTCCCTTCCGCGATTTAATCGGTACGTTCGAGCAAGTGTCGGCAACGAACACTCTTCTCCCATTGCAAACGAGAGTGATGACCTCAGAGGACATTGGTGTCTATTTGGCCCACTGCAAAACCAAGTACAAGGGTGGCATCTTGGCCTTGTTGGGGATGAATGGGCAAGGCAGCGGATGGGCTACCCCCATTCTGGCGTCGTGTCCGGATTGTGTGACGGTCAACATCGCGGCTTGCAAGACGCCCTTCTGGAATCGGAAGAACCTTGTTCCTGGCCTGCTGTATTGCTCCTCACATACTCGGCCGCTGGAGACAGCCTGCGGAAGGTGCCGCGAAGACTTCAAACAGAATCCCGAGCGATGTTCGAGTCCCGGCAAACACTGCGGTTGTGGTCTCCGGCCCCTCTACGGAACCTCTGGCTTGTCAAGCAGAGAAGAAGCGGCAGAGATTGAGCTACATCGAGTTTCCACGCTCCTGCTGAACGTCGACTATCGGCCTGACATCCAACGCGATGCGGTCTCATGGGCCGCTTCACAGAAAGCGAGCGAACTCGGTTTGGTTATCGACAACAGCCCAAACATGGAGCGCGTGTCAGAATTGTTGCACGAGCATCCAATGCGTTCGCTACTAAACAGGACGAGAGTCCTTGCGGACAAGTCATCGGTTCCCGACCTCCTGACAGGCAAGCGCGTCTACGCAAATCCTGTCCAGACCATTGGACTGCTTTCACTATTGCATGGGACGTGGGCGAATTTCGAAGAATGGCTAACCAAAAACCCTCCTCATCGTGAGTGGACCGACCGAGTGCACGAAGCCGTGCCAAAGCCTCCAGAGGCGACGCGTAAGGATAAAAATCGCGTTGCCAAGCACGAAGACAGGATTTTCGCGAAGATTTGCGCAAAATATGTGAAGGAACGACAAGCCAACCCATGTCTGGTTCACTCGGAAATCACAGCAAAGTTTCCGAAGAGATACGGGCCGCTTTTCACCAAAGCTAGGCTTCGGGAGGCTGGAGTTGACGTCCCTGACCTTAAACGTGCCCACCGAAATAAGGACTACGAAAAGATTGATGCATCGCTGAGCTCTCATGTTCATGAACGGGCACGATTGCTCGTGGAGGAGGGCTTCCCCAAGGCGATTACGAGAACTGTCCTAACGCGGGGACACGAGCTCGCTGGCCATGTTGGTCACTTAAAAGCGCATCTACCACGCACGAATGACGCACTGAAGGCATCTGTTGAGGACCGCACCGCATGGCGCCGCCGAGTTGTTGGTTTAGATGTGTCGACTCCTCGTGCGCAAAGAAAGCAGCAAAACCGGGAGGCCAATCGGGAGGCTTTTTCTTTTGTTCAACCCGTGGCCGACGTGGAGTCGGTCCAGCCATAGGAGCAACAACATGAGACAGCATCACGAAATTTCCAATCCCGCTCGACCTGTCAATGGTCGCAAATCTGCACCTCCCAAAGTGCGTACGCGCGCGATTCGAGACGTTGTCGCCCCGAGTTGGAGTCTCAAGGATAACAAGCAGCATGCGGGAGTCGAGCACGCGCCAGAGACGCAACGCCGGTCATTCGTGCCGATTGAAATCAGACGTGAGTGGACTGATGTCAACTTGCGCTCAAGGCCGGATAAGGTCAGAAGCAAGCCCGCGCACTTTCATCTTCGCGATTTGCCTCTACCGTTTGAGACTCCACCCAACGTCATGCTGCCGCCGGTTGACGACTATGGATGGCCGACAGGCGAGGATTACGAGCCTATGCTGGAAGCGCGTACGCCAATGTCTATCGGCACCCGGGCGACGATGCGGGGAGTCAAATATCGCAGGCGATATGAGATGTTGTCGATGGGTGAACTCGCCGTTCAAGTCGCGCACATGTTCAACCCGTACGTGATTGACCTGCGCGAGCAGTATCCAGTCTACGACCCCGCGGACTTCTGGCGTGCGAACGCATCGGGGGAGCGCATGCTGAGACGACAGGTGATGACCATTGACCTGGTCCTGACTTACATACTCCCCGGCGGCAATACGCCTCGCTATCACGCTATCTCAGTAAAGCACGCCGGCTATGACCCTTCGCCAAAGGACCGAGAGCGCGAAGACAGAGAACGAGCGGCGATGGCCGTGCGTGGTTGGACCTGGGAACTCATTCGCGCCAACGAGATTCCGCGCATCGAGGTTGAGAACTATATGTTGCTGCACTCCTGCATGCGGTATACCGACGCTCCATCCTCTTACGAGTCGGCACGCATCTTCGCTCGGTGTCTGAATCAGAGCAGCGCGAAGGGAAAGATGGCCTCGGTCGTCAAGCGTATCTCGAAGCGATTGTGCATTGAACCAGATGAAGGGTTCAGGCTCTTCGCGGTCGCGGTGGCATACGGGTTCCTCACGTTAGACCACAGCAGGCGTCTGAAGCTTCATGAGCCCATTGCGCTGATTCGTTGAGCAGTCACCAGGCATGTTGTTCTCCGCAACAGCATGCCTGGCGTCAACCTTCCTAGGAGAACGCAAATGCCAGATTCACAATTTGCGCCGGCGGTACGAAACGTGACCGACACAATGCTGGGCCGGCGGATACTCGACCTTCATCATCTTGGTGCCTGGCCAGGCAACCTCTTTAGATTCGCTCTGTTCCGCCGTGCGCGCGACCGCGGAAGTGTGGCTTACCGTGCAGTCACGTGGGACCCGCAGAGTCGCCTCATGCACGTTCTCAGGATTGTGGCCGACTCTACGCCGACTGGAGTGGGAGCGTGGGAAAAGTGGGAGTTATCCGGGCCTAAAGCTGCACTAGAAGATGCGTACCAGATTCAGGACACAATCACGCCTGTCGAGGTAGCAGACCCCAGTAAGGAGCTGCCAGATTCGAGCTTGGTAGGTGCCGAGCGTCGCAAATCAATCGTCGAATCCTTCTGCTGTGTCGACACTGCACATGAAGGGCACAACCTCCGCCTTTTCAATCCCTTCGTTCAAACGGACCTTGGCGAACGGGCTGCTGCGCTGACATACGTCTGCAAAAGTCTGAAGCAACCTATGGGGTATCAGACATATGTGCTCGAACTGTTCTACCGCTACGTGTATTTCGGTGGAGTAAAACGCGCGATGGTGAGGCTGACGCAGCGCCAAGGGGGGCCGGGGGCCTCGCGCGTTGGCATCAATGTCAGGCGGCCGGGGCCTCTGACGTTTCAAGAAGAGCAAGACAAGATGCGGTCCAAAATCACCGGGGAAGAATGTTCTCAACGGCACGGGCCTATCCGGCCGTCGGACATCGTCAAGTTTGTCTTTGCAGTCGTCACCTTTCATATTGAAGATAAGCAGTCGCTACCCATGACGTATGCCCGCATGGTCGAGGAGCAATACGGGCGCTACCCCAAGCGACTACTTCCCGGCGAAAGTCGGTTCCTGTACTACTGCAGGGAGCATATTCTCGAGAAGAACGATGCGGAGAAAAGAAGGCTTGGGCCGCGTCTCACGGAGCAATACGCAAAGTCGAGGACAGGTCAGTCGAGCTGGATGACATTCGGATTCAACCTCGAAGTGGTCGACGTCGACGGCTTCGTTGCCAAGATTCCAGTACGCGCCATGATTGCTGGCAAGCCGCAGGATGTGTATGTAACCATCATGTTCGCGGTGTCTCGGCGTACCGGAGCGGTCGTTGGCTATGAAATTGAAATGCGACACGAGAGAGCTGAATCATTTCGTCGATGTATCGCATCTGTCTACATGCCAAAGGCTGAACGTGCGCAGCAGCTCGGCTTGAAAAACGCGCGCGGACTGCTACACGGAAACATCGACGCTGTCTTTTTCGACAATGCTGGTATGACGAAGGACGTCATCGCGACCGCTTGCGAGGAAATGGGCCTCACGCAGTTTGTCGCTCCTCCCGCACGGGGCGACTTGAAGTCGGTGGGAGAAAGCCTCAATAACGTGATGGTGCATCTTTTTCTCGAGTTGAAGGGAGCATTCTCACGACAGAGAGACATCTTCTCGCGCGAAATGCGGCGCATCAAAGCTGGCGACGAGGCCATTACGGTCGAACAATTAGAGACGTTCCTTCTGATGGCGATTCAGCATGTGAACCTGTACGCGAATAAACGTCATCTGCGCAGCAACGATATGAGAGAAAAGGGCGTTCTAATCCACCCCTATTCGCTTTGGGCCTTCTACCAGCGTCCAGAAAACCGAGCCGGCGACCAGCGGCGTGAGTGGGACCCCTTTGACATCTGGCTGCGGTTCATACCCTGGCGAAAAGCGAGCGTGCGCGCCGGCAAGATGAAATACCTTGGCAGACGTTGGAGTTCTACCGAGCTCAAAGCTCTCTACAACGAACATATGCGGAGACCGGCGAAGACGCGAGGGGCGCTTTCAATCGAGTTCAAACGGGTCGGTCCTTACGCCGACCGCCTTCAATGGCGCGCGGATGATGGAAAGATTGGAGAGCTTGAGTTAGTAGGGGAAGACAAGTTCATGATAGGCGTCATGGCGTGGAAGGCGTTGGAGCTACGGAACTTCGACGACAGAACGCAGGTGGTAAAAGCAGCACCGAAACAAAGCCGCAGCCGTGCGCTGCTGCAACACAAACCGAATAAGAAGATTGAGAAGGTCGAAAAATCCCGGCAGGCATCGGCGGAAACGGTGTTCCACGGCCCTACTGTTCCGCTAGCTCGCGAGGCCGCACAGGCTCGCCGCGACGCGCAGAGGCTAGCAAACCTTCAACGGGCGCACGGTAGTCCGGACGGCCGGCCAAACGACATCACCGTCGTAGGGACAGTCGTCGAGGAAAGCCTCAGCATCGTAATCCAGCCGTTTCCTGGCTCGTTTGCCGAGCAGGCGTATGACGACGACCTCGAGGCTCGGCTGCTGGAGATTGCTCAATCGCAAAGTCGCATCGCACTACCCTGACGTGATTGCGTCATGCGGCGGAGCGATGAGTACATCGCTTCGCAATCTTGGCGCACACCGCGCGGCGCCATCACCGACAAGGAGCCTGACATGGCTACAGTAGACTGGAATCGTCCGTCATCCTCCGAAGACACTGTCTTCTTCTTCCCGCCATTTCTTGATTCCGTCAAGAGGCATGGCAAAAGGCTCCGGAAGCTGCGCGGCAAGGAAGCGTTGTCTTTGAGTCACTCATACGACCTCGCAGCGAGGCTTTGCGGGTATGGAGGCTACACCGCCATACGCCAAGCATATCTGTCAAATCACGTTCGCCTCACCGTCTGGGACCACGAGCTCAATGAATCTCAATTGCACGAACGGCGGAGAGTTCAAGCTCAGGTGCTGATGACCGGGATGCAGATATGCGAGGAGGATGCTCTCCATATTCTCGAGGTTGGTTCGTTCTCGGCTCGAAAAGCAAACGTAGTGGACGAACAATCGCTTCCTGAGGAAACATGCGCTCGAGTTTGTGGTCGTGCTATCAGCGACGCTGGCGACGAACCGGCATCGACTCCAGGGGTACAGTCGACCAACATTGACGGGCCGGCTACCACCGAGCAAATCAATCAGGTGAAGGTGGTCTATCGGAAGCGCAGGCAGGTGCAGAAGGGGCTGTAACTAGGGTCTGGGGAAGCGGGCATCGCTTCCCCAGACCGTCCTTAAGTGAAACTATTCCAAGTTCGCGTCGCCAACGTCGCAATCGGAAGCGAGGGGCAAAATAACAGGGGATGTTGAGGCGTCCTCGACCGGGCGCCTCATAAGTCTTTGATTGTGCTACGAAAATCTGTCGGCTTAAGTGAAACTTCGGAGCTTAAGTGAAACTAATAGAAGTGGCTAAGCTCGGAAGCGTCTCTTCGGGGGCGCTTTTTTTCTGCCCGTCGAGCGCGTCGCTGTGGACAACCCTGTGACCACCGCAGCGCGAAACCTGTTCGCCGTTTCTGCATAAGTCTGCGCCCCGTAGAAGGCGCTGAAAGTTGTCCTCTCGTCGCGCCGTAAACTGCGCTGCCATACCGAAGTTGTTTACTTCGCAAGTGTCTGAAGCGAAACGCGAGAAGCGGGTTATCCACTGTTTCATGGGAGGCTTGTTAACTACTACCACGTATACATATGCGATTCTTTTGTTTACTTAGACGCGGGGTTGGGCTGCTGGGAATCGAGGCTTGTAGCAGAGAAGCGGGAACGGTATAAAAATAAGACGTCGTATGACGTGTAGGCGACAGAAACGCCGTGCAATGGTACGTATGCGGGTTAACTCGGCTGTTCTTACCCACATCAACGACGGTACGCTAGATAAGACGTCAGACAACTAACCGCCAGACGCCAACTTCCCGAAGCGCGCAGCCACCTCAAGGAGGCACCATGCCGTCGTCGACCCCGTACCAACCGTTGCCCAACGCCTTCAGGACTTCACTACGCGCCCGCGAGAAGCTCATCGGCTGCTGGGCGTCGCTGGCCAGTCCGATCGTCACGGAACTGCTCGGCGTCGTCGGCTTCGACTGGATGCTGCTCGATGCCGAGCACGCGCCCAACGACACGCTCACGCTCATCCCGCAACTGATGTCGCTCAAGGACAGCGTGAGCGCGCCGGTCGTGCGGCCGCCCGCGAATGAGCCCGTCGGCATCAAGCGGCTGCTCGATGCCGGCTTCGTCAATTTCCTGATCCCGTTCGTCGACAGCGCCGCGGATGCGACCCGCGCGGTCGCCGCGACGCGCTATCCGCCCGAAGGGATTCGCGGCGTGTCGGTCGGGCATCGCGGGAACCGCTATGGCACGGTCGCGGACTACTTCAAGATGGCGAACGACAACATCAGCGTCGCCGTGCAGATCGAGAGCCGTGCAGCCGTCGATGCCATCGACGAAATCGCGGCCGTCGACGGCGTCGATGCGCTCTTCGTCGGTCCGTCGGATCTCGCCGCCGCGTACGGTCAGCTCGGCAACTCGAATCATCCGGACGTGCAGGCGGCCATCGCGCATGTCTTCGAGCGCGCGCACGCGGCCGGCAAGGCGAGCGGCATTCTCGCGCCCGTGCAGCAGGACGCCGAGCGCTATTTGTCGATGGGCTGTACGCTCGTCGCAGTGTGCGCCGATCTCGGCATGCTCAGAAACGCGGCGCAAGCCGTGAAAAAACACTTCATCGCAGAATAGGGCGCGAGCGGCACGCTGGCCCGACTGGAACCCGAACACAAGGAGCAGATTCATGACGACGAAAGCAGGCTTCATCGGACTCGGCATCATGGGGCATCCCATGGCGGCGAATCTCGTCAAGAACGGCGTGGAGCTGGCCGCGTTCACGCGCAGCGGCGTGCCGGCCGAGCTGACGCAGGCGGGCGCCACCGCGTGCAACAGCCCGGCAGAAGTGGCCGAGAAAGCCGACATCGTCTTCCTGATGGTGCCGGACACGCCCGATGTCGAGCGCGTGCTCTTCGGCGAGAACGGCGTCGCGCAATCGCTGCGCGCCGGTCAGATCGTCGTGGACATGAGTTCGATTTCGCCCATCGCGACGCGCGAGTTCGCGGCGAAAGTTCGCGAGCGCGGCGCGGATTATCTGGATGCGCCCGTGTCCGGCGGCGAAGTCGGCGCGAAAGCGGCATCGCTCACGATCATGGTCGGCGGCGCGCAGGCCACGTTCGACAAGGTCAAGCCGCTCTTCGACATGATGGGCAAGAACGTCTCGCTGATCGGCGATGTCGGCGCGGGACAGGTCTGCAAGGTCGCGAATCAGGTGATCGTCGCGGCGACCATCGAGGCGGTCGGCGAGGCGCTCCTGCTTGCGTCGAAAGCAGGCGTCGATGCGGAAAAGGTCCGCACGGCGTTGATGGGCGGCTTCGCGTCGTCGCGAATTCTCGAAGTTCACGGCGAGCGGATGACCAAACGCACCTTCAATCCCGGCTTCCGGATCGAACTGCATCAGAAGGATTTGAATCTGGCGCTCTCGACGGCGCAATCGCTCGGCGTCTCGCTGCCGAACACGGCGACGTGCCAGGCGCTCTTCAACGCGTGCGCGGCGCACGGCGGCAAGGCGTGGGATCACTCGGGGATGGTGCGGGCGCTCGAGCTTCTGGCGAACCACGAGATCGGGCAGGGGGCGAAGTAAGGGCGGTTCGCGCTTGCATGCGTGGGAGGCGTTCAACCGGACGGCGCGGAACCACGCATCCCGCTGTCGCAACGCGGGCAGTAGGATCCTAAAGCCGGCCGGTCGCAAGGCCAGCGGCGCGAGCGGCCGACGACTGGGAGCGCCTGCGCACGAAGAGGCGATGACGCCCGGAGCAGTCGTGGTCTCCCAGAAGCGGCGTAAGCGTGTTACGCCTTCAACGACTCAAGATGAGCGGCTTGCTCTCATGCGAAGCCGAAATGGATGCGGCACCCCGCTCGCAGAGCGTTTTCCGAGTGCGCGCGTGACGCTCGATACCCACGGCGCGTGGTCGCTTGCCGAGCCTTCGGTCTGTGCCGCGAAAGAACCGCGTCTCGGTCTACGCGGGCGATCCGTGCGGTGCGCAGAAAGGCTACTTGGAGCTGTGCACTATCGAATTCCGAACTCGATTACGACAACGGACCGCCTTGTCAGTTTCCAGTCTTTAAGAATTTTCGACTGTCGCCGAGCCGGCCGACTGTTTAAGATTGGCGGATTTCTCCCTCCACGCGTGTTCGACAGCGGATCTCCCACGAGCTCGGACGAGCCGCCTCGGCAGAAACGGTCACCGCAAAGGACCTCTGAAATTAAACAAAGAAGATGCTGGGGCCCGTATTAACTCATCCGAAAGACCGGCCGCAACTCGGCGCGTAGTAGGGTTTCACCAGTTCGAGGCAATTCCTTGGTGAGAAAAATCGGTGGCGCGCACGACGGCAAGGAAGCGCAAATAGATTCGACACACGATGGGATGCGCAAGCATCGCCTGCGCTTGCCACCGTTGAATGCTGTGAAGGCATTCGAGTCTGTGGCACGTCTCGGATCACTCGCGCAAGCAGCGCATGAATTGAATGTTACGCCGTCCGCAGTTAGTCAACAGATCAAAACACTTGAGGACTATATCGGTCGAAGGCTGTTCGTTCAAAGGAAACAGCGGCTCGATTTGACTGAAACCAGCCGGATGGCGGTTGCTGATATTTCACATGCGCTTGACCTCATCATGCGAGCATTCCAGCCGAAAGAGGAGCGTACGTCGCGTGTGGCCGTCAGCGCGCTGCCAGCATTCGCGAGCCGCTGGCTCAACCCGAGGCTGCCAGCCTTTCTGAAGGGGAATCCTGAGATAGAACTGTACGTGGACGGTTCGCAACGCCTTGTTGACTTCTCGAACGAATCATTTGATATGGCCTTTCGATTCGGCGCAGGAAAATATGAAACTTTAAGCGCTGACCTTCTGTTCAAGGAGCGATTCCAGGCGGTATGTGCCCCGTCAGTCAAACGAGAGATAGAAGAATTCATCGCCCAAGGACGGCTCAATAAGATCTGCTTCATACTGGACGTCGGTATGCGATCCGGAGAGCAGGTTACTTGGGATGACTGGTTCGAAAGGCGAGGGTTTCCGCCGATCACGCTTGAGCGAAAGATGGTTTGCACTGATGCCAACGCTTCGATAGAAGCAGCTGTCAGCGGCTGTGGACTGTTGCTTGGTCGTCACTTGCTCATTGGTAATTTGCTCGAGCAAGGCGCCCTAACGCCGCTCGACGAATATAGCTTCGAAACAGAACTGGGCTATTTTCTTGTCTATCCCTCCTTTGTCGGTTTGTCGCCTATGGCCCGCGCGCTGCGCGATTGGGTGCTGAGTCAAGCCGTTCAGACGCATCAGAAACTGGACCGGCTCGCAGGATATTGAGATACGGAAAATTTCTAAGTATCCCGAAGAAAAACTAAATTCTCAGCAGACTTCGACGCTCCCATAATCGTGCATATCGGCAGTCGACTGCGAGGCACGAATGAACGAATGGGCGTTTATCAAAGAAGGGTCGCTAATACGCGAGGTACAGAGACGCGGTCACTTGTTAGCGGGGGTTAGCAAGGGGATCGTTGGCCTTTCTTATTGCGACGATTCGAATCCGTCGTCGGCGCATTGGCGTGGCTTCGATGTCGACCTCGCCCGTGCTGTCGCTGCCGCAGTCCTTGGAGACGCGACGGCCATCCAGTTCCAGCCAATTACTCCGGATCAGCGGTGCGTCGCGGTGGAGACGGGGCGGGTGGATATTGGAACATTCAACGCCAGTGCGACGTTAGGCCGAGAGTTGCGCTATGGGGTCGTCTTTCCACAAGCCATGTTGTACGACGGCGAAGCGCTTATGGTTAAGGCGTCAGACATGGTTGACGTTGCTCCCACCGTGGGTGTCGCTGCGCTGCGCAGGCGCGTCGTTGCGGTGCAACGCGGAGCCACGACGGAAGTAAATCTTGAACGCTACTTTGGCGCGCGTGGGCTCGCATACACGATGCGGCCTTACGCGACGCCAGCTGAGGCGCTCCGGGCGTATGCCGAGGGCGAGTGTACGGTGTACGCACTCGACCGCATTCCATTGACGGGGGAGCGCCTGCGTCTTCCCAACCCGCGCGGTCATATCATCCTCGATCACCAGATCTCCAAGGAAGCGATGGGCCCGGTGGTTCGCTACGGCGATCCGGCGTGGCAGCGCGCCGTCACATGGATCATGCGTGTCCTAATCGAAGCCGAGGAACTCGGAATCGATAGCCGGAACTGCAATCAACTTGCGGCTAGCGGGCCGGCTTACATTCGTGATTTTCTACATCCCCTCAGGGAAACGTCTCAGGCGCTCGGACTGCAAGACAGCTTTCCGTTGCGCATCGTCCAGCAGGTCGGGAACTACGCCGAGATTTTCGCGCGCAACCTCGGCGATAGGTCTGCCCTGAACCTGCCCAGGCATATGAACGATCTATGGTCGCGAGGCGGGCTGCTAATGTCGCCAGACTTTCACTAGCGGCAGGATCAAGGCCGCGATGGCGGTGTGGCTAACTTGAGGCAAAAAGCAACGAGACGAACATGACGACAGTCCAGAGAGCAGACCAGCCTGTTGACGACCGTTCTAGCGTGTCGCCAAACCGAGGAACTATCGTGCTTGGAGTCGCCGCCAGCGATCCGCATGTGGTCGCCAATCATCTGATTGCGATGTATCTCCGTCGTCAACGATTCAAGGTGATTAATCTCGGTGCATGTACTCCGACCGAGGAGTTCATGAAAGTGGCGAGCGAGGTCGATGACCTGGTTGCCATTTTGATCGGCAGTCTGAATGGCCATGCCAGGGCAGATCTCGCCGACTTGCCTGAATGGCGCGCTCGCTACAACGTCTCAGCGCCGGTCATGGTCGGCGGGAATTTGTCCGTTGGTGCGATCAAGAATGACCGAGTTATCGATGACTTGCATGCGCTTGGAGTTGACATGGTGCTTCGCCATCCGAGAGACGTCATGCATGTTCTATCTGATCGGACGCCCGCGCAACTGTCGCGGTAGATCAAGGTGCAAGCATAGTAGGCGAATAAAAATATGAAAGGAGATTGAGTGTGAGATATTCCCCCGTCAGGATCGCTATCGCTGGCGCGACAGGCGCCGTAGGAAAGGAATTGTTGCGCCTCATGGAGGAGCGCAATGTCGATGCGGAGCTGGCAGGCGTCGCGGCGTCGAGCCGATCAGCCGGGCAAGAAGTGCGTTGCCGCGGTGAGAGCCTACGTGTCGCTGATCTAGAGCACTTCGATTTCAGCAAGGTCGACCTCGCCTTCTTCTCGGCGGGCTCCGCTGTAAGCCGAGTCCATGCACGGCGCGCGGCCGCGCAGGGCGCGTTAGTCATCGACAACACCAACGCCTTTCGCATGGACGACGACACGCCGCTCGTGGTGCCACAAGTCAACGCCCGGCGCTTAGCGACGCGTCCGCAATCGAACATCATCGCGAATCCGAACTGTTCCACGATACCGGTTGTGCGTTTGCTGGATCCGGTTCACAAGGTGAATCCTGTGCTCAAGGTCATCGCGTCGACCTATCAAGCTGCTTCAGGTGCGGGACTCACGGGACTTGACGAACTCGACGAATCCATCAAGGAGGTTCTGGACGACTCACCGGGGCAACCAGTGCACCGGCGCTTCGTCGCTCCGCTGGGTTTCAACGTAGTTCCGTCCATTGATGTTCTGGAGGAGGACGGGTTCACGTTGGAGGAACGCAAAATGGTGCAGGAAACACGCAAGATCCTCGATGCGCCGGCAATCCATCTGAGCGCAACCTGCGTACGTGTGCCTGTGCGCAATTGCCACAGCGCAGCGGTCTACGTCGAATGCGGCGGGCCGCTTGATTTGGCGGACTTGAAGAGACTCTGGCGTGACGCTCCCGAGATTCAAGTGTACGACGGCGTTGACGCGGCTGACTTCCCCTCACCGCGCGTGATCGGCTCGTCTGATCTTGTGCATGTTGGTCGGATTCGTCGCGATCCGGAAAATCCGAACGCCTTCTGGTTTTGGGTCGTCTCCGACAATATTCGTATCGGCGCAGCGCTCAACGCTGTGCAAATCGCCGAAACGCTGATTAGTCAGCAGCGGTTCGACATCCGTAATCCCAGCCGCCTCATCAGCGTTTGAGTCACCGAATCGATCTCGGCATGAGGAACAATCATCTTTTCCGCGTTATGAAGTTTGGCGGCTCGTCGTTCGCTGATGAAGGGCGCATGCGTTCCGTCTGTCAGTGGGTTAATCGCGAACTCGCTCATAGGGGTCCCGCGCATAGGATCGTATGCGTGGTGAGCGCGCCAACCGGGCTGACCGAGCAGTATCGAGACACCCTGCTTGGCCTCAATGCAGCTACGCCCGATCGCTTGATCGACGCAGGGCTTCCCCTTGCGGATAGCATTGGTGCCGTTCTTTTCGCCGCTGCCCTGCACGCTTCGGGTCTCAGGGCAACGGTCTTGCTTGGCAGTCAGATCGGATTACGGACAGATTTGAACTACACGCGCGCTCGCCTGCTCTCGGTCGATGTCCGGCGTCTGGCTGATTCGTTCCAAACGCACGACGTCATCGTAATTCCGGGAGGCCAGGCGTCTGCTCAGGAGACCGGTGAGACGACCTGGATGGGAAAGAACAGTTCCGATTTGTCGGCTATAGCACTCGCCGCCGCTTTCGGTTGCGAGGAAGTTGAGATCTGCTCTGATGTTCCCGGCGTCTATAGTTGCGACCCCAATCTCGTAGCAGATGCGCATCTATTGCCAACACTGTCTTATCGACAAGCGAAGACGATGTCACTCTGCGGAGCCAAGGTGCTGCATCACCGAGGCGTGGAATATGCCGATGAACATGGCATTCGCATCGTCTGCCGAGCGAATCATGGCGACTTTGGCGTTGGCACAGTCATCGATGCACACTCGCCGTTCATACCTGCGGTCATTCCCGATACACGCTCTCGCGCCTTCGCTGGCGCACACGATGAGCGGAAAAGAGGCGCTGCCGCTCTTGTGCAAGCTGACGTACCGCATCTCAGTCTGGAGGGTGCCGACGGTGACGGCAAACTCGTCGTGACATGTGGGTTCTTCGACTCGCAGCGATTTCTTATTGAAGACCTTGGTCTGGCACTGAAACCGGACGATGCTCGGCTTCTCACCATCGCAATGGCTGACGGAAGCGTTTCGCACGAATTAGTCGCGTCGCACGTATTGGCTGGTCGCACTCTCGCACAGCACATGCGCCACTGCTCGCAGGAGACCGGCAACAGTTTGTTGGCTTCCAGCCGAGCTGTACCGTTCGACAGAAGACTTGCAGTGTGGGGGCAGACGGAGCACGAGCGTCATGTTTGACCAACATCTTCAATACGCAACGCACTTGCAGCTTGAGACGCCCGATGCGGATGAGGTCATCGATTACCTGCACCGCCTGCCCAAGCAAACTGTTCACGCCCGGCTGCTGGAAGCGCGTCGCCATAACCGCATGTTGGTTCAACCCCGATGTGGAGTTGGAAGTCACGAAGGTATGCGTGGTTTGATCGGGGGGGCTCGAGGCTATTGCTGCGCCGGATATCGCGACGATCACCATCGATGCGCACACTCGGCTCAAGCGATTCGAAATCGCCGCTCGTCTAGCCCGTGAAGAGCCACAAGAATTGAACGGCTATCCGCTGGTCGCACATGGATGGCGCCTTGGCAGGGAGCTTAACGAACTCGTCATTGCTCCCGTGCAAGTCCGTCATGGCTCCCCGGATCCCCGGTTGCTATTTGAGGTCGCCGTGGCCAGGTTTCAGCGCGTTCGAGGGCGGAGGTATCGGGTACAACATTCCGTATTGCAAAGACGTGCCGTTGCGCGATTCGCTCAATTGGTGGGCCGATGTAGATGCGAAGTGCGGTGAGCTCGCACGCCAGGGCGTGATAGTGGACCGGGAGTTCTTCGGCACCTTGACGGCAGTCTTGATGCCACCGTCCATTCAATTGGCCATGGCTTTCCTGGAGGCGACCATGGCGCACACAGCGGGCGTTCGTTGTCTCTCCATTGCTGTGTGCCAAACCGGTCACATCGTTCAGGACATCGCGATGTTGCGCGCAATCCCCCGCCTAGCCGCAACGTTATTGCCCGACTGCGTGGACTACGTGTTTCCGGTGTTTCATCAATTCATGGGTGCGTTCCCTCACGAGAGGCACGATTGCGATGCGCTCATTCTCCGAGGCGCGATGGTTGCCAAGGCGGGTGGCGCCATCAAGACAATCAACAAGACTTATCAGGAGTCGGCAGGTGTGCCTTCGCTCGAGGCTAACGTGAGCGGAGTGCTGATGAGCAAGGCAGCGAATAGTTGGATTCTTGACTTGGTCGATACTTGCAGGGATTCTGTCGAGGAAGAATTGGCTTGGATACTCGATGAAGTCACTGCGCTGCTTTCGCCAGTGCTCGAGGCAGACGATTTGATTACGTCAATCGTTGACGCCTTTCAAAACGGTCGGCTGGATGTACCGTTCAGTGCTAGTCGACACGCGCTTGCGCAAGTCGTACCCATGCGCGCACCCGACGGCGCGATCCGTTTGTTCGATTTTGGAAAGTTGCCTATTCCGTCGCATTTGAAGCGGCGTCATCGCAATGCGCTAGACCATGTGAACGACGACGACATTTTCCACAAACTTGAAGCCGACATCATGTGGTTCTGCCGCCATCAGAACCACGAGCTAATCACCCCTGCGGGCGTCGCCTGACTTCATATTTTCCCTTATTGCCTGGAGCATTGCCTTTGAAGACACATCGCCTGACAGAAGCGCAAAAAGCGGCGCTTACCTCTGCGTATGCATCGATTGCATTACCTCACGAAAACTATCCCAAAGCGCTCGCTAGTCTATATCGGGTATTTGCCGGATTATCCGACGATCTGATAGAAGACATTTTCCGATTTGCGCGCGATCCGTCGAGTCCCGGTGTCATGCTGATCGACGGACTTCCTATTGACGAATCCCTGCCTGCCACCCCGGTCAGGGGACAGCCCGGGAGTACGCTCGCGGACACCTCCGAAAAGTCTTTGCTAGGACTGGCCCAACTGATCGGAGTTCCGGTCGGTTATATGTCGGAGAAGTCTGGACAGATTGTTCACCATGTCGTTCCGATGCCAGGTGGTGAGTACACGCAATCCAATCGCAGTTCGAAGATCTTCCTGAATTTCCATAACGACTCAATGTTCGACGAGTCGATGGTGTTCAATTCGCATAATCCGGACTTTCTATTGCTGCTTTGTCTGCGCGCGGATAAGGCCGGCACTGCGCGAACGCTATATGCGGATGCACGAGACGTGACGACCCTTCTGGACGCGCAGGCGCACGCGATCTTGCGTCAACCGCGTTTTCGGATGGCGGCGCCCAGCAACTACACGTTGTTGATCCGCGGTGCGGCTGACGGCGAAAAGGTCTGGTCGGCACCCGTCCCGGTCCTATCGGGGCCGCATACTCACCCGGAAATCTTCATCGCCGCTAATGGAGTTCAGCCCCTCGATGCAGAAGCGGAGCGTGCCTTGAAAAAGCTGCTCGACGCCTGTCAGCGAATCGGTGAAAGCAACGGCATTGGACTCAAGCCAGGACAAGCGCTGTTGATCAATAACCGAAAAGGCGTGCACGCGCGAAGCGCTTTTTCGGCGTCATACGACGGTTCGGATCGGTGGCTCCTGCGGGCAAACATACGTAACAACCTGTGGGATATACGCGATCGTGCCACCGAAAACAGCTTGGTATTCGCGTGATCTGGGCCACGGCGAAGCAGTTTGAGAGGAGTAAATCAATGAGTGAACAACACGAACCCTATATTTTGATTCTTGGCGGCGAGTTCCCACTCCGAGAAAGAGTGCTAGCTGGAGCGCTGCGCGCAGGCAACGGATTTCGTGTCTTTACCTTGGCCAAGGCGCGCACTTCCAACACCATCAAGTTTTTTGACGGATTCATTGCTGGCGATGTGTCCGATCCCGAAGGCGTGCTTTCGGCAGTGCTGCTGTTCGAAAGAGAGCACGGGGCTCGCCCGGCAGCTGTCATTCCGATGAACGATTTCACGGTGCGTAGTGCCCTTGAGGTTTCGCGCCATTACGGACTCAACTACAACTCAGCCGAAACCGTAAATAGATGCCGCGATAAGTACCTCATGAAACAGGTGCTGGCCGGAGCTGGCTTGCCGGTGCCGCGTTTCGGCGCGTTCAGGACGCTCGACGAGTTGAAGGAGCTGGCGCGTGAGTTCGGTATGCCTGTGGTCATCAAGCCTCGCGAGCTCGCGGGAAGTGTCGGCGTGATAAAGGTGACGAGCTTCGATGCACTCGCATCTGCGTTTGAGCAGTGCGTAGCAGATGTCAAGGCGCTCAACGGAGCCTACATGACGCCCGAAGACGTCTTCGTGGTCGAGGAATATATCTCTTCCCGTAATGAGGTGAGCGTCGAAGTATTCAACCAGGGCGACGTGCATCGCGTGATCGCGGTGACGGACAAATATCTCGGGCCGGAGCCTTATTTTGTCGAGACCGGCCACTCCGTGCCGTCCGTCCATAGCGACAACGAGAAACTTCGCGATGTGGCGGAACGCGCGTGCGAGGCGCTTGGTATTCGCTACGGCATTGCGCACTTCGAGGCGCGCATCACCGAGGCCGGCGAGGTGCGAATCATCGAAGTTGGGGCGCGCACAGGCGGCGATGCGATCATGGATCTGGTTGAGCGTAGTTATGGAATCAATCCGTATCAATTACACGTGGCCTCATACCTTGGAATACCGGTGAATCTGCCGGAAAAACTGCCGTCGCGTGGGCTTGCCGCAATTTCGTTCCTCAAAGCCCAAGAAGGCGTGATCGCGCACGTGAAGAGTCCAAAGGAACTCCCGGAGATAGTCGTCAACATGCAAATCACCGCAAAGCCTCTGGATGTTTCAGAGAAGCCGCTATCGTGGCGAGCCCGCGAGGGGTCGGTCGAGTTCTTCTGGAAGGGAAGGGAGCCAGAGCAGAGGTTCTCTGACCACCTGCGATTCGCCCAGCGACTTTCTCAAGAGATTTTCTCTGTCAGGCAGCCCGGCGGGTAGGACAAGCGAATCAGGGTCTCGCGCTCACTCGCGAGACCTGCGATTTTCGAAAAACGGAATCTTCCCCGAAATCACTTACGGATAAACCACTGGTGCCATGCCGCATGCCACTCTCCGATTGAAGCGCTTCGTCGCCGCACGATTCTTGAGTGCCCTCGCTGATCAGTTTCTCTTGTTCGCGGTACCGCTGACGATTTTCAAGAGCACGGGCGATCTCAAGTATTCCGGGCTTGCATTCGTGATTGAATGGGTTCCAAGAATCATCTTCTTCCCGCTGGCCGGATTCGTCGCTGACCGATTGAAGCCGAGCCATCTCTTCTCCGGCATCGAATTCGGACGTGCGTTCGTCCTAGCGGTGGCGCTTGCGCTGATTGCAAGCGGCGTGAGCAAGTTCGCCGTTCTTTCGGTCATGATGGCGATTCTTTCTATCGCCTATATTCTTTCGTTCGTCGGCTCGGAAGCTATGCTTCCACGCAATCTCGATGCTTCGGAATTGCCCAAGGCGCATTCTATGCTCCAGGCAGTCGAGCAGATTACGCAAGTGGCCGGACCAGCGCTTGCTGCACTCATTTCCGTTTGGGACGGATTGAATCCGCTTCTCCTTATCGGCGCGGCGATGTTCGGCGGTGCATCGCTAATTCTATTCGGCTTCGAAACTCAATCCCTTCCGACTACGCAATCCTTCTCTTTGCGGGCCTTACGACATTCAAACCGGCAAGCCTTCGGCGTTCTGATGCAGAACAAGGTGCTGTTCTATCTCTCTGCATTGACATGGGTGGTCAATCTTGTCTACGGTGCAGCCTTGGTTGTGAGTGCCGCGGTTGTCGTGAAGGTCTTAGGGCTTCCGGAAAGCAGCTTCGGCATGCTCCAGACGGCGGCGGCGGTTGCATCGATCGGTGCGTGCGCAGTCGTGCCGCGAATTGCCCGAAAGTTCGGTTTACCCGTGCTCGGAATCACGTCGTTCTGTGCGATGATCTTCGCCGGTCTAGTGCTCGCGTTGTCCAAGGAGTATGTGGTTTACCTTGTTGGATACAGCGCATTGATGGCTTGCGATGGAGCTTTCAGCATATACATTCGTACGGTGCGCAGTCAGCTCATTCCAAAAGAGCACCTAGGAATCACGACCGGTCTTATCGGTCTAATGAATATGTGTTCCATCCCATTGAGCGCGGCGCTCGTCACAGCGTTATCGGCACACTTCTCGCCATCCGGGATTTTTGGAATCATTTTCGCGGTTGCCGCGACGCTTGGAATCGTATTGGTCGTCCTTGGTCGGACGGTGTTTGGTTACGACACGCTGCTTCCACCTGTTGAGGTCAATTGATGGATGCGCTCGTACAATGTCTCTGCCGCAATCAGAGTAGATGCATCTTCGCAATCTGTCGACAAACAGTAAGTATGAATTCGCTAGCGCTCAGGCTTGAGCCGATCACATAGCGCCATCGCGGCGGCAGGATTAGCGGCCTTGTGTCCGCTGATGACGTAGAGATAAACATCGCGCGCCGACGCCTTCGACGGCGCCTTGCCGACCATCTGCAAATCCTCCGGCGCGCCGCCCGCCGCCCATTCCGTCGCGCGCGCGGCCCAGCGATCGAGCGCCGCCTTCGAATAGCCGAGCTTCTGCTTTTCGGTCGTGCCCATGATGCGCGCATAGACGAACGGCGCGGTGATATCCGCGATCTGCGGATACGTCGAATCGCCCGCCACGACCACCGCGATACCGTACTTCTTGAGCAGCGCGACGAACGCGGCATCGGCGAAACTCTCGTGCCGCACTTCCACGGCATGACGAATCGCGCGGCCTTCGACGGTGGCGGGCAGCAGCTTCAGAAAGCGCTCGAAGTCCTCGGGATCGAAGTGCTTCGTCGGCGCAAACTGCCAGTTGATCGCCCCGAGCTTGTCCTGCAATTCGAGCACGCCGCTCGCAAAGAACCGTTCGATGGAATCGCCCGCTTCGGCCAACACCCGGCGATTCGTGGCATAGCGCGGCGCCTTCAGCGAGAACACGAAGTCGTCGGGTGTTTCGTCGCGCCACTTGGCGAACGTGTCGGGCTTCTGCAAACGGTAGAACGTGCCGTTGATCTCGATGCTCGTGAGCGCGCGGCTCGCGTACTCGAGCTCGCGCTTATGCGTGAGACCTTCGGGATAGAACGTGCCGCGCCACGGCTCGAAATCCCATCCGCCGATACCGACACGAATGCGTGCCGCGTTCTCCGTCTTCTTCTTCGCCGCCATCGGGCCTCTCCGGTCTCATGCAAGATCGCTGGATGACACGAGTGTAGCGAACCCTCGGCGAACCGGCATCGAAGCGGCACGAGCGTGCGCCGCGCGGCTTGGCGCTATTTGCGACCGACGAGATAACTCACGCCTTGCGGCCCGTATTGTTCGGAATGCTCGACGTTGGCTTGAAGATGAAAGACATCGCCCGCGCGATACAGCCGCGCCTCGCCGCCGACGCGCAAGGTGATTTCGCCTTCGACGATGAGCGCCTTCGCTTCGAACGGATGTGCGTGAAGGTCGAGCGAGACGTCCGGTTCGCGCGTGACCGTCACGACTTCGTGAAAGCCTTCGGCGGAAAGCTGAGCGAGGAACGTGTCGCGATGCATGAGGTGGCCTTGGGAGGGAGAGTGAAAAGGGGCGCGTCCGCGCGGACGGAAAGACGCGCCCTCGATGCAGCGATGCGAACGCAAGTGTTTATCAGTTGCCAAAGAAGATGTCGCACTGCGGGCCGCGCACGCACGGCTTCGAGATCGGGTCGCGGCGCATGGCGGCCGAGCCCATATCGCTGCGCGTGGAGGAAACGCCGCCGTAGGACATGTCGCCGGTCTGGCTCTGGGTGTCGGCGGACTGCGTCCACGTGTCGGGCGTGGCCTGGCCCGGCACCTGTGCGGTCCGATAGTAGCTCTGCTGCGCCGAGGCGACGCCTGCCGCAGCAAGCAACGAGGCGGCGACGGCCGCCATGACGAGACGTGATTTCATGTTGTGCTCCTTGATAGTGACGCGCTGGCGCGCGGGCCGCGCATCGGTATCGCGCGGTGCCGGCGCTGACGCAATGACTCGCGGCACGGTGTCATGTCGCTGCATCGCGTTCAGCAACCTGCGCGCCGCACGCAATTCAAGTTATAGGCCGCGTTTCTGCAATGAACAGCAGATTCGCTTATACGCTCGCGATCCGGTCGGCGACATGACACGACGCAGGCGCGCGCGACATGCGCCGTGTACGCACCGCGCCGCGCGGCCCTAGAATGCGAGCATCCACAGTCACACGGAGCGCGCCATGACCGTCACCATCTATCACAACCCGAAGTGCGGCACCTCGCGCAATACGCTTGCGCTGATCCGCAACGCGGGCATAGAGCCGAACGTCGTCGAATATCTGACGGCGCCGCCGAGCCGCGAGACGCTCGTCGCGCTGATCGCCCGTTCAGGCCTCAGCGTGCGCGAAGCGTTGCGGGAAAAGGGCACGCCGTACGCCGAACTCGGACTCGACGATCCATTGCTGAGCGACGACCAACTCATCGACGCGATGCTCGCGCATCCCATTCTCATCAACCGGCCGTTCGTCGATACACCGCTCGGCGCTCGGCTGTGCCGTCCGTCGGAACTGGTGATCGACCTGCTGCCGTCGCCGCAGAAGGGACCCTTCGCGAAGGAAGACGGCGAAGTGATCATCGATGAGACCGGCAAGCGCGTGCGCTAGCGCTCCATGCCGTTACGTCGCGTTACCTTTCTGGCATCGCTGTTGCACCTGTGTCAGGCGTCGCTCTCTAGACTGCATCTGACTCACACGGCACTCGGTGCAGGGAGGAAAGCGAAATGAACAAGAAACTTCTTGGTACGGTTATCGGGCTCGCAGGCATGGCGGCGCTGGCTGCATCCGCATCGGCGTCCGCGCATGTCGATGTCGCAGTGGGAATCGGCGTGCCGGCCTATGGGGTGCCTTACTACGCGCCGGCGCAGCCGGTGTACGTGCAGCCGGCTGTGCCCGTTGCCTATGGATACGGCTACGGCTATGGCAATAGCGGCGACCGCTGGCGCGAGCGCGAATGGCGTGAGCGGCGCGAATGGCGCGAGCACGAATGGCGGCGCGAGCGGCGCGAAGAGCGTTGGCACGATCGCCACGGCTGGTAATGCAAGACGCTACGGGAAGACGCGGCGAGCCGAAGGGTTTTCGCCGCGTTTTTTTTTGCGGCGCGTCGGCAATCCTTCGAGCCAATCCTTCGGGTAAGCCGCGCCAATTTTGACGCGCTAACGTAGCGGACCCTGCACTCGATACCACGCCATGAGCCATCCACCCAAATTCTCGATGATCGACGGCGCGCCGACGCCCGTCGGCCCGTTCTCGCACGCGGCCGAAGCCGACGGCTGGGTGTTTCTCACCGGCCAGATGCCGACCGATCCCGACGACGACAGCGCGCCGCTGCCCGAAGGCATCGCGGCACAAACGCGGCGCGTGATGAACAACCTGATTCTCGTCTTGACCGGCCTCGGCCTGACGCTCGATCACGTCGTGAGCGCGCGCATCTTCCTGACGGAATTCAAGCGCGACTACGACGCGATGAACGCCGTCTACCGGTCGTATTTCCTCCCGAAGCCGTTGCCGGCGCGCACCTGCATCGGCGTGACGGGGCTCGCGCGCGATGCGCTCGTGGAGATCGACTTCATCGCGCGGCGGCCTTGATTCGACGGCTACTTGCGGGCTTTCGACGCGTCCACCCAGCGAAACGTGAGATTGATGCGCTCGCCGCGCGCGCCCGGCTCTTTCGGCACGCGATGCACCCATTCTTGCTGCGTGCGTCCGCGCATGACAAGCAGGCTGCCGTGCGTCAGCGAAAGCGCGTGCGTGGCGTGCGTGCGCGCGTGGCGGAATTCGAATGTGCGCGTCGCGCCCAGACTGACCGAAGCGATCACCGGCTCCGGGCCGAGCTCGCGTTCCTTGTCGGCGTGCCAGCCCATGCTGTCCTGTCCGCCGCGGTATCGGTTGATGAGTACGCTGTTGAAGCGGGCGCCGCACGTGGCCTGCGCGGCGTCGCGTAACTGCGCGACGGCGGGCGTCCACGGCTGCGGCACGTTGCGGATGCCCGAATAGACGTAGACCGCGTCGGGCTCGCCTTGCCACGCGGTGAGGCGCGGCAGCGGCACGCGGCCGCCCGGCGTGTTCATCGTGTCCTGCTGCCAGCGTACTTCGTCGATCAGCGCGGCCATCAGGTCGGAGCCGGCGTCCGCGTCGATCCAGTCCGGATGCCACGCGATATCGGGCTTGGGAATGTCGTCGAAGAGATCGAACATGGCAGTGCGGGTGCAGCCGAAAGAATCACGATAGCAGAGCCGTCGCGCGGCGGCATTGCGGTCTCCTCCTGTCCGACCGTGCGGCATGTGCTACAGTCGGCCGATCATCTCAATAAAGTGCGAAGACTGCGCATGACTTTCAACGCCGAAACGAATCACGGCGCGCTGGGCCGCCGTATCCTCCTCGTCGATGACAGCGCCGATGCGGCCTTCGCCCTGTCGATGCTGCTCGAGGCGCTCGGCCACGAAGTGCGCACCGAGTCCGACGGCGTGTGCGCGCTCGACTCCATCGACGACTTCCGGCCGGACGTCGTGGTGCTGGACATCGGCTTGCCGGGCATGAACGGGCTCGACGTGGCGCGCGAGATGCGCAAGCGCGATGCGACCCGCGACGCGCTTCTGCTCGCGCTCACCGGCTACGGCAGCGCGGAGGACCGGCAGACCGCGCTCGACGCGGGCTTCGATCATCATCTGACCAAGCCGGTTTCGATCAACGATCTCGAGGCGCTGATCACGCGCCCCTGAGTCGCGCTTCAATCGGCTATGCGCAGCTTCGCCATATAGGGCAAGTGATCGGAGAGCCACGCGGTATCCTGCGTCGGCACGATCCACTGCACCGGCTTCAGACCGCGCACGAACATCTTGTCGAGCGCGAGCGCCGGCGAAAACGCCGGAAACGTGCGCCCCGATTCACCGAGCATCGTCGCCACTTCGTTCATGCCGAGTTCGCCGAAGAGCGGCACGGAATCGTTGCGCCAGTCGTTGAAGTCGCCCGCCAGCACGAGCGGGCCTTCGGGCGCTTCCTTCGCGATCCAGTGCGCAATCCAGTTCATTTGACGCAGCCGGGCGGCGCGCGTCAGCGCGAGGTGCGCGCACAAGAGCGTGATCGCGTGTCCCGCGAAGGCCGCGCGCGCGACGAGGAGCCCGCGCTTTTCGAACCGATGCGCCGAGATATCCCAGCGTCCGGATAGATCAAGTGGATGCGGCGAAAGAATCGCATTGCCGTGCCGCCACGACGGCTTGAAGACGTTCGGCCCGAGCGCGATCTGCAATTCGAGCGCGGTGGCGATTTCGGTGGCCTGGCAATGCCAGACATCGTCGAGCGGCGCGGAAAGCGGCTTGCCGAAGCCGCTTGCGAGCACCGGCTGCGGCAGCCGCCGCGCCATGGCTTCCTGTAGAAAATAGACGTCCGCGTTGGTGGTCTGCACCCAGCGCTGCATGGCGTTCCATGCGCGCAGGCCGAGCGGCGAGCGGCCCTTATGCAGATTCCAGCTCACCGCCGTGAAATCCGGCGTGACCGCATTCGCGGACGGTGCTGGCGGAAGATGTTCTGGATTTCGCATGCGTTCGTTTTTGTGTGCGTGGTGCGCTGGCTTACTGCGCCGGCGCGGACGAAGCCAGGCTCGCGCGCACGCGGTACAGCAGCGACGGATTGCTGTCGATGATCTGCCACTGCGCCCATTCGCCCGGTTTCAACACGAGGCCGGGATGCGACGCGGCCACCTGACGCGGCGTCGGCGGCACCTTGCAGCCCGAGGCCGACGTCTGCGAGGCGTCGCTCTCAAGCGTCTCCTGCGCCTCGATGGCGAGCGTGATGTCGTCGGCGCTCGCGTGCGTCGGCGAAACGGTGAGCGTGCGTTGCAGGTCGATGTCGCCGGCCGGCTTGTCCGCGCAACCGACGCGGTTCTGCACGATGTTGTGATGCGTATCGGTTTTCGCCTGGCCGACGTTCGTGGTGGCAGAGAAAGAGTCGATCTGCTGGCCGTCGCGCACCACTTGCAATTCCCAATTGACCGGTTGCGGCGTGCCTTGCGCAAAAGCGCCATGGCTTGCGGCGAGGCACGCGCAGGATATGAGCGCGGATCGGATGAGACGCGGAAATGCGATGCGATTCGTTTTAGTCATTGAAAGCTTCTCCGGCGCTCGGGCTAATCGGATGGCAGCCGACGCGCGCAACTCACATGGCGCGGCGGCCGCCGAACGCGTGTTGCCCGGCGACTTCGTTCTGACAAGACGGACGGGGCGCGGTTCAGCGCATCAACGGATCATGTGAGGCCGCGTCCCGTCGATTCCAACCTCGCGGCTTGATGAGCACGTTCCGAACCCGCCCGCCGCGGCATCGCGACGATGATACTCGCGTGCGCCGTGCGCGCTCCGCTTTCTCAAAATTGGCAGCAGACGCCCGCGACTGCTCGCTTGCGCGTGATTCTTTCATCGATACACTGAACTCGTCGAAGCGAAAAAAGACGGGGTGCGACATGACGACGGCCGTGGTCAAACAAGAACTGGCAGTGGCGTCGTTCAGCAAGGTCTACAGTCTCGACGACGTCGAGACCGCGCTGAACGATCTCTCCGAGGGCGCGAGCGAAGCCTTGCGCGCGACCTACGAAAAGATGCTGAAGGTGGGCAACCTGCGCTTCTGCGTGAAGCCCAACCGCATGCCTTCCATCGACGATCTCGCGGCATCGCTGCCGAATTTCGAGGAACCGCTCGACGATATCCGCAAGCAGATCGCGCTGTGCCTCGAAACCGAGGACCGCCTCGAACTCATGCCGATGCTGCTGCTCGGGGAGCCGGGCATCGGCAAGACGCACTTCGCGAAGCAGCTCGCGCGGCTGCTCGGCACGTCCTGCCACTATGTCGCGATGAGCTCGCTCACGGCGGGCTGGATTCTGTCCGGCGCGTCGTCGCAATGGCGCAATGCGAAGCCGGGCAAGGTCTTCGACGCGCTCGTGAACGGCAGCTACGCGAACCCCGTGATGACCGTCGATGAAATCGACAAGGCCACCGGCGACGCGCAATATGATCCGCTCGGCGCGCTCTACGCTTTGCTGGAACACGATACGGCGCAGAGCTTCATCGACGAATTCGCCGAGGTACCGATCAACGCGGGCAATGTCGTGTGGATCGCCACGGCCAACGACGCGCGCGCGATTCCGGAGCCGCTTCTCAACCGCATGAACGTGTACGAGATTCCGGCGCCGGACCGCGAGGGCGCGCGGCGCATCGCGCAGGCCATCTACGCGGAGATTCGCGAGGCGCACGCGTGGGGCAGCCGCTTTCCCGAAACGCTCGGCGACGCGCCGCTCGATGCGCTCACGCAGGCGTCGCCGCGCGGCATGCGGCGCGCGATGTTGAACGCGTTCGGCAACGCGCGCATCGACGGCAGGCACCACGTCGAGGCGCGCGACATCGAACTGGACCGGCAATCGCGCCGCAAATTTATGGGCTTCTAACCAGCCGCGGTTTCGCGATTCGCGCGAAACGCTGTCGAACCGCGCTATTTTCAGCATCTGGCGGCCAGATTCTTGCCTTTTTCCGAATTGCACCGGGAAACGCTGCTCGCTGCGTGCGTTATTGTGCGACGCGCAATAATCCCGCACGTAGAATAGGTCGCATCGAGAAGGCGCGGGAAAGGACATGGATCGGATCGAATGCGTGGTAATCGGGGCGGGCGTCGTCGGGCTCGCCATCGCGCGGGCGCTCGCGTTGCGCGGGCGCGAAGTGATGGTGCTGGAAGCGGGCGAAGCCATCGGCATCGGCACGAGTTCGCGCAACAGCGAGGTGATACACGCGGGCATCTACTATCCGCGCGGCTCGCTGAAGGCGGAACTGTGCGTGCGCGGGCGCGAAATGCTGTACGCGTTCTGCGAGGCGCACGGCGTGCCGCACCGGCAGTGCGGCAAGCTGCTCGTCGCCACGGCGCGCAATCAGATTCCGCAGCTCGCGGCGATCGAGCAGAAGGGCGTCGAGAATCGCGTGGAAGGGCTCGTGCGAATCAGCGGCGCAGAAGCGAAGGAAATGGAACCGCAACTGCAATGCGTCGAAGCGGTGTATTCGCCGCGCACGGGCATCGTCGATAGCCATCAGTACATGCTCGCGCTGCAAGGCGACGCGGAAAATCACGGCGCAGGCGTGGTGTTTCATACGCCGGTTGTGAGCATCGAGGCGCGCGAAGGCTGCTTCATCGTGGAAACGGGCGGGGAAGCGCCGGCGCGCTTCCGGGCGTCGTATCTGATCAACAGCGCGGGGCTGCATGCAAACGACATCGCGCGGCGCATTCGCGGTCTCGACGACCGTCACGTGCCGCCACTCTACTTCGCGAAGGGCAACTACTTCAGCGTGAGCGGACGCGCGCCGTTCGAGCGCCTCATTTATCCGATGCCGAACGAAGCGGGACTCGGCGTGCATCTGACGATCGATATGGGCGGGCAGGCGAAGTTCGGCCCCGACGTGGAATGGGTGCCGTCGATCAACTACGACGTCGATCCGCGTCGCGCCGATTCCTTCTATGCAGCCATTCGCGCGTATTGGCCCGGCTTGCCCGACGGCGCGCTGCAACCGGCGTACGCCGGCATTCGGCCGAAGCTCTCCGGTCCCGGCCAGGCGGCGGCGGATTTCATGATCCAGGGCAAATCGGCGCATGGCGTGCCGGGGCTCGTGAACCTGTTCGGCATGGAATCGCCGGGGCTGACGGCGTCGCTCGCCATTGGCGAACGGGTCGCCGACATGTTGCGCTGAGCGTTCATTAGCGCTTATCTCCGACATTTGTCGCCATCGAAACGCTTGTGTGTTGTTATGCTCGGGCATCGCCGTCGCCAGAACGGCGCTTTCCCCCAATACAACATGGAGCGAGTCACCATGAAGACATCCCGTCGCACATTTCTGATGACGAGCGTAGGCGTTGCGTCGACGCTCGCGCTCGGCTCGCGCGTCGCTTTCGCCGATGCGCCGAAGGTCGAGGAAAGCGATCCGACCGCGCAGGCGCTCGGCTACAAGCTGGACGCGAGCAAGGTCGACAAGGCCAAGTTCCCGAAGTACGCAGCGGGCCAGGATTGCGGCAATTGCCAGTTCTATCAGGGCAAGGCGTCCGATCCGTTCGCGCCGTGCCCGATGTTCGGCGGCAAGCAGGTCGCCGCGAAGGGCTGGTGCAGCGCCTACGCGAAGAAGGCCTGACCTAGAACCGACGACCACGACGAAGCGCGCCCGGCTGCGAAGCCCGGCGCGCTTTTCTTCGTTGCTTGTCGCTTGATAAGGCCACGCGCGGTCTTTACACTCGCCAAGGAAAAAATATCCCGGCCGCGCAAGCCCGGCGCCGATCGATCAATCTACAGGGATTTGCATGGCAGACAGACCATTAAATGCCCGCGCGGTGAGCGCGGCGGTGATCGGCAACGCGTTGGAATGGTACGACTTTGTCGTATTCGGCTTCATGACGGTGGTGATCGCGCGGCTCTTCTTCCCGAGCGACAACGACTACTCGTCGATTCTTCTCACCACGGCCAGTTTCGGCGTGGCTTTCGTTATGCGGCCCGTGGGCGGCATCGTGCTCGGGCTGTACGCTGACCGCGCCGGGCGCAAACCGGCGCTCACGCTCGTCATCGCGCTGATGACGCTCGGCATTCTGCTGCTCGCGATTGCGCCGCCGTACTCGGCCATCGGCATCGGCGCGCCCATTGTGATCGTCGTCGCGCGGCTGTTGCAGGGCTTCTCGGCGGGCGGCGAGTTTGGCAGTTCCACCGCGCTGCTGATCGAGGCCGCGCCATTTTCTAAGCGCGGTTTCTACGGCAGCTTCCAGATGGCGAGTCAGGCGGCGGCCCTCTTGCTCGGCGCGGTCGTGGGCGCGGCGATCTCGCGCGGGCTGTCGCCGCAAGCGCTGGAGTCGTGGGGCTGGCGTGTGCCGTTCATCATCGGGCTCGTGATCGGGCCGATCGGCTTGTATATCCGCCGCAACATGTCGGACACGGAAGCCTTCATGCACGTGAAGAAGACCGCGCGCCGCGCGACGCTCGGCGAGGTCTTCCGCACGCATGGCCGTGAAGTGCTGTGCGGTCTCGGCGCGGTGATCGCGCTGACGGTGACGGTCTATGTACTGATCGCGTATCTGCCGACCTTCGCGGTCAAGCAACTCAAGCTGCCGTACGGCCAGTCGTTCACGGCGCTGATCGTCGGCAATCTGCTGTTGACGGTGCTCTCGCCGGTGGCGGGCGCGTGGTCCGACCGCATCGGACGCAAGGCGCTCACGCTGTGGTCGCTCGGGATCACGCTCGTGATTATCTATCCGCTCTTCGCGTGGCTCGCGGCGGAGCCGAGCGTGATGCGCCTCGTGATCGTGCAGGCTGCGCTCTCGATCGTGCTGTCGGGCTACTACGGGCCGTTCGGCGCGCTGCTCTCGGAGCTGTTTCCCGCGCACCTGCGCTCGACCGGCCTTTCACTCGCATACAACATCGCGGTGATGATCTTCGGCGGCTTCGGGCAATTCATCGTGACGTGGCTCATTCGCGTCACCGGCTCGCAACTCGCGCCGACGTTCTATGTGATGGGCGGCGTCGTGCTTTCGCTGATCGCGGTGGCGGCGATTCCCGCGACGCGCCACGCCGACGTCGACGAAGCGCGCGAATTCACTCGCTAGGCGGCATCGCATGAAAGTGATCGAAAGCGGCAAGTTCACGGCCGAGCGCGCGTGGGGCGCGCTCGATATCTGCGTGATGAACGGCACGTCGTGCCGTCTGCACTGGACGGATGCGCCGTACAAATGGCACGTGAACGACGGCGAAGAAGTGTTCGCCGTGATGGACGGCGTGGTGCGGATGCACGTGCGCGACGCAGAAGGCGAGCGCACGCTGACGCTGAAGGCGGGCGATATCTTCTACGCCCAGGCCGGCGACGAGCATTACGCCGAGCCGGTCGGCGCGGCGCGCATTCTCGTGATCGAAAAAGAAGGCAGCGTCTGAGCGACGCTCAGCGTGAAAGGCCGGCTGCGACCAGCAGTTCGGCGAGCGCCTCGGTCATGCCGCCTTCGTGCGTTTCGGCGCGTTCCTTCAGTTGCTTCACGAGCTTTTCGTCGAGCTTGCACGCGAAGGGAACGAGCCCTTTCGCCTGATCGAGCTTGCGCTGCTCGCGTCGGTCGGCTTTCGGCGCGTCGGCCGCGCCCACGCGTGCGCGCCCGCCTTGCTTGAGATCGTTGGCGAGTTTGAACGCCTTGTTCTGTTCCAGCTGAAATTTGTTCACGTGATGCTCCGGAGCCGCAGTGTCGATGGAGCCGTATTGTACTGGCCCGGCTGCCGCGCTTGCCCGTGCTCGCTTCAGGCCGGACCGGTTTCCGCCATCGCGTCGATGCGCGCGCGCATGCGCCGCCAGTGCGAGCCTTCCCAAAAGACGCGCCGGCAGACATCGCAGGTGACGAAGCGCGTGTGGCGTTCCCGCACGCCGTCGGGCACGCGGCCGGCGATCTCGTCGGGCGCGGCGGCGCGCAGCGGCGCGTTGCACATCAGGCACAGGCGAAACGCGCGCACATGGGCGGCGAGATTCAGCCGGTCCGCGACCTCGCGCCATTGTTCGTCCGGTTGCAGCGCGCGCACGTAGCAGCCGTGCAGCACGGTGCGGCGCTTGAGCAACTCGCGGTCGCGCGTCAGCACGACGCGCGATTCTTCGTGCGCGAGGCGCTCGATTTCATCGTCCGGGAAGTTGTTGTCGTAGCGCGTGTCGAAGCCCGCGAGCCGCAGCAATTGCGCGAGCCCGCCAAGATGCGCGTCGGCGATGAAGCGCAGATTCGCCGGCTGCAAAGGCGGGCGCAGCAACGAGCCGCCATCCGCGACATCGGGCGGCGCGTGGCCCGCCGGATAAACCTCGATGCAATCGCCCGGCTGGATCTGCGCGTCGAAGCCAGCGGGCACGCCGTTACGCACGATCAGGCCGACTTCGGTGTGCGGCACGCCGAGCGCTTCGATCATGTGCTTCGTCGACGATGTCGGCGGGCACGCGCACTCGAACGTTCGCCCTCGCTGCGGCCGGGCGAGGAAGTCGTTCAGTTCATCGTGAAAATGAAAGCGCGCGTTGACCATGCGAGCAAGTATGGCATCGCGCGCCGCTGCGTGCTGCCGGGCGATGTGCTCTACTGGCGCACGGCCGCGCGCCGTGGGCGCGACGGGAACTCAATGAAAGGAGCACAGGCAATGGATATCGGCTTCATCGGATTGGGCGAGATGGGCGGCGCGATGGCGAGCAACGCGCTGAAGGCAGGGCACTCGGTGCGCGTATGGAACCGCTCGCGCGACAAAACCCGGGCATTGGCGGACCAGGGCGCGTCCGTGGTCGATACACCCGAGCAGGCGTTTTCCGGCGATGCCGTGTTCTCCATGCTCGCCGACGATAACGCGCTGCGCTCCGTTCTCGTCGAAGGCGGCTTGCTCAAGCATGCTTCGAAGGATGCTTCGAAGCGCCTCGTGCACGTGAACATGGCGACGATCTCGACTGCGCTCGCCGTCGAACTCACGCAGTTGCACGCGCAGCACGGCGTCGGCTATGTAGCGGCGCCGGTGCTCGGCCGGCCGGATGTCGCCGCGGCGGGCAAGCTCAACATTCTCGCGGCGGGCGCGGACGCGGACATCGAACGCGTGCAGCCGGTGCTGGACGCAATGGGGCAGAAGACGTGGCGCGTCGGCCAGCAGCCGGAGCACGCGAACGTGCTGAAGCTCGCGGCGAATTTCATGCTCGGCTCGGCGATCGAGACCGTCGGCGAAGCGGCGGCGCTCGTCACGGGACACGGCATCGAGGCGCAGACTTTCCTCGATGTCATCACGAACTCGCTGTTTCCGGGGCCGGTGTATCAGGGCTACGGGAAGATGATTGCGGAGCGCCGCTATGAGCCCGCGCTGTTCAAGGCGCGTCTCGGGCTGAAGGACGTGCGCCTCGCGATTGCAGCCGGCGAAGCCGTGAACGTGCCGTTGCCCGTGGCGAGCGTGGTGCGAGACAACCTGGTCGACGCCCTTGCTCACGGCGACGGCGAGAAGGACTTTGCCGTCTTGGGGCAAGTGGCGGCGCGGCGCGCCGGGCAGTGATCTCCAGAGGAAAAGACGCGGCATAATCGCAGTCCCATTCTTCTTAGGTAGGCCGCAATGAGTCTGCATGTCTGGTGGATGTTCGTCGCCACGGTGTTTGTCATATCCGCGATTCCGGGGCCCAACATGCTGCTCGTGATGACGCACGGCGCGCGCTTTGGCCTGCGCCGCTCCGTCGCGACGATGGCCGGCAGTCTCAGCGCGCTCGTTTTGATGCTGTCGGTATCGGCGGCGGGGCTGGGCGTGTTTCTCGAAGCGTGGCCGGGTTTCTTCGATGCGCTGCGCCTCACGGGCGCGGCGTACCTTGTCTGGCTCGGCGTGAAGAGCTGGCGCGCGAAGGCGAGCGCGATGGCCGTTCGCGAGAGCACCCCCGACGCGCGAACGCGTTCCGCGACACCCGCCGCGCTTTATCGCAACGGCTTCCTCGTGGCGGGCAGCAATCCGAAGTCGATCCTCTTCGCAGCGGCGCTGCTGCCGCAATTCATCGACGCGGCGCGGCCCGTGCTGCCGCAGTTCGCCGTGCTCGTCGCGACGCTCGCGGTGATCGAGGTGAGCTGGTTCACGGTCTATGCGGGCCTCGGCGCGCGCATCGGCGAGAAGCTGAAAAGCGCGGCGGTCGCGCAGGCGTTTAATCGGCTGACGGGCGGCCTGTTCGTAGGCTTCGGCGCGATGATGGCGCTGCTCCGGCATTGAGCTTTCACCGCCGATGTTATGTGCGCTAGCGCTCGAAGCGTCGAGCGAACGGGCGCACAGTTTGCTCGATTTGTGTTGGAGTTTGATTCGATGCCGAACATACGCGGGCAAGCGAGCGATGGATAGTGGCCTCAGTCATCGGTCTTATGTTTGCGGCGAAACCGTTCGCAGGCTCGTGTTTGGCGGAGCAGTTTAGGCGGACTTCGATAAGGGTTCGCGTTGCAGCGGGCGGCGGACCGCGCGGTGGGAATGCCGAGACGCTGAAAGCGCCTGATGCTTTTCCAACGCACGCCGTGTCTGCGCTCAACGGTTTAACCGCGGCGCACGAGGTTTGCGGGAGCCGCGATGCATGGGCTGGCTGCACGTGCGTAGGCGCGGACTGTGAGGCGTTGGCTTCGGACGGAGTTGAGTTGCGGAAAACGGCGGAACGCGATGCATGGGGCTGCACGAAAGGCTAAAGCCTAAGTACGGCCGACCGCGATGCATGAAGCCGCACCACGGACTACAACCCTGACTGCGGCCGACCGCGACGCATTAAGCAGCACGAAGAGCGAAACCCTAATTGCCGCCCGACCGGGATGCACGGAGCTGTAAAAAAGGCCGAACCCCCAAAGCGTCAGACGGCGATGCATGAAGCAGCACTAAGAGCTAAGGCCCTAAGCGCAGCCGACCGCGATGCATGTAGCCGCACTGAGGCCAAAGCCCTAAGTGCGGCCGACCGCGATGCATGGGACCGCACTAGGACCAAAGCCCTAAGTGCAGCCGACCGCGATGCATGGGAGCGCATTAAAGGCCAAAGCCCTAAGTGCAGCCGACCACGATGCATGGGGCCGCACTAAGGGCTAAAGCCCTAAGTGCGGCCGACCGCGATGCATGCTGCCGCACTAAGCGCTAAAGCCCTAAGTGCGGCCGACCGCGAATGCATGGGGCCGCACTAAGGGCTAAAGCCCTAAGTGCGGCCGACAGGAGACACGGATGCAAGCGAAGATTTCAGGCGTCGCGCTCGCCGCACTTTATTGCGGTGTGCTGACGACCACGACCGCCGCCCGCGCCGGCGATACGCCCAGCCCCTGCGATGCGCTCAAGCACATCGTCGCGGCATCGCCGACATTCTCCTCGCTCACGGCAAGCGACGGCCGGCCGCTCGCGTTGCCTTACGGCGACGACGCGCAGTGCGCCGCTTCGCAGGCGAACTATCGCTGCACCTGGACTCCCCACGGCGGCTCCAGCGCCGACGCGCTGCAAGGCGTGGCCGCTGACATCGCCTCATGTCTGCCGGACGCGACGCACGATCAAAACTCGCCCGCGCGGCAGCATTTCTATCTCGGCGCACGCGGCGCGCGCACGGAAATCACGGCGGCATCCGCCGGTTCCAACAAGCTGAAGCTCGAAATCTCCGCCAACCGGTGAGGCCATCATGACCAAGCGCATCCTGATAGCCGATGACGACGACGCGCTCGCCGGCCTCGCGCATCTGCTCAACGGCATGGGTCACGAAGTGGCGCTCGCCGCCAACGGCGCGCAGGCCGTGGAAGTGGCGGCGCAGTTCGCACCCGAAGTGGTGATTCTCGATCTCGGCATGCCGCTCGTCGACGGCCTCGCCGCCGCGCGGGCGCTGCGCGAATCGCCGAACGGAGCCGCGATGCTGCTCGTCGCGCTAACCGGATGGGGGCAGCCGCAGCATCGCGATATGACGCTGGAGGCGGGCTTCGACATCCACCTCGTCAAGCCTATCTCGGCGGATCAACTGCAATTCATCCTGTCGATGACACAGCCCTAAGCGCTTGTTGCAATGCATCAAATTTCTTGCTACAGTGGTCCCTGTCTCCTCCATGTCTCCACTGATATGGATTCAGCCCGCCGACCTAGGCGGGCTTTTTTTCGTCCGTCGGTTTCATGTTGCGGCGCATGAAAAAGCCGGCCCGCAGGCCGGCTCGTCCTCGACACGGTGTCTGAATCAGCGCACTCAGCGCGCCAGCCCCGTCGCTTCGTCGGCGCCGATGGCGAGGTTCATGCACTGAATCGCCGCGCCCGACGCGCCTTTGCCCAGATTGTCCAGCCGCGTCACGGTGACAAACCGCTCGTCGTTGCCGAACACGAAGACGTCGACGCGATTCGTGTCGTTGCAGGCTTGGGCGTCGAAGAAGCCGTTGTCCAGATTGCTGTCCGCGTCGAACGGCATCACGCGCACGAACGGCTCGCCCGCATAGTATTCGGCGAGCAGGTCGCGCACGTCCTGCGGCTTGGCGGCGCGCGCGAGCTGGTCGGGCGAGAAGTAGGTCGTGACCGCGAGACCCTTCAGGAACGGTCCGACGATCGGCGTGAAAATCGGCGCGCGCGACAGACCGGTGCGCACGGACATTTCCGGCAGATGCTTGTGCGTCAAGCCGAGCGCGTAGGCGCGCGGGCTGTTGAGGCGCGCGTCGCCGCCCGCTTCGTATTCCGCGATCATCTTCTTGCCGCCGCCGCTGTAGCCGGTGATCGAATAGGCGTGCGCGTGGAAATCGGCCGGCACGAGCCCGCCTGCGACGAGCGGCTGCATGGACAGCACGAACGCCGACGCGTGGCAGCCCGGCACCGCGATGCGCTTGGCCGTGCGCAGCCGTTCACGTTGCGCGCGGGATAGCTCGGGCAGGCCGTACGCCCAGTCTTCGTGCGTGCGAAAGGCGGTGCTCGCGTCGATCACGCAGGTCCGGTCGTTGCCCGGCTCGACCAGCGAAACCGACTCGCGCGAGGCGACATCCGGCAGGCACAGAAACGTCACGTCCGACGCGTTGATCAGGCGGCGACGCTCCTCGACATCCTTGCGCTTCGCCTCGTCGATGCGCAGCACTTCGATGTCACGGCGCTGCGACAGATATTCGAAAATCTTCAGGCCGGTGGTGCCTTCCTGTCCGTCGACAAATACTTTCGTGGTCATCTCGATCTCGCTGGTTCGTGGCCGCCGCGCGTGCGCCGCCGCAAAACTGCCATTTTAAGTCGATTTCGCGACCGGTTGATGTCGATTCCTGCGCGGAATTCGAAGGAAAAGTCGCTAGCGGAATAGCGGGATTCATCGAAGCGGGCGCACGCTCTTAGACTTGAGGAGACTAGCCGGGCAGCGCAGCGTGCGTTTTAGCCCGGCCCGGCCTGGCCCGTTCCTAAGCGGTCGGCGGCACCCGAAGCGTAGGCATCGTCGATCCGGACGGGCGCGTCCGCGGAATTAGGAGACTAGCCGCCGACCGCGCGTAGCGGCGGCCGCTGACGCGTCACGGCGTGACCGGCGCCGCGTCCGCTGCGCCCGCACGGTCCGCCCACCGCGCGGCGACGGCGGCGATGCGCGCGCCGAAGGTCTTCGCCGTCTCGATATCGCCGGGCGGCGGCGCTTCTTCCGGCGACGCATCCGCGGGCGCTTGCGTAAGCAGCCCCGTGAAGCCGCCGACGAAATTCAGGTCGTTGCGCGTGGCGGCTTTCGTGTTCGACGGCATCAGGCCCGCGCCTACCCAGATCATGCCGTGCTGCATCGCCAGCGTGACGAAGTAGGAAATGGTCAGGAACTTATCGCCGTTCATGTGCGCGGAGTTGGTGAAGCCCGCCGCGATTTTGTCTTTCCACTTCTGCTCGAACCAGGGTTTGGAACTGGCGTCGGCGAATTTCTTGAAGTCGGCGGACGGTCCGCCCATGTAGGTCGGCGCGCCGAAGACGATGGCGTCGGCGGCTTCTAGCTCGGCCCACGCGGCGTCGTCCATCTCGCCGACGGGCATGAGCCTGCCGTTCGCGCCGGCGTCGGTGGCACCGGCGAGCACGGCTTCCGCGACCTTCTTCGTGTGACCGTAGCCGCTGTGATAGACGATGACGATGTTCGGCATGATTCCCTCTTGCCGCGCGTGGCGGCGCGCGCGAGCGACGCGCGTGTTGCATGGTGAGCGGCGGTCGTGTCCGGATGCGCGGTTCGCGGCGATGCTTGGCGGGTGGACGCACGGACGCAGTCAGTCTAGCGCAGCCAATTTCCGTACTACCGGGGCTACCGCACGCTCACACGCACGCGGCGAAACAATCGCGCGGGCGCTATCGTCCGACGGAAAAGGTCAGTTGCGCGCTCGCGATGGCGGTCGCGCGGATTTCGTGATCGAACATGAGCGCGGGCGTGCCCTGACGCAGGCGCAAGTCGTCGCGGTTCAGCGCGTACACGGTCACGATGTAGCGGTGCGGCTTGCCGGGCGGCGGGCAAGGGCCGCCGTAGCCGTCCGTGTCCCAGTCGTTGCGCGCTTCGACCGCGCCGATCTTGCGCAGCGCGCCCGAGGCGCTCGCATTCGCCGGCAAGTGGGTCACGGTCGGCGGAATGCCGGCGACGGCCCAGTGCCACCAGCCGCGTCCCGGCGCGTCGGGATCGAAGATCGTCACGGCGAAACTGCGCGTCTGAGCGGGCGCGCCGCGCCACGAAAGCTGCGGCGAGCGGTTGCCGCCCTTGCAATCCGAATCGTCGAAAAGCAGTTCGTGCCGGATGGTCTTGCCCAGCGCCAGTTCCGGGCTCGTCACGGAAAACACGTCTTGCGCGACTGCGCCGCGCGCATGACATAGAAGCGCCGCCGCACTCGCGACCCCGAGCGTGAATGCAGTGACAGCGTGACCGGAACGCACGATCCGACTTGCGACGCGCATGGCTGACTCCTGGCAGCGGCTGGAACTCATATAGCAGCGTTTCGCCGGCTGCAACGATGTTTTTTGTCTCAGTGATGCGCTTCGTAGGAGGTTGCAGTTTAACATTGCAACAAAGCATTAAAAGCTTGATCCTTGGGGCCAAACCTATGGCGCGAAATCAGTCGTCTTTCTTTGTGCGCGCGGCTGATGGTGAAGACTCAAACTCGTAGATCAACATATGAACCATTTGAACTTGATTCGCGTGGCAGTCAGTCGACCGGATTTGGGAGAAGAATAAATGAGCCAGCGAATTCAGGTCATCATTGCAGACGACCATCCTGTGATTTTGTTCGGTGCCGCGCAGGCGCTCAGCAAGTTTCCGGAAGTCGATGTCGTTGGCCAGGCGCGTCAATCCACTGAACTCGTCCAGCTTTTGCAGAAAACGCCGTGCGACGTGCTGGTGACGGATCTCGCCATGCCCGGCGGTTCATACGGCGACGGCATGCCGCTGCTCGGCTACATCGGCCGCCAGTTTCCGAAAGTGCGGCTCGTCGTGCTGACCATGCTCGAAAATCCGGCTTTGCTCAAACGTTTGCGTGAAGTGGGCGTCGTGTCGATCATCAACAAGGCCGACGACATGAACCACATCGGCTGGGCCATCCAGCATGTGATGCGCGGGCAGGAATATCTCGGGCCGTCGGTGAAGGCGGCGCTCGACAGCATGGGCATCGGCGCGTCCGGGCAGCAGCGCGGCGTCATTTTGTCCAAGCGCGAACTCGAAGTAGTGCGTCTTTTCGTGTCCGGCATGACCATCACGGAAATCGCGGGGCAACTGCGGCGTAGTATCAAGACCATCAGCACGCAGAAGAACACGGCAATGCGCAAACTCGGCATCGAACGAGACTCGGAATTATTCCAGTACGCGCAAAGCAACGGATTAATGAACCTTTCCGCCTATACAGGCGACGGTTCGCTCGAAGATACACCGCTGTCGGATTCGAAATCGTTATAGACGCGACACTGGCAAAACAAAAAAGCCGCTGACTGAAATCAGCGGCTTTTCGTTTTAATGGCTTGCTAGCAATGATTATTTATTGCGGCGTGGCAGTGGCTCCGCCATGAGCGGCTGACCATTCGGCCGGCGCGTGCAGGAATTTCTCGACTTCATCGAGCGTCTTGGTCTCGAAATAGCCCTGTTCCTTCGCGACGCGCAAGACGTCCCACCACGTGGCGAGCGCGTGGAGATCCACGTCGATGTCCTTCAGCACGGACACGCTCTCCTTGAAGATGTTGTAGTGGAAGAGCACGAAGCAGTGGTTCACCGTCGCGCCCGCCGTGCGTAGCGCGTTGATGAAGTTGATCTTGCTGCGGCTGTCCGTGGTCAGGTCCTCGACCAGCAGCACGCGCTGGCCTTCGGTCAGCAGACCTTCGATCTGCGCGTTGCGGCCGAAGCCCTTCGGCTTCTTGCGCACGTACTGCATCGGCACCATCAGGCGATCGGCGATCCACGCGGCGAACGGGATGCCGGCGGTCTCGCCGCCCGCGACGGCGTCGATCTGCTCGTAGCCGACATCGCGCAGAATGGTCGCTTCGGCCATTTCCATCAGGCCGCGGCGCACGCGCGGATACGAGATCAGCTTGCGGCAGTCGATGTACACCGGGCTCGCCCAGCCGGACGTGAAGATGAACGGTTTTTCCGCGTTGAAGTGCACCGCCTGCACTTCGAGCAGCATTTTGGCGGTGGTGTCGGAGATCGTCTGGCGATCGAAGCCTGTCATGGGCGAATCCTTGGACTGATGTGGCGCTTCTGGAAGCGGAAGGCGGCCGCGAGGGCCCTGGCGCATGAACCGGACGCCGACGAGCCGTCTTTCGAAGGGCTGTCCGGCGTTTTTCTGCGCGCGTGTCGACGGGACCCGGCGCTGAAAGCGCCTGCGTTGTCCCATGCACAGCTAACCCGCGATTTTACCCGAGCCTGCGCGGCGGGGCGAGCAGCGCGGCGGCACGCGTCCCGAGCGACTTTTTTCCGGTTGTGACGGCGGGCCGCTCGCCAGTACACTCGCCGCGCCTTCCGATTCATTTTCGCGATGAGACCCGCTTCCCGCCCGACCGATTCTTCCGATTCTCCCGATACCTTGCCTCGCCACGCGTGGCATGCGCTCGCCGCATCCGTGCTCGGCTACGCGATGGACGGCTTCGACCTGCTGATTCTCAGCTTCATGCTTCCCGCGATCGCTGCCGACTTGCACCTGACGCCCGCGCAATCCGGCGCGCTCGTCACGTGGACGCTCGCGGGCGCGGTGGCGGGCGGCGTCGTATTCGGCGTGCTGTCGGACTACTTCGGGCGCGTGCGCATGCTCACGTGGACCATTCTGGTGTTCGCCGTCTTCACGGGCCTCTGCGCGCTCGCACGCGGATACGGCGACTTGCTGTTCTATCGCACGATGGCGGGCGTCGGACTCGGTGGGGAGTTCGGCATCGGCATGGCGCTCGTCGCGGAAGCGTGGCCCGCGCGGCAGCGGGCGCGCGTGTCGTCGTATGTCGGGCTCGGCTGGCAACTCGGCGTGCTCGCCGCCGCGCTCCTCACGCCGCTGCTTCTGCCGATGATCGGCTGGCGCGGCATGTTCGCCGTCGGCCTGATGCCGGCCGTCGTCTCGTTTCTGGTGCGGCGGCGCGTGGCCGAACCCGCGCTTTTCACCGCGCGCCGCACCGAAAACGCCGCGCGCAAGTTGCCGCTGAAGCGCCTGTTCAACAATGCGCGCACCGCGCGCGCGAGCCTCGGCGTGATCGTGCTGTGCTCGGTGCAGAACTTCGGTTATTACGGTCTGATGATCTGGCTGCCGAGCTATCTGTCGAAGACGTTCGGCTATTCGCTCACGAAATCCGGCGTCTGGACGGCCGCGACCGTGCTCGGCATGGCGCTCGGCATCTGGCTGTTCGGCATCGCGGCCGACCGCTTCGGACGCAAACCCGCGTTTCTCGCCTATCAGATCGGCGCGGTCGCCATGGTCTTCGTCTATTCGAATCTGACGAGCCCGGCCGCGCTCCTGATCGGCGGCGCGGCGATGGGCGTGTTCGTCAACGGGATGATCGGCGGCTACGGCGCGCTGATTTCCGAGATCTATCCGACCGAAGCGCGCGCCACTGCGCAGAACGTACTGTTCAACATCGGGCGGGCGGTCGGCGGACTCGGGCCGGTCGTCGTAGGCGCGCTCGCGGCGCGCTATACGTTCGCGGTGGCGCTCGCGTTTCTCGCCAGCATCTATCTGCTCGATGTCGCCGCGACGCTCTTTCTGATCCCCGAAAAGCGCGGCGCGGAACTCGACTGAAAGGCGCGGCGTGCGTCTTCTTCCGACGAAACGCACGCCCAGCAACGCTTTGCGCGTGAAATGCTGCGTCGCGCCATTTGGGATACGCGGTGTACACTGAACAACCAAAAACAAGGCTCCGTTCGCCCGCTTCATCCCTGCCGGGCGGCACGCTGCGTCTATCCGACGCGCCGGGTGACAACAACATCGCTCCATTAATCACATCCCGCCCACAGTGCCGAGCGGCCGCCGGCTGTGAACCCTGTTCAAAAAATTTCTAACGTCTCAGGCTAATCATGGACGAACAACTGAAGCAAAGCGCTCTCGCGTACCACCAGAATCCGCGTCCCGGCAAGATTTCCGTCACGCCGACCAAACCGCTCTCTAACCAGCTCGACTTGTCGCTCGCGTATTCGCCGGGCGTCGCGGCTGCGTGCATGGCGATCTACGACGAACCGCTCGACGCGCAGAAGTACACGTCGCGCGCGAACCTCGTCGGCGTGGTGACGAACGGCACGGCCGTGCTCGGGCTCGGCAACATCGGCCCGCTCGCGGCCAAGCCGGTCATGGAAGGCAAAGGGTGCCTGTTCAAGAAGTTCGCGGGCATCGACGTGTTCGACATCGAACTGAACGAGACGGACCCGGACAAGCTCGTCGACGCGATCGCGATGCTCGAACCGACGCTCGGCGGCATCAATCTGGAAGACATCAAGGCGCCGGAATGCTTCTACATCGAAAAGAAGCTGCGCGAGCGCATGAAGATTCCCGTCTTCCATGACGATCAGCACGGTACGGCGATCATCGCGTCGGCGGCGATTCTCAACGGCCTGAAAGTGGTCGGCAAGACGCTCGACAACGTGAAGCTCGTCTGCTCGGGCGCGGGCGCCGCGGCCATCGCGTGTCTGGACCTGCTTATCGATCTGGGCCTGAAGAAGTCGAACACTATCGTCGTCGACTCGAAGGGCGTGATTTACGAAGGGCGCGGCAATCTGGATGCGTCGAAGGAGCGGTATCAGGCCAGCACCGACGCGCGCACGCTCGGCGACGCGATGCACGGCTGCGACGTGTTCCTCGGCTGTTCGAGCGCGGGCGTGCTCAAGCCGGAAATGGTCGCGACCATGGCCGACAAGCCGCTGATTCTCGCGCTGGCTAACCCCGAGCCGGAAATCCGGCCGGAAGAGGCGAAGAAGGTGCGCCCGGACTGCATCATCGCGACGGGCCGTTCGGACTATCCGAACCAGGTGAACAACGTGCTGTGCTTCCCGTTCATCTTCCGTGGCGCGCTCGACGTCGGCGCGACGACCATCACGGAAGAGATGAAGCTCGCGTGCGTGCGCGCGATCGCGGAACTGGCCGAAGAAACCGATCAGGGCGATGAAGTCGCGAAGGCCTACGAAGGCCATTCGCTTGAATTCGGTCCCGAGTATCTGATTCCGAAGCCGTTCGATCCGCGTCTCATCATCAAGATTGCGCCGGCTGTCGCGCAGGCCGCGATGGATTCCGGCGTCGCGACGCGCCCGATTCAAGACATGGACGCGTATCGCGAGACGCTCGGGGCGACCGTGTATCGCACCGGCATGGTGATGCGCCCGGTGTTCGCGGCCGCGAAGGCAGCGCCGGCGCGCATCGCGTTTGCGGAAGGCGAAGACGAGCGCGTGCTGCGCGCCGCGCAGTTCGTGCTGCTGGAGAAGATCGCGAAGCCGATCATCATCGGGCGGCCGGCGGTCGTTGAAATGCGTCTGCAGAAGATGGGCTCGAAGCTGAAGCCGGGCGTCGATTTCGAGATCGTGAATCCGGAAGACGACCCGCGCTATCAGAAGAGCTGGCAGGCGTATCACGAGATCGCGGCGCGTCAGGGCGTGACGCCGGAAAGCGCGAAGGCGGCGCTGCGCAAGTTCAACACGCTGATCGGCGCGATCCTCGTTCATACGGGCGATGCGGACGGCATGATCTGCGGCCTCATCGACACGTATCAGGATCACCTGAAGTTCATCGATCAGGTGCTCGGCAAGGCGGAAGGCGCGGACAACTTCGCGGCGATGAACCTGCTGATGCTGCAAGGGCGCAATATTTTCATCAGCGACACGTACGTCAATGAATTGCCGACGCCCGAGCAACTCGCCGACATGACGATTCTCGCGGCGCGCGAAATCGAGCGATTCGGCATTCAGCCAAAGGTCGCGCTGGTGTCGAACTCGAACTTCGGCAGCGTGCCGAGCGCATCGAGCAAGCGCATGGCGGAAGCGCGCAAGCTGATCGCGGAACGCGCGCCGGACCTCGAAGTCGATGGCGAAATGCACGGCGATGCGGCTTTGTCGGAAACCGTGCGTAAGGCGGCGTTCCCCGGCACGACGCTTTCGGGCGAGGCGAATCTGCTCATCATGCCGAACGTGGAAGCGGCGAATATCACGTACAACTTGCTGAAGATGGTGAGCGGGGAAGGCGTGACTGTTGGGCCGTTCCTGCTCGGCGCTTCGAAGCCGGTTCATATTCTGACGCCGGCGGCGACCGTGCGGCGGATTATTAATATGACGGCGGTGGCGAGTGCGAATGCCAGCGTGATGAAGGCGAAGTAAGGCGACTTAGCGTAGAAGTAATGGACGGCGATTCGGGAGACTGGGTCGCCGTTTTTTTTTAGACGTCTTATCCTGAACAGTCGAATCTTTACGGTCTCTCCCGTGATTCAATTCGGGATACGAATCAATTAATGGAGCGGTCGTTGGAGATCATCGTTGCGACGTTCCGTGCGCGGGGCGAAAATTCGGCGTCACCGTGCGCGTGCGCCCGTTAGCGGGCCAAGGGTTCAGCACTGATCTCCGCGTCGAGTGCAGCAAAAGCATGCGTGCGCAGTATCCGATCGGTACGCTCTTTCGCCTGGACGTGAGGTTGATTCATCGTTTGGGAACGCCGTTGCTGTACGCGCATCACGCAGCGCCGTTCGAGCGAGTCGGCCTCGACGAAGGGTGCCGATTCATCGAAACGATGTTTGGTAACGCGGGCGCATCGAAACAAAAAAGGCGATTCGCTTTCGCGAACCGCCTCCGAGCGTGAAGTGGCGAGAATCAAGCCACCTGCCGCTTCTGCCCACCTTCGTTCGAACGCCACCGCGCCAGCAGCTTTTCCCACTTGACCTTCGCCGCCTTCACGTTGTTCTCCTTGATATGCCCATATCCGCGCATGGAATCGGGAAGACTCGCCAGTTCGACAGCCAGCGGCAGCTTCTGCGGCGTCAATCCAGCGATCAGTTCCTTCACCAGCGCCTCATACTCGCCGATCAACGCCCGCTCCATCTTCCGCTCTTCCGTGCGCCCGAACGGATCGAGCGCTGTCCCGCGCAGGAACTTCATTCGCGCGAGCACGCGCATCGCGGACATCATCCACGGACCGTACTGCTTTTTCACCAGATGCCCATGCGCGTCCTTCTTCGACATCGACGGCGGCGCGAGATGGAATTTGATCTTCCAGTCGCCTTCGAAACTCCCGCGAACCTTCTCGATGAACGCCGAATCGGCATAGAGACGCGCGACTTCGTACTCGTCCTTGTAGGCCATCAGCTTGTGCAGATTCTTCGCGACGGCCTCGGTTAGCAGGAAATCGCCGGTGCCGACTTCCGCCTCCGCCGCACGGACCGAAGCCACGAGCCGCCCGTAACGCGCGGCATAGGCAGCGTTCTGATACTTCGAGAGATAGTCGAGGCGCTTGTCGATCAGCGCATCCAGCGCCTTCGGCGTATGCAGCGCGATGACCTTGCTCGGCGTCGCATCCTGCGTCCCTTGCGCGAGACGCGTGACAGCCGGGAGATCGTGCGCGGCGCGGCGGCCCCATTCGAACGCGGTGAGATTCTTCTCGACCTGCACGGCGTTCAGTTCGATGGCGCGCACGATCGACTCATGCCGCAGCGGCACCCAGCCCATCTGCCACGCATAGCCGAGCACGAACGGATTCGTGTAGATGGCGTCGCCCATCAGCGCGACGGCGAAGCGGTTCGCATCGACGAGCGCGACATGCTCGCCCGCGGCCGCGCGGATATCGGCTTCCGCGCTCGCGCCCGGGAAGCGCCAGTTCGGGTCCTTGATGAACGCGGCCGTCGGCGTCTGCGCGCTGTTCACGACCACCCGAGTGCGACCCGGCTGCATCCGCGAGCCGCATTCGTCGCTTGCCGTGACAATGGCATCGCAGCCGATGACGAGATCCGCCTCGCCCATCGCGATGCGCGTCGCGTGAATGTCGGTCGGGCGGTTGGCGATCTGCACGTGGCTCATCACGGCGCCGCCTTTCTGCGCGAGGCCGGTCACGTCCAGCACGGTGACGCCCTTTTGCTCCAGATGCGCCGCCATGCCGAGCAGCGCGCCGATCGTCACCACGCCCGTTCCGCCGACGCCCGTCACCAGCACGCCGTACGGCCGGCCGATGTCGGGCAGTTCGGGCGTCGGGACGGGCGGCATCGCGTCGCCAGCCACGCTCGTCGCCTTCGGCTTCTTCAACTGGCCGCCTTCCACCGTCACGAAGCTCGGGCAGAAGCCGTTCAGGCACGAGAAGTCCTTGTTGCACGTCGACTGGTTGATCTGCCGCTTCGTGCCGTACTCGGTGTCGAGCGGCTCGACCGACAGGCAGTTCGACTTCACCGAGCAATCGCCGCAGCCTTCGCACACGGCCTCGTTGATGACGACGCGCTTCGCCGGATCGGGGAACGCGCCGCGCTTTCTGCGGCGGCGCTTCTCGGTGGCGCAAGTCTGGTCGTAGATCAGAATCGACGTGCCGGGAATCTCGCGCAACTGGCGCTGAATGTCGTCGAGCTGGTCACGATGATGCACGTCGATACCCGCCGCGAGGCCGACATCCGGCGTGTATTTCTCCGGCTGATCCGTGACGATGACGATCTTCGCTGCGCCTTCCGCCGCGAGCTGATGCGTGATCTGCGGCACCGTCAGCACGCCGTCGACCGGCTGGCCGCCTGTCATCGCGACGGCGTCGTTGTACAGAATCTTGTACGTGATGTTGACCTTCGACGCGATCGCCGCGCGAATGGCGAGCAGGCCCGAGTGGAAGTACGTGCCGTCGCCGAGATTGGCGAACACGTGCTTGTCGTTGGTGAACGGCGCTTGGCCGACCCATGCGACGCCTTCGCCGCCCATCTGACTGAACGTGCTCGTGTTGCGGTCCATCCAGACCGTCATGTAGTGACAGCCGATGCCCGCCATCGCGCGCGATCCTTCCGGCACGTTCGTCGACGTGTTGTGCGGACAGCCGGAGCAGAACCACGGCTTGCGCTCCGCTTCGACGCGCGGGCGCGCGAGCGCCTTTTCCTTCGCCTCGATCACGGCGATGCGCGCCGCGATGCGCGCGCGCACGTCGGCGGGCAGGTCGAACTTCGCGAGCCGCGCGGCAATGGCTTTTGCGATGATTGCGGGCGAAAGCTCGTAGTGCGCGGGCAACAGCCAGTTGCCCATCGGCACAGACCATTCGCCGCCTGCGCCGTCTTTTTCGTCGAACTTGCCGAAGACGCGCGGACGCTGCGCATCCGGCCAGTTGTATAGCTCTTCCTTGATCGCGTATTCGAGAATCTGGCGCTTCTCTTCGACGACCAGAATTTCCTTGAGGCCGCGCGCGAATTCCTGCGCGCCTTGTGCTTCCAGCGGCCACACGCAGCCGACCTTGTACAGGCGAATGCCGATCTGCGCGCAGGTTTCATCGTCGAGGCCAAGATCGGTCAGCGCCTGACGCACGTCGAGGTACGCCTTGCCGCCCGTCATGATGCCGAAGCGCGCGTGCGGCGCATCGATCTCGATGCGATCCAGCTTGTTCGCGCGCACGTAGGCGAGCGCGGCGTACCACTTGTAGTCGAGCAGACGCGCTTCCTGCACGAGCGGCGTATCGGGCCAGCGGATGTTCAGGCCGCCGTCGGGCATCGCGAAATCGGTCGGAATCACGATTTGCGTGCGATGCGGGTCGATATCGACCGACGCCGACGATTCCACCACGTCGGTCACGCATTTCATCGCGACCCAGAGGCCCGAGTAGCGGCTCATCGCCCAGCCGTGCAGGCCGAAGTCGAGATATTCCTGCACGTTCGACGGAAACAGCACCGGCAGCCCGCAGGCCTTGAAGATGTGCTCGGACTGGTGCGCGAGCGTCGATGACTTCGCCGCGTGGTCGTCGCCGGCGAGCACCAGCACGCCGCCGTGTTGCGACGATCCGGCGGAATTGCCGTGCTTGAAGACATCGGCGGATCGGTCGACGCCGGGGCCTTTGCCGTACCACATGGAGAAGACGCCGTCGTACTTGGCGCTCGGGTAGAGGTTGACTTGCTGCGATCCCCAGACGGCGGTGGCCGCGAGATCTTCGTTCACGCCCGGCTGAAACACGACCTGATGCGCGGCGAGATACTTCTTCGCCTTCCAGAGCGACTGGTCGAGACCACCGAGGGGAGAACCGCGATAGCCGGAGATGAACCCGGCGGTGTTGAGGCCTGCGGCTCTGTCGCGTTCTTGCTGAAGCATCGGCAGGCGAACCAGCGCCTGGATGCCGCTCATGTACGCGCGGCCGCGTTCGAGGGTGTACTTGTCGTCGAGCGTGACGGATTTCAGCGCGGCTTCTAGCGAAGCTCTTTGTTCTGCGTCTAGCGGGGCGTTCATTCTGTGTGCTCCTCCACCCGGAGTTTGGGATCGCCAAAGCATGATTCGGGCCGTTGCGTCTTGTGAACGCGCAGGCCGGGACTTCAAGTTTGCCGATGCCCGCGCTTTCGAGACAGTGGTAGAAACCCGTTAAAAAATCCTCACTTAGGTGCAGTTTGCGTCAAAACGATGAAGCGCGGCGCGGGGCGTCGAGACGTTTGTTACAGGGTGTAAATGTGACCGATGCGCGGAACCCCCGGTCGCGGTTCTGTCTAAACGGGCGCTTGCGCAGTTTCGCGTACGGTTTTCGAAAGCGCGGAACGGCGGGCAGCCGTACACACGCAGTCAGAAGGAGAAAAGAATGAAGCAACGCCACATCCAGAGTTTCCTGATGGTCTCGGCGGCCTTTTTCGCGATCAGCGCGCCGATGGGCGGCGCGCGGGCGAACGGCGCGCCGCTCGGGGCCACGTCAGTTCCGCCCGTCGCGCAAGTGCGCACGCAGACGCCGCAGACGCGCGGCGGCGAGCGCCGCGAGGCCGAGCGCAGCAACGACGAGAACGCCGCCTGAAAGCATCGCTAAAAAACGAAAGGGACATGAACGCTGCGTTCATGTCCCTTTTTTTGCGCCTTTTCGGTTCTTACGCGCTCGTGTCTTTCAATACGCCGCGCCGCATCTGGTCCAGTTCGATGGATTCGAACAGCGCCTTGAAGTTACCCTCGCCGAAGCCCTGATTGCCCTTGCGCTGGATAATCTCGAAGAAGATCGGCCCGATCTGATTCTCCGTGAAGATTTGCAGCAGGATTTCGTCGCGAATGCCGTCGATCAGAATCTTGCGCTTTTTCAGTTCCGCGACCGATTCGCCGTGATTTGGCACGCGCCGGTCGACGAGTTCGTAATACGTGTCGATGGTGTCCAGCAGCGCAATGTTCGACGCGCGGAGGCCGTCCACCGTCTCATAGATATTGTCGGTGCCGAGCGCGATGTGCTGGATGCCTTCGCCGCGATACGCGTCGAGATATTCCTGAATCTGGCCGGCGTTTTCCGAGCCTTCTTCATTGATCGGAATGCGAATCTTGCCGCACGGCGAGGTCATCGCTTTCGACTTCACCGCCGTCACCTTGCCTTCGATGTCGAAGTAGCGCACTTCGCGGAAATTGAAGAGGCGCTCGTAGAACTCGGCCCATTCGATCATCCGGCCGCGATGCACGTTGTGCGTCAAATGGTCGATGTACGTCAGTCCGTGGCCGACCGGATTCGGATTCGCGCCGGGAATCGGCTCGAAGTCGACGTCGTAAATGCTGATATCGCCGATGCTGCCCGGCTCTGCGCCGTTTTTGCCGCGCCAGCGGTCCACGAAGTAGATCAGCGAATCGCCGATGCCCTTGATCGCCGGAATGTTCAGTTCCATCGGGCCGGTCTTGTTGTCGAAGCCCCACGCGCCGAGTTCGAGCGCGCGCTTGTACGCTTTCGCCGCGTCCGCGACGCGAAACGCGATCGCGCAGATCGACGGTCCATGCAGGCGCGCGAAGCGTTGCGCGAAGGAATCCGGCTCCGCGTTGACGATGAAGTTGATTTCGCCCTGCCGGTACAGCGTCACGTTCTTGTGCCGATGCCGCGCGATGGCCGTGAAGCCCATCTGCTCGAACAGCTTGCCGAGCGCGACCGGATCCGGCGCGGTGTATTCGATGAATTCGAAGCCGTCGGTGCCGACGGGGTTCTCCCAGGTCGTAGTGCTCATGCGTGTCTCCCGTTTTCTATGCGGCGCTTTGCCGCGACGTGGAGAGAAGTTTAGCCAGCGAACGGCGGCAAAAACTTGCGAAAGAAATCACGCGTTCCTAAGATGGCGCACGAAACTGCCACCGATTCGCAGAATGGAGACCGAAAATGGCCGAGCCCGAACTCGATACGATCGACCGCAGAATCCTCGCGATTCTTCAGGAAAACGGGCGCCTGTCGAATCAGGAGATCGCGGATCGCGTGAATCTTTCGCCGAGTCCGTGTTTGCGGCGAATCCGGCGGCTGGAGGAGACGGGCGTGATTCGCGGCTACGTCGCGCTGCTGGACGCGAAGAAGCTCGGTTTGGGCCTGCTGGCTTACGTGAACGTGCGGCTGGAGAAGCGCGGCGGCATGCCCGCGTCGGCCGGCACGCCGAATCCGCCGACGCACGGCGATCTTTTCCGCGAAGCCGTGCGGTCATGGCCGGAAGTGGTGGCCTGCGACGCGATGACCGGAGAGATGGATTTCCTGCTGCGCGTGCAGGTGCGGGACATGGACCACTTCTCGCGCTTCGTGCAGGATCAATTGCTGCATCACCCTTCGGTGATCGACGTGCGCTCGAGTTTTTCGCTGGAGCGCATCAAGGAGACGACCGCGCTGCCGCTGCGTTGAGCGCGTTCCGACAACGAAAAGGGCGGCCTGAGCCGCCCTTCGCATGGTGTCGCTCGCGGCGTCAACCGCGCTGCCGATGAACTCAGGCCGCGTTGGCCGTCGGCATGAACGCCCGGAAAACTTGCGACGCGCGATGCGCCTGGCGCTTGATCGCGTAGTCGAACACGGCGGCTTGCTCTTGCAGCATTTCAGCCATGATGCTCGTCTGATCCGCAGGCGGCAGCGAGAGATACGCATCGGCTTCACCGTAGGCGTATTCGATCTTCATGCCTGATTTGCGCGCGATGTGCATCATCCGCGCGTTGCGTGACAGGCAATGCATGTACAACACGGAAACGCGCGTGTTGCGGCTGCGCATGGCGGCGCGCTCGAACAGCTTGCTGCCGATGCCGCGACCGCGCGCGCTTTCGAGCACCGAGACGCCGAATTCGGCAGTGCGCTTCTCGCCTTCCGCCGGCAGATACGCCAAATGACCGACGCCGAGCAGTTCCAGCGAATTGCCGAACACGCCGAACACCGTGTCGTTCGTGAAGTTCAGGTTCTGAACGTAGTTTTCGATGACGTGGTCCGGCACGATTTGCCCGAAGCGGAGCAAGCGGTCGTCTTCGTCAAGCGCGAGGAAATGAGTGAGCAGGCGCTCACGATCGGCGGAGGACAACTCGCGAACGAGAACCGGCAAGCGCGCGGCGTCCGGCAGCGGCCGATCAGCGGCGGCGGCGATCTGCGGCGCGGGGCGGTTGAAGGTCAGTTCCACGGTGTTCTCCTTGTTCGTATGCTGCAAAGCAAAACGAATTTTATCCCTTCCAAGGAAAACGCGTACGGGAAAACCCTTAAAAGTAGTGGGGGAGGCGTTCTAGGTTTGCGTTTTTGTCCTCAGAATCAGCCGGTTAGACGGCAGCGGACAGAGTGACGCAGCGCAGCACAAGGCTAATCTGCGGCGAGTCCGTGCTCGATCATCTCGACGACCTGTTCCGCGAAATCGCTATAGCCGAGCTTGCCGCCCGGCTTCAGCCACGTGAACGTCCAGTTGATCATCCCGAACACCATCATCGTGAGCGCGGTCTGATTTTCCTTCGTCACGCGCTTCGGATAAGCGCGGGCGAGTTGGCGCGTGAACGCCGCGACGATATCCCGCTGACGGTCGAGCACGACTTCGCGCTGCGCGTCTTCGAGATACTTCACGTCGTTCAGCAGCGCGACGTGCCGGCTATGCGACGTCTCGTATTCCGCCAGGAACGCGCGCACGAGTTCCGCGAAGGCTTCGCGCTCGCCCAGGCCGCGCCGCTGGCTCGCGCCTTCCACTTCCGCGATGATCAGCATGAGCCGCTTCGTGTAGCGGTCGAGCAGGTCGAAGAGGATCGCCTCCTTGCTCTCGTAATAGTGATAGAGCCGCGCCTTCGAGGTGCCGCTCGCGGCGGCGAGGTCCGACATCGACGTGCTCGGATAGCTGGTCTGCGCGAATTTGGCGGCGGCGAGTTCGAGAATCTGTTCGCGTTGCGTGTCGTGGTCAGGCGCTTTGGTGCGGGCCATGTGTCGGAAGCGTTCTTTCGGCTTGTTCGGACGGAGTCGATGAGCGTCGCAATTCGGCGTGAGCCATATCCGACGGCGTGCCGCGTATTTTAAGCCGGCCCGCCGTGACCAGTTCCCGACAGCGCCAGAACGCGACGGAATCGCTCATCAGAAAGTCGAAGCGCCGCGCCATCGCGCCCGCGGCGATGCGCGTTGCCGGCTGCCAATCGGACGTGGCGAGTTCGAGCAGCGTGTCATCGACATCCAGCCATGTCCCCGACACCAGCATGTTGTCGCGCAGCCGACGGTTTTCCGCGCTCGAATGCTTGGCCTCCTGCCATTCGAGCGCGAGCCGGCTGATGCGCAGCACGGATATAGGCGCGGCTGTCCGCAGCTTCGCGAGAAGTTGCCGAGGCGAGAACATGCCGACGGACGTCGCCCGGTCCGCCCGGCGCACGGTTTCGGGATGCGCGTCCGGCGCCTCGATGGCGAGGTCGTCGAAGGTCAGTTTCGCTTCGTTCAGACGCTGGGGCGCATTGCGCAGGAAGTACGCCACGCGCCGAAGCGTGAGTTGATCCGCCGCGCTTTGGCCGTGCCAGACGACGACTTGTCCGTCGCCGCGCGCAAGCCGTCCGAGCAGCGCAAGCTGGCCCTGCAACTGATCTTCGATATCGGCAGGCGTGTTGGACACCTGACGCCAGAACGCCGCGCGCGCGACAGGCGATTCGTCGATGTCGCGCAACGGCCCGACAGCGAGATCGTCGCGCAGCGCGATGACCTGTTCCGTGCGTTCGGCGAGCCGCAGCGCATTGGAGAGAGCGTCGGCCGCGCAGTCGCCATTGGTGACGTGAATCGTATTCATGGGTGTCGGCTTGCCGGAAAGACGAAGGACCGCTCGAGAAGAGCGGTTCCAGTTTAGCCAATCCGCAAACGCGCCGGTGTGGGTTGCCGCGCGGAATCAGCGTTCGTCGAAACTCACGACCACGCGCTCGCTCACCGGATGACACTGGCACGTCAGCACGAAGCCGTCGTCGATTTCGTGCTGCTCCAGCGTGTAGTTCTTGTCCATTTTGACTTCGCCTTCCAGCACTTTCGCGCGACAGGTGCAGCAAACGCCGCCCTTGCACGCGTACGGCAGCGCGAGCCCCGCTTTCAGGCCGACGTCGAGCACGCTCACGCCTTCATACGGCAGGCGCAGCTTGCGCTTTTTCCCGTCGATGACGAGTTCGAGATCGGCCGCGGGCGTGCTTTCCGTGATCTCGATTTGCGGCGCGCCCGCCTGCGGCAACGGCGTGCCGAATCGTTCGACGTGAATGCGCTCCGGCGCGACGCCCGCTTCCTTTAGCGCGGCTTCGGCGGCGTCCATCATCGGGCCGGGGCCGCAAATGAACGCTTCGTCGATCGCGCCGGGCGGCAGGAGCGATTCGAGAAACGCCTTGCACTTGGCCTTGTCGAGCACGCCGTTAAAAAGCTCGACGTCCTGCAAATCGTCGGAGAGCACGTGATACAGCGAGAACCGGCTCATGTAGCGATTCTTCAGGTCTTCGAGTTCCTCGGCGAACATGATCGCGTCCACGCTGCGGTTGCCGTACACGAGCGTGAAGCGGCTCGTCGGCTCCATGTCGAGCGTGGTCTTGATAATCGCCAGCACCGGCGTGATGCCCGAGCCGCCGGAAAACGCGACGTAATGTTTCGCGTGGTCCGCGTTCAGATGCGTGAAGAAGCGGCCATCCGGCGTCATCACGTCGATTTCGTGGCCGGGCTTGAGCGTATCGAATGCGAAGTTCGAGAAGCGCCCGCCGCGCACGCGCTTGATGCCGATGCGCAGTTCGCCGTCGCGGTCGTAGTCGGTCACGCCGACGCAGATGGAATACGAGCGGCGCGTTTCTTCGCCGTCGATATGCGTCTTCAGCGTCACGAACTGGCCCTGCGTGAAACGAAACGCGTCGCGCAGTTCGGGCGGCACGTCGAAGGACACCGTGACCGCGTCGGCCGTCTCGGGGCGCACGTCGCGGATACGCAGCGGGTGAAATTGCGGAGTCGCCATAGGAGTCGTGTCGTGGAGAGGTCAGTACGGCTTGAAGTAATCGAACGGCTCGCGGCAGTCCAGACAGCGATAAAGCGCCTTGCACGCCGTCGAGCCGAATTGCGCGAGCTTCTCCGTGTGCGTGGAGCCGCAGCGCGGACAGGCGATGACTTCCTTCTTGTACGGCACGAAGCGCATCGGCTTTTCCGTGCTGCTGCATGCGCCCGCCGGCGGCGCGATGCCGTAGCGGCGCAGCTTGTCGCGCGCTTCGTCCGTGATCCAGTCGGTGGTCCACGCCGGCGCGAGCACCGTTTCCACGCGATGCGCGCCAAGTTGCGCCCGGTCGATCGCCTCGGCGATGTCTTCCGCGATCTGCGACATCGCCGGACAGCCGGAGTACGTCGGCGTGATGACGACTTCGAGCACGCCGTCGTCGCCGTGGCGCACGTCGCGCAAAATGCCCAGTTCGCGGATCGACACCACCGAGATTTCGGGGTCCGGCACGGCTTCGAGCACGGACCACGCGCGTTCTATCGTCGCGTCCATGATTACCAGCTCGCGCCCGGATGCTGCCGCGCGAGGCTTTGCATTTCCGCGAGCAGATAGCCCATGTGCTCGGAGTGCTCGCCGAGCTTGCCCGTGCTGACGTGCTTGACTTCGGCGGGCGCTTGCAGCGTGGCTTCGGCGAGAGCGGATTGCACGTCGTCGCGCCAGACGGCTTCGAGATCGCTCGCGAGCGGCGCGATGCCGGCTTCTGCCACTGCGCGCTCGACGGCATCCGGATGAAAGAACTCGCGCGTGTACGGCATCAGATAGTCGAGCGCCGCTTGCGCACGGCGATGCGATTCCTCGGTGCCGTCGCCGAAACGCACGAGCCAGTCGCGGGCGTGATGCACGTGGTATCGCGTTTCCTTGATCGACTTCGCCGCGATGGCCGCGAGTTGCGTGTCCGACGAAGCCTGAAGCGCAGTCCAGACGTGGGCCATGAAAGCCGAGTACAGAAAGTTGCGCACGATCGTCACGGCGTAATCGCGCTCGGTGCGCGCCGTGCCCGCGAGCGGACCGAAGTGCGGCAACTCAACGAGTGTGTAATTTGCGAACTCCCGTTCCGTGCGGAAGTAGGCGTAGTCGTCTTCGGTCTTTGCCGCGCCCGTCAACGCTGATTCGAGCGAAGCCGCGTGCGAGTACAGCAGCCGCGCCTGTCCGATCAAATCGAGGCTGATGTTCGCCAGCGCGATGTCCTCTTCCAGCGCGGGACCGTGGCTGCACCATTCGGCGTTGCGCTGACCGAGAATCAGCGCGTTATCGGCGAGGCGCAGCACATACGCGAGATGTTCGGTGCTCATGGCGCGCGCTCACATGTGGTTGATTTCGTCGGGCAGCACGAAGAACGTCGGATGCCGGTAGATCTTGTCGCCTGCCGGTTCGAAGAATTCGCCCTTGTCCGCCGGGTCGGACGCCGTGATCGCCGACGACGGCACCACCCAGATGCTCACGCCTTCCTGACGCCGCGTGTAGACGTCGCGCGCCATGCGCAGCGCGGTCGCGGCGTCGGCGGCGTGCAGGCTGCCGCAATGCTTGTGATCGAGTCCCTGCTTGCTGCGCACGAAGACTTCCCAGATCGGCCATTCCTTGCTCATATTCGATGTCTCCCGTTCAGGCGGCTTGCTTGTGCGCGCGCGCCTTCTGTTTTTCGGCGTAAGCGAGCGCGGCTTCGCGGACCCACGCGCCCTCGTCGTTCGCTTTCACGCGCGTGGCGAGACGCTCCTTGTTGCACGGACCGTCGCCGTTGACGACGCGCCAGAATTCGTCCCAGTCGATCTCGCCGTAGTCGTGCGCGCCGCGCGCCGCGTTCCACTTGAGGTCGGGATCGGGCAGCGTGACGCCGAGAATCTTGGCCTGCTCGACGGTGGCATCCACGAACTTCTGGCGCAGGTCGTCGTTCGAAATGCGCTTGATGCCCCACGCGAACGACTGCCCGCTGTGAATCGAATCCTTGTCGCTCGGGCCGAACATCATCAGCACGGGCCACCACCAGCGGTTCACCGCCTGTTGCACGAGGTCCTTCTGCGCCTGCGTGCCTTTCATCATGGCGAGCAGCGCGTCGAAACCCTGGCGTTGGTGGAACGACTCCTCTTTGCAGATGCGGATCATCGCGCGGGCGTACGGCCCGTACGTGCAGCGGCAGAGCGGAATCTGGTTCATGATCGCGGCGCCGTCGACCAGCCAGCCGATCACGCCGACATCCGCCCACGTGGGCGTCGGATAGTTGAAGATGCTCGAATATTTGGCCTTGCCCGCGTGCAGCGCGGCGACAAGTTGATCGCGCGAGACGCCGAGCGTTTCGGCGGCGCTATATAGATAGAGCCCGTGGCCGCCTTCGTCCTGCACCTTGGCGAGCAGGATCGCCTTGCGCTTGAGACTCGGCGCGCGGCTGATCCAGTTGCCTTCCGGCTGCATGCCGATGATTTCCGAATGCGCGTGCTGCGAGATCTGCCGGATGAGCGTCTTGCGGTACGCCTCGGGCATCCAGTCCTGCGGCTCGATTTTGCCGTCGGCTTGCATGACGGCGTCGAAGCGTTGCTGCTGCGCGGAGGCGTCGGCGGGCGCGTCGGGCGCGGTCGGCTGGCCGGGGAGGTCGAGAGATTGGGTGTACATGGCGGACACTCGCTCTTAGGAAAGTCGCTGTGCGCCGATTATAAACCGACCGGCCGGTCGGTGAATCGCATTTTTCGGGATGGGCGGGTTTTTCCTGAGGCGATCAAGCGGCGGAAAAAACGGCGCGGCCGTTCTCGGGCGCACCGCCTTCGTTGAAGGCGAATTCATCCTGTCCTGTTCGCCTTCTCGGGCGCTACGGCGGTTCGCCGATGCATCGAGGCGCGAGAAAAAAGCGGCGCGGCCGTTTCCGGGCGCACCGGTTCGCTGAACCAAAGAGCCTGCTGTCTTGTTCGTCTCGCGCGCTGTCTCTCGGAGCAGGGCGGTTGGCCGATGCGTCGAGGCATCAGAAAAAAAGCGGCGCGGCCGTTTCCGCTCGCACCGCTTCTTAACAGCCAAATTGCTCCGAACGCGCGCTACTCGACGCGTTTCCCTCGAAGTCCTCGGCGTCCACGTCATAGCCCGACGGTTTCCAGCGCACCGCCATCTACCGGGCGCGTTGTCTCTCGAAGCTAAAGGCGGTCGACCAATGCATCGAGGCATTGAAGAAAAAGCGGCGCGGCCGTTTCTGGTCGCACTGCTTCCTTTAGCCAGATTGCTCCGAACGCGTTACTCGACGCGTTTTCCCTCGAAGTCCTCGGCGTCCACGTCATGGCCCGACGGTTCCCAGCGCACCGCCATCTACCGGGCGCGTTGTCTCTCGAAGCTAAAGGCGGTCGGCCGACGCGTCGAGGCATTGCAGATGAAGCGGCGCGGCCGTTTCCGGTCGCACCGCTTCCTGTTAGCCAGATTGCTCCGGGCGCGTTACTCGACGCGTTTTCCCTCGAAGTCCTCGGCGTCCACGTCATAGCCTCGACGGTTTCCAGCGCACCGCCATCTACCGGGCGCGTTGTCTCTCGAAGCTAAAGGCGGTCGGCCGACGCATCGAGGCATTGAATAAAAAGCGGCGCGGCCGTTCCGGGTCGCACCGCTTGTTCATGGCCAGATTGCTCCGAGCGCATTACTCGACGCGTTCTCCCTCGAAATCTTCGGCGTCCACGTCATAGCCCGACGGTTCCCAGCGCACCGCCATCAGCGCGACGAGCCCGGCGAGCGGCGCCACCGCGATGATCCAGAACACTTTCGTTCCGAGCGCCGCCGACAGCACCGGAAACAGGAAGAGCGAGACGGTCGAGCTGGCGCGCATCAACGTCTGGTTGAAGCCGACGCCCACGCCGCGCAGCGACGTCGGATAGCTCAGCGAGGCGAACGTCATGCTGTGCGAGCCCGGCCCGACGCCTTGCCCGAGCAGGAACGCGGCGAGCAGCGCAATCGCGATGACGACCTGCGCGCCCGTCGCCGGCTTGCCGACTACCGCCAGCCCGACGAGCGCCACAAGCTGGAACGCGTAGCCGACAACCGTCAGCTTCCACGCGCCGAACTTCGGCACCGTGCGCACCGCGAACAGCCCGCCCGCGAACGCGAAGCAGAGATTCAGCGCGAGCGAGGCGAGAATCGTCGTGAGCATCGACTGCGCGAGGAAACTCGAGATGATGACCGGGAGACCGAACGCCACCGCGTTGTACGCGAAGGACGACGCAATCGCGATAACCGTCGCCAGCACGGTGCGCCGCAGATACACGCCGCGCAGCAGCGCGCCGTAGTTGCCCCACGTCGCGCCGCGCGGTTTCGCCGCTTTCGATGCCGCCAGCACGTCCGGATCGACGCGGGCATCCACGCCATAGGAGCGTTTCAGGATCGCGGCGGCGGCCGGCAAATCGCCCTGATTCGCGGCCCAGACGGGCGATTCGCTCATGTAGCGGCTCCGAATGGCGATGATCGCGATGGCCGGCACCGCGCCGAAGCCGAGAATCAGCCGCCACAGCCAGCCCGCGTTGTGCGCGGGCAGCGCCGCGTACAGACCAAGCACAAGCAAGTACGAGATGCTGATCGCGGCGTACCACGTCGGGCACCACATCGCGACGCGAGCGGCCTTGTTCCCGCGCCCTTGCAGCCGCGAGAATTCCGCGAGAAACGCCATCGCGACGGGCAAGTCGATGCCGACGCCGAGTCCCATCACGAAGCGCGCACCGCCCAATACCCACGCGTTCGGCGCGAGCGCGCAGGCGATCGCCGCGACGACGAAAAAGAACATGTCGGCCATGAAGACGCGGTAGCGGCCGATCTTGTCAGTGAGATAGCCGCCGAAGAACGCGCCGATGATCGCGCCGAACGTGATCGCCGAGGCGACGAAACCGGTTCCGGTCGGCGTCAGCGAAAACTCGCGGGCGATGTCCTTGACGCCGAATGCGAGCGCGCCGAGGTCATAGGCATCGAGGAAGATGCCGCCGAGCGCGATGGCGACGACGATGCGCGCATCGCTGCCGATGGCCGCGCCGCGATTGACGAGATTCGAGACGTCGGCGGCGCTGCGGATGACGGGACGCGCATCGGCGGCGCCGGCCCGGGAAGGTGTTCGCTCGGGCGCGATAGAGACGGACATGATCGACGGAATGTAGAAGTTTGTGGACGCAAGGAATCGCCGGATCGTATCCGGCTGGCGGGCGGCGACCAAATTCTTTTTTGTTATTTAATGACTTACGGCCGGGCGCGCGCCTTCGTCCGCCAGCCATCAAACGCGATGCGACAATGTCGCTCTTCGTTTACTCGCGACCTAGCATGACCTCAGTTGAAAACATCGAATCCGTGCAAGTCGCGGTCGTCGGCGGCGGACCGGCCGGGCTCATGGCGGCGGAGGCGCTCGCGGCGGGCGGCGTGAGCGTCGATGTGTTCGACGCGATGCCGTCGGTCGGACGCAAGTTCCTGATGGCGGGCAAGGGCGGGATGAATCTGACGCACTCCGAGCCTGCCGACGCGTTCATTGCGCGCTACGGCACGCGTCGCGCGGACATTGCACCGCTGCTCGCGCGCTTCGACGCTGCCGCGTTGCGCGAATGGGTCCACGGGCTGGGCGTGGAAACCTTCGTGGGAAGCTCGGGCCGTGTGTTTCCGACGGACATGAAAGCCGCGCCGATGCTCCGGGCATGGCTGCATCGACTGCGCGCGTCGGGTGTCCGGCTGCATATGCGGCATCGCTGGCTCGGCTGGACGGACGCGGGCGTGGGCGAATCGCGGTTCGCGACGCCCGACGGCGAAAAGCGCGTGCGCCACGATGCGCTGGTGCTGGCGGTCGGCGGCGCGAGCTGGCCGCAACTCGGCTCGGACGGCAGCGCGATGACGCATCTGGCGGCGCGTGGCGTCGACGTGCGGCCGTTTCTGCCGTCAAACTGCGGTTTCGACGTGGACTGGTCGCCGCAGTTTCGCGGACGCTTCGCGGGCGAGCCGCTGAAGTCGGTCGCGATCGGGCTGGAACGGGCGGACGGCGCGGTGGACTGGCGGGTCGGGGAGTGCCTGATCACCGAGCATGGCATCGAAGGCAGTCTGATCTACGCGTTGTCGGCGCAGATCCGCGATCGTCTGATGGAGCAAGGCGACCCCGGCGCGCGCATTCTCGTCGACCTCCTGCCGCAGTTGTCGGCCGGGCGCGTCCGGGCGGAAGTGCTGCATCCGCGCGGCGCTCGGTCTCTGTCGAGTCATTTGCAGAGCCGGCTGCATCTGGCGGGCGCGAAGGCCGGCCTGTTGCGCGAATGTCTCACCAAGGACGAATTCGCCGACGTGGAAACGCTCGCGGCGCGCATCAAGGCATTGCCGGTGCGCGTGCGACGTCCGCGGCCTATCGCGGAAGTGATAAGCAGCGCGGGCGGCGTCGCGTTCGAATCGCTCGACGAGCGCTCGATGCTCACCGCGCTGCCCGGCGTGTTCTGCGCGGGCGAAATGCTCGATTGGGAAGCGCCGACCGGCGGTTATCTGTTGACGGCGTGCTTTGCGAGCGGGCTCGACGCAGGGGAGGGCGCGCTTGCGTGGCTGGGCGGGCGAGCGTGACTAGCGGACGCGAGCATGCGGTGCGAGGTGGACGGTCAACGTTCGGGCGGTGAAGTGGCTTCTGACGCTCGTTCGGCAACGGCCGCGATGCGTCGAGCTACGTGCACGAAGCGGCCGGGTTTCTGGCGTCGAACCGTCGCGATTCACGTCCGAGGAACGCGATCTAGCGTCGCGCAGGACCAAGCGCACGCCGGATGCAACGAGGCCGAGCCGCAAACATCATTCAGTAACAAGCCGAATCTCGCATCCCGCGCCTCACGCCGCAACCAGCCGCCAAAGCGACGTCACCTCCGCCGATCGCGCCGCGTGCAGCGGGTCCGACTTGTCCGTAGAGCGCGGATGATGCGGTTTCACGTCGATGCGGCCATCGACCTTCAACCCGGCTGCGTCGATCCATTCCTGAAGCTGAGCGCGCGTGCGCAGCCCGAGATGCTCGGCAAAGTCGGACAAGATGAGCCAGCCTTCTCCGCCGGGCGTCAGATGCGCGGCGAGGCCGCCGAGAAAACCGCGCAGCATGCGGCTTTCCGGATCGTAGATCGCGTGCTCGATCGCCGAACTCGGGCGCGCCGGCAGCCACGGCGGATTGCACACGACGAGCGGCGCGCGTCCTTCCGGAAAGAGATCGGCCTCAACGACTTCAACCTGCTTGCGCAGTCCGAGCCGGTCGATGTTCTCGCGAGCGCAGGCAAGCGCTCGGGCATCAACATCCGTGGCGACGACGCGCTCGACGCCGCGCCGCGCCAGCACCGCCGCGAGCACGCCCGTACCGGTGCCGACGTCAAACGCGAGCGATGTCGACGGCAACGGCTGATTCGCGATCAGATCGACGTACTCGCCGCGCACCGGCGAAAAGACGCCGTAGTACGGATGAATCCGGCCGCCAGTCGCCTTGATTTCGACGCCTTTCTTGCGCCACTCGTGCGCGCCGATCAGACCGAGGACCTCGCGCAAGGAGACCACCGACGGCTCCTGCGCCGGGCCGTACGCTTCCTCGCACGCTTCACGCACGTCCGGCGCGCGGCGCAGCGGAATGACGTACTGCTCGTCGAGCGGAAGCACGAGCATCGCGAGGGTGCGCGCCCGCTGCGACTGCGCGAGACGGTGCAGGTTGAAGGTATCGACCGGGGAGGTCGGTTTATTTTTGTCCGACGCCGCTTTCTTTGCCTTGCGCGGCTTGTTGTCGATTCGCCGGGCCATCGCCTGCAAGAGCTGCCGCGCGTTTTGGAAGTCGCCGCGCCAGAGAATGGCCGTGCCCTCGCAGGCGAGGCGGTAGGCGTGATCCGCGGTCATCTGGTCGTGACCGATGACGATACGCTTCGGCGGCTGATTACCGCTTTCGGAGCGCCAGCGGGCAGAACGGCTTTCGCCGTCCTCTTCCCAATGGAGTCGGGGCGTGGAGCTTTCGGGTTGCATAGAGGTACGTCGTGAAAGGATTGGCTGCATTGTGAGGCCAATCGATGCGGGCGGGTCGGTGACGCGCGTTTTCTTGCTGATTCGGCGGCGCGTTTGATGTGCCGATCGGGCACAATTTAGACTTTTTCCGAACGCCACCGCCGAATGAAGCTCAAGTTTCTCGCCGCACTCAGCGCGGCCGCGCTTGCTTTCCCGTTCACCGCCGCATCGCTGACGCTTGCAGCCGAGACGGCCGGATCGCCGGTCAACGACCATTGGGTCAGCGCCTGGGGCACGGCGCTTCAATCGATTCCGCAACTCGCCAACCTTCCGCCGCTTTATCGCGCGCCGGAAGTCGGGGGCCGAACGGTCCGGCAAGTGATCTATCCGCAGCTTGCCGGCAAGCAAATCCGCTTGCGCATTAGCAATGTGTACGGAACGGCGCCGCTCGTCGTCGAGTCGATGAGCGTTGCGCGCGCCATCAGCGGCAGCAGCCCCGCGATTCAGGGCGGCAGCGCCCGGCCCGTTCTTTTCGCCGGCAACAAGACGGTGACGGTCGCGCCCGGCGGGCAAGCCACGAGCGATCCACTCGCGTTCGACGTGGCCGCCGGTCAGCCGCTTGCCGTCAGCATGTTCATGGGGAAGGAGCAAAAGCTCGTCGCGTGGCATCGCGTGGCAAGCCAGGTCAATTACGTCTCGACGCCCGGAGACCGCACGGACGACGCTTCTTCCGCAGCCTTCCGTACGCGATTTACCCAGTACGCCTGGCTCACGAACGTGTCAGTCGAGAATCCGACGGCGCGGGCAGTCGTGGCCATCGGGGATTCGATTACCGACGGCATGCGCTCGACGCTGAACGCCAATCGGCGCTGGCCCGACGCTCTCGCACGCGAAATCGCTCAGAAGAACGGCGTGCAGGCGGCGGTCGTCAACGTGGGCATCAGCGGAAACCGGCTGCTCAGCAATTCGCCTTGCTACGGCGAGGCGCTCGTGAGCCGCTTCGATCGCGACGCGCTGCGGCAGCCGGGCGTGCGCGCGGTAATCGTGCTGATCGGCATCAACGACATCAATTTCGCGGCGATGCCGGCGCACGGCGGCCTCGACTGCGATGCGCCGCATACAGAGGTCAACGCCGACGCGCTGCTGCGGGGGTATCAACGACTCATCGCGCAGGCGCACCAGCGCGGGCTCAAGATCTACGGAGCCACGCTCACGCCGGCGTCGCTGCCGCCGGAACGCGAGGCGATTCGCACGGCGGTCAATGCGTCGCTCCGCGCGAGCCGGGCGTTCGATGGCGTCATCGACTTCGATCAGGCGCTGCGCGATCCTGCCCGACCGAGCGCGCTGCACCGGCGTTTCGACAGTGGCGACCACATTCATCCGAGCGACGCCGGATACGCCGCGATGGCGGCTGCGGTGCCCGTCGAGGTCGTCCTCGGAACGGCGAAATGAGCATCCGGAAAGGGGCCGCAAAAAAACTCGCGTCATCACCTTGTCATCGGCGTTTGCTTGGCCTAGAATTCCGCTCCTCGTCGCAAGATGAGCGCCGCCAGAGAAACAGGCGGTCTCCGAAGTCCTCAGTTTTGAAAGCGAAAGCAGAAAAAAGCTGTTGACAAGGAGAAAAAGATTCTTCATAATCTCGTTTCTCTGCTGCTGATGCAGCGACGCAAGACGAAGCGGTTGAGCCCAGTGCTCGATGCGGCGAGGTGAAAAGTCTTGGCGGATTGCTCTTTA